>NZ_JAKPBU010000001.1 GCF_022662495.1 Lysobacter sp. M2-1
TTTCTTTTGGTTACTTTTCTTTACTCGCACCTGCGGTGCTCGCCCTTCGGGCCGGCTTCGCCGTTCGCGCCTTCGGCACAGTGCACCAGCAAAGAAAAGTAACTCGCCGGCAGGCGAAAGCTCTGCTCTTATAGCTCCTGATACCTCCACCTACGGAACTCAGGAGCAACGTCCTTGGACCTCGTCTTCCATTCGGGCAGGCTCTGCGCGACGACGAGGAAATCAGGGAGTCATCGGGGGCTTGCGGCCACTCGCTGTAGGGCGAACTCGCGAAGATCAACAACGCCCCCTTGGCGCCAGATCACTCCCCAGGCCGCGATGCAGATGCATCGCGGCCGTTGCTGTCGACTCGGCGCCTAGTGCACGATGAAACTGATCTTCATGTTGACCCGCCACTCCTGGATGCTGCCATCCCCATTGGTGACCACCTTGATCTCGTTGACCCAGGCCCCCTGGATGTTCTTGACGGTCTCGGCGCACTTGGCCAGGCCGCCCTTGACCGCATCCTCGACGCTGGTTTTCGACGATGCGCTCAGCTCGATCACTTTCACTACCGACATCCGGGATTCTCCTTGCGGCTGGCGCACTGGCGCCGGAACCGGCAGCGTAGGCGCGCGCGTGTTAATCCCCGGTTGTTAAGATCGCGGCGCATGAATCCCTCCGCCAATCTCGTCCTCGTCGGCCCCATGGGAGCCGGCAAGACCTCCATCGGCAGGCGCCTGGCCGGGCGCTTCGCCCTGCCGTTCGTGGATGCCGACCGCGAGATCGAGGCGCATACCGGCGCCACCGTCGCCACCATCTTCGAGTGCGAGGGCGAGAGCGGGTTTCGCCTGCGCGAACGCACCCTGCTCGCGGAACTGCTGCAGGGTTCCGGCCATGTGATCGCCACCGGCGGCGGCGCGGTGCTCGATCCGGACAATCGCCGGCTGCTGCGCGAACACGGCTTCGTGGTGCACCTGCACGCCGACGTCGCCGCCCAGCTCGCCCGCCTGGCGCGCGACCGCACCCGACCGCTGCTGCAGCGCGAGGACCGCGAGGAGGTCCTGCAGGCATTGGCCCGGAATCGCGCGCCCTTGTACGCGGAGGTCGCCGACCTGTACTACGACACCAGCCACCAGTCCTGCAGCGAAGCCGCTGGCCAGCTCGCCGTGCTGCTGTCCGCACAATGGCAGCGTCGCGCGGCGCCGCAGGATGCCGCCTGATGGGCGCGTCGATCGCAACGGTCGAGGTCGGCGGCGCCCAGCCCTACCGGATCGACATCGGCGGCGGCCTGCTGGCGGACAGCGCACGGCTCGGCCGGCATTGGCGCGGGCGCCACGCACTGGTGGTCAGCGACGACCAGGTGGCGCCGCGGTATGCCGACGCTCTGGAAGCCGCCCTTGCGCGTGCAAAGCCGCAGGCGCGCATCGCCCGCTTCGTGCTGCCGGCGGGTGAGGCATCGAAGACGCTGGACACCTTCGCCGGCTGCATCGATGCCCTGGCCGCGCTGGGGGCGACCCGCGATGCCTGCGTGTTCGCCTTGGGCGGCGGCGTGGTCGGCGACCTCGCCGGGTTCGCGGCGGCGTGCTGGATGCGCGGCATCGACTGCGTGCAGCTGCCCACCACGCTACTGGCGATGGTCGATTCCTCGGTGGGCGGCAAGACCGCGATCGACATCCCGGCTGGCAAGAACCTGCTCGGCGCGTTTCATCCCCCACGCGCGGTGCTGGCCGATACCGACACCCTGCGCACCCTGCCCGCGCGCGAACTGCGCGCGGGGCTCGCGGAAGTGGTGAAGTACGGCGCGATCGTCGACGCGCCGTTCCTCGACTGGCTCGAGGCCAACGCCGACGCATTGCTGGCCATGGACGCCGCTGCGCTGGCCGAGGCCATCGCCCGCAGCTGTGCGCACAAGGCGGCGATCGTGGCGCGCGACCCCCTGGAACATGGCGAACGCGCCCTGCTCAACTTCGGCCACACCTTCGGCCATGCAGTCGAGGCCGAGCAAGGCTATGGAGAAGGCCTCAACCATGGCGAGGCCGTCGCGGTAGGCATGGTGCTGGCCGCGCGCCTGTCCACGCGGCTGGGCATGGCCGACGAGCACGATGCGCTGCGCCTGCAGGCACTGCTGGAACGCTTCGGCCTGCCCACGCGGATGCCGCCCGGGCTCGACCCGCAGGCGCTGGCGGCGCGCATGCGTCTGGACAAGAAGGCCGTCGGCGACGGGCTGCGCTTCATCCTGTGGGATGGCGCGGGCCGGGCCCGCATCGTCGCAGGAGTGGACGAAGCGGCGGTCGCGCAGCTGCTCGCCGCGACCTAGCCAACAGGCGCGTCCCCACGCACCCGTCGATGCTCTCAGGCGCGGGCGGCGCAGGCCTTGTTGGATCACCTTCGCCAACCGCCCAAGCGCCGGAGCCGGGCCAGCCCTACAATATTTCCCCATGCGCCTGCTGCTGCAACAACGTCCCGACGGCCGCGAAGCCCCGCGCTTCGTGCAGCTGATGCTCGAGCCGGACCTGCTCGGCGGCTGGGCGCTGGTGCGCGAAACCGGCCAGATCGGCGGCCGGAGCACCCTGCGTCGCGAGCAGTATCTGGACCAGGCCAGCGCAATGGCGGCGCTGGAACATGCGCGCGATGCACAGCTAAAAAGGGGATTCCAGCTGATGTTCGCGCAGGGTGCCGAAGCGCCGAAAAGCTAGGAACCATCGCCTCGCCCCTCCACTCCGTTCGTCCTGAGCGTAGGCGCGCAGCGCCGCCCTTCGACTCCGCGGCCTGCGGCCGCTACGCTCAGGACGAACCGGCCCCCCAAGCCGGCAGCCCCGGCGCCGCCCGGGGCCGCGGCGGCCCCCCCCCCCCCCCACCGGCCACACTACCCGCTCATCCTGAGCGTAGGTGCGTAGCACCGGAGTCGAAGGGCGACTCCGCCTCGCTACGCTCAGGACGACCGGTTTATTGATGCACAGAGAACGCATTTGAACGTTGACCGCTTGAAGAACGACCGCTTCCTCCGCGCCCTGCGCCGCGAGCCCGTGGACCGCACGCCCATCTGGCTGATGCGCCAGGCCGGCCGCTACCTGCCCGAATACCGCGAGACGCGGCGCAGGGCCGGCAGCTTCCTGGCGATGGCGCAGAACCCCGACATCGCCTGCGAAATCACCCTGCAACCGCTGGCCCGCTTCGATCTGGATGCGGCGATCCTGTTTTCCGACATCCTCACCATCCCCGATGCCATGGGCCTGGGGCTGTATTTCGTGGAGGGCGAAGGGCCGAAATTCCGCGATCCGGTGCGCGACGCCGCAGCGATCGCCAAACTGGGCGTGCCCGACATGGAACGCGAACTGCGCTACGTGATGGACGCGGTGCGCACCATCCGCGCCGAGCTGGACGGCAAGGTTCCGCTGATCGGCTTCTCGGGCAGTCCCTGGACCCTGGCCTGCTACATGGTCGAAGGCGGCGGCAGCAAGGATTTCGCGCGGATCAAGGCGATAGCGCTGAACGATCCGCAGGCGCTGCATGCGCTGCTGTCGGTGAACACCGACGCGGTGATCGCGTACCTGTCGGCGCAGCGCGCGGCCGGCGCGCAGGCGCTGCAGGTGTTCGATACCTGGGGCGGCGTGCTCAGCCCGGCGATGTACCGCGAATTCTCGCTGCCCTACCTGACCCGCATCGCCGCGGAACTCGAGCGCGGCGCGGGCGTCGAACGCACCCCACTGATCCTGTTCGGCAAGGGCAACAGCGCCCATCTCGAAGCCCTGGCCGACTGCGGCACCGACGCCGTGGGAGTGGACTGGCTGGTGGAACTGGGCGAGGCCGCGCGCCGGACCGGCGGCAAGGTCGCGCTGCAGGGCAACCTCGATCCGGCCGCGCTGTACGGCTCGCCCGAGGCGATCCGCCGCGAGGCACGTCGCGCACTCGACAGCTATCGCGACGGCAACGCCGGTTCGCGCGAGGGCCATGTGTTCAATCTGGGCCACGGCATGTCGCCGGACATGGACCCCGAACATGTCGCGGTGCTGGTGGACGAGGTGCATCGCTACAGCGCACGCTGACTTGCCGAGTGGGAGCGGCTTCCGCCGCGAATGCTCTTTGTTGCCCGTGGCAATGACCGGTGCGTCCAGTTTCCTTGAAAGCAATCGCGGCCGAGGCCGCTCCCACTGGCTGCCCGATCAGGCCATCGCCGCCTCGATCGCGCGCGCCAGCATCGCGCCGGTCAGCGGCTTGCGCAGGAAGCCGTCGAAACCGGCAGCGCGCGCCAGCGGCTCGGCTTCGGCGTCGGCACGGGCAGTCACCGCCACCAGCGGCTTGGCGAAGCCCTGCGCGCGCAGCTGGCGCGCCAAGGCCAACCCATCGATACCGGGCAGGTCCAGGTCCAGCAAGCCGAGATCGAAGGCCCGACCGGATACTTCGGCCAGCGCCGCCAAGCCATGGGGGACGTGCACGACCTGGTGCCCCTGCGCCTGCAGCAGGCCCACCAGGACTTCGGCGACCGTGGGGTCGTCCTCCACCAGCAGCAGGCACAGCGGCCCGGTGGAGGCCGTTTCGCCGGACGCGGTTTCGCCGCCGTGCCCGACGCTTACTTCCACTGCGGCGGGCAGGGGCAGGTCCACGATGAAGCGGGTGCCCTTGCCCGGCGTGCTTTCCACGTCGATACGCCCGCCCATCGCCGCGGCGAGCTCCTGGCTGATCGCAAGCCCAAGCCCGCTGCCGCCGTAGCGGGCCGCGGTGCGTGCGCCTTCGGCCTGCTCGAACCTGCGGAACAGGCGTTGCTGCTGCTCCTCGTTGAGCCCCGGGCCGCTGTCGGTCACCGCGAAGCGCACGCCGCCGCCGGCCAGCGGCATGGCTTCGAGCGCGACGAATCCGCGTTCGGTGAACTTGATCGCATTGCCGAGCAGATTCATCAGGATCTGGGCCACACGCGTCCGGTCGCCGCGCAGGGCACGCGGCGCGCTGCCATCGATGGCATCGCTGAACTGCAGGCCGCGTCGCTCGGCGAGCGGCGCCATCAGGCCGACCACGTCGTGCATCAGGGCGGACAGCGAAAACTCCCCGCTTTCCAGCTGCAGCTTGCCGGCTTCGATCCGGGCCAGGTCCAGGGCATCGTTGACCAGACGCAGGAGATGCTCGCCAGCGCGTCGGATCGAGGTCACGTGGCTGCGCTGCTCCGCGTCCAGGTCGGTCGCGAGCAGCAATTCGCTCATGCCCAGCACGCCGGTCATCGGGGTGCGGACTTCGTGTCCGAGCATGGCCAGGAAACGCGTCTTGGCTTCGGACGCCTGCTCGGCCACGGCCCGCTGGTGCTTGGCCAGCTGCCAGGCATGGCGACGCTTCAAGCGCAGGCGATAGGCGTGCGCCGCCCACCACAGCAGCGAGAGCAGGGTCAGTCCGAAGACCGCATAAGCCCAGGGCGTGCGCCACCACGGCGGCGGCATGCGCAAGTCCAGGAACTGCGATGGGCTCCATTCCCCGTCCACGGTGCGCGCCTGTACCGCCAGGCGATAGCTACCCGGCGCAAGCGTGGCGAACAGGCGCTCGCCGGTGGCATCGGCGTCGACCCACCCGGGATCGTAGCCCTGCAAACGGAAACGGTAGCGATGGGCGTGCACGTCGGTGAACGAGAGCAGGCGCGCCACGATGCGCAGGTCGCGATCGCCCGGCTTGAGCACGATCGCGCCCGAACGCGGCAGCTCGACCCGCCGCTCGCCGCGGCGCACGCCAACGGAGGCAATGGCCAGCGTCGGCACCCGATCGCTCCACTGGATCTGCTGCGGATGGAACAGCAGCAGGCCGTCCGCGGTTCCGACCGCGAGATAGCCCAGGGGCGAGAGCTGGATCGGGCTGTCGCTGAACTCCTGGCTCGGCAGTCCGTCGCGCACTCCGAAGACGCGTACGCGCTTGCGCTGCGGGTCGTAGCGGACCAGTCCGCGCATGCTGGTCATCCACAGCGTCCCGACGCCGTCCACGGTGACGCCGCTCGGCGCGACCATCGGCAGACCCTGTTCCGCGCCGACGCTGGCGGCTTGGACCAGGCGCGCACCGTCCCAGCGCCAAGCCGAGAGGGTGCCCATGCCGGTCAGCCAGACCATGTCGCGCCCGGCCAGGGTGAAGGCCGACAGCGGCCGGCGCGGCGCGCCTGGCACCGGCTCGATCCGGCGCGCGCCGTCGTTCCACATCCACAGCCCGTCGCTGGTCGCCAGCCACAGCCCGCCGTCGGGCGCGATCGCGAGCTGGCTCACCAGCGCATCGGCGCGCAGGCCACGCCCGTCGCCGGCCACGAGTTGTTCAAGCACACGTCCGGCGGTGCTGCGCAACTGCAGCACGTTGCCGTCGGTCAGCCACAGGGCACCGTCACCGCGTTCGGTCATTGCCGAAATCAAACCCGCGGGCGGCGCATCGATCGAGTCCCCAGCCCGCCAGCGCGTGGCTGCGCGGCTGCCGGGGTCCACCCGCACCAGTTCGCCACGGCAGCCGATCCAGACACTCCCATCGCCGGTCTGCAGCACGGATTGCGCGCGCACTTCGCCGCAGACATTGCGCAGCACGTGTTCGATGCGGCCGGTCTGCGGGTCGAGGCGATCGAGCACCCCGCCGCTGCCCACCAGCCACAGCCCGTTGTCGTGCGCCGGCGCGACGCCGTGCACGAAGGCATTGGCGGGCGTGCCCGGATCGTCCACGCGCCGGGTGAGCAGGCTGAAATCGCGCCAGTTGGACGGCAGGTGCCACAGGCCCGAATCGCTGCTGCCGAACCACAGGCCGCCTTCCCGATCCTCGTAGGCCGCGCTCCACGCCGGGCGCACCAGCCCGCGGCTGGTGGTGCTGTACAGGGGCACGTCCTGCACCAGGCCGCGGCGCTCGCGCGCCAGCCCGCTGCGGGTATCCAGCCAACGCGCGCCCTGCCGGTCCTGCAGCAGGACCTGCAAGGCTGGCCCTCCCAGTACCGGATCGGAGAACGGCATGCGCTCGATGCGGCCGGTGCGCCGGCGCACCTGGCCTTCGCCGCTGACGCCCATCCACAGGTCGCCGGCGTCGTCCACGGTCAGCGAGTCCACCCGGTGCACGCTGCCGAGCATCGCCAAACGGGCAAAGCCGCTGCCGGTCCAGAGCGCGACCCCACCGGTCGTCGCCACCCACAGGCTGCCGGTGTCATCGACTCTCAGTGCCGTGACGCTGTCGGCGGGCAGGCTCGCCGCATCGCCCGGCCGGTGCACGAAACGCCGGATGCGTCCGTCCGCTCCCAGCCTATGCAAGCCGCCTCCCGCGGTACCGAACCACAGCGCACCGTCGCGCGTGCGTTCCAGGCTCCAGACCTCGTTGCTACCGATGGCTGGATGCGAGGTCCGGTCGAAATGGCGGAAGCTGCGCCGTTCGGCATCCAGCACCGACAGTCCCGCATTGCGGGTGCCGATCCAGACCCGATCCTGCGCATCAACGCGCACGCTCCAGACGAAGTTGTCGCGCAGGCCGTTGCCGACCCGCCAGACACGGAAGCCCACGCCGTCATAGCGCGCCAGCCCGTCGCGGGTGGCGATCCACAGATAACCCTGGCGATCTTCCGCAATCGCGTTGACGCGATTCGACGGCATGCCGTCGAGCACGCTCAGCTGGCGCGGCTGCGGCGTATCGGGTATGGCCGCACGGCCCACGCCCGCCAGCAGCAGGCATGTCCACGCAGCCACGATTCCGAGCCGGCCCGCCCCTCGCCGCATCCGAACCTCCTTGCCCGAGCCCCGCCGCATGCTCGCAATGGACCGTTGCGCGCGCAAGCGGCACGGTTCACCCGCCCACGCCTAGAATCGCTGCGATTCCCTTCCTGGCTTTGCTCGATGCGCGCATCCGGCCTGCTCCTGGCCTTCCTGCTGTCGACCTCACCCCTGGTCGCCCAGGCCGAGGCCGTGCGCTACGAACTGGATCCGGTCCACACCCGGGTCCTGTTCGCGGTGAGCCACGCCGGGTTCTCGCACGCGCTCGGCACCGTCTCCGGCAGCACCGGCGAGCTGTGGTTCGACCCGGACGACTGGTCGAGTGCCCGCCTGCAGGCCAGCGTGCCGATGACGCGCCTCGATCTGGGCGACCCGAAATGGAACCGCGCGGCGCTGGCGAAGAATCTGCTCGATGCCGACGACCATCCGGTGGCGACCTTCGTGTCCACCCGCGTCGAGCCCATCGATGCGACCCATGCCGCGGTCTTCGGCACGCTGACGCTGCATGGCGTGTCGAAGGAGGTGAAGCTGGATGTGACCCTCAACGCCGCGAGGCGTCATCCGATGCCGCCCTTCCGGCGAACGGTGGGTTTTTCGGCGACCGCTGCCCTCAGCCGCAAGGACTTCAGTATCGACGCCTGGCCGAGCGTGATCGGCGACGCGGTGGAGCTGCGGATCGAAGCCGAGGCGACGCGCGCAAGGCAACCCGACGACGAACCAGCCGACGAGATCGAAGCCACGGATCCCGCGACGAACCCGGTCGATACCCCAACGCCACCGGAAGCCGAACAACCGCCGGCGGGACCACCCGCGCCGTCCGGCATTCCGGACACGACCGTACCCGCGATACCGGAGCCGGCGCCGTGAGCCTGAAGAACACCGCAACCGAATGGGGCTGGCTCAGCAAACTGTTCCACTGGCTGATCGTGCTGCTGATCCTGGGCCAGGGGAGCGTCGGCCTGTGGATGGTGACCCTGCGCAACAGCCCGGACAAGATCCAGCTCTACGCGCTGCACAAGTCGTTCGGCCTGACCATTCTCGCGCTGGCGCTGCTGCGGCTCCTGTGGCGCCTGTATTCGGGCGTACCGCGCCCGGTCCCCGGCATGCCGCGCTGGCAGGAGCGCATTGCCGACCTGTCGCACTGGGGCCTGTATGTCCTGCTGTTCGCGATCCCGATCAGCGGCTGGGTCCTGAATTCCGCCGCCGGCTTTCCGCTGCAGTGGTTCGGCCTGTTCAACCTGCCGCGAATCGCCGGCAAGGACGAGGGCCTGCACGAATTCGCCGAGCAGGCGCACGAACTGCTGTTCTGGACCCTCGTCGGCGTGGCGCTCGTGCATGTCGCCGCAGCGTTCTACCACCACCTGTTCCAGCGCGATGCCACGCTCGCGCGCATGCTGCCCAAAGGCTGGTTGCGTCTGGAGCAACCGCTCGACCCGATCGAGGATTCACGCAATGCGTAAGACCCTGTTCGCCGCTGCGCTCGTGCTTGTTTCGTCCACCAGCGCCTTCGCCGCCGATTACGCGCAGGCACCCGGTTCGCGTCTGACGTTCGCCGGCACCTACCAGGGCGAAGTGTTCACCGGGTATTTCCCTGGCTTCGCGACCCGGCTCTCGTTCGACCCGAAACAACTGGCGGGCGCGAAGCTGGATGTCGTGATCCCGATGGCGAGCGCGACGACCGAGAATGCCGACTACGACGGCGAGTTGCGTGGCAGCGCGTTCTTCGATGCCGGCAAGTTCGCGCAGGCACGCTATACGGCGACCCGGTTCCGTGCGCTCGGCGGCAACCAGTACGCGGCCGACGGTACCCTCGCCCTGCGCGGCGTGAGCAAGCCCGTCACCCTGACCTTCACCTGGACGCCGGGCGCCAGGCCGGTGCTGGCCGGCAAGGCCACGGTCCGCCGTCTCGACTTCGGCGTCGGCGGCGGCGAGTGGGCCGATACATCACTGATCCCGAACGCGATCGCCATCAGCACCAAGGTCGTGTTCGAACCCGCACCGTGAGTTCGCGGAAGCTTCCGCGGGCGTCTGACTAACCGGCTGCGCCGATCGCCGCCAGCGCGGCTGGATCGAACGGCCAATCCAGCTCGACTCCATTCGCGTCGTCGCGAAATACCGGCACCCGTTCCCCATAGCGCGCTTCCAGCGCATCATCGCCGTCGATCCATACGCTCTCGAACTCCGGCACCCGGGCGGCCGCCAGTACGCCCAGCGCCTGGTCGCATAGCGGGCAGTCGTCACGCTGGTACAGGATCAGCCGCGGCATCGCTCGCCCGGTTCATTCGGAGGCAGGGCGTAGAATCTTCGCATGGCCGTCAGCACCTTCGACCTTTACAAGATCGGCATCGGACCGAGCTCATCGCATACGGTCGGTCCGATGCGCGCGGCTGCGCGTTTCGTCGAACGCTGGCTGGTGGAACCGGGGCGGCTATCGGACGTGGCCCGGGTCCGCGCCGAAGTGTTCGGCTCGCTGGCGCTGACCGGTCGCGGCCACGGTACCGACAAGGCGGTGCTGATGGGGCTCGAAGGCCAATGGCCGAACCTGATCGATCCCGACGTCATTCCCAAGGCCCTGGAACGCATCCGCAGCGAGCGCAGGATCCGGCTGCACGGCAGGCACGAAGTCGACTTCGACGAGAAGCGCGACCTGGTGATGAACAAGCGCCAGAAGCTGCCCTACCATACCAACGGCATGCGCTTCGCGGCCTATGACGCCGACGGCAACGAGCTCGCCACGCGCGACTACTACTCGGTCGGTGGCGGTTTCGTCGTCAACCAGGACGAAGCCGCCGAGGACCGCATCGTCGCCGACACCACGCCGCTGCCGTATCCGTTTTCCAGCGGCGACGAGCTGCTCGCCCAGGCCCAGCGCAGCGGCCTGACCATCGCCCAGCTGATGTTCGAGAACGAGCAGGCCTGGCGCAGCCCGGACGAGATCCGTGCAGGACTGCGCGAATTGTGGTCGGCGATGCAGAGCTGCGTGCAGCGCGGCATCCGCCAGACCGGCACCCTGCCCGGCGGGCTGCACGTGTCGCGCCGCGCGCCGGCCCTGTTCGCCGAACTCTCGTCCAAACCCGAGGCGGCGATGCGCGATCCGCTGACCGTGCTCGACTGGGTCAACCTGTACGCACTCGCGGTGAACGAGGAGAACGCCGCTGGCGGCCGCGTCGTCACCGCGCCTACCAACGGTGCGGCCGGCATCCTGCCCGCCGTGCTGCATTACTACGACCGCTTCTGCCCCGGTGCGAACGAACAGGGCCTCTTCGATTTCCTGCTGACTGCATCGGCCATCGGCATCCTCTACAAGGAGAACGCATCGATCAGCGGCGCGGAAGTCGGCTGCCAGGGCGAGGTCGGCGTGGCCTGCTCGATGGCCGCCGGTGGCCTGGTCGCCGCGCTCGGCGGCACGCCGGGGCAGATCGAGAACGCCGCCGAGATCGGCATGGAGCACAACCTCGGCCTCACCTGCGATCCCATCGGCGGCCTGGTGCAGATCCCGTGCATCGAGCGCAATGCCATGGGCGCGGTCAAGGCGATCAATGCCGCGCGCATGGCTGTGCGCGGCGACGGCAAGCATAAGGTCAGCCTGGACAAGGTGATCAGGACCATGCGCGACACCGGTCGCGACATGCAGGACAAATACAAGGAAACCAGCCGCGGCGGGCTGGCGGTGAATGTCATCGAGTGCTGAGCCCGGGCCGGCGGCCCAACGGTAATCGCACGATCACGCCGTGGCCGGCAGGCACGCGAGAAGGCCGCATTGCGATTACGGTGCGCCCCACGACGCGGGGCGCAATGGTGCACTGCCTCATGAAAACGGTTACACAGGCCGCTAGCATGCGCCAGGTCCTTGCTCGTTCCGGAACCGCATGCCCCGCCTCGACCGCCGCCGCGCCCTGCAGCTGCTCGGAGTTGGCGCTGCCGGCCTGTCGTTGCCGCCTGCGCTCGCCCGCATCGCCCAGGAGGGCGCGGGAGCGATCGGCAAGGCGCGCAAGGACGCGCCCAACATCGTCTTGATCATGCCCGACGACCAGGCCCGGGCCGCGCTCAGCATCTACGGCAACCAGATCCTGAAGACGCCGAACATGGACCGCGTCGGCAACGAAGGCCTGCGCTTCGACCAGGCCTTTGTCACCACCTCGGTCTGCGCGCCCAGCCGCGCCAGTTTCCTCACCGGGCTGTACGCGCACAGCCATGGCGTGACCAGCAACGGCGAGGAACCGGGCTGGTATGAGCAGATGGGCCTGGCCCACGACCAGATCACCTATCCGATCCTGCTACGGCAGGCCGGCTACCACACCGCGATGGTCGGCAAGTGGCACATCAAGTCCGAGCCGACCGGCTTCGACCACTGGGCGATGCTGCGCGGCCAGGGCAGCTATTTTGATCCGGAGTTCATCGTCAACGGCGCGCCGGTCAAGTTCCTCGGCCACACCGACGACGTGATTGGCGACCAGGCGTTGGCCTACCTGCGCCAACGGCCGAAGGACAGGCCGTTCTGTCTGTGCTACCAGTTCAAGGCGCCGCACGGACCGTGGGAACCGCACCCGCGCTTCTACGACGCTTTCAAGGACGTTGAGATCCCGCTGCCATCGGGCTTCGGCGAGCCGCAACCGGAAGACGCCCCGATCGCATTCTCCCGGACCACGCAGGAGATCGCCGACATGGGCGATTTCTTCCGCGACAACGAGCGCCGCAAGGCGCAGGTGGACAAGAACCTGCCCGAAGACGAACGCCTGCGCGCGGTGTTCCAGGCCTACGTGAAGGCCTACTACCAGGTGCTGCTGGGCGTGGACGAGAACGTCGGCCGCGTGCTCGATTACCTGGACCAGGAGGGACTGGCCGAGAACACCATCGTCGTCTATACCTCGGACAATGGCGCCTTCCTGGGCGAACACGGCTTCTACGACAAGCGGCTGATGCTGGAGCCGTCGATCCGCGTGCCGATGCTGATCCGCTGGCCCGGCCATATCGAAGCAGGCCGTGTCGACACCGACAACATGGTGCTGAACATCGATGTCGCGCCTACCTTCCTGGAGCTGGCCGGCGTCGAGGTGCCGGACTGGATGCAGGGGCGCAGCTGGAAGCCGCTGCTGGAAAACAAGAAGGCGGACTGGCGCGATGACTTCCTCTACGAGTGGTACGAATATCCGGCCGTGCATTGCGCGCGCAAGCACCATGGCGTGCGCAGCGAACGCTGGAAGCTGATCCACTTCTGGCAGGAGCCGGACGAGTGGGCGCTTTACGACCTGCACAACGACCCGGGCGAGACGGACAACCTGGTCGAGGATCCGCAGCACGCCGACACCGTCGCGCGGCTGAAGCGCCGCATCGACACGTTGCGCGCCGAGACCGGCGACACCGGCGAGCCGGGCGAAGTCCTGCCGAAGCTGGAACCGGGCAAGTGCCCGGCATGACCATGATCCCTCGTAGGAGCGACGTCAGTCACGATCTCTCGCCTTGCTTGGTAATCAAGGAACATCGCGACGAAGCCTGCCGCGGACCCGATCCGGGGTCGCTCCTACCGATACCGGGGGCCGCATGACCACATGCAATGGCCGCCGTAACGCGCTGAAGCGACTCGCCGGCGCCTCGCTCGGCCTATCGCTGGCGCCGCTGTTCGGCGGCTGCGCACCGGGCGTGGTGCGGTCGCGCAGCGCGCGCCGGCCCAACATCGTCTTCATCATGACCGACGACCATGCGCGCTCGGCGATGAGCCTGTACGGCAATGCGATCCTGCAGACGCCCAACCTGGATCGGATCGGCAACGAAGGCCTGCGTTTTGACCAGGCCTTCGTCACCAACGCGCTGTGCCTGCCCAGCCGCGCGAGCTTCCTTACCGGCCAGTATTCGCATACCCACGGCATGCGCACCAACGGCGAGGAAGCCGGCTTCACCCGCGAGCCGCCGTTGCGCAACGCGCAGACTTGGCCGCTGCTGCTGCGCACGGCCGGTTACCACACCGGCATGGTCGGCAAGTGGCATATCAACACCCTGCCGGAAGGCTACGACTATACGGCCATGATCCGCGGCCAGGGCAGCTACTTCGATCCCGAGATGTGGGTGCAGGGCCAATGGCGGGCACAGCGCGGGCATACCGACGATGTGATCGGCGGGCACGCCCTGCGCTTCGTGAAGGAGGCGCCGCGCGACCGTCCCTTCGCCCTGCTCTACCAGTTCAAGGCGCCGCATCGCGACTGGAACCCGGCGCCGCGCTTCCGCGACCGCTTCGAAGACGTCGAGATTCCGCTGCCGCCAAGCTTCGAGGAATCACTGGAGGCGCGCTCCCGGGCCGTGCGGGGCACGATGATGCGCATCGCCGAGATGCCGGACTTCCGCAAGGGCAAGATCGGCGAGCCCGCGGGGGAAGCCCTTGCGAAAGCCAACTTCCAGCAGTTCATGCGCAATTACTACCGCGTGCTGCTGGGCGTGGACGAGAACATCGGCCGCTTCCTGGACCATCTCGCGCACAGCGGCATGGCCGAGGACACGCTGGTGGTCTACACCACCGACAACGGCTTCTTCCTCGGCGAACACGGGCTGTTCGACAAGCGGCTGATGTACGAGCCGTCGATCCGCATCCCGTTGCTGCTGCGCTGGCCCGGCGGCATGGAAGCGGGCTGCGTCGACGATGCCCATTTCGCGCTCAATATCGACCTGGCGCCGACCCTGCTGGACCTGGGCGGCGCCACAATTCCCCATGCGATGCAGGGCGAAAGCTGGAGGCCACTGATCGAACGGCGCGCGACCGACTGGCGCCAGGACTTCCTGTACGAGTACTACGAATATCCGGGCGTGCATTGCGTGCGGCCCCATCGCGGCGTGCGCAACGCGCGCTGGAAGCTGATCGAGTTCTGGCGCGAACCGAGCGAGTACGAACTGTACGACCTGCAGGCCGACCCGCAGGAACGCAACAACCTGGCGCACGACCCCGCGCACGCGCAGACTCTCTCGCAACTACGCGCGCGCCTGGCCGAGCTGCGCGCCCGGTACGACGACCACGATCCACCGGATTACCTGCCCGAACAGCAGCAGCCACAGCAGTGCCATTACGGCGGCTGAGCCCCCCACGACGCGACGCAAAAATGGCGCGCTGAAGTCGCTCCGGAACCTCTGAATTTGATCGTCATTGCCGCGAAAGCGGAAGCGCTTTTCAACAGCCCGAAGGGCTGGTCAACCCGGCGTCTTGGATTTCTCCGGCTTGAAGACACTGGCTCCCGTTTTCGCGGGGATGACAGCAGTTATTCAAACCTTAGCCACAGGCCACAGGTGCAGTGGCGGGATCAGAACGCCCAGCGCATGACCAACTGGTAGCTCGGGCCGGCTTCTTCGGTTTCCAGTTCGTACTCGTCGTAGTCGCGGTCGAGTTGGTCTTCCAGCGTGTCGAACTTGTCGAAGAATTCGTCCTTCGAGGCATCCAACAGGTTGTTGGCAGACAGGCGCGCCGAGAAGCTGTCGCCGAAGCGCTTCTCGACGAACACGTCCAGTTCCTCGCCATAGCGGACGATGGCTTCCTCGCCCAGGATGCGGCTGTAGGCGTCGCCCTGCTTGCGATAGGTCACGCCGAAGCTGGCGGCCAGGTTCGGCAGGTCCTGGATGAAGCCGATGTTGTAGACGCTCTTGGCCTGGTCGTTGAAGCGACGGGTGCCCATGAAGTCTTCGACTTCTGACTTCACCCACGAGTAGTTCACGAACACGCCGGTGTCGTCCAGTCCGAACGCGGACAGCGGGGTGGACAGGTCGAATTCGAAGCCCCAGACCTTGCCGTCGCCAACGTTGGCCGAGGTATACAGCCAGCTTTCCGCGGGCTCCTGCGCCATCGCGTCGGCCAAATCGACGGCGTCACCGTCCTCGATCATTTCTTCCCAGGTGTCTTGCATTTCTTCGCTCGGCTCGCCGGTGTTGACGAGTTCGATCAGGTCCTTGACGTCGCGGTAGAAGAAGTTCAGGCCGACCACGCCCTTGCGGCCGAGGCGGTGTTCGAAGCCAAGGTCGAGGCCGTTGGCGGTTTCCGGTTCCAATTCCGGATTGCCAATGTAGTCGTTGTCGCCGAACTCGCCGTCCAGCACGGCCGGGATCAGTTCGTTGAAGTTCGGGCGCTTGACGGTCCTGGCCAGCGACAGGTTGATGCGGTCGGCGTCGGTCACGTCCCAGCGCAGGCTCGCCGACGGCAGCAATTCGTCGTACTCCTTGTCGACGCGGCCTTCGCTTTCCTCGTCCTCGATGTATTCCACTTCGGACTTGGTGGTTTCATAACGCAGACCGGCTTCCCACGAGAACACCTCGCCCTTGCTGCTGAGCATGATGTACGGGTCCAGGCGCTTTTCCTCGATTACCGAGGCGACGCTGCCGTCCAGCTCGTAGTCGGCCGGCCAGGCCGGGGTCTGGCCCTCTTCGTCGGCTTCCCACTCGTAGCTGGTGACGAGGCTTTCGCGCTTCTTGCTGCGGTGGTCCACGCCGAATTCCAGCTCGGCGGCGCCCACCGGGCGCATGTGGGCGAGCTTGAAGCCGGTTTCGGCGTCCTTTGCTTCGATGGCATCCGCCTCATACGCCGTTTCGTCCCACTCGGCGCCGTCGATGCTCCAGGTCTCATCCCAGTTTTCCGGACCGCTGACGTAGACGTGTTCGCCTTCGGTGGTCGCTTCGTTGTCGTCGAAGCGGGCGTGGTCGAGTTCGAGCTTGGTGGTGCCGCCGGCCATGTCTAACCTGTATTCGGCGGCGATGCCGTAGTTCTTCTGGTCGTACGGGTTGAGGCCGGGGACGCGCGCGTTAATGGTCTCGTCGTCGTCCAGCTCTTCCTCGAACGACACCTCGGTCACATCGCGATCGGTCTTGACGTAAAAGCCGTCGATGCTGAAGCGGCCGCTGTCGCCAACGTCGGCGGTGTAACTCAGGTTGGCCGAATAGTCGCGGCCGTCCTTCACTTCGGTCTGGTCTTCCCAGCTAACCTTCTCCGTCATGGTGTTGTCGGTGAATCGGTCGGAACGCTTTTCCTTGCGGCGGTAGCGGTCCTGCACGTTGATGCCGGCCAGCATGCGGCCGCCGAAGGCGTCGAACGAAGTCACCGCGCCGAAGGTCGGGTTCACTTCGCCGTCGTACCAACGGTTCACGCCGACACGGATATAGCCGCCAGTGAATTCGTAGGCATCGCGCAGCACGATGTTGATCGCGCCGGCCATCGCATCGCCGCTGCGGTTGGCGCTGGCACTGCGCTTGATCTCGATGTGGTCGACCATTTCCGCTGGGATGCGGTCGACGAAGAACGAGCGATCGTCACCGGCGCCAGGCACCTTCTTGCCGTTGATCAGCACCTGGGTGTAGCCGCCGCCGAGGCCGCGCAATTGCGCGCCGTCGTATTCCATGATGTCCGAACCAACGAAGCCGACGCCCGGCACGCGCTTGAGCATGTCGCCGACGGTGGAGGGTTCGAAGCGCTGGAAGTATTCGAGGTCGTAAGACAGCACCGGCGCGATATCGTCGGTGCGGTTGCGGTAGACGATCTCGGGCATCACCACGATGCGGTCGAGCTCCTTGGCCTCGGCCGCAGCGGGATCGGCGGTCATGGATCCCGACGGCGAATCCAGCGCCAACGCCGGCGAAAGTGTGGACAGCAGCGCTGCGGCAGCCAGTGCGCGCGTCAGCGCAGCCGCGAGACGGGTCTTGTGCATGGTGATTCACCCCTTGAGACCGGAGTGTTTTACGCGGCGCAGATAACGGAAATATGACGTGCGGCGCCATGTGTCGGAATTGCTTCCGGCAGATGCCCGCAACGCGACTTGTCACGCAAGAAACATATTCGTCATGTACAAGCCTGCGCCGACCCACCACGATCCGACGACATGACTCTGCGCCCGCTGCTGCCCGCTTTGCTGCCCACCCTGCTGGTGTTCCTAGCCGCCTGCGCCTCGGCGCCGGTGACCGACCGCGAACCAGACGAGGGTGCCGAGCACGAGCCGCTGTTGGCCGACGCCGGCATCGCGCACGTGGTGGTGCCGGAGGCGTTCGTCACCGCATCGACGCCCGCGGACAACATCGACTCGCCCGCCAGCTGGCTGGCGCCGGACGGCGGGCGCTGGCTGCTGGCCACCGCCAAGGCGACCGACCTGCTGATCGTCTACGACGGCGCTAGCGGCGCGCGTCTGCGCACGGTCGGCGGACCCGGCGCAGGCCCGGGCCAGCTGCAGCGTCCCAACGGCATCGCCGTGGTCGAAGACCCCGGCGCCGGCGCCGGGCACGCGCTGGCGCTGGTGGTGGAGCGCGACAACCACCGTGTGCAGGCCTTCGCCCTGCCCGCGCTGGAATCGGTGGCGATCTTCGGCAGCGAAGACCTGGTGCAGCCCTACGGCCTGTGGGTGCGACCGCTCGACGGTGCCTTCGAAGTCATCGTCAGCGACAACTACATGTCGTCGCAGGACGAGGACCTGCCGCCACCTGACGTCGAACTCGACCGCCGTTTCAAGCGCTATCGGCTGCGACGCGACGGCGGGGCCTGGTCGGCCGACCTTCTCGGCAGCTTTGGTGAGACCGGCGAAGGCGCAATCCGTATCGCCGAATCGGTGTTCGGCGATATCAGCAACGACCGTCTGCTGCTCGCCGAAGAAGACGTGGCCAGCGGCACGCGCCTGCGCGAATACGGACTGGACGGGCGCTATCGCGGCCGCGACATTGGCGCCGGATTGTTCAAGGCGCAGGCAGAAGGCCTAGCGCTGTGGCGCTGCGGCAACGACGGCTACTGGATCGCTACCGACCAGTTCAAGGATCGCAGCCTGTTCCACATCTTCGACCGCGACACCCTTGCGCACGTCGGCGCCTTTGCCGGCGAACGCACTGCCAACACCGATGGCATCTGGCTCGACCAGGCGCCCGACGCGCGTTTCCCCGAAGGCGTGTTCTATGCGGTCGACGACGACCAGGCCGTGGCCGCCTTCGACTGGCGCGACGTGGCCAAGGCACTCGGACTGCAGGAAACCTGCAAGACCCCGTAGTCCGTAGAGCGGAGCTCTACCGCTGGCCGGGTTGGCCGGCGATCGCGATCACATCGTCAAGCAAGGCCGCCGCGGTCACGTCCGCCCCCGCACCGGGTCCCTGGATCACCAGCGGCTGCGCGTCGTAACGACAGCTGCGGATCGCGACGCGGTTGTCGGTGCCGCCGCCGCCGCATAGCGCGTGCGTGTCGGGAAGCGCGTGCAGGCCGACGCTGGCGCTGACGCTGCCGGCGTCGTCGATGCGGAAACGGCCGACGAAGCGAAGTTTTGCGCCGGCGCGATACGCCTGCTGGTAACGCTCGCGCAAATCCGTGTCGAGCGATGGCAGCTGCGCATCCACGTGTTCCGGCTGCGCCTGGGCCAGCGCCTCGGGCACCAGCGAGTCGACCCGGACGTCCTCGGCGGCCAGCGCCACGCCTGCGGCGCGCGCCAGGATCAGCAGCTTGCGGCGTACGTCCTCTCCCGACAGGTCGATGCGCGGATCGGGTTCGGTGTAGCCGGCAGTGCGCGCCTCGCGCACGAAGCGGGAAAACGGACGAATGCCATCGTAATGGTTGAACAGCCACGCCAGCGAGCCCGAGAGCACCCCCTCGACTGCGTGGATCCGGTCCCCACCGCGGGTGAGTTCCCGGATCGAACGGATCAGCGGCAGGCCGGCACCGACGGTGGCCGCATCGCCGTAATGCGTGCGTCCCTCGCGCTGGGCCGCGGTAATGTCCTGCGCGCGCCGCAACGATGCGCCCATGCCCAGCTTGTTGGCAGTCACCACGTGCACGCCGCGACGCAGCCACTGCGCATGGCGTTCGGCGACCTGTTCGCTGGCGCTGGCATCCACCACGATGTCGCCGCGCACGAATGCGTCTGGGTCCAGTTCCACCGTACCGTGACGCCGGGCGGAACTGGCGAGGCTCCGCAGCACCTGATGGACATCGCCATTGCAACCCTGTGCGTCGCGCGAATTGGCGATCAGGGTGAGCGGCGGCAGCCGGACATCGTCGCCCAGGCGCAGGTAGCGCTGCACGAAGGCCGTACCCACCGTGCCCGTACCCAGAAGCGCGAGCCTGGCCTGTCGCGGCGCCGACAACGGGCGCAGCACGGTGACCTTGCCCGGAACGGCGGCGTCCGGAACAGCGGCGCTCATGCGTCGGCCAGGACCGCGTTCGCGCGTTTGCGGCTCCCGCACTCGATGACCTGCTGCGCCCGCTCCAGGGCTGCGGCAAGGTCCGCCCTCAGGTCCTCCAACGCCTCGATGCCCACCGACAGGCGCAGCAGTCCGTCGGAAATGCCGGCTGCCGCACGCGCCTCCGGCGTCATCGCCGCGTGGGTCATCGTGGCCGGATGCGCGATCAAGCTTTCCACGCCGCCGAGCGATTCGGCCAGGGTGAAGCACTGCAGGCCTTCGACGAAGGCGCGCACCGCCTGCTCTTCGACCGCCGGCTCGCCGCCGCGCAATTCGACGCTCAGCATCGCACCAAAGCCGTGCTGCTGGCGCGCGGCCAGTGCATGCTGCGGATGCGAGGCCAGGCCCGGGAAGTAGACCTTCGCCACCGCCGGGTGTGCCTCGAGCTGCTGTGCGATCGCCGCGGCGTTTTCCTGATGCACGCGCAGGCGCGCGTCCAGGGTGCGCAGGCCGCGCAAGGTCAGGAAGGCGTCGAAAGGCGAGGCGGTCAGCCCCAGGCAGTTGGCCCACCAGGTGAACTGTTCGTGCAACTCCGCGGTCTTCGCCACCACCGCGCCGCCGACCACATCGCTATGCCCGTTGATGTACTTGGTGGTGGAGTGGACGACCACGTCCGCGTCGAAGTCGGCGATCGGCGCCTGCAACGCGGGCGAGAGGAAGGTGTTGTCCACCACCGCGAGGGCACCGGCCTTGTGCGCAGCCTCGATCACGAAGCGCAGATCGGTGATGCGCAGCAGCGGATTGCTCGGGGTCTCGATCCACACCAGCTTGGGACCGCGGCCGTCATCGCCGGGGCGCAGCGCGGCGGCGAGTGCGCGCGGATCGGTGAGGTCGACGGTGACCAGCTCGAAGGCATCCTTGGCCGCGAGCGCGTTGAACAGCCGCCAACTGCCGCCGTAGCAGTCGTGCGGCACCACCAGCCGGTCGCCCGGCTGCAGCAGTGCCTGCAGGATCAGGGTGATCGCGCCCATCCCGGTTGCGGTGACCACGCCGCCCACGCCGCCTTCCAGCTCGGCAAGGGCTTCGCCGAGCAGGTCACGGGTGGGGTTTCCGCTGCGGGTGTAGTCGTACTGGCGCTTCTGGTTGAAGCCGGCGAAGCTGAAATTGCTCGACAGCACCAGTGGCGGCGTGACCGCGCCGAAGGCGGTGTCGCGGTCTATGCCGGCGCGCACCGCGCGTGTGGCGCGACGACAGTCGCCGGGGGCAGTCGTTCCGTTGGATCCAGGGCTCATGGGGCAACTCCAGCAGTGGTTTCGCGCAACGCGGCGCCGAGCAGCGCATCGATGCGATCGGTTTCCTTGAGAAAAGCGTCGTGTCCATAGCGCGAGCGCAGCACGCGCAGCCGGCCATGCAGGCCCAGGCCCTCGACCAGCGCCACCGCGTCGGACAGCGGCACCAGGCGATCGCCTTCCACCGCGATGACGGTCGTGGGAATGCGGATCTGGCGTGGATCGACCCGGTGCAGGTCGATCGATTCGGACAGACGCAGCCAGGCAGTGGCGGAGATCCGCGCCACGAAGCGTTCGCCGGCGGCTTCGAGATAGTCCTCCGCGGCGACGCGCACCCGGCCGTTTTCGAGTACCGGCGCGGCATCGAAGCGTTCGCCGAATTCCTCCGGCGTGCGGTAGCTGAGCATCGCGAACTGGCGCGCGAGCGACAGGCCATGCGCGTCGCCACCCTGGTGCTGGCCCAGACCCACCGCCTTGCGCTGCAGGGCACGCCACGCCGCCGCGTAGGGGTGCGCGCGATGCGCGCCGCTGACCGCCACCAGCCGCTGCAGGCGCGCAGGATGCCGGGCGGCGAACTGCAGGCCTACGAGCGCGCCATAGGAATAGCCCACGAACGCCCTGAGCCGCTCGATGCCGAGCGCGTCCAACAGCAGGGCGATCGCGTCGGCCTGGTCGGCGGTGTCGATCGGTGCATCGAGACCGCCATCCGCGCCGACATAGTCGAAGGAAAGCAGGCGGAATGCGCGCGGGTCGAGCGCGCGCCCGGCATCGAGCAGCCCCTGCGCCCAGCCCGGCGCGGGATCGGCCGCATTCGCAGCGACGTGACGATGCGCGGAGATGCCGCCGGCAATCAGCAGTACCGGCGCATCCTCCGCTCCGACGATTTCATAGGCGATCTGCAGCCTGCGCCTGCCGGCATGACGTGTGGCCAGCGCTGCATCCACGCTGCCGCGGCGCACCCGAATGGCGTCGTTCTCGACCTGCGTCGCCCACGCAGGCACGTGCGGCTGCGGTTCGGCGTGGTGGAGCGCGGCAGTGGTGTCGACCAACGTCATGGCGGGTTCCCGGGGCTTGTGCGGCCATCGGGAAATCGCGGGGCTTGCCGGAAGTGCCCTCGCGGGGCGGAAGCGCCCGCCTGCAGCGCAGGCGTCGCAACCATCTTCCGGTGGACGCTCAGGTCCCCGCAGGATTTGGCACCGCGACGGAAGACGCACCTTGCGGTGGTCTCCATCAGGTTGCCCCGGCGTCTTCGGGCCTGTCCCTCAGCCGGTCTCGATGGATGGAGCGAGCTTGCCGGCGCTCGCAGCAAATGTCAATCGCTTCATGCGCATAAAGCGATGACCTTCCCAGACCGGTACCGTCTGCCCATCCGGCTGCGCATACTTGGCGCATGCCAAGACACCTACCAAGACGCCTGCACCCCCTCGTACTCGCCCTCGCCACCGTCGCGCTGATGTCGGCGTGCCGGACGGCGCCGCCCATTCAGCCGCCTGCGTCCGCACCATCGACCACGGTCACCGTGCCCGAGCGGTATGCCTCGCCTGCGTTCGCGGACGAGGAGCTCGACTCGCTGGCGACCTGGACGACCCCGGACGGCCAGACTTGGCTGATCGCCAGCGGCAAGTCGAGCGATCGCCTGTCGATTTTCGATGCCGACACCGGGACGCGGCTGCGCACGTTCGGTGGCCCGGGCAAGGCCGCCGGCCAGTTCGACCGCCCCAATGGCCTTGCCGTGTTCGGCGATCTGCTGTTTGTGGTGGAACGGGACAATCATCGCGTGCAGGCGCTGCGCCTGCCCGACTTCCGGCCGGCGGGCATGTTCGGCGAGAACATCCTGCGCAGCCCGTACGGGATCTGGCTGCACGAAACCGCGCCGGGCGAGCTGGATGCCTACATCACCGACAGTTTCATGTACGGCGAGCGCTTCGACGTGGTGCCGCCGCTGCCGGAACTGTCCCAGCGGGTACGCAGGTTCCGGTTGCAGACCGAGGGCGATGCGGTCGCGGCCGAACCGGCCGGCAGTTTCGGCGACACCACGCCCGATGGAGCGCTGCGCATGGTCGAGTCGCTGAGCGGCGATCCGGCCAACGACCGCCTGCTGATCGCGGACGAGGCGACCGCGCCCGGCAACCGCGGCTCCAACCTGCGCGAATACACCCTGGCCGGGCGTTTCACAGGCCGCAGCCTGCCCGAAGGCAGTTTCGATGCCGAGGCCGAAGGCGTGGCCCTGTGGAGCTGTCCGGACGGCAGCGGCTACTGGATCACCGTGGACCAGCTCACGCCGCTCACCCGTTTTCATGTCTTCGATCGCCGCAGCCTGCAGTGGCGTGCGACCTGGCAGGGCGAGACCACCGCAGATACCGACGGTATCGCCTTACACGCTGCGCCGACCGGCGCGTTCCCGGGCGGCGCGCTGTTCGCCGTGCACCAGGACAAATCGGTCGTCGCCTTCGACCTGCAGGAGGTCGCGCGCGCATTGCGCCTGCCGGCCAACTGCGTGCATTGAACGCGATGCGCGCGCGCCTGCTGCCGCTGGCCATGCTCCTGACCCTGTGCGCCGCCGGCGCCCAGGCCGGCAAGGTCTACAAGTGGAAGGACAGCAACGGCATCGTCCATTACGGCGACCGCCCGCCGGCCGCGAGCACGGCCGCACGCGAGCTCACGGTGATCCCCTTCCGCGCCGAACCTGGCGCCCTGGTGCGGCTGCGCCTGACCCAGGAAGGCGGCCAGTACCTTGCCTGGGTGGACAACGCGCTGGCCGGGCCGGTCGAGGTACGCCTGGACTTCGGCCGCAGCAGCAACGTCCGCGGCGAGCCGCAGCTGCCGGCGCGCGCCACGGTGCCCGGCAGCGGTAATGCGTTGGTGGCGCGGATCGTCGGCGTCGACCCGGCCCGCAATGGCGATTTCGAACTGCGGCTGGACGCGGTGCCCGGCAAGCCGGGGGCCACGCCGCGCGACGTCGAATACGTCTTCCCCCTGCTCACCCGCGACCTGCGCGTCGACCAGGGATATGGCGGCAGCTACAGCCACAACGACGCGCAGAACCACTACGCGGTCGACTTCGCCGCGCCGATCGGCACCGACGTGGTGGCCGCGCGTGACGGCGTGGTGATGCAGGTGGAGAACGACTTCGACCAGGCCGGCCTGAACCGCGAGAAGCTCGGCGGCCGCGCCAACTTCGTGCGCATCGTGCACGACGACGGCACCATGGCGCTGTATGCGCACCTGCGCGAGAACGGGGTGATGGTGCGCATGGGCCAGCGCGTGCGCGCCGGCCAGCTGATCGGGCGCTCGGGCAATACCGGCTTTACCAGCGGCCCGCACCTGCACTTCGCACTGCAGGTCAATCGCGGGATGCAGTTGGTATCCATCCCGTTCCGCATGTTCAGCCCGCACGGCATCCTGCGTTTTGGCGAGAGCCGTGCCGGGGCCGGGCATCGGTAGACGCCAAACCCGCGTCGCGAGCTGATAACGCCGTCGTCGGCACGCCGGACGGGCGTCTGCCCGCGGCTCGCCTATAATTTCCGCCCTCTCCGCCCCCTTCCCGCGCCCGCCCGGGCGCCCTCGCCATGTCCGCTGCACTCAAATCAGACGTCGCCAGCGAAGCCGCGCGCCGCCGCACCTTCGCCATCATCTCGCACCCCGACGCCGGCAAGACCACGCTGACCGAGAAGCTGCTGCTGTTCGGAGGCGCCATCCAGATGGCCGGGTCCGTCAAGGGCCGCAAGGCCGCGCGCCACGCCACCTCGGACTGGATGGCGCTGGAAAAGGAACGCGGCATCTCGGTGACCAGCTCGGTGATGCAGTTCCCTTACGAGGGTCGCGTCGTCAATCTGCTCGACACCCCCGGCCATGCCGATTTCGGTGAGGACACCTATCGCGTGCTGACCGCGGTGGATTCAGCGCTGATGGTGATCGACGTGGCCAAGGGCGTGGAGGAACGCACGATCAAGCTGATGGAAGTGTGCCGCCTGCGCGATACGCCGATCATGAGCTTCATCAACAAGCTCGACCGCGAGGGCAAGCCGCCGATCGACCTGCTGGACGAAGTGGAAAGCGTGCTCGGCATCCAGTGCGCGCCGATCACCTGGCCCATCGGCATGGGCCAGCGGCTCAAGGGCGTGGTCCACCTGCTCACCGGCGAGGTGCATCTGTACGAGGCGGGCCGCAATTTCACCCGCCAGGACTCCACCATCTTCGCCTCGATCGACGATCCGGCTCTCGAGGCCAGGATCGGCGGCGCCGACATGCTGGCCGAACTGCGCGACGAACTGGAGCTGGTCCAGGGCGCATCGCATCCGTTCGACAAGGCGAAATACCTGGCCGGCGAACAGACGCCGGTGTTCTTCGGCTCGGCGGTGAACAACTTCGGCGTGCAGCTGCTGCTCGACTTCTTCGTCGAACACGCGCCCGCGCCGCGGCCGCGCGAAACCACCACCCGCGATGTACACCCGGACGAGAACCGGCTGACCGGCTTCGTGTTCAAGATCCAGGCCAACATGGATCCGCAGCACCGCGACCGGGTCGCGTTCATGCGCGTGTGCTCTGGCCGCTTCAGCGCCGGAATGAAGGCGTTTCACGTGCGCAGCGGCAAGGAAGTCAAGCTGGCCAATGCGCTGACCTTCATGGCCAGCGACCGCGAGATCGCAGAGAGCGCCTGGCCCGGGGATGTGATCGGCATCCACAACCACGGCACCATCTCGATCGGCGATAGCTTCAGCGAAGGCGAGGCGCTTAACTTTACCGGCATCCCCAACTTCGCCCCGGAACTGTTCCGGCGCGCGCGCCTGCGCGACCCGCTCAAGCTCAAGCAGCTGCAGAAGGGGCTGGCGCAGCTGAGCGAAGAGGGCGCCACCCAGTTCTTCAAGCCGCTGATGTCCAACGACCTGATCCTGGGCGCGGTCGGAGTGCTGCAGTTCGACGTTGTCGCCTACCGGCTCAAGGACGAATACGGCGTGGACGCCAGCTTCGAACCCGTACAGGTGGCGACCGCGCGCTGGATCCGCTGCGACAACCCGAAGAAGCTCGAGGAATTCCGCGACAAACACGCGATGAACCTGGCCATCGATGCCGCCGGCCAGCTGGTCTATCTCGCCCCGACGCGCGTCAATCTCCAGCTCGCGGAGGAACGTGCAGCGGACGTGCTGTTCCTGGCCACGCGCGAGCATGCGCATGCGGTGGCCGTGGACTGAAGCGATGGCCAGATTGAGACGGTGCGCGTTCCGAGCAAACACTCCGTGACGAACGGGCATGGTGCCGATGTGGACACATCCGCCGCATCCACTTCATTGGCCACGTCCGAGCGCGAGAACGCGGCGACCGCGGCCGCCGGTCTCGCCGCCGCCGCCCTCGCAGCGCTCGTGCTCATCGCGATCGGCCTGCGCCAGGCCGACGGCTGGCGGCTTGCGGCGGCGCTGGTGTTCGGCCTGTCGCTGTGCGCGCTGCACCTGGCTTCGACCCTGTACCACGCAGCGTCCGAGCCGGCCACCAAGGCACAGCTGAAGCTGTTCGATCACTGCGCGATCTACCTGCTGATCGCCGGAACCTACACCCCTTTCACCCTGATCGGCCTGCGCGGACCGCTGGGATGGAAACTGTTCGTCGCGATCTGGTCGCTGGCAGCACTGGGCGTGGTGTTCAAGCTGTTCTCGAAGGGCCGCCTGCGCCTGCTGTCGACCTTCATCTACGTGGCCATGGGCTGGCTGGTGATTCTGGCGATCAGGCCGGTCATGGCCGCACTCGATACCTGGACCTTCGGCTGGGTGCTCGCCGGCGGCATCGCCTATACCGCCGGAACACTGTTCTACCATCGTCCCCGGATGCCGCATTCGCATGCAATCTGGCATCTGTTCGTGATCGCCGGCGGCGTCTGCCATTTCGTCGCAGTGCTGGCGCAGGTCAGCGCGCCCAGCTGAATGCTCGCTTGAAGTTTCACCGGCGCTTTACCGCGCTGCGTCGAAGGTGGAGGTCTTCGCGAGCCTCCGAGCGCCCATGAACGACCCGACCGCCTCGCGCGCCCGCATGCAACTCGATGCGCTCCGGCGTCATCCGGTACGCACCGCATTCGGCCTGTTTCTGCTCGGCCTGCTGATCGTGATCCTGCTCTGGGACTGGAACTGGCTGCGCGGGCCGGTCGAGCGCATCGTGCAGGCGCGCACCGACCGCGAGTTCGACATCGGCGGCGACCTCGACGTGGGCCTGGGCCGCGTCACCAGCGTGCGCATGGACGCGGTCCGCTTCGGCAATGCTCCATGGTCGACGCAGGGCGACATGGCCACCAGCGACCGGGTCGAGTTCAAGTTCGAACTCTTCCCCGCCCTCTTCCGCCGCGATTTCCGCATCCCCGACCTGCGGCTGAACCGGCCGCGGTTGCGGCTCGAACTCGGGCCCGATGGCAAGGGCAACTGGGTCTTCGGCGAACCGGGCGGCAGGCAACCGCAGTTCCGCAGCCTGTGGGTCGACGACGGCCGCCTGCAATACCTCGACGCCAAGGGCAAGACCGACATCGATATCGCGGTCGCGAGCAGGCCCGCGGGCAAGGCCGGTGGACGTCCGCCCATCGGGGTGGAGGGAAGCGGACGTTGGAAGGGCAATCCGTTCACTCTCGAAGGCACGGCGGAATCGCCGCTGGAACTGCGCGATCGCGAACAGCCCTATCGCATCGATCTGCGCGCCGCGGCGGGCGCCACCCGCGCGCACGCGCGCGGCAACCTGCTCGATCCGCTGCGCTTCCGGGACTTCGATCTCAAGCTCGCGCTGTCCGGCCAGAACATGGAGGATCTGTATCGGCTGATCGGCGTGGCCCTGCCCCCGACACCGCCCTACTCACTCGACGGCACGCTCACACGCGCCATCAACAGCCCGTCCAGCAGCACCTGGAAATACGATGGGTTCAGCGGCACGGTCGGCGACAGCGACATAGCCGGGTACGCGCATGTGACCACCGGCAAGCGGGTGTTCTTCAAGGGCGATTTCCGTTCGCAGCGGCTGGACTTCGACGACCTCGCGGGCTTCGTCGGCGCCGCACCGCAGGCCGGCGGCCAGGAAAATACCAACGCCGAACTGCAGGCACTGGCGGCGAAGCAGGCGGCCAGTCCCCGGATCCTGCCCGACACCCCCTACGAACTGGACAAACTGCGCGCCATGGACGCCGACGTCCGCCTGCGCGCGACGCGACTGAACGCGCCGTCGCTGCCACTCGACGACATGGACGCGCACCTATACCTGAAAGATGGCGTGCTGCGCCTGGAACCGCTCAATTTCGGCGTGGCCGGCGGCGACATCCGCTCGACCATCCGCATGAACGCCAGCGAGAGCCCGATCCGCACCGATGCCGACATCAAGCTGCGCGGACTCAACCTGGGCAAGCTGATCCCCGATGCGAAACTCACCCAGGACGCGATCGGCAAGATCGGCGGCGACCTCAACATCAATGGCACCGGCAATTCCATCGCGAAAATGCTCGGCAGCGCCAATGGCGACATCGCCGTGGGCATGGGCCGCGGCCAGATCAGCAACCTGCTGATGGAGCTGGCCGGCCTGGACATCGCCGAGGCGCTGAAATTCATGGTCACCAAGGACCGCAAGGTGCCGATCCGCTGCGCCTTCGGCGACTTCGCCGTGCGTGACGGCATCATGGATGCCCGCGCCATCGCCTTCGACACCACCGACACCATCATCGTCGGCAACGGCCGGATCAGCCTGCGCGACGAGACGCTCGACCTTCGACTGCGTCCGCGGCCGAAGGACCGTAGCCTGTTCGCGTTCCGCTCGCCACTGCTGGTCGGCGGCACGTTCAAGGATCCATCGTTCCGGCCGGACATGGCGCGCGTGGGGCTGCGCGGAGCGATCGCACTGACCCTGGGCAGTATCGCGCCGCCAGCCGCGCTCCTGGCTACACTGGAGCTGGGTCCTGGAGAGGACAGCACCTGTGGAGGCCGTTATGCCAAATGATCGTGTCACCCCCGTCACCGCGCGAATCGCGCTGCGATGCGCCTGTCTGCTGGTGGCCTGGGCTGCAGTGACTGCCTGCACACCCGGAGACGACACCGCAGCGACGGCGAACCCGCCGACCGATCCGGCCGCGACCATGAATCCGGCCGACCTCAAGGACGTCACCGCCAGCTACCGCTGCGACCAGGGCCATCGCATCGACATCGTCCGCGACAAGGTCGCGCGCGTGGCGTTGGCCGACGGCAGGGTGGTCAAGATCGAGGCGATCCAGGACAGCACGCCGCGTACCTTCATGGACAACGGGTTGACCTTCACGCTGTCGCCGCAGGGCGCCACGCTCGACGATGAAACCGGCCACACCCTGGCCTGCACGCCCGCACCCAAACCATAGCGCGGTGCCGGGCCTGGACTCGCGAAACATCCGACTCGGCGCCATTGCGCCAGCCGCTTGCATTTGCACAGAAAATCGCCGGATTCGACCGCAGCCTTGACTTCGGGCAGGTTCCTGTAACTGACGCCCGTCAACGAAATATTCGTTCCCGTCCCCACGCCTGCCAGGGCGATGCCGCAATAGGTGACTTCAGGATCGTCCATGTTCCGGTGCAGGAACCACCTGGTCCCGTCGGGCGCGGTTCCGCTGTCGAGATACACGCCGCCCCGGGTCTCTGGCCGTGTCATCAGGCCGAGGCCCGACACGTCTGCGCTGGTGCTTGCGCATTTGCTGTCGAGGATGCGTTTTTCGATCACCGTCCGGGCGGCGGAAACCGTGAACCACGGTGAGGTGGGGGGCGGCGAGAAGTATTCGGGCAGCAAGCCCGGCCTCCTGTCCGCAACCGAACTGCACGCCGCAGCGAAGACCGCACACACAAGGAGCAGGCACGTACCGGGAACCATCCGCACCAACGTGGAGCAGTGCGCTGGTTGGAACATGCGTCAACTCGCGATGTAGCGCTGCAGCTGGTCGAGCTCGAGCTGCTGATCCTCGATCACCGCCTTGACCAGATCGCCGATCGACACCACACCCACGACTTCGTCGCCTTCCCGCACCGGCAGGTGTCGGATCCGCTGATCGGTGACGATCTGCATGCAGGTGTCGGTCGTGTCGTCCAGCCGCACACCGATCACGTTGGCGGTCATGATGTCGCGAACCGGCGTGTCCTTCGAGGAGCGGCCTTCCAGCACGACCTTGCGCGCGTAGTCGCGTTCGGAAAGGATCCCGACCAGGCGGGTGCCTTCCATGACCAGCAGCGCGCCGATCCGCTTCTCGGCCATCAGCCGGATGGCGTCGATCACGGCCGCATCCGGGCCAATGGCATGGATTTCAGGCGCTTTCGCTGCGAGCAGTTGCCGGACGGTGCGCATGGACGTCTCCTGGCTCGAGGGACGGTTCGGAGGATAACCCCGCGCCGGGCCGCCAGGCGTCGACGAGGTAAAGCGGCCGCTGCTTGGCCTCGGCATACAGACGACCCAGGTACTCGCCGATCAGGCCCAGCGCCATCAGCTGCACGCCGCCCAGCAGCAGGATCACCGCCATCATCGTCGGCCAGCCCGCCACCGGATCCCCCCAGCGCAGCGCCTTGAACACCACCCATAGCGCATAGACGAAGGCGAGCAATGCAGTGCCCACGCCGAGGTAGGTGGCGATCCGCAGCGGTGCCGTGCTGAAGCTGGTAATCCCTTCCAGGGCGAAGTTCCACAGCCGCCAGAAGTTGAACTTGGTCTGCCCGGCGATGCGCGCGTCGCGCTGGTAGGCGATTGCAGTCTGATTGAAGCCGACCCAGCCGAACAGTCCCTTCATGAAGCGCTGGCGCTCGCGCAGCTGCCTGAGGGCGCTCAGCGCGCGCGGCGAGAGCAGGCGGAAATCGCCGGTATCCTGCGGGATCGGCGTCTTCGACAGCCGACCGATCACCCGATAGAAGCCGTGCGCGGTAGCCTTTTTCAACCAGCTTTCGCCTTCGCGTTCGATGCGCGTGCCGTGCACGTCGTCATAGCCTTCGCGCCACTTTTCGACGAACTGCGGAATCAGCTCCGGCGGATCCTGCCCGTCGGCGTCCAGGATCAGTGCCGCACCGGCGTCGATGTGGTCGAGCCCCGCGGTCAGCGCGGCTTCCTTGCCGAAGTTGCGGCTCAGGCGCAGCAGCGCAACGCGCGGGTCTTGTGCCGCCAACCGCTGCATGACCGGCCAGGTGCCATCGCTGCTGCCATCGTCGACATAGATCACCCGGCCATCGATGCCGGGCATGGCATCGAGCACCGCGACAATGCGCGGGTGCAGGCGCGGCAGCGCATCGGCTTCGTTGTATGCGGCAACGACGACGGTCAGGCGGTCAGCAGTCATCGCTCATCCTATGCCGGTTCAATCGAGCGCGCGCAAGTAGCCGGTGCCCCCGATCGCGCGCATCTGGCGCTCGATCGCACGTGTGCGCCGCTGCACGTACGGGCCGGGTCGCGCGGCACTGTAGCGCTTGGGGTTGGGCAGCACGGCGGCCAGCCGCGCCGCCTCGGCCGTACCGAGTCTGGCGGCGTCCTTGCGGAAATAGGTGCGTGCAGCCGCCTGCGCGCCGTACACCCCATCGCCGAACTCGGCGACGTTGGCGTAGACCTCCAGTATCCGCTGCTTCGGCCACAGGAGTTCGATCAGCAGCGTGTACCAGGCCTCGACGCCTTTGCGCAGCACCCGCGACCAGCCGCCACCGCCCCAGAGGAACAGGTTCTTTGCCGTCTGCTGGCTGATCGTGCTGCCGCCGCGCAAGCGGCGCCCGCGCGCGTTCGAGGTGCGCGCCTTCTCGATCGCCCGCAAGTCGAAGCCATTGTGCAACGCGAAACCCTGGTCTTCCGAGGCGACCAGCGCCACCGGCACGTTCCCGGAGACCTCCTCGAGATCGCGCCAGTCGTAGGCGACGCGGAATTTCCAGTCGCCTTGCGTCCACGCCTCGGCCTGGCGGATCAGCATGAAACTGGAGAACGGCGGATCGACGAAGCGCAGCACGATGACCTGGACCACGCTGAATGCGATCAGGTACAAGGGGCCCTTCCACCACCATCCACGCCAGCGTCGTGGCCGCGACGCGGGGATCGATTGCTCTTCGGCTTGCACTGCGCGTTCCCGCCCCAACCTGATGGGGTCTGTTCCCGATCCGCATTATCCGCCGTCGCGCGGCTTTGACCGACATGACCGATCCCGATCGACTGACCCGATTCCTGCTGCCGCGCGCCGGGGTGCGCGGCGTGCGTGTGCACCTGGACGACACCTGGCGACGGATCCGGGACAGCAGCGACTATGCCCCCGCGTTATCCGAACTGCTCGGCGAAGCCTGCGCAGCGGCTGCGCTGTTCACCGGCCATGCCAAGGTGCAGGGTCGGCTGTCGATCCAGCTGCGCGGTGAAGGCGCGCTGCGCACGTTGTTCGCCGAGTGCACCGCCGCCGGCACATTGCGCGGCATCGCCCGCACCCGCGAAGACGACGGCGGGGCCGGCGTCTCCCGCGACCTGCAGGCGCTGGGAGATGGCGCGATCCTGGCCATCACGATCGAGAATCCGGGAACCGGCGGCCGCGAGCCCTCGCGCTATCAAGGCTTGGTCCCGATCGAGTCCGATTCGCTGGTCGGCGCCTTCGAGGGTTACTTCGAACAGTCAGAGCAGCTGCCGACGCGGCTGCTGCTGGCCTGTGGCGATGACTCCGCGGCAGGCCTGATGCTGCAGCACCTGCCTTTCGACCGCCGGCCCGACGAGCTCGGCGGCGATGCCGACGGCTGGACCCGGGCAAGCGCCTTGTTCGAAACCCTGGAACCTATGGAACTGCTGGAACTGCCGGCCGATGCGCTGCTGCACCGGCTGTTCCACGAGGAGGACGTGCAGCTGCTCGGGGAACGCCCGCTTTCGTTCGCCTGCTCCTGCTCCCGCGAACGGGTCGGCGCGATGCTCGAATCCCTGGGCGCCGAGGAGGCCTACGCCGCCTTGTCCGACGAGCGGGCCTCCATCCGTTGCGAGTTCTGTGGCCAGACCTATATGTTTGACCGCGACGATCTGGACGCGATCTTTACGGGCGGGGCGCTCCAAGCGCCCGCGCCGGAGCAGCTTCAATAGGTCCAGCCTTTACATAAATTTAACATTATCGGTATTGTTAAAGAAACATAAATCCGATAGATTTCATGCTGAGGGAACCGGGAACTCGAACGCCCGGTGGGAGTCTGATTCGGGCCATGCGCCACCGCCTGCTGCCGCTGCTGTCCGCCGTCCTGCTCGCCCTTGGCGCCGCAGCGGATGCGCATGCGCAGACCGCGCCTGTTGAAGACACCGCGATCCTTCCGGTCTGGAACAACGCCAGCGGCAAGCTCGAAGCGTATCTGGTGCTCGAGCCATCCGACGTCGCGAGCGCGCGCGTGCGCAAGCGCTTCGGCATCAATTCGCTGGATGCGACTTTCGACCTGGATGCCGGCGATTCGCTGGCACTGCTGTGCGACCGCAAGAACGGCATTGCCGGCGCGATCGGCAACCTCGCCAACAACTGCATGCTCGCCACGCTCAGCGATGAGGTCGAAGGCGAGAACAGCCGCCGCGCCAGCGCGACCGCGGCGTTCAACCGCGGTGGCGGCCGGATCGGCCTGACCGCAGGCGTGGGCCGCGACAACCTGCCCGGCTGGCTGACGCCCGGGGCCGCAGCCAACAACCGCGTCGACATCAACGACCTGACCGTCTTCGCCCGCAAGTCGCTGCCTGGGGAGGGCTACGTCTCGATCGCCGGCACCGTGGCGAAAGCCCGGCTGCTTTCACCGGCCGCAGCCGAGGCATCGGGACTGGATCTGGACCGCTGGACCAGCAAGAGCCTGACCGTGGGCGGTGGCTTCGGCAATTTCGGGGCCAGCATTGTCGGTCACGTGGTCGACACCCCGGGTCAGCCGAAATGGGAAGGCCTGGGCCTCGGCGTCACCTGGCGGACCCCGTGGAGCGGCGAACTCAGCGTCGGCGCCGACAACGTGATCAGCCGTGGACGCAACCCCTTCGCCCCTGTCGGCGAGAACGGCGAGGAAGAGGGCACTGTGCCCTACGTCCGGTACGAGCAGGACCTCTAGAGCGCCCCCAGCGAGAGCGATCTCTTGACTGGATGAGACAAAAGGCCCCGCAACCGGGGCTTTTTTATCGCGTGGATCTGCCGGCAAAAGCCGGCTTTAACGACACTTTAATTTTTGGTGAAGGCTCGGTACTATCGACCCCGGCCTTACCCGACTTGGCGTCTTCCTTGACTCCGCGGGGCAGGTTCCCATGGGAAACACCCAAGACTCACTTGTGGAGAGAGAGAATGACCTTTAAGACCACCAAGCTCCGCGATGCGATTACCTTCGCACTCGCGGTCGGCCTGTCTGGCCCTGGCCTTGCGTTCGCGCAGGACGCGGCCGCGCAGCAGACCACGCCGCCTGCGGAATCGCAGGAAGCGACGGAACTCGACACCATCGTCGTTACCGGTACGCGTATCCAGAGTCAGACCGTTACATCATCCTCGCCGGTGACCGAGATCCAGCAGGAAGAGTTCAAGTACTCCGGCGCGACCCGTGCCGAGGATCTGGTCAACCAGTATCCGCAGGTGGCTCCCGCCTTCGACGCGTTCACCAACAACGGCTCGCTGGGCTATCCCACCGTCAACCTGCGCAACATGGGCGCTGACCGCACCCTGACCCTGGTGAACGGCTTCCGCCTGCCGCCGGGCGCCGGCGAAGTCCCCGACATCAGCATCGTGCCGGCCGCGCTGGTCAAGCGCGTTGACCTGCTCACCGGCGGTGCCTCGGCGGTGTATGGCTCCGACGCGATCGCGGGCGTGGTCAACTTCGTGCTCGACGACGAGTTCGAGGGTGTCTCCCTCAGCGCCGGCTATTCGGCCTATCAGCACAACAACGACAACGACTACATCCAGGGTCTGATGGATGCGCGTGATTTCGACTATCCGACCGGCGATTCCGGTTTCGACGGCGCGTCGCGCAACCTCGACCTCGCGGTCGGCAGCAGCTTCGCCGACGGCCGTGGCCACGCGGTGGCATGGCTCAACTGGCGCAAGAACGACCCCCTGTTCCAGGGCCAGCGCGACTACTCGTCCTGCGCCCTGACCGCGAGTGGTCTTGGCTGCGGTGGTTCGAACACCAATGCCGCCGGCAACTTCTACTGGGAGCAGGGCGGATTCGACACCTACGGTCCTGCAAGCCTGAACCCCGACGGCTCGTGGATCGGCGCTTACGGCGCACCGTACAACTACGCGCCGATCAACTACTACCAGCGTCCGGACGAGCGCTATACCGCCGGTGCGTCGATCAAGTACGAGATCAACGAGCATTTCCGTCCGTACATGGACTTGATGTTCATCAACAAGAGCGACTCGGTGCAGATCGCAGAATCGGGCGCGTTCTTCACCCGTCTGCCTGATCTGGCCTGCACAGATCCGCTGATCGGCACCATGTGCGCCGACCTCGGCCTGGATCCCGCCGTTCCGGTGGGCATCTACGTCGCCAAGCGCAACATCGAAGGTGGCCCGCGCATCTCCCAGACCGACAACACCCAGTGGCGCGTGGTCGCAGGCGTCGAAGGCGCGCTGGACGAAGCCTGGTCGTACAACGCCTCGTTCCTGCACGGCGAGGTGAGCAACACCACCATCGGCAAAAACGACTTCCTGTCCGACCGCATCGTCCAGGCGATCCTGGGCTGCCCGGATGGTTCGTTCGCCGGCTGCATTCCGTACGATGTGTTCACCCCGGGCGGCGTGACCGCCGAGGCAGCAGCCGCTCTGGCGGGCACCAGCTTGTCAAAGGTCGACACCGAGCTGAACCAGATCAACGCCTACATCACTGGCGACACCGGTCTGAGCCTGCCATGGGTTGACGAGAATGTCTCACTGGTGATGGGCGCCGAATGGCGCGAGAACAAGTTCTCCTTCGTCGCCGACACCAATAGCGAGACCGGTAACTTCGCCGGATCGGGCGGTTTCGCCACCCCGGTCAGCGGCAAGACCAGCGTGACCGAAGTCTTCCTGGAAAGCGCCGTGCCGTTGTTCCGTAGCGAAGGCCTCCTCAGGAGCCTGGACATGGACCTGGGTTTCCGCCACTCCGACTACAACCTGTCCGGTGGCGCGAATACCTGGAAGGCGGGCCTGGGTGCGAACTTCATCGACAAGTTCCGCGTCCGTACCGGCTACAACCATGCGATCCGCGCGCCCAGCGTGACCGAGCTGTTCACCCAGCAGACGGTTGGTCTGTTCGGCGGTTCCGATCCGTGCGCCGGCCCCACGCCGACCCTCACGCCCGAGCAGTGCCTCAACACCGGCGTTCCGCTGGACCGTTACGGTTCGATCGCGGCCAACCCGGCCGACCAGAACAACTTCCTGGGCGGCGGCAACCCGGATCTGGCTCCGGAAGTGGCTGATACCTTCACATTCGGCGTGGTGTATACGCCCACCAACAATCTGCAGTTCAACGTCGACTACTACGACATCAAGCTGGAAGATGCCATCGGTGGTATCGGCCCGACCAACATCCTGCAGATCTGCGGCCTGACCGGCGATCCGAGCATGTGTGACCGGATCCATCGTGGCCCGGCCGGCGACCTGTGGCGCGCTAACACGTCGTATGTCGAAGACACCCTGGCCAACGTCGGTGAACAGCATTTCCGCGGTATCGACCTTGGCGGTATGTACCGCTTCGATCTGGGTCCGGGCCGGCTGATGCTGTCGTTGAACGGCACCTACACGCTGGAACAGGAGTTCGTGCCCCTGCCGCAGGACAAGACCACCGCTTACGACTGCGCCGGTGTGATCAATCCATCGTGCCGGCAGGCAGAGTGGCGGCATATCGCCACTGCCCGCTACTCGCTGGATGACTACACCTTCAACCTGCGCTGGCGCTATATCGGTGCGCTGGACTATGAGCTGGAAGACGGCTCGCCTGGTATCGCCGACAAGCTGCTGTGCAAGAGCGACGGCACCACCGCCACGGCGACCTGCCTGGGCGATGGAGAGTTGGATGCCTATAACTACTTCGATGCTTCGGCGACTGCCTTCATCGGCGAGCACACCGAAGTCACGGTGGGCGTGAACAACATTGCCGACAAGGAGCCGCCGATGGTGGGCACTTCCTTGGCGACCAATGCCAACGCCCCGGGTGGTTACGACCAGGCCGGCCGCTTCTTCTTTGGCAGCATCACGTTCCGGTTCTGATCGCCTAGAGCCACCTTGCAAGTTATTCAGCGGCGGGCCTCGGCCCGCCGCTTTTTTTGTGCCCGTTCGCTACCCGGATCGGGGCCATGGCGGATCGTCCCGGCCGCGGCGCAAGGTTCTCAGAGTTGCAGGACACCGCCCGCTTGCAGCTGTCGCCTGAGCGGTTCCAAGCCAGCGGCGTAGCGGCGCCATTTGCCAACTGACGCGGCATGTACCGGCTCGCGCACCTGCGCGGCGCTGGCCGTGGTCACAGGCCGCGACTCGGAATGCGGCGCGAGCACGGCCGGATCCCAGTCCAGGCCACACCACGCCAGCAGCCGCCGCGCCTGCGATTCGGTGTCGGTCACCAGATCTTCGTAGCTCAGGTCCAGGATCCGGCCAGGCATGACCGCATGCCAGTGCGCCATCAGTCTGCGATAGGTCAGGTAGTACGCCGCGAGTTCGTCGAGGTCATTGGAAAAGAAGTAGGCCTTCTGGAACAGGGTCTTGTACACCGCATAACAGGTATCCATCGGATCCCGCACCACGTGGACGATCCGCGCGTTGGGCAAAGCTTTCCGGATCAGCCCGCAATACATGAAATTCACCGGCATCTTGTCGATGATCATGCCGGCGCCGGGCACCGCTTGACGCGCACCTTCCATGTAGGCGCGCCCCAGCGCGGCAAAGTCGATGCCCAGCGATGCCTCGACCATATTCGCCGCGGCGGAATCGCGCATGCGTCTCCGGGCTGCGGTGGCCAGCGCTCCGGCGAAATATGGCAGCTCGCCCGCGGACTCGACCTTGCTGTGACGACCGAGGATGCGCTCGACCAGGGTCGTTCCAGTTCGGGGCATTCCCACGATGAAGATGGCGCCGGCTTCCGAATGCCCGCCATCTTCGTCTCCAATCACATCCACCGGATAGGCGCTACGGATACCATCGATCGCCGCCAGCTCGGCAGCCGCATCGTATTGCAGGGAGCCGCGCTTGATCCTGGCCCCGTGGCTCAATGCCGAAAAGGCTTTGTCCCACTGCTCTAGGTCCTCATGTTCCTTGGCCAGGGAGTAGAGGCAGCCAGCCGCGTCGACGGGATTGCGGATGCCTGACTTGAGCCGCGCTTCCAGATCGGCGACGTTGTTGCGGGAGCGGGTCTGACGGCGCAGGGTGGAACGCAGGTACAACGCGTCGCCGGAGGTCGGCCGGCGCACCAGCAGCGCATCGAGATTGCGTTCGGCCTGTTCGAACTGGCCCAGGAAGAACCGCGATGACGCCAGGTCGTAGAGCAAGCCGGGATCATCGCAACCCGCCTGCAAGGCCCTTTCGTAGTACTCCACAGCGACCGCTGGATTCTCGCAACGGGCGTGGATCCTGCCCGCGGTCCAGAGCTGCCGGCCGTCTTCGCCTGCGAGGTCTGCTATGCGGGTCGCCACCTCACGTGCATCCGCACGCCGCATCAATGCCATTAGCACGTGCGCCTTGCGCGGCAGCAGCAGCTGCGGTTGCGGCGACAGCGCGATCGCCCGCTCGATCAGCTCCAGCGCGTCTTCCGGCTCGTCCTGCGCGAGCCGGAGCTCGCAGGCGAAGGCCAGCACATCGGTATCGTCGCCATACGAAGGCAGCAGCGTACCGGCGATGGCATCGGCCTGGTCGATCTCTCCGCGGCGTAACAGTTCCAGGCCGGCTTCCAGCTGCTGCCGTACCCCGGCTTCGGCCGGTACCGGCGGTGCATCCTCGTTCTGCATGCGTCTTCCTCTTGCGAATCGGCTTCGAGATTACCTGAAGTCGAATTCGCGCCTGGCCAAGGTGATCTCCCTGACCATCTCGCGCTCCCCCTCCGACAGCAGCGGGTTCCAGATGTCGAAGATCAGCACCACCCGCAGCTCGTCGCTGTCGTTGCGGGCTTCGTGCTCGATGCTGTCGTCAAAGATCAGCACTTCGCCGACCTTCCAGCGGCGCTGCTCGAAACCGACCCGATACAGGCAATTGTCCGGCACGATCAGCGGCAGATGTACCACCAGGCGCGCGTTGGTGTCGCCAGTGTGCGGAGGAATATGGGTATGCGGCGCCAGGGCCGAAAACATCGCATTCGGGCACATGCCATCGATGTCGACCTGACCCACCTGTTGCAGCGTTTGCACCGTGCGCGGACAGCGTTCCAGATGTTCCTTGACCGGGTCGCCGTTGTTCCACAGCGTGTAGCCGCTCCAGCGATTCGAGTGGTTGAGTTCCTGCCACTGGTTCACGGGAGTGCCAGGCGCATAGGCCACGTAAGGGCGGAACTCCTCCCCTTCCGCGGAAAGGGCGGTCCGCAGTTCTTCGGTGATCGCCTCGGTACTGGCCTCCACTGCCTCGACCCAGTCGAACTGCGCGCGATCGAAGAACGGGATCGCCGGCAAGCGCGGCACGTAAAGCTGGTTGCAGATGGAGGGATAGGCCTGCGACTGTCCGCTAACGATGGCACCCGCCTCCCGCCAGCGTTCGGCCTCGAACGGCGAGAGCGCCGTCATCCTGCGATCAGTGCGATCGGCGAGGTAGGCAGAAAGCTCCATTCCGAAGCGCTGCACCAAGGCCTGACCATGGACGAGCTGATCACGCTGCGCTGGCGGCCAGCGCGATTCGGGTGGGGCTACCTTGAGCGCGTTGCGGTAAACACCTACGGCTGCCTTCGCCTGCCCCAGCCGCTCGAGCAACGCGGCCTTGGCAAGTAGTCCTGGGAGGAAATAGGGATCAGCGGCAAGCGAAGCCTCGATTGCCCTGCTCTCGGCATCGGAATTGCCCAGCTCGCGATGGACTGCGGCGATCGACAGCAATATCACCGGATCGCCCGGCGCTGCGGCACGCGCTGCGCGCAACGCCTGCAACGCCTCGTCCATGCGGCCACGTTGGAAGGCATGCACGCCCGCGCTGTACAGGGCTTGCGGATGCTTCGGATCCAACGCCAGCACTCTTCGCCAGGCCTGCTCGGCCTCCTGCCAGCGGCCCTCGTTGGCTGCGCGGGTGGCGGTTGCGACCCAGTGCCTGATGTCGTTCACTTGCGCTCCGCTTCGTTGATCATCATGCCGCGCCGTACCGCATCTGTGTTCACCGTTGTTCCCTTAGCGGAGTCATGTCGAAGGCGATTGTCATCCTTGGTGCGTCGTCATGGAACGGGACGGTACCGTGCCACATGAACGATGGAAACAGGGCCAGCTGTCCGACCCGGGGTGCGATCACCCGGCGCGGCGGTACCTCAAGGCCCAGCTCAACGGGAGGCTGCCCGAACTGAATTGCTCCCGCCTGCCCTTCATCGTCTTGATCCCGCACCGAAGGTGGCAGGGCAACGTAGAAGGCCGAACTCATCCAGCCTTCCGAATGAATATGGTTGGCGTGGCTGCCGGCAGACCAGAGTTTCACCGACCAGGAACCGCCGATGCGCACGCTGCCCAAGTTGCGCTGCAGGAATGGATGGGCGGCATCTGCCGGCAAGCTCGCCAGCCACTGCCTGACGCCACGCACGAGGACCTTGCGCGCAGCGGCGATCACTGGATCCGGGCGGCCGAACAGGCGTCCCGGCGTCTGCGAGCCGCCGCGCAGGCTCTGCTCGAGCGGTTCGCGACGCGCCTGATGCAAGGGTTCGAGCACTTCGATCAGAGCCTCGAGGAACGCCTGACGGTTACCGAACCCCGGTGGTGGCTCAATCTCGACGACGCCGATCAGCTGTTCGTAGTCGCATAGCCAGAATTCGCGCTCGTCTCCGAGCATCCGCCAGGCCGTGGCGAGGTATGCCCAGGCCTGTTGATCCTGCGGCGCAATCCGCGTCACGCGCATCGCCATATCAGCCGCACGCGCATAGTCGCCGGCGCGCAGCAGGTGGCGGCTGTAGGCATTGAGCAAGGTCGGCGAGGTATCGCCGTCCGCGCTTAGCAGCGCCGCATACCTCGCACCCGCTTCAATGGTCCTGCCCAAGGCGTCGTACGCATGCGCCTCCAGCAGGGTCAGTTGCGGGCTCTCGCCCTGCGCCCGCATTGCGAGCACCTGTTCCAATGCCTCTTCCGGATCCCCGCTCGACAGCAGGAAACGCACGTAGGCAGCCGCCAGGTCGCGATCCCTTGGACGCTTGGCGATGGCGTCGCAAAACACCGACCGGCCTGTATCGGAGCCGGCGTCCGATGGTGGATGTTCCCAAGCCAACTCGGCCAGAGTCGCCAGCGCGGGCACGAACTCCGGATGCGCGGCGACGATCCGCTGCGCCAGTTGCCTGGCGTCTTCCACCCTGCCCGCATCCAGCAACGCCCCCACCTTGGCATGGTCAAGCTGCGGGCTCGCCACACCCTGCCGGACCGCCTGGTCGTAACTGGACAGCGCGAGATCCGGACGCCCGGACAGGCGCTGCACGGCCCCCAGATTGATCCACGCCGTGTGTTGCCCGGGGTCCAGCTCCAGGACCTTGGAAAATGCCACGGCTGCAGTCCCCATATCTCCATCTGCGCGCGCTGCGGCTCCGAGGGCCTGCCATGCCAGCACCAATCCCGGCTGGAGTTCGACCGCGCGCTGCGCTGCTTCCACGGCCCTCGCGGTCATCCCGGCACCCCGCGCGGTGAATGCGAGCTCCGCCCATGCCTTTGCCGACGCGGGCGTCTGCTGCACCAGTTGCTCGGCCAGCGGCAGGGCGGCGGCGTGGCGACCACTCTTGCGCAGCATCGCCGCGTAGTTGGTCAGAATCAGGGGATGCCCCGGCGCCAGCCACAGGGCATGGTCGAACGCGGTCTTCGCGCCATCGACATCACCGCCGCTGGCGAGGCACATTGCCAGCAACTGCTGCGCATCTGGCGCCTGAGGAGCACGGACGGACAGCCGTCGCGCGATCTCGAGCGCCTCGTTCGCACGTCCGGCCTGCAGCAGACCGAATGCCCTGTGCAGTTCCCCGGCCAGCGGCCCGTCGAGACTGCGCGACACGGCTGTGTACTACCGCAGCCGTTTGGCCCGCAGCGCGACACCTGTCGACGTGACCAGCATATAGCTGCCCAAGGCGGCTTCGCGCAGCGTGACCTGGTCGCCTGTTTTCAGGCGACCGCGCGAGGTGACCTCGGTCAGCAGCCAGACCTGACCGCTTTCGAGGGTGACCACGCGTTCACCGGTCGCACGCACGAGCACGCCCTTGATGGTGCCCTGAATGCGATCGGGTTCGGTCTCGCGCAGCTGTTCTGGCAGGCGCTCGACCCGCTGCTGGCGGTTGAGACCGAAGTCCTCCACCGCTTGCTGGCGCCTGGCTTCCATGTCCGCCAGCATGGTGGCCCCACTGGACGGCGGGAACGCCTTGTCGTAACAGGCCAGTCGCGCCGATGCCTCCGCCACGGTCGCACAAGCGTGCGACTGGTCGGGTTCCGCAGCGGCGGCGGCGGCGCTCGCTGCGAGGAACAGCGCAAGGCCGGTGATAATTCGCCGGATCAGGATTTGCTCGAGCATGGCGTTCCGACTCCCCAAGTCATCATTGGCCAGCCGGTGCCTGGCTGGCAGATCTCAGGATCTATACTAAACGACTCCATCAGCGACTCCGGCAGGTTGAAACTTGAATTCGTCAGCCCAGGGACAGCAGCCCTCCAACGCCAGCCGTCCGCCCCCTGGCGACGGCGGCTATTCCGGCGAAGTGCGCCTCGCCTGGATCGAATTCCTGAACACGTTGCCCCCGGCTGCGCGGATCCTGGACATGAGCATCGGCAACCACGTGCCGGCGCTGATTGCCGCGGAACTGGCGGCTGCTCCAGGTCGGGACTGGCGCATCGACGCGATCGATCCCGCGGGCGCCGAGGCGGACCGCCAGTCGAAGCACGGCCAGGCAGGTGCGCAGCGGATCGCCTTCCATGCAGATGCTGCGTTCGCACGACTTCCGTTCGAGGACGCGAGCTTCGATGCAGTCTGCGGCCACCATGCGATCGAGTTCACCGACACTGGCAAGGCGCTGGCTGAAGTCCACCGCGTACTCAAGCCTGGCGGCGATGCGCAGTTCACCTTGCACCATGCCGATTCACCGCTGCTGCGCGCTGCCCGACTGTCCCACCGCGAGGCGGACCTGGTCTTCGCCCAGACCAAGGCGTTCCGACGGCTGCACAAGCTGGTGACCATGAGCCAGATCATCCCGGACACCACCGAGCGCGCGACCAACGACGTGCGCAACGCGATCCGTACCCTCAAGCGCGGGCTGCAGGTCGCGCAGCAGCAGGGCGGCGGCCGGGTGCTGACCGTGGCCCTGGATGCCATCCAGAAGCTGCTGGCGGCACGCCGCGAAGCCAAGCCGGACGCGGCGGGACTGGCGGTGGACCGCGCCGAAGCCGAGCTGCGCGCTTCCGTGCGCCGTCTCGCTGACATGGTCTCGCACGCGCGCGCAGACGCGGACATGCGGCTCGTTGAACAGGCGGCGGCCGACCTGGGCTTTACCCAGATCGAACGCGCGGTGCAACTGCACGCCGGCACCGAACCCATGGCTTGGCAGCTGCTCGTGCATCGCCCGTGACCGTCTCGCAGAGCCGCACGCCAGACTCAGCGCAACTGCGTCTTCTGCAGCAGGCCCGAGAACTGCAGCGGCAAGGGCGGGGCGCCGAGGCGATCGCACGTTTCCGCGAAGCACTGGACACCGACCCGGCGAATGGTGAGGTCTGGTACGAACTCGGTTACCTGCTCAAGAGCGAAGGCCGCTACGAGGAATCGCTGCAGGCGTTCGGCCATGCACTGACCTGCGTGATTTCGCGTCCCGAGGAAGTACACCTCAACCGCGCGGTGCTGTTCTCCGATCACTTCCGTCGCGACGATGATGCCGAGCGCGAACTGCGCGCTGCGCTCGCGCTTGCCCCGCACTATGTTCCCGCCATGCTCAACCTCGGCAACCTGCAGGAGGAGCGCGGCCAGCGCGATCAGGCGCTGCAGACCTACGAGACGCTGCTCGCGCAGCCCGACGGACCGGATCCGGACAACAACCAGCTGCGGATGGAAGCCCTTGCGCGGATCGCGAACATGCGCCCCCCGGCCAGCCTGAACGACCCCCTGCTGCAGCGTGTGCGCGACGCTGCCGAGTCGCAGCCCGACAAGACGGTACGCGCCAACCTGCTCTTCGCCTTGGGAAACTCCTACGACCGGCTCGGCGTCTACGACCTTGCGTTTGACGCCTATGCCAAGGCCAACCGGTGGCTCGTGCGCCAGGCCGGGCAGCGCCACGACCGTGGCCACGTCGAGCGGTTGACCGACGCGCTGATCGATGCGTTCCCGTCAGGCGCCAAGGCCGATGCGGCGGGGGCGGCCGATCTGGGCCGGCCCGAACCGCTGTTCATTTGCGGCATGTTCCGGTCGGGTTCGACCCTGATTGAGCAGGTACTGGCTGCACATCCGCAGGTCTCCGCCGGCGGCGAGCTTGACTGGCTGCGTCGGCTTGCTTCGGTGCAGCTCGCACCGTTTCCCCAGACCATGGCGACGCTCGATGCTGAGCGTCTGCGGGAACTGGCCGCCGGATACCAGGCCCACCTGCGCAAACTTTTCCCACTCGCGGCGGCCGATGCGTTCATCACCGACAAGCGTCCGGACAATTTCCTGCTGATCGGGCTGATCAAGCGACTGTTTCCCAGCGCCCGAATTATCCACACTACCCGCGACCCCCTGGACAACGGCCTTTCGATCTTCGCCCACCATCTGCACCCGAAGATCGCCGGATACGCCTGCGACCTCAGCGACATCGGCCATTATTTCGGCCAGTACCGCCGGCTGATGGCGCACTGGCAGGCGTTGTACCCGGGCGACATCCTCGATTTCGACTACGACGCTTTCGTCGCCGACCCGAGGCCGGCGCTGGAGGCCCTGCTGGGGTTCCTCGACCTGCCGTGGGACGACCGCTGCCTGGACTTCCACCGCCTCGGCAACACGGTCAAGACCGCCAGCTACTGGCAGATCCGGCAGCCCCTGCACAGCCGGGCATCGGGTCGCTGGCGCAATTACGGCCCACATCTGGACCCGCTGCGCCGGGCATTGGCCGAGGCAGGGCTGAGCGCTGGGAATCAGCATAAGGTCGCGGGCTGACAGCCTCCAAGCCAGCCAAACCAGACAGTCGGGCGGGTCTTGCAATCGACATTTGGCAGGTGCAGGATCGGGTGGTCTATGGGAGGCATGCACATGAAATCGTCAATTGTCAAGTTCACGCCCGCTGTCCTCGCTGCTGCGCTTGGTGTGCTGGTCTCCAGCGTTGCCGCGGCCAACACCACTGAGGAACGTGCTCCCATTGCTGGCGAGGCAGCGCCCGCACCCCCCACCGATCCGATCAAGCAGATTCCGCACACGCTCAAGGCACTGGAAGACGCAAAGACCGGGAAGTATGGCCAGTTGCGCGCTGATCACAAGCAGGCCCTCGACAAGGCGGACTACGACATCCAGCGGCTGATACAAGGCCATGAGGATCTGAACGAACTCAGTGCGCAAGAAAAGGTGGACCTGTTCAACGCACAGGAGACGATCCTCGGCATCGTTGACAAGGTCCAACTGACCAAACTCGTGTGTACCTACACGGCGCAGGCTGGCACGCGGTTCAAGAAGAAACGCTGCATGACCCGAGACGCGGCGGAAGCGATCAAGAAAGAGTCTCGCGACGCAACCCACTCGCTTCAGAATCCGCTGTGCGTCCCGGGAGAAGGCAATCCCTGCACCACTGATTAAGAAAAGGAGTTCGAAGGCAGGAGGCTCTGAGCAAAAGCAGGTCCCGGTCCGATTGCGATAGAGACCGAGCTGTCCTGGAGCGCCTCTGCACAATCGGAGCGCCTGAACCGGAAAGGGGTGGACCGGGCCTCTTATCACTGTAACGGAGGTGAAACTCCTCGGAGAGGCCCCCAGGCACTTGAAATCTCCAAGGCCGCAGGAGGACTATTCTCCACGTAACCAACCAATCAATGTGGAGCAGGGGCATGAAGGCAGTTTCTTGGAAGGTGGCTTGGATCGGCATGGCCTTGGCCATCGGTATGGCGTCGCAAGCCGGCGCATCTGCTTCCACCTCTCCGGTGGATCAGCAGCAGGCTGCCGACGCACAAGTGGCGAAGATCGGGGATCCGGCGCGGTACCTGGCCAACCAGCGCGAAAAGGTCGCCGCCGCAAAATCGGGAAAGAACGGCAAGATCAGTTCTCACGATATCCGCCGCCTTGAGGCAGCCGAACGAGAGATCGAGCGACTGGTCTCTGGGCGCAACAATCTCAACGATCTAAACTCGGCCGAACGCGTCACCGTCTACAACGCCCAGGAAACCATCGCGGGCATCACCTCGGGTGAGGATCGCACACGGATGGTCTGCAAGCGTCGTCAGCTCGCCGGTACCCGGCTGCATACGACCGAATGCCTGACCAAGGAACAATCCGATGCGCGCGCCGCGGCTGCGAAGGAGGCAACCCGCAGCACGCAGAATCCCAGCTGTGTGCCGGGAGAAACATCCTCCTGTAACTGAAACCGCGCGAGCGGTTTCACCCTGAACACAGGACGATCCCGATCCGTCGAAAGGATGGGTGCTTAAACGCAGGCTAACCAGCGCTGTCAGCGTGTCTGGCAGCGCTGGTACGTGAGTTGGAATGAAGGCGCGCAAAGCGCCTCTGACGCGCGCCTTGCGTCCTCTCCTGAATAATTCGATGGTTGCCGCATAGAGCGCACAATGCGCAGGCCGCCGCCTGGAGTCCGTCATCCCAACAGCACGCTTCGTGCGGTGCACCATCGCCGCGCGGTGGGATGCGCGCCGCCACCGGAACGATCATGGCTTCCGCCCCCACGACCGCGCAGAAACGTGCCAAGTGGACCTTGAAAGACGGGAAATTCCGGAGCAGCATCCGCCTGCCGGGTAGGCGTAGTCACACCTGATTCGCGCGCCAAAGGGTGCGCAGGCTGGTTCCTATGAAGCTGTCCAGATTATCGATGGTGGCCGTGCTGCTGGCGCTGGCCACGGTGACCCCCGTGTGGGCCCAGGTCGAGCAGCCCGCGGCGGCAACGCCCCCAGATCCCGCAACCATCGTGGCCATCCCGCCCGAACTCGAGGCGCTGGTGCGCGAACGCGTCATCCGGACGACCACTTCGCACGAGCGGCGGCTGGACAAGCTTGTGGACCTGCTGTTCGGTCCGCAAGGCCTCGCCCTCGAATACGATGGCAGCCGGACCCGCACCATCAGCGAGGCGTTCACCGACCGCAAGGCCAACTGCCTGTCGTTCTCGCTCATGTTCGTCGCGCTGGCGCGGCGTGCTGGCATCGATGCCCACGTGCAGGAAACCGACCACGTGCTGGCTTGGCAGGGTGATGGCGTGCTGTATGGCAACGGGCATGTCAACGTCGCTGTGAAGGTCGGGCGCGCGCGCAAGACCGTCGACATCGACCGGAGCGTGGTGAGCATCCGCGGCACCCAGCGGGCGATCTCCGATGAGCGCGCACTTGCGCATTTCTACAACAATCGCGGCGCCGAGCTGATGGGCCAGGGACAATTGCCGGCCGCGGGCCTGCACATGGCCATGGCCATCCGGATGGAACCCGAATTCGTGGGCGCATGGAGCAATCTCGGCGTCCTGCACATGCGCGAGGGTTCCCTGCAGGAAGCCGAGCGCGCCTATCTGGCCGCTCTGGAACGCAACAAGAAGCACGCGCCGGCTTTGTCGAACCTGGTCAATCTGTACCGTCAAGTGGGCGACGACCGGCGTCGGGCCGAATTCGAACGGCGGCTCTATGAAGTGCAGCGCAGGGATCCCTTCCACCAGATCATCCTCGCGCTGAGCTACGAGAAGAGCCACAACTATGCTGCTGCGGTTGAGCACTTCCGCCGCGCGATCAGGCTCAAGGCAAGGGATCACTTCGTTTACTACGGGTTGGCGCGTTCGTACGCGCACCTGGGCGACACCCGGCGGGCCGCAGACGCACTGGTGCGGGCACGTGACGTCGCCGGCGACCAGGGCCACATGTACCAGGCGAAACTCGAACAACTGCGACGCAGCCACGCATCCCTGATGCATTAACGCATCGCCCGCCCTTCACGCGCATAGACGTCGCGCTGGCGATGCGGGTCTGCCGACGGCCTCACCCCAACGCGGATTGGATGCGGCGCGCCTCTTCGCGCAACGCCTCCGGCATGCGCGGGCCGTACTCCTCCAGGCCAGCGCTGATCGCCTCGAACTCCCGGACCCAACTCGCCCGATCGATTCCGAACAGACTCGATTCGGCCTCGTCGGACAACTCGATGCCGTCAAGATTCAGATCGCAGGGACGCGGCATGATGCCGATCGGCGCCTCCTGCCCACCGGCCTGGCCCTGCACGCGGCCGATGATCCATTCCAGCACTCGCAGATTGTCGCCGAAGCCCGGCCACAGGAACCTGCCGTCGCTGCCCTTGCGGAACCAGTTGACGTGGAAGATCTTCGGCAATTGCGCAGCCGGCTGGTCGAACGAGAGCCAGTGGGCGAAGTAGTCGGCGAAGTTGTAGCCGCAGAAGGGCTTCATCGCCATTGGATCGCGGCGGACCACGCCCACCTGGCCGGTGGCCGCCGCGGTGGTTTCCGAACCCATCGCCGCGCCGACCAGCACGCCGTGGGTCCAGTCGCGCGCTTCGAACACTAGCGGCACCAGCGACGCGCGGCGGCCCCCGAACACGATCGCGGAAATCGGCACGCCCTGCGGATCCTCGGCACGCGGGGAATAGCTCGGGCACTGCGCCGCGCTGACCGTGAAACGCGAGTTCGGATGCGCCGCCGGACCGTTGGCCGGGTCGAAGTCGCGGCCACGCCAGTCCTGCGCCGGGGTCCGGTCGTCGAGCCCTTCCCACCACGGCTGTCCGTCGTGGGTTACGGCGACATTGGTATAGATCGTGTCGCGGCCGATCGTGGTCAATGCATTGGGATTCGAGTTCGCACTGGTTCCGGGCGCGACGCCGAAGAAGCCGGCTTCGGGATTGATCGCGTACAAGCGGCCATCGGGACCGGGCCGCATCCAGCAGATGTCGTCGCCGATGGTCCAGACCTTCCAGCCAGCCTCGCGGTAGGACTCTGGCGGGATGAGCATCGCCAGGTTGGTCTTGCCGCAGGCGCTGGGGAAGGCGGCCGCGATGTAGTGGGTTTCACCCTGCGGGTTCTCGATGCCGACGATCAGCATGTGCTCGGCCAGCCAGCCTTCGCTGCGCGCCTGGTGCGAGGCGATGCGCAGGGCGTGGCATTTCTTGCCGAGCAGGGCATTGCCGCCATAGCCCGAGCCGAACGACTTGATCGTCAGCTCTTCCGGGAAATGCATGATGAAGCGACGCTCGGGGTCGAGTTCGCCGATCGAGTGCAGGCCCTTCACGAACGCGCCGCCCTCGCGCTCGATCCTCGCCAGCGCCGCATCGCCCATGCGCGTCATGATCCGCATGTTGGCCACCACGTAGGGCGAATCGGTGATCTCCACGCCGCAGCGCGAGATCGGCGAGTCGATCGGCCCCATGCAGTACGGGATCACGTACATCGTGCGGCCGCGCATGCAGCCGTCGAACAGCGCGTCCATCTTGGCGTGGGCCGCATCCGGCGCCATCCAGTGGTTGTTGGGGCCGGCGTCCTCGCGCTCGGGCGTGCAGACGTAGGTGAGATGCTCGACGCGTGCCACGTCGTCCGGGTCCGAGCGATGCAGCCAGCAACCCGGATGTGTGTCGGCGTTGAGCGCCAGCAAGGTGTCGTCGGCCTGCATCTGCGCGACAAGGCTGTCGTATTCGGCCCGGGTGCCGTCGCACCAGTGGATGCGGTCGGGCCGGGTCAAGGCAGCCACTTCCGCAACCCACGCGTTCAAGGTCTCCAGCGCGGTCGGTGAGGAAGGTTTGCGGATCGCGTTCATGCGGGGAACCTCATGGCTGCGCCGCGGAATCCGCGGGCGCATCATTGGGAATCAGGGTGCTCATGACATGGTCGACGTAGCCTTCGAACTCGTCATGCTGCAGGCGCTGCTGGTGCAGCTGCATGTTGAGCTGGAGGAAGCCGACGTACGCCGCATATGCAAGGCGGGCGCGGTGTTGGGCGTCGGTGCGGCTCAGCCCAGCCTGGCGGAACGACGCGGCCAGCCAGTCGAAGCGGCGTTGGGAGACCCGGCCGATCACCGGACTCACGGTCGGGTGGTCGAGCGCCTTGAGCAGTTCGCTGTAGACGATGTGCGACTTGAATTCATGCGCGACCAGCTGGAACAGCGCGCGCAGGCGTTCGCGCGGATCCGATACGGCTTCGAGCTTGCCGAACACCATTTCCTGCTCGACTGCCTCCCAGCGTTCCAGTGCGGCCTGGAGCAGCGCATCGCGCGATGGAAAGTGCCAATAGAAGCTTCCCTTGGTCACGCCCAGGCGTCGCGCGAGCGGCTCGACCGCGACCGCAGCGACACCCTGCTCGGCGATCAGGTCCAGGGCGGCCTGGGCCCAGTCTTCTGCGCTCAGGCGGCCGTGGCGCTCGGCTTTGGTTGCAGCGGCAACAGTCATGGCACCCAGTGTAACCATACGCCCGTGTCCCCTACAGTATCGAAGTCACTGAAAACGCTTACAAATCCGTATGTTGCGGTGCGCAACGCGATTCAAACGCGTGATTGACAGGCGCGCGCGCGCCTGCCCATACTGCTACGTATGGTACGGGTTGCCGGTGCAGGGGCCGCCCCGCCTATAGTCCATTCCTACGTGTTCCTGGCCGCGCCACGGCCAGCCGGAGCTTCCAATGAGCGTCGCGATCCCGTTCCTGGCCTTCCTGTTCGCCGGCGCGTTCGCCGCCTATCACCGCCTGCGCCTGTGGCTCTGGGCAGCGCTGACCTTGCTGCTGCTGACCGCCTGCTGGTTCCTGGGTGCGGATCCGACCGCCACGCTGGCGGCGGCGGTCATCGTCGCGCTGATCGCGATCCCGCTGCTGCTGCCTTTCCTGCGCAAGCCGTTGATCACCGCGCCGCTGCTCAAGTTCTATACCCGACTGCTTCCGCCCTTGTCGGATACCGAGCGCACCGCGCTGGAATCGGGCACGGTCGGTTTCGAGGGCGAACTGTTCTCGGGCAAACCCGAATGGGACAAGCTGCTCGCGCTACCCAAGCCGCAACTGACGGCGGAGGAACAGGCCTATCTGGACGGTCCGTGCGAAGAGCTGTGCCGCATGGTCGATGACTGGGACATCACCCACGTGCGCGCCGACCTGCCGCCCGAACTGTGGGATTACGTGAAGCGCAACAAGTTCTTCGGACTCAATATCCCGAAGGAATACGGCGGCCTGGGCTTCTCGGCGCTGATGAACCACAAGGTCATCCAGAAGCTCGCGTCGATCTCGACCGTGGTGAGTTCCACCGTCGGCGTGCCCAATTCGCTCGGGCCGGCCGAGCTACTGATGCATTACGGCACCGAAGAACAGAAGCGCCACTATCTGCCACGCCTGGCCGATGGGCGCGAGGTGCCATGTTTCGCCCTGACCGGACCGTTCGCCGGCTCGGATGCGACGTCGATCCCGGACTACGGCATCGTCTGCAAGGGCGTGTGGAACGGCGAGGAAACGCTCGGTTTCCGGCTCACGCTCAACAAGCGTTACATCACCCTGGCGCCGGTGGCGACGCTGATCGGCGTGGCGTTCCGAATGTACGACCCGGACGGGCTGCTTGGCGACAAGCGCGACATCGGCATTTCGCTGGCATTGGTGCCGCGTGATGTTTCCGGCCTGGACATCGGGCGCCGCCACTTTCCGCTCAACTCGCCGTTCCAGAACGGGCCGATCCGTGGCAAGGACATCTTCATTCCGCTCAGCCAGCTCATCGGCGGACGCGAGAAGGCCGGCCACGGCTGGCAGATGCTGATGGAATGCCTGTCGATCGGGCGCTCGATCACCCTGCCCTCGACCGCCAGCGGCGGCTCCAAGATCGGCGCGGTCGTGGTGGGCGCCTATGCGCGCATCCGCAAGCAGTTCGGCCTGTCCGTGGGCCGCTTCGAGGGCGTGGAGGAAGCGCTCGCACGCATCGCCGGCAAGGCCTACGCGATCAGCGCGCTGTCGCAGGCAACGGCGGCCGCCGTGGCGCGCGGCGAGAACCCGGCGGTTCCCTCGACCATCGCCAAATACCACTGCACCCAGATGGGGCGCGAAGTCGCCGTGGACATGATGGACATCCTCGGCGGCAAGGGAATCATCCTGGGACCGCGCAATTTCGCCGGGCGCGCCTGGCAGGCTTCGCCGATCGCGATCACGGTGGAAGGCGCCAACATCATGACCCGCAGCCTGATGATCTTCGGCCAGGGCGCGATCCTGTGCCACCCGTGGGTGCTCAAGGAGATGAAGGCCGCGCAGCTCGCCGACCCAAAGCAGCGGATCGACGAATTCGACTGCAACCTGTTCGGCCATATCGGTTACGCGATCAGCAACGCAGTACGCAGCTGGTGGTATGGCTTGACTAGTTCCAAGCTCGGCGCCGCGCCCGGCGACGACTACACCCGCCGGTTCTTCCGCAAGCTCAACCGCTATTCGGCCGCGCTGTCGGTGATGGCCGACACCTCGATGTTGCTGCTCGGCGGCAAGCTCAAGTTCAAGGAATCGCTGTCCGGGCGCCTGGGCGATGTGCTCAGCCAGCTGTACATCGCCAGCGCCATGCTCAAGCGCTACCAGGACGAGGGCGCACCCGTGGGCGACCAGCCTTTGCTGGCCTGGGCCTTCCACGACGCGGTCAACAAGATCGAAACGGCCCTGTCGGGCGCGCTGCGCAACTTCCCGATCCGTCCGGTCGGCTGGCTGCTATGGCTGGTGATCTTTCCCTGGGGTCGTCGCGCACAAGCACCCAGCGATCGCCTGGGCCATCGCGCCGCCTCGCTGCTGATGACGCCCTGCGACGCGCGCGACCGCCTGGCCGAAGGCGTGTTCATCGCGCCGACCATGCACAATCCCGCCGGCCGCATCAACAGCTATCTGCCCAAGGTCATCCTCGCCGATCCGGTCGAGCGCAAGTTCCTCAAGGCGCTGAAGAACAGCGACATCGAGGCCTGGGAGTTCACCGCCCAGCTCGACGAAGGAGTGAAGGAAGGCTGGATCACCGCCGACGAGCGCAAGCAGCTCGAAGAGCTGCGCGAGATCACCCTGGACGCGATCACCGTGGATGATTTCGATACGGAAGAACTGCGTTCGGCCGGCTACCGCGACCTGTACGGCGAAGGCGCGCGCGCGCCGCGGGCGGCAGCCTGATTCCCGGCCCATCGCACGAGAAACGCCAGTGCCGGCTTCGGTCCTGACGCTCTACAACCGCCTTGCCCGCAATCCGGCCGGCCGCTGGCTGTTCTCGCGCCTGATCTGCCTGAAGGCGCCCTACTTCGCCAGCATCGCCCCGCGCATCGAATCGCTCGAACCCGGTCGCGGCGTGGCGACGCTACGGCACCGGCGCCGTGTGACCAACCATATCGGCAGCGTGCACGCGATCGCGTTGTGCAACCTGGCCGAGTTCATCGGCGGTTTGACGACGGAAGTCAGCCTTCCGGCTTCGATGCGCTGGATCCCGAAAGGGATGACGGTCGAATATCTGAAGAAAGCGATGGGAACGATGCGTGCGGTCGCCACGCCGGAGTTTGCTCCGACTGCATCGGAAACCGGCTATGCGCTACCGGTGCTGGTGGACGTGACCAATACCCAGGGCGAGGCCGTGTTCCAGGCTCGCATCGCGATGTGGGTATCGCCGAAGCCGTCGCCCGGCGCCAGATAGCCGCGCCATGCGCGCATCGCGATCGTCCGGCCTGCGTGGACGCTACACGATTTGCCAGGCCGCAATCGCCAACAGTGCAGGCAACCCCTGCACGAAGAAGATCTGCCGGTTCACGGTCATCGCGCCGTAAACCCCGGCGACCAGGACGCAGGCCAGGAAGAACAGCACGAACTCGCTCGCGCCGGTCGCGATCCCGTACAGCAGACCCACCGCGAGAAAACCGTTGTAGAGCCCCTGGTTGGCCGCAAGCACGCGGGTGGCTTCCGCCTTCTCGCGTGTATTGCGAAAAGTCTTCAATCCCAGCGGCCGGGTCCACAGGAACATTTCCAGGACCAGGAAGTACAGGTGCAGCAGCGCGACCAGCAGGGTCAGCACGGTGGCGACGACTGACATGGATTCCCCAGAACGCGAAGGCCCGCCGCGAGTGTACGCGGCGGGCACATGGATAGGCATTTTCCCGGCGCTCAGTCCAGGGAAAGGGTGAAATCGCCTGAGAAGGTTTCCACCCGGATCTCGCCAGCGCCGCTGCCGTAGCGGGTCCGCAGGCTGGAACCGGGACCGAACTCTTCCTTGTCGACCGTGGCACCGGGAGCCTTGAGACTGCCGCTGAAGCTCTCGGCCTCGACTTGGGCGGACAGCGCGCGCGGCATGTGCAGGCTGAAGTTTCCGCTGACGGTTTCGCCGCGAATCTCGCCGCCATTGGCCAGGCCGACCCGCGCACCGATGTCGCCGGACACGCTGCTGGCCGAGAGGCGACGCACCGCTTCGCCGCGACTGTCCACCTCGACGTTGCCCGAAACGGTCTCAAGATCCAGGGCGCCCTTGAGGCGGCCGCGCAACGTGACATCGCCGCTCACGCTCTCGCTGCTGACGTCCCCGTCCGAATTGAGCGTCAGGGTCTGGTTGCCGCTGACGCTGTCGATGTCGGCAGCACCGGGCGCGCCGGCGAACACGATGTCGCCGCTGACGCTCTGGATATCCAGCTGCGGCGGGGCCACGCCGTCGACATGCACGTCAGCCGCGACCGATTCGATGTCGAGCGATGCCTGTAGCGGAACCTGCAGGATCAGCGTGGTCGGGCCGGTCCGGTCGTTGCGGCCCCAGCCGCCGCGCTCGGGATACTTGGCCTTGACCCGCAGGTTGCCGCGATCGCCGTCGATCTCGAGCTTCTCCACGCCGTCACCGAGCGTGCCGGTCACCTGCACCTCGTTGCGGTTCCAGGCATGCACCTCGATGCGGCCTTTGACGTTTTCGATCTCGACCTTGCCACGCGCATCCAGCGGCCGGGTCTGGTTGATGGGCGTGGCCGCGAAGGCCGGGGCGGCAATGCCGGCCAGCAGGGCCATGGCGAGCAGGTGGAAGCGGATCATGTCGGTTCTCCGGAAATCGGGCGGGTCGGCGCTCAAGGCGCGTCAACTCAAGGTGGCGCGCTGGGTGAGTTCCAGGCGTTTTTCGTAGGTGCGGCGCAGCTGGTCGAGCAGGAAGCGCGCATCGGGATCGCGCGTCAACGCGGTGCGGATCTGCGCGGCACTCTGGTCGAGCTGCTGCAAGGCGTTGCCAGCCGGCGCGGAGGGCGTGCCGGCGGCCTGCAGCTCTCGCAGTGCGGCATCGTATTCGCGGGTGAGCGCATCGGCTTCCCGGTGGATCAGGCGACCGGTCGGGTCGACTTGTTGGACGCCGAAATCCGGACGCTGCTGCCAGGCCACGCCGACTGCCAGCACCAGCGAGGCGGCCAGCGCAAACGGCGCCAGTCGCGCGCCGCGGCGGCGCAGCGGCACCACGTTGCCGGCATCGCCGGATGGCCTGTCGTGCTGCGCGATGCGCGCGGCGATGCCGGGCCACAGATCGTTCGTGGGCATGGTCTCGCGGCGCAGGTCGCGCAGCTGCCACAGGAGTTCCTGGTCGTTGTGATTGGTGTTCATGCGTGTGCTTCCAGTCTGGCGCGCAGCAGGCCGCGCGCGCGATGCAGCTGTGCCTTGGAACTGCCGACCGCCATGCCGAGCTCGTTGGCGATTTCCTCGTGCTTCCAGCCTTCCACGTCGTGCAGCACCAGCACCGCGCGGGCGCGCGGCGGCAACGTGGCGACGGCGCGCTCCAGGTCCAGGCCCAGCGCGGTGGCGTGGCCGGCCGAGTCGACGCTGCCGAGGGCGTCGAAGACATCCTCGCCATCGTCCTGCTGCGGCCGGCTGCGGCGCGAACGCAGTTCCATGAGCGCGGTGTTCACTGCCAGCTTGTGCAGCCAGGTCGAAAAGCGGCTTTCGAACCGATAGCCCGGCAGCGCCTGCCAGGCACGTACGAAGGCTTCCTGGGTGAGATCCTCGGCCCGTGCGCTGGCGCCGCCCACCAGACGCGCGATGACGCCATGTACGCGACCGGTATGACGCCGGTACAGCGCTTCGAAGGCAGACATGTCGCCCGCGGAGGCCAGCCTGGCCAGGGCGTTGTCGGGATCGTCGGCGCCCTGCGGGGCGTCGGTGTCGGCAGGCCAGTTGGTCACGGCGAGAGTCAGCATAGTCCTTGTGATGCCGAGAGACTCCACAAGGTTTAACCGCGTGCCTCCGGGGACTTCAGGCCCGCGATTGACCACATGCCCATCACATTCCGCTACGACCCCGGCGCGCCGGTTCCACCACGGAACCGCGACCCGACAGACCGGTCACCGCGTCGGCCAGCGCGTCCGCACGCCGGCTGCCCCAGGCGCACGCGCCGCCAGCCGATCACGCGACGGCCGCTGTCCCGCCGCCGGGCGCGGTGCGCCCCTCGACCCTGCGCGCCAGGCGGACGCCGACCACCCCGGCTGCGGCAAGCGCCATCGCCCCCACCACGCCGAAGCCGCCTACCGTCACCCCCAGCGCGCGCAGTGCATTGATCGACAGCGCGCAGACCACGTCGCCCGCACGCCACACGGCGGTATCCACCGCGTTCTTGCCCTTGTAGCGCAGCTCACGCGGCACCCGGGTGTACAGGCTCTCGCGGGCGGGCATGACCATGCCGTAGGCCAGGCCGCGGGTGACGATCATGACCAATGCCACCCAGGGGAAGGCGCCGACGAAGGGCACCACAATGGCCTGTGCATGCGGATCTGCGGACAGCGCCATTGCCAGGCAGGCAGCGATCCCTGCCGCGGCCCAGGTGGCGATCACCGGACCGGCGCCATAGCGCATCAGCATCCAGCGGGTCAGGGTGAGCTGGACCACGATCTGCAGGCCATTGGTGGCCAGATCGATGGTCGCGGCGAAGCGGGTACGGTCCACCGCATTGTCGAACGTGGCCCCCGAGTAATCGGCAATCAGCACGTAAGCCACCGTGCCGATCGCATCGCCCAGGACCATCAGCACTGCCATGGCGCGCATGAACGGGTCGGCGAAGATCTGCTTGAGCCCGTCGAACATGCCGCCGCCGAGCGCCGTACCCTGCTGGGCCTGCTCGCCCTTGGCGCCGTGCCGCTGCACCCACCGCCCCAGCACCAGTACGCAGGCCAGCGCCACGCCCAGCAGACTGGCCGACACCAGCAGCAGCGCCGAAACGCCGATCATTTCCACCAGGCCGCGGGTGAGCAAGGGCCCGGCGATCGCCCCGGCCACGCCGCCGATGCCGATCAGCGGGAACAGGCGGCGCGCCTGTTCGGCGTTCCAGATGTCCGCCATGAAGCTCCAGAACACCGAGACCACGAACAGGTTGAACACGCTCAACCAGACGAAGAACACGATCCCCAGGGTGCGCGGGCTGAGCACATCGGCGTTGGCGAACAGGGGCAGGAAACTGACCAGGCAGCCGATGAAGAACAGATAGACCAGCGGCACCACGATCCGCCGTGGAAAGCGCGACACCAGCCAGGCGAATAGCGGCGTGAGCACCAGCATGGCGGCAAACGAGGCGGCGAAGAACCAGGGCAATTGGGTGGAACCCACCGCGGCGGAGAGCTGCTCGCGCACCGGGCGCAGCATGTAATAGGCGGCCAGCACGCAGAAGAAGGCCAGGAACGACCAGCTCGCAGCGCGCCATTCGCCACCCTGCACCCGTTTTCCGGTCGATGGTTCCACGCCGTGCCCGCCTCATGTGCAGCGGGCACGGTAGCCGATCGGGATGTCCGTCGCCATGACGCGCACGATGCCCGGCGCCGTTCGCTGCTCACCGCCCCATCCAGGAAGCGCGCTGCCTCCGCGCCGGAGCATTTGCTCTACCCTCGCCGCCTACCTTCGCCCGACGGCGCTTCCGGAACAGGTCAGCAGTGGCTTTCGACTACATCATCATCGGCGCCGGCTCGGCCGGCTGTGTGCTCGCCAACCGCCTGTCCGAAGACTCCGACTGCAAGGTGCTGCTGCTCGAAGCCGGCCCGCGCGACCGCCACCCCTTTATCCACATGCCTGCCGGCCTGGCCAAGCTGGTCGGCAAAAAGGGCGTGAACTGGGATTACCACACCGCGCCCGAGCCGCAGCTGGACAACCGCACCCTGTGGTGGCCCCGGGGCAAGGTGCTGGGCGGTTCGAGTTCGATCAACGCCATGTGCTACATCCGTGGCGTGCCGCAGGATTACGACGAATGGGCTGCCCAGGGTGCCGACGGCTGGGACTGGGAAAGCGTCCTGCCATGGTTCAAGCGCAGCGAAGGCAACCAGCGCGTCCTTCGACAGGCTCACGATGAGCGTGAATTCGATGCGCTGCATGGCGGCGAAGGTCTGCTCACGGTGTCCGACCTGCGCTACGTCAACCCGCTTTCACATGCCTTCATCGAGGCGGGAACACAGGCGGGCTTCACACACAATGCCGACTTCAACGGACCCCGGCAGCACGGTGTCGGCCTGTACCAGGTCACCCAGCGCGACGGCGCGCGCTGTTCGGCCGCGACCGCCTACCTCGGTCCCGAGGTCAGGCAGCGGCCCAATCTGACCGTCCACACCGGTGCACTGGTCAACCGCATCACCTTCGAGAACGGCCGCCGCGCCAACGGCGTGACCTATTCGATGCTCGGCCAGGCCTTCCACCAGGAAGCCGTGCGGGAAGTGATCGCCTGCGGGGGCGCGATCAACTCGCCGCAGCTGCTGATGCTTTCGGGCATCGGCCCCACCGACGAACTCGCCCGCCACCGGATCCCCGTGATCGCAGCTTCGCCCAACGTGGGCCGCAACCTGCAGGATCACCTCGACATCTGCACCCTGCAGCACTGCGTGCGCGGCGTGAGCTACGACCGGGTCAGCGACCTGAAGATCGCGTTCGACTACTACCTGCGCGGCCGCCGCGGCCCAGGGACCAGCAACATCGCCGAGGCCGGTGGCTTCGTGCGCTCGCGCCTGGCGCCGGACCAGCGCGCCGACATCCAGTTCCATTTCGTACCGGCGATGCTCGACGACCACGGCCGCCATCGCCTGCGCGGCGACGGCTACACCCTGCACGCCTGCTTCCTGCGACCGCGCAGCCGCGGCCGCATCTCCCTGGTCAGCAACCGGGGCAGCGACAGGCCCCGGATCGAGGCCAACTACCTCAGCGATGCGGAAGGCTTCGACCTGCGGATGATGGTCGAATGCGCCAAGGCCTCGCGCGAGATATTCGCGCAGAAGGCCTTCGATCCGTACCGCGGCACGCCGATCTTCCCCGCCCGCAACGATCTGAGCGACGACGAGCTGGTCGAGTTCATCCGCGCCAAGGCCGAAACTGTGTACCACCCGGTCGGCAGCTGCCGCATGGGCGGCGATGATGAGTCGGTCGTCGACCCGCAACTGCGGGTACGCGGCGTGGAAGGCCTGCGCGTAGTTGACGCCTCGGTGATGCCGACCCTGATCGGTGGCAACACCAATGCTCCCACGATCATGATCGCCGAGCGCGCCGCACACCTGATCCGCAACCCATCCTGACCGGTTCAGCGAGGCGAATGGCCGCCGATCGTTCCCGCTTGCAGCCAGCGAAACTGAATACGGAGCGGCTGATCACGAACCTTTATGGCGCTTGGTCGAGAACCGTTTTCCTGTGACTAATCTGGCGCAAAATCGGCTCCCCGCTCTCCGCCATGAGGCTTATGCCGTGATCCGATCCATCCTGAGCTTCTCCCTGTTGTCCGCACTTTCCTTCGGCGCCCACGCCGCCAGCAACAAGCAGATCGGCGTGAACGTGCTGCTCAATACCGATGCCACGCCGGCGATCCTCGCCAAGCTCGGCAGCTACGGCACCGTGCGTGATGTCGTTGTCGAAATCGACGCAGTGACCGTGCGCACAACCGAAGCGGGCCTGGCAACCATCCGCACGCTTCCGTTCGTCGTCGCCGCCAGTCCGGACGCCGTGCGCAACGGTGCGCCGGTGGACACGGTCTCGGCAACCAATTTCAGCAATGGCATCAATACCTGGGACCTGGATGCGGTCGACGTCACCAACCGCGGCGTTGCCGGCCGCGTGACGCCCTACGACGGCAGCGGCGTCTACGTTGCGGTCCTGGATACCGGCCTGCTCGACAGCTGGCGCCAGTACTTCCCGCAGCAACGCATCGCCACCGAATTCGCCAAGGCCTTTGGCGGCGGCGGCGGCGAGGCGGGCAACGTGTCCGACCCCACCAACAAATGGGAACACGACCAGAACTCGCACGGCACCCATGTCACCAGCAGCATCCTGGGCTACAACCTCGGCGGCACCAGCGTCAACGGCGTGGCACCGGGCGCACGCGTGATCCCGGTCAAGGTGCTCAACCAGAATGGGTCGGGCTGGTCGTCGGTCATCGCGCGAGGCATCGTCTATGTCGCCGACCTGAAGGCCGACGGCGCACTGGGCCAATGGCCGGTGGTGATCAACATGAGCTTGGGCGGTTCGCGCCTGGATGCGGTGGAGAAGGCCGCGATCGACTATGCCATCGGCAAGGGCGTGGTGATCGTTGCCTCCGCCGGCAACTCCGGCACCGCGGGCATGGGCTATCCGGGCGCGTACGCGCCGGTGATCTCGGTCGCCGCCAGTGGCTGGAACGGGCAGTGGAAGCCGGGCAGCGACGGCAATCCGGGCAACTGGTGGAACGCCGACGATGTCGCCGATCCCACGACGGCCTCCGATTTCCATATCGCCGGCTTCTCCAGCCGCGCCAAGACCGGACAGGACCTGGACGTCGCCGCGCCGGGCTCGTGGGTCGTCGGCCCCTATCAGGTCAACAGCGGCCAGACGTCGTATTACTACCTCAGCGGCACCTCGATGGCCGCGCCACACGTGGCGGGCATCGCCGCGCTGATGCTGCAGAAATCGCCCGACCTGGTGCAATCCGACGTCGAAGGCCTGATGGAGGCGTCGGCGATCGCGCTGCCTGCCGGCTGCGCGATGCTTTCCCAGCCATCGGGACCGGCCACGCAGACCTGCTGGGGCGCCGATGCCACCGGTGCCGGCATCCTCACTGCGGAAGCCGCGCTCGCCAACACGCCCTGAGCGGGACCGCTCGATGAACGACCGCCCGGCGCAAGCCGGGCGGTTTCGTTTATGCGCCAAGCCGCGCGGAGCTCGGCATTCCGTAACCCACTGCGCTCGACACCGGGCATTTTTGCGAAAGACTGACGCGACTTCGTACGTCATCCCATATCGGGTGACCGTCCACTCCCTGTCGATCCCGTTGGGCCACCTGCTCACGGAGCACTTCGCCAGCACGGCCTCGCAACTGTCCAAAAACCCGCATCCTGCGCCGCTCCGGGCGCACACTGCCTGGCGTTGGCAGCCCCGACATGCGTGTTTCAGGCTGTGGACATCGAGTTCGATGGCATTGGGTGATCTCACGAGACGTCTGCTCTCGTGACCCCAACCAGGCGGCTTCACCGGACGAGCGCGCGCGTCCACTACCATCCAGGGTCCGATCCTGCCGACCACCCTGATGCCGCTTTCCCTGACGCGTGGCCTGCGCCGGTTCCTGAGGCGGCTGACGCTGCCCGAGGAGGGGGATCGTCAGGAACCCCCGCTGCGCTCCCAGCTGTTCAGCGCCGAGCAGATGCAGCGGCACGGCCGTGCGTTGGCCAAATCCCACTGCCTGCGCGAGGACACCGCGCGCGACCAGCTGCTGGCGCGGCTGGCCGACAACGCGCTGGTGCTCGACCGTGCCTCGGGCCTGCTCACCGGCGCGGTGCAGTCCGGCCGCAGCCTCACGCCCGCAGGTGAGTGGCTGCTCGACAACTACTATCTGATCGAAGAGCAGATCGGCATGGCGCGCCGGCACTTGCCGCCCCGTTACAGCCGCGAACTTCCGCAGCTTGCCAACGAGAACATGTCCGGCCTGCCGCGCGTCTACGACATCGCGCTCAATGCCATTTCCCACGGCGATGGGCGGGTCGATGCCCCCGGGCTGAGCCGTTACCTGACCGCTTACCAGACGGTGACACCGCTCACCCTGGGCGAATTGTGGGCGGTGCCGATCATGCTGCGGCTCGCCCTGATCGAAAATCTGCGGCGGATCGCCGTGCGCCTGATCGACGATCGCCACGACCGCAACCAGGCCGACCTGTGGGCGGACCGGTTGACCGCGGCCGCGGAGAGCGATCCCAAATCGCTCGTGCTGGTGATTGCGGACATGGTGCGCTCCGAACCGCCCCGCACCAGTTCGTTCGTCGCCGAGTTCGCGCGCCGCCTGCAGGGCAAGAGCGCCGCGCTTGCGTTGCCGCTCACCTGGGTGGAGCAGTGGCTGGACGATTTCGACCAGAGCATCGAACAGCTCGTCCAGGGCGAAAACCAGCAGCAGGCGGCGGCACAGGTGTCGATGAGCAATACCATCGGCAGCCTGCGGTTCCTCGCGACGATGGATTGGCGTGAATTCGTCGAAACCCTGAGCGTGGTCGAACAGACGCTGCGCCAGGATCCTTCCGGCACCCACGGCGAAATGGATTTCGCCACCCGCGACCACTACCGGCACATCGTCGAGCGGATCGCGCGCCGGGGCGGACTGAGCGAAATTGCGGTAGCCGAAAAGGTGGTGGAATTCGCGCAGGCGCGCGCGGCCCTTGCCGGAAAGGACGATCTGGCCGCACATGTGGGCTATTACCTGATCGACGACGGCCGGCCGGCGATCGAGCAGGCCCTGGGCCTGCGCGGCGCGTTGCCGAGAATCCGCCGCACCGCGCGCCGCGTGCCGTTGTTGGCCTACATCGCACCGGGCGTTGTGATCGTGGCGCTGTGCACGCTGGGACTGTTCACGCAGGCACCTACGGCGCTGGGCGCGGGCTGGCTGTGGCTGGTGGCGGTACTGTCGGTGGTGGCGTACAGCGACCTGGCAGTCGCGCTCGTCAACCGCGCTGCGACGATGTTCATGCCGCCTCGGGCATTGCCCCGGCTCGACTTCAGCGCGGGCATCCCCACGCAGATGCGCACCCTGGTCGCTGTGCCCACCCTGGTCGGCAGCGTCGAAGGCGTCGAAGCGCTGCTCGAGGCCCTGGAGGTGCGCTTCCTCGCCAATCGCGACGACAACCTGCACTTCGCCCTGCTCAGCGACTTCTTCGATGCCGACGCGGAAGTCCTTCCCGAAGACGCGGCGGTGCTGCTCGCCGCCGAGCAGGGTATCGCCTCGCTCAATACACGCTACGCGCCGGAGCACAGCGATCGGTTCTTCCTGTTCCACCGCGCACGCGAGTGGAATCCGCGCGAAGGAGTATGGATGGGATCCGAGCGCAAGCGCGGCAAGCTCGGGGCGCTCAACGCATATCTGCGCGGATCGCGGCGCGACCAACATGGACACCCCCTGTTCCTGCGCACCGCCGGCAACACCGAAGTGCTCGGCAACGTGCGCTACGTGATCACCCTGGATACCGACACCCAGCTTCCGCGCGATGTCGCGCGCGAACTGGTCGGCACCCTGGCGCATCCCCTCAACCGTGCCCGCTTCGACGAACGCCGCCGCATCGTCACCCGCGGTTACGGCATCCTGCAGCCGCGCGTCGGCGTGAGCATGAGCGGCCAACGCCGTTCCCTCTACGCCAGCCTGTACGGTAGCGAGCCGGGCATCGATCCCTACACGCGCGCGGTATCGGACGTCTACCAGGACCTCTTCGGCGAAGGTTCGTTCGTCGGCAAGGGCATCTACGACGTGGATGCCTTCGAGCATGCGCTGGAAGGCCGGATGCCGGACAACCGGATCCTCAGCCATGACCTGCTCGAGGGTTGTTACACGCGTGCGGGCCTGGTGAGCGACGTACAGCTCTACGAGGACTATCCCTCACGCTATGCGGTCGATGTGAAGCGCCGCCACCGGTGGATCCGCGGCGACTGGCAGCTGCTGCCGTGGCTGCTGCCGAGTGTGCCGCTCCGGCGTCCAGCGGATGCGGACGGGGCGCACGTCGCTGCCGGCCGCGCGCCGGGCCGCCGCCGCGAGCGCAATCCGCTGTCGCTGCTTTCGCGCGGCAAGATCTTCGACAACCTGCGACGCAGTCTGGTGCCGGCTTCGCTGACGACGCTGCTGGTCGTTGGCTGGGCCTTCGCGGCCGATCCGCTGGCATGGACGGCGTGGCTGCTGGCGATCGTGCTGGTACCACCGCTGCTGGCCTCGCTGATCGACCTGGCCAACCATCCCGCCGACATCCCGCTCGGAGCGCATCTGCGGCACGCAGCGAGGTCGGCTGGCCGCAACGTGGCGACGGCCCCGCTGGTCATCGCCTGCCTGCCCTACGAGGCGTTCTTCAGCCTGGATGCCATCGCGCGCACGGTGTGGCGGATGGGAGTCGTTCGGCGCCGGCTGCTGCAGTGGAGTCCGTCGAGCGAGGTCGAGCGCACGCTGGGCGATTCGCTGGCCGGATCGCTGCGGACGATGTGGTTCGCGCCTGCCTTCGGTTCGGCGGTCGCAGGCTGGCTCGCATGGATGCGGCCGGACGCCCTGTGGGTCGCCGCCCCGGTCCTGGCGCTGTGGCTGATCTCGCCGCCGTTGATGTGGTGGCTCGGGCGGCCCCGCCCGCGCGCGCATGCATTGCTGGACGACGCGCAGCAGCGTTTCCTCGGTCGGCTGGCACGCCGCACGTGGGCGTTCTTCGAAACCCATGTCACCGCGGACGACCACTGGCTGCCGCCCGACAACGTGCAGGAACACCCTACCCTGCTGGTGGCGCGACGCACGTCGCCGACCAACATCGGCCTGTCGCTGCTGGCCGACCTGGCCGCACTCGACTTCGGCTACCTGCCCGCAGGTGCGGCGATGCGGCGCAGCGCCAATGCGCTGGCCACGCTGGAAAAGCTGCAGCGTCACCGCGGGCATTTCCTCAACTGGTACGACACCCAGACCCTCGCGCCATTGCCGCCGCGCTATGTCTCGGCGGTGGACAGCGGCAACCTCGCGGCCCACCTGCTCACCCTTCGCCAGGGACTGCTGGCGATGCGTACAGCGCCGGTGATCAGCCACGACGTGTTCCGTGGCCTGTCCGACACGTTCGGGCTGGTGCGCGAAACGGCGCTGCCTGGAGCGCCAGACGATGCCATCGCGGGATTCGCGCAGGTACTGGAGGCGGCGTGCCTGCAGCGGCCGGTAGGCGCCAATGAGGTCATGCGGGCGCTGGCTGCGCTGCAGGCGCATGCCGAAGCGATCGCCGAGGCAATGCCCGCGGCCCAGGAAGAAGCGTGGTACTGGGCACAGGCCCTGGCCTCGCAATGCACCGCGTTCAGTGCCGATGTCCTGCACCTGGCACCATGGCTGGCGAACCCGGCGCCACACCCTCCCGCAGGTCTCGGCCCAGGCATCCCGACCCTGCAACAGCTCGCCCGCCTGGACGGACCGGAAGCCTCACCTGCGCGCGCGCGCATCCGCGAACTCGAGCGGCTGGCGCACGTGGCCGGCCAGTGCGCGCAGATGGACCACCGCTTCCTGTACGACGTCACGCGCCACCTGCTCTCGATCGGCTACAACGTGGACGAACAGCGCCTCGACGCGGGCTACTACGACCTGCTCGCCTCCGAGGCCCGCCTCGGCAACTTCGTCGCCATCGCGCAGGGGCAACTGCCGCAGGAGAGCTGGTTCGCGCTGGGACGCCTGCTGACCGAAGTCGACGGCGCGCCGACCCTGCTTTCGTGGAGCGGGTCCATGTTCGAGTACCTGATGCCGCAGCTGGTGATGCCCAGCTATCCCGGCACCCTGCTCGACGAGACGGCGCGGCATTCGGTCGAACGCCAGATGGAATACGGTCGCCAGCGCGACGTGCCGTGGGGCATTTCCGAATCCGGCTACAACCTGGTCGATGCGCGGATGAACTACCAGTACCGCGCTTTCGGCGTGCCCGGGCTCGGACTCAAGCGTGGACTCGCCCAGGACCTGGTGATCGCACCCTACGCCAGCATGATGGCGGTGATGGTGGCGCCCGAAGCGGCGTGCCAGAACCTGCAGCGGCTGTGGCAGGAAGGGTTCGGCGGACGGCTCGGCCTGTACGAGGCGATCGACTACACGCCCTCGCGCGTGCCACGCGGCCAGAGCTACGCGCTGGTGCGCTCCTACATGGCCCATCACCAGGGCATGGGGTTGCTCGCCCTCGCCTACCTGCTGCGCGACCAGCCGATGCAGCGCCGCTTCGCGGAGGATCCGGAGTTCCGCGCGACCCTGCTGCTGTTGCAGGAACGCATCCCGCGCACGGGCGTGTTCCATCCGCATTCGGCGGAAGTCGCCACCGCCGGTCCGGTCAGCGAGGTCGAAACCGCCCCGTTGCGGGTCTTCCGCAACGCCGACACGGTGCGACCCGCCGTACAGATCCTGTCCAACGGCCGCTACCACGTGATGCTGACCAATGCCGGCGGCGGATACAGCCGCCGTGGCGACATGGCGGTCACGCGCTGGCGCGAAGATGGCACCCGCGACGCATGGGGCCAGTTCTGCTTCCTGCGCGACGTGGACAGCGGCGAATTCTGGTCGACCGCGCTGCAACCCATCGGCATGGTCGTGCCCGGATACGAGGCGATCTTCTCGGATGCCAAAGCCGAATTCCGCGGCCGCCACCGCGGCTACGAATCGCATCTGGAAATCGCGGTTTCGCCCGAGGACGAGATCGAGCTGCGCAGGCTGCACATCTCCAATCGCAGCCGGATCGCGCGTACCATCGAGGTCACTACGTATGCCGAAGTCGTGCTGGCATCCGCGCTCTCCGACGAGCTGCACCCCGCCTTCAGCAACCTCTTCGTGCAGACCGCGCTGGTGCCGGCCAAGCAGGCCATCGTATGCACGCGCCGGCCGCGCGCGCATGACGATGCCGTGCCATGGATGTTCCACCTCGTGGCCGTACACGGCGCCGACATCGACGCGATCTCCTACGAAACCGACCGCGCGCGCTTCATCGGTCGTGGCAACACCTTGCGTGAACCGGATGCGCTGGTGCGCGAAGCGCAGCTGTCCAACTCCGAAGGTTCGGTGCTCGACCCGATCGTCGCCGCTCGCTGCCGCATCACCCTGGGTCCGGGGCAGACCGCGATCATCGACATGGTGACGGGCGTTGGCGATTCGCGCACGGACTGCGACGAACTGATCGACAAGTATCGCGACCGCAGGCTCGCCGACCGCGTGTTCGACCTCGCATGGACCCACAACCAGGTGGTGCGTCGCCAGATCGACGCGAGCGAGGCGGATGCGCAGCTGTACGAACGCCTCGCCGGGATGATGTTGTTCTCGCATCCCGCGCTGCGCGCGGAGCCGACGGTGCTGCTGCAGAACCGGCGCGGCCAGTCGGGACTTTGGGGACAGTCGATCTCCGGCGATCACCCGATCGCGCTGGTCCGCATTACCGATGCCGCCAATATCGGTCTGGTCCGGCAGATGGTCCAGGCGCATGCGTACTGGCGGCTCAAGGGTCTGCCCGTCGACCTCGTGATCTGGAACGAAGACCACGCCGGCTACCGCCAGCATCTGCAGGACCAGATCATGGGACTGGTGGCCGCAGGGGTGGAAGCGCACGTCATCGACCGCCCGGGTGGCATCTTCGTGCGCCAGGCGCAGCAGCTCTCGCAGGAGGACCGGATCCTGCTGCAATCAGTGGCGAGGGTGGTCATCGCCGACAACAACGGGAGTCTGACGGAACAGGTCGGGCGCCGATCCCCTCCGGCTGCGCTGCCGCCCCTGCTCTCCGCTGCCGCAGCGCCGACAGCGCTGCCGCCGGACGACCTCGCTGCACAGCCCGAGCCGCATGTCGACCCGAATGCCGGATCGCGCACGTCTGTGCCTGACGTTGCCGACGCAGATCCATGGCCGTTCGAGCATGCCGCGGCCGAACTGATCCTGGACAACGGTCTGGGCGGCTTCTCCGCGAACGGACGCGAGTACATCATCCGCAACGAGCCGGGCGAGTCGACTCCGGCACCCTGGTCCAACGTATTGGCGAACGCGCAGTTCGGCTGCGTGCTCAGCGACAGCACACCGGGCTATACCTGGTCCGAGAATGCGCACGAGTTCCGTCTCACGCCCTGGCACAACGACCCGATCGGCGACACTTCAGGTGAGGCGTTCTATCTGCGCGACGAGGACACCGGACGCGTCTGGTCGCCGATGCCGCTCCCGGCGCGCGGTAGCGGCGCGTACCGGACCCGCCATGGTTTCGGCTACAGCGTCTATGAACACGTCGAAGACGGCATCGAAAGCGAGCTGTGGATCTACGTGGATCTGAAGGAACCGGTGAAATACAGCGTGCTCAAGCTGCGCAACCGGTCCGGGCGCCCGCGCCGGATCTCCGCCACCGCTTACGTGGAATGGGTCCTGGGCGATCTGTATGGACGCACGCACATGTACCTGATCACCGAGGTGGATGGCGACAGCGACCTGCTGACCGCGCGCAATACCTACAACGCCGAGTTCGGGCAGCGCGTGGCGTTCCTGGACGCCGACGTGCATCAGCGAGCGCGCAGCTTCACCGGGGATCGGACCGAGTTCCTCGGCCGCAACGGCACGCTGCGGGCGCCGGCCGCCTTGTTGCGCGAACGGCTGTCGAACCGCACCGGGCCCGGTCTGGATCCGTGCGCGGCGATCCAGCTGCCGGTCGACCTGGACCCGGAGCAGTCGTTCGAAACGGTGTTCCGGCTCGGGGTGGGACGGGATTGGGGCGACGCCGTCGCCCTCGCGAAGCGATGCCGCGGTAGCGAGGCGGCGCACGATGCGCTCGACGCAGTGCGCCTGCACTGGACACGCACCCTGGGCACCGTGCAGGTGCAGACCTCCGACCCGGCGGTCGACGTTCTCGCCAACGGATGGCTGCTCTATCAGACCATCGCGTGCCGCTACCTGGCGCGGAGCGGCTACTACCAGTCGGGCGGCGCCTTCGGCTTCCGCGACCAGCTGCAGGACACCATGGCCATGGTGCACGCGCAGCCGACGCGTGCGCGCGAGCACCTGCTGCTCGCCGCGGCGCACCAGTTCCCCGAGGGCGACGTGCTGCACTGGTGGCATCCGCCGCTCGACCGCGGCGTGCGCACGCGGTGCTCGGACGATTTTCTGTGGCTGCCGCTGGCGGCGGCGCGCTATGTCGAGGTGACCGGCGATGCCGGCGTGCTGGATCAGCGCGTGCCGTACATCGAGGGGCGGCCGGTCGCGGCCGACGAGGAGTCCTATTACGACCTTCCCACCCGCTCGGCGCTGCGCGAAAGTCTGTACCGGCACTGCGTCCGCGCGCTGCAGCGCGGCATGTCGCGGTTGGGCGAGCGGGGTCTGCCGCTGATCGCCACCGGGGACTGGAACGACGGCATGAACCGGGTCGGAGAGGGCGGGCGCGGGGAAAGCGTGTGGCTGGGCTTCTTCCTGTTCGAGGTCCTCAACCGGTTCGCGCCGCTGGCGCGCGCGCGCGGCGAGATCGTGTTCGCAGAGACCTGCGAGGATGCCGCGGACGCGCTGCGCAGCAACCTTGAAGCCCACGCATGGGATGGCGCCTGGTACCGGCGCGGATGGTTCGACAACGGTGCGCCGCTGGGGTCGAGCGAAAGCGACGAATGCAACATCGATTCGATTGCCCAGAGCTGGTCGGTGCTTTCGGGTGCCGGGGATCCGCAGCGCACGCGCCAGGCCCTGGCCTCGCTGGACCAGCGGCTGGTGCGCCGCGAGGCTGGTCTGATCCAGTTGCTCGATCCGCCCTTCGACAAGACCGCGCAGGACCCGGGCTACATCCGCGGCTACCTTCCCGGCGTCCGCGAGAACGGCGGCCAGTACACCCATGCTGCCATCTGGGCCGTCATGGCATTCGCGCGCATCGGCGATGGCGACAAGGCCTGGGAGCTGCTGCGCATGATCAATCCGGTCAACCACGCGGCGGATGCCGATGCAGTCGCCACCTACAAGGTGGAGCCCTACGTGGTCGCGGCCGACGTCTATGCGGTCGCGCCGCATGTCGGGCGCGGCGGCTGGACCTGGTACACCGGGTCGGCAGGATGGATGTATCGCCTGGTCGTCGAATCCCTGCTCGGCCTGCAGCGGACCGGCCATCTCCTGCGCATCGCACCATGTCTGCCCGCAGAGTGCTCGGGTTACCGGATGCAGTACCGATACGGGGACACCACATACCGGATCGACGTGCGCCGCGATCGCGACGCGGCTGCGACACAGGTCATCCTCGATGGGCAGGAATGCGCATTCGGCGAGATCGCGCTCGTCGACGACCTGCGCGAGCATCAGGTCGACATCGTGCTCGGCCACTCGACGGCGAAGCGCCCTTAGTCCACCGGAGCGGTACATTGCCCGCAGTCGCTATGTCCGCTCCAGCATCGGCGGCAGCGGGCAATGCAGCGCGCCACAGACGGTGCGCAGCAGCTCGGCTTCGGCGATGGAAACGCGGCCGTCGTGGCCGATGGTTGCGACCAGGCCTTCCACCAGCGCCTGCTTGGCCAGCGGATCGAGCGCATCCAGTGGTTCCCACACCGCGTCCAATGCCAGTACGCCTTCGCGGCGCGGCTGGTACGGAAGATGATCGCTGGGCAGTACGCGCTGCATGCCGGCGAGATAGGCGTGGCGGGCGGCGTCGGCCCCGTCGTGACCCGACTGCGCCACCACGCATAGCAGGGTGGCCAGCTCGCTGCGCACGTCGTTGAGCCTGCGCCGGCCGAAGCGCGTGTACCGGCCGGGGTCCAGCGATTCGCGCACCTGCACCTGCAGCAGCCGTCCCAGGCAATATTCGAACAGCGAGACCTGGTTGTCGGCATGCACCAAGGCGAACACCGTGTCCATGAAGGTGTCCAGCTCCGGGCGGGGCCGCATCCGCAGCACCGGGAACGCCATCGCCGCCAGCGGCAGGCGCAGCATCGGATGAAGGTCTGCGGTCAGCTGCTGGTGGATCTCCAGCGCGTATTGCGCCAGCGACACGTCCAGGCGCGCGCGGATCTCAGCGACCTGTTTGTCCTGCACCTTGCCCTCGTTCGCCAGCAGCAGGCCGAGCAGCAGCGGAACCACCGTGTCGCGACGGCTCGCGAGTCCACGCAGCGCCTCGGGGACGCCCGCGGCAATCGCATCCGCGCGCCGGTAGTCGTCGCTGTTCGGATGCGCGACCTGGGCCACCACCATCGGCGGGGTCACGCTTACCTGGGCCGAGGAATCCGGCAGCGCTCCGGCAGCATGCCCGCGCAGGCCCATGCGCAGGTCCTCGTCGAGCCCGTCGGGCGGCGATGCGTACCACTGCGCGCGCAGGCGTTCGAGTTGCTCGCTGCGGAACTGCGGTTCCAGCGCCTGGATGCGCTTGAGCAGCGGAGGATGGGTGGCGAACCACCCAGCAAAGCCGACGCCGTCGCCGAACAGCATGTGGCTGACTTCCTCGGCGTTGCCGCGATCGGCCAGGCGCGAGCCTTCGTTCACCCCGCCGATCTTCTTCAGCGCGCCGGCCAGACCTTGCGTCTGCCGGGTGAATTGCACCGCCGAGGCGTCGGCCAGGGTTTCGCGGCTGCGGCTGACCCCGGCCTTGATCATGCGCCCGAAGAACAGCCCGACGTAGCCGACCACGGTCGCGATCAGCGCGGCGATCACGATCGCTCCCGCGCCCCTGCCGCGGCCGCCGACCCGGCCGTGCTGGAGGATCTTGCGGCCGATGATGCCGAGCATGAGGATGCCGAACAGCACGCCGATCAGGCGGATGTTCAGCCGCATGTCGCCGTTGAGGATATGGCTGAACTCGTGCGCGACGACGCCCTGCAGTTCGTCGCGATTGAGCCGCTCGAGCGCACCGCGGGTCACTGCGACCACCGCATCGGATGGCGAGTAGCCGGCGGCGAAGGCATTGATCGCCGCTTCGTGTTCCAGCACGTAGATCTTCGGCACCGGCACACCCGAGGCGATCGCGATTTCCTCCACCACGTTGCGCAGCCGGCGCAGGCCGAAATCGCGGGTGTCCTCGGGCACGGGCACGCCACCCATCTGCAGCGCCACCGGCTCGCCGCCTCCACGCAGGCTGGCGATGCGGTAGAGCGAGCCAATGCCGATGATCGCGGCGGTCACGATGCCGCCAAGCAGCAGCGCGCCCGGATTGGTGCCCCATACGACGGCAACGGCCAGGTCCACCGCGGCGATGATGCCGGCCACCGCCAGCGCGAAAAGCACCACCAGGCGCACCGACGTGCGCCGTGCCTCGGCCTGGCGTTCGAAGAAATTCATGTAAGGGCGGGATTCGGGATCAGGGATCAGGCATTCGGAATACGGCACCCGGGATGCAGGGCAATGTCCTGCGAATCCCGAATGCCGATTACCAAATCCCGGCTTCTCAGAACTCCACCTTCGGCGCCGCGCGCACCGCCGCCTGCTGGTCGGTCGGGATCTCCAGCAACGCGGCCTGTGCGAAGTTGAACATGCCGGCGACCACGCTGGACGGGAACACTTCGCGCTTGTTGTTGTAGGCCATGACCGAATCGTTGTAGGCCTGGCGGGCGAAGGCGACCTTGTTCTCGGTGCTGGTCAGCTCCTCGGTGAGCTGCATCATGTTCTGGTTGGCCTTGAGGTCGGGGTAGGCCTCGGCCACCACCAGCAGTCGGCCGAGCGCCCCATTGAGCGCGCCCTGGGCGTTGGCCAGTTCGGCCATGGCCGCCGGATCGCCGGGGTTGGCCTTGGCCGCTGCCAATCCGGAGACCGCGGCGCCACGGGCGGCGATCACCGCTTCCAGGGTCTCGCGTTCATGGGAGAGGTAGCCCTTGGCGGTCTCCACCAGGTTCGGGATCAGGTCGAAACGGCGCTGCAGCTGCACATCGATCTGGGCGAAGGCATTGCGGAAGGCATTCCGGGCCCGGACCAGGCCGTTGTAGACGCCCACCACCAGGAAGCCCACTACCACCACAATTGCGAGCAGGATCAAGAAACTAGACATGGAACCTCCCCTTGTTCATGCAAAGACCGGATCACTGGGTTTAGTATCCGGGCAACGAGACGGCACGAAGCCGCAGCATACGAAGGGGGATGACCGATGGAAAGCCGACACCGCGGTTTTCGCAGCCTGATGCGCCCGACCCTTCTTGCCACGCTGCTGACACTGACCCTGGGATCCGCTGCGCAGACACCGGTGCAGTGGCAATCGCCTTCGGCCGCGCGCACCACGGCGGGCACGCCCGCGCCACCGCGCACCTTCGTCAACACCGCACAGCGCGCGCCGGTCGTCGACCACGGTCTCGCCTATGCCCCGCCACCCGCTCAGGTCCAGCCGCTGGGCGTGGGCTTCGATGTACGCCGCTTTGAACTCATGGCCCAGGCACTGGTCGCCAACCAGCGGATCCCCGGCCTTGCGGTAGCGATCGTGCAGAACGGACAGATCTTGTCCGCGCGCGGTTATGGCATCACCGACGTCCGCGCCGCCGAGCCGGTCGATGCCCATACCGTGTTCCGTCTGGCATCGCTGTCCAAATCCTTCGCCGGCACGCTCACCGGCATGCTGGTGTCCGAAGGCGCATTGCGCTGGGACAGCAAGGTCGCCGACTTCATGCCGAACCTGCGCTTCGCCGACCCGGCAGCGGCGCAGCAACTGACGGTCGCTGAGGTGCTGAGCCACCGGGTGGGCCTGACCCACAACGCGTTCGACCGCGACATCGAAGGCTATGCCGACTATCGCGACGTGGTGCAGCGCTTCGCCAACGCGCCGATGAAGTGCCGGCCCGGCGAATGCTATGCCTACCAGAACGTCGCCTTCAGCCTGATCGGCGATGTCGTCTATGCCTCCAGTGGGCAGTTCTACAACGAGGCCGTCGCCAGCCGCATCTTCAAGCCCCTGGGCATGAACGACGCAAGCGTCGGGCTGGAAGGCATCCAGGCCAGCGCACGCTGGGCCAGGCCGCATGTGCGCGGTCGCGGCGGATGGGCGTCGTTGGCGCCGAAGCCGACGTACTACCGCGTCTCGCCCGCCGCCGGCGTCAACGCCAGCATCAGCGACATGGCGCAGTGGCTGCTGGCCCAGACTGGCCATCGCCCCGACGTGCTGCCGCAGCCGCTGCTGGCCACGCTGCATGCGCCGGTGGTGACCACGCCGGGCGAACTGCGCGGTTCGGCCTGGCGGCGTGAACGGCTCAACGGCGCAGGCTATGGCCTGGGCTGGCGCGTCTACGACTATGCGGGACATCGCGTGGTGTTCCATGGCGGCGCCGTGCAGGGCTATCGCGGCGCGGTGGCGCTGCTGCCAGGACGTGACCTGGGAATCGCGATCCTGTGGAACAGCGAGAGCTCGCTGCCCTCGGGCCTGGTGCCGACTATCCTCGACAGTGCGATCGGTCTGCCCTATCAGGCATGGCTGGATCTCGACCTGCCCGAACAGATCGATCGGCCCGAGACGATGTATGCCGGCCAGACGCCGGCCAGCGGCATTGACGGCTCGACCGCCACCGCCGCTCCCGAATAAATCGCTGGCGCTGGCGCGTCGCGCTTCCTCGCCGACGACCCGGCGCGACCTGTGATGGGTCGATATGAGTGCTCGTTGCGGGTTGTGCGCCAAGTCGGGCACGCGAACCGTCGGGACGGCAGCGCGAAAGCCCTACAAGCTCGCCAGGCGAGTACCCATGCCCCGCTGCGGCGCGCTGGGTTGGCATCGCGCCCGGCCTAGGCAGCGGCGCCCCATAAAAAAACTCCTTCTCCGCCTGGGCAACGCGGAGAAGGAGCTTGATACGGCTAATCGGGTTTTTCTTGTTGTTACATCATCGGTGCGGGGGCCGAAGGCATGGCGACTGGCGCCGCCTTCTTTGCCCGCTTTGCCGACTTTTTAGCTACTTTTTTTTTAGCAGCCTTCTTCGCCGCCTTCTTGGCCGGACGCTTCTTGGCGGCCTTCTTCGCCGCCTTCTTGGCTGGACGCTTCTTGGCTGCCTTCTTCGCAGTCTTCTTCTTGGCGACCTTCTTCTTGGCGGCCTTCTTGGCAGGACGCTTCTTGGCTGCCTTACGCACGGCCTTCTTGGCTACGCGCTTCTTGGCGACCTTCTTCTTGGCGACCTTCTTCTTTGCGACCTTCTTGGCCGCCGTCTTGCGCTTGGCGACCTTCTTCTTCGCCGCCTTCTTGGCGGCGGGGCGTTTCTTTGCAGCTTTCTTCATGGCCATTTGATGGCACTCCTCGTCAGTGGACTTCAGGTACAGCAGCCCAGTGAAAACCCCCGCGGGTATCGGACCCGCGGACAACCGCCAACGCGCCAGGCGCGTCGGTGCGGATGCAGTACGCCGGCCTGGAGACCGGCGGATTCTGATGGCGCCTACCCCGGCTCGGGAGCCGGTGCTGGCGCATGAAAAAGCCCGCATCGCCAGGCGATGCGGGCCGGTGTCCGTGAGTGTGCCGCGCTTTTTCGAGGGAGACGACGCCTGAGTCCACCGTTGAATCCATCCGGGCGGAGCACGTTGTTATGCGGTGCGCTGTCTGTTTGATCGAACCCACTCGTTGAGGCGGTTACCCGTTTATGGGGCGAAACCTAATCACGGTTTTTTCCACTGTCAACACTTTGGCGCAAATATTTTTACGGTACCGAACGCGCGTCTGCCGGCCCCAGCCCGGTGCGCGTCGGCGCCGACGTCGGGCGTGCGCACCGCGCCATGCCGCGCACGCATGCACATGCGCGACGCAAACGGCTTGTTTTAAGCAGTTTTTCCGACACGCATGCGCGCGCGTCGTGCACACCGCTCGCCGCGCAAGCACGGCAACCTTGCGTCGACGGCGCGCCATCGCGCGACGTCGACGTGCCTGAATCCGGTCCGCAGCCGGCCGGGTTTTTCGCGCCGCACAAGCGCCGATTGCGCGGAACTGCGCAGGATTTCGGGTCGTGTGCAGACGCCACGAACCCGGCTGTGACGCGTCGTGCGAGCGTTTTCGCCGGCTCGCAATCGGCAGATCTGCACGGCTACGAAGCCTGGCGGCTTCGACCAGAACACGCCGACGCGGCGGTGGCGTCAAAACAAAACCGGCCGCACGTGGCGGCCGGTCGGCAATTCGCAGCAAGCGACGCGGGGCGTCAGTGATCGTCGTCCTCGAGCAGCTCGGCGTAGTCGTCCGGTCCGAGCAGTTCGTTGAGCTGGTCGGGCTCTTCCGCCTCCACCACGAAGATCCAGCCATCGCCGTAGGCGTCCTCGTTGATGGTCTCGGGCTTGTCGGCCAGCGCCGAGTTGACCTCCACCACCGTTCCGCTGATCGGCGCGTATACGTCTGAAGCCGCCTTCACCGACTCCACCACGGCGCAGGCGTTGCCGGCTTCGACCCGGTCGCCGACGTTGGGCAGTTCGACGTAGACCAGGTCGCCGAGCAGGCCCTGTGCGTGGTCGGAGATGCCGACTGTGACCTTGCCATCGCCTTCGACGCGCGCCCACTCGTGGGATTTGAGGAATTTCAGATCGCCGGGAATATCGCTCATCGTGGGCTCCGGAAGTGCAGGCAGGGAAGGCGTGGATAGTGTATCCAAGCGCGGCGGGTACGGATCAAGCGCATGGCGATCAAACGCCGTCCTGCACCCTGCCCTCGCGGACGAACGGGAACTTCACCAGGCGCACCGGCACTTCGCGGCCGCGGATGTCGACCCGCACATCGCCGGTGGCGCCGGCGGGAATGCGCGCGAAGGCGATCGCCTTGCCGATGGTCGGGGAAAACGTGCCGGACAGGATCTCGCCTTCGCCCGCATCGGTCAGCACTTTCTGGCCATGGCGCAGCACGCCCTTGTCGTCCATCACCAGGCCGACCATCTGTCGCGGGGCGCCATCGGCGTGCTGGCGTTCGAGCGCTTCGCGGCCAATGAATGCGCGCGGTCCGGATTCCGGGCCGCCATCCAGCGCCACGGTCCAGCCGAGCGCGGCTTCGTAGGGCGATACGGTTTCGTCCATGTCCTGGCCGTACAGGTTCATGCCCGCCTCGAGCCGCAAGGTATCGCGCGCGCCCAGCCCGGCCGGCTTCACCCCCGCCTGCAGCAGCCCATTCCACAGCGCGACCGCGTGCGGCTGCGCGACGACGATCTCGAAGCCGTCCTCGCCGGTGTAGCCGGTGCGGGCGACGAACAGCGGCGTGCCGTCGCGGGTCATGGCTTCCGCCGCCGAAAACCGGGTGAGCTTGCCGGCGGCCTTGGCGCCTGCCGCATCGAGCAGGCCAAGCACGCGCTCACGCGCGTTCGGACCCTGCACCGCGATCATCGCCAGCTCGCTGCGCTCGGTAACGTTGACATCGAAGGGCTTCGCCTGCGCCTCGATCCATGCCAGGTCCTTGTCGCGGGTGGCCGCGTTCACGATCAGGCGGAACTTGTCGCCGTGCCGTCCGCCCTGCTCGAGGAAATAGACGATCAGGTCGTCGATCACCCCGCCCTGGGCATTGAGCATGCAGGTATAGAGCGCCTTGCCGGGCTTGACCAGCTTGTCGACCGAGTTCGCCACCAGGCTGCGCAGGAACTCGCGGGTACGTGGCCCTTCCAGGTCGACCACGGTCATGTGGCTGACGTCGAACATGCCCGCGTCGCGCCGGACCTGGTGATGCTCCTCGACCTGCGAGCCGTAATGCAGGGGCATGTCCCAACCGCCGAAGTCGACCATGCGGGCGCCGAGTGCGCGGTGGGCTTCGTTGAGGACGGTCTTCTGGGTCATCGGGACGGCCTGTGCGTGCGGAAAGCGGCCATTATCCCGCGCCGCGCAATTCCCCGCTCGTCATGGACACCCAACGCCCGGCACGCGCCGCGGCGGTGCGTTCAAGGGACGAAGTCGAGTGCTGCTTCCGGTCGTCCGCTGCGCACCCTCAACCGTCGTAGCCGTAGCCCTCGTTGAGGCAACGCACGCCGGTGGGGGCAATCGGCTGGAAGCGGCCGCTCTCGTCCAGCCGCCACACACCGTCGAAGCGGGTGTACCACTCGGTGTCCACGTCCGGGCGGATGACCGCCACGATGCGGCTGTCCGGCTGCGCGTCGCTCTGGCACAACCCGATCGACACGTCGTTGCGCGCATCGTCCAGCGCCTCGGGCTCGAGCGCGTCGGTCACCAGCCCCAGCGGCCTGTCGCCGCCGACCGCGCTGCCGTCGAAGTGATGGAGCCGGCGCATTGCGACGACGGTCCGCGTGCCGCTCTGCTCGTCCTTGAGCACGGCGACCGAGACCGCACACATCGCATCGCCGGAAGTGCCCTGGCCGATGCAGCTTCCGCCCAGTTCGTGCACCCCACTGGGATACGGTGGCACCACCACGTCACGCCACTCCGCGGCCGATTGCGCCTGCGCCATCGGCACCGCGCCCACCACTGCGCAAACCAGTACCCCTGCCGTGATCGTGCGCATCTTCATTGTCCTCAGGCCGGTTCCACCAGCAGCGTCATGCCCTCTGCCCCGGTAATGCGCACCGGCGTACCGGCGGGCAGCTCCGGGCCGCTCACATCCCAGAACGCATCGGCGATCTGCACCCGTCCCCGGCCCTGCACGATCCCATGGTCGAGCCGCACCACGCGTCCGACCAGGGCCGCGGTACGGCGATTGAGCGCCGGCTGGTCGCTCTGGCGCTCGCGTCCGCGAAACCATTTCCGGTACACCTGGATGGAGATGAAGCTGAGCACGATGAAGGCCGCCGCCTGCGCCAGCACCGGAATCCCCGGCACCAGCAGCACCGCCAGGAACACCGCGACCGCGGCGAACCCCAGCCACAGCATGAACGCGCCCGGGGCGAGCGCTTCGGCTGCGAACAGCAGCAGCGCGATCGCAGCCCAGGCGAACACGTCCCAGCGCATGGCTCAGGCTCCCCCGCTCTTGGATGGACTGGTCGGCGTGGTCGCCAGCACCCGGCCGCCGCCCGACTGCCGCTCCAGCGCTTCCTTCGCCAGCTCGGCGATGCCGCCGAGCGAGCCGATCACGCCGGCGGATTCCATCGGCATCATCACGAACTTCTGGTTCGGCGCCTCGGCCAGGGCCTTGAACGCTTCTATGTATTTCTGCGCCACGAAGTAGTTGATCGCCTGCACGTTGCCGGCCGAGATCGCATCCGAAACCATCTGGGTCGCCTTGGCTTCGGCTTCGGCCAGTCGTTCGCGCGCCTCGGCTTCGCGGAACGCGGCCTCGCGCTGGCCTTCGGCTTCCAGGATCACCGACTGCTTCTCGCCCTCGGCCTTGAGGATCGCCGCCTGGCGGAAGCCTTCGGCCTCGAGGATGTTGGCGCGCTTCTCGCGCTCGGCCTTCATCTGTCGCGCCATCGAGTCGACCAGGTCGCGCGGCGGCTGGATGTCCTTGAGCTCGATGCGGTTGACCTTGATTCCCCACGGATGGGTCGCCTGGTCGACGGCCACCAGCACCTTGGCGTTGATCTCGTCTCGCTTGGACAGCGATTCGTCCAGGTCCATCGAGCCGATCGCGGTGCGGATGTTGGTCATCACCAGGTTGAGGGTGGCGATCTCCAGCTGTGCGACCTCGTAGGCGGCCTTGGCCGCGTCGAGCACCTGGAAATAGACCACGCCGTCGACCTTGACCACGGCGTTGTCCTTGGTGATGACGTCCTGACTCGGCACGTCCATCACCTGCTCCATCATGTTGATCTTGCGGCCCACGCCGTAGACCACCGGCACCAGGAAGTGCAGTCCCGGGGTCATGGTGTGGGTGTACTTGCCGAAGCGTTCCACCGTCCACTCGTAGCCCTGCGGCACCATGCGCACGGTCTTGAACAGGATGACGATGCCGGCGACCAGCAGGACCGCGGCGAGCAGTGTTCCAGGCATCTTGGTGTCCTCCCCTGACGATGAACGGAGTATAGGGGGGCGCGGGCCCGTCGGCCCCAACGGAGTTGTCGCGCAACCCGCACGGCCGGCGGCGTAAAAATGACACCGCCGCTGCGACCCTTTCCCCGCCTGCGACATCCAGAGGTAGGAATGCCCGCCACCTCGAGCCCTTCGACTTCGCCTTCGACGTCGCCTGCGGCGCCTGCTCCGCTCAGGACAGGCTTCGCGATCGATGTTCCGGCCACCCTGCTCGCACGTGCGCGGGCGGGCGACCGCGCCGCGTTCGAGCAGCTCTACCGCTGGTTCGAGCGGCCGGTGTTCACCCTGGCCCTGCGCATGCTCGGCGGCAGGCACGGCAACGGGCGGGACGAAGCCCACGAAGTCTTGCAGGACACGATGCTCAAGGTGATCGACAGGATCGGGGAATTCCGGGGCGAGGGCGCCGGCGGGCAGAGCCCGTTCTGGGCGTGGCTGCGCAAGATCGCCATCAACGAGGCGCTGATGCGGCTGCGCCGCGGGCGCCGGCTCGAGGCCGAGGTGTGCACCGGCGATGAAGCCGATTTCGCCGAGGACCACGGCCCGCTGCCGCCGGCCGCTGCCGACGCCGCGCTGCTGCAGAGGGCGCTGGCGGCGCTGCCCGCCACCACCCGCAGCGTGCTGTGGCTGTACCACGCCGAAGGCCACACGCATGAGGAGATCGCGACCCTGATGCACAGGACCCCGAGTTTCTCCAAGTCGCAGCTGGCGCGCGGCACCCGCCGCCTGCGCGGCCTGCTCGATCCACAACAGCTCATGGAACGCGAGGTAGCCAATGCCTGATGACCGCAGTCCGTCGCCCGCACCGCCGGCCAGCTGGAGCGAGGCCTTCGCCGCGCTGCCGCTGGAAACGCCCGATGCCGGCGGCTGGCAACGCATCGAGCGCGCGCGTCCGCGACCGAAACGGGCCCGCTGGCCGGCATGGACGGCGGCCATCGCCGCGGCGCTGGCGGTCATCGCACTGTTGCCCATGCAGCTGTCGCGGCAGGAGCGGTCTGTCGGTCCTCAGCAGGTTGCGCCATCGCCCAGGCACATGACATCGGTGGTGCGGAGCGAATCTGCAGACGCAACCGGCGACCAGGCGGCGATCCGCACAACTCCCGTCGAGTCGCGTGCCGCAACCGTTCCCGCGCAGCAGTCCGGAGCGACGAGTCCTGCACGCCGTGTGGACGCCGGCTCGCGCGCCAGCGAAACCACGACATCCGCAACCGGTACGGAGGCGGCGATCGCTAGCGCCCAGGACAGCGCGGAGACATCGACCAGCCAGCCGGCGGTCAGTGCCGGCAGCGCGACCCAGACGGCCGCCACGGACGAACTCGAGCGGCTGTATGCCGAATCGGCGCAATTGGAGGCGTTGCTGAGTCTGGCGCGCGACGAACGCGTCTCGAGCGGCACCGCGGCGGCGCTGGCCAGCGACTTCGACGCACAGGTCGCGGGCATCGATGCGGAGTTGGTCCAGCCGGGGATCACCCGGGATCGACGCACGCAATTGTGGCGCGAGCGCGTCGACGCCCTGCGCCAGCTGACCGCCTTCGAATCCACCCAACGCCTGCTCGCCGCGCAAGGCGAACGCTACGACGCCAGGCTGGTCAGCATCGACTGACCGGCCCCCACCACACAGCAGCCTCCGAGGAACATCTGATGAAATCCCTTCGTTACCAGGCCCTCGCCCTTGCGGTGCTTGCCGGCCTCTCCCTTGCCGGCGTCGTCGTCGCGCAATCCGCCGCCCCGACACCCGCGCAGCAGAAGGAACTCGATGCCGCCCGCGCCGAACTCGACCGCGCGGCGAAGCGCTACGGCGAACTGGCGCGCAAGTATCGCGGCCTCGACGGCAAGCCGATGAATATCGAACACCATCTGCTGCGCAGGCCGGTGCTGGGGGTGTTGCTGGCACCGGACGCGACCGCCGGCGTGCGCATCGCCGGCGTGACGCCCGAAAGCGCGGCTGCGGAAGCCGGGCTGAAGAGCGGCGATCGGCTGTTGGCCATCGACGGCAGGCAGATCCTCGGCAGCGATGCCGAACTGCGCGTCGACAATGCACGCAGCTTGCTGCGCGACCTCGAGTCCGGAAAGCAGGTGAAGCTGGACTACCAGCGCGGCTCGGGCAAGGCCAGCGTGAGCGTCGCCCCGCGGCCTGGCAGCCGCATGCTGTTGCTCCCAGAGGGAGATGCCAGGGACCTGGCCATGGGGCAGTTCGACGTCGAGATCGATCACGAGGCGATTCGCAATGGCGTGGACGACGCCATGCGCATGGTGTCGATGCAGGGGCCGCATCTCGACAAGGAGCTCTTGCGGCTGGGCCAATGCAAGGACAAGGACGGTGATTGCGACTTCCCAGTGCTGACCGAGGCCTTCCGCTGGAGCGGGCTGAATCTGTCCTCGCTCGATCCGGAGCTGGGCCGTTACTTCGGCACCGACGATGGCGTGCTGGTGCTGAGCGCCGGCGACGAACTGCAAGGCCTGCGCGCCGGCGACGTGGTGCAGAAGATCGATGGCAGGAAGGTGGAAACGCCGCGCGAGGCAATGGCCGCGCTGCGCGCCAGGCCCGCCGACAGCAGCGTGCGCGTGGATTATCTGCGCGACCGCAAGCCGGGCACCGCGCAGGTCAAGGTGCCCAAGGTCACGCCGTTCCGCATCCCCATGCCACCTGCTCCTCCCGCGCCGCCCGCACCGCCCGCCGCTCCACCGTCACCCTCGACATCGGCCATACCGCCTGCGCCGCCCGCCGCACCGCCACCGCCCGACGCACCACGGGCCATGCAGCAGCGCCAGATCGTGTTGCTCGACGATGAAGCCATGGCCGGGCGCGAGGTCGAAATGCGACGCATGGTCTTCGTCGATCGCGACGGTAAGACCACGGTGCTGGAAGGCGACGATGCGCCACCGCCACCTCCAGCGCCCGCACCGCCTCCGCCACCGCCCGCGCCTCCAGTCCTGGACTGAAGCTGGCGAATACGCTGCGGTGGACGTCGTGGGCAGTCACTCTCCTGCGAATTCTCCGGCGCGCAACGTCTCCGCCTGGCGTCTGACCCAGGCGGTGACCTCGGTGTCGGGCACCAGGCCCCGGCCGTCGGCGACGTACTCCAATCCCTGCAGCACCTCGGCATACGGGCCGAAACCCTGTACGCGGAAGGGAATCACGATCGCGCGCCCGCCTTCGCTGGCCGCACGTTGCACGTAGCTGCGGATCCGGGCGGTGGCCGCCGCGCGCTTGTCAGGCCAGTCCTCGCGCAAGGTCATGACCTGGAGGCGCCGGAACGGCAGCGCTTCGCGCACCGCATTGGCGCGCGCGTCGATCCGCGCCAGCCAGCGCTCGTTCTCGGCATCGTCCTCCGGGCCATGCGCCAGCACCAGCACGTCCTCCTGCCCGGGATCGCGGCTGAGCGCGCGGGCACGCTCCACCAGCACGGCGCCCATCTCGGGCGCGTCGGCCAGGCCATCCCTGCTGACAGCGAAACTGGCGTCGCTGTCCAGCCGCCACAACGCCATGCTGTGTCCGCCGTGCTGCGCATGCGCCGCATCGTCCGCTTGCGGCTTCGGCGGTGCGCCGGGCTCCAGGCCCAAGATCTGCCGGGTGCGCTGGTACCAGCTCTCGCCGCTGATGAACAACCGCACCACGCCGATCCGCTTCACGCCCTGCCGCTCCAGCGCATCGACTCCCGCCTGCAGACTCGCCGCATCCGCCATACCGAAGGCGATCCACATCGGAAACTCGGCCTGCAGCGGAGCCAGGGCCTGGGTGACTTCGCTGTTCCAGGTGTCGCCGCCCCCATGCGCCATCACCAGCACACCGTATTCGTCTGTCTCAGCTGTGGCCGGTAGGACGGCCGCATCGGTCGCACGGGGAGCGGACGCACAGGCGCCTAGCATCGCCGCACCAGCCAGTGCGAGCAGGGCGCCGCGCATGCGCGATGCGCTCGCAGGTCGTCGCCTATCTGAAGTCATGAGGTTCTCCTGCCCGGATGACAGCCGGGGTTGGTGGATGGGCGGTGGGTACGGGATCGATGCCAGGCTGATCATTTGTCGTCACCACTCCACCGCGACGCTGAGCGCGAGATTGCGTCCCGCTGCGGTGTAGCGATCCAGCTGGACGCTGTCCGCAGCCACCAGCGGCACGTCGCCGGCATAGAAGTATTTGCGGTCGCCAAGATTGAACAGGCCGGCATCCAGGCGCACACCGGGCGCAAAGCGCCAATGCGCATACAGGTCGAGCACGACGTAACCCGGGCTTTCGAACGCGCGCACCGGTTCCGCACCCGGTTGCGGATCGGACGCCGACGGCAGGCGATCGCGGCGACCCACGAACCGCGCTGCCAGCTCCGCACCCCAGGCTTCGCGCTGGAAGGCGATGCCCAGCGAGGCGGTCGGCGGCTCGACTCCATCCAGCGGCACGTCCTCGGTCTCGTTGTCGCCACGCGACCAGGCCGCCGCGCCACGCAGCGACCAACCCTGCAGCGCGCCCGACAGCGCACCCAGATCGAGACCGGCCCTGGCCTCCGCGCCGTAGATCGTCGCTTCGGCGACGTTGCGCGACTGGAACACGAGCAGCTGGCGTACCGGATCGAAGCCGACCACGGCCATCGACTCGATGAAGTCGTCGTAACGGTTGTAGTACCCGGTCAGTTCGGCGAAGAGGACGCGGCTACCGTAGCGCAGCCCCGCTTCCAAGCCGTCGCTGGTTTCCGGACGCAGGTCGGGGTTGGCGATCGCCGTGTAGCCGAACTGCACATTAGTGAAGCCGATGTTGACATCGTTGTACGGCGGTGCGCGGAAACCGCGCGCATAGCCGCCGAACAGCGACCAGCCGGGCGCGAAGCGCCAGACCGCGCCGAGCTTGGGCGACACGCTGGTCTGGCTGATTTCCGCGACCGCGACACCGGGATTGTCCTCGGCGAGATCGCGTCGACCTCGGGCTGCAGCTGGTAGTGATCGATGCGCAGCGCCGGGATCAGGCGGAACGCGCCGCCTGCGAACCCGACTTCGTCCTGCAGGTACAGCGCCGCATTGCTGGTTTCGCTGATCGGGAAATCGCGCACCGGAAACGCGTCCGGCAGCATCACCGGCGTGGTCGCGCCGGTGTCGAGGAAGGTGCGCAGGCCATCGCGCTTCTGCCGTATGCGCGTGCGCGACAGATCGATGCCATAGGCCAGGTCGTGACGCACGGCGCCTTCGAAGGCCTTGCGGAAATTCGCCTGCAGCCCGTACACGCGCTGATCGAAATTGAAGCGGCGGTCGCGCCGGTCGCGCAGCGCCGGCGAGAACAGCGATGCGGGCACCTCGCGCACTTCGCTGGTGTCCTGGGTGGTCTCGCTGTCCTGGCGATAGACCTGCCAGTCCAGGCTGTCGGCGAAGCCGGCGTCGACCATGTCCATTTCGTGCACCACGGCTACGCGGGCGCGCGTCTGGTGGTCGTCTGCGGTCACCGACAGGTTGTTCACGCCGGTCATCGGCTGCAACCCGCGCAGGGTCAGCAGGTCGGTATCGGCGCCGTCCTCGTTGCCTTCGACGACCAGCTTGAAGCGCTGGCCTTGGTCCGGTGCGTACACCAGCTTCGACAGCAGGCTGCGCCCGTCGCGCTGCTGCGGATTGGGTCGGGTGCGCGCGGCGCCGCTGCTCCCGACTTCGCCCTGGTTCTCGGTCTCGGTGCCCTGGCGATGGCCCACCGCCACCAGACCGGACCAGCGTTCGCCACCGAGGGCCGCGGTGGCGCCGCCGAACAGGCCGTTCCAGTCGCTCTCGAAGCCGAGCTTGAAGTCGAAGTAGGCGTCCTTGCCGTCCTTCAGATAGTCCGAAGGGTCCTTGGTCAGAAACGAGACCACGCCGCCGAGCGCGTCCGAGCCGTACAGCGAGCTGGTCGGACCGCGCACCACCTCGACCCGCTTCAATGTGTCGAGGTCGACGAAGTTGCGGCTGGCATTCGAGAAGCTGCCGATGGCGAAGGCATCGGGCACGGCGATGCCATCGGTCTGGATGCGTACCCGGTTTCCGCCCAGGCCGCGAATGCGGATGTCGCCGATGCCGAAGCGGCCGATGCTGCTGCCCACACTGATGCCCGGTTCGTGGCGGAACAGATCCTTGAGATCGCGCACGAGCAGCTCGTCCATGCGCTCCCGACTGAAGATGTCGACGGTATTGGGCACGTCGGCGAGCGCCCGCTCGGTCCGCGTGGCGGTGACCGTGATGCGGTCGAATTCGGTGGCCGTGGAATCGGACGGATCCGGATCCGGCGATCCTGCATGCACGGGCAGCAGCCCGGTCAATGCCAGCGACAGGGCGGCACAGAGCAGTGTGGGACGCATGGAAGACTCGACGAAAGAAGAAGGCTTTCGGCGGGCTGGCTTCCGGTGCGACCGGGACGGCTGGCAGCCGGGAGAGAGGGTGCGGTCCGACTATTGGCCGGGCCGGATTACTTGGTGAGGATCAGCTTGTCGTTGCGGGTATGACGCAGCCGGTAGCACTCGCCGCCATGACGGATGAGCAGTTCGCGCTGGCCTTGCAGGAGCCGGGTACTGTCGACTTCGGCAACGCGGGCATCCGCTGATCCGACGCTCGACCGGACGGCCACGCGATCGTCGGAGAATGAATTGGACGGGACATGCAGCATCGCGGCGGGCTCCGGTGTCGACTGGATCAAATGATATTGATTCTCATTTGAAAGTCAATCGCATCTAGCCATCGGCGCAGGCCATGCCGCCGTCTCCCTATAATGTCCGCCACCCCTCCTCCGGGGAGTAGCCCGAAGCGGATTCGCCGAATCCACCGGTGGCGCGTCAACACACTTGGCCGGCAGGCCATGGCGCGCGAACGGCCGCACAGCGGCCGTGGGCAAGACCGAAGGCAGGCACTGCGCAACCCGGGCCGGGCGACGCAGCGCCTTGCTTTCGCGTCCACCGCTCGTCCGGCCCCGGAATCCCCAATGCTCGACCTGTTGGCAGGACGCGACTTCCCCTTGGCCGCGGCCCTGGTGTCGGCCGGCGCCGTCGCGCTGGCGGAGATCGGCGACAAGACCCAGCTGCTCGCGCTGCTGCTGGCTGCCCGCTTCCGTCGCCCGTGGCCCATCATCGCCGGCATCCTGGTCGCCACCCTGCTCAACCATGCGCTGGCCGGATGGCTCGGCGCGCTGGTCGCGGATTGGCTGACACCGGGCGTGCTGCGCTGGATCGTCGCGGGCAGCTTCGCGGCCATCGCGCTATGGACGCTGATGCCCGACCGGATCGACGAGCAGCAGCCATTGCCCGCACGCGGCGCCTTCATCGCCACCACATTGGCCTTCTTCGTGGCCGAGATCGGCGACAAGACCCAGGTCGCGACGGTGTTGCTGGCCGCGAAATACAGCCCGCTGTGGGAGGTGGTCGTCGGCACCACCGCAGGAATGCTGTTGGCGAATGTACCGGTGGTCCTGCTGGGCAGCCGTTTCGCGGATCGCCTGCCGCTGAGCACTGCGAGAGTGGTGGCGGCTGTGGTGTTTGCGGCCCTGGCAGTCTGGGTGGCACTGCGTGGGGTGGGATGAGCCACGCGCGGGTGTCGAGTCAGTGAGGACGTTGCCGGCGATCGTGCGCCACCGGCGCGGACAGGCCCTACACTGCGCCCGGACCCGATCAGGGATAGCCGATGCGGTGGTTGTCGATGCAATGGCTGCGCGAACTCTATGCGCGTGCGCTCGCACGCCCGGACGAGTTGATGCTGCAGGTCGGCGCGGATGGGGAGCTGCTGGTGGCGCGCGTGCGCGCGCTGCTGTCCGCCCTGATCCTGCTGCTGCCACTGGTACACGGCCTGAGCGGCGGCAAGACCAGCGAGATGCTGATCGGTCTCGGCGCAGCGGTAGTCGTGAACATCGCGGCCCAGATCTGGCTGGCGCTGGCACGGCGACGGCGCATGTACCGCTGGTTGCCGTACGCCACTGGCACCTACGATGTGACCGTCACCACCGGGGTGCTGGTGTTGCTGGCCTTCGGCGACCGCGCCGCGGGGCTCAACAGCATGGTCGTGTGGGGCTTCTACCTGCTCGCGATCGCGATGACCGCGCTGCGCAACGACGGGCGCCTGACCGTCTACGTGGGCGGGCTAGCCATCGCCCAGTTCGGCCTGCTGGCCCTGGTCGTGCTGCAGGGCGCGCAATCGCCCGAACAGCTGATGTCGATCGATTACGGAACCGCATCCGCTTCCAACGTACTGCAGCGCCTGATCCTGCTGCTGCTGATGACCCTGCTGACCGGCGCCGTCGTGTTCCGGATGCAGCGATTGATCGAGCTCTCCGGCAACGATGGCCTCACCGGGCTCCCCAACCGCTCGTGGTTGCTGCAGCGCATGCCCGGCCTGTACGAATCGCTGCGCAGGGACGGCGGATCGTTAACCCTGGCGCTGCTGGACATCGACAACTTCCGCCGCGTCAACGACGCCGCCGGGCATCTCGATGGCGATCGCGCCATTCGCCACGTCGCCGCGCTGCTGCGCGGCATGCTGCAGGAAGACGAGCACGTGGTGCGCCTGGGTGGCCAGGAATTCGTGCTGGTCCTGCGCTGCCCGATCGGCAGTGCCTGGGAACGCGTGGAGCGAACCAGGCGCGAACTGGCGACCAAACCGTTCGCAGTGGAACGCGGCAACGACAGCTTTACCCTGACCTACAGCGGCGGTCTGGCCAGCTGGCCGCAGGACGGCAGCGACACGGCAGCGCTGCTCGGTACCGCCGACCGGCGCCTGCAGGGGGCCAAACATGCCGGCCGCAACCGGGTGCTGGCGCGCGATCTCTGATCGTGCGCGCGGACTGGGCCGCGACGGTCGCGCCCGCTTCCGGCTGAAGGTCAAGAGCAGGCGCGGCGCCCGCTCCCCACACACGTCTGCAGCCCCAGCCGCGCAGCGGAGGCGGAAAGCGCGTCGCGCGCGGTTGCCCGCCTTGGACGGGTGCCCTACCCTGCGCCGGACTACGACGAACCGGCAGGCGGGGATCGATGGAAGCTCTTGGACGGATCGGCTTCGGCCTGTTCGGATTGGCGGTGCTGCTCGGCATCGCCTGGTTGTTCTCGAACAACAAGCGTGCGGTCGACTGGAAGCTGGTCATTGTCGGGGTCACCCTGCAGGTCGCCTTCGCCGCGCTGGTGCTGCTGGTGCCGGGCGGACGCGAAGTCTTCGACGCGCTCGGGCGCGGCTTCGTCAAGCTGCTCGAGTTCACCGGCGTCGGCACGGCGCTGGTGTTCGGCGACCTGTCATTGCCGGCGAAGTTCGGCTTCATCTTCGCCTTCCAGGTGCTGCCGACGATCATCTTCTTCGCCGCCCTGATGGGCATCCTCTACCACCTGGGCGTGATGCAGTGGATCGTGCGTGGCATGGCCTGGGCGATCACCAAGGTGATGCGCGTATCAGGCGCGGAAACCACCAGCGTGTGCGCCAGCATCTTTATCGGCCAGACCGAGGCGCCGCTCACCATCCGGCCCTATATCGGACGCATGACCCAGTCGGAACTGCTGACGATCATGGTCGGCGGCATGGCCCATATCGCGGGCGGCGTGCTGGCCGCCTACGTGGGCATGCTCGGCGGCACCGACCCGGTGCAGCAGGCGTATTACGCCAAGCATCTGCTGACCGCATCGATCATGGCCGCGCCGGCGACGCTGGTGATCTCGAAGATCCTGGTCCCGGAAACCCAGGAACCGCTGACCCGCGGCCAGGTCAAGATGGAAGTCGAGAAGACGACCGCGAACGTGATCGACGCCGCAGCGGGCGGGGCCAGCGACGGGCTCAGGCTCGCGCTCAACGTCGGCGCCATGCTGCTCGCCTTCACCGCACTGATCGCACTGATCAACGCGCCGCTGATCTGGCTGGGAGATATCACCGGCATCGCCGCGATGCTCGGCCGGCCAACGGATCTGGGCAGCCTGCTGGGCTACGTGCTGGCGCCGCTGGCCTGGGTGATCGGAGTGCCCTGGCAGGATGCGACGGTGGTCGGCGGGCTGATCGGACAGAAGATCGTGCTCAACGAATTCATCGCCTACCTGCAGCTGTCCGACATCATCCAGGGCAAGGTGGCGGGCGTGACCCTGAGCGAGCACGGGCGGCTGGTCGCGGCGTATGCGCTGTGCGGGTTCGCGAACTTTTCCTCGATTGCGATCCAGATCGGCGGCATCGGCGGCCTCGCCCCCGAACGCCGGCACGATCTGGCCAAGTTCGGGCTGAAGGCGGTACTGGGCGGATCGATCGCCACGTTCATGACCGCCACCATCGCCGGCGTGCTGAGCCGCTTCGGGGCCTGACGCCATGGGCGGGCGCGTGGTCATCGTCGGTTCGTTCAACGTCGACCATGTCTGGCGCTGCCAGGCGCTGCCTCAGCCGGGCGAGACCGTGAGCGGTGCGTACGCGACCGGACCGGGCGGCAAGGGCTTCAACCAGGCCATCGCCGCGCAGCGCGCGGGCGCGCCCACCTCATTCCTGTGCGCGCTCGGCGAAGATGCCGGCGCACAGCTGGCACGTTCTCTCGCCGAAGCCGACGGGCTGGACCTGCGCGACCGTCGCAGCCACGCGCCGACCGGCAGCGCCGGGATCTATGTCGATGCGCAGGGCCGCAACAGCATCGTCATCGGGCCGGGAGCGAACGATGACCTGGATCCGGCATTCATCGCCGACAGCGCGACGTTGCTCGCGTCCGCGTCGGTGGTCCTCGCCCAGCTCGAAGTTCCCGCTTCCACGGTGCTGGCCGCGTTGCGCGCGGCGCGCGATGGCGGGGCGACCACGGTACTCAATCCCGCACCGGCCAACGTCGCCTGCGATGCGCAGCTGCTGGCGCTGGCCGACGTGCTGACGCCCAACGAGACCGAATTCGCCGCGCTCGCACGCGTCCACCTGTCCGAACCGCTCCAGGCGGACGCGGTCGCAGGCCTGCCCGGCGCGCAGCTGCACGCGCTGTGCCGCGCGTTGCTTCCCGCCGGCAGCGTGGTCCTGACCCTGGGCGCGGCGGGCAGTTTCGTATCCCACGCGCCGGACCGCACGCATGGCGACGATGCGCCCTGGTACCGGGTGCCGGCCGAACGGGTGGCGACGGTCGACACCACGGGTGCGGGCGATGCCTTCAACGGTGCGCTTGCGGCTTCCTGGGCGACCCGCGCACAGGCATTCGCCGAACACGTGCGCTTCGCCGGGCGTTTTGCCGCGCTGTCGACGGAATTGCACGGCGCCGCGGCCGCCATGCCGCGCAGGGCCGAGGTCGAGGCGCGCTTCCCTGGCTGACGGACCGTGCGCTCCGGCCCGAGTCCGGCCTCGGTTCAATTGTGAATGCGAATAATTCGCATTAACATGACGGGCTTTCCGAACAACCCTGGCCCATGCCCCGTATCCGCCTGCTTGCCGCTGCCATCCTCGGCACCTTCGCCCTGCCCGCCCTCGCCGACGACCCCGTCAACACCCTCGACAGGGTGACGGTCTCGGCCAGTACCAGCCGCATACCGAATTCGGCATCGGCGCTGCCCAGTACCATCACCGTGATCGACCAGGAACAGCTGCAGCAGCAGCTCGCGGTGACCCAGGACATCTCGCAGGTGCTGGCGAACCTGGTGCCTTCGTTCGCGCCATCGCGGCAGAAGCTTACGAACAGCGGCGAAACCCTGCGCGGTCGCAAGCCGCTATACCTGGTCGACGGCGTGCCGCAGTCCACGCCGCTGCGCGACGGCGGCCGCGACGGCCACACCCTCGATCCGGCGATGATCGAGCGCATCGAAGTCATCCACGGCGCCAATGCGCTGCAGGGCCTGGGCGCGTCCGGCGGCATCATCAACATCATCACCAAGCGTGCGCCTCGCCAGGATGGCAACAGCTTCCAGGACGTGAGCATCGCCGCCAGCACGCCACTGCCGCACGAGAGCGACAGCACTGGCTATCGCGCCTCGTACCTGTTCGGCACCCGCAGCGGGGCATTCGACTTCGTCGGCGGCGCGTCCTACGCCAGCGAGGGCCTGTACTACGACGGAGACGGCAAACCGCTGGCCATCAACGCCGTGCAGGGCGACCTGATGGACTCGCGCAGCTACAACCTGTTCGCCAAGGGCGGCTGGAACATCGACGCAGACCGTCGCCTGCAACTCACCGCCAACCGTTACCAGCTGCAGGGCAACAACGATTACGTCGTGGTCGAAGGCGATGCCGTCAACGGCATCCCCGCCAGCTCCGAACGCGGCGATCCGGAAGGCGAAGGCCCGCGCAACCGCACCACCTCGGTGGTGCTGGACTACACCGACAAGTCGCTCGCCGGCGGTTACCTGCAGGCGCAGGTGTACTGGGTCGACTTCGCGGCGCTGTACGGCGACAGCGACTGGGGCGACTTCTGGGGCGACGGACGCGACCCGGATTGGCACGACCAGTCGCAGAACCTGTCGGAAAAGACCGGCGGGAAGTTCAGCTGGTCGCGCGGCGATCTGTTCGGCCTGCGCCTGCGCGCGACGCTGGGCCTGGACCTGGCCCGCGACACCACATCGCAGGAACTGATCCGCGCAGGCCTGGACTGGGTGCCGGAAACCACCTACGAATCCTGGTCGCCATTCGTGCAGGCCGAGTGGTGGCTGACCGACACGCTGATGCTGACCGGCGGACTGCGCCACGAGCGCGGCAAGCTGCAGGTCGACGACTACACCACGATCCCGGCCAACGCCGGCGGCAGCCGCTTCGTCGAGGGCGGTTCCCCGACCACCAGCGAAACCCTGCCCAACATCGGCCTGGTCTGGGAGGCCACCGATGCGCTGAAGCTGTATGCATCGTATTCGGAGGGCTATACCGTCGCGGACATCGGCCGCGTGCTGCGCGCAATCAACCAGCCCGATCAGCGCGTCGACAGCCTGGTCGACCTGTCTCCGGTGGTTGCCGACAATCGTGAGATCGGCCTGGACTACGGCGATGACCGTTGGCTCGCCCACCTCGCCGCCTACTGGTCGGATTCCGACCTCGGCTCGCGCCTGGCCTTCGATCCGGCGACCGCGACCTACAACGTCGCGCGCGAGCGCACCGAAATCCGCGGCATCGAAGGCAATCTTGCGTTCCGCTTCTCCGAAGCCGGGCGCATCGGTCTGGGCTACGCCACCACCCACGCCCGCTACGACAGCGATGGCGACGGCCACGTCGACAGCGATCTGCCCGGCATCAACGTCAGTCCCGACCGCGTGACCGCGTTCTGGACCCAGGCCTGGACGCCCGGATTCGATACCCGGCTGCAGGCCGGTCGTGCGTTCGATCGTGATTTCGACAGCTCCGACAACGACTTCGACGGCTACACCACGGTCGACCTGCTCGGCCGCTTCAGGCTGCCGCTGGGCACGCTCAGCATCGGCATCGAGAATCTGCTCGGCGAGCAGTACATCGCATACAACTCGCAGACCACGCCGCCGCGCGACGACACCTATACCGCCGGGCGCGGCCGGGTGCTGACGCTGGGCTGGTCGCACCGGTTCTGATCCGGGACGCCATGCGCGCATGACGGCATCCGCATCGCCCCGATCCCCGCGCCGCCGCCTGCGGGCGGCGTTGTCATGGCTGCACCTGTGGTGCGGGCTGGTGGTCGGCAGCGTGTTCGCGCTGGTCGCGCTGGCGGGCACGGTGTTGGTGTTCCATGTCGAGCTGCTGCGTCTGCAGCATCCGCAGATCACCGCTCACCAGCCAGTCGCCGACGGCCGGGTATTGGCGCGCATCGTCGAGGAGTGGCGGCCGCACGGCCTGCGCTCGCTCGACCTGCCGCGCACGGAACTACCGGTCTGGCAGGGCTATTTCGAGGATGGACACCGCGGCTACTTCTCGCCTGAGGACGGCAGCCTGCTGCTGGCGCGCAGTCACCGCGACGACTGGCTGCTGTGGCTGCACGAGCTGCATGTCGAACTGCTCGGCGGTGAGGCCGGCAAGGAGGTGCTCGGCATCGCCGGCTGGATCGCGCTCGGCCTGCTGCTGACCGGCCTGTATCTGTGGTGGCCGAAGCGCAACTGGCTGGCGCAGCTGAAATTCCATGCCGGCCCGCCGACCCGACGCTGGCTCAGCTGGCACCGCAGCAGCGGCGTGGTGCTGTTGCCGCTGGTGCTGCTGATCGCGCTGACCGGGGTCGGCATGGTCTATTCGCAGGGTTTCCGCACGGCGCTTACCGCGCTGTTCGGCGGCGCGACCCACGACGCACCCCTTGCCGTCGGTACTGCCCACGCGCCCGATTGGAGCCGGGTGCTTGGCGAAGTCCAGGCCGCGCTGCCCGGCGCCCAGGTGAATCGCCTGTCGGTACCCGCCCGCGGCGACGGGGTTGTCGGCTTCCGGGCCCGCGCCGCCGGCGAATGGCACCCGGTCGGCCGCAGCGAGATCCACCTAGATGCGACGGGATCGATCCTGCAGGTCGTCGACGCCACCGCCCACCCGTTGGGCACGCGCATGCACCAGGCGATCTATCCCCTGCACATCGGCGCGGTTGGTGGCTGGCTGTACCGGATCGCGGTTGCGATCTCGGGACTGGCGCCGGCGTTTCTGCTGTGCACCGGCTTCCTGTTCTGGCGCCGCCGCCGCGGCAAGCACTGAGCCAGTACGCGTTCGTCAATCCGACAGCGGTATGGACGACTGCGCGAAGCTGTACTGCCAACCCGTCGGCGTGCACAGGTATACATCGCTGAACCAGAGCCGGTAGTCCACAGGCTGCCCGCGTTCACGGCCCTTGACATGCAGCAGCGCGCTGATTACGGCGATCTCTCCGATGAAGCGCACGCTCTGTTGCTTGTCGTGCTGACGTTCGTAGTGTGCGGCCTGGGTGCGCGCCTCCATGACCAGGTCGGCCTTGCGCACCTGCTTGCCACGACCGGTGACCAGGGCGAAGTCGTCGGGCAGCAGCCGTTCGATCGAATCGGCATCGTTGCGTAACACGGCATCCTGGTACTGCCGGTCCAGTTCGATGATGACCGCGGCGTCGCGTGGACACCCGGCCACCGCCTGCGCGGTCCATAGCACGGCCATGGCCGCGGCGATTAAGCGTTGAGGCATCACGATGCTCCCGATCCATATCGGCGCCAGCCTGCCTCGTGGGAGCAGCGAATGCTCGCTGTTTTCGGACTCCGTAGGCAGATCCGAACCGATGTTTCGCACGCGGGCCGTGATGGCGCGCATTGCCGATCGGCCGCCTCTACAATGCGCAGCATGCGCATCGGCACCTATCGCATTGAGCCCAGAGTGATCCTCGCGCCCATGGCGGGCGTCACCGACAAGCCGTTCCGGCAGCTGTGCAAGCAGCTGGGCGCGGGGCTGGCCGTGTCGGAGATGACCACCAGCGACCCGCGCTTCTGGAACACGCGCAAATCGCTGCACCGTATGGATCACGCCGGCGAACCGGATCCGGTCAGCGTGCAGATCGCCGGCACCGTGCCCACCGTCATGGCCGCGGCCGCGCGCTACAACGTGGAGCACGGCGCACAGCTGATCGACATCAACATGGGCTGTCCGGCGAAGAAGGTCTGCAACGCCTGGGCCGGCTCGGCGCTGATGCGCGATGAAGCGTTGGTGGCGCGGATCGTCTCGGCGGTCGTGGCTGCGGTGGACGTGCCGGTCACGCTGAAGATCCGCACCGGCTGGGACACCGACCACCGCAACGCGCCGTGCATCGCGCGTATCGCCGAAGACTGCGGCATCGCCGCGCTCGCGGTGCATGGACGCACGCGCGACCAGCAGTACACGGGGACCGCCGAGTACGACACCATCGCCCGGATCAAATCCGAACTGTGTATTCCGGTCATCGCCAACGGCGACATCGGTTCGCCGGAGAAAGCTGCGTTCGTACTGCACCACACCGGCGCCGACGCCGTGATGGTGGGCCGCGCCGCGCAGGGAAGGCCGTGGATCTTCCGCGAGATCGCGCATTTCCTCGCCACCGGCGAGCACCTGCCCCCGATCGCCGCGGCCGAAGTGCGCGACATCCTGCTCGGCCATCTGCGCGCGCTGCACGCGTTCTACGGCGAGCCGGCGGGTGTGCGCATCGCCCGCAAGCATCTGGGCTGGTACGCCAAGCAAGCGGAAGGCCCTGTCGATCAGCAGATGGCCTTTCGCAACGTGGTGAACCGCGCCGACAGTGCGCAGGCGCAGCTTGAACTGACGCGGCATTACTTCGACGGTCTGATCGCCGGCGACCACGGCCTCCGGGCGGCCGCGTGATCGCAGCGATGCTGCCACGGCGCCTCTGGTCGCGTTACCCCAACGCATGAAGGAACACTGCATGGCCCGGTCTTCCCGCCCCGTCTTCCGCGCGGGCATTTCGCTGCTGCTGGCATTCCTGAGCCCCGCGTTCGCGCAGGGACAGAACGTTGCGCCTGCTGCGCCCGAAGCGCGGGCGGCGACGCTGGTCGCCCGCATGACCCGCGAGGAAAAGATCTCGCAGCTGGTCAACGCCGCGCCGGCGATCCCGCGACTGGGCATCCCCGCCTACGAATGGTGGAACGAGGGTCTGCACGGCATCGCGCGCAACGGCCATGCCACGGTGTTCCCGCAGGCGGTCGCGCTCGCAGCCACCTGGAACCGCGACCTGATCCAGCAAGTCGGCACCGTCGTGTCGACCGAGGCGCGCGCCAAGTTCAACCTGGCCGGCGGACCGGGCAAGGATCACCGCCGTTACGAAGGCCTGACCATCTGGTCTCCCAATATCAACATCTTCCGCGATCCGCGCTGGGGCCGTGGGCAGGAAACCTACGGTGAGGATCCGTACCTCACCGGACAGCTGGGGGTGGCGTTCGTGCGCGGCCTGCAGGGCGCCGATCCGCCGCATCCACGCACGATCGCGACGCCCAAGCACTTCGCGGTGCATAGCGGTCCGGAACCGGGCCGGCATGGCTTCAGCGTCGCCGTCTCACCGCACGATCTGGAGGCGACCTACACCCCTGCATTCCGCGCCGCGGTCATCGAAGGCGGCGCCGGCTCGGTGATGTGCGCCTACAACGCCCTGCACGGCACGCCTGCGTGCGCGGCCGAGTGGTTGCTCGACGGGCGCCTGCGCGGCGACTGGGGTTTCACCGGGTACGTCGTGTCCGACTGCGATGCGGTCAGCGACATGACGGCATTCCACTACTTCAGGCCCGACAACGCGGCGTCGGCCGCGGCGGCGCTGCAGGCCGGACTGGATCTCAACTGCGGTTCAGCCTACCGCGCGCTGGGCGAGGCGCTCGCACGCGGCGACATTGCCGAAGCGCTGCTGGACCGGGCCCTGGTGCGGCTGTTCACCGCGCGCTACCGGCTGGGTGAGCTCGATCCACAACAACCCGATCCGTATGCCGCACTCGGAGCCGCCGACATCGACAGCCCCGCGCACCGCGCGCTCGCGCTGCAGGCGGCCGTGCAGTCGATGGTGCTGCTGAAGAACGACGGCGATACGCTGCCGCTGCGTCCGGAGACGCGCATCGCCGTGATCGGACCCAACGCCGACGCACTGGCGGTGCTGGAAGCCAATTACCAGGGCACCTCCCGCGACCCGGTCACCCCGCTGCGCGGCCTGCGCGAGCGCTTCGGCGACGCGCGGGTCCGTTACGCGCAAGGCGCGCCGCTGGCCGCCGGCGTGCCGACCACCATCCCCGAAACCGCGCTGCGCCACGGCGATGCCACCGGACTGAAGGGCGAGTACTTCGCCAATCCCGACCTGCGCGGCACCCCGGCACTCGTGCGACAGGATCGCGTGGTCGGCTTCAACTGGGACCGGGTCGCGCCGGCCGACGGCCTTCCGAGATCCGGATATTCGGTGCGCTGGACCGGCAAGCTGCTCCCGCCCGGGCCGGGCGAATACACGCTTGCGGTGCGGATGGCGCGCTGCTTCGACTGCAGCGGGCACGACCCGGTCAGGCTGTACGTCGACGACAGGCTCGTCATGGCCGGCGACGCCAATGGCAAGCGCACCACGGCCGTCGCCCACGACACCGGCGAGCAGAGCCTGGAGACGGTGCTGCGGTTCGACGACACGCGCCCCCGGAACATCCGCCTGGAGCTGGAACATCGCGGCGAGGACCAAGGCCTGCGTCTGGAGTGGATCGCGCCGCCCGAGCCGCAGCTGGCCGAGGCCGAACGCGCGGTGGCGCAGGCCGACACGGTGGTCGCGTTCGTCGGCCTGTCGCCGGATGTGGAAGGCGAAGCGCTGCAGATCGACGTGCCCGGCTTCGACGGCGGCGACCGCAACGACATTGCACTGCCGGCGCCGCAACGCGCGCTGCTCGAGCGCGCCAAAGCCAGCGGCAAACCGCTGGTGGTGGTGCTGATGAGCGGCAGCGCGGTGGCCCTGACCTGGGCGCAGCAACATGCCGATGCGATCCTGGCCGCGTGGTATCCAGGCCAGGCCGGCGGCACGGCGATCGCGCGCGTGCTGGCGGGCGACGACAATCCGGGCGGACGTCTGCCGGTGACGTTCTACCGGTCCACCCGCGATCTGCCGCCCTATGTCAGTTACGACATGAAGGGCCGGACCTACCGCTACTTCACCGGCAAACCGCTGTATCCGTTCGGCCACGGCCTGGCCTATACGCAGTTCGCCTACGAGGAGCCGCGCCTTTCCATATCGGCGCTGAAGGCCGGCGACACGTTGCGCGTAAGCGCCCGGGTGCGCAACGCCGGCGCGCGCGCGGGCGACGAAGTAGTGCAGGTCTATCTGGAATACCCCGACCGGCCGCTGTCGCCCAGGCGCGCACTGGTCGACTTCGCCCGGGTCAGCCTGCAGCCGGGCGAATCGCGCGAGCTGAACTTCGAACTGGATGCACGCCGTCTCAGCGACGTCGACCGTGCGGGCAAGCGCGCGGTGATGCCGGGCGACTATCGCGTGTTCGTCGGTGGCGGCCAGCCGGGAACCACCGCGCCTGGCGGCATGGGGGCGTTCTCGATCACCGGCGAGGTGACGTTGCCACGCTAACCAAAACCAAGCCGGCGCAGGTGCGCGAGTCCTTTCATGCTCGGCCATCTGCAGACGCTGGACGACGCCGACCCGGGACTGCTTCGATGCGCTGATCGCACGCGTCGTATCGGAGCTTCGCATCGCATAAAGCACGGACGCAGTTCTCGCCCGCGCTCTAATGCGAACGCGGGGCAAGCAAGGCGCGGACCACCTCTTGTCGGAAAGGCGCCAGGACAGGCAAAAAAGCATGTCGAAAGTCATCGCATCCAATGGGCGATGCGCGAATCCTTCTCACACGCTGCAATGCATCTCGCCGGATGCACCCGAGTCGATGCAAGTCTTTGCAACCGCCGTCGCCGCCTGCCGTAAGTCATCAGTACCGACGACACGGCCGCCTCCCGGCCCGCACCGGCATCCACTGAGGAGAACGCCATGAACCCCCGACATGCTCTTGCCCTCATCCTGTCGTGCGTTGCCGCCCCGGCCGTTGCTGGCGACGACACGCTCCAGGCCCTCGCCCACCACTCCGGACTGACCGAACACAAGGTCGCCATCGTCCTTGGCCAACCGATGTCGCAGCTCGACCAGCGCTACGTCTACAAGGAAGCGAAGCATCGCCTGGAACGCGCGATCGGCCGCGACACGGTCCGTCAACTGCAGGATGGCGAAACTGTGGCGATCCGGCTCCCGACCGAAGGTCGGGTCGGCGAAGTCATCCCGATCGCAGCGCGTTGAGCCGCGCTGCGACACGGTCTCCGTCGGATGTCCATTCGGGCCGCCGCTGCGGCCCGGGACACGGACTCGGCTCGGACAAAATCCGGCCCTCAGGCCTGCGTCGCGCCCATGCGCGCTCCTACGGCGGCGTGGCCGACTGGCTCCAGATCCGGGTCCAGGTCACGCTCCATAGCGCGCCGGCATCGCGCGCGGCCGGCAGCTGGCGTGGCGGGATCGCTCGCCAGCCGCTGCCGTGCCGTGCCACCGCGAAACGAAAAAAGTAATCCGGCTCGCTGCCCATGCGCAGATCGCTGAGCACGAGCTCGTTGCCGACAACGCGCGCCTGCTGGAAGCCGTGGTTGAACCAGGACAGGCGGCGCACGGCCGGCACGTGCCCGGCCTCGGCCAGGGCCTGCGTGTTCGAGGCGTAGCCGCGGAACCGTATGGTGCCGCGATCGGCCGCCAGCGAGCGATAGCCTTCGATATAGCCACCCGGCGTCATTGCCACCACTCGCCAGAGCAGCGTATTGAGCGGCATCGGCACGGAGAAGCGCGGCGCGCCCTGCAGCCCCATCGCCGCCAGGGCGCGATCGGCCTCGCGTTCGACCATCGACTTCGCCAGCAGCGACCAGCCCAGGTAGGCCGTGCTCAGCACGAGGCCCGCGACCAGTGCGCGCTGCGCCGCGATCCGCTCGCGCAGGAAGAACGCCGCGATGCAGGCCAGCAGCAGCCAGAGCGTGTACAGCGGATCGATGATGAACACGCTCGACCACATCACCGGCCGCAGCGGCAGCGGCCATAGCAGCTGGGTGCCGTAGACGGTGAAGGCGTCCAGCAGTGGATGGGTCATCAATGCCAGCAGGATCGCCCACCACCAGCGTCGCGGCGCCTGCGCAACCCGTTTGCCGCGCGACCGGCACCACGCCCAGATCGCCCACGCCAGCAGCGGCAGGACCAGCAGCGAATGGCTGGCGCTGCGGTGCCAGGTCATCAGTGCGACCGGATCATCCGTGAGCAGCGCGATCGGGATCGAATCCAGGTCGGGCAGCGTGCCGAGCACCGCGCCCGCCGCCAGCGCCGCACGCCGATGGCGCGCAGGCGCGATCGCAGCCGTCACAGCCGCACCGAGCAGGATCTGGGTCAGTGAGTCCATCGGCCGATGCTAGCAGCCCATGCGGGCGCACCTGGGGCGCGATGCGCTTCGCAACCGACGTAAGCGGCGCGCGGAGCAGCGCTCGTGCAACCCGTCAGGCCGCGCGACGCACTGCGTCCTGCTGCACCAACCGCAACCGCGGAGGCACGTCCGCCAGGGTTTCGCCCCGATGCGACAGCAAACGCAGACCGCCGTCGTGGCCTTCGGCCAGCGCGGTCAGGCTTTCGACCCAGTCGCCGTCGTTGGCATAGACCAGGCCGTCACGCTGGATCAGCGCAGCGCGATGGATATGACCGCAGACGATGCCGTCGAGTCCGCGCTGCTTCGCATCGTCGAGCCCGGCCTGCACATAGCGCGCGATGTAGCGCTCGGCCGCACCGCTGCGGCGCTTGAGGAACTCGGCCAGCGACCAGTAGCGCTGGCCCAGGCGCTGGCGCAGCAGGTTGAGCCAGCGGTTGCCGCTGAGGATGCGGTAGTAAAGCCAGTCGCCGAACCGCTCCTGCAGGCTGCCGAAATGGGTGATGGCGTCGTAGTCGTCGCCATGCGTCACCAGCAGGCGGCGACCATCGGCAGTGGTGTGGACCGCGCGTCTGCGCACGCGCATCGCCGGCAGTACCAGGCCGCAGAAGCGGCGGATCGGGCGGTCGTGGTTGCCCGGAACATAGACGATGACGGTGCCGGCGCGGCGCAACGCATGCAGCGCCTCGACCACGCGGTTCTGCGCCTGTCCCCAAGCCGCGCGCCGCTGCGCCATGTACCACAGGTCGACGATGTCGCCCACCAGGTACAGGCGCTCGCACGACGTCGCTTCCAGGAAGCCTGCGAGCTCGGCCGCGTGGCAATGGCGCGAACCCAGGTGGATGTCGGAGAGAAACAGCGTCCGGTGCTGTTTCGTGCTCATGCCAGGGTCGCTCCGGGTTCCAGATAGCGCCTGCGCTTGCGCGGCTGCAGACGCCCGAGGTCGACTTCGATCAGGCCGTCGATGCTGTCGCTGAAGGCCGGATCCACGCCGAAGGCGAGGAAGCGCGCGCCTCCGGGCTCGCACAGCTCGGTGTATTGCTTGTAGAGCATCGGCACCGCCGTACCGAGCGCGGCCAGGTTCGCTTTCAGCACGTCGAAAGCAGTCCCGGCATCCATGTCGCCAAAGCGCGTCAGGGCGGCGAAATAGGCGAACGGACGCAGCGCGCTGGCGTAAACCGCCTCGCAGCCGTAGTAGCGCTGGTAGTAGGCGACGATCTGCTCGCGCGCCTGCGCCGGCAATGCCGCGCTGATCGAGACCGCGCCGAACAGGTAGCGCACGCCCGGGTAGCGGCGAAGATAGGCGCCAATGCCCTGCCACAGGTAGTCCAGGCTGCGGCTGCCCCAGTAATCGGGAGCGACGAAACTGCGGCCCAGTTCCATGCCCTGCGCGATGCGTGGAATCGCGTCATCGGCGTAGCGGAACAGAGAGGCGGTGTACAGCCCCGCCAGGCCGCTACGCGCCAGCACCCGCGCACCACGCGCGAGGCGATAGGCGCCGGCGATGCGACCTGCGTCTGCGTCCCAGACCAGCACGTGCTGGTAGTGCTGGTCGTAGACGTCGAGGTCGCGGCTGCGTCCGGTGCCCTCGCCGACCTTGCGGAACGCGTATTCGCGCAGTCGCCCCAATTCCTGCAGCAGGGCTTCGCCCAGCTCCGGCGCGCAGGCTTCGGGGTCCAGCAGCCGGATCTGCTTGCCGTCGCTGGTCCCGCCCAGCAGTTCGGTCGCCGCGATGGCCCGCCGCAGGATCCGGTCCTGGATCGCATCTGCGATCGGTTCGGGCCAGGTCGTCTGCCGCTGTCCTAGGCCCAGCCGATACAGCGCCTGACGGACGCTGCGGACCGCTGTCGCGATGTCGGCTCCATCCTCGAGCCTCATCGGCTTGCCGATATGCAGACGCAGGGGCCGGTTGCGGCGCGCGAACATTTCCCGTGCCAGCAGCGCGGTGCCCGCAGGCTTGAAGATCGCCGACGTGCCGTAGAACAGGGCCGAATTGCGCGCTGCGATCCGCACCGGCAGGACCGGCGCGCCGGTCCTGCGCGCGAAATGGGCGAAGCCCTTGCGCCAGCGACGGTCGCGCACGCCGCCCGGCCCCAGCCGCGAGACTTCGCCCGCGGGGAACACGATCACGCATTGCCCGTCGTGCAGCGCCTGCTCGACCGCGCGCAGGCTGTCCGGATCGGCGCGCCCGCCGAACACCCGCACCGGCAGCATCAGGCCGGCCATCGGCGCCAGCATCGACAGGACGTCGTTGGCGACGATGCGCACATCCCGCCGCACGCGGCCGACCGCATGCAGCAGGGCCAGGGCGTCGAGCGCGCCGGACGGATGGTTGGCGACGATCAGCAGGCGTCCGCGGGTCGGAATGGCCGCCAGGGCCGTCGGGTCCACCTCATAGCGCAGCTGCAGAAAATCGAGGGCGGCATCGAGGAAGGCGGCGTCGCGCAGATGCCCCGTCCGCTGCAGGAAGGCTTCGATCGCGTCGAACCTCGACCAGCGCGCGACCCCGCGCAGCAACGGCCCGGCCATCCTGCCGCGATGGCCGCGAAACCAGTGCGGGAAGCGCTGTTGCAGACGGTCTTCGAGCAACGGCATGGCTAGGGCCTGTCCGGCGTACTCCAATAGCGTTAAGAGGCCTTGTGGGTCGGCCCCGGTTGGCCGGCAGCCTGCGCCGGCCCGGCGACAGGTCCGTTGCGAAATTCGGGCAGTTACGTGACAGGCCCGGCGCTTGTGGGAGCGGCTTCAGGCGCGAATGCAGTTCACCGGAAGTCGGCCCGGGGCATTCGAAACCAGGAACCTGCCCAGGACTTGATTCGGGGCGCTCCCTACCAGACAGCGCATTCGCGACCGAGGTCGCTCCCACAGCCCGGTCGCGCGAGGGTTTAACCGCCCGGAAACGGGCGGGCCGGCACTATGCGAGCCCTGCCTCGGCCTGTATCATTCGCGGCCATCTTTTCATCCAGATTGAAGGATATAGCCGATGTCCAGCTACCTGTTCACCTCCGAATCGGTGTCGGAAGGCCATCCGGACAAGATCGCCGACCAGATCTCCGATGCCGTGCTCGACGCGATCCTGGCCCAGGACAAGCGCGCGCGCGTGGCCTGCGAGACGATGGTGAAGACGGGCGCTGCGATCGTCGCCGGCGAGGTCACCACCAATGCCTGGGTCGACATCGAAGAGCTGACCCGCAAGGTCATCAACGACATCGGCTACGACAATTCGCGCGTCGGTTTCGACGGCCATACCTGCGCCATCATCAATATGCTCGGCAAGCAGTCGCCGGACATCGCCGCCGGCGTGGACGGCACCAGCAAGAAGGCCAAGAAGCCCGAGGAACAGGGTGCAGGCGACCAGGGCCTGATGTTCGGCTATGCCTGCAACGAGGCGCCCGAGTACATGCCGGCGCCGATCTATTACAGCCACCGCCTGGTCGAACAGCAGGCCAAGGTGCGCAAGAACGGCAAGCTCAAGTGGCTGCGCCCGGATGCCAAGAGCCAGGTGACGCTGCGCTACAACGACACCGGCAATACCATCGTCGGCCTGGACGCGGTGGTGCTGTCGACCCAGCACGATGCGGACATCAAGCAGAAGGACCTGATCGAGGCGGTGCGCGAGCACATCCTCAAGCCGGTGCTGCCGAAGAAGTGGTACGAGTCGCTGCCCAAGAACAAGGTGCACATCAACCCGACCGGCATCTTCGTAATCGGCGGCCCGGTGGGCGACTGCGGCCTGACCGGGCGCAAGATCATCGTCGACACCTACGGCGGCATGGCCCGCCACGGTGGCGGCGCATTCTCGGGCAAGGATCCGTCGAAGGTCGACCGCTCGGCTGCCTACGCCGCGCGCTACGTGGCCAAGAACATCGTCGCCGCCGGCCTGGCCGACAAGTGCGAGGTGCAGGTGTCGTACGCCATCGGCGTCGCCGAGCCGACCTCGATCTCGGTCACCACCTTCGGCACCGGCCATATCCCGGACGACCAGATCGAGAAGCTGATCCGCAAGCACTTCGACCTGCGCCCGTACGGCATCGTCAAGATGCTCGACCTGATCCACCCGATCTACCAGCGCACCGCCAGCTATGGCCACTTCGGGCGCAAGCCGCAGGAAGTCAGCTACACCGACGGCTCCGGCAAGAAGCACACCGCCACCGCGTTCTCGTGGGAGAAGACCGACAAGGCAGACGAGCTGCGCAAGGCGGCGAAGTTGAAGTAAGCGTAGGGCGGGCCCAGGCCCGCCATGCGTGCGTAATGAAACAGCGTCGGGCCCAGGCCCGACCTACGCCCGTCGAGGGGCGCTGCAACTCCGGGGCCATCGCGTTCCGGAACCAGGCTCGGCGAGGTCGACGCACCAACGGCGCCCGTTAATGCAAGTCCCCGATGCGCGGACTTCCAACAACGGAGCAACACTGATGAACGCACAGCTGAAGACCTTCTCCCAGGACGGCGACTACAAGGTTGCCGACATCTCCCTGGCCGACTGGGGCCGCAAGGAAATCGACATCGCCGAGCACGAGATGCCCGGCCTGATGTCGATCCGCCGCAAGCACGCCGCCGCCAAGCCGCTCAAGGGCGTGCGCGTGACCGGCTCGCTGCACATGACCATCCAGACCGCGGTGCTGATCGAGACGTTGAAGGACATCGGCGCCGACGTGCGCTGGGCCTCTTGCAACATCTTCTCGACCCAGGACCACGCCGCCGCCGCGATCGCCGCCTCCGGCACGCCCGTGTTCGCATGGAAGGGCGAGTCACTGGAGGAATACTGGGACTGCACGCTCGACGCGGTGACCTTCCCCGGTGGCAAGGGCCCGGAGCTGGTCGTCGACGACGGCGGCGACGTGACCTTGCTGATCCACAAGGGCTACGAGCTGGAACAAGGCTCGAAGTGGGTGGATGAGCCGGCCGCCTCGCACGAGGAAGGCGTGATCAAGGCCCTGCTCAAGCGCGTCGCCAAGGAACGCCCCGGCTTCTGGACCAATGTGGTCAAGGACTGGAAGGGCGTGTCGGAAGAAACCACCACCGGCGTGCATCGCCTGTACCAGATCGCCGAGCAGGGCAAGCTGCTGGTGCCGGCAATCAACGTCAACGATTCGGTCACCAAGTCGAAGTTCGACAACCTCTACGGCTGCCGCGAGTCGCTGGCCGATGGCCTGAAGCGGGCGATGGACGTGATGCTGGCCGGCAAGGTCGCGGTCGTGTGCGGCTATGGCGACGTCGGCAAGGGTTCGGCGCATTCGCTCAGGGCCTACGGTGCGCGCGTGATCGTCACCGAGATCGATCCGATCTGCGCGCTGCAGGCGGCGATGGAGGGCTTCGAGGTCAAGACCGTCGAGGACACCCTGGGCACCGCCGACATCTACGTCACCACCACCGGCAACAAGGATGTCCTTACCTTGCAGCACATGCAGGCGATGAAGGACCAGGCGATCGTCTGCAACATCGGCCACTTCGACAACGAAATCCAGGTCGATGCGCTGAACGCGTCGGGCGCCACGCGGCTCAACATCAAGCCGCAGGTCGACAAGTACACCTTCGCGGCCCCTGATGGGAGTGCAGGTAACTCGATCTTCCTGCTGGCCGAAGGCCGATTGGTCAATCTGGGCTGCGCCACCGGCCATCCCAGCTTCGTCATGTCCAACAGCTTCTCGAACCAAACGCTGGCCCAGATCGACCTGTGGGCGAACAAGGACAAGTACGAGAAGACCGTGTACCGACTGCCCAAGGCGCTGGACGAGGAAGTCGCACGGCTGCACCTTGAAAAGATCGGGGTGAAGCTCACCAGGCTCACCAGTGAGCAGGCCGATTACCTCGGCGTGGCGGTGGAAGGCCCGTACAAGCCGGATCACTACCGCTACTGAGTCACGCCTCGGCAGGGGCCGTTGCCTGCAACGACTCCGCGGCCGCCGGGACCGCCTCGACGCGGTTCCGGCCGCCGACCTTGGCCCGGTACAGGGCCGCATCGACATCGCGATACAGCGCGTCGCCATCGGCATGGCGTCCTGGGTCGAACGCCCCACAGCCGATGCTGACCGTCACCGCGGCTTGCCCCCCTTCCGGCAGCGGCAGCGGCACACGCTCCAGGTCATGGCGGAAGCGTTCGCCCCGCACGCACGCGGCGGCTCCGTCGGCTTCCATCACCACACCGAACTCCTCGCCGCCCAGACGCACGCATAGGTCGCCATCGCTGGCGAAATGCTGGCGCAGCCTGTTCGCCACCGCGACCAGGCAGGCGTCGCCGGCGTGATGGCCGAGGCTGTCGTTGATCCGCTTGAAGTGGTCGATATCCATGATCAGCAGCGACACTGCCCGCTGGCCAGCGCGTTCGACTCCGCGCGCCAGCGTGTCGGCGAATTCGCGACGGTTCGCCAGGCCGGTCAAGCCGTCGATGCGGCTCTGTTTCTCGAACAGGTCGCGCTGCTGGCGCAGGTCCTCTTCCAGTTCCAGGCGCGTGCGGTACTCGCCGTGGCTGCGACGCATGACCAGCAGCATGTACGCGGTATAGACCGCCCACATGCCCGCCACGCTGGGCGCGACATCGCGCCATAACAGCACCAGGCTGGGCAGCATCACGCTGGCGATGGCCAGCACGGCGGGCAGGCGCCGCATGCACAGCGTATGCGCGACCGCCATGCCGAACGCGCCTGAGAACAGCAGCGCCACCAGCGGCGCAGGCTCGGGCAGCTTCGCGGAGGCCCAGACGCTGAAGATGCCCCAGGCGATGGTGGTCGCCAGAACGACTGACCAGATCTTGCGCAGGCCGTGAAGGCTTGCGGCTTCGTCGCTGGATGCGGGCGCTCGTACTGCAACGCGCAGCAGCGCAAGCGCCACAAACGCCGCAGTCGCCACCATCGCCGCGACGCCATGCCCAGGCCCGCCGGCGATGAAGGTCAGCGCGACCGCGACCGGATAGAAGAACCCGCCCAGCCGGGCGCGCTGCCGCGTTTCCAGCGTCTCCTGTGCGAGCAGGTTGCGCGAACGCAGCGCGGCGCGGGCCTGGATGAATGCATCGAGTGGCATCGTGAAAGAACAGAGCGTGGTCGGTGGCCTGTGAACCAAAGCAAGAACCACGCCAAGGCCTCACTCCCTGCCCGCGCAGGGTGCGGACGCAGGCCGCTGAAGTGTTTCTATTCATCGCGATGAAGAGATAGACTATGGCCATATTCCGGGCAAGGCGCCTGCATGATCCCGATCAGTTTCGAGTTCTTCCCGCCCAAGACCGATGAACAGCGCGCCCAGCTCGACAAGGTGGCGCAGAAGCTCAAATCGATCGGGCCCGAATACGTCTCCTGCACATTCGGCGCCGGCGGCTCGACCCTGGACTACACCCCCGAGACCATCGACCGCCTGCACAACCAACACGGCCTGGACGCAGCGCCGCATATCTCCTGCGTGGGCGGTACCCGCGCCGAGCTGGGCGCGCTGCTCGACCGCTACCGGCAGATGGGATGCCGGCGCCTCGTCGCGCTGCGCGGCGACCTGCCGTCGGGCATGGGTCATGCGGGGGAATTCCGCTATGCCAGCGAGCTGGTGAGCTTCATCCGCAAGGAGCACGACGGCTACTTCCACATCGAGGTCGGCGCCTATCCGGAGACGCATCCGCAGGCCGAACACGCGATGGCGGACCTGCAGGCGTTCAAGGCCAAGGTCGATGCCGGTGCCGATGGAGCGATCACCCAGTACTTCTACAACGCCGATGCCTACTTCCGCTTCGTCGACGACGCACGCAAGCTGGGCGTGGCCATCCCGATCGTTCCCGGGATCATGCCCATCTCCAACTTCAGCCAGCTGCGTCGCTTCTCGGAAGCCTGCGGCGCCGAGATCCCGCGCTGGATCGGCAAGCGCATGCAGGCCTACGGCGATGATGTCGATGCCATCCGCGAGTTCGCCGCCGACTTCGTCGCCCAGCTGTGCCAGCGGCTGATCGACGGCGGTGCACCTTCCCTGCACTTCTACACCCTGAACATGTCGAAGCCGACGCTGAACGTCCTGACGCGACTGGGCTGAATCGTGGCGCGAGGCGCCTGCGACGCCTACTTCCTCTGCCGAAGCCGCGGCGCTAGGCTGCGGCAATGCCGCCACCGGAACTTCTGCTGCGCAGCCTGCTGCTGCCCTTGCTGCTGGCGGGAGCGTTGTGGCCCGCGCATGCACACGCCCAGGTACGCCGCTGTGCAGGCCAGACGGGCGAGGCGATCTATACCGACCGCAACTGCACCGATATCGGCGCCGTCGATCGCCTGATGCGCGCACCCGGCGCAGGCTATGCGCCCAGCGCCTATCGCGGCGGCTGCTCACGACGGCTAAACGAACTCGTCTACGGCCTGAGCAGCGCGATCGATGCGAAGGACGTCAACCGCCTGGCCCTGCTGTACGACTGGGCGGGCATGTCCACGCGCCAGGGCTACGCCGTCATGGGGCGGCTGGAAGGGATCGTGAGACGCCCCTTGGTCGACATCCTGCCGATCTATCCACGGCCGCCGCCGATCATGGCCGAAGACGGCACGGTGTTCGACACCAACGCCGATGGCTATTTCCCGCAAACCAGGACACACCAGGCACCAGTCGGCCTGCGGCTGGAACAGACCTTCGGCAATGGCGTCACGCCATCGCGCACCGTATTCGGCCTGCGCAAGCGGCTGGGGTGCTGGTGGCTCAGCCTGTAGCGCACGCTCACAGCAGGGACACCAGCCGGTCGAGCGCTACCTGCGTCTCCTTGCGCTCGAGATGGGCCTCGGCAGTGCGGTGCAGACCCATGAGGTTGGTCTGGTCGACGCTGTCGAAGTCATCGTAGCCGCGGGTGAGCGGTGTCTGCAGGCGGAAGTAGGCCCCGTTGCCGAGAATCTGGCCGGCGATGTAGTCGACCGAATCGGCCGAACCGTCGAACAGCACGTCGATGATCGGGATCGCCCATTCCAGCGGCCCCCAGCTCGTCGCCTCGCGCTCGGAAATCGGCCGCGTGGCCTGCCCGGTACCCACGGACAGCAAGACGATGTCCTTGAGGCTGGCGTCGTCGTTCAACCGCACCGCCTCGGCAATGGCGCAGGCGGTCGGGTTGTTGGCGACCACGCCGCCGTCGATCAGTGCACGCCGCCTGCGTTCGATCGTGGCTAGGTGCGCGGGAAAGTAGGTCGGTGCGGCGGTCGCGGCGCGACACACTTCCCACAACGGAATGTCCGCATGCTCAGGCTTGAAACTCTTGAAGAACAGCGGAGTGCGCGCGACCGTGTCGTAGGCAATGGCCATCGCGCGCGGGGCGACGCTACCAAGGGTGCGATCGGAGAACACCCGCTTGAGCACCCGTTCCAGGCCCTTTGGTGAATAACGTGGCGCGGATAGGCCCTGGGTAAAGCTGCGGGTCACGCGCGACCACAGGCGTTCGGCAGCGCCGGGGAACACGTCGTCGCCGAAGTGCTCGTAAAGCGTCGTGATGTCCTTTGCAGGCATGCCGCTCGCCAGGCCCATCGCGATCAGGGCACCCGTCGAAGAGCCGGCGATGAGGTCGAAATGTTCGTGCAAGGCCCCCTTGCCTGCCGCGTGCAGTTTCGCCTGCAGCGCCTCCAGCCAGATCGCGCTGACCAGGCCGCGGATGCCACCGCCATCGAGGGTCAGGATGCGTTGCACGCGCATCGTCGGGGTTCCGGCTTGCGTCGTTTCCGGGGTTCCGGCTTGCATCTTTTCCATGGATTCGAGTCTAGGGCTCGGCCGACGCACGGACTGAGACGCAAGCTAGAATGTCGCGCTCACGTGAGGAGGCTCCATGGCCCAGCCCTACCCCGAGAAGATCTGGCATAACGGCTCGATCAAGCCGTGGGCGGAGGCCACCACCCATGTGATGGCGCACGCGCTGCATTATGGCTCGTCGGTGTTCGAGGGGATCCGCTGCTACCAGACGCCAGAAGGCCCGGCGATCTTCCGGCTCAGCGACCACAACCGGCGCCTGTTCGCCTCGGCGAAGATCTACGACATGGCGATCCCCTATTCGCTCGACGAGGTCAACGCCGCCTGCCGCGAAGTGCTCAGGGCCAACGACTTCAGCACCGACTACCTGCGCCCGGTGGCATTTCGCGGACTGGGCGGATTCGGACTTTCCGCCGATACACCCACCGACGTTGCGGTGGCCACCTGGAAAATGGGTCAGTACCTGGGCGCCGGCGTGCTGGAGGAAGGCATCGACGCCTGCGTCTCGAGCTGGCAGCGCTTCGCACCCAATACGATTCCGGCGGGTGCCAAGGCCGGCGGCAACTATCTGTCCGGGCAACTGGTCGCGCGCGAGGCCCGCCGACTCGGCTTCGGGGAAGGCATCGCGCTGGCCTCGACCGGACTGCTGAGCGAAGGCGCCGGCGAGAACCTGTTCCTGGTATTCGACGGCGCACTGCACACCACGCCGGTCAGCGCGGCCCTGCTCAACGGCATCACCCGCAACAGCATCATCGCGCTGGCGCGCGACGCCGGCATCGAGGTGATCGAACGCGACCTGCCGCGCGAATACCTGTACCTGTGCGAGGAATTGTTCATGTGCGGCACGGCGGCCGAGATCACCCCGATCCGCTCTGTCGACGGGCGCCAGGTCGGCGCCGGCCGGGCCGGGCCGGTGACCCAGCAGCTGCAGCGGCTGTTCTTCGGTCTGTTCGACGGTACGACGCCGGACAGGCATGGCTGGTTGGAACCGGTCTAAACCGCTTCTCGAGGTCCGTGATTCGGTAGGTCCGAGGTTGCTCCGCTCTGACGATCGTGCCACTGGAGATCTGAGGCTTTCGCCTTACGGCGCCCTGCTCTCTTTGCTGGTGCACTGCGCCGAAGGCGCAAACGGCGAAGCCGGGCCGAAGGACGAGCACCGCAAGTGCGTCAAGAAAGTAGGCAAAGAAATCCGGCGGCCAAAGACGTAACTCTGCGCTTACGAAACCAGCACAATTCGGCCTTCGGGCTAAGAGCTTTCGCCTGAAGGCGACCTACTTTCTTTGCTGGTGCCAAGAAAGTAGGCAAAGAAGGCACCCAGTGGATCCAGGACGCTCAAGGGATGTGGATGCCGAAGGAATTTTCGGACTCGCCATCCTGGCCCGATCCGAAAACGGCGGCCATCCATGGCCGCCGCCCCTCCGGGGTTTCGAACGTTAGTGGCGACTGGCGGAGCAAGAAAGTCAAAGGCTGAAGAGCCGAAACGACTCGCTCATCAAAACGCGCCTGCGGCTCATGGCTCTACCATGCTTTTGACCTTCCCAACGCTGCGCATGCGACCCGCATCCGAACACCCGGAGGGCGGCCGGCATGGATGCCGGCCGTTTTCGGATCGAGCCATGGATGGCGAGTCCGAAAATGGCGATGGGTTCCGGCCGGCTTGAATGAAGTGGATCCACCTGGGTGCTTTCTTTGGTTACTTTCTTTGCACCAGCAAAGAAAGCAACTCGCCTTCAGGCGAAAGCTCTTGCGATGCTCAACTCGCTGTCCCTGAAACAGGCTTCGCCTTTCACTTCAACTGAAACCTGTTGAGCCGGGCAGGGAACCAAGGCACGCCACAATTCCCTCGCTCCCCTCACGTACGGCGCCTTCCGGCTCACGTCTCCGGCGTGAACGACAACGTCGCCACCACGCCTTGTTCTTCGCCCGGCACCACACGCACGTTCCAGTCGTAGAGCGCACACAGGCGGCGCACGATCGACAGGCCGATGCCGCCGCCCTGCGTGTGTTCGGCATGGGTGCCGCGGTAGCCGCGCTCGAACAGCTTGGCCGCATCCTCCGCCGACAGCCCGGGGCCGGAATCGATCACCTCGACCGCGTTGTCGCGCAGGCGCACGACCACCTCGCCGTGGTTGGTGTACTTGACCGCGTTGCCGACCAGGTTGCCCAGGGCCACGGTCACCGCGGCTTCGGGAGCATCCACGATCACCTTGCCCGGCTCACCCTCCAGCCGCAGCACCAGCGGCTTGCCGCCGAGCTGCCCGCGGTGCGCGTCGAGCTGCTGTTCGGCGATCCTGGCGATATCGGTCGCGCCATGGCCGCGCTCGTTGCGCGAGAGCAGCAGCAGCGCGCTGATCAGATCGGTGCACTGGCGTTCGGCGCGCTGGATCCGCTCCAGCCGCATCCGCGTCTTGTCGTCCAGGTCGGCTTTGGACAGCAGCAGTTCGACCGCGCCCTTGATCACCGCCAGCGGCGTGCGCAATTCGTGGCTGACGTCGGCGTTGAACTCGCGATCGCGCTTGACCACCTCGGTCAGGCGCGTGGCGTAGTCGTCGAGCGCGCGCGCGAGCTCGCCGACCTCGTCCTCGGCGAAATGCGGCGCCAGTCCCTCGGGCTGGCTGGTATCGCCCGAGCGGCGCAGGCGCTGCGCGAGTTCGGAAACCGGGCTCATCACCCGCGACGCGGCCCACCAGCCCACGAGCAGCGAGAACAACGAGAACACCAGCACCGAGCCATAGATCGCGCGCTGGAATTGCGCCTCGCCACGGGCGGCCTGGGTCATGTCGTAGGCGAGGAAGAACCATTCGTTGGGCGTCTTGCGCACCGCCAGCTTGTAGGCGAACGAACTGCCGTCCGGGTTGGTGCCGCGGATGCTGTGGATGCCGTCTGGCAGCTCGTACCAGTCGGGCTGCTCGATCCGCAGCTCATCGAAGCGATCGCGCCTGACCACGCGCCCCAACATCTGCTGCACGCCGAACTCCGGCTTGCGCTCGGGGTCGGTGAAGTACTGGCGCGCGTACTCGGTGATGTTGCGGTTCATCACGTCTTCCACCAGCTGGTCCTCCACCCGGTTGCGGGTCCAGTTGGTGGCGAACGCGAACAGCAGGGTCAGCCCGGTGCCGAGCAGCAGGAAAGACAGAATGATGCGGCTGCGCAGCCGCCGCCGGTATTGCGGTCTTCGGCGCGAGGCGCCTCTGGCGTCGGCTGACATCAGGCCCTAGGCGTTCGCATCGGGCGCGGCGATGCGATAGCCGATGCCGTGGCGGGTCTGGATCAGCTGCGTGGGAAAGGGCTTGTCGACCACGGCGCGCAGGCCGTGGATGTGCACGCGCAGCGAGTCCGAATCCGGCAGCTCCTCGCCCCAGACGCGGGTTTCGAGCTCCTGCCGGGTCACCACCGCGGGCGAGGCTTCCATCAGCGCCTGCAGGATCTTCAGCGCGGTTGGATTGAGCTGCAGCAGCCTGCCCTCACGCCGGACTTCCAGGGTATCAAGGTTGTATTGCAGGTCGGCGACATCCAGCACCCGCGTCTGCACGCCCTTGCCGCGGCGCGACAGGGCGTTGAGCCGCACTTCCACTTCCTGCAACGCGAACGGCTTGATCAGGTAGTCGTCGGCCCCCGAATCGAAACCGGCCAGTTTGTTGTCCAGGGTGTCGCGCGCGGTCAGCATCAGCACCGGAGTCTGCTTGCGCGCCTCGTTGCGCAACTTGCGGCAGACCTCCAGTCCGTCCATGCCCGGCAGGTTGAGGTCCAGCACGATCGCGTCGAACTCATGTACCACCGCCAGATGAAGCCCGGTCACGCCGTCGGCCGCGAAATCGACCGTGTGGCCGCGGTCCTCGAGATAGTCGCCAAGATTGGCGGCGATGTCCTGGTTGTCTTCGATCACGAGGATGCGCATCGGCGGTTCCTGTCTGGGTACGGGGGGCGGGTGGCCAGCGAAGGGCTCGCATGAGACCGGACCACGTTGCGGCAGTTCCATTGCAGCCGCGTCGTAAGGATTCTGGCACAGCGGCAGGGGCAGACGCGCGAGCGTACGGCCAAAACAAAGACCCAAGCGAGAAGCCCGCTTGGGCCAAGGGAATTGCCCCGATTGACCGTGTCTGCACGCCTTGCGGCGGGTACCACTGGAGAGAGCGCAGAACTCGGTCCAGACAGACTACGCAGGCTGCGATTAAACCCCTGTTAAACCGGCCGTGAAGACCTGGTTAAGTGCGGCGCTGCCAGCGCCTCCCCACGTGCCGAACCTCGGCGGATGCGGCCAGGTGGTCGATGATCCGGCCCGCGATGTCCACGCCGCTGGCCTCCTCGATGCCCTCCAGCCCCGGCGATGCGTTCACCTCCAGCACCAGAGGGCCGCGCCGTGACCGGATGAGGTCCACGCCGGCAATGCCCAGCCCTAGTACGGCCGCTGCACGCACGGCGGTATCCCGTTCGGCGTCGCTGGCCTGCACCGCCTTGGCGGTCCCACCCCGATGCAGGTTAGAGCGGAAATCGCCTTTGGGCGCCTGCCGGCGCATCGTGGCCACCACGTCGCGGCCCACGACGAAGCAGCGCAGGTCCGCACCCCTGGCCTCGGCCACGAATTCCTGCACCAGGAAATTGGCGTAGAGCCCGCGCAGCGCCTCGATCACGCTGCGCGAGGCCGACGGTTTCTCGGTCAGCATGACCCCGGCGCCCTGGGTACCTTCATTGAGCTTGATCACGTGCGGCGGCGGCCCGAGCATCGCCAGCAGGTCGGCGGTGTCGTCCGGGTTGTCGCCGAACACCGTCGCCGGCAGGCCGATGCCCTGCGCCGCCAGCAGCTGATGGCAGCGCAGCTTGTCGCGCGCGCGCGCGATCGCATCCGATGGATTGGGCGTGTAGCTGCCCATCAGCTCGAACTGGTGCACCACCGCGCAGCCGTAGCGCGTGATCGAGGCACCGATTCTCGGAATCACCGCGGTATAGCCGGAGATCGCCTGCCCCTTGTAGCGCATGGCGAACCCGCTGGAGGCGATATGCATATAGCAACGCAGCGGGTCGAGCACCCGTGCGGTATGCCCACGCTCGCGCGCGGCCTCGACCAGCCGCCGGGTGGAATACAGCTTACTGTTGCGCGAAAGGATGGCGAGTTTCATGGTGTCCCGGGGAGTGCCGAGCCGCGTCGGACGAAGGAGCGTGCCGGATCGACGGTGAACGCGCCTTGCAGCGCGGTCCGCCCCACCAGCATCGGGAACAGCATGCCGCAGCGATCGGTCAGATTGATTTCAACCGTCCGCTCCAGGCCGGCGATGCGTAATGCGGTGCGGATGAAAACACGGCGCGTCCGGTGGCCGCCGGAATCGGCGACTTCGCGCTCATCGTGGATCGGCGCGATGGCTTCGTGCACGTGCGACTGCCGCCGCCGCGGCCGCAGCCGGAAGCCCACCCAGGGCGCGCCGGCTTCGACGAACCGCCACTGCGCATCGACGTGCAATGACGAACTGCGCGCACCCGTGTCGATCTTCGCCCGCAACGATGCGATGCCGAGTTGCGGAAGCGCAATCCGCTCCCGCCACCCGATGACCAACGGCAATAACCCGTCGGATGCAGCAGCAAGGCCGGGCGGCGCGATCGTGGACATGGCACCTGCCTCGGGCCGCGAGCGGCGCTGCGTTCGCGGAAAACAAAGGCAGCGGACCGTGTCGATGCCGCTGCCTTCGGGATGGAGCGGGTGATGGGAATCGAACCCACGCTAGCAGCTTGGGAAGCTGCAGTTCTACCATTGAACTACACCCGCTGAACCACTCACAATTGCAGGCGCGAGTCTATGCCCGCCCCGATCGGTTGGCAACCGCGCTCCGACACATTGTGGTTGCGTCTGGCGGCGCAAAAAACAAGGCCCCGCAGGGCCTTGTTTGTCCGGCGCATTTCGGTGCGAGGCGGTCAGAATCCGCCACGCAGACTCAGGAAGACACTGACATCGTCGCCGCCCTTGCGCCCGACGCTGACCGAGCTGCCACCGAGCAGTTGCATGCCCCACAGCCCGGCCCGGGCGCCAAGAGTGAGCGTTCCGAAACTGTCGTCGAACTCCACGCCCGGCACCGCGTAGGACAGCGATCCCGGGATCGACTGCGCCTGCGCGTGCGCCTGGTCGGCGTAATCCTCGAATTCGCGGTCCCAGGTCGCGCGCAGGAATGGGGCGAAGCTGTCCATCGCGTAACTCATCTGCCAGCCGGCACTGCCGATCAGCGAATCGAAGCTCTGTTCGGGAAAGGCGAGCGACGTGGATTGCGAAGGATTGTCTTCGGCGAAGCTGTCGATCTCGATGCGCTGGGCCACCAGACCCACCACCGGACCGTGTTGCAGCGCGCCGTCGCCGAAGTTCCAGCCGGCGCTGACCGCAGCGCCGAGGTTTTCGCCGTCGACCGAGGTTTCGTAGCTGCGCGTGGCAGAGCCCAGCCGCACCTTGCGATCCAGGTCATAACCGAGCTGCGTATAGCTGAGCTGGCCGCTGACCCAGGCGTTGTCGTTGCTCCAGCCGATGTAGCCGCCCAATGTGGTGTCGTCCTGGCGGAAGTCTCCGCGGCGCAGACCCCAGTCCATGATCTGGTGGCTGTAGCCACCGAACGCTCCGTAGACCAGGTTGCCGCGGGCCCAGTCCACGCCCACGGTCAACGCGCCGCCGCCGCCGTCGTACAGGTCGGCCGAAGAGCTCGGTCCGTAGCGCTGGGAGTCGTACCGGCCGCCGACCCACCAGCGCGCGGCGTCTTCGTCCTCGACCCGCGCAAGCATCGACTGGGTCGCGACCGTGTCCGCGCGCGAGCGACCCACGGTAGCCGCCACGTGCGGCAGGATCGCCACCTGGCGCGGTCCTTCGATCATGGACACGGCCAGATCCGCGACCAGTTCGTGCGCGCGGGTGGTCGGGTGCACGCCGTCGGCGAACAGATAGGTATTGGGCGCATCGGGGCTGACGTAGCTAGCCGGATTGCAGGTCAGCGACTGCGCGGTGACCTGCGGCTGGCAGGCAGTGCCGGTAATGTTGCTGAAGCCGTATTCGGCCGGACTGGCGGCGACCTCGCGCAGGAAGGTGAAGGTATCGACCGGAATCACGCTCAGGCCGCTCTGGGCCAGGCCGCCGAACAACGCGTTGTTGTATGCGGTGGACAGCGCGGTGCCGCCTGCCATTCCGGCCGGTCCCTGCGCACGGAAGGAAGGCGTCAGGCCCAGGTCGGGCACGGTCGGCACCAGCACGTACTGGGCACCGGCGGCCTGCAGCGCGCCGACGATCCCGATTTCCGCGGTGACCGCGCCGACCACGATCGCCTGCTGCTGCGCCGGGTCGGCCGTGGCCGCGGCCGCGAACAGGTCGTTCGCGCCGCCCCAGACCGAGTACAGCGCGTTGGCATCCGCCTGGCCACCGTTGGCAGCCAGATAGGCGTTCACCTGGGTGGCCAGCGACGGCGTGTAGCCCAGCCCGCCGATCGTGTCCTGGCCGACCCGCGCACCGCCAACGGCGTAATTGGTGCCCGTGCCCGGGGTGGGCGTCGCGCCGGTCGCGCCCCATGCCGTCGAGGCGTCGGTGCCGTAGTAATCGGCCAGGTATTCCGACCAGACCAGGCCCGGATTGGTGGTAAACCGGCCGAGCACGGCGGCGGCGGGATTCTGCTGCACCAGCAGTGGGCGGAAGAACCCGGCGTCGCTCAGGCTGTCGCCAAAAAACACCGTCTGCGAAAACGTGCCGTCCTGCGCCAAGGCAGGCGTTGCCGCCAGCGCAAGCGCTGCGGCCAGCAGCGAACGGATCGGCCGGAACTTCATTTGCATGTCCTACTCCTGAGGATTGATCTTGAAGATCGATCTGGTCCCGGCATGGATACGCCGCCGGATGGTCGCGCATGGTTTCACGAAAACATAACGTTCTCAATCGTGCAGTGCGTCATCCACAATGGTGCCCATGGACATCACCTTGAACGGCGAAGCCCGCCACTTCGATCGCAGCCTGCTCACCATCGCCGCCCTGCTCGACACCGAAGGCCTGGGCCAGCGCCGGGTGGCCGTCGAGGTCAACGGCGAGATCGTCCCGCGCGGGCGCCACGCGACCCATGCGCTGCAGGCCGGCGACCGGGTCGAGATCGTGCACGCGCTGGGCGGCGGCTGAGCCGTCCCGGAAAGCGGATGAGCGGGCAAAAAAGAACCCCGGCCTCGCGGCCGGGGTTCGAAAGCATTCAATGGGCTGTCAGCGGCCGGCGATGATGCTGGCCGGCGACACCGAGCAATGGCCCGGACCGGTCTTGCCCTCGTTGTAGCTACCGAGGATCCCGGCCAGCGCGATCGCGTTGCTGCGATTGGTCGCATTGCTCCACCAGGCGTCATTCGGGTTGATATGCGCCCGGAACATGGCTTCGGCCTGGGTGATCGCCGATGCCACCTGCGCGGTCGTCCCCGCACCCGCGAGCGTGTTGAGCTTCGCCGCGATGTACTGGTGCGCCAGCAGGTAGTAGGCGTTGCCCTTCGGCGGAGTCCACATGACCTGGATGTAGCTGTAACCGCTGTTGTAGGTCGCGTCGATGAAGGGTGCGTTCTCGTTCAACGCGCCCGCTCCGTCGATCAGGTCCCAGGTCTTGTCGCGCTTCCTGGCGAACTGGGGCTTGGGCGCGTACTTCACGTGGGTCTTCCAGTACCCCTGCGTGTAGGTGCAACCCGGCAGCTTGCACAGCTTGGGCACGTTGACGCTGATCATCGCCAGATCGTGCTTCTGCTGGTCGTTGGCGAAGTCGACGAACAACTCGTTCGGCACCTGGAAGCGACAGGTCATGTCGGCCACCTGCGCCGGCTTGATCCAGCTGGCGTGGATGTCCAGGCTGCCCAGGACGATGACTCCGTTGGTGACCGTCCCGGTCACGTAGCGGGTGGTCGTGGCGCAGATGTTGCTGGCCACCGTCCAGCCGAAGCCCGCACCCAGGTTGAGCCCCAGCGCGCTGTCGTTGAACAGATCCTTCATGGTGGCGCACGCGTCGGTCTCGGTGGGCGTCCCGTTGAAATTGAACGCCGCCTGGTTGGACGTGTAGATCGACGTCCCGTTGCACGCGCTCGGCACGCCAGCAGCGGTGTAGCACTGCCGCGGCCGGTTCAACTTCGCCAGGTTGTATCCACCCGTCTTGTCGGTCACCGCCGCGCTGTAACGGCAGGTCAGCGAAGTGGCCGCCATGGTGGTGCAGGTCGGCACGACCGCCTGCGTCGTCGCATCGCTGAAATGCAGCGTATCCGACGGCACTGCCGGCGAGAACACCGGTGTTGGCGCGCCCGCCATCCATGTGGCCTGGATGTCACCGTACACCCGGAAGTCGCTTTCGCTCTGCACCGTGCGCGTGGCCTGCAGCCGATAGACCGTGTCGTAGAAACCGGTCGGTTCCAGCGTGAGCACCGCGTTGTTGCATAGCGCGAAGCCGTTGTACGGGCTGCCGTCGCTGATCGGCGCTGCCAGGCAGGTGCCCGGGCTCTGCACCCGCGCGTCGGCCAGATCCACCACGACCTTCTTGTCCGCGCTCCAGTCGTAGTCGCGCTTGAAGCTGGTCTTGGCCGCCTTCTTGAGGATCACCGTGTGGCATTGCACGTCGACGCTCGCGCTGCGAACGATCGGCGTTGCGTTGCCATAGGTGCCGGTGGCGGTATTGTCGATCTTGAAGCCGTACTCGGCCTTCTTTGCCGGGTCGCAGGTCGCCGTGCCGGGGTAGTTCCATGTGCCCGAATCGGCGAACACGTGCTGGCCGGCCATGGTGTCGTCCACGGTCAGGGTGTCGCCGGTCACCACCGGTGCCGCAACCGTAAAGGCCTGGTCGAACGACAGCGGATAGGTCTTGCTGCTGTCGGCCTTGGTCAGTTGCACTTCGACATGGTTGGAGCCGTTGTCGAAGGCGACGTTGGGATAGGCCTCCGGATCGATGGTCACCGAGTAGGGGCACTTGAACACGACCCCGTCGCCGGCCACGTTGTCGGCCGCACACGCACCGACGGTCGCCGGGAACTGCGCGGCACCGAAGCTCACCACGTCGCTCACCACCGGCGCCAGGAATGCGCGTTCGGCGGCATCGCGGATGGTGATCACACCGGACACGGTCACGCTGTTGTCGGCTGCACTGCGCGTGGCTTCCACGGTATAGCTGAGTGCGTGGCTGTCGCCATCGAACAGGCTCACGGCCGTAGGCGTGACCACCTTGGTCATATCCCACGTGTACTTGCGCGTCGCCTTGCCCTTGGCGGTCTTGTCCACCGTCGGCAGGGCGAAGCAGCGCCAGTTGACCGCGGCGCTGTCGGACACCATCTTCGGGCCGGTCGCGCTGCTGTAGGTACCGAGCACGGTGTTGACGCGCTGGTTGTCGCCCGGGACCGGGCACGCGACATTCATCGGATAGCTCCACGGACCATCGGTCGGGAACGTATGGTCGGGGTTGGCACCGAGCAGGTCGTCGTCCACCGCAAGCGTGTCGCCGTAGCTGGCATTGGGAGCCGCCGCGAAGACCTTGCCTGGTGTGGTGTACGACAGGACGGTGTCGGCGCCGTTGAAGCTGAGCGTGACCTCGACCTCGTTGACCACGGTATCGCCCGCGGCGATGCCCGGATATGCCGCGCTCTCCAGCTCGATGGCGTACTCGCAGTGGTAGATCGCGCTGGTCGCATCGCTTACCGGATCGCAATCGAACACGCTGAACGGGCCGTCGTCGGCCAGGGTGGCGACGAATACGTTGCCATCGACAGTCAGCGTGTCGGTGACCGCCGCCAGGGCGTAGCCACGCTCGAGCGGGTCGGACACCACGATGTCGCCTTCCACCCGGAAGCGCTTGCCCTGATTGATCGGGGTTGCGACCACGTCGTACTGCACCGCGGCGTTCTCGCCCACATCCAGGTCGAAGCTCACCGACGGCTGCCCGTTGACGGTCTTGACCAGCTGCCAATCCTGCCAGCGCTTCCAGCTCAGGTCCGCCGACTTGGTGACGGTGGGCTGCGGGTCGATGCAGAAGTCGACATGGCTGATGCCCTGGGTGATGTTGGTCGGCGAATCGAGGTCATCGTCCTCGTCCGCGGGTCCGGTGTACTCGTTTTCCGGATTGGGCCAGCCCAGCGCCTGCAGCGAGGCCACGTTCGGCGGACGCACATAGGCATAGACGCTGGCGGTCTGCTTGTCGCCGCCGCTGCCGGCCTTGACGATGACCCCGTTGACACCGAAGGTCGAGGTGAAGTTGATCGAATTGCTGTCGCCCACCACGTCGGTCACCGTGATGGTGCCGGCGAAAGCGAGCGCGCCGCCCGGAGCGGGGCCTCCATGCGCCACGGCCACGCCGGTGCCCGTGCCCGACAGGGGAAGATAGATGTCCCACACGCCCACGCCCTTGTCGTCGAGGCGCACACCGATGGGATAACCAAGGCCGAGCGTCTGCGCGCCTCCCGCGGTGCATTCCACCGGGTTACCGGTTTCCGGCTGCAGCGGCAACGCGAAGTAGACCGGATCCACGTCCGGCCCGATGTCGCCCACGGCGGCTACGGCGCCGCCGAGTGCGGCAACGCCGAACGCCGCCCATAGGGCGGTCTTTCGCCAATTCGAACGCATTGAAGTTCTCCCGTCGATCGAGGCGTCTGACGACGCCCGATGTACGCCCCTCGGCGGCCCGGCCGTGCCTGACGGCACCCGTTGGCTTTGCGGCCCCGGCTCACGCCGGGTGTGCTCTGGACGAGACCCAGTTCGACGCGCCGACGGGCGGTCCCTGGGATGAATCGGCTGGTGCCGTTGGCCTGCCTGGCCGCCGCGAGCGCTGATGCGTCGGGCGTTCCACCAGCGGACCGTGGTCCGCAGACAGTTCGCTCACATGGCCCGACGTCATTCGCCCCGGCAACCGGCCAGCTTTTGTACGCTTTCCGCGCCCGCACCGATGGCAGGCCACATTTCGGCGACCGGCGGCACTGTTAAGATTCGTGCATGAATGAAGCGGCGCAACCTGACCCGGCGGACCTGCTGCACATCGCCGGAAAATCCTATGTCTCGCGCCTGTTGACGGGCACCGGCAAGTTCCGTGACCTGAACGAAACCCGTGCCGCGACCGAGGCTGCCGGCGCCCAGATCGTGACCGTCGCGATCCGCCGCACCAACATCGGCCAGAATCCGGGCGAGCCGAACCTGCTCGACGTGCTGCCGCCCGACCGGTACACGATCCTGCCCAACACGGCCGGCTGCTACACCGCCGAGGACGCGGTCCGGACCTGCCGGCTCGCGCGCGAACTGCTCGACGGCCATGCCCTGACCAAGCTCGAGGTCCTGGGTGATCAGAGAACACTTTTCCCGGACGTCGTGCAGACGCTCAAGGCCGCCGAACAACTGGTCGCCGACGGCTTCCAGGTGATGGTCTATACCAGCGACGACCCGATCCTGGCCAAGCGACTCGAGGAAATCGGCTGCGTGGCGGTGATGCCGCTGGCCGCGCCGATCGGCTCGGGCCTAGGCATCCAGAACCGCTACAACCTGCTCGAGATCATCGAGAACGCGAAAGTACCGATCCTGGTCGACGCCGGCGTCGGCACCGCCTCGGACGCGGCGATCGCGATGGAACTGGGCTGCGACGGCGTGCTGATGAACACCGCCATCGCCGGCGCGAAGGATCCGGTGCGCATGGCACGCGCGATGCGGCTGGCCGTGGAAGCCGGGCGCGATGCGTACCTGGCCGGGCGCATTCCGCGCAAGCGCTACGCCAGCGCTTCCTCGCCGGTCGATGGCATGATCGGGTGATGTCGTGGAAGCCGATGGCATGCAGTTGAACCGCTCCCGGCGATGACCGACCCGTTCTCCAGCCTGGGCGCCAAGGCACCACCCAAGCCCTTCACCGCCACGCCGGGCGAGCGCCGGATCCGGAGTTTCGTGCTGCGACAGGGTCGCTTCACGCCGGCCCAGCAACGGGCTTTCGATGCGCTGTGGCCGCGCTTCGGCCTGGACTACACCGGCGTCGCGCGCGATTTCGACGCCGTGTTCGGGCGTCACGCGCAGCGCGTGCTGGAAATCGGCTTCGGTAACGGCGAGGCGCTGCGTTTTGCCGCGCAGCACGATCGCGAACGCGACTACATCGGCATCGAAGTGCACGCCCCGGGTGTCGGACGCCTGCTCAATGCCTTGGCAGAGGACGGCAGCGACCACGTGCGGATCTACCACCACGACGCGGTCGAGGTGCTGACCCACGAATTTGCCGACGGCTCCGCGGATGCAAGCGGGGCGGATGCAAGCGGGCCGGCTTCAAGCGGACTCGACGAGATCCGGATCTACTTCCCCGATCCGTGGCACAAGAAGCGCCACAACAAGCGCAGGCTCGTGAACCCGGCATTCGCCGCCCTGCTCGCCCGCAAGCTGCGCCCCGGCGGTCGCCTGCACCTGGCAACCGACTGGCAGGACTACGCCGAGCAGATGTGGGACGTGCTCGATGCGACCCCCGGCCTGCGCAACATCGCCGGCCCGCGTGGACACGTGCCGCGCCCCCCCTGGCGGCCGCAGACCCATTTCGAAAGCCGCGGCCAGCGTCTGGGGCACGGGGTATGGGACCTGCTTTACATCCGGGATTCGGGATTGGGGATTCGGGATCCGGAAAGTCCTGACCGTGTCGGATCATCCGTCTTCACCAATCCCGAATCCCGAATCCCGAATCCCGCCGCCTGATGGACACCCTCATCCTCACCAGCGACATGAAGCTCGTGCTCGGGCTGGTGGCGCTGACGATGGTGATGTTCCTGTTCGAGCGCGTGCGCCCCGACCTGGTCGCGCTGGTGGTGCTGGTGCTGTTGGGCCTGACCGGCCTGGTCGGCGCCGAGGACCTGTTCAACGGCTTCTCGGGCAACGCGGTGATGAGCGTCATCGCGACGATGATCCTGGGCACGGGGCTGGATCGCACGGGTGCGCTCAATCGCCTGGCCGCGTGGCTGCTGCGGCGCGCCAAGGGCGTGGAGCAGCGGCTGCTGCTGTTCACCAGCGCCATCGCCGGGCTCAACTCTTCGATGATGCAGAACCCTTCGGTGATGGCGCTGTACCTGCCCGTCGCCTCGCGCCTGTCTTCGCGTACCGGCCTGCCGCTCTCGCGCCTGCTGATGCCGATCGCGGCGGCGATCCTGATGGGCGGCGGGCTGACCATGGTCGGCAATTCGCCGCTGATCCTGCTCAACGACCTGCTGGTATCGGCCAATGCCAACCTGCCCTCGGGCGTGGCCACGCTGGAGCCGATGAACATGTTCGCGCCGCTGCCGATCGGCGTGGCCCTGCTGCTGGCATCGCTGGCCTACTTCCATTTCTTCGGCGAGAAGTTGTTGGCCGAGGACGGCAGCGATGGCGGCGTGACCCCGGCGCGGACCCAGAGCTATTTCGCCAAGTCCTATGGCATCGAAGGCGACGTGTTCGAGCTGACGGTGACCGCCGACAGCCCGCTGGTGGGCATGTCGATGGGCGAGGCCGAGGCGCTACACGGCGCGCCGCTGCTGCTGGCGCTCAAGACCGGCAACGAGTCGCGTCTGGCACCGCCCGCCGACAGCCGCATCTGGGTGGGCAGCGTGATCGGCGCCATGGGCTCGCGCCAGCAGGCGCTGGATTTCGCCCAGAATCACTTCCTCAAGCTCAATTCACGGCTGCGCGAGTTCGGCGACCTGTTCAACCCGAGCCGGGCCGGCATTTCCGAGGCGGTGGTGCCACCCACGTCCACCTTCATCGGCAAGACCCCGGGCGAACTCGAGCTGCGCAAAAAGCACGGCATCAGCCTGCTGGCGATCAACCGCGACAAGGAAGTGCTGCGCGATGACGTGCGCAATACCAAACTGCGCGCGGGCGACATGCTGGTACTGCACAGCATCTGGCAGGATCTGGCGCGGACCGCGGCCAGCCGGGATTTCGTGGTAGTCACCGATTATCCGAAGGGCGAGCAGCGTCCGCACAAATTCAAGATCGCGATGACCATCTTCGCGATCACCATGCTCCTCGCGCTGTCCTCGCGGATCCCCGCCTCGGTCGCGCTGATGACCGGGGTGGCCGGGATGCTGGTCACCGGCGTGCTGAAGATGGACGAGGCCTACGCGGCGATCAACTGGAAAACCGTGTTCCTGATGGCCTGCCTGATCCCGCTGGGTTGGGCGATGGATTCCAGCGGCGCCGCGGCCTGGGTCGCGGGCCACACCATCGAGCGTTTGCCGCAGGGCCTGCCGGACTGGATCCTGCAGCTCGCCGTTGGCCTGCTGACGACCGCGTTCTCGCTGGTGATCAGCCATGTGGGCGCCACCATCGTGATGGTGCCGCTGGCGATCAACCTGGCGCTGGCGGCGGACGCGAACCCCACCGCGTTCGCGCTGATCGTGGCGCTGTCGGCGTCCAACAACTTCATGACCCAGTCCAATCCCGTGATCTCGATGGTCGCCGGCCCAGCCAACTATTCCGCGCGCGAACTCTGGCGCGTCGGCGGGCCGCTCTCGCTGATCTACACCGCCGTGGTCGTGGTGATGGTCAACATGCTGTTCTCGCAATGGTGGTTGCGGCTGTTTTCGTAGGTAGCGCGGTGGGCGATGCCGGCAGCAGCCGACCTGTTGAGGCGGCACAGCCCGCGCTACGGTTCCGACCCTGGTGCGGGCCCGCCCAGCCAGACCTGGCCGTCGTGCACTTCGACCGGCACCGCGCGCAAGGCGTCGCCGCGGCAGGGGCCGGCGACGCAACTGCCCTGCTCAAGCTCGAACGATGCGCCATGCGCCGCGCACACCAGCAGACCGTCCCGGCTGAGCAGGAATTGCCCCGGCGCCCAGTTCAGGCGGCGCCCGGCGTGCGGGCAGACGTTGAGCCAGGCGCGCACGGCGTCGCCGCGCCGGTGCAGGATCAGCGATTCGGCGTCGCCCCCGAGCACCGCTTCGACTTCGAGCAGGGCGCCGTCCTGCAGCCTGTCCAGCATTGCCAGCGGACACGATCCGGCCATCGGTTAACGAACTCCTTACATTCGGCGCGGGTCGCAGCCGGATACTGCGCATCCCGGCCCTGCGCCGATTGTGGCACCGCCCCCGCCATGTTTGCCCATCGCCTCCGTCCCGAGCACGTCGATGCCGTGCGCAATCTGTTCGCCCCCCGCAAGCCACGCCATCCGCTGCTGCGGATCGCCGTCGGCCTGGTCGGCCTGGCGCTGCTTGCAGTGCTGGTGGTGATCGGCCTGTTTGTCGGTGTGGCGATGCTTGCCGGCGGCCTACTGCTGCGGCTGCTGCGCACGCGCGGCCAGCCGATCGCCCGGCCCGCACGCGACTCACGCGCGGTCGAGGCCGAGTATCGCGTGGTCGGCAAGACCGCTCTGCCTTCGGGTCGCTGAGCCCGCGTGTCCGCCGACCGGGATGTCGTCCCGGCGCTACCGCTGCCCCGCGTGGCGGTGCGGGGTGGCGCCACTTTCCCCGTGCACCGCATCTACTGCGTCGGTCGCAACTTCGCCGATCACGCAAGGGAGATGGGCGCCAGCGCGCCGGCTTCGAAGGCCGACCGCGGGCAACCGGTGTTTTTCCTCAAGCCAGCCGACGCCCTGGTCGTCGACGGCGTGGTGCCCTACCCGCCCGGCACGGCTGATCTGCATCATGAAGTGGAACTGGTCGTGGCCATCGGAAACGATGCGCCTGCGGGCGTGCTCGATGCGGGCGATGCGGCTGCGCTGGTCTTCGGCTACGGCATCGGCCTGGACCTGACCCGTCGCGATCTGCAGGCGGCCGCAAAGGCCAAGGGATTGCCCTGGGATACCGGCAAGGCCTTCGACCATTCCGCGCCGGTCAGCGAACTGGTTGCAAAAGACGATATGCCCGCGCTCGCTACGTTGTCGATCACGCTCGAGGTCAACGGCGCGCGTCGCCAGCACGGCAGCCTGTCCGACCTGATCTGGGACGTGCCCGACATCCTGCACGAACTGTCCAGACTCTATGCGCTGCGTGCAGGCGACCTCGTGTTCATGGGTACGCCGGCTGGAGTCGCGGCATTGCAGCCAGGCGATGTCTTCATCGCCCGCCTGGGCGATGTCGTCGCGCTCGAAGGACGCATCGTGGGCCGTCCACAGCTGCTGTAGGCTACGATCCGGCCGCGATCTGCGGCGTCCCCCGGGAGAACGTTGCGATGGGCATGGTCAGCGAATTCAAGGAATTCATCGCCAAGGGCAATGTCATGGATCTCGCCGTCGGCGTCGTGATCGGCGCGGCCTTCGGCAAGATCGTCACCGCGCTGGTCGATGGCATCATCATGCCGCTGATCGGGCTGCTGACCGGGGGCGTGAGCGTTTCCGACTGGAAGTACGTGATTGCGCCGGCCCAGCTGGACGCATCCGGCAAGGAAACCGCGGCCGAGTCGGCGATCCGCTACGGCCTCCTGATCCAGACCGTGGTCGATTTCCTGATCATCGGCTTCGTCATCTTCCTGGTGCTCAAGGCCTACAACCGCATGCGCACGCCGGCGGCAGCGGCAGCACCGGCTGAAGAAGTGCTGCTGCTGCGCGAGATCCGCGATTCGCTGAAGCAGTAATCGTCGCGCGCAGGACTTCCTGCACAGCAGGCGCGTAGCCGCGGGCTGCTACGCTCGCGGCTTCGCCTTTTTGCGCCGAAGGAACCCCCATGCGTCTTGCGCCGTTGCTGCTTGCCCTGTTTGTTGCCTCGCCCGCCCTCGCGCAGACGCCCGGGCAAACCACCATTCCCGACGCAGCGCTGCAGGCCGCATCGCAGCTGCGCGAACAGGCGCTGGCCGACGACACCGCGTGGAAGGTGACCGAATCGCTGACCACCGAGATCGGTCCGCGCCTGGCCGGCAGCGAGGCCGATGCGCGCGCCGTGGAATGGGCCCGGCGCAAGTTCGAGGCGCTGGGCTACGACAAGGTCTGGACCCAGCCGGTGACCTTCCCGAAATGGGAGCGGCGCAGCGAACACGGCGAGGTGCTGGGCGCGTACGCGCAGCCATTGATACTGGCTGCGCTGGGCGGCAGCCCGGGCGGCACCGTCGAGGGCGACGTGGTGCGCTTCGATTCGCTCGAAGCACTGCAGGCCGCGCCGGCCGGTTCGCTCGCCGGCAAGATCGCGTTCGTTGATTTCGCGATGGAGCGGGCGCGCGATGGCCGCGGCTACGGCACCGGCAGCCGCGTGCGCGGCAGCGGTCCTTCGGCCGCCGTGCGCGCCGGCGCCAGTGCATTCCTGATGCGCTCGGCCGGCACCGATTCGCATCGCGTCGCGCACACCGGCATCACCCGCTTCGAAGAAGGTCTGCAGCCGATCCCCGCCGCGGCGTTGTCGGTGCCGGACGCGGCACAGCTCTCGCGGCTGGTCGCGCGCGGTGCCACGCGCGTGCGCGTCGCGCTCGATTGCGGCTGGGACGGCGAGTACACCTCGCACAACGTCATCGGCGAGATCACGGGCAAGCGCAAGGACGAGGTCGTGGTGATCGGCGGGCACCTGGATTCCTGGGATCAGGGCACCGGCGCGATCGACGATGCCGCGGGCATCGGCATCACCATGGCGGCGGGCCATCTCATCGGCCAGCGCAAGGACAAGCCGCTGCGCACGATCCGCGTGATCGCCTATGCCAACGAGGAACAGGGCCTGCACGGCGGCGAGGTCTACGCGAAGTCGCAGGCACAGAGCATCGCCAGCAACCAGATCATCGCCGAGAGCGACTTCGGTGCCGGGCGCATCTACGCGTTCAACACCAGCAGCGCCAAGGAAGGGCCCGCACAACGGGCGTCGGAACAGATCGCCGAAGCGCTGGCGCCGCTGGGCATCGCCTACACCCCGGGCGAAGGCGGCCCTGGCTCCGACGCCGGCCCCAGCGCGGCGCTCGGCGTGGCCTGGGCATCGCTACGACAGGACGGCACCGAGTACTTCGACCTGCACCACACCCCCGACGACACGCTCGACAAGATCGATCCCGAAGCGCTGGCGCAGAACGCGGCGGCCTACACCGTATTCGCCTTTCTTGCGGCCGAAGCGGACGGCGGATTCGGCAGCGAAGCCAAGCCGGTCACGCCGCCGGAGGAATGAGCACTGGATTCAGCGTAGCGAGAACGCCCGCACCGGCCCGCCTTGCTCCGCACCCCGCATCCATCCCAGCCAGCCGCCTGCCTCCGGGTCTGGGATCGCAATGCCGCGGGCGACGCCATCGGCGTCGACCAGAACCAACCTTGCCTCGTCGGATGCCGCATGGAAGCGCACGCGGCGACCGGGCGGTCCCAACAGGTTCATGACAGGATCGATCGACACGCCGGCGATAGGTACCGAATGTCGGCGAGATGAATAGATCGAACTGCCTAGCAATGCCGTTTCCGGCCAGGCAAACATCGCTGCACCGGCACCCTGGATCGCCGGCAGCACATGGATAAGTTCGCTCGGCGCGGTCTCGCCCAGTTCGAGCGTTGGATCCACTACGCCAACCGCAACGGCAACAGATGTGGTGTTCGCGACCTCACGCATGGACTCGCCGTGCCGCCACATCCAGAACTGGCTTGGCAGGAGGCCTGCGGCGATGACGAGCACGACGAGAATCACGTTTCGTGGTCGGGGCGCATTCGCAAGCGTCGCAATTGCCAGGCCCGCCCAGAACAAGCTGGACCAGACCAGGTAACGCTGGGCGAGCAACTGGTCGGGATGCAGGTCGAAATAGTGCAGTCGCCCTACCGCGACCATGCCACCGACCGCCAAGGCGAACCACGCCATACCGAGGCCCAGCATGCCCGGGCGCGACGTTCCGAGGCGCGCGCGCCAAGTGACCGACGCCAACCAGCAGATTCCGAGAACACCAACGAGCAAATGCGGCCACCGCGCGAGCATGACCGGACCGAAAGCCTCATGCCAGGTCCTCGCCATCCATTCGGCCAGCGTACGCAACGGGGTCGTTGGCACGTGCGCCGCCAGCGCGGGATCGGTCACGGGCCAGATTGCGTAGACCAAAGGGCCTGCGAGCCATCTCAGCAGGAGATCGAGCTGGGATAAAGGTGCGAACTGCAGCATGGCCGTCTCTATGCCGGCGTTGCTCCAGCGTCGCAGTATGATCGTGCCGGCGAGTGTCAAGCCGAGAACAAGGTGGACGATTGCTCGCGCGCGCAGCAGCAAAGCGACGACGAGTAAGGCGACAAACGCCGCCAGGCCGCTGCTGAAGCTGAAGGCGGCGATCACGCCAAGTAACGCTGCGGTCGCGGTTGCGCGCACGCTTGGCGGTTCTCCGCCCCGAGATCCCAGCATCGCGATCCCAAGCGTGACGCATAGCGTCACCAGATAAGCATGGACGGTCTCATTGGCATGGCCCAACGTACGGATGTTGCCCAGCCAACAGAGCCCAAGCACGGCGACGAGCATGGCAGCGGCACGCCGATCTGGCGCTGATATCACACGAAGAACGCTCCAGACGCACGCCAGCGTGGCCAAAAGCAGACCGATTCCAACGCCCACCTGCAGCCACTGCTGGGCATCGAATACGCGCAGTTCGAACATGCGCACGGCGTGCGGCAGAACCTCATGGTGCCCGTTGTCCTCCCTGAGAATCTCCCGTACGACAGGCTTGGAGGCGAAATGACCCAGGAAGCCCCAGCCATCCGCATAGGGCACCCGAGGTGCGTGCCACATCGCTGCCAATGCAACCGCAACGTAAAGGATTGCGAGGCCCCAGCTCGCGGCAAGCGCGGCCCGGATCGCAATGCCTGTCCGTGTTCTTGGCACGTCGATCCCTGACATGACGGTCTGCTCGAACGCTTCCAGACAGTATTGTCCACGTTTCCGCGGACAGTGTGCCGCCCGCAGTCCCGGCAGGGCTCCGTCAGGACAGCCGTTGGCGGACCATGGCGAACATCCGCAAGTCGTGCACGTGGCCATGCTTGGTCACCGCGCGGCGCAGCAGACCTTCTTCCACGAAGCCGTTCTTCTCCAGCACCCGCGCCGATGCGGGGTTGGAGTCGAGCACGGTCGCTTGCAGCCGTTCCAGGGCCAGCTCTTCCATCGCCCATGGCGCGAACATCCCAACGACCCGGGTCATGAGTCCGTGACCCCAGTGGCGCCGCCCGATCCAGTAGCCGAGTTCGGCGCCGATGCGGCGCTCGCCCTCGAGCGGGCGCACGCCGATCCCGCCACAGGCCTCGCCGTGGACCTCGATCGCGAACACGGGATTGCGCAGGTCGACCACCCTGCCGGCCAGAAACGCCTCGCCGTCGGCACGCGTGTAGGGATGAGGAAACCGGTCGCTCAGGCCGCGTTCGACCTCGGCGTCGTCGGCGTGGCGCAGCAGCGCTTCCAGGTCGTCGCTGCGCCAGCGGCGCAATCTAAACCCGCTGCCGCGCAGCTCCGCGGCGAAGCGCTCGTCCGCGGGGTCAGGCATGGCCCGAAACCGGTGGCGTGCGCTGTTCCAGCTGCTCCAGCTCGTGCGCCAGCGCCTCGGGCGAGTGCGTGTACTTCGCCAGCAACGCGTAGAAGGCCGGTACCACGAACAACGACAGCAGGGTGGAAAACGCCACGCCGAAGACCACCACGATGCCGATGGTGGCGCGGCTGGCCGAACCCGGACCGCCGAAGATCACCAGCGGCAGCGCGCCCATGATGGTCGCGATCGAGGTCATCAGGATCGGACGCAGGCGCACCGCGCACGATTCGATGATCGCCTCGTGGATGCTGCGGCCTTCATCGCGCAGCTGATTGGCGAATTCCACGATCAGGATGCCGTTCTTCGCCGCCAGGCCCACCAGCATCACGATGCCGATCTGCGAAAACAGGTTCATCGTGCCGCCGGTGACCGCCAGGCCGATCAGCGCACCGAGCACGCCCAGCGGTACCGTCAGCATGATCACCAGCGGATGCAGGAAGCTCTCGAACTGCGCCGCGAGCGCCAGGTACACGATCAGCAGCGCCAGCGCGAAGGTGATCAGCACCTCGCTCCCGGACTGCTGCAGCTCGCGCGACTCGCCCTTCCAGCTGATCTGGGCGTAGTCGGGCAGATTGGTGCGCGCGGTTTCCTGCGCCCATGCGACCGCCTCGCCCAGCGGATAGCCTTCGGCCAGGCGCGCACTCAGGGTGATCGAACGCAGCCGGTTGAAGCGGTTGTAGGTGCCCGGCTCGGCGATCTCACGCAGCGTGACCAGGTTCGACAGCGGCACCAGGGCCCGCGTCGTTCCGGATGCGGTGCCGGTGGTGCCCGCGGTGGCGCCGGCACCGGTGCTGGTACTGGCGCTGCCGGCCCGGACCTGCAGCGCGTCCAGGTCGGCAACCGACGCGCGGCCACTGCGTTCGGCCTGCAGCATCACGTCGTATTCCTCGCCGTTGTCGACGAAGGTGGTCACCCGGCGCCCGCCCATCATGGTTTCCAGCGCGGTGCCGATCGCGGTCGCCGACACGCGCAGGTCGGCGGCGCGCGCCTTGTCGATCACCACCCGCATCTGCGGCCGGGTTTCCTTGTAGTCGGAGTCCGGGCCCACGAACCCGGGGTTGGCCTCCATCCTCGCCAGCATGATGTCGCGCCACTGCGCCAGTTCGGCGTAATCGGGCCCACCCAACACCATCTGGAACGGCTGGCCGCGGGTGCGCACCAGACCACCGCCGACCTGGGTGCGCACGCGCACGCCGGTCAGGCCGGCGAACTTCTTCTCCAGTTCCGCGGCGACTTCAGCCGTGCTCTGCTCACGCTTGTCCCAATCGGCAAGGAAGATGCTAGCGCGGCCGGTATGCATTTCCTCGCTGACGCCGAAGCTCCCGGGCACGCGCGGGTTGGCGCGCACGATCGGCTTGTCCTCGCCGACTTCGCCGGCCAGGATCTTCTCGACCTGCTGCATCTGCCGGACGGTGTAATCAAAGCCGGCGCCCTCGGGGCCTTCCATCGACAGCTGGAACGAGCCCCGGTCCTCGGCCGGCGCCAGCTCGCTGGGCAGCATCCGGAACAACAGCACCAATGCCACCAGCGCAGCGATCATCAATCCGCCGAACAGCCAGGTGCGGTGCACGTTGCGGTCGAGCACGCCGCGATAGCCGGTGGCCACGCGCATGAAGCGCGCATTCAACCAGGCGCTGGCGCGGTTCTCCTTGACCGCGTGCGGGCCGGTATGCGGGCGCAACAGCTTCGACGCCATCATCGGGGTCAGGGTCAGCGCCACGAACGCGGAGATCGCCACCGCCGCCGCCAGCGCGACAGACAGCTCGCGGAACAGGCGCCCGGTGTTGCCCTGCAGGAATCCCACCGGCAGGAACACCGCGATCAGCACTGCGGTGGTCGCCAGCACCGCGAACGCCACCTGCGCGGTGCCGCGGCGCGCGGCAACCAGCGGCGGCTCGCCCAGGTCGACCCGGCGCTGGATGTTCTCCACCACCACGATCGCATCGTCCACCACCAGGCCGATGCACAACACCAGCGCCAGCAGGGTCAGCAGGTTGATCGAGAAACCGAAGGCGTAGAGCGCGATGAACGATGCGATCAGGCACACCGGCACCGTCACCGCCGGGATCAGCGCCGCACGCACGCTGCCCAGGAACAGCCAGATCACGATCAGGACCAGGACGATCGCCTCGATCAGCGTCTCGTAGACGCGCTCGACCGAGGCAGAAATGAAGGTGGTGGTGTCGAAGGCGACGTAAATGCCGGTGCCCTCCGGCAGGCTCGACCCGATACGCTCGGCTTCCGCCTTCGCTTCCTCTGCCACCTCCAGGCTGTTGGCGGTGGAGGTCTTGACGACGCCGATGCCGATCGCGGGCTCGCCGTTGCTGCGGTAGTAGGCGCGGCGTTCGGACGATTCCAGCGCCACCCGCGCCACGTCGCCGAGCCTGACGATGTAACCGTCCGCGCCCTTGGCGACGGGCATCTGCGCGAACTGCTCGGCGCTGGCGTAGTCGCGGGCCACGCGCAGGATGAAGTCGCGGTCGGCGGACTCGATCCGGCCGGCGCCCAGTTCCACGTTTTCCGCGCGCAGGGCCTGTTCGACATCGGCATTGGTCAGCCCGCGCGCCGCCATCGCATCGCCGTCGAGCCAGATCCGCATCGCGTAGCGCTGGCTGCCGCCCACGCGGACCTGGGCCACGCCCTGCAGGCTGGAGAACCGGTCGACCAGGTAGCGCTGGGCGTAGTCGGATAGCTGCAGCGTATCCATGGTCGAGGAGCGCAGGTTGAACCAGATGATCGGGTCCGAATCGCTCTCGACCTTGCTGATCTCGGGCGGATCGGCTTCTTCCGGCATCCGGTCGGCGACCCGGCTGACCGCGTTGCGCACGTCGTTGGCAGCGCCTTCGATATCGCGCGAAGCCAGGAATTCGATGCTGATCCGGGAGCTGCCGTTCTGGCTGCTGGAGTCGATGGTGTTGATGCCCTCGATGCCCGAAAGCGCGTCCTCGAGCGTCTGCGTGATCCGGGTCTCGACCACGCTTGCCGACGCGCCGGGGTAATCGACCTGCACCGACACGATCGGCGGATCGATCGCCGGCAACTCGCGCAGGGTCAGGCGCAGGAACGACATGATGCCCAGCACGATCAGCAGCAGGCTCATCACCACGGCCAGCACGGGCCGCTTGATCGACAGGTCCGACAGCTTCATCCGCGCGCCCTACCGCGCCGCGCTGCCGGCGGGCCGTGTCGCGGTCTGGAGTCCATTCGCGGCGGCAGCGGCCGGCGCACCTGCCGCGATCTTTGCGCCGGCCTGCAGTTTGCCCACGCCTTCGGTCACGATGCGGTCGCCCGCCTTCACTCCTTCGCGCAGCATCACCTTGCCGGGAATGCGCCCGCCCACTACGACGTCCGCCTTCTCGACGGTGCTGTCGGCCTTGACCCGCCAGACGAAGGTCTCGCTGCCGAGCTGCTGGACGGCGATCTCGGGCACCACCAGCGCCGGTCGCTGGCCGCGGGCCAGACGCACCTCGACCAGCATGCCCGGCTTGAGCGCGTGATCGGGGTTGGCGAAATCACCGCGCACGATGGCGGCGCGCGAGCCGGCGTCCAGGCGCGCGGAGACGGTGTTCACCGTGCCGTCGAACTCGCGCTCGCCATAGGTGCCGCTGCGTCCGGCCAACGCCTGTCCGGGCGCGACCCCTGCCAGCTCGGTTTCCGGTACCGGAAAGTCCACGTATACGCGCGATACGTCGTCGAGCGTGGCGATCACCGTGCCCGGCGTCACCAGCGCGCCGGGGCTGACCTGGCGGATGCCGAGTACGCCACCGAACGGCGCGCGGATCACCCGATCGGACAGATTGGCGCGGATCTCCGCCACCTGCGCGCGCGCTGCATCGCGCATGGCGCGCTGGGTATCCAGGGAGGCGCGCGCGATCAGCTGCTGCCGGGCCAGCTGGCTCTGGCGCTGATACAGCTGCTCGGCTTCCTTGGCCGCAGCCTCGGCCGAAGCGAGCGCCGCGAATTGCTGCTGGCCGCTGAGGGTGATCAGCGGCGCGCCGCGCCTGACTTCCTGGCCGCTCTCGAAATGCACCTGCTGCACGGTTTCGCTCACCTTGGCCGTGAGCGTGACCGATTCACGGGCCTGCACGGTGCCCAGCGCGCGCAGGCTGTCGATCCACGGCTGCTCGCGCACGGTTTCCACTACGACCGGAATCGGGCGATCGCGGTCCGCGCGCTGTTCTTGCGCGCCGGCAGCGCGGTCGCCACAGGCGCCCAGGGACAGCAGGGCCGCGGCCGCAACGGGCAGGAGCAACGTGCGGCGGACTCGGAAAACGGGCATGTGCAGCGCACGGCGTGAGTGAATCCCGGGATTCTAGCGGCCGCCCGTGGACGGGACGTATGCCATCCGACCTGCCCGTGGAACGCGGCATTGCGGTCAACCGCTGGCGCGCGCGCGCGTTACGCGGCACTCTGGCCTGTAACGGCGCTGCAACGCGTCTGAATGTCCGTCCCCCAACGGAGCCGACCATGGCCATCTACGACAGCATCCTCGACACCATCGGCCGCACGCCCGTGGTCCGCCTGAATCGCATCGCCCCGCCGGGCGTGACGATGTACGCGAAGGTCGAATCCTTCAATCCCGGCGGCTCGGTCAAGGACCGGCTGGCGCTGGCGATCATCCTCGATGCCGAATCCAAGGGCCTGCTCAAGCCCGGCGACACGGTGGTGGAAGCGACTTCCGGCAATACCGGTGTCGCATTGGCGATGGTCTGCGCCGCGCGCGGTTACAAGTTCGTGGCGACCATGGCCGAGACCTTCTCGATCGAACGCCGCAAGCTGATGCGCGCCTATGGCGCCAAGGTGATCCTCACCCCTGCCGCCGAGCGCGGCAGCGGCATGGTGCGCAGGGCCGAGGAGCTGGCGAAGCAGCACGGCTGGTTCCTCGCGCGTCAGTTCGAGAATCCGGCCAACCCCGCCTACCACCGTCAGACCACCGCGGCGGAGATCCTGCGCGACTTCGCCGGGCAACGGCTCGATCATTTCGTCACCGGCTGGGGCACCGGCGGTACGCTCACCGGGGTGGGCGAAGTGCTCAAGGTCGCGCGGCCGGAAGTGAAAGTGACCACCTGCGAGCCCGCCGCCGCACCGCTGCTGCAGGGCAAGGACTGGTCGCCGCACAAGATCCAGGGCTGGACGCCGGATTTCGTGCCGGCCGTGCTCAACCGCGACGCCGCCGCGCAGGTGTTGTCGATCGAGGATGCCGACGCCATCGCCACGTCGAAGCGGCTGGCGGCGGAGGAAGGGATCTTCGTCGGCATCTCCGCCGGCGCGACGGTGGCGGCCGCCTTGCGGGTGGCGGCGCAGGCGCGGGACGGCGACGTGATCCTCGCGATGCTGCCCGATACCGGCGAACGCTACTTCTCCACGCCGCTGTTCGAAGGCGTCAACGAAGGCTCCGACGACGACTGGCTGGCTGGCCTGCCTTAGCCAGCGGCGCCAGGGCGTTGAAAGCGGGCGCTCAAGCCGACACGAACCACCACACCAGCGCCGCGAGCGCCGCTGCGAGTGCGAGCAGCACGATCGCGTAACCGCCATGATCGCCCTCGGTAACGGTGGGCGGGCGCGTTGCCGTAGCTGATACCGAGCGGTGACGCACGGCATCGGCCGCGGTCTGCGCCGCTGCGCCGTGGCGCATCGCGTCGACGGCCGCCTTCGCGGGCCGGAGATCCATCGCGGGATTGGCTTCGCGCAATTGCCTGAGCGTGTCGATCACCTTGCCCTTGTGCAGGGCCGCGCGCATCGCGTGCAGGTCGGCTTTCGGACCTCCTCCGGTTTGTTGCGCGGACCAGGCCTCCACCGCCGCAAGGGTCTCCTTCAACCCTTGCCCGCCGACTTCGCGCAGCAGCCGCACGGCCTGGATACGGTCGCCGCGCATCAGCGCGGCAACCACCTGGCCAGGGAGCGGGTTTGCGGACGTCATGTGCGGCTCCGTAAACGCGGAGAAGCCTGCAGCATACGCCGACGCTGTGCACGCGGCCCCAACCTCCCTGGCGCCATGCTCGCGCCATGCGGATCCAGGTGCAGATCGCCGACATCACCACGCTCGAAGTGGATGCCATCGTCAATGCCGCCAACGCCACCCTGCTCGGCGGCGGTGGCGTGGACGGCGCGATCCACCGCGCGGCGGGACCGGGACTGCTGGCGGCCTGCCGCGCGCTGCCCGAAACCGCATCCGGGGTGCGCTGCCCGACCGGCGAGGCGCGCATCACCGCCGGCTTCGCGCTAAGCGCGCGGCACGTGATCCACACCGTCGGCCCGGTCTGGCGGGGCGGTGGCGACGGCGAGCCGCGGCAACTGGCGGCCTGCTATCGCAACAGCCTGCGGCTGGCCGGAGACAGCGGCATCGTCTCGATCGCCTTCCCTGCGATCAGCTGCGGCATTTACGGGTATCCACCCGAGGCCGCGGTCGCGGTCGCGGTGCAGGAAGCGCGGCATTGGGCCGGGCCGCGACCGCTGCAGCTGATCTTCTGCTGCTTTGACGCGACCATGGCCGATCGCTACCAGCGCGAGCTCGCCGCCTGACCAGGCGCTGTCGTTAACGCGCACTCGTGTGGGAGTGGGCTTGCCCGCGATTACGGTCCGACATTCGCGCGCGCATTCGCAGCAGGACTGTTCCTGCCATAGACACTCAGCTGCTGGGAGTTGACATTATGTGGGAGCGGCCTTGGCCGCGATTGCCTTTCGCGCCCAAGTCAAACGCAGTCGCGAGCAAGCTCGCTCCCACAGGAGAGGCCGGGATGTGGGCATGCACATGGATGTGCGGGCTATCATCGCCCTACCCCGCCCAGGAGTCGCGCATGTCCGCGCCGTCACGCCAGTTGGCTGTCCTGACGCTGCTGTGCATGCCCGCATTGCAGGCTGCGAATCCTGCGGCTGCGCAGGAAGCCCCACGCGTCGAGGGCGAGGCGCGGCTGCTCGATGCGGTGGTGGTCACGGCGACCCGCAGCGAAGCCGATCCGTTCGAGGTTCCGGCCTCGATCGACTCGGTGGACGTAGAAGAGGCGCTGCGCCTGGGCGCAAGCCCGGCCGAACTGCTCGACGGCGTACCCGGCGTGGTGGCCCGCGACCGGCACAACTACGCCCAGGACACGCAGATCGCGATCCGCGGGTTCGGCGCACGCTCGACCTTCGGCATCCGCGGCGTGCGCCTGTACACCGACGGCATCCCCGCGACCCAGCCGGACGGACAAGGCCAGGTCTCGCACTTCAACTTGGATTCGGCGGCCCGCATCGAGGTGCTGCGCGGTCCGTTCTCGGCGCTTTACGGCAACGCGTCGGGCGGCGTGATCCAGCTGTTCACCGCCGATGGCGTGCAGCCGTCGGAGTGGCGGGTGGGCGCGGTAGGCGGCAGCGACGGCACGCTGCGCGGCGGGGTCAACTTCCGCGGCGCCAGCGACGGCTTCGACGCCAACCTCGACTACAGCCACTTCCAGACCAACGGCTATCGCGCGCACAGCCGCGCGCGCCGCGACTCCCTCAATGCAAAGGTCGGCATCGAACTGGGCAACGGCGGCAAGCTCACCCTGCTCGGCAACGTGCTGCGGCAACCCGATACCCAGGACCCGCTGGGTCTGACCTGGGAGCAGTTCCAGGAAGATCCGCACCAGACCGCGTCCCCGGCGAGCGAGTTCAATACCCGCAAGCGCGCCAGCCAGGCGGTCGGCGGCGCGATTCTGGACCTGCCGATGTCGGATCGCGATGCGCTGCGAATCATGGGCTACGGCGGCACGCGCGCGATCACCCAGTTCCTGTCGATACCGCAGGCCCCACAGGAGGCACCGCGCCATGCCGGTGGCGTGGTCGACCTGGACACCGGCTTCGGCGGTACCGACCTGCGCTGGGCGCGACGGATGGAACTGGGCGGACGGCCGCTGGAATTCAGCGCCGGCCTGGCCGCCGACCGGCTCGATCAGCGGCGCCGCGGGTTCGAGAATTTCGTCGGCACGACGCTCGGCGTGATCGGACGGCCGCGTCGCGACGAGGGCATCGACGTGCGCAGCTTCGACCAGTACGCGCAGCTGGACTGGGACCTCGCCGAACGCTGGCGCCTGCTCGCCGGCGCACGCCACAGCAAGGTGCGGATGGAGGTGGACGACGACTACATCGCACCGGGCAATCCCGACGATAGCGGCCGCGTCGAGTTCTCCGAGACCACGCCGGTCGCCGGGCTGATGTTCCGCGCCAGCGAAGCGCTGCACCTGTATGCGAGCTATGGGCGCGGGTTCGAGACGCCGACCATCACCGAGGTCGCCTATCGCGCCGATGGCGGCAGCGGCCTGGCGTTCGACCTGCAGCCGGCGACCAGCGACAACACCGAATTGGGCGCCAAGTGGCGACGCGGCGGGCTGCAGGCGCAGCTGGCGTGGTTCGAGACGCGCAGCGACGACGAACTGGCGGTCGCGACCAGCGGCGGTGGACGCACCACCTACCAGAACATTGGCAGCTCGCGCCGGCGCGGCGCCGAACTCGCCGTGGACTGGAGCTTCGCCAACGACTGGCGCCTCGCCTTCGCCTACAGCCACATCGATGCCCGCTTCACCTCCGATTTTCTCGGCTGCAGTGCGCGCTGCACCAGCCCGGACACGCCGATCGAATCCGGCGCGCGGATTCCCGGCGTGCCGCGCGACGATGCATCGCTGTCGTTGCGCTGGCAACCGGCCCAGGGCTGGAACGCCGGCGTCGACGCCAGCCACAGCGGCGACATGGTGGTCAACGACTTCGGCACCGCGCGCGCACCCGGTTACACGCTGTTCGGCGCCGAAGCGGGATACCGCTGGCAATCACAGGTCGGCGCGCTGCGTGCCTTCGTGCGCGTGGACAATCTTGCCGACCGCGCCTACGTGGGCTCGGCGATCGTCAACGACGGCAACGGCCGCTACTTCGAACCCGGACCCGGACGCAGCTGGTTGCTCGGGCTGGAATGGCGGTGGCACGAATGAGCCATCGGGGATTTAACGGTTCCTGCGCGCCGGACTTTGAACTGGCGCGCTGCGTCTGACGCGACGTCGCGCACTTGGCCTTCTTCCACTCGGGCGGGACGCGGGTAGCACGCACCGCGCGATGGCGCCCGCGTCGATGCCCAGACGACCAACTACGTGCTCAACGACACGCCTCACCGAATAATGACGCCCCATGGCATTTCACCGACGGGGATGTCCGCAACCTTACGCAGGGTGGCGGTGTCGATGACGCTGACGCTGTTCGAGCGTCCATTGGCCACGTAGACCTTGGCGCCGTCGGGCGTGACCGCGGGATTCCACGGCCGCTCGCCAACCGGGATTTCCGCGACCACCTTGCCGCTGGCCACGTCGATCGCGGTCACGCTGTGCGCACCGCCGTTGGAGGCGTACACACGTTTGCCATCGGGCGAGATCGCAACGCCCGCGGTGCGCAGTGCCGCGGGAACGCTGGCGATGCGCTTGCGCGCGCCGAGGTCGATCACGTCGACCACGTTGGCCGATTCCTGGGCCACGTAGGCCTTGCCGCCACCTTCGGCGAAGGCGATGCCGCGCGGGTGGCCGCTGGTGGCGATGCTGGCCACCGACCTGGCGCTCGCAACGTCGATCACGTCGATCGTGTCGGAAGCCTCGTTGCTGGTCAGCACCGACTTGCCGTCTGGCGTCCAGACGCAGTGCTCGGGCGCCTTGCCCTGCACGTCGACGTGCGCGCCCAGTGCGAACGTGGCCGCGTCGATGAACATCACCTGGTTCTGGCCCTCGATGCAGACCACCAGCTGCTTGCCGTCCGGCGAGACGCCGACGCCTTCGGCGCCCTGCCCGATGTCGACGCTGCGCTGCACGGTATCGCTGGCGATGTCGAGCAGCAGCAGGCGATGCCCTTCGGCATCCACTACGTAAAGCTGCTTGTGGTCAGGCGTGAGCGCGATCTGCTGCAGGCGCTTGCCGAGTCCGTCGCCGCCCGAGAGCGTGCGCACGACCCGGTCGGTGGACGTGTCGATGATCGAAATCGTGCCGCTCTTCTGGTTCGGGACATAGGCGACCACCACGTGCGTGGCTGGCGCCGCGGCCGGCGCCTGCGCGGACGTACCATCCTGCTGCGATGCAGGCGCCTGCGGCTTGCAGGCCATCAGCAAAGCAATGCCCGCCGCCAGCGCGATGACGCGCCAGACCCGGGCATTGCGCGCCCTTCCGCTGGCGGGCCGACGCAACCTCATCGCGCGCCCGCTGCGTCGGCCGCGGGCGGCTTGACCTTGCCCGCCGTGGGATTGATCGAATGCACGTAGGCCAGGATCTTGTTGATCTCCTCGTCGGTCAGCACCTGGCCGAAGGGCATCATCAGGCCGACCACGTTTTCCTTGCCCACGCGCGCGTGCCCGTAGGTCGTCTGCATCGCCTGCGAGCCTTCCTTGACCAGCGTATGCAGGGTGCTGTCGTCGCTGCCGTAGACCCAGATGTCATTGATGAGCGAAGGACACATCCCGCCGCCACCGGTGCCGCCGTGACAGGCATTGCAGCCGGCGGTGAAATAGAGCTTCTTGCCCTCCTCGACCAGTTGCGGCGTCGCCTCGATCGGCTCGATCTGCGGGATCGGCTTGGCCGGGCCCGTGGGCGCGGGCATCGCCGTATCCGGCGCGATGCCGCGCGCGGCCGCCTGTTCGCCCGGCGTCAGACCCTGGTCGGTGGCCGGGGGTGCGGGCGCGGTGGCGGGCGCCGTCGCAGATTCCCGCGCAGTGGCGTCGGGCGGGGACGAGGCCTGCGGCTCCGACTTGCCGCAGGCGCCCAGCGCCGTTGCGAACAGGCCGACCAACAGCAGGCATCGAAGATTCTGGAGAGGCATGGGCATTCCTGAAATGTCGGGGGACAACTAGTCAAAACGGAAAGCATGATTGGCGCATCGAACGTCGCAGGCGCGTTATGGCACGGGCTTGTTTGCCCCCGACACCAGCGCGAGCAGGGCGGGATCGCGCGCCTGCTGCGCCAGCGACAGCGCGCTCTGGCCCTTCGCATCGCGCAGCGCAGGATCCGCACCGGCATCAATCAGCTTGCGCACCAGCTCGGGCTTGTGCGCGGCCACCGCCAGCATCAGCGCAGTGACGCCGGCCTTGTTCGCATGATCGACCGGCACGCCCTCGACGATCAGCCGGTCGACGGTTTTCGGCAGGTCGGCGACCACCGCGAACATCAGGGCAGTGAAGCCGGCGGGGTTGACCGCGCGCGGATCCGCGCCTGCATCCAGCAGCCGCGCCACCAGCGATTCGTCGCCGTTGCGGATGGCAACGGTGAGCGGGGTCCAGCCGTCCTTCGACTGCACGTCGAGGCGTGGTTTCCGGGTCAGCAGCCAGTCCACGGTTTCGCTGTCGCCAACCCATAATGCGGTCATCAGCGCGGTCCAGCCGTCGCCGTCGCGCGCTTCCAGCTGCGCGCCACCGTCGAGCAGGGCATCACCGACGGCGAGCTGGCGCAGGCGGATCGCCTGCTGCATGGGGGTGCGCCCCTGCGTGTCCAGCGCATCCGGCCGCGCGCCGTTGCGCAGCAGCCACGCCACCCGCGCGGGATCGTTTGCCTTGATCGCGCTTTGCATTTCCTCGTCGGGCGAGGCACCTGTACCCACGCGCTGCTGCATCAGCGCCAACTCGCGCGGATCGGACACGGGCGTATCGCGGTAAGGCGGCGGCTCCGGATACGGCCCGTGCGAGGGTAGCGAACCGGACACCACGCAATCGGCGCATTGCACCAGGGGCACGTTGAATTCTTCCAGGATCGCGCGGATCGCATCGCGGTTCCGGGCAAGTGCAGCGTCGAGGCGGTCGCGAAGCGCAACATTGTCGCGATTCACGGCCAGCGACAGCGAATACTCCAGCACCGTATCGGTCAGGCGGTTTAGCGGCACCATCGTCAGGCCCGACTGCTTGACGTAATAGCCCGCGACGGGCCCCCAGGATTCGGCCGCATCGAGCTCGCCGGCGGCGACCTGCTGCACCAGCCGCGCAGGATGCTCTTCCGGATGGCGCGCCGAATCGTAGAACAGATACTGCACTTCGCCCTTGATGCCGTGCGCATACAGCGCCGCGCGCGCGGGCGAGCTCTGGAACACGCCGATGCGTGCCTGCCGGAGCGCGGCATCGTCCAGCGATGCCGGTCTCAACGGCTTGTCCCGCGGGCTCACCAGGACATAGGTGGAGCGGAAATAGGGTTTTGTGGTCAGGCCCTGTTCGTAATCCTCGGGCATGTCCATCAGCACGTCGCACTTGCCGCTGTTGATGGTGCCGCGCGCCAGGCCGCGTTCGTAATAGGTGCGCCAGTAATATTCCACCGGCATGCCCATGGACTTGCCGAGCAGCTGCGCGATCCGGTTCTGATAGCCCTCGCCCGCCTGGTTGGACAGCGGCATGTTGCCCGGATCGGCGCAGATGCGCAGCACGGCGCCAGTCGCGCCTTTGACGTCGACAGCAGCTTCGGGTTGCGATGCGTCCGGCGCTGGTTCCTGCTTTGCGCAGGCGGCCAGGGCGATTGCGAGCAACAGCGCGGCGGATCGCCGCTTGGACAGGCTGGGAGTGGCATGGAGCGGACGCGCCAGGGCGCCGCTCCATGCGATCTGCTTGGACGACATCAACTGCGCTTCGCAGCCTTTGCCGCGCCTGTGGCCGGCCCGGCTGGCGCATCCGCCGCCGGTGCCGCCGCCGGGACGCCGTTGGCGCCCAGGCGGAACACATGCAGCATGCCGCCCGTGGGGATGCTCTGGAAGTCGTTGCTGAAGGCCAGGCCTGCGGCACCGAGCGCGCCGTAGGGATCCGACGGATCCAGGCCGGCGGTCACCGGCAGGCCGATCCAGCCGCCGATGCCCGAATACACGGCCACGTACTGGTCGGAACCGATCTTGTAGGTAATCGGGTTGCCGATGATCCCGGAGGGCAGCTTGGTTTCCCACAGCTTCTTGCCGTTGTCCTTATCCACCGCGCGGAACCAGCCATCGAGCGTGCCGTAGAACACCAGCCCGCCATCGGTGACCAGGGTGCCGCTCCAGGTGGGGAACTTCTCCTCGATCGTCCAGACCTCCTTGCCGCTGATCACGTCGAAGGCCTTGATGATGCCGAGCGCGCCGGGCTTGTGCGGCTTCATCATCACGTTGGCGAACACGTACGGCATGCCCTGCATGGTCTTGCCGCGTTCCTGCGGGGTCAGCTCCATGTACCAGTTGTTGGTGCCGCAGAAGAACACGTTGGGCTTGGCCGGATCGACCGAACACGGCTGCTGGTCCTTGGTGCCCATGGCCGACGGCGACGACGACACCATCTTGCCGACCTCGAGCGGCGAATGCGCCGCCACCTTGACCGGACGGCCGGTCTTCATGTCGATGCGTTCGGCCCAGTCCACCGGTCCGTAGGTATGCGCGCGCAGCAGGGTGCCGTCGCGGCGATCGAGCACGTAGGCGAAGCCGTTGCGGTTGAACGTGACCAGCGAGGGAACCTTCTTGCCGTCCACGTCCAGGTCCACCAGGATCGGCTCGTTGATGCCGTCGTAGTCCCACTGGTCGAACGGCGTCATCTGGTAGCCCCAGACGGCCTCGCCGGTGTCGACGTTGCGGGCGAAGATCGTCATCGACCACTTGTTGTCCCAGTCGCCGTTGTTGCAGGCCTCCTGCGTCTGCGGCTGCGCACCGCAGCGATAGCTCGGGCTCCACAAGCCCGGGTTGCCGGTGCCGATGTAGACCAGCTTGAGTTGCGGGTCGTAGCTGTACCAGCCCCAGGCCGCGCCGCCGCCGCGCTGCCATTCGTCGCCCGGGAAGGTCTTGATGCCCAGGTCGCCGAGCTGGCCGTATTCCGGATGCGCCTTGTTGAAGTCGGCACCCAGGCAGATGTCCTTGTCGGCGCCGGTGGCATGACAGGTCCAGACGGTCTTGCCGTCGGCCAGGTTGAACGCCGCCACGCGGCCGCGCACGCCGAATTCGTTGCCGGAGATGCCGGCGATCACCTTGCCGCTGGCGATGATCGGCGCCATGGTCAGGGTCTCGCCCTTGGCCGGGTCGGCGAATTTCACCTTCCACGCTTCCTTGCCGGTCTTGGCGTCTAGCGCGATCACGTCGCCCGACAGGCTGTTGAAGACGAACTTGCCGTCGGCGTAGGAACCCCCGCGATTGACGGTGTCGCAGCACGCGACGGCGACCGAGCGCTCATCCTGCTGGGGCGTGTACTTCCACAGTTCCTTGCCCTGGTCCTGCTGCGAGACATCGATGGCGCGCACGATGTTGGGATACGCGCTGACGGTGTACATGATGCCGTCGATCACCAGCGGCTGACCCTCGTGGCCGCGCGTGGCGTCGCTTTTCATCTCCCACGACGTCTTGAGGTCCTTGACGTTCTCGCGGGTGATGTCGGCCAGCGGGCTATGGCGGGTCAGCGCGAAATCGCGACCGATGCCGCCCCAGTTCTCGGGCTTGCCGGCGTTGGTGAGGAATTCCTGGTCGGTATCGACCGCGGTCGCGGGCGCAGCCGACGTGTCGGCCGGCGCCTGCGCGGCAGGTGTCGATTCCTGGCGTTTGCATGCTGCCGGCGCAAGCACGAACGCAACGGCCAGAACCGGGGTGAAGAGGCGGGATGCTCTGGAACGCATGACAGACACTCCCTGAAGTTGTGAGCTGACGAGCACTGGCACTGACAGTCGGCGCATGCATCGCACGCATGGCGGCCGGGGCTAGCCTAAGCACGCCAGTCGCCCATTGCCAATATACCCCCCGGCAGTATCCGGCCCCGGGTCGCGGAAACGCAGAAAAGTCCTTGAAAACAGAGTCCAAATGGCTTTTCGTCGCGAGCCAGGATGGGCGCGGGATGTTGCAGTGCAACGAGTTTCCCGCGCGGTATCGCAGCGCAACATCGCCAATCTTGAAGCGGCTCGGCAGGCGCAAACGCATACAAAAAAACGCCGGCGCTAGGCCGGCGTTTCGATGGCTTTCCCAAGCCGCATGCGCCTCGCTCAGGCGGCGGCTTCCCACTGTCCCAGCGCGGCCAGGCCGTTGTCGCGGGCACGCTCGTACACGGTCTGCTGGGCCTTGGCGAAATTGCCGGCCATGTCCTGGGCCCACAGCTTCAGCGCAGCCTGCTGCATCGCACGGCCATAGGAGAAGCTCAGCGGCCACGGATTCGGGCCCATGCGGTTCATCGCATCCAGATGCGCGGTGGCGTCATGGTCGCTCTGACCGCCGGACAGGAACACGATGCCCGGCAGGATCGCCGGCACCGCCGACTTCAGGCACATCAGGGTGGATTCGGCCACTTCTTCCACGCTCGCCTGCTCCGCGCAATCCTTGCCGGGGACGACCATCGAGGCTTTCAGGATCGTGCCTTCGAGCATCACGTTCTGGTTGTACAGCGCATCGAACAGCGAGCGCAGCACCACCTCGGTGACCTCGTAGCAGGTCTCGATGTCGTGATCGCCGTCCATCAGCACTTCCGGTTCCACCATCGGCACCAGGCCCTGCTCCTGGCACAGCGCGGCATAGCGCGCCAGCGCGTGGCTGTTGGCTTCGATGCAGGTGCCCGAGGGGATGTCCTCGCCGATGTTGATCACCGCGCGCCACTTGGCGAAGCGCGCACCGAGCTTGTAGTACTCCTTCAGGCGATCGCGCAGCCCGTCCAGACCCTCGGTGATCAGCTCGCCCGGGAAGCCCGCCAGCGGATGCGTGCCCTTGTCGACCTTGATCCCCGGAATCATGCCGTTGTCGGCCATGTACTTCGCGAACGGCACGCCGGCCTTGGTCGACTGACGGATGGTCTCGTCGAACAGGATCGCACCGGACAGGTACTGGTTGGCGTTGGGCGCGGTCAGCAGCAGCTCCCGGTAGGCGCGGCGGTTTTCCTCGGAGGACTCGATGCCCACCCCGTCGAAACGCTTCTGGCAGGTGCTGGCCGATTCGTCGATGGCGATGATGCCCTTGCCCGGCGCGACCATGGCGCGGGCGGTTTCAGCGAGTTGTTCGATGCTCATGGCGAAGGCGTCCGGGCGGCGGAAAGGGACCCGAATTATAGCGACCACCCCAACCGCAGGTCCGCACCAGCGGAACCGCATGCAAGGCAGCAGCCTTCAAGGGTCTTATCGGCGGAGGACGGCCTTACGCGGCCGACGGACAGAGAGAGCATCGAGACAAGCACAATGTCGCGCGCCTCGCTGGTTTACAGCTCGCCCAGCCCCTCCGCCCTTCCGTCCTCGCCCACCTGCAGCAGGCGCAGGGTATTGGTGGCGCCGTGGGTCTCCATGCGTTCGCCGCTGGTGAACACCACGCGCTCGCCGGGCCCGAGCAGGCCGGCCTCGACCAGCACCCGGATGCTGCCACGACCGGCCTCGCCCGGGGTTTGGCCGCGGCTGTCGTAGTCCATGGGGAACACGTCGCGAATCAGGCCCATGCGTCGACGCGCGCCGGCATGGCGGGAGAACGCGTAGATCGGTGCCTTGGAACGGAACCGCGACAGATAGCGGGCGGTGCCACCGGACTCGGTCATGGCCACGATCGCGCCGACGCCGATGTGCTCGGTCAGGAACATTGTGGCCATGGCGATGGCCTGGTCGGCGCGCTCCAGGTCGCGCGCGGCCTTTTCGAAATTGGTGTCGGATTCGAACTGGCGCTCGGCGCCCACGCAGATGCGCGCCATCGCTTCGACCGCTCGCACCGGGTAGTTGCCGGCCGCGGTTTCCTGCGACAGCATCACCGCATCGGTGCCGTCGATCACCGCATTGGCGACGTCCAGCACCTCGGCACGGGTCGGAATGGGGCTGTCGACCATCGACTGCAGCATCTGGGTGGCGGTGATGACCACCTTGCTCTGCGCAAGCGACTCGCGAATGATCTTCTTCTGCAGGCCGGGCAGCTCGGCATCGCCGATCTCCACGCCCAGATCCCCGCGCGCGACCATCACCACGTCGCTGGCCTCAACGATTTCCATCAGGTTCTCGATCGCCTCGGCCCGCTCGATCTTCGACACCAGGGCCGCATCGCTGCCGTGGCTGCGCGCGATGCGGCGCGCGTCGTGCATGTCCTGGGCGTTGCGGCAGAACGACACGGCGATGAAATCCACGCCGATCTGCGCGGCCACGCCGATGAGCGTTTCGTCGTGCTCGGTCAGCGCGCCCAGCGACAGTCCGCCGCCCTGCTTGTTCAGGCCCTTGCGATTGGACAGCGCGCTGTCGTTGAGCACCCGGGTGGCGATGCGCTCGCCTTCGATGCTCTCGACCTGCAGCTGCACGACACCGTCGTCGAGCAGCAGCACATCGCCAGGTTTCAGGTCGTTGGGCAGGCCAAGATAGCTGACCCCTACCTGGTGCTCGTCGCCCGGAGGTGCGTCCGCGCTGGCGACCAGGTCGAAACGCTCGCCCTGGCGCAGCTTGACGCGATCGTTGGCGAATTTCTCGATCCGGATCTTCGGTCCCGGCAGATCGGCGAGGATGCCGACCTCGCGTCCGGCACGTGCGGCCGCATCCCGCACCGCCTGCGCGCGCGCCACCTGGGCGGACGGATCGCCATGGGAGAAGTTGAGCCGCACCACGTCCACGCCCGCGGCGAGCAGTGCATCGAGCACCCCGGGCGCATCGGTCGCGGGGCCTAGCGTAGCGAGGATCTTGGTGCGGCGTCGGTGTTCGGTCATCGTGTGTTCCCTCCACCGATCACGCTAGCACACACAGCATTGCAGGCGCCTCCATCGCGTGCTCGTCATGGCTGCTTGCGCACCGGCTCGATGTAACGTTTTCCCACACGGTACAGGGCAAGCCGTGCCTCGAAGTTCTCCGTGCGCTTCCGGTCCTCCGCAAGCTCTTCGGATGTCAGGCGGGCGATGACCTGGTTCTGCAAGTCCACCGCGCGGTCGTAGTCACCCTCCGCGGCCCGGCAAGCGGCGACCGTATCCAGGTGACCGAGCGGCAGGTCGGCGGTTTGCATCAGCTTGTCCGCTTCGACCTTGCCGGTTGCGGCATCGAAGATCTCCGGCTCCGGCGCGGTGCAATGCGCCCACGCCAGGTTGTTCAGCGCGGTCTGCCCACCGGCCTTGGCCGCCTGTTCCCACAGCGCAAGCCCGCGACGCCGCGACTCCAGCGTCGCTGGCGTGTGGCGATAGAAATACCACGCCCCATAATCCGATATCGCATCGACGTCGCCGGTTTTCACGGCCTGCTCCATCCATTCGTGTCCCTTCGCGTCATCCGCCTTGCCGAAGTCGCCATCCAGGTAGGCCATGCCCAGGATGATGCTCGACGCGCGGTCGCCGCGCGCGGCATCCTTGAGCAACCAGTGCTCAGCCTGTGCCGGATCCTTGGCCATGCCGCGCCCGGTCAGGGCCATCGCGGCCAGCCTGCGCCGCGCCTCGGCGCTGTCATTGCCCTGATCCAGCGCGCGATAGGTATCAATGGCCTGCTGGCGGTTACCTCGTATGCCGGGGCGTTCCCATTCGTATATGTGCGCCAGTTCCAGAATCGCGTCGACGTCCCCCGCGCGCGCCGGGCCCAGCAGCCAGGCCTCCGCGTCGGAGTACTTGCCGGCGCGTTGACTCCGGAATGCCATGTAGCGCGCGGCGAACGGGTTTCCGCCCTGGGCGCCCAGCGACACGATGCCCAGCGCCACTGCGCGTTCCTGTTCCGTCTTCGCCGCCTCATGGCGCTTGATGCCGTCGGTTGCCTGTGCGCCCGCATCCCCCGCCGCAACTGCCTTGTCGAGCCACTTCTGCGCAGTCGCGTCATCCTGCATGCGTTGGTAGTAGGTCGCCAGCAATGCATATCCCTTGCCGGTCGCGTTGTTCTCCGGGCGCGCAAGATCTGCCAGTTCCTGGGCGTCTAACACCACCTTGCCAGGTACCGTGAGCACCCGCAGCGCGTGGAGCATCGACATCGAAGGATCGCCGTTGCGGCGCGATGCGGCGATGCGTTCCGCGAGGAACGCGGGGTACTCCTGCTCACCGGAAGTGCTCCACAGCTGCGCGAAGCTGATCAACGCGCCATTGCGGTTCCAGCGTTTGCCCGCGGCATCCAGCAGCGTGGCCGCAGCGTCCGAGTCAGTTTCCACACCGACACCTTTCGCATAAGCCACCGCGAGCATCAGCATATGCGCCGCCTGCTTGCTTTCCGCGAATGGCAGCAGGCTATCGACCAGCCCGTCCGCGCAACCCTCGTAAGGCGTCATCGCACACACGAGCAACCAGGTCCCGGCTGCCTGCAGCCCACCCAACCCCGCAGCGTCGCGTACCGCCTTGACCTTCTGCCTGGGGTCGGCGACCTCGACGGCGGCCTTGACCGCCTGCCAATCCAATGCCTGGCTCTCGTTGGCCTTGGCCTGCGCCTCTATGAAGGCTTCGGCGAGCAGCTGGCGCTGGACGGGATAGCCGGAGAAAGTGTCTTCGCGATCCAGCGCATGCACCACGTCGATGTAATCGAATGTGAGGTGGCGTTCGGCGCCGAGTTCCTCGTCCCACGCGGCCACCACCAGCGGAAAATAGCGTTGTGCGTTCACATGCATGTAGTACTCGTAACGATACTGCAGCCCGCTGGTGGCAAGCAGCGCATAGATGTCGCTCGGTCCCAGCACGCGGATCGGCTTGGGGCTGATCACTTCCTTCCCGTCGGACAACGCCAGGCTTGAGAGCGCGCCCAACGCGGCGAGCGCCGCTTCCGCGCCGGCATCGTCGCCAAGGGCTTCGGCACACAGCATGCGCGCGCGATGCAATGCGATGCTGACCGGAGCCAGTTCGACTGCCTTTTCGAGCTCAGCGCGCTTCTCCTGGCAACGTTCGGGATCGACCGAGTTGAGGTCATATCCGACCTCGCCGAGCACGTCATAAGCGGCATAGGCTTCTGCGTAGGAGCCGTGCTCGATGAACCCGCCCCAGATTGCAGCTGGATCTGACCAGGTCGCTACCTGGGCATCCTTCGCCTGTAATGCGGCCGCTGGCAAGGACACCAGACATGCGAGCGCGACCACCACTCCGCTCATCGTCACCCGTCCGAGTGCGCTATTTCGCATCGCTGCCATCCTGGATCACCTCGCGCAACAGGTTCTTGAGCCGGGTTTCACGTTCGCCGCTGGAGATCGGACCGGTCGCGTGAAAACGCAACCGGGCCGAAAGATCGTCCTGCATGCGCCGCACTTCGCCGAGATGGGGGGAGGCCTGGTCGCCTGCGACATCGGGCTGCCTGACAGCCAGTGCGTGCACCATGCTCACCCGCCCGCCTGCTACCGCGACATCACGCCGGTAGTCAAATGCGGTGGACCCACGTGAAATGTGTTCCTCCGCGAAAGTGGGCTTCCATCGGTCCGGGAGCGCCACTTCAATCTCGTGCCTGTAATCGCCAGGATGTGTGTAATCGACCGGGCTGGTCCGGGAGATTGAACGGGGCAGTACAGCACCCGCCTGCAGCGCGTCGGCATGGACATCCAGCGCCTTGATCGCGACCCCTTCTGCCTCGAACGGGGCATGCAGCAGGTACTGCTCGGTAACGGTGACGATATTCCGGTCCCGGTCGTCGCTGATACGCGGCCCCCCCACTATTTCGAGGTCACCGTGGCGTTTGCGGTAGTAATCCGCATAGCGGCGCTGGAGGTCCTCGATCCGCTCGCCAGCGAACGCGCGACGTTGGCGATCCGCCGCAGTGCCACGATAGACGGTCTCGATCTCCAGTCGCGCGCTTTTGCCATCCGCTTGCGGCGCATAGGTTTCCTTGGACGCGATGCCATTGCTGGTCGCCGGCAAAGCATCGATCGCTTGCATGCGAACGACGCCCTGCTGTATAGGCAGTGCCACGCCATACGCGCTCAGATCACTGGTCTCGGGGCGACCTCCCTGGTGGGTAATCGTCGGATCGAGCCATAACGTCCTGCCGTCGAGCAGGACGCGTGCGATCACGTGGTTGAAGACAGATGCAGAGGGCACAAAGCCCGCGGTAGCCCGGCCACGATCGGTGTCCACCAGCGCCGGGACCGCACGCACACCCAGCCGTCGCAGCAGCGTTACCAGCAGGTAGACCTTGTCCTTGCAGTCGCCATAGCGACGACGCCAGGTCTCGGCCGGCGCGGTGGGACGATGGCTGTTCTCGCCCATCTCCACACCGAAGTACCGCACCTGATCCTGCACGGTGCGCAAGGCCGCCTGTACGCGCGTCTGCTCATCGGGAAGGCGCGACCACTCGTGAAGCTTGGCTTCCAGCTCCTCCGGCAGGGTATCGACCGGGGGATACAGGGGCAGCGCCCAGGCCACTACGTCGGCCCACGAACGATTTGCAGCCACCTGCGCGAGCGGATAGGGGCGGTACCAGGAAGGATAATGTTCCTCATCGACGATCGGGCCCGAGCCGTGCGCCGCCATCACCACCTCGACGGCATCCGGTCCGCGCGTGATCCTGGGTTCCGGCGTGGCATTCTCGCGATAGATGCGCGGCGTATCTGAGGGATCCATCAGCACCCGCAAGTGAACATCCAGCGCCGGATTACCCCAGGCGAAGCGGGTCCAATCGCTCACGTCGCCCTGCAGCACGGGATTGCTGCCGGCGATCGTGTAGCTGATGCGCAACACATCATTGACGCGGACATCGTCCAGCACGATCAGCGCCGTGACCACGCCGTCGGCCAGATCGTTCTCGAAGCCGCTTTCGCGCCTGGCCAGCGATACCTTCTCCGGCACCAAGCGGTCGTGCCATACGCCTTCGCGACGCAACTCGGCGCGATGCAGAGTCAATTTCTGGAAAGCGGGATTGAACTGCACCTGGAACCGGCCCGCCTCGCCGATCATCGATTCGGCGCGCGGCTCGAACACATGCTCCACGTAGAGCAGATCCTGTCCGGCACGACGGTCGGCTTGCATGTCGTACAGCCAGTAGCGCCAACGGGTGTCATTGGCGCCCGGCGCCCTCGCCTCCCATTCCTCCGCCACCGGCTGCCGCACGGCGAAGCCAGGTTCGCTGCCCACTGAAAAACTGAAATCGCCGCGCTGGTAGCTGGTCGTAGCCGCGCCCGCGCTGCCGGCGCACAAGGCCAGCAATGCCAAGATGAAGATCCTCATCTAATCCTTCCCCCTTCCCCAGGCGAAGGGTACTACGCATGCGCCACGACGGCACCCAGCCGGGGGATGCCGCGAAGGCCGGGCGCGCCAGGCCCCGGGGGCCCGTCAGCATCGACCGTCAGGACGCCCGCGCCTGCAGCGCAGCGACGGCGGGCAAGGTCTTGCCCTCGAGGAATTCCAGGAATGCACCGCCACCGGTGGAGATGTAGGAAATGTCGTCGGTGATGCCGTATTTGGCGACCGCAGCCAGGGTGTCGCCGCCGCCGGCGATCGAGAACGCGCTCGAATCTGCGATCGCACGGGCCAGGGTCTGCGTCCCCTTGCCGAAGGCGTCGAACTCGAACACCCCGACCGGTCCGTTCCAGACCACGGTGCCGGCCTTGCGGATCAGTTCGGCATAGCGCGCCGCGGTGTCCGGGCCGATGTCCAGGATCATGTCGTCGGCGCCGACCGCGTCCACCGGCTTCACGGTGGCAGGCGCATCGGCTTTGAACTCGGGGGCCACGACCACATCGGTCGGAACCGGGATCTCCGCGCCGCGCGCCTTCGCCTCGGCCATGATCTGCCGCGCGGTGTCGATCAGGTCGGATTCGACCAGCGACTTGCCGACGCCATGGCCCTCGGCGGCGATGAAGGTGTTCGCGATCCCGCCGCCCACGATCAGCTGGTCGACCTTGCCGACCAGCGAGGACAGGAGCTCGAGCTTGGTGCTCACCTTGCTGCCGGCGACGATCGCCAGCAGCGGCCGCGCCGGATGCTCGAGCGCCTTGGCCAGTGCATCGAGCTCGGCCATCAGCAGGGGGCCGCCCGCGGCCTGCTTCGCGAAGCGGATGACGCCGTGGGTGGAAGCCTGCGCGCGGTGCGCGGTGCCGAAGGCGTCCATGACGAAGACATCGCACAGGGCCGCGTACTGCTTCGACAGGGTCTCGTCGTCCTTGCCCTCGCCCGGATTCATGCGGCAGTTCTCGAGCAGCACGAGCTGGCCCGGGGCGATCTCCACGCCACCCAGATAGTCGCGCAGCAACGGCACCTCCCGGCCCAGCAGCTCGGACAGCCGCGCGGCCACCGGCGCCAGCGAGTCGGCTTCGCTCCACTGCCCTTCCTTCGGCCGCCCCAGATGCGAGGTGACCATCACCGCGGCACCGGCATCGAGCGCCATGCGCAGGGTGGGGATCGAAGCGGTGATGCGCTGGTCGGCGGTGACCTTGCCGTCGGCGACCGGGACGTTGAGATCTTGGCGGATCAGCACACGCTTGCCGGCGAGATCGAGGTCGGTCATGCGGAGGATGGACATCAGGAGGCTCGCGATGGGGGATCGGGTCGCCATTGTCCGCGGCGCGCGAAACGCAGGCAAACTGGTGGCTGGCCTGGATCACCGGCGCCGATGAACCAGGAGCCCGCGATGCCAGCCGATTCAGCGCCGATCACGACCCTGCCGCGGATCGCCTGGCGCTGGCTGCTCGCGCTTGCGCTCGCGCGTCTGGCGTTGCATGTCGCGACGAACGGCCAGTATGGTTTCCATCGCGACGAACTCGCGGTGCTGGACGACGCCCGACAGCTGGCCTGGGGCTATGTCGCCTATCCGCCGCTGACGCCATTCCTGGCGCATGTGTCGATGCAACTGTTCGGCGAGACGACGTTCGGGTATCGGCTCCCGTCGGCGCTGGCGCAGGCGCTGGCAACGCTGCTGGCGGGCCTCATCGCACGCGAGCTGGGCGGAAACCGGACCGCGCAGTGCCTGGCGGCGTTCGTCATCGCATGCGTTCCGTTCTCGATGCTGGCCGGCTCGATGCTGCAGTACACCAGTCCGGATTACCTGTGGTGGGTGCTGGCCGCCTGGCTCCTGCTGAAGCTGGCCACCGGTGGCGACCGGCGCTGGTGGCTCGCACTGGGACTGGTGATCGGCCTGGGCATGATGACCCGCTACACGATGCTGTTCTGCGCGGCCGGGATCGTCGCCGCGGTATTGGCAACGCCGCTGCGCCGCGATCTGCGCAGCCCGTGGCTGTGGGGAGGCGTGACGCTCTCGTTGCTGGTGTTCGCGCCGAATGCGTGGTGGCAGTGGCGGCATGATTTCGTCTATCTCGATTTCGTTGCCCACATCCATGCGCGCGATATGCGCATTGGTCGCACCGAGGGGTTCCTGATCGGCCAGCTGCTGGTCGGCGCGGGCCCGCTGCTGGTGCCGTTGTGGCTAGCAGGCCTGGCCTGGCTGGCGCTGGCGAAGCAGGCCATACGCGGTCGCGTGCTGGCGTGGCTGTACGCCGTGCCCCTGCTGCTGTTCTGGCTGGCCGGTGCGCGCGACTACTACCTGGCGCCCGCATATCCGATGCTGCTGGCGGCCGGCGCGGTGGCGCTGGAAGCCGGGATGTCGCGATTGCGCCCGGCCTTCCGACGCTGGGCCAGCGCCGGCGCGGCAGTGGTGTTGCCGGCGGCGTTCGCCGCCGCGGTCGCGATCGCGTTGCCGGTCTCGCCCATCGGCTCGGCCGGTTGGCGCATCAGCCGCAGCGTGCACGACAATTTCGCCGAGCAGGTGGGCTGGCCGGAACTCGTCGCCCAGGTGGCGCGGGTCTACCACGCATTGCCCGACGCCGAGCGAAAGCATGCGGCGATCTACGCCAACAATTACGGCGAAGCCGGCGCGATCAACCTCTACGGACCACGGCTGGGCCTGCCACGCGCGATCAGCGCCATCAACAGCTACTGGTACCGCGGTTACGGCGACCCGCCCCCGACCACGGTGATCGTGCTCGGCGACGATGCCCAAGGCATCAGCGACACGCCCGGAGACTGCACGCTGGCGGGCCGCGTCCGTATCCCCCACGGCGTGGAAAACGAGGAAAGCGGGCATCCCGACATCTACCTCTGCCGCAACCTGCGCATCGACTGGGCCAAGGCCTGGCCGCTGATGCGCAGCTTCGGCTGACCGCGGAAACGAAGAAGCCCCGCGCTGGCGGGGCTTCGACGGACGGGGCTTCGACGATCGGGCGCGGCCTTGCGGTTTATTTGCCAGCGACGACGCGCACCATTTCCAGGCACTTGTTGCTGTAGCCCCACTCGTTGTCGTACCAGCTGACCAGCTTGACGAAGGTGGGATCCAGAGCGATGCCGGCGTCGGCGTCGAAGATCGAGGTCCGCGCGTCGCCACGGAAATCGGTGGCCACCACCTTGTCCTCGGTGTAGCCGAGGATGCCCTTGAGCGCGCCCTCGCTCTGGGCTTTCATCTCGGCCTTGATCTCGTCGTAGCTGGCCGGCTTCTCAAGCTCGACCGTGAGGTCCACCACCGAGACGTCGCTGGTCGGCACGCGGAAGCTCATGCCGGTGAGCTTCTTGTTGAGCTCTGGGATCACCACGCCGACGGCCTTGGCGGCGCCGGTGGACGAGGGAATGATGTTCTCCAGGATGCCGCGCCCACCGCGCCAGTCCTTGTTGCTGGGTCCATCGACCGTCTTCTGGGTGGCCGTGGCGGCATGCACCGTGGTCATCAGCCCGCGCTTGATGCCCCACTTGTCGTGCAGCACCTTGGCCAGCGGCGCCAGGCAGTTGGTGGTGCACGACGCATTGGAAATGATCGCCTCGCCCTTGTAGGTCTTGTCGTTGACCCCGTAGACGAACATCGGCGTGTCGTCCTTGGACGGCGCCGACAGGATCACCTTCTTGGCGCCGGCATCCAGATGCTTCTGCGCGGTGGTCTTGTCCAGGAACAGGCCGGTGGACTCGATCACCACCTCGGCGCCGACCTCGTCCCACTTCAGGTTGGCCGGGTCGCGCTCCTGGGTCAGGCGGATCTTCCTGCCGTTCACCACCAGCGCGCCGTCCTCGATCTTCGCCTCGCCCTTGAAGCGGCCGTGCACCGAATCGTAGGCCAGCATGTAGGCCAGGTAGTCCGGCTCGAGCAGGTCGTTGATCGCGACGATCTCGATGTCGTCGGCGAAATTCTCCACTGCCGAGCGCAGCACGTTACGTCCGATGCGGCCGAAGCCGTTGATGCCTACCTTGATCGCCATGGAAGTTCCTGTGAGGGGGAGGGACAGGGGAAAAGACAGATTTTACGCGGTTTTTGGCGGCTTCAGGGCTGCGGCTGCGCTACTCCGCCCGGCGCACAGCCGGATTGACTCTAGTCAAATCCGGCACGCCGGCGAAATGGACACTGGCGCCAGTTCACATCGCCCACGAGGGCCACTCATGTCCAAGCAACTGCTCCCACTCTGCGCCGCGCTCGCGCTCGGCACCCTGGCCACACCGGCCCTCGCCCAGTCCGCCGGCGACTGGACGTTCGGTGTCGGCGTCCACCAGGTCAACCCGAAGTCCGACAACGGATCGCTCGCCGGCAACACCCTCGAGGTCGAGGTCGACGACGACATCAAGCCCACCATCACCGCCGAATACTTCATCCGCGACAACCTGGGCATCGAGGTGCTGGCCTCGTGGCCGTTCGAACACGACATCGCCATCGTCGGTGTCGGCACGGTCGGTTCGACCAAGCAGCTGCCGCCGACCGTGTCGCTGCAATACCACTTCGACGCGGGCAGGGTGCGGCCGTTCGTTGGCGCCGGCGTCAACTACACGATGTTCTTCAGCGAAGACACCCGCGGCGCGCTGGAAGGCACCCGGCTGAGCCTGGACGATTCCTGGGGCCTGGCCGCCCATGCGGGCCTGGACTTTGCGATTGGCGAACGCGGCGCGGTGCGGGTGGATGTGCGCTGGATGGACATCGACACGGACGTCGAGCTCGACGGCGCCGACCTGGGCACGGTGCAGATCGATCCGCTCGCCTACGGCGTCGCCTACGTGTTCCAGTTCTGACGTTCGCCCGGCGGTGAATCGCCCCCGTTCCAGTCGGAGCGGGGGGCTGCTCCGGTAAAGTGGCGGCATGGACCAGACCCCGGCAATCCCAGGCATGATCCAGGCCCCGCCGACGCGTTCACGGCGCCCAGCGCGCCTGCTGTCGCTGACCGTTTTGATCCTGCTGCTTCTGGCCGGCCCGGTGGGCGCGTGGAGCGCGCTGGGCCATCGTCTGGTCGGCGAACTGGCCCAGCGCCACCTGACGCCTCAGGCCCTGTCACAGGTGCAGGCGCTGCTGGCCGACGAGCCCGATCCCAGCCTGGCCGGCGTGGCGACCTGGGCCGACGACCTGCGCAACAGCGATCCGCCGCGCTTCAAGCTGACCTCGAAATGGCATTACATCAATGCCAGGGGCGGAGGGTGCGGTTTCGATGTCGCGCGCGACTGCAGCGAAGGTTGCGTCGTCACCGCGATCGAACGCCAGCGCGCCATCCTGGCCGACGGCAGCCAGCCGCTCGCGGCCCGGCGCGACGCGCTGAAGTTCATCGTCCACTTCGTCGGCGACGTGCACCAGCCGATGCACGCCGGCAACCGCACCGATGCCGGCGGCAACGGCTACCAGATCAGCCTGCGCACCGGCCTTGCGCCCGAAGCCTATGCGAAGGACAAGTACGTCGACGGGGTGATGGGTACCAACCTGCATGCGGTCTGGGACTACTACGTCCTCGGCGAGCGCGGTCTCACCCTGCCGCAGTACGCCGACAAGCTCGACGCCCTGCCCTGGCCGCCCTTGCCGGACCAGCCGCTGTCGCCGCCGCTGGCCTGGGCCGGCGAGTCGTGCCGGCTGATCGACGCGCGCGGCCTGTACCCGCCTGGCCACAAGATGGACCAGACCTATCCCGACGCGATGCGACCGCTGGCCGAGCAACGCGTCAGGCAGGCGGCGTACCGGCTCGCCACCGTGCTGAACGAGACGCTCGGGTCCGCGAACGCAGCGCGATGAAGCCGACGGTCGCCCCGTTCCATCACGCCGGTACCGGCACCTGGAGCTATCTGGCCTGGGATCCGGCCACGCGCGAGGCGGCGATCGTCGATCCGGTGCTGGACTACGACGGCGCCTCCGGCCGCGTCACTTTCGTCTCCGCCCAGGCGTTGGTCGACGCCGCGGCCGCCAGCGGCCTGCAGGTGCGCTGGCTGCTGGAAACCCATGCGCACGCGGACCATCTTTCCGCCGCGCACTGGCTGAAATCGAACCACTACCCGGATGCCGTGCTCGCGATCGGCGCCGGCATCGTGCGGGTGCAGGACACGTTTCGCGCCATCTACAACCTCGACCCCGGGTTTCGCGCCGATGGATCGCAGTTCGACCGGCTGTTTGTGGACGGAGAAACCTTCCGCATCGGCGACCTGCAGGCACGGGTCCTCTCCGTGCCGGGTCATACCAGCGACAGCAGCGCCTATCTGGTCGGCGATGCGCTGTTCACCGGCGATTCGCTGTTCATGCCCGACGGCGGCACCGCGCGCTGCGATTTTCCCGGCGGCGATGCGGCGATGCTGTACGCCTCGATCCAGCGCCTGTACGCACTGCCCGACGAAACCCGGGTGTTCATCTGCCACGACTACGGCCCGGGTGGCCGCGCCCCCGCCTGCGAAACCACCATCGGCGCGCAGAAGCGCGGCAACATCCACGTGCGGGCGGACACCGGGGAAGCCGAGTTCGTGGCCCTGCGCCGGGCGCGCGACGCGACCCTGCCGATGCCGGCGCTGATCATCCCTTCGGTGCAGGTCAACATCCGCGCCGGTGCGTTACCGCAGCCCGAAGACAATGGCGTGCGCTATCTGAAGGTGCCGCTGGACACGCTATGACGGTAACCGTGCGTGCCGAACCGTCGATGTCGCATCGCGGACGCCGGGCTGCGGGATGAGCGAGATCGAACTGCTGCTGACCGCGCTGTTCTTCGCCGTCGCCGTGCTCTATTCCTCGGTCGGCCATGCCGGCGCCAGCGGTTACATCGCCTCGATGGCGCTGCTCGGTTTCGCGCCCGAACAGGTGCGGCCGACAGCGCTCGCGCTGAACCTGCTGGTTGGCGGCATCGGCCTGCTGCGCTGGTGGCGCGGCGGGCACGTGCGCTGGCGCAACGTGCTGCCCTTCGTACTCGCCTCCGCACCGGCCGCGTTCTTCGCCGCACAGATCAGATTGCCGAAGGAGAGCTACTCGCTGCTGCTGGGCCTGGTGCTGCTGGCGGCGGCGATCGGCGTGTTCCGCAGCGCCTCGCGCGCCGAAGCCAGCGACGCGCACGATGCGGGGCGCACCGTTCCGTGGCTTGCGGCGCTGCTGATCGGGGCCGCGATCGGCCTGTTGTCGGGCCTGACCGGCACCGGCGGCGCGATCTTCCTGACCCCGATCCTGCTGTTCGCGCACTGGATGCCCACGCGCGAGGCCAGCGGCACTTCGGTCGCATTCGTCTGGATCAATTCGCTCACCGGCCTGGCCGGGCTGATGCATGCCAGCGGCACCCTGCCCCAGGCCCTGCCGCTGTGGCTGGGCGCGGTCGCGCTGGGCGCGCTGATCGGCACCCAGCTCGGCCTGCGCTGGCTGCCGGTCAGGGGCCTGCGCTACGCCCTGGGGATCGTGCTGCTGATTGCGGCGGGGAAGTTGCTGTTCGCCTGAGTGAAAATTAACAGGACAGCGACGATGATGCCGGCATGACGCAGTCCCGCTTGCCGGCGTTCTTCGACTCCCTCGACGATGCGGTCGCCTCCCTGCTCGCCAGCATTGAAGGCCCGCTCCGGGTCGGCGCGCCGTTGGGGATCGGGAAGCCGCACCGCTTCCTCAACGCCCTGTACGCACGCATCGAAGCCGACCCCTCGCGGTCGCTGACGCTCTACACGGCGCTGTCGCTGGATCCCCCCTCGGGGTCGAGCGCGTTGGAAAAGCGTTTCCTCGCGCCGTTCGTGGCACGCCTGTACGGCGATGACTTCCCGCGCCTGACCTACGTGCAGGCACAGAAGCGCGACGCTCTGCCGGCGCATGTCCACGTCGAGGAGTTCTACCTGCAGTCCGGCGCGTTGCTGGGCTCGGCGCAGGCGCAGCGACGCTACTCCAGCCTGAACTACACGCATGTGGCACGTGCACTGGCCGATCGCGGCATGAACGTACTGGTGCAGAAAGTGGCGAGCAACCCGGACGACACCCGGCTGTCGCTGTCGTCCAATACCGACCTCACTTTCGATGCGATCGACGCGATCGTCGCGCGTGGACTGCCGCGGCCGGTGCTGGTCGCCGAGATCGACCCGCAGCTGCCGTGGCTGGACGGCGTGGCCGCGGTGGACGCCGGCTTCTTCGACATGGTGGTCCTGCCGCCTCCGCTGCATTCTGGCGCGTACCCGCCGCTGTTCGCGCTGCCACGCCAGCCGGTCAGCGACGCCGACTACGCCATCGGCTTCTACGCCAGCGCGCTGGTACGCGACGGCGGCACCCTGCAGATCGGGATCGGCGCACTGGCCGATGCGCTCTGCCATGCGCTGGCGCTGCGGCATACGGACAACGCCGCCTACCGGCGCGTGCTGCAGGCGCTGGATTCGGAACTGGAACGCAATGGCGCGGTGGTCGCCAGCGGGGGTCTCGATCCGTTCGAGCGCGGGCTGTACGGCTGCAGCGAAATGATCAACGAGGGCTTCAAGCGCCTGGTCGAATCCGGCGTGATCCGGCGCAAGGTGGTGGACAACGAAGCGCTGATGCGGCGCGTCGCCGACGGCACCGCCGACCTGTCGGACAAGAAGCTGCTCGAACGCGACGGCGAGTTTCTGCATGGCGCGTTCTTCCTGGGCTCGCCCGACTTTTACGACTGGCTGCGCAACCTGGACGCCAGGACCCGGCGCGGCATCGGCATGCGCCGAGTGAGCGAGGTCAACGAGCTCTACGGCGGCAACGAAACGCTCGAACGCCTGCAGCGCCGCGACGCGCGCTTCTTCAACACCTGCATGATGGCCACCGCGCTCGGGGCCGCGGTGTCCGACGGCCTGGAAGACGGCCGCGTGGTCTCCGGCGTCGGCGGCCAGTACAACTTCGTTGCGATGGCGCACGCCCTGCCCGATGCGCGTTCGGCGCTGCTGCTGCGCGCCACGCGCGACGAGGGGGGCAGGCCGAAGCCCAACATCCGCTGGAACTACGGCCACACTACGATCCCGCGCCATCTGCGCGATCTCTACATCACCGAATACGGCATCGCCGACCTGCGCGGCATGGCCGACGAGGACTGCGTCATCGCCATGTCCGCGATCAGCGATGCGCGTTTCCAAACGCAGCTGCTCGATCGCGCAAAGACCCATCTGAAGCTGGACAAGGACTTCAAGGCTGCCGACGCGTGGAAACGCAATACGCCTGGGCGCCTGCGTGATGCCCTGGCGTCGCTGCGCGCCGACGGCACCTTGCCGGACTATCCGCTGGGCAGCGATTTCACCGCGGCCGAACAGCGCCTGGTCAAGGCATTGGGCTGGCTCAGGGCCAATACGGCCACGCCCTGGGCGAAGGCAATGACGCTGTTCCGCTCGACCTTCGCGGGCCGGACCGCCGACCGCGAAGCGCTGGCGCGCATGCAGCTGGACAAGCCGCAGGGGCTGCGCGAGAAGCTGCTGACCCGGCTGGTGGCGTACGCGCTCAACAGCACACGCGGCTGAGGCGGGCCGTGTTCAAGCGATCGCTTGTCGCCGTGCCACGCTACGGCCGCGGGTTCGCGCGCATTTCGCGCCGTGCGCGGCCATCGGCCGCGACGCGCGCAGCCTCAGCGGTTCCGGCGCCGCCGCGGTTGCCATGCGGCGCGCAGCCGCTCCAGGCCCTCGTGCCTGTCGGCCGATTCCAGCAGCGCGTAGCCGAGCGTCGCCGCGGTCATCAGGCTCTCGCTCAGCGCCGAATGCGCGTGCGAGGCGCGGTCGCCCAACCGCTGCAGGCGCTCCAACCGCGGGCGCAGCTGGTCGAGCGCGCGCAGCATCTCGCCGGCGTCGGCCACGCCCATGCCCTCGGCGTCGAGCTGCGGGTTGAGCACCAGACGCATCAGCGTCTCGCGGCAGAACCGCTCGGCATCGCCCTGCAATCGGGTTTCCGGCATCGGCTGGAACGAGCGCAGGGTCGGCCGTCCCGGCAACTCCTCATCGTCCTCGTCGCATTCCTCGTCGACCGTGAGCAGGCGCTCCAAGTGCGATTCGACGACATCCATCGCCTCGTCGATTGCCCGCAGCTTCCGCAGGCTCATGGTGAGGGAAAGCCGCTGGTCGTCTTCGTTCATGTGCAAGTCCCTTGCATGTGGCACGCGCCGCCCTGTGATCTGCGATCGCGGCGACCGGATTCTGGCAGATCGGCGCGATCACGGCGCGCTGGGACCGGGCAACCGGGGCAGGCGCAATCGGATCGCACGCAGTGCGGTGGCCGCCTCGTCGCACAACCATTCCCTGAAACAGGCGATCTTGTGCGCCTGCCTGCGTACGGCCGGATAGGCCAGCCAGAAGCGCCGTCCGTCGGTGGCCACCAGCGGATGCGCGGGGACCAGGCGCCCGGCTTCGATGTCGTCACGGAACAGCACCGGTGAACCCATCGCAATGCCCTGCCCTGCGATCGCTGCGGCGATGTCCAGGTATTCGGCCGAAAAGGTGGTGCCGAAGCGGTCAGGGCGGGGCACGCAATCGGCACCGAGCGCGCGATACCACAGCGCCCACCAGTCGGGCCGACCCAGCAACGGCAACTCGGGTCGCGCCTGCGGATCGGCCAGATCCGCGCAGGCGCCGAGCATCGCCGGCGCGCACAGCGGCATGAACACGCTGGGGAACAGTTCCACAGTCGCCAGCCCAGGCCAGTCGCCAAGGCCATTGCGGATGGCAGCATCGAACCGCCCCGACGCCAGGTCCTGGGGCTCGGGCGAGAGATCGAGTTCGAACGCGATGTCCGGATGCCGGGCGCGGAAGCGGCCCAGCCTGGGCGTCAGCCAACTCGTGCCCAGCGTGGGCAGGGTGGTGACCGACAGTCGCAACGCATCGACGTCCGCCGCCTTCGCGAAGCTCGCCCGCAGCAGGGCGAAGGCACGGGTAGCCTCTGCCGCCACCAACTCTCCGGCCGCAGTGAGCTCGACGCGCTGTGCATGACGCCGGAACAACTGCATGCCGGTCTGCGCTTCCAGCCGGCGGACGTGGTAGCTGACCGACGCCGCGGTGGTGTCGAGTTCCTGCGCTGCGGCGGCGAAGCTGCCCACGCGCGCGGCCGCCTCAAAGGCACGGATCGAGGCAAGCGAAGGGAGACGCCGATCGTCGACCATAAGTCTGACTTAGGCTGGCGGGTCGACTTCGGGTGGTCAAGGGCCGATGGTCTTGCCACGCTCCAGCGCATCGGAACAACGGAAGAACAGCATGCGCAGACGGAATTTTCTCGCGTCCCTGGCCGCGACGGGAGGATTGACAGCCCTCGGCGTGCCCATGTGCGCGCCTGCCTGGGCAGCGGACCCGGCGATGACGCATGCCCGCGACTGGGCCTGGCTGCGCGGTACGTGGAAGGTCTGGCATCGGCGGCTCAAACACCGCCTTGCGGGTGACCACACCTGGGAGGAATTTCCCGGGCGTAGCGCGATGTGGCTGACCATGGACGGGCTGGGCACGATCGACGACAACATCGTCGAATTACCTGGCGATGCCTATCGCGGCCTGGGCATCCGCGCGTTCGATGCCGCAGCCGGTTCGTGGTCGATCTGGTGGCTGGACGGTCGCGACCCGACCCGGATCGACCCGCCGGTGCGCGGCACCTTCCAGGGCGACACCGGCACGTTCATCGGCCACGACACGCTGCGCGGAAAGCCCATCGTCATGCGCTTCCGCTGGCGCGACATCAACGGCCCGCGGCCCTGGTGGGAGCAGGCGTTCTCCCCCGACAACGGCGCGAGCTGGGAAGTGAACTGGCGCAACTGGTTCACCCGCACCGCGGCCGAGTCCGCGTTCTTGCCCCTGCGCGACGACGCGCCGCACGACTTCGATTTCCTGGTGGGCCGCTGGCAGGTCCGCCACCGGCGTTTGCGGCAACGATTCGCCGGCAGCCAGGCCTGGGACGAATTCGACGGCACCCTCGTCAACTGGCCGGTGCTGGGCGGCCACGGCAACGTGGGCGACAACCTGATGCGCTTTCCCGACGGCCCGGTGCGGGGTATCGGAATCCGCGCCTTCGATCCATCGACGAAACAGTGGCTCAGCTGGTGGCTCGACGGCAGGTTCCCTGGCGCGATCGGCGCCCCGGTACGCGGCGGGTTTGCCGATGGCATCGGCACCTTCGTCGGCGACGACACCCACGAGGGACGTCCGGTGAAGACGCGCGTGATCTGGTCGCGGATCACGCCGCATTCGGCGCGCTGGGAACAGGCCGGTTCGACCGATGGTGGTGCCACCTGGGAATCGAACTGGATCAGCGACTTCACGCGGCAGTCCTGAGGACGATTCGTGCACCGAACAACCAGACCAGCCCAACCCATGCGCAATGTCCTGCTCGGCCTGGCGCTTGCCGTCGTGGCCAGCGCCGGCGTCGCCGGACCAGCCCCGGAGCCGATACTGGAGATTGTGGGCGAAGCAACGCCGTTCGCGCCTGGCATCGCTTCGACAGTGCACGCCGAGATCCGCCTGACCTTGAGCCCCGACGGCAATACCGCACTCTGGTTCAGCCGCGACCGCCCCGGCGGCGCCGGCGGTTACGACATCTGGATGTCGCGCCGCACCGCCGGCGTCTGGGGCGAGGCATCCCCCGTTGCGTTCAATTCGCCTACCCGTGATTTCGATCCGGCGTTCTCGTCGGATGGCCGCTTCGTTTATTTCTGCTCGGACCGGCCCGGCGGCATGGGCGGCGACGATCTGTACCGCGTCGCGGTGACGGGTGCCGGCTTCGGCGCGGTCGAGCATTTGGGCCCAGCCGTGAACAGCGCGGCCAACGAGTTCGCCCCCATGCTCGCACCGCTGGGCGGCCGGCTGCTGTTCTCGAGCGACCGCTCCGGCGGCAACGGTGGGCACGACCTGTTCTTGGCTGCCCGCACCGGAACGAGGTTTGCGCCCGCGCAGCGCCTGCCCGGAGCGGTGAACACCACGGCAAACGAATTCGATGCCACGTTCCTGCACGATGGTGAAACCATCGTGTTCGCACGCGCACAGGATTTCCGCCGCGACCGCGTGGACATGTTCGTCTCCTCGCCGCGTGCCGGCCATTACCTCGCAGGCGAACGGCTGCCATCGCCGGCCAACAGCCGTCGTTACGACAGCTACGGCGCGATGCTCGACTGGTCGACCCCGGACACCATCACACTCTCCGCCGAACGTGCTGACGGACAGGGCATGGACCTGTACCGGCTGCGCTACCGCCTGCGGGCGATTGCCCACGACGCTGCCGACTAGACCTGGCCCACGGGCGGCGCTGCGTCGAGCGCAGTCGCCATCCGCAGCTTATGTCCCCCGCTACAGCGCGTTCGCCGCCTGCACGACGTGGTCGACCGTGAAGCCGAAATGCGGGAACAGTTTTTCGGCCGGGGCGCTAGCGCCAAAGCGGTCGATGCCGATCACCGCCCCGTCCAGGCCAACGTATTTGCGCCAGAAGTCGCCGACGCCGGCTTCGATGGCGACGCGTTTGCGCACTGCCTTCGGCAGCACCGCCTCGCGATACGCGGCATCCTGGCGGTCGAAGACATCGGTCGAGGGCATCGATACCACGCGCACCCGATCGCCGAGCTGCGCGGCCGCGTCCATCGCGAGGCCGACTTCCGAGCCGGTCGCGATCAGGATGAGCTCCGGCGTGCCGTTGCTGTCCTTCAACACGTAGCCGCCGCGCGCGATGTCGGCGAGCTGGGCATCCCTGCGTGGCTGGTGCGGCAGGTTCTGGCGGCTGAAGACCAGGCAGCTGGGACCGTCGCGGCGTTCGATGGCTGCTTTCCACGCCACCGCCGATTCCACCGCATCGCAGGGGCGCCAGAGGTCGTTATGCGGGATGTAGCGCAGGCTGGCGAGGTGCTCGATCGGCTGGTGGGTGGGGCCGTCCTCGCCCAGTCCGATCGAATCGTGCGTATAGACGTGGATGGCGCGCGCGCCCATCAGTGCGCTCATGCGCACCGCGTTGCGGGCGTAATCGCTGAACACCAGGAAGGTCGCGTCGTAGGGAATGAAGCCGCCGTGCAGCGCCAGCCCGTTGCTGATCGCTGTCATGGCGAATTCGCGCACGCCGAAGTAGATGTAGTTGGCGTCCGCGTCGTCGGTGGCGACCGACTTGCTGCCCTTCCACAGGGTCAGGTTGGAATGCGCAAGGTCCGCCGACCCGCCGACCAGTTCCGGGAGCAGCGGCGCGAAGGCCTCGATCGCCATCTGCGAGGCCTTGCGCGAGGCGACCACCGGGCCATCGGCCTGCAGCCTGGCGATGTAGGCATCGGCGGCCGCAGCAAAACCTTCCGGCAAATCGCCGTGCGAACGGCGCGTGAGTTCATCCGCCTGCTGCGGAAAACGCGCCGCGTAGGCGTCGAACAGCTCGTTCCACTGCGCTTCGCGAAACCGCCCGACATCGCCGACCTTCCAGCCATCGTAGATCGCCTGCGGGATCTCGAATTCGCCGTGCGTCCAACCGAGCGCGGCGCGGGAGGCCGCGACTTCGTCCTTGCCCAGGGGCGCGCCGTGGCTGGATTCCTTGCCGGCCTTGTTCGGCGAGCCGAAGCCGATCGTGGTCCGGCAGCAGATCAGGGTGGGCCTGTCGCTCGATCTCAAAGCGGTATCGATCGCGGTCTTGATCTCCACCGCATCGTGCCCGTCCACGTTGCGGATCACGTTCCAGCCGTAAGCCTCGAAACGCGCGGGCGTATCGTCGGTGAACCAGCCATCGGTGTTGCCATCGATGCTGATGTGGTTGTCGTCCCAGAACGCGACCAGCTTGTGCAGGCCCCAGGTTCCGGCGAGCGAGGCGGCCTCGTGCGAGATGCCTTCCATCAGGCAGCCGTCGCCCATGAACACCCAGGTGCGGTGATCGACGATCGCCAGCTCGGGGCGGTTGTAGCGCTGTGCCAGCAGCTTCTCGGCCAGGGCGAAACCGACCGCGTTGGCGAAGCCCTGCCCCAGCGGCCCGGTGGTCGTCTCCACCCCGCAGGTCATGAAGTTCTCGGGGTGGCCCGGGGTCTTCGACTCCAGCTGACGGAAGTGCTTCAGGTCATCGATCGTCAGCGGGTAGCCGGACAGATGCAGCAGTGCGTACTGCAGCATCGAACCATGCCCGTTGCTGAGCACGAACCGGTCGCGGTTGAACCACTTGGGATTGGCCGGGTTGTGCTGCAGGTAGTCGTTCCACAGCACTTCGGCGATGTCGGCCATGCCCATCGGCATGCCCGGATGGCCGGAGTTGGCGGCCTGCACCGCGTCGGCGGCGAGGAAACGGATGGCGTTGGCAAGGTCGCGGCGGCTGGGCGTCGTCATGGGTCACTAGGCAATGGGGAATGTCCCGCGGACGGTGCGGGCGGCCTATTGTCCCATGGCCGGGCGACCGACCGGCTCAAACGGCCAGATCGCCTTCGTCGGCCAGGGAGGGCGCGTCGGCCTCGCCCTTCGACACCAGCGCGGCAATGCCCAGGTCGCCGGTGACGTTGACCGTGGTGCGGCACATGTCGAGCAGGTGGTTGACGCCCAGCACCAGCCCGATTCCCTCCGGCGGCACGCCGACCATGGCGCAGATCAACGCCACCACCGGCAGCGAGCCCGATGGCACGCCGGCGGTGCCGATGCCGCCCAGGATGCACACCAGCATCACCATGACCTGCTGGCCGATCGACAGGTCCACGCCGAAGAACTGGGCGAGGAACAGCACCGTCACGCCTTCGAACAGGGCGGTGCCGTTCTGGTTGGCGGTGGCGCCGATGGTCAGCACGAAGCGCGAGATCCGTCGCGGAAGGCCCAGCTCGCTATCGGCGATCCGCAGCGCCGTGGGCAGCGTGGCGTTCGACGAGGCGGTGGAGAACGCCATCAGCATCGCTTCCTGCGAGCCGCGGAAGAACCGGACCGGCGAGTAGTTGCCGAACACCTTGAGCGCGATCGGATAGATCACGAACAAATGGATCGCCAGCGCCCCGACCACCACGAGCACGTATGCGCCGAGCCGGAACACCAGGTCCCAGCCGAACAGCGCGGCCAGGTTGAACATGAAGCAGAACACCGCGTACGGCGCCAGCCGGATCACCAGCCCGATCAGGGTCATCGAAACCTCGAACAGACCCTCGATGCCGCGCTTGAGCGTGGCGATCGCCGGCGTCTCCCTGCTCATCACGATGCCGATACCGAACATCAGCGCGAAAAACATCAGCGCCAGGATGCTGGCGTTGCTTGAGGCCGCGCCGATCACGTTCTGCGGCACGATCGCCAGCAGCATGTCCATGCCCTTGGGCTGCTCTGCGCTGTCCTTGACGATGGCTTGCGCGCGTTCGGCGCTTTCGCTCAGCAGCTGCTGTGCCTGCACCGGGTCGACGCCGGCACCGGGCTTGAACACATTCACCATCACCAGGCCCAGCAGCACCGCGATGCCCGAGAGCAGGACGGTGTATGCCAGCGTGCGCCAGCCGATGCGCCCGAGCGAGCGGATGTCGCCCATTTCCGACACGCCCACCACCAGCGCGGAGAACAGCAGCGGCACGATCAGCATGAAGATCAGGCTGAGGAACAGCGTCGAAAAGGGCTGGGTGACGTAGCGGGTCAGCGTCTGCACCCATGGCGCCTCGGTGCCCACGCTGTAGTACACCAGCAGGCCGAGCGCCAGGCCGGCGACGAAGCCGATCGCGATCTTCCAGTGCAGCGGCATGCGCGGCTTGGCGGCGGATGCGGACATGCGGAACTCCGTGTGGATCGAACCGCGGCAGCTTAACCGACCGCGCCGGGGTGCGATCACATCACGGGCTGCGTACGCTCGGGCTCGCGCTGGCGAGCGCCTCAACCGTCAATCGCGACCCGGATACAGCGGCGCCAGCAGCGGTGCGGCGCGCTTCCCCACCCTGCGCCATGCGGGCGCACGCTTGAAAGCATGGCGCAACTGCGACAGCGCAGCATCCGGATCGCCGTTGCCCCAGCGCGCCTGCTGCAACGCACGCACGGCGGCCACCTGTGCACGATCCTCGAGCCGGTCGCAAACATCATCCAGATCGGGGGCTGCTGGCGTCGCGGAGGCGCGCAGTGCCTCGGCCACGGCGCCTAGATCGCCGCCCGCAAGCGCCTGTTTGAGGTCGACCGTGCGTGTGTGTGTGCTGGCCGCTGCGGCGGGCGCCGGGTCGCTTGCCTGCTCAGCCGTCGTGGCGTGCGTCCGCCGATGCAGGCCCCACCACAGCGTCGCCAGCCATAGCAATGCGAACACCACCGTGGCCAGCGCCCAGGCATGCACCGCGCCCTGTACGAACGGCACCTCGATCCAGCGCTGGCGCGGATGCTCCGTTGCCGGCGCTGCCGTGACATCCGCAGCCTGAGCGTTCGTCCCAGGCGCGACGTCGAAGCTCGCGTCCGGCAGCGACGCCGTGCGTAGGACTCCGGCCTGCACGTCCCACCAGTCCATCCGCGGGCCGGGCACGCGCAACGGGCCCGCGCGTGACGGCACCACCGAGAACTTGCGCACCACGCGCACTTGCGGACGACCCTGTTCGAACGACTCGGCGATCTGCGGGGGATCGGCAAAGACCTGCGCGCCGGCGACGCTGCCCAGCTGCAACTCGGGCAGCTGGGTGGCGCTGGCGCCGTCCACGCGCGCTTCCACCGAGATGCTCACCGCTTCGCCCGCACGAGCGGCCTGTGGCGTGGAGAGATATTGCAGCTCGAGCCCGCGCAACGGCAGCCACGGCTGCGGCGCGTTCGCCGGCATCGGCCGCACCTGCAGCGTGCGTGGCGCGCCGCGTGCGTCGAGGTCGCGGCGGCCATCGCCAAACAGGTCGTCGAAGAACCCGCCCACGCCGACCCCCCGGAAGCGCGCACCGGGAATTGCGAGCGCACCGCTGCGTTCGGGAATCAGCAGGTAGCGTCGTTCGACGACGGTATAGCGCTTGCCGGCGACCTCGCGCTGGAATTGCAGGTCATCGCCTACCCGCTGCAGCGTGGCGCCTTGTGGGGCATCCTGGTCGAGCTGGCCGGAAATCAGCGAAGTCGCGTAGTACAGGCGCACGGTGTAGCCGACGGCCTGTTGCACGTACGGCGAATCCGCATCGGCCTGCGACTCGATGAACACGGTGCCGCCCGCGCGCGCCGGCGCGGGCGCGGCCGCCGAAACGCGCAGCTGCAGCGGCTGGGTGCGTTCGCCACCCACCGCCAGCGCAGGGATGCCAATGACCCCTCCGCGCAATGGCCGCAGCGCGACGGCGAACAGCACGCGACTGCGGCTGGCGCCGTTCACGATTTCGACCCGTCGGCTGCTGGTGTTGCCGGTCACCTCGAAATCCGGATACAGCGGCGAATAATCGGGGGTCGCCGCCGTGGCCTGGTCGGTTTCGATGTTGAGCGTGGCCGTCTCGCCCGCACCGATGCGATCGCGGTCGAGCCAGGCGCGCACTTCGGCGAACGCGGGGCTCGACAGCAACCATAGGGCCAGCAACGCACAACGCAGCAAACGACGCGCCATCAGTCCTCACCTCGCGCCTGGCGGCGCTCGTATTCCAGCTGGAACTTGGCGCGCAACAGCGCGCCCGGATCGTCGGGCACGCGGCGCAGCCAGGCTTCGTTGGCGATACCGCGCTCTCGCTGCGCAGCCTGTTCGGCGCGGTCCGGCTTTCCTTTTACGTCCTGGCCGCTGTTGGTCTGCCTCTGCTGTTCCAGCGCGCGCTGCATGCGCTGGCGCTGGGCCGCATCGGCGGCACGCTGCTGGGCCGGATCCTGCGTCGGCGGCTCTGCCGGCGAGCCCGTGTCTGCCTTGCCTTCCTGCTGGCTGTCCTGCTGCGGCGGCTTGCGCGCCTGCTGCGCGTCCTGCCCGCCCTCGCCAGGATCGCCCTGCGAGCCGGGGCGCGCCTGCGACTGCCCCGGTTGCGATTGCCGCGGATTCGGCTGGTTCTTGTTCGCGCCTTGCGGGGGCTTGCGCTTCATTGCCGCTTCGACCGCCTTGCGGTTCGCTAGGGCATCCTCCATGCCCGGCCGCCCTGCCAACGCGCGGTCGTATGCGGCGATGGCTTCTTCGTACCGGCCCTGCCTGGCGAGCGCGTTGCCGAGGTTGTAGGCGCCATCGGGGTTGTCCACGTCCGCAAACGCGCGGGCGGCAGCGGCGAAATCTTGCTTGCGATACGCCTGCTGGCCCTGTTGCATCCGCGCGTAGGCCTGCTGGTCCGGGCGCCGCCACAGGCTGGAGCGATTCGACGCGTCGTCCTCAGCATGCACCGGCGGCACAGGCAGGCACAGGCATAGCGCGAAGACCGCCAGAACCCCACCGCGCCGGAACGCCAGCGCCGCCAGCAACAGGAGTGGCGGCAGCAGCCAGTAGCCTTCGTCCAACCAGGTCGCCTGCTTCTCGCCCTGCGCCGAGCGCGCACCGGCCTGCACCGGATCCAGCACGCCGAGCGCGTCCAGGTCGCCGGAACCGGCCGTTAATACCTGGTAGCGACCCCCGCCGGCGCGGGCAACCGCCTGCAGCGAACGCGGATCCAGCCGCGCCTGGCCGATGCTGCCGTCGGGCCTGCGGAAGGCCGCGCCAGCGGCGCTGCCCATACCCAGCACGGATACGCGATAGCCCGCCGTGGCTGCCTGGGCGGCCGAATCCCGCGCATCGGCATCGGTTTCGCCGGTCAGCAGCAGGATGTCGCCGCGGTCGAACCCGGCCTGGCGCAGCAATCGCTGCGACCACGCGATCGCGCGGCCTGCACGGCTGCCGTCCTCGGGCATCACGTCCGGATCCAGCGCGTCCAGGAACAGCGCGATATTGGCCACGTCGTCGGTCAGCGGCGCCACGGCGTACGCATCTTCGGCATAGGCCACCAGCGCCACCTGGCCGCCCTGCCGGTCCTTGAGCAGCTGCGCGATCTTGGCGCGCGCCTGCGCCAGGCGCGAAGGGGGCAGATCGCCGGCCAGGGTCGCGCTGGACAGATCGAGCGCTACCACCAGCGGCGCACGCGTCTGCCACAGGGGCTGCTCCACGCGGCGCCAGCTCGGTCCCGCCATCGCGATACAGGCCAGCGCCAGCCCGAGCAGGGCCAGCCAGCGGCCGGTGCGTGCCTGCGTGGAGACGCGGGCCTCGAGCAGGTGCGACAGCAGATGCGGATCCACCGCCTCGCGCCACACGCTCTGCTTACCGCGCCGCGACTGCCAGCCCCAGGCCAGCAGCGGCAAAGCCAGCAGGCCCAGCAACCACAGCGGGCGCAGGAAGTGGAGACCGTCGATGCCCAGGGCGCTCATGCCAGCCTCCGCCGTGGCCAGGCCGCCGCAAGCAATCCCAGCGCAAGCGATGCCCCCAGCGGCCAGGCGTAGCGCTCGATGCGCGGGCGCACGCTCTGGCCCGGACGCTCCACCGGCTCGAGCCGGTCGATCTCGGCATAGATGCCGACCAGCTCATCGGTATCGCGCGCACGGAAGGCGCGCCCGCCGGTGATATCGGCAATGCGCTTCAGGCCGGCTTCGTCGGTCATGTCGTCGCCGCCGGGCATGCGCAACGGCACGCCGAATACGTTCAGGCCTGCGCCATAGCCGCCGAAAGCGATGGTGTGGATGCGCACGCCTTCGTCGCGCGCCAGCTCCGCGGCCTTCTGCGGTTCCAGCGCGCCGGCGGTGTTGACGCCGTCGGTCAGCAACACCAGGACGCGCTGGCCCGAAGGCAGCGCGCGCAGGCGCTTGGTCGCCAGGGCAATGGCGTCGCCGATCGCCGTCTCGCGCCCGGCCAGGCCCACCACGCTGTCCTGGAGCTGCTGGCGCACGGTGTCGCGATCCAGGGTGAGCGGCGCGAGGACGAAGGCACGCTGGCCGAACACGATCAGCCCGACGCGGTCGCCGGCGCGGCGATCGAGAAAATCGGCCAGCACCGCCTTGGCCGCGGTCAGCCGATCGACCACGTCACTGCCCAGCTGCATGTCTTCCTCGCCCATGCTGCCGGACAGGTCGACCGCCAGCATCAGGTCGCGCCCCGCCTGCGGTGGCTGCAGCATCGGCCCGAGCAGCTGCGGCCGCGCCGCAGCGATGCACAGCAACCCCCAGGCCAGCCATGCGAGCAGGCCGACCCCGCGCGCGCGCGCCGGGCCCGCGCGACCGGCGATGCCATCGAGACGTTTGCCGAATGGAACCTTCAGCGCCGCCGCCGACGCATCGGCTACCGGCGGCAGGAGCCTGCGCAGCAGCCACGGCACCGGCAGCGCCAGCAGCAGCCATGGCCAGGCGAAGCCGTCGAAATCCTGCGGAAGCCATTGCGCCAGCCAGCTGGTCATCGCCCGGCGCCCATCCACTGCAGGAAACGCGTGCGCGCAATCGTTCGCAGGCCAGCGACATCGGCTTCGGACACGTCGCGACGGAACGCACCTTCGACCAGTACGGCCCCCGTCTCGGTGGCAAACACCGGCTGCTTCAAACCCGCATCGAGGAAATGCAGCCAGTCTTCTCCTAGCAACGTGTCGGCATTGGGATCGCGACGGCGTGCGGCGCGCCGCAGCAGTTCGGACATGGCGGCAATCTGGGCGGTGGGCGAGTCGGCCTGGGCCAGCGCATCATCGAACAGCCTGGCGATCGCGCGTTCGCGTCTGCGTCGACGCAGGCGCAATACCAGCAGGATCGCCGCGGCGGCGGCCACGACCGCGAGCAGCAGCCACCAGCCCGGCGCCGGCGGCCACCAAGACGGCGCGCTTGCGGCATGGATGTCGCGCAGTACGAGTCCGTCCGTCTGCATCGTCGCGTCCTGGGTCATCCTGCCTGGTTCATGCCGCCCGCGCGCGGCCGAGCAGGGGCAGCCAGGACTCGCTGGGGGCGTCCGTGGACAGCATCTGCACGCGCACGCCGCGCGCGGGCAGCTGCGCCAGCGCGGCTTCCACCGGGGCCACGAACTCCTGCCGCCAGCGCTGGTGCTGCCCCGACACGGCCAGGTCCAGCTGCACGCGATGCGACTCGACACCACGGCCGCCGGAGACGAACGGGAGGCTCGCCTGCGGCGGTCGCTGCTCCAGCGGGTCGGTGATCAGCAGCACGATCACCTCGTTGTGCATCGTGAGCGCCGGCCAGCGCTCGGCCGGCAGCGCCGCAATGCTGGCCGGATCGGCCAGTACCACCAGGCGTGAACCCGGGCGCAGCAGGCGCCTGGCATGATCCAGGGCGACACCGAGCCCGGCGTCTTCCTCCGGCGCGGCGGCATACCATCGGGTCAGCGCATCGAGCACCCGCAACGCGCCGCGCGGACCCGCCGCGGGCGGCACCGGCGCTTCCTTCAGCGAACCGCGCAGCGCCGCGACCCGATCGCCGTCGCGCACGGACGCCCACACGGCGACCGCGCCGGCGCGGGCCGCCTGCACCGACTTGAATCGGGTGCGGGTGCCGAAATACAGCGCCAGCGCGGTGTCGGCGACCACCAGGGTCAGACGCTCGCGCTCGGCCTGGAACAGCTTGGTATGCGGCTTGCCGCTACGCGCGGTCAGGCGCCAGTCGATATGACGGGCATCGTCGCCCTGCGCGTACTCGCGTGACTCGGCGTATTCCATGCCGCGTCCGCGCAGCGGCGAAAGTGCGTGTCCGCTGGTGCCGTGACGACCGCGTCTCGGCGGCCGGCGCCCTTGCGCCGCACCGCGCAATGCGACCAGTTCGGCCAACGTCGGCACGACGCCGTCAACCATGACGGGCGTTCATGGCAGCGGTACCTGCTTGACCAGTTCGGCGACCAGGCGCTCGCCATCCCAGCCTTCGGCCGTGGCTTCGTAGCTGGGCAGCACGCGATGGCGCAGCACGTCCGGCGCGACGGCGCGCACGTCGTCCGGAGTGACGAAATCGCGACCGGCGAGCCAGGCCCGCGCGCGCGCGCAGCGTTCCAGCGCGATCGAACCGCGCGGACTGGCGCCCCAGGCGATGCGCCGCGCCAGGTCGGCGTCGTAGCGGCCGGCATCGCGCGAAGCGAGTACCAACTCCACCAGATAGCGCTCCAGCGCCGGCGCGACGTGCAGATCCAGCACCGCCTCGCGTGCGGCAAACACGTCTGCGAGCGGCAGCCGCTCCGGCGGTTCGCCGGATGCGTGCATCGCGGCGCGCGCGCGATTGCGGGCCAGGCGCAAAATTTCGGTTTCGGCTTCGACCTCGGGGTAGCCGATGCGTACATACATCAGGAACCGGTCCAGCTGCGCCTCGGGCAGAGGGAATGTGCCTTCCTGCTCGATCGGGTTCTGCGTCGCCATCACCAGGAACAGCTGCGGCAGGGGGTAGGTATGCCGGCCGACGGTGACCTGGCGTTCGCCCATGGCCTCGAGCAGGGCGGACTGCACCTTAGCTGGCGCGCGATTGATCTCGTCGGCCAGCAGGACCGGGTGGAAGATCGGGCCGGGCTGGAATTCGAAACGTCCGTCCTGCGGGCGCCAGACCTCGGTCCCGGTCAGGTCCGCCGGCAACAGGTCGGGGGTGAACTGCACGCGCGCGAAATCGGCCTCCAGCCGCGCCGCCAGCGCCCGGATCGCGCTCGTCTTGGCCAGCCCGGGTGCACCTTCCACCAGCAGGTGGCCGTCGGCCAGCAGCGCGATCAACAGCCGCTCGATCAGCGCGGATTGGCCCACGATCTCAGACGACAGGTCCTCTCGGAGCCGGATGAACGCGTCGTGCAGGCGCGCATTGGTACCGGTCGAAAGCTCGTCGCTACGGCTATCCATGGGGTGGCGGTCTCGAGGCGACGGCAAGGCCCGTCGGGGCCATTTTGACCCGGCGGAGGCACAAGGGTTCCAGTGCCGTGCACGGGAGACGTCAGCATGCTCCGATGCTGCAAAAGCAAACGGGCCGTTTCCGGCCCGTTTGCGTAGTTCTAACAGCAGCCCCCTCAGAGCCGCTGGGCGACCCGCAGCACCTTCGGCGTGACGAAGATCAGCAGCTCAGCCTTGTCCTTGGAGCGACCGCGCTTCTTGAACAGATTCCCGAGGATTGGGATATCTCCGAGGAACGGCACCTTCGATAGATCGGACTGGCTCTTGAATTCGTACACGCCGCCGACCACGACGGTCTGCCCGTCCTCGACCAGGATCGCAGTATTGACTTCGCGCTTGGCGATGGACGGGACTTCACCGAACCCGGTGTCGACGAAGCCGGCGACTTCATCTTTCTTGACGTTCATGTTCAGGAAGACGCGGCCGTCGTTGGTGATCGTGGGCGTCACCCGGAGCTCCAGCAGGGCTTCCTTGAACTGAACCTGCGGGACTTGGCTTGCGCCGGTGCCGCTGCCCGTGATGGTCAGGTAACCGACTTCCTCACCCTGGCGGATCACGGCTTCCTTCTGGTTGCTGGTCACGATGCGCGGATTGGAAATTACTTCGCCGCGGCCTTCGGTCTGCAGTGCGGAAAGCTCGATGTCCAGCATGTAACCCGCATTAAGGATCGAGAGCGCCAGCGAGCCGGCGTTGGAGAGCGAGGACGGGAGGTTGACGTTGAGGCCCCGCACGGGCCGCTGGGATTTGCGGATCGGAGGTTGACCGCGCGTGGCCTCCGGTTCGTTCAGCCAGGCACGGAGTGCCTCCGCATACGCGACATCCAGTGCGTCCTGCCCGGCGAGCATCTGCGAGTTGCTGGCGAGATTGCCGCTGAAAAGAACATCATCCTTGCGCCCGCTCAATCCGAACTTAGCCCCCAGCTCGCGCGCGAACGACTCGTTGGCGATCACGATCCGCGCCTCGATCACCACCTGATCCACCGGCTTGTCCAGCACGGCGACGATGTTCTTGATGTCCTGGACCCGCTTGGGGATGTCGATGACCAGCAGGGTGTTGGTGCGGCGATCGAAGCTGAGGCTGCCACGCGGCGACAGGAAGCCGCGCTGGTTAAGGCCGCCCTGGCCGCCTGCGACGCCCCCTCCACCGCCGCCGCCCGTGCTGTTCTTGCTTTCGTCAGTCAGCAGCTTGGCAATGTCCTCGGCGCTGGAGTAGCTCAGCGGGATGTATTCGGTGATCAGCTCGGCGCCGTTGTCCAGATTGATGCGCGCCATCTGGATGTCTTGTTCGTACTTGGCGATCTCGGCCTGCGGAGCTACCCAGACCACGTTGCCGCTGCGGCGCTTGTCCAGGCCCTTGGCCTGCAGCACGATGTCCAGCGCCTGGTCCCACGGCACGTCCAGCAAGCGCAGGGTCACATTGCCCTGCACCGTGTCGGCGGCGACGATGTTGAGGTTGGCTTCGTCGGCGATGATCTGCAGCACCGAGCGCACGGACACGTCCTGGAAGTTGAAGGTCAGACGCTTGCCGGTATAGACCTGCGGCACCACGCCGACCTGTCCTGTCGCGGCCACGCCGGCCGCGGCCGAGCCCACGGCGCGCGCAGGCACGTTCGCGGCGCGCGGCACGATCTCGACGACGTAATCGCGCCCGGTCTGATAGGCCATCGATTCGAACGGGCCGGTCGTGCTCAACACGATCTGGGTGCCGCTGCCGCTGCGGTTGGCGTCGATGCGCTGCACCGGCGTGGCGAAGTCGGTGACGTTGAGCGGTTTCTGCAGGTTCGCCGGCAGCTGTGCGTTGCCGACATCGATCATCACCTGCGAACCCTGGGTGCGCATGTCCGGCATCGCGCCATCGCCGCTGAAGCGCAGGATCAGGCGCCCCGCGCCCCCATCGCCGCGCTTGAAGTCGATCCCGGACACGGCCACCGCGCCCGGCGACTGCTTGGCCGGGTCGAGCCCGGCAGCGGGTGCGACCTGGCCCATGGTGGCCACGACAGGCGCCGGCGTCGCGTGCAGCGCGCTGCTGGCGGCAATCAGGCCCAAGGCCACGCCAGTCAGGCTCGCACGCAGGTTGGTCTTCACGGTCATCATGCCTGTCCCCTAATCATTGGTCTTCGAGCGCAATCGACGCCGGCCGTTCCAGCCAGCCGCCCGCCCCATCGGTTACCAGCTCGACCAGGTCGACCCGATCCTCGCTCACGCTGGTCACGCGTCCGTCGTTCTGACCCAGATAGCTACCGGGCCGCACCTTGTACGTCATCTTGTCCGGCGCCTTGATCAGCGCCGTGAGTCCCCGGCCGCTGCCGATGGTACCCACCATGTCCAGACTGTCGAGCGGGAAGTTTTCGAGCTCCTGCTTGGGCCGGTTGGCATCGGGACGCGGGCCGCTGCCGCCCACATCGCGGAAAGCACGACTGAAGGGATCGCGCAGCCCTTGCGCGGCGTATTCGAAGGATTCGAACTGCTGCATCACCGGCAAGGGATCGAGCGGTGGCGGCGGACGCTTGTCCACTTCCGCCACCCAGGCCTCGAGGTTGCTCTCCTTGTCGGCCACGTCCGAAGAACTGGTCACGCTACGGCCACATCCGGCCACCGCAACCAGCCCGACGAGCGCGAGGGCGAGACGCAGCGCAGACGACATCGACATGCTCATTGCGCCCCCTGTGCCGGCGTCGCCGGTTGCGCCGCAGCCTGCTGGGCCGCTTCTTCCTCGTCCAGATATCGATAGGTCTTGACCGTACCGGCCAGCTCCAGCGCCTGGCTGTTGGCGGTGATTGTCGCGTTGGGCGCACGCGGCCGCAGCGCGATGTCGTGCATGGTCAGGATCACCACCCGAGGCAGCGAAGCCACACCGCTGACGAACGCGCCGAACTGGTGGTAGGTACCCACCATCCGCAGCGCGATCGGCTTCTCGGCGTAGAACTCCTTCGGTGTCTCGGTGCCCGGCTGGAACAGCTCGTTGGCCAGGCCCGTCGCCAGCGCCGTCTGCGAGATGTCCACGATCAGATCGGGCATCTCGGTCTTGCTCGGCAGCTGCCGCAGCATCTGCTGGAGCTGCTGCTCCATCTGCGCAAGCTGCTGCTTGAGCGGCTCGAGGTTGGATGCGCGACCGCGCTTGGTTTCGTACTCGCCGCGCAGTTCGGTCTCCGTGCGCACCAGAGCTTCGAGTTCGGCGCGCTTGTCGCGCACGAACAGCCACCAGGTCAGGCCGATGATCAGCACGCCCAGCAGCACGCAGAAACCGATCTTCCACTCCCGCGGCCAGGCCCCGGTGTTGTTGAAGTCCAGTTCCTTCAGCGACATCTTGCGCTGACTCATGACGCGGCTCCTGCTGTGGCCGGTGCCGGCGTGGTGGCATCCGGCACCGCCGGCGCCTGCTCGTCATCGGGCACACCGTCGCCGTCAGCGTCCTTGGGCGCATTGGGATTGGCGAGCGTGACGCTCAGGCTGAAGACGAAGGGCAGGCCCGGATCGCCTTCCTTGGCCTCGATGATCGACAACTCGGGCTTGGTCATCCAGCCTGCGCCTTCCAGGCTGCGCATATAGGTACTCACCCGCGCGTTGGACTGGCTGCGGCCCTCGAGCGAGAGCTTGTCGCCCTCCTGCTTGACCGAGGTGAGGACCACGCCGTCGGGAATCGTCCGCACCAGCGAATCGAACAGATGCACCATCTGCGAACGGTCGGACTGCAGGTCCTCGATGATTTCCTTGCGCTTGAGCAGCTTGGCCTTTTTCTCGTCGAGTGCAGCGATCTCGTCGATCTGCTTCTGTACCTCGGCGATCTTCTGCTGCAGGTACTGGTTGCGTTCGTTCTGGCCGCTGATCTGGCGGCTGTAGTAGTTGACGATCAGGAAGGCGACCAGCGCCGCACCCAGGGCCGAAGCCCCAAGCATGGTGAGGAAGTCCTTCTGCCGCTGTTTGCGCCGCTCGGCGCGCCAGGGAAGCAGATTGATGCGTGCCATCAGTCGAAGCTCCTCAAGGCCAGACCACAGGCGATCATCAGCGCGGGAGCGTCCTGGGCCAGCGCATGCGCCTGCACGCGCGGGCCCAGGGTCATGTGCGCCAGCGGGTTGGCCACCGTGGTGGGCACCCCCAGCTGCTCTTCCACCATTTCGGCCACGCCCGGAATCGACGCACAGCCACCGGCCAGCACCACCTGGTCGACCCGGTTGAACTCGCTGCCGGCGTAGAAGAACTGGAGCAGGCGGCTGATCTGCTGGACCAGTGCCTCCTTGAACGGCTCGAGCACCTCGACCTCGTAGCTCTCGGGCAACCCGCCCTGGCGCTTGGCCAGACCGGCTTCCTCGTAGCTCAAGCCGTATCGACGCATGACCTCGTCGGTCAGCTGCTTGCCGCCGAACACCTGTTCGCGGCTGTACAGGCTGCGACCGTTGCGCAGGATGTTGAGCGTGGTCATGGTCGCGCCGATGTCCACCAGCGCGGCGAGGCCGTCGCGGCGCAGGTTCAGGCCGTCGGACAGCAGGGCGAACGCGTTTTCGACGGCGAAGGCCTCCACGTCCATGACCCGGGCCGTCAGCCCGCCGAGCTCAAGGGCCGAAGCGCGCATTTCGACGTTCTCCGCGCGCGAGGCGGCCAGCAGCACCTGCACCATTTCGGGGTTGCCGGGCATCGGCCCGAGCACCTCGAAGTCGAGGTTCACTTCCTCGATCGGATACGGCACGTAGTTCACCGCCTCCAGCTCGATCTGGGATTCGAGGTCGTCCTCGTCCAGGTCGGCGGCCATCGGAATGACCCGGGTGATCACCGCCGAACCGGCGACCGCGGCGGCGGCGAACTTGGCGCGGCTGCCGGAGCGGGCCAGGGCGCGGCGGATCGCATCGCCCACCGCCTCGACCTCCACGATGTTCTTCTCGACCACCGCATTGGGCGGCAGCGGCTCCACGGCGTAATGCTCCACGCGGTAGCCCACGCCCGATCCGGCCCGGGAAAGCTGCAGCAGCTTGACTGCGGTCGAACTGATGTCGACCCCGACCAGGGGTGCCTGGCTTTTTGTGATCAGTCCCACGATTCTCCCCTTGTGACGGGCGCTTACGCGCACATCGTTCCCCGTCGCATTAAATAACGGACTTTTCACGCGCTGGCAACTGGCAACTGCGAAACCGTCGCCAACGTCACACCCCGAGCCCCCCAAACGCGCTCCGGCACTGCTTCCGGTCGAAGGTCCGCGCCGACGCCTCCTCTATACTCGCCGTCCTTCGTTCAAGCCGCCACCGGTCTCGATGTCCCGTTTACGCCGCCTGCTCCGCTGGGTCCTGCTGGGCTCGCTTGGTGCCGTTCTGGTCGGTGCGCTCGGCCTGGGCGTCCTGTACTGGGTCGTCTCCTCCAAGCTGCCGGACGTATCCAGCCTGCGCAACGTCGAGCTGCAGGAGCCGCTCTACGTCTATGCGAACGACGGACGGCTGATGGCCATGTTCGGCGAGACCAGGCGCTACCCGGTCGACATCAGCAAGGTTCCCGAACAGGTCAAGCACGCCTTCATCGCGATCGAGGACGCACGCTTCTACAAGCACCACGGCGTGGACTACAAGGGCGTCGGCCGTGCGATCTGGCTGCTGGCCACGACCGACGACAAGCGCGTCCCCGGCGGTTCGACCATCACCCAGCAGGTGGCGCGCCAGTTCTTCCTCAGTTCCGAATACAGCTATACGCGCAAGCTGTCGGAGATGCTGCTGGCGGTGCGCATGGAACGCGAACTGAGCAAGGACGAGATCCTGGAGCTGTACCTCAACAAGAGCTTCTTCGGCAATCGCGCCTACGGCGTCGCCGCCGCATCCGAGTTCTATTACGGCAAATCGCTCGACGAGCTGAGCCTGGACGAGATCGCTTCGCTCGCCGCGATCCCGAAGTTCCCTTCCAGCGGCAATCCGCTCAGCAACCCGGAGCGTGCGCGCGAACGCCGCGACTATGTGCTCACCCGCATGCGCGAGTTGCGCTTCATCGACGCGGCAACCGAACGTGCCGCGCAGGCTGTGGAGATGCACGCCACCCCGCACGAGCGCCCGGTGGAGGTCTATGCGCCGTACGTGGCCGAAATGGTGCGCCAGGAAATGATCGCGCGGTTCGGTGGCGACGTCCTGACCAAGGGTTACCACGTCACCACGACGATCGATCCGGTACTGCAGGCAGCGGCCGATGCGGCGGTCCGCAGCGGGTTGGCGACCTACGACCACCGCCACGGCTGGCGTCCGGTGGAGCAGCACTTCGAGCTGGGAGAAGACGAGGATGCGGCCACGGCCGCCGCACGCCTGCGCGGCATCCCCGCCCAGGGCGGGCTGTTGCCCGCGATCGTGCTGCGGACTGGCAATGGCACGGCCGATGTAGTGCTTCCCGATGGCAGCGAGCTGCGCCTGGATGCGTCCAGCACCAGTCCCTGGCCCGGCCGCAACCCTGCCGCCCTGTACAAGCGTGGCGACCTGGCCCGGGTCAAGCGCATCGAGCCTCCCAAGGATGCCGAGGGCAATGTCGCACCAGGCGGAGGACCGCGCTGGCGCGTGGACCAGCTGCCTCGCGGACAGGCGACCCTGGTGTCGCTGGACTACGACACCGGCGCGCTCCGCGCCCTGGTCGGCGGCTTCAGCTTCGCCGGCAACAAGTTCAACCGCGCCACCCAGGCGCGGCGCCAGCCGGGGTCTTCGTTCAAGCCGTTCCTGTATGCCGCGGCGTTCGAGAAGGGTTTCAACCCGGCCTCGATCGTGCTCGACGCACCTGTGGTGTTCCAGGACCGTCGCGGGCACATGTGGAGGCCGCAGAACGACAGTGGCAACTTCGCCGGACCGATGCGGATCCGCGAGGCGCTGGTGCAGTCGCGCAACCTGGTGTCGGTGCGCCTGCTCGACGCGATCGGCGTGGAATACGCACGGCGCTACATCAGCCATTTCGGCCTGGACGAGGCGCTGCTGCCACCGAATCTGTCGATGTCGCTGGGCACCGCTTCGTTGCCACCGATCATGGTCGCCGGCGGTTATGCGACGTTTCCCAATGGCGGCTATCGGGTAACTCCCTGGTTCATCGACCGGGTCACCGACCGCAACGGCCAGGAAATCTTCAAGGAGAAGCCGGCCACTGCGTGCCACACCTGCGGGATCGGCCGCGCCGGCAAGCCGGTGCGGGTGTCCAACGAGGTCGCCGGTTTCGATCTGAGCCCAGCCGGCGCCCCGCGTCCCGAGGCCGACGAGCGGGCGAAGGACAAGGCAGCGGCCAAGGCCGCCGACGTGAAGAAGCCGACCGCGTTGCCGCCCGGCACCGTGATCGCGCCGCGGGCCATCGACGCACGCGTGGCCTACCAGCTGGTCTCGATGATGCGCGACGTCGTACAGCGCGGCACTGGTACCGCGGCCAAGGTGCTCGGCCGCGAGGACGTGGGCGGCAAGACCGGCTCCACCAACGACCACCGCGACGCCTGGTTCTCCGGCTTCGGCGGCCCTTATGTGACCACCGTGTGGGTCGGCCGCGACGACTTCAAGTCGCTCGGTTACCGTGAGTACGGCGGCAAGGCCGCATTGCCGATCTGGATCGACTATATGCGCGTGGCGCTCAAGGACCAGCCACTCGCGGCAAACGACCCGCCCGAGGGAATGGTCAAGGTCACGGTGGGCGCCGGAGGCCAGCTTATCGAGTCCAGCAATGGCGGTGGCATCGTCGAATGGGTGAAGGCCGAGGACCTGGAACGCATGGAAACCTATGTCGACTACGGCCCGGAGGATCAGGTTCCGGCGGAGGAGTCCTTCGACATCTTCTAGTGCTTGGCGGGCAACCTGCGTCGGGTGCAGCGCGCCGGACACGCAGACCGCCGACCGTGCCAGGCCTGCCCATCCGTCGGCATCGTCACGAGCGTTGTTCCGGCGCATCGGTTAGAGTCGGGGCGGGTCCGAACGGAGACGCGTCATGCCTCACGCTCGCCAGCACGCGCACCAGCACGCCCTGACCCGCACCCGCGAACGCCGGCATCGCCTGGCCCACGAAGCGGCCCGGCTGATGGCCGAAGGCGGCATCCGCGACTACCACCAGGCCAAACTCAAGGCCGCCGCGCGGCTCGGCATCCACGACGATGCGTCGCTGCCGCGCAACCGCGAGATCGAGGATGCGCTGCGCGAGTATCAACGGCTGTTCCAGGGAGACATTCAGGCCGAGGGCCTGCGTCAGCGTCGCGAAGCGGCGTTGCGGGCGCTCGAATTCCTGGACAGCTTCGACCCGCGCCTGGTCGGACCTGTCCTCGATGGCACCGCCGATGCCAATTCCGCAGTGTCGCTGCATCTGTACACCGACGACGCCAAGGCCGTGCCCCGATTCCTCGAAGACCACGGCATTCCTGCAGAGGCGCGCACCCGTCGCCTCCGGCTGGACCGCACACGCAGCGTGGACGCGGACGTATGGTTGTTCGGTGCCGAAGATCTGACCTTCGACCTGACCGTGTTGCCCGCCGACGCCCTACGCCAGGCGCCATTGTCGAATGTCGATGAGCGGCCGATGCGGCGGGCGTCGGCACATCAGCTACGCGACCTTCTGCTGCTCAGCGATACCTGCGGCACCACACCGGGCGCGCGTGATCGCTAGCGATCCACCCCTGGGTGGCTCCTGAACCCGGACCTCCGGCGCTATTCCGCAAAGATCAAGGCATCGTCTCCCTTGCCCTCCACGCGGACCCGACTGCCGATTTTGAGCCCCTCGATCTGTTGGCTGAACTGCGTCACGGTGAGCGTCTTCCCGGTGTCGAGCTTCACCTTGACCATGAATCGCGTGGTCGCGCCCGGACCCACTGCCTTCGCAGCAAGTTCACTTCCGATAGCCTCACCTCCCGACATCGTCGATCCGCCTGCGACGCTGACGACCTTGTTATCCGAACCCACCATTCGGGACCCGACAAGCCCACCCAGAACGCTTCCGAGCTTTCCTCCGATCATCCTTCCCTTCTTGGTCTTGCCAGATTCATCGTCGCCTCGATTCTCGATCGGCTGCAGATCGACAATCGTTCCTGCTCGACCGCTAGCTGCATCGGCCTGACCATTGATCATCAGCATCGCGGCCAGGGTGAACGCGAAAATCCAATACGTCTTCATGGTGGAACCTTGGAACCTCCCTGTTCTTTGGATATGGATCGAGATTGAGCTGCGGTGGGAGTCTAGTCTTTGGGTTTCTGGATATCCCAGGTGCAGCGATTACCGGTGTATTCCCACCTTCTGATGACTCCATCGGAGTCCGCGAAGAACGTGACATCGCAGCGATGGGTAGCAGCGTGATGCACATCCTCGGTATAGACCGTCTGCCCCAGCAACAAGCCGCCACCGGCCGTGGCGCCGATCGGCCTGGTATCGACGGCCGTGACCACTTCTTCGGTCCATGCTGGATTCCAGGTACTCCACGTGTAGGCGGTTTCGCCCGATTCATCGTTTTCGGTGATCTGCACGCGATCGCCATCCACACGAAGCTGGAGCAAAAGCTCGCCGGCGTCCCGCCCCAACCATGCATCGGCTCGCGCATTGGCACGCCGACTGCCCTGTGCGGTTGCGTGACCCGCGCAGAAAAGCAGCATCGCTGCATACATGACTATCCGCATCACTTTCATGGTTCTTCCTAAACCGGCCCGTCTGTGCGTACGGGCTACGACGATTTCCTTGTCGAGGTGTCTCGTGAGCGTCTTGACTCTTGTTTGGAAGCGCACACGACTCGCTGTGTAGCACAGCTATCCGGGCCGGGCAATCACATAGGTCCGGCGGCGGAGCCCCATGGCTCCCCTGGTTTTGTCCGTCGGGCTCAGCGCGCTTCGATCGGAGCGTAGTCGCGCTCGGCCGCGCCGGTGTAGATCTGCCGCGGCCGGCCGATCTTGTTCTCCGGGTCGTCCTGCTGCTCGAGCCAGTGCGCCACCCAGCCGGCCGTGCGGGCGATGGCGAACATGACCGTGAACATCTCGGTCGGGATCTTCAGCGCCTTGTAGATGATGCCGCTGTAGAAGTCGACGTTCGGATACAGCTTGCGCTGCACGAAGTAGTCGTCCTTGAGCGCAGCCTCCTCAAGCTTCATCGCGACCTCGAGCATCGGATCGTCGATGCCCAGCTCATCGAGCACCTGGTGGGTCATCTCGCGGATGATCTTGGCGCGCGGATCGAAGTTCTTGTACACGCGGTGACCGAAGCCCATCAGGCGGAAGCCGGACTCCCTGTCCTTGGCCCTGTCGATCGCCGACTGCACCTGTTCCGGCCGGCCAATCTCGCCCAGCATCTTCAGCACAGCCTCGTTGGCGCCGCCGTGCGCGGGGCCCCACAGCGCGGCCACACCGGCGGCGACGCAGGCGTATGGATTGGCTCCGGTGGATCCGACCAGGCGCACGGTCGAGGTCGAGGCATTCTGCTCGTGGTCGGCATGCAGGATGAACAGCAGGTCGAGCGCCTTGGCGGCTACCGGCGGCAGCTGCAGCGGCTCGCTCGGCACCTCGAACATCATGTGCAGGAAGCGCTCGACGTATTCGACGTTGTTGCGCGGATAGCGGGTCGGCCAGCCGATCGAGTAGCGATAGCAGGCGGCGGCGATCGTCGGCACCTTGGCGATCAGGCGGATCGCAGCGAGGTGGCGCTGTTCGCGATCCTCGTAATCCAGGTCGTTGTGATAGAAGCTGGCCATCGAGCCGATCATGCCGACCAGCATCGCCATCGGGTGCGCGTCGTGGCGGAATCCGCCGAGGAAGTTCTTGAACGCCTCGTGCATCATCGTGTGGTGGGTGACGTCGCTTTCGAACTTTTCGAACTGCGCCTTCGCCGGCAACTCGCCGTGCATCAGCAGATAGGCGACTTCGAGGAAGCTGGAATGCCGGGCCAGCTGGTCGATCGGGTAGCCGCGGTACATGAGCACGCCTGCATCGCCGTCGATGTAGGTGATCGCGGACTTGCACGCGGCGGTGGCGGTGAAACCGTTGTCGTAGGTGAAACAGCCGGTTTCCTTCGGCAGCTTCGCGATGTCGATGCACGGGTTGCCGAGGGTGCCGCTGAGTACCGGCAGGGTGACCGACTTCGCGCCGGCAATCAGGGTGACTTCGTTCGGGACAGACGCGTTGGAACCGGACACAGCTCGCTCCTGTTGGTGCCGGAGCTGCCGAGACTGGCCCGCATCCCCCGACTGACTGGTGCAGATGGCAACCGCGGTCGTGCCGCGACGCAGCAAATTATCCCACAGTCCCTGCGGGCGGCTGCTTCAATGGGCCGAACGTGCGCCTGACCGACCCCGAAACGCAAACGGCCGCCTTAAAGGCGGCCGTCGCTGCAACGAGTGTCACCGTGCAGGCGCGTTACTTGGTGTAGCGCCGCTTGAACTTGTCGATGCGCCCGCTGGTGTCCATGACCTTGTTCTGGCCGGTATAGAACGGGTGCGATGCCGAAGAGACTTCGACCTTGACCAGCGGATACTCGTTGCCGTCCTCCCACTTGATCGTCTCCTTGCTGGAGAGGGTCGAGCGGGTCAGGAACCTGAAATCCGAGGTGACGTCCTGGAAGACGACTTCGCGATACTGGGGATGGATGTCGGCCTTCATGGCGGCACCGGAAAGACTGGGAGCCGATTATTTTAGCCCGCGCCCGCTTTCCGGCGCAATGCCCCCTGGGGCTCAGTCTGCCAGCGCGGACCGCACGCGGGCCTCGAAACGACCCTGGTCGTAGGCCATCAGGATCCGGGCATTGTCGGGGCGTCCGAGCTGGCGGTTCCAGTCCACCACGGTGGTGCCGCGGCTCAGGGCACCCTCGAGTTCGACCGAGACCGGCCGGTCCACAGCCTCCATCACGCCTTCCGGGTCCAGGGCAAAGGCCATCGCCAGCCCGTCGGCGGAATGCCAGCGCTCGCCGCGCCGTTCGGCCGACCAGCGCCGGGTTTGCGCCGAGATGCGGTCGTAAAAGTGCGCGCGCTCCCCACCGGCGGCCAGCCAGGCATCCACGTCGGCATGTGCCAGACCGTGGCGCAGCGTGGCCTCCCAGTCGCACAGGTCCAGCCGGGGGAAGGCGTCGAAGACGATCCGCGCCGCCTCCGGGTCGAAATACACGTTGAACTCCGCCGCCGGGGTGATGTTGCCCTGCGCGGTGACCGCGCCGCCCATCACCACCAGCCGGCCGACGCGCTCAGGCAAGCTCGGGTCGAGCTTGAGCGCCAGCGCCAGGTTGGTCAGCGGGCCGAGCGCGACCAGCAGCAGGCGTCCGGCGTGGACGTGCGACAGCCGCAGGATCGCCAGGGCGGCGTGCTCGGCTGCCGCTTCGCGTGCCGCGGGTTCATAGCCGGCATCGCCGAAACCATCCTGCCCGTGCACGTAGGCCGCATCCGGCGCGCCGTGCAGCAGCGGCGCGGCGCAGCCGGCAAACACCGGCACGTCCCCGCGTCCGACGACCTCGCACAGTTTCAAGCCATTGCGAACGGTGTGCTGCAACCCGACGTTCCCGGCCGCGATGGTCAGGCCCACGACCTCGTGGGCTGGGGAATCGAATGCCATCAGCAATGCGAGCGCATCGTCGACGCCCGGATCGGTATCGATGAGAAGCGGAATCTTCTGGGTCATGGTTCTTAGGCGATGTACAAACGGGAATCTGGCCAGCCTAGCGCCTTGCGCAGCCTACGATCGGGCCGCACAAGGATCGACCAGCCTGCGTGGCTCAGGCGGAGGCATACCGCGCGGCGCCTCCCACCCAGCGCGCGATGATCCGGTCGGCGAGTTCGGGCGCTTCGGACATCAGGCTTTCGGCCAGGATGCGCACCTGCGGTAGCAGCGCGGCGTCGCGCGCCAGGTCGGCCACGCGGAAGCTCGCCAGCCCGGTCTGGCGGGTGCCGAGCAGTTCGCCGGGACCGCGCAGCTCCAGGTCTTTTTCGGCGATCACGAAGCCGTCGCTGGTCTGGCGCAGGGTTTCCAGGCGCTGGCGCGCCAGCGCCGACAGCGGCGCCTGGTACAGCAGCACGCAGGTCGACGCAGCGCTGCCGCGGCCCACGCGCCCGCGCAGCTGGTGCAGTTGCGCCAGCCCCAGACGCTCGGCGTTCTCGATGATCATCAACGATGCGTTGGACACATCGACCCCCACCTCGATCACGGTGGTCGCCACCAGCAGGTCGAGCTCGCCGGCCTTGAACGCGCGCATCGTGGCCTGTTTCACTCCGGCCTTCATCCGTCCGTGGACGAAACCCACGCGCAGGCCGGGAAGCGCATTCGACAGCGCTTCGAACGTGCTTTGCGCGGCCTGCGCCACCACTTCGTCGCTTTCGTCGATGATCGTGCATACCCAGTAGGCCTGCCGCCCTTCGGCGCACGCGCTGCGGATGCGTTCGATCAGCTCGGGCCGTCGCTCCGCGCTGAGCACCACGGTGCGCACCGGCGTGCGCCCGGGTGGCAGTTCGTCGATCGCCGAAACATCCAGGTCGGCATACGCCGTCATCGCCAGGGTGCGCGGGATCGGCGTGGCGGTCATCACCAGCTGGTGCGGCACCATGTCCCCCAATGCGCCCTTGTCGCGCAGCGCCAGACGCTGGTGCACGCCGAAACGGTGCTGCTCGTCGACGATCGCCAGGGCCAGGTTATGGAACGCCACGCCTTCCTGCATGAGCGCATGCGTGCCGACCACGACCTGCGCAACGCCCGATCCGATCTCGGCCAGCGCCTGGGTGCGCGCCTTGCCCCCGACCTTGCCCGCCAGCCAGGCCATGCGGATCCCCAGCGGTTCGAGCCAGGCCCGCAGATTGCCGAAATGCTGCTCGGCCAGCAGTTCGGTGGGCGCCATCAGCGCGGCCTGCCTGCCCTGCTCCACAGCGAGCATCGCCGCCAGCGCCGCGACCACGGTCTTGCCGCTACCCACGTCGCCCTGGATCAGGCGCAGCATCGGGCGTGGCTGTGCGAGATCGCTGCGGATCTGGGCGAACACGCGCTGCTGCGCGCCGGTCAATGAGAACGGCAACGAGGCCTGCAGGCGATCGACCAGCGTGGACGCGCCATCGAGCACGGGCGCACCGTGGCGCTGCAGCGCGATGCGCTGGCGACGCAGGCTGAGCTGGTGCGCCAGCAACTCCTCGATCGCCAGCCGGCGCTGGGCAGGATGCACCCCGGCCAGCAGCGCGCCGACATCGGCGTCGCGCGGCGGTCGATGCATGACCAGCAGGGCTTCGCGCAGGGATGGCAGGCCGAGTTCGCCCAGCGTTCCGGGCGGCAACAGCTCCAGGGCGGCATCGTCGGGCAGGCGTTCGAGTGCCTGCGCGATCAGCCGCCGCAGGGTAGCCGGCCCGATGCCTTCAACCGCCGGATAAACCGGGTCGAGTTGCTCGCCCAGCGCATGTTCCGCCTGGTCGAGGATCCGGTAGCTGGGATGCACAATTTCAAGGCCGTGCTGGCCAGCGCGCGGCGTACCGTAGCAGCGCACCCTGGTTCCGGGCGCGAACTGCGCCGCCTGCTGCGCACGGAAATGAAAGAAGCGCAGCAGCAGCGTCGCCTGCGAATCGTCGCCGACCGCGACCTTCAGCATCGGGCGATAGCGGAAGCCGCGTTCCACCGCCTCCACCACGCCCTCGATCTGCGCCGCGACGCCAGGCTGGAGCGCGCGGATCGGGGTCAGTGCGGTGCGGTCCTCGTACTGCCGCGGCAGATGCAACCAGAGATCCTGCAGCGTCGACAGTCCGCGCGCCGCCAGTTTCTCCGCGACGCTGGCGCCGACCCCGCGCAGGCAGGTCAGGGATTGCTGGTTCAGGTCGACGGCAGCGCCACCAGGACTCTTCGACATCCGCGAAGCATGACCGGATCGAGACGGAACCGGAACCGTGCCCAGGCGCCGATCGGCCTAGGACAATGCCGCACGGTGCGGGACCTGCGCTCGGAGCGATGGCCTTTGCAATCTGAGGCGCATGCGTCGAACGCGCCCTAGAGCACCATGATCGCGTCGACCTCGAACAGCGAACCCTTCGGCAGCGCGGAAACCTCGACCGTGGACCGCGCGGGATACGGCTGCGAGAAGTATTCGCCCATCACCGCGTTGACCGCGGCGAATTCGCCCAGATCGATGAGGTACAGGCCGACACGCACGATGTCGTCCATCGACCCGCCCGCGGCCTCGCAGACCGCCTTCAGGTTGTCGAAGGCACGCCGCGCCTGTGCCTGGATGTCGCCTTCGACCAGGTTGCCGGTCGCAGGATCGAGCGCGATCTGGCCGGAGAAGAACACGGTGTTGCCGGCGCGGGTGGCCTGCGAGTACGGGCCGATGGCGGCCGGAGCGTCCGGAGTGTGGATGGGTTGGCGGGGCATATGTTGCTTCTGTAGGAGCGGCGTCAGCCGCGAGCTTTGATTCTAGCCTCGCTGCGATAAGGCTCGCGACTGACGCCGCTGCTACAGGCGCTGCACGCCATGGACCACCGCGAGCCTGCGCGTGCGCCGGATCACTTCGGCCAGATGCGTCCGGTCGGTGACCTCAATGCCAAAGCGGATCGCCGACACGTTGCTGTCGCGCTCCAGGTACTCCACCGCATCGATATTGCCGTCGGCCTGGGCGATGGCTGCGGCCACCTGCGCCAGCACGCCCGGACGGTTGTCCACTTCGATCCGCAGCGCGGCGTGGAAGTCGCCCGACACCTCGCGATCCCAGCCGATCGGCACCCAGCGCTCGGGCGACTTGCGGTAATCGGCCACGTTCGGGCATTCCAGGCGGTGCACCACGATGCCCTTGCCCGCGGTGTGGAAGCCCATGATCTCGTCGCCGGGAATCGGCAGGCAGCACTGGGCGAAACTGATCACACCGCGTTCGTTGCCGGTGATCAGAATCTTTTCGTCGGGGTGGCGCGCCGGATCCAGCAGGTCCGGAGTGTCGTCGGCTTCGCGTACCAGTACCCGGGCCACCTGCGCCGGCATGCGCGTGCCCAGCGCGATGTCGGCCAGCAACGCCTCCAGGCGCGGGTAGCGGTGTTCGTGGAGGTACCCGTCCAGCTGTTTGGGCGGCAGGCGGTCGAGCGAGGTGCCCACCGCCTCCAGCGCGCGGTCGAGCATGCGGTGGCCCAGCTGCACCGCGTCCTCGTGCTCGAGCTGCTTGAGCTGGTGCCGGATCGCGGTACGCGCCTTGCCCGACACCACGAACTCCAGCCACTGCGGCTTGGGCGCGGAGGCGCGCGCCGTGATGATCGAGACCTGCTGGCCGCTGGCGAGCTTGGTGCGCAGCGGAACCAGCTTGCCGTCCACGCGCGCGGCCACCGCATGGTTGCCCACATCGGTATGCACCGCGTAGGCGAAATCGATAGCGGTGGCGTTGCGCGGCAGGGCCAGGATGTCGCCCTTCGGCGTGAACAGGTAGACCTCGTCGGGAAACAGGTCGACCTTGACGTTCTCCAGGAATTCCAGCGACGAACCGGTGGCCTGCTGCGATTCGAGCAGGTTGGAGATCCACGAGTGCGCGCGGGTCTGGGCGCTGTTGGGCTTGTCGCCGCCGTGCTTGTAGCTCCAGTGCGCGGCGATGCCGCGTTCGGCGATCAGGTCCATCTCCTCGGTGCGGATCTGGACTTCGATCGGCGAGCCGAACGGACCGAACAGGACCGTGTGCAGGGACTGGTAGCCGTTGGCCTTGGGGATGGCGATGAAGTCGCGGAAGCGGCCATCGAGTGGCTTGAACGCGGCATGCACCACCCCTAGCGCGTGGTAGCAGTCGGCCACGGTCGGAACCACGACCCGGAAGCCGAACACGTCCATCACTTGGGTAAAGCTCTTGCCTTCACCGCGCATCTTGCTGTAGATGCTGTAGGGCGATTTCACCCGGCTCATCAGCCGGTAATTGAGCCCTTCCTTCGTCAGCCGCTGCGCGAGCTGCGCCTCGATCTTGGCCAGCGATTCGCGCCGCACCAGCGGCTGGGTCCGGATCCGTTTCTCCAGCACCTGGTGGCGCACCGGATTGAGGGTGCGGAAACCCAGATCCTGCAATTCGGCCTTGAACAGGTTCATGCCCAGGCGCTGGGCGATGGGTGCGTAGATCTCCAGGGTTTCGCGCGCGATACGCTCGCGCGCTTCAGGCGTCTGCGCGCTGAGCGTGCGCATGTTGTGCAGGCGGTCGGCCAGCTTGATCAGGATCACGCGCAGGTCGCGCGCCATCGCCAGCAGCATCTTGCGGAAGCTCTCGGCGGCCGCTTCCTGGCGGTCGGCGAACTGCAGCTTGTCCAGCTTGGTGACGCCGTCGACCAGATCGGCGACCGTCTCGCCGAACTCGCTGACGATTGAGTCGCGCGACAGCGGCGTGTCCTCCAGGGTGTCGTGCAGGATCGCGGCGATCAGGGTTTCGACATCGACCCGCTGCTCGGCCAGCACCGTCGCCACAGCCACCGGGTGGGTGATGTAGGGCTCGCCCGACCTGCGGCTCTGTCCGGCGTGCGCCGCGGCCCCGACCGCCCAGGCCCGGCGCAGCTGTGCGATCTGTTCGGCGGGGAGATAGTTCGCGGCGCGCTCGAGCGACTGCACATAGTCTGGCACCGCGTCGTCTGGCGGCGCGGGCGGCAGGGCGTCGGCGAGGGCGGGTTCAGCGGGGGACATGGATCCGAGACTACGCGGGCGCAAGGACCGCGGCAATTCCAGAATGCGGGCCCGGGCCCCTAAAAAGAAGGCCCCGCGTTGCGGGGCCTACGGCGCTGCGGGAGGGCAGGCGAGCTCAGTCGTCGCCCTTCATGTCGTCGTCGCCGGCCACGACCTCGGCCGCGGCCCATTCCAGGGCTTCGCGCTCTTTGCGCTCACGTTCGGCCTTGTCGACGGCGTCGATATAGGGCTGGTCGATACGGCGCGCGGCGATCTCGCGCAGCGCCAGCACGGTGGGCTTGTCGTTGGCTTCGCTGTTGTCGAGCTGGGGGTCGACACCGTTGGCGAGCTGGCGCGCACGCTTGGCGGCCATCATCACGAGTTCGAAGCGGTTATCGACCACTTCCAGGCAATCTTCGACGGTAATCCGGGCCATAGGCTGTCCGGCGGCTGCAAGGGCCGCCACTGTCTGTTCGGGAGGGCTCGCGATTCTAGGGGCCGCGGCCTGCGGACGCAAGCGGCTTCCTTTGGAATCAAGGGGTTGGCGCCTGACAATCCCGGGACAGCGCCCGACGGCGCTCAGTCGACCAGCAGCGCCGAGATCAATTTGCCATGGCGGGCGACCTGGGCATCCCGGCGCAGCCGGCTGGCGGTGAAGATCGCGCACATTTCGTCCACAGCGGTGTCGAAGTGCTCGTTCACGATGACGTAGTCGAATTCGCCGTAATGGCTCATCTCCTCGCGCGCGGCGTCGAGCCGGCGCCGGATCGTCTCGTCGCTGTCCTGCCCGCGCGCGCGCATGCGCTGTTCCAGCGCCTGTCGTGAGGGCGGCAGGATGAACACGCTGACCGCGTCGGGGACCTTCGCCCGCACCTGGCGCGCACCCTGCCAGTCGATCTCCAGCAGCACGTCCTTGCCCGCCGCCAGCTGCGGTTCCACCGACTGGCGCGCGGTGCCCTTCCAATCGCCGTGCACCCGCGCATGCTCGAAGAAGTCGCCGCTGGCGACCATCCGCTCGAACTCGGCGGCCGAAATGAAGTGGTAGTGCTCGGCGTGACGCTCGCCCGGGCGGGGCTGGCGCGAGGTGAACGAAATCGACAGGCAGATGTTCGGATCGCGCGCCAGGCAGGCGTTGACGATGCTGGATTTCCCCGCTCCCGAGGGAGCCGCAACGATGTAGAGGGTGCCGCGCATCAAGGCAGCGATTCGCGGTGGGGGATCGGGGCTTCGAAAGCGCGCAGACGCGAGCGATCCGGATTCCTGGTGATTCTACGAATCCCGACCCCCGACTCCCGACTCCCGGTCCTATTCAATGTTCTGCACCTGCTCGCGGATCTGGTCGATCAGCACCTTCAATTCCACCGCGGCGTTGGTGGTGCGCAGATCGACCGATTTGGAGCCCAGGGTATTGGACTCGCGGTTGAACTCCTGCAGAAGGAAATCGAGGCGGCGCCCGACCGGTTCGCGCTGCACCAGCGCGCGCCGCAGTTCGATCACATGGCTGTCGAGGCGATCGAGCTCCTCGTCCACGTCCAGCTTCTGCAGCCAGATGACCAGCTCCTGCTCCAACCGCCCCGGATCGGCCGGCTGGGCGAGGTCGGCCAGTCGCGCTTCCAGCTTCTGGCGCTGGCCGGCACCGATCACGGGCATCAGGCCGCGCACCTCGGCGGCGATGCGCGCGATGGCATCCACCCGTTCGCCGATGACGGCGGCGAGCTTTCCGCCCTCCCGCTCACGTGCCGCCACGAACTGGTCCAGCACGTCGTCCAGCAGGGCCAGCGCATCCGCCTGCAGCGCCTCGATGTCGCCGCCACTGGCCTGGAGCACGCCCGGGAACTGCAGCAGGTCGGTCAACTGGACCCGCATCTGCGGAAAACGCGCGTCGAGCTGTTGTGCGATGCCGCCGAGCCGGTCGACCAGCGCCTGGTTGAGCTGCAGCTCGCCGTTGCCTTCGCCCGCGCGCAGCCGCATCACCAGGTCGACCTTGCCACGCGACAGGCGCGAGGCGACCCGCTCGCGCAGGGCCGGTTCCAGTGCGCGCAGTTCTTCGGGCAGACGCAGGCCGATTTCGAGGAATCGATGATTGACCGCGCGCATTTCGCAGCCGAGCGTGCCGTGTCCGGTGCTGCGTTCGCCGGCGGCGAAGGCGGTCATGCTGCGGATCATGCGGACGGCGGGCCTGGGAAGCGGGGCCGCAGTATGCCATCGCGGTTCGCGCGGGCGGTGGAGGGCCGTGCGGGAGAGGGCCAACGCAGTCGCGTGGCTCGCATCCCCGTACCAGGCATCGACACTGGCCCGAGCCAGTGGAATTTGAGTAGGCAGCGCCCGGTTACCACCCCGTAGCGCGTCGACGCGAGCGGACGCATCGGCCCTGATAGACTCGCCGCCCCCTTCGCGAGTCCAGGCATGTCCGAGTTTTCACGCCCCAGCGGCCGCGCCGCCGCCGAGTTGCGAACCGTGTCGATCGCGCGCGGTTTCACCCGCCACGCCGAGGGTTCGGTGCTGGTCTCTTTCGGCGACACTCGTGTGCTGTGCACGGCCAGCGTGGAGAACCGCGTCCCCGGCTTCCTGCGCGGCAAGGGCGAGGGCTGGGTCACCGCGGAGTACGGAATGCTCCCTCGGGCGACCCACACCCGCAGCGATCGCGAGGCTGCGCGCGGCAAGCAGGGCGGGCGCACGCTGGAAATCCAGCGTCTGATCGGCCGCAGCCTGCGCGCCTGCATCGACCGCGCGGCGATCGGCGAACGCACCATCACCCTTGACTGCGACGTGCTGCAGGCCGACGGTGGAACCCGTACCGCCGCGATCACCGGTGCCTATGTCGCGCTGGTCGACGCGATACGGGTGCTGAAGTCGCAGGGCGCGATCGTGCGCGATCCGATCCACGGCGCCGTTGCCGCTGTGTCGGTCGGCCTGTATCGCGGCGTGCCGGTGCTGGACCTGGACTATGTCGAGGACAGCGCCTGCGATACCGACATGAACGTGGTGATGAACGACGGCGGCGGCTTCATCGAACTGCAGGGCACGGCAGAAGGCCATGCGTTCCGGCGTGACGAACTGGATGCCCTGCTGGTGCTCGCCGAAGCAGGATGCGCGCAGCTGTTCGCCGCCCAGCGCGAGGCGCTCGCGGTGTGAGCATGGGCCCGCGGCATATCGCGATGATCGCCCTGCTCGTGCGCGACTACGACGAGGCGATCGCCTGGTACCGGGATGCGCTCGGGTTCGAACTGCTCGAAGACAGCGACCACGGCGGCGGCAAGCGCTGGGTGCGCATGGCGCCGGCAGTCGATACCGGATTCAGCCTGCTGCTGGCCAGGGCCGCCGGTCCGGTCCAGCAATCCGCCGTGGGCAACCAGCATGGTGGCCGGGTCGGCTTGTTCCTGCACACCGACGACTTCGCCCGCGATCATGCGCGCCTGGCGGCGGCCGGCGCGCACTTCGAGGAATCACCGCGCCACGAGCCTTACGGCACGGTCGTAGTGTTCCGCGACCTGTACGGCAACCGCTGGGATCTCATCGAACCGCGTATCGAAACGCAGCCATGAAGCTGGTACTGGCCAGCAGCAACGCAGGCAAGCTCGCCGAACTGCAGGAACTGCTCGGCGACGCGGGCCATGTGCTTTACGCCCAGTCGGGCCTGGGCGCATCCGATGCCGAAGAAACCGGCCTGACCTTTGTCGAAAACGCGATCCTGAAAGCACGCCACGCCGCCCGCATCACCGGACTGCCTGCGCTCGGGGACGACTCGGGTCTGTGCGTCGATGCGCTTGACGGCGCGCCGGGTCTGTATTCGGCACGCTATGCCGGCGCGCATGGCGACGCAGACGCCAATATCGACAAACTGCTCCTCGCCATGGCGGGCGTGCCCGATGCGCAGCGCGGCGCGCACTTCTACTGCGTGCTGGCGCTGCTGCGTCATGCGGACGATCCCCAGCCCCTGATCGCCGAGGGGATCTGGCCAGGCACGCTCCTGCATGCGCGTCAGGGCACGGGAGGATTCGGCTACGACCCGGTGTTCTTCGATCCCGAACACGGCTGCAGCGCCGCAGCGCTCGATCCGGTGCTGAAGAACCGGATCAGCCATCGCGGGCGGGCCCTGGCCGCGCTGCGCGAGAAGCTCACTTCGCTGTAGGAGCGCCGCTTCGGCGCCGGATCGGGCGCGACGAGGCGTCGATTCATCGACAGCGAAACGGGCCTGTGGGTGCGATCACACCGGTGTGGAAGTCGCGCCGAAGCGGCGCTCCTACAATGGTGGTTCCCAGGCTTCTCTGAATCGACGCAGCCCTCCATGGTGCCGCAGGATCTCCTCCCTTCGCCAACGCCCGCACATCCAGTGCCGGGCGTTCAGCAGCGCGCGGACCAGTGGTCCGCAAACGCGCTGCTTGCCTCCGGCTCCAGCCCTCGGGCACAGCCCTCGGGCGTTCAGCAGCGCGCGGACCAGTGGTCCGCAAACGCGCTGCTTCACCCACCGCTGTCGCTTTACGTGCATCTGCCCTGGTGCGTGCGCAAATGTCCTTACTGCGACTTCAATTCGCACGAACAACGCGGCGCCCTGCCCTTCTCGGCCTATGTCGACGCGCTGATCGCCGACCTGGATCACGACCTGCCGCTGGTCTGGGGGCGCACGGTGCAGACCGTGTTCTTTGGCGGCGGCACGCCCAGCCTGTTTCCCGCCGATGCCATCGACGCCTTCCTGCAACAGGCCTCGGCGCGGTTGCGCTTCGCCCCGAACGCGGAGATCACGCTCGAAGCCAACCCGGGTACCGCCGAACATGGCCGTTTCACCGACTACCGCAGAGCGGGCATCAACCGGATCAGCTTCGGCGTGCAGAGCTTCGACGACGGCTGCCTGCGACGTCTCGGCCGCATCCACGACGCCGCCGAGGCGGAAGCCGCGGTCAAGCTGGCGCAGGACGCGGGCTTCGACAACCTCAACCTCGACCTGATGTACGCATTGCCGGAGCAGACTTTGGCGATGGCCGCATTCGACGTGGAGCGTGCCATCGCCCTTGCGCCTGCCCACGTCTCGCATTACCAGCTCACGCTCGAGCCCAATACGGTGTTTGCGGCCCAGCCACCGGCGGGGATTCCCGACCACGACGATGCCTGGGAGATGCAGGCGCACTGCCAGGCGCAGCTGGCTGCGGCCGGCTTCGACCAGTACGAAGTGAGCGCCTATGCGCGCGCCGGCTACCAATGCGCGCACAACCTCAACTACTGGCGTTTTGGCGATTACCTGGGCATCGGCGCCGGCGCGCACGGCAAGCTCACGCTGGCGGCGCAGCAGCAGATCCTGCGCCGCTGGAAGCTGAAGCATCCGGCGGCCTATCTCGCTGCCGCCGGCGGCACCGCGGCGATCGGCGGCGATGAAGACATCCAGCCCGACCGGCGCCCGTTCGACTACATGCTCAATGCGCTGCGGCTGAATGCAGGCTTCGCGCTGTCGGAGTTCGAGGCCCGCACCGGCCTGCCGCGCGCGGCGATCGCCGCGGAACTGCAGCAGGCGCAGGACCGCGGCTGGATCCGGACCGAAGGCGGACAAGTGCTGCCCACCGAGCTCGGCCGCCGCTTCACCAACGACGTGATCCTGCTGTTTCTTCCCGACCGATGACAGGCCGGTCTGTTCCGGCCGGCTCAGGCCGGGGCAGGCATAATGCGTCCGACATGGCAGCAGAACCTGCTTGATGACCGTTCCGGGAAGTCCGAACCCTGCATCGACCGGGATCCGCACCCTGGCGGGCGCACGGCTGCCGCCGCGGGTGCGCAACATCCTCGAATCGCTGCTCCGTGCTGCCTCGGACGAGTTCGAGCGCAGGCTGGGCGACATGCTGGTCGAATTCGAACAGCAGCTGTTCCGCCTGGCCGACCACGCACGCAACCCGGCGGTCGAGGCGGGCTACATGCACACGCTGCGCACCATGCGCCTGAACCGCGCGGACCTGATCCCGCGTTTCATGCTGGGTGTCGAGGCCGGTCTGGCCAGCCTGGACCGTTCGCCTGTCCCGAACGCGGAATCCGCCGCGACGAAACCGGCGATCGCACCCGACTCCACCAGCCTGAAGCTGGTGGACGACACCGAGATGGACGTCGAACTGATCCTGCGCGACGTGGCCCAACGCAGTGCAGCGCGGGCGAGCCTGCCGCTGCATCTCCTGGGCCAACGCTTCGGCGTGCTGGGCGCGATGCCGGCGTTCGATGCCGAACGCCTGCCGCTCGGCCCGTGGTCGCTGTGCACGATCCTTCAGGATGCCAGCAGCGTGCTGCAGCTGCCGCCGGATGCGCAGCAGCTGCTGCTGCGCACCTTCGAGCGCAGGGTGATGGCCGATTACGGCCAGATCGCCGAACTGTTCAATGCCGAGCTGAGCGCATCCGGCGTGCTGCCCGCGCTCACCTACGTGCCGCTGCGGCTGCGCGCCACGGCGTTGCCGTCCGATGACCAGGCATCCGCGAAGCCGCGCGCACGTCGCCGCAACGCGGCCGCTGCGGGCGCTCAAACGGCGGGCGGGCGCGCGCGGCCGCATACGGCCTGGCTCGGCCTGGATGCAGCGGAGGATTCGGTCGACCGCGGAGGCAGCTTCGCCGGGCTGCAGGAATTGCTTGCCGGCAGGCGCACGACCCGGGCCGCGGCCGCGACGCAGCGGTCACGCGCTGCGCCGGACGCATCGGCCGCCGCAGCGGAGCTCGCGACGGCCCTGGCCCAGGTGCGCCCGGCGCTGGGATTGGCGGGCGGAGACGGACAGACGATCGACGGCATCAAGCGCGCGGTCAGCCAACGCCTGCGCGAGGAACGCGGCCCCGATGCCGAACTGACCAAGGCCGATAGCGATACCTTCGACCTGCTCGGCATGCTCTATGAGCGGGTCGAGCGCGAGGTGCGCATCGACACCCTTGCCGCAGGCCTGCTCAAGCGCCTGCAGCTGCCGGTACTGCATGCCGCGCTGGACGACCACGAGTTCTTCACCCGCAGCCAGCACCCCGCGCGCCAGCTCCTCAACACAGTGGCCGAGTCCGGCGCGCGCTGGCTGGACGACAACGACATCGACCCTGCGCTGCTGCAACCGATCCAGCGCGCGGTCGATCACGTGGTGAAGCACGCGCACGAGGATCCGGGCGCGTTCGAGGCCAGCAACCGCATGTTGCAGCAGGAACTCGAGCTCCTGGCACGCCGATCGGACATGGCCGAACGCAGGCATGTGGAGGCGGCGCGCGGAAAAGAGAAACTGGAAATCGCCAAGCGTCTGGCCGCCGAGACGATTACCGGCATGATCGGCCAGCGCAAGCCGCACAAGTTCGTGCGTGCGCTGATCGAGCAGGCCTGGGCCGATGCGCTGACGCTCACCTTGTTGCGTCACGGCGACGACTCGGACGAATGGCGACAGATGCTGGAAACCACCCGGCGGATCGTCACCGCCTGCTGCGACCAAGGTGCCGTGCCCGATCCGGAACTCGCTACCCAGGTCGAAGCGGCATTGTCGCGGGTCGGATACCACGGCGACGAGGCCGCAGCGATCAGCCGTCGCCTCGCCAGCCTGCGCGAGGACGACGACGGAGCCTCGCGGACCGAACTGGCCGCCGCGCTCAAGACGCGTACGCGCCTGGGAGAACGCGCGGGAGCGCAGGACAAACAGAAGCTTGCGCCACGCACGCCCGAGGAGCAGGCGCAGTACGAACGCGTCAGTGAGCTGCCGTTCGGAACCTGGATCGAGTTCGTCAGCAACCAGCAGGGCGACGTCGTGCGCAAGCGCCTGTCCTGGTACAGCAAGGTCACCGGCCACGCGCTGTTCGTGAACCTGCGCGGCCAGCGCGTGGGCGAGCAGTCGCTCGACAGCCTGGCACGGATGCTGGCCCGCGGGCAGGCACGTGTGGTCACGATCGAACGCGCCCGACTGGTCGATCGGGCATGGCAGGCCACGCTGGGCACGCTGCGCGGCCTCGCGCGCCGCGGTGGCGCCGCACGCACCGAGCAGGCGCGCGCATGAGTAGCGAATTCCGCCGCCGTCGCCGTCGACAGATCTCGGAAACGGTTCTGGTGACCGATGCCATGACCGAAGCGGTGGTAGGCCGGATCGCCAACCTGTCCGAAACGGGCATGCTGCTGATCGCCACTGCGCCGCTGACCGACGACGCGCTGTACCAGTTCCGCTTCCGCCTGGTCGATGCCCGCGGCGTCAATGCCGAGTACGAGCTCGGCGCGCACCTGCTGTGGAAGGACGACCAGGGCACGCCAGGCATGACCTGGACCGGCTTGCGGTTCATCGCGATACCTGAGGACCAGGCGCAGCGCCTGCGCGACTGGATCGGGGAGCCCACCGGCCCCGGCCAATCTACTCCAGGCCAGTCCGCTGCAGACCAGCCCGCGCACAACCAGCCAGATCCAACCTGAGCCCGGCAATCAGCTGCGGCTGCGACGCTGGAACAACACCGGTTCCGGACGGTGCAGGGCGAACCCCTGGGCGTGGTCCACACCCAGACTGCGCAGCACATCGAGCAGCCGGATGTCGTCGACCCATTCGGCCACCACATCCAGATCGCGCTGGTGGCCGATCTCGGCGATCACCTCGACGATCGACCGGCTCATCGGATCGGTGTCCAGGTCGCGGATGAAGCTGCCGTCGATCTTGATGACGTCGACCGGCAGGTTCTTGAGATAGCCGAACGAGGCCATGCCTGCGCCGAAATCGTCGAGGGCGACGCTGCAGCCGGCTGCGCGCAAACGGCCGATGAAGCGCACCGCACGCGCCAGGTTGCGCACGGCCTCGGTCTCCGTGATCTCGAAGCACAGGGACGAGGCCGGCACGCCGTGTTCGGCGAGCAGCGCCAGGGTGTCGTCGACGATCGATTCGTCCTCGAGCGATGCGGCGGAGAGGTTCAGCGAGCATCGCGCCGGAGGCCCGGAAGCATGCAGGCGGCCGAAGTTCGCGATCGCCTGCCCGATCACCCAGCGATCCAGCGTGCCCACCAGGCCATAGCGTTCGGCGGCCGGCAGGAACGCGCCCGGCAGGACCACCGCGCCCTGCTCGTCGCGCAGGCGCAGCAGCAGCTCCAGGTACACGCCCTGGCGCGGGCCTTCCCGCAGCGGCTTCATCTCCTGGTAGTACAGCAGCATGCGCCCTTCTTCGATGGCCAGCCGCAGGCGGTTCACCCACTCCATCTCGCCGCGCCGCTGGATGGTGTCGTCGGCTTCGGCGGCATAGAAGTGGATCCGGTTGCGGCCGCCGTCCTTGGCCATGTAACAGGCGGTATCCGCCTGGGCCAGCAGCTCGCGCAGGTTGCTGCCCGGCTGGTCGACCAGCACCACGCCGATGCTTGCGCTGACGGTGTAGCTGCGCTGCTCCCATGCGTACAGATGCGCCTCGATGCGGACCCGCAGGCGCTCGGCCAGCGCTTCTGCATCCACGCGCCGGGTCTCGAACGCGATGATCCCAAATTCGTCACCCCCGAGCCGCGCCAGCACGTCGCTGCTGCGCAGTTCCTCCGCCATGATCAGGGCCAGCTGGATCAGCAGCTGGTCGCCGGCGATGTGGCCGGAGGTGTCGTTGATCAGCTTGAACTGGTCCAGGTCGATGTAGAGCAGCGCGAACGGCGGCCCGCCCTTCGCCCTCGCCTGCAGCGCAGCCTCGATCCGGCGTTCGAACTCGCGCCGGTTATAAAGGTCGGTGAGCGAATCGTGGGTCGCCTGGTAACTGAGCTGCTCGGTGAGCTGGCGCTGCTCGGAGATGTCCTTGGCCACCATCAGCAGCTTCTGTTCGCCGTCCACTTCCATCCGGGTGAGCGACACGCTGGCCCAGAACGGGTCGCCGTTGAGCGACTGCATGACCAGCTCCACGTTGCGCCAGCCTCCGGCTTCTCCGAGTGCGGACAGGCGCGCGCGGTCGTCCGGATCGGCGAACACGCTTTCCAGCACCGTATCGCTGCCGATTGCGGCGCCGAGCCGCTCGCGTGCGGCCTGGTTGACGTATTCGATACGGCGATCGTCGGCGCGCGCCAGCAGCACCAGCGCGGGCAACAATTCGTTCAGGCTGCGGAAACGTTCTTCGCTTTCCCTGAAGCGCTGGCTCATGCGCCAGCCCAGTTCCAGCGCGCGGCGCCGGGTGGTGGTCATGGACCACACCAGCAGCGACAACAGCAGACTCACGACCAGGCCCGGCGTCCATACCGACTCGCGCCAGTCCAGCTGTTGTCCCGTTTGCAGTGGATGCATGGACAGGCGCCAGTGGCGGTCGCCGTAGGCGAGGATGCTGGACAGATGGCCACCCGCGTCCTCGTCGCCATGCAGGCCGGGATGCGAGTCGTACAGCGGGCGCGTCTGGCCCTCGGTCACGTCGGCAACCTCGATATGCATGACCGAGAGGATGTCCGCCGGCAGCGCACTCTCGATCAGGGCCGCGATCCGGAAGGAGACCGCCAGCGAGCCCAGCACGCGCGCCCGACGCTCGGCCAGCGTGCGCGGCGGCGGCCCGGCCCGGTAGATCGGCAGGCGCATGGTCACGCCGTCGGTAGGCTGGCCGGCCGGCGAGAGCTGTACCAGCTGGAACGGCGCCGACAGTACCGGTAGATCCGTATCGCGGGAACGTTCCGCGCCCAAGAGGTTGGCCGGCTGGCTCCTGATATCCAGGCCTGGCAGGCGTTCGTTGCCGGCCATTGGAGCCACCATCTCGGTGATGTAGTGGTCGCCGTCCTCTCGCCGCTCGTAGCGCGCAAAGGCGATCGCCTGCAGGCTGGGGAAGATTTCCCGCGCGCGCAGGTTCGCGTAGGCGTTGCCGAATTCTTCGGCGGTGACCTCGCGCGAAGCGATGAACAGGGCCTGCACCGAGCGGACCATGAGCGCGCATGCGCGCAGGCGCTGATCCAGCGCATCGTGGCTTGAGGTGAGCATGTGCGTCCAGGCCTGTTCGCGTTCGGTCGCATAGCGGCGTTGCTGCCACTCCGCCACCCACCAGGTCAGGGCGAGGCCCACCGCCAGCGCGATCAGGCTCCATGCCCATGGCGGCATGCGCACCAACCCATCGCGCGCGCCCTGCGGCTGCGGCGGGAATCGGTCAAAATCCGACATTGCCCCCACAGAGCTCTTCCCGATGACAATCCCCGATCAGGCGATGTTATATCGCACTCACCTCGATGAATTGGGAATCCGGGCCCAAACGGCGCTTTCCCGCGGTGGGTTCGACCATCTCGTGGTGCCCAGCGGCACGCTGCACTACCAGGTCTTCGATGACCGCGACTATCCGTACGCGGTCAACCCGCAGTTCAAGGCATGGGTTCCGCTCACCCGCAATCCGGGCAGCTGGCTGGTGGTCACGCCTGGCCAGAAGCCAAAGATGATCTACCTGCAGCCGCTTGACTACTGGCACGTGGTACCGCAGGCGCCGAGCGGTTACTGGACCGAGCACTTCGACATCGTGGTGATCCGCAAGCCGGAGGAAGCGCTCAAGCACCTGCCGAAGAACGCCGAGCGTTGCGCGATCCTGGGCGAGCCGCAGAGCGCACTGGGCAATTACGGCGCGTACAAGCCGAACAATCCGCAGCCGGTGATCGACTATCTGGAGTACCACCGCGGCAACAAGACGCCGTACGAGATCGAGATGATGCGCTCGGCGACGCGCAAGGGCGTGCGCGCGCACCGCGCCGCCGAGCGCGCGTTCCGCGCCGGCGCCTCGGAACTGGGCATCCACCTGGCCTACTGCCAGGCCGCAGGGCAGGACGTGAGCGAACTGCCGTACGCCAACATCGTCGCGCTCAACGAACACGGCGCCGTCCTGCACTACACCGAGCTCGGCCGCGTGCCCCCCAAGCCGGTGCGCAGCTTCCTGATCGATGCCGGCGCCGCGCATGCCGGTTATGCCTGCGACATCACCCGCACCTATTCGACCGACGCCGGCGACGGGTTCCAGGCGCTGATCGATGCGGTCGATGCGGCGCAGCTGAAGATGTGCGACCAGGTCCGCGCCGGCTTCGACTACAAGCAGCTGCACCTGGATGCGCACCTGGCGCTTGCGAAGATCCTGCGCGATTTCGGCCTGATCACCGTGTCCCCGGAAGCCGCGGTGGAAACCGGCGTGAGTTCGGCATTCTTTCCACACGGCATCGGCCATGGCATCGGCCTGCAGGTGCACGATGTCGCCGGCTTCGCCGCATCGGACGCGGGCGGCACGATCCCGAAACCCGAGGGGCATCCCTATCTGCGCCTGACCCGGGTGCTCACGCCGGGCATGGTGGTGACTATCGAACCGGGTATTTATTTCATCGACATGCTGCTTGCCGAGCTCAGGGACAAAGGCCTGGGCTCCAGCGTCAACTGGGAGCATGTCGACCGGTTCCGCCCCTATGGCGGCATCCGGATCGAGGACGACGTGGTGTGTACGCAGGGCGACCCGATCAACCTGACTCGCGAGGGATTCGCCGAAGCCGCCTAGCCCTCCGCGTACGCGATGACGCCATTCACTACCAACCGCGACGGGTCGATCACGACGTGGCGAATCCGCTTGCGGTTCCAGGTATAGGTGACGTGGACACGCCCATCGCCGGTCTGGACCACGGCCGGGTACGCGTACCCATGCGGCAGCGGCGCATGCTCCAGCGTCAACACCCGGCGCCAGTGGATGCCATCGTCGGAGAGCGCGATGTCCAGCGGATAGCGCGGCCCCTGGCCCGGCGTGTCGGGAGCGTGCGCGGCGTGGTTGTAGACGAGCAGATGCCGGCCGTCGGCAAGCGTCACCGCATCGGTGCCCGAATTCGGATTGGGCAATGCCAGTGCCGCGACCTCGTTCCAGGTCGCACCGTTGTCGCGCGACCAGGCGCTGGCCATCGCACCCTGACGACTGCGCGCCACGGCCTGCAGGACACCATCGCCATGCATCAGGATGCTCGGCTGGATCGCGTCGATCAGCAACGGCGACACCACCGGCGGCGTGCGCGTCCATGTACGGCCGCCATCGACACTGCGCTCGAAGTGCATGCGCCAGCTCGGGCCATCGGGTCCGCCCATCGCGGCGCTGGACTGCTCCACGCTGGACGGCGCCAGCCACTCGCCGTTGGCAAGCACAACGGGCTTGTTCTTGATCGGACCCAGGATGCCGTCCGGCAGGCGTTTCGGCACGCCCCAGCTGTTTCCATCGTCCTGAGAACGGACGACCATGCCCCACCAGTCGCGCGGCGTCGGTCCGACCTTGTAGAACAGCAGCAGCTCGCCCTGCGGTGCCCGGAACAGCACAGGGTTCCAGGTGGGCTGCCGGGTGCCGTCTTTCTGGACACCATCGGCGACCTGCACAGGCGTTTCCCAGCGGCCGGCGCGCCGGCGCGAAAACCAGATAGCGACATCCGGATTCCGCTCGTGGGTGCCGCCAAACCAGGCCGCGGCGATGGAGCCGTCGCCCAGCTGCACCAGTGTGGAGGCATGCGCTTCCGGATACGGTGCTTCCTCGAAGATCCATTCCCTGGACACGATCGCGTCCGCGGCTATGGCCGCACGCCATGGCATCAGCGCCGCAAACACGGCCAACGCCACAATCACGAATCGGACATCACCATGGGCGCGCACGTCGCTCACCTCGCCTGCCTGCACTGAGCGAGCCATCATGCAGGAATCCGGCGGCGCGCCCAACCGGCGCGCTACGCTCATGCCCGCACCATCAGGGCTTCGATTTCGTCGGCGCTGCGCGCGAGTTTTTCCGTTAGCACGTGGTGGCCGTCGCGCGTGATCAGCACGTCGTCCTCGATGCGGATGCCGATGCCGCGCCACTTCGCGTTCACGCTTGTGTCGTCCGCACCGATGTACAGGCCGGGCTCGATGGTGAACACCATCCCCGGTTCCAGCAGCCGCGATTCGCCATCGAGCCGGTAGTCGCCCACGTCGTGCACGTCCAGGCCGAGCCAGTGCCCGGTCTTGTGCCGGTAGAAGCGCTTGTAGCTGCCGTCGGCGATGTTCTTCTCGAGCTTGCCCTTCAGCAGGCCCAGCGCGAGCAGGCCGTCTGTCAGGGTTTCCACCGCCGCGGCATGCCCTGCTTCATAAGGCACTCCGGGCCTGGCCTGCGCGAGTGCGGCTGCCTGCGCCGCGCCGACCAGATCGTGCAGGGCGCGCTGTTCCCTGGTAAACCGCCCGCTGACGGGAAAGGTGCGGGTGATATCGGAGGCGTAGCCGCGATACTCCGCCCCGGCGTCGATCAGGACCAGGTCGCCATCCTTCGCCTGCGCATTGTTGGCGCGGTAATGCAGCACACAGGCGTTGGCGCCGGCGCCGACGATGCTGCCATAGGCGGGCTCGGCGTCGTGCAGACGGAATACCCGCTCGATTTCCGCCTGCAACGCGTACTCGTGCATGCCAGGCTTCGCCGCGCGCATCACCGCTTCGTGCGCGGCCACGCTGATGTCGGCGGCGCGCTGCATGAGGCGGATTTCGTCCTTGGACTTGAACAGCCGCAGCTCGTCGAGCAGATGGCCGAGTTCGAGGAATTCATGCGGCGGCTGCGCCCCCATCCGTACCTGCGCGCGCACCTGGTTGAGCCAGCCGATCAGCTTGAGGTCGAAGTCGGTGTCGCGCCCGAAGTGGTAGTACACGCGTGACCGTCCTTCGAGCAGGCCGGGCAGAATCTCGTCGAGGTCGTCGATCGGATAGGCATCGTCCATACCCAGCGCATCGACCGCGCCTTCGGGTCCAAGGCGCGGTCCGTCCCACGCCTCACGGTCGGGATCGCGTTCGCGGCAGAACAGCAGCGCCTCCCCATGCCGACGGCCGGGCACCAGGACCAGCACCGATTCGGGCTCGGAAAAGCCGGTCAGGTACCAGAAATCCGAGTCCTGCCGGTACGGGTAATGCGTGTCGCGGCTGCGGATGCGCTCGGGTGCGGCGGCCAGGACCAGGATCGCGTCGTCGCCGGCGATGCGCATCAGCTGCTTGCGGCGTCTTGCGTAGGCGGAGATGGGCGTGGAGATGGGTTTGTGCATCGTTCCTCTTCAGGCCGGCGAAGGCGGATCGCCAGCCCCTGTCCGGGCAATCCTGTCATGGCACGGAATGATCCCGGGGCGTGCGATGCAACGCAAACTCCTGCATCCCCGCCTTCGTGGGAATGACGCTCTGCCGGCGTGGCCGCACGGAGCGCGTCGACTGGCGGATCGTCAGTTGAACTGCTGGCGGTGGCGCGGACCAAGGACACAGTCGCCGTGCAGGAGCAGCACCGCGACCCGCACGAATTCCTCGATTTCGGCGAGCGCCTCCTCGTCTTCCTGGTCGCCGTCGTCCTGGGCCGTGGCCGCAGCGAACCGGGCCAGGTCGCCCAGCGATTCGCGCCCCTCGTCCGACAGCGGCGGTGCGCGCCCTGCGGCCAGTCCGAAGCCGCCAAGGAAGCCGCGGCACCAGGCGAACAGCGCCCCGCTGCGCTGGGCCAGGCTGGCATCGTCGTCCGGCAGCAGAAGCTGCAGATCGAAATCACGGTCCGCGAACTGGGCCGCGGTCGCGGCACGCATGCGGCTCAGCGCGCCGCCCGGCGTCTCCGGCGCCAGACTCTCGTCTGCCATCACCGCCGCGATCCAGTCGGGAGCGTTGCGGCCGCCACCGGCCAGCCAGCCGCACAGCCCGCCGTGCAGCTCGCTGGGGTCGGTCGCGAGCCCGGCGGACTGCGATTCCAGCGCGATTTCCTGCAGCGAGGGCAAACGCTCGGCCAAGAAGTAGGGTCCGTCGACGGAGGGTTGCGAGTGTAGCCAATGCCGGCCGGCCTCGTTGGCCGCCCGCGTTAACCTCTACACTGGCTGCGACGCAGTGCGAAGCGAGGCCCAGCGCGTTGACCAGTTCGGCTGCATCCGGCTCCACTCTCGCACTGTTGCTCCTGGTGCTGGCGCTCGGCCTGGGGCTGGCGTGGGTATGGCGTGACCGCACCCGCCTTCGCCGCGAGCACGCAACCAGCCTGGAGCAAGCCGAGCGCCGCCTGGAACTGGCGTTGTCGGCCAGCGGCGAGCAGTTCTGGGAGCTCGATCTGGAACGCCGCTCGCTGCGTCGCCTGCACATGCGGCTCGATCCCATCCAGGGCGGCCAACTGGTGGCCGAGCGCCAGACGGAATGGGACGGCGTGATCCATCCCGAGGATGCAGCGTTGGTGCGCGCGCGCCTGGTCTCGCACCTGAAAGGGGAAGCCGAAGCCTTCGTGTGCGACCTGCGCATCCGCGAGGCCGAAGGCAGTTGGCGCAGGGTCCGTGCACATGGACGCGCCACGGCCCACGACGCGCACGGACGCGTCACTCGCGTTTCCGGGGTCGCCCACCAGATCGGAGATCCGGCAGGCATGCGCCCGCACCCGGTCGCCGACGGCGTGGAGCGCAACATGCGCGAAGCGGTCTGCGTCATGCATCCGGACTTCAGCTTCGTCAGCGTCAATCCTGCCTTTACCCAGATTACCGGCTACGCGCCGGCTGACGTGCTCGGCCGTCAAGTCGATCTCCTCGACAGCCCACAACACGACAGCGAGTTCTACGCCGCGATCCGCGCGGAAGTGCTGGTCAACGGGCGCTGGGCAGGCGAGCTGTGGGCGCGGCGCAAGGACGGCGAGGAATTCCTGTGCTCGGCGGTGTTCTTCGCCATCGGGCAACCCGGGCATCCGCCACAGACACTGGTCGCCGTATTCAGCGATATCACCCACCAGAAGCGCGCCGAACAGGAGCTGCGCTATCTGGCCAACTTCGATGCGTTGACCAACCTGCCCAACCGTGCGTTGTTGTCCGAGCGGCTCTCGCGCGCCATCGTTCGCGCCCGCCGGGAGAACTCGAGGATCGCGGTGCTGTTCCTGGACTTCGACCACTTCAAGGACGTCAACGATTCGCTCGGCCACGCCGCCGGCGACCGCATCCTGCGCGTTGCGGCCACCCGGCTGCAGGAAACCGTCGGCGAGCAATCGACCGTGGCGCGCCTGGGTGGCGATGAATTCACCGTCGTGGTGGAGGACGTCGCCTCGCCGGAAGACGCCGATCACATGGCGCGCGAAATCATCATGGCGTTCGAAGCGCCCCTGCGCCTCGATGAGCGGGTCGAAGTCGCGATCTCGCCGTCCATCGGCATCAGCCTGTACCCCGACCATGGCCAGGTACCCACCGAGCTGCTCAAGCGCGCGGACACCGCGATGTACCAGGCCAAGGCCGCCGGTCGGCGCACCTTCTCCCGTTACGACGATTCCATGGAGGTGGCGCTGCGCGAGCGCGCCACGGTCTCTGGCGCGTTGCGCAAGGTGCTCGACCGGGGCGAGCTGCGCCTGGTGTTCCAGCCGCGAATGTCGCTGCCGCAGCGCCGCATCGTCGGCGTCGAGGCGCTGCTGCGCTGGCAGAGCAGCGAGCACGGCGACGTTCCGCCAGCCGTATTCATTCCGCTCGCGGAGGAAACCGGGCTGATCCTGGAACTGGGCGAATGGGTGCTGCGCGAGGCCTGCCTGACCCTGCGCCGCTGGCAACAGTCGGGCCTGCACAGGCTGTCGATGTCGGTTAACGTGTCCGCGCTCCAGCTGTTGCGCGGCGACTTCCCGCTGGTGGTCGAGCGGGTGCTGGCTGAAACCGGCCTGGCCCCGGACCTGCTGGAGCTAGAGCTCACCGAAAGCGTGATCATGGCCAATGCGGAACAGACGGCGGACAAGCTGCAATCGTTCCGCCGCACCGGCGTGTCCCTGGCGATCGACGATTTCGGGACCGGTTATTCCTCGCTCGCCTACCTGCGTCGCCTGCCTATCACCACCCTGAAGATCGACAAGGAATTCATCGGTGATCTCAGCAGCGACCCCGACGACGCCTCGATCACCACCACCGTGATCACGATGGCCCATTCGCTGGGCCTGAACGTGGTCGCCGAGGGGGTCGAGACCCGTGAGCAGCTGGATTTCCTCGATGCCCAGGGCTGCGATGAGATCCAGGGCTACTGGCTTTCGCCGCCCATGGAGTCCGACCGCTGCCAGGCCTTCCTGCGCGACTGGCGCCCGCAGGACATCCGCGCGGCCGCAACGGGCTAGGAGGATGACTCGCGCCCCTGCCTCCACGCGGGTACCCTGCAGCCGCCCTGGCGCGGGCCCGACCGGCTTGACCGCCTTCGGCCGGCTGCCTAAGGTGCCTGCATGAACAACCCCGACCCGGTCGCCCAGCTGCAGGCCATGGCTTCGCGCATCGAAGCCCTGGTCGAACGCTGCCAACGCCTGGCCGAAGAAAACCGGAGTCTGCGCAACCAGCATGAGCAGATTAGCGGCGAGCGTTCGCAGCTGCTGGCCAAGAACGAGCAGGCGCGCACCCGGGTCGAGGCGATGATCGCGCGGTTGAAGTCGCTGGAGCAGCACACGTGAGCAACAGCGAAGCGGTCAGCATCCGCATCCTGGACCGCGAGTACACCGTTGGCGTCGAACCCGACGAGCGCGACAGTCTGGTCGCGGCCGCACGCCTGCTGGAACAGCGCATGCGGGATGTGCGTGGCGCCAATCGCATGGCCGCCATCGACCGTGTCGCTGTGCTCGCGGCGCTGAACCTGGCGCACGAACTGCAGCAGCTACGCGACGAAAACGGCAGGCGCGAGCGCGAACTCGCGCGCACGCTCGATGCGCTGCAACGCAAGCTGGACCAGTTCGTCGACGCGTAATGAATGCGCTGTGGGTTGCGGGTTGGCGGATTGCAGTGGTGTTTGCGACCGTGGTTGACTGAATGTTCCGACGAATGGAACTTGCGTCATCGCAACGCTTCCCTATACTTGGCCTGCGTCCTCTGCCGTGATTGACGGCGCGCGCAAACATTCGCCTTGTCCCTTAAAAACGACACCGGGGATGCAGCGGTCGCCCAGCGTGCATGTCCGCCTCGCAGCGGAAAGCCCAAGGGCTTCCAAGCGTTCCCACTTGAACCCCGGGTTCAAGGTCGTTTCGCGCGCATCGGCATGGCGGAGGATGCAATTTTTACGGCCCGTGCATTTGCGCGGGCCTTTTATTTGGCGTCGTGCAGTGGAAATCCGGCTGCGCGGCCGCGTCCCGGCGATGGCGCGCAATGTCATCGCCTGAGCTCTTGCTCGCGCGAACAACGCGTGCGAACGGCTCGTCGACTGCACGATTCCGGCCCTACAATCCGCGCATGACCGCCGCCGGATCCACCGCACGATGACCCTAGACCGGAAGGCGCTACGCGCGGAACTGCGTCGGCGGCGACGCGATCTTCCGGCCGCGCAGCGCCTGGCCGCCGCCGAGTCGCTTGCCGGCCATCTGCTCTCGTTGCCGTTCGCTCCGGATACGGGCTTCGTCGCCGGCTACTGGGCGATGGACGGCGAAATCGCATTGCACGCCTGGCAGCTGCGCCTGCCCGCGCGCGTGACCTACTGCCTGCCGGTTCTCCATGGCAGCCAGGGTCTCCGCTTCGCGCCCTGGCGCCCGGGCGAACCGCTCGCGACCAATCGCTACGGCATTCCCGAGCCGGATGTCGATCCGGGCAAGCTGCTCGCACCCGAATCCATGCGCATGGTGGTGGTCCCGCTGGTCGGCTTCGACGCCAGCGGCCAGCGCCTGGGCATGGGAGCGGGTTGGTACGATCGCAGCTTCGCATTCAGGCAGGCCTCCGCGCCGCCGCCATGGCTCGTCGGCGCGGGTTTCCAGTCGCAGCAGATCGATGCACTGACGAGCCAGCCCTGGGACGTGGCCCTGGATGCCGTTTGCACCGACGCTGGCACCCATCTCACCCTCGCAGGAACCGTTTCCGCATGAGCGCGCGCAGGAAATACTGGCTAATGAAATCGGAACCTGAGGATTTTTCGATCGACGACCTGCAGCGGGTCGGGATCGAACCCTGGACCGGCGTGCGCAATTACCAGGCGCGCAACTTCATGCGCCAGATGCAACCCGGCGACGGCGTGCTGTTCTATCACTCGAGCACGGAAGTCCCCGGCATCTACGGGGTCGCCGAGGTCGCAAGCACGCCCTATCCGGACCCGACCCAGTTCCAGAAGAAGTCGAAGTACTTCGATGAAAAATCCACCCAGGAGCAACCACGCTGGGAGCTGGTGGACGTGAAGTTCGTGCGCAAGCTGCAGCGCGGGATCCCGCTCGATGAGATCCGGGCGCATGCAGAGCGCCTGGGCGAGGATTTCGCCCTGATCCGCCGCGGCACGCGGCTGTCGGTGCTGCCGGTGACCGCGGCGCAGTGGAAACTGCTGCTATCGCTTGAGTGACGCTTTGCAGTGCCGGGCGAGCAGGCTCGTCCCTGGTTACGAGGCGCCGGTTTGCCCACCGCTCAACAACGGGAACCCCGATGACCGAAGCAAAACGCCTCGCCGCCGAGAAGGCCATTGATTACGTCGAGGATGGCAGCATCGTCGGGGTGGGCACCGGTTCCACCGTCGCCTACTTCATCGATGCGCTGGCCCGGATCCGCGACCGGATCGAGGGCGCCGTCTCCAGCTCGGAACAAAGCAGCCAGCGCCTGCGCGGACATGGCATCGAGGTGCTGGATCTCAATCACACCGGACCGCTCGCCCTCTACGTCGACGGCGCCGACGAGTGCGACCCGCACAAGCGCCTGATCAAGGGCGGCGGAGCGGCGCTGACCCGGGAAAAAATCATCGCCGAGGCGAGCGCACGTTTCGTCTGCATCATCGATCCGTCAAAGCGCGTCGAGGTGCTAGGCAGGTTTCCGCTGCCGGTCGAGGTTATCCCGATGGCGCGCAGCCTCGTCGCAAGGGAAATTCTGCGGATTACCGGCGGAAATCCTGTATGGCGCGATGGCGTGGTCACCGACAACGGCAATGTGCTGCTCGACATTCACGGCTTGTCGATCATCGACCCGGTTGGCCTGGAGCGCGAGCTCAACCAGATCCCAGGAGTGGTCAGTGTGGGCTTGTTCGCCCGACGCGGAGCAGACATCGTGATCGTCGGTGGCGAACCGCCGCTGGTGCTTGGCTGACCGCAAAGCGGTCGCCGGGTTCAACAGCTCGCAGCCTCGTACGGATTCGTCGCGGCAAAAGAAAAACCCCCAGCCGGAGCTGGGGGTTTTTGGGTAAAGACCCTGGCGATGACCTACTCTCGCATGCTGAATGCACACTACCATCGGCGCGTACGCGTTTCACTTCCGAGTTCGGAATGGGATCGGGTGGTTCCACGCAGCTATTGTCACCAGGGAGAGGGTGGAGGGTCGCGGGTCGGATGCGGACGTATCCACAGACGACTTGAACGCGCACACGCTCTCGTTGGTTGCCTCCGAACAAGCCATGAAACGGCTCGCCTTTGGCGAATAAGTTGGGACGTAGCGAAATTTGCTCCGAACGTCGACGCGTCGTCGAGTCCAAGGCCACTTGAGGTTATATGGTCAAGCCACACGGATCATTAGTACTGGTTAGCTCAATACATTGCTGTACTTACACACCCAGCCTATCAACCACCTGGTCTTGATGGTTCCTTTAGGGGGCTTGTGCCCCGGGAGATCTCATCTTGAGGCGCGCTTCCCGCTTAGATGCTTTCAGCGGTTATCGCTTCCGAACATAGCTACCCGGCAGTGCCACTGGCGTGACAACCGGAACACCAGAGGTTCGTCCACTCCGGTCCTCTCGTACTAGGAGCAGCCCCTCTCAAATCTCCAACGCCCACGACAGATAGGGACCGAACTGTCTCACGACGTTCTGAACCCAGCTCGCGTACCACTTTAAATGGCGAACAGCCATACCCTTGGGACCGACTACAGCCCCAGGATGTGATGAGCCGACATCGAGGTGCCAAACACCGCCGTCGCTATGGACGCTTGGGCGGTATCAGCCTGTTATCCCCGGAGTACCTTTTATCCGTTGAGCGATGGCCCTTCCATACAGAACCACCGGATCACTAAGTCCTACTTTCGTACCTGCTTGATCCGTCGATCTTGCAGTCAAGCACGCTTATGCCTTTGCACACAGTGCGCGATGTCCGACCGCGCTGAGCGTACCTTCGAGCTCCTCCGTTACTCTTTGGGAGGAGACCGCCCCAGTCAAACTACCCACCATACACGGTCCCCGACCCGGATTACGGGCCCAGGTTAGAACGTCAAGCACATCAGGGTGGTATTTCAAGGTTGCCTCCACGACAGCTAGCGCCATCGCTTCAAAGGCTCCCACCTATCCTACACAGACGAACTCAACGTTCAGTGTAAAGCTATAGTAAAGGTTCACGGGGTCTTTCCGTCTTGCCGCGGGAACGCTGCATCTTCACAGCGATTTCAATTTCACTGAGTCTCGGGTGGAGACAGCGCCGCTGTCGTTACGCCATTCGTGCAGGTCGGAACTTACCCGACAAGGAATTTCGCTACCTTAGGACCGTTATAGTTACGGCCGCCGTTTACTGGGGCTTCGATCAAGAGCTTCGCCTTGCGGCTGACCCCATCAATTAACCTTCCAGCACCGGGCAGGCGTCACACCCTATACGTCCACTTTCGTGTTTGCAGAGTGCTGTGTTTTTGATAAACAGTCGCAGCGGCCTGGTCACTTCGGCCCCCCCCAGCTATTCACCAGAGGAGGCGCACCTTCTCCCGAAGTTACGGTGCTATTTTGCCTAGTTCCTTCACCCGAGTTCTCTCAAGCGCCTGAGAATTCTCATCCTGCCCACCTGTGTCGGTTTACGGTACGGTCTGCGTAAGCTGAAGCTTAGGAGCTTTTCCTGGAAGCGTGATATCAGCAGCTTCGCCCTAATGGGCTCGTCCTTAGTCTCAACGTTGCGCCCCCGGATTTGCCTAAGGGCACCGCCTCAACTCTCTCACCGGGACAACCAACGCCCGGCCTGCCTAACCTTCTCCGTCCCTCCATCGCACTTACGCGAGGTGCTGGAATATTAACCAGCTTCCCATCGACTACGCATTTCTGCCTCGCCTTAGGGGCCGACTCACCCTGCGCCGATTAACGTTGCGCAAGGAAACCTTGGGCTTTCGGCGTGCGGGCTTTTCACCCGCATTATCGTTACTCATGTCAGCATTCGCACTTCCGATACCTCCAGCGGACTTCTCAATCCACCTTCATCGGCTTACGGAACGCTCCTCTACCGCGCACAACAAAGTTGTGCACCCCAAGCTTCGGTTTACTGCTTAGCCCCGTTAAATCTTCCCCGCAGACCGACTCGACCAGTGAGCTATTACGCTTTCTTTAAAGGGTGGCTGCTTCTAAGCCAACCTCCTGGCTGTCTGTGCCTTTCCACATGGTTTTCCACTTAGCAGTAATTGGGGACCTTAGCTGTGGGTCTGGGTTGTTTCCCTTTTCACGACGGACGTTAGCACCCGCCGTGTGTCTCCCATGCATTCCGTCTCGGTATTCGGAGTTTGCCATGGTTTGGTAAGTCGCAATGACCCCCTAGCCATAACAGTGCTCTACCCCCGAGAGGATTCACATGAGGCGCTACCTAAATAGCTTTCGAGGAGAACCAGCTATCTCCGGGTTCGATTAGCTTTTCACTCCTAATCACAACTCATCCCCGTCTTTTGCAACAGACGTGGGTTCGGGCCTCCAGTTGATGTTACTCAACCTTCACCCTGGCCATGACTAGATCACCCGGTTTCGGGTCTACTGCCCGCGACTATGCGCCCTTATCAGACTCGGTTTCCCTTCGCCTCCCCTATACGGTTAAGCTCGCCACGAACAGTAAGTCGCTGACCCATTATACAAAAGGTACGCAGTCACTCCTTGCGGAGCTCCTACTGCTTGTACGCACACGGTTTCAGGATCTATTTCACTCCCTTCACCAGGGTTCTTTTCGCCTTTCCCTCACGGTACTGGTTCACTATCGGTCGGTCAGGAGTATTTAGCCTTGGAGGATGGTCCCCCCATGTTCAGACAGGGTTTCACGTGCCCCGCCCTACTCAATTTCATCTGCGTGGCCCTTTCGCATACAGGGCTGTCACCTTCTATGGCCAAGCTTTCCAGCTTGTTTTACTAGAACCATGCAGACTTTTGGGCTGCTCCCCGTTCGCTCGTCGCTACTTAGGGAATCTCGGTTGATTTCTTTTCCTGCGGTTACTTAGATATTTCAGTTCACCGCGTTCGCCTCGTACAGCTATGTATTCACTGCACGATACCTCTTGCGAGGTGGGTTTCCCCATTCGGACATTGCCGGATCAAAGCTTGTTGCCAGCTCCCCGACACTTTTCGCAGGCTGCCACGTCCTTCATCGCCTCTGACCGCCAAGGCATCCACCGTGTGCGCTTATTCGCTTGACCATATAACCCCAAGTCGCCTCGGGGTCGTACGTCGTCGCGAACACAACGACTACAACTTCAAATAAAGTGCCTTCCGGCACTCGCCTTAGCCTCAACGACACGTCTGGACATTCGTCTCAAACGCTCGCTACGTCCCAAGTTGTAAAAGAACACGACACCGGCTTCAGCGCCAGGTCGATTCAAATCTTTTTAGTGTGCGGCTTGTATCCAGAGGAGTGGTGGGTCTGGGAGGACTCGAACCACCGGCCTCACCCTTATCAGGGGTGCGCTCTAACCACCTGAGCTACAGACCCAAATGTCTTTGCCCTTTGAGCGTGGTGGAGCCTGTCGGGATCGAACCGACGACCCCCTGCTTGCAAAGCAGGTGCTCTCCCAGCTGAGCTAAGGCCCCAATGTTTGGGACACTCTGGATGCAGGTCACTTGTGCGGACGTCTGACAGACTTCTGGTCTGTCTTTTAGTCTCTAAAGGAGGTGATCCAGCCGCACCTTCCGATACGGCTACCTTGTTACGACTTCACCCCAGTCATCGGCCACACCGTGGCAAGCGCCCTCCTTGCGGTTAAGCTACCTGCTTCTGGTGCAACAAACTCCCATGGTGTGACGGGCGGTGTGTACAAGGCCCGGGAACGTATTCACCGCAGCAATGCTGATCTGCGATTACTAGCGATTCCGACTTCATGGAGTCGAGTTGCAGACTCCAATCCGGACTGAGAGAAGGTTTCTGGGATTGGCTCCCCCTCGCGGGATTGCAGCCCTCTGTCCTTCCCATTGTAGTACGTGTGTAGCCCTGGTCGTAAGGGCCATGATGACTTGACGTCATCCCCACCTTCCTCCGGTTTGTCACCGGCGGTCTCCTTAGAGTTCCCACCATTACGTGCTGGCAACTAAGGACAAGGGTTGCGCTCGTTGCGGGACTTAACCCAACATCTCACGACACGAGCTGACGACAGCCATGCAGCACCTGTCTCACGGTTCCCGAAGGCACCAATCCATCTCTGGAAAGTTCCGTGGATGTCAAGACCAGGTAAGGTTCTTCGCGTTGCATCGAATTAAACCACATACTCCACCGCTTGTGCGGGCCCCCGTCAATTCCTTTGAGTTTCAGTCTTGCGACCGTACTCCCCAGGCGGCGAACTTAACGCGTTAGCTTCGATACTGAGTGCCAAGTTGCACCCAACATCCAGTTCGCATCGTTTAGGGCGTGGACTACCAGGGTATCTAATCCTGTTTGCTCCCCACGCTTTCGTGCCTCAGTGTCAGTGCTGGTCCAGATGGCCGCCTTCGCCACGGATGTTCCTCCCGATCTCTACGCATTTCACTGCTACACCGGGAATTCCGCCATCCTCTACCGCACTCTAGCCCGCCAGTATCCAATGCAATTCCCAGGTTGAGCCCAGGGCTTTCACATCAGACTTAACGAACCACCTACGCACGCTTTACGCCCAGTAATTCCGAGTAACGCTTGCACCCTTCGTATTACCGCGGCTGCTGGCACGAAGTTAGCCGGTGCTTATTCTTCCGGTACCGTCAGGACACCTGGGTATTAGCCAAGTGCTTTTCTTTCCGGACAAAAGAGCTTTACAACCCGAGGGCCTTCTTCACTCACGCGGCATGGCTGGATCAGGCTTGCGCCCATTGTCCAATATTCCCCACTGCTGCCTCCCGTAGGAGTCTGGACCGTGTCTCAGTTCCAGTGTGGCTGATCATCCTCTCAGACCAGCTACGGATCGTCGCCTTGGTGGGCCGTTACCCCGCCAACAAGCTAATCCGACATCGGCTCATCCAATCGCGCGAAGCCTTGCGGTCCTCCGCTTTCACCCGTGGGTCGTATGCGGTATTAGCTTAAGTTTCCCTAAGTTATCCCCCACGACTGGGTAGATTCCGATGTATTCCTCACCCGTCCGCCACTCGCCACCCAAGGAGCAAGCTCCTCTGTGCTGCCGTTCGACTTGCATGTGTTAGGCCTGCCGCCAGCGTTCACTCTGAGCCAGGATCAAACTCTTCACTTAAGTTTTTCGGACTTGCGTCCAAAGCTTTGAGTGCAGTCGTCGTCCCAGCCAAATTTACTCGCTGCATTTGCATGCTTTGAATTGACTTGGTTCTGTTACGAACGTCTGCAAGATGGACAGTCATCCATCTGCCAGACGCCCGCACAAGTCACCTGCGCACACTGTCAAAGATCGTTGGAACCGGCCTCAGCGCCGCGTTCCCGTTTGTCGCTTTCCTCAGTCACCAAAGTGCCCGAGTGAGCCGCACATGATACAGCCCTTTTTGGGGACGTCAACACCCTGTGAGGGGGTTTTTTTGACGTCCCTGCCGGCTCGGTTCAGGCCGGTCCGGCGAGGGGGCGCGCATTGTGCCTCCTTCGAAACGGTTTGCAAAGGGGGCACGGAAACTTGACGCAACGGGCCTGCTCCGGGAAGGTCCGCGGACCACGACCCGGGAGCTATCCATGCGCTGTTCTGCCCGCTTTTTCCCCCTTCTGGGCGCCCTGCTGGCGCTGTCTGGCTGCGCGAGCGCCGGCAACCCGTGGGTCGAACTGGCCGGGAAGCGCTATAGCGTGGAAATCGCGGACGACGACGCCGAGCGCGCGCGCGGCCTGATGTTCCGTGACGCGTTGCCGATTGACCGCGGGATGCTGTTCATCCACGAGCGCGAGGAACCGCAGGCTTACTGGATGAAGAACACCAGAATTGCGCTGGACATCCTGTATTTCGACGACGCGCGCAGGCTGGTATCGCAGCAGCGAGACGTGCCGCCGTGCACGCTCGGCGACCGTTGCCCGCCCTACCCCAGCAGTGGTCCGGCGCGTTACGTGCTGGAACTCAACGCCGGCCAGGCAGAAGCCCTGGGGCTGGCGGACGGCGCGGAGCTGCGCTTCGGCCCTGGCGTCGACGTGCGCTGAAACGCGCAATGCGCGCTTGCGCGGGCGGCGCGAACCGCGCAGGCTTGGGGCATGCGGGCGCCCCTGCAACTTCCCGAGTGGCATGCACTGGCCTCCCTGGAGGACGCCACGCTGCCGCTGCTGGGCACCGCGCTGCTGATCGCGCGCGACGAATATCCGCAACTGGATGCGGACCTGTACGACACCCTGCTGCAGAGCCACGCCGAACATCTGCGTGGCGAGATCGAGGCGGTCGATTCCTGGCCGCTGAAGATGCAGGCGATCAACCGGCACCTGTTCGAGGAACTGGGCTACGCCGGCAACCACGACCAGTATTACGACCCGCGCAACAGCTATCTCAACGAGGTGTTCGAGCGCCGGCTCGGCAATCCGATCTCGCTAGCCCTGGTGCAGATGGAGGTCGCGCGCCGGGTCGGCGTGCCGCTCGACGGCGTGTCGTTTCCTGGCCATTTCCTGGTGCGCCTGCCGGTCGATGACGGCGTGCTGGTGATGGATCCGTTCAACCGGGGCCGCCCGCTCGACGTCGACGAGCTGCGCGAGCGCGCGAAACCGCACCTGGGCGGCGACGTCCCCGATGACGAGGCGTTGAACCACATCCTCAGCCCAGCTTCCCATCGCGGCATGCTGATGCGGATGCTGCGCAACCTGCACGGCGTCTATGCCGACCAGGACGACTGGGAACGGGCGGTTCGCAGCGCCGACCGGGTGCTGAAGCTGTCACCCAACAATGCCGAAGCGCTACGCGACCGCGGCCTGGGTTACCTGAAGCTGGGCCATGCGCATGGCGCGCGCCAGGATCTCACCCGCTACCTGCAGCTGAATCCGAATGCAGACGACAGCGAATCGCTGCGCGAGCGCCTGATCGCGATCGGGCGCGGTTCGCGCCCGCACTGAGCACCGCTCACAGCGGCATCATCTCGAAGTCGTCCTTGGTCACGCCGCAATCCGGGCAGGTCCAGGTGTCGGGCACGTCTTCCCAGCTCGTGCCGGGAGCGATGCCATCCTCGGGCAGGCCTGCGGCTTCGTCGTAGATGAAACCGCATACCACACACATCCAGGTGCGGTAGGCGACGGCGTTGACGGCGGGAGACTCCGGGACGGGCATCGGCGGATAATGCGGGAATGTTTCGCCATTCTCCCACGCCCCGGCAATGCCGGAAAACCGGCGCATGAACGCGGCCGCCTGGCAACGTGGCCTGTATCTGGTCACGCCTGACGAGCCCGACACCGCACGGCTGCGGGACCGCGTGGCGGCCGTGCTGGGCGAGGCCAGCCTGCTGCAGTACCGCAACAAGGGCGCCAGCCCGGCACTGCGCTCGGAACAGGCGCTGGCGCTGCTGCCGCTGTGCCGCGCGGCCGGCGTGCCGCTGATCGTCAACGACGATACCGATCTGGCGCATGCAATCGGCGCGGCCGGCGTGCACCTGGGGGAACACGATGGCGCCGTGCACCAGGCGCGTGCTGTGCTGGGCGAGGCGGCCATCATCGGCGTCTCCTGCTACGACGACCTGGTCCGCGCCCAGGCAGCGGCGACGGCCGGCACCAGCTACATCGCATTCGGCGCGTTCTTTGCGTCGACAACCAAGCCGGGCGCGCGCCGCGCCACGCCGGACCTGCTGCGGGAAGCCGCCTCACTGGGCCTGCCTCGGGTGGCGATCGGGGGCATCACCCCGGACAACGCCCCAGGCCTGATCGCCGCCGGCGCGGACCTGGTGGCGGTCATTGCCGGCGTGTTCGATGCGGCGGACCCTCTCGCCGCCGCGCGCGCGTACCGGCGCGCGTTCGATCCAGCCGCGAGCCCGGCCTGAGGCAGACTTTCCCGGGACATGGGCACGGCTCACCCAGGGAACGACAACATCACTTCAATCTGGATGCAAATGGACACCTCCCGATCCCAGGCACTCTTCTCGCAGGCGCAGACGCTGATGCCCGGCGGCGTCAACTCGCCGGTGCGCGCGTTCAAGTCGGTCGGCGGCGAGCCGTTCTTCGTGCAGCGCGCGGAAGGGCCGTACCTGTTCGACGTCGACGGCAACCGCTACATCGACTATGTCGGCTCGTGGGGGCCGATGATCGTCGGCCACAACCATCCGCAGGTGCTCGAAGCGGTGATCGCCACCGCCCGCGACGGCCTGAGCTTCGGAACGCCCAATCCGCTGGAGGTGACGATGGCCCAGACCATCGCACGGCTGGTGCCGGGGTGCGAGATGGTGCGCATGGTCAACTCGGGGACCGAGGCCACGCTCTCGGCGATCCGTCTGGCGCGCGGCGCCACGGAGCGCGCACGCATCGTCAAGTTCGAAGGCTGCTACCACGGGCATGGCGACAGCTTCCTGGTGAAAGCGGGCAGCGGCGCCCTGACCTTTGGCGTGCCGACCTCGCCTGGCGTGCCCAAGGCGCTGGCCGACCTCACCCTGACCCTGTCCTACAACGATTTCGACGCCGCGACCGCGCTGTTCGACGAATGCGGCGACGACATCGCCGGACTGATCGTCGAACCGGTGGTCGGCAACGCCAACTGCCTGCCGCCGCGCGAGGGCTATCTGCAGCACCTGCGCGAACTGTGCACGCGCCACGGCACCATCCTGATCTTCGACGAGGTCATGACCGGCTTCCGGGTGGCGCTGGGCGGCGCGCAGGCGCGCTACGGGGTGACCCCGGACCTGTCGACCTTCGGCAAGGTCATCGGCGGGGGCATGCCGGTCGGCGCGTACGGCGGCCGGCGCGAGCTGATGGAACAGATCGCTCCGGCAGGACCGATCTACCAGGCTGGCACGCTCAGCGGCAATCCGGTGGCGATGGCGGCGGGGCTTGCCATGCTGGAACTGATCCAGGCGCCTGGCTTCTACGACGCCGTCGAGGCAAAAACAAACGCGCTCTGCGACGGACTCGAGGCGGCAGCACGCGAGGCAGGCGTCGCCTTCAGTACCCAACGCGTCGGCGGCATGTTCGGCCTGTTCTTCAGCAGCGAGAAGGTCGATACCTATGCGCAGGCGGTGGCCTGCGACACCGCCGCATTCAACCGCTTCTTCCACGCCATGCTCGAACGCGGCGTGTACCTGGCGCCCTCCGCGTTCGAGGCCGGTTTCATGTCGGCCGCGCACGGCGACGACGCGATCGCGGCGACGATTGCGGCAGCAGGCGAAGCCTTCGCGGTGGCCCGCGCGACGTGAACGTGCCGGTGAAACGGCCCGCCTGCGTCCTGTTCGACCTCGACGAGACCCTGGTCCGTTACGACCACGACGCCCGGGTGCGCACGCTGGCGGCGCGGGTCGGGGTGGCTCCGGAACGGATCGAGGCAGAGCTGTTCGCCTCGGGGCTAGAACGCGACAGCGACCTCGGACGCCACGACGCCCGGGGCCAGGCTGAGGTGCTGGCACGGCGGCTCGGCGTTGCGGTTTCGCTCGCCGACTGCATCGCAGCGCGCGCGGCCTCGATGACGCCCGATGCCGAGGTCGTGGCGCTGGCGCGCGAAGCCGCGCGACACGCATCGGTGGCGATCCTCAGCAACAATGGCCTGCTCGTGCGCGATCATTTGCCGACCCTGTGCCCGGCGCTGTCGCCGCTGTTCGACGGGCGCGTGCTGTGCTCGGCCGAGTTCGGCATCGGCAAGCCGGAGGCCGCGATTTTCGCCCATGCCTCGGCCAGGCTCGGCCTGACGCCGGATGCAATCCTGTTCGTGGACGACAAGCGCGCCAACGCCGATGCCGCACAGGCGGCCGGCATGCGCGCCCACCACCATCGCGGCGCGGCCGGGTTACGCGCCGCGCTGATGGACCATGGATTCCTGGAGAACCCCGGCCATGCGCCCTGAAACCCTCGCCGTCCACGTCGGCAACGAACCCGATCCGGCCACTGGCGCAGTCGCGCCGCCGATCCACCTGTCCACGACCTTCCAGCACGCCGCCGATGGCGCGCGGTTGGCGGGTTACGAGTACCAGCGCGAAGGCAATCCGACCAACGACCGGCTGTGCGCCGCGATCGCCGCGCTCGAGGGCGCGCAAACCGCGCTCGGCTTCGCCTCGGGCATGGCCGCGATCTGCACCCTCATCGAGAGCCTGCCCACGCCGGCGCGGATCGTACTGCCCACGGACTGCTACGTTGGGCTGCGCATGTACGCCAACGAATTTCTGGCACAGCGTGGCGTGGACGTCGCCTATGTCGAAATGACCGACCTCGACGCGGTGCGCGCCGCGTGCGCGGCGGGAGTGGACCTGCTGTGGCTGGAGACGCCGTCCAATCCGCTGCTGCAGATCAGCGACATCGCCGCCCTGGCCAACATCGGGCATGCGCACGGCGCGCTGGTCGCCTGCGACAACACGTTCGCGACACCGCTACTGCAGCGGCCTTTGGCGCTGGGCGCGGACGTAGTAGTGCATTCGGCAACCAAGTACCTGGGCGGGCACAGCGACGTGCTCGGTGGGCTGCTGGCTTTCGCAGCGCACACCGAGCTATCCCGTGCCACTGCAAGGCGCCTGCATCTGGCGGGGCCGAGCCTGGCCCCGTTCAGCGCCTGGCTGGTGCTACGCGGCCTGCGTTCGCTGCCGGCGCGTATGGCCATGCACTGCGCCAATGCGCGCAAGGTCGCCGAATTCCTGGTGGCGCGGCCCGAAGTCGAAAGCGTGAACTACCCCGGCCTGGCGACACATCCGGGCCACGACATCGCCGCACGCCAGATGCGCGACGCCGGCGGCATGCTCAGCGTGCAGTTGCGCGGCGGGCGCGAGGCGGCGCTGGCGCTGGCGTCCAGGGTGCGGATCTTCACCAACGCCACGTCCCTCGGTGGGTGCGAGTCGCTGATCGAACATCGCGCCTCGGTCGAAGGACCCAAGCCATCGTCGCCGCAAAACCTGCTGCGCATGTCGGTGGGGCTGGAGAACGCGGACGACCTGATGGCGGACCTAGCGCAGGCGCTGGGCTGAGTCAGAGCGGCCTTGAGTGATTGTCGTCATTCCCGCGCAAGCGGGAATGACTGACGAGATCCGACCTGCTCGGACCTTCCCTGGGACCGCGCGTCCAGGTAGGCGCGCAGGCCGCTTTGCAAGCGCGCCAGACCTTCTTCCAGCTCGTCGTCGCCGATGTTCAACGGCGGCACCAGGCGCAGCACGTCCGGGCCGGCCTGCAGCAGCAGCAGGCCCGCGGCGGCGGCGTAGCTGAGGATCTCGCCGGCGCGGCCGGCGTGGGTTTGGTTGAGCGCCGCGCCCAGCATCAGGCCGCGCCCGCGGATCTCCGAGAACAGGCCGAATTCCTCGTCGATGGCCGCGAGCGCATCGCGGATCGCAGCGGCCTGCCTGCGTACGTTGGCCGCGATCGGTTCCGAAGCCAGCTTGCGCAAGGCCACCCGGGCCACCGCCGCGGCCAGCGGGTTGCCGCCGAAAGTGGTGCCGTGTGCGCCGAACTGCATGACCTCGGCCACGCGCGGTCCGGCCAGCATCGCGCCGATCGGAAAGCCGCCGCCCAGCGCCTTGGCCATGGTCACGATGTCGGGCACCGCGCCGTCATGCCAATGCGCGAACAGCACGCCGGTGCGGCCCATGCCGCACTGGATCTCGTCCAGCACCAGCAGCGCCCCGTGCCGGTCGCACAGTGCGCGCACGCCCTGCAGGAAGCCGTCGGCTGCCGGCATCACGCCGCCTTCGCCCTGCACCGGTTCGACCAGCACGGCGGCGACGTCGCCGTCCGCCATCGCCGTTTCCAGCTGCGCGAGATCGTTGAAATCGACGTAACGGAAGCCGCCGGGCAGCGGCTCGTAGCCGTCCTGGTATTTCGGCTGCGCGGTTGCGGTGACCGCGGCCAGGGTGCGACCGTGGAAGCTGCCGCGGAAGCTCACGATGACGCGCCGCTCCGGCGCACGCCCCTGCGCTGTCGCCCATTTGCGCACCAGCTTGATCGCGGCTTCGTTGGCCTCGGCGCCGGAGTTGCACAGGAACACGCGCTCGGCGAAGCGCGAGGCGGCGACCAGTTCCTCCGCCAGACGCAGCGGCGGCTCGCTGTAGAACACGTTGCTGGTGTGCCAGAGCCTGCCGCCCTGCTCATGCAGGGCCGCGACCAGGTCCGGGTCGCAATGACCGAGGCTGCACACCGCGATCCCGGCGCCGAAATCGATGTAGTCGTGACCTTCGGTGTCCCACAGACGCGCGCCCTGGCCGCGCTCCAGGATCAGATCGCGTGGGCGGTAGATGGGCAGGTAGCGCTCGTGGCCAAGCGCGAGGAGGTGGGATGTGTCGGTCATCGGACTCGATTCGGTGGGTGATTGCTTACTCGTGATCCCGGGGCAAGCCGGGACGTTCTACGGCGCGTAGCGCACGTCATCTGCGGCGCTTGAGCGTGCCCGCGTCCGCCAACGCCGCCCGCAAGAGCTGGCTCCCGGCCTGCGCCGGGATACGACATGAATTACCAGGTGCCGGTATTGGGCATCGACGCCCAGGGCTCGGCCGGCGGCAGGTGGCCTTCCTGCAGCAGTTCGACCGAGATCAGGTCGGGCGAGCGGACGAAGGCCATGTGCCCATCGCGCGGCGGACGATGGATGGTGTAGCCCATCGACTGCAGCCGATCGCAGACGGCATAGATATCTCCGACGCGGAACGCGAGGTGGCCGAAATTGCGCGCGCTGCCGTAATCCTCCGCCGGCGTGCCGTCTTCCGGCGGCCAGTTCCAGGTCAGCTCGATCTCCGCGTCCGGACTTTCGTCGGCGGCCAGGAACACGAGGGTGTAACGGCCTTTCTCGTTCTCCATGCGCCGGGTTTCGCGCAGCCCGACGCCTTCGCAGAAGAAACGCAAAGTGGCGTCCAGATCATGGACGCGAATCATGGTGTGCAGGTATTTCATGCCGGCGCATCCGTTGGGGGATGGCCGATGATCCCACGCGCGGCGTGGATCGGCGCAGCCGGCCGCGGTCCGCTGCGTTGCGGATGCCGCGACCGGCAGGCGGCTAAGTTCAGTCGATCTGGCGGATGTTGAGCGCCAGCAGGCGATCGTTGCGGGCGCCGGTACGTGCCGCCCGCGCATGGATCACGCGGTCAGCGTGGCGTGCGTCCGCCTTTGCGACCAACGCCGCCGCGAAGCGCATCGAAGCGTCGCCCGGCTGCAGGCGCAGCGCATCGGCGATGCGCGTGCTGCCTTCTCCCCGGGCGAGCACCGCATCCAGCGCGGCGGCATCCACCTTGCCGATGCCGGGCATGTCGTAGCCCTGCAGCCGGGCGATGTCCTGCACGGTTTCGGCGAAGTAGCCGGCGTCGAACAGGGCCAGGGCCCTGCTCCGCGGATCCGTCGCCGCGGCAACGCGGGCCTCCAGCGCTGCGGCCAGGCGACGCAGCTGGTCGCCGTTCGCGCTCGCATAGATCGCCGCGCGACGCAGGGTTTCCATGCGCGCGATCACCGGGACCTGCGGCGTCAGCAGCGCGCGGGTGTCTTCGACCAGCCCGCGGGTGTCATACCCGTTATGGGCGCGGTTCCAGCCATCGCCCCAGGGCAGCGAGGCCGCGCCCGCCGTGTCGAAGGGATCGCAGAGCAGCGGCGGACCGGCGAGCGCGGCTGGAGCCGCCGCGAGCGTGGCGACGAGCAGCGCGATGCGCAACAGGGTGTGGATGCAAGTGCGATGCATGATGTCCTCCGGGTCAGGCCGCGGCGCAACGATGCGCCGCGTGCACGACAAGGACGCCGTAGCGCGACGAGTGTTAGCCGTCCGCCTCAGCCTGCAGCCAGGCGGGGCCCCGGTCCCGCGCAGGCAGCACATCCGGCCACTGCATCCACCAACTCTTGATCCGCGGATACGGCAGGGCATCCCACCACGGGCCGAGAGCGACGGCGCCGCGGCGGCGCAGGTCGGCGCGGGTCACCAGCCCCGCGCGTGGCAGCACCTGCACGATGCGCTCGTACAGCGGGCCCTCGGCCAGGCGCGGATTGCGCCGCACCAGCGACACCAGGCTGATCGCGTCACCGGTGCGCGAAGCGGCGATCAGCCGGCGCAGTTCCTCGCCGCGCGGATCGACATCCGCGCCGCGCGCGTCGATCGCGTCGAGCGCAGCGACGAACTGCGGTGTCGCCCCCATGTCGCGCGGGGTGCCGGGCGCACGATCGCCGTGCAGGCGCACGGTGGCGCCCTCGGGCACCAGCACCTCGTCCCAGCCGTTGTCGACCTGCACCCAGCCGCTGCGCACGGTCAGCGCGCCGTTCCCGGCCGCATCGCTTTGCATGATGAACTCGCACCCCAGGTCGAGTACGTCGGCGCCGCGCAGGCCGACGCCGAACTGGCCGGGCGGCGCCCATACCCGGGCCCACATGCGCCCTTGTTGCAGCTGCAGCCGATGCCGGCCGGTGCGGCTTTCGACCAGGCGCAGCTGCGAATTCCTGTCCAGCGCGATCTCGCCGATCCGCGCCGCGCGCAGACGCACCATCCCGTCGCCGCCGGTCTGCAGCGTGCCCTGCAAAGGAAACGCGTGCGGAGCCCGTCCGTCTGCACCAGACATCTTCACCTCGCCGCGCTGGGCGATCACCTGCCAGGGCCGTCCGGGCTCCCATTGCAGGCGATGCCGGTACCAGGCATTGAGGCCGATGGCGCACAGCCCCAACACCGCGGCGGCGGCGTAGGCGATGCGCCAGCGACGCCGCGGACTGCGGGCGACACGAGTCGGCGAAGCTGCGGCGCCGCCGTGGAAGGCGCGTCCATCGTGGCCATGGGGCCGCAACAGGCGCTCGAGCCGGGCGATCTCGGGATCGACCGGTCCGCTGCGGTCCCACAGGTAATCGTTGTGCTCATCGCCGCTCATCGCGTGTTCCCTCCCGGTCCGCCGGATGCCAGCGCGGTGCGCAGCAGCGTCATGCCGCGATGCAGGTTGACGCGCACACTGCCTGGCGTGAGCCCGGTGCGTGCGGAGATCTCGGGCCCGGTCAGCCCCTCGGCCAGTCGCAACATCAGGGTTTCCCGATAAGCCTCCGGCAGTCCGCGAATCGCAGCCAGGGTGCGTTCGGCATCGAGCCGCTCCTCATGCGTGGCCGTGCCGGATTCGGCTTCGACCGACACGCCGGTGAGTGGAACGCGCCGCCGCTTTTCGTCCAATGCCGCGCGGCGCGCGATGCTGACGATCCAGCCGGGGAAGGCAGCCGCGTCGCGCAGTTCGCCCAGGCGCCGTACCGCGGTCTCGAACACGTCCTGGGTCAGATCGTCCGCGTCGGCCTGCTGCACGTAGCCCAGCAAAACGCCGTGCACCACCGGCGCGAACCGGCGATACAACGCATCCATCGCGCCGCGATGTCCCCGGCGCGCGGATTCGACCAGTGCTGGCGTCGCCTCAATGGCTTCCACGCGATTCCGGATCGGGCTGCTCGGGTTCTGACGGGTGGACGGCGGGGAGCGTTAACCGTGCGCGGCTGGGGCGGTGCCGATCGAGGGCTCGCTAGTCGAGGAACAGGTCCGGCAGCAACGGCTGGCCCGGCTCCACCGCATAGCGGTCGAAGTCCTGCACGCCCGTCTCGCGCAGCACCTCCTCGTCGATCAGGAAGCGGCCGCTGAAGCCCCGGGCCTCGTGGACCAGGACCGCGTGCGCGGCATCGGCCACGATCTCCGGCGTGCGGCAGTTGCGCGGGTCCACGCCCGGGATCATGTTGATCGCGTCGGTGGCGATCACGGTGCGCGGCCAGAGCGCATTCACCGCCACGCCCTGCGGCCCGAACTCGGCCGCCAGGCCCAGGGTCACGAAGCTCATGCCCATCTTCGCCAGGGTGTAGCCGGTGTGCGGCGCCCACCATTTCGGCGCCAGCGACGGCGGCGGGGCCAGGGTGAGGATGTGCGGGTTCGGCGCCTGCAGCAGGTGCGGCAGGCAGGCCTGGGCGCAGACGAAGCTGCCGCGCGCATTGACCTGCTGCATCAGGTCGAAGCGCTTCATCGGCGTGTCGAGCGTGCCGCGCAGCCAGATGGCGCTCGCGTTGTTGACCAGGATGTCGATGCCGCCGAACGCGTCCACCGCGACGGCCACCGCGGCGCGAACCTGGTCCTCTTCGCGGATATCGCATTGCAGCGCCAGCGCATGGCCGCCCAGGGCCTCGACGTCCGCCGCCGCGGTGTGGATGGTACCGGGCAGCTTCGGATTCGGCACCGACGACTTGGCGGCGATGGCGATGTTGGCGCCATCGCGCGCCGCGCGGCGGGCGATGGCCAGGCCGATACCGCGCGAGGCGCCGGTGATGAACAGGGTCTTGCCGGCAAGGGTGGACATGGCGGCCTCGTAAGTATCGGATGCGATCCATTGTAGGAGCGGCGTCAGCCGCGAGCTTCTCGCGCTACGCGCCGGCCAGCCAGGGGCTCGCGACTGACGTCGTTCCTACGTCACGCCCCTACGGCTTCGGTCCCTGCCCCTCGTTGTCTTCCCATTTGAGAATGCGCCGGGTGACGAAGCGATACACCGGCTTGCCGGTAGCGAACCAGGCTTCGCGCAGCCACGAGTGGCGCTTGAGCAGGCGTTTTTCCACCGGCGTAAGCGCGTGCGCGCAGTACATGCGCTTGTGCTTGAGCAGGTGGCGCAGGTCCTCGCGCGCGAGCAGCCGCATCCAGCGCGAGCGCTGGCGCCCGCGCACGGCGAGCTGGAAGTCGATGATGCCCGGCGATCCGTCGGTCAGCACCAGCCAGTTGGCTTCCTTGGCCAGGTCGTTGTGGGCGATGCCGGCGCGGTGCAGCCGCTGCAGCAGCCGGCGCGCGCTGCGGAAATAGGCCACGTTCCCGCGCGGCGGACGCTGGTACATGGCCGCGCCATCGAGGAAGCTGCGATCGAGCACGCGCCCGTCCCAGCCCAGCAGTTGCGGCATCGCCGGCAGGCCCGCCACGCACCGGAGCGCGCGCGCCTCGCGTCGCGCCAGCCACCATGCCGGCGCACGCAGCCACAGCGGCACGAAGCGCAGATCGCGGCGCACGAACGGGGTGCCGTCGGCGCCGCGCATCAGCGCGATGCGGCCGAAACTGTCGGACTTGAGTGCCTGGAGTTCGACGGCGTCGCTGCGATCCATGCGCAGATTGTAGGGCGGGCCCTTGCCCGCCATCCGAGGCGGACCGGTTGCCTGCCTGTGGGAACGAGCTTGCTCGCGATTGCTTTTTGCCGCAGCGACCGACAGGTCAGAGCATTCGCGGCCAAGGCCGCTCCCACACTGGTTGCCATTTCGCCCCGCCCTTGTGGGAGCGAGCTTGCTCGCGAATGCTCTTCGCCGCCGCGACCGACAGGTCAGAGCATTCGCGGCCGAGGCCGCTCCCACAGCGATTGCCACAAAGGCGATCGGGGAGCCCCTCTACAATTACGCCATGCAATCCGCCTGGCTCGATGGCATCGTCGCATGGATCAGCGCGCACCCGGTGCTGGCCGGCGGCGTGATATTCCTGATCGCGTTCTGCGATGCGCTGGCCGTGGTCGGCATCGTGGTGCCGGCGTTGCCGCTGCTGTTCGCGGTCGGCGCGCTGGTCGGCCTGGGTCACGTGGATGGTCCCTACGCGATCGTGTGCGCAGGCGCCGGCGCGTTCGCCGGCGATGCCCTCAGCTACTGGCTGGGGCGGCTCTGGGGCCCGCAGATGCGCGATCACCTGCTGTTCCGGCGCTACCCGCAGCTGATCGACCGCGGCGAGCAGCTGTTCCGCCGCCACGGCGCCAAGGGCATCGTGATCGCACGTTACGTCGGCCCGGTGCGTCCCTTCGTGCCGGCCGTCGCCGGCATGCTGCATATGCCGCTCCGGCGCTACGTGCCAGCCAGCATCTTTGCCGCGCTGAGCTGGGCCGCGCTGTTCCTGGCCCCGGGCTGGATCTTCGGCGCCTCCTACGACGCGGTGGCCGCGGTCGCCGATCGCCTGGCGTTGGTCCTGCTGGCGCTGGCGGCGGTGCTGGCCCTGGTCTGGGCCGGCGTGCTCTACACCTGGCGCTGGTTTGCGCACCATGCCGACAACCTGCTGGCGCGCGCGCTGAAGTGGACCCGGGCGCATCCGATCATGGGTCGCTATGCCGCGGCGCTGATCGATCCGAACCGGCCCGAGTCCGCGTCGCTGGCGATCCTGGCGGTGTGCCTGCTCGCGATCGCCTGGGCCTGGTTCGCGCTGCTGGCCACGGTCTGGATGCGTGGCGAACCGCTGGCGATCGACCGCAGCGTGTTCGACTTTCTGTACACCCTGCGCAATCCGCTGGCCGACCGGCTGATGGCCGGGCTGGCGTCGATCGGCGATGCGCAGGTGCTGCTGCCGGCCGCGGGGCTCGCCCTGGCCTACCTGATCTGGCGTCGGCGCTGGATCGCGGCGGCGCACTGGCTGGCCGCACTCGCCTTCGGCCTGGCGCTGACCACCTGGCTGGGCGCGTCGGTGGACATGCCGCGACCGCCCACGGCACCGGAGGGTTTCGGCTTCCCCTCGATCGCGGTGACGATGACCACCATCACCTTCGGCTTCTTCGCCGTGCTGATCGCGCGCGAATGGCCGGGACGCAAGCGGGTGTGGCCATATCTGGTCAGTGGCGCGGTGGTGGCCCTGCTCGGCTTCGCCCGGCTGTACCTGGGCGCGCATTGGCTCAGCGACGTGGTCGCCGGGATGCTGCTGGGCATCGTCTGGCTGCTGTTGCTGGGCATCGCCTACCGGCGGCACGTGGCGCGTTCGTTCTGGATGCGGCCGCTGGCGTCGCTGTTCTACGGCGCCTTCCTGGTCGCCGGGTTCTGGCATGCGCCGCGCGCGGTGGACACGGTACTCACGAAGTTCAGCGCGCCGCCGCCCACCCAGGTCATGCGCCTGGAGGATTGGCGCCAGAACGGCTGGCAGCGCCTTCCCGAGCGCCGCAACGAACGCGATGCCAGCCTGCGCTGGCTGCTGGACGTGCAGGTCGCCGGCCCACTGGAGCCGCTGCAGTCGCTGCTCGAGGCGCAGGGCTGGCGGGTGCAGCCGCAGGCCGACTGGATCTCGACCCTGGGTCTGCTGCGTGAGGACGCTCGCAGCGACGGACAACCGGTGTTGCCGGCCACGCTCGATGCGCATCCCGAAGCCCTGCTGCTGCGTCGCGACGCCGCCGACGGCGCCAGCACCCAGGTGTTGCGGCTGTGGCCTGCGCCGGTGCGCCTGGCCGACGGCACGCCATTGTGGATCGGCAGCACCCAGACCCTGCGCTACACCCGGCCGTTCGGCGCCTTCGGCCTGTGGCAGCCCATCGCAGACGCCGGCGCCTCACACCGGGCCCTGCGCGCATCCGCCGCTTCGCTACCGATGCAGGATGGCGCGCGCAACACGGGCGAGGCGCATGTGCTGCGGATTTCGACCGCGCAAGACCAGTAGCGAGCCAAGGCGAGCCTGCGACGCCCTACGGCATCAATTGCAGCAGCAGATCCAACCGCGCATGCGGATCGTCTTCCTGCAGCAGCGACTGGCGCTGCGCGTCGGCCAGCGGCAGCAGCTGGGCCAGGCGCCAGCCGACCCAGGCGGCATCGTCCAGGCGCGCGGCCGGGGCTTTCGCGAATTCTCCGCCGACATGGCCGATCACGCGTTCGAGCAGGGTCGACAGCAACCCATGCTCGGCGCGCAGTTCGTCGTCGGGATCATCGGGGCACCAGTCGACATCGGCCACCAGCAGGCCGTTGTCGCGCACGCGGGTGCGGCGTACGTGGAAGCGCCGCGCGCCGCGCACCTGCAGGGTGAGCAGGCCATCGTCGCTGCTGCCGAAATCCTCGATCAGCGCTTCGGTGCCGTACGCGGCCGGGGTCGCAGGCGCGCCGACCTCGGCACCGGACAGGATCAGGCAGACGCCAAAACCGCGCGCATTGCGCCCGCAATCCCGCACCAGGTCGAGATAGCGCGGCTCGAAGATCCGCAGGCCCAGCGCCGCGCCGGGCAGCAGCACGCTGTGCAGCGGAAACAGCGGGAGCGATTCGGTCACTCGGTCAGCCTAGCACCGTGCCCGTGGTTGTTCCTTCAGACAAGCGCGGCGAGAAACCGTCGCGGCGCGCCGTCGAAGCCGCCGTTGGACATGAACACGACATGGTCGCCTTCGCGCACCAGCGTCGAGAGCTTTGCGATCAGCGCGTCGGCGTCCGGGACCGCATGGCCTTCTGCACGCAGCGCGGCGAGCACCGTGCCCGCATCCCAGGCCAGTTCCGGCCGGTGCAGGAACACCACCGCGTCCGCGCCCGCGAGCGAAGGCGCCAGCGCCTCGGCATGCGCCCCCAGGCGCATCGAATTGCTGCGCGGCTCCATCGCAACGATCACGCGCGCTTCGCCGACGCGCGCGCGCAGTCCCGCCAGCGTGGTGGCGATGGCAGTGGGATGGTGAGCGAAATCGTCGTACACGGTGACGCCGCGCGCGCTGCCCAGCACTTCCAGCCGGCGCTTGACGCTGCGGAAGGCCGCCAGCGCCGGCAGGATCGCGCCGATCTCCACGCCGACGGCGTGGCAGGCGGCCAGCGCGGCCAGCCCGTTGAGCACGTTGTGGTCGCCGAGCATCGGCCATTCGACCGTGCCGATCTCGCGCGTGCCGTGCAGCACGACGAACGCGCTGCCGTCCTCGCGCAGCTTGCGTGCGCTCCACTCGTACACAGGCGCGGTGCCCTCGGACAGCAGGCCGAAGCGCTCGACCGGCGTCCAGCTGCCCATCGCCAGCACTTCGGCCAGGCGTTCGTCGGCGCCGTTGACGATCAGCCGCCCGCGCCGCGGCACGATGCGCACCAGGTGGTGGAACTGGCGCTGGATCGCGGCCACGTCGGGGAAGATGTCGGCGTGGTCGTACTCTAGGTTGTTGAGGATCGCCACCAGCGGCCGGTAGTGCACGAACTTGCTGCGCTTGTCGAAGAACGCGGTGTCGTACTCGTCGGCTTCCACCACGAACTCGCGCCCCGTTCCCACGCGCGCGGACACGCCGAAGTCCTCGGCCACGCCGCCGATCAGGAAGCCGGGCTCGCGCCCTGCCGCCTGCAGCAGGTACGCCAGGATCGTGGTCGTGGTGGTCTTGCCATGGGTGCCTGCCACGGCCAGGGTGTCGCGGCCGGGCAGCACCTGTTCGCTCAGCCACTGCGCGCCCGATGTGTACTTCAGGCCCGCATCGAGCACGTGTTCCACGGCCAGGTTGCCGCGCGAGAGCGCGTTGCCGACCACGATCTCGTCGCAGTCGGCGGAGATGTTTTCGGGCGCATAGCCCTGGCGCAGCGCGATGCCCAGCTGCTCGAGCTGGGTCGACATCGGCGGATAGATGTTCTGGTCGCTGCCTTCGACGGCGTGCCCGAGTTCCCGGGCCAGCGCGGCGACGCCGCCCATGAAGGTGCCGGCGATGCCGAGGATATGCAGTTTGCTCATCGGGCCATTGTCGCCGATCCGGCTATTCAGACTCGACCGCTGCCGCTGTGCCAGCATCGCCTGCCGGGCCCGCACGCCGTTTGCGGCCGCACCGTTCGCGGCGATGCGTTTGCTGGGTAGCAACATCCGATCGATCGTCCCGTCCGTCAGGAGAACCTCAGAATGCGCAAGTTCGTTTCCCGGGCCAAACGCGGCCTGCTCGTGCTTTCGCCGATCGCACTCGCGGTCGCCATGGTCGCCGCCGCCGCGCCGGCGTCCTCCGGCCAGGAAGTATCACCGGCGCTGAGAGCGGCGATGCAGCGCGACCTCGGCCTGTCGTCTGCCCAGCTGTCGCAGTACCTACGGACCGAACGCCTCGCTGCACTGCAGGAGAAGAAGCTGGCCGCCGCGCAGGGCCGCAACTACGCCGGCAGCTGGATCGAGAAGCAGGCCAACGGCAACTTCAAGCTGGTCGTCGCCACCACCGCGATCAGGCCGCAGAAGGGTCCTTCCGGGGTAGAGATCCGTAACGCGCGCAACAGTTTCGCGTCGCTCAACGCTTCGAAGGCACAGCTCGACGACCTGCTGGCGCAGGGGGCCAAGGTGCCCAAGGGCGTGTACGGCTGGTATGTCGATGTGCCCAGCAACAGCGTCGTGGTCAGTATCGGCAAGGGCGGGCAACAGGCGGGGATCAATTTCGTCGCGGCCAGCGGTGCCGATGTCCAGAGCGTGCGCTTTGTCGTCGAGGAAGAGCAGCCGAGCCTGCGCGCCGACCTGAAGGGTGGCCTGGGCTACCTGCGCAACCCGGGCGACGGCTATCTGTACGCCTGCTCGATCGGCTTCAACGTCTCCAAGGGCACGACCCTGGGTTACGTCAGTGCCGGTCACTGCGGTGACGCCGGCGAGAGGACGTATCTGGAAGGCTCGGCAGGAACGGGCCCGCAGTGGACGCTCGGTCCGCAGATCGGCACCTTCCAGGCGTCCAACTTCCCGAACCCGGGCCAGACCGGTAACGACTACGCGTGGGTCGCGCTCACCGCGGGGCATACCCAGTCGGCGATCGTCTACGGCTGGGGCAAGGGCGACGTGACCGTCAAGGGCAGCACCGCAGGCGGCGTTGGCACTGCGATCTGCCGCTCCGGCCGCACCTCGGGCTGGCGCTGCGGTACGGTCGAGGCCCTGAACCAGACCGTCAACTACAGCAGCGGCGAAACGATCTTGAACCTCACCCGCACCACCGCCTGCTCCGAAGGCGGCGACTCGGGCGGCTCGTTCATCACCGGTCCCGGCCAGGCCCAGGGCGTGCTCTCGGGCGGTAGCGGCAGCTGCAAGGGCAAGCAGCCGAACAACCGCACCCGCAGCTATTTTCAGCCGCTGCTGCCGATCCTGTCGGCCTACGGCCTGACCCTGAAGACCGGCTGATCCCGGCCTGGTTTGTCACAGACGTTGTCGCAGAAAAACGCCCCGGTTAGTCGGGGCGTTTTTCATTGCGCTGTTGGCTGGCGAAGACGGCCGGATCGACCTTCAGCCCATCTCGCGCACCGGCGCGATCGCCTCGACGATCCGGGTGAACACCTGGTCCAGCGAACCCACGCCGTCGACCACGGTCAGCTGGCCGTGCTGGCGGTAGAACTCGATCACCGGCGCGGTCTGCTGCTCGTAGACGCGCAGCCGGGTGCGGACCGACTCGGGCGAATCGTCCGCGCGGCCTTCGGCCTGGGCCCGCCCGGCGATGCGCTCCACCAGCAGTTCCGTGGGCACGTCCAGCTGCACGGCGTAATCCATCGGCTGGCCGATGCGCTGGAGCAGCCCGTCGAGCGCACCGGCCTGGGCCAGGTTGCGCGGGTAGCCGTCGAGGATGAAGCCGCCGGCCGTGTCGGCCTGCGAGAAGCGCGACTCCAGCATGCCCAGCAGGATCGCGTCGCTGACCAGCTCGCCGCGGGCCATGATTTCCTTGGCTTCCAGTCCCAGCTTGCTGCCGGCGGCCACTTCCGCGCGCAGCAGATCGCCGGTGGAGATGTGCGGCACCTGTAGATGACCTTTCAGCCGCGCGGCTTGCGTGCCCTTGCCCGAGCCGGGTGCGCCCAGCAACACCAATCGCATCCGCTTCCTCCGAATTCCTGCGGGGCCGGGGCTACACTCCGCCCGGCCCGATCTCGCGCCAGCTTACCGTAAACCCGCCGCAGCCCGCCCGACGGGGCCGCGCTCACTGGAGTCGACTGCATGCCGCAACCCGCACCCACCCTGCTCTACGCCCAGTCCGGCGGCGTCACCGCCGTGATCAATGCCACCGCTTCGGCCGTGATCAGCGAGGCGCGCGCCCGCAAGGTCCGGGCGCTGGCCGCGCGCAACGGGATCCTCGGCGCGCTGCGCGAGGAATTGGTGGATACCTCCAAGGAATCGGCGGCGGCGATCCGCGCGCTCGCGCACACCCCCGGCGGCGCGTTCGGCAGCTGCCGGGTCAAGCTGAAGTCGCTGGAGGCCGACCGCGCCCGCTACGAGCGCCTGCTCGAGGTCTTCCAGGCGCACAACATCCGCTGGTTCCTCTACAACGGCGGCAACGACTCGGCCGACACCGCGCTCAAGGTCTCGAAGCTGGCGACCGAATACGGCGTGCCGCTGACCTGCATCGGCGTGCCCAAGACGGTCGACAACGACCTCGCCGTGACCGACTGCTGCCCGGGCTTCGGCTCGGCCGCCAAGTACACCGCGGTGTCGGTGCACGAATGCGCGCTGGACGTCGCGGCGATGGCCGAGACTTCGACCAAGGTGTTCGTGTACGAGGCCATGGGGCGGCATGCCGGCTGGCTGGCCGCGGCCGGTGGCCTGGCCGGCAACGGGCCCGACGAGGCCCCGCACCTGATCCTGTTCCCCGAGCGGCCCTACGACGAGGCCGATTTTCTCGCCAACGTGCGGCGCGTGGTCGAGCGCGTCGGCTACTGCGTGGTCGTCGCCAGCGAAGGCATCCACGGCGCGGACGGCAAATTCGTCGCCGACATGGGCACGGTCGATTCCTTCGGCCACACCCAGCTCGGCGGCGTGTCCTCGTTCCTGGCCGGCCGGGTCAAGGCCGAACTCGGCTACAAGGTGCACTGGACCCTGCCCGACTACCTGCAACGTTCGGCCCGGCACCTGGCGTCGAAGACCGACCTCGACCAGGCCATGGCCGTCGGCAAGGCCGCGGTGCAGTACGCGTTGAAAGGCATGAACGCGACGATGCCGGTGATCAAGCGCACCTCGGACTCGCCCTACCGCTGGAAGATCGAAGCAGCAAAGCTGGACAAGGTCGCCAATCACGAGAAGAAGATGCCGGCCGGCTTCATCCGCAAGGATGGTTACGGCATCACCGCTGCGGCACGCAAGTATCTGGAACCGCTGATCCGTGGGGAAGCGCCGCCGCCGTATGGGCGCAATGGGATTCCGAACTACGTGGAGCTGCAGAACAAGCTGGTCAGGAAGAAACTGCCGGCGTTCGAGGCGTAAGAGGGATGGCGTTAGCGCCCTGCTTGTCAGATACCAACAGATGATGTGCCTTTCGAGAATGGGATTGCACCTTCCCAACGAGGTCAGTTGACAGCCATAGACAAGAATTGCCTGGCCCTGACAGCAGCCCTAGCAATTCATTCAAGGCAATTCAATTTTGTGGGCAGGCCCAACTCTGGTACTAGCCCATTCTGGTGAGAGCATGACCTCAGCGAATAAGCTCACTATTGTTGTTGGCGCAGGCGCAAGCAAAGAGTTCGGTCTGCCTACGGGAGCAGAGCTGAAGTCGAAGATATCTTCTCTGTTAAACATCGAGTTCGAAGATTTTGGACGGCAGAAGTCTGGCGACCATGAGATATGCGAGGCGCTGCGATCGGTTGGCGCGGAACGCTTCAATGGGCAAAGAAGCGTCAATCCTTTCCTTGAATCTCTCAGGCATATACGCGATGCGATGCCTCAAGCGTTATCAATTGACAACTTTATAGATACCCACCAAGGCAACGAAGGGATTGAGATATGCGGAAAACTGGCCATATCACGAGCAATACTCGACGCTGAAAAGCAGTCCAGCCTCTACATTGATCCAAGCAACTACAAGAACAAACTTCGCTTTGATCAAACTGAAGCTACTTGGCTCAGTCCGCTTTTGAAAATTGTCACAGAGAATTGCCGACCAGACGGCCTGGAAGAACGACTTTCGGGGTTGAACTTTGTAATATTCAATTACGATCGTTGTGTGGAGCACTATCTACACTCTTGGCTTCAGAACTACTACCGCCTGTCAGATGACAGTGCGTCTGCCCTAGTAAACGGCATCGAGATTTACCACCCTTACGGTACTGTTGGCCGACTTCCTTGGCAGTCCCTAAAAGCAAGCACAATTGCGTTCGGAGCAAAGCCGAGCCATTCGCAATTGTTGGATATCGCCAGGCAGATCAAGACCTTCACCGAAGGCACGGACCCTGATTCATCCGACATCACACAGATCAAGAATCTGATCCAAACATCCGAAAGAGTAATGTTCCTAGGATTTGCCTACCACAAGCTGAATCTCCAGCTTCTGGGTTCGCCTTATAAGCTTTCTGGACAGATCAGGCACATCTATGGCACAGCAGCTGGAATTTCATCTCACAACTGCGATCTCATCAAAAGCGAACTGGTCAAGACTGCCTCGGTTCAGCGTGACCATATCCATCTCAGAAACGACTTGTTCTGCAGCGGGCTTATAGAAGAGTACAGCCGGAGCTTGCACCTTCACTGAGAGACATGGGTTGACTACAGATCTCGTACGGGCGGGCTCTAATTCGCTCAAGCCGAACCTCCCCTGGCGTTAGGCCGCAATGGAAGGTCACTCATGACGCAGCTAGACATGAAACACATAGAGCGGGTGCTTCAACACCTACCGCGCTCATATGACCTAACACTTGTTGCGCTAAAGGGCCATCTACTGATCGAGGAGTTGCTTGACGAGATCATTTGGGCCCATTGCAAATCTCCGGAATCACTACAAGACGTTGAGATTCGATTCCCGGCCAAGATCAAGCTCGTTCTAGCGCTCACAGGAACTCATGAACTTTCAATGATCTGGAGTCTCTGCGAAAAGCTAAACTCGTTGCGCAACTCGTTGGCACACAAGATTGAGCATCCTGCCGCTCAAAAAAAGCTAAGAGCATTCTTTGGCGGTTTCGGCAACGACTTCGACTGGCGACCAACGAGCCACGATGCAAGTGATTTATGGAGTGGCATCGCAATTCTCATTGGAGCTATCCAAGGTGTCCGCAACCCGCTGGTCCTCAAGGCTTCTGGCGTTGCCGACTAACAATCCGCGTAAGGGCAGTGGCACCGGCGCAATCGTCTCCTAAACCCGTAGCACGGGCTCGAGCCTGCCTGCTGTTGGAACTAGAATCGGAAGGGGCCGCAGCCTGCCCTAAAGGAGTTGCGCAATGCGTTGTGCGGAAGTTGGCAGAGTTCGAGGCGTAAGACGGCAGACGTGATCGGCCGCATGCGTCGGATGACCCATCCTCAGGCAGGTACTCCATGGCGGCAAAGTACTGGTGGCAGTGCATCGCATGCGGCGACCGGCCAGCCTGGCTTGACGTCTGCGAGTCGAAGAGCGTTGCCGCGTTCATCTGGGATGAGCTGGCGCCAAGCGCCTGGGACCAGGGGCTGTTGCGCCGCACGTGCAGCTGTTGCAGGCGCCGCGCGGTGTACATCACCTACCGGCTGCAGCGCGGCGATCCCGAACGGGTGAGTGTCAGGCATATGGTTGGCCTGAGCCTGGAGGATGAGTACCTGCCGATGGTGTGGGAGACGTTCCGGCATGCGACGCCCAGAACCAGGTGGATCGACTTCAAGTACCAGCGGGGCCGCAGCCCCTGGGGCCTGACCAAGCGCCTGGTCCTGCAGCGGACGCACCTTTCGCGCGTGTTGCGCGCATACGAGAAGGCAACGGGGCGGCCCCTCGTTCCCCGCGCCTGACGCTTCTTTGATGGTCTCCTTCGTCGCACAGAAGCGACCGATCCGCGAACGGCGTATCCATCGCACGGGGGCGGCACAATGGGGGCGTCAACTCGCGTAAGGCGGGTTGAAAGCCGCCCTACAACAGCGTCGTTCGTAGGGCGGGTCTTGACCCGCCAACCAATCGAACCGGCCTCATCGGTCCCGCAGACCTCGTAGGGTGAAGGCGTCAGACCGCGCATACACTTCGCGGCAGTCATCAACCCCGGAGGAAGACCACCATGTCCAAGTACCTGATCTCCTTCCCCAGCGCGGCGATGGTGGTGCCCGACGGCGAGTGGGAAGCGGTGGGCCGCGACGCGCACGCGGTGATCGATGAGGCGAAGGCCGCAGGCGTCTACGTCTTCGGCGGCGGCATCGACGAAGACGTGCCGCCCGTGCTCGTTTCGGCCGACGGCGCCGTCGCCGAAGGCGGCTACCCGTGGGCGCCCCCGCTGGATGGCGGCTTCACCGTGCTCGAACTGCCCTCGCGCGAGGAGGCCATCGCGTGGGCTGCGCGCATCGCGAAGGCCTGCCGCTGCGACCAGGAGCTGCGCGTGTTCCAGTTCGATCCGCAGTCCTGAAAACTCGTGGATCGAACGTGGGGAGCCACATCGTGCATCCGCTGATCCTTCCCATGGCCGCACACGTGGCGCTGACTGCCTTTCTCTACGTGCTGCTCACCGCCGCGCGCGCTCCATCCGTCTGGGGGGTCGGCCGGCGTCCCGATGGCAGCAATCCATGGGCAAAGGTCGAGCCTCGCATCAGCGCCAATCTCTCGAACCAGTTCGAGTGGCCGGTGTTCTTCTATGCCGCATGTCTGATTCTCATGCAGCATGGAACGGGACGGTTGGCGCTCGCGCTCGCCTGGGTGTTCGTAGGTGGGCGTCTACTCCACAGCTCCATCCAGATCCTGACCACCAACGTCCGGCTCAGAGGCCTCGTATTCACCGTGAACTTCATTGCCGTTGTGGGCTTGTGGGCGATGGTGCTGGTCATGACGCAAAAGCCCGCGTAACGCGGTTCGAAACCACCCAGGAGCACGAAGCGATGAAACGCCTGACCCCACTGCAAGCCATCGTGATCGGCGGCGCCATCGGCGGGCTGGGCGACATTGTGTTCGCCATCGGCATGGCCATCGCGCGCGGGGATACCGCGGTGCATCTGCTGCAGATCGTGGCCAGCGGGGCGCTGGGGCAGGCGGCGTTCGAAGGCGGGATGCGCACGGCCGCTCTCGGGCTGGCGCTGCATTTCCTGCTGTCGTTCGGCTGGGCGGCGCTGTTCGTGCTGGCGGCGCGGACACTGCCGGCACTGCTGCGGCGGCCGCTGGTGTCGGCGATCGGCTACGGCGTGCTGGTGCTGCTGGCGATGCGGCTGGTGGTGCTGCCGCTGTCGGCCTTCCCCTTCCCGTCCGGGCTCACGCCGTCGTGGCCGCTGCTGCTGGACCTGCTCTCGCACATGTTCCTGTTCGCGCTGCCGATCGTGCTGGCGGCGCGGCGGGTTCGGCTGAGGTAGGCGGCAGCATCCGGGGTACCGGGACAACGGGTGGCCGAAAGGCGCCCGGGCGCAACGTCCATGGGTGCCCGCCTGCGCGGGCATGACGGTGCGGGGGTCAGGGTTTGCCCGGCGGCGGGTGGGCGGTTCGGCATCCCAGCTGATCCGGCTGGAGCGCCGGCCTTTTAGCTTGGAGCGCCGAGCGTTTTGACCGGAGCTCCGGCTTATTTGGTCGGGGCGCGGGCTTCTTTAGTCGGCGCGCGGGCCTTTTAACTCGGAGCACCGAGCTTTTTGGGCGGAGCGCCGGCCTTTTTGCTCGGCGCGCCGGCTTATTTAGTCGGAGCGCCGGCTTATGTGCTCGGCGCGCCGGCTTATTTAGTCGGAGCGCCGGCTTATTTGCTCGGAGCGCGGGCCTTTTTGCTCGGAGCGTCGGCTTCTTGCCCGGCGCGCGAGGGGTTCTACGCCGCCCGCTCCCGCTCCGCCATCCAGCCCGCCGCCACCTCCCGCGCGCGCGCCGGGTCGTCCACCACCAGTACCAGCCGGTGGTCGTGGTCGCTGTAGAGCACCTCGATGTTCACGCCGGCGGCAGCCATGCGCGCGGTGAGCGCGCCCAGCTGGCCGGGGGTGGCCTGGTCCAGGCGCTGCAGCACCACCTCGCGCACCGCGGCGACTTCGATGCCGGCGGCTTCCAGCGCACCGCGCGCCGCCTCGCCGTCCTCGAACAGGAAGTGGCCGACGCCGCGGCCGTCCACCACCCAGGCGCCGCCGCCCTCGATGCTCACGCCGGCTGCCCCGAGTGCGGCGCCCATGCGCGCGAGGCTGCCGGGCACGTCGTCGAGCATCACCGTCACGTCCTTCATCGCCCGTCGCCGCCGGCCGCGATCTCCGGCCGATGCGCGATCGGCACGCTGCAGGAATTGGCGATGAAGCACAGCGCATGCGCGCGCGCGTGCAGTTGCGCCGCCAGCGCCGCATCGCTGCCGGCGGCGATGCGCACGCGCGGGTGCAGCGTCACCGATTCGAAGCGCCCGCCGCCGCCCGGTTCCGTCCGCATCACCGCCTCGGCGGAATCCTCGTAGGCCTCCACCACCACGCCGGCCTGCGCGCACAGCGACAGGTAGAACAGCATGTGGCAGGCCGAAATCGCACCGAGCAGCAGGTCTTCCGGATTGTGCCGCGCAGGATCGCCGCGGAAGGCCGGGTCGGAGCTGCCCGCCAGGTCGGGCTTGCCTTCCACGTGCATGCGGTAATCGCGGCTGTAGCCGGCGTAGCGCGCCGTGCCGGTGCCGAGGTTGCCTTCCCACGCGACGTGCGCGCGGTAGTGGTGTTGCTGTGTCATGCGGAAGTCACCGTGCTGGCCTGGGCGCACTATCCGCATGGCGGCGTGCGGATGCTTCGACTAGCATCGAAGCATGTCCGATGCTGGCCAGCTCGCCGCGCTCGCCGCTCTGATCGGCGACCCCACCCGCAGCCGCATGCTGGCCAGCCTGATGTCGGGCCAGGCGCTGACCGCCACCGAGCTGGCCGCGGAAAGCGGCGTGTCGGCCTCCACCGCGAGCACGCACCTGGCGCGGCTGACCGCCGGTGGCGTGCTGGAAGTTCGCGCGCAGGGCCGGCATCGCTATTTCAGACTCGCCGATGCGGACATCGCAGCGGCGCTGGAGGCGTTGATGGGCGCGGCTTCGGCCGCGCCGCGGCGCAGCTTCGGTCCGGCCGATCCGGCGTTGCGTGCGGCGCGCGTGTGTTACGACCACCTCGCCGGCGAAGCGGGCGTGCGCCTGCACGATGCGCTGCGCGCGCATGGACTGTTGCAAGCCGATGGTGGGGCATTGACGGATGCTGGCGAAGCCTGGTGCCGGCGCCGCGGCCTGGCCCTGGAGACACTGCAGTCATCGCGTCGCCCACTGTGCCGCCCCTGCCTGGACTGGAGCGAGCGTCGCGACCACCTCGCCGGCGCCTTCGGCGCGGCGCTATTGCAGGACCTGCTCCGACGCGGCCATGCGCGCCGCATTCCCGGCAGTCGTGCGCTGCGGCTGGACCGCGCGGGGCTGCGGTTCGTCGAATCGCTGGCGTGAGGCTTCTGCTGACCCCCTTTCCCCCGCGTGGCGGGGGAAGGCTGGGATGGGGGCGCTTCGAGGACGGCTGAAAAACGAAGGGCGCCTGCGGCTCCCCCTCACCCCAGCCCTCTCCCGCAAGCGGGAGAGGAGCATTTTACACACCCGTTGGGGGGCAACACCCCCGCGGGGGGTTACAAAAAATCCGAAAGGCGGGCTTGAGCCCGCCCTACCGTCAACCGCCGCAGGCCTGGCCTTCCAGCTTCATCTCGGCCGCGAACATCGGGATCGGCTGATAGCCGCCCTGCTTCGCCGCCGCCTGCATCTCTTTTAGATACAGGCGCGAGCGGCCCTGCGCGTCGAGCTCGGGCGGGGTAGCGTCAGCCGGCTTGCGCCAGACCCGGACCACCGCTTTCTGCGACGGACAGGCGGCGCTAGGGACCTGGATCAGGTCGTTGAACTTCCATCCGCCGGCCTCGCTGGGTTTGGCCTTGGCGAACTCCACGAAGCGCGCGCGCGGCTGGCAGTTCGGGCTGGTGCGGACCAGCGCGAACTTGTAGGGCTCCGCCGCGTTGCCGGTGAACATGCCTTCCATCCGCGCACAGGCTTCGGGGATCTGGCGCAGCGTGTGCAGGGCGTTGACCGCCTGCGGGGTGCCGGCCTCGCGCTTGATCTCGGGGGCGGGTTCGGCCGCCAGCAGCGGGTGGGCGATGGCCAGGGTGAGGATTGCGATCAGGGGGGTGGCGCGCATCCGTCAGGTCCTTCGAAAAACTGGGCCGCAGGCTGGCACGGGGCAGCTGAACACCCCTTCGACGGGGCTTCCGGCTGGACCGGCCCGCGCCGGGAACTCGCTTCCTGTCGCCTGCAGGGCCTGGCCCTCCGCGCAAGTGGGAGGGGAGAGGCGCTGCGGGCACAAGCGGGCCCGAGCGTGCCCGGGACGAGGGGTCCGGGGGAGGTCGGATCCGGGCACGCTCGGGATTTGCGCGGGCAAGGGCGCAGCACGCTGCGCCCTTGCCCCAGGTGCTAGCGCGCGTTGGCGTGGACCGAGACCGCGCCTTCGGTATTGGCGGCGACCACGTCGACCTTGCCGTCGCCGGTCACGTCCGCAAGGGTGATCGCGCGCGGCGCGCCGCCGGTGTGGACGCGTTCGATGGCCGAAAATGCGCCACTGCCGTCGTTGCGCAGCACCGTGACCGTGCCGTTGTTGGTGTTGGCAGTGGCGATGTCGGGCGCACCGTCGCCATTGATGTCGCCAACGACCAGGGACCATGCCCACGGCCACAGCCACGCGCACGCCGGCTCGCAGCTGGCCACGTCCTGATCCAGGTACAGCGGGAAGTGCACGGCCGCGTCGAAGCCACTCTTGGCGTTGCCGGTCAGCAGCGAAACGGTTTGCGCGGTGTGGTTGAGGCTGACCAGGTCCGGGTGCTTGTCGCCGGTCACGTCGACCGCGGCCACGGCCACCGGCCCGAAATCGGTGGTCAGGTGGACTGGGGCGCCGAAGCCGCCGACACCGTCGCCGGCCAGCAGCCGCAGGCCCGGATCGCCGAAATCGAAGTGGGGAACGATGAGGTCCGCGATTCCATCGCCGGTGGCATCGGCCGCCGCGATAGAACTCGGGTCCCTTGCGACCCCCTCGATCTGGATCTGGCCACCGAAGCCGCCGCGGCCATCGCCGGCCAGGATCGAAATGCTGCCCAGATCAGGGGGCATGCAGTCGGGATCTCCGGGCAGGCAGAAATAGGGCACGTTGGCCGTGGCGATATCCAGATGGCCATCGCCAGTGAGATCGGCCACCGTCACCGCGCGCGCGCCCTGGGATTGGAGCGCTATCTCGTAGCGATGCGGATCGGAGAACCCACCTTCGCCATCGCCCAGCAGGACCGAAACCGCGTTGGGGCCGCCGTGGACGACGAACAGATCCATCGCGCCGTCCGCGTTGGCATCGCCGCCGGCGATCCCGGCGGCGGAGTCCGCATCGAGATCGAAATGCCGCGGCGCGGCCAGCCCGCCCGAGCCATCGCCCAGCTGCACGGCCACTTTGACCCTGCCGTCCACTGCGGTGCCGGCGGTGGCCACGTCCGGTCGGCCATCGCCGTTGAAGTCGCCGCCCACCAGCGACTCGGCATTGAGCTGCAGCCTGGTATCGAAATTTCCCCATCGGCCGACATGACCCGCCCGGTCGGTGGGCAGGATCGCCACCATCTCGTGGGTGCCGACCGCGACGTTGGTGACGATGTCCGGCCGCCGGTCGCCGGTGACATCGGCGATGGCCACCGGATCGGGGGCCCCGCCCGCGCCGGGGATGTCGACCGGGCCCGCGAACCCGCCTGCGCCGTCGCTGGCCAGCAACGTCAGGATCCGGTCGACGGGCCGCCCGGCCACGATGTCCGCATGGCCATCGCCGGTGACGTCGCCCACCGCCACCGATTCCGCGCGGCCGAGGGTCTGCTTCCCCAAGGACAGCAGTTGCGCGGCACCGAAGCCACCGGCGCGCTTTCCGGCCAGTACCGAAACCGAACCGGGGGTGTCGTAGCCGGCATCGCCGTCGGTCTGGTTCGCGGTGACGATATCCACGCGGCGATCGCCGGTGACCTCGGCGACGGCCAGCCGCAGGACGCTGACTTCGGGCCCTGCCGACAGCAGCACCGGCGCATGGAACTTGCCCTTGCCATTGCTCGCCAGCAGCGACACACCGGCATCGAGCCCGGCGCTGAGGATGTCCGGGTAGCCATCGCCGGTCGCGTCGGCGACCACTACCCCGCCGGCGAAGGCGGCGGTGGGAAACCGCGCCGGCTCCGAGAATCCGCCCTTGCCGTCGCCGAACAGGACCGAGACCGTCTGGTCCATGCCGTCGCCGGTGACGATGTCCTGGCGACCATCCCGGTTCAGGTCGCCCACGGCCACCGATGACGGCTCGTCGCCGTTGCCCAGCTTGACCCGGATCGGCTCGGCGAAGCGCCCTGCGCCCTGGCCGACGAACACTTCGAGCGTGTCGCGGCTGAAGCCGGCCGCGACGATGTCCGGATGCCGCTTGCCGACCAGGTGGCCCACCGCCACCTCGACCCGGTACAGGCTGGCCTCGCCGGCGCTGGCGATCGGATAGTAGACGGCGTCGGACACCCGGCCCTTGCGGTCGCTGAGCACCACGCCGACCGTCAGGCTCAGTTCGTTCCCGGTGACGATGTCCGCCGTGCGGTCGCCGGTCAGGTCGGCCAGGGCCAGCGACCGCGACAGATCGCCCTCGATCAGCAACTGGCGTTGCGCCGTGGGCAGCAGCCATCGGCCGTCGTGACTCGGGGGCTTGTTGGCGGCCGTTCGGACCGCGTTTGCGCCGGGCGAAGCCGATGGCTGCGCAGCGCTCTGCGCTGGCGCATTCGTCGGCGCCGCGGACGCCATGGCCATGGCACACAGGGCGGCCACGGTGGTGGCCAGTCTGACCGGATGAATCATGGGGGATTCGCCTCTTTCGTTGGGCAGCGAACGAGGCTGCGGCGAACGGCTCGGGAATCCACTCCAAAATGATGACGAACGCGCTACAGGTGCACTGATCGGCTCGCGAATCAGCGGATCGGCGGGCCCCGGGCGGCGCCCTGGACCACTTCGTCGGCGCTCAGCGAACGGCCAGGAGCCCGTCCGGCGCGCTTGTGCGCGGCGCTTCGGGCATGGCTGGCAACGGACGTTCGCCGGCCAGCCTGCGGGCATTCGCGGCTGCTTCCTGCCATCCCCGCTGATCGCCAAGGGCCTGCGACAGGCGCACCTGCAGCATGGCCGCGTCGTAGTCCTGCCCGGCCCAAGGGCCAATCCGCTCGGCCAGCGCCGATGCCTCGGCGAATGCGCCCCGTTCGATCAGCCAGGGCAGGTAGGTGGTGGCCACGTCCACGATCCGGGCCGGAGTGCCCGCGGCTTCGGCGCGCGCCAGCGCCCGGCGGTAGGCGAGCCCGGCTTCCGGTTGCCTCCCATAGGCTTGGGCCGCCAGCGCCCGGATCAGCCAGGCGTCCATCGTGTCGTCTGCGGCGACCATCGCGACGATCGCGTCCGGGACCGGCGCGCCCGCCGCCAACCCCAGCTGCAGCCGCTGCCGCTGCAGCCGGCGGAGCAAGGCCGGATCGGCGTCCACCCGCCCATCGGCCAATGCCCGGTCGGCGAGCTTGAGCGCAGCGCCGAGATCGCCGCTGCGCCAGGCCAGTTCCGTGCGCAGCAGGCCGGCGCGGCGATCGCCGCCTCCGGCCCTCTGGCCATCACCGCGCGCGGCGAGCAGGGTGCGGGCTTCGTGCAGCCGGCCGCTGCCGAGCAGGGTCTCGGCCAGGCCCACCACCAATGCAGACCGGTCGGCGGCGTCCGGGATCTCCTCGCGCAGCGCCCATGCGCTGGTGGCGTGGCGCCGGGCCTGTGGCCATTCCAGCAGTTGCCGGTGCAGCGAAGCCAGTTCGGCGTGGGTGGCCGCCTGCCCTGCATCGATACCTGCGAGCGGATCGAGCGCCCCGGGATCGCCGGTATCGCCGTCGACGAATGTGTTCAACTCCGAACTCGGGTCATGCCCCGGAGCGCCACCGGCCCCGCCACTGCGTTGCTCCAGGACACCAAGGTTGGCGTTGACCCACCCCAGCGAACGCAGGTCGCCGCTGCGGGCCAGGAGCGTGCGCGCCCGCTGCAGGTCTTCCTGCGCCGCGTCGAACTTGCCCAACGCGATCCGCGCCACGCCGCGACCGTTGCGGGCCCGACCAAGCAAGGCTGGCTCGGCCCGCATGTCGATCAGGCCGATGGCTGCGCTGAAGTCCTGTTCGGCATCGGCGTGGCGGCCCAGCCGGATCTCGAAGCGCGCGCGCTGCACCAGCGCGCGGGCGCGCAGATGCGGGTCGCCGCGACCGCCTTGTGACTCGAGCAGATGGTCCAACGCCACCAGGCCACGCTGGTGACGCCCGGCCAGGAAATCCTGCTGCGTCTGCAACAGCACCTGCTCGGGGTCCTCGCGCACCGGCATGGACACGGGCCCGCCCAGCAGACCCCAGGCAGCCGTGGCGACCAGCATCAACGCCGCCGCCAGCCCTTGCCGTTGCCAGCGCTGCGGCTGCAGCGGCAGCGCGCTGGATGCGGCCGGCCCGAACGACAGCACCTGCACCGTCTCCGGCGGCGCATCGGATTCGCGGGTTTCCCCCACCCAGTGGAAGCCGTATCGCGGCACGGTGCGGATCAAGCGCTGATGGCGGCCATCGTCGCCCACCACGCGCCGCGCGCGCAGGACCACCTGACCCAGCTGGGCGTCCGAGACGTTGTGGCGGCCGAACACAGCCTGCGCCAGCTCATCGCGACTGACCGCGCGCTCGCGCTGCTCGATCAGATGCTGGAGGCATTCGAAGCATCGCGCCGGCATCGCGACGGACTTGCCGTTCCGCCGCAACTCGCGCGTCCCACAGTCGAGTTCGAAGCCGGAAAAGCGATAGACGTTGGCCACGGGAACAAAGGCACGCCGGGTCCTGAGGCCATCGATGATGGGCGCGCCTGCCGGCGCAGTCAACCGCGGCCGGGGTAGCGTTGCCACCCGCGAGCACGGGCGTGGTTGGCGGCGACAGGGGCCTGTGCAATAGTCCGGGGGTTTGCCGCCTTTGGCATCACTCTGGGAGGGGTCACATGCTGGAGCAGTACGGTTTGGTCCTGGCGCTGGTCTGCGCCGTCATCGCGATCGGGTACGGCATGTATTACGCCGGCTGGATCAACAAGCAGCCCGCGGGCAACGCGCGCATGCAGGAAATCGCCGGCGCGATCCAGGAAGGCGCACGCGCCTACCTCAACCGCCAGTACACCACCATTGCCATCGCCGGCGCGGTGCTGTTCGTGCTGATCGGCCTGTTCCTCAAGTGGCCGACTGCGATCGGCTTCCTGCTCGGCGCGGTGCTCTCGGGCGCGGCCGGCTATATCGGCATGAACGTGTCGGTCCGCGCCAACGTGCGCACGGCCGAGGCCGCGCGCAGCGGCATCGGCCCGGCCATGGATGTCGCGTTCAAGGGCGGCGCCATCACCGGCATGCTGGTCGTGGGGCTGGGCCTGCTGGGCGTCGCTGGCTACTGGCTGGTGCTGGAGAAGATGGGCATGGCCAGCGCGGACGCGCTGCATGCGCTGGTCGGCCTGGCGTTCGGCTCGTCGCTGATCTCGATCTTCGCGCGTCTGGGCGGCGGCATCTTCACCAAGGGCGCGGACGTCGGCGCCGACCTGGTGGGCAAGGTCGAAGCCGGCATTCCCGAGGACGATCCGCGCAACCCGGCGGTGATCGCCGACAACGTGGGCGACAACGTCGGCGACTGCGCCGGCATGGCCGCCGACCTGTTCGAGACCTACGCGGTCACCGTGATCGCCACCATGCTGCTGGGCGGGCTGATGATGGCCGAGGCCGGCCGCAACGCGATCCTGTACCCGCTGGTGCTGGGCGGGGTGTCGATCATCGCTTCGATCATCGGTACCTACTTCGTCAAGGTCGCCGAGGGCGGTTCGATCATGGGTGCGCTGTACAAGGGCGTGATCGTGTCGGGCGCGATCGCGGCGGTGTTCTTCTGGTTCGTGACCGGCTCGATGATGGGCGATTCCGCCTATGGCACGACCAACCTGTTCCTGTGCGCGCTGATCGGCCTGCTGCTGACCGGCGCCATCGTCTGGATCACCGAGTACTACACCGGCACCCAGTACAAGCCGGTGCAGCACGTGGCCCAGGCCTCCACCACGGGCCACGGCACCAACATCATCGCCGGCCTGGGCGTGTCGATGAAGTCGACCGCACTGCCGGTGATCGCGGTGTGCTTCGCGATCTGGGCGTGCTTCTCGTTCGCCGGACTGTATGGCATTGCCGTCGCCGCGACCGCGATGCTGTCGATGGCCGGCATGATCGTGGCGCTGGATGCCTACGGCCCGATCACCGACAACGCCGGCGGCATCGCCGAGATGGCGGAAATGCCGCCTGAGGTGCGCGCAGTCACCGACCCGCTGGATGCGGTGGGCAACACCACCAAGGCGGTGACCAAGGGTTACGCGATCGGTTCGGCCGCGCTGGCCGCGCTGGTGCTGTTCGCCGATTACACCCACAACCTGCAGGCGGCGCACCCGGGCACGGTGTTCGCATTCGACCTGTCCGACCACACCGTGATCATCGGCCTGCTGATCGGCGGCCTGATCCCGTACCTGTTCGGCGCGATGGCGATGGAAGCCGTGGGCCGCGCGGCCGGCAGCGTGGTGGAGGAAGTGCGCCGCCAGTTCCGCGATATCCCCGGGATCATGGAAGGCACGGGCAAGCCGCAGTACGACAAGGCGGTCGACATGCTGACCAAGTCGGCGATCAAGGAAATGATCGTACCGTCGCTGCTGCCCGTGGCCGTGCCGATCGTGATCGGCATGCTGCTGGGGCCCAAGGCGCTGGGCGGCCTGCTGATCGGCACCATCGTCACCGGCATCTTCGTCGCGATCTCGATGACCACCGGCGGCGGCGCCTGGGACAACGCCAAGAAGTACATCGAGGACGGCAACTTCGGCGGCAAGGGCTCCGAAGCGCACAAGGCCGCGGTCACCGGCGACACTGTCGGCGATCCCTACAAGGACACCGCCGGCCCCGCGATCAACCCGCTGATCAAGATCATCAACATCGTGGCGCTGCTGATGGTGCCGCTGTTGCCGGTGGGGAGCGCGGGTGGCAGTGCCGATGCCCACGTCGCAGGCGATGGCACGGCCATGAGTGCCACCCGTGATGGAGCGGATGCAGCCGCGGGCCGCGCTGCCGCCGCCACGCTGTACTACGAGGTCGGTTCGGCAATGCCGCCGGCGGACGCCGATGCGCAGCTGGGCGGGGTTCTGGATGCGTTGCGCCAGAATTCGCGTGCGGTCGCGCGCATCTCCGGCTTCCACGACGCAGCCGGCGACGCCGCCACCAACGAGGCGTTGGCGAGGGAGCGGGCCGAGGGCGTGCAGCACTGGCTCGAAGCCCAGGGCGTGCCGGCCGAGCGCATCGTGCTGGACAAGCCGATGGCGACGACGGGCGACGGCCCGGCCCAGGAAGCACGGCGGGTCGAGGTCACGGTCGAGTAACGCCAGCGACCTGCCGAACAAGAAAACGGCGGCCCTTGGCCGCCGTTTTTGTTTGCGGAAAACAAAAAGCGGCGCGCTTCCGATGCGCGCCGCCCCGCCCCTTTCCTTGTGCGGAAACCTGAGCCCTAGAGCGTGTAGTTGGGACGGTCCGGCAGGCCCAGCTCGCGGCGGATGCCGTTCTCGGTGAGTCCGATCGGGTTGTGGGTTGTGGCCGGCGTCGACGGATCCCCATCGAAATCGAACGGCGCTGCGCTCGTCTCCAGCCCCACCGCCTGGCGTTCGGCATTGGGCACGTTGCCCGAATCCGGCCCGGTGCCGCGATAGGTGCCCGGCTGGAAGGTGCCGGTCACGCCGTTATAGGCATGCGACATCTCGTGGTAGAGCACCACCACCGGGGCCGGGAACTCGGCCATGTGGAACGACGGGTTGTAACTGATGATCACGTCCGAACCCTCGCCGGCGCGGCCGTTGCGGATCTCGGCATTGCCGCGCCCGAGGGTCTGCGCGTAGCCGTTCTGCTCGTTGGCCAGTTCGCGGATGGTGACGGTATTGCCGCTGGCCGCGGCGGAATCGAACTCGGCCAGCATCGTCTGCCCGTTGGGCGAGCTGCGCAGGAATTCGAGTTCGGCTTCGACCCGCTGGCGGAAGGACTCGGATCCCTCGACCTTCACTCCGCGCGTGCCCAGGCTGGGGTCGATCTCGACGTTGACCACCACCTGGCCGGTGTCGCGCTGCCCAGCGGCGAAGCGCACCGCGTCGATTTCTTCTGCATAGATCTGGTCGCCTGAGGTCGCGCCATCGACCGAATCGGTCCCGCTGCCCAGGTAAATGTTGTTGTCGCCGCCGCTGGTGACGCGGTCGTCGCCGAGGCCGGCCGAGACCATGTTCGTGCCCTGGCTGCCGTCGACCTGGTCGTCGCCCGCGCCGGCTTCGATGAAGTTGGTGCCATCGCCGGCCGTGAGCACGTCCTCGCCGTCGCCGCCATGGACCACGTCGTCGCCCGCACCGGCGTCGACCGTGTCGTTGCCGGTGTTGCCGAAAACGTCATCGCGGCCTTCGCCGGAGGTGACCACGTCGTTGCCGGCACCGCCGTCGATGCGGTCGTCGCCCGCGCCGGTGGCGATGGCATCGTCGCCCGTGCCGCCGTCCACCACGATGTTGACGCGCACGTTCGGCGCGACTTCGATCAGGTCGTCGCCGGCGCCCACGCGCAGGGTGAGTTCCTGGCGCTCGGCCAGCGACACGTCGAATTCCTCGCCGTTGACACTGACCACCACCGTACCGTCGTCGCGCTGGCTCACCTGGACCTGGTCGTTGCCGCTGCCGGTGGTGGTGAACACCAGCTGGTCGCTGCTGACATAGGTCTGGCCGAAGCCACCACCGGCGATGGTCCGCTCGCGTGCGATCGTGGCCTGGTCACCCTGGTGCAACGGATCGACCTGGATCGGCTTGCCGTCCGGCGTGCTGTCCTCGGTCCGCTGCGAAGGATTGCTGCTGCTGCCGTCGATGGGGATCGCGGGATCGGCGCCCGGCAGCAGGCTCATCAGCTCGATCCCGGTGCTCTCGGTCGCTTCCGGCAGGGCGTTCGCGTCCAGATCGGCCGGGGAGCTCAGCGCATCGCTGTCCGCGCGCGGGTCGTCCCAATAGGAACTGTTCTGCGGGGCGTAGGCGGTGGTGGACAGACTGGGATCGGAACTCATCGCTTGCGGCCTCATTCCCTGGAGTACGGACGCAGGTATACGGGGCCGTACGGAGCCGCAAAAGCTGGGGCCGACCCTAGCGTATGGTTTTCCCTAGGTGCGTGTTGCGACGCAGCACGGACGCGTAGAATGCGCCCCTTCGCGCACGAATGAGGCTGCTAATGGGTCTGGATCTGGTTCCCACCGGCGACAATCCGCCGGAAGAGGTCAACGTCATCATCGAGATCCCCAAGGACGCCGAGCCGGTCAAGTACGAGGTCGACAAGGCCAGCGGCGCGATCTTCGTGGATCGGGTGCTGTCCACCCCGATGCGCTATCCGTGCAACTACGGCTACGTGCCGCATACGCTGTGCGGCGACGGCGACCCGGCCGACGTGCTGGTGCTGATGCCCTTGGGCCTGATCCCCGGCTCGGTGATCCAGGTCCGCCCGGTGGGCGTGCTGCGCATGATCGACGAAGCCGGCAACGACGAGAAGATTTTGGCGGTGCCGATCGACAAGGTGTTCCCCGGCTACGCCCACATCCAGCATATCGACGACGTGCCCAAGCACTGGCTCGACCGCATCGGTTACTTCTTCGAGCACTACAAGGATCTGGAAGCCGGCAAGTGGGTCAAGCTCGATGGATGGGGCGGACGCGACGAGGCGCGCCAGGTCCTGCGCGAATCGATCGAACGCTACGAAGGCAGCAGCCAGAAGCCGCGGTTCTAGCAGGCGCGGTTCTAGCAGGCGCGGTTCTGGCAGGCGCGCTCTGATCGATCAGCGCCGCGCGCGCACGATCGTCAGGCCGATCAGCCGCGACACCACGGTGGCGATGTAACCCACGCCCGCGAACTGCTCGAGCATGGTCAGCACCCGCGCGGGCGAGCTGACCGGGAGCACATCGCCCAGCCCGGTCGCGGACAGATTGGTGAAGCTGTAGAACAGCAGTTCCATCCAGTGCCGCGGCCGCCCGGGTTCGATGCCGGTAAAGCTGCCCGGGTACCAGGCCTGGCAAACGAAATAGGCGTAGGCAAACCCCCAGGCCAGCAGGGTGAAGGTCGCGCCCGCGGCGAACAGCTCATCGTTGGTGACCTCGTGGTCGTGCAGCATGTACGAGATCAGGCTCGCGGCGGCGTAGAAGTACAGCGCCGCTTCCAGCATCGCCGACAACGGCAGCAAGGCCTCGTGTTCGAACAGCACGCCGATCACGGTCAGGGCCATTGCCGGCAGCGCCAGCAGCCAGGCGACCAGGCTGACGAACGGACCGCTGCGCACCACCCAGACCGCCAGCGGCACCACCACCAGCGCCACCGCACCGAACAGCAGGCGGCCGCTCTGGGTCTGGTCCATCAGCGGATACAGCAGCAGGCTCAGCAGCTGCGCCGCCAGCAGGAATGCGGACGGATGCCGGCGCGCCAGCAGGCTCCAGCGCCGCGAGCGCCGCGCCGCAGCTGCGACGCCGGCGTCGACGCCGCTTTCGGACGACTCACCCATTCGGCCGAATGTCAGTCCGTCGCAACCGGCACGGTCGACCCGGCGCGATACGGGTACTGGGCGAAGATGCTGGCGATCGCCTTGTCCACCTCGGCCAGCCGCTCATGCGGCGTGCGCTTGGTCACCCGGCCGATGGCGGCGCCGGTCCACACCATCCGGTTGCGCTCGGCGTCCACCAGGTCGACCGTCAGCGTGCCTTCGGTGTATTGGTGGACCTGGGTGTCGTCGTACCAGAACGGCATGGCGAAATAGGCGCGGCGACGGTAGCTGTAGAAGTACTGGTAGTCCGTGCGCGGAACCGACCACACGTCGGTCTTCTCGCGCACGATGCCCTGGAAGTTGACCTGCAGGTCCGGATCGCTCTCGACGTAGCGGTAACCGCGCGCCTCCATTTCGCGGCGCACGTCGTCCTTGATCCGGTCGGAGATCCAGCTGGAGTAACCGGACTCCTCCATCGCGATCGGCTTGTAGAAGCCCCAGGTCCGGTAGCGACTGAAATCGGCGGAAGGATCGTAATCGGTGCGCACCCGCGGGCCGGTGGCGCAAGCGGTAAGCAGCAGCGCGACCAGCAGCACCGCGACGTGCCTGAAATCGAATCGCATGGCGTTCATGACCAGCTCCGGAAAAGGGTCGGACCTACGGCGCGAGTCTACGCCGCGGACATCCACGCAAGGTGATTCCGGATTAAGCCTTCAGCTTTCATTCGGCCCGGTAGACCTCGGCGCCCTGGGCCCGGAATTCGGCCGACTTGGCCGCCATCCCGGCCTCCAGCGCAGCGGCCTCGTCCACCCCCTGCGCGGCTGCGTAATCGCGCACGTCCTGGGTGATCTTCATGCTGCAGAAATGCGGGCCGCACATCGAGCAGAAGTGCGCGAGCTTGTGCGCGTCCTTGGGCAGGGTCTCGTCGTGGAATTCCTTGGCCTTTTCCGGATCCAGCCCGAGGTGGAACTGGTCCTGCCAGCGGAACTCGAACCGCGCCTTGCTCAGCGCGTTGTCGCGCACCTGCGCACCCGGATGGCCCTTGGCGAGATCCGCTGCATGCGCGGCGATCTTGTAGGCCATGATCCCGTCGCGCACGTCCTCGCGGTTGGGCAGGCCCAGGTGCTCCTTCGGCGTCACGTAGCAGAGCATCGCGGTGCCGTACCAGCCGATCATCGCCGCACCGATCGCGGAAGTAATGTGGTCGTAGCCCGGCGCGATATCGGTGGTCAGCGGGCCCAGCGTGTAGAACGGCGCCTCGCCGCACTCGGCCAGCTGCTTGTCCATGTTCTCCTTGATCAACTGCATCGGCACGTGGCCGGGGCCTTCGATCATGGTCTGCACGTCGTGCTTCCACGCGACCCTGGTGAGTTCGCCCAGCGTTTCCAGTTCGCCGAACTGCGCGGCGTCGTTGGCGTCGGCGATGCAGCCCGGTCGCAGGCCGTCGCCCAGCGAGAAGGCGACGTCGTAGGCCTTCATGATTTCGCAGATGTCCTCGAAATGCGTATAGAGGAAGCTCTCGCGATGGTGCGCCAGGCACCACTTGGCCATGATCGAACCGCCGCGCGAGACGATGCCGGTGACGCGTTTGGCCGTAAGCGGCACGTAGCGCAGCAGCACGCCGGCGTGGATGGTGAAGTAGTCCACGCCCTGCTCGGCCTGTTCGATCAGGGTGTCGCGGAAGATCTCCCAGGTGAGTTCTTCGGCACGACCGTCGACCTTTTCCAGCGCCTGGTAGATCGGCACCGTGCCGATCGGTACCGGCGAATTGCGCACGATCCACTCGCGGGTTTCGTGGATGTGCTTGCCGGTGGACAGGTCCATGACCGTGTCGCCACCCCAGCGGATCGCCCAGACCAGCTTCTCCACTTCCTCGGCGATGCCGGAGGACACCGCGCTGTTGCCGATGTTGGCGTTGATCTTGGTCAGGAAGTTGCGGCCGATGATCATCGGCTCGCTTTCGGGATGGTTGATGTTGTTGGGCAGGATGGCGCGGCCGCGCGCGATCTCGTCGCGCACGAATTCCGGGGTGATGATCGTCTGGATGCTGGCGCCGAAGCTTTCGCCCGGATGCTGCGACAGCAGGCGCGCATCGCGGACCGCTTCGATCCGCTGGTTCTCGCGGATCGCGACGTATTCCATCTCCGGCGTGACGATGCCGCGGCGCGCGTAGTGCATCTGGGTGACGTTCGCGCCGGACTTCGCGACGCGCGGCAGCATGCGCGCCGGAAAACGGACCGCGGCAAGTTTCGGATCGCGCGCGCGCGCGCGCCCGAACTCGGAGCTGAGCTGCGGCAGCACTTCGGTATCGCCGCGCGCTTCGATCCAGGGCGCGCGCAGCGGTGCCAGGCCGGCGGCCAGGTCGATCTGCGCCTGCGGATCGGTATAGGGCCCGGACGGGTCGTAGACGGTGACGGGAGGGTTGTCCTCGCCGCCGAACAGGGTCGGAGTCTGGCTCTGGGCAATCTCGCGCATGGCCACGCGCACGACCTGTCCATGCGGCGCCTGGGGCGAGCCTTCGACGAACACCTTGCGCGATCCCGGGATCGGCCGGGTAACGGATTCGGACAGCTGATCGGTCTGCTGCAGGAGTTCGGAGGGAACTGCGTTCATTTGTGTCGCCCGGTTTCGTTGCGTGGGGTCGCGATGACGACCTGGGCCGCGAAGTTCCTCCCGCGCTGCGGCGCGTTGGACGCCGTAGCAGTTGAGGACCTCGCGGCGCGACGAAGCGGCGGCGCGCACGGCGAGCGTGTCACGAAGCTTCCCTACGCCGGTGTCAACCGGATCAGGTTCGAAGGGTCTGTCTCAACCGCGCATGGGCGCGGTACCCCCGCTTCGACGGCTATTTGACCATGCGATCGATGGCGAAACCAGCGGCCTTTTGGCGCCGCTGCCGGCTGCCACTAAGCTGCCGGCCGGTGCCAGCGCAGCCAGGAGCAAGCAGATGCCGTCCGTCAAGGTCGACCCCGACAGGATCCACGAATTCAAGGACGCCGAGGCCTTCTACCGATGGCTCAGCCAGCATCACGACAAGCAAGGCGAGGTCTGGATCAAGATCCACAAGGTCGGATCCGGTCTGAAGTCGATCACCCCGGCGGAAGCGATCGACGCGGCGCTTTGCTGGGGCTGGATCGACGCGATCCGGAAGGGCTTCGACGACAAAAGCTTCCTGCAGCGCTACACGCAGCGCGGCAGGAAGAGCACCTGGAGCCAGATCAACGTCGACAATGTCGCTCGCCTGATCAAGGAGGGCAGGATGACCGAGCACGGGCTGAAGGAAGTCGAAGCGGCCAAAACCGACGGGCGCTGGGATCGCACCTACAGGATCAAGGGCACCAAGCTTCCAGACGACCTGCTGGCGGCGATCGAGGCCGAGCCAGCGGCCAGGGACATGCTGGAGAAACTCAACGCGAAGAACCGGTTCGCGCTGGCCTTCCGCACCCAAAGCATGAAGACCGAAGCGGGGCGGAAGAAGAAGATCGCGACCTTCGTGGAAATGCTCAAGCGCGGTGAGGCGATTTATCCGCAGGGCGGGAAATGAACCTTCGCGCACGACGCGACACCCCGCTTTGATGGCGACTTGACCACGCGGCCGCTCGGACCCAGGCATGGCTGCCACGCCGGTTACCCGAGCAACCGTTGACAGCCCCTCCAGGCGCGTGTTCAGCTGCGTGCATGACGCATCGCAACATGCATCCAGGCATGACCCCTGTCCCCGGCACCGGCGCGCCCGGTCTGGCGGCTGCTGCGACGATTACCACCGGTACCGGTACCCCACCTCACCGGGTACGGACCGGCGTGTCCATCTGATCCACCACGCCGCTCCGCACCCGATCCGGGTGTGGGGCTGCGTCCCTACCCGGCATCGCGGCGGAGCCCCAACGGAGCTTCATCGATGTCGTTCGTTCCGCAAGACCTCCTTGCCCACCGGGTCCACAAGTTCGGCGGCAGCAGCCTGGCCGACGCCACGCGCATCGGCGCGCTGCCCGCGCTGCTCGAACCCGACCGCGCGCACCCACGCTGGGTCGTGGTCTCGGCCATGCAGGGCACGACCGATGCACTGGTGGCGCTGGGCGAGCGCGCAGCAACCGGCGGCGACTGGCACCCAGGCTGGGAGGCGTTGCGCGATCGCCACCACGCCGCGGCGCGCGCGCTTGGCCTGGGCGATGCCACGACGCTGGCGCTTGATGCGGAACTCGACCGGCTGCGCGGCGACCTCGCGGCGCTGCAGAACGAAACCGGCCGCCCCGCGCGGCTCGCCCGCGTGCACGGCGCAGGCGAACTGCTGTCCTCGCACCTGGTCCAGGCCGCACTGGGCGCAGGCTGGGACCGGCTCGACGCGCGCGACGTGCTGGTGGTCCATGCCGGTGAAATGGGCGTCGGCGTGGACTGGGACGCGAGCCGCGCGCGCCTTGCCGCCTGGCGCGCAGCGCATCCGGCGCGCGACGTGGTCGTCACCGGCTTCATCGCACGCGATCGTTCCGGCGACGACACCACGCTGGGGCGCAACGGCAGCGACTACTCCGCCGCCATCTTCGCCAACCTGTGCGATGCGCAGGAACTGACCATCTGGACCGATGTCGACGGCGTGCTCTCGGCCGACCCGCGGCTGGTCCCGGATGCCCTGGTCCTGCCGACGATGTCGTATGCGGAAGCCTGCGAGCTGGCCTATTTCGGCGCCAAGGTGCTGCACCCGCAGACGATGGCGCCGGTGCAGTCGCGGGGCATCCCGCTGTGCATCCGCAATTCGCTGAACCCGGCCGCGCCAGGCACCTGGGTCCTGGCGGCGAATCCGGAAGGCGACGCAGAGCTGTCGCCGGTGAAGGGGCTGAGCCTGGTCCGGGGGCTGGCCGTACTCGAACTCGTCGGCAACGGGATGGTCGGCGTCCCCGGCGCCGCCGAGCGCCTGTTCGCGGCGCTGCACGGCGCCGGCGTGTCGGTAACGATGATCTCACAGGGCTCGTCCGAGCACTCGATCTGCTGCATCGTGCGCGCCGAACAGGTCGATCGCGCGCGCGACGCCGTCGCAGGCGCATTCCGCGAGGCGATGGCCGACGCACGCACGCAGGGCGTCGAGGTCACGCGCGGGATCTGCGTGCTCGCCGCGGTCGGCGACGGCATGGTCGGCACGCCCGGCGTGGCCGCGCGCCTGCTCGGCGGGCTGGCGCAGGCGCGGGTCAACGTGCGCGCCATCGCCCAGGGCGCGAGCGAGCGCAACATCTCGGTGGCCATCGCCGAAACCGACGCCACCCGTGCGCTGCGCGCGGCGCATTCGGCATTCTGGCTGTCGCCGCAGACCGTGTCGGTCGGCATCATCGGGCCGGGCAACGTCGGACGCAGCCTGCTGGCGCAGCTCGCCGCCGTGCTGCCGGGACTGCGCGAACGCTCGCAGGTGGACCTGCGCCTGCGTGCGATCGCCAACAGCCGGCGCATGGCGCTGGACCATTTCGTCATCGCGCCGGAAGTGGCGGTGGAGCGACTGGCTTCGGACGATGCGCAGCCGCTGGACCTGGATACCTTCGCCGCGCACGTGCGCGCCGGCCACATCCCGCACGCGCTGATCGTGGACTGCAGCGCCAGCGCCGCAACCGCGCAGAAGTATCCGGAATGGCTCGCGGCCGGCATCCACGTGGTCACGCCTAACAAGCAGGCCGGCAGCGGGGCCTGGTCGCGTTATGCCGCGATCCGCGCCGCGCAGCGCGCGGGCGGCGGGCGCTTCCTCTACGAGGCCACGGTCGGCGCCGGCCTGCCGGTGATCCTGACCCTGCGCAATCTGCTCGATACCGGCGACGCGCTGCACGCGGTTGACGGCATGCTCTCGGGCACGCTGGCCTGGCTGTTCAACAGCTACGATGGCAGCCGACCGTTCTCCGCGCTGGTGCGCGAAGCGCGGGCGCTGGGCTATACCGAGCCCGACCCGCGCGACGACCTGTCCGGGCTGGACGTGGCCCGCAAGCTGGTGATCCTGGCGCGCGAGGCCGGCCTGCAACTGTCGCTGGAGGACGTGGACGTGGAGAGCCTGGTGCCGGCATCGCTGCAGGGCGTGAGCGTGGACGAATTCATGGCGCGCCTCGACGAACTCGATGCGCCCATGGCGGCGCGGCTGCAGGCAGCGCAGTCCGCGGGCCTCGGGCTGCGCCACCTCGCCCGGCTCACCCGCGACGGCAGGGCGCAGGTCGGCGTGGTCGCACTGCCCGCCGACCATGCCTGCCGGCATACGCGGCTCACCGACAACCTGGTGCAGTTCACCACCGACCGTTATGCGTCCAATCCGCTGGTGGTCCAGGGCCCGGGGGCGGGCCCGGAAGTCACCGCAGCCGGCGTGTTCGGCGACGTGCTGGCGATCGCCAACGCGCTCGGCGCCACCGACGGGCGTTACGCATGAGCCACAGCGTCCGAGCTTTCGCGCCCGCCAGCGTCGGCAACATCGGCGTGGGCTTCGACCTGCTGGGGCATTCAATCGACGGGCCTCGCGACATCGCCAGCGTCGCGCGCATCGACGCGCCCGTGGTCAGGATCGACGCGGTCGCGGGCGACGTTGCCGGCGCGGCCTCGATTCCGCTCGACGCTACCGCCAATACCGCCGGGCGCGCGTTGATGGCGATGCGCGAAGCCCTGGGCCTGGCGCACGGCTTCGCGCTGACGCTCGAGAAAGGCATCCCGCTCGGCTCCGGGCTGGGCGGTTCGGCGGCCTCGTGCGTGGCCGCACTCGTGGCGGCGAACGCGCTGCTCGATGCGCCGCTGCCGCGCGAGGCGCTGTATGCCTTCGCGCTGGAGGGCGAAGCGGCGTCGACCGGCAGCCGCCACGGCGACAACGTAGCGCCGATGCTGCTTGGCGGCGTGGTCATGGCCCTGCCATCGCGGATGGTGGCGCTGCCGGTGCCGCCGGGCCTGCATGCGGTGGTGGTGCATCCGGACCAGGTGCTGGAGACCCGGCGCGCGCGCGCGGTGCTCGTAGAGCCTTATCCGCTGCCCGCGATCGTCGCCCATGGCGCCTGCCTCGCCCAGTTCATCAGCGGCCTGCACACGGGCGATCTCGACCTGGTCCGCGCCGGGCTACGCGACCTGCTGGTCGAACCCCGGCGCGCCGCGCTGATTCCCGGCTTTCCCCAGGTCAAGGCGGCTGCACTCGAACACGGCGCGCTCGGCGCCAGCATTTCCGGCGCCGGACCCAGCGTGTTCGCCTGGTTCGCATCGCAGCAGGAGGCCGAAGCTGCGGCGCCGGCGATGCGGGCCGCCTTCGTGGACAGCGGCTTCGATGCGCGCGCTTACGTCTCCCCGGTCGCCGGCCCGCGCGCGGACCTGATCGCATGAGCGCCGCCGAATCGATGCGCTACATCAGCACCCGAGGCGACGCGCCGGAAGTTGGCATCGAGGCTGCGCTGGTGGCAGGGCTGGCACCAGACGGCGGCCTGTACGTGCCCAGGCACATTCCGACGGTGGACCTGACCTCCCCTGCCGTATCGCTCGCCAGCATGGCAGCGCGCGTGCTCGCGCCCTACCTGCAGGGCTCGACGCTGCAGCCGCGGCTCGAAGCGTTGTGCACGAAAGCCTTCGCCTTCGACGCGCCGCTGCGTCCGCTGGCGGGTCAGGGCGACTTCCTGCTGGAGCTGTTCCACGGGCCGACGGCCGCGTTCAAGGATTACGCGGCGCGCTTCCTGGCCGCCGCGCTCGAAGCACTGCGCACCGACGGCGCGCCGCCGACCACGATCCTTGTCGCCACCTCTGGCGATACCGGCGCCGCAGTCGCTGCGGCGTTCCACCGACGCCCGGGTTTCGAGGTGGTGATCCTGTATCCGGACGGCGGTGTGTCGCCGCGCCAGGCCCACGGCCTGGGCTGCTGGGGCGACAACGTGCGCGCCTACCGCGTGGCCGGCAGCTTCGACGACTGCCAGCGCATGGCCAAGGCGGCCCTGGCCGACCCCGCCCTGCGCGCACGCCGGCCGCTGACCACCGCCAACAGCATCAGCCTGGGCCGGCTGCTGCCGCAGGCGGCTTATTACGCGCAGGCCGCCGCGCGACACCATGCGGCCCATGGCACCGCGCTGGGCTTCATCGTGCCCACCGGCAACCTGGGCAACGCCTGCGCCTGCCTGCTCGCGCAGCGCATGGGCGCGCCGATCCACGGGATCCGGCTGTCGACCAACGCCAACGACACCCTGTCGCGCTACTTCGGCGGCGGCGAATATCAGCCGCGACCCGTGCGGCCGACCCTGGCGAATGCGATGGACGTCGCCGCACCGAGCAACTTCGAACGCCTGCGCCATTGGCATGCCAGTGATGCCGCGCTGCGCACTGCCATGACCGCGGACGTGGTGGATGACGAGGCCATCCGCGATGCGATCCGGCAGGCACCGGCACGCCACGGCATCGTGCCCTGCCCGCACACCGCGACCGGGCTGCGCGTGCTCGAACGGCTGCGGGCCGGGGGCGACACCCGGACCTGGGCGGTGGTGGCGACCGCGCATCCGGCCAAGTTCGAGAGCATCGTGGAGCCGCTGGTCGGCCATGTGATCGCGCTGCCGCCGGCATTCGCCGAATGCCTGGCGCGACCGGCCAGCGCACAACCGCTCGCGGCGAACGACATGGCGCTGCGGGAAGTTCTGGTCGAAGATTTCTGCTGAAACCACTTCCGGATGCAACGGCCCCAGCGAGCGTCGTCGTCCGAGGCCACACGTGATCGCAGGCACAGCCGCGGGGACAACTCGCGCTTCATGGCGAAAAGTTCTAATCGAAACTGTTGACATTCCGCGCGGGGACATGTTTCCCTGCCACCATGACGCAGCGCAGCACCCTGCCGCAGACCCTTCAGGCCATGTCGCCCGACGTGTCTCTGGTGCTGTCCGGCCTCGCAGCGCTCGTCCTCGTACTCGTCCTTATTACCGTCCAATCTGGCGCGGGGATCGGGTTTGCGTAACTAACAGACCCAAGGTTGAAGAAACCAAGACCCCGCGCCCAGAAGGCGCGGGGTTTTTCGTTTCGGACACGTTGGTTTCCACAGGAACCTCTTCAGTGCGCAGCGACGCAATCAAACAAGGCTCCGCCCACGCCCCGGCACGCGCGATGCTGCGCGCGACCGGGCTCGACGATGAAGCGATCGCGAAACCTTTCGTCGCGGTGGTGCACACCTGGTCCGACGTTTCTCCCTGCAACATCACCCTGCGCGAGCTGGCGCAACACGTGCGCCGCGGCGTGCAGGACGGCGGCGGCACGCCGGTCGAGTTCAACACCATCGCCGTCACCGACGGCATCGCCATGGGCAGCGACGGCATGCGCGCCTCGCTGGCCTCGCGCGAAACCATCGCCGATTCGATCGAACTGGCCGTCTCGGGCCACTGCCTGGACGCGATGGTGCTGCTGGTGGGTTGCGACAAGACCATCCCAGCCGCGGCGATGGCCGCCGCGCGCCTGGATATTCCCACCGTGATCCTCTACGGCGGCACGATCATGCCGGGGCACTGTCCGTCGAAGCGCGGCACCGGCGAAGACAAGGCGCTGACCGTCCAGGACGTGTTCGAAGCGGTCGGCGCGCATTCAGCGGGGCGCATCGACGACGCCGAACTCAAGCGCATCGAAACCCATGCCTGCCCCGGCGCCGGCGCCTGCGGCGGCCAGTTCACCGCCAATACGATGGCGATGGTGCTGACCTTTCTGGGCCTGTCGCCGCTGGGCGCCAACGATATCCCCGCGATCCATGCGGACAAACCGGAAGCCGCGCGCGCATGCGGCGAACTGGTGATGCGGCAATTGCGCGATGGCGGGCCGACACCGCGCGTCCTTCTCTCTCCCGCAGCGCTGCGCAACGCCGCGCGCGCGGTGTCGGCCACCGCCGGGTCCACCAATGCGGCTCTGCACCTGCTGGCGATCGCGCATGAGGCCGGCGTCGACTTCGGCCTGGAGGAATTCGAGGCCGCCGCGTCCACGCCGGTGATCGCGGATCTGAAACCGGGCGGTCGCTACACCGCGGCCGAGATGTTCGACTTCGGCGGCGCGGCGCTGGTGGCGCGCGAACTGAAGACGGCCGGCCTGATCGCCGACATTCCGACCGTCACCGGCCGCTCGTTCTTCGAGGAACTGACGGATGCGCGCATGGCCGAGGTGCAGGACGTGGTGCGGCCCATCGCCGACCCGATCAAGCCACGCGGCGGTTATTCCATCCTGTACGGCGACCTCGCGCCGGAGGGTTGCATCGTCAAGCTCGCCGGCCACGGCCGCATGCGCCATGCCGGGCCTGCGCGCGTGTTCGACTCGGAAGAAGCCGCCTTCGCCGCGGTGCAGGCGCGTGGCATCCAGCCCGGGGACGTGGTCGTGATCCGCTTTGAAGGGCCTGCCGGCGGCCCCGGCATGCGCGAGATGCTCGCGGTCACCGCCGCGCTGGTCGGCCAGGGCCTGGGCAACGACGTTGCGCTGGTGACCGACGGCCGCTTCAGCGGCGCCACCCACGGCTTCATGGTCGGCCACGTCGCGCCGGAAGCGGCGCGCGGCGGGCCGCTGGCGCGTCTGCGCGATGGCGACATGGTGACCATCGACGTCGCCTCGCGCCGCATCGACGTGGATGCCGAACTGTCGCAACGCACGCCGGTGACGATCGCACCGCGCGTGACCACCGGCGTCCTGGCCAAGTACGCACGCGACGTCAGTTCCGCCTCGCAAGGCGCGGTCACCGCGCCCGGGCCGAGGGATGCGCCCAGGCGCATCGCCGCATCCCTCGTCGACTCCGCATCGCCGGCAACCACCGAGACGATCGCCGCCTGACCCTCATCTGCCACACAACGACCCCGCCCTCGAAGGAAACCACACCATGACCGCTTCCACCCAACCCAAGATCGCCATCGTCGGTTACGGCAGCCAGGGCCGCGCGCATGCGCTGAACCTGCGCGACTCCGGCTTCGACGTCACTGTCGGCCTGCGCCCGGGCGGGCCGACCGAGCAGAAGGCCAAGGCCGACGGCTTCGACGTGAAAACGCCCGCCGAAGCGGTTGCCGGTGCCGACATCGTCGCCGTGCTCACGCCCGACATGGTCCAGCCGCAGCTTTACCGCGGCACGATCGAACCCAACCTGCGCAGTGGCGCCTGCCTGCTGTTCGCGCACGGGTTCAACGTGCATTTCGGCCAGATCTCGCCGCGCGCCGACCTGGACGTGGTGCTGGTGGCGCCCAAGGGCCCGGGCGCGCTGGTGCGGCGTGAGTTCGAGATCGGACGCGGCGTGCCGGCGGTGTATGCGGTGCACCAGGACAACAGCGGCCGCGCCGAGGAACTGGCCCTGACCTACTGCGCCGGCATCGGCGGCGCACGCCAGAACGCGATCAGGACCACGTTCAAGGAGGAAACCGAAACCGATCTGTTCGGCGAGCAGGCGGTGCTCTGCGGTGGTGCCAGTTCGCTGGTGCAGGCCGGCTTCGAGACCCTGGTGGAAGCCGGCTACCAGCCGGAGATCGCCTACTACGAGGTGCTGCACGAACTGAAGCTGATCGTCGACCTGTTCTACGAGGGTGGTATCACCCGGATGCTGGAGTTCGTGTCCGAGACCGCGCAGTACGGCGATTACGTCAGCGGCCCGCGGATCATCGATGCGGGCGTGAAGCAGCGCATGAAGGATGTGCTCACCGATATCCAGGACGGCACCTTCGCCCGCGCCTGGATCGCCGAGCACCAGGCCGGGTTGCCGAACTACAAGCGCTACAAGCAGGCCGACCTGGAGCATCCGATCGAGGAAGTCGGCAAGCGGTTGCGGGCCGGCATGAAGTGGCTGGACAACAACGCCGCGCCGGCTGCGAAACCTGCGGCGACCGCCAACCACGCCGAAGCCGCGTCCGCCGAGGCCGCGCGCGAGGCCGAGGCCGCCTGATGAACGCCGACAGCCCGGCCACCGCCATCGACGCGGCCGCCGAAGAGGGCGCCGGCGCCGCGGGCGACGCCGCGCCGAAACCGCCACCGCTGAACGGTGCGCGCTGGCTGGTGCAGGCGCTGCAGGCCGAAGGCGTGGACACGCTGTTCGGTTATCCCGGCGGCGCGATCATGCCCTTCTACGACGCGCTGCACGGCGTTACCGGCTTGAAGCACGTGCTGGTGCGCCACGAGCAGGGGGCGGCGTTCGCCGCCAACGGCTATGCGCGCGCCAGCGGCCGGGTCGGCGTGTGCGTGGCGACCTCGGGGCCCGGCGCGTCCAACCTGGTCACCGGTATCGCCGATGCGATGCTCGATTCGGTGCCGATGGTGTGCATCACCGGCCAGGTCGCGACCTCGCTGATGGGCACCGATGCATTCCAGGAGCTGGACGTGTTCGGCATGACCCTGCCGATCGTCAAGCACAGCTTCCTGCCGCGTCGGGTGGAACAGCTGCCGGAGATGCTGGCCGAAGCCTTCCGCATCACGCGCTCGGGACGTCCCGGCCCGGTGCTGATCGACCTGCCCAAGGACGTGCAGATCGCCGACGCGTCGCAGCTGCCCGCGCATGAACCGCTGGCCGTCGAACCCATGCCCAAGGCACCGGACTGGACCCTGCATGCGGCCGCTGCGCTGGTCGCACAGGCGAAGCAACCGGTGATCTACGGCGGCGGCGGCATCGTGCTGGGCGGCGCGGAAGACGCCTTCGCCGACTTCGTGGAGCAGACCCGCATCCCAACCGTGCTCACGCTCAAGGCGCTGGGCGCGCTGCCGGCCAGCCATCCCTCCAACCTGGGAATGCTGGGCATGCATGGCAGCCGCGCGGCCAACCTGGCGGTGCAGGAATGCGACGTCTTGGTCGTGGTCGGCGCGCGTTTCGACGACCGCGCCACGGGCAAGCTGGGCGAATTCGCTCCACATGCGCGGGTGGTGCACATCGATGGCGACGCCTGCGAGATCGGCAAGTTGCGCCAGGCCGACGTGGGCGTGCCGGGCGATATCGCCGCCAGCCTGGCACGGCTGACCCCGCCGCTGGCCGCGCAGATGCACGGTCGCCATGCGCAGCCGCGCCGCGACTGGCGGCACCTGTGCACCGAGCGCAAGCACCGCTTCGGTGCGCGCTACGACGCGCCCGGCGACGGCGTGTACGCGCCCGCGATGCTGCGGCGCCTGTCGGAACTGGCGCCCGAGGCGGTGGTGACCTGCGACGTGGGCCAGCATCAAATGTGGGTGGCGCAGCATTGCCGCTTCGCGCATCCGCGCCGGCACCTGAGCAGCGGCGCACTCGGCGCCATGGGCTTCGGCCTGCCGGCGGCGATCGGAGCGCAGATGCAGGATCCGAATGCGCAGGTGGTCTGCGTCAGCGGTGACGGCTCGTTCCTGATGAACGTGCAGGAGCTGGCCACGCTGCGCCGTTACGGACTGCCGGTGAAGATCGTGCTGCTCGACAACCAAGCCCTGGGCATGGTGCGGCAATGGCAGGAACTGTTCTTCGAAAAGCGCTATTCGGAAATCGACCTGTCCGACAACCCGGACTTCGCCGCGGTGGCCGCCGCGTTCGGGGTGCAGGCCCTGCATGTGGAACGCGCCGCGGACGTAGACGATGCGCTGCGCGCCCTGCTCGACGCACCCGGACCGATGCTGCTGCACGTGGCCATCGATCCGGCCGCCAATGTCTGGCCGTTGGTCCCACCCAACCACAACAACGCGCAGATGCTCGATCCCGACGACGCCGCCTCTTTGCCGGGAACCCAACCCGCGCCCGCACCCGCCACCGCGACCGCCAAGGAACGCCCGCATGCGCTATCAGCTTGATCTCACCCTGCGCCAGGCCGAAGGCGCCCTGACGCGGGTGCTCGGCACGGCCGAGCGACGCGGCTTTCGCCCCTTGTCGGTCGACGGCGAAGCGCAGCCGGACGGCGACCGCTGGCACCTGCGCATGACCGTGGAAGGCGACCGTTCCGAAGCCTCGCTGCAGCAGCAGCTGGCCAAGCTCCATGACTGCATCGCAGTGGAGGTGCGGCCATGTCCGTGACCACTTTGCGCGAAACCAACGATCGCGCCCTGCCCGGCGACGGCGTCGAGCGGCCGGGCGCCGATCCGGCTGCATCGCATGCCGCTGCCGATGGCCTGCGTGCGGAAAATCCGGGCACCGCGGCGCGCCCGCTTTCCAGCCCTGCGCCAGGCAACGCGCGGGAGCGGGAACGGCAGCTCTGGTTCGACGGCGAACTGCATGACGCCAGCGCCCAGCAGGCAGCGCTCGACACCCACGCCCTGCACTACGGCAGCGGCGTGTTCGAGGGCATCCGTGCCTACGCCACCGCAGATGGCGCGGCGGTGTTCCGCCTGCCCGAGCACCTGGAGCGCATGCGCCGCGGCACGGAGCTGCTGGGACTCGCCTTCGATCCGGCTCAGGCCACCGAAGCGGTCCTCGCCACGTTGCGCGCCAACGGCCATCGCGATGCCTATGTGAGGCCGCTGGCCTGGGCCGGCGAAGGCAACTTCGGCCTGGACGTGGAAGGCCACAGGTCGCACCTCATGGTCGCCACCACCGCGACCCAGGTGCATTTGAACGGCACCCGTGCGCGTATCGGCGTGAGCCGCTGGCGTCGTAACCCGGCCGATTCCCTGCCGCCGCTGAAGCTGTGCGGCGCCTACGTCAATTCGATCCTGGCCAAGCGCGAAGCCAAGGCGCGCGGCTTCGACGAAGCCTTGTTCGTGGATGCGGACGGCCGCGTCGTCGAATGCACCGGTGCCAACGTGTTCATCGTCAAGGATGGCCGCGTCACCGCGGTCGAGCATCGCGATGCGCTGCCCGGCATCACCCGCGATACGGTGATGGCGCTCAGCGGCGCCGCTGCGCGCGCGGTAGGCCTGGACGAGCTGCGCGATGCCGACGAAGTCTTCGCATGCGGGACCGCGGCCGAAGTCGCCCCGATCGCCGAGGTCGAGGACCGCCGCTACGGCGCCAATCCGGTGACGCGCGAACTGGCTGCGCTGTATGCACGGGTCGTGCGTGGCGAAGAAACCTCGCGGCTCGCCTGGCTGACGCCGGTCTGACATGGCGGCCTGAAATGGATGTAGCCGTAGCCAGCACCCTGCTCAAAACCATCACGGAGGTCTCCGTCGCCGACGTGCTGGCGGCGCAGGCGCGGCTGCGGCATTACCTGGAACCCACGCCCGTCCATTACGCCGAGCGCTTCGGCTGCTGGCTGAAGCTCGAGAATCTGCAGCGCACCGGCTCGTACAAGGTGCGCGGTGCGCTCAATGCGCTGCTGGCCATGCGCGAGCGCGGCGACACGCGCACGGTGATCACCGCCTCGGCCGGCAATCATGCGCAAGGCCTGGCATGGGCGGCCTATCGGCTGGGTCTTCCGGCGATCACCGTGATGCCGCGCACCGCACCGAAGACCAAGGTCGCGGGCGTTGCGCACTGGGGCGCCACGGTGCGCCTGCACGGCGAGAGCTACGACGAGGCCAAGGCCTTCGCCGCCGAACTGGCCGCACAGCACGGGTACCGATTGCTGTCGGCTTTCGACGATGCCGACGTGATCGCGGGCCAGGGCACTGTGGGCCTGGAACTTGCGACGCTGGCGCCGGACGTGGTGCTGGTGCCGATCGGCGGCGGCGGGCTGGCCTCTGGCGTATGCCTGGCGCTCAAGGCCGCGCGCCTGTCCGCGGCGCAAGCGCAACGGCGGGTGCGCATCGTCGGCGCGCAGGTCGAAGGCGTGGATGCGATGGCGCGTGCACTGCGCGGCGACCGCGCACTGCGCGAGCCCGTCGCCACGCTGGCCGACGGGGTGCGCGTCAAGGAGCCCGGCCTGCTCACCTGCCGGGTGCTGGAAGCTCTGCTCGACGACCTGGTGATCGTGCGCGAGGCCGAACTGCGCGAAACCCTGGTGCGGCTGGCCCTGGAGGAACACGTGATCGCGGAAGGCGCCGGCGCACTGGCGCTCGCGGCTGGCCGGCGCATCGTGGGCAAGCGCAAGTGCGCGGTGGTCTCGGGCGGCAATGTCGATGCCGGCGTGCTGGCCCAGCTGCTATGCGATGTGCGGCCGCAGCCGCCGCGCAAGCCGCGGCGCCGGGTGCGCGAACATCGCGAACGACTTCCCGTGCCGGCAGCGAAGGCGATGTCGCCTCCTGCCGGCCCGACCCGCAACGCCCCCCGCCCGTGGCAGGACCACGAAGACGAAATCGCAGAGGAACTCCACGCATGACCCCTCCAGACGCAACGCCAGGCGACGTAAGCGCGCCCGCCCATATCCGCATCTTCGACACGACATTGCGCGATGGCGAGCAGTCGCCCGGCTTCACCATGAGCTCCGCGCAGAAAGTGCTGTTCGCCCGCGCCCTGGCCGAACTCGGCGTGGACGTGATCGAGGCCGGTTTTCCGAACAGCTCGCCCGCCGATTTCCAGGCCGTGCAGACCATCGCGCGGGAGGTGCGCGGCGCCTCGATCGCGGCCCTGGCGCGCTGCCACCCCGCTGACATCGAAGCCTGCGCACGCGCGCTCAAGGATGCCGCGGCCCCGCGCATCCACACCTTCATCTCCACCAGCCCGTTGCACCGCGAGCACAAGCTGGGCATGAGCAAGGCGCAGGTGATCGAACACACGATCATGGGAGTCTCACTGGCGCGCCAGCACGTGGACGACGTTGAATTTTCCGCCGAGGACGCGCTGCGCACCGAGCGCGAGTTCCTGGTCGAAGTACTGAACGCGGCGGTCGAAGCCGGCGCGCGCACGCTGAATGTGCCCGACACCGTGGGCTACACCACCCCGGCCGAGATCCGCGCCCTGTTCGAATACCTGCGCACCAACGTCAGGGGCGCCGAGGGCGTCGTGTTCAGCGCGCACTGCCACAACGATCTCGGCCTGGCCGTCGCCAACTCGCTGGCCGCGATCGAGGGCGGCGCCCGCCAAGTCGAATGCACCATCAATGGCATCGGAGAGCGCGCCGGCAACGCCGCGCTGGAAGAACTGGTCATGGCGCTGAAGGTACGCGGCGGCTGGTACTCGGCCGATACCGGTATCGACACGCGCCGGCTGCTCGACACCTCGCGGCTGCTGACCCGCATCACCGGCATGCAGGTACAGCGCAACAAGGCGATCGTGGGACTGAATGCGTTCGCGCACGAATCGGGCATCCACCAGCACGGCATGCTCAAGAATCGCGGCACCTACGAGATCATGCGCCCGCAGGACGTGGGCTGGCCGGATTCGCAGCTGGTGCTGGGCCGGCACAGCGGCCGCGCCGCGGTCGCCAACCGCCTGCGCCAGCTGGGCTATGTGCTGCAGGACGAGGAGCTCGACCAGGTGATCGCCGGTGCGAAGACCCTCACCCAGACCCAGCACGTGATCAGCGATCGCGACCTGCAGATGCTCGTGGAAGGCGAACAGTTCGGACCGGGCTGGCGTGTCTCGGCGTTGAGCCTGACCGACTACGGCCAGCGCACGCGCGCGCACATCGACCTGTCCGATCCGGACGGCGGCCACGTGATCCAGAGCGCCGAAGGCGATGGTCCGGTGGCGGCGCTGTTCGCCGCGCTGGCGCAGGCCACCGGCGTCGACTTCGAACTCGAGAGTTACGAAGTGCACAGCATGGGCGTGGGCCGCGATGCCCGCGGCGAGGCCAACCTGAGCGCTCGCGTCGACGGTGAAACCCAGGCCGGCCAGGGCACCAGCCGTGACGTGCTCGAAGCCAGCGCGATCGCCTGGCTGGATGTCGCCAACCGCGTGCTCCGGCAACGCGCCGCGCAGCCGCGCCGGGAGGTGGCCCATGGCTGATCCGGCCCCGCGCACGCTGTTCGACAAACTGTGGGACGCGCACCTGGTCGCGCCTGAAAGCGAGGCGACACCCGCGGTCCTGTACATCGACCTGCACCTGATCCACGAGGTCACCTCGCCGCAGGCCTTTGCCGAGCTGGATGCGCGCGGACTGTCCCCGCGCCGGCCGGAGCTGACCAAGGGCACGCTCGACCACTCCACGCCCACCCTGCCGGCGGACGCAGACGGTCACCCGCCCTACGCCAGCGCCGAGGCCGAGGCGCAGGTGGACACGCTGCGCCGCAACTGCGCGCGCCACGGGATCGAGCTGTTCGACTACGGCAGCGCGCATCGCGGCATCGTGCACGTGATCGGTCCGGAACTGGGCCTGACCCAGCCGGGCATGACCATCGTCTGCGGAGACAGCCATACCGCGACCCACGGCGCGTTCGGCGCGCTGGCCTTCGGCATCGGTACCAGCGAGGTCGGGCACGTGCTCGCAACCCAGTGCCTGCTGCAGCGCAAGCCGAAGACGCTGGCGATCAACGTGGAGGGCGCGCTCGCGCCGGGGGTCACGGCCAAGGACCTGATCCTGCACATCATCGGCACGATCGGCGTCAACGGCGGCACCGGCCACGTGATCGAATACCGCGGCTCGACCATCCGCGGCCTGTCCATGGACGAGCGCATGACCGTATGCAACATGTCGATCGAGGCCGGCGCGCGCGCAGGATTGATCGCGCCGGATGAGGTCACCTTCGACTATCTGGCGAAGACGCCGCGCGCCCCTGGTGTCGAGGCGGGCGACAGCGAAGCATTCCAGCAGGCAGTCGCCCACTGGCGCAGTTTCAGCACCGATGCCGGCGCCGTGTTCGACCGCGAGGTGCATATCGATGCCAGCCGGATCGCCCCGACCCTGACCTGGGGCACGCACCCCGGCCAGGTGGCCGCAGTCGACGCCACCCTGCCCGAGCCGGGCGATGTCGACGCGGCCAAGGCCCTGGCGTACATGGGCTTCGATGCCGGCAGCGCGCTGGCCGGTCGCCCGGTCGATGTGGTGTTCGTCGGCAGCTGTACCAATTCGCGCCTGTCCGACCTGCGTCAGGCCGCCGGTGTCCTGCGCGGGCGTCGCGTGCATCCACGGGTGCGCATGCTGGTGGTGCCCGGTTCGCAGCAGGTCAAGCTGGAGGCGGAAGCCGAAGGCATCGACGTGGTGGTGCGCGCGGCCGGCGCGGAATGGCGCGAACCCGGCTGCTCGATGTGCATCGCCATGAACGGCGACCTGGTCGCACCCGGCCAGCTGGCCGTGTCCACCAGCAACCGGAATTTCGAAGGCCGCCAGGGCAAGGGGTCGCGCACCCTGCTCGCCTCGCCGCTGACCGCGGCGGCCTGCGCGGTGGCGGGCGAAGTCGTGGACCCGCGCGCCTACCTGGGCGCAGCCCTGCAGGAGGTGGCGTAATGACCGGCTTCACCGAACTGGTCTCGCGCACCGTGGTGTTGCGCGACCCCAACATCGACACCGACCAGATCATTCCCGCGCGCTTTCTCACCACCACCCAGCGCAAGGGATTGGGTCGCTTCGCCTTCAACGACTGGCGCAGCCTGGCGGACGGTTCCCCCAACCCGGAGTTTCCGTTCAATCGGGCCGAGAACAGCGACGCCAGGATCCTGGTCGCCGGCCGCAACTTCGGCTGCGGGTCCTCGCGCGAGCACGCGCCGTGGGCGCTGGTCGACCTCGGCCTGCGCGCCGTGATCAGCAGCGAGATCGCCGACATCTTCCGCAGCAATGCGCTCAAGAACGGCCTGCTGCCGGTGGTCGTGCCGCAGGACGTGCTCGACGGCCTGCTCGAGCAGCCCGGCATCGTGCTGCGCATCGACGTGCGCACGCGCAGCCTGCATCTGCCCGACGGAAGTGCGCTGCAGTTCCCGCTCGATGCATTCGCCCAGACCTGCCTGCTGCAGGGCGTCGACCAGCTCGGTTACCTGCTCGACCAGGCTCCCGCCATCCAGACCTACGAGAACGCACATCATGAGAGCTGGCGCCATGCAAGCTGAAATCGCGGTACTGCCGGGCGACGGCATCGGCCCGGAGGTCACCGCCGCCGCAACCGAAGTTCTGCGTGTGGTCGCACGCCGCCACGGACACCGCTTCGGCCTGCGCGAGTATCCGATCGGCGGCGCCGCGATCGACGCCACCGGCACGCCGCTGCCGCCCGCGACGCTCGAGGCCTGCCAGAACGCGGACGCGGTATTGCTGGGGGCGGTCGGCGGACCGAAGTGGTCCGACCCGCGGGCCAAGGTACGCCCGGAACAGGGTCTGCTGGGACTACGCAAGGCGCTGGGCCTGTACGCCAATCTGCGCCCGGTGCGGCCGCATCCGGCCACCCTGGGCGCGGCGCCGATCAAGCCGCACCTGCTGTCCGGCGTCGATCTGCTGGTGGTGCGCGAGCTCACCGGCGGCATCTACTTCGGCGACAAGACCCGCGACGCTGACAGCGCCAGCGATCTGTGCCGCTACAGCGTGATGGAGGTGGAACGCGTGGTGCGCCGCGCCTGCGCCCTGGCGCGCACGCGCCGCAGGCACGTGACCTCGGTGGACAAGGCGAACGTGCTGGAAACCTCGCGCCTGTGGCGCGAGGTGGCGACGCGGATCGCGCGCGATGAATTCCCGGACATCGTCCTGGAGCACCAGCTGGTCGACTCGATGGCGATGCACCTGCTGTCGAAACCGCGCGCGTTCGATGTCATCGTCACCGAGAACATGTTCGGCGACATCCTGACCGACGAGGCGTCGATGCTGGCCGGCTCGATGGGGCTGCTGCCGTCGGCATCGCTCGGCGATGCGGCTCCCGCATCATCGCCCCAAGGCGCGACCACGCTCGGAACGGGCCTGTACGAACCCATCCATGGCTCGGCGCCCGATATCGCCGGCCGGGGCATCGCCAACCCGATCGGCGCGATCCTGAGCGCGGCACTGCTGCTGCGGCACTCGCTGGGGCTGGAAGACGAGGCGGCCTGCATCGAGCGCACGGTCGACGACGCGCTTGCCGCAGGCATCTTCACCGCCGATCTGGCCGCCGCGGGCAATGCGGTCGGCACGCACCAGGTCACCGAGTGGATCTGCGAACGGATCGAAGCGACGTGCTACGTGGCCGAACTGCGCGATTGAACCTGACGTGGGAGCGGCCTTGGCCGCGAATGCTCCAGGCCTCCAGCTGAAAGCGAAAGGCATTCGCGGCCAAGGGCGCTCCCACAGACCGATCGTCCCGCGCGTCAGGGCCTTCGTGCCGGAGGACGCCACGCCGTCCCCAGGCCGCGCTGGGACGTCGCTCCCGCCTACCGCAACGAATCGTTGATCTTCGCCAGCGCCGCTGCGCCTGGCGAAAGCGCTTCGACACCCAGGGAATTGAGCGGCGCCTCGACCGTATTGAGGTGACCGTGCAGATCGCCCGCATCCGGGTCCACGTAGAGCAGGCCGGTGATCACCTCGCCCTGGGCGTGCCGCTGCTGGATGATGTTCATGGCCGAGATCCGGTCGCGCGGATCGTAGCCGGCATCGAGCTTGCGCAGCCGCAGCCTGCTGCCGTCGTGCTGCTCGACCTCGATCATCCGGCCTTCGGCGTAGTCCACTTCGATCCGCGCGCGCGGCGGAATCACGTCCATGCGGTTGACCGCGTCGTTGTGCTCGCGTACGTAGTCGTAGCTCTTGGTGCTGCCGGCGTGGTTGTTGAAGGCGACGCAGGGGCTGATCACGTCGAGGAAAGCCGCGCCGCGGTGCGACAACGCACCCTTGATCAGCGGCACCAGCTGCGCCTTGTCGCCGGAAAATCCGCGGCCCACGTAGCTCGCGCCCAGCTGCAGGGCCATCGTCACCATGTCCAGCGGGCTGTCGGTATTGGCCACGCCTTTCTTCGACACCGAGCCCTGGTCGGCGGTGGCCGAGAACTGGCCCTTGGTCAGGCCGTAGACGCCATTGTTCTCCACGATGTAGACCATGTTCACGCCGCGACGGATCGCGTGGACGAACTGACCGATCCCGATCGACGCCGAATCGCCATCGCCGGAAACGCCCAGGTAGATCAGCTCGCGGTTGGCGAGGTTGGCGCCGGTGAGCACCGACGGCATGCGCCCGTGCACGGTGTTGAAGCCGTGAGACTGGCCCAGGAAGTAATCCGGCGTCTTGCTGCTGCAGCCGATGCCCGACAGCTTGGCGACCCGATGCGGCTGGATGTCCAGCTCCCAGCAGGCCTGGATGATCGCGGCCGAGATCGAGTCGTGCCCGCAGCCCGCGCACAGGGTGCTGATCTTGCCTTCGTAGTCGCGCCGGGTGAAGCCGATCGCGTTGCACGACAGGGTCGGATGGTGCAGTTTTGGCTTGGCGAGGTAGGTCATGCCACTTTCTCCTGACCGTCGCTCTGCTTCGCAGCGGGCCGCAGCCGCGCGGCGATGGCGCCGGCGATGAAGCGCGCCGTGATCGGCGTGCCGTCGTAGTGCAGCACCGGTACCAGGCGGGCCGGATCGATGCCGAATTCGTTGACCAGCAAGCTGCGCATCTGGCCGTCGCGGTTCTGCTCGACCACGAAGACCGATTCGTGGGCATCGATGAAATCGCGCACCGAATCGGGAAACGGGAAGGCGCGCAGCCGCAGCGTGTCCAGCGGGATGCCGTCGGCCTGCAGCGCCACGATGGCCTCGGCCATCGCGGGGCTGGTGGATCCGAAGTAGATCGCACCGTGCCTGGTCGGCAGGTCCGACTGCAGCACCATCGGCTGCGGCACCAACGCCTTGGCGGTTTCGAACTTCCGCAACAACCGTTCCATGTTGTAGACGTAGTCCGGCCCGCGTTCGGAGTACTGGGCCTGCGGATTGCGCGAGGTGCCACGAGTGAAATAGGCGCCCTTGTCGGGATGGGTACCCGGCCAGGTGCGCCAGGGAATGCCGTCGCCGTCCAGGTCCTTGTAGCGCGCGAACTCCTTGCCGGCCTCGAGGTCCTCGGCACTGAGCACCTTGCCGCGATCGTAACCCGCGGCGTCGTCCCATTCGAACGGCGCGCACAGACGCTGGTTCATGCCGATGTCCAAGTCGGTCATCACGAACACCGGCGTCTGCAGCCGGTCGGCCAGGTCCAGCGCCGCGGCCGAGAACGCGAAGCATTCGTGCGGATCCTCCGGCAGCAACAGCACGTGCTTGGTATCGCCGTGCGAAGCGTAGGCGCACATGGTGATATCGGATTGCTGGGTGCGCGTAGGCATCCCCGTGGACGGACCGCCGCGCTGCACATCGATGATCGTCACCGGGATCTCGGCGAAGTACGCCAGCCCGATGAACTCGTTCATCAGCGAGATGCCCGGACCCGAGGTGGTGGTGAACGCACGCGCGCCGTTCCAGCCGGCGCCGACCACCATGCCGATCGAGGCGATCTCGTCCTCGGCCTGGATGATGGCGTGGCGCGCTCGTCCGGACTCCGGGTCGACCCGGAACTTCTGGCAATACTTGGTGAAGGCTTCGGCCAGCGAAGAGGACGGCGTGATCGGATACCAGGCGCAGACCGTGGCGCCGCCATAGACGCAACCCAGCGCGGCCGCCGCATTGCCTTCGACGAAGATGCGATCGCCCACCGCGTCGGCCCTGGCCACGCGCAGGCCGATCGGATGCGGCAGGTTCGCCATCACCCAGTCGCGCCCCAGGTGCAGCGCTTCCAGATTGGGCTTGAGCAGTTTTTCCTTGCCTTTGTACTGCTCGCCGATCAGCTGCTCGATGGCGGGCACGTCCATGTCCAGCAGCGCGCTCAGGGCACCGACGTACATGATGTTCTTGAACAGCTGGCGCTGGCGTGGATCGTCGTAGGTGGCGTTGCAGATCTCGGTCAACGGAACGCCGATCACGTTGACGTCGTCGCGGAACTTCGACTTCGGCAGCGGCTTGGTGGAATCGTAGAAGAGGTAGCCGCCGGGCGAGAGTTCGGCCACGTCGGCGTCCCAGGTCTGCGGGTTCATCGCGACCATCAGGTCCACGCCGCCGCGGCGCCCGAGCCAGCCGCCCTCGGTCACCCGCACCTCGTACCAGGTCGGCAGGCCCTGGATGTTGGAGGGAAAGATGTTGCGCGGGCTGACCGGCACGCCCATGCGCAGGATCGCCTTGGCGAACAGCTCGTTCGCCGAGGCCGAGCCAGAACCGTTGACGTTGGCGAACTTCACCACGAAGTCGTTGATCGCCTGCAGGGGCGCGGGCATCGGCGTCATCGCGGTGCCTCCGGGTCGGTCAGCCGCCATCAGGCCGCCTCCCTAGCCTTCGCGCCGCGGCATCCGGGTCCGGCATACGTCTCCAGCAGCAGGAATTTCTGCATGTCCCACGCCCCGGTCGGACAGCGCTCGGCGCACAGGCCGCAATGCAGGCACACGTCCTCGTCCTTGACCATCACCCGGTGGGTCTTGAGCGGTTTGGACACGTACAGGTCCTGCTCGAGGTTCAGCGCAGGTGCGGTCAGGCGCTTGCGCAGGTCGGCCTCGTCGCCGTTGGCGGTGAAGGTGATGCAATCGGTCGGGCAGATGTCGACGCACGCATCGCATTCGATGCACTTGTCACGGGTGAAGACCGTCTGCACGTCGCAGTTGAGGCAGCGCTGGGTTTCCTTGAATGCGGTCAGCGCGTCGAATCCAAGCTCCACTTCGACCTGGATGCTGTCGAGCTTCTTCGCCGCCTCCGACCAGGGCACCAGGTAGCGCTCGTCGGGCGACACCGCGTTGTCGTAGCTCCATTCGTGGATACCCATCTTCTGCGAGAGCAGGTGCACGTCCGGAGCGGGGCGCAGCCGGGTGTCTTCCCCGGCGAGCAGCTTGTCGATCGAGATCGCCGCCGCATGGCCGTGCGCGACTGCCCAGATGATGTTCTTCGGCCCGAACGCCGCATCACCGCCGAACAGCACGTGCGGCAGCGAGGACTGGTGGGTGACCTTGTCGACCACCGGCATGTCCCATTCCTCATCGAAGGCGATCCCCAGGTCGCGCTCGATCCACGGGAACGCGTTCTCCTGGCCCACCGCGATCAGCACCTCGTCGCAATCGAAATGCTCGTCGGGCTCACCGGTCGGCACCAGCTGGCGCCGACCCTTCTCGTCGTACATCGCACGCACCTTCTCGAAGGTCATGCCGGTCAGCTGGCCGTCCTGGTTCACGAAGGTCTTGGGTACGCGGAAGTCGAGGATCGGGATGCCCTCGTGCATCGCATCCTCCTTCTCCCACGGGCTGGCCTTCATCTCGTCGAAGCCCGAGCGCACGATCACCTTCACGTCCTCGCCGCCCAGCCGGCGCGCGCTGCGGCAGCAGTCCATCGCGGTGTTGCCGCCGCCGAGCACCAGCACCCGCTTGCCGACCTTCTCCACATGGCCGAAGTACACATTCGCCAGCCAGTCGAGTCCGACATGGATGTGGGCGGCGGCTTCCTTGCGACCGGGCAGGTCGAGGTCGCGGCCACGTGGCGCGCCGCTGCCCACGAACACGGCATCGAAGCCCTGCCCCAGCAGTTCGCGCATCGAGTCGATGCGATGGTTGCCCACGAATTGGACGCCAAGGTCGAGGATGTAGCCGGTTTCCTCGTCGATCACGCTTTCCGGCAGGCGGAAGCGCGGTACCTGGGTGCGCATGAAGCCGCCCGCCTTCGGGTCGGCCTCGAACACGGTGACCTGGTAGCCCAGCGGCGCCAGGTCGCGCGCGACCGTCAGCGACGACGGCCCGGCGCCAACGCAGGCGATGCGCTTGCCGTTAGAGGTCACCGCCGGCCTGGGCATCCGGGCCGACACGTCGCCCTTGAAGTCCGCGGCAACGCGCTTGAGCCGGCAGATCGCGACCGGCTCGGGCTTGGCACCGTTGTTCTCTTCCACCCGTCCACGCCGGCACGCCGGCTCGCACGGGCGGTCGCAGGTACGCCCGAGGATCCCGGGAAACACATTGCTGTGCCAGTTGACCATGTACGCATCGGCGTAGCGGCCCTCGGCGATCAGGCGGATGTATTCGGGGACCGGCGTGTGCGCCGGGCAGGCCCACTGGCAATCGACCACCTTGTGGAAGGTATCCGGGTCGCGAATATCGGTCGGCTTCAACGCTGCACTCCGTGCGGGAGCTTTCGCTGCTGGCTGGGCCGGACGCGCCGGCCATCGCTTGCGGGGCCGAGTCTAGACCCGAAACAGGCATGCCGTCACGAAGGGTGGCTCAGCCCTTCATGAATCCGGATGCCTTATGGATCCGGTCGCCCTGCGGGCGTGCGCAGGATGATTGCTGCTGGTTGTTTACGAACGCAGAGCCAAAGAAGTCGAAGGCGCTGAATGACAGCCTTCGATTCAAGTTGCCGGTACAGGCCCACTGCTTTGTTGCGGCTCGTCCCGCTTCACCTTGAACCACGCCGCGTACAGCGCTGGCAGGAACAGCAGGGTCAGCGCGGTGGCCACGGTCAGCCCGCCCATGATCGCCACCGCCATCGGCCCGAAGAATACCGACCTGGACAACGGGATCATCGCCAGGATCGCGGCCAGCGCGGTCAGCACGATCGGGCGGAAGCGGCGCACGGTGGCATCCACGATCGACTGCCAGCGCGAATGCCCGGCGGCGATGTCCTGTTCGATCTGGTCGACCAGGATCACCGAGTTGCGCATGATCATGCCGAACATCGCGATCGTGCCGAGCATCGCAACGAACCCGAACGGCACCCGGAACACCAGCAGGAACAAGGTGACGCCGATCAGGCCCAGCGGTGCGGTCAGCATCACCAGCAGCACCCGCGAGAAGCTGCGCAGCTGCAGCATCAGCAGTGTGGCGACGACCGCGATGAACAGCGGCACGCCGGCGGCGACCGAACGCGAACCACGCCCGGAATCCTCCACTGTGCCGCCGGTTTCGAGCAGGTAACCACTGGGCAGCTGCGCGCGGATATCGTCGAGCGTTGGTTCGATTTCGGCGGTCACGGTCGGGGGCGTGGTGACCGCGCCATCGATGTCGGCGCGCACGGTCACGGTCGGCAACCGGTTGCGATGCCAGACGATGCCGTCCTCGAAGCCGTACTCCAGCCGTGCGAGCTGCGACAGCGGCACGGTCTGGCCGTTGGAGGTCGGCACCGCCAGCGAGCCGAGCAGCGACAGCCGCTCGCGCTCCTCGCCCGGCCCACGCAGCAGGATCTCGATCAGCTCGTTGCCCTCACGGTACTGGCTGACCGAGGTACCGGCGAGCGAGCCCTGCAGGAACTGCGCGAGCTGCCCCGAGCTGACCCCCAGTGCGCGCGCCCGGTCCTGGTCCAGGGTCAGGCGCACGATCTTGCTCGGCTCGGACCAGTCCAGCCCCACGTTGCTCACGTGCGGATGCGCGCGCACCTTTTCCATCACCATCCGCGCATAGCGCTGCACTTCCGGGATGTGCTCGCCCGAGACGCGGAACTGGATCGGGTAGCCCACCGGCGGGCCGTTCTCCAGCCGGGTCACGCGCAGCTGCAGCGCCGGGAAGCGCCTGGCAGCGTCGTCGATCAGCCACTGGCGCAGCGACTCGCGCGATTCGATGTCATGGGTCAGCAGCACGAACTGGGCGAAATTCGGCGCTGGCAGCTGCTGGTCCAGCGGCAGGTAGAAGCGTGGCGAGCCGGTGCCGACGTAGGCCACGTAATTCTCGACTTCCTTGCGCGTGCGCAGCATGGCTTCCAGCCGTTTCGCCTGCGCGGCGGTCGCCTCGAGCGACGAGCCTTCCGCCAGTTCCAGATCGACCATGAGCTCCAGCCGGGTCGAATCCGGGAAGAACTGCTGCGACACGAAGCGGAACATCAGCACCGAAACGAGGAACGTCGCGACGGTAACGGCGATGACCGTCTTGCGATGGCCCACGCACCAGTCGACCACGCGGCGGAAACGCTGGTAGAACCGGGTCTGGTAGGGATCGTGCGCGTGATCGTGGCTGTGGTCCTTCGGCGCCGCCCAGTCCTGCAGGCGATGCGGCAGCTTCGCGGCGAACCAGGCGCGCAGGCGCCGCGCCCGGCCCGCGATCGACTGCGGAGGCGGCGCGGGCCGCGCGTGGCCGAAGTCCGGCAGCAGCTTGTCGCCCAGATAGGGAATGAACACCACCGCCGCGATCCACGACAGCAGCAGCGCGATCGTCACCACCTGGAAGATCGAGCGCGTGTATTCGCCGGTCGACGAGGCCGCGGTCGCGATCGGCAGGAAGCCGGCGGCGGTCACCAGCGTGCCGGTGAGCATCGGGAACGCGGTCAGATTCCACGCGGCCGCCGCGGCCTTCACCCGGTCGTAGCCCTGCTCCATCTTCACCTGCATCATCTCGACCGCGATGATCGCGTCGTCGACCAGCAGACCGAGCGCCAGCACCAGCGAGCCCAGCGAGATCTTGTGCAGGCCGATGCCGAAGTAGTGCATCGCCGCGAAGGTCATCGCCAGCACCAGCGGGATCGACAGGGCGACCACCAGCCCGGTTCGGAAGCCCAACGAGAAGAAGCTGACCAGCAGCACGATCGCCACCGCTTCGGCAAGCACGCGCACGAATTCGTCGACCGAGCGCTCCACCGCCAGCGGCTGGTCGCTGACGTTGCGCAGCTGCATGCCCGCCGGCAGCGTCTGCTGCAGGCGCGCGAACTCGCCGCGCAGGGTGTCGCCCAGGCGCAGGATGTCGCCACCGTCCTTCATCGACACCGCAATGCCGATCGCGTCCTCGCCCATGAACCGCATCCGCGGCGCCGGCGGATCGGAGAAGCCACGGCGCACCGTGGCGACGTCGGCGATGCGGAAGGTGCGGTCGCCGACGCGGATCGGGAAGTCGCGGATCTCCGCCACCGTCTCGAAGCGTCCGGTGACCCGCAGCTGCACGCGGTCGCTGGTGGTCTCGAAGAAGCTCGCCGGCGCGATCACGTTCTGCTGGTCCAGCGCCTGCTGCACGGCGGTCAGCGGCACGCCGAGCGTGGCGAGCTTGGTGTTGGACAGCTCGACGAAGATCTTCTCTTCCTGCAGTCCGATCAGCTCGACCTTGCCGACATCGGGTGCGCGCTGCAGCTCCAGCTCGATGCGTTCGGCATAGTCCTTGAGCACGGCGTAATCGAAACCTTCGCCGGTGATCGCATAGATGTTGCCGAAGGTGTCGCCGAACTCGTCGTTGAAGAACGGGCCGACCACGCCCTGCGGCAGGGTGCCGCGGATGTCGCCGACCTTCTTGCGGATCTGGTACCAGAGTTCGGGCAGTTGCTTCGACGTCAGCGAGTCCTTGGCGATGAAGAACACCTGCGACTCGCCCGGGCGCGAATAGGCGCGCACGAACTCGTACTGACCGGTCTCCATCACTTTCTTCTCGATCCGGTCGCCGACCTGGCGGGCGACTTCCTCGGCGGTGGCGCCGGGCCACAGGGTGCGGATCACCATGACCTTGAAGGTGAACGGTGGATCCTCGGACTGGCCGAGCCGTTGGTACGACCATGTGCCGATCAGGGCGAAGGCGACGATCGCGTACAGCACCAGGCTGCGGGTGCGCAGCGCCCATTCGGAGAGATTGAAGCGCACGGTCTTCAGTCCTTGGCGGCGATGCGCGGCGCCGGCGGCAGCACCGGCCTGTTCTGGCGATCGACCGGCTCGACGCGTTGGCCTTCGCGCAGCAGGTGGCCGCCGGCAACGACCACCCAGGCATCGGCGTCGAGGCCATCGAGCACGGGCACGCGATCCTCGGCATACGGGCCTAGTTTCACCGCGCGCGAGGTGAGCTTGCGGGTTGCCGGGTCGACCACCCACAGCGCGGTTGCGCCGTTCGCGCCGCGCTGGATCGCCGAGAGCGGCACGCTGGGCGCCGCCCGGTGGCCGTCCTGTTGCACATACACGCGTGCGCTCTGGCCAAGCTCGACCGCACGTGCCGACTCGGGCGGCAGGGCGACCCGCGCGGCATAGGTACGTGCCTGCGGGTCGGCGGCGGGTGCGATCTCGCGGATCGTGCCCGGCAGGCGCTGCCCCGGCGCGCTCCACAGTTCGACCAGCACCGGTTGCCCGACCCGGAAGTCGCGGATCCGCGCCTCGGACAGGGCGATGGCGACTTCCCGGCCGGTGTCGCCCGAAAAGGTGAAGATGGTCTGGCCTGCGCCGACGACCTGTCCGGCCTCGGCCTGGCGCGACGCGATTACGCCATCGTGCGGCGCGCGCAGCTGCGCGTAGCCGGCCTGGTTGCGGGCGACATCCAGGTTGGCGCGTGCGGCGTTGGCCTGTCCAGCTGCTGCCTTGTAGGCGGTGTTGGCCTGGTCGTAGGCCGAGCGGCTGATCAACTGGTCGGCGAGCAAGGCCTGGTAGCGCGCGCGGTCCGCGGCGGTGCGCTGCAGCTCGGCCTCGGCCGCCGCTGCCTGGGCCTGCGCGGCCTGCGCCTGCAGGCGCAGGTCGTCCGGATCGAGCTCGGCCAGGATCTGGCCGCGCCTGACCACGTCGCCCACATCGACCAGGCGCCGCACCAGGTTGCCGCCGACGCGAAAGGACAGCGCGCTCTCCTCGCGTGCCCGCACTTCGCCCGCGTAGGCGATGGTGGCCGCATCGGTCCCGCCTTGCGGGCGCGCGACCAGCACCGGCCGGGGGCCAGGATCGGCCGCATCATCATTGCCGCATCCTGCCAGCACACCGAGCAGCAGCGTCGCGGCGGCTAGCGTTCCCATTCGAATGTGCGTGCGCATGCTGCCAGCTCATTAATAAACTGACGGGTATACTATAAATATCAAACCGATTGGTCTAGTATTTGTCGCATGACCCTGCCTGCCGCCATCGCCAAGACCGCCAAGGGCAAGCCCGGCGCCCCCGGCCGCCCCAAGGATCTGAGCAAGGGCGCGGCGATCCTGGAGGCTGCGAAGCGACTGTTCCTGGAACAGGGCTATGAGGGGGTGAGCATGGATCAGATCGCGGCCGATGCCGGGGTATCCAAGCTCACGGTCTACAGCCACTTCGGCGACAAGGAGGCGTTGTTCGGCGAAGCCGTCAAGGCCTACTGCGAACAGCAGCTGCCGAGCGCGCTGTTCACCGACTGCGCCGGGCTGCCGGTGCGCGACTGCCTGCTCGAGATCGGCCATGCCTTCGTGGCCATGGTGATGTCGCCCGGGGCCGTAGCCGGTCACCGGATCATGTGCACTCCGCAGATGGCCGCTTCCCCCGTGCCGCAGATGTTCTGGGACGCGGGGCCTAGACGCGTGCAGAAGAATTTCGCCGAATTGCTGGCCCACAAGGTCGAAGCCGGAGAGCTGGCGATCGACGACGTGGCCCGGGCGGCTTCGCAGTTCTTCGTCCTGCTCAAGGGCGATCTGCATGCGCAGCAGGTATTCGGCTGCGGCGCCGCCGCGGGCGATGCGCGGACGCTGCAGCGCCATGTCGCCGAAACGGTCGACATGTTCCTGCGCGCCTATGCGGTGCGTTGAGCAGCGGCGCCCCGGGCGGTGACTTCCGGCAGGCTGACTTTTGGCACTCAGTGCTGGTGTGCTAGTACAGCCATGCTGTCGCCGCGGATCGTGCCCGTACCCGGCGAAGACCGCACCCGTTCGAACGCAAGGGCCGGCCGCTAGAATTGCCCCCCTTGCGATCCCTGAAGAGCCCCGAATGAACGCCGCCCTGGACTTCGCCAAAGCCCGCGAACTGATGGTCGAACAGCAAGTGCGTCCCTGGGACGTGCTGGACGTACGCGTGCTCGACGTGCTGGCCGCGCTCCCGCGCGAAGCCTTCGTGCCACCGGCCTACCGCGACCTGGCGTACTCCGACATGGAATTGCCGCTGGCCCACGGCGAACGCAGCCACAAGCCGGTATTCGAAGGTCGCGCGCTGCAGGCCCTGGCGCTGGAACCGGGCGATTCGGTGCTCGAGATCGGCACCGGCTGCGGCTACCTGACCGCCTGCCTGGCGCGGCTGTCGCGCGAGGTGACCAGCCTGGAACGCCATGCCGACCTCGCCGACGCGGCGCGCGCCGCACTCGATGCGCAGCGCATCGCCAATGTCCGGGTCGAAACCGCCGATGCATTCGCCTGGGACAGCGAGCGCCGCTTCGACGCGATCTGTGTCGGCGGCGCCGTCGACAGCATCCCGGGCCGCTTCGTGCAATGGCTCAAGCCCGACGGCCGGATGTTCGTCGTGCGCGGACGCCGCCCGGCGATGGAAGCGGTGCTGCTGCGCAACCAGGTCAACGCTCCGCGCATCGATTCGTTGTTCGAAACCGATCTGCCCTACCTGGCCGGCGCCGCGCCGGCGCCCGAATTCAAGCTCTAAGGACTCCCCATGATCCGTCGCCCGCTCGTGTTCGCCCTCGCCCTGGCCATGCTGCCTGCCAGCGCCTTCGCCGAAGACCTGCTGCAGACCTACGAGCTGGCGCGCACCGGCGACCCGCAGCTTTCCGCCGCGGAATCCGATCGCCTGGCCACCAAGGAAGGCGCGGTGCAGGCGCGCGCGGCGATGCTGCCGCAGATCAACGGCAGCGCGACGCTGAGCCGTTCGTTTCCGGTCGATCAGTCGGTCTCCGTCGACCACGACAACAATCCGGTTACTCCGGACCAGGTCATCGACATCGAGGGCTCGACCTCGCGCACCTTCGGCGTGAACGCCGACCAGATGGTGTTCGACTTCGGGCGCATCAACACCCTGCGCAGCGAGCGCGCGGTCAGCCGCTCGGCCGACTTCCAGCTCGAATCCGCCGGCGACGACCTGGTGACCCGCACCTCGCAGGCCTATTTCAACGTGCTCGTGGCCATCGAAACCCTGGCGGCGGCCGAGGCGCAGGAGACCGCGCTGAAGAAGCAGTTCGACTTCGCCGACAAGCGCCTGGAAGTGGGCCTGGCGCCGATCACCGACGTGCACGAGGCGCGCGCCCAGTACGACGCCGCGCGGGCGAGCACGATCGTCACCCGCAATGCACTCGAGGACGCGTACCAGGCGCTGACCGAGATCACCGGCCAGCCGATCGCCAACCTCAAGGCGCTGCCCCAGGACTTCCAGCCCAGCCTGCCCAGCAGCCAGGGCGTGGACGAGTGGATCGCCGCGGCGATCGAGAACAATCCCGATCTCAAGGCGCAGGAGTACCTGCTGCAATCGTCCGAGGCCAACATCCAGACCGCGCGCGCCGGCCACCTGCCGACGCTCTATCTCGGTGCCGACTACTCCGACTCCAAGACCATCAGCGGCAACGAGTTCAGCACCGATGGTTCGGACGGCACCCGCGGCGGCACCCTGGGCCTGACCCTGAGCGTGCCGATCTTCTCCGGTGGGGCCACCTCGTCGCGCGTCCGCCAGGCGATCGCCCAGCGCGACGTCACCCAGGACCAGCTCGAGCAGACCCGGCGCGCGCTGGTGCGCAATACGCGAAATTCCTACCAGACCCTGGTCGCCGGCATCAGCGAAGTCGAGGCGCGCCGCTCCGCGGTGACCTCGGCCCGCGCCGCCTACGAGGCCTCGCAGGTGGGACTGGAAGTGGGCACGCGCACCGTGCTCGACGTGCTGGTCAACCAGCAGACCCTGTTCAACGCCGAGCGCGAATACGCGCTGGCGCGCTACAACTTCCTGCAGAACCGGCTGTTGCTGGAACAGGCTGCCGGTTCGCTGGATGTCGAGGACGTGCAGGACGTCAACCGGTTGCTGACCGTGGATGCAAGCACGCGCGATCTCAACGGCGCAGCCACCACGCAGTAGTAACCGGGACGGAGCCCATCAAGCGCGCTTGATTGGCTCCGTCCCTTCCCCCGGCAGGTCCTGCGCGATCGCCGCCAGCGTGCGCTGCAGCGCGCCGCGACCCTGTTCCACCAGCGCCCTGCCCGCGGCTGTCATCGCTACGCGCGCTGAATCGTCTTCCAGCAGGGCTTCGATGCACGCGGCCACTGCTTCGCCATCCTCGCCGACGCACAGCGCGTTGACGGCAGTCATCTGCCGCGCGATCTCGCTGAAATTATGGAGGTGCGGTCCGGTGACCACGGCGCAGCCGGCAGCGGCAGGCTCGAGCAGGTTGTGCCCGCCGATCGGCTGCAGGCTGCCACCGACGAAGGCCACCTGTGCGCAGTGGTAAAAGACGCTCAGCTCGCCGAGCGTGTCGATCACGAACACATCGTCATCCGCACCGGGCGTATGGGTGAGGGTGCGCGTGGCGACCTGCCAGCCCGAGTCGATCGCCTGCTGGATGACCGGGCGGAAGCGTTCGGGATGGCGCGGGGCCCACAGCAGCAACAGGTCAGGCCAGTGCCGGCGCAGCCGGCGATGGATCGCCATCACCGAAGCCTCTTCCTCGGCATGGGTGCTGGCCGCGATCCACACCTTGCGGCCGCCGATGCGGCGGCAGATCTCGCGCGCGGTGTCGCCGACATTCGCGGCGTCCAGGATGTCGTACTTGAGGTTGCCGGTGACTAGCGGAGGCAGCGCGCCCAGGCGCTGGAAACGTTCGGCATCGCCCTGCGACTGAGCCAGGACCGCGCGCAGCGTGCGCAGTGCGCGACCCAGCAGTGCACGCAGGAAGCGGTAGCCGCGCAGCGAGCGTTCGGAAAGGCGGCCATTGACGATGTAGGCCGGAATGCCCTGGTCGCGCAGGCCGAACAACAGGTTCGGCCACAGTTCGGTTTCCATGATCAGCGCGATCCGCGGCCGGTAGTGCGCCAGGAAACGCTGCACCATGCCCGGCAGGTCGTAGGGCAGGTAGACGTGCTCGACCCGATCGCCCCAGAGCGCGCGCACCCGCGCCGATCCGGTGGGGGTGATGGTAGTGACCAGCAGCCGGCGTCGCGTCCGGCTGTTTGGAAGGACGCTGTCGAGCAGCGCGTTGACCAGCGGCGCAGCGGCGTTGACTTCGCCCACCGACACCGCGTGCACCCAGACCGTCTCCGGATGTGGCGCATCGCGATAGGCCGCGTAGCGTTCGTTCCAGCGCTGGAAATAATCCGTCTGGCGGAAGCCACGCCAGATCAGGTGATACACCGTCACCGGCACCAGCACGTACAGCGCGGCCGAATACAGGCCGCGCAGCGTCCGCTCGGTCAGCGTGGCCTGCATACGGACAAGGATAGCGGAGCGTCCTGCACAGGGTTGCGGCGCCGGTCCGGACCTGGCCGACGCATCAGGCTCGATCGGAGCGCGACTGCGCTGCACGGGCGCAGACCGCCCGGCGGCTAGAATTCCGCAATGCCGCCTGAGCCGTCATCCTCCCGTCCGCCCGTATCCCCGCGCGACTGGCCCACCTGGATCGGAATTGGCGCCATGGCGCTGCTCGCACGCGTGCCCTGGCCACTGCAGCGCGCGATGGGGCGCGCCCTGGGCGATGCGTTGCGGCTCGTTCTGGCGCAGCGGCGGCGCATCGCCGCGCGCAATCTCGAGCTGTGCTTTCCCGAAGAGGATGCAACTGAACGCGCCCGGTTGCTGCGCGCGCACTTCGCAGCGTTGGGCATCGGTGTGTTCGAGTTCGCGCGCGCGTGGTGGGGCTCGGTAGGCCCGCTGCGACGCGGGATCGAAGTCGAAGGCCTGGAGCATATCCAGGCCGCACGCGAAGGCGGGCGCGGCGTCATCGTGGTCTCCGGCCACTTCACCACCCTGGAGGTCTGCGGCCGGCTGATGTGCGACTACGTGCCGCTGGCCGGGATGTACCGTCCGCATGCGCAACCGGCCATGGAATGGGCGGTGCGCCGTGGCCGGGCGCGCTACGCAGCCGTCATGTTCCCCAAGCAGGACGTGCGCGGCGCGGTCCGGCATCTCAAGCGTGGCGGCCTGCTGTGGTACGCGCCGGACCAGGATCCGAGCCGCGGCGACGCGGTCTTCGTCCCGTTCTTCGGCCAGCCCGCGCACAGCCTGACATCGACCCATGCCCTGGCGCGGATGTCCGGCGCGGCGGTGCTGCTGTTCCAGCATGCGCGTCGTGCGGACGGAAGCTATGCGCTCAGGCTGTCGCCGATGCTTGCGGATTTCCCCTCCACCGATGCCACTGCCGACACCGCGCGGGTCATGGCGGGTATCGAAACCATGGCGCGGGCCGCACCCGAGCAGTACCTGTGGATCCACCGGCGCTTCAAGCGCACGCCGGACGGGCAGTCGCCATACGGGCGCAGCTAGGCCCTATCCAGGTTCTCGAATCCGCCTTTCGAGCCTAGAGCTTTCGCCTGAAGGCGACCTACTTTCTTTGCTGGTGCACTGCGCCGAAGGCGCGAACGGCGAAGCCGGCCCGAAGGGCGAGCACCGCAGGTGCGAGTAAAGAAAGTAGGCAAAGAAAGCACCTTCCTCGACAGATCGCTCAAGGCGTATGGGTGGCGAAGCAATTTTCGGACTCGGCATCCCTGCCTCGATCCGAAAACGGCGGCCATCCATGGCCGCCGCCCCTCCGGGGTTTCCGGGGCTGGTGGCTTCTGCAGGTCTGCGAAAGTCAAAGGCGTGGGTAAGCCGAATTGCCAGATGATCTGCTGCCGACAGGTCGACCTCCGTCTTTGACCTTCTCGACACTGCACATGCAATCCGCATCCGGACACCCGGAGGGCGGCCGGCATGGATGCCGGCCGTTTTCGGACCGAGCCATGGATGGCGAGTCCGAAAATGGCGACGGCACCGCATCTCCCCTGAGCGGGGTTGATTTCACGAGCAGGTGCTTTCTTTGGTTACTTTCTTTGCACCAGCAAAGAAAGTAACTCGCCGCTAGGCGAAAGCTCTGCTACTAAGAGTGAAACTATCGCTCTCGCGCCAGCAGGCTGCCCGCATACAACGCAGCCAGCATCAGAGTCAGCCCGCCCCAGAACGTGGAATAGAACGCCAGATGGGTGTTGAACGGAAACACCGTCACCACCAGTGCCAGCATCGCCGGTCGCGCCCGTTCGCGGGCCGCGGCGCTCGCATAGCGCCAGGCGCGCCAGGCCATGGCGGCGCCGGCCAGCCACAGCAACAGCCCGATCGCCCCGGTTTCGCTCAGGATCTCCAGCAGGATCTGGTGGGCGTGCAGCGCCGGACCCGAGCCCCAGGCCGCCGGCATTTCAGGCTCCGGGTCGCAGGCGCCGAACTGCTCGCGAAAGCCGCGCGCACCTACACCGTTGAGCGGGTGCTGGCGCGCCATGCACGTGGCCGCGCCCCAGATGCGCGCCCGCCCGGAGAGCGCCACGTCGACGCCTTCCTGATCGGCGGTCACCGCCTGGGTGGTGCGTTCGATGCGGTCGCGGACCTGCGGCGAGAACACCACCAATGCCGCCATCACGACCGCGCCGAAAGCGAACACCCCCAGCAGCTTCTTCCATCCCAGCAGGCGCCAGCCGGAAAGCAGCAGAACCAGGCCGTAGGTGATCCATGACGCGCGCGAACCGGCCATCAGCACGACCAAGCCCACCGCCGCTGACGCGACGATCCAGCCGATGGCGCCGAAGCGACGCGCCGCCGCGTACAGCGCGAACGGCGCCAGGCTGGCCAGCACCAAGCCGAGCTTGAGGTTGCACGGCCCGAGCACGCCGCTGAGGCGGTCCTGGGCCAGGTTCTGCACCGGACACATGCCATGCCCGCTAATCGCGTGCTTGATGCGGTCGATGCCGGAGAACAGCGGGCTGGCGCCGAACCCGGCCTGCAGCAGCGCATCGATCGTCCATATGCCCACGATCACGCCCAGGCCCACGAATGTGATCCGGCGCGCCCGGTCGCCTGCAACCGCGGCAGCCACCAGCCACAGGAACGGCAGGTAGCGCAGGTCCACCAGCGATTCCTTGAGCGCGCGCGCTTGATCCGCTGCATCCACCGCCGAGAACAGTTCCGGCAGCCAGTAGGCGAAGAACAGCACACTGGTCAAGGCCCACGCCGGTCCGCTGAGCAGCTGCATTCCGCCACGAAAACGCGCGAGCAGCAGCTTCACGATTGCCGCCAGCGCACCGAGCACCATCACGCCTTCGGCATAGCCGGGGGCAGGCCACAACGCAACGAAGGCGAGTACCCACCACGGCGCCCAGCGCCAGCCGTGCGCTTGCGCGTGCGTGGGATCAGGATTGGCTGTGAGCGTCGACAAGTTCGCGATACACCGCAAGCGTGGCCTGCTGCATCGCCTGCAGCGTGTAAGGCATGGTAGCCGGAGGCGCCGGCGGTTGCGCGAGCAGATGCCGCGCGCGGTCCGCCAGCGCTGTGGCGTCGAACGCAGCGACGGCGCCCTGCGGCTGCAGCTCGCGCAACAGCTCGCCCACCCCGCCATGGTCCCAGCCCAGTACCGGTCGGCCCACCGACAGCGCTTCGATCACCGTGCGCCCGAAGGCTTCGGGTTTGCGCGAGAGCTGCAGCACCAGGTCGCTGGCGGCATAGGCCTGGGCCATCTCCGCACTCGGCGCGGTGATCGCAACCATACCGGAAACACCCCTCCTCAACGCCTCCCTTTCGAGTTCGGCCACGTACGCTGCGCGGTCCGGATCGCGCGCGCCGGGCATCCACAGGCGGGCATCGAGTCCGCCTTCTCGCAGCGCCTGCAGCAGCGCCAGCGCATCGGCATGACCCTTGAGCCGGGTGCCGCGTCCGGCCAGCAACAGCAGCGGACCGTCACCGCCAAGCTGGGGAATCTGTGCCGCCAGCTGCGCGCGTGCGCCAGGATCCCGCGGCGCCGCGCGCGGAAACGCTGCAGGATCGATTCCGCGCGCGATTACCCGCAAGCGGCGCGGATCGGTCGCCGGATAATGGCGCCCGACATAGTCGCGGACCGTGTTCGAAACGCAGATCACGCGCTCGCCGCGGGTCATGATGGCGCTGTAGCGCGAGGGCGAATTGAGCCCGTGCACCGTGGTGACGAAGTGCGGGCGATGCCCGGACGGTATGCCCTGCAGCGCGCGCCAGCCGATCCAGGCCGGCAGGCGCGAGCGCGCGTGGACGACATCGGCGGCCGAGTCGCGCAGGAGCCGACGCAGCATGGGGACGCGGCGCAAGGTCAGCAGCGATTTGCGTCCGATATCGAGTTCCACGTGTTCCGCGCCAAGCTCATGCAGCTGCGGCACGAGCCGGCCACCGGCCGACACGACCACGGCGCGATGCCCGGCGCCCACCAGCGCCGCGGCGATTTCGAGGGCGGAACGCTCGACCCCGCCGGTCTCCAGCGCGGGCAGCAGCTGCACGACGGTCAGCGGACGCGTCATGCCGCGGGCCGGGCTTCAGTCGACCAGGACGAAGTGCGCGCCGCAGTAGGGGCAGTCGGACTGGCCGCCCTCGTTCTCGATCGCCAGGTACACCCGCGGATGCGAATTCCACAGCGCCATCGACGGCAGCGGGCAGCTCAGCGGCAGATCGCTGCGATGCACCTCGTACTGCTTCTGCGCATTGGCCTGGGTCGGGGTCTGGCTGGCGGTCATGGGCGGCGCCTGGATCGGATGCGCGCAGTTTAGCGCGCGCCGTAAACCACACAGCAGTGCTGCCGGACCAGATCGCGCCGAAGCGGCGCTGCTACAAGGGCAGGTCGAACAACAGGATGTCGGCGTCCGGTCCGGCCACGCCCTGCAGCGTGAGCCCCGCCGCTTCGTTCACGAAGCCCAGCGCATCGCCCGCCTGCAGCCGCCGGCCGTCGACGTCGACCTCACCCTGCGCGACGTGCAGCCAGTAGCGCCGTTCGGGATCGATCACCGCGGCGACCCGGTCGCCGGCACCCAGCTGCACGCCGCGCAGCCAGGCCTGCTGCCGGATCGCGATGCTGCCATCGCCGCCGTCGGGCGAGGCCAGGGTCACCCAGCGTCCGCGCCTGTCCCTCGCATCGAATGCGCGTTGGTCGTAGTCCGGCGCAGCGTTGACCCGATCGGGCTGGATCCAGATCTGCAGGAAGTGGACCGGCTCGGATTGCGAGGCGTTGAACTCGCTGTGCTCGATGCCATGGCCCGCACTCATCCATTGCAGCTCGCCCGGGTGCAGCACCCCCTTGCCGCCGTGGCTGTCCTCGTGCGCGAGCGCACCGGACAGCACATAGCTGAGGATCTCCATATTGGCGTGGCTGTGCGGCGGAAAACCCGCCCCCGGCGCGACCCGGTCCTCATTGATGACGCGCAGCGGACCGAAACCCATCCATTGCGGGTCGTGATAGTGGCCGAACGAGAATGTGTGCCGGCTGTCGAGCCAGCCGGCACTCACCTGTCCGCGCTGCGCAGATCTGCGTTCGATGATCATGGACTTCATCTTGGGAGCGGCCCTGGCCGCGATGCGCCTGATCTTCTACCCGGCGCGGGCGGCATTCACGGCCAGGGCCGCTCCCTCATAAATGGTCTTATTCGGCCTTCGGCACCATCGCCTCGGTGGTGATGCGCAGCGCCACTTCGTCGCTGACGTTGGGTGCGTACTTGCCCAGACCGAAATCGCTGCGCTTGACCGTGGCGGTGGCATCGAAACCGATCGCCGCGCGCTTGCCCATCGGGTGCTCGGCCGCATTGTTCAGGGTGACATCCAGCACCACCGGCTTGGTGATGCCCTTGACGGTGAGATCGCCGGTCACCTTCAGCTTGCCCTCGCCGGCGGCTTCGACCGCAGTGCTCTTGAACGTGGCGTCCGGGTACTGCGCCGCGTCGAACCAGTCCGCGCTGGTCAGGTGATCGTAGAAGTCCTCGGCCAGTGCGCTGAGGCCCTTCAGCGGCAGAGTGACCTGCACGCTCGAGGCGCCCACATTCTCCGCGTCGTAGACGATCGTGCCATCGGCCTGGCCGAAGTTGACGGTGGGACGCGAGAAGCCGAAATGGGTCCAGGAAGCGAGGACATTGGTGTGGTTGGGATCGATCTTGTAGCTGACCGGAGCCGCGAACGCGACGCCCGTGAAGGCGAACAGGGCGGTGACGAGCAACAACTTGCGCACGGAAACTCTCCTTGTGGACAGGGAATGGGTCACTCGATGCGGCAGGCTTCGTCGAAGCCCAGCCGCGGCGAGCGCGGGAAGATGCTGGCCGGGTCGCCCTTGCCGAGGTTGACCAGGAAATTGGAGCGGATCGACGTGCCCTGGAAAAAGGCCGCGTCCACTTTGGCATTGTCGAACCCGGACATCGGGCCGCAGTCCAGGCCCAGCGCACGCGCCGCCAGGATCAGGTAGGCCCCCTGCAGACTGCCGTTGCGCAGGGCGATGGTGGTCAGCGCATCCTCCGGCTTGGTGTCGAACCAGCTCTTGGCGTCGGTATGCGGGAACAGCAGCGGCAGCTTGTCGTAGAAGCGGAGGTCGTAGGCGACGATCGCGGTGACCGGCGCGGCCATGGTCTTGGCGTAATTGCCTTCATCCAGCGCGGGGCCGAGCCGCTGCTTGGCCTCCTGCGAGCGCACGAACACGAAGCGCGCGGGCGTGGAATTGGCCGTGCTCGGGCCGAACTTCAGCAAATCGTAAAGCCGGTGCAGAGTGGCGTCGTCGATCTCGCCCGAGAACGCGTTGTAGGTACGCGCCTGCAGGAAGAGTTGATCGAGAGCCGGCTGATCGAGGGTGGGTTTGTCGGGCACGGTGGAGGCCTGGGTCATCCGGTTCTCGAAGGACGGCCGCGATTGCGGCGAAGTGGCGCAGTGTAAAGTTCCGCCGGTGAAGCGAACGCTGCGGCTTCGCAACGGATTGGCTACATAAGTGGAACGACCTCCGACAGGCCTGGCGCATTCCCCACGCGCATGGACGGTAAGCGACGGCCATGCCGGCAATGTGCGGCAGGCGCAGGCTCTGGTGCATGCGCTCGGGATCGCAGCCGAACGCGACATCGTGCTGCAGCCCGGATGGCTGGCGCAGCGGCTGGCGCCGCGCCGCTGGCCCGGGGCCACGCGGGCCTTCGGCCCTGCATTCGCGTCTGCATTGCAAGCGGCGCCGCAGCTGGCCGTCGGCTGTGGACGCCAGGCCGCGTTGGCCACACGCCTGCTGCGGCAGCGTGGCACGCGCGCAGTGCAGATCCTCGACCCGCGCATCCGGCCCACACACTGGGACCTAGTGGTCGTACCGGAGCACGACGGGCTGCGGGGCGACAACGTCGTCACCCTGCTCGGCAGCCTGCACCCGGTGGACGATGCCTGGCTGGCGCAGGCGCGCGCACGCTTTGCAGCAGCGTTCGCCCAGCTGCCGGCTCCACGCACCGCGGTGCTGGTCGGCGGCGCCAGCCGGCACGCACGACTCGATGCTGCGGCGCTTCCGATCCTGCTCTCGCAGCTGGATCGCGCCCTGGCGCGCGACGGCGGCAGCCTCTTGCTCACCGCATCGCGGCGCACGAATCCGGCGCTGTTCGACGCACTGCGGGAGTTCGCCTCCCGCTGGCCCGGGACTTGTTGGCTCGGTGCGGCGGACGGCGAGAATCCCTATCCCGGCCTGCTGGCATATGCGGACCGAATCGTCTGTACCGCCGATTCGGTGAACATGATCAGCGAAGCCTGCGCCACCCGCGCGCCGGTCTTCGTCTTCGATCCCGGCTCGGTCGGCGGCAGGCCGCGCCGATTCCTGGATGCGCTGCTCGCGCGCGGACGCATCCAGCCGGTCGACGCCGCGCTCAAATCATTTCCGGCCGAACCGCTCCGCGAAACCGCGCGTGTGGCCGCCGAAGTACGCCGCAGGCTAAGCCTGTAAGCGCATCGCCCGCTGCGCCGGCGGCGACATCGACCCGGCCATGCCCTCTCTAGCGTGTGCGACTGAAATCCAGCCCTGCACGCCGGACCGCAGCCGCCACCGCCTCGCGCGCGGCCGCGATGGCATCGGTCGGCGCGGTCAACCGCGGGCGGCGATCGAGCGTGCAGCGCAGGCCGGCGTCGGTGAGCACCGCATGCGCCTGGCGCAAGGAATTGGCGGTTTCGACATCCAGCAGCCGCGCCTGGCCCGCGGCGGCCAGCAAGCCAGGCGTCGCGCGCGGTTCGAGCAGAGCCGGTGCGCGCGAGGACTCGGCCAGTACCAGCGCCTGCAGCATGAATTCCAGATCCACCAACCCACCCTCGCCCTGCTTGAGATCGAAGCGCGCGGCATCGGAGCGATCGAGTTCCGCGCGCATCCTCCGGCGCATGTCGCCGACGTCGCGCAAGAGCGCGGCATGGTCGCGCACGCGCCCCAGCACCTGGCCGCGCAGGCGGCTGAAGTCGGCGCTTAGCGACCCATCGCCCGCCACGCAGCGCGCGCGCACCAGGGCCTGGTGTTCCCAGGTCCATGCGCGCTCGCGCTGATACTCGCAATAGCTTGCGAACGTGGACACCAGCAGCCCGTGCGTGCCATCCGGCCGCAGGCGCACGTCGACTTCGTAGAGCTTGCCCGCGCCGGTTTCGCTGCCCAGCAGCGCCACGATCTTCTGCGCCAGCCGCGCGAACCAGCGCGGCGCGTCCAGGGAACGTGCGCCATCCGAATGCGCCGTCGCAGCAGCGTCGTACAGGAAGACCAGGTCGAGATCGGAACCGAAGGCGAGTTCCTCGCCGCCCAGGCTGCCGTAACCGAGCACGGCGAAGCGCGCGCCCTCGATGCGGCCGTGGCTGCGTTCCACTTCCGCGGTCGCCAGCTTGAGCACGATCGCGACCACCGCATCGGCCAGCCATGCCAGCTGCCGCGCGCTGTCGGTGGCCGGCTGGCGGCCGTCGAGCGTAGCCAAGCCGATGCGGAAGCCGAGCGCCTGACGGCGCTCGTTGAGCGCCTGCAGCACGGACTCGACGTCGCCGTGCAGGCCAGCCACGGCTGCCTCGCACTCTTCGCGCAGCCCGTCGCGCCCTGGCAACTCGCCGGACACGCGCGCATCGAGCAGCTCGTCGAGCAGCAGCGGATAGGCGGCGATGCGTTCGGCCAGCAGCGCGCTGCGCGACACCGCATCGACCAGCCGCGTCAAGGCCGCCGGCTGTTCGTCCAGCAGCGCCAGGTAACTGCCACGGCGCAGGATGTTGTGCAGCAGCGCCAGCACCCGGAGCAGCGCCGCATCGGGCTGCGACGCGTCCGCTGCAGCCTGCAGCAGCGCCGGCATGACCCGATCCAGGCGCGCGCGCGCAGCGTCGGAAAGATCGCGCACGCCGGGCGCACGCGCGAAATCGCGCAGCCTGGCGTCCAGGCCGCCGGCGTCGGCGAACCCAGCCGTGGCCAGCGCGTCGCCATCGCCGCCGTTTGGCAGCGCGAACCAGTAGGCGCCGAGCGCGGCCGGTGCGCGGCTGCGGCCGCGCGGCGCCAGCAGGGCCGCAAATTCACCGGCAACGCGCGCCCGATGCAGCTCCAGTTCGCCCTGCAAGGCCTCCCAGTGGACGAAGCCCAGGCCGCGCGCCAGCCGCAGGCGGGTGAGCGCATCGGCAGGCAGCACGTGGGTCTGCTCGTCGCGCAGCACCTGCAGCCGGTTTTCGAGCCGGCGCAAAAAGCGATACGCCGCGGACAGGCTTTCAGCAACGTCGGCGTCGATCTGACGGGCGACGACCAACCCGTGCATTGCCGGCAGCAACCGGCGTTCCTGCAGCGCCGGTTCCCGTCCGCCGCGGATCAGCTGCAGCGCCTGCACCAGGAATTCGATCTCGCGGATCCCGCCCGGTCCGCGCTTGATGTCGTCGGCCAGCTCCCTGCGTGCCACTTCGGCCGCGATCGCCGCCTTCATCGCGCGCAGCCCGTCGAGCGCGCCGAAATCCAGATAGCGCCGGTAGACGAATGGCCGCAGCGTGGCCAGAAAACGTTCGCCGGCGTCGAGATCGCCCGCGACCGGACGCGCCTTCTGCCACGCGTAGCGCTCCCAGTCACGACCTTCGCGCTGGAAGTACTGCTCCATCGCGGCGAAGCTGAGCGCGATCCTGCCGGCATTGCCGAACGGCCGCAGCCGCAGGTCGACGCGATGGCTGAAGCCGTCCGCGGTCACCTCATCGAGCAACCTGGCCAGCTGCTGGCCGATGCGGGCGAAATAGTCTGGTGCCGCCAGGCTTCTGGCACCGTCGGACTCACCATCGCTCTCGTAGGCGTAGACCAGGTCGACGTCTGAGGAAAAATTCAGCTCGCCACCGCCCAGCTTGCCCAGCCCGAACACGACCAGCCGCTGGACTTCGCCTTGCGCGTTGCGGATCACGCCATGGCGCTGGGCGAAGTCGCGATCCAGCGCGTCGAGCGCGAGCTGCAGGCAGGTTTCCGCCAGCTGCGTGCTGCCGGCGAGCGTTGCGTCCACATCGTCGAGTCCGCGCACGTCGCGCCAGACCAGGCGCGCAGATGCGGCCGCCCGGTAACGGCGCAGCAGCCGCGGCCAGTCCGCACGATTGTCCGGCTCCAGCTGCGGTGCGTCCGGCCATGCGGTGTCGCCGCCTGCCAGTCGCGTCCCCAGCGTGGGTTGGCTGACGAACGTTTCGACTGCGAAATCGCTTGCAAGCGCGACCTGCTCGAATGCCTGCCGATCGACATCGACCGCCACACCCGCGGCTTGCAGCCGCTCCAGCGCCCGCTCGATCACCAGCGCCAATGCGGGCTCGACGTCCATCGCCCGATTCTGGCATGGCCTCCGGAACCGCAAACGAACACGGGCGGCCAGCGCCGCCCGTGCCGTACAACGAAACGCGACGCTTACCGGGTCGCGGCGTCCGCGTCGACCAGGCCCGCACCGAAGCCCTGGCGGCTGCCGACGTTCTGCGCGGTTTCCTTCAGCCAGGAACGCACCTCGCCCGGCGTCCAGTCCGGATGCAGGGCGCGGACCTGGGCGGCCACCGCACTCACGTGCGGCGTGGCCATCGAGGTGCCCGCCATGAAGTAGTACACCGGGACGCCCATGGGTGCGGTCTCGCGGATGCCGGCGTTCAGGATGAAGTACGCCGGATCGCTGCAGTTGCCGGGGCCGCAGTCGCCGCCAGGCGCGGCTACGTCGACAGAAGAGCCGTAGTTGGAATACGACGCAAGGGTGTCCGAACCCGGCGCGGCGACGCTTTCGCCACCCACTGCGATCAGCTGGCTGGTGCCAGTGGCCGACGTGCTCAGCACCGTGGATAGGTCCGAGGGCACGTGCGCCAGCGATCCGTTGAGGTTGTAGGCCGAGTTACCCGCCGATGCCACCAGCAGCGCGCCATTGCGGTTGGCCCACTGCGCGACCCGGTTCCAGGCCAGCCACGAGGCATTGCTGCCCTTGTCGTTGCGCAGTACGTGGCTGCCCAGGCTCATGCTGATCACCGGATAGCCGGCCTGCGTGGCCTGCATGATGGCGCTGAACAGCGGGCCGTCGAACGCGCCGACTCCCTCCACCAGGCCATCGACCGGATCGGTGTAGCGATAGCGGTCGAACACCTTGTACGCGCCGATCTTGGCATCGGGGGAAACGCCCACCACCCGGCCGCCACCGAATTTGGAGGCGATGGTGCCGGCCACGTGGGTGCCGTGGGTTTCATACGAGGCCGCGACGGGCGTGCAGCCGTCGTCCGGCGACCAGTCCGGATGCGCGTCGAAATCGATCAGGGTGGCGTAGACCGGATAGGCCGCCGAACCATCCGGTCCGACGGTGTTGCAGTAGGTGGTAGACACCGACGCATCCACCTGGCCGACGAGATCCGGGTGCGTGCCCATCACGCCGGTGTCCAGGACCGCGACGCGCGGGGTGCTGGCGGTCAGCGGCAGACGATTCCACAGGGCCGGAGCGCCCATGCGGCGCATGTCCCACTGATAGGTGGCGTAGAGATTGTCGGCGGCAGTGGGGGCGCCGTCGATCTGCGCGAGTTCCTGCTTCGCGGTTGCGGGCAACTTGAACACGTGCTCGCTGCCCACCGACAGCACCTTGCCGTCCTTCGCCATGCGCGCGGCGAATGCCGCATCGCCCTGCACGGTGGCGACGCCGACCTGCTGGAACGAACGCGTGACCTTGCCGCCATTCGCGCGGACGCGCAGCGCGGCGTCGGCAGGCAGGGTGCCGGACTTGAAGACCACCACATAGCGATTGGTGGCGGGAGCGGATGGCGTTGCAGCGTCGACCGACGCGGCAGAGAGCAACACGAGCGAACCGATTGCCGCCGCGATGGCGGTTGCGAGTTTGTGCATGCAAGACCCCTGTTGAAGTGCAGCGCGTGACGGGCGTCACGCTGACACGGAGCGTATCGCAATCCACAGATCGCGTTGCGCCACGTACTGCGGCCTTCGGTCCGGCCACGCAAAGAAAAAGCCCGCAACGACCAAGGTCGCTGCGGGCCTGCTCCCTCCCCCACGTCGGGATGCGGGGAGGATTGTGAAAGTATCGTTAGACCTCGTGCACGCTGCAGTGCAAAAAGAAACCAACGAGTACAGAAATCCAGGGTTTACGCAGCTTTGTTGAAAACGATTCCAAGACTCTTCAGCGCCGCTTCGGCGGCGAGTTCGCCCGATTCGCAGCCACCTTCCATGAAACCCTGGGTTTCCAGCGCACAGTGTTCGCCGGCGAAATGCAGGCCGCCGACCGATTCGCCCATGATTCCGCGCAGGCTGCTCCAGTCGCCGGGCCGCAGGCAGGCGTAGCTGCCACGCGCCCAGGGATGGCTGGGCCAGTGCATCCGTACTTCGCGCCCGTTGCCGCGTGCGGCGGCGATGCCGGCAAAGATCGCGTCCAGGCTTCGGGTGGCCGCGTTGGCCTGCTCCCTGGCGCTGCCCTGTCCCAGTTCGACGCCGTGCCGGCCGCCGGTGAAGTTGGTCAGCGCGCCGGCGGTGCCGGCCTGCTTGCGACTGGTGTCCCAGGTGGTCTGGAACGGAAGATCGCTCATCACCGCACCGTTGGCGCCGTGCTCGCGCCAGACGCGGCGTTCGTAGCCGATCATCAGCTTGGCGTTGGTGCCGTAACCGAGCGTGTCGATGGCGCGGCGCTTGGCCGCTGGCAGTTCGGCCGAAATGCGGACATCGCGCAGCAGCGTGAACGGCAGGGCGAGGATCACCTGACGCGCGATCACGTCGCGCGATGCGCCCGCAGTACGGAACGTGAGGCGATAACCCTCGCTCTGCGATGCGACGGCCTCGAGGACATGCCCGGTCTCGATCGCGTCATCGAGCCGCATCGCCAGGCGCTGCGGGACCAGGTCATTGCCGCCGCGCACGTGGAAGCGCTCATCGCTGGCGCCGAAAATCCTGAACGCGTCCTTCTCTTCGGTGCCGATGAAGGTGAGGAAGTTGAGCGCAGACTGCTGGTCGATCTCCAGCCCCATCTCGGTGGTATAGGCCACGTCGAGCAGCTTGCGCAGCCAGCCGGAAACGCCGTTGCGGTCGAACCATTGCGCGATGCTGAGCGCATCCAGCGCGCGGAACGCCGGATTCGCATCGCGATGGTCGTAGCTGCCGTCGCCCGCGGCGGCGAGATCGCGTTCGATCGCCGCGGCGACCGGCACGAAGGCCTCGACGATCTCGCGCTCGCCGATCGCGCGGCCGTCGAAGAACCAGGTGTCGTGGCCGGTATCGCCTTCGAGCAGGTCGTCCAGCGCCAGACCCAGTTCCTGCGCCAATGCGCGGATGCGCACGTGGTCGGTGTCGATCAGCTCGCCGCCGAGCTCGATCACCTGGCCCTCCGGAAAATGGTTGCGCAGGCTGAGCATCCGGCCGCCGACCCGGGTCTGCGCCTCGAACACGCGTACCCGCACGCCCTGCTGGCGCAGGCGCCAGGCCGCGGTCAGCCCGGCAATCCCGGCGCCGACGATGACCACTTCCTCGCCCCGCGCCATCACCGGATTCGGAACCGCGCTGCAGCCCGCGAGCACCAGCGCCGCCCCGCCGCCCTGCAGCAGGCGTCGGCGTTGTGCGTCGAAGCGCACTTCCCTGCCCCGTGCGTAAAACTCGTCGAGCGGTGCATCGTCGTGCAAGGAAGCACGCGCGATGCGCGCCGCGCGCTGCAGCAGGTGGAACAACGGGGTTCGACCCATGGCTGGTTCCCGGCGGAGGTGTTGCTGGAAACGAACGCGGTGCGCGGCCGCGGCGGGACAGCTCAGTCCGGACGCGGCCCCTTGTGCAGGTCCTTGAGGATCTCGCGTGCGGCATTGCGCCCGGGCAGGCCGGTCACCCCGCCGCCCGGATGGGTGCCTGAACCGCACAGATACAGTCCGTCGAGCGCGCCGCGGTAATTGCCCTGGCCCAGCAGCGGCCGCGCGCTGAACATCTGATCCAGGCCGAGTGAACCGTGGAAGATGTCGCCACCAACCAGGCCGAAGCGCCGCTCCAGGTCCAGCGGCGAGAGCGCCTCGTAGCCGAGCACGCTGGCGCGGAAGTTCGGCGCATAGGCATCGACCGTGTCGATCATCAGCTTCGCGACCGTGTCGCGATGCGCATCCCAGCCGCCGTCGACCTCGGGATGTACCTGCTGGCAGAACAGGCTGGCGACGTGCTGTCCGGCCTGGGCGAGGCGCGCATCGACCAGCGTGTCGTCCAGGGTCGAGGAAATCACCACTTCCACGATCGGATTGCGCGCCCATCCAGCGTTGTGCGCCTTCGACTTGGCGTCGAAATAGGCCTGCTCGAAGTACTGCAGCGAGTGACCGATCAGGATCCCGCTCTGGTGGTGCGGCTGCAGCTGCGTGCCAGGCGCGGCGCTGAAGTCCGGCAGCTCCGACAGCGCCACGTTCATGCGGAACGTGCCCGAGCCGCAGCGGTAGCGTTCGAAGCGCTGGGCGATGTCGTCGTCCAGGTGTTCGCGCGCGATGAGCCTGGTGTAGAGCAGCTTGGGGTTGAGGTTGGAGACCACGGTGTTCGCGCGCAGCTCACGGCCGTCCGCCAGCGCGATGCCCACCGCCTTATCGCCTTCTACGATCACGCGCGCGACCTCGGCATCGGTGTCGATGAGCACGCCGCGCACCTCGCACTCCTTGCGCATCGCCGCGGTGATCGCACCCATGCCGCCGATGGCATGGCCCCAGACACCGGCCTTGCCGTTGACTTCACCAAATACGTGGTGCAGCAGCACATAGGCGCTTCCCGGCGTGTACGGGCTGGCGAAGTTGCCCACCACCGAATCCCAGCCGAGCACCGCCTTGAGCGGTTCGGATTCGAACCAGCTGTCGAGCAGTTCGCCGGCCGACTTGGTGAACAGATCGAGCAGATCGCGGCGGCCGCGCATGTCCAGGTGCTTGAGCTGCTTCGCCGCGGACAGCGACGCCATCCAGTCGGCCAGCACGAAGCGGTCGGACACGTTCGGCGGCGTGCGCTGCATCAGCTCGCGCAATACCACCACGACACGGTCGAGCATCGCGTTGTATTCCGGCAGGCGCTGCGCATCTCGCTGCGACCACTTGGCCACTTCCGCCTGGGTGTGCCCGCCACCCAGCCGGAACGCGCGACCGTCCGGCAACGGCAGGAAGTTCGCATAGGGTCGCTCGACCACGCGCAGCCCGTGCTCGGCCAGGCGCAGCTCGCGGATCACCTTGGGGTTGAGCAGGCTCACCGTGTAGCTGGCGACCGAGTTGCGAAAGCCCGGGTGAAACTCCTCGGTCACCGCGGCGCCACCGACGATGCCGCGCCGTTCCAGCACGCGCACCTTCAACCCGGCGCCTGCCAGGTAGGCCGCGCAGACCAGGCCGTTGTGGCCACCGCCGATGATCAGCACGTCGCTGCTGCGCGTATCGCTCATGGTTCGGGGTTTCCGTTGGGTTCGAGCATGCGTTCCACCAGATCGGCCAGGTTTGCAGCTGCGTTGGGCTTTGCCATCGCCACGGCGGCGGCGGCGGCCTGGGGCAGCGTGTCAGGTGCTGCAAACAGCGACTCGAGCCGGCCACGCAACCATGCATCGGTGAAGTCGCTCTCCGGCGTCCACCAGCCCACGCCGGCCTGCGCCAAGGTCTCGGCGTTGCGGCGCTGTTCCTCGCGCGACCCGCCATGCGGGATCGGCACGAAGATCGCCGGGCGACCGGCGGTGAGCAGGTCGGCCGCGGTACTGGCGCCGGCACGGGTAATGATCAGGTGCGCCTGCGCCAGCTGTGCGCCCATGTCGTCGAAGAACGGACGGATGTCGGCGGCGATACCGCCATCGCGCAGGCGCGCGGCGAGGACATCGGCATCCTCGCCCTTGTACTGGAGCGACAGCTGTAGGCGACGGCGCAGCGCCTTGGGCAAGGCAAGCAGCGCAGGCGGCACGATCTCTCCGAAGATGCGCGCGCTCTGGCTGCCGCCGACCACGAGCAGCCGCAGCGGCGCATCCGCGTCGAAGCGGGGATACGCGGCGCGCGCCTCCAGGATCGACGCCCGCACCGGGTTGCCGGTCACCGTCACGCGAGTCGAATCGAACCCTTCCGTGCCGGCGATGGAGGGAAACGAGGAAGCCACGGCGCCTGCGAAACGCAGCAGCTGCCGGTTGGCCATGCTCAAGCGCGTGGCCTGTTCGTGCAGAAGCAGCGGCAGGCCCAAGCTCCTGCCGGCCAGCGCCGGCGCGAAGCTGGGATAGCCGCCGAATCCGGCTACCAAGGCCACCTCGCGGCGCTTCATGTCGGCGCGCGCCTGCAACAGCGCGCGCAGGATCGTCGCACCGGCGGCTGCCTTGCCCGCCAGTCCGCCGGCCAGGCTGCGTGCCGGCAGGACCACGTGTTCGATGCCCTGCAGTGCCTGCACGTACTGCGCGCCGCGTTGCTCGGTATACAGCACCACGGCGTGGCCACGCGCCATCAGCTCGCGCGCCAGCGCCTCGGCCGGGAACAGATGGCCTCCGGTGCCGCCGGCGGCGAGGGCGATGGTCGGAGCAGGAAGCGGTTTGTCGGTCGGCATCGGCGGATTGTCGCCGATCATCATCCGCCCGGGTCGGCGGTGCGCCTGCTCACTGCCTCGTTGTACCCCGAGCGACGCGCGCGGCGCAGGCGCCCGATGACCCAGGCGATGACCGCCAGCCCGATCCCGAGCGGCCACAGCCGGGTCGCGAACACCATCGCCGCGAGCAGCGCACGCCAACCCGTGCCGAGCGCTTCGCCCATTTCGGCAAAGAAGCCTGGGCCGCGGTCTCGGAGCAGCGCGGCAGTATCAGGCACCGTGTTTTCGCGTACCTGCGAGGGCTCATGCAGCTCCAGCCGCAGCGTGCTGAAGGCGATCCGGTCTTCCAGCTCGCGCTGCGCGACCGTGGCCTCATCGCGGATCGCAAGCATCTGCTCACGCGCAGCGAGCGCGTCGATCTTTTCTCCGGTCCTGGCCGGCTGCGCGGCCGCGCTGCGGATCGCCTGCTGCAGCTCCTGCGCGCGCGCGAAAGCCAGCTGACGGCGCAGCAGCTCGAACTGCACATCATTGGCTTCGAAGTTGCGCGTATCCAGGAACTGCATCTGCCTGGCGATCACGCGCAGGAACGACTGGGTGCGCTCGCCTGGCACCCGAACCACCAGCGATCCCTGGGTGACGACCTCCGACAACTGCAGGCGCTTGAAATCGCCCAACGGACGTTCAAGCTGGCGGATCGTCTGCGTGCTGATGCTGTTGCGCACCACGAAACCGCCTTCGGCGGCCACGGCATCCTCGATCGCCAGGGTCGAGGCATACACGTCCTGGACCTGGAAGCTGGCATCGGCCGTGCGCACGAAGCGCCGCTGCGGACCGGTCGCGGTATTGGCGCTGGATGCGAGCTGGTCGGCGGCCACTCCCGGCTGCTGCACCTGGGCCACGGCCTTGGCTTCCTCCGCGGCGGCGGTGGCATGCGCAGAGCCCGCCTGGGCACGGCCGGCCGCGGGCATCGCCGCATCGGCGGCAACGGAAGACTCGGTTTGAGGCTGGTCGCTGCAGGCTAACAACGCGGCCAGCAAAGCTGCGGCCAGGAATACACGGGGATCGAGCCGGGCCATGCCACGTTCTCCTTGTGAAGGTGCTCCATCAACGCATCGCCGCAGCCGGCGGGGTTAGGGGGCGCCGTGGGCCGGCCCCAAAAAGGAAGGCCCGCTTGCGCGGGCCTTCCGGTGTTGCGATTGCGGCGTCGACGATCCGGATCAGAAATCCATGCCGCCCATGCCACCCATGCCGCCGCCCTGTGGCATCGCCGGCTCTTCCTTCTTCGGCGCATCGGCCACCATGGCCTCGGTGGTGATCATCAGCCCGGCGATCGAGGCTGCGTTCTGCAGCGCCGAACGCGTGACCTTGGTCGGATCCAGGATGCCGAACGCGATCATGTCGCCGTATTCCCCGGTCTGGGCGTTGTAGCCGAAGTTGTCCTTGCCGTCCTTGACCTTGTTGAGGACGACCGAAGGCTCCTCACCGGCGTTGGTGACGATCTCGCGCAGCGGCGCTTCCATCGCGCGCAGGGCGATGGCGATGCCGTGGTTCTGGTCTTCGTTGGCGCCCTTGAGCTCGCCGATGGCCTGCAGCGCGCGCACCAGCGCAACGCCGCCGCCCGGCACCACGCCTTCTTCCACCGCCGCACGCGTGGCGTGCAGGGCGTCTTCGACGCGCGCCTTCTTTTCCTTCATCTCGATCTCGGTCGAGGCACCGACCTTGATCACCGCCACGCCGCCGGCCAGCTTGGCCACGCGTTCCTGCAGCTTCTCGCGGTCGTAATCGGAAGAGGTCTCCTCGATCTGCGCCTTGATCTGCTTGATCCGGCCTTCGATGCCCGAGCTCTCGCCGGCGCCGTCGATGATGGTGGTGTTTTCCTTGCTGATCTGCACCTTCTTGGCGCGGCCCAGATCCTTGATCGTGGCCTTCTCCAGGGTCAGGCCCACTTCCTCGGAGATCACGGTGCCGCCGGTCAGGATCGCCATGTCCTCGAGCATCGCCTTGCGACGATCGCCGAAGCCCGGCGCCTTGACCGCGCATACCTTGACGATGCCGCGGATGGTGTTGACCACCAGGGTCGCCAGCGCCTCGCCTTCCACTTCCTCGGCGACGATCAGCAGCGGCTTGCCCGACTTGGCCACGCCTTCCAGCACCGGCAGCAGGTCGCGCACGTTCGAGATCTTCTTGTCGTGCAGCAGGATGAAGGGATCATCCAGCTCGGCCGACATCGACTGCTGGTTGTTGATGAAGTACGGCGACAGGTAGCCGCGGTCGAACTGCATGCCCTCGACCACATCCAGCTCGTTCTCCAGGCCCGAACCTTCCTCGACCGTGATCACGCCTTCCTTGCCGACCTTCTTCATCGCGTCGGCGATGATCGTGCCGATCGACTCGTCGCTGTTGGCCGAGATGGTGCCGACCTGGGCGATCGCCTTGTCGTCGGCGGTTGGCTTGCTGATCTTCTTGAGCTGCTCGACGGCGGCGATCACCGCCTTGTCGATGCCGCGCTTGAGGTCCATCGGGTTCATGCCCGCGGCCACGCCCTTCATGCCTTCGCGGATCAGTGCGGCGGCCAGCACGGTGGCGGTGGTGGTGCCGTCACCGGCGTTGTCGGAAGTCTTGGACGCGACTTCCTTCACCATCTGCGCGCCCATGTTCTCGAACTTGTCGGCCAGCTCGATTTCCTTGGCGACGGAGACGCCGTCCTTGGTGATCGTCGGCGCGCCATAGCTCTTCTCGAGCACGACGTTGCGGCCCTTCGGGCCGAGGGTGGCCTTGACGGCATTGGCGAGGATGTTGACGCCGCGCAGCATGCGCGCGCGGGAGTCTTCGCCGAAACGGATTTCTTTGGCAGCCATTGTTGCTAACTCCGAAGTTGTGATTCGTAGGGCGGGTCTTGACCCGCCGTCAGGAAAAGGAGATTGCGAAACGGCGGGCTTGGGCCCGCCCTACGCTCAGCCGACGATGGCGAGGATGTCGTCCTCGCGCACGATCTTGTATTCGACGCCGTCGAGCTTGTAAGCGCTGCCCGAGTACTGGCCGTAGATCACCTTGTCGCCGACCTTGACCTTCGGCGCGCGCACGCTGCCGTTGTCCAGGGCCTTGCCCTCGCCCACCGCGAGCACTTCGCCCTTGGTCGGCTTTTCCTTGGCGTTGTCGGGGATGACGATGCCGCCGGCGGTGACTTCGTCGGCTTCGATGGGCTTGACGACCACGCGGTCGTAGAGCGGCTTGAGATTCATGGCACCCTCTGCAAGTGATTGATTGGACAAAAGAAGAAGCGGAATTTTAGCAGCCGCACAGGGCGACTGCCAGAATTGCCGACACAAAGAACCCGCTAGGCGGGACGCGACTGCATATGGGGCTGCGGTCCTGGCCTTCAAGGGTCGAAATGAAAAAAGCGCGCATGGGGTCCATGCGCGCTTGGGAGATAACGCCTGTTCCTGGCCCGGCTGTCCTGGCCGTGTCCCCCCGAGACCCGACTCCTGTCGAAACCGGTCTCCAACCGGTGTGAATGCAGCATCGCCCGTGCCAATACCAAAGCGAAAGCTGGGGCAGACCCTAGGCAGCGCCTGCTAATGGTGGCCGGGGACCCCGATCGGCCCAATTGCATACCCGCATCGGATCAATACGTCCCCTGGTGACCGAAAGTAGACAATTTGTGCCTACTGTTGCTCACATAGTGACCACCGCTATCATTTGCGGCTAACCGGTCGCGCACGCGTTGTTTACTGTGGCCGCCATGACATTTGGCCAGGGAGTTGGCATGAGCTTGCAAGCCCGGATCCGGATGGCCCGCCGCCATGCGGGCCTGACCCAGACCGCTTTGGCCCTGGCCGTGGGGGTCCAGCGCAGTGCGGTCAGTCACTGGGAGTCACCACAGGGCAAGAATCCACGGATGGCGCACCTGCGTGAAATCGCCACCACCACCGGGACCCAGTTCGAATGGCTGGCCACAGGGCGCGGCCCGATGACCCTGGGCCTCGAAGTCGCGCAGTACTCGGTCGCGGCCGCGGATGCCCTGCTGGTCGACGACCCACTGGAAATGCGCCTGCTGCTGGCGTTTCGCGACGCGCCCAGCCGCGGCCGCATGGCGCTGGTGGAACTGGTGGAAGAGCTGGCGCACCAGCGCCTGGGCCGGAGTCGCGCCGCCAGGACCTCCAAGCCGTCCTAGTGCCGCCGCCGGCCGCGCCCGGTGCTCGGCTACCCTAGCGGGCCCTCGATGCCCGGATCTGCCCGTGCCGGCCCTGCTCTGCCTCAGCACCTGCCCCGACGAAGCTACCGCCCGGCATATCGCCGACACGCTGGTAGGCGAGCAGCTGGCCGCCTGCGTGAACCTGCTGCCTGGCGTGCAATCGGTGTACCGGTGGCAGGGAAAGATCGAGCGTGCCGGCGAAGTGCTCATCCTGGTCAAGACGACCCAACAGCGGTTCGCTAAGCTGCGCGAACGTCTCGTCGCGCTGCATCCGTACGAACTGCCGGAACTGATCGCGGTCGAAATCGCCGACGGATTGCCTGCCTATCTGGACTGGATCGCCGCGGAATCCGCAGCCGGATCCGGATCCCTCTCGAACTGAACACCATGTCCCTGTCGTTGCGCGTCCTGACTTCGTTGCTGTTGCTGCTGTTCGCCGTTCCGGCGCTGGCGATCGACGAGGACGATCTGCTGCCGGTGGACGAGGCCTTTGCGCTGAGTGCGCGCGCCATCGGCCCGGACCGGATCGCCCTGGACTGGACCATCGCCGAGGGGTACTACCTGTACCGGCACCGGATCTCGGCGGGCCCCGCCGACACCACCGGCGAGGCCGCGGCAATTGCCCTCCCGCGCGGCGAGGCGCACACCGATGAATTCTTCGGTCGCGTCGAAACCTTTCGCGGTGCGGTGCGCGGCACGCTCGAGCAGGTCGTGGCACCAGCGGGCAGCATCGCCCTCAAGGTCAAGTACCAGGGCTGCGCCGACCTGGGCATCTGTTATCCGCCGCAGACACGCACCGTGACCGTGGCGCTGCCCGGGCCTTCGCAGCCGTCGAACGCGGGACTGGCCTCATTGGGCCGTGCGCTCACCGGCCAGGGCACGGCGCCTGCTCCCGGGGTGGCCGCAACAGGCACAGACGCCATGCCGCTACCGCCCGAGCAGGCGTTTGGCTTCGAGGCGATCGCCGGCGATGGCAACACCCTGCTGCTGCGCTTCACGCCGGCGAAGGGTTACTACCTGTATCGCGATCGCAGCAGCTTCCGGCTGGAGGGCGCCGACGGCATCGCCACCGTCCGGCCGGGCTGGCCGCGGGGGGTGAGCTACCACGACGAGTATTTCGGCAACGTCATCGTCTACTTCGACCAGATCGACGTGCCGTTGCCGCTGCTGCGCGAACGCACCGATGCGGCCAAGGCGGTGCTGGTCGCAACGTTCCAGGGCTGTCAGACCGGTGGAATCTGCTATCCGCCGATGACGCGGCGGGTGGAGGTGTCGATTCCCGCCGGCAGGCTCCGATCCGATGCCCCGGCAGGAGCGACGTCAGTCGCGAGTTCTTCGCACACAGCGTCCAACGACGCAGGTGCAGAAGTCCCCGCTGTGGGAGATCAACAGTTCGCGACTGACGTCGCTCCTACGAAAGGCGTCGCCGCTACGCCAGGCGAGGCGTCACAGGCCGAGGACCAGCGTCTCGCAGGCGAGCTGTCCGGATCCAATCGCTGGTTCGCATTGCTCGGATTCCTCGGCGCCGGCCTGCTCCTCGCGTTCACCCCATGCGTACTGCCGATGATCCCGATCCTGTCGGGGTTGATCGCCGGGCGTGGCGAGCGCATCGGCGCCCTGCGCGCGTTCTGGCTGTCGTTGATCTACGTGCTCGCGAGCGCGGTGGTGTTCACCATTGCCGGGGTGATCGCCGGGCTGGCCGGCGCCAACCTGCAGGCAGCGTTCCAGACCCCCTGGGTACTGGTGCTGTTCGCGGCGCTGTTCGTGGCGCTGTCGCTGTCGATGTTCGGCCTGTACGAATTGCAGCTGCCCGCCAGCTGGCGCTCGAAGCTGGGTGCGCTGAGCGACCACCAGCGTGGCGGCTCCTGGATGGGCGTGGCCGCGATGGGCGCACTGTCGGCGCTGATCGTCGGGCCCTGCGTGGCCCCGCCGCTGGCCGCGGCCGTGCTGTATATCGGCCAGACCCGCGACCCGGTGTTCGGCGGCGCGGCGTTGTTCATGCTCGCGCTGGGCATGGGCGCCCCGCTGCTGGCTTTCGGCATGGCGGCCGGCCGCGGCCTGCCCACGTCCGGTCCGTGGATGGTGGCGATCCAGCGCGTGTTCGGGTTCGTCTTCGTCGGACTGGCGATCTGGATGCTCTCGCGCATCCTGCCTGCGGCCGCCACCCTGGCGCTGTACGGGCTGCTGGCGCTCGCCTTCGCCGTGTGGGTCCTTTCGCTGGCCACTCCGGCACTGGGCGAGGGCCGGCGCTGGGCCTTGCGATTCGCCGGTGTCGTGTTCGGGCTGGTGGGCGCGGCCGAGCTGTTCGGTGCGATGGCGGGCGGCCACGATCCGCTGCAGCCGCTGGCCGGTGTCGTCGGCGCGCGGGACGAGCGCCAGGCGTTGCCATTCCGCAGCATCAAGTCCCTGTCCGACCTGGACCGGGAAGTGGCCGCGGCGAAAGCCGCAGGCAAGCCACTGCTGTTCGATTTCTATGCGGACTGGTGCGTGGCCTGCAAGGAAATGGAGAAGTACACCTTCCCCACGCCCGAGGTCCATGCGGCGCTCGAGGGCTTCGTCCTGCTCAAGGCCGACGTGACCGCCAACGACGCCACCGACCAGGCGCTGATGCAGCGGCTGGGGATCATCGGCCCGCCGGCGACCCTGTTCTATGTCGATGGCGCGGAACGCCGGGAGCTGCGTCTGTTCGGGTTCGAGGACGCGCAAGCTTTCGCCCGGCGCGTGGAGCGGGCACGATGACCGGACGGTCCGCCGCCGGGCGCGGGCGAAGCGGATGAAATCCGGCACCGTGCGGATCCTGCTGGTGGCCGTGGGCGCAGGCCTGCTCGGGGTCGCCGCCAGCCTGCTCACCACTGGCCCGGGGCCACTGCTCCGGTCCGAAGTCGGGCAACGCGCGCTCCAGGGTGCGCTTTCAGTCACCGCACCGAAGCCGCCGGCGGGTGTCGCGGTCGCCAGACCCGGCACGACGATCCCCACGCTCACGCTGCAGGCGCTCAAGGGCGGGGTCGTTACCCTCCCCGGCGCTTATGCGGGGCGCCCGCTGCTGATCAACTTCTGGGCGAGCTGGTGCGGGCCATGCATCGAGGAGATGCCGGAGCTGCAGCGTTATTTCGCCGAACAGGGAAGCAACGGAGCGCAAGTGGTTGGCATCGCGCTCGACGACAAGGCCGCGGTGGACGCCTTCCTGGAACGGGTCCCGGTGCGCTATCCGATCTTGCTCGACACGGCCGGCCCCACCGACAGCAGCGTGCGCCTGGGCAATCCCAAGGGGGTGCTGCCCTACTCGGTCCTGCTTTCGGCGGACGGAAAGCTGCTGAAGCAGCGGATCGGCCCGTTTGCGCCCGGCGAAATCGACGGCTGGGCTCGGGCCATGGCGCAAACCGAATGAGCGCGATGCGGGCGGGTTCCCGGCGGACTAGAGCACACACTCAAACAAGCGCTTAAAATTCGGAAATGCGGCTGAATTTCGGCGAACTGGACACCATCCCCGCCTTCGTCCAGACTCGCGCCCTTCCGATCCATGGCGGCGGCGCCGGCGAGATGGCACAGATCCTGGTCCTGCATGGCCCCAACCTCAACCTGCTCGGCACCCGCGAGCCGGAGGTCTATGGTCGCCAGACCCTGGCCGAGATCGACGCAATGCTGGCCGCGCGCGCGACGCGCGCCGGCCACGCGCTCAGCAGCGTCCAGGCCAACGCCGAGCACGCCCTGGTCGAGCGGATCCAGAGCGCCCGTGACGACGGCACCGCCTTCATCCTGATCAACCCGGCCGCCTTCACCCACACCTCGGTGGCGATCCGCGATGCCCTGGCGGCGGTCGCGATCCCCTTCATCGAGGTCCACCTGTCCAACCCGCACGCCCGCGAACCCTTCCGCCATACCAGCTACTTCAGCGACCTGGCCGTGGGCGTGGTCTGCGGCTTCGGCGCCAACAGCTATGTGTATGCGCTGGAAGCCGCGCTTGCGCGTCTGGACCAGCACGCCGATGCCGCGCCCGCCGGGCAGGCGCGAACCTCACCCTGACACATCCCAAGAGAGCCCCCATGGATCTGCGCAAGATCAAAAAGCTCATCGACCTGCTCGAGGAATCCAACCTCGCCGAAATCGAGATCAAGGAAGGCGAGGAATCCGTGCGCCTGGCCCGTATCCCGCAGGGCGCCGCCGCCCCCGCGCCGGTGGTGCACCATCTGGCCGCGGCGCCGGCGCCCGCCCCCGCAATGCCGATGCATTCGCCTACCGATGCGGCGACCGGCGGCCTGGGCAAGCCGGCGGCCGAGGCGGGCCTGCCCGAAGGCCATATCGTCCGCGCGCCGATGGTCGGCACCTTCTATGCCTCGCCAGCGCCGGACAAGCCGGCCTTCGTCAGCGTCGGCCAGGCGGTCAAGGCCGGCGAGACGCTGGGGATCATCGAGGCCATGAAAATGTTCAACCCGATCGAGACCGACATCTCCGGCACGGTGCTCGCGATCCAGTGCGAGAGCGGACAGCCGGTCGAATTCGACCAGCCGCTGTTCGTGATCGGATGAGTCCTTCGACTTCGCTTCGCCACGCTCAGGACGAACGGAACTCATATGCTCGATAAAGTCGTCATCGCCAACCGCGGCGAGATCGCGCTGCGCATCCTGCGCGCCTGCCACGCGCTGGGCATCCGCACGGTCGCGGTGCATTCCACCGTGGACCGCAACCTCAAGCATGTCGCGATGGCCGACGAATCGGTCTGCATCGGGCCGGCGCCATCGAGCGAGAGCTACCTCAACATGCCGGCGATCATCGCCGCGGCGGAGGTGACCGACGCGCAGGCGATCCATCCGGGCTATGGGTTCCTGAGCGAGAACGCCGACTTCGCCGAACGCGTGGAGCAGTCGGGCTTCATCTTCATCGGGCCCAAGGCCGAAACCATCCGGCTGATGGGCGACAAGGTCGAAGCGATCCGAGCGATGAAGGAGGCCGGCGTGCCCTGCGTGCCCGGCAGCGGCGGACCGTTGGGCGACGATGCCGCCGCCAACGTCAAGATCGCGCGCGAGATCGGCTATCCGGTGATCGTCAAGGCCGCCGGCGGCGGCGGCGGACGCGGCATGCGCGTGGTCCATACCGAAGCGCACCTGGCCACGGCCATCCAGACCACCAAGACCGAAGCCAAGGCCGCGTTCGGCAATGACATGGTCTACATGGAGAAGTTCCTGGAAAATCCGCGCCACGTGGAGATCCAGGTGCTCGCCGACGGCCAGGGCGGCGCGATCCACCTGGGCGAACGCGACTGCTCGATGCAGCGCCGCCACCAGAAGGTGGTGGAAGAAGCGCCCGCGCCCGGCATCACCGCCGCACAGCGCGCGGAGATCGGCAAGGTCTGCGTGGAGGCGTGCAAGCGCATCGGCTACCGCGGCGCCGGCACGTTCGAATTCCTGTACGAGAACGGCCGCTTCTACTTCATCGAAATGAATACCCGCATCCAGGTGGAGCATCCGGTGACCGAACTGGTGACCGGGATCGACCTGGTGCGCGAGCAGCTGATGATCGCCGCAGGCGAAAAGCTCTCGATCAAGCAGAGCGAGGTAGTGCTGGAAGGCCATGCGATCGAATGCCGCATCAATGCCGAAGACCCGGAGACCTTCCTGCCCTCGCCCGGCCTGATCGCCCACTTCCACGCGCCCGGCGGCCCGGGCGTGCGCGTGGATTCGCATATCTACGAGGGTTACCGGGTCCCGCCCAACTACGATTCTATGATCGGCAAGCTGATCGTGCACGGGCCCGACCGCGACACCGCGATCGCGCGCATGCGGGTGGCGTTGAGCGAGATGGTGGTGGACGGTATCCGCACCAACATCCCCCTGCAGCAGCGGATCATGGCCGACGGCGGCTTCCAGCAGGGCGGGCAGAACATCCACTACCTCGAGAAGCGGCTGGCCGAGCGCAAGGAAAAATCGCTCTCGATCGTCTGACGACGCCCGTCGCCACGGGGCGCGCAGCGCCTGCCAGAGCGTTGCGCGTCAGACTTTGGGTACGTTGCAGCCCCCCGCCTTCCCGCCACGCCGCCATGCCCTTCCTCGAACTCAGCCTCCCGTGCACCGAAGCCGAGCAACCGCGCTACGAGCGCGCGCTGGAGGATGTAGGCGCGCTGTCGGTGACCCTGCAGGATGCGCACCTGGACGCAGCCGACGAACAGGCGATCTTCGAGCCCGGCGTGGGCGAGATCCCGCTGTGGCATGACATGCGCCTGGCGGCGTTGTTCGCCGCCGACACCGATCCGCTGATGCTGCTCGCGGCGCTAGAGAGCTTCGATCCAGAGCTCGACTGGTCGCAGGCGCGCTTCGACACCGTGGCCGACCAGGACTGGGAACGCGCCTGGCTGGACCAGTTCCAGCCGATGCGGTTCGGCGCGCGCACCTGGATCGTGCCCTGGAATCACGACCTGCCGGCCGAGGCCAGTTCGCCCGACACGGCGGTGGTACGGCTCGACCCGGGACTGGCGTTCGGCTCGGGCACCCACCCCACGACCGCGCTCTGCCTGCGCTGGCTCGACGGCCTGGCGCAGTCCGGCGAGCTGCAGGGGCGCGAGGTGCTCGACTTCGGCTGCGGCAGCGGCATCCTCGCGCTGGCGGCGCTCAAGTTGGGTGCGGCGCAGGCCACCGGCGTGGACAACGATCCGCAGGCGCTCATCGCCACGCGCGACAACGCGCAGCGCAATGGCGTCGCGCCCATGCTCCAGGCGCTTCTTCCGGACGACGCGCCACGCGCGCGCTATCCCATCGTCGTCGCCAACATCCTGGCATCTGCGCTCGATGCGCTCGCCGGCACGCTGGCCGAGCGGGTGCAGCTAGGCGGCCGGATCGCGCTGTCGGGCATTCTGCAGGGTCAGGAAGACGAACTGCTCGCGCGCTATGCGCGCTGGTTCGATGCGCTGCAGGTCGAATCCTGCGAGGACTGGGTGCGAATCGACGGAGTCCGCAATGACGTCGGGAGCGCAGCCAGCGGCGTGGTTGAATAGCCGGCATGTTCTCCAATTGTCCCTATTGCGGATTCCTGGTCGCGCTGGATGAGGCCGGCCAACCGCTGTCGCGCTGTCCCAACTGCGCACAGCGGCTGCGCGAAGACGATGCATCGACTGATGCCGCCACCACGCCGACCGCGCACGACGCCGGAACGACGACGTCCGCCCCGGCCGGTCACGTATCCGAACCCACACCGTCCGCATCGGCACCGTCTCCGGTGCTCGAACCTCCGCGCGGCAAAGCAGACGCCGCGGCTGCGGACACGCGCCGTCAACCCGGCGCGGCGGTTGACCTGCAGCCCATCGCCGTAGCGGACGAGACTGCATCGGCACGGCCCGATGCGACGCCCCCTGCCGTCGTGCCGGACGCAGCGGCGTTGGCACGACAGGATGCGGCTCCGGAAGCGATGACCCCGCAGGCGAATGCGGGCGACGATGCAGGCACGATGCAGGCGGCCGGCCCGGCCACATCCGTATCGAAGGTCCGGACGCCCGAGGGCGAAGAGGCAGCCACGCCGCTCGGTGCGAGCGCGGCCGCTGCCGACGACACATCGCCGCAACCGGCACTGCGGGCCGCACGTCCCGAGCCCCCTGCCGTGGCCGCGGCGGCGGACGTTGTACCAGCCGCAGCGGACGTGCAACCCGCGGAACCAGCGCAGGCCGGGGAAACAGGCGGCGCAGCGCCACCGCTTCCGGCACCAGAATCCGGCGCGGAACCGCCATCCGCCACCGCCCCGGAGCCGAATGCGCCGTCTGCGGCGACGATGACCGACGATTCCACCGCAGGGATTGCCGACGAGTCGCCGTCAGCGAGGGCAACGGACACCTCCTCGAACGCGGCCAAAAAGACCTCGACGCCATTACTGGCTGCCGATTCCCTGGCCGCCAAACCCATTGAAGGCGCGCCTCCCGCACCGCCGGACGGCGACGGGCCGGCGGTCTCTAGGAAGGGGGAAGGCGTGGCGATGTCGGCCGCAACGCCCGCGGCGGCGTTTCCCCAACCCGCCGACGCGACCACGACAGCCGCACCGGCCATGCCACCGAAACCAGTCCGGCGCAAACCCGGCACGACCGCTGTACCGAGCTTCGCGCGTGCCAGAGCGGGCGCGGTTGCGGTCGATCGCCGGCGGCTCGCGCTGCGTTGGTCCGCGATCGTCGCGCTGTCGTTGCTGCTGATCCTGCAGCTGGTGCTTTCCGATCGCGCGCGACTGGCCGGCGATGCGCGCTGGCGTGTAGTGCTGACGCAACTATGCGGCGTGTTGCAGTGCACGCTACCGGCCTGGCACGAACCGCGGGCGTTCCGCGTGATCGAACGCGACATCACCCTGCGCAGGCCAGGCGTGCTGCGCGTGAGCGCACGCATCCGCAACGATGCGCGCTGGCCCCAGCCTTGGCCGGCGCTGCAGTTGACGCTGTCCGACGCAAACGGACGCGATGTCGCCACCCGGGTCTTTACCCCGAGCGAATACCTGGGCGGCGCGCCAACGCAATCCGAGCTCGGCAGCGGACAGAGTGCGGCACTCTCGATGGAGATCGTCGAGCCCGGTCCACAGGCGGTCGCATTCACCTTCGATTTTCACTAACCACCGCACGCATCGCGGCGTGCGCGGCGATGGCAAGCGCGCAGGCGGCGCGCTAGACTGTGCCCCCGCCGGCAACCCGGCGGTGTTCGTTCCTCCGGGGGGCCGCGTTGAACGCCGACCGCATCGACAGCAAGATTTCGCGCACGCCGCTGCGCGAGCACGTCGCGAATTCGGTGCGTCGCTACATCGGCGACCTCAACGGCAGCGGTACCGACAACCTCTATGAGATCGCCCTGCGCGAACTCGAGATCCCGCTGTTTGCAGAAGTGCTCGAACACTGCGACGGCAACCAGAGCCGCGCTGCGGCCATGCTCGGCATCCACCGCGCCACGCTGCGCAAGAAGCTCAAGGAATACGGTCTGTCTTCGTAGACGCCGACCTCCATATCGGCTTGTGCGGGGATCGCTCGCGGCGCCGCGTCACCTATAATTCCGCGACCTCTCGCTGCCCCGCTCCTCATGCCGCAAATCCCCGCCTCCGGCGACCCGGTGAAGATCCGCCGCGCCCTGCTGTCCGTGTCCGACAAGAACGGGCTGATCGAATTCGCCAGGGCGCTGGCCGCGCGCGGCGTGGAACTGCTGTCCACCGGCGGTACGGCGAAGGCGCTACGCGAGGCCGGCCTGGCGGTTCGGGATGTCAGCGAAGCCACCGGTTTCCCGGAAATGATGGATGGCCGGGTCAAGACGCTGCACCCGGTAGTGCACGGCGGTCTGCTGGGCCGCGCCGGCATCGACGAAGACGTGATGGCGCAGCACGGGATCGAGAACATCGACCTGCTCGTGCTCAATCTGTATCCCTTTGTCGCGGTATCGATGGACCCGGCGAGCAGCTTCGACCAGGTCATCGAGAACATCGACATCGGCGGTCCGGCGATGCTGCGCTCGGCGGCGAAGAATTTCGCACGTGTCGCGGTGGCGACCGATCCATCGCAGTACGCCGGCATCGTCGCCGAGTTGCAGGCCAACGACGGCGCGCTGTCGGCGCGCACCCGTTTCGACCTGTCGGTGGCCGCGTTCAACAACGTCGCCTACTACGACGCCTGCATCAGCAACTATCTGTCCTCGTTGCAGGAGGACGGCAAGCAGACGCTGTTCCCGGCGCAGAACAACAGCAACTTCGTCAAGGTGATGGATCTGCGCTACGGCGAGAACCCCCACCAGCAGGGTGCGTTCTACCGCGACCTGTGGCCGGTGCCGGGCACGCTGGCCACCTTCACCCAGCTGCAGGGCAAGGAGCTGAGCTTCAACAACCTGGCCGACGCCGACGCGGCCTGGGAGTGCGTGCGCCAGTTCCAGCGCGCGGCCTGCGTGATCGTCAAGCACGCCAATCCCTGCGGCGTGGCCGAAGGCGCGGCCTGCGGCGACGCGTACGAACTAGCCTATGCCACCGATCCGACCAGCGCCTTCGGCGGCATCATCGCCTTCAATACGAAACTGGACGCGGCCACCGCGAAGACGATCCTGGACCGCCAGTTCGTGGAGGTCCTGATCGCGCCCGAGTACGACGACGGCGCGCTGGAGATCGCCAGGAAGAAGGCCAATGTGCGGGTGCTGCGCATCCCCCACGGCGAGGGCCGCAACAACATCGACGTCAGGCGCGTGGGGTCCGGGCTGCTGATGCAGACCAGCGATATCCGCGAAGTCGCCCGCGAAGAACTGAAGGTGGTCACGCGGCTTGCGCCCACCCCCGCGCAGCTCGACGACCTGCTGTTCGCCTGGCGGGTGGCCAAATACGTCAAGTCCAATGCGATCGTCTACGCGAAGGATCATCGCACCATCGGCATCGGCGCCGGCCAGATGAGCCGCGTCATCTCTGCGAAGATCGCGGCACTCAAGGCCGAAGAAGCGGGCCTGGTCGTTCCCGGCTCGGTCATGGCCAGCGACGCATTCTTTCCGTTCCGCGACGGCATCGATGCCGCCGCTGCTGCGGGAATCAAGGCGGTGATCCAGCCGGGCGGATCGATGCGCGACAACGAGGTGATCGCCGCCGCCGACGAACATGGCCTGGCCATGGTCTTCACCGGCGTGCGCCACTTCCGGCATTAGGCAAGGGCCAGGCGACACCATGTGGATCCGCAGCGAAACCGGAGCCGACCACGCCGCGATCCGCGCCGTCGTGGACGCCGCGTTCGCGCAAGCGCCCTATGCGTCCGGTACCGAATCGCGCATCGTCGAAGCGCTGCGGCGCGAAGACGCGTTGAGCATTTCGCTGGTGGCCGACATCGACGGCCGCGTCGCAGGCCATGTGGCCATCTCGCCCGTCTCCATCGCAGGCACAACCGGCTGGCACGGCCTTGGCCCGGTCGCGGTCGCCCCGGCCGAGCAGGGACATGGCATCGGTTCCGCATTGGTGCAGGCAGCGCTCTCCGAATTGCGCACTGCCGGCAGTCTGGGCTGCGTAGTGCTCGGCGAACCCGGCTATTACGCCCGCTTCGGCTTCGATGCGGTCGAAGGGCTGTCGTACCCCGATGCGCCGCCGGGATACTTCATGGCGCTTGTGTTTGGCGAAACCGTGCCGCGCGGCGTCGTGTCCTATCACCCCGCATTCTCCCTTGCCAATGGCTGACCTCGTCCTTCGCGCAGCCCTGCCCGGCGACTTCGCGCGCATCGTCGCGCTCAACGACGCCGAAGTGACCGCCACCAGCGCGATGGACGTGGCGCGCCTGGGCCTGCTCGATGCGCTCGCCGCGTACCACAGGGTCGTCGAGCTGGAAGGCCTGGTCGTCGCGTTCCTGCTCGCGATGGACGATGGCGCGGCCTACGACAACGACAATTTCCGCTGGTTCGCCGCCCGCTATCCGCGCTTTCTCTATGTCGACCGGATCGTGGTCGACGCCGGCCACGCCGGCCTCGGCCTCGGCAGCCGGCTGTATCGCGACCTGTTCGAGCACGCGCGCCGTGCCGGCATCGGCACGGTCGTGTGCGAATACAATCTCGAGCCGCCCAATCCCGCGTCGGCGGCCTTCCACGCACGCTTCGGCTTCAATGAGGTCGGCACACGCCGGCTCGCCGATGGCAGCAAGCGCGTCTCGATGCAGGCCGCAAGCGTCCCGCCCCACGGATCGACAGGAACACTGCCATGAAACTGCTGGTCATCGGCTCGGGCGGTCGTGAACATGCGCTGGCCTGGAAGCTGGCGCAGTCGCCGCGGGTGACCGAAGTGCTGGTCGCGCCCGGCAACGCCGGGACCGCGCGCGAGGACAAGTGCCGCAACATCGACATCAAGGCCACCGACATCGATGGCTTGCTGGACCTGGCCCGGCGCGAAGAGGTGGCCCTGACCGTGGTCGGGCCCGAGCAACCCCTGGTGGTCGGCGTGGTCGACATGTTCCGCGCCGCTGGGCACCGCATTTTCGGCCCGACCGCGGCGGCCGCGCAGCTGGAAGGCAGCAAGGCGTTCGCGAAGGATTTCCTGGCGCGGCACGGGATCCCCACCGCGTTCTATGCCGTGCACACGGATGTCGACCAGGCGCTCGCCTACGTTCGCGACAAGGGCGCGCCGATCGTAATCAAGGCCGACGGCCTGGCCGCGGGCAAGGGCGTGATCGTGGCGACCACACTGGCCGAGGCCGAAGCGGCGGTGCGCGACATGCTCGAGGGCAATGCCTTCGGCGAGGCCGGCGCGCGGGTGGTGATCGAGGAGTTTCTCGAAGGCGAGGAAGCCAGCTTCATCTCCATGGTCGACGGCCGTACTGCGCTGCCGATGGCGACCAGCCAGGACCACAAGCGCGTCGGCGACGGCGACACCGGACCCAACACCGGCGGCATGGGCGCGTATTCGCCCGCACCGGTGGTCACGCCCGAGGTACATGCACGGGTACTGCGCGAAGTGGTGGAACCCACCGTGCGCGGCATGGCCGCCGACGGCGTGCCGTTCACCGGGTTCCTGTATGCGGGGCTGATGATTGACGCCAGCGGCGCGCCCAAGGTGATCGAATTCAACGTGCGCTTCGGCGATCCGGAAACGCAGCCGGTCATGCTGCGCCTGCGCAGCGACCTGGTGGAACTGGTGGAAGCTGCGATCGACGGCGCGCTGGCGGGGACCGAAGCGCACTGGGATCCGCGCCCTTCGCTGGGTGTGGTGATGGCGGCCGAAGGTTATCCCGGCACTCCGCGCATCGGCGATGCGATCAACAGCCTCGACGTGCCCGACGTGGACGACACCAAGGTGTTCCACGCGGGCACCCGGCTCGAAGACGGCGGTGCGGTCACCGCCGGCGGTCGCGTACTGTGCGTGTGCGCGCTCGGCAACAGCGTCGAGGACGCCCAACGCAAGGCCTATGCCGAAGTTTCGGGCATTTCCTGGCACGGCGAATTCCACCGCCATGACATCGGCTGGCGGGCGATCGAACGCGAGCGCAGATCGGCTACATAAGCCGTCGCCCACGGACGACCGGGCCTTGGACATTCGCTTTCGCCGATCGTGGGCGACAAGCGGATCGAGCACCGGAACCACGGGACAGGACTGGGGCGCGAACCAATGCGCTGGTGATTGGCGTCGGCGCATCCGGCCAGATGCCCTCGGGCGTCAGGATTCGAGGTCGTTGTCGAACGGACGCCGTTCCGCTGCACGTGTCCGACAGGGCGCACTAATATGAAGCGCCGACCCGGGCGCAGGATCTTCGATCGTTCGCGCGCGCCCGGTGTTGCCCCTGCCCCCCACGGAGAACTGGCTATGAGCACGATCACCACCCAAGACGGCGTCGATATCTTCTACAAGGACTGGGGCCCCAGGACCGCCCAGCCGATCGTCTTCCACCACGGCTGGCCGCTCTCGAGCGACGACTGGGATACCCAGATGCTGTTTTTCCTCGAGCAGGGCTACCGGGTCATCGCCCACGACCGGCGCGGGCATGGGCGCTCCAGCCAGGTCAGCGATGGTCACGACGTGGATCACTACGCTGCCGACGCCGCGGCCGTCATGGAACATCTCGACCTGCGCAACGCAGTGCATATCGGCCATTCCACGGGCGGTGGCGAGGTCGCGCGGTACGTCGCGCGCCATGGCAAGGGTCGTGTTGCCAAGGCGGTCCTGATCAGTGCCGTGCCGCCGATCATGGTCAAGACCGATGCCAACCCCGGTGGTCTGCCGATCGAGGTGTTCGATGGCCTGCGGGCCGCGCTCGCCGCCAATCGCGCGCAGTTCTTCCGCGATCTTCCCAGCGGCCCCTTCTACGGCTTCAACCGTCCTGGTGCCAAGGTCGACGAGGGCGTCATCGCCAACTGGTGGCGGCAAGGCATGAACGGAAGCGCGAAGGCGCATTACGAGGGCATCAAGGCCTTCTCCGAAACCGACTTCACCGAGGACCTCAAGGCGATCGACGTGCCCACCCTGGTCATGCACGGCGATGACGACCAGATCGTGCCCATCGCCGATTCCAGCCTGCTTTCGGTCAAGCTGCTGAAGAACGGCACGCTCAAGGTCTACGAAGGCTATTCCCACGGCATGTGCACCACCAATGCCGACGTGATCAACCCGGACCTGCTCGCCTTCATCAAGAGCTGAGTCTGCCCGCGCATGCCCGGCGCGAAGCCCTGGGAGGGTGCTTCGCAAGCAGTACGCGGGGCAAGGCGTGCGGCGCCCGCAGCGGCGGCGGTCCTGGAGTGATATCTGGAGACGGTCGCCGGAGCCAGGGCGGTCGCCGCTCGCCTGCCCGACTCGCTGCGCGGCCCGCACGCCGGTGCAATGGCGCGACGCGCAGGAAGCAAAGGGGCGGTCACCAACGACCCGAAGGATTGATCTGGGTCAATCCCCCGCACGCTCGATCTGGCGACAGTGGCGCATCTGTCCGTGAGGAAGATCGCATGCCTCCCAAAGACCTCGTGGTGTTCATCGAGCCGCACCGCGGTGACAGCCAACGCCTCGCATACGCCGTGGCGCTGGCCAAGCGCTGGCAGGCGCACCTGATCGCAACGTTCGTCACCCAGCCGCTGGCGCTCAACCCGCACGCGGCGTTTGCGGTCGGAGCCGCACTGTCCACCATGCTGGCCGACTATCGGGACGACGCGGCGGCCGCACAGGCCAGAGCGCGTTCCGAGTTCGATCATCTGGTGGGGCAGCGCAGCTTTACCGGCGAATGGCGCGTGTCCGATGACGAGACCGGTGAGGCCTTGATGCTGCACGCGCGGCACGCAAGCCTCGCCATCCTAGGTCCGCCCGCCCGCCGGAACACGCAGACGACGGCGCTTGGCCTCGCTGAGCGCATGATTTTTGCTTCGGGACGTCCCTGCCTGCTGGTGCCCGATTCATGGTCGCCCGAGCGGATCGCCAGCCGCATCGTCGTGGGCTGGAACGGGGGTCGCGAAGCCACCCGCGCCATCGCCGATGCGATGCCGCTGCTGATCGCGGCCGAAGCGGTACACCTGGTCGTCGTGCCCGACACCCGGATCCAGGCGCTGTACGGAGAGGACCCGGGCGCGGACATGGCCGCGCACCTGGCACGGCAGGGCGCGTCCGTGGTGCTCGAACAACGCCGGGGCGAAGACGCCGGCGCGGTGCTGCTGGAGCGCTGCGAGGCGATCGACGCCGACATGCTGGTGGTTGGCGCGATGGGCCGATCGCGGATCAGCGAATTCATCCTCGGCGGCGCGACACGCACCATCCTGGAGCGGGCCGGCCTGCCGGTGCTGCTCTCGCGCTAAGCACCCCGGTCCCGGATCTTTGCCGCAGGCACGGGACGAGGCTGCACACCCAGCCTGGCCAGCTGTCTCCGTGGGTAGTTGCGGCCTGAAAAGACAACGGGCTATTGATCTGCCGGCCTGCTACGGGCCGTTCGCAAAGCCATGCGCCCCAGGCATCTTCTCAATCAACCAGTCAGTACTCCGAGGCGCTGTCGTCCCGCGGTCGGCAGCTGCGTCCGTTTTTCTTTCGGCTTGATGTAACCATTCGTCCCCTCGCGCGAAGTCTCCTGATGCGAGCGGCGCCCGGACTGCCATACGCGGTTCGTCGGCCTCGCTACTACCCATTCCCAGGAGAACTTCCATGACGACCCGTTTCCGGTCCGCGGTTCCCGCCTTGGCCCTCGTTGCTGCGCCGGGTTTGGCCCGGCGTCCGGTCGGGGTGTCGCTGGACCATCTGGTTGCGCGTCGTGTGCGTGCCTAGGCACGCGCGCGCTTGGTGATCGCATCGGACCGTCGCATCATGGCCGAGATCCTTCCCTTCCCGAAACCGGAGCAGGCGACTCCCATGCCCCTGCGCAGCGTATCGGCTACCCCCGCGGGCCCGTCCGGGCAGACGCGGGACAGCGGGGAAGCCTGGGGCGCGTGGATGGTCAGCGCCCAGGACGGCGATCGCGACGCGTACCACGCGCTGCTGGTCGGGATCACGCCCTACCTGCGCGCCATCGCCCAGCGCTACCTCGGTCGCGGCGACGATGCGGAAGATGCGGTGCAGGAAATCCTGCTGGTCGTGCATGACATCCGCCACACCTACGAGCGCGGGCGTCCGTTCAAGCCGTGGCTGAGCACGATCGCGACGCGCCGCTGCATCGACCTGCTGCGGCGCCGCGCGCGCCGGTTCCAACACGAATTCACCACGGACGAGGATCTGGATCATCTGCAGGAAGCCGCGTCGACGCCGGACGAAACCACCGCGCGCCTGCACGACGCGCGCAGCGTGCGCGATGCGGTCGCCGGCCTGTCGCCGAAACAGCAGGAAGCGATCCGCCTCGTGCACCTGGGCGAGATGTCGCTGGGCGAGGCTTCGGCGCAGAGCCGGCAGAGCGTCGGATCCTTGAAAGTGGCTTGCCATCGGGCGCTGAAGACGTTGCAGCGGACCCTCGGCAGCAAGGGGCAGGACCATGACTGATACCAACATCCTGATCGAACAGCTGGCAGCGCGCGCCAAACCCGTGCGGCCGCTCGCGTCGCCGATGCGGCGCACGGCGTTGTGGATCGCGATGGCGAGTGCCATCGTCGCGCTGATCGCCGCCGCCATCGGCCTGCGTCCGGGGCTGGCCGCCGAGCTCGCCGCCGCGCCGGCGCTGATCGAATGGGTCGCCAGCGTGCTGACCGGGATTCTCGCCGCCTATGCCGTGTTCCAGATCAGCGTGCCTGGCCGTTCGCCGGCCTGGGCCTGGCTGCCGGTACCGACCCTGCTGTTGTGGCTCAGCGGGCTGGGCTGGGGCTGCCTGCGGGATCTCGCCCGCATCGGCAGCGACGCCTTCCTCTTCCAGCTCAGCAGCTGGCATTGCGCCCTGGCGATCACCATGACCGGCGTGCCGCTGGGCCTGGTGCTGCTGCTGATGGTGCGCCATGCCGGCGTGGTCCGGCCCAGGGCGACCGCGATGCTGGCGGCGCTGAGCGCCGCGGCGCTGTCGGCCGCGGGCGTCACCCTCATTCACGGCCACGAGAGCGCACTGATGGTGCTGGTCTGGCATCTGGGCGCAGTGGCGCTGCTGTCGCTGCTGTGCCTGCTGTTCGGCCGCCCGCTGTTCTCGTGGATCGGGCACGCGCGGCGCTGAGCTTTTTTTCCGGTGCCCGAGAGAAGGGCCGAGTAGGTCGTCTCTCCAGCGAACGCTGGAGTCCACACCGACCTTGTTCATGAAATCGCCACATCGGAACGGATTCCAGCGCTTGCTGGAATAACGAGATTCCGTCCACTTCCTACGAAGGAAACGCATGTCCCGCTCCAGAACCCGCCTGATCCTCGCCGTCGTGCTGGTCCTTGCCGCCCTGACCCTGTGGCGCAGCGGGCTGCTGGGCGAACTCAGCCTGGAAGCCTTCAAAGCGCGGCAGGACGCGTTGCAGGCATGGACGGCGGCGCATCCGTCGCTGGCGGCCGGCGGGTTCCTCGCGCTGTACGTCGTGGTCACCGGCCTGTCGCTCCCGGGCGCGGCCGTGCTCACGCTCGCCGCGGGCGCGCTGTTCGGCCTGCTCGAAGGCACGCTGCTGGCCTCGTTCGCCAGCTCGATCGGCGCGACGCTGGCCTTCCTCGCCTCGCGCTTCGTGTTCCGCGACGCGCTGCGCGACAAGTACGGCGAGCGCCTGCGCACCTTCGACGAGGGCATCGCGCGCAACGGCGCGTACTACCTGTTCACCCTGCGCCTGGTGCCGGTGTTCCCGTTCTTCGTGATCAACCTGCTGGCGGGGTTGACGGCGCTGAAGACGCGCACCTTCTACTGGGTCAGCCAGGTCGGCATGCTGCCCGGCACCATCGCCTACGTGTACGCCGGCACCCAGCTCGCGCGCATCCGCGAGCCGGCCGACATTCTGTCGCCGGGACTGATCGGCGCGTTCGCGCTGCTGGGCTTCCTGCCGCTGATCATGCGCGGGCTCACGCGCTGGCTGGCGGCGCGGCGCGTATACCGCGGGCACACGCGCCCGCGCCGCTTCGACTACAACCTGATCGTCATCGGCGCCGGCTCGGCCGGGCTGGTGTCGGCCTACATCGCCGCGACCGCGCGCGCCAAGGTGGCGTTGATCGAGCGCGACCGCATGGGCGGCGATTGCCTCAACACCGGCTGCGTGCCGTCGAAGGCGCTGTTGCGCAGCGCGCGGCTGATGGCCGATGCGCGCAACGCCGGGCGCTACGGCATCGCCAGGGTCGATGTCCAGATGGACTTCGCCCAGGTCATGGCGCGCGTGCACGAGGTCATCCGCAAGATCGAGCCGCACGACTCGGTGGAGCGCTATACGAAGCTCGGCGTCGAGGTCATCACCGGCGAGGCGCGGATCGTGTCGCCGTGGGAAGTCGAAGTCGGCGGCAAGCGCCTGAGCGCGCGCAGCCTGGTCATCGCCACGGGCGCGCGGCCGTTGGTGCCCGCCATCCCCGGCCTCGACGGTGTTGCGTACCTGACTTCGGAAAACCTGTGGGAGCTGCGTTCGTTGCCCAAGCGCCTGCTCGTGCTCGGCGGCGGCCCGATCGGCTGTGAGCTGAGCCAGGCCTTCGCGCGCCTGGGCAGCGAGGTGACCCAGGTGGAAATGGCGCCGCGCCTGCTGCCGCGCGAGGACGCCGACGCCGCGGCCGAGGTCGCGTCGCGCTTCCGCGCCGAAGGCGTACGGGTGATGACCGGCTGCAAGGCGCTGCGGGTCGAGCGCGACCGCGAGGGCGATTGCCTGGTCTGCGCGAAAGACGGCGAGGAAGTCGCCCTGCCCTTCGACCGCCTGCTGCTCGCGCTGGGCCGCAAGGCGAACGTGGAAGGCTTCGGCCTGCAGGAGCTCGGCGTCGAGATCCGGAAGAACGGCACGGTGGAAGCCGATCCGTTCCTGCAGACCAGCTTCCCCAACATCCTGGTGGCCGGCGATGTCACCGGCCCCTACCAGTTCACCCACGTCTGCGCACACCAGGCGTGGTACGCCTCGATCAACGCGCTGCTGTCACCGCTGTGGCGCTTCAAGGCCGACTACCGCGTGATCCCGTGGGCGACGTTCACCGATCCGGAAGTGGCGCGCGTGGGCCTGTCGGAAGACGAGGCCAGGGCGCAGGGCATCGCAGTGGAAGTGACCAGATACGGACTGGACGATCTCGACCGCGCGATCGCCGATTCGGCGGACCACGGCTTCGTCAAGGTGCTCACGCCGCCGGGCAAGGATCGCATCCTCGGCGCGACCATCGTCGGCGAACACGCCGGCGACCTGCTCGCCGAGTTCGTGCTGGCGATGAAGCACGGCCTGGGCCTCAACAAGCTGCTCGGCACGATCCACATCTATCCCACCCTCAGCGAGGCCAACAAGTACGCCGCCGGCGCGTGGAAGCGCGTGAACGCGCCGCAGGGCCTGCTGCAGTTCGCCGCGCGTTACTTCGCGTGGCGACGGGGCTGATCGCATGGCACTGATCCTGCTCGTGCTGGTCACCCTGGTGCTCGCCGCCGCCAACGGCGCGAACGACAACATCAAGGGCGCGGCGACCCTCGTCGGCTCAGGGATCGTGGGTCATCGCGGCGCCATCGCGTTCGCCACGCTCGCCACCGCGGTGGGCGGCGTGGCGTCGATCTACCTGGCCAATGGCCTGCTGATGGCGTTCAGCGGCAAGGACATCGTGCCGGATGAGATCACCGCCTCGCTCCCGTTCCTGCTGGCGGTCGCGAGCGGTGCGGCGATGACCGTGTGGCTGGCGACGTGGACCGGCATGCCCGTCTCCACCACCCACGCCCTGCTCGGCGGCTTGCTGGGCGCCGGTGTCGCCGTGGTGCCACAACAGGTCGGCTGGGTAGTCGCCACGAAGGCGATGCTGCTACCGCTGCTGATTTCGCCGCTGCTGGCCTTGCTGCTGGCGCTGGTGCTGGTGCCGGCGGTGCGACACCTGCGGGCGCGGCCGGCGCAAAACGATCCCTGCGTGTGCGCCGACATCCAGATGGTGACCGACAGCCCGGCGCTGGCCGCCGCGCGCACCACGATCACCTTCGCCACCGCGGGCGCTAGGGCATGCGCGCCAGCGCCCGGCCGGGCGATCGCCTCGCTTCCGGTTCGTGTGTGGCTGGACCGCGCGCACCTGGGCAGCGCGGCTACGGTCAGTTTCGCGCGCGGTTTGAACGACACGCCGAAGATCGCGGCGCTGATGGTCGCTGGCGGCGGCGGACTGGGGATCGGGACGGCCTCGCTCACCGTGGTGACGGCCATGGCGCTGGGCGGCCTGCTGGCGTCGCGCCGGGTGTCAGACACGCTCGCGCATAAGGTGACCCGGATGGATGCCGGCGAAGGCCTCGGCGGCAACCTGGTCACGACCGCCCTGGTCATGGGCGCATCGCGCTTCGGCCTGCCCGTATCGACCACGCACGTGAGCACCGGCGCGCTGTTCGGCATCGCCGCGGGCAACGGCAGCGGCCACGCCGAGGTGATCCGCCGGATCCTGCTGGCCTGGTGCGTCACATTGCCGCTTGCGAGCGTGCTCGCCTTCGGCTTCGGACTCCTTCTGCGTTGATTTCCTGGTGACCCAATGAACCTGCACACCACTCACGACGATGTCCGCCATTACTACGGCGACGTGCTCCAGTCCACGCGCGACCTGCGCACCGGCGCCTGCTGTCCGGCGGAGTCCATGCCGGCGGCCCTGCGTGCACTGCTCGAGGATGTGCATTCGGAAGTGAAGGACCGTTTCTACGGCTGCGGCTCGCCGCTGCCGCCGGCGCTGGAAGGCCGGACCGTGCTCGACCTGGGCTGCGGCACCGGGCGCGACGTCTACCTGCTGTCGCGCCTGGTCGGCGAATCGGGCCGGGTCATCGGCGTCGACATGACGCCGGAACAACTGCAGGTCGCCACCCGCCACCAGGCGTGGCACGCGCAGCGCTACGGCCATGCGCAATCCAACGTGCGCTTCGTCGAGGGCTACATCGAGCGGCTCGCGGACTGCGGCATCGCCGACGCCAGCGTCGACGTGGTCGTGTCCAACTGCGTGCTCAACCTGTCGCCCGAGAAGGAACATGTATTCGCGGAGATCTTCCGCGTGCTCAAGCCCGGCGGCGAACTGTATTTCTCCGATGTGTTCGCCGACCGCCGCATCCCCGACGCGTTGCGCAGCGATCCGGTCCTGCTGGGCGAATGCCTGGCCGGAGCGCTGTACGTCGAGGACTTCCGCCGCATGCTCGATCGACTGGGTTGCGCCGACGCGCGCTGCGTCAGCCAGTCGCCGATCCCGCTGCTCGACCCGCAGATCGAGGCCCGGATCGGCATGGTCGGATTCCGCTCGATGACGATGCGCGCGTTCCGCCTGCCGCTGGAGGATCGCTGCGAGGATTACGGCCAGCTCGCCACCTATCGCGGCAGCATCGCGGGCCTGCCGCACGCCTTCGTGCTCGACGATCACCATCGCTTCGAGACTGGCAGGCCGATGCTTGTGTGCGGCAACACCTTCGACATGCTGGCGCTGTCGCGCTACGGCGCGCACTTCGACCTGCAGGGCGACCAGCGCGTCCATTTCGGCCTGTTCGACTGCGGCACCCCACCCACGACCGCGACGGCACCTGCCGGCGCCTGCTGCTGAAGTCCATGCGCCCGAGTCTCGCCATCGTTATCCCCGCCGGTCCCGGCGATCGCACCTGGGAGGGCTTGCTGCCGCAGCTGGCCGCTGCGCGGGCGCGCGAGGTCATGCTCGTGCTGGCGCAAGGCGATGACGAGGTCATGGACGCGTTGCCGGCGAACGTCACCCTGCTCCGCTCCGCCGCCGGTCGCGCGCGCCAGCTCAACGCCGGCGCAACCCGGACCGACGCCGACTGGTTGTGGTTCCTGCATGCAGATTCACGGATCGTTGCTTCGACCCTAGACGCCTTGCATCGCTTTGTCGACGCCGATGAAACCGCTATCGGCTACTTCGACCTGCGCTTCCTGCACGATGGTCCGCGCCTGATGTTCCTCAACGCGTTGGGAGCGCATATGCGCAGCCGCCTGCTCGGGCTGCCGTTCGGCGACCAAGGCCTGCTGATGCCGCGGCGCGTGTACGACGCCATCGGCGGCTTCGACGAGCATGTCGGCGCAGGCGAGGACCACGCTGCGATCTGGGCGGCACGCGCGCTCGACATTCCGCTGCGCGCGTTGCGCGCGCCGGTCTACACCAGTGCGCGCAAGTACGCGCAACGCGGCTGGTGGGCCACCACGCGCGACCACGTGCGCGCGACTGCGCAGCAGGCGCGGCGTTTCTCCCGTCCGGAGCAGGTGTCATGAGCTGCGGCATTGCCATCTTCGTCAAGACGCCGTCGCTGTCGCCGGTGAAGACGCGGCTGTGGCCGGGGATCGGGCGTCGTCGCGCGGAGGCGCTGTACCTGTCGTCGGCACAAGCCGTGGCCTCGGTGGCGATGCAGACGCGCGACCAGGGCGGTATCGAGCCGTACTGGGCGGTGGCGGAAGACGCCGCGCTTCCTGTCGAGGCATGGACCGACCTGCCGCAGCTGCCGCAAGGCATCGGTTCCCTGGGCGAGCGCATGGCGCAGGTCTACGCGCGGCTGCGTCAAGCCCATCACGCGGCGATCCTGATCGGCGCCGATGCGCCGCAGCTGACCGCGCACGCACTGCAGCGGGCGGCAGTTTGGTTGTCCGGCGTCGAGTCGCGCCTGGCGATCGGCCGCGCCGCCGACGGCGGCTTCTGGCTGTTCGGCGGCAACGCGTCGCTGCACGACGACGCGTGGACCGGCGTGCGCTACAGCGCGCCGGATACCGCGGCGCAGTTCATGCACGCCATGCACGGAACCGGCGCCTGGCTCGAACTGGAAACGCTGCACGACCTCGACACCGTGGACGACCTCCCCCACGTGCGCACCGGCCTGGCGGCACTCGCCGCGCCGACCCCGGCGCAACTGCGGCTGATAGGCGAACTCGAGGCGCTGTCCGACATCGCGGAGGCCAGCACATGAACGCCTGGTGGCTCGCGCATGCCGGCCCCACCAGGTTGCTGGTCGTCGCCGCCCTGCTGCTGGCGCTGCTGTTGTGTCAGCGCGCGTGGCCCACGCGCGGCGAAGCGCCGGTACGCGGGCGGCGCTGGCGCAACCTCGGCCTGGCGGCGGTGTCGACGCTGCTTGTCTACCTGATCCTGCCGCTCACCGCGGTGACGTTCGCCTGGCAGATGACGAGTCGCGGCATCGGCCTGCTGGCCATGGTCGATATGCCCGCGGCGCTGGAATTCGCGGTCGCGATCGTGGCCCTGGATCTGGCGATCTACTGGCAGCACCGCTGGTTCCACGTGGTGCCGCCGCTGTGGCGCATCCATCGCGTCCATCACAGCGACCTGCAGTTCGAGGTGACGCTGGGCCTGCGCTTCCACCCGGCGGAGATACTGCTGTCGATGCTCTACAAGTTTGCCGTCATCGCCGCGCTCGGGCCGTCCGTGGCTGCGGTGGCGGTGTACGAAATCCTGCTCGCCGGGTTCGCGCTGCTGACCCACGCCGACATCGCCATCCCGCATGCCTGGGACCGGCAGCTGCGGCGCGTGCTGGTGACGCCGGACTGGCACCGCGTGCACCACTCGGTGCACCGGGACGAGACCGACAGCAACTACGGCAACATCCTCTCGCTGTGGGACCGACTGTTCTGCTCGCGCGTCGAACAGCCGCGCGACGGCCACCGCGGCATGACGATCGGCCTCGACCAGTTCCGCGACTCGCAGGAGCAGACGCTGATCGCGCTGCTGCGGCAGCCGCTGGCCCGCGACACCCGCCTTCCCGCCCACCGGCAATAGACCCCCATGCACGACACCTGGCCCCTGCTGAAAGACAGCGACTTCCCCGAGATCGAGCGCGGCGCGGTCACCACGCTGCAGCTCAACCTCGGCTACCGCTGCAACCTGAGCTGCATCCACTGCCACGTCAACGCGGGCCCGCGCCGGACCGAGGCCATGGACCAGGCCACGATGCAGCTGGCGCTCACCGTGGCCGAACGCCTGCAGGTCCAGAACCTCGACCTCACCGGCGGCTCGCCGGAAATGAACCCGCGGTTCCGCTGGCTGGTCGAGCAGGCGAAATCCGCGGGCCTGCACGTGATGGACCGGCTCAACCCGACCATCATGGAAGAGCCCGGCTACGACTGGGTCGGCGGCTTCCTCGCACGCCATAAAGTCGAAGTCGTCGCATCGCTGCCCTGCTACAGCCAGGACAACGTCGATGAGCAACGCGGCGACGGCGTATTCGAAAGTTCGATCCGCGCGCTGCGGACACTCAACGCGCTCGGCTACGGCCAGCCCGGCAGCCCGCTGCAGCTCAACCTGGTCTACAACCCCAACGGCGCATTCCTGCCGCCGGCCCAGGACGCGCTGGAGCGCGACTACCACCGCCTGCTCGGCGAGAATTTCGGCATCGTCTTCCACCGCCTGTACGCGCTGGCGAACATGCCGATCCAGCGCTTCGGTTCCTGGCTGCTGTCCAAGGGCCAGTTCCAGGGCTACATGGACACGCTGCGCAACGCGCATCGCGAGGAAAACCTGGCGTCGGTCATGTGTCGCTCGACCCTGAGCGTGGGCTACGACGGCCAGCTCTACGACTGCGACTTCAACCAGATGTTCAAGCTGCCGCTGGCCGGGCGCGAGCAACCGACCCACCTGCGCGACCTGCTCGACCACGACATGCCGCGCCGGATTGCTGTCGCAGGGCACTGCTACGGCTGCACCGCCGGCCAGGGCTCCAGCTGCGGAGGCGCACTCACATGAATGCCGCAATGCCGACGTCGAACCGCACGTGGCGCGTACTGTTCCTGTGCACGCACAACTCGGCGCGCAGCATCCTGGCCGAAGCGCTGGCCACACACCTCGGACAAGGGCGGCTGCAGGGCTACAGCGCCGGCAGCCAGCCCTCGGGCACGGTCAATCCGCACGCGCTGGCCACCCTGCAACGCCTCGGCTACCGCGTCGACGGTCTGCGCAGCAAGTCCTGGGAGGAGTTCATCGGACCCGATGCGGTGCCCATGGACCTGGTCATCACCGTCTGCGACAACGCGGCGCACGAGATCTGTCCGGTCTGGCCGGGAAATCCGGTGCCGACGCACTGGGCCTGCCCGGATCCTTCTTCCACCCGTGGCGGCGCGCATGCAACCGCGCGCGCCTTCCAGCAAACCGCACAGCTGATCGCCGATCGCATCCAGCGCCTGCTCGTGCTGCCGCTGGATGCGATGGACGCCGCAGCGATCGGCATCGCGCTGGCCGCAATCGCCCAGGACACCCGGCCGGCCGCGCTCGAACCCGTCACCTGACCTGGAGAAACCCGATGTCTTCGCCAACCCGAAAGCTCGAAATTTCGCTGCTCGCGCTGCGCGTGAGCGTGGCCGCGGTGATGCTGGTCTGGGCCGTGGACAAGCTGGTGCGGCCGGAACATTCCAGCAGCGTGTTCGACGGCTTCTACGGCATGCCCGGCGTCGGCGAGGGCATCGTCGTCGGCCTGGGTGTCGTGCAGTTGTTGCTGGTGCTGGCGTTCCTGGCGGGTGTCGCCCGCACCTGGACCTATGGTGCGATCCTGCTGCTGCACGCCGCGTCCACCTTCGTGTCCTGGCGCCAGTACCTGGCGCCGTACGAGGGCCCCAACATCCTGTTCTTCGCCGCCTGGCCGATGCTCGCGGCGTGCCTGACCTTGTTCCTGTTGCGCGACCAGGATCGCCTGTGGGTGGCCGGCAAGCCGGCATGACGCCGTCATCGCCAGATCGCGCAAACCGTCGCCCGGCACGCACGCGCCATTCGCACCCCGGGGCTTCTGTAGGAGCGCCTCTTAGGCGCGACCGGACCCTGATGCACGCACAAGGCGTCGCGCCTAAGAGGCGCTCCTACAAAGTTCCTCTTCTTGTAGTCGGAGTCTTCCCATGAACCGTCGTAATGCATTGCACACCCTCACCGCGCTGGCCGCGCTCCCGTGGCTACCGGCCTGCTCGCGCGCTCCCGACACCGGCGCAGCGGCAGCCGCGCCCGACGCGAAGACTGCATCGTCGAAGATCGCGCGCCTGAACAAGCCCGCCGCAGCCTGGCGCGACCAGGTCAGCCCGGCCGCCTACCGCGTGCTGTTCGAAGAGGACACCGAGCCATCCTTCAGCAGTCCGCTGGACAAGGAGAAGCGCGACGGCACCTTCGTCTGCGCTGCCTGCCACCTGCCCCTGTTCGACAGCGCGCACAAGTTCGACAGCGGAACCGGCTGGCCCAGCTTCACCCAGCCGATCGCCGGCCATATCGGCACCAAGAAGGATTTCAAGCTCATCCTGCCGCGCACCGAATACCACTGCGCACGCTGCGGCGGGCACCAGGGCCATGTCTTCGACGACGGCCCACCGCCGCGCGGTGAGCGCTGGTGCAACAACGGCGTGGCACTCGTGTTCGTGCCCAGGGGCCAGCCGCTTCCCGCCTTGAGGAGCTGAGCATGACCATCTTCCGACATCGCATGTCTGGCGTGATCGCCGCGATCGGTGGCTTGCTGATGCTGGCCATCATGCTCGGCGCCGGCGCGCAGACGACTGCACGTCCATCCACGAGCGGGTCGTCTGCGAAGACCGCCGTGGCGATCTTCGCCGGCGGCTGCTTCTGGTGCATGGAGCCGCCGTTCGACAAGCTGCCCGGGGTGAAGTCGACCACCTCCGGCTACATCGGTGGCCACGTCGCCAATCCCACTTATGAGCAGGTGTCGGCTGGCCGCACCGGCCACGCCGAGGCGGTGCTGGTGCGCTACGACCCGACCCGCGTCAGCTACCAGAAGCTGCTGGACGTGTTCTGGCGCAACATCGATCCACTCGCTGTCGACCGCCAGTTCTGCGACGTCGGCGACCAGTACCGCAGCGCGATCTTCACCACGGCCGCCGAACAGCAGCGCCTGGCCGATGCAAGCAAGCGCAAGCTGGAGGCCTCCGGCCGCTTCAAGCTGCCGATCGCGACGCAGGTCGTTCCAGCGTCGAAGTTCTATCAGGCCGAGGCCTATCACCAGGACTACTACCGTCGCAATCCCGTCCGTTACAAGTTCTACCGCTACAACTGCGGCCGCGACCAGCGGCTTGAACAGCTCTGGGGGCCCACTGCGAATGCTTCGTCATAGGCATCGTCGTTCCACCTGCGAAGCAAAGCATCATCGACACAGTGCGACACCCGACCGAGCCCGCACTGCCCGCCATCCCATCCAAGAGGCATCGCCATGAAACCTGCACACATCGCTTTCCTGCTCAGTCTGATTGCGGCCGTGCTGCTGCTGGCCGCCGGCCCGGGCACGCGCCTGGAACTGTGGGAATTCCGTACCGGTTTCGCCCTGATGCGGTGGGCCGCGTTCGCCGGACTGGCCGCGGCCGCGCTGGCGATCGTAATGCTGCTGGTGCCGCGCACGCGTCGTACAGGGTCGGCGTCGTTGCTGGCAGCGCTGGTGCTGGGCCTGGGTGTCGCCTTCGTGCCGTGGAACGGCATGCGCCAGGCACGCGCGGTGCCGCCGATCCACGACATCAGCACCGACACGGAGCGTCCACCGGAATTCGTTGCCGTGCTGCCGCTGCGCGCCGATGCGCCCAATCCGGCCGCATACGGCGGTGCGGAGGTGGCGCAGGCCCAGCGCGAGGGCTATCCCGATCTGGGTCCGCTGCGCATGGACCTGCCACCACCGGAAGCGTTCGCAAAAGCGGAGCAGGTGGCGCGCGACATGGGCTGGGAGATCGTGGCCGCGGATCCGGCCACCGGGCGCATCGAAGCCACCGACACCACCCTGTGGTTCGGCTTCAAGGACGACATCGTGATCCGTGTGGAAGCCGACGGCGAGGGCAGCCGCGTCGACATGCGCTCGGTCTCGCGCGTGGGCAAGAGCGACGTGGGCACCAACGCCAAGCGCATCCGCGCCTACCTGCAGGCGCTCGGCTCCCGTTAGGCGAGCCTGCGGGGGCGACGGCGCATCTGGCCGTCGCCGTATGCGCTACCCTTCCCGCTCGCTTCAGCGCGCGACCCGTTCATGTCGGATCTCGAAGTCGAAATGCTGCTCGACACCGCCGCCGTCGCGGTGCGACATGTGCGCTGCGCGGGCACCTGCCGGCATCGCAGCGCCGAGGAATGCGTTTCGGCGACGCACCTGGTGTTCCCCTACCGCGGCACCTACCTGCGCCATGTCGGCAGCGACCAGGCGGTGGCCGATGCCAACCACGTGCTGCTGTTCAACGCGGGCGAGGGTTACCAGGTCAGCCATCCGGTAAGCGGCGGCGACACCAGCCTGGTGCTGGTCCTGTCCGAGTCGCTGCTGCGCGAACTGGCGCCGGCAGCGCTGCTGCACAAGCGCGATGCGCTCGGCTTCCGCATGCAGAGCCTGCGCATCGATCCGCGCGCGCAGGCGCTGGTGGCGCTGCTGCGGCACGGCCTGCAGAGCGGCAACATCGAGCCGCTGGAAGCCGAGAGCCTGCTGCTGATCCTCGCCAGCCGCAGCCTGGGCCCGCGTACCGCACGCGCCTCCGGCGCCACCCCGGCCAAGCGCCGGCTGGTGGACCGGGTCAAGCTGCTGATGGCGAGCGACCTGGGTCGGCGCTGGACGCTAGCGGAGATCGCCGCCGACATCGGCGGTTCGCCGGTGTACCTCACCCAGGCTTTCCAGCAGGTCGAGGGCATGCCGCTGTATCGCTACCAGCTGCAGCTGCGCCTGGCCCGCGCGCTCGACCTGCTCGCCGGCGCCGAGGACCTGTCCGCGCTCGCCCTGGATCTGGGCTTCTCCAGCCACAGCCACTTCAGCGCGGCGTTCAAGCGCAGCTACGGGCGCTCGCCCGACGCCTTCAGGCAGTCGTTGTCCTAGGGCGCGCGCCCGAGATCGCTAAAGAATTCGACAGCGACGCCGGCCGCCGGCTGGTCTCATGTGCGTGCCCGGATGGCGGGCGTCCACAGGAGAGTGTCATGGCCAAACAGACCTGCGCGGTATGCGATTACGAGCTGGACGAGAATGCGATCAAGGTGACGATCGGCGGGCGCACCGTCGAGGTGTGCTGCGAGGAATGCGCACAGAAGCTGCGCGAGGCGGAAGCGCAATCGTGACGGCCGCCGCCCACGGAGCGGGTGCACCGGTGACGGCGAACCGCGCCGTCACCGTCTTCGGTGCCTACGGGCACACCGGCCGCTTCGTTGTGGCCGAACTGCTCCGGCGCGGCTGGACGCCGATCCTGTCCGGTCGGGATCCGGACAAGTTGGCGGCGCTCGGCGCCGAACATCCGACGCTGGAACTGCGCATTGCGTCGATCGACGATGCGGCCTCGCTCGATCGCGCCCTGGACGGCGCGGTCGCGGTGATCAACTGCGCCGGACCGTTCCTGGACACGGCCACGCCGGTGATCGAAGCGGCGTTGCGCGCGCGCGTCCATTACCTGGATCCGGCCGCCGAGCAGCGCGCGGTGCTGGACGTATTCGAGCAGCAGACACCAGCCGCGCGCAACGCGGGCGTCGCGGTGCTGCCGGGCATGGCGTTCTACGGCGGCCTGGCCGACCTGCTGGCCACGGCTGCCATGGACGGATGGCCGCAGGCCGATGCGATCGACATCGGCGTGGCGCTCGACAGCTGGCATCCCACCGCGGGCACACGCCTGACCGGGCAGCGCAACCATTACCGGCGCCTGGTGGTGTCGGATGGAAAGCTCGAGCCCCTGGCCGATCCCGCGCCCACGCGCGACTGGAACTTCCCTGCCCCGTTCGACACGCAGCCGATGGTGGCGCTGCCGCTGTCGGAGACGATTACGATCTCGCGCCATCTGCGCGTGCGCGAGCTGCACTCGTACATGAACCTGGCGCCGCTGCAGGAATTGCGCAATCCGGATACGCCCGCGCCCGTGGCCAGCGATGCGCAGGGGCGATCGGCCCAGCGCTTCATGATGGAAGCGGTGGTCCGCAACGGCACGGAACTGCGCAGCGCGGTCGCCAGCGGACGCGACATCTACGCGGTCACCGCGCCGCTGATCGTGGAAGCGATGGAACGCATCGTCGCAGGACGCGCCCACCTGTCCGGCGTCATCACCGCAGGCGCGGCCTTCGATGCGCGCGACTTCCTCGCAACGCTGGCGCCCGAGCATCTGCAGCTCGACTGCGTCGATGTTTGATGCTGCGGAGGGGCATCGACCGACGTGCCCAACCCCACGAGGCGCTTCGGACAGGTAACCTGACGCCCGTTCGCCCCACGATGAAGGCATCACGGTCCCGCCCATGCATGCCGAGCACGACCTGCTGCAGCGCAACCGAAGTTTCTACGATGGATTGTGGAGCGGCGCGCGCCTGAGCGAGCCGCAGCGTTTCAACACCTGGCCGCTGGTCAGCCGGCTGACCGCGGGTGCCATGCAGCGGCTCGAAGTGGCGCCTGGCCTGCGACCACGGTTTCCGCTGCAGGGCACCCAGTTCGTGGAGATCAGCGCGCCGGCGTTGCGGCGCCTGCAGGCCGGCGGGGCGAATGCCGTGCAGGGCCAGGTGACCGCGCTGCCGTTCTCGGATGCGGCGTTCGATGCCGTTTGCGCCATGGACATCATCGAGCACGTCGTCGACGACGATGGCGTGCTTGCCGAGCTTGCGCGGGTGGCAAAGCCCGGCGCGGCCGTGCTGCTGTCGGCGCCGCTGCATCCGGCCAGCTGGACCGCGTTCGACGACTTCGTCGGCCACTACCGCCGTTACGAGCCGGAGCCGCTGCTGGCGAAGATCCGCGCGCACGGGCTCACTCTCGAGCAGAGCGCGATCTACGGCATGCAACCGAAGGCCTCGTGGATGCTCGATCTGGGCATGTGGTTCCTCACCCATCGGCGCCAGCAGGCGATGTGGTGGTACAACTGGACGCTGCCCCTGTTCGCGCGCTTCCAGAAACCACTGGCACTGGTTCCGGGCATGGTCGGTACCGCACAGGTGGACGAGGTGCTGCTGGTCTGCCGCAGGGATTGACTGCCGGCCCGACTGAGGACATCTGGGCCTTGTGGATGCCAGGCCCCCGGATGAGCGGGTCAACCCGGAGAATCGCCCACGGCGGTGCGAAAGCGCCACGGCCCTGGCAGTGATCGGGTTCGACTAATGTCGCCTTGGATACCGCAAGGCTTGCTGGTGCAATGGCCGGGTGTCGACGCGAATGCTGTCGCTTGGCGAAAACCGGACTCGGGATCTTCTCCGTCTCGGTCCCGGGCAAACCCGGAACAATCGCTAGAATTGGCTTCTGCTTCGATGGACTGACGCATGCCCCACTACTCCACCGCAGAGGAGTTCCGCACTCGGGGTTTGCGTTTCGTGCGGCGCATCCATCGCATGCGCATGGTCGGAACGGTCCTGTGCGCGCTGCCCATCGCCTCGGTGCTCCAGGAGCGGGCCGCGGGCGAACCGTTCTGGGTCTTGCTGGTCCTGAACGCCTTTGTCTGGCCGCAGGTCGCCGACTGGCTGTGCCGCAGATCGCGGGATCCGGTAGCAACCGAATTCCGCTGTCTGATGCTCGACTCCGCCTTCGGCGGCGCCTGGATCGCAGCGATGGCCGTCAGCGCAGCGCCGGCCGCCGTGTTCGTCACCATGCTGATCGCCGACAAGATCGCCGCAGGGGGCTGGGGGCTGTTGTGGCGCTCCAGCATCGCGTTGGGGCTGGGCTTCGCCATCGCATGGGCTGCGCTGGGGTTTCCCTTCGAGCCTGAAGTCTCGCAACGGACCCTGCTGGCGTGCGTGCCTTTCCTGTTCGTCTACGCCGTGGCGCTGAGCGTGCTGACCCACCGCCTTGGCCGCAGGATCGCAAAGCAGAACCGGGAACTCGAGCACCTCACCCGTACCGATCCGATCATGCAACTGCCCAATCGGCCCTACTTCGAGACCAGGGCGTTCAACGAACTCTCCCGCTTCAAGCGCAGTGGCCACCTCGCAACCCTGCTGCTCATCGATATCGATCATTTCAAGGCGATCAACGACTGCTACGGCCACGGCATGGGCGATGTGGTGCTCAAACGCGTGGCCGAGCTGCTCCGCTCCAGCGTCCGCGACATCGATCTTCCCGCGCGCTACGGCGGCGACGAGTTCGCCATGCTGCTGGTGGACACCGACGCCAACCAGGCCATGCAGGCGGCAGAGCGTCTGCGCATCCGGATCAGCGAGCTCGTATTCGAAGCCGAGCCTGGCTTGCACTGTTCATCGAGTATCGGGCTGGCCGAGCTGAGCAAGGATCACGACAAGCTGGACCAGTGGATCCAGGCCGCCGACGCTGCGCTCTATCGCGCCAAGGCGGCGGGGCGCAACCGTGTCGCCACCGCTTGACCCCGGGCTTGCGGGTGCTCGCGAGCGCGCTTTGACAGCAATCGCCCGCTGTGCCGGACATGATCAGTACCGAGTAGGTGGACGAGGTCCTGCCGGACCACCGAGAGACGTCCACCCGCATGCCGGCCTTTGCTCCGCGTTCACGACCCGGCGACCAGATTGGCGCCCTGCCCTGGTTTGGCGGGATCGCGATGACAACAGCAACGAATCCAAACGGCGTGCGTGCCCGGCTCTATCGCAGCGACGACCGGGACGAGGACGTGGATCTGTCAGCCCTGGCGAAGCTGTCGCCGGCCAAGGATGAACTGCTCTGGGTGGACCTGCAGGACCCTGCCGAAGACTGCCTGCGCGAGGTGTGCGCAAGCCTGGGCATGCACCCCGATGCGGTCGAGGATTTCAGCGGCCCGAGCACGATGCCGGGCCTGGGCAAGTCGGCCGATCAGTTCTGGCTGCGGGTAGTCCCGGTGACCGACGACGATGGCCTCAACTCGCAGGGCCCGCTGCTGCTGATCGCGGCGGGCACCAACTGGGTGGTGAGCGTGCACCGCGAGCCGATCGGCTTCATCGATGAGCTGCGCAAGCGCGAACGGATGGATTCCGATCTGGGCGGCCTGAGCGCGGAGAGCTTCGTGGCCGCGCTGCTGGACTGGCATCTGTCGACCTACTTCGCCGCGTTTGCCGAGTTCGAGATCGCGGTGGAACGCATGGAGGTCGGGATCCTGTCCGATCACCCGCGCGACTGCCTGCCCGAACTGCGGCGCCTGCGCAAGGCTGCATCGCGCCTGCGCCGCATGCTGGCGCCGCACCGGGCGGTGTTCGGTGCGCTATCGCGTCCCGACTTCAGGCCCGTGGACGACGGCGTCGCTGCGCGCCATTTCGCATCGCTGGATACGCGTTACGAGCGCGCGATGGACATGGTCGAGAACGCCCGCGAACTGGTCATCGGCAGCTTCGAGCTGCTGACCAGCCGGACCGGAATCGACACCAACCAGTCCATGCGCACGCTGACCTTCGTCACCGTGGTCACCGGCGTGCTGGCGGTGATCGCCGGCGTGCTGGGGATGAACTTCGATGCCAGCTTCTTCGACACCAGGGATGTCGGCTTTGCCGTCGCCGCCGGGGTGATGCTGGTCCTGGCCGGCATCGCCCTGTGGTTCGGGCGTCGCCGCGCCTGGTTCTGAGCGAACGGAAGCGGGCGAACGCAACTTCGACGCGAGCGGTCGCATGCAAGCGGCGCTCCTGCATGGCGCCGCGACCAGTCTGCCTCGCAAAGCTCCGATCGCTTCGATCCGTGGCCGCACGATGCGTATCATGCCGCGGAGCTTTCCGCCTGCGCAGCGATGAGGGGCCAAATGAGCACATCCACACCGGATGCCGACGATCTGCACCATCACGCACGGCGAATGGGCGGTCGCGACCCCCACGAAGCGCACCGCAGCGCGACGCCGCTGGAACTGCTGTTCGACCTGACCTTCGTCATCAGCTTCGGCTTCGCTGCGTCGCGCTTCGCGCATGCCCTGGCCGAGGGCCACTACGCCGTGGCCCTGCTGGGATTCGCCTTCGCCAGCTTCGCCATCTGCTGGGCATGGATCAATTTTTCCTGGTTCTCGTCGGCCTACGACACCGACGACTGGCTGTTCCGGCTGCTGACGATGGCGCAGATGGCCGGCGTGCTGGTGCTGGCCATCGGCCTGCCGCGCATGTTCGCCTCGCTCGAGGACAACGATGGACGGGTCGACAACACAGTGATGGTGCTGGGTTACGTGATCATGCGCATCGCACTGGTGCTGCAGTGGCTGCGCGCGGCGAAGCAGGATCCGGCGCGCAGGCGCGTGTGCCTGACCTACGCCGTGGCCATCGTGCTGGCGCAGATCGGCTGGACGGCCACGCTGTTCGTCGACCTGCCCGCCGCAGCGATGTTCGTGTTCATCTGCACCCTGGTGCTGACCGAACTGGCCGGGCCAGTGCTGGCCGAGCGCAAGGACGGCGGCACGCCCTGGCATGCGCACCACATCGTGGAGCGTCATGGCCTGTTCGCGATCATCGCCCTGGGCGAAGGCGTGGTGGGCACGGTCGCTACGCTGTCTGCGGTGGTGGACACGCAAGGCTGGACACTGGACACGGCCTTGGTGTGCGCGGCCGGCGTGGGGCTCACGTTCGGAATGTGGTGGATCTACTACATCCTGCCTTCGGCGCATGTGCTGCGCGAACACCGCGAACGTTCGTTCGTGTGGGGGTATTCGCAAATGGCGATCGTCACCGCCATCGTCGCCACCGGCGCCGGCCTGCACGTGGCGGCGTATTACCTGGAGCACAAGGCGCATATCAGCGCCTTCGCGGTACTGCTCACCACTGCCATTCCGGTGAGCGTTTTCATCGGCTCGATCTATGCGCTGTATTACTACCTGGTGCGTCGCTTCGACCCGTTCCACCTGTGGCTGCTGCTGCTCACCGCAGCAGTGGTGGCCGCCGCCGTCGTGGCCGCGCTGGCCGGCGTGCGCATGTCCGTGTGCCTGTGCATCCTGACCCTGGCGCCGGTGGTGACCGTGGTGGGTTACGAGGTGCGCGGCCATCGGCACGAGGCGGAATCGCTGGCGCGCGGCGAAGCCGGCCACCCAGCTCTCTGAATCTGTCTACGCGCGCCATAAGCGCCGGTGCCCGTGAGGACCGAATGATCGAGAGCCCGGACCGGCGACCGATCCGATTGAGGGAACGGGGGCAATCGGTCGAAAAGGAGCCTTCCTAACGGCCGTCGAGTCGGGTCGCACGCAAACGGCGCAGTGTCGCGACCATGCGGGCGCGGTGCAGCCAGGCAACCGTCGCCGTGATCAGGAACAACACGACGGCAGGGACGGCACTGCCCCCGGTGACGAAGAGGTGCGTCATGACCGCAAAGACCATGGTGACGGCAAGCAGCAAGCCACCGAACGCGGCAGTCGCCGGAACCAGCAGAGCAATGGCGCCGACGACTTCGACCAGGCCGGTGACCAGACGGAACCATTGGCCGATGCCGATCTGGTCGAAGACCGCCACCATCATCGGCACGCCTGCAAGCTTCGCGCCGCCAGCGGCAAGAAATGCGGCTGCGGCGAGAATTCGCAGCCCCCAGGAAACGTACGTGAGCACTCGGCTGTGCTCGACCGTCAGGGGAACATTCGTGTTCATTTCAGGACCTTCGTATGGGAGCTCGCCGCTCAGGCGGACAGCTTTTGTGCTTCGGGCAGGTACCACTTGACGATCTCCCGCGCCTTGTCGGCGACCGGAGATTTCCAGTCGCGGAAAAGTTCGGTGACCAGGGCGAGGGACGTGTTCGGGATCGCGCCGGCGGCGGTCAGGCGTTCGATCGCCGTGCGATGCGCGAGCTGGGACATACCCCCCACGGCATCCACGACGAACATGGCCTCATAGCCATCGCGCATGGCGTCGACCACCGGAAAGGCCAGGCAAATCTCCGTGTACAGGGCCCCGAAGATCAGCCGCTTGCGCCCGGTCTTCTCGACGGCGGCGCGGAATGGCGCGTCTTCCCAGGCGTCCATCGAGCTGCGGTCGATCACCGTGACGCCCGGCAACTCATCCTGGATCGACTTCCGCGTCGGGCCGTTCACGCCCATTTCGACCCCGACGGTACTCAGCACCACGGGAATGTCGAACGCCTTCGCTGCCTTGATCAGCAGACGGACGTTCAACTCGACCTGGTCCGGGGTGGTTTCGGACCGGATGTTCTCGAACATCTCCTTCTGGTAGTCGATCAGGACCAGGGCGACCTGTTCGTAAGTCCAGACACCGGCGGCATGGCTCATGGCAAATCTCCTGCAAGTTCGGTGGGCGCCCGGGACGACGCCGCTCGCAGGAGACTTTGGAGTCCCGGCTTTTAGTACGCTAGCCCCAAGTTGCGTCTTGGTGTGTCGCGGAAACAGGAACGCCCATGGAAATCGAGGACCTGCAAACCTTCGTCGAGGTCGCCGATGCGGGCGGCGTATCCCCCGCCGCCCGCCGGCTTGGCGTGTCGAAGTCGATCGTCAGCCGGCGGCTGGTGCGGCTGGAAGCCGACCTCGGCATCCAGCTGCTCGCCCGGACCACCCGCGGCGCCGCCCTGACCGAGGCAGGCACCGTCTTCCGCGAGCACGCCGCACGGATCTGCACGGAGATGGACATTGCGCGCGAAACGATCCTGCCTGCCGGCGACCTGCGCGGGCTGCTGCGGATCGCAGCGCCACTGACATTCGGCCCGACCCACCTGGCGCCCGTGCTCGCCGAGCTGGCGCTGAGGCACCCGCTCCTGCACGTGCATACGCGCTACACCGATCGCTTCGTCGACATCGTGGCGGAGGGATTCGACTGCGCAATCCGTGTCGGCTACCTCAGCGACTCGAACCTGATCGCGCGTCGCGTGGCGCCGCTCCACGGTAAGCTCGTCGCGAGCCCGGACTATGTCCGGGTACATGGCGCACCCGAGACGCCGGAACAACTCCTTGCGCACCAAGCACTCATGCAGGGCACGGAAAGCTGGCGTTTTACCGATGGCGACAGGACGATCACGGTTCATCCACAGGGCCGGTTCAAGGCGGACAACGGCGTCGCCCTTGCTGCTGCGGCCGTCGCCGGGCTCGGCATCGCCGTGCTTCCGGACTTCCTCGTCGAGGAGCATCTGGCATCCGGCGCGCTGGTCGCGGTGATGACGAACTATCCGGCACCCGCAGGCGGCATCCATGTCGTGCGTCCTCCCGGCCAGCACCCAGCGCGCAAGATCCGCGTGCTTACCGAGCTGCTGATCGCACATTTCAGATGAAGCGAACAGGCAGATATCAAGCGGCAGCTATGGGCGCAGCCACTCTTGTGTGGCATCCGCATCTACCTCACTTGTGGCACCACCAACCGGGCCTCAGGACTCAAGGTGCAACGGGAGCGTGAGCAGCACTTCGAGCCCACCTCCCGCCCGGCGACAGGCCCTGACGTGACCTCCATGCATCTCGATGGCTCGCAGTGCAATAGCAAGTCCCAGACCTGCTCCATGCACGGGCTCGCTGCCTTCCACGCGGATGAATGGCTGGAATATTGCCTCCAGCATGTGCTCCGGAACCCCAGGACCGCGGTCACGCACCGTCGTCTTCAACATGCGGCCGTTATCCGTCACCTGGCACTGAATCTCTACGACGGCATCCTCAGGACTGAACTTGACGGCATTCCTGATCACGTTCTCGAACGCCCGATAGATCAGATCGCCATTGACGTTCGCGACGAACTGACCAGGAGCTTCGATCGTCACCGAGCGCGAGGAGGCGCGCGCTTCGAAATCGGCGTCTTCTGCTATCGCGTGCAGGAGCTCGATGATGTCCACGCGCTCGCGGACCGCTTCGCCCGCTTCCATGCGGTGCAGAGTCAGCAGTTCCTCGATCAGTGCATCGAGCCGTTCGCTCTCGCGCCCGATGCGGCTGATCATCGCGTCGCTCTGGGATGGGTCCTGTCGCAATAGACCGATCGCCGCCTGGATGCGGGTCAGCGGGGAGCGCAGCTCGTGAGAAATGTCGTGGAGCAGTATCCTTCTTGACTCGGTGAGCTGCTGCAGCTGCACCGCCATACGATCGAAATCGTGCGCAAGATCGACGATCTCGTCGCTGCGACGACCCATCAGCGGCCGCACGCGCGTATCGAGACGGCCCTCGGCCATCCGACGCAGCGCCCAACGCAAGTGCTGCAGTGGACGCGACAGATACCAGGCCAGCGCCAGCCCCGTAATAAGAATCGCGATGCCAGCCGACACCAGAGGTGCCAGCGGCAACACGCCGATTCGCTCGATTCCGTCGCGCGGTGGTGGCGGCGCTTGACCTGTCAGATAGAAATAGGTCGCTGCGACCGCGATCGACAGGATCATGCTGATCCACAGCGCAACCACCAGCTTCCAGAACAGCCGTCCGGGTGTCCACCTGAACATGTCAGTCCTCCAGGAGCTGGTAACCCAGCCCCCGCACGCTCTGGATCCAGGGCTGGCCATCCGGCCGGGTGCCCAGCTTCTGACGGATGCTGCTGATATGCACGTCGATGCGACGGTCGAACCGGGCCAAGGGACGGTCAAACGCCTGCAGCGAAATGTCCTGCTTGCTGACCAGTTGCCCGGAATGTCGCGCAAGGACCTCCAGCAGACGGAACTCCGTTCCGGTGAGTTCCAGAGACGCGCCGCGCCAGGTCGCGCGCCGGCTTCCCGGCCATAGCGAGAGATCACCAACCTGCAGCAGACGCTGGGCACTGGCGGCGCCTGCCGGTCCGCGCCCCTCCGCACGCCGCAGGATCGCGCGTATACGCGCCACGAGCTCCCCGGGCGTGCAGGGCTTCGGCACGTAATCGTCGGCGCCCATGTCGAGTCCGACGATACGATCGATGTTGTCGCCCCGGGCGGTGAGCATCAGGATGGGGACCGCACTGACGGCCCGGATGCGGCGCAACGCCTCGATACCCGAAACGCGCGGCATCATGATGTCCAGCACAACGATCGCGTAATCGTTGGAGATCGCCTCCGTGACCCCGGCCTCACCGTCACGGACCGTGGTCACGTCGAATCCCTCCCGCACCAGATACTGCGAGAGCAGAGCGGTGAGGTCGACGTCATCGTCGACAAGCAAGACCTTGACCATGCTGGCAGTATCTACGCACGCTCGACGAAAAACATCCATTTTCGAGAGACTTTACCCAACTTAACCTCACCGAACGGCAGCGAACGGTTTGGGTATCTACGATGCCCCGACACTTCGCTCGGTGTGGTGCGCATGCAGGCATTCGTCCTTCGCAGTGCCGCGGGGATGGCGAGCCTGATTCTGGTGCTCGCCTCTTGCGCGGCCGGTCCCGACTACCGTGAACCGGTTCCTGAGGCGCCGCTTTCCTGGAGCGCAGCTTTACCGCATAACGGCAGCGTTGCCGCCATCAACGAATGGTGGCGCCAGTTCGATGACCCGCTACTGGGCCAGTTGGTGGCGACCGCCGAGGCCGATAGTCCCTCCCTTGCAAAGGCATGGGCGAATATTGAAAAGGCCCGCGCCACACTTACTTCCGCTGAGGCCAGCGGCCTTCCTGCCGTGACTGCGGCAGGTTCCGCCAGCCGTAGCAGGCAGTCCGCGCAAAGCGGTACATCTGCGGCCTCCAACGCTCGCAGTGCTGGAATGGATGCGTCCTGGGAACTCGATCTCTTCGGCAAAGTCCGACGCAGCGCGGAGGCCGCGCAGGCGCGTGTGGATGCCCGCGTGGGCGACTGGCACGAAGCCCGTGTCTCACTGGCCGCAGAAGTCGCCGATACGTACGTTAAGTATCGGGCCTGCGCTCTACTCGCCGAAACATACCAGAGCGAGTTGACATCCATACTGCGGACAGAAAAGGCGATCGCTTCGCTGGTAGAGGCCGGCCTGCGGTCTCCCTCGGAGGGCGCACTCGCCCTCGCAGGTTCCGCCAGCACCCGATCCAGCCTGGTCCTGCAGCGCGCCCAATGCGATCTGCTGGTGAAATCCCTGGTGAGCCTCACCGGCATTGACGAATCCGGTCTGCGCGAACTGATGGCCGCCCCTGGCACGGAACTCCCGCAACCAGGGGCATTGGAAGTCGAAAGCGTTCCGGCGCAGGTCCTGCGACAGCGCCCCGACCTTGCCTCTCTGGAACGGGAACTTGCAGCGACCAGCGCGGAGATCGGTGTGGCGCAGGCCGATCTGTACCCCAGCCTGTCGTTGTCGGGCTCCATCACCGTATCGGCAAGCGATCTGGCTTCTTCCGCGAACTCCTGGTCGTTCGGGCCATCGCTGTCGCTTCCGATCCTCGATGGCGGCAAACGCCGCGCCGCCGTCGACAGCGCCCGCGCCAGCTACACGGCGGCACTGGCCGACTATCGGCAGGGTGTCCGCAATGTGGTTAAGGAAGTCGAACAGGCGTTGGTGAACCTCGATAGCGCTGGCCGCCGGGCTGACGACGCGACCACCGCGGCGCGGGAATACCGTCGCAATTTCGAAGCCACCGAGGCGAGCTGGCGCGCCGGACGCGACAGCCTCCTTACGCTCGAAGAAGCACGACGGACGGCGCTCTCCGCCGAGATCCAGCAGATCACGTTGCGAGGCGACCGCGTCGCCTATTGGATCGCGCTCTACAAGGCATTGGGCGGCGGCTGGCTACCCGGCACGCCGGCCCTCCCGCCGGAGACGATGGCCAGGCAACGAGCCCCCATTGAGGACTGAATCTTGAATCGGAAGCTTCGTATCGGCGCGCTTGTCTCGGTTGTGGCACTCCTGGGCCTGAGCCTCTGGCTGCTGGTGCCCGACAGCCAGCCTGAAGTGGAACCCAGCGCCTCAAGCGCCCTGACCGTCAATGTCGTCGGGCTCGACAAGCAGGCGTGGCCGCAGACAGTGGAAGCCACCGGCCCGATCACCGCATGGCAGGAGGTGATCGTCAGTCCGGAAACCGGCGGACTGCGCATAGCCGACCTTCTGGTCGACGTCGGTGCCAGCGTGAAGCGGGGCCAGGTGCTCGCGCGCCTGGCCGATGACAGCGTCCGCATGGAGCTACGCAAGCAGGAAGCCACGCTCGCACAGGCACGGGTTGCGCTTGAACAGGCAGCATCAAACCTAAAGCGCGCCAAAGTCGTGGGAGACAGCGGCGCCCTGTCCGAGCAACAGCTGGAGGAATACCGGATCAACGAAGCCACGGCACGTGCGTCATTGTCGTCGGCGCAGGCCGACGTGGGCAGCACCCGGCTGAAGCTCGCACAGACCCGCATCCTCGCTCCCGACGACGGCTTCGTCTCGTCCAAGTCGGCGGTGCTTGGCAATGTCGTCAATGCCGGCTCCGAGTTATTCAGGCTCGTGCGCAAGAGCCGGATCGAGTGGCGACCGGAGCTGGACGCGCGCCAGCTGGGTCTGGTGCGCATCGGGCAGTCGGCAGATGTGGTGCTGCCCGGCGGCACGCAGGTGCAGGGCGAGGTTCGGCAAGTGGGGCCGACGCTCAGCGAGAAGACCGGACGCGCCATCGTCTATGTCAGCCTGCCCACGGATAGCGCTGCACGATCGGGCATGTTTGCCAGCGGCACCATAACGCTCGGAACGAAGTCCGCTGCGACGCTGCCGCAGTCGGCCATCGTGCCGCGTGACGGCCGCTCCTACGTCTTTGCAGTCGATGCTCGAGGCAAGGTCAGTAGTCAGGCGGTAGACACCGGGCGCACCCAGGGCGATCGCGTCGAGATCCTTACCCCCATCGAGGAGAAGACACGGATCGTGGCCAGCGGTGGCGCCTTCCTCTCCGAGAATGCGCAGGTCACCGTGGCCGGACAGCGCCAAGCGAAGGCCACGCCGTGAACTTCTCCGCCTGGTCCATCCGCAAACCCGTCCCATCGGTTCTGCTGTTCATCCTGCTGACGGTGCTGGGCCTCATCGGCTTCCAGCGACTGGACATCCAGGATTTCCCGGACATGGACCTGCCCACCATCCAGGTGTCGGCGGCCCTGGAAGGCGCCGCGCCGTCGCAGCTGGAAACCGAGGTGGCACGCAAGATCGAGGACAAGCTGGCGTCGCTCACGCGACTCGACCACATAACGACGACGATCACGGACGGCGCGGTCAGCATCAGCGTCAGCTTCGAGCTCGACAAGGACAGCGAGGAAGCGCTCAGCGAAGTCCGGAACGCGGTGGATAGCGCCCGCGCCGAGCTGCCGAGCAGCATGGCGGCACCCACCGTGTCGAAACTGACCGCGGCCGGCGGATCGCTGCTCACGTACACGGTGGCGTCGAGCCGCCTGGACGAACAGGATCTGTCCTGGTTCGTCGACAACAAGGTGTCCAAGGCCCTGCTCGCAGTCAAGGGCGTCGCTTCGGTAGCGCGTGTGGGAGGCGTCGATCGCGAGGTGCATGTGGATCTCGATCCGACATTGATGGCCGGGCTCGGCGTGACTCCCTCCGACGTTTCGCGTCAGCTCAAGGCGGTGCAGAGGGACAGCTCCGGTGGCCAGGGCACGGTAGGTGGGCAGCGGCAGTCGACACGCACGATAGGCACGGTAGGCACCGCCGCCGAAGTTTCGGCCATCGCCATACCGCTCAGCGACGGACGCTATGTGCGCCTGGACCAGGTCGCCCGTATTACCGACGATCACGCCGAACGCAGCACTCTGGCTTTCCGCGACGGAAAGCCCGTTATCGGCTTCCAGGTTACCCGCTCGCGCGGTTATTCCGACGTCGGCGTAAGCCGCGATGTGCGGATGGCCATGAAGACCTTCGCCAAGGATCATCCGGAAGTAAGCATCGCCGAAGCCAGCAACACTGTCGAACCGATCGAGGAAAGCTACCAGGACTCGATGATGCTCCTGATCGAGGGCGCCATCCTTGCCATCGTCGTGGTCTGGTGGTTCCTGCGGGATTGGCGCACCACCCTCATCTCCGCAACCGCGCTTCCGCTGTCGATCATTCCCACCTTCCTTTTCATGGCGCTTGCGGGCTACTCGCTCAACACGATCACGTTGCTGTCGCTGTCGCTGGTAATCGGCATCCTCGTGGATGATGCGATCGTCGAAGTCGAGAACATCGAGCGACATCTTCGGATGGGCAAGACGCCCTACCAGGCCGCAATGGAGGCGGCCGACGAGATCGGACTTGCCGTCATCGCCACGACGTTCACCCTGGTTGCAGTGTTCCTTCCTACGGCCTTCATGGGTGGCATCCCGGGGCTGATATTCCGCCAATTCGGGGTGACCGCATCCGTCGCTGTACTGGCGTCGCTGCTGGTCGCGCGTCTGTTGACGCCCATGATGGCAGCGTACTTGCTCAAGCCGGCGAAGCCCGGTGACGATGCCGCGATCGATGGTTCGATCATGACGCGGTATCTCCAATGGGTACGCACGGCCCTGGCGAGGCGTCGGACTGCGGTGATCGGCGCGGCCGCGTTCTTCGTTCTTGGGTTGGCCGTATTACCGATGTTGCCCACGGGCTTCATTCCGAACAAGGATCAGGCCCAGTCCCAGGTGACACTGACGCTGCCGCCGGGGAGCACGCTCGAGAGCACTGCGGCGACGAGCCAGCGGGCCGCTAGGTTGTTGCGGTCGTTGCCGGAAGTGCGCAGCGTCTTCGTCGCCGCGGGTACGGCCACGAGTGGCGGCGGCTTGTCCGCCAGCGCCACAAGCGACGTCACCAGCGCAACGCTGACGGTCGACCTCGTACCTCGTGATGAACGAGATCTCAAGCAGTCGGAGATCGAGGCGAGAATGCGCGATCTGTTGCGCGCCCTGCCTGGAACCCGCATTGCGGTAGGCAGCGGCGCGAGCGGCGAGACGCTGGGCATCACGCTAGCCAGCGATGACCCATTGGTGTTGGCCACGACGGCGATGAAGGTCGAAGCCGAACTGCGCACGCTCAAGGGAATCGGAAACGTGACCTCCAGTGCTGCCCTGCAGCGCCCGGAGATCCAGATCTCTCCGGATGATGCCCGAGCCGCTTCGCTGGGGGTTACTTCCGAAGCTCTGGGCGATGCGGTGCGCCTGGCGACCTACGGCGACTATTCGACCACCCTGCCGAAGCTCAACCTGCCCGAGCGCCAGATTCCGATTCGTGTTCGCATGGATCCAGCCATCCGGGACGACCTCGGTTCGGTGTCGCAGCTTCGTGTGCAGGGCAGCCAAGGCACTGTCAGCCTGGGATCCGTCGCCAACGTCTCGATGGGGAGCGGTCCGTCGCAGATCGCGCGCTTGGATCGCTCGCGCAATGTCGTGCTCAGCGTCGAACTGAACGGTCGCTCGGTGGGTGAGGTGGAAAGGGAGGCCATGCGGCTGCCGACTCTCAATGCCCTGCCCAGCGGCGTCCATCTGGTCGAGCAGGGGGAGCTGCAGCGAATGAGCGAACTCTTCGAGAGTTTCGGGGTCGCGATGGCGATCGGTATCTTCTGCATCTATGCCGTATTGGTGCTGTTGTTCCACGACTTCCTGCAGCCGGCCACGATCCTCTGCGCGCTACCTCTGGCGCTGGCGGGCGCGCTGTTTTCGCTTTGGCTCACAAGCCAGTCGTTCTCGATGCCCGCCGTAATCGGAGTACTGATGTTGATGGGTATCGTGACCAAGAACTCCATTCTGCTGGTCGAGTACGCAATCATGGCCAGACGCGAGCGCGGGATGGGTCGCATGGAGGCGCTCATCGACGCCTGTCACAAGCGCGCCCGCCCCATTGTCATGACGACGATCGCAATGGGGGCCGGCATGCTGCCGAACGCGCTGGGCTTGGGTGCCGAGCCAAGCTTCCGGCAGCCCATGGCGATCGTAGTCATTGGCGGACTGATCACTTCGACCATGCTCAGTCTGCTCGTGATCCCAGTGGTGTTCACATACGTCGACGACGCATTGGAGTGGGCCCGCTTGAAGCTCGGCCGTCGACGCACTCCACAGCCCAGCCCGGTCGGGTCGTAATCGGTTCGATCCGGTTCGAGGGCCACACCCGCAGTCCACGCCGAATTCATCCGGGAGAGATCGCATCTGCGCGCAGGTATTGCGCCGTCGCCACCGACACCACGGGACCAGAAGCGCAGACCGCTCGATTGCCGTGCAGACACTTCCGCTCGCCGACAGGTCAGTTTCCTGTACCGCAGCTGTCGGCTGATAGATCTTTACCTACGCTTACCCAACTGGACCGAAGCACACCGCACTTGACGCTGCTTTCGGCGACGCTTTGGCCCCTCCTCCCAGATGCATCGTTTGATGATCACGGCCTCCAAGTCACGGATCGCGGCGCCAGCCATCGACAGCCCGGCCGCCAGGGCGGGCGGGCATCCTCGAGCCAACAGGACGATCTGGCATCCACGCACCTACCCGAGGAATGAGGCCCGCACCGTACCCGCGACCCTGCTCTTGTTATGTCTTGTCGTCGCGCTGCTTCCGGCACCAGGGCTCGCAGACACGGAGCCGAGCGACCTACCCGCGGTAGTTGTGCACGCGGCGGGTTACAGCGGCCGATGGACTCCGGATAACGCCGCTAACGCAAAAATAGCAAAGACACTGCGCAAGCAGATGCGTGCGCGCATGGCGAAGCTGGGGCCGCCAGCTAGCCCGCCTGGCGGCGGCCCGAGCGCAGGCGGAGGCATGCCTGGTGGCGGCATGCCCGGTGGCGGCATGCCCGGTGGTGGTCCGAAAGGACCGCCGCCCGACATGCCCGAGATGCCGGCGCCAAACGCGGTGGGCCTGCTACGTCCGGAAATGGATTTCGCCGCGCCCCTCGAGGGAGATCTCTTCATCCTCCGGGACGAAGGAATGATCGCGATGGGCAAGGACCTGGACCATGCCGTGATCCTGCCTTACAACCGCGGCGCGGTGGATCTCGGCGATGACGGCCTCACGGCACTCGCGATGCTGTCATCGGGTGGTCTCGTCGTCGAGTTCCATACGAATGATGGCGTCGCTGTCACTCACACCTACTCGCTGGAGTCCGACGGCACGCAGCTGCGCATACGCACGCACATAGCTGGAGGCCGGATACCCATACCCGGCGGCCTGGATATGGAACGTGTCTACAACCGCGTGCAGACCACGATACCGCCTTAGCACCGCGCCGCAGATTCTGCTCCGCCAACAACTCCTGCAGCGCCACCGCATGCCGACACGCATCCGGTCGCGCGTTCGCCGGCTACTACCCAGCAGCCGGCGCCATTCTTGCCAGAGCCTTACCATGAGCAACCCCACTCCGCTTCATCGCGGCACCTTTGCCACCGGGTTTCCCGGGCGACCAGGATCCGACTCTCGCCCCATCCAGCCCAGCAGGCTGTTTTACAACGCAACCCGACACGATGCGGACGAGGCAGCGCTGCAGGCGTGGTGGCAGACATTCGACGATGCGGTGCTGGATCGCTTCGTCGAGGCGTGCCTCAAACAGAATGCCGAGCTGTCCCTGGCGGCATTGCGCGTTGCCCAGGCATGCGCCGGACTCACCGGGACGTTGGAGGAGATGGCGACGCATCCGGAGTGCCTCCAGGCCTGGACGCTGTTCCATACCCTGCGTGTCCGCCTCGTGGCGGCCACCGTGCGCACGTATTTCGACATTCTGGCATCGCAAGAACGACTGCTTTGCGTCGACATCGCCATTCACCATCAGAGCGCATTGCTGCAATGGGGACGCGTTCCCGTGGTAGATCGCGCTTGCGATGGGGTGCATTCGGCACAGGCCGCCAGTCTGCCCGAACTGCATCTGCATCGGGTGCGCTTACAGGGCGACCGCGATGCAGCGGCGGCCGGGCTCGCCTGGCTGGTCGGCGAGCCTTTGGACCTCGTTCTGGCTCGGGTTGATGGGCGGTTGTTGCCGTCGGCGACATCGACCATGCCGGCATCCGGCGGACCCGACGCACTGCAATTACGTCGCCCAGATCTGCTGGCAATCGCACTACAACCCCCGCGGCCGGAAAACCAGGATGAGCATCGGGTCCGGGCCAACGCGATTCGCCGAGAGCAGGCATTCGATTGGGCGGTTTGTGAAGTCGAACGCGCGCTAGCCGCACTGACATCGGCGATCGGGGAATCGAGCCCGGCACGCGCCGCGGCGCTTTCCGCGAGCAGCCGGGCGAACGCCCTAGTGCAGAAGATGCGTGCGGGACAAATAGATCATGAAGCGCTGCTCGAGGCCAACTGCATTCATCACGGCCATTGCGATCGCGAGATCGAAGTGCGCGCGCGCGGCTATCGCGCGTTGGTCAACTTGTACGAAGCATTGGGCGCCGGCTGGCCCGCCCCCATCGAGAGCAGTGAGGCATGATGCGGCCGGCATCGTCTCGGCCGCCCCGCAGGCTTCTCCTCGCCGCCGTGATGTACTCGTTCCTCAGCGTCGCGCATGCGCAGGAAGCGCCGCACGTCGTCTCCGATATCCGCGTCGATGGCCTGCGTCGCATCGCGATGGGCACCGTCCTGACCTATCTCCCCATCGAACGCGGCGACACTCTCGATTCGACCAAGGCCGCCGCAGCGATCCGGGCGCTCTACAAGACCGGATTCTTCGAGGACATCCGCCTGGATCGCCAGGGCGACATCCTCGTGATTACAGTGCAGGAACGCCCGGCGATCAACACGCTGAAGGTAACCGGCAACAAGGACATCAAGACCGAGGACCTGATGAAGGGTCTGAAGGAAGTCGGCATGGCCGAGGGCGATACCTTCGACCGCTTCGTCCTCGACAAGATGCACCAGGAACTCTTGCGACAGTATCAGGACCGCGGCAAGTACAACGTGGAGATCACGCCGGCCGTGGCGCTGGTGGATCGCAATCGCGTTGACGTCGCGATCGGCATCAAGGAAGGCAAGGCCGCCCGTATCCAGCACATCAATCTCGTAGGCAACGACAAGTTTGCCGACGAAGACATCATCGGCACCTGGGAGTCCAGCGAGCACAACTGGCTGAGTTGGTACCGCCGCGACGATCAGTACTCGCGAGAGAAACTTTCCGGCGATCTCGAAAAGCTTAACAACTACTACCTCGACCGCGGCTACGTCGACTTCAGTATCGACTCGACCCAGGTCTCAATCAGCCCAGGTCGCAGCGATATGTTCATCACTGCCGGCGTCAGCGAGGGCGATCAATATGAGGTCTCCTCGGTGCGGCTGACGGGCGATACCGTGCTCGCCAAGGAGAACTTGCAGAAGCTGGTGCTGGTCAGGGAAGGTCAGATCTTCTCCCGTCGCCTGCTTGAACTGACCTCCGACTCCATCACTGCCACCCTGGGCAACATTGGCTACGCGTTTGCGCAGGTCAATCCGCGTCCAGACGTCAAACGCGATAAGAAGACCGTGTCCATCGATCTTCAGGTCGTCCCAGGCCCGCGGGTCAACGTTCGCCGGATCTCCTTCGAGGGAAACAACCGCACCAACGAAGAGGTTCTCAGGCGGGAGCTTCGCCAGTTCGAAGCGAGCTGGTACTCGCAGGCCGCGATCGACCGCTCGAAGGTCAGGCTGCAGCGCCTTGGGCTTTTTGAATCCGTCGATGTCGAGACCAAACGGCTGCCCGATCGCAACGATCAGGTGGACGTGGTGTACACGGTCAAGGAAACTTCCTCCGGCGAGTTCCAGACTGGCCTGGGATACTCGCAGGACGATGGCCTCACGGCGTCGCTGAGTGTGACCCAACGGAATTTCCTCGGAACCGGCCGCACCTTTGGCCTGAACCTGACACGGAGCGCCTCTTCCGAACGGTATGGCTTCAACGTCGCAGAGCCCTATCTCAACGATCTCGGCGTGGGATTCGGCTATGGGGTCAGCTGGTCGAGGACGCAGTACGACAGCGATGATGAAAGCAGCTACAACTCGCGGCAGGGTTCGATCAGCACGACTGCGACATTCCCGCTATCGGAAGACAACGCTTTCACGCTAGGCCTCGGGTGGGATACCCGAACGTTCTATCTCACCGAAGGCTATTACCCGCCTTCCTATTTCGAATTCCTGGATAACCTGGGGAGCAACCGCGTCGACAGCTGGGCCCTGCGAGCGGGCTGGTCCAGCGACACGCGCAACGACGTGCTCACGCCAACGGGAGGCGTCTATTACGGCGTGTCCAGCGAGATTGCCCTGCCTGGCTCGGACGTTACCTATTACAAGGTCGACCTGGACATTCGCCGATACTGGCGCATGGGCCCTACTCTTCTGCTGACCCGCACGGAGCTGGGGTACGGCGATACATACGGCGACGGCGATCGGATCGGCTATCCCTTCTATCGCGGTTATTACGCCGGCGGTTCCGGCTCGCTGCGTGGCTTCCGCGACAACACCCTGGGGCCTTGCGAGTACGTGACGTACTACGACGAGTGCCGTCCTACTGGCGGGCAGATAAAGATACTGGGAGGATTCGAGTTTTCGGTCCCAACCTTGTTCGGAAAGGCCGCGCACGGAACACAGCTGGCCTGGTTCCTGGACGCTGGCAATGTCTTCGCTGGCACGGACACCATTGATAGCGACGAGATTCGGGCGTCGACGGGTCTTTCCCTGCGCTGGCGCTCGCCCATGGGCCCGATCTCGATCAGCTACGGGTTGCCGATCCGGCAAAAGGAAGATGATGAAATTGAACGGCTGCAGTTCACTTTCGGCAGTCAGTTCTAGGCCTCGCGGCTATTGCTGCGGATCGAATTGACCGTTTAACCCGATGTCGGAACCACGCTCGGTCTTGCACCGACAGTGTCGCGAATGAAGCCGCCGTCAGTGAACCCATCGCTCGAACCGCTCGCCAGCCCCATACATCGCCTGACGAGCTCTGGCAAGTGATTTGACGCACTGCCACTTTCTGGCGGAGTTTTCCTACAGACAGACTGGCGGTCAGCTGATACCACAGCGCTCAACTAATACAGCCAGAAAGCAGATCTTCGTGTGTCATTGCCCGTTTTGAAACCACCAATAGGCGCCGCCAAGCAGCGCACTGGCGAGCAGCGTCCAGCCAAGACCCAGCTTGAATCGCAACATTGCGACCATCGCTGCGATGGACAACAAGGCCGCTCCGGGTTCGATCGAACTTAAAACCGGCACTTCGAGCGAAAGCGGCCCCAGCTGCCGTGTGGCCATGGCACCGAACACCGTATGCAGGGTGAACCAGACCGCGAGGTTGAGCACTACGCCCACCACGGCTGCGGTGATGGCCGACAACGCCGCATGCAATTCGCGGCGTCGGCGCAGCGCTTCGATGTAGGGTGCACCGACGAAGATGAAAAGGAAGCTGGGGACGAACGTGACCCACGTGGTCATTGCCGCACCCAACACGGCGGCCGTCAGAGGATCCAGCACGCCGGGATGGCGGTAGGCGGCCACGAAACCGACGAACTGCAGGACCATGATCAACGGCCCCGGCGTGGTCTCCGCCAGGGCCAGGCCGTCGAGCATCTCGCCCGGGCGCAACCAGCCGAAGTCCTCGACAGCGCGCTGCGCGACATAAGCCAGCACGGCGTATGCGCCGCCGAAGGTCACGACCGCGGCCTGACTGAAGAACATCCCCTCCCGTGCGATGACGTGATCGCGCCCCAGCCACCAGGCCGCGAGCAGGACTGGCGCGAACCAGAGCACCGCCAACACCAGGGTGGTGCGCACGGACCGCGTCCAGGACGGTCGGAGGTGCCTGATGTCACCGCGCGCCAACTGCCGATCGACGATGTAGTGCAGGTCGCCTTCCTCGGTCTTGATCTGTACCACGGGCAACCACGTCGGCAGCCAGCGGTAAACGACCAGCCCCACGATCGCCGCACCGAGCACAATCCATGGGAACGGCACCTGCAGCGCGTAGATCGCCACGAACGCCCCGGCCGCAACGGCCACCAGGAAGCGCGTCTTCAAGGCCCGGCGACCGATGCGCAGGACCGCTTCGACCACCACCGCCAGCACCGCCGCCTTCAGTCCGAAGAACAATGCCGAGACCAGCGGCACCGTGCCGTAGCTGACGTAAAGCCAGCTGAGCAAGCCGAGCACGACGGCGCCCGGAAGCACGAACAGGACACCGGCGATGACACCGCCCCAGGTGCGATGCATCAACCAGCCTATGTACACCGCGAGCTGCTGCGCTTCCGGACCGGGCAGCAACATGCAGTAGTTCAGGGCATGCAGGAAACGCGACTCGCTGATCCAGCGCCGCTCCTCGACCAGCTCGCGATGCATCAGTGCGATCTGCCCGGCGGGACCGCCGAAGCCCAGCAGACCGATCTTCGCCCAGACGCGCAGCGCCAAGGCGAAGCCGACGGTGCGTTCGACCGGGTATTCGACGCCTGTTTCAGGTTCGCTCACAGAGTTGTCCGCACAGGTTGTGTCGTCCAGGCTCAGACGAAAGGCATACGATCAACCACCGTCGGCCCATATCGAAGGCGACACGCCCAACGACCGCCCGCGCGTGATCGTGTCGAGTTGAAGCCATGTGACGCCCCATGCGACACGGAACGTGCAAGCTAGCGCCTCACTTCCTCCCTGGAGTACGCCAATGTTCGTCTCTCTCGGCAATGATACCTACGTCAATGCCGCCCACATCAGCCTCCTGTCCGGTGTGCAAAGAAGCCAACGCGATGCCGGGCACCATCAAATCCGGATACTACTGATGGGCAAGCACGAGCACACCCAGGTGGGCCCGGAAGACGAGATCAAGGCGCTCCACACCCGGATAAAGAACGCCCTCGATCAGCTCGGACCGTAGCGCCGAGCCAGCGCACCGCCTCGCGTCGTATACGAAATCACGCAGAAGGCACCCGGGCTCGGGCCGGTGCTGGGAGCGCTCACGGGTCGGTGGAAGGAATATGGAAGCAGCGTGTTGATGCCGACGGGCTCGCGTGGCCGCAAGAAGGACACCAGATTCTGGAAGGCCGGTACGGGTAGATCCGGCTACCGGGGTCCCGTCCGAGCTACAACCAGATATGCCGCAAGCGCTGCGACGAGCGTTAGGACCGGTTTGCAGTCAAACACCCTTGGATTTGCGCGAGCCCGCGGTCGCGCTGAAGCGGTGCGCCTACACCCGCTTCCGACGAGAAAGAAGGCCCCGCACTGCGGGGCCTTCGCTGCGTGGATTGGAATGGGAGAGGTCGCAATCACACGGCAGAAGCTGGCGCCGGAGCGGGTGCGCCCCGGCGCGGAATACGCGCAAGCGCGCGGCCGCTGACACCGGTATGGAAGTCCGGCCGCAAAAGGCGCTCTCGCTCCGTCGGCTTCGCCTGACAGCTACGGCTGTACCACATATCCGGAGAAACGCCAGGTACCGTCTTCGTCCAGGCGGAACGACACCAGTTCGCGCATCGTGCGCTTACCGGAGAATTCGACCAGGAACTCGACCGATGCGTACAGGCCCGATGGCAACACCTTGCCGTCGCCTGCCTGGCGGCGCACCGAAACCCAGTTGCGGCCGGTCGCTTTGCCCAGCGGCTGGCGCGCTTTGCTTATCCCGGCGATGAACGCGTCGCGGGTCACCGATTTCCTGGTGACGACGGAGGCCTCATCCCATAGCTTCGCCGCCTGTCCGGCATCCATCGCCATGGCGACACGCTGGGCCGCATCGCGAACCGCATTGGGTTCGATCGCTCCGGCGGCTGACTGCGCCGCCGCCTGAGGCGTGGCCGGTGGCTGTTGCGCGGCCGCAAAGCCCGTTGCCAGCAGCAGCAGAATTCCGATTGCAGATACAAACTTTTTCATTCGACTACTCCGATCAAAGTTCTATACCGCGCGTGCACTGAAGCGAGCATCGCGGTGCTATTGGAATCCCATGACGAGCACTTCGACGCGACGGTTGGGCTGGAGGCAGGCCACCAGCTCGCTGTGCGACAGCGAATCGGGGCATTGCTTCACCGGTTCCGATTCCCCTACCCCGTGCGCGCTGAGGCCATCTGCCGCCACGCCATTCTGGATCAGGAACTCGCGCACGGTCTGTGCGCGGCGTTGCGATAACGCCTGGTTGTCCGCATCGCTCCCGATGCGGTCGGTATGCCCCACCACCTGGATGATCGTCGCCCTGGCCTCCTTCAGCTGGCTGGCGATGGCGACGAGCGCCTCGCGGCCCTGCGGCTGGATATCCTCCAGATCGGATCGGCCGAAGGCGAACAGCGCATCTGTAGAGAGCTCGAAGCGCTCCGGTTCGCCGGCCGTCGGAGCATCCGTCTTCAGCATGTCGGCGCATCCGGCCGGCGACCAATGGAAGGCCTGCCCGCGGTAGTCCTTGTCGAAGATCACCTTGTACTGGCAGGTGACGATCTGGGCGCCCTGGCGGAAGTGGAACAGGTAGTCCCACTCACGGGCGGCGTAGCCTTCGCGGAAATGCGGACGTCCGATCAGGTCGTACAACTGGTCCTTGGTGACGCCCGGACCAATCTGGCGCAGGTTGGCCACGTTGGGAAAGGTGCCTTCCTTCAGCACGATCCTGTCGGTGGACGGAAAGACCACCTCATCCGCCTGTGCGTCCGGGGCGATGCCGCGGCTGACATGCCTGGTGCACGCCGTCAGCGCAGTGGCGGCGATGAGGGCGCATAGCGCGAATCGGCCGATCCGTGCGGGGTTGTTTCTGGTGTCCATGTGCTTGTTGTCCCTTGCATGTCGTCTCAGAATTTCGGTGGCTCGCCGGGTGTCTTGGTGACGGCGGTGAATAGAGCATTCCACCGCTCGCCAGTCTGTTCTTCCGTAAAGGTGGAGTAGCAGGCCTCGCCGGGGAGGCTTTGCGTTGGCCTGCACTCCGGAGAACTACCACTGGATCCCGGCGCCCACCGAGAAGCCCCAATCGCGGGTGGTATTGCCGCTGGCCGAAGCCTTGTAGACCCATTGGCCGTTGTCGGTGATGCCCGACAGACCGAAGGCCATGCCGTATTCGCCCTGGTATCCGCCGAAGCCCACCGCCAGCATGCTCTTGCCCGGCAGGTACGCCTGCGGCAGGCCCGCCATGGCCATCGCCGACGATGTCGCACCACGGTAGCCGCGATCCATCGTCCAAATATCGTTGCCCAGCTCGGCGAGGCGGCTGTCGGTGTACTGGTTGGCCTGGTTGATGGCGTGGTTCACGCCCGAGCTCAACTGGTTGACGTTGACCGCATCGGTGCCAGCGATGCCCGGCGCGACGCCGGTGATCGTGCGTCCGCCCATGTTCACTTCGCCGGTCGAGTTGCTGCTGCCCACGTAAGCGGCGTTGTAGCCGGTCTGCGCGCCGACGGTGGTGGACGAGCCGTTGCCGATGGCGACGCTGTTGGCGTGCGTGGCCTGCGAACCGGAACCCAACGCGGCCGAGTTGGCCGCCGAGGCGTTGCTGTTCGCGCCCAACGCGACGCTGTTGCTGCCGCTGGCGGTGGAGTTCACGCCACCGGCCATGGCATTCACGCCGGTGGCGCCATCGTTGTTGTAGTTGCCGCCCTGCACGCCGCCATCGTTGACGCTGTAGTAGTGGGTCGCGGACGCGTTGACCTGGTTCTGCACCGCCTGAAGCTGCGCGACGTTGACCGCATCGCTGGCCTCGGTGCCTGCGGCCACACCCGTGATCTGACGGTACAGGCCGCTGTCGGCATCGCCGACACTGACCGCACCGGAGGTACTGGTGGTAGCTGCAATGGCGGCCGTCTGCGCGTCGGTCGCACCCGCAGGCACATAGCCGGCGACGCCAGCCGTCGTGTCGGAGACAGAATCAGCGCCGAGTGCGACGCCACCCTCCACGGTGGACTGCGAACCCGTACCCATGGCCACCGATCCCGCGCCGGTGGCGGTGCTGTCGGCGCCCATCGCGACGCTGCCCTGGCCGCTGGCCGACGCATTGACGCCGGATGCCACCGCGTTGATCCCGCTGGCGCCATCGTTGTTGTAGTTGCCGCCCTGCACGCCGCCGTCGTTGACGCTGTAGTAGTGCGCCGTGGAGGCATTGACCGTATTGCTCAGGTTCGCGATCGCCTGGTTGGTCGCATACAGCTGCGAACCATTGACGGCATCCGTGCTGTCGGACGAGATGCGACCGGCCGCCACGTTGGTGATGGTGCGCTCGGCGCCGGTGCTGCCCACACTCACGGTTCCCACCGGCGCGGCGCCGGCGAAGGTGTAGGTCGTGCCGCCGATGACGATGCTGGCTGTTCCCACCGCAGCCGCGGTCGAGGCGTTCGAGCCCAGCGCCACGCTGTTCGCATCTCCGGCGGTGGCGCCGAAGCCGATGGCCACGGAAGCATCCCCCGCCGCGGCCGAGTCCACGCCTGTCGCCAGCGAGTTGAGGCCGGTCGCGCCGTCGTTGTTGTAGTTGCCGCCCACCACGCCGTTGTCGTTGACGCTGTAGTAGTGGGTCGCGCTGGCGTCGACCTGGTTGCTGAGGTTCTCGATCGACTGGTGGGCCGCGAACAGCTGCGAGCCGTTGATCGCATCCGTGCTGTCGGCCGAGACGCGACCGGCCGCCAGATTGGTGATGGTGCGTTCGGCGCCTGCCGCGCCCACGCTGACCGTGCTGGTCGGCGCGATGCCGGCATAGTTGTAGGTCACGCCGTCGATCGTGGTGCTGGGGGTCGCCACGGCGGCGGCCGTCACCGAACCCGCACCCAGCGCGACGCTGCCCGGTTCGGTGGCGGTGGAACCGGCGCCCAGGGCCAGCGATTGGATGCCGTTGGACAATGCGTTGGTGCCCAGCGCGATGCCGTCGGCGAAGCTGACTTCCGAATCCTGGCCGATCGCGATACCGCCCGGCGCCGTCTGCTGCACCAGCGCGCCATTGCCCATGCCGATGCCGTTGTCGCCATTCACCGTGGTGTTCGGGCCGATGGCCACCGACTCGGCGCCGATCGCCAGCGAATCGGGCGCGATCGAGTTGGCATGGAAATACATGGTGGGCGTTACCGCAAACGAACTCAGTCCGTTCCTCAACTGGCGCAGCGTCACCGCGTCCTGGTCTTCCGTGCCGTCGGCGACGTTGGTGATCTGGCGATAGGAAGTGTCGGTACCCACCGACACGGCGCCCAACAACGTCTTGTCGGTCGTGTTGTACGGAATCAGGCCGGTGCCGGCAATGATGCCGCCGGACTGCGGCGCGACCACGCGGTCGGATAGGGAACCCGAGCCCAGCGCCACCCCGCCATCCGTGATCACGCTGGCGTTGTTGCCCAATGCCACGCCCTGCGCGCCGGCGGAACTTGCGCCCACGCCGGCCGCCATCGCATTGATGCCGGTTGCGCCGTCATTGTTGTAGTTGCCGCCGATCACGCCGTTATCGTTGACGCTGTAGTAGCGCGTCGTTGCACCGTCCACCAGGTTGGTCACCTGATCCAGATTGACCGCGTCGTCGCCGTCGATCGCAGGGCCTACGTTGGTGATGGTGGTATTGCCAGCATCGATGCCGATGTTGGTGATGCTGGGACCGCCGCTGGTGAAGCTGATGCTGCCGTCATTGATGACGGTGTCGCCAACTGTGATGCTGTTGAAGCTGGGATCGGCGACCACGCCGACGGTCATCGTGCCGCTGGTGTCGTCATAGACCACGGTGGCGTTGCTGCCCGCCGCCACCGTCAACGTCTCATTCGGCGCGATATTGCCGCTGTTGGTACCGTCGGTGATGTTCCAGCCGGCGTTGGCGATGTTGCCTACCGCGGTCAACTGATCCACGTTGACCGCATCGGTCCCCGCCACGCCGGGCGCGACGTTACTGATGACCAGGCCGCCAGCGTTGATGCCGGTGGTAGTGACGCTGGGCCCTCCGGCGATGGTCAGGCCATTGGTGTTCAGCACCGTGCCGCCTGCGGTCACGCTGTCGACGGTGATGTCGTCGGCCAGGTCGAAGGTGACGTCGTCGTCGGTCGCGGTCTTGCTGACCACGAGGTTGCCGTCGCTGTTGTTCAGGTCGACGGCTTCGCCTGGCGCCACATTGGTGGCATTGGCGCCCTGCGCGCTGATGTTCCAACCAGCGTTGGCGATGTCGCCCACCGCCGTCAGCTGATCCACGTTGACGGCATCGGTGCCGCTGACCCCGGCGGCGACGTTGGTGATGGTCGTACCGCCAGCGTCGATGCCGGTGTTGGTGATGCTGGGACCGCCACTGGTGAAGCTGATGCTGCCGTCATTGATGACGGTGTCGCCGACCGTGACGGAGTTGAAGCTCGGGTCGGCCACCACGCCAACGGTCAGCGTGCTGGTGGCGTCGTCGTAGACCACCGTGGCGTTGTCGCCTGCGGCCACGGCCAGCGTTTCATCCGGGGCGATGTTGCCGGTGGTGGTGCCGTCGGTGATGTTCCAGCCCGCATTGGCGATGTCGCCAATCGCGTTCAACTGGCTGACATTGACGGCATCGGTATCGGCCACACCGGCCGTCACGCCGCTGATGATGCCGGTACCGCCAGCGTTGATGGTGGTACCGCCGAACACCGGCGAGTCGGCCATCTGCAGGTTGATGGTGCCGGTGACCGGGTCGGTGACCGTCCGCAGGTTGCCGTCGCTGTAGGTGCCGACTGTGCTGGCGCCGCCCTGGATGGCCAAGGTCTGGCCCAGGTCGCGGTGCACGTCGCCGGCGGTGTTGTCGTTGCCGGTGAAGTTCATACCGGCGGTGCTGACGGACGTCAGCTGGTCGACGTTGACCGCATCGGTGCCGGCCACGCCGGGGGCGACATTGCTGATGACCAGGCCGCCGGCGTCGATGCCGGTGGTGGTCACGCTGGGACCGCCGGCGATGGTCAGGCCATTGGTGTTCAGCACCGTGCCGCCTGCGGTCACGCTGTCGACGGTGATGTCGTCGGCCAGGTCGAAGGTAACGTCGTCGTCGGTCGCGGTCTTCGACACGACAATGTTGCCGTCGCTGTTGTTCAGGTCGACCGTTTCATCCGGCGCCACATTGGTCGCGTTGGCACCCTGCGCGCTGAGGTTCCAGCCGGCGTTGGCGGTCGTGGCTACCGTCTCGATCGCCTGGTTGGTCGCATACAGCTGCGAACCGTTGATCGCATCGGTCGAAGTATCGGAAATCCGACCTGCCGCCACGTTGGTGATGGTCCGCTCGGCCCCCACTGCACCGACGCTGACCGTCGAGCTCGGCGCGGTGCCGGCAAAGTTGTAGACCGTGCCGTCGATGGTCGTGCTGGTGGTCGCTACCGCGGTATCGGTCACCGAACCCGAACCCAACGCCACGTCGCCGGCATTGTTGGCCACCGCGGTATCGCCGAAAGCCACTGCGCCCGCGGCCAACGCGCTGCTGGTACTGCCGATCGCCACGCTGCCCTGTCCGATCACCGTGTTCTGGTAGCCGATGCCGACCGCGCCCTGCGCCGCAATGCCCGGCGTGCTCACCGCCTGCCCGCCGCCGCCGACCATATTGGTGTTGCCCATCGCCACCGAACCATTGCCGGTGGCGGTGTTGTCCAGGCCCGACGCAATCGCGCCGTTGCCAGTGGCGGTGTTGGGATCGCCGATGGCCACGGCGCCGTCGCCGTTGGCAACGTTGCCCGAGCCGATGGAGACTGCACGACCACCGGTGGCGACGGAGCCACGGCCGATGGCGACTGCCTCGTCGGCGTCGGCGACGGCATCCGTGCCTATCGCGATGCTGCTCTCACCCGTGGCATTGGCGTGCAGGCCCACAGCTGTGGACGCTATCCCGCCTGCGGTGGCCTGGTAACCCGCTCCGAATGCGAACGTGGCGCTAGCGTTGGTGCCCCCGCCAATGGCGGTGGCCGTGGTGGTGCTTGCATTCGCGCCGTTGCCGTACGCCGTCGCCCAATCACCGATGGCTGTCGCACCCTCGCCGACCGCGGTCCCATAAGAACCTGTCGCGCTGGAATTGCGCCCGATCGCAATGCCGTAGATCCCCGCGGCTCCGGAGTCCGTGCCTATCGCGATGCTGCTCTCACCCGTGGCATTGGCGTGCAGGCCCACGGCCGTGGACGAAACCCCGCCGGCAGTGGCCTGAAAACCCGCTCCCAATGCGAACGTGGCTGTGGCGTTTGTGCCTGCGCCAATGGCGGTGGCCGTGGTGGTACCCGCATTGGCGTTGTTGCCATAAGCCGTCGCCCAATCGCCGATAGCTGTGGCGCCCTCACCAACCGCAGTCCCATAAGACCCTGTGGCGGTGGCATTGCTCCCAATCGCAATGGCGAAAGGCGCCGTCGCGCCGTCGTTGAGATAGTTGGCCTGCTGCGCGCCACCATCGTTCACGCTGAAGTAGTGAACGGGCGTGCTGGCCGCGATGGCCGCGATGGCCTGGTTGGTGGCGAACAACTGCGAACCGTTGATCGCATCGGTCGAGCTGCCGGAAATCCGACCGGCCGCCACGTTGGTGATGGTCCGTTCGGCGCCTACGCTGCCGACGCTGATGGTGCTGGTCGGGTTGATGCCGGCGAAGTTGTAGGTGGTGCCGCCAATGATCGTGCTGGGCGTCGCTACCGCGGTATCGGTCACCGAACCCGAACCCAACGCCACGTCGCCGGCATTGTTGGCCACCGCGGTATCGCCGAAGGCCACGGCGCCTGCCGCCAGCGCACTGCTGGTGCTGCCGATGGCCACGCTGCCCTGTCCGATCACCGTGTTCTGGTAGCCGATGCCGACCGCGCCCTGCGCCGCAATGCCCGGCGTGCTCACCGCCTGCCCGCCGCCGCCGACCATATTGGTGTTGCCCATCGCCACCGAACCATTGCCGGTGGCGGTGTTGTCCAGGCCCGACGCGATAGCGCCGTTGCCGGTGGCGGTATTGGGGTCGCCGATGGCGACCGCGCCGTCGCCGTTGGCGACGTTGCCTGAACCGATGGAGACCGCCCGACCACCGGTGGCGGTGGCATTGGTGCCGATCGCCACCGCTTCGGCCGAGTCTGCGACAGCATTGGCGCCCACTGCGATTGCGTTATCAGCCGCCGCATTGGACTGGATTCCCAATGCAAGTGCATTGATGCCGGTCGCCCGGCTCGCCGTTCCTGCCGCAATGGCGTTGGCTTGCGATGAGGTCACATCCGTGCCGATGGCGATGGCACCCGCCGCAGTGGCGCCCGCCCCTGCAAGCGTGCGCGCGCCAAGATTGATGGAGTTGATCTCCGACGCGATCGATTGGAAGCCGATGGCGATGGCGTTGCGGCCGCCTGCGTTGGCGCTACTGCCCTGCGCAACAGCATCCAGTGCGGAAGCTCTCGCCAGGGTACCGATGGCGATCGCGTTGCCCACGCTGGCATTCGCGTTCACGCCGATCGAAGTGGTTGCGTCGGCCGCGACGCCGATGCCTGCGTTGGTGCCGATGGCGATATTGTCGTCGCCGCTGACCAGGCTGCCGGCCGCAGCGTCCAGGGTGCCATCGTAGGTTACCGTGCCATCGCCTGTGCCGAAGGCGACGTTGCGCGTGCCGGTGACGCCCGAACCCGCGCCGCGCATCACACTGGCAATGCCGCCGCCGATGGCGGTGTTCTGCGCGCCGGTGACCAGCGCCCCGGAGGCAATACCCAATGCGATCGAACCCGCATTGCCGGCCGTCGAGCCCGCACCGGCACCCTGGCCGACCGCAACGGTGCTTGTACCCATGGCGAGCGCTTGCGCGCCGAGCGCAAGTGAACTGTTTCCTACCGCCCGGGCGGCGTTTCCGACGGCGGTGGCTGCGTCGCTGGTTGCCTCCGCCTCATTGCCTATCGCGACGGTGCGCACCGCGGTTGCCTGGGCTAAAAAGCCTCCGGCGAACGCGAAGTTTCCCCCTGCTACGGAGTTGACACCGACTGCGGTGGAGTTTCCTCCCGCAGCATTGGCGGCGGTGCCCAAGGCGCTGGCGCCAGCTCCGGTAGCCCGGGCATTAACTCCCAGCGCGACCGTATTGATGTTGTTTGAAACCGCGCTGCCGCCTATCGCGACCGCACCGCCCGTGCCTGAGGCTGCCGCATTCAAGCCGATCGCCACCGAATATTGCGTCGACGAGACGGATTGACCGCCAATGGCGATGGCATCGGCGCCCGATGCAAGAGCGCCACTGGTGGCATTGCCACCGAGTGCCACCGAACCGACGCCAGTGGCCCGCGTGGCTGTTGCTGGGCCGACACCGCCTCCACCGATTGCTGTCGCGTAGTTGACAGCGGCATTAGCTTGCGAGCCCACCGCAACGCCTCTAAGTCCACCTGCTGTCGACTGCACGCCGACAGCGACAGCTCCCGCGCCGCCGGAGTTGACATCCGTACCGATAGCAATCGACGACTCTCCGGACGCTCCGGTTCCACTGGTGCGTGCACCCACATAAATGGAATTGACGCCAGAGCCAAGGGCTTGGTAGCCGAGAGTCGTGGCATTCAGCCCCGAACTGACGGCCCTAAAACCTATAGCAGTGGCTCCGCCGGCAGTCGCCTGGGACTGAAAACCCACGCACGTCGCGCTGCCGCTGTAGTAGTTGTACGGCGCGGCAGTACAGTCCACCGACTGCGCCTGCGCCGACCCGGCCCATCCCATCCCGCCCATCGCCAGCAGCGAGGCCATGATGGCGACGGACAACGTTCCCGGCGCGCACGATGCCTTCTGCCCGCCTCTGGATACCTTGCCGCGAGGCGCTGCCAACTCGGAGGCGACCACCAACTGGTTGAGCGACCGGCTCCATACCACACTGTAGATCCTGTTCATTACTGCTCCCTGGTTGCAAGCGAGTGCGGTGGTCCGCAGGCCAAGACGACGCTGCGTTGCTTAAGAATTCTTTAGAGAGAAACTTCGTTGACGACCATGACGATGTGCGTGCACATCTGCGGTCGACCGGTGTCATGGTTGTGCATGGCAACGCGTAGCTTCGCGCTGGCATTCGGCACCGCGCATCGGCCATCCGCCCGCGAACCCACGCTCTGGAGCAGTCGTCGATGGCTTGCGCTGGTGCCGCGCGCTTCGGACGCCCTCGTAGGCCATGTCAATCCACTTCCAAGCCGCTGCACCGGCCGTGCCCGGCGCGCTTCAAGCTCGTGATCCATGGCAACGGGTTTCGGCCGCGCGATGCGCTCGACGGCACAATCGCGACCATTGACAGTGACCGCATCCGCTTCGGGCGCCGGCAAATCTCCGGCACCGAAGAAATTCTTTATCTCCATCATTCCCCTTGCCGGCTTCCGTATCCGTTATCGGGCTTGAAGCCTTCCGTGCATTTCTATCCGTTAGGAAATGGAATTACTGTGATTCGAATTGCAATTCGTGCTTTGGAAATTTTTAGAACTTTCTACTTGCAACTGTTGCAACAGTTGGATGCAAACCAGAAAACCACCAGGGCGCACTTCACTGTCTGGATGACGAGAGAATGCGTGAGTTTTGGTGAGTATTGTTGGCAGGAAGCTTCAATGGGCACTGCGACGGCCAGGCTCATTGATGGGTGGCTTTCGTCACAAGCCCTGGCCCGATGAGAGGAACCTCAAGCCGACGCCAGGCTCGGTGGCGATCCAGCGCGGTGCGGCCGCATCGTCGCCCAGCTTCTGACGCAACTTGCCGACCAGGATGCGCAGATAGTGGGTGTCCTCCTGGTGGGTCGGTCCCCAGAGTTCGCGCAGCAGCTGCGGCTGGGTTACCACGCGGCCGGCGTGCTGGACCAGGAACGCGAGCAGTGCGTACTCCTTGCGCGACAGCGCCAGCGGCTCGCCGGCAAGACGAACCTCGCGCCGCGCCAGGTCGACATGGAGCCGGCCGTCGTCGAAGACCGGCGATGCTTCGCCCGCCGCCGCGTGCCAGCGCAGCAGGACGCGAATGCGTGCCATGAGCTCCTGTACGCCGAACGGCTTGGTGACGTAGTCGTTGGCGCCGGCATCGAGCGCTCCGACCTTGTCGGACTCGTTCGAGCGCACGGTCAGCACCAGCACCGGCACCTGCGACCACGCCCGGATGTCGCGCAGCACGGTCAGTCCGTCGCGATCCGGCAGCCCCATGTCCAGGACAACCAGATCCGCGCCGCGCACGGCGAGTGCATCCAGGCCCGCCTGCGCGGTGTCCGCGAGCTCGACTGCGAAGCCCTGCGCGCGCAGGCTGATCTCGAGGAACTTGCGGATCTGCGGCTCGTCGTCGATCACCAGCACACGGGCAGGTGGCGCGGAGGCGAAGCTGGGCTGCATGACTTCGCTCATGACGATGCCGGCGGCACGTTGAGCGGCAAAGTGATGCGCAGGGTGGTACCGCGGCCGTCCATGCCTGGTAATGCTTCGACTTCGCCGCCGTGCGCGCCAACCATGCCGCGACAGATCGCAAGGCCCAGGCCGGTGCCCTGCTGGCCACGATCGCCCCGCTCCACGCTATAGAACATGTCGAAGATGCGCTTGCGTTCCTCCTCGGGAATGCCGGGTCCGCGGTCGCTCACCTCGATCTGCAGATGATCACCGACACGCCGTGCGTCGATGGCAACCGGCTCGTCTGCCGGCGAGAACTTCGCCGCGTTCTCGATCACGTTGAACAGCGCCTGTTCCATCAGCGCGGGGTGGACCCAGACCGGACCAAGCGCCGGGTCGACCCGGACCATGAACTGCGTGGTGGGCTGGTAACGATGCATGCGCCCGACGGCCGAACCGATCAGCTCATCGACACCGATCCAGTCGCGGTGCAGCGTCAACGTGCCATGCCCCAGCCGGGTCATGTCGAGCAGGTTCTGGATGTAGCGATCCAGACGTTCGCCCTCGCTGCGGACGGTTTCGAGCAAATCATGGCGGTCCTCCGCGCCCATCGAATCGCCGTAGCTGTCCAGGCTGCCGGCTGCGCCGATGATCGCCGCCAGGGGCGTGCGCAGGTCGTGGGACACCGACGACAGCAGCGCGCTGCGCAGGCGTTCGGTCTCCGTGGTGAGCCGTGCCGACTGCAGATCGGCCACCAGCCGCGTACGCAGCAGCGCCTGGGCAATGTCATCGGCCATTTCCCGCGCGAGTTGCCGCTGGTTCTCGCTGGGTTGCTGGATGTACGCAGGCAGTTTCAGGCCGATCACACCCAGCGGCCCATCAGGCGCCGGCAAGGGCAGAAACCACCAGCCGTGCTCCACCACCGATTCGATGCTGCGTGACCGTGCGAGTGCGTCGATACGATGCACCACCGGCTGTGCAGGCGGCTCGACGTCATCGGCGTGCAGACCGCGTTCGCCCAGGCGGATCCAGACATATGCGTCCAGATGCTTGCGGAAGACCGCATTGGCGACAGCGACGACCTCTTCCTCGTCCGCGGCCACGGTCAGGCGTTGGCCAAGCTCTTGCCGCGCCAGGGCATCCCGATGCGCCTCGCGCAACGCCTGCACCTGCATCGCCAGGCGCGACGCCAGGCGGCCGGCCAGTAACGCGGCCGCAAGAAAGGCCGCCACGGTCGCAACACCCTGCCGTGCGCCGATGTACAGCGTGTAACGCGGCTCGATGAAAAAGAAGTTGTAGGCGAAGAAGCACAGCAGCGCCGTCAACACCGCAGGTCCGGTGCGGGTCCGCGCGGCGACCAGCAGCACGGCCAGCATGAAGACCAGGGACAGGTCCTCCAGCCCCAGCCAACGCTCGGCAGCAGCGGCCACCAACACCGCAAGCAGTCCCGCCACGGCCGCCAGCAGGTAGCCGGCGGCGGGATTGTCGATGCTTCTGGATGCGTCGTTGACCGGCATGTCGCCTTCCGGGAACCGATTGGCGCCATTGTGCCGGGCTATGCGGATGGCTGTCCCCGTACACGCCGGGCAGGACAAGAATTTACGGGGAATTTACGCCAACCGGGCCTGTCGCGGCTTTTGCGTTTACGCCTGCGTCGCAAACACTGGCGTCCCGAAAACTGCTGTTGGGCGGTCTTTGCGGCCCGACGCCATCGAAGCCTGCCTGCAAGCGTTCGTTCCGCGAGCGCAAGGAACCTTCATGAACACTGCAACCGCACCCTCCGTCGCCCCTGCGAACAGCCACGCCAAGGCCAGCTTCGGCGCCCTGATGCTCGGCGCGATCGGCGTGGTCTTCGGCGACATCGGCACCAGCCCGCTGTACACCATCAAGGAGGCGTTCTCGCCGCACTACGGCCTGACGCCGGATCACGCCACCGTGCTCGGGATCCTGTCGCTGGTGTTCTGGTCGCTGGTGCTGGTGATCACGGTGAAGTACGTGCTGGTGATCATGCGCGCCGACAACGACGGCGAGGGCGGCATCATGGCGCTGACCGCACTGGCACAGCGCACGCTGCCGGGTGGGTCGAAGGGCGCCTACATCATCGGCCTGCTCGGTGTGTTCGGCGTGGCGCTGTTCTTCGGCGACGGCGTGCTGACACCGGCCATCTCGGTGCTGTCCGCGGTCGAAGGGCTGGAGGTCGCGACCCCGGCGCTGCATCGCTGGGTCATGCCCGTCACGATCACGGTGCTGGTCGTGTTGTTCGCCACCCAGCGCTTCGGCACCGGCGTGGTCGGCCGTGCGTTCGGTCCGATCATCGTGGCGTGGTTCCTGGCGCTTGCGGCGATCGGCCTGCACAACATCAGCGGCAATCCGGAAGTGCTGCAGGCGCTCAATCCCTGGTGGGGCGTGCGCTTCTTCCTGGACCATCATTGGGGCGGCATCTTCATCCTCGGCGCGGTGGTGCTGGCGGTGACCGGCGGCGAGACCCTGTATGCCGACATGGGTCACTTCGGCCGTCGCCCGATCACCGCGGCGTGGAATTTTCTGGTGCTGCCGGCGTTGACGATCAACTACCTCGGCCAGGGCGCGTTGCTGCTGGCCAATCCGCAGGCGGTGTCGAACCCGTTCTACATCGGCGTGCCGCAGTGGGCGTTGTATCCCATGGTGGGCCTGGCCACCGCCGCGACCGTGATCGCCTCGCAGGCGGTCATCAGCGGCGCCTACTCGGCCACGCGCCAGGCCATCCAGCTCGGCTACCTGCCGCGCATGGCCATCCGCCATACCTCCCGGGAAACCATGGGCCAGATCTACATCCCGTCGATCAACTGGGTGTTGATGCTGGCGGTGATCGCCACGGTGGTCGGCTTTGGCAATTCCACCGCGCTGGCGACGGCTTACGGCGTCTCGGTGACCGGCACCATGCTGATCACCAGCGTCATGCTGATCGTGGCCATGCGCGCGCGCTCCTCCATGCCCGGCTACGTCTTCTGGCCGTTGGCGACCGCGTTCGTGCTGATCGACGTGGCCTTCCTGTTCGCCAACCTGGTGAAGTTCAAGGACGGCGCCTGGTTCCCGATCGCCCTGGGCATCGTCATCTTCACGCTGCTGCGCACCTGGGGCCGTGGGCGCAAACTGCTCCAGGCGGAGATCCTCAAGGACGGCATCCCGCTCGACACCTTCCTGCCTGGCCTGCTGCTGTCGCCGCCCGCTCGGGTACCGGGCACGGCGGTGTTCCTGACTGCGCAGAAGGGCATCGTGCCCAAAGCGCTGCTGCACAACCTCAAGCACAACAAGGTGCTGCACGAACGCAATGTGCTGCTGACCGTGGAAACCCAATCGATCCCGTTCGTGGCGGCGGGGTCGCACCTGGTCATCGAGACCATCGGCGACGAGTTCTACAAGGCGACCGTGCGCTACGGCTTCATGGAGACGCCCGACGTACCGCTGGCGCTGATGCGATCGGTCGACTGCAGCACGCTGTGCTTCGACCCGATGGAGACCACGTACTTCGCCAGCCGCGAAACCATCGTCGCAAGCCGCCATAGGGGCATGCCGATCTGGCGCGACAAGCTGTTCGGATTCATGCACCGCAACGCAGCACCGGCGACGGACTTCTTCCGGATTCCGACGACGCGGCTGGTGGAGCTGGGTTCGCCCGTGGAGATCTAGGGCTGCAATCGCCTGCCGGCATTCCGGCACGACTGTCCGCCCGTGACTTCGGCGCATTCGACGCCCCTACCGTTGGTCGGAACTAGCGCTGGCCGGTCGGTGTGGGCAGGTGCGTTGCCTGGGATTGAAGTCGCCCTTCCGCCGTTCGCTTGGCGGCGCTCATTCGATCAAGGGTGATGCACAGCGGCGATCCGTGTTCCGCAGCGGAGGGCATGCCATGGGCTCTGGGATCCGCGAGCTGGTGTTCACCGGCCTGCAGCGCGCGTGGCAGGAATGGTTCGTCGAACGCTACCGCCTGTGGGAGGTGCGGGTCGTCGGCGTCGAAGTCGCCCAAGGTCTGCAGCTGCGCCTGATCGCGCACGACCGGTTTCACTCCACGGCCTCCGATCGTTGCCGATGACGCTGCCGGAAGAGCCGCCGTTGCTGACCCTGATCAGCCCGACCGAAGGCATGACGGTGCGCGCCGGCACGCCGTTCCTGCTGCAGGGCAGCCTCACCGACAGCGCGGGTGAACCGCTGGCGGACGCACAGCTGACCTGGTCACTCGGCGACGTACCGGTCGGCCGCGGCTGGACCTGTTGGACCGCCAGCGAACCCGGCATCACCCTGGTGCAACTGTTCGCCTATCTGGGCGATGAACTGGTCGCACGCAAGTACGTGCGCATCACAGTCGAAGGGCACGACAGGGTGGGCGATTGCGACTAGCGCTGGGTTCGCGGCGGCAAGGTCCATCCACATCGACACCGAACGAGCGATTCGAGTTGGAGGCCAGTCGATCACCTGGATCGACGGAGCCATTGCGTGCCAGCAGGAGGCGTCCCGACATCGCCCCTTCATCGCCAGTCCACCCATGCTCCAGGCGCGATCGCCTGGATCTCGATGGATGTTTCGCGCGCAGCCGTGCGCAACCGGCCGATCGCATCCTCGACCTCCACGTACTCCGTCATACCGGATACGCCGTAGTGGATGGGGACCAGTCGGCGTGCGCCCAGGATGGTCGCGGCGGCCACCGCCTGCTCGGGGGTCAGCACACCCGGCTGGCCGCTGATCGGCTTGCGCCAGCCGAAACGCGCGCCGTTGACCGGCAGGAACGCAGCGTCGAATGGGCCGAACTGGCGGCCGATGCGCCACCAGTGCCCGTGCCAGAGCGTGTCCCCGCCATGGAAGATGCGCCGGCCGCCGGCCGACACCACCCAGGACGCCTGCGGGTCGCCGTAGCCATCCGAGGCGGGCACGGGAGTCGCGGTGAAGTCGCCGAGCAGCTGCGGCTCCCATAGCGCACTCGACCGGACCCGGGCACCTGGTGGAACCGGCAGCGGATTCGTCCCCGCCGGGTGCGCCAGGGTGCCGCCCTTGTCCAGCGCGTCCGCCGCGGCCTTCGCGTCGAAGTGGTCCGGGTGCGCATGGGTGATGAGCACATAGGCATCGCCAACGGCGTCGCCGACGGGAATCAGCGGGTCCTTGAGTGCGGCTCCCCACGCGTCCGGATCGACCAGCGGGTCGATGAACAATGTCGCGTTCGGAACCTGCAGACGAATGCCCGCCCACGCCAGTCGCTGGATGCGCAAGCCTTCGCCGGCAGCTGCGAAGACGCGGCGCCCCGGAAGCAACGCCGCGGCCGAGATGCCGGCGCACGCAGTCAGAAATCCCCTGCGCGCCATGCCGCGGCTGGCCATGCTGTCGTTGCCGCTCATGCGTGGCGCTCCCGCGAGGCGACCGCGGCGTCGAGCGAGAAGACCGATTGCGCGACGATGACCTCCAGGTTGTGCTGGTGCCATTCGCGTTCGAAGTCGACCGGTTCCACCTGCGGCGCCAGGCAGGATTCGATGGCAATCGAGGCGATGCGATCGTCGGCCTCACGCGGCGTCGCGTCCGCACGGATCTGGACAACGGCATCCTGCAGCCGGTCCAGGTAATGGCGCGCGTTGTCGAGCGCGGCGGCGGGAAACCGGCCCATGTGTCCGCCGACGATCGTGCGCCTGCCGAATTGCCGCAGCCGGCCGATTGCGCTGCGGATCAGTGCGGGGTCCGCCTTGGAGAGGTAGACGATGTTGCCAACGATGTTGTCGCCGGCGCAGACCAGGTCGGCAGTGGGCACGTCCGCGCTGACGTGGTCCATGGTCTTGCCGGGGTTGTGCACGAAGCGCAGCTCGTGTTGCCCCCAGCGGATCGTCATCGCACTGTCGAACACCACCTGCGGTTCGCGATAGAGCGCATCCACCCGCTGGTTCTGCGAAAGGAAGGTGTGGCGATAATGCCGGTGCGCGAGCGTCAGCGCGTCCGGAAATAGCGACATTCCGGCGATGTGATCGCTCATGAAATGGGTCGCTGCGACGACACGCACCGTCTTGCCCATCTCCTCGCACAGGACGCGGCGCAGCCAATGCGCGTCGTCCACGCTGGCGAGCGCATCGACCAGCAGCGCGTCGCCGCCGTCGAGGAATGCGGTGGCGACCGACTCGTGGTCGTCGCCGACGAACATCAGCACGTTGGAACCCAGCTCTTCGAATCTCACGATGGTCGCCTGTCGTTTGCGTGGTGCCATCGTTGCCAACAGCGCAGAGCGCGACAAACGAGATGTTTTGCGGCCCGCATTAGAAAAACTAACTTGATAGGATGCGGCCCCGGCACCCGCGAGCCCGAGCCATCGTGAAGCCCCGCCATCCCGCCCCGCTCAATGCCCTGCGAGCCTTCGAAGCGGCCGCGCGGTGCTCCAGTTTCCAGGCCGCCGCGGCGCAGTTGTTCGTCACCCCGGCGGCGGTGAGCCACCAGGTGAAACGCCTGGAGGCGTACCTGGGAGTGGAGCTGTTCCAGCGCGGCCATCGCTCGGTCGAGCTGACCACAGAGGGGGAAGCGCTGGCCACGTCCTTGAGCGAACTGTTCGGACAGCTCGACCTGGCCCTGGACCGCGTCACCGCGCCCACGGCTGCGCACCTGCGTGTCAGCACCATGGAGTCCTTTGCCGCGAAATGGCTCGCGCCCAGACTGCACCGCTTCCATCGCGACTGCCCCGAACTCAAGGTCCGCATCGAGACGGGCAACGAACCTGTCGATTTCGTCCGCGGTGGCATCGATGTCGCCATCCGCTATGGGCCCGGCGACTACCCGGGCCTGTGCGTCGAGCGGCTCATGGACGCACCGGTGTTTCCGGTCTGCGCGCCTTCGCTGATGGGCGACGGACTCCCGCCGCTAACGTCACCCAGCGACCTGCAGCACCACACGCTGCTCCATGACGAAAGCGCCGCCGGCCGTTCCGGTGTCCCGGACTGGGGTGCATGGCTGGAAGCCGCTGGCGCAAGCGGGGTGGACGCGACCCGGGGCCCGGTTTTCGCGAGCATCTATCTGGCGCAGGAGGCGGCTGTCGCTGGCCATGGCATCGCGCTGGGCGTCGCCCCGCTGGTCGAAGAGGATCTGCAGCGCGGTCGCCTGGTCAAGCCGTTCGACCATTCGCTCGCCAACGCTTACGCCTTCTGGATCGTTCGCCGGGATGGCACCGACAACCACCAGGCGATCGATGCCTTCCGACGGTGGTTGCGGGAGGAGGCATCCGGGATACGTTCAGGCCAGAGTGTTGCCGCGGCAGCGACGCGATGATCGCCGATGTCCGCAATCGACCACTGGTCACTGATCCAGCTTGACGCGCTGAAACACCGCCAATAGCGTCAAGTCATAGGCAATTTTGAGGACCCCGCATAACAGCAAGGGTGCAGCCAGGTGCCCTGCGGCAAGCATTGCGCCACTCAAAGTGGGGCTCACCGCCGCGGCGAGGCTCCGCGGCACCAGGGTATAGCCGGCAGCGGCCGTTCGTTCTGGTGCAGATACCACGGACATGACGTACGCCGACCGTGTCGGGACGTCCATCTGCGACAGGAGTGCACGCAATAGCAGGAAGCCCAGCGCGAGTTCGAGATCTGGCGCAAGCGCCGCCGCGATGAGCGCCAGACTGGATGGGATGTGAGTGAACACCATCGTATTGAGCAACCCGATCCGCCTGGCGATCCATGGCGCGGCCAGCTGTGAGAGAGCCGCCATCAGGCCGGCCCAGAAGAAAAAGCTTCCCGCCGCAGTCAGTGAAAGATCGAAACGCTTGAAGAGCCACAACGCGAGCAAGGACTGGACAAGCAGCCCGCCCGCAAATGCATCGACCGAGAACAGCATCGCGAGCCTTACAACGACAGGACGCGACTTGCCTAGCCCAACGGCAGGAGGATTCGGTGCCTGACCGGGGCCGGGCAATTTGCGATAGAGCAACCAGATGACGAAGCCTGCGAAGGCATAGATCCCGAACATGATGCGCATCGCAGGCAGCGCTGCCACCCCCACATTCGCCAGCTGCTCCGGCGCCGCCGCGGCGAGTGCCCCGAAGGCCGCGCAAACAGCACCGGTCAGGCTATAGCGGGCAAACAGTCGGGTTCGATCATGTCCTTCCGCGGCATGGGCCAGCCGCGCATGCTCCAGTGGCAAGAACACGCTCACATCGCCAGAACTCGGGTTCAACGTGCCGACGAAGGCCACCACGACCAATGGCCAGAAGTCCGAGAACACGGTAAACGACAACCCTGTCAGCGCCATCAGGATGGCCGCCATGCGCAGCAAGTGGGCGCCATGCAGTCGATGGCCCCATTTGCTTACCAGCAACGTCATCAGCGCGGAGCCGAGCAACGTCGCCGTGCTCAGCAAGCCCACCTCTACCGTGCCCAGTCCGAGAGTCAGCAGATAGGCCGGGAGCAACACCGCTACAAAGCCATCGACGAACGCGCGAATGCCGCGCCCCAGCAGCAGGAGCTTCGCCTCACGATGGGCGACGGATGCGTCCAGAAGAAGACGGCCAGCGAACAGGTTTCGCCATCTTAACGGTCGACCCGAGCGCGCGTGGGCAGGCTCGGCCATAGCACCGGCTGCCTGATCCGGCATCATGACGCCATGCGCTTCCACACCAAATGGACGCCAGGAATCGGTCCGGCCTTGTTGGCGGCATTGCTGTTCGGCGCCAGCACACCTTTGGCCAAGCTCCTGATCGCGCATGTCTCGCCGATCGTGCTCGCGGGCCTGCTCTATGCCGGCTCCGGGTTGGGCTTGGGCCTGTGGCTGCTGCTAAGGCGATTGCGACCCAACAATCCATCCGCGGAGGCCGGGTTGCAACGCCGCGATATTCCATGGCTCGCCGGGGCGGTGTTCACCGGCGGCGTGGTCGGCCCGGTTCTGTTGATGCTCGGTCTTGCGAGTACCCCCGCATCCACCGCCTCCTTGCTGCTCAACCTGGAAAGCGTGCTCACCGCACTGCTGGCCTGGGTCGTGTTTCGCGAGAACGTGGACTTCCGGATCTTCCTCGGCATGGTCGTCATCGTGGCCGGCGGTGTATTGCTTTCGTGGACGCAGGCACCGCGTGCCGGTCTGCCGTGGGGCGCCTTCGCAATCGCTGGCGCCTGCGCCTGCTGGGCGATCGACAACAATCTCACCCGCGCCGTGTCCGGCGGCGACCCGGTCCAGATCGCCGCGATCAAAGGCGGTCTCGCAGGCGTCATCAATATCGCTGTCGCTCTGTGCATGGGGCATCGGCTGCCGGATGCAGCGCTTGTACTGGCCGCAGGAGCCATCGGCCTGGCGGGCTATGGGGTCAGCCTGGTCGCATTCGTTCTGGCATTACGCCACCTGGGCTCGGCCCGCACCGGCGCGTATTTTTCGACCGCACCCTTCGTAGGCGCCGCACTTTCGCTTGTACTCCTGCGCGAAGCGCCTAGCTTCAGCTTCTGGATCGCTGGCGGGCTCATGGCGCTGGGCGTATGGCTGCACATCAGCGAACACCATGAGCACGAGCACACGCACGAGGCGATGGAACACGAGCATCTGCATGCGCACGATGAACATCACCAGCATACGCACGACGTCCCTTCGGACGGCCGCGAGCCCCACTCGCACCCGCACCGGCACGAGCCCATGATCCACTCACATCCGCATTATCCCGATCTGCATCATCGCCACGGACATGGCTAGCCATCGGCTGCATTGGCCAGTCCACTAGCGGCCGCTACGGCCGATGGTCCCGCAGCTCGTGGCGCTCCGCGAAGATCCTCTGCGCGAAGTGGTAGAGATTGTTGGCCCAGCTGTCGCCGTCGTGGCCGTGGTCGTCGACGTTCCAGACATGCGGGATGCCGTGCCGTTTCAGGTACACATGCAGGTCCTGGGAGACGTTGATCAACCCGTCGCGGTTGCCGCATGACAGGTACAACAGCGCGAACCGTTCGCGCATCGCCCCGGGATCGGGCAGCAATTCCGCCGGCGGCCGGGTGTTGGGGGCTGGGGAGAAGGCGCCGACCCAGCCGAACGCATCGGGATGGCCGAGACCGAAGTTCAACGCCTGCCCGCCGCCCATCGAGAGGCCGGCGATCGCCCGATGTTCGCGGTCGGCGTAGGCCGAATACTTCGCTTCGACGGCAGGGATCAGGAATTCCAGCAGGTCGCGTTCGAACCTGGCGAAGCCGGCCGCGTTCTCCGGGGTGAAAACGCGCTCCTGCGGCGGGCTGCGATCGTCCGGCAGTGCGCGGCCGTTGGGCATGACCACGATCATCGGCGCCGCCTTGCCGTCGGCGATGAGGTTGTCCAGGATCGCGTGGGCACGCACATAGCCGCGCCATTCGTCCTGGTTGCCGCCGATGCCGTGCAGCAGGTAGAGCACCGGGTATTTCCGGTCGGCCGAATAGCCCGCCGGCAGATAGACCTGCGCCCGCCGACGCGTACCGGTGACGCCCGACTCGTAGGCCAACTCCACCACTTGCCCCTGCGCAACGCCTGCACGGACGTCCCTGAAACCGGACGGCGCATTGGCGAATGCGCGCACGTCGTCCGGGCCGAGCACGATGGGCCGGGCGAAGTTGGCGCGCGCCCGTTCTGGAGTGACCTGTTCCGCGTCCCGCGCGAACGAAGCGCCGGCGGTGGACAACAGGAGAAAGCAGGTCAGGGCGCCGCCGAGCAGCTTCATGGCGGGGGACGCTTCGTGCCGTGGCCGGTTGCGCATGGCGTTCGTAGTCATTGGATTACTGTTTCTCCAACAGGTCGACACCGAGCGGCTCCAGGCGCAACTTGCCCGACCAGCGCTTTCCGGAAAGCGCGCCGTGCATCGGGCTGTCGAGCGTCACCTCCCTGCTCTCGCTGGTGGTGTTGACGTAGAGAACGCGACCATCGACTTCGCGCGCGTACACGCCTTCAGGCGTCTTCGGCCCCGGCTCGATGCCCAGGCTCGCATACAGCTGCCGATACAGCGGCCTCATGATCTGCGGCTGCGCCGGGGTGGCGACATAGATCGCGCGCCCCTTGCCGAACCGGTTCGCCGAGATCGCCGGCGGCGTGCCGTCCACATTGGAGAACAGCGCGATCGTTTCCGCCGTGGACGGTTCCAGCACCTCGTAGTACGCGATCTTGCTCTCGATAGCCTGGTCGCCCAGCCCGGTCACCGTCGTACCGGTCCTGTAGAACTCGCTGGTATGCAACCCGAAAACATCGGAGAGACGTCCCGGCAACGGCGTGTCGTACCACTGGTTGTGCGCGTTCACCTTGGCGGAGAACGCCGTCATGATCACCGTGCCGCCGTCGGCGACGAACTTCCGCAACGCGTTGGCACCGGCGTCGTCCAGCAGATACAGCCCCGGCACGACGACCAGTCGGTAGCGCGAGAGATCCTCGTGGGCGATGTTGACGACAGCGGCGTCGATGTTGTCCTTCAACAGGGGCTCGAAGGCGTTGTGCGCCTGCTCGAGATAGGGCGTGGTGAGGTACCGGCGCACGCCATCTCCGGGTGCACTGGACGCGATGCGGTTGTCGAAGGAGTACGCGATCGCGATCTTCGGCTGCGTCTGGCGCGGAAAGCCCAATCCCTGCAGCCTGGCGAACTCGCCGGCGATGGTCGCCCATTCCTTCAGCTTCCAGGAAGGCTGGTCGTCATGGTCGATGAGGCCGAACAGCGTCTGCTCCTCGCCGCCGAGGTGGGTATTGAAAGTCCATGCCAGCGCCGTCTGCGCGCCCAGCAGCAGTCCGAAATGCGCCCACATCCGCGACCGCCCCTTGGTCCCGTAGACCCCGGGGCTGCCGGTGGTGAATTCGTTGAACCAGATCGGCGTGTGCAAGCCGCCCTTGATCATCAGCGCATCGAAGGCGGTGCCCACCGGCGGGTCGCCGTAGTACTCGGGGTAGAAACCCATCGCGCCGTAGCTTGCGTACTCGCGCTGGGTCGCCAGGTAATCGAAGCCCTTGCGGCCGGAGCCGTCCCACAGGTTCGAGATGACCGGCTTGTCCGGCACGTTCTTCTTCCGGATCGACTCCAGCTCCCGCAGCACGTCGATGGTGGTGTCGGACCAGTAGCGGCGCAGATCGAGGTAGCGCTCGAACGGGCCGGGGCCTTCGGCGTACGGCAATTGCACTTCGTCCCAGGCGTTGATGCGCCGCGACCAGCGCTGCGTGGCCCAGGCCTTGTTCAATGCCTCGATGCTGCCGTAGCGCTTCTTCAGCCATTCGACGAAGCGTTCGCGGTCGGCCGGCGAATAGGAAAGATAGCCGTTGCCGATCTCGTTGTTGAAACCGATCGCGAACAGGGCCGGGTGCCGGGCGTAGCGGCTGGTCAGCGTGTCGGCCATGCGCGCGAGCAGGCGCCGGTAATCCGGATCGCCGATGTTGTCCATGTAGCGTTCGGCAGCATGCAGGCGCGTGCCCTGCTGCGTGACGATGTCCACGCCCGGATACCGGTGATGCAGCCAGATCGGTGCAGGCTGCCCGGGAATGTCGAGGATCACCTTGATGCCGGCGTCGTGCATCCGGTCCATGATCCAGTCGAAGGTCGCGAAGTCGAACCGGCCCTCGGCGGGCTCGAAGTAGTCCCACGACAGGTCGCCCATCCGAACGACCTTCAAACCCGCCTGGCGCATCAACGCGATGTCGCGCTGGATCTGTTCGCGGCTGCGGTCCACCGGCTGGTAGCAGGTGCCGACGAACAGCTGACCGGAACCCGGCCAGTCGGGATGGCCCTCGGCGCTCTGCGCGAGCGCCGCAGAGCCGCAGAACGGCGCGAAGGCCAGCATCCAAGCGGCGACTGCCTTGCGGAGCTTCGCGTTCACGGCGCGGCGGGCTCCAGGATCGCGGCAGCGCCGCCGGCAGGCGACTGGCGCAACTCGAGCACGTCGCCCGCCGCGACGATGCGCTCGCTGCGTCGCACGTCGTCGGGCGCCTGGCCGTCTTCCCACACCGTCGCGCGGTAGCGGCCCTCGGGCAGGAAGTCCAGCGGCACGCGCGCGCTGCGGGCCTCGTCGGCGGTCATCGCGCCGAGGTACCAGGCCGCGCCCGAGCGCCGCGCCAGCACGATGTCGCGCCCGGGCTCGCCCGCGAGGAATCGGGTTTCGTCCCAGGCGGTGGGTACGCGGCGGATGAATTCGAAGCCGGCCGCGTCGCGATACGCGTCCGGGTCGTCGGCCACCATCTGCAGCGGGCTGTCGTAGACCACGAACATCGCCAGCGCCTGGCCGCGGGTGGTCTGGGTGAACGGCAGCACGTCGCGCACTTCGAAGGTCGCGGGTGTGCGGTTGCGGAAGCCGCCCGGCGTGTAGTCCATCGGACCGTTGAGCATGCGCGTGTAAGGCAGCATCAGGTTGTGGCGCGCAGTGATGAGCGGAGTCCACTTGTTCCACTCGGCACCCATCACCCCTTCCTGGGTGATGAAGTTCGGGTAGGTGCGTTGCAGGCCCGCAGGCATGTAGGCGCCGTGCAGGTTCAGCAACAACTTTCGTTTGGCGGTGGCCGCCGCGATGCGCTCGTGGAAGTCGACCATTTCCTGATCGTCGCGTTCCATGAAGTCGACCTTGATGCCGCGGATGCCCCAGCGCACCCAGGTGTCCAGCACCTCGTCCATGCGCGCGTCCATGTGCTTCCAGTGCGCCCACAGCAGCAGGCTCACGCCCTTGGACTCGGCGTAGCGCACCAGGGCGGGCATGTCCACGCCATCGACCGCGCGGGTCAGGTCGGTCTCCGGCCGCGCCTCGCAGCACGGGCCGCTGCCCCAGGCCCAGCCGGCGTCCAGCAGCGCATAGGGCAGGCCGGCTTCGGCGGCGAAGTCGATGTAGCGGCGGAAGGCGTCCATCTCCGCCGTGGCGCCCTCGCTGGCCCCGGACCACCAGTTCCAGGCCGCCTTGCCGGGCTTGACCCAGCTGAAGTCGCCCTCGGGCGGCGGGTTGAGGTTGCCCACCAGCGACGAGGCGATGAGGTCGCCCGCGCGGTCGGCCATCATCACCACGCGCCAGGCCGTCCTCAGCCCGCCGCGCGAGACATAGGCCGGCCCGTCGCGCCCCGGTACGGCCGACAGGCGCACCTGCATGGCCGCGCCCTGGCGCCATAGGGACGCACCCGTGTAGCCCTGCAGATAGGACTGGGTGATGGCGTAGTGCGTGCGGCCCGAAGCGGTGGCGCAGACCAACGGCACGTCGTAACCCTTGTCGGTGGTGAGTTCCGAGATGCGTTGGCGCTCGAAGGGTTTTTCGTGCGAGCCGACGTACTCGGTGGCCAGGCAGGACGGATCGCCCGCCGGCACGAAGGCGGTGCGCTCGCCGCGCAGGCGCACCGGCGCCGGGGCGTCGATGCGGTAGCGGAACGCGACGCCGTCGTCGTAGGCGCGCACGTCGATGATGAGCCTGCGCGCGGGCGCATCCTTGTCGCGGCCCGTTTCGCGGAACGTCAGCGTGGCGCCGCGGTAGTGGTCGCGCGCCACCGACGCCTTGGTCGCAACCAGCGGGATTTCGCGGTCGACATCGGTATCTTCGCGGCTTTCCAGCGCCAGTGCGCCGAACGCGGGCGCACCGTCGAATTCCAGACCCAGCGGAGAGTCCGCGATCACGGTCTCCCCGCTTCGCAGCACCGAAAACCGGCTAGCGTCGTCCTCGATGCGGATCTCCGCATGGCCGTCCGGCGACGAAACCGTCGCCTGCCCTGCGAAGGCGGAGCCGGCCGCGGCGGCCCAGCACAATGCGGCGAGCGCCGCGAACAGCATCGTCTGCGTCTTCATGTGGGAGTCTTGGTTTTCCATCAGGGTGTGAACTGAAGTTCGACCGCCTCGCCGCCGAAGCGCACGGTCTTCGCCTGCATGTGGCCGCCGGGGCGCGATGGCATCAGCCGCACGTTCAGCGTGCGCTGCGCGGTCATGTCGGGGAAACCGCCTTCGCGCGCGCCGATGCGCAGCGTCCGCCGCGCATCGTCCCAGGCGAGCGCGACGGTGGCGTACTCGCCCTTCTCGTAGCGATAGCTCTCGCCGTCGTCCTCGTAGAGGGTGAAGCGGCCGTCGGCGCCGGGGTAGATGCGGATCTCGTAGGGCGCGTCCGGCTGCTCGTCGACGTACTGGACCACCGGGCCCAATGGCACGATCGAGCCGGCGCGCACGAATAGCGGGAACTCGTCGATCGGGTATTCGCGCGACACGCTGCGGCCGCCGGCATGGCGATCGCCGGTCCAGAAGTCGAACCAGTCGGTTCCCGCCGGCAGCAGCGTGGCCTGTCGCAGGTCGAGCTGCCGCTGGCGCTCGGCAAGCGAGCTGCGTTCGCTCGGCGTGCGCCAGGCCAGCCGCATCACCCGGCCGCCGCCTTTCTGGAAGTAGTCGACGCGCACGCGCACCGCCTGCCCCTTGCGCAGCGCGACACGCGCTCCTGCGAATCGCGCGCCGGCTTCCTTCCAGTCCTCGACGACGAGCTTGTCGTCGAGCCAGACGCGGAAGCCGTCGTCGCCTTCCACGCCGATCTCGTGCTCGCCGTCTTCGGCGGCGACGATCTGGCCTTGCCAGCGCGCCGAGAAGTCCTGCAGCCCGTCCAGGCCGGGCGGCACGCTGCCCAGCGGTGGGTCGGGCCAATGATGTTCGGCCTGCGTGTCGACCGTGCGGCTGGCGAGCTGCTCGAAGTTCATGCCGCGGTAGTACTCGAGTTCGAGGCCCGGCCGACCGTCGGGCGTGCGCAGCTGCGTCGCCGGCACCGTGGGCGGCGGCGGCAGCTCGGCATGGAACATCGCCTTCGTGATCGGCTGCACCAGGAACGCCGGGCCGAACATGTAAGTGTCGTCCACGTCACGCAGTGCCGTTTGGTCCGGGAAGTCCATCGCCAGACCGCGCATCATCGTGTAGCCGTCGTGCGTGCTGGCCCAGGCCAGACTGTAGATGTAGGGCAGCAGGCGGTAGCGCAGCTGGGCGGCGCGGCGGATCGAGCGGTAGACCGCCGGGTCGAGTGCCTTGAACGTCCACGGCTCGCGCTCGATCGTGGTGCCGTGGATCCGATAGATCGGATTGAAGATGCCAAACTGGTTCCAGCGTGCGAACAGTTCCCGGTACGCCGGGTCGCGTTCGCCGCCGGGCGCGTTGACGAAGAAGCCGCCGATATCCTGGGTCCAGTACGGCAGGCCGGCCATCGAGACGTTCAGCCCGCCGGCGATCTGCGCGCGCAGCGCGGCCCAGCTGGCCGTGGTGTCGCCCGACCATGGCATCGCGCCATAGCGTTGCTGCCCGGCCCAGGCCGAACGGGTCAGGGTGAAGACGCGCTTGTCGCCGAGGTCGGCGCTCGCGCGCTGGCCTTCGTAGACGCCGCGCGTCGTCAGCAGACTGTAGACGTTGAGATAGCGCCCGAAATCGCCCATTGCGTTGCGGCCCAGGCGCTCGATGTCGGCCTCCACCTCGGCCGGATCGTGCGCGGCACCGCCCACCTCCACCTCGGTGCCGTCCATCCACAGCGCGTCGACGCCGACATCGAGCAGGCCCTTCTTCAGGTGCTTGAAGTAGATGGCCCGGCCTTCGTCGCTGAAGGCGTCGTAGATGCGCGCCCGCTTGGAAATCCAGTGCAGCGGCTCGAAGCGCAATCCGCTGGCATCGAGCTCGCTCGCCAGCGCGGTGTCGTTGCCGACCGACGGCCAGATCGACACCATCAACCGTGTGTGCAGATCATCGTGCAGCGTGCGCACCATGCCGGCGGGGTCCGGGTAACGCTCGCGGTCCCAGATCATTCCGCTCCAGTTGCCGTCCCACTGGCCGTCCTTCTGCCCGCCCCAGTACTGCCAGTCCTGCACGATGACGTCCAGCGGGAAGCGCTCCTGGCGGAAGCGCCGCACCACTTCCAGCAGGCGCTGCTGTGTGGCATAGCGCTCCTTGCTCATGAAGAGCCCGAACGCGTACTTCGGGAACATCGGCGCGGCGCCGGTGAGATGGCGGTAGCCGGCGATCACCTCGTCCATCGTGTCGCCGGCCACGAGGTAGTAGTCGACCCCTGCAGGCGCATTTTCGGCACGAAAGGCCGTGCCCTGCGGGCCGTCGGAGAACGTCATCTTCGAATACGTGTCCCACAGCAGGCCATAGCGGCGCGTCGACAGCATGAACGGCACGACGATGCCGATGTTGGTCTGCACCATCAGCACGTCGCGGCCGCGGTAGTCCATGTACGGCTCGTTGTACTGGCCCAGGCCGTAGAGCGACTCGTCGGCCGCCAGCGCGAAGCGCTGCTCGATGGCGTACGTCGGGCTTCCGGACGGTTCGGTGCCCGGCGTGAGCACCGGCGCCTCCTGCTCGCGCATCAGCGGCGTTCCGTCGGGCCGCTGGAAGGCGAGCGTGCCGGTGCGCTTGTCGACGACGACGCGCAGCCCGGGGCCGGCGACGGTGAGCGCGTCTGCGGATTCGGCAATGTCCAGTTGCGATGCCTGCGGCGACGCCACCACGACCAGGCTGGGCTGCCGGGTGTAGGTTTCGCCCTTGTGCGCCGAGACGCGCACGACGCCGTCGCCGTAGAAGAGCACGCTCTTCGTGATGCCGTGCACCTGGAACACGACGCCGCCCGCCGTGCGCACCCAGCCGAAGCCCGCATGGGCCTCGACAGGCAGCCGCTGCAGTTGTCCCGCGGCGTCGAGCGCGCTGGGCAGGTCTGCAGCGCTTGCCGTCCCGGCGCCGGCCAGCACGGCACCGACGAGGCTTGCGACGAGCGCGCGGCAAGCGGCCGCGCGGAGGGTTCCCGATACTCCTGAGGCCATGCTCATGCGCGCTCCAGCCCCGTCAGCTTCACGCGACCGCCGCTGCTGCGAACGCCTTCATCCGCACTCCCTCTTGTGCTGCATTTTTTCATCATGTTCTACACGCAGGCTCGAGGACGAGCGCAGCGCCCTACTTCACATACCGCGACAGCAGCCGGATGTAGGCGGTCTGGTAGCCGTTGGAGTTCTCGGTGATCGGCCACGAATTCAGCGGCCAGCCGTCGTTGAAGTCCTTGTACGCCTTCTGCCCCGGTTGCCCGTACGGCGGCGAGGGACGGGTCGTGCCGCACTTGGGCGATATGCCGGGACAGCGCTCGTCCCAGTCGTACTGCGTGCTGTTCGGGCCACCGACGAGAAAACCCGGTGCGGGACCGTACTGCGAGTCGCGCACGCTGTCCCACGCGGTGCCGTCGGCAAACCACGAGTGGAAGAACTGATCCACCGAATTCTCCGCGCCATGGGCGCCCATGTTCGACAGGTACGCCTTGCCCAGCGGATTGACGCCATGCAGGTAGTGCAGGTACGCCGCGCCCGCGTCGGCGATCTCCGCGGGGCTGTGCTGGCTCAGGCCGTACAGCCCCTGGTCGGCGAACATGCCGCCCATCTGCGCCTTTATCCCGTTGCTGCCCCAATGGTAGGAGTCGATGTGGGCGCGGTAGGGATCGCGCTGATCCGCGATCGCGCCCCAGCCGGCATAGTCCGGGCGTTCCCACAGCTCCGTGTAGCGGGCGCGGATATTCTGCGCCACGCTGGACGTCGCACCCGGCAGCGACGCGTAATACAACAGCGGGCGGTTCACGCCGGCGTTGTAGGGCGACAGCCACCACGACTTCATCATCGGCACTTCGGTGTAGTTGCTGTCGACGTAGTTGCGGTAGGTCGCCTCGCCGGTCAACGCGTACAGATAGATCGCCGCCACCAGGCGCAACTGGGCGCGGCCCTCGTCGTTGGTCTCCTGCTGACCCGCGCCCAGGCCGGCGGTGCCGTGGGCGGCATCGTTGTTGTAGAAGAGCACGCCGGGGTTGGCGATGGCCCAATCCCAGGCGCGCTTTGCGCGCAGGGTCAGGTCGGCGGCGTAGGCATCGTAGGCCGGCTGGTCCAGCGAGGCGTAGACCTGGGCGCCATAGGCGTAGGCCGCCGCCGACGCCAGCGTCGCCGACGTACTCGCATTGCCGTACAGGCTCTGTCCGCTGGCGGCGGAAGGCCGGCCGCCCCCATCGGCCGACGCGAGCCCCACGATGGACAGCACCGAGCCATCGCCGTTCTGCATCCGCACCAGCCAGTCCAGGCCCCACTTCACCTCGTCCAGGAGATCGGGGATGCCGTTGCCGGATTCGGGAAGGTTGAAGTCGTCGGTCCACACCGGTTCGTTCTCGGTGTAGGCATGCAGCAACTCGACGACATAGCCTGCCGCCCAGCTGGTGTACTTGTTGAGGTCGCCGGCGTCGTACCAGCCGCCATGCAGATCGCGCTGGGTCGCCGCATCGCCGGCCGCGTTGTAGCGGCGCGCCTGGGTATCCTGCAGCGGGCCCAGGTGGCTCGCGGCATCGGCCCAGTCGGCGCCCGCGTACTGCGCAGGCTTGGCATGGCCGGCGCGCTGGTAGAAGAAGGTGCGCACCGCCTGCACCAGCACCGGCCGGTACACGTTGGCGCCGATCTGGAACCGGGCCGACCGGACCTTGCGGGTCGCGTCGACCACCTCGTAGGTGCCTGGTGCGGTGACCGCGCTGAAGTCGAATTGCCAGGTGCTGTCGCCGGACGAGGCGTCGACGGCGCCGCTCTTCCAGCGCGTGGGCGTACCGCTGAACACCACGGTGTTCGTCGCCGTATCCACCACCTGCAGCTTCGCGCCCGGCGCGTACTGGTCGGCGCTGTCGAAGCCGTTCACCGGGTTGCGCAGCACTGCCACCTTCTTCAGGCCGGGCAGATAGCCGAACTGATCGACCACGATGAACGGACCGTTGCCCACGACGCCGCGCAGCGTCGCTGGAAGCGGGCCTGCCATGCGCGGCGCGGAGGCGGGTGCCGCAGCGAGTCCGGCTTCGGCCTTTTGTGCGGATGCGGATGCGGGCGTCGACGAGGTTCCGCCGCCGGCTCCGCAGGCCGACAGGCCGGCCACCATGCCGCACAGAACGGACCGGGTCACCACGGCCTGCAGGGATCGTTGTCTCATCGCTTGCTCCACTTCAGTTCAGAAGGCACGCACTGCGACCAGAGAGTTCCATGGATCCGCGGGCGGCAGCAGAGTGTGGCCGCCCGTCCCGGCGACAGTGCATCCGCCGGAAGGCGGCAACCTGCCCGATTCTGCAGGCCACATGCGTACGCCACCAATACCTGAAACTTCATTGCTGGGACACGAATCGATATAGGAACGCGGCGACCACCCTCGTCGCTGTCGCCGCCGGCGGGTTACGAGCAAATCCATCGGCTGGATGAGGCATACATCCATATCCGAATGGATATCGACCGCGACGATATTGTTATTTTTGAAGCATCGACATGCCTTGTAGCATCACCCCGTCAAGCATCGCGGCGCGATCGGCGGCTCCGCTGCCCCGCTTCCTTTTCCGAGGGATCACAGCGTCATCCATGACTGCACCCGAGCGCCGCTTCGACGCAGCCGGACGCAATTCAAAGCCATGCAGGGTTTTGGATGGAGCCTTGGTGTTCCGCATGGCGTGTTCGAGGCGCCAGGTCATCGGCCTTTGCAACATCTGACGGGAGAGCCGCCATGAAAACGATTCCGGCCACGAAACGACGCTTCGCGGCCGCGCTGCTCATGGCGCTCGCCGCATCGCCTGCCTGGGCGGAAGTCCGCAGCCTGTCGCAGGACTGGCGCTTCCACGCCGGGCACGCCGCAGGTGCGGAGCGGGCCGCGTTCGATGACAGTTCCTGGCATCGGGTGGTGGTGCCGCACGATTTCTCGATCACGGACAAACCCGACGGCAGGCCACCGTTCGACCGGGATGCCATCGCCGGCCAGGATTCGGGCTATCTGCCGGGCGGCATCGGCTGGTACCGCCGGCACCTGGTGCTCACGCCGGGCGAGGCCGCCCGCGTCGTCCGGCTGAATTTCGAAGCCGTGTACATGGACGCCGACATCTGGGTGAACGGCGAACACCTGAAGAAGCACCGCTACGGTTACACCGCGTTCTCGGTCGATCTGACCGGCAGGATTCGTGCAGGCAACAACACCATCGTCGTGCGCGTCGACCATGCCGACCCGTCTTCGCGCTGGTATGCCGGCTCGGGACTCATCCGGCCGGTCGCCCTGGAGCTGCTCGATCCGGTCCACATCGAGCCCGAGAGCGTCTTCGTCTCCACCCCGGTGGCGAGCGAAGAGCGGGGCGTGGTCTCGGTGCGCGCCGCCATCGCGAACCGATCGGACAAGGCGCAGTCCGCCGAATGGGTGACCCGGGTGGTTGCGGCCAGCGGCGAGACGGTCGCAGAAGGCCGGCAGGCGCATACGGTGCCCGCCGGTGCGCGCGCGGAACAGTCGCAGGAACTCGCCGTGGCCCGGCCGCGCCTGTGGTCTCCGGATTCCCCCGATCTCTACACGCTGGTGCAGCAGATCCGCATCGACGGCGCGACCGTCGACGAGCGGCGCACCCGCTTCGGCATCCGCACGGTCTCCCTGGACGCCGCCAACGGCCTGCGCATCAACGGCCGGCCGGTGCTGCTGCGCGGCGGCAACATCCACCACGACAATTACATGATCGGCGCCGCGGGCGCGCCCGACGCGGACGCACGCAAGGTCGCGCTGATGAAGGCCGCCGGCTATAACGCCATCCGCAGCGCGCACAACCCGGCCAGCCAGGCCACGCTGGATGCGGCTGACGAGTTGGGCATGCTGGTCATCGACGAAGCCTTCGATGCGTGGAACAAGAGCAAGCGCGACAAGGATTACGCGCGCTACTTCAAGACCGACTGGGCACAGGCCATCGACAGCATGGTCGTCAGCGGCCGCAACCATCCCAGCGTGCTGTTCTGGAGCATCGGCAACGAGATCCCCGAAGACGGCACGCCCGAGGGCGTCGAAACCGGCCGCAGGCTCGCCGAGCGCGTGCGCAGGCTCGATCCGACGCGGCCGGTCACCCAGGGCATCAACGCCGATCCGCCCAGGAGCACGCAACAGGCCGCGGTACTGGACGTGGTCGGCTACAACTATCACGCCCACATCTTCGCCGAGGAGCACGAGCGGCTTCCCGAGCTGACCATGTACACCTCCGAATCCCTGCCGCAAGACCTGTTTGCCTACTGGCGCGCCGTCGAAACCAAGCCGTGGGTGATCGGCGACTTTGTCTGGACTGCGGTGGACTATCTGGGCGAATCGGGTATCGGCTGGATGGGTTACAGCCAGGATTGGCAGAAGCTCGGCCCCTACCCCTGGCACCTGGCGTACTGCGGCGAGATCGATGCGACCGGGCGCATGCGCCCGGCGGCCTACTACCGCCAGGTCGTCTGGAAGACCGGCACCACTCCGATCTCCGCGTTCGTCCGCCAGCCCAAGGGCACAGAGGATCTGCCCGACCGCCACCTGTATCCGATCACGCCGCCGCATCTCGACTGGTCGCTGGACGACGTGCATCCCAGCTGGACCTGGCCGGGACAGGAAGGCCGGCGCCAGGAAGTGGTGGTGTATTCCGAATTGCCGGAAGTGGAACTGTTCCTCAACGCAAAGAGCCTGGGCCGCAAGCCGGTCGGCGTGGACAGCGAATACAAGGCCAGCTACCAGGTGCCCTACGCACCCGGACGCCTGCTCGCCGTGGGCTATCGCGACGGGCGCGAGGCCGCGCGCTGGGAACTGCGCACCGCGGGCGCGCCGGCCGTTGCCGATGTGTCGGTGGACCGCTCGCAGCTCAGCGCCAATGGCGAGGACCTGGCCTACATCGCCGTGGAACTGCACGACGCCGACGGCACCCCCATCTATGCCCGCAACGACGATCGACAGGTCCGCGTACGCGTGAGCGGCGCGGGCGCCCTGGCCGGCATCGGCAACGGCAATCCCATCGACGTGTCCAGCTTCCAGTCCGGCGAACGCAAGACCTTCCACGGGCGTGTGGTCGCCGTGGTCCGCGCCGGCACCCAGGCCGGCCCCATCGTGATCGACATCGAGACCGAAGGCCTGCCTTCCCGCCAGCTGCGGCTGAACGCGGTCGCGCCGCGGCCCCACTGAACGGATCGATTCCCGGCCGCGTTATCGCGCGTGCCCGCGCTGTTTCAAACCTCTACCTGGTGATATTCAGCGGGGAATACGGGCGACGACCTTGATCTCGAAGTCGAACCCCGCGAGCCAGTTGGCGCCGATCGCCGTCCAATTCGGATAAGGCGCTTCGGGAAAGACTTCGCTTTTAGAGGATGCCATCGATGCGCAGCAGCGCTGTTGCGGCTCCGCTGCTACGAGGCGACGGGCACCCAGGCCGCGCCTTGTCGCGCGCTGGCCACCGCAGCTTCGATGAAAGCCATGCCGGCGACGCCGTCGTCGATGCCGGGGAAATCGGGATAGTCCGGCGGCGGTTCGCCGGCAACTTCCGCGGCGATCGCGCGGAACGCTTCGCGATACAAATTGGCGAAGGCTTCCAGGTAGCCTTCCGGATGCCCGGCCGGTATGCGCGTGGCGCCTTGTGCGGCCTCGCCGACATAGGCATTGCCGCGGCGCAGGATTTCGCGCGGGCGGTCCGGGTATTTGACGATCAGTTCGTTGGGATGCTCCTGGTGCCATTCGAGCGAAGCTTCGCTGCCGTACACGCGCAGGATCAGGTTGTTTTCTTCGCCCACCGCGATCTGCGAGCTGTGCAGCACGCCGCGCGCGCCGCCTTCGAAGCGCAGCAGCAGGTTGCCGTCATCCTCCAGGCGGCGGCCGGGCACGAAGGTGGTGAGTTCGGCGCACAGTTCGGTGATGCGCAGGCCGGTGACGTAGCGCGCGAGGTTCTCCGCGTGCACGCCGATGTCGCCCAGGCATCCGGCCGCGCCGCTGCGCGCAGGATCGGTGCGCCATGAGGCCTGCTTGTGGCCGCTGCTTTCGATGTCGCGCGCCAGCCAGCCTTGCGAATACTCCACCACCACCTTGCGCAGCGTGCCGAGCGCGCCACCCCGCACCAGCGCGCGCGCCTGCTTTACCATCGCATTGCCGGTGTAGTTGTGGGTCAGCACGAACACCTTGCCGGTGCGCGCGACCGTCTCCCGCAAGGCGCGCGCCTCGGCCAGCGTCAGCGTGACCGGCTTGTCGCAGACGACATTGAAGCCGTGCTCCAGGAACAGCGTCGCGGCCGGGAAATGCTGGTCGTTCGGGGTGACGATGACGACGAAATCCAGCCGCTCGCTTGATGGAAGCGCCGCTTCGGCCACCGCCATGTCCTGATAGCTGCCATACGCACGTTCGGCGGCGACGAACAAATCGGCCGCCGAATCGCGCGAGCGCTGTGGATCGGACGAGAACGCGCCGGCGACGAGTTCGGCCTGCCCGTCCAGTTGCGCGGCGATGCGGTGCACGGCGCCGATGAACGCGCCACGGCCACCACCGATCATGCCGTAGCGCAGCTTGCGTCCGATCACGAAGCCATCCCTCCGCGCCCACGCTCGAAAGCCGCATCGAACGCCACTGCACTCGGTGGGAAATCGAGCTGGCGCACGTACGCCGCCGCCTCCGCCGCGCCATGCACGCGATCCATGCGCGCGTCCTCCCATTCCACCGACAGCGGGCCGCGATAGCCGATGTCGTTCAACGCCACGATGATGTCCTGGAAGCGCACATCGCCACGCCCGACCGAGCGGAAGTCCCAGTTGCGGCGTGCGTCGCCGAAGTCGGTATGGCCGCCGAACACGCCCACGCTGCCATCGCCGCGTCCCCACCAGACGTCTTTCATATGCACGTGGTAGATGCGCTCGCCGAAGGTGCGCAGGAACCGGATGTAGTCCACGCCCTGGTAGGCGAAGTGCGAGGGATCGAAGTTGAAGCCGAAACGCGGGTGGTGGTCGACCGCTTCCAGAGCGCGCTGCGCGCTGGCGATGTCGAACGCGATCTCGGTGGGATGCACTTCCAGCGCGAAGTTCACATCGACCGCATCGAAGGCATCGAGAATCGGCCGCCAACGCCGCGCGAAATCATCGAAGCCTTTCTGCAAATAGTCCTGCGAGGTCGGCGGGAAGGCATAGACCGCGTGCCAGATCGACGAGCCGGTGAAGCCGGTGACCACGGCCGGAAAATCGATCGCCGCAGCACCCGGCCGCGCATCGAAGAATGCGCGCGCGGCTTTGGCCGTGTCGATCATTCGTTTTGCGGCGCGCTGGCGCACGCCTTCCGGATCGCCGTCGCCCCAGACCCCCGGCGGCAGGATCGCGCGGTGGCGCTCGTCGATCAGGTCGCACACCGCCTGCCCGACCAGATGATTGGCGATCGCATGACAGACCAGCCCCTGCGACTGCAGCACGCTCCAACGCTCGTGCACGTAATCCGGTGATGACAGCGCGCGTTCGACGTCGAAGTGATCGCCCCAGCACGCCAGCTCCAGGCCGTCGTAGCCCATGGCCTTGGCTTGCGCTGCAAGTTCGTCGAGCGACAGGTCGGCCCATTGTCCGGTGAACAGCGTGACGGGACGTGGCATTGCGGACTCCTGTTATTGGTGCGGCAATTTGATGGTTTCACACAGGGGGATGGGAATGGGGAATGGGAACGAAAGATGCACCGTTCCCTATTCTCGCTCTCTCACTCCGCTCTTCCATTCCCGCTCCTTCTGCTCATGCACCGACGCGTTCGATGCGATAGCCGCCGCGCGCGCGGTCGACCAGATGGACGATGCCGAAGATCAATGCGATCGCGACCGGTAGCACCGCCCATACCGGCAACACATTCGCGGCGCCGTAGGTGTTGTTGATCCAGCCCATGACCGGGCCTGCGATCGCGGTCGAGAACGCGCCGGCGGCGCCGATCACCGCCAGCGCGAGCGCGCCCCCGCGCGGGAAGCGCTCGGAAGTCAGCCCGAGCATCGTCGGCCACCAGAATGCGGTGCCGATCGCGAGCAATGCCGCGGCGGCGAACGCCACCGGCGGCGTATCGGCGCGACCGAACAGCCACAGCCCTAGCGCCGCGATCGGTGCGGTCACCGCGATCAGCGTTACCGGCGAAAGTCTGTGCGCCAGGCCACCGCCGAACTGCCGCAGCGCGTACATGATGCCGTTGATCCACACCAGCAGCAGCACGCCGGCCTGCAGCGTGCTGTGCATGACCTCGTTGAAGATGTTGCTGACCCATTGCCCCGGGCCGAGTTCGGTGGCCGCGGTCAGCCACATGCAGACGAACACCACCAGGAACAGCGGGCGCTTGAGTTCGCCATACATCGCACCGGTCGACACGCCGGCCGCCTTGCGTTCGGTGTCCGGGAAACTTTGGGCGAAGAACATCACAGCGTAAATCGCCGCGGGCACCAGCATCAGCAGCATCTTGGCCTGCCAGCCGAGGCCGAGCTGGGTGAAGGCGAAGGCGAGCACGCCGCCGACCACGATGCCGCCCGGGAACCAGGCGTGCAGTTTGACCAACCGCGCGGTCTTGTCGTTCCGGTACAGCGTGGCGATGAGTGGATTGATGCCGGCCTCGACGAAGCCGTTGGCGATACCGATGACCACGGTGGCCGCGAACAGCATGGTGAAATCGGTGGCGAACACGGTGAGCAAGACGCCTGCGATATGTCCCACTGCCGCCAGTTTCAGCAGCCGTCCCATTCCCAGCAGATCGCACAGGGTGCCGCCGAACAGGATCGACAGTCCGAAACCCCAGAACGCGGCGCCGCTGATCCAGCCCAACTGGATCTTGTCGAGCCCGAATTCGAGTTCCAACTCGCCCATGATGTCGCCGCGGATGGCGAAGGACATCGCGGTGGCCAACAGGGCGATGCAACTGGCGACGAACAGGCGCTGCGGATTCATGTCGTTTCTCGCGGATGGGGACGAATACCGTCATCCCCGCCTTCGCGGGGACGACGGGCAAAGGCAGGGCATTCCAATTTCATGGCGACACCGGCCGCGCGATGTCGCGGATCCAGATGTTGCGAAACGCCACCGGATCGCCGTGATCCTGCAGCTGCAACGGCAGCTTTGCGGTGTGCTTCTCGTATTTTGGCTGGCCCTGGTAGACCGTCGATCCGCGCAAGGCCACGTCGTGCTGCACCAGCACGCCGTTGTGGAACACCGTCATGCGCGCCGGCGCCAGCACGCGGCCATCGGCGGCGAAGCGCGGCGCGAGGAACAGCACGTCGTAGCTTTGCCACTCGCCCGGCGGCCGGCTGGCGTTGACCAGCGGCGGGTACTGCTTGTACACGGAGGCCGCCTGGCCGTTGACGTAAGTCTTGTTGCGATACGAATCCAGCACCTGCAGCTCGTAGCGCTCCATCAGGAACACGCCGCTGTTGCTGGCACCCTGCCCTTCGCCCTTTGGCTTTGTCTGCGTGCGGAATTCCAGATGCAGTTGCACGTCGCCGAACGCCTCGCGCGTGCGGATGTCGCCGCTGCCCGGTGTCACCACCAGCGCGCCGTCGACCACTTTCCAGCCGATCGGGCCGCCGCCCTTGGCGTTTTCCCATGCGCCGGTATCGGTCCCCGCGAACAGCACCTTCGCATCGCTCGGCACGCCGCCGGCTGGTGCATCGACCTTCGGCGGCACCGGCTGCCACACCTCGGTCAGCGATGGTGACGGCAGCGCAGGGTCCTGGCCGGACGCGGTCGACAGCACGCATGCGAACACCACTGCGAAGCAAGCCTTGCTCGCCAGTCGCCACCGCTTGTTTGTCGAAGATTTCAGAACCATCCCGGTACCCCTTGCGCAGATGCGACGAGCGCAAGCGAGCCACGTTGGAGAAATGCACATCGGGTCAACATGGTATTCCCTAGCTGCTTCGAGACATATCCGATTGGAATATCTGTTTTGGAATCAGGTGCAACGATGTTGCATTGCGACAACGCATTCGCGTCGCCAACGTTTTCAGGTTTACATGATCGGATCGTTGCGATGTTACCGGCTTTTCGCGGTAGAGTTCCGTCGAACGAGCTCAGGGAAGCACACGCATGTCGATCGGCAACAATTCCTTTGACGCAATCGTGGTCGGCACCGGCGTCAGCGGTGGCTGGGCCGCGAAAGAACTGACCGAGAAGGGATTGAAAACCCTCGTGCTCGATCGCGGGCGCATGGTCAAGCATGGCGACTACCCCACCGCGCACGATCAGCTCTGGGAGCTGCCCTATGCCGGCCGGGCCACGCAGACGGATCTCGAGCAGCAGGCGGTCGCGGCGCGCACCGGTTACGCAATCACGCAAGGCACCAAGCACTGGTTCGTCAACGACGTCGATCACCCGTACATCGAGAAGCAACCTTTCGCCTGGGTGCGCGGCTATCACGTCGGCGGCCGCTCGATCATGTGGGGCAGGCAGTCTTACCGCTGGAGCCCGATGGACTTCGAGGCGAATGCGAAGGAAGGCATCGCCGTCGACTGGCCCATCCGCTACGAGGACATCGCGCCGTGGTACGACCACGTCGAGAGTTTCATCGGCGTCAGCGGTCAGGCGGAAGGTTACGAACAACTGCCGGACGGAAAATTCCTGCCGCCGATGGCGATGAATTGCGTCGAGCAGGACCTCAAGCAGGCGCTCGCCGACAAGATGGGGCGGGCGATGACAATCGGCAGGACCGCGAACCTCACCGCGCCGCTCACGCACAGTCACAGTCCCCAGCGCGGCACCTGCCAATATCGCAACCTGTGCAGCCGGGGTTGTCCGTTCGGTGCCTACTTCAGCAGCAACTCCAGCACGCTGCCCGCGGCGGAGAAGACCGGGAACATGACGCTGCGGCCCAATTCGATCGTCTACGAGCTCATCTATGACGAGAAGAAAGGCAGGGCCAGCGGCGTGCGCGTGCTCGATGCGGAAACCGGCGAGCAGATGGAGTTCCACGCCAAGGTGATCTTCCTGTGCGCGTCCACGTTCGGTTCCACGCACATCCTGATGAATTCCGTCTCCAGCAGGTTTCCCGACGGTTTCGGCAACGACAGCGGCGAGCTCGGCTGCAACATCATGGATCACCACCTCGGGGTCGGCGCCCATGCGATGGTCGATGGCTACGAGGACCGGTACTACAGCGGCAACCGGCCCAACGGCATCTACATTCCGCGCTTCGTCAATATCGGCAAGGACAAGCGCGACTACCTGCGCGGCTTCGGTTACCAGGGCAGCGCGTACCGGTCGGGATGGACCAGGCTGCTCAAGGACGACACGTTCGGCGCGGACCTGAAGGCCAAGGCCGCCGAGCCCGGGCCGTGGGGCATGGGGCTGGGCGGTTTCGGCGAAACCCTGCCGTATCACGACAATCGCGTCACGCTCGATCGCACGCGCAAGGACAAGCATGGCCTACCCGTGCTCGCCATCGATGCCGTGATGCGCGAGAACGAACTGAAGATGCGCAAGGACATGGCGGCCGAGGCGGCGACGATGCTGGAGGCCGCGGGATTCAAGGATGTCCGCAGCGGCGACGGCGGCGACGAGCTGGGGCTCGGTATCCACGAGATGGGCACCGCGCGCATGGGCCGCGACCCGGAAACGTCCGTGCTCAACGCCTGGAACCAGGTGCATGCCTGCAAGAACGTGTATGTCACCGATGGCTCGTGCATGACATCGGCGGCCTGCCAGAACCCGTCGCTCACGTACATGGCGTTGACCGCTCGCGCCGCGGATCACGCTGTCCAGGAACTGAAACGGATGAACCTATGAAGACCGACATCGACATGAACCGCCGCGAGGCGATACGGCGCGTTGCCTTGCTGATGGGAGGCGCCGTTTCGGCGCCGGCCATCCTGGGCGTGCTCGCTGGCTGCAAGGCCGAGCCGGATACGGGTGTGGCATGGAAGCCGGTGTTCCTCACCGCGGCGCAGGCTGCGGTGGTGGCGGAAGTCGCGGAGATCATGATTCCGCGCACCGACACGCCGGGCGCAACGGATGTCGGCATCGCGCCGTTCATCGACAAGATGATGAAGGACACCTATTCGAAGGATGAGCAGCAGCGCTTCGTCGCCGGGCTCGCGGATTTCGAGGCACGGGCGAAGCGCGAACGCGGGCGCGCCTTCCTCGAGCTGGAGCCTGCGCAACGCGCGGCGCAGGTGAAACAGGTGCATGACCCGGCCGTCGAAGCAGATCGGGAATCGACCGTTCCGCTCGAAAAGCGGCGTCGTCCTTTCATCCTTACGATGAAGGAACTCACCTTGCTCGGCTACTTCACCTCCGAACCCGGCGCCACGCAGGTGTTGCAGTACCGCCCTGTTCCCGGTGCGTATCAAGCGTGCATTCCGCTGGCGCAGGCGGGGAACGGCAAGACGTGGGCCACGGAGACGAGCTACCGGTTCTGATCCACCCATTGAAGCCCCTCTCCCATCGGGAGAGGGGTGGGGAGCAAGGTGGAACTGCTCAACCTTGCCGGCTGCATGGACAGCAGCGCGAGCAGTTACAAGCACTACGACGTCGCGTCCGAGCCAGAAAGCTGCGTGCACGCGAAAGGCTCGAAGCCCGCGATGTAACACCCGCAATGTTCACAGAGTGCTGACTCGCGGTGGCAATGCCGTGGGGGCAAGTTGCCGCACCGCTCGCGATGCCAGTCTTGGAATGCAGGCAACGGTATATCGCATCGGCATCGAACTGCGCGTTCAGTGGCGCGACGCAATGATCCGGTTGTTTCCGCCTCGCACAGACCTGCGTCGACAGCTAATCCGACTCCGGTTTCGGCGGCGAAACCAGCAGACCCGCCGCCTCCGCCGCCCGGGTTCCACATTCGGTATCGAACTCCGACGACGCACCGGAAACGCCAACCCCACCGATCGCCGTGCCGTCACGGGTAAAGAGCGGCACGCCGCCTTCCATGGTGGCGATCATCGGTGCGGCCGGCGTGTTCCATGTGGCGGTGTCGCGCGTCGAACTGCGGTAGACCGCCGCGGAACGTCCCTTCCACTGCGCCAAAGCAGCGGCAGCCGGCGAGGCGCCATGGTTGGAGAAGCTCACCAGATCGCCACCGTCGTCGAAAACCGCGACAGCGACCGCATGCCCGGCCTGTCCGGCGTTGGCCATGCAATGGTCGCGGATGGCGTCGGCTGTCTTGAAGTCGAGGAACGGCCGCATGGTCTGCGCCTGCGCTCCCGCGCTTGCCAACAAGACGGCCATGGCAACGTGGCCGGCGAAAACCATCGATGTCATCCTGCTCTCCTGTTGTTGGTCCGGGTGATACCCGCTTTCGGCCAGGACCGGTCTCTCCAATGCCTGCAATCCGCAACACTCGAGACCCTGATCGATCAGGGTAAACAGAAATGGACCGCGCTGCACAAGATGATCGAGCAACACTTGAAGTGAAGGTGACTCTTGCGCATCGCACCTTCATGGATCGCCTGCGAATCCCAACGCGACGGCGCTGGCTATCCCCCGACGCTCAGCCGCCCTGTCGGGTGCAGGCGAGGAATGGCCGCGGCGTGATGCGGATCGACCTCCGAGCCACCCTTTGCTTCCAGGGCTCACTGCCGAGGGGTCGACTTCGACCGGTAGTCCGTGCCCTCCGGAGCCCAGAAAAGGGCGCCGGACTTTGAAATCTCCAGGTGGTCCGACAGGCCCCGCTCCCGAAGCTCGCGGCGCAGCCCTTCAATGCCGTCATGGGTCTGGATGATGTAACCCTCGGAGAGAACATCCCCGTAATGCTTCTGGGTGTTTTGACGGGCCAGTTCGACGATGTCCTCGGCCGTCCCGCCGATCGACCAGACGTGTACGTCCTCGTCAGTGGCGTAGGTCCTGATGCGCCATGCGCCGCTGTCCGTTGCCACAAATTGCACCGTGTCGAAGACCTCGTCGGTCGCAGCTTCTTCTGAGTTTTCGAGGTAGCTGCTTCGTACGGCGAGAAAGAAGATGACGAGGACGGTTTTCATGAATGCTATCGCCTGGCTTGGGCCGAGCCGCGATGCGGCTTCCGCGTATGGAAATAGTTGGGTGCTGGCTTACAGGCTCCGGATATCCTCGACGAGTTCAACGAAATCCGTGCCGGTGAACGAGTGACCGCGGCCATCGAACGTGCGGGCCACCGCGCCAGGGTCTTTCGCGACCCATTGCGCCAGGTGCGAGAACGGCACCCGATCGTCGTTCCGGCTTCACCAGGCGAACGATGCCGATCAGGGTCTTGCGGACGCTCCGGTACGGGGTTGCCTCCGCAGCCTTCCAAAGAGAAAGCTCCGCAACGCGGGGGGCCAATCTTCGACTGCGTCACCTGCGTCGGTAGATCAGCAAGACGACACCGGAGCTCATCGACGACGTGCTGACGAGCTCCAGGTTTGCCTTGACTCCGTCGGCAAACATACGCCGTCCTTCTCCGAGCACCAGCGGGTAGACCAGGATGTGGTATTCGTCAACGAGGTCGCGCTGGACCAACGCCTGCACGAGCGTGCGGCTTCCGTGCACGAGCAGGCTCCCGCCATGACGCTCCTTGAGCCGACGCAGCTCCGCATCCAGCTGGTTGCCGCCCGCAATGACGTGCGAGTTGTTCCAGTGAGCGCGTGGCAACGTGTTCGATACCACGTACTTGGGCGTCTCGTTCAACCGGTCCGCATAATGCCCGGAGCGCGAAGGCCAGGCCTCGGAGAAGATCTCATAGGTGCTGCGTCCCAGCAGCTGCGCGTCGGCGGTGCGCAACTCCTCGTCCTTGAAGCGCTCGATGTCATTGTTCCAGTACGGGATCGACCACTTTTCCGGCGCTTCGACGACGCCGTCCATGGTCGTGAAAGAGGTGACAACGATCTTGCTCATGGTCCAATCCGGTGGGGTTTATGACGGCGACGCTCAGGCAACGATGGACCGGCGCGCCAGATCACGGCGACGCACGGAGCCGGGGAACTCGCTACCCGATCTGCAACGCAAGCGCCGCCCCAACGCGGCTACGCCCGACAGGGCAAGCGCGTGGGGCTCATGGTGGTGCTGAAAGTCGCTGCATGAGGACAATCCTAGGTACCGGACCGCGTCGCAGACAACGCGAAATTTCCCGCTATCGATAAGGTGTGTTTATGTCAAAGCCACTGCCACCTGCTCGCGAGCAGGTCTCGCGCGACGCGGTGTACCGCGCAACCGGGCGCGTGCGTTGAAGATCGCTCCTGGACCCGACCTGACATGGGCGTTCTGTGGGCAATCCCGATATTGCCGCCGCTCGTCCACAAGCTTCCGGACCAAACGAAGGCCCCGCGTTGCGGGGCCTTCTCTGCGTGGGATTGCATCAGGGGGAGTGTCCGCAATCACACGACAGGCGATGCGCCCGCGCGGTGGCGTCTAGACGACTTCCCTGGTCCCAAAAGGTGGAAGCTCGAGCGTGCCGTAACGGCTGAGGGTCTGGTCCATCAATGTCAGCGCCAGGTCTTCGGACACCTTGGCGAAGGCGTGCGCTTCGCACTGGGACAGCAGATGCGTCCGGATCTCCGCTGGAATGAGCTGGGAGGGCACCGTGCCTTCGAACTGCAGCGGGCCGTGCTGGTTCCCGGCTTCGGTGGGTTCCATGTCCGCGGGCACGATCAGCCAGCAGGCCGGGCTGGAATACAGGGAAATACGCATTGGGGCCAACCGGAAAAGGCAGCGAGCTGCACGGAGGCCCGAAGAAGCACGGTAAAGGGTGAAGATTCGCCGAGTGCGCTCCCACTGTGCGCCATCTGTCGTGATCTGCGCGTTAGATGCGCCTACCGTTGGTCGGAACGCGTCGTGCCGGGCCGTCTCCTGACCCAGGTCATGGCATCTCGCGCGCAGCCGTCGCACGCTTGCACCATGACCCCATCACCCACCATCCCGATCCGCCTGAGCGACGAGCCGCACGCAGCCTCCGTCGAGATCGACGGCACCCGCGTCGCCCGCGGCCTCGGCCTGGAGGAGGCCGCGTTCCGCCAGCTCATGGCCGAGCGCAAGATCGCCCTGCTCTGCGAGCGCGGCACCGGCGAGGACAGCGGCCTGTGGCGCGCCACCTTCTACTACGGCGAGCGCCGCCTGCGGCTGGTGGTCGATGCGCAGGGGAACGTGCTGACGCAGGGGTGAGCACACGGCATGCGCGCGCATGCAAGCCCCTTCCCCCGCGTTCGGGGAAGGTTGGCGTGATGGATTGCCACGCGCCCCTACACAAGCTTCCAGCCAAAAAAGAAGGCCCCGCACTGCGGGGCCTTCGCTGCGTGGACTGCGAACGGGATAGGCCGCATCAAGGCAGGCACACCTCGCCGGTGACCTTGGTGGTGATGACCCCGCCCTCGCGTGTTCCGCTGACGAAGAAATATCCGGTGGCGCCGGCGAACTCGCCGGTTCCCTCGACGATCTTCTGGTGCGCGGTCACGGCCCCCGGCGGCACGATCCCGGCCTCGCGCATCAACAGGTTACCGGTGGGCGTGCGGTATTCGAACGGGCCCGCGTAGGGCGTGGCGTCCGGTGCGCCCGAGGGCGCCGTGCCGCCGCTGTTGGCGCGGAAATGGGTCGTCCCGCGCAGGCCATGATTGCCATCGACAATACCCAGGTAGCAATAGCTCAGCCCGGGATTGCAGCCCTCGGTGGAATACATCTCGACGAGGTCGGCGTGGATGGCCTTGCATTCATTGGCGTGCGCTGTGGATGCGGCAAGTGCAAGGCAGGCGAACAGCACGGTCTTCATGGCGAATCTCCTGTGATTGGCGGAACTGCGGGTGCCGGTGCACGCTAGTCGCGCGAACCGTGCAACTGCAGCGCCAATCACAGCTCCGGGTGCGGAGCCACTCGCCTTGCCGCGAGAACATCCTTGCCACCATGTGGGGCCACTGAGCCCGCGGCCGGCACGGGATCAGTCGTGGCGCGCCGCCCTCGCGAACACGGCGCAAGGAATGCCGACCAGTACGACATAGGCGGCGAAGCACGCGACCTGCCAGTCGAGCGGCTGAAGCGTGGCGAGCGGACGCGACCCAGTGAGCAAAGGCACCAGGACCACGAACATCAGCCCATACATGCAGGCGCCATACAGCGCCCCATAGCGCAGCGGTTGCTGCAGCAGCACCGGCAGGCGCCGCGCCGCAAGCGCATACCCGGCCGCCATCGCCGTCATCAGCGCATAGTGCAGCGCGGCGCCGACCAGCACGCTGGCCCAACCGCCGGCGAGCGCCGTCTCGCGTCCGAGGATCCAGCCCGCGATCACCTGCAGGATCCGGCTGGGCGACACGCCGTGGAAGATCCAGTAGAAGCTCGAGAACGCCAGTTCCAGCGTGCCGGCGCTCAACCCCGCCAGCAGCACCCAGGGCACGACGGATCGCGTGGTGTCCGCCGCAAGCGGCAGGTGCAAGGTTTTCATGCGCATCTCCCTCGTGGATTGGCTCCATCAGGCGCCGCGCGATTGGCTCTGGCAAGGTCCACTGCGCTGCCATGCAATGGGGCCAATCGAGGAGTGGACCCATGCATCTTCTACTGGACGGACGCGGCCCGCTGCATGCGCAGCTGACCCGGGCACTGAAATCGACCCTGTTCACGGGGAGCGCGCGCACCGGCGAGCGGCTCCCGGCCACACGGTCGCTCGCGCGTGAGCTGGGCGTGTCGCGCAATACGGTACTCGCGGCGTACGAGCAGCTGCGCGCCGAGGGCCTGGTCGACGGTCGCGTCGGCTCCGGCAGCTATGTCGCCTCGCCGCCGCAGGCGTCGCGGCCGGCCATCGCGAGCGAGGGCCCGGGATCTCCGGCGCAGTCGGCTTACGCGCGGCGCATGCGCGCCTTTCACGACAACGCCCGGCTGGCCAGCGCGTTGGATCAGCAGGTCCGCCACCGCTTCCAGTACGGCATGCCGCTGACCAACCCGGCGCTGACCAACCTGTGGGCACGCGAGCTCTCGCGCGCGGCCCTGTACACGCGGCCCGCGTATCCGCCGGTGCAGGGCCTGCCGGCGCTGCGCGAGGCGGTGTGCGACTACCTCGCGCGCCGCCGTGGGGTGCAGGCGATGCCCGAGGATGTGCTGATCGTCGCCGGCACCCAGCAGGCGATCGCGTTGACCAGCCGCGTCCTGCTGGACGCCGGGGACTCGGTCGCGATCGAAGACCCGCAATATTTCGCCACGCGCCGGGTGCTGCAGATCCACGGCGCAACCCTGTGCGCGGTACCGGTGGACGGCGATGGCCTGGTCGTGAACGCCTTGCCCGCGCGCGCGCCGCGGCTGGTATGCGTCACGCCTTCCCACCAGTTTCCCAGCGGTGCGGTGATGTCGCTCCCGCGGCGACTGGACCTGCTCGACTATGCCCGGCGTCAATCGTGCTGGATCTTCGAGGACGACTACGACGGCGAATTCCGGTACAACGGCCAGCCACTGGCGGCGCTGCGCTCCCTGGACGACACCGGTCGCGTGATCTACGTCGGCAGCTTCTCCAAGACGCTGTTCCCGGCGCTGCGGCTGGGCTATCTGGTCATGCCGCCCGGTTTGCGCCAGGACTTCATCGCGGCGAAATGGGCCGAAGACTTCGGCTCACCGGCGATCGAGCAGGCAGCCCTGGCCAACTTCATCGCCGGTGGCGGCTTCGAGCGTCATCTGCGCCGTTCGGCCAAGACCCTCGCCGAGCGGCGTGCCGTATTGATGCGGGGGCTGGAAGGCTGCAGCCGCGGCCGTCTGGAAATCGCCGATTCGAATGCCGGCATGCATGTCGCGGTGTGGCTGCGCGACAAATCGCGCGCCCAGGGCGAGGCGTTGATCGCCTACGCCCGCACCCAGGGACTGGGCCTGAATCCGATCGCCCCGTCCTACCTGATGCCGCCCGATCGGGCCGGACTGCTCATGGGATTCGGGGCCATGTCGCCGAGCGAAATCGAGCAGGGCATCGAGGTCTTCGCGCGCTGCCTGGATCACGCCTACGGCGAACCCGAGCGTGCGCACCCTTCCGCGCAAGAAAACGGCCCCGCAGCGCAGGGACGTCCCGTGCATGGATCACGGGAATGGCATGAACGCACGATCGCGCAGCGGGCGGTGGCACAGCCGCGGCCCAGGCGGCGCGCGGCGGCCGGTTGAAGCGTTTCGGGAGCAGCCAGGCCCGTAGGTCGGGGCTACGCCCCCGACATCCAGGCCTCCGCCACACCAACGCCGGGGACGTAGCCCGGCCTACCAATACACAGCGCTGGAACGTCGCCCGCGACCACTTCCTGCGTTGCCGCGCGCTGCGCCGTGCCCGACAGGTTGGGATGGGGGCAGATCACGTGGAAGGATCTGCATGCTCTTGCGCATCGATTTCCGGAGCCACGCTCTTGAAACCCTTCGGGTGCAGGACAACCGAACCCAGTGTCTCGATGTCGGAGAGGCGCTGCGGAACATTGCGCTCAAAAGTCATGAACCGCCCGTCGTGAAGGACGAGCGACGTTGTCCTGGCCCGCCCTCCTGACAGGTAGGTGATATTTGCCAGGCAATACTCATACCCTGGATATGGCAGCCTCGGTATCTCGTCTCCACGCTTGTAATAGGCAGCGACCAGCCGGCCAGGATTCTGCCTTTGTACTTTGCGGACCGACCTGAGCTGGCGCGCCAGGATGTCCCGTTCCTGGGCGGGCAAAGCATCCATCAGCAACGAGAGCAAACGCGTTTCCGCCTCGTTGAAGCCGCGAGTGCCGCCGAAAAGGAACTCCGAGATCTTCGCAAACATGTCATGCCTCTTGGAGGTCTGGCGCCCGAACCTGGCTACTCCGGCAGATTCGACCGAATCAGGTCCGCGGTTTCGGCAAGTTGCCTGGCAGAAACCTGAACCCGCTCCCGGCGCTGCGCATCGCCGCTTGGATCGTGTGGAGTCCCCCTTTTGCGTCCGGCGGCATCGAATGTTGCCAGTTGCGGCGGACCGATACCCCAATCGCTGCCCTTCTGCCGGGGCACGACATGGAAATGGAAGTGCGGGGTTTCCTGACCACTAAAGACCCCGTTGTTCTGGAACGTAAGTATCCCGAGGGGTTTGTAAGTCCTGGCGAGCGCCTCTGCGATTCTCTTGGCCGAGACCATTATCTCCGCGCATTCCTGCTGGGAAAGGTCGAGCAGCGTCGCGACATGCCGGCGCGTGATGACGCAGCATTGGCCAACCTCGAACTGCCACGGATTGATCACGGTGAGCGTATGTTCGCTCTCGTCGATGACCTTCCATCGTTCTTCGCGAGCTGCCACACACAGGTCGCACGGATCTCTTACGGGAAGTTCGAACATTTGCCTCTGCCCTCTCAAATCAAGCTGGTTTCCCCAAGCGGCCTAACGCCTGACAGCCGACCCGCGAGCGGCTTCGGCTTGAATGAATTGTTCGCCGACAGACTAGGGAACAATGCCGAACCCGGCTGGTGCGCTGCTGGGGCGAACGACCGAGCAGTGATACATATCCATATAGATGGTTGTGGTCTGAGCACCACAACTCACCTCGTAAGCGTCAATCCAGTGGTAGTCAGGCTCGCCCGCCGCCAGTGGCTTCATTTCCATGTTGTTACGGAGCAGCCTTTCTTGCGCTCCTTGACTCATGTTGGTGGGGATTGCCGTCCTAGGGCCAACGCTGCCGGAACGGTCAAATTTGGGATGCTCGCCGGACGGACAGATAAGCCTGGCCAAATAATGTCGCTCCCCGTCGGGGCGACACACCTCTACGGGCTGACTCCGAGTGAGGCCATAGCTGTTCGATGCAGGCGGCGGGGCCTCCGGGCTCGGTACGCCTGAAGTGGCACAGCCTGCGAGAAAGGCGGAAGCGGCAAGCAGTTTCCATGAGTGGCGCATATGTGTCCTCTGTCGTCTAACGCCTCAATTTAGCCGCGCCGCGTAGCGGCGTCGGCTTGGACGAATTGTCAGCCGCCAGCAGCGCGAGCATCGAACATGAACTTCGCGCCATCGATTAGGGGCATGTACTGCTCTTTGCTTGACAGGCGCAGATCGGCCCAGAATGTGATCTCGCGTGCGCCAGCTGGCATTTTGGCAAGTGGAGCGTACACGCCGAACTCGAAATTGTCGGGGTTTTCGGCGAGCACGAACTGCTGGGCCGAGCGGAGCCTGCTGGCGCCACTGGGACTGAGTGCGAGCGTATATGTGGATACGGCCATATCCCGCGAGAACAGCCCGGTAGAGCGGGTTTCACGTGCTGTCTGTAGCAGTGAAAGCGTCATCTCATGTCGCTGCGACCTGCCATTGGGCGCCCTGAGCGACAGGGTAAGCCGACTGGCGTCCATGTTGAGATGAAACCCGGCTGGGACCGAAACCCTCACTCGCACTTCGCCCGGGTCAATCTGCGTCAACGCTCGAGGCTTCAGGGACGAAAGCCTGATTGCCGTGGACAAGGGAATCGAAGCGCATCCGGGCAGCGCCAGTGCAGCAGCGACCAGGATGGTTGCAAGTAGGCGCATAACTTTTCCTGGCAGCCAACACCTGTATTAAGCAAAGCCGCGAAGCGGCTTCGGCTTGAACGATTTGTCAAGTTGCGGGTGTTGTGCTGCCAGCAACCGCTTGAACATCCGACGGCGACATTACGAATGAGTACTTGTAGCCAGGATTGACCGCCAGACCAAATGGCGGGCGGGTAATGCTCAATGCCCAAAGAAAGTCCGTGAGTAGCACGTTGGAGTATGCGGGTTCATTCTTGACCCATGGACCCGCCTTCTCGACAGTGGTGAAGGTGGCCAGCACCGCGAACCCCGCGGGAGAGTTCAGCGTGAGAGGCCGGAAATCTTTGGGAAGCGAGCCGTTCTCCAATCCTTTATTCAAAGGGATCGCAATCCTGGATTGGCGTAGCGCCTCAATCAGACCAGCACGACCTTCAGGATTGTCCGTGACCGACTGGATCAGTTGTTCCAACTGGCTTGCGTCCATGCCTTCCTCCGCAACCTGGCGCCTAAATTAAGCCGACCCGCGAAACGGTTCGGCTTGAGTGAATTGTCAGGCATCAAGCCGGCACCAGAAAGCCAGCGTGTACCTGCCAAGCTCGATTGACTCCCAATCTGCGGACTCGTGGATCGGCATGTCAAGGCTGATTGTCTTGAGGTCGAAGTGAGCCGGAAAGTTGGCCAGCACAATGTTGGCCGCATCCGAGCCCAGCCTATGGGTGGCCTGGAACAAGGCGAAATTACTCACCAACTCCGCGACGCCGATGCGGAGCTCACCGCGGTCGAGCAATTCGTCTCCGTCAAAGAACGCTAGATCGACGCGCATTGATCATTCTATTCACGGAGAACAGGGGCTCAAGACCAAGAAAGGGACTCTGCCCCGCCTCTCTTCCTCCAGCTGCCACAAAGAGGCCCCGCAATGCGGGACCTTTCCGTGCATGGATCGCGGGAACGGAGTAAAGCGCGATCACGCAGCGGGCGGTGGGACGGGCGCGGGCTGGCGGCGCGCGGCGCCTGGTTGAAGCATTGCGAGAGCAGCCAGGCCCGCCCCTGTAGGAGCGCCACTTTGGCGCGACCGAAACCTCGGCCAGAAAAGGGTCGCGCCGAAGCGGCGCTCCTACAAATGCCCGACAAGAAAGGCCCCGCAACGCGCCGCCTTCACTGCATGACCAGGCCCTTTCCCCGCTTGCGGCGCGCTGCGCCGGGCCGCACAGGTTGGGATGGCGGCGGCCGGCCGGCGGGGGAGACTTGCCAGCGATCAGCACGCGCCCATACGCACGATCAACTTTTCAGGACGATCCATAACCAATCGTCCAGCCATCCCCGGCACAGTGACCTCACCGGCCGGTTCGCCTCAACGCACGGCCACCACCCCAGACCCGAGGACACCACGATGAACCAGCTGATCCCCTCCCTCCTGGCCGCCGCCATGGCCACCACCCTCGGCACCCAGGCGCAGGCCGCACAGCCCGCTGCCGATGCCGGTACCGATCCCGTGAAAAATATCGTGCTGGTGCACGGCGCCTTCGCCGACGGCAGCGGCTGGCGCGGCGTGTACGACGCACTCACCGCACGCGGCTACCGCGTGAGCATCGTCCAGAACCCGCTGACCTCGCTGGCCGACGACGTGGCCGCCACCCGCCGCGTGCTCGACCGCCAGGACGGCCCGGCGATCCTGGTCGGCCATTCCTGGGGCGGCACGGTGATCACCGAAGCGGGCGTGCACGACAAGGTCGCCGGCCTGGTCTACGTGTCCGCGCTCGCCCCCGACGCCGGCGAGACCACCGCGCAGCAGTACGCCGGCTTCGCCGCCACGCCCGAGTTCGTGATCGACGTGCACCCCGACGGCATCGGCTTTCTCAACGGACCGAAGTTCAAGGCCGGCTTCGCGCACGACGCCAGCGACGCCGACGCCGCCTTCCTGCGCGACTCGCAGGTGCCCATCACCATGGCCGAGTTCGAGACCCCGGTGAAGCACGCGGCCTGGCGCAGCAAGCCCAGCTGGGCGGTGATCGCCACCGAAGACCGGGCCTTCGACCAGGCGATGCTGGTGCACATGGCGCAGCGCATTGGCGCGCAGACCAGCTACGTGAAGGCCAGCCATGCGCTGTACTTCACCCAGCCCAAGGCCGTGGCGGATGTGATCGAGCAGGCGGCGAAAGGCGCACAGGCCGCGCGGTCGAAGTAGCCCCATGTAGGAGCGCCACTCTGGCGCGACCGAACCTCGGCCAGAAAAACCGCCGCGCCGAAGCGGCGCTCCTACACAAGCCAAAAAAGAAGGCCCCGCAGTGCGGGGCCTTCACTGCATGGGATTGCGTAAGGGGGCTTCCGCAATCGCGCAGCAGACGAGTCCTGATTGATGTCCTTCCTGTGATCGCCGCTCAAACCACCACCGCACACACCCGCGGAAATCCGCGGCTTGCGTCCACGGCTGCGGCCAGTGCGTGGTAGGCGCACGCATTGGCCCACTGCATGCCGAAGACCAGCAGCAGCGGCGCGAAGGTCAGGCCAACGGCGGGCACGCGCACCAGCAGGTCCACGATGGCGGGCAGGCACAGGGCAACCACGGTCAATGGCCAGGTGAGCAAGGCCACGCGCGCCGACCGCAGTACCGCGCGCCGCAGCGCCTGTATGTCCGGTCTGCGCACATGCCGCCAGCGCAAGCGGACACGCCGCCATGCCTGGAACACCAGGCGGGTACCGGTGCACGCCACCATCGCTTCGCACAACGCAACCCCCACGGCCGCGCACCTGGCGGCGGTGAGCACGCCGTCGTGCCGCCACTGCAAGCCCAGCACGGCCAGAGCGATCGCCAGCAGCAGCGCCAGAAAGACCAGACCGGCCTCGGTCTGAATCCTCCTGGCCGCTGCCTGCCAGTTCATGCCGCGGCCGCCTCCGCTTCCATGCGGAATGAACATGCGTTCCATGAGCGCTCCTTCCGGTGGGTGCGCAGCGTTAGTGCGCCACGTGCAGCTGCCGGGCATGCTCCTGCGCCTGCTGCCCCTGCTGCGACTGCTGGGCCATGTAGTCGCTCATGCGTTGCAGCGAAGGCGTGGGCGCTAGCAGATCCACCTGCAAGCGGAAGCCCGGCGTGGTCCCGGCCACGTGCACGTCCGTACCCGACACCGCCATGCGCCCCAGCTTGTCCGCGCTGGTGATGCCGTTCTCCAACGCCTGCAGGGTGATGTTCGCTGCCACCCGCGGATCGGTATCCCTGGGCAATTGCCAGGCGATGGCGGAGTACAGGCCGTGCTGCGGATGCGTCACTTCCGAAACCAGCGGGCGCCGCGCCGCTTCGATCAGTGCCGTGCGCGTATCCCGACCCACCTGCCCGTCCACCGGTTGCAGCCCGTGCATCCGCTGGAACGCACGCACCGCGTGATCGGTGTCGGGGCCGAAGTCGTGGTCGGTGGCCAATGGCTTGCCGTCGCGCGCGGTGTAGCCCAGCTGGGACAAGGTGAGCTGCAAGCCCCAGACCTCGGAGCCGTGCGACCCGAGCTTGAGCACATCGCCCGCGGCATGCGCATGCCCGGTGCGCGCGGGCGCTGCCGCTTCAGGCGCCTGTGGCACATCTTTGCCCGGCGCAGTGTTGGTGGTGATCACGCCTTTGTCCAAGTCGCTGAAGTAGCGCTTGAACTGGTCGAGGTGCGCTTCGTTGAAATCGATATGCGTATGCAGGCCCACTTTTACTCCGGGTGGGGCCTGCCTGCCCTGCTGGCCCAACGGTTCGCCGTAGCCGATCCTGTCGCCGTCGTGCACATGGATCGGTTGCATGTGCCGAACCCGTGCGACCAGGTGCGCGTCTTTCCCAGGGCCGTCGTAGATCTCCACCGTGCCCCAGCGATCCATCGCAGCACTGCGGCGCACATACCCCTGGGCTGGAGACGGCACATCTACCAGGGCGGTGCCGTTCGCCTGCAAGATGAAATCCTTGCTGATCATCCTCTCGCCGCCCGGGCCGTAGACAAACTCCTCACGTGTCCCATCGATCTGCCCGTAGTGCCGTCGACTGCTCTCCTTCCATGTCGGGTGATGCTTCTCCAGGTCCTCGTAGCTGTGCACCTCCTGCCGCCCTGCCCCGACGCTTTCCGAAACCTTGTACCTGCCATCCATGAGACCTTCTCCTTTGAATTACTGCGCACTAAGGAAGCTTTGAACAATTGCACCCCGCCCAATGTGGGAGCGGCCTTGGCCGCGATTGCTCCTCAGCGATGTGCAAAAAATCAAGAGCAATCGCGGCCAAGGCCGCTCCCACGGTTCCACGTTTGCGCGGGACAACAATTGTTCGGGCTTCCCCTAAGTTGATGCATCCACCGCGCCGGCCAGTTCCCAACAGCCGGCCCCACGCTTGAAAGTGAACGCGACGGCGTACGCGCCACTGCCCTGGCTATGCGCGGACACCACGTACGCGTCCTGCGCCTTTCGTTCCACCTCCCACACAACGCCCTGCCGTTCCAGTTCGTCCGCAGTCAACATCACGGGGAACGTCACCTCGCCCGCAGCCAGCTGCATGGTCGTCGGGTCGGCCTCCAGGTTCTGCGGGTCGTACAACGTGAGCGCATACGGATCCCGGGTGTAGGCGCGCTGCACGGCCACGTCGCGCATGAACGCCTGGAGGAACTGATCGAACTCCTGCGAAGGACACGCCACCGCAGCCGCAACCGGCACCGATGCAGCCGGCTCGGCCGGGGCCGCGCCCGGCGCATCGGCCGCAGGCGCAGACGCCTTGCACGCGGCCAGCAACCACGCAACCAGCACGGCGATGAGCAGCCGTTGCGAAGAGGAATTCCGATGCTTGGCGAAGAGATCCATATCGCTTCCTGCGGAGGTGTGCACGGCCTACTGCACCAGTTCGGCCATGCTGCACGCCGAATAGTAGACGTGACAATTGGTGTCCGCCTCTTCGCAGCTCGCAAGCGCAAGGCGGGTTGCCAGCTCGATCGTGGGCGCGCCCTGCGACATGTACAGCTTGTCGCCTGTCACCATCACCGCGCACTGGTTGTAATACGCCAGGTCGAGCTTGCACTTGGTCCCGCCTTCCGCGCGGCACTGCGCCAATGCCAGCTTCTTGGCCTGCCGCTTGCTGCGCATGCCGGACACCGCGCCAAGCGCCGCCTTGGCCCCATCGGTTGCAATCGCGCCCCATCGCGTTTCCCAGTGCGGGCCGGCCGGTTGCGCGGGCTGGCCGTAGCCCGCCGGCATGGGCCCGCATGAGCTCATATTCGTGCCGGAATAAGGAATCATCCCCGGCGGGCAGCCACCTTCCGCGCCTGCGGCCCCCGCGGCCAGCAGCAACACGGCCGCCAGTAGACAACGCATCGATGGCATGCAACACCTCCGCACCGGTTAGCTCCGTGTCCTGATCTGGTCGGGCTGGGACGGCTCCGAATTCGTCATCGTCCGCAAGCCTGCAAACACGCCCGGGTCTCGAGCGGTGGCAGGCATTGAGGGATTGGTCGACGCCGATGGCAGCCCATACGACCCGGGCGGCTGCCCCTGCGGCCCGGGGTTGCTGGCTGCGCCGCCGGCAAAGGCCGAGAAATGCATGAAGTGGCCCATCGTGCCGGCAAAAAACGCCGCCGCCACCGGCGGCACCGTCACGATCGCCGTGGTCAGCAGCAGCCCAATGCCACCCTGCTGCAGCGCCAGGCTGGACAGCCCTTCCACGTCGGCGCCGGGGATCACGCCCATCACCGCCTTGCTGGCCCACATGGCCACCGCCACCTTGGCCGCCAGCTTCATGGTCATAGCCGTGACCACGCTCAGCATGGCCATGCTGAACAAGGTGCCGATGCCGTAGAGCAACCACTTGCGGAACAGTTCCTTGGTCTGGTCGAACAGCAGACACAGGATGAACAGCGGCCCCAGCCCCACGAACATGGCCACAAAAAACTGGAACAGGATCAGCATGGCGCCCGCCGCCATCGGCGGGCCGCCCGTGCCGAAGCCGGCAAACATCAGCGCCCGCGATTTCTGCTCGCGCGCCTCGTCGTTGCCGTCCAGCACCTGCACCGCGTCAATGGCGCCCAGCGCCAACTGCATGTAGGCCAGGTTCTGGTCGATGCTGTCGGCCGCGGTCTTGTCCTGTTCCCCGGTGAACAGCGCGTGGATCTCGCGGTCCAGGTCCTGGGTGAAGAACCCATGCAGGTCGGTGCCCAACAGCGACATGCCGGTGGCCGTGCCCACGATCAGCGTCACCTGCAACCCGCGCACCACCAGGGCCATCAGCGGCTCGCGGTACTGGCCGGTCAGGATGCGGTAGCCGATCCACAGCACCCACAGGCTCACCAGCACCAGGGCCATGCCGCTGGCCCAGGTCATCATGCGGCCCATCAGGTCCAGCCCAAAGGTGTCGATCTCGCCCTTCAGGTAACCGTAGATCAGCGCGAAAAACGCAAAATCTCCGATGCCGCCCATCCTTAGGTCCTCCCCTCTCCTGCGTCCATGTGCGCAGCGCACACCAGTTGTCGGGCCCGTCCCTGGGCCCGCCCGTGGGCCTGTCAGTGCGACAGCGCGGTCTTCAGCGTTGCCGCATGTACCAGCTTGCCCAGGATGGGGTTGCCGGTGTCCTTGTTGCCACCCAACGCCCGCTTGGCCAGGCGCCCGTGGTCCTGCTGCAACGTGGCGATGTAGGTGTCGAACGCCTTGTTGCGCGCCATCCAGTAGTCGCGGTCCATTTCCATGCGCGCCACGAAGCGATTGGTCTCGTTGTCGTTAGCGGCCAGGTCGCCCTGGCGGTTGCCCACGGCGGCGCGCTGGGCTTCGATGCCGTGCTGGTAATCGCGCTGGTGCTGCAGCATGCGTTTGAGCATGCGCACCGTTTCGTTGTAGCGCTGGTTCTCGGCCCGCACCATGCGGATGCACAGCACGCGCTGCTGCTGCAGGATGTCGCTGTTCATGGCCGGGGCCACCGCCCGGAACATCTCCTCGATGCCGCCCGCCACCCCGCCCGGCCCCGGGCAGGCCTGCTCCACCCCGTGGTTGGCATCGCGCTCGGGGAAGTTGTCGGCCATGCGTTCCATGCGCAGGTTCAGGCTTTTCAGCCGGATCAGCTGCTGTTGGTAGTGGTCGTAGGTGTCCTTCCAGCGCTTGGCCGTTTCGATGTACTCGGCCACCGATTTCTCGATCAGCAGCGGGTCTTCGACGATGAATTGGGCGTGGGCCGATGTCGAGAACAGGCAGGCCGCTACGAGTAGCAGTCCTATCGGCGAAGCGGTCCGGCGCGGTGAGGTGTGGCAAATCCAAGCCTTCATGGCGATCTCCTTCCTTGATCCTTCCTTTGCTCCGGGACCTTGCGCATCCTCGGCCCGTCAGCGATTCTACCCTCTATCTGGGAGATAGAGTCTGCCATACTATGGATGGGTTCGCCATGCTGTGCAAGTCCCCGCCTGAACCCGCACCGCATTGCCAACCCCAACCGCCCGCGCGCTGTTCGCTGCGCGCCTCAAGCAAGCACGAGAACTGCGTGGCCTCAGCCAACGCGCGCTCGGCGTTCGCCTGGGGTTGGGGCCGGAAAAGGGGTCTTCGCGCATCAACCGCTACGAGCACCAGGTGACGGCCGTCGGCTTCGACAACCTGGAACGGCTGGCCGCAGAGCTGCAGGTACCGGTGGCCTACCTACTGGCCGAGAACGAGGCCATGGCCGAGGCAATCCTCGCCTTCAGCCGTTCGCCGGCCGCCCGACGCCGCAAGCTGGCCCGGGCCATAGCCGGCCTGGCTGCCAACCCGCAGCTGCTGGATGCCGTGGCCGCGGTCTACGATCTGCCGGACGGCGATCGAACCGCTGTGCTCGAAGCCTTGAGCAAGCCCCAGAAGCGTTGAACATCCGCTGGTGGCCTGCGCAGCCCACAGCGATCAAGAAAAAAGTGCCCACCTCCCTGGCTGAACACGAACAGGGACTGAGGTGGTTAAGCGACGCTACTTGCCTGCTTTAATTGCTTCCGTCCACCTCCGTCCCTTCTAATCGGTTCGCAAGGCGCTCAGTTTTGACCGGCCGGCGGAAATCTGCTTCCGCGCCTGAGGGTGCCGGCATCTGAAGGTGAGAACAAGACAAGCAATTGCTTCAAACCCGATGTCGCGGTCCCTGCGACAGCTCAAGAGCAGGGTTTGCCCGATCTGGGAGACTGATCAGCCACCTTGTTCCCTGTCCGATAACGGCCAGGTAGACTTGCTACCGAAAGACCATCCGGAATTTCATGACTCAGCCTGCGTCCACTCTGCACCCAGAAATTTTTGAGCGGCTGTCTGGAGCGGCACAAGATCAATCGCGGGTCTCGGGCCTTACGCACGGCTTCTACAGATATCCTGCAAGGTTCTCGCCCAAGTTTGCGGCTACGGCGATTGAACAATTATCGGAGCCTGGGGACCTAGTTCTTGACCCATATATGGGTGGCGGAACTGTAATTGTTGAAGCAGCCGCCCGCGGAAGGCTAGCGGTTGGAAACGACATCAATTCCTTGTCAACGTTTCTTGCGAAAGCCAAGACGACCCGGCTGACGGTTGCTGAGATTGAAGCAGTTACCTACTGGGCGTTGGAGGTAGTTCCTGGCTTGAACTATCGGGCCTCTAGTGCTCAATCTCTCGATGCACTCGCCTCAGAAAAGACCAAGAATTTGTCTCTGCCGCGAGGCCGGTTCATAAAGAAGGTTCTCGCGACAGCGCTTGCTTCTATTGACGAACTACCGTCGGTAAATGCAGCGGAGTTCGTTCGATGCGCGGTGCTAAATGTTTCTCAATGGGCATTAGATGGCCGCAAGACACATACTTCCGTTGAAGAGTTCCGACGCAAGCTGTCGAAAACAACCATTGAAATGATTCAAGGGATTAAAGAATTTTCATCCACAGTATCGCAGCACAAGCGCTTGCCAAAGATTATCTTGTCTAACGGGAACGCAAATGCAATTGACTTACTTCCTATTTTTGCAAAACAGGGGCGTCGAGCAAAACTGATAGTGACGAGCCCGCCTTATCCAGGGGTGCACGTCTTATATCACCGCTGGCAGGTGGACGGGCGCCGGGAAACGCCGGCTCCGTATTGGATCACGCAACGGACAGATGGCCAGGGTTCTTCATACTATTGTTTCGGTGATAGACGAAGTCACGAGAGTGGTGCTTATTTCGATACAGCCTTCGAAACCCTGAGGTCCATTCGCCGAGTCATCGCCGATGACGGACTGATGGTTCAACTTATCGCTTTCTCGAATCCAAAAAAGCAGTTGCCTCGCTACCTTGAAGTTATGCAGCTCGCCGGCTTCAGCGAGTCGTTGCAGTTGGAGGCACGCATCTGGCGCGAGGTTCCAAACAGGAAATGGCACGCCCATGCACGTGGTGTCACCAACTCTGCGCGAGAAGTGCTGCTGGTACACACTCCAGCCTAGCTTTAGGTAAGCCTCGTTAGCAGAAGCAGGGTGCTGGCGACGCGCCGGATTTCCTCTCGCATTTCATCTTCCGTGAATCGGTTCCCCTCTTCCGTCTCCTCGACCTTTCCCTTCTGGAGTCTCACGCTAAATGTGTGCATTTGCCAGAGGTGATAGGCGACATGCGACGTATAACGCGTGGTGCGCTCGAGAATTGTTGCCTCTGCGAGATGACGTGCAGTCAGTTCTTCACGAAACTCTGCGAAAAGACTGTAGTCCTGATTAATCAGCAAGACGAGCGGTTCATTCATTGTTGGTGCTTGAAATGCTCCTGGATCACTGTGGCTCCATTCCGCAGAGTTCCAGCACGTGGGGCTCGACCATTCCTCCTTGGTCACATAGATCAGTTTGTACGGAGGACTGCGCTGCGATCCGCCTTCCAGCTTCTTCTCTATCCGACGAGGGCTGGGAGGATCCACCACCTCCACCTCAAAGTTGGCCGTGAGCGTCGTCCCCGGCCCAACGGCATTCACAACACCGGCGATTCGCTCACCCGCGGCTACACCTTCAGGAGCGCGAAGCAAGAGTTCGAACTTGCCGCCCGCTGGGACGGTAAAAGACGATTGCCCGACGTCGTGTCCCGACAGGATGACTGCCTCCAATCGCCAGGCGGCTGCCTCATCACTTACAAGCTCATCTTTCCCGTTCCAGCGCAGCCTTACATGAAGATCGGGGCCGCCGGCTACCATTTGCATTGGCTGCCGACTAGTAATCCGCAAGTTCGTTGGCACGTCTAGCAGCACGGGTTGCGGCTTCGGCCCCCTTTCATCGGGCCCCTTTGACGCCGTGATGATAATTGGTCGCTCCACAATTCTAGGTTCGGCGAAGCCGTTAGCGATGGCTACCACCTTCAGTGTCGCGTGAATGGGGAACTGATCCTCATCCAAGTCCTCGGGTTCGACGAACGTCAGTCCGACCTCAGCAGCACATGCCTCTTTGTGAATAGCGACCTCCAGCTCCGGAACTAGCGGATTGGTCGTGACTTGTATTTTTTCCAGTGCTGCAGTATCCGGCTTCAGCTCGAATCGAAGATCGCGTCGATCGCCCGCCTTCAGACGGAGAGTGGACAGGTCAGGGGAAATCGCCAAGAAGGGACCTTCCGCCGCCTCGCCAACGTCTGCTATCCCTTCCACAACCATATGAATCGCTTGAGGCAACGCTCCTCCAGCGGCATCCTCTCTGGTCGATGCCCCCGCCTGGAAGTGCCCGTGCGCCTGCCTCGGCGAGGCCGCGTGGTGGGACTCGATCAACTGGTCCAGGGCGGCCTTCACTACCTCGTCACCACTCTTCAAACTGGAGAGTTCCTGCTCAGCCTCCTCTTCCAGCCTGATGAGATCGGGATCGCCTTTGAGCGTATCGATAACACGGCGAGTAATTGCATGAAGCACCTCACCATCGTAGAACTGGTGGCGACTGCCTTGCATCAGCTTCGCAATGGATTCCGGCAGTAGCCCGTCGATGTCCACAATGACGATCATCCGATTGCGGAGATACTTCAGTTCCAGATCCCGAATAATGAACGTGTTGTCCCAGGCGTGTTGCCGTTGTCCATTGACAAGGAATACGCAGCAATACTTGCCGCGTTTTGGCGACTCCAAGTAGCCATCAATCGGGCGCTTTACGCCGCCCTCTTCGATGATTTCGCCAGGCTCGATGTCGAGCACTTCTTGATCATCTGGCCTCGGCAACAACTGAACCTTGTTATTCAGAACCACGACACGAATCGCGATCGCACCAAAGCTTTCGTCCACCTCTGTGCTAACCGACTTGTCTAAGCTAACGGCGGATGCAGTCACGAAAACTCCTAGCGAGTCGTTACTTGCTGGGGCGGAAATGTCTTGTCCAGTGAAACTGCCGCAGTCGAATTCCGAAGCTTCACGTTAGAGAGGCGGTAAGCATTCCCCCACATTGGGTCGGCAGTGTCTCGGCCGGCGTAAAGCTCGTACGGCAACATTGGGTTGAAGAGAACATGATTCAGCGCGGGAAAGAGGTTTCGCGTCACAGACGAACCTCCGACGCCTTGAAAGTCGCACCCGATGTGCGCAAAGCGGGTTCCATGGGCCATTCCAACGGCATCGGCAGCCGCTGCCTCGAATGCGAGTACCCGTCCATCCGGCGCGCCAGCCAAGTAGGCAAAGTAATCGTCACGGCGGCCCCTGGGGAACACCTGCTTAATTACTGACCACCCAAGTCCATCCTTACGGTCTCCTAGCGCCTCGGGTGCTCTACGGGACAATACCCATGAATATCGGCTAATCGAGAAGGCTGAGGATCCACCTTGCCCAAACAAGCCGATCATGTAGGGTTTGTCGCCTTTCGTCGTAGATCCAAGCGACAGGAGAGTTCGATGGACCATATCGGCAGACTGCCCGATCCCGTCGTCCTCAATCATGATGGTGAACGATGGTTGTCCTTTGATTCTTACGGTCGAGAGCTTCAGTCGTAGGCCGCGGGCGATCTCACGCGCAATACCCCAAAGCCTCGCCCGTTCAGCCTTGTCTTCAATCTTCGGAATCTGATCAAGCGCAGGTAATCCAAAGTACCTACCAACGGCTGCCCTCGGGCTCTCTGGCGGGGCCGCGTGACTGTTGAGATTGAGCTCACGAGTGCGGTGAAGTTCGATCAAAGCTTCCATGCCATTGACGATGCGTTCGGCGAGCGGGTTCACCGGATGATTGGCAAGCTTAATGCGGCCGGCGTTCCCTCGATCTCCGCCCACGGGCATCCAGTGAAGATGTCCCGGGTTCCACGTATCTGCCGCCCTTGTTGCATCGAAGGAGCTATCGTTCTCAGACACGATCGGCAACGTCGCCAACAACGCTTCCATATCCGTCGTTGTGGTCACGGCAATAACTCGACGGAGCAATTCTTCACTGGCCAAACCATCGATGGCTTGCGACATGGTAGTCCTCTATCCGTCGATCAGGTCATTACACGCATGTTCGACATTTGTAGCAAAGTCTTTCGGTTTTGGAATCGAATATCCCTTTCGGCCGTGCTGTTCCAGTAGACCTATAGCTCTCCACCAAGCGACGATAAGATAGACCTGGTAATCGGGCACGGTGGTCTCGCCATCCGGCCCGGTATACGGTAGCAACGCACTAATCTGAAAAATGCGTCCGTCAACGCCTTTCTTCCTAACCGCGTCGGCAACCATTACTACTGCTCGAAGCGGCGCCTTGTGCTCATACTCGGCTTTCTCGCGCTTTGACCAGCCGACCTTCACTAAGTTGTCCCCGTGTCGTTCAAATCGCGGATAGTTTGTGGCCATGCTCTTCTTTTGAACTGCCCTCTTCTCAGGCAGAGAAGCAGGCAGGGCGCTGGGTTCCGCGATTCCCGCAACAGTTCTGGCCCACGACGTTAGCTTCAGGACCGCGTCGTAGTCTCCTGCGCTAGCTGCCTGCCCCAACAAGGAGCGGAGTTCAGATTCGCACTTGGCCAGAACCGCTCGAGCCTTGCTAACAGTCATATAGCCTATAATATAGGTATAATATAGCGTGTCAAGGCGAGGGCGAGCGCCCATCTGTCGATGGCTGGCAGCGGGCATGAACCGCTGATCAAGCGTTTTCCTATGCCATGCGTCTAATAGGCGTTAGGCCCATCTAAGAGAGTGCAATGAGTTCGATAGAGATAGCCAAGGAGATAATTGCGAGTAGCGGGAACTCGTTCCACTCGCGTGTAGCTCAATGGCTCCAAGAGAATGAATGGCACGTTCTAATCAGCCCTTATTACATGGACCAGTCTCAAAACAAGGCGCGCGAACTCTCTTCGCGGGTCGCCTTAATCCTGGCGTTAGCGCCCACATGAATCATCTCGAGCAGCTGGTAGCAGAGTGGTACGAGTATCGCGGGTACTTTGTCCGTCGTAACGTGCAAGTTGGGAAACGCGACAAAGGTGGCTACGACTGCGAACTTGATGTAGTGGCGTTCCATCCGGAGAAGCAGCATTTGGTTCACGTAGAACCGTCCATGGATGCCCACACCTGGGCCAAACGTGAGGAACGATTCGCCAAAAAATTCTTGGCTGGCCGCAACCATATCCCCGCGCTGTTCAAGGGCATCGTGCTTCCATCAGAGATCGAGCAAATCGCTCTACTCGGCTTTGCCAGCAACACCAATGTCAAGTCACTGGCCGGTGGTCGCATCATGACCACCGCTGAGCTGTTCGCTGAGATCGTTACGGGCATTTCGGGGAAGCGTGTAGCAAAAGCAGCGGTTCCGGAGCAGTATCCGCTACTACGCACCATCCAGTTTGCATGTGAGCATCGGCATGCGGCGGGTTGGAGCTCTAGCAACCCATTCAAGACTGACCCACTTTGCGGCTCGGCTTAACTCAGGCGTTAGCCGTCCAAAGCAGCACTCATTCACGGGGGGAAATCATGAAAATCCAAGACGAGCACTTGTATCACGGCGCCGCACTTATTCAGATCGCTGAGGATCACAGATTTACTGCCATCAATGGGCTAAAGGTTGGGGCGAAAGTTGTCAATTCTGCGTACAAAGTAAATGATTCGATTGCTGTGTACTTCAAGTATGCGGTTAATCCGCACGGCAAGTACAAAGAATATGTATTTACATTTAAGAGTGATCAAATTCAGCAAATTCGTAAAATCGCCACGGCTCACGAATCCACTTACATCGCCCTTGTCTGCGTTGGAGCGCGTGAAGTCTGCACAATCTCAGCAGACCAACTAGCCGATTTGATCGCAGCGCGCCAGAAAGCCAATGGTGGCCAGGAAGATCAATACACTCTTCTCGTTACTGCAGACCCAGGTAAGAGTTTGCGTGCTTACGTCAATCAACCAGGAAAGAAGGCCACTATTCTTGGCAAACCACTTGTTGTAGGACGCAACGCGTTTCCTAACAGCCTGTTTGGATAACAATTCATTTAGGCCAAAGCTGCTTCGCGGCTCGGCTTAATTCGAGCTTTAGATCAACAAATGGGGAATTTATGGCTACTCGCAAAAAGACAAAGAAGGCTCCAAGGGATCCCTCTAAGCCGAAGGGTGCACCACGCAACAAGAAGAATGTTCTGGAGCTTGCGTCCGGAAAGATCGCAATTTATGCAACGCCACGTATCTCCCACGCAATGGAGGAAGTCGTTGGGGACATGACGCTGTACAACGGCGTGCGTATGCTCCAAGTCATTGAAGCTGCCTACATACAAGGCCGGAAGGACGGCGCCCGTTCGGTGTTCGATGACATGGAAAAGAGGATCAAGGAATCTCAGAAGCTGATCCCCCACAAGAATCCAGGAAAGCCTAAGAGGAAGGCATAGTTGATCCAACGTCATTCAAGCCGAACCCGCTTCGCGGCACGGCTTAATTTAGGCGTTAGACACCAATGGGAGTTCGCATGTGCTTCAACAAAGTGCTCACAAACATCGCGGCCGCCGCAGTTTTACTGCTTTCCGGAAGGGTTGCGGCCGCAGACCAGGCGCCATCGTCGGCCGCCAATGCGGGCAGTGCTCTCGACACCATGGTCGAGCAGCGGATGAAGGAAGCCGGGATCGTGGGCCTGGCGGCGGCCATCATCGTGGACAGGAAGGTGGTCTGGACGCAGGGATACGGGTTTGCCGACAAGGCGCGCGCGGCGCCCTTTACGCCAGACACGGTCATGAACATCGGATCGATCAGCAAGACGTTCACCGGCGCGGCCCTGATGCGCGCGGTGCAGGAAGGGAAGCTCTCCCTGGACGATGACATCAATCGCTACCTGCCGTTCAAGGTGGTCAATCCGTTTTTCCCGACCGAACGCATCACCTTGCGGCAGCTGGCCACGCATACCTCGGGCATCACGGACCGGCAGCCGGTCTACGAAGCTGCCTACCATTACGGTGGCGACTCGCCGGAGCCGTTGGGGCAGTTCCTGCAGGACTACCTTGCATCCGGCGGCAAGACCTATTCGAAAGACAATTTCCTCAACGCCAAACCGGGTACGCAGCGCGAGTATTCGAACATCGCTGCCGGGCTGGCTGGCTACATCGTCGAACTCGCCGTGGGCGAGAAGTTGAACACGTATACGAAGCGGCACATCTTCGAGCCCCTGCGGATGCAGAACACGGGCTGGTTTCTCTCCGAGATTCCAGAGGCGAAGCACTCGAAGCTGTACGTTGCGCAAGGCCTCACCATCCCCATCCAACTCTACGGGCTGACGACCTATCCCGATGGTGGGGTGCGCACGTCGGTCGCCGACCTGTCGAAGTTCTTCATTGCCTTGCTCAATGACGGCGAGTTCGAGGGGGCGAGAATCCTGGAGCAGCAGCATGGCGCCGAAATGCTCAGGTTCCAGTACACCGGTCCGAACAAGCCGGAGAACGTGAACGTGAGCGGCGAGGATTCGGTGAACTCCGGCATCTTCTGGGCGACGAAGTTCGACGTCACCAGGATCGGGCATAACGGCAGCGATCCCGGCGTGATGGCCATGATGCTCTCCGACCTTGACAGGGAAGTCGGCGTGATTCTCCTCGCGAACACCTCGCTGTCCGAACAGGACGGCAGGTATTACGGCGAGATCTTCGATGGGCTGTGGAAGCGGGCGGTGGCATTGAGGGATGGGGAACAACCCGCCACGGGTGAGTGATGGCATAGCCACCTAAGGCGTGTGATGCATGGGCGACGGGCCGCCCAGGTAATGACTGGATTGCGCAAACACCGAAGAGGCCTTTGCCGTGCGCGCCCTCCCCGAATGCGTGCGGGTTGCAGGATGCGGCATAGGGTTGAATGCGGCGGGCGGCGGGCTTGCCGGGGCGGGCTGGCCATCGCGTTTCAGTGCAGCCCGGGCGTTGGAGGGGTGACTTGCCTGGCGAGGGCTGGCGTCCCGTATGTGGCGCTGCGACACCTTCAAGCTGATGCATACTCCGCGCACCGCCTCGCGAAACGGGGCGAACAGGCGTTAGGCCTGGTGAGGACCTTTTATGCCGCTGACACTTCTTCTGCACTGTCGCGATCTTGAAGAGACCCGCGAGTTCTATCAGTCAGCCCTTGGCTTCAATGTGTTTGACTCAGCCGAAGGGACGCTCACGGCCGAGAAGCAAGGCGGCAGGCTCATCTTCACGCGTCGTGACCTGTGGGAGGGTTCGCCTGGCTTCTCTGGCACCATCTATTTCACTATCACGGATGCGGACAGTTACTTTGCGTCCGTCCAAGGCAAAGTAGCTGTGGCTTGGCCCATCCAGGACATGTCGTACGGCTCCAGAGAGTTTGGCATCAAGGACTGCAATGGCTATCACTTGGCGTTCCAGCAGCAGCAGGCCTAACAGTTCATTCAAGCCGAAACTGCTTCACGGGTCGGCTTAATTCAGGCGCTAGGCCTCAGGAAGAGCCCATGAAGATCAGGTGGATCGTTGTCGCACTCGTCTGGATAGCTACCTTCTATTCAATATTTGCTTGTCCGTACGACTTGCACGGCTCTTCCATGTGCTCGCCTTTTGCCCGTTCCGCGAGCTACTTTGGCTTGGTATTCGCATTCCCCGGTCTTCTACTCGCCGCCACGGTTTCTAGTGTCTTTGATCCCCATGGCAACCCATCAACCATGATGATTGTGCTTGGCGTCGGCGCTTGGTTACTCGTTGTTTCCAGCATCATCCTCTACGCGGCGCGGCGCATCGCTCAACCGAGCAATCGCTGAGGCCCAACAATTCATCCAGCCGGCGCCTCTCGCGGCGCGGCTCAAGTCAGGCGTTATGCCGCTAATGAAACTTCATCCCTCTGAAGCAGCTTTCCTGAAGGATCTCGCGGAGTCACGGGCCTCATGGGCTCGCACCGCTTCTGACAGCTTGGCTAACGCTGATCTTGCCTGGAGCGATCATCCGGAGGCTTGGGCAAAGCTATCCAGCCTCCTCAATACCCAGGAGGCCCGGGCGGCGTTCACGACTGCGGTGTCTGAGTTGCTTTCCGGACTCACCCACTCAGCGCTCGTTACCCTTGACGGCGGTTCCGCGCTGGCGGAAACCACGCTGCTTACAATCAGCGACAAGGATGGCCATGAGTTCAAGGATTTCCTTCATGAGTTCTGGCCGGAGGTCGACGGTGACGCGGCCTGACAATTCCTTCAAGCCGAAGCGCTTCGCGGCTCGGCTTAATTCAGGCGCTAGGCGGCTATCAGACAATGTCGTTACTTGAGGCCTTTGCTCTTGCTGTCGTTGTGCTTGCGGGCCTGTACCTGCTTGCCTTAGGGGGTGCATCGCTGTTCGCGCCAACGCGAGCCAGTCGGTTCTTGCTCGGATTCGCCAGTTCTGCACCTGTGCACTTCACGGAGTTGTTTCTGCGCTTTGTCGCTGGTGCAGCGCTTGTACTCCATGCCCCACGCATGGCGCTATCTGGCGCCTTCAATCTCTTCGGTTGGGTGCTGCTTGTCACTACCGCATGCCTGCTGCTGATTCCCTGGCGGTGGCATCATCGTTTCGCTCAGCGGGCCGTACCCCTTTTCACGCGCTACATTGCGTTGCTTGGCTTGGTTTCCTTGGCTATGGGTGGTCTCATTCTTGCGGCGGTGGCACTTGGCCGCGCCGCCTGACAATTCATTCAAGCCGATCCACTTCTGGGCCCAGCTAAATCCCGGCCCCAGGCCGCTCACCACAGATCGAGCTACCCATGGACAAATGCATTCGATGTGACGGCCAGCTCGAGAAGGGCTTCCTGATCGACAAGGGCGACAGCGACATCACCAGGCAGGCCAAGTGGGCTAGCGGCGAGCCCAACACATCGTTCTGGAAGCTGTCCGCGGTTCAATCCGGCAGCAAGACGCTGCCTGTGATCACGTACCGTTGCAGGAGTTGCGGCCGCCTGGAGTCGTTTGCGAACCCAGCGGCCTAGCGATTCATTCAAGCGAATCCACTTTAGTCGACGGGGCGGGCGGCGGCAGCCAGCCATTGGCTAATGCATACTCCTTCCAACGCCCCGTTTGTGGGTTGAACAGGCGCTAGGCGCCATGTCGAAACTGGAGGTTGCTATGGACTCTGACCTCGACGATAAAAGCCGCGAGGAGCTGCTCGCTGAGCTGGTCAAATTGCGCAATGCCGTGCGAGCGCACCGCGATAGCTCAGGCCACAATCTGTGCTGGCACCATCCCGACTTGTGGAATCTCCTGCCGGAGAAATCCAGTGTCAATCCCATTGTTCCGGAGTGGCCAGTATTTCTCCGCGGCTGTCTCAAATATCGTCAATCGCTGGATGAGCAACTACCGGATGCTCCGCGCTCCGACAAGGAGTTTTCCGGGCGTGATGGCGCCTGACAAATCATTCAATCCGGACCCGCTTCGCGGATCGGTTCAATTCAGGCAATAGAGCGCACGGGAGTCACCATGCACACTGAGGCCCAAGCAATCCTGTGGTTCATTGGCCGCCTGCTACTGGGCGGCCTGTTCGTTGTTGGCGGTACCCACCACTTCTTCACCCTGCCTGCCATCACTCAAGCACTCGCGGCCCGTGGCGTGCCTGCGGCAAAGCTCGTTCTGGTAGCGGGCTCGGTGTTCCAGATCCTGGCTGGCTTGGCGCTGATCTCCGGCTTCTATCCAGTGTGGGCCGCCCTGGGCCTGGTTGTCTTTACCATTGCGGCCTCTGTGTTGCTGGTGAACTTTTGGGACATGGAAGGCCCAGCACGTGCTGGTGCGATCACCACGTGGCAGTCCAACCTCGCCATCATCGGTGGGTTGCTGGTCGCGGCAGCCCACTCGCTGTAGTCATGCGGGCGCGCTCCAACCACTCATTCGGGCCGCAGCCGGTGCGCGGAGCGGATTGGCTCAGGCATTAGGCCCCAGAGGAAGAAGACCGCACCTTGAACAACCCGCGCTTTTACGTGATCACCGGCGCTTCCGGAGCCGGCAAGTCCACCCTGTTGAAGGCGCTTGGCGATCTGGGCTACTCCGTCGTCCCCGAGGTCGCCCTCACTCTCGTGCAGGAGCAAGAGCAGTGTGGAGGGGACCTCTTCCCATGGACCAATCTTCAAGCGTTCATGGACGAAGTCGTTGTGAGAAACGTCAAGGCCTACGACGCGGCTCAGGCGTTGCCGCCGCCCGTGTTCTTCGATCGCGCAATCCCCGAATGCCTGGGGCACATGCGGCTGCTTGGTCTGGAACTGAAGGCCGCGCATGAAGCGGCATCGGGGCAGCGCCGTTATGCCAACACGGTGTTTGTGGCAGAACCCTGGCCGGAGATCTATGTCTGCGATCGCTGGCGCCGTGCGCCATTCGACCGCGCGGCGCGCTCGTTCGAGCCGACCGTGGCTGCTTACGCTGAAGCAGGCTATGACACCTGTGTTGTCCCCAGGGTGCCGGTCGAAGAGCGGGTTGCATTCGTTCTCCGGCAGCTTGAAGCTGGCGCCTGACAGTTCTTCCAAGCCGAGCCCGCTTCGCGGCACGGCTTAACTCAGGCGCCAGGCGCCACGAGTTCCCTGCCACGCATGACCGGGCCAAAGGCTATGAGCAACGTCCATCCTGTTTTTTGCGCCATCTACCGCTGGCGCCTGCATCCGGGGGCCGAGCAGGCGTTCATGCGGGCCTGGTCGCGGATTACCCAGTTGCTGGTGACCGAGCGGGGCTCATTGGGCTCACGCCTGCATCGTGGCCCGGACGACATCTGGTACAGCTACACCCAGTGGCCATCGGCCGAGGCGAAGGCGGAAGGTCTGGCGCGGCCATCGGTGGATGCCGAGGCCTGGCAGCAGCTGCGCGCTGCGATTGCCGAGACCTTGCCGGAGCTGGTGCTTGAGCCGGTGTATGACTTTCTGGTGCCGCTGCCGCGGCGTGATGGCTGACATGCTGGCTATCCATAAATATCGCCATAGCGACTTGCCGGCCAAGCGGAGTGACGAGCTGAGGCTGCTTGCGAACAATGAATTCGATCAGTTTCCAATCGTTCGCCAGACCGTTTGGACCACTCCGGACTGGTCGTTTCTCGGCATGGACGAGCACAATCTTGCATGCTTCTACAACCTTGTGGAGCGCGTCGTCCGTTTTGACGACCAGCCGGTTGAGATCGTCGGGCTCAACAATCTTGTCACGGCTCCGGGTTACAAGAGCCGCGGCTTGGCGTCTGAGTTGCTCAGGAGCACCGAAGCAGAGTGGTTCACAACGTTGAAAGCCAGGTATGGCTTGCTACTCTGCGCCGACCATCTGATTCCATTTTATGCGCGGCTGGGTTGGCAGCGCGTTTCATCGGAGGTTCGCTACTCTCAGCCCGAAAGAAAGCATGTATGGACGGCCAACTGCATGGTGCTCAGCCCAGCACGAGAGCGCGTCGAGCCACATGTGATCGACCTTTGCGGTTTGCCGTGGTAGCGACGCGGCCTGACAGTGCATTCAAGCCAACGCCTGCGGCGTGGCCACCCCACTTCTGAAGGGTCAGGTTCATTTACCTAGAGCAGAAGTGTTTCTGACACCGCCATTTATGACTTTCTGGTTGCGCTGCGGCGCCGTGACGCCTGACGAGGCATAACGGGCGCTGGCCCTTCGACTTCGCGCCTTCGGCGCTACGCTCAGGGCGAACGGGGCTGGGGTGTGTGGCGCTGCAGTGGCGCTGGTGGGCGTGTGCATGCGCACCGGGTGCGTGCGGCTTGCGGGATCGGGCATGGCGTAAGGGCATTCGCGGCCGAGGCCGCTCCCACGGGGGCGATGTGTGGATAGGGGCGAAGATCGCCCCCACCCCAACCCTCCCCCGCAAGCGAGAGAGGGTGACAGGCATTGCTGCGGTCAGCGCGAGGCGGCGTGCTCCGGCTCGCCGCATTCGATAGCCGCCGCTGCATCGCTGCGCGTGCGCAGCAGACGCCATTTCAGGTTGACGCCGAGCGTGCCGAGCACGATCAGGGCCAGGCCCGCGCCCTGCAGCAGGCCCAGCGCCTGGCCATAGAGCAGGTAGTCGAGCAGCAGGGCCACGCCCGGATACACGAACGCGATGACCGCCAGCGTGCCCACCGGCAGGCGTGGATAGGCCGAGTACATCAGCACGTAGCACACGCCGCTGTGGATCAGCCCCAGCCCGGCCAGCCACCACCAGTGCGCGCCGGGGACCGCGGCGGCGGCGATGTCGGCGAACGGCGCCAGCAGCACGATGCCGACCACACACTGCACCAGCACCACCGCCAGCGGGCGTTGCCGGCTGATGCGGCGCGACATCATCAGCGACGCGCCGGCCAGCAGGGCGGCGCCGAAGGTCAGGGCGATGCCGAACAGATAGCCGGCATCGGCCTCGCGCCACAAGCGCTGCGGATCTGCCGAGAGCAGCACGCCGACGAAGGCCAGCGCCGACCATGCGATGTCCACGGCGCGCGTGCGCTCACCGTAGAACAGCGCGGCGAACGCCAGCATGGCGAACGGGAAGAAGTGGTAGACCATCGTGGCCACGCCGATGGACGAGCGCTCCATGCCGGCGAACAGCAGCACCCAGTTCAGCACCAGCAGCACGCCGCTGATCGCCGCCGCACGCAGCAGCGCGACATCGCGCCACAGGTCCTGCAGCAGGCCGCGCGACCAGCCCCAGGCCAGCAGGAATAGGCTGCCGAACACGCAGCGGAAGAACACCGCCGTCACCGGGTCCTGGCCGCTCTCGTGCACGAACACGCCGACCGAGCCAATCAGGACTTCGGCCAGCAGCAGCTGGATCAGGGCGGTGCGGGTTTCGCCAGGCATGGAGTGGTGCGCCGGGGAGTAAGGGAGCGTGTAGCGTGGACCTGCGCAGCCGACCAGTACAGTTTCAGATACCATCGAATTTGACCAGTACAGATGTGGAGGCCGGCATGTCGACGCAAACGCTGTACGAACGCGTCGCCACGCACCTGGGCGAGCAGATCCGCCGCGGCGTGCTGCGCGCGGGCGAGCGCATGCCCTCGCTGCGCCAGCTGGGCCGCGACCAGGGCGTGAGCGTTTCCACCGCGGTCGAGGTCTACGCGCAGCTGGAACGCCAGGGCCTGCTGGAAGCGCGCCCGCGCTCGGGCTATTTCATCCGCGCGATGCCGGCACCCGGTGCGGTGGGAGCCCGCGCGCCCGCGCGACTGGCGCGCACGCCGCAGCCGGTGCGCCAGCCGGAACTGCTGTGCGTGCCCGAGGAACTCACGCGCAAGGCGCGCATGGCCTTGCATTCGGCCACGCCGGCGCCGGCGCTGCTGCCGGGTGCGGCGTTGCACAGCGCGCTGCAGCGGGTCATGCGCCGCGATCCGGACGCGGCGGTGCGTTACGCCGCGGCCGAAGGCGTGGCCGACCTGCGCCTGCGCATCGCCGAGCGTTACGCGCGCGTGGGCGTGGACGTGGACCCGGAGGAAGTGGTGATCACCGCCGGCGCGATGGAAGCCATCAGCCTGGCGCTGCGCGTGGTGACTTCCCCCGGGGATGTGGTGCTGCTGGAAACGCCGACCTACCACGGGCTACTGCAGGCGGTGGCGGCGCTGGGCCTGCGGGTGCTGGAAGTGCCGACCGATGCCGAGTCGGGCATCGACGTGGCCTGCCTGGAGAAGCAGCTGGCGCGCCAGCCGGTGCGCGCCGCGATCCTGGTGCCCAACTTCAACAACCCGGCCGGCAGCCTGACCGGCGACGCCGGCAAGCGCGCGATCGTCGCGGCCTGCACCGCGCACGGTGTCACCTTGATCGAGGACGACCTGTATGCCGAGCTCGCCTTTTCCGGCGAACGCCCGCCGCCGCTGCGGCGCTTCGACACGCGCGGCCAGGTCATCACCTGCGGCTCGTATTCGAAGATGCTCGCGCCGGGCCTGCGCGTGGGCTGGGCGCTGGGCGGGCGCTGGACGCAGCAGCTGCTGCACGCGAAAGGCTTCTCCACCGTGGCCACCGCAACGCTGCCGCAGCTGGCCATCGCCGATTACCTGGCGCGGCACGGGCTGGATCCTCACCTGCGCCGCCTGCGCCGCGCGCTGGCCGACAACGCACAGCGCAGCCGCGATGCGATCCTGCGCCACTGGCCGGCCGGCACCTGCGTAGGTGATCCAGGCGGCGGCCTGTCGCTATGGGTGCAACTGCCGCAGGAACTGGACGCGCGGAGCCTGTACGAAGCGGGGCTAGCGCGCGGCATCGGCAGCCTGCCCGGGGATCTGTTCTCGCTGCGCGGCGACCACCGCCACCACCTGCGCCTGAGCTTTGGCGTGCCATGGAGCGACGCGGTGGACGACGCACTGCGGACGCTGGGAAAGCTGGCTTCGACGGCGGCGCGGTGAGATGCCGCAGCGCAAGGCCGTGGTGGCGGCCTGGAAGAGAGGGCCCTTCGACTTCGCGCCTGCGGCGCTACGCTCAGGGCGAACGGGGTCTGAGGTATCCGTGGGGGCCAGGCGCAGCGCCGGAAATGGAGCGGGGATTTGTCGTGCGGTGGCTGGCGGCTCGCATGCGACACCGCCGGCGTATCGCTGTTGCATACTCGCCCGACACCGCGCCCAATGGCGCCAGGTCGTACAACCTGGTTCGGAGGGACCATGAAGAACGCTGCTGCCGCCACATCTCGCCGGGCACTGACGGTCTTTCTGCTCGCCATCGCAGGGTCGGTCACCGGACTTCTTGCGGGGCCTCGTATCGTGGCGGCATTTCAGGGTTCGCCCGCGTGGATGCTCCCTGCCATTCTCTGCGCTTCGGTGCTGCTCGCACTGGTCGCCACGTACATGGCGTTCAATTTCGCCACCAGAAGCAAGCGGCATCCGCCGTCTGGACAGGATGGCGTGGTCTGACAACGCGTCGGGCGTTAGGCCAGGAGGATTGCGATGCTGACCAACGTCATTCTCGGCACCAACGATCTGGACAGGGCGGAGGTCTTCTACGACGCCCTGCTGGCGCTCTTTGGCGCCAGGCAGGTCATGAAGAACGACCGGTCCATTCTCTGGAAGCCGGGCGATGGCGGCAGCGGCATTGCGGTGTGCACGCCGCATGACGGGCAACCGGCAACCCATGGCAATGGCACGATGGTTGGCCTCAGAGCCGGGTCCCTGGGGGAGCTGACCCGCATTTACGAGACCGCCCTTCGCCTGGGTGGCTCTTGCGACGGCGCGCCGGGCGAGCGAAAGCCCGGAGTGCACGCTGCGTACTTCCGCGATCCGGACAAGAACAAGTTCGGGGTCTTTTTCGTCCAGCCGACTCCTGGCAATTAGTTCAAGCCGAGACCGCTCCGCGGCTTGGTTCGATTCACGCGTCAGACCGCACTTCCAAGTCGTATCGCATTCGAATACTTCGAGGAGACCTAGAAATGACGATCACCAGTCCGGAAGCGGATCAGATCAGGGCGGCCAGGCTCGCTGGCGCCATGTACCTCATCACTATGGGCACCGGGATCTTTGGCCAATCGTTCGTCCGGGGCTCCCTGCTGGTGCGTGGCGACGCCACGCAGACCGCGCTGAACATCATCGAGTCCGAGCGCTTGTTCCGCGTCGGCATCGCTACCGATCTGATCACGTTCACCGGTGTCGTGGTGCTGATCTGGGCCCTCTACGTCCTGCTCAGACCCGCCGGCAAGAACCTCGCCTTGCTGGCTGTGCTATTCCGGCTGGTCGAGGTAGCGGTCCACTATGTTGCGGTCCTTTTCAGCCTGAGCGCCCTCGTGCTTCTCAGCGGAGCCGACTATTTGGCGCCACTCGGCGAGGATCAACTGCACGCCCTGGCACGGGTTGCCCTCAACACTCAAGGCGCCGGATTGAACCTTGGATTCGTACTTCTTGGCCTGGGGTCGGCTGCCTTCGCCTACCTGTTCCTCAGATCGCGCTATGTGCCGAAAATCCTGGCGGGCTGGGGCGTGTTTGCGTCGTTGCTGCTGAGCGCATCGGCGATCGCTGTGATTCTTTTCCCCGCCGTCGGGCGATTTGTACTGGCCGCCATGGTTCCCATGTTCATCTATGAGGTGACACTCGGCTTCTGGCTGCTGCTGAAGGGAGCAAAGATCAGGCCCGACTCTACGAGCGCGGCCTGACAATTCATTTGAGCCGAAGCCGCTTCGCGAGCCGGCCTAACTCAGGGGTCATGCACTGCATCCACCACTTCGCAGGAGCCGAAACATGAAGTCATTCCAATGTTTGATTATCGCGGCTGCTTTGTTACTGGTTGCACGCACTGGATACGCTCAGGAATCGCCCGTTGTCGCTCCTGATCCGGAGCTTGCAGGGACCTTCGCCGAGTACGCCAAGGCAGCTGAGCTGTTCTATGACGGCAAGCCCGATGCGGTGAAAAAGCTCTGGTCACACGGAGACGACGTGACGCTCTCCGGGGCGGCAGGCGGTCAGACAGCGAAAGGCTGGAAGAACGTCAGCGAACGGCTTGACTGGGCCAGCTCCCAGTTCTCCAGGGGATCAAAAGCAGTCGAGTTGATTCAGCAGACGGTGAGCGGCGACTTTGCCTATGTCGTCCAGTACGAGCACATTCTCTTCTATCCTCCCGGGCAGTCGAAGCAGTCCAAAAGAGACTATCGGGTGACCACGATCTTCAGACGTGAGCCGGAGGGTTGGCGCGTCACGCACCGTCATGCGGATACCCTCTTGAAACGAGAGGCCATCAAATAGCCGGCGCAGGTGGCACCTGACCATTCATTCAAGCCTAAGCCGCTTCGCGGCTCGGCTTGATGCAGGCGTCAGGGCTCAGGGAACGCTTCGCACCACTGCGCTTTTGCTGACGGCTCTGGCGCTACCCGTCGTAGCAGGAGGTGCGGCCTTCTTTGAGGGTGGAACGGTCGCCCTTCGACTTCGCGCCTTGGGCGCTACGCTCAGGACCAACGGGTTCTGAAGTGTCTGTTGGGGCTACGGCTGCAGCTGCGGTGCTACTGGTCCGTCCGTGCATGCGCGCCCCCAAAAATGCGTGCGGCTGCCGGATACGGCATACGGCGCCGGAAGCGGCGGGTGTATGGCCGGAGCGGGTTGGCCACCGCGTTTCAGGGTAGTCCATGAGTTGGAGTGTGGATCTGACGGCGCCGCCGCCAATCCATGGCTGATGCATACCCCGAGCGCACGCTGCCCAATGGATCGAATAGACGTTAGGCACGAAAAGCCAGCTCTCTTTCAGCCACCAACTCAAAGCAAGGAGTTTGAACATGACGCGACACCAGATTACCGCAGCCGCGGTTGCAGCATTCTTATTTGCACCGCCCTGCTTCGCTCAGAGTGTCACGCCAGAAGGCATTGCCGAACAGTTCGCTCAGGCATGGAATGCTCACGACAAGGCGGCGTTCGATAAGATCTTTACTGATGACGTGCACTTCATCCCGACATACGACTTGGTGAGTGAGGGCCGAGAAAACGTAGTCACTGGCATCTATGGGGCACACGAAAGTTGGGCTAAGGACACGACCCTCACCACCAGCAAAATATCGGTCCAGCAGCTACCCGGAGACGCCGCTGTGGTGCACTTCAACGTGTTGGTGAATCCACCCGCTGGCGTCGATGCGCCTGCCCTTGAAAGAACGCTGCTATTGGTTGTCGCCAAGCAGCAGGACGGCTGGAAAATAGCTGCGGGCCAGCTTACAAAACCCAATTGTCCGGGCGAGTAACGGATAAGCTCCGCAGCGAGGCTTGACTCTGGCGTCAGGTCAGGCCGCACGCAATTCCGATCGCGCGGCAGCAGGGCGCGATCAACTCACTGAAACTCCGCCCAATCAGTGCTTCGCAACGAAGGCTCTGGCCTGATCGATTTCACTGCGTGCTGCATCCGGACTGGCCTGTGCCAGCAGCCGTGCGTAATACGCCCTGGCCTTGGGAAGATCGCCGGCACGCTCCGCGGCGCGGGCAGCGCCGTAGGTATTGCGGAAGCGATTGGGGTCGTTCTGCAGCGACTGCTCGAAGGCCGCTAGCGCCATGGTGGGCTGGTCCAGTTCCAGCAGCAGTTCGCCGAGCATTTCGCGCACGGGGATGACCCTGCCAGGCATCATGATGTGCTCTTCGGTCTTGTCCTCGAGCTCGGCGGTTTCGCGCATGCGCTCGAGCGCGTCGTTGTTGCGTCCCTCCGCCTTCGCGATCCACGCCGAGATCGCGCCTGCCTGGATCTCTGCCTGGCTGGCCCAGTAGTCCTTCTTCTGCGCGACCATGGCGTCGCGCAGTGCGGCCAGGCGCGTGAGTTCTGTCTTGGCTGTGGTTGTATCGCCACTTCGGGCCGCGCCCAGGCCCCGCGCATAGGCGTTCACGGCCTCGCCTTCCGGAAAGAGGCTCCAGTTGAACTGCTCGCGCACCGGGTGCAACGCAAGCTGCGACGCCGCGACCCAGTCGCCACGCTCCAGCGCGTAGCGTGCCGGGATCGCCGCGCCTGCGTACGCGATCTGGCGGGCTTCCTGGTCCGGCTTGCGGCCGGAGTTGACGACATCCACCCACTTGCGTGCTTCGGCATCGCGGGCGAGCTGCAGGTAGGCGTACACCATGTAGTCCATGGCGTGGTAGATATCGCGATCGGAATCCGATGCCGCATGCGAGCGCAGGTTGGTGCCGATCGAGTCCCGCCACTGGCCGATCCGGGAGAAGATGTGCGAGGGCATGTGCAGCGCGTGCGGCGAGTCCGGCGCAATCGCGGCGTAACGCCGTGCGGCATCCAGCCCACGATCGGCGATGGCAGGGAAGTCGTAGGCGTGGATGATGAAGTGCGCGATGCCGGGATGGTTCGGCTGCGCGGCTAGCAGTGCTTCCAGGATCTTCGCGCTCCTGAGCTGTTGCGCATAGGTCTGGTCGTTGCGGTCCGCGGTGACCTGCAGCCATTGGGCGTAGAGGATGGCGGCCTCGGAATCCTCCGGGTAGCGCCGGTGAAGCTGCTCGAGCGCCTTCTCGTACGCAACCGCCCTGGTCGCGAACGGAACGGTGCCGTGGTCCTTGAACACCACCTCCACGGCGGCGATGTAGTCGCGCTCGCGCTGGGTCTTGCCGCCGAGCTGCTTGGCCCGCTCCACGGCCGCCCACCCCTGCTGCTCCTGTTTGGGCGTGGGCGGCGATCCAAGCGCGTTGTCCAGGCTCGCCACAGCTTTGACCCAATGGGCCATGGCGCAGCTCGGATCCGCGGCCAGGACCTCCGCGACGGCGGCGTCGATCTTCTCCCAGTAGAAGGAATACAGCAGCGAGGCCGCGGTGTTGAACTTCGCCTGCGCGGCGGGTGTGCAGGAGACCGGAAAGCGGACGTCTCCCAGGACCGCCGGCGCTGGATGGTGATCGTGGTCCTGCGCTCCGGCGCCCGACGCGCAGCAGATCCCGATGGCGACGAGGTAAGCGACAACGGCTGGAGCCAGGCCCCGGATGTCCATCTCGAAGTCTCTTCGCGGAAGGTGTCAAACGGCCCAACGCCGAACCCGGGAACTGTCGGACAACGCCACCGAGGATCGGCGCCCGCTCCTGCCGACCGCTTGGGTCGAGAGCAGGCATGCGCGCGTGCCCGAATGCGGGCGGGTTGTGGGTACGGCATGAGGCCGAGTAACTGCGATTGTCCCACCGGCGGATGGCGCCCCGTGCGCGGCACTGCCGGCCCATGGCTGATGCATACTCCGCGCAACACCGCGCCCAATGGGGCGAGTGGCGTCAGGCGTCACCGATTGCAACGAAGAGGCCGCATGAAAACCATAGGCATGATCGGAGGGATGAGCTGGGAGTCGACCGCGCTCTACTATCAGATCATCAACAGAACGGTTCAGGAACATCTGGGCGGCCTGCATTCCGCGAAGATCGTGTTGTACAGCTTCGACTTCCATGAGATCGAGCAGCTGCAGCACAAGGGCGACTGGGACACATGCGGCAGGGAGCTCGCCCGTGTCGCGACATCGCTCGAAGCTGCCGGCGCGGACCTACTGGTCCTTTGCACGAACACCATGCACCTGGTTGCGCCTGCCATCGAATCGGCTGCAAGCATTCCCCTGTTGCACATCGCCGATCCAACCGCACTGCGGATCAAACACTCGGGACTCTCGAGGGTGGGCCTGCTCGGCACCCGCTTCACGATGGAGCAGGCGTTCTACAGGGACCGGATGACCGAAAAACACGGGATTGAGGTGATCACGCCTGACAAGCAGGCACGAGACACGGTTCATCGCATCATTTACGACGAACTGTGCAAGGGCAGGATCCTGCCCGAGTCGCGCGCGGCCTACCGAAGCATCATGGCGGACCTGGCGGACCAGGGCGCCCAAGGAATCATTCTGGGATGCACGGAGATCACCATGCTCGTCGATGCAAGTGATGCGCGAGTCCCGCTTTTCGACACGACGGCAATCCACGCACAGGAAGCAGCGCTTGAGTCATGCCGGGGCGACACCTAGCAAATCACTCAAGCCGTTGCTGCTTTGCGGCCGGCTCAACCCAGGTATCAGCGCTCATGACCAAGCAGTTCAAGCTCTCCGCAGACCAGATCAAACCGATCGCCGAGGGCTATGGCGGGTGCATCGCCACCGACAAGATCACGGTCGAGGGCTACCCCGTTCGATTCATGTATCGGGAAGCACCGGACAACGAGCTCGATAGCGGCTGGCGCTTCATGTCCGGGTTTGAGGACGACGCATACATGGATGACCCGGACAACCTGGCCATCTACGACGTCAACACGATTGCCAACTACGACCCGAGCATTGTCCCGTTGCTTGAGGCCCCGGAGGGCAGCGCCTTCGAGAAGACGCCCGAGTCGGAGAGATTCCTGCCGGTCGCGGACTGGGCACCGGATGAGTCCTGACAGTTCATCCAGGGGAAGCCGCTTCGGGGCCCGGTTCAGTTCAGGCGTTGGCGCCGGAATGAGATGAGGTCGATCCTGTTGCTGCTGTTGGTGCTCATGTCTGGGGCTGCGATGGCCCAGCAGTCGCTGCCGCCGTCGGCCAGTCGCGAGATAGAACAGCTCTTTCTTGCGCTCGAACAATCCCATTGTCAGTTCTATCGGAACGGATCCTGGCATGCCGCCGAAGAGGCGAGTGTCCACCTGCGTCGCAAGTACAACTACCTTGTCAAGAAGGGCCTCGCCTCATCGGCCGAGGTTTTCATCGATCGTGCCGCGTCGAAGAGCAGCATGTCCGGCAAACCCTATTTGGTTAAGTGCGGCAGCGCCACGCCGGTTGAGAGCAAGCAGTGGTTTACCGGCAAGTTGCGCGAGGTGCGGGCTCGCCGTACCGGTGCCGACAATTCATTCAAGTGGATGCCGTTTCGCGGGTCGGCCTAATCCAGGCGTCAGGACCCGCGCGAGGCCTATCGGAGGAAACATGGTCGAAATGCTTTTTCCTCGGATCGCCGACAATCGGTACCCCGGTCGGCGCCTTGGCCTGTGGCTGTTCGGACTCATGCCGCTGAAGATCGCCATGGGCTTGAACGTCATGGTCAATGCACCGGAAGTCGCGCAAACGGCCGATGGCGTACCGGTGAGCTCTTTCGGTGCAGCTGCCGCAGCAGCCTTTTCATTTGTCTTTGCAGCGTGGGGCCTTGGTCAGCTCGTGCTCGGCTTGGCCAGTCTCGTGGTACTGCTGCGATACCGCAGCCTGGTCCCACTTGCGTTCCTGTTGCTGCTCATCGAGCAGTCCGGGCGCATGTCGCTTCGGCTTCTCTGGCCGGTCCAGCGCATTGACGCGCCGGGCTCCACGATCAATCTCGTGCTTGTCGCACTCCTGGCGCTGGGCTTCATTCTGTCGATCTGGCGGCCTCGTCAAGCATCGGGCGGGGTCTGACCATTCATTCAAGCCGACGCCGCTTCGCGGGTCGGACTAATTAGGACGTCAAGGCTCATGGAAAATTTCGCAACCATTATGCTTTTGCTGACGGCTCTGGCGCTGCCCGTCGTCTTGTTTCTGCTGTTCCGCCCGCTGGCTCCAGCCTTTCCATTGCGGTTGCCTACGGGTGGGCATGTCCCCTGGCCCTGGTGTTGGTCACCTGGCTTGTCTGGCATTTCGTGACGCGGCGTAAGCGCGATGACCATTCGTCCAAGCAGCCACCGCTTCGCGGCGCGGCGTGATTCAGGCACAGCGATCGTGACGCGTCCCGCCTGCCTGTTGGCCGCAGCGATCGTTTTTGGCGGCTGCGCATCTGCATCGCCGCCGGAGGCCTGCCCCATTTCAGGCGAGTTCGAGCATTGGCGGGCCGACTATTGTCTCTTCATGACCGAAACCGACGACATCATCGCCGCTGATCCCTGCCTGGAGCGCGAATCGAGGATTCGGTTCCGGAATTCCTGCAAGGGCAAGCTCCACTACAAGCGCGCCTTGTGCGAGCTTGTCATTGATGCTGGCCAGCGGTCCGGCTCCATCGAAAGTTGTGTCGAAGACCCATTGTTCGTGGGCCCGACAGTCCGCAACGGCGGCGTTTGAGGGCTGTCCGTGCAATGAAGCGGACCCGCCTGGCGCTCGGATTGATGCAGGCGTAGGGCTCAGATGGAGGGCCTCGTGATGATGGATGTCACGTGCTCGACCGACCACCGGGCTGCCGGGTTGTCAGATGCCACGGTTGAGCCATGGCCATTCATTCGAGCCGCCCACCGCGCGCAGTGCGCTACGCGACAGGTTGCCAGCCGGCGAGATTCGTCGTTGCCCTCACCGCGGCGAGGTTCGACCGAGGCGGTCTATCGCATCCAGGCAAGCCTCCTTGACCATCTTGCGGATTGCCTTATCGGGTCTGCTAGCCGCAAGCATTCGGTAGGCTGGATAGCTCGTCAGCATGAACATCAACGCTATCGCATCGCGCTTATCGGTAGCCGACGCGCGCTCCAGGGGCATACGGCCGACAAGGCGCGTCAGTACATCTCGGCGCAATTCGTTGCGAGCGAGCAGAACTGCCCCGAACTCCGGGTCTAGCCCGATCGCGTCAAACAGTCGGCCCAGTGCCGAATCGCTGGCCCAAAAATCGCAGAAGACATCGACCAGACCCTTGAGCGCCTCGATTGGATCCTCAGCTGCGAGGACCTTGGGCAGCCGGGTCAGCCCACCGGTGCGGGCGATTTCATCGAAAACCGCCTCCAGCAGCCCGCGGCGCGATCCGAATTGGTTGTAGACCGTCAGGCGTGTAACGCCTGCCGCCTTGGCCACGGCATCTAGCGAGAATCGTGCGATGTCCTGCTCACGCAGGAACTTGGTTGCGCAACGCACGACCTCGCCCCGCTTTTCCGCTGCGGCAGCCGTGCGTGCGGGACTGGTATAGGGGCGCGGTGTCATCTCTGGTCGCTGGGCACCGGGGTGAGGGCGAATTCCGGATAGCCGCGCGAGCATAGCGGCACTCCGCACCGAACGGTGGTGCTCGACCTTGTTAGGCAGGCTGCGGCGCTGTTGCATCCGCTGCTGATTGGATATACAGTAAGTATATTCAATACGAGATGCGGACATGTATGGCAGCGTGACGATAGTGATGGCCTTCCACGTGCTGGGCGCAGTTTTCTGGGCAGGCAGCAGTTTCGTCGTTGCGCGCTTCGGTGGACTGGACACTCGACGGGTATTTGGCGCCCAGGCCGGGGCCGCCGCCGTGACCATCCTGACCGGTGGATACTTGTGGAACGCCTTCCATCGCGGTGCTTTCGGGAAAGCGGAGCAGGTCTTGGCGATCGGCATCGTGGCCGCAGGCATCGCCCTTGCGCTGCAACTCGCCGCGTTCTTTTATCTGGGCAGAACCAGGGCAACCGGACGCGTGGCGGCATTGCACTACCCGGCAGCGGGTCTACTGGCAATCGCCGTAATCGGAATGGCGATCGCGCGGTTCGTCTAGCAGGTAGGCCGGCCCGCTGTGCCAGCGTCCATGAGCACCACTCCAGGGAACCCCTCCATGCTGCGCGGACCAGACTGGCTCGATCGCGCCGAATTCCCGTTCGTGTCTCGCTTCTGGCCCGGTCGCCACGGCAACCTGCACTACGTCGACGAAGGCCAAGGTGAAACGCTGCTGTTCGTACATGGCAACCCAACCTGGTCTTTCATGTTCCGCAAGCAGATCGCCGCTTTGCGCGACAGATATCGATGCGTTGCAATCGACCACCTTGGATTCGGACTTTCCGACAAGCCAAAAGCCGCGCCCTATGGCCCGCGCCTGCACAGCGAGAATCTGTCGCAGTTCATTTCGGATCTCGACCTGAGGAATCTGACGCTGGTGCTGCACGATTGGGGCGGCCCGATCGGCATGGCCTATGCGTTGGATCACCCGGACAATGTCGCGCGCCTGGTCATAGTAAACACGCACTTCTGGTCGCTTAAGGGCATCCGCGGGGCGGAGATCTTCAGCCGCGTGGTCGGCGGGCCCATTGGGCGCGTGCTCTGCCGCCGTTTCAATGCCTTCCCGAGGTATGTGATGAAGGCGGTCTACGGGCGCTCGGGCACTCTGCCGCCCGAAATCCATCGTCACTACATGGCTCCGTTTCCGACTCCCGACTCGCGCCACGGTCCGTATTGTTTTGCGAAGGCCATCATTGGGGAGAGCGAATGGCTCGCGGGGCTCTGGAGCCGGCGCCACATTCTTCAGACCAAGCCCCTTCAGATCATTTGGGGTATGGAAGACCCCGTTGGTACGCCCGACAAGCTTCGTCGCTGGGAAGCGGCCTTTCCAGATCACCGGACTGCGGTGCTCGATGACTTCGGCCATTTCGTGCCGGAGCAGCTTGGTTCGGACATGGCTCGCATCGTTGCCGCTTTCGTCGAGGAAGTCGGCAGTGAAGTCTGTCCGGATCCACGTCGCCAACGGCGTCGATAGCGGTATTCGGATACCGCGACCCGGGTTGAAGGCATCCGCACCACGCTACCGCCCCGGCGTTGACAGCCCAGATCATTGGGCAGAGTGTGCTGGTTGCGGCGCGGCGATCCTGTCCCGCGCCTGCCGACCGCGGAGGCCACTCCCATGCAAGACAACGGAACCTGCAAGTACGACAACATCCTGGGGACGGTCGGGAATACGCCGATCGTACGGCTGACCAAGCTCGCGCCGCCGCATGTGAACTTGTTCGCCAAGATCGAGGCGTTCAACCCCATGGGCTCGGTCAAGGACCGGCTGGCATTGGGCATCATCGAGGACGCCGAGCGTCGCGGCACGTTGTCGCCAGGGCAGACGGTGATCGAGGCGACCAGCGGCAACACCGGCATCGGTCTGGCGATGGTGTGCGCGGTGAAGGGGTATCCGCTGGTCGTGACCATGGCGGAGAACTTCAGCGTTGAGCGGCGCAGGATGATGCGCTTCCTGGGTGCGAAGGTGGTGCTGACGCCGGCCTCGCTGAAAGGCAGCGGCATGCTGGCCAAGGCGGTGGAGCTGGCGAATGCGCATGGTTGGTTCCTGTGCCGCCAGTTCGACAATGAGGCCAATGCCGACATGCACTCGCGCACGACGGCGCCGGAAATCCTGACCGCCTTCGAAGGCGAACGGCTCGACTACTTCGTCACCGGTTACGGCACCGGCGGCACGTTGAAGGGCGTCGCGCGCGTACTGAAGGCGCAGCGCCCGGACACGAACATCGTGGTCTGCGAGCCGGACAACTCACCGATCCTGGGCAGCGGCATTGCACAGGCGCGCGATGCGGACGGCACGCCGAGCGAGAGTCATCCCAGTTTCCGTCCGCACCTGATGCAGGGCTGGTCCCCCGATTTCATTCCCAAGCTGACCGAGGATGCGGTGGCGATGAAGCTGGTTGATCGCATCCTACCGATCAACGGCGCAGACGCGGTCCGGCTGGCGCGCGAACTCGCGCAGCGCGAAGGCATCTTCGTCGGCATCAGCGCCGGCGCCACGCTCGCGGGTGCATTGCAGGTCTGCGCATCGGCGCCCGACGGTGCAACGGTGTTGTGCATGCTGCCGGACACCGGCGAGCGCTATCTCAGCACGCCGTTGTTCGAAGGCGTCGCCGCGGAAATGTCCGCCGAGGAAATGGAGATCTCGCGCTCGACGCCGGGGGCCCGGTTCGACGCGCCGCCACCGGCGCCACCGGCGACAAAATCGGCGAGCCCTGTCCCTGCGCCTGCGGTCTCGGCCGAGGTGGAAGCGTTCGTCGCCCAGGTGCTCGCCGATCGCGAACAGCCGTTGGTGATGTTTGCGCTGGAATGGTGCGAGTTCTGCTGGTCGCTGCGCAAGCTGTTCGCGCAGTGCGGCATTCCGTATCGATCCGTCGACCTTGACTCGACCGCGTACCAGCGCGACGACCGCGGCGGGCAGATCCGTGCCGTGCTCACCGCGCGCACGGGCAGCAAGACCATCCCGCAGGTCTTCGTTGGTGGCGAGTACATCGGCGGCTGCACGGAGACGCTCGACGCATTCAGGGAAGGCCGACTGCAGGACTTGTTCCGTGACCACGGCGTTGGCTTCGACGAGAACGTGCGGATTGACCCCTACACCTTGTTGCCGGGCTGGTTGCATCCGCGCTGAGCGGTCGTTCCGGCGCGATCTCGGGGACCCTTGTTGCCTAGCGCGGGTCATCGCGTGCGTTTGAAAACGTGACGCGCATTGCAGGTTTCGAATCTCACGGCCTTTCGGCTGTCCGGCAGTGAAATGCGCTGGCGTTGTCCCCGGTGTCGGCGCTACCCCCCGTTGTCGCTGCGCTGCGCCGGCTTCCCCCGATGCCGAGGACCTGAGTCATGACTACCCATTCAACGTTCCGGCGCGGTGCCCGCTGGTGGGCCGCGATCGGCTTGGTTGCGTTGCTGGCATTGGCGGCGCACGCATTCGCGACCTGGATGGCGGGACCTGCGCCCGCGAGCAGGCTGGACGCCGGCGCGGTCGATGCATCGCAGGGCGGCTCGGGCGCGGCGGGAGCGGCTCCCCGCCTGGTGCTGGTGGCGCTGCAGGAGAACGGCGGCGCTTCGCCCGACGGGATGTGGCAGACCCTGCCGGCGGTGCAGCTGCCCGATCGGTTCCCCGCGCCGACGGCCTTCGTGCCGCTGACGCTCAACGAGCAGATGCTGGAAACGCGTCTGCGCGGCACGCCGCGCGAGACCTTCGGGCCGATTCCGCCGCAGACGCAGATCTATCTGCCGCGCGCGAGCGGCGGCTTCGTGCAGATTTCGCTCGCGCAGAGCCAGCTGTTGGAGCCAGGCCTGGCCAGCCAGTACCCGCAGATCAGGACCTATGTGTTCGAGGACGAGCGCGAAGGGTTCACCGGGCATATCACGGTGGGCACGCGCGGCGTGTTCATTTCGGGCCAGACCGACGACGGCATCCTGCGGGTGGAACCGGTGGAAACCGCGGACGGCCGCGTGTACCTGAGCTATCGCGACCAGGACCGCACCGACGGCGCCAACGACTTCCACCAGGATCACGACGATCACGAACCGGTACCGGTGCCGCGCTTCTCGGCCCAGCTGGTGGCGCAGATCCAGGCCAACGCCATGGTGGAAGCCGGCACCCAGCTGCGCATCTACAGGCTGGCGGCTTCGACCACGGGCGAGTTCTTCCAGGCGCGCGACGCGGGCGGCGGGCAGGCGGATGTGCTGTCGTCGATCGTGGCCGACGTGGCCGGCGCCAATGCGGTGTTCGAGCCCGAGGTGAGCGTGCGGCTGGTGGTGGCCGATGCCAGCGAGGACGTGATGTACAGCGACCCGGACACCGACCCCTTCGACAACACCCAGAGCCCGTGCACGCTGCGCGACGCCAACCGCGACAACAACAAGGTGGCGCTGAACGATGCGGACTACGACATCGGCTTCCTGTTCGCCACGCGTGCGGGCGGCGGCGCCAGCGGCTGCGCATGGTTCGTGGTCTGCCTGACCACCGACGACACCCTGCACAAGGGACGCGGCGCGGGGCAGATGGGCAACAACGGCATGAACAGCGCCAGCGGGCTGCTCGCGCATGAGGTCGGGCACCAGCTCGGCGCGCGGCATACCTTCACCGGTTCGGCCGGCAGCTGCACGCTGGTCGAGTTCAATGCCGGCGACAGCGAAAGCGGCTACGAGCCGGGCAGCGGCACCACCCGCATGTCCTACAACGGCAACTGCGGCACCGACGACGTCGATACCTCGGTGGTCGGCGCGGGCTCGTACTTCCATTCGCGCAGCTTCGACGAGATCGTGACCAATGTGTTCTCCGGCGACGGCGCGACCTGCGGCACGCTGGTGAACACCACCAACTCGCCGCCCAGCGTGGATGCGGGCGCGGACTACACGATCCCGCGGCAGACGCCGTTCGAACTCGACGGCTCGGCGACCGATGCCGACGTGCTCACCTACAACTGGGAGCAGTACGACCGCGCAGTGACGCAGCGGCCGATCAATACCGATCCGGGCGATGGACCGATCGTCCGCTCGGTGCCGCCGGGCGCGTCCAGCGCGCGCATCATCCCGAACCTGCAGGACCTGCTCGACGGCATCACCCGCGCCGGCGAGATCCTGCCGCAGGTGGATCGCGAGCTGAACTTCCGCCTGATCGCGCGCGACAACCGCATGGGCGGTGGCGGCGTGGCCTACGACAGCATGCAGATCCAGGTGGTAGGCGACCCGTTCTTCATCCTCTCGCCCAACAGCGGCTCGCTGGCCGCAGGTTGCAGCGTGCCGCTGACCTGGCAGGTGGGCGGCGGCTCGGTGGCGCCGCAGGTGAGCGCGCTGTTCTCCAGCGACGGCGGGCAGAACTTCACCACCCCGCTGGTCGGGCCGACGGCGAACGACGGGGCGTCTTCCTTCGTGGTGCCCTGTTCGCTGGGTTCGGACAACCGGATCAAGCTGCAATCGGTGGACAACATCTTCTTCGACATCAACGATGAGGACCTGACCGTCACCAACACGCCGCCGAGCGTGGAGGTGAGCACCGCTGGCGGTGCGGTCGACAACGCCTGCGAGTTCACCGTGCAGTTCACGGCCACGGCCACCGATACCTGCGGCGTGCTGGCCGGCGATGTCGATGTGGACCTGATCAAGGGCGCCAACAACTTCACCCTGGGCACGCCGACGATCAATGTGCAGCAGGTCTCGTCCACGCAGGTGGATGTGAGCGGCAGCGTGGTGGTGTCCGGCCTGCTCAGCTCGCCGGCGCAGCTCACGGTCAGCGTCACCGCGCAGGACGCGTGCGGTGCATCGACCAACGATACCGCGGTGGCGCAGGTGGTCGACGACACGCCGCCCACGATCGCCGTCAGCCTGGATCCGGACCGGCTGTGGCCGCCCAACCACAAGATGGAACCGGTCTGGGCCACCGTGGTCGCCACCGACAACTGCCCGGTGGTGAACTACGCGCTGACCAGCATCATCAGCGACGAGCCCGACAATGGCGTGGCCGACGGCAATACCGTCGATGACATCCAGAATGCCGCGATCGGCACGCCCGACCTGCAGTTCGACCTGCGCGCCGAGCGTGCGGGCAACGGCGACGGCCGCGTCTACACCGCCACCTACACGGCCGTGGATGGCTCTGGCAACGATGCGCAGGACTCGGCCACGGTCGAGGTGCCGAAGAACAACAACTAGCGCGGTTCGGGGATGGAAAACGCCGCCGCCCCCTTGGGGCGGCGTTTTCTTGTGGGGCTGAAACTGGCGGCCCATGGCTGATGCATACTTCGCGGCAGCCCGGCCCCGTCTCTGTTGGGTGTTGGCATTCTGAGTCGGTATCCCCGCCCCGGCTCTGCAGATGGCGAATCGCAACATCTTGACCAGCAAGAGAAGGAGCGCAGTTCATGGCGACACTTCTGGTTCTGTACAAGAACCCGACCGACCCCGCAGCCTTCGACCGCTACTATTTCTCTACCCACGTTCCGCTTGCCCGGAAAATTCCTGGCCTGCGCCGCTATGAAGTCAGCGCGGGACCTATCACCACGCCGCAAGGCGATGCGCCGTATCACCTGGTGGCAACGCTGAGCTTCGACTCTCTCGACGCGATACGGCAAGCGCTTGGTTCGCCAGAGGGACAGGCCACCGCTGGCGACCTGGGCAACTTCGCGCAGGCGGGTGTCGAGCTGCTGATGTTCGATTCCAAAGAGGCATGACCCCCTGCATGGACTCGCGGACACTTGGCTCGCGCGCAGGCACGCCTGACAATTCTTCCGGCCAAGCCGCTTCGCGAGGGCTCGGTTCGGGCATCAGACCTTAGAGGAACCCTTTCCCGTGCGTACCCTGATTGCTTCCGGCTCCCCGCTCGAGCCGCAGATCGGCTTCTCCCGTGCAGTCCGCGTGGGCAACATGCTGGCGGTCGCAGGCACTGCGCCCATCGCCCCCGATGGATCGGTGGCAGCGCCAGGGGATGTGTACGGCCAGACCAGGCGCTGCCTCGAGATCATTGCCACCGCCATCAGCGATGCCGGCCTGGGTCTGGACGATGTCATCAGGACCCGGATCATGCTCACCGACATCGGGACCTGGCGCGAGGCAGCCAGGGCGCATGGCGAGTCGTTCTCCGAGATCAGGCCCGCCTGCACGTTCGTGGAGGTGGCCCGCTTCATCGACCCAGGCTGGCTTGTGGAGGTAGAGGCCGACTGCGTCGTGCAGGAGCGCGCTGCGCAAGGATCCGAAGTCTGATCGTTCATTCGGGCCGAAGCCGCTTCGGAGCTCGGTGCAATCCAGGCGTTAAGCCCATAGAAGATATGCGCACACTGAAAGCCGGCGCGCTGTATTTCGTCCTGGTCTTTGGGGCTGGGTTCGTGCTGGGCTCCATCCGCGTTCCCTTCCTGGTCCCGCGGCTCGGCGCGCGATTTGCCGAGCTCCTCGAGATGCCGGTCATGCTGGCGGTGGTTTTCATGGCGGCGCGTTACGTCATACGCCGCTACGCCCTGGCAGATCGCCGCACCCGATTGCTGATGGGGACGATCGCCCTTGTGCTTCTGGCATCGGCGGAGTTGTTGCTCGCCTTCCTGATGACTGGGGCCTCGCCGTCTGCGTACGTCGCGTCCCGCGACCCGGTCTCCGGTAGCGCCTTCTTGGCCATGCTCGTCCTGTTCGCCGTTCTGCCAGCCTTGCTGCCATCCGGCGCAGTGTCTGACAATCCGTTCAAGCCGAAGTCGGTTGGCGGCTCGGATTCGTTCAAACGTTAGGTAGCTATGCGACATTACGGCAATCTGCTTTTAGTCCTGGCGCTTGTCCTGAGCCCCTTGACGCCTTTTACCGCCCGGGCTCAGACGATGGAACTGTCCGACGCAATTCACGGCAGAGTGGTGCAACTCTCCAAGGAGGGAGATCAGCGCGCCGAAGGGGGTCACTATCGGGCGGCCGTCGAGAAGTACATCGAGGCATTTGAACTTCTGCCAGAGCCGAAGACCGACTGGGAAGCTTGTACTTGGCTGCTGACCGCGATCGGTGACGCGAATTTCAAATCCAGGAACTATGAGCACGCGCAGGCGGCTCTGACCGACGCCATGGGCTGCCCGGGTGCAATCGGCAACCCCTTCATCCATCTGCGGCTTGGCCAGTCGCAGTTCGAGCTCGGCGATCTGCAACGGGCCAATGAGGAGTTGACCCGCGCCTACATGGGCGCCGGCAAGGATATCTTCGCGGAGGAAGATCCCAAGTATTTCTCACATCTCAAAACGGTGCTTCGGCCGCCTGCCAGTGGCGAGTGGTAGCCATCTGGCGATTCCTTCAAGCCGAAGCCACCTCGCGGCTCAGCGCAACTCAGACGTTAGGCTTCAACAGGTGACCATGTGATCCAGTGGAGCAGTTCAACGGATGCAATCGACTGGTCGGAGCTGTCCGAGATGTATCGGCTCGCTCCTCTCGGCAACAAATCCCCCGATTGGCTGGCAACCGCGTTCTCGAACAGCATGTTCAGGTTTTTTGCGCGGGACAACGGCGCGCTGGTCGCCGCCGGACGCGCCGTTGCCGACGGGGTCGATTGCTCCTACATCTGCGACATCGCCGTCCACCCCTCGCATCAGGGCCAGGGCCTGGGGCGTGATGTCATCCAGCGCCTCATCGCCGCATCCCAGGGGCACAGGAAGATCATCCTCTACGCCGTCCCGGGCAAAGAGGATTTCTATCGCAGATTCGGGTTCCGCCGCATGAGAACGGCCATGGCCATATTCGAGAATGCCGGTCAGGCGGCTGCCAATGGCTATACCGATGAAGCCTGAGCATTCCCCCATGAAGCCCGGCCCCATCTTCTTGATCGGTCTAGTCGCGCAGACGCTGGTGGTCGGACCGGTGGCGGCTGGCTGCGCTGAGGCGCCACCGCCGGCTGGTTCGCGCGAGAGCGCGTTCGTTCGACAAGTCGTCGAGCGTATGCCGTCCTACCTGCACGATTTCAGCGTTCCCGGCGGAGCAGTTGCCGTCATCGAGAATGGCGAGGTGATACTCGCACGAGGCTTTGGCATGGCCGATGCCGCCACCAAGACGCCTGTCAGCGAGCGAACACTGTTCAACATCGGCTCCACGTCCAAGTCCGTGTCGGCCTGGGGCGCCATGCGGCTTGTGAGCGAGCGCAAGCTCACGCTCGACGAGCCAGTCGATGCGCGGCTCAAGCGATGGCACCTGCCGCCGTCCAGCCACGACATCACGGGCGTGACGTTGCGGCGGCTGCTCAGCCATACCGCCGGCCTGTCGGTTTCGGGCTATCGCGGTTGGGGTCCGGACGACCTGATCCCGACGCTCGAACAGTCGCTTTCGGGCAACGCAAACGGCGCGGGAGCGCTCGCTCTGACGGCCACGCCGGGCACCGCCTGGTCGTACTCGGGTGGCGGTTACACACTGATGCAACTGCTCGTCGAGGAGACTGCGCAACGGCCCTTTTCCGACTACATGCGGGACGCGGTGCTCGGTCCGCTGGGCATGACCGAGAGCAGCTTCAGCCTCACGCCACTGGTGCTCGGACGGGCCGCCCGCGCCTACGACGAACTCGGCGAGGAGACGCCCACTCCGAGGTTCGTCGAAGTCGCAGCGGCGGGCATGTATGCGCCCATCGGCGACATGGCGTGCTATGCGCTGGCGACGATCGGCGGCGTCCGGGCCGCCCCCGTGCTGCCGGCAGCCATGCTTGATCAGATGACCTCGGCAGCGCCCGCCACCGATGGCCGCTTTGGCCTGGGCTACGCGATCCAGCCGCACGGCGAGGGATTCCCGGACGGCGTCGAGCGGGTGGGCCATGACGGCGGCAATCGTGGATGGCAGAGCTTCTTCTGGGTGAGCCGCGCCAAACGCGACGGTCTGGTCGTTCTCACCAACGGCTCGAACGGCTGGAACGTCTCAAACCAGCTTGTGGCCGACTGGATGGAATGGAAGACAGGCACGCGGCTGCCGATCCCATCCTCGATCGCCGCGACCATCCTGAGGCCGCTCCATGAGGCTGGAGTCGCCGCGGCGATCGCCCGCTACCAGGCACTGAAGGCCGCCGCCCGCAACGGCCATATCTTCAATGCGAACGAGCTCAATCGGCTCGGCTATTCCCTGCTGCACAAAGGGCGGGTGCATGACGCGATCGCCATCTGGGAACTGAACGCCCGTGAGTATCCCGACGACTGGAATGTGCACGACAGCCTGGGCGATGGTTATGCGGCGGCAGGCCCCGGTTATGCAGGCAAGGCGATCGCAAGCTTCCGTCGATCCCTGGACCTGAATCCCGCCAATGCTCACGCGCAGGAGATGATTGCCAGAATCCAGCGAGGCGAATCAATCGGGCTCTAGGGGAAGCAAGCGACGCGCGTGGCCAGCGCGACCCGGACATCCAGCGAGGATCAGGGGGATCGATCGCCACCTGCCGCCCTGTACCCGGCAAGTGTCTTCTCCATGTCGGCCATCATCTCTGCCGAAACGTCCTTCCTGCCGCGGGCGATGGACATGGCCCGCTGCTGTGCTTCGATCGCTTGCTTCCCCCGGCCGAGCTGTTGCTGCACCCGGGCCAGCGCCAGCAGATCGAACATCGCGTTGAAGTCGTCGCCCTGTCCGGCGACGGCGGCTTCCAGGTAGGTGGCGGCCGTTTCGTACGCGCCACGCGACAGACCCGGTCGATAGGCGATCACGCTGCCCACGGTGCTCGCCATGCCCAGGGACATCTCACGGCTTTCGGCGGCTGCATGCGCCTTGCGTGCAAACGCCAGCGCTTCGGCCTCGTCGAGGTGGAGCATCGCGGTGAATCGATCTCCGAATACCCGGCCCTCCCGTTCTGGATCCTGCGCGACGAGCCTGTCTGCCTCCACGAGCACGGCCCGATAATCCTTGCGTTCCATCGCCTCATCCAGCGGTTTCATCAGCTCCTTGTCCGCCAGGTATAGCTTCATCTGCTCGCCGAGTTCGCGCTGCAGTTGGCGTGCCGCCGCGAGGTCGCTGGCTCCTGCGACGGCCTGTTCCACGGCGCGCTCGAATCCCAACGAAGCCTCCGGATCGATCGGTATGCCGACATAGGCCAGCCTGCCATCGCGACCGATGATGAACGCCGTGGGGATGGCATACATGCCGGCAGTGCGCATCCAGGACGTGAACATCGGCTTGCGCACCGGATCGTCCATCGCGACGGTGTAGTCCATATCCCGTCCCCGGCCCTGGACGAACTGTGTCACCGCGGCAACGCTCGCCTCGCCGCGCTCGGATTGGCGCACGTTGATCCCGATGACCGTCAGCTTGCCCTGGTAACGACGCGCCACATCGCTCAGCAGCGGCATCGACTGCCGGGACGCGCCACACCAAGTGGCAAAGAATGCGACCACGTACACGTGGTCCCGCTCGAAGGCCTCGACCGGGTCGCCCTTGATCCAGGCCATGGGCACCAGCGGCGGCGGGGTATCGCCGATGGCGAATGTCGGTGCATCGGCGGCGTCGACATCGGCCGCAGCGGAGGGTCCCGGCACGAGCCAAACCAGGCAGGCGGTGAGGGAAAGGATGGCCAAGGCTTTCATGATGCGCATGTCGTTCACCACCGCTTGGCGATCTGCATGGAAACCGTGCGGCCCAGCGGGCTCGCGTTGGCCGCGTCGTAGTGCGAACCCAGGCCGCTGAATCCCACGTAGGGCGGCGGCTCGTCGAACAGATTGGTCACGATCAGCGACAACGACAGCCCGTCGATGAGCGTGTTCCCCTTCGGCGCGAACGCATAGCTCACGACCCCGTCCACGGTGGTGTACGAGTCGACTGGTCGATCGACGGCGCCAGAGGTATCGATGTAGGAGTGCGTGTAGTTGACGTTGAGGTTGGCCGATAGCTCCCGACGCACCCAGGCCAGGCTGCCGCGCATGCGCCATTCGGGCGGATTGGCGAAAGTCCCCGCGAGGTCGTACGGTGGTGCGCCCGGCGACACGCGATTGAGCATCTCGCGGATGTGGTTCGCGTTGAGCCCGAGTTCGAAGCGGTTGTCGCCACGTTTGAACCGGTAGTCGATGTTCACGTCGTAGCCGCTGACATCGACGCGCTCGGCGTTGGTGAACAGGTACCGGTACACCGCAAACACCTCGCCCAATGGGTCGGGACCGAACATCCCGTCCGTGTAATCGTCGAACACCGCGCCGTCGGCGACATACGCCTCGACCAGCGCCCGCACTTCTTCGGGCGAGTCGTAGTAATCGATGAACTGCTGCAGTTCCGGATTGCCCAGCGCGCCCATGTCCAGAGGCGGCAGCACGATGCGGTCGGAATAGGAAATATCGTAGTAGGTCAGACCCATATTCAGGCCGGGCGCGAACTCCGGCTTCCAGTCCAGGCCCACCGTCCAGTTCTCCGACTCCTCCGGCTTCAGGTCGTCCGAGCCGGCCAGAGTCACCACTGGCACGAAGTCGGTGCCGTCCGCGTTGAAATAGGGCGCGACATCGAGCGCGAAGACGCCCAGGTCGCTGAAGCGCATCTCCTCGCCCACGGACGGTGCGCGGAACGAGGTGCTGTAGCTCGATCGCAGGGTGAGCGACGTCGTGGGCGACCAGGACAGCCCCACGCGCGGGTTGGTCGAACTGCCGAAGTCGGAATAGTCGTCCCGCCGCACGGCAAAGGTCATGTCGAGCGCATGGATGCCGGGCACGGCATTGGCGTCGCCCACGATCGGCACATACAGCTCCGCGAACAGCGAGTTGCTCCGCCTGCTGATGTTCTGTTCGAGGTTGTTCCGATCGATCGTGCGCCGGTATTTCTCGTCCTTGTACGAGGCGCCCATCGCCAGCTTCGCCGCCCCACCCGGCAGCTTGAACACGGGACCGCTGGCGCGCACTTCGCCGCCGCGCTGCTGCTGGGTCCGGTGCTGGTTGAAGACGCTGTCCAGATCGCCTTCGAGGGTGTAGGACACCTGCCGGTTCTTGGAGTCCTCGTCGCTGACGAACCCGTCCACGGTGAACAGCCAGTCGTGCGGCACCCGGTACTCCAGGCTGACCAGCGCGTTGCGCCGGATCGGCTTGGCGAAGTTCTCGGTGTAGTCCCAGTCGGTGGAAACCAGCTTCCGCTCCGCATGCGAGTACTGCACGTCCGTACTGAGCGTCAGCGCGTCGCCAAGGTCCTGACTGGCGGACAGCACCATGCTCTTCAGGGTGTTGGACGGAAAGATCGACGTCGGGTCGTCGACGTCCTCCGTGGCCTCGCGCTGGTCGGCCATCAGCTCGCCCTGGCGCAGGTACTCGGCGCTCAGCATCAGGCGGCCGCTGTCCCAGCGCTTGCCGAAGCTGTGCGAGAGCCGTAACTCCTCACGCCCGCCATCGGTGGTACCGCCATAGGTCAGCCGGGTCTCGGCCGTGTCGTAGTCCTGCTTGAGGATGATATTGACCACGCCCGCGACGGCATCGGCGCCATAGATGGCCGACGCGCCGTCGGTCAGGATCTCGATGCGCTCGATCGCATCGATCGGAATCAGCGAGACGTCGGTGAAGGTGCCCGCCGACGTGGCCGCGATGCGCCGCCCGTTGATCAGCACCAGGGTTGCCGTCGTCCCCAGGCCACGCAGGTTCACGCCGGACCCCGCCGTTGCATTGAACCCGCGCTGGCCTCCGATGCTCATGTTGACATCGGCCACCGCGCCTGCCTGGCCACCGCGGAAGTTCTGCGGCAGCGCCTGCAGCACCTGTTCGGTTCCGGAATAGCCGCTGCGCCGGATGTCCTCGGCATCGATGACTATCAAAGGTGTCCCCGGCGGCACCACGTCGCGGATGTTCGTTCCGGTGACGATCATGGTTTCCAGGTCCGTCACTTCGGGGGGCGCCTCCGATGCGTGCGTGGCACGCCTGGTCCGCGTGGGCGGAGCCGACGGTTTCTTCTCCGCCTTGATCAGGGTGATGATGCTCGGGCTGAGGAACCGGTAGCTCAGGCCCGTCCCCTCCAGCAGCCGGCGCAGCCGCGCCTCGGGTGCCAAGCCGGCCGGCGCACCCGGGCTCTGCACGCCATCCACCAGTTGCGAGGCGTAGACGAACTTGAGGCCCGTCTGTGCCGTGTACTGCGCCAACGCATCTTTCAGGGGCATTCGACCGATGGCGACGGCCGGCGCGGTGGCGGGGGTTTGTGCGCGCACAGAAGCAGGCACCGGGCCGCTCAGCGCGACAAGGGCCACTGCGCAATGCAAACTCAGAGTTCGAACACGCATGTAAGGGTTCCGTCCGGTGCTGATGGCGCGGGCATCGCGACGGCCGTTCCCCGGCGAGCCGTGCCCACTGAAGAAGTAAAGAGTCTGCGGCGAGCAGATCGGGTACCGCGCCGCAGCAGGCGTTTCGCGCCCGGGTATTCGATGACCGGGTTCAACGAGCCCATGGCTTCTTCGTGCACGCTGCGGCGCGTTGAATCGGTCGGCGCGGTGAGACCTGCCGCGGCGCGGTATCAACGACGCTCGGTCGTGCGGCGCCGCACGATCACACCGTCTGCGGTGGTGTCGGCGCGCAGCCCGGGCAGGCTGTCGAGGAAGGCCCGGAAGGTGACCTCGTCGTGGATGCCGAACGTACCGGACACCTTGAGCTCACCGATGGCGTCCTCGCCGATGCGCACCTGCACTTTGCTATAGCGGTTGAACTCGGCCACGACTGCGGCCAGCGGCTCGTCCTCGAACACGATTTCCTCGCGCGTCCACGCCACCGCCTTGCTCGTGTCGACCCCGCTCTGCGCGGCGACAGTACCGGACGCGGAGAGATGCGCCCGCTGGCCGGAGCGCAGGTCGGCGAGCGGCCTCTGCGCACGGGCGGGTTGGGACGCTTCCGGCAGGTCCCAGACATTGACCCGCCCTTCCACTACGGTCACCGTTGTCTCGCCCGCCTGGCGATAGACATCGAAGACGGTCCCGACATCCTCGATCAGATACGGGCCGGCGCGCACTTCGAACGGGCGCGCCGGTTGTTGCGCGATGTCGAACAGGGCTTGGCCATGCGCGACCTCGACCCGCCGTTTCGAGCGGTCGAAACGGATCGTTACCGCGGATTCGGAGTTCAGCCGCAGCCGGGTCCCGTCCGGCAGCCGCCAATCGCCCTGTTGGCCGTGCGCCGTTGCGTAACTGCGCACCTCCGTACGCCACATCGACCAGGTCAGCACCCCGCCGACGATGGCAAGTGCCAGCATGGCGGCGATGCCGGCGCCCCAGGCGAATGCGCGGCGGCGCGGTCGTCGGTGCGCAGTGCGCCGCGTGGCGGCAACCCCCGCCCGACCGGCAGAGGCCGGAGACCCGCCGGCGGCTTCGAACTCCACCACGTTGTCCTCGGGCCCCAGCTGAGCGAGCAGATCTTCCAGCGCAACCGGATCCTGCTTCGCGGCACCGGCTGCGTAACCGGCGATCGCCGCCACTTCCAGGTATTCGGCGACGTGCTGCGGGGAGGCCTGCAACCACCGCATGAAGGCATGCGCCTGGGCCGGCGCGAGGGCGCCCTCGCGGTTGGCTACGAACCACTGCGCGGCCTCGAGCGCAATCTGGGCGTTCATGCCCTGCAGCGGGATGCCGGACTCGTTCATCGGTGCTCCGCCAGATCGCGGCGACACAGGGCAAGTGCCTTGACCACATACTTCTTGACCATGTGGGTGGACACGCCCAGGCGCTTGGCAATATCGGCATAGCTCAGGCGGTCGCGATACTGCATCAGCATGACGGCCCGGTGTCGCGGAGGCAGGCGCCGCAGCGCTTCCGCCAATCGCCGTTCCCGGTGTTCGCGCTCCAGAAGGTCCTCGGCCCTGTCTTCGCGCGTTTCGAGTTCGGGAAAGACCTCGGTCACGTCTACATGCCGGGCACGACTGCGGTGCAGGACCGCCTCCTCTTTCACCAGGTTGGCGGCAACCGTGAAAAGGTAGGCTTCGGGATCGGCGATCGTGGTCGCTTCGCCACGGTCGGTGTGCAGGATCCGCAGATAGACCTCCTGGACCAGGTCCCGGGCATCCGCGGGTTGGGCCAGGCGCTTGCGGAAATAGCCCAGCAGCCATCCCTCGCGACGCGCGAATACCTGCGTCCACAGGTGCTGGCGAGACCCTGGCTCCGGCGTCGACGGCCCCGGTGTCGTGGTCTCAAGGCCAGGATCTGCGGATGGCTTGGCGCGGTCCATATCCAGACTATAGAGCCGGCTCGGGGACGATCGGGTACCCGAAAGCGGCCTTTGCCGCACCCATGAACCCAATACCCGCGACAACGACGCAGCATTGGTTGTGCGAGATCAAAGGGGTGAGGAACGTCAATTCCTCCATGCACGGTGGCTACCCCTGGTTTGGCCGCCATCCACGACGACCAGGGACATACGCTGTATTTCGGCGAGCCGCTGCAGCGGCTCACGTTCGTCCGGTGCCAGGCAGCCGGCTCTGCGCTGCGGATGTCGGCAGTCGACGTGCCAGCGGCAGGGTGAGGGCAAGCAGCCCACCGATACCGGCCAGCACGAACGACGTGCCCACCAGCCATGCCGCCCCCGCCGCCGCGACCGGAGCCGCAGCGCGGGCGAAGCCCTGCACACGCGCTACCTCTCCGTTCCAGCGTCCGGAATCGGCGACGCCATACAGCGTTTGCACCAGCCAGGGCCGTGCCGGTGTTTGCAGGCCCGCGCCCAACCCAAACACTGCAACGCCTGCCGCCACCCATTCCGGCGAGCGTGCAAAGACGACACCTAGCAACCCGATTGCCTGCAACGCGATGGGAGGCATCTTCATGGCGCCCGGTGAAACCCGCCCGCGGCCGCGCAGCAACCACATCCGTCCGGGCACTTGCGCCAGGCCCAGGGCTGCCAGCACGAACGCCGCGACCGGTGCCGACGCGCCACGTTCGATCAGTAGCGGAATCAGCAGCGTGGTCAACGCCATGCTGGCCAGTGTCCCGGACGCGAAGATGGCCACCAGCGTTGCCAGGTACGGCGGCCACGGGAGACGGGCCGATTCTTCCTTCCGTTCGGCAACGTGAGCAGCCGGTAGCGCGGGCACGACGTATCGCTCCATCGTCCAGGCGATCAGCATCACCACACCGACGCAAGCCAGCACCGCGATGCGCCAGCTCCATCGCTCGACGATTGCAGCCAGCAATGGCAGGAAGACCGTGCTCGCCAGGCCGCCCAGTACGGTGACCGCGGCAAGTGCCTTCAACCGGTGGCCTTCGTCGGTCACTGCCCGGATCACCAGCGCGAAGGCCGGTTCGTACAACAGCATCGCCATGGCGATGCCGATGCTGAGCCAGCCCAGATAGAGCATGGCTGCGCCCTGCGCAAGCGCGACGAGCAACAAGCCCAGGATGGCGAGCCCGACACCGAGCCGCGTCAGGTTTGCCGCGTGTCCGGCATCGAGCCATCGCCCGATGGCCGGCGCTGCAGCGGCCATCGCACCCAATCCGACCGAGAACGCGCCTGCCACGGCCATGCGCGAGAGGCCGAGACTGGTTTCCATAGGCATCAACAGCACCGAGAAGCTGTAGTACAGCACGCCCCATAGCACGCACTGACACAGGCCGAGCAGCCAGATGGCGCGACGCAACGCCACCGGCATTGAGTTCATCGACAGCACGCCACCGGGCGAGGTGCCTCAATCACGGCAGGCTTCGAACCACAGCCGCAGCCCGATTTGCCTTCGGCCTTGGCATCCGCGTCGCGAACGCAGCAGGCGTCGACGTTTGCTGGTGCGGGGCCGCCGCAGCATTCACCGGTCTTACCTGTCGCCTCTGCCGCTACATTCTCTTCGTTGGCAGGCACCGGGCCGCAACATGCGGCTCCGGCTTGCGCGCCATCTTCCTCCGCGAACTGGGTGATGCACACGCCCGTTTCGGGCAGCACCAGCTCCACGCGTCGGGCGGCTTCCCAGTCCCCGGCGACCGCAGCCACCACCGAACGCACCTGCTCGTAGCCGGTCAGCAGCAGAAAGGTCGGTGCACGTCCGTAGCTCTTCATGCCGACGATATAGACACCCGCGTCCGGATGCTTGAGCTCCTCCGCACCATGCGGCCGCACGCTGCCGCAGCTATGCTGGTTGGGGTCAATCAACGGCGCCAGCGCCATGGGCGCTTGGGTGCCATGATCCAACGCTATCCGAAGCTCCGAGAGCAGGTCCAGGTTCGGACGGAAGCCGGTCGCGGCAACGATCTCGTCGACCGGTCGAAGCGCCGTCCCTTCGGCATGAGCCACAATGCCCTCGGCCGTTTGCTCAAGACGCTCCAGATGGAAATTGGTCGCCACCGCCAGCACGCCATCGTCTACCAGTTTTCCAATGGCGAGCCCGAGTCGGCCCCGCTCTTTTAGCTGATCGTGTTCACCACCACCCAACACTCGACCCAAGGAAGAACGGCGAATCGCCCACTGGATCCGCATCCCAGGTTCCTGACCCGATAGACGCGCGAGGTCGAGAAGCGCGTTGAAGGCGGAGTGGCCACCGCCAATAACCAGAACGCGCTTGCCCGCATAACGCTCTCGATGCTGACCCAGCACATCGGGAATGCCATAGAAGATGTGCTCCTGTACGGCACGCTCGCCCAGTGCTGGAACGCCGGAAGCACCTGCCGGATTGGGCGTATCGATCGTGCCTGATGCATCGATCACGGCCTGTGCGATCACTTCATGCTCGCCGACAGCGTCCACGTAGCGGACGACGAAGGGCACATCATTTCGCAGACTGTCTTTCATGCGATCGCGGCGTTGCTTGGCAACATCGGTCACCCGCACGCCGGTACGCACGTGGGGCTGAATCTCTGGCAGAGCGGCCAGCGGCCTTAGATAGCGCTCGACTACTTCGCTTCCGGTCGGGAACTGCGTCAGATCAGGCGACGTCCAGCCGTGGCGCCGCAACAGCGCTCCGGCCGCCCGGTCGATGTTGAATTCCCAGGGAGAAAACATGCGCACGTGCGCCCAGCGCAGCATGCCCGCGCCAACGGTAGCGCCGGCCTCCAACACCAGCGGCGTCAGTCCGCGCTCGAGGAGGTGGGCGGCAGCGGCCAGGCCGACCGGGCCGGCGCCGATCACGACGACAGGAAGCACTGTGTTCATGCAGGTTCTCTCAAATAACGGCCGCGGCTTCGACCGCAGGCTGGATTTCAGGAATGTTCTCGGCGATCAGGCGCTCGACGATGACGACATCGAGCCATCGCCCTTCGAGTTGGCCATGCTTTTCGTAGACGCCGACTTCGCGGAAGCCGACGGAGCGGCACAGCGCGCGGCTGGCGGTGTTGAACGGGAAAATGCGCGAGAGCAGCTTCCAGTAGCCCCGATCGCGGGCGACATCGATGAGCGCCAGCATCAGCCGACGGCCAACGCCGCGTCCGCGAGCGGCTGCATCCAGATACACGGAGAACTCGCCGATGCCGGCGTAACAGTCGCGGGGACGATATCCGCTGAGGCCCGCCCAGCCGATCACGGCGTCGGTGTCGTCCGTGGCCACCAGGAGCGGAAACCGCGCCAGGTCGGCCAGGCGTTGTTCGATGTCGCCTGTGGTTCGAGGTGCGGTTTCGAAGGTTGAGGAGCGTTCGGCAATGCCCTGGTTGTAGATGCCTGCGATCGCAGAGGCATCGGCGGTACGGGCGGGTCGAATCTGCGACATCGGCATCTCCTTGTTGTTAGTAGCAACTAATTGGACAAAAAAACTCAGCCGCACTTGCCGCTCTCATCTGTACCGCACGCCGGCGCACAGCTGCCGACGCTGACGCCTGAGACGAAACGGGATTGCGCGGCACGCGCCAGGCGCTGGATGAGTTCGGTCGCCCCTGCTCGAACCCGCGGGTCCAGGTCGCGCAGCAGATCGAGCTGTTGTTCGATCAGTTCGCCGTTGATTTTTTCGTACAGCTTCCGTCCTTCCCGGGTGATGCGCAGGGACACGGCGCGCGCGTCCTCCGGATCCGGCAGTCGCTCTACATAGCCCTTGCGCACCAGGGCATCGACGACACGGGTCGTGGTGCTTTTGTCCAGCCGCAAGGCCTCGGCCAGCGCCTGGCTGCGGCTCGGCCCGCGCTCTGCCAGCACTTCCAGCGCATAGCACTGGGTCACGGACACGTCGTAGCAGCAGATCTTGTCCCGGTCGCGGAACTGGTAAATCCGCACCAGGTTCGAGACCGCCGCGTGCAGCGTTTCGGCGTCCTGCCGGAGGGCGCTGTTGGAGATCGGCTTTGAGCCCGGATTGGCCATCGTCCAGCCTGGCGATAACGTTGTTAGTGACAACTATATGCGCTGGCGCGGGCGTGTCAACTCCTCAGGCGCTGGGCGCTGAGGACGGAGTTGGCGCGCGGCCGCCCCAGCCTTACTCCCTCCCCGCCTGGCTGGTCAGATACACCGCAAACGTCCCCAGCCAGTGACCGCCTTCGTAGTGTTCTCCGGTCACTGCCGGCAGCGCGGTCGCGCGGTGGCTTGCCGCGGCGGCAAGCAGTGCTGGCACGCGTTTGTCGGCCGGCTTCAGCCCATGGGCGATTCCTTCGAGCATCCACGCACGACTCAGGTTGAGCCCGTCGATGTGCGCCAGCTTGGGATCGGTGCGGTCGGTCACCACGCCAGGCGGCAACCATTCGTTACCGCCTGTCGACGGAATTCCGGGCAGGAAGGCCTGGAGCCATTTCGCAAAATCGTCGGCTGCGAGCACGCGCCGCATGAAGTCCGCCTCGGCCAGGCATGGCGACAGGAAGTCCTGGCCCGAGGGCTCGTAACCGAGGGGACAGTCACGATCGCCGCGATAGAAGCGCGCCGCGGCATCCGTGAGCAGCGCGGTCATCCCGGCATCGCCGGCGACGCGCGCCCAATCCCAGATCAGGCCGAAGGAGAGCGCGGTCTGGTCGTGCTCGCCGATGCGAATGGGATAGTGCAGCTTGGGCAGCCAGTCCTTCAGCTTGGACGCGGCGAGCGATTCCAGCGGTGACAGCGCGGCCGCCCACTGTTTCGCCTGCGGATCGTTCCATCCGCGCAATTCTGCCGACAGCTGCAGCAGCCACGCGAGCCCGTACGGACGCTCGAACGATGCGCGCTTCTCGTGCCCGAGGTATTCGACTTCACCGGCGATGTTCTGCGGCGTCAGGCTCAGCGCGAGCGCGGCACGCGCTTCTTTCGCGAACGGCGCCTCCGGGAAGCGGCGCAACAGCCGCACGAGCAGCCAATGCCCGTGCACGGCGGAATGCCAGTCGTAGCAGCCGTAGAACGCCGGCGTGAGCGCGCGCGGCGGCCGCACATCGGCATCGCCCTGCATGACGTGGGAAATCTTGTTGGGATATTCCTGGTGCAGGCAGGCGAGCGCGAGCTGCGCGAAGCGGGCCGCGGCGGCCTCATCGAGCGCGTCTGGCGAACCCGGGCCGGCGGGACGCGCCGCCTGGGCAGTCGAGCCCAGGAACAGGCTCGCACTGAGCATGCTGATCCAGAACGATCGGCGCACGATGACTACTCCCGCTCCGGCCAGCATTCCCGCTGCAATGACGGGAGCTTATGCAAGCCGCCCCGGTCCAACAAGCCGCCGTGCGGCCGCACGCATGGGATCGACGCGGACGAACGATCGCCTCGCGTCGATGCACGCTGCACGCTTGAGGCATGCGGTGCGGTCGCACACCGCGACCGCACCGCCGTCGCTTGCCGACTACAGCGGCCGCAGCTGGGTGTTGTAAACGTACCGCCCGACGTTCTGGCCCAGGTGCAACGAGGCCAGGCAGCCGCTGCGGAAATGCATGCCGCCGTAGACGCGGGCCATGGCCGATTCGGCCGCGGCCTGCGACAGGGTGTCGTAATGGCGGGCCGGAGTGCCGAAGGTGAAGGGCACGTTGTCGGTGCCGAAGAACGAGCGCAACACCTGGGTCGAACTGGCGATGGTGCTGGGCAGGCCGCAGGGATAATCCGGGTACGGCGGGGTGGTGACGTAGGCGTTCCAGTCGGGGTCGGCCGTGGTCGCGGGATTGCCGTCGCTCGCCGCTGCGCGGATCGCGGTGTACGGGCGCCAGAAGTTGTAGCGGAACTTCGCCTTGAACACCACGATCAGGCCGTCGTTCACGGCAATGTTCACGAGCGCGAACAGGCGCGCGTTCTGCCACAGGCTGAGATTGCGCCCGGCGACGATGGTGCGGGTGTAGCCGTTGACGTTTGCGCCGCCGAGCACGCCCCAGTGCATGGCGATGAGGCTTTCCTCGGAGTCCGGTGCGGCGGCGCGCACGAGCGCCGAGCCGAGCGCCTTCACTTCGTTGAAGTCGCGCGTATAGGTCGGGCTGGTCAGGGTCTGCAACGCGCTGCGTCCGGGCGTGAACTGCCACGAGCTGCTCAACGCGAATGGGGCGAGGTTGCCCCAGTTTCCGAACTGCGGATACGGCGCGGGCGCAGGCGGCAGGGGCAGCGTCGGCTGGTAGACGCCCGGCGCGGGCGCCAGCGTGTACGGAAGATGCGGCATCTCCGACCCGTCGCCGACGCGCCGGTCGATGATCGCCTGGCCCGCCGTGGTGCCGACGGCGATGCCGGCATCGATGCAGGCCGGATATGCGGCGGGGCAGGACAAACCAGCGAGATAGCTGGCGTAGAGGCCTTCGACGATGGCGTCCTGCGCGGGCGGCAGGGTCTCGACCAGCACGGTGCGCGCGGCGGCGGCGATCGCGGCCTCCTTCGAGGCATTGGGGTTGGCGGCGCCGATCGGGTTGTAGCTGCGGTAGCGCGGCTGGATCGCGTTGAGGGCATCGTGAATGGCGACATGGGTCATGGCGAACACGCGGTACTGCTGCGGTGGCGCGCCCGCGCCGGCGATGACGCCATTGGCGATGGCATTCCAGTCGGTGACGGCGTCGGCGGACGCAGTGACCGGCAGCAGGGAGGCGATGGCGCCTGCCAGCAGCCAGCGCAACGGGAACGGACGCGGGGGCGTCCTGGTCCGGGACAGGGGATGCGGTTTCATGGAAGTGTTTCCTAGAGCGCGGTGATAGGTGCATCGCGGCAATGACGGGCGCGACGGCCGGCCCCGCGTCGCTGCGGACGCCAGGCCACCACGATCGGCGCGAACGCTCGCCCGGGATGCAGTTCCATTGCGGAAGCTGCTCAATCAGCGGAGCCGGGCAGCAGGGGGACGGCCGTTGACGTGGCACCAGTGACAACGCACTCACCGACGCCGGCGGCCATGGGAGATGGAAGGTCCGGAGGTGTTCCGACGAACGGCGCATCGGCGCCCCGCCAGCCTGCCGCCGGCGCGCCGGGCGCGATGCCGCGATACGCGCGCGTCCGCGAACGGGCGTAGGCACAACCGCCGCGTTCAGTCCCCCGCGATCACTACGTCGCCGTTCTGCAGTGGTCGCGGCCCGTCGGAGTTCGCGACCTCGATCCGCTCGAAGGCGGGAATCAGCGCCGCGCAGAGCAGGACGTTAGGGCGGTCGCAGACCTGGAAGTGGAGATGCGGCTCGGTGGAGTTGCCGGAGGAACCCAGCTGGCCGATTACCTGGCCTGCAGTCAACTTGTCGCCGGGCTTTACCCGGACGCTGCCGGGTTTGAGGTGCGCGTAGACCGAATATTCGCTGCCGCCGTGGTCCAGCACCACCGATTCACCGGCCATGCCGACGTCGCCTTCTGCCATGTTCGTGGCCTGTTGCGCGCCGACGCGGCCGAAATAGGCCTGCATGCTTTCACCGGGCTCGCGCAGCAGCGGCGCAAGCTCCTTCGCGCCGGTGATGACCGAGCTCACCACGCCATCGGCCGCGGCCACCACGTCGGCACCGTAGGCATGGAACTGGGTGTTCTGCCTGCCGCCGTCGCGATAGGTGCGGCCGTCGGCACCGGCCTTGACGATGTCCAGTGCGAATTCCTCCGGCACGCCCCAGCGGTGGGTGCCGTGGAAGCTCGCGCCTGCGATGGTCCACGGACCGCCGGCGAGCGGCCAGCGGAAGACGGTGCGCGAGGTGGCCGGATCGATGCGCAGCGACGCGGCCGCCTCGGGCGCGTTGGAAAGCGCACGCACGCGCAGTGCGTCGCGCGTGCCCTTCCAGGCGAACACCTGCTGCATGACCAGCAAGGCTTCGCCCGGCGCCAGCGTGGCGCTTGCCGCGAGCTTGCGTTGCTGCAGCAGGCGGCCGTCGCAGAACTGGAAGGCAAGCATTTCGACCATGCCCTGGTCCTGCAGGCCCTTGCCAGACTGCGCGGCGGCGGTCAGCGTGGCCGCATCCAGGCTGCGGCGATCGACGACCGCGCCGTCGCGTAGCAGCTCGATCTCCAGCGCACGCAGGGTCACCGGCGTATCGCCCACATTGACGATCGCGGCGTTCTGCAGCAGCAGGCTCTGCACGCCGCGCAGGCTGTCCAGCGGATAGGTCCGCACCGTCTGTTCCGGACAGAAGCGGATCTCAAGCCCGGCCGCCCGGGCAGCGGCCAGCGGCGCGAGGCCGAGCAGCAGGGCAATGATCAGCAACGCATATCGGCTGTACATATGGCACCTCGTTGGGAACCCGGTCGCCCTACGCGCACGTGGCGCGTCCGCGCATTGCTTGGCTGAGTCGGATGGTTCGACACCGGACGGTAGTCGAACCAACGCGGGCCCACATGTGCTGCCGGCCAGGTGCAATGGAACGCCGGGATACCCGGCCGGGGATTGCCGGCCGGATCAGGCCTTGTGGGGCACCGGCACCAGTCCGTTGTCGAGACGCCGCTGCCGCGCGCGCGTCGGGGAGGCATGGTTGGCATCCGCGGCCTCCGCTTCGACGCGTGCAAGCAGGAACGCGGTCATCTCCTCGCTCACCAGTGGCTTCGACAGCAGATGGCCCTGCACCACGTCACAGCCGGCGCGGCGCAGGAAGTCGAGCTGATATTCGTTCTCGACGCCTTCCGCGACAACGCTCAGGCCCAGGCTGTGCGCCATGGCGAGGATCGCGGTGGTGATCGCCTCGCCGTCGCCGGGGATCGCGCGCACGAAGCTCATGTCGATCTTGAGTTTCCCGATCGGCAGCCGCTGCAGGTAGGCGAGCGACGAATACCCCGTGCCGAAGTCGTCGATCGCCAGCCGGATGCCCTTGTCGCGGATCCTGCGCATGAAGCGGATGTTGCGATCGGTGTCGTCGAACAGCAGGCTTTCGGTGATCTCCAGCTCAAGCTGCTCGGGCGAGCCTCCGGTACGCTCCAGCGTCGTGGCGATGAAGTCGACGAAATCCTCATCGCGCGCCTGGCGCGCGGACACGTTCACCGCCATGCGCAGGCCCTCGATCCCCTGCTCCCGCCACAGCTGCGCCTGCCGCGCGGCCCGACGGATCACCCAGCGGCCGAGCGGGACGATGAGCCCGCTCTCCTCGGCGATCGAAACGATTTCCGACGCGGGAACCCAGCCGAGTTCTGGATGCGGCCACCGCACCAGGGCCTCGACTCCGACCACGTGCAGGGAATGCGGTTCGGCCTGCGGCTGGTAGTGCAGACGCAGTTCGTTCTGCTCGATCGCCTTGCGCAGGTCGATCTGGATCCGGTGGCGACGCTGCATCTCGTCGTTCATCTCGCCGCGGAACAGTTCGAAGCTGTTCTTGCCGTTGCGCTTGGCGCGGTACATCGCCGCGTCGGCATTGCTGGTCAGCACTTTCAGATCGCGGGCATCGTCGGGATACATGCCGATGCCGCAGCTGACGCTGGCGTGGATCTCCTGGCTGCCGAGCTGGAACGGCTGGCGGAACGCGGCCAGGATGCGCTCGGCGACCGCCAGCACCTCCATCGACGACGACACCGGAAACAGCGTGATCGCGAATTCGTCGCCGCCGATGCGGAAGATCGCGTCGCTGCGGCGCAGCATGTCGAACAGGCGCTGCGCGACCTGCTTGAGCAGGTCGTCGCCGAAATGATGGCCGAGGGTGTCGTTGACGGCTTTGAAATTGTCCAGATCGAGCATCAGCAGCGCCATCCGCGCCTCCGGCTCGTCGTGCAGCCGTTTCGCCATCAGCCGCAGGTGTTCGTTGAACGCATTGCGGTTCAACTGCCCGGTGACCGGATCGAAATGCGCGAGTTCGTCCAGGCGCGCCTCCGCGGTGCGGACCTCGCGGCGCATCCGCTGCACCAGCGGATAGCTGATCGCCAGTGCGCCGGCGCCCGCCAGCACGAACAGGCCCGCGAACGCGAGCAGGCCGCGATAAAGACGATCGTAGCTGGACCGCATGACCACGTGACCGACGGTGCGCCCTTCCAGAACCACCGGATCGGCGATGACGAAGCCGTTGAAGCCGCCTTGATAGCCGGTGCGCGGCAACGCGCGCAGCGCGCGCTGGTCGCCGCGACGGTATTCCGCCAGGCGCTGTCCATCGTTGGTGAAGAGCGCCGCGGCCTCGAGGTCGGGCAGCGGCCGGAGTGCGTTCAGCGTTTCGGTGCCGGCGTCGGCGTCTTCGAACATCAGCACCGCCGCGCTGTTGAGTCCGAGGACATGGGCCTGCGCGCGCATGTCCTCGATCAGCTCCCGCCGGATGGAGAAGAATTGCAGCGTCAGCAGCAGCGCCCCTGCGACCGCCAGCGCCGCGATGACGGTGGCGAAATTGGCGATCACCGCGGTGCGCCCGATCCGCGTGTTGCCCTTCCGGAGGTTCATTGCACGCGCCTCGCAACCCGCAGCAGCTTGGAACTCAACGACAGTCGCCGCGCCTTTGCGCGGGTGACGTCGACATCGAAACGGATGCGGTCGCCTTCGCGCAACAGCTTGATCACGGCGTCGGCGCAGGCGCTGGGCGGCCCGTCGCACACGGTCAGCGCGCCCGCGGCGGCGGCCTCCTCTGGTAGGACGCGCGAATACAGGACGACATGGCAGCGGTCGGCTTGTCCGGCCGAACCGGTCACGGCGATCTGGTGGCCGGCGACGGTCTTGTTCTGCAGCCGCCGCAATGCCTCCAGCTGACGTTCGTCCGGGGGCGCGCAGATCAGCAGCTTCTGCCCTTCGACGAGCGTGTCCGACGGCCATTCTGTGAACAACGCGAAGTTGTAGACGAAGGCTGCTTTGAGCTCCGCTTCCGACACCTGTGCGTGGCTGGTCAGGGCGGCGGCCAACGCTGCCGCCGTAGTCAAGACGATGAGCACTCGACGCAGCACCGGTCAGAAGCCGTAGGTCGCGCGCAACAGGAAGGTGCGGCCATCCTGCTCGATCGCGTTCTGCACGAACGACGGTCCCGCGGGATCCGCGTAGCGCTCGTCGAACAGGTTGTAGACGCTGCCCTGCAACTCCAGGCCCGGCACCGGCAGGCGCCAGGTCAGGGTGAGGTTGGCCAGGGTGTAGGCATCGACCGGCCCGTACTCGGCATCGCGCGACCCGAGGTAACGCGCTTCCAGCCCTGCCAGCAGCCGGTCGTCCGCGAGCGGAACGATCAGGTTCAGCGCGGCCGCGTGCCGCGGCGAATTGATCGGCGTTTCGCTGCCGCCATCCTTGACGCGCGCATAGCCGTAGCTGGCGCGAAGCGACGCGCCGCCGCGCCAACGATGGTCGCCGCTCAGCTCGATGCCGGTGGCGTTCGCGCGGTCGAAGTTCTCGAAGATCAGTGGACCGCTGTCCTGCTGATTCGCGACGACCTGGGTAATCAGGCCGGAAATGCGATAGCGGTAGACCGACGCCTGCCATTGCGTCCGCGCGCCGAGCTGCTGCGACCACACGATCTCGCTCGAACGGATGCGCTCGGGCCCCAGCGCCGGATTGGCCAGCTGCGAGCCGTCTGCTTCGACGTCTCCGCTGTGGTAGTAGAGCTCGTAGGCATTTGGCGAGCGGTACGCGCTACCGTGGATCAGCTTGAGCGTGGCGTCCGGCGACCAGCGCTGGATCAGCGCGACGCGCGGGCTGAAGTTGCCGCCGCTGACCGAGTCGTGGTCGAAGCGGACTCCGGCGTTGAGCAGCAGGTCCTCGCGCAACGCAACCTCGTCCTGGATCAGCACGCCGGCCCGCAGCGCGTGGCGCTCGTCGGCAAGGTAGCTCGCGTAGGGCGACTCGTCGTAGCTGTACTGGTCGCGCTTCCTGTCGAACTGCGCGTCGACCCCGAACACCAGCTTGTGGCCGGCGAGCGCGGTGGTCACCGCATGCGCGCCGACGCCGATCCAGCGCGCCCGGCCGATGTCCCGGCTCAGGCCGTCGGTGGGTGCGCCGTAGGCGAACGCACCGCGGTAATCGTAGGCACCGAACAGCACGTGCGCCGCGGTTTCGGTGGTCGCGCTCGGCCGCGCGCGATAGTGCGCGCCGAGCAGGCTCCATTCGTCGCTCTCGCGCGAACGGGGATCGTTGAACGACTGCAGATAGGCCGCGGTCGGCGTGCCCTTCTCGCGGCTGGAGTGGACCAGCGACAGGCCGAATGCGCCGCGTTCGGCCTTGAGGAACAACCGGCGCACGCGCTCGTGGTCGAGGCCCACGGCGACGCCGTTGTTGGTTTCGGGCGTGTCGAATTCCGGGAAGTAGAGGTCGTCGCCGTCGACGTCGATCGCGCTGGCCGCGATCAGCAGGTCGCCGCCAGCACCGCTGAGACCATAGCGCGCCGAAAACCCGCGACGGCCGTTGCTACCGGCTTCCACCGCCGCCTGCGCGCCGCGATGGTCGTCGCCGCGCCTGGTGATCACGTTGATCACCCCGAAAAAGGCGTTGGATCCGAACACCGACGAGCCCGGGCCCGGGACGTACTCGATCCGCTCGATCAGCTCGATGCCCACCGGAAACTCGAGCCCCGCCGTGGCCTGCTCGTAGATCGGTTCGTTGAGCCGGTGGCCATCGACCAGGAGCAGGAAGCGGCTGCCGTAGTCGCCCGGGCGCAGGAATCCGCGCGCGCCCAGATAGGTGTAGCCGCGGTCGTAGCTGCTGAACAGACCCGGCAGGCTGCCAAGCGCATCGGCCAGGGTGCGCCAGCCGAAGGCGCGGATCTCTTCGGCGGTGATCACCCGCACCGCCGAGGGCGCATCGCTCGCGCTCTGCTCGAAACGCGACGCCGTGGACACGCGCACGTCCAGCAGCTGCTCGAGCGACAGATCGGCCAGGTCTGCGCCGACCGGCGATACGTCAGTCGCCGCGCTTCCCGCCTGCGCCTGCTCCGGGGCGCCGGCGGTCGCCGCGCCCGCCACGGCCAGCAGCATCGCCAGGGCCGCGCGCCGCGGCCAGCGGCCGCGGATGCAGATTCCCGCGATCGATTGATGTGCCCCTGAATGCATGGATCCGACGCCCTTCGACACGATGGCTGCCTGGTCCGTCGGAAGTGCCGCTGTCCGTCGGCCTGTCGGGCGCCTTCGCCGTGCCCGCAGGAGTCGCAACCCGTCACGGACGTGCGCGCACCATTTTCGATTTGTAACAGGCAAGCAGGATCCATGCCACGCTCGACCAGGCCGCCGCGCAATTTCAGCCGATGGCTGGGTGGAAGCGACGCACCGGTCTTCAGGTTCGCGGCCAGCCAAGCGCGGCGCGCCGACGTCGTCGTGACTTCGCGTTGGAATCGCAGGCCCCGATCCCGGACCGAGGCCGAGGACAGCTGCGACCGATCGAGCGCCGTACCGGGAATGGCAGTGCACAACGCCACGAAGTGGCGCTCCATCCGCGTGATTTTGCCCGCCAGCAGCGAAGCGTCCCCGCAACGCCTCTGCTAGGCTCGCGGCGCACATGGGAGGGGCGATGACGCAGGCCACGCACGGGCATTCGCAATTCGAGCTGCTGGGACAGCGCCGCTTCGCACCCTATTTCGTGGTCCAGCTGCTGGGCGCGTTCAACGACAACGTGTTCCGCCAGGCGATCATCGGCCTGCTGGGCTACATGGCCATCGACCAGGCGCAGCGCGGGCTGTACACCCAGCTGGCGCCGGCGATCTTCATCCTGCCCTACTTCCTGTTTTCCGCGCATGCCGGGCAGATCGCGGAGAAGCTGGAGAAATCGCGGCTGATCCGGATCACCACCGCGATGGAGATCGCGATCATGTCGCTGGCGGCGGTGGGCTTCCTGCTGCAGAACATGACCGTGCTGCTGGTGGCGCTGTTCGCCACCGGCGTGCAGAGCACGCTGTTCGGACCGGTGAAGTATTCGATCCTGCCGGCGGTGCTGCGGCCCGAGGAGCTGACCGGCGGCAATGGGCTGGTGGAGATGGGCACGTCGATCTCGATCCTGGTCGGCATGCTGTTCGGCGGGCTGATCTTCGCCGTGGCTGGCACGCATGGGCCGGTGGTGGCGGGCGTGTCGGTGGTGGCGCTGGCGGTCACTGGCAACCTGGTGAGCCGGATGATCCCGGCGGTGGCGGCGGGCGCGCCGGAGCTGCGCATCCGCTGGAACCCGGTGCCCGAATCGCTGGCGGTGTGGCGGCTGACCCGCCGGCAGCTTGCGGTGCGCAATGCGGTGCTGGGCGTGAGCTGGTTCTGGTTCACCGGCACGGTGCTGACCGGCAACCTGCCGGTCTATGCCGAGCAATACCTGGGCGGCACGCCGACGCTGTACGTGTTCGCGCTGGCGGTGTTCTCGGTGGGCGTGGGCGTCGGTTCGCTGCTGTGCGAGAAGCTATCCGGGCGGGTGGTGGAAATCGGCCTGGTACCGCTGGGCGCGTTCGGCATGAGCGCCTTCATCCTGGACCTGTACTTCGCGCAGCCGGTGGCCTCGACGATGCGAGGGCTGGACGTGTCGGGCTTCCTCGGGCAGCCGGGCAGCTGGCGGATCGTGATGGACCTGGCGGGGATTGGCCTGTTCTCCGGCTTCTTCGTGGTGCCGCTGTTCGCGCTGATCCAGAGCCGCACGCCGGGCAGCGAGCTCTCGCGGGTGATCGCGGGCATGAACATCCAGAACGCGGTGTTCATCGTGCTGGCCGCGGTGGGCGGGATCGCGCTGCAGCGCGTGCTGGGCTGGACCATCCCGCAGCTGTTCCTGGCGCTGGCGGTGGCGAGCGTGCTGGTGGCGGTGTGGATCTTCACGATCGTGCCCGAATTCCTGATGCGCTTCCTGAGCTGGCTGCTGGTGCGCACCCTGTACCGGCTGCGCGTGCGTGGGGTCGAAGCGAACGTGCCGGACGAAGGCCCCGCCCTGATCGTGTGCAACCACGTCAGCTACATGGACGCGCTGATCCTGGCGGCGAGCATCCCGCGGCCGGTGCGGTTCGTCATGTATTACCGGATCTTCAACATTCCGGTGATGTCGTGGATCTTCCGCACGGCCAGGGCGATCCCGATCGCATCGCCGAAGGAAGACCCGGAGCTGATGCAGCGCGCGTTCGATGAAGTCGACGCGGCGTTGGCCGAGGGCGAGATCGTGTGCATCTTCCCCGAGGGCAGGCTGACCCGGGACGGGGACATCGCGCCGTTCAAGTCGGGTGTGGAGCGCATCCTGCAGCGACGCCCGGTGCCGGTGGTGCCGATGGCACTGCGTGGCATGTGGGCCAGCATGTGGAGCCGACGCCACGCGTTCGATGAAACCAGCCGCCTGGGCCGCATGCGCGTGCCGCGCCGGTTCCGCGCGCATATCGACGCGGTGGCCGCGCCGCCGGTCGACGGAAGCCTCGCGACCGCGGAATTGCTCGAGGCCAAGGTGCGGGTGTTGCGGGGGAATGCGGCCTAGGTCGAGGTTGCGCCTCAAACCGTGCGGCGTGGGCGTCGGCCGCGTAGGGCCGACCTACGGTGGCGGTGCGTTGCGCGCGTAGGTCGAGCCTACGTCCCCGACGCAGAACGCCAGCGGATACGCGATTAGCCGGCGTACCAGGTTTCGATCAGCCAGCGGGAGATGGAGATCGACGGCGAGAGCTTCAGGCCGTCCTCGCCGGTTTCGCCGCGCATCGCCTGGCCGATCTGCTCGCGGGTGAACCAGCGGGCGTCCTCGAGTTCGTCGCCGATGCGGGGCACGTCGGGTTCTGCATCGGCCACGAAACCGAGCATCAGCGAACCGGGGAATGGCCACGGCTGCGAGGCCAGGTAGCGCGCGCTGCGCACGCGCACGCCCGATTCCTCCAGCACCTCACGCGCGACCGCCTGTTCCAGCGATTCGCCCGGTTCGACGAAGCCGGCCAGGGTGGAGTAGCGCTGCGGTGGCCATGGCGCCTGGCGCCCGAGCAGCAGGCGTTCGCCGTCGGTGACCGCGACGATGATCGCCGGGTCGGTGCGCGGGTAATGCTCGCTGCCACAGCGCGTGCAGCGGCCCTGCCAGCCGCCGCGCTGGAATGCGAGTTCGCCGCCACAGGCGCCGCAGTAGCGGTTGCGCGCGCGCCAGTGCAGCATCGCCCGCGCCTGCGCGAACAAGGTGGCCTGCCAGGCCGGCCAGTGCGCGGCGGCGCTGCGCAGATCGACGATGGCGGGGGCGGTGTCGTCGACCGCTTCGGCCGGCAGCGCGAACCACGCCTCGTCGCCGCGCAGGCCGAGGAAGATCGCAACGCCTGGTCCGCCGCCGACCTCGGCGCCACGCGGTGCGTGCAGGGCGTGGTCGGAGCCGGCCAGACTGCGACCGTCGGTATCGATCAGGATCACGCGCGCGTCCGGCCACAAGCCGGACAGGGCCGCAGCATCGTCGCGCAGCGCATCGCTGCGCTCGAGCGGTTCGGCGACGAAGGCGAAGGGAGCGACGGTCATGCCGCGATTATCGGGCATGCCCGGAAATGGGCGCCGCGACCGGTCAGACCGTGAACGAGGAGCCGCAGCCGCAGGTCGACTTGGCGTTGGGATTGCGGATCACGAACTGCGCGCCGTGCAGGCTTTCGGTGTAGTCGACGGCCGCGCCCATCAGGTACTGCAGGCTCAGCGGGTCGACCAGCAGGGTGACCTCGTCGGTGACGATGGCCAGGTCGTCCTCGCCCTGCTGCTCATCGAACTCGAAGCCGTACTGGAAGCCCGAACAGCCGCCGCCCTGGATGTAGACCCGCAGCTTGAGCGCTGCATTGCCTTCCTCGGCGATCAGCTCGCGCACCTTCGCCGCCGCCGCGGGGGTGAAATCCAGCGGGCGCTGCAGCGAAAGATAGTCCGGCGCCGATGCGGGGGGTGCGGCCTGGTTGAGCGTACTCATGCGCCAAGGATGGGGGGTGCCGCGATCGAATCCAAGTGCCGCGCCGCAGCGCGCTGGGAGACCCGCCGACGACTCAACGCGCTCAACCCCGCCTACTGCTGCCCCGGCGCCTGCGCCCCGGTCGCGTCCGCCCAGGTGAACGAGCGCTCCACCGCCGTCCCGCCCTTCGGCTGGAGCCGAACGATCACCCGTACCGGCTTGAATCCGGGCGGCAGCAGGACATCGCCTTCCACCCGCTGAAAATACTTGAACGAGTAGTCCACGCCCGGCGCGTCGGGCTGCTGGCGCAGCGAACTCCAGTCGAGCTGCTGCATGCGGCCATCGCGCGTGCCTTCCACGGACAGCGTCGCCCGGCCCTGGTTGATCGCGCCGCGGTTGAGGTTCTGGGTCAGGGTGGCGACGAAGTGCCAGGCCTGCGCATCCTGCGGTTTGAGGCTGAGTGCGTGCACCGTCAACCCGCGCCGCTGGCCGGTGGCACCGACGAAGCGTTCGTAGAAGGCCACATCGGCACGCAGGCCGGCGATTTCCTCGTCGCGCTCGGCCAGCGTGCCCTGCAGCGCGGTGTTCGCGTTGCGACTGATCTGGTCGGAGCGGGTGAGGTTGGCGACGTTCTGCTCCAGCGCGGCAATGCGCTCGCGCTGCTCCTCGAGTTGCGCGGACGCATCCCCGGGCGCGGGCGCGAACACCTTCCACAGGCCCCAGGCGCCGAAGACCAGCGCCAGCAGGAAGACCGCGATGACGGTGTAGGCCAGGCCATGGCCCTGGTGGCGCTCCGGTGCCGGCTTGCCCACGGCTTCCGGTGGCGGCGAAGGCTCGTTCATCTTCGAACGTATAGCGAGCCGGTCGCGCATGCGTCAAGCCGGCCATCCGGTTAGAGTCCCCGCGTGCGGCCGGTCCGGCCGGGTTGTGGAGAGGGCGCCATGTCCGAGGCCCATCTGTTCGCGATTGGCGTACTGCTGGCGTGGCTGGCGGGAATCCGGGTCTATCTGACGGTGTTCGGCGTGGGCCTGGCCGGCGCGCTCGGCTGGCTGGAGCTGCCCCAGGCACTGGAAGTGGCGCAATCGCCGTGGGTGCTGGGCGTCTCCGGCGCGCTGGCGGTCGCCGAATTCTTCGCCGACAAGATCCCGGGCGTGGATTCGGGCTGGGACCTGCTGCATACGCTGCTGCGCGTTCCTGCGGGCGCATTCCTGGCCGCGGCGACGCTCTCTCCGGACACCGGCGGTGACCTCAGCGCGGGCATGCTGGCGACCGGGGCCGGCGTCGCGCTGACCAGCCACCTGCTCAAGGCCGGTTCGCGCGCGCTGCTCAACACCTCGCCAGAGCCGGTGAGCAACTGGACCGCCTCGATTACCGAAGACGTCGCGGTGGTGGGCGGACTGGCCCTGGCCTTCACCTATCCGTGGATCGCGCTGGCGATCGTGGTCGGGCTGAGCGTGGGCTTCGCGCTGTTCGTGTGGTGGCTCTGGCGCAAGTTGTTCCGACGCGCGCCGCGGGCGCAGGCCGGCTGATCTTCACCTGGCCTGCATGCCGTGACGACCGGCCGCCCGTATCATCCTTTCCCGTTATGCCTCGAACACAGGACGAACGCGGACAGGGGAATGGGATGACGGTGGAGGAGTACACGTCCGGCGCAGCGATCGAGCCGGGTGGCCCCGATGCCGAAGATCCCTACCGCGTGCTCATCGTCGAGGACGACCGTAGCCAGGCGCTGTTCGCCGAGAGCGTGCTGCACGGTGCGGGCATACGCACCTTGTGGGTGGCCAAAGCCGATGAGCTGATTCCGGCCCTCGACGCCTTCGCACCGGACCTGGTGCTGATGGATCTGCACCTTCCGGATTCCAACGGCACCCAGCTGACCGCGGCCATTCGCGGCCAACCGGAGCATGCGCATCTTCCGATCGTGTTCCTGACCGGCGATCCGGACCCGGAAACCGAATTCCGCGCGCTCGATTGCGGCGCCGACGATTTCCTGAGCAAGCCGATCCGTCCGCGCCATTTGATCTCCGCCGTACTGAACCGGGTCAAGCGTGCGCGGGCCGCACGCCCCACCAAGGGCGACGGCCGCGATCCGTTGACCGGACTGTCGCGCCGCGACCGGATCCTGCCGCGACTTGCGCAGGCGCCCGGCGCCCTGCTGGTGGAAGTGCAGCACCTGGCCGCGCTGCAGCAGCGCCTGGGCTATACCGGCAGCGAGAACGCGCTGCGCGCAGCGGGCAAGCTGCTGGCCGCACTGGCGCCCGAGGCCGCACGCCTCAACGACGCCAGCTTCCTGGTCCTGAGCGATGAGGGGGGCCAGGACGCGCTGGCCGGGTTCGCGCGACGGATCCGCGACGGCCTGTCGCAACCGATCGAGCATGAAGGCCTGCCGCTGCGCCTGCGCGCCGCGGTCGGCTATGTGGCCCAGGCCGATTCGGGCGACGATCCGATCGACGCGCTGGAGCAGGCCCTGCGCCGTGCACGCAGCGAAGCTGCCGGCATCGCCGGCTTCCAGCCGCGCGAGGGGGTGATCGTCGAACCCGGACACGCCTCGGCGCTGCGCGATGCGCTGGAACACGACCGGTTCGAACTGGCCTTCCAGCCGATCGCTGCGGTGGCCGGCGGAGACGAGGCGCAGTTCCAGGTCCTGCTGCGTCTGCGCGACGACCACGGCGAGATGCTCACCGCGGGCCAGATCATCGCCCGCGCCGAGGCGGCGGAGCTGCTGGGCGCAGTCGATCGCTGGGTGATCGAACACGCGCTCGCGCTGCTCGCGCGGCCCGACGGACCCAAATGCCTGTTCGTGTCGCAATCCCCGCAGGCGATCGCCGAGGATCCGCATGGCGAATGGCTGCGCCAGGCATTGAGCGACCGTGGCGTCGACCCGGGCGCGCTGATCATCGACCTGCGCCTGGACGATGCGCTGGTGCATGCGCTGGCGGTGGCCGAATTCTGCGAGCACCTCGCGCCGCACGGCGTGCGCTTCTGCCTGGGCCATTACGTGCATGGCGACGAAGCCGCGGCGCTGCTGCAACGCCTGCCGCTGGCCTATGTCCGGCTGGCGCCGCGCTATTCGCAGCTCGATGCCGATCCGGCCCTGCCCAGCGAATTGCACGCCCTGGTCGCCGCCGCACATGCCGCGGGCCTGCGCGTGATCGGCTCGCGGGTCGAAAGCCCGTCCGCGGCGGCCACCCTGTGGATGAGCGGCATCGACTACATCCAGGGCAATCTGGTACAAGGCGCAGGCAAGGATCTCGACTTCGACTTCCACCACTCGGTGTTGTAGCGGTGGGGTCCGGGCCGATGATGATCGTGGGGGACGATCATGTGGAGACACCCGGAAACGCGAAGCGCAATGCGGATGCGACGTCGATGACGTCAACACGCACGAGCGCGCCATCGATGCCACGCACGCCGGCGCCCGTCGCACGGCCGGGGTGGCAACCATGGCTCGCCTTCGCCGCGGCCTGCGGCGTGGGCGCGGCACTCCTGCTCGAACACAGCGGCCCCGCGGGGCCCTGGCAGCAGGCGGCGCTGTGGCTGGCCGGCGGCACCCTGCTGTGCCTGGCAGCCTATCTGGCGGTGTTGCAACGGCGCGAACGCGACAGCGTGACGCGCGCGCGGCATGGCGAAGCCACCGTGTCCGCGCTGCAGCGCGAGATCGACCGGCATACCGAGCTGGAGAACCAGCTGCTGCAGGCCAAGCAGGTGGCCGAAGCCGCGGCGATGGCGAAAGGCGAATTCCTGGCCACCATGAGCCACGAAATCCGCACCCCGCTCAACGGCGTGCTGCCGATGCTCGACCTGCTGCTGCACGCCCAGCTCGCGCCCGACCACAAGGAACTGGTGCGCACCGCCTTCGCGTCCTCGCAGCAGCTGCTGCGGATCGTCGACGACATCCTGGACTACTCCAAGCTGGAAGCCGAACGCCTGGTACTGGAGAGCACCGCCTTCAACCTGCGCGAACTGCTCGACACCGTGCTGGAGATGATGGAGCGTCCGGCCGAGGCCAAGGGCCTGCGCCTGCACCTGCAGATCGATTCGAACGTGCGCCTGCCGGTGCGCGCCGATCCGGTGCGGCTGCGCCAGGTGCTCGCCAATCTGGTCGGCAACGCGATCAAGTTCACCGAGCGCGGCACGGTCACGGTGGCGGTGCGCAAGCTGAGCGAGACCGCGGCGCAGCACCGGCTGCGCTTCGAGGTGCGCGATACCGGCATCGGGATCGAGCCGGCCGCGCAGGCGCGCCTGTTCCAGGCGTTCAGCCAGGCGGACGCCTCGACCACGCGCCTGTACGGCGGCACCGGCCTGGGGCTGGCGATCTGCAAGCGCATCGTGGAACTGATGGACGGGCGGATCGGAGTCGAGTCCGAGCCGCGGCACGGCTCGACGTTCTGGTTCGAGGTCCCGGTGCTCAAGGTGCACGGCGACATCACGGCGCCGGACGCCGCCAGCGCCGGCGAGCGCCTGATGCTGATCAGCAACGATGCGCGCCTGCGCTCGCGCCTGGGCATGCTGCTGCCCAACTGGGGCTTCCGCGTGAGCATGGTGGAAACCACCCAGGAAGCGCTGGACCGCCTGCGTACCGGGGCCAGCAAGGGCAGTCCATGGTCTTACACCGTGGTCCTGGCCGATTTGACGGGCATGCGCAGCACCGCGCTTTCGCTACGCCGCAACCTCGAACGGCAGGCAGTTTTTGGCAACGTGCGCCTGGTGTGCCTGTACGGCGACGACGATGTGCCGGAGGAACTGCGGCGCAACACCACCCTGCTCAGCCGCCAGGCACCCGATCCGGACCTGCGCCAGGCGCTGTTGGCGCGCCCTGCCGCCGGCGCGAGCGAACACATTGCCGTGCCGCAACGTACCGGCGATGCCGCTGCATCGATCCGCAACGCGCGGGTGCTGCTGGTGGAGGACAATCCGGTCAACCTGATGGTCGGACAGCGCCTGTTGGGCGTGCTCGGTGTGAACTGCGACACCGCCGGCAACGGCGAAGCCGCGCTCATGCGGATGTCCGCCTCGCGTTACGACCTGGTGCTGATGGACTGCCAGATGCCGGTGCTCGACGGCTACGCCGCGACCCGGCAGTGGCGGGAGAACGAAGCCGCCGGCGGGCCTGCACGGCGTCTGCCGATCGTGGCCATGACCGCGAACGCGATGGCCGGCGACCGTCAGAAGTGCCTCGATGCCGGGATGGACGACTACCTCGCCAAACCGGTCACCCGGGCCGAACTCGAGCGTTGCCTGCACCGCTGGTGCACCCCGCGGTCCGCGCCCGCCAATGACGCCAACGCCGGCCCGGCGAGCACGCACGTCCGCGGCGCAGGCGCTCCGGGGCTGATGGCCGCGATGCCGCCCGCGCCCACGCCGATCTCATCCGCAGCCCCCCGGGAGCCTCCCGTGACGGCGCCCACATCCTCCCCGGAGGCTTCCGCGATGCCAACGCCCGGCTCGGACAACCCAGCAGATGCGGCGCTGGACGTTGCGGTGCTCGACGAACTACGCGAAGTGCTCGGCAGCGACGTGCGGGCGCTGATCGATGTGTTCCTGGACGATGCCCCGCAGCTCATCGCAGACCTGGAAACCGCGGCGACACGGCCGGATTACCCCCTGCTTTATCAGGCTGCGCATTCGCTCAAGTCATCCAGCGCCAATCTGGGCGCGATGAGCCTGTCGGCCGCCGCGAAACGGATCGAACTGGGCGCGCGCGCCGAGGCGCTGGACCGGCCGGCTGTCGCGGTGACCCTGCTGGCGGGCGAATTCGAGCGCGCGCGCGATGCGCTGCGCGCATACCTGCACAGCGCATTCGCGTAACGACCTGGCGCTCAGTCCTCGAGCTTGGTCTGCAGGTAGTTCTGCTCGCCCAGGCGGGCGATCAGGCCGAGCTGGGTCTCGATCCAGTCGATGTGCTCTTCCTCGGATTCGAGGATCTCGGCGAACAGTTCGCGACTGACGTAATCGCCGACGCCTTCGCAGTACGCGATCGCAGCCTTCAGGTCGGGCACCGCTTCCAGCTCCAGCGCCAGGTCGCATTCGAGCAGCTCGCGCGGGCCTTCGCCGATCCGGAGTTTGCCCAGCGCCTGGAAATTCGGCAGGCCATCGAGAAACAGGATCCGCTCGGCGAGCTTGTCGGCATGCTTCATCTCGTCGATCGATTCCTTGTACTCGTGCTCGGCCAGTTCCTTCAGCCCCCAGTTCTTGAGCATCTTGGCGTGCAGGAAATACTGGTTGATCGCGGTCAGCTCGTTGTAGAGCGCCTTATTGAGGTGCTGGATGACGCCTGCATCGCCTTTCATGTGCGCGGTTCCGTTGCGGCCGATGGCGCGACTCTAGCGAGTGCGCGCGCGCAATGGCGAAACGCGAATCGAATGCATTCGCGTGCAGGCGGATTCAATGGCCACCGGCGCAGCCGGCGGTCAGGCTGCGTGCGAGAGCACCGGCAGGGGCAGCGGCACGGTCCTGGCGCCGTGGACCTGCGCGAGCACTTCGCTCGCCGCATCCAGGCAACTGCCGCAGTTCGCCCCCACGCCGGTGCGCATGGTCAGCTCGGACACGCTGTGGCAGCCGGCTTCGGCGACTTCGCGGATCTGGCGTTCGGTGACGCCGTGGCAGAGGCAGACGTACACGGTGGTGGCAGGCCGGTAGGGAACCCGCCTAGTGTCGCCGTGAATGAGAATGATTGTCAATCACCCGCCTGAATGCCGGTCCGGCGCGGGTACCCGAAGACCGGCTCAGCCCTGATTGGAGTCGGACTGGTTCGGCCCGGACCGGCCCCCCGGGCGCCCGCTCGGGCGCGGCCGTCCATGCGCGCGCCATCGACGCGGGTCCACGCCACGGCGTTCCGGGCCCAGTGGCGGGATCGCCTGGCCGCCCGCGACCTGGCGGGCGAACGGCGCCAGATGCCGCAGCGCGCTCATGTAGACCCCGCGCTTGAACGTGACCACGTGCTCCAGCGGGTACCAGAAATCGACCCAGCGCCAGTGGTCGAACTCCGGCTTCTCGGTCAGGTCCAGGCGCAGGTCGCGCTCCTGGCCGGTGAACTGCAACAGGAACCAGACCTGCTTCTGGCCGATGCACAGCAGCTTCTCGTGGCGCCGGATCGCCCGTTGCGGCAGGCGGTAGCGCAGCCAGCCGGGGGTGACGCCGAGCACGGCCACGTGGTCCGGGAGTAGCCCGGTTTCCTCGCGCAGCTCGCGGTACATGGCCTCCAGCGGGGTCTCGTCGGTATTCATCCCGCCCTGCGGGAACTGCCAACCGTCGCGACGCACGCGCCTGGCCCAGAACACCCGACCATCCGGGTGCATCAACACGATGCCGACATTGGGTCGGTAACCGTCCGGATCGATCACGATGCGGACTCCGAAATCTACTGTGTCCGACTCTGCCACGGCCGGCGCGGGGGGACAAGCCATGCGCCCGTCGATTGACGCAGCCGGAGGCCCAGCGCAGAATGCGCGGCTCGCCGAAGGCCGGAGCCTTCCGCAGCCCACGGCTATGTAGCTCAGCCGGTTAGAGCACAGCACTCATAATGCTGGGGTCGGTGGTTCGAGTCCACCCATAGCCACCACTGCCAGGCGACCTGACCCCGCGGACTTGCGGGGTTCTTTGTGCCTCAAGGCCGCAGTTTCCGATCAGGGTGGCCGCCGCCGGGCCCGCTCGTTCTCGATACGCGCCTCCCGGCCGCCACGCGTCCCGGCTGCGGACACGACGCCTGCTCGGGCACCGGCGCATTTGACGCCAGTCAAGGCGCGACCCGGGAACACGCCCTACCGTGCGGTCCATGGCAACCGACACCACCGGCCTCGATCCCGACCTGCTGCGCCGTTACGACCGGCCGGGTCCGCGCTACACCTCCTACCCCACGGCGCCGCAGTTCCACGCCGGCTTCGGCGAGGCCGCGCTGCGCGAGGCGGCCACCGCGAGCAACGGCGATCCCATCCCGCGCCGGCTGTCGCTGTACGTGCACGTCCCGTTCTGCGCCAGCCCCTGCTTCTACTGCGGCTGCAACCGCATCATCACCCGCGACAAGGCCCGGGGCGAAGCGTATCTGGCCCGGCTCTACCGCGAGATCGCGCTGACCGCGCAACTGTTCGACCGCGATCGGGAAGTGATCCAGCTGCATTTCGGCGGCGGCACGCCCAACTTCCTCACCCCGCAGCAACTGCGCGAGGTCGTGGACACCCTGCGCAGCCATTTCCACTTCTCCAGCGCGCGCGAACGCGATATCTCGATCGAGCTGGACCCGCGCTTCGTCTCGCCCGAGGACATCGCGGTGCTGGCCGACATCGGCTTCAACCGCGCCAGCTTCGGCGTTCAGGATTTCGACCCGGACGTGCAGGCGGCGGTCAACCGCATCCAGAGCGTGGAAGAAACCCGGGCGGTGGTGGATGCCTGTCGCGCCAACCGCTTCCGCTCGGTCAACGTGGATCTGATCTACGGCCTGCCCAAGCAGAACCACGAGGGCTTTGCGCGCACGCTGGACATCGTCACCGACATGCGTCCGGACCGGATCGCGGTGTACAGCTATGCGCACCTGCCGCAGCTGTTCAAGCCGCAGCGACAGATCGTGGCCGAAGACCTGCCGGATGCCGAAACCAAGCTGGGGCTGCTGCAGCTGGCGATCACGAAACTGACCACGGCCGGCTATGTCTACATCGGCATGGATCATTTCGCCCTGCCCGACGACGATCTGGCCACCGCCCAGGCGCGCGGTGGCCTGCACCGCAACTTCATGGGCTACACCACCCACGCCGACAGCGACCTGATCGGGCTCGGCGTGAGTGCGATCAGTCATATCGGCGACAGCTTCAGCCAGAACCCGCGCGACCTGCCGAGCTGGCAGATCGCGCTCGACGAAGGCCGGCTGCCGGTGTTCCGCGGCATGCGCCTGGACGAGGACGACCAGCTGCGCGCCGACCTGATCCAGGCGCTGATGTGCCAGGGCGAGGTGCCGGTGCGTGCGCTGGAGCGGCGCTACGCCATCGACTTCGACGACTACTTCGCCGATGCCATCGCCAAGCTGCAGCCCCTGGCCGAGGACGGCCTGGTACGGCTGGAGCCCGACCGGATCGCGGTCACGTCGCGCGGACGGCTGCTGTTGCGTAACATCGCCATGTGCTTCGACCGATACCTGGACCAGCCTGCAGCCCCTGTCGCCTCGCCGCGCTTCTCGCGCGCGATCTGAGCCGACCCAGGAGCGTTGCTTGAACGACGCGGCGTTCCCGCGGAACGACTCGCGCACGCTGGCCGACGACGGCGACGCCCTGCACTTCTGTTCCACCTGCGCGTTCTCGCAGGCATGCCTGGCCGAAGGCATGGACAAGCGATCGCTGATGGACCTGCATGTGCTGGTCGAACACGTGGGTCCGTTCCATGCGGGCGAACACATCTTCCGTGAAGGCGATCCGTTTGAAGCGATCGCCGCGGTGCGCGCGGGCACGGTCAAGACCTATGTGATCGATCGCGACGGGCGCGAACACGTGCTCGGCTTCCATTTGCCGGGCGAGGTGATCGGCCTGAATGCGATCGATGGCGAGCACTATCCGTGCAATGCGATCGCGCTCGACACGGTGATGCTGTGCCGCTTCTCGTTCCCGAAGATCGCGGTGCTGGCGACACGCCTGCCCGGCCTGCAGCGACAGCTGTTCCGCCTGCTGAGCCGCGACATCGGCCGCGCAGCGCTGCTGGCGGGCGACTGGTCCGCCGACCAGCGCATGGCCGCCTTCCTGATCGGGCTGTCGCGCAGGCTGTCGGCACGCGGCTTCTCTCCCAACCGCTTCCAGCTGACGATGGCGCGCACCGACATCGCCAATTACCTGCGTCTGGCACCGGAAACGGTCAGCCGCGTGTTGCGCCGACTCCAGGAAGACGGACTGCTGCAGGTGGACCGGCGCGAGCTGCAGATCCTGCAGCGCGAGCAGCTCGAGGCGCTGGCGGGGCCGGTTCTACGAGACTGACCTGCGCGACTGACCTACTACGACGGCATGCGTACTTGACGTGAGTCACTGATCCGCACGATTGACCCGCAGCCGCCTTCCTCGACACGGCCGTTTTACACGGCTCGATGCACGGTCGAGGCACGCTTGATTTGCGTCAAGGCACCCGTGTACACGCGGACCGACCATACGCAGGACGCAATAGGAGTACCGACATGAGCAATACCAGGAAGCTTTGGCTTGGCTTGGGAGCCTTGCTCGTCATCTCGTTCGGGGTGCTGCTGTGGGCCGGAGGCGAGATCTTCCGCGCCGCGCCGCCCATGCCCGAACGCGTGGTGAGCGAGAGCGGCCAGCTGGTCTATACCCGTGCCGACATCGAGCGCGGCCGCCAGGTCTGGCAGTCGATGGGCGGCATGCAGCTGGGCTCGATCTGGGGCCACGGCGGCTACGTCGCACCGGACTGGAGCGCGGACTGGCTGCATCGCGAGGCGGTCGGCGTGCTGGACCTGTGGGCGCGCAGCGAAGGCGCACCGACCTATGCGCAACTGCCGGAGGAGCGGCAGGCCGCATTGCGCGGGCGCCTGAAGCAGGTCATGCGGACCAATACCTACGATGCGGACACCGGCACGATCACGCTGCCGCAGGACCGCGTCGCCGCGCTGTCGAACGTGGCCGCGCACTACGAAAGCCTGTTCGGCAACGATCCGGCCACCGCCGAGCTTCGCGAAGCCTACGCGATGAAGAACAACACCGTTCCCGACGCCGACCACCGGCGCGCGCTGACCGGCTTCTTCTGGTGGACGGCATGGGCCGCCGGCACCGAGCGCCCGCACGAAGCGGGCGATGCACTGGTGCCGGACAAGACCGGCGAACCCGACAATCAAGTGACCTACACGAACAACTGGCCCAGCGAGCCGCTGATCGGCAACACGCCGCCGGCGCCGCTGTGGCTGTGGTCGGCCTTCAGCGTGCTGTTCCTGCTCGCGGGCATCGCCCTGCTGGGTTGGCATCACGCGCGTGCGCATGCCGCCGGCGAGCCACCGCACCAGATCCCGGCGAGCGACCCGATGGCCACCCTGCGGGTGACGCCGTCGATGCGCGCCACCGCGAAATACTTCTGGGTGGTGCTGGCGCTGTTCCTGGTGCAGATCCTGCTGGGCGCGATCACCGCGCACTACCAGGTCGAAGGCCAGAAGGCCTACGGCTTCATGCTCTCCGACGTGCTGCCCTACTCGATCACGCGCACCTGGCATACCCAGCTGGCGGTGCTGTGGATCGCGGTGGCATGGCTGGGCACGGGCCTGTACATCGCACCGGCCATGTCCGGGCACGAACCGAAGTTCCAGCGGCTCGGCGTCAATTTCCTGTGGGTCTGCCTGCTGGTGATCGTGGTCGGCTCGTTCGCCGGACAGTGGCTGGCGGTGATGCAGAAGCTCGGCCTGGAACACAACTTCTGGTTCGGGCACCAGGGCTGGGAATACGCCGACATGGGCCGGTTCTGGCAATGGTTCCTGTTCATCGGTTTGTTGCTGTGGCTGACCCTGGTCGGCCGCGCGCTGTGGCCGGTTCTGCGCGGTCCGCAGACCGATACCAAGACGATCGTCGGCCTGCTGTTCCTGTCCACGGTATGCATCGGCCTGTTCTTCGCCGCCGCGCTGATGTGGGGCGAGCACACCCACATCTCCGAGGTCGAGTATTGGCGCTGGTGGCTGGTGCACCTGTGGGTGGAGGGCTTCTTCGAGGTGTTCGCAACCGCGGTGATGGCATTGATCTTCACCCGCCTGGGGCTGATCGAAACCAAGACGGCCTCGGTCGCGGTGCTGTTCGCCACGATCGTGTTCATGGCCGGCGGCGTGCTGGGCACGCTGCACCACCTGTATTTCGTCGGCACGCCGACCGCGGTGGTGGCGCTGGGCGCGAGCTTCAGCGCGCTGGAGGTGGTACCGCTGGCCTATATCGGCTTCGAGGCCTATCACACCTACAAGCTTGGCAAGGCCACGCCCTGGATGGTGCGCTACCGCTGGCCGATCCTGTTCTTCATTTCGGTGTCGTTCTGGAACCTGGTCGGCGCGGGCCTGTTCGGCTTCCTGATCAATCCGCCGCTGTCGCTGTACTTCATGCAGGGCCTGAACCTGACCCCGCTGCATGGCCATACCGCGCTGTTCGGCGTGTACGGCATGCTCGGCATCGCGCTGGTGCTGTTCTGCATGCGCGGGTTGCGTGGACAGATGCTGTGGGACACCCGCGCGCTGAAGGTAGCGTTCTGGTCGTTCAACATCGGCCTGGCGATGATGGCGCTGCTGACCCTGCTGCCGCTGGGGACGATGCAGCTGCTGGCCGCGATCGAGCACGGCTACTACTACGCGCGCTCGGCGGAATTCATGCAGAAGCCGATCGTCGACATGCTCATCTGGATGCGCGTGCCGGGCGATACCGTGTTCAGCGTGGGCGCGTTGGCGCTGGGCTGGTTCATGCTGCGGCTGTGGGTGGCGCCCCGGCGCGATCCAGCGCTCGAAGGCCAGACCGAAGGTATCGAACGCTGAACCTGACGACGGCCCGGCGCCGCCGGGCCGCTCCCCACCCCACACGGGCCAAAGACCATGCAATTCACCCTACGTATCCACGGCGAGGCGCCGGACCTCGCGGCGATCTCGCGCGAACTGGCCACGCTCGATCCGGCCGCACTGATCGATATCGACGCACGCGGGCAGGCCGTGCGCATCGCCACCTCCGCAACCGAAGCCGAGCTGCGCAGCAGCCTGCGGCGGGCCGGCATGCCCGCAGCGCCGCACGATCTCACCCAGCTTCCGTCGGAATGCTGCGGCGGTTGCGGCGGCTGACGGGTGGCGTCTTCGGTCTCACCGCGCCTGCTGGCGCAGGCACCGCACCGGCTGATGTTCTTCGTCGGCGCCAGCAACGTGCTGCTGGCGATGCTGTGGTGGGCGGCCTGGCTGGTATCGGTACGGTGGCCGCAGTTCCAGATGCCGCAGCCGCAGCCCTATGCGGGTTGGCTGCATGCGTTCGTGATGCAGTACCAGGTGCTGGCGAGCTTCATCTTCGGTTTCCTGCTGACGGTCTTTCCGCGCTGGATGGGCCTGCCCGAATTCGAGCGCTGGCGCTACGTGCCGGTGGGCCTGGGGCTGTTCGGCGGGCAGCTGGCAACGCTGCTGGGCGCGATGGGTTGGGAGGCCGGCATCACGGTCGGGCTGCTGCTGACCCTGGCCGGATGGATCGCCGTGCTGGCGACGCTCGCACCGCTGCTGTGGCGGGAAACCGGCACCACCTGGCACGCACGCTCGTGCTTCGCGGCGCTGGTGCTGGGCCTGTTCGGGCTGCTCGCCTGGATCGCGTTCGTGCTGGGCGCTGCGCCGATCTGGGCCTTCGCGGCCATCAAGATCGGCAGCTTCGGGCTCCTGCTGCCGGTGTACTTCACCGTCGCGCACCGCATGTTCCCGTTCTTCGCCGGTAGCGCGGTGCCCGGCTACGTGGCATGGAGGCCATTGTGGCTCCTCGCCGGGTTCTGGACGCTGGCCCTGCTGCATCTGGTGCTCGAAATCGCGCACGCCTACACCTGGCTCTGGGTCGCCGACGTCCCACTGTTCGTGCTGCTGTTGACCGTGCTGTGGCGCTGGTGGCCGCGTGGACCGGCGCCGGGCATCCTGACCGTGCTGTTCCTGGGCCTGACCTGGCTACCGCTGGCCTTCGCGCTGTACGCCTTCCAGAGCATCGCCTATCAATTGACGGGCGAGTTCCTGCTCGGGCGCGCGCCGGCGCATGCGCTGTTCGTCGGCTTCTTCGGCAGCATCCTCGTGGCGATGGTCACGCGGGTCACGCAGGGACATTCCGGCCGCAAGCTGGTCATGCCGGCGGCGGCGTGGTTCGCATTCGTCGCGATCCAGCTGGTGGCGGTGATGCGGGTGTTCGCCGAAGTGATGCCGGACGGCATGGCCTGGCAGGCGGCCGCGGCGATCGGCTGGGTGGTGGCGCTGACGCCGTGGCTGATCCGCATCGGGCGGATCTATCTCTCGCCACGCCTGGACGGGAAGCCGGGATGATCGAGTTCTATTCGCAGATCAAGCAGTTCCACATCATCGTCGCGCTGCTCAGCGGCGCTTTGTTCTCCCTGCGCGGCGCGTTTGTGCTGGGCGGCGCACGCTGGCCAATGGCATTGCCGGTGAAGTGGCTCAGCTACGCCATCGACACCGCACTGCTCACGGCGGCGCTGATGCTGCTCACCATCCTGCCCGGCGCGATGTTCGCCAACGGCTGGCTGACGGTGAAGGTGACCCTGATCGTGGTGTACGTGGCGCTGGGTGTGTTCGCGCTGCGGCGGGGTCGTACCCGGCGCATGCGTGCGCTTTGCTATGTGCTGGCGCTCATGGTGTTCGGGACGATCTACAGCATCGCCCGCGCCCATCACCCGATGGGGATCCTGCTGCGCCTGTCCGGCTGAGCGTAGGCGCAGTCCTCCGCGCATCCGCATCCGTCCGTCGACCCGGTGCCGGCCGCACAGCCGGCACCGCTGTCCAGGCCTGCCGCGTCCAGGGCTTCGAGCAGGCGCCCCGCACACTGCGGGCAGCACTCGAGTTCGGTCATTTCCGCCCGCATTGCGCACATCGCCGCGTCTCCTCCAGTTTCGATGCCCTACCGTGCACGCGTCGAGGCGGCACGGCCCTGATCCTGGTCAAGCACGCGGCCGCACAGCGCTCCTGCCCCAAGGCGCGCATCTGACTCAGATCAATGCCCCGGGGCGGCGGGTGCCGGAGCATGGCGGCATTCGGACGCATCGTCCGCAACCGTCGTCCGGAACCGCCATGCGCGCTCCGACGGAGCCACGCACATGAGCACCGGCCAGGTTCCACTCGACCGCCACGCACTCGATGCGTGCTTCCTGGGCCCCTACGGCGAGAACGACACACTGCTGGAAAAGCTGGTGATCGAGTTCCTGCGCGACCACGTCTACTGGCGGCGCAACTTCCATCCCGAGGATCCGCCTGCGATCCCCACCCGCGCCACGCAGCATCCGTCGTACCAGGCGTTCGAGGCGCGCATGCGCCGGGAGCTGCATGCGCTGTCGGCGGCGCTGAAGAAGTCGGTGCCGTTCCACAGCCCGCGCTACATCGGGCACATGGCCTCCGACCTGCTGCTGCCGGGGCTGGTGGCGCAGATGCTGACCCTGCCGTACAACCCGAACAACGTCAGCGAGGACGCCGCGCCCGTCACGGTCGAGATGGAAGTGCGGGCCGGGCTGCAACTGGCACGCATGTTCGGCTACGTCGATGACCCGACCCGCCCGGACTGCGCCTTCGGCCACCTCACCTCCGGCGGCACGCTCGCGAACTACCAGGCGCTGCGGCTGGCGCTGGCGTTGAAGGCGTTTCCGGTCGCACTGCGCGCCGCGCGGGTGCCACTGGAACTGCCGGACGACGACTGGGCGGCGTTCAACCTCGGCCACGACGGCGCGATCGCATTGCTCGATCGCTGGCATGCATGGCTGGGCACCCTCGCACCGCGCGAGCGAAGACTGTGGCAGACCCTCGTGCAGGCCGAACGCCTGGAGCATCTGGGCCTGGTCGACTTCTTCGCCCGCCGCCCCCGGCTGCAAGCCCCCAAGGTGCTGGCCCCGGTCACCGCGCACTACTCCTGGAGCAAGGGCATGAAGCTGCTCGGCCTGGGACGGGCGCAGCTGGAACTGCTACCCGAGTGCGGCATGCGCCTGGATATCGACGCACTGCACGACGCGCTCGAACGCTGCCTGCGCGAGCGCCAGCCCGTGCTGCTGGCGGTCGCCGTGCTCGGCACCACCGAATACGGCACCGTCGATCCGGTCGATGGCGTCGTTGCCGCACGTGCGGCGATGCAGGCGCATGGCCTGGGCTTCGGCGTGCACGTCGACGCCGCCTGGGGCGGATATCTGGCGACGCTGTTCCGCAATCCGGACGGCAGCCTGCGCACGCGCGACGAAGTCGGCGCCGGCTACGCCCGTTTCCCGCAGCCCGAAGTGCATGCCGCCTTCGCCGCACTGGGCGCAACCGACTCGATCACCGTCGATCCGCACAAGCTCGGCTACTTGCCCTACGGGGCCGGCGCGTTCGTTTGTCGCGACCAGCGCGCGATGGCACTGCTGGCCGAGGAAGCCGACTACGTGTTCGACGGCGAGGCGGCGCCCGATTACATGGCGCGCTACCGACGCCTGGGCCAGTTCATCCCGGAAGGTTCCAAATCCGGCGCAGCAGCCGCCGCGGTGTATGTCATGCACCAGGTGCTTCCTCTGGACCATCTGAACTTCGGCCAGTTGCCGCGGCAGACGGTGCTCGCGGCCGAGGCCTTCGCCGATCGCGCGCAGGTGTTCGCCGCGGAGGTCGCGGACGTGGCCCACGCCTGCGTCCCCTTCGCGCCGGACAGCAACCTGGTGTGCCTGGCGCTCAACCCGGCAGGCAATCGCGATGCGGGCGCCGCCAGCGCCTTCGTGCGCCGGCTGCACGAAGAGCTGCGCTGCGATCCACGGCAGCCGCTGCAGCTGAAGGAGTTCTTCGGTTCGATCACCACCCTGCGCGCCGAGGCCATGGGCGAGGACGAGCTGGCGCGGATCGCGACCACGCTCGGTCTCGACCCCAACGGGTTCGACGGGGAGCGTCTGGTGATCCTGCGCCACACGCTGATGAATCCGTACCTGCTCGACGGCGAGAACGGCATCAGCTACGTCGACCGCTATTTCGGGTTCCTGGCGACGCGCGCGCGCGCGCTGCTGGCACCCGCGGTACGCGCGGCGTGAGCGCAACGACGATCGATGCGCCGATCCGCGGCGGCGATGCGGCGCGCGACTGGACGCTGGCGGCGCTGGCCACGTTGCGCCAGGAAGCCGCGCGCTCTGCCGACACCCACCTGCTGCGGCTGGATTTCCCCGGATTCCCCGGCATCGCCTTCTACTTCAAGGACGAAGCCTCGCATCCCACCGGCAGCCTCAAGCATCGTCTCGCGCGGTCGCTGTTCCTGTACGCGCTGTGCAACGGCCGGCTGCATGAAGGCCAGAGGGTGGTCGATGCCTCCTCCGGCAGCACCGCCATCTCCGAAGCCTGGTTCGCGCGCCTGCTCGGCCTGCCGTTCGTGGCGGTGATGCCGGCCTGTACCGCACCGCGCAAGATCGCGGACGTCGAAGCACTGGGCGGCACCTGCGATCTGGTCGGCGATCCCGCCCAGGTGCACGCGCGCGCAGCGTGGCAGGCCGCGCGCGGCGCCTGCCACCTGGACCAGTTCGGCCTGGCCGAGCGCGCCACCGACTGGCGCGGCAACAACAACATCGCCGAATCGATCGTCGGGCAGATGGCGCAGGAGCCCGCCCCGGAACCTGCATGGATCGTCTGCGGAGCGGGCACCGGCGGCACGTCGGCGACGATCGGGCGTTACCTGCGCTACCGCGGGCTGCGCACGCGGCTGTGCGTAGCCGACCCCACCGGCAGCGGCTTCGCCAACGGCTGGCGCACGCGCGATCGCGCTGCAACCGCAACCGGGTGCACGCTGATCGAAGGCATCGGCCGGCCGTGCGTCGAACCCGGATTCGTGTTCGAAGTGGTGGACGCCGTGGTCGAGGTGCCGGACGAACATTCGATCGCCGCGGCATGGCTGCTCGAAGACCTGTTCGGGCGCCGCTACGGCGGATCGTCCGGCACCAACCTGGTCGCATGCCTGCAGCTCGCGGCCGCGATGCGGGCGCGCGGCGAGCATGGCAGCATCGTCAGCCTGCTGTGCGACCGCGGGGAGCGTTACGAGGGCACGTTGTTCGATCCGGCATGGCTGCGCGGGCGTGGGGTCGATCCGTCCGGCGCGCTCCAGCATTTGCGCGCGTGCCTGCGCAGCGGCGAGCCGCCGTTGTCCGCATGAGCAGGTGGGGCGCGGCGGCCGTCCTGACCGGTACCCGCATTGGGGCCCGCCCGTTGGATCCAGGCATGGGCAACCCCGCTGCTCTTGACGCGGATCAACCGCCAGGCGCGCCGGCCGGCTCGTTCGCATGCGGTTGACCCAGATCACGTCGGTCGCGATTGCGGGGGCTCAGACTGCGCGACATTGAAAGTCCGTCCATGCTGCAGCGCCAGGAACCCACAATGAAAGCCGTCACTCCACACCAACGCCTGCTCATCACCGCCGTGCTCGCGGCCGTGCTGGCCGCCGTGATCACCGTGCATGCCGGAACCTCCGGCAGCACTCCTCCACTCGTCGCGGGCGCGCAATCCGCGGGGATGTCCGTCCCGTTCTGAACGCAAGGGAGTTGGCAATGAAAGCTGTGATCGGGAATCCTCGTTCGTTGTTCCTCGCCGCCGCACTTGCTGCGTTGGCCCTTGCCGGTTGCGACCGTCAACCGGGCGAGACGGCCACGGCAGCCACATCGCCGGCTGCCGATTCCGGCGGCTCGCAAAAGGGCGATTTCGGTCCGCCACAGGGCCCGGAGATCAAGGCCGTGGTCACCAGCCCGCCGATGGTCCCACCTGCAACCGGCCGCAAGGCGCCGGCCAAGGTCATCGTCCAGCTCGATGTGGTCGAAAAGGACATGGCGATTTCCGAGGGCGTCACCTACACCTTCTGGACGTTCGGCGGCACGGTGCCGGGCAGTTTTATCCGCGTACGCCAGGGCGACACGGTGGTGTTCCATCTGCGCAACATGCCCGACAGCAAGATGCCCCATAACATCGACCTGCACGGCGTTACCGGCCCGGGCGGCGGCGCGGCATCCAGCTTCACTGCGCCCGGCCACGTCAGCCGCTTCACGTTCAAGGCGCTCAACGCCGGCCTGTACGTCTACCACTGCGCGACCGCGCCGGTCGGCATGCACGTGGCCAACGGCATGTACGGTCTGATCCTGGTCGAGCCGCCGGAAGGCATGCCGCCGGTCGACAAGGAGTACTACGTGATGCAGGGCGACTTCTACACCACGGGCAAGTACCGCGAGAAAGGCCACCAGCCCTTCGACATGGAGAAGGCGATCGAGGAGCACCCGACCTACGTGCTGTTCAACGGCCAGGAAGGCTCGCTGACGGGCGACAAGGCGCTCAAGGCCAAGGTCGGCGAGACGGTGCGCCTGTACGTGGGCAACGGGGGACCGAACCTGGTGTCGAGCTTCCACGTGATCGGCGAGATCTTCGACAAGGTCTGGTTCGAGGGCGGGACGCGCTTCCAGGAGAACGTGCAGACCACCCTGATCCCCGCCGGCGGCGCAGCGATCATGGACTTCCACCTCGAGGTCCCGGGCAGCTATGTGCTGGTCGACCACTCGATCTTCCGCGCCTTCAACAAGGGCGCGCTTGCGATCCTCAAGGCCGACGGCCCGGAGAACAAGGCCATCTACTCGGGCAAGGAGGTCGATGCCGTGTACATCGGCGATCGCGCGCAGCCGAACATGGAGGCGGTGGCGACCGCCGCCGCGGCCGCAAAGACCGGCGACCTGACCGTGGAAGAGCAGATCGACGCCGGCAAGGCGCTGTTCGCCGGCACCTGCTCCACATGCCACCAGCCGGAAGGCCAGGGCATGGAAGGCGTATTCCCGCCGCTGGCCAAGTCGGACTACATCGCCGCCGATCCCAAGCGCGTGCCCAATGCGATCCTGCACGGACTGGTCGGGCCGGTGACGGTCAACGGCAAGGACTACAACTCCAACATGCCGCCGATGAGCCAGCTCACCGACGACGAAGTGGCCAACATCTCCACCTACGTGCTCAACAGCTGGGGCAACCCGGGCGGCCGCGTGACCAAGGAAGAGGCCGCCGCGATCCGCGCGCAGAAGCCGGCCAACGCGTCCGAAGGCCACTAGCCATGCGTGCGGCCTGGCTTGCCCTGCTGATCGCGCTGCCCGTCGCCGGCCTTGCCGGCGACGTGGCCTCGCGTTACGCGGGCCTGCCAGGCGGTCTGTTCCAGTCCGCACTGAGCTACGAGGATGCCAAGGACGGCGTGCGCGTCGCGCCGTTCGCGCTGATGCGCAGGCCGGTGACGAATGCGCAGTTCCTCGCCTTCGTGCGCAGGCATCCGCAATGGCGGCGCGACCGCGTCGCCGGGATCTTCGCCGAGCAGCGCTATCTCTCGCACTGGCAGTCCCCGGTCGAACTGGGCCCCAGGGCGCAGCCGCAACAGCCGGTGGTGTGGGTGAGCTGGTTCGCCGCCAATGCCTATTGCGAATCGCTCGACGCGCGCCTGCCGACGTGGTCGGAATGGGAATACGCAGCCGCGGCGGACGAAACCCGCACCGACGCGCGCCAGGACCCGGCCTGGCGCGCGCGCATCCTGTCCTGGTATTCGCGCCCGTCGAACACCGCGCTGCCGCGCGCCGGACTGCAGGCGCCCAATGCCTATGGCGTGCAGGACCTGCATGGCCTGGTGTGGGAATGGACCGACGACTATTCCTCGCTGCTGGTCTCCGGCGACAACCGCGAGCAGGGCGATCCGGACACCATGAAGTTCTGCGGCGCCGGCGCGCTGTCGATGGACGACCGCGAGAACTACGCCGTCCTGATGCGGGTGGCGATGCTCTCGTCCCTGGAAGCCAGCCATGCGACCGCCAACCTCGGCTTCCGCTGCGCCAGGAGCGCGCCATGAATCTTCGAACCGTGTTGCTGACCGCGTGCGCCGGCATCGCGCTGACGCTGTCCCAGGTCGCACTCCCGGCGGCGCCTGCCGCCCTGCCCGCCGACTCGGTCTACCAGCTGCCGCTCAGGCTCACCGACCAGGCAGGGCGCAGTTACGACTGGTCGACGCGCCGCGGCAAGCCGCAGCTGGTCTCGATGTTCTACACGTCCTGCCAGTACATCTGCCCGTTGATCGTCGAGTCGGGCAAGGCGATGGAAAAGCACCTGACTCCGGCGCAGCAGCGGAATCTGGGCATCCTGTTGCTGAGCATGGATCCCGAGCACGACACGCCCAAGGCGCTGCAGGCCGTGGTCGACAAGCGCCGCCTCGACACCGCGCGCTGGACGCTGGCATCGCCGCCGCCCGGCCAGGTGCGCGCGCTCGCCGGCGTGCTCGGCATCCGCTACCGCCAGCTCGCCGACGGCGAGTTCAACCACACCAGCGCGCTGGTCCTGCTCGATGCCAACGGCCGCATCCTCGCCCGCACCGAGCGGGTCGGAAGCCGGCCCGACCCGGAGTTCCTGGCCGCCGTGCGCAAGGCGACCGGCCCCTAGGGCCTGCGGACCGGCACTCAGCCCCACCGCGCGGCCGCGGCAAAGGCCGCGACCATGCCCAGGATCCCGGGCATGAGCCGCAGTGCGTAGGCGCGTCCCCCGGTGAGAAAGGCCAGTACCAGTTTGCTCACCGAGTTGGCCAGCAGCGCGAGCGCGATGCCGGGCACCGCGGTGTGCGTGTCGATGCGCCCCACCGCGACCAGCTGCGCAGCCGAAGCCGCGGCGGCATGCACGTCGGCCAGGCCGGACGCGGCCAGCGACCATTCCAGACCGGCATCGCCCAACCAGGCCTGCATGGCCGCCGACAGCAGCATCACCGCAGCGACCACGGCGACGAACACCAGCGCATGCCGGGGCTCGAACGCGCGCCCGGCCAGGCTGGTGCCCTGCGCGTCGACCTTGTGCGTCGCCCGCGCGGCCACCAGCGCGAAGCCGACGATCACCGCGCCGGCTGCGGCCAGCGGCAGCCACAGCGCCTGGAGCAGCGGTAGCGACAGGGCGCCGGCGATCACCGCCAGCTGCACGATCGTGCTCACGTTGGACACCACGCCCGCGCCAGCACAGGCGGTCGCGAGTTCCGGGTGTTCGCGCGCGCGCGTGCCCATGCTGGCGATCGTGGCGGTGCTCGAGGCGAAGCCACCCGCCAGTCCCGCCAGCAGCAGGCCGGTGCGTGCGCCGAATGCGCGCAGGGCGACGTGGCCGGCGGCATTGATCGCCATCACGATCACCGCCAGCAGCCACAGCTTGCGCAGGTTGAGCACCTGCCAGGGATCGATCGCGCGGTCCGGCAGCAGCGGCAGCACGATCGCGGCGGCGGCTGCGAGCAGCAGCGCATCGTGCAGTTCCTGTTCGGTCAGCACGGTCCGGGCGAAGCGGTGCACGCGCGACTTGGCCGAGAGCAGCAGCGTCACCGCCACGCCCAGCCCCGCGGCGAGCGCGACTTCGCGCATCGCCAGCACGCCCAGCAGGAACACCACCAGCATCGCCACTTCGGTGGTCAGCCCCGGGTCCCGCGCCCGGCTGGCGCGATAGCTGGCCAGCGCGGCCAGGGCCGTGAACGCGCCCGCCACCGCGATGCCGACCCCGCCCACGCGCTCGGCCACCGCACCGGCGAGCGCGATCAGACCGAAGGTGCGTACACCTGCAGCCCCGCGCGTAACGCCCTCACCCTTGCGCCGCTCGCGTTCGATCCCGACCAGCAGGCCGATGCCCAGCGCGGCGGCCAGGCCGAAGAAGCTGTCGATGTCCGCCATGGCGGCAGCTTCGGCGACACGTCCAGGCAGCGCAAGCCACGATTGAACGGCAGCGCCTGCACTCCCAACGGAGCAGTTTGATCTGGATCAAGAAGCCCCGGGACCCCGCACCCAACACTACGCGGCGTCGAACCGAGCCCTTGCCCATGACTCCCAATGACGCGATTTCATCCGACCGCCTGAGCGGCACGACGCTGGGCGATGCACCACCGCCGGCCTTCGGCGCCTACAACGACAAGGTGGTGTTCCAGTTCACCATCGCCACGGTGGTCTGGGGCATCGTCGGCATGCTGGTGGGCGTGCTGATCGCGGCCCAGCTGTACTGGCCGACGCTGTTCGAGGGCATCCCCTGGCTCAGCTACGGGCGCCTGCGCCCACTGCACACCAATGCGGTGATCTTCGCTTTCGGCGGCAGCGCGCTGTTCGCCACCTCGCTGCACGTGGTCCAGCGCACCTGCCACGTGCGCCTGCTCAGCGACCGGCTCGCGGCATTCGTGTTCTGGGGCTGGCAGGCGGTGATCGTGGCGGCCGCCGTCACCCTGCCGATGGGCCTGACCCAGGGCAAGGAATACGCCGAGCTCGAATGGCCGGTCGACTACCTGATCACGGTCGTCTGGGTTTCCTACGCGGTGCTGTTCTTCGGCACCATCGCCAAGCGCCGGGTCAGGCACATCTACGTCGCCAACTGGTTCTACGGCAGCTACATCATCGCCGTGGCGCTGCTGCACATCGTCAACAACATCGCGATCCCGGCCGGATGGGGCAAGTCGTACCCGGTCTACAGCGGCGCGGTCGATGCGATGGTGCAGTGGTGGTACGGGCACAACGCGGTGGGCTTCTTCCTGACCGCCGGCTTCCTCGGGATGATGTATTACTTCGTGCCCAAGCAGGCAGGGCGCCCGATCTATTCCTACCGCCTGTCGATCGTGCACTTCTGGGCGCTGATCGCGGTGTACATGTGGGCCGGTCCGCACCACCTGCACTACACGGCGCTGCCGGACTGGGTGCAGTCGGTGGGCATGGTGTTCTCGCTGGTGCTGCTGGCACCGTCGTGGGGCGGCGCGCTCAACGGGATCATGACCCTCTCCGGGGTGTGGCACAAACTGCGCACCGACCCGATCCTGAAGTTCCTCATCGTCGCGATCAGCTTCTACATGATCGCCACCTTCGAGGGGCCGATGATGTCGATCAAGACGGTCAACTCGCTCTCCCACTACACCGACTGGACCGTGGGCCACGTGCATGCGGGCGCGCTCGGCTGGGTGGCGATGATCTCGATCGGCTCGATCTACGCGCTGCTGCCGCGCCTGCTGGGCCGCGAAGGCATGTACTCGAGCAAGTGGGTGGACTGGCACTTCTGGATCCACACGCTCGGCGTGGTGTTCTACATCGCCTCGATGTGGATCGCGGGCGTGATGCAGGGCCTGATGTGGCGCGCGACCAATGCCGACGGCACCCTGACCTACAGCTTCGTCGAGTCGCTCAACGCGACCTATCCCTACTACCTGGTGCGCTTCGGCGGCGGCGTGCTGGTGGTCGCCGGCATGCTGCTGATGGCGTGGAACACATGGAAGACCTGCGCCGCGGCGAGGGTGACCCTGGGCCAGGCGGTGCTGCCCCCCGATCTGGCCGATGCGCGTGCCTGAGGAAGCGAGATGAGCGAGAACAAGACCAAGCCGAATCCGCACGAGAAGATCGAGAAGAACGTCGGCCTGATGGCGGGGCTGATCGCGATCGTGGTGGCCTTCGGCGGCCTGGCCGAGATCGTGCCGCTGATGCACCAGGCCGAGGCGATCGAACCGCTGCCCGGGGTGAAGCCCTACCCCGCGCTGCAGCTGGCCGGACGCGATGTCTACGTACGCGAGGGCTGCTACAACTGCCACTCGCAGATGGTGCGCACGCTGCGCTTCGAAACCGAACGCTACGGCCATTACTCGCTGGCGGGCGAATCGGTCTACGACCGTCCGTTCCAGTGGGGCTCCAAGCGCACCGGGCCGGACCTGGCGCGGGTGGGTGGGCGCTACTCCGACGACTGGCACCGCGTGCATCTGATCAATCCGCGCGACGTGGTGCCCGAATCGAACATGCCCTCGTTCCCGTGGCTCGCCGAGAACGGCCTCGACGGTCACCAGGTCACACGGCATATGCGCGCCCTGCAGCGATTGGGCGACCCCTACAGCGACGCCGAAATCGGTCGGGCGGCGCAGGACGTGGCCGGCAAGACCGAACTCGACGCCGTGGTCGCCTATCTGCAGGCGCTCGGCAAACAGGCACCGCGGGGAGACTGAGCCATGGTTTCGGGAATCGTGACGGCCACCTTGCTGGTGGTGTTCATCGCCGGATGGGCCTGGGCGTGGAGCCCGCGCCGGCGCCGCGACTTCGAGGAAGCGGCGCGCCTGCCGCTGGATGACGGCAACGGGGAGGATGCGTGATGAGCGGCGCCTGGTCCTGGTACGTGATCGCGCTGATCGTGCTCAACATCGGCGGCTGCGCATGGCTGCTGTGGTGGACGGCGAAGCGCCGCCCCGGGGATCCGCTCCCGGAAGACACCAGCCATGTGTGGGACGGCGATCTCACCGAATACAACAAGCCGTTGCCCAAGTGGTGGATCAACCTGTTCTGGATCACGATCGTGTTCGGGCTGGCCTACCTGGCCTGGTATCCGGGCTTCGGCGCTTTCGCCGGTTACGGACGCTGGTCGTCGCAGGCCGAACACGACAAGCAGAAGGCCGCCGACGATGCGAAGCTCGAATCCACCTTCGCACCGTACAAGGGCCGGCCGATCGACCAACTGGCCGGCGACCCGGCCGCACTGAAGCTCGGCCGCTCGATCTTCAACAACACCTGTGCGACCTGCCACGGCTCTTCGGCGCAGGGCGCGATCGGCTACCCCAACCTGGCCGACGATATCTGGCACTGGGGCAGCACCCCCGACGCGGTGCTCACCACGGTGCTGGACGGCCGCGAGGGCGTGATGCCCGAATGGGGCACGGTCCTCACCGGCATCGGCGGCGAAAACGCCGTCGACTACGTGGTGGCCTACGTACGTACGCTTTCGCAGCCGCAGGGCTCGCTGCACAACGACTACATGGCTGCGCAGGGCAAGTCGCTGTACGAGGGCGTGTGCGTGGCCTGCCACGGCGTTGAGGGCAAGGGCAACCCGGCCATGGGCGCACCCGACCTGACCGACGACTACTGGATGTACGGGGACAGCAAGGAATCGCTGCACCAGACCGTGGCCACGGGCCGCCGTGGCTCGATGCCCGCGCATCGCGCCCTGCTCGGCGAAACCCGCGCGCGCCTGGCGGCGGCCTATGTCTGGTCGCTGTCGAAGGGCCAGGCTCGCGGCGCTGCGGGCGCGCAGCCGGGTGGCCGATGATGGACGCTGGGCGCGCATGAGCGCATCGATCCCGCCGCGCGTTCCGGAAGCTGGGCCCGTTGCCGCGCCCGGCTTCGACCATCCGCGCCGGCCGCTCGCGCAGCGGCTGGGCGCGATCCTGTGGCCGAGCTTCTTCGCCGCGGGGGTGGCGACCATGGAGTTCTTCGCCTTCGTCGATCCGCTGGCGCTGCGCGACCTGACCTTCCCCACGCTGCCGCTGACGCGCGGGCTGGGCTATACGGTCGGCTTCTTCATGTTCTGGCTGGCGACCGCGTCTTCCAGTCTGTTCACCTGGTGGCTGCTGCGGCCGGCGAGCCGCTTCAACCGCGCGCTGCGCTGAGCGCGGGTTTCGTGCCGAACTGGAAACACCGGTGACCAAGTCCATCGACATCGCATTGGCAGACGAAGCCGGCTCGTTCTACGTCAGCGAACGCAAGGTGTATCCGCGCGACGTGCACGGCCGCTTCGACCGCCTGCGCACGGCGGCGGTGATCTGGCTGCTGGGCATGTTCTACGCGTTTCCGTGGCTGCGCTGGGACGGCCGCCAGGCGGTGCTGTTCGACCTGCCGGCGCGCAAGTTCCACGTCTTCGGCCTGACTTTCTGGCCGCAGGATTTCCCGCTGCTGGCGCTGCTGCTGATCATCGCGGGCGTCTCGCTGTTCTTCTTCACCGCCCTGGCCGGACGGCTGTGGTGCGGCTATGCCTGCCCGCAGACGGTATGGACCGAGACCTTCCTGTGGATGGAACGCTGGACCGAAGGCGACCGCAACGCGCGCATGAAGCTGGACGCCGCGCCATGGTCGGCGCGCAAGCTGCTGCGCAAGGCGGCCAAGCACTCGCTGTGGGCGGTGTTCGCGCTGTGGACCGGCTTCACCTTCGTCGGCTTCTTCACCCCGATCACCGAACTCGGTGCGCGCCTGGTGCCGTTCGCCGGCTCTGGACCCGCGTGGAGCGGCTGGGAGACGTTCTGGGTCCTGTTCTACGCATTTGCGACCTGGGGCAATGCCGGCTTCCTGCGCGAGCAGGTGTGCAAGTACATGTGCCCGTACGCGCGCTTCCAGAGCGCGATGTTCGACCGCAATACCCTGCTGATCGCCTACGACCCGATGCGCGGCGAACCGCGTGGGCCGCGCAGGCGCGGGCTGGGCGATGTGCTGCTGCGCGGGCGTGGCCTGCTCGACAAGATCACCGCTTACGACTACGTGTTCCGCGCGAGCCGTCACCCCAGCGCCGCGGATGCGCGCGCGCACGCCAAGGGCACGATCACCTTCGACCGGACCGAAGCCGAACCGCTGCCGGCCTTCACCAGCGAGCAGCTGGGCGACTGCATCGACTGCACCATCTGCGTGCAGGTGTGTCCGGTCGGCATCGACATCCGAAATGGCCTGCAGTACGAATGCATCGCCTGCGGCGCCTGCGTGGATGCCTGCGACGAGGTGATGGACAAGATGGGCTTCGCCCGCGGACTGGTCCGCTACACCACCCAGAACGCGCTCGACGGGGAACCGACCCGGGTCCTGCGCCCACGCGTCTTCATTTACGGGCTGCTGCTGCTGGCACTGCTGGGCGCGTTCGCCTGGGGCGTGGGCACGCGCACGCCGCTGATCGCCGAGGTCCTGCGCGATCGCAACGCGCTGTACCGCGAGACCGCCGGCGGCATCGAGAACAGCTACACGCTCAAGCTGGTGAACAAGACCGAACGCGCCCAGCGCTATCTGGTCGAGCTGCGCAGCGACGATGCCGGGCTCGCGCTCAAGCCGATGTCCGCGATCACCGTGCCCGCCGGCGATGTCGCTGCCATGCCGCTCATCGTGACCGCGCCAGCCGGCGCCTCGGGCCGACACACCGTGCATTTCGACGTGCGCGCAGCCGATGGCAGCGCCAGCCAGGCGATCGAGAGCAGTTTCTTCGGACCCGTACGATGAGCCCCCGCATCCACCCAACTGCACCCGACTCCGGACCCGACCCCAAACCCGGCAAGCGCCCGGCGTGGCGCGAACCCATGGTCTGGCTGGTGGTCGCGATTCCGGTCGCGGCGATCGCCGCCACGATCACCATGCTGGTGGTGGCCTCGCGATCCTCGGGCACCAACGATGTCGTCGACGACACGGTCCGGCGCACCGCCCAGGTGCAGGTGGCCGACCTCGGGCCCGATGCCGTGGCGCGGCAGATGCGGCTGAGCGCGATCGTGCGCGCCGATACCCGCGGCACGGGCGCCGTCGAGGTGCTGCCGGTGCAGGGCGGTTTCGATCGCAGCGCCACCCTCGCGCTCACCCTGCACCATCCGTCGCAGGCCGGCCTCGACCGCAGCTTCGTGCTTGCGCCTACCGCCACCGGCTGGCGCGCGCAGGGCGCCGTGGACCTGTCGCACGACTGGAACATCCAGGTTGCGCCGTCCGACCGTCGCTGGCGACTGCAGGGGCGCTGGACGGCCCGGCAACGGGCGGCCTATCTGCAGCCTGCGATCGCCGGGAACTGAACGTGGCCACGATCTCCGCAACCGGAAGCCTGCTCGATGCGCGCGGCGCCGCGCTCGCCGCGCGGGTCTGCTTCCACTGCGGCGAGCCGCTGCCCCCCGCTGCGGCGCACGCACGCATCGACGGTGCCGAACGCGCCTTCTGTTGCGACGGCTGCGCCGCGGCGGCGCTATGGATCCGCGATGCGCAGCTGGGCGACTACTACCGCCTGCGCAGCGAACCGGGCATGCGCGTGTCCGCCGACGATGCCGGCCTTGAACTGTGGGATCGCGAGGAAATACTGGCCGCGCATGCGCGCGCGATCCCCGGCGGGTGCGAGCTGACCCTGCTTGCCGACGGCATGCGCTGCGCCGCCTGCGCCTGGCTCATCGATCGCGCGCTGGCGCGCGAACCCGGCGTGCTCGAAGCCAGCGCGAACGCGGTCACGGGGCGCATCCGCATCGCCTGGGATCCGGCGCGCACGCGACTGTCCGCGCCGCTGCGCCGGCTGATCGCGCTCGGTTACCAGCCGTACCTCGCCACCGGCGAGGCGCGCGAGCGCGCACGCCGCAGCGAGCGCAATCGCTGGCTGCTGCGCCTGGGAGTCGCGGGGCTGGGCGCGGTGCAGGCGATGATGTTCGCCGAGGCCCTGGTCTGGGGCGGGGCGTCCGCTGATCCGGCCGCGAACATGTCGCTGGCGATGCGCGACTTCCTGCGCTGGGTCACCTTCCTCGTGTCGACGCCGGTCGTGTTCTATGCGGGATGGCCATTCCTCGCTGGCGCGGCGCGCGAGCTTCGCCAGCGGCGCCTGGGCATGGACACGCTGATCGCCAGCTCCACCCTGCTCGCCTACTTCGCCAGCCTGATCGAAACGCTGCGTGGCGGTCCGCAGGTCTGGTACGACGCGGCGGTGATGTTCGTGTTCCTGCTGCTCGCCGCGCGCATGCTCGAGCAGCGGGTGCGTGGCATCGCCACCGCCCAGGTGGATGCCCTCGCCCGTGCGCGCCCCGTCTTCGCCACGCGCGAGCGCGCCGACGGCAGCCGCGAACAGGTGCCGCTGGAAATGCTTGCCGAAGGCGACATCGCCCGCATCGCGTCCGGCGAATCGGTACCGGCCGACGGCGTGCTGCTGGACTGCGAGGCCTGGTTCGAGGAAGCCCTGCTGACCGGCGAATCGCACGCGGTGCACAAGCGCGCCGGGGCGCCGGTATTCGCCGGGACGGTGTGCCGCGACCGGCCTGCCCGCATCCAGGTTAGCGCCACCGGCAGCGCCACCCGGCTATCGCAGCTCGCGCGCCTGGTCGAACAGGCGCAGGCGCATCGCCCACCGCTGGCGCGGGCGGCGGACAGGATCGCGGCGTGGTTCGTGTTCGGGCTGATGCTGGCGGCCGTGGCGACCTATCTGGCATGGCGCGCCTACGATCCGTCGCGCGCGTTCGAAGTGACCCTGGCCCTGCTGGTGATCAGCTGCCCGTGCGCGCTGTCGCTGGCGATCCCCGCTGCGCTGGCCGCGGCCAACGGTGCGCTCGCCCGCCTGGGCGTGCTGCCGGTGCGTGCCGATGCGCTGGACCGGCTCGCGCGCGCCACCGATGTCGTCTTCGACAAGACCGGCACCCTGGGGGACGGCCGTCCGCAGATCGCGGAAATCGAGTCGTTCGGCGCCCTGCGGCGCGACCAGGCGCTGCGTATCGCAGCGGCGCTGGAGCGCGACAACCGGCATCCGCTGGCGCGGACGTTCCTCGACGCGGACGGCGCGGCGCATGGCCTGGTCGCCAGCGAGGTCGTTGCCGTTGCCGGTCGCGGCATCGAAGGCCGGGTCGATGGCATCCACTGGCGCATCGGCGCGGCGGGATTCGCCTGCGCTCGCCAGGACGATGGCGCGATCTGGCTCGGAGATGGCCACCAGGCGGCCGCCCGTTTCGTGGTGCGCGAGCGCGAGCGCGGCGACGCCCGCGCGGCGCTGGCCGCCCTGCGCGGCGAAGGCCTCGAGCTGCACCTGTCCAGCGGCGACGGACACGCGGCCGTTGCCCGGATGGCCGCGCGCCTGGGCATCGACGCCGCGCACGCGCGGCAGACGCCCGAGACCAAGCTGGCCTACGTACGTGAGCTGCAGCGTCAGGGACGCGTGGTGGCGATGGTCGGCGATGGCATCAACGATGCGCCCGTGCTCGCGGGCGCGGATGTATCGATCGCCATGGGCGAAGGCGCGGCGCTGGCCCAAGGCACCGCCGATCTGGTTCTGGCGTCGCCCACGCTGGCCCGCATTCCTGCCGCGATCGATCTGGCGCGGCGCACCCGGCAGATCGTGCGCCAGAACCTGGCGTGGGCGCTCGCCTACAACCTACTCGCGCTGCCGCTGGCAGTGGCGGGTCTGGTGACGCCGTGGCTGGCCGCATTGGGCATGACGGCTTCTTCGCTCGTGGTGACGCTCAACGCACTGCGGCTCGCGCGCTCCACACACTCCGACACCGTACCCACTGCCGCCCCTGCCCAGGTGCGCGCATGAATATTCTCCTGCTGCTAGTGCCGCTGAGCGTGCTGCTGCTGGCCGTGGCCGTGTGGGCATTCGCCTGGGCGGTGCGGCGCGGGCAGTTCGACGACCTCGATACGCCGGCGATCGATATCCTCGCCGACGACCGCGCGCCAACGCCGCCAGCCGCGGAGCACGCCGATGCCGATTGACTGGCTGGTGATCGGTGGCGCCCTGCTCAGCGGGCTGCTCGGTGGCGCGCACTGCGCGGCGATGTGTGGCGGCATCGCCACCGGCCTGTCGCTGCAGCAGCGCGGCGGCTGGTGGATGGCGCTGCAGCCCAATCTCGGCCGCATTGCCGGCTACGTCCTGGCCGGAGTCGCGGTGGGCGGGATCGGCCATGGCCTGCTCGATCTGGCCAGCCTGCCGCCGCTCACTACCGCGCTGCGCGCCGCGGTGGGCGCGGTGCTGATCGTGGCGGCGTTGCGCCTGCTCGATCGCCGCGGCCGGCTGTCCTTCCTCGGCGCCTCCGGCGGACGTCTCTGGCAGTGGCTGCGGCCACTGCAGCGACGTTTCCTGCCGGCCGATAACGCGGGCAAGCGCATCGCGCTGGGTGTGCTGTGGGGCTGGATGCCGTGCGGGCTCAGTACCACCCTGCTCGCAGCGGCCTGGCTGCAGGCCAGTGCGCTGCATGGCGGACTGACGATGGCCGCGTTCGGGTTGGGCACGCTGCCGGTGATGCTGCCGCTCACCTGGGCCGGGGCGCGCGTGGGACAACGATTGCAGCGCGGTGGCTGGCGTACCGCAATGGGCCTGTGCGTGCTGTTCGCCGGCGTGCTGACCCTGGCCGCACCGCTGCTGATGCAGACGCCCGCGCTGCACGGCGTGCTCGCGGCACTGGGCTGCCGTAGCCTGCCGGCATAAAGACCTCGAACAATCCGTTCGTCCCGCGTTTGCGGGGCCTGTCGCTGGCTCAGGCGCGCCCGCGGCGCCTGGGTTCGTCGTGCTCGGCGCTGTGCGCCCGTCGATCGAGCTCTTCCGGACCGATGATGTCGATCCGGCGGCCGACGACTTCGATCACCCCGTCCTCCTGCAGCCGGGTGAAACCGCGGCTCACCGTTTCCAGCGCCAGGCCGAGGTAACGCGCGATGTCCTCGCGGCTCATGGGCAGCTTGAACCGCGTGGGCGACAGGCCAATGTTGCGATATCGCTCCGACAGCCCGTGCAGGAACAGGGCGATGCGCTCGCCGGCCTGACGGCGCACCAGCATGCCCAGGTGGTCGTGGTCGCGCCCCACGCTCTGGCCGATGATGCGCAGCAATTGCTGCTGCAGACCGGGCAACTGCGTCGCCACTGCGGCGAGCTGCTCGAAGGGCACCTCGCACACGTTGGCCGCGGTCAGCGCTACCGCCTCGCAGCGATGGGTACCTGCGGCCAGCGCGTCCAGGCCGACGAGTTCCCCGGCGAGATGGAAACCGATGATCTGCTCATCGCCCTCCTCGCTGATGCTGACGGTCTTGAACGCGCCATCGCGGGCCACGTACACCGCGCTCAGTGGGTCGCCGAGCCGGTAAAGCCGTTCACCCGGGGCCACCGGCCGGCGTCGGCGGACGATGTCGTCGAGCTTCCTCAGCTCGTCCTGGCTGATGCCCGCCGGCAGGCACAGCTGCTGCAGCGAGCAATGCGCGCAGCCACGCCGGAGCGCTGCAAGATCGAGAACGGGAGCGTCCGGCATGCCGATATGGTGCCATGGCCGGTCGCGCAGAGCGGAACCACGGTCGTCGGCCCATGCTCGCCCATGCGCCTGGTCGTTTCGGCCGCGTGTACCATGCAGCGCCTCATCTGCTCCGGTTCGCCGTCCTGGACGGGCGCCGGAGTTCAAGTTTCGCGGTTGCACGGCGCCGCCCGGGTCGTCCATGGACATCTTCAAGATCTTCACCATCGAAGCCGCACACCGGCTGCCCAACGTGCCCGAAGGGCATAAGTGCGCGCGCCTGCACGGGCATTCGTTCCGGATCGAACTGCATGTCGCCGGCGAGCTGGACCCGCACACCGGCTGGGTGATGGACTTCGCCGACGTCAAAACCGCCTTCGAGCCGCTGTATCGCCAACTCGACCATCACTACCTCAACGACATCCCGGGCCTGGACAATCCCACCAGCGAGCGCCTGGCGGTGTGGATCTGGGAGCGGCTGAAGCCAGCCCTGCCCGGGCTGGACGAGGTGGTGGTGCACGAGACCTGCACCGCCGGCTGCCGTTACCGCGGCCCAGGGCGCGTTTAACCGGCTGAATCCCAACGGCTTCTGAATCCGCCGACGAACGGTCGCGGATAATGTTGCACCGCAACATAGACCCCGGTATGCTGCACCGCACAAAACCGGCATTCCCTGCCGGGCACCGCAGAGGACCCGCCATGTACCAGTTCGACAACACCGCTTTCAGCGGCGCGCAGTCGCAGTTCAACGCCGCCACCCGCCAGTTCGCCGACGTCGCCGGCCAGATCAACCGCCTGGCCCTGGAAAACGCCGAGAAGGCGTTCGGCCTGCAGCTGGCCACGTTCGAAGAGAACATCGCCGCCGGTTTCGCCTTCTGGAGCGAAGTAGCTGAAGTGCGCGATTTCGACGGCCTCAAGGCCGTTTGGCCGAAGGGCGTGCAGGTTGCGCGCGAGAGCGTCGAGCGCAGCGTCAGCGCCGGCCAGGAAGTGTTCGGCCGCACCGTGAAGACCAACGAGGCCATCGGCCAGATCGCCAAGGGCCAGTTCGAGGCCGCCACCGCCAAGGCTTCGGCCGAAGTGGAAAAGGCGACCCAGACGGCCACCAAGAAGGCTACCCGCCGCTAAGCCGCACCGGCACCCGGCCTACGGGTGTCTGCAAGCAGATCGCGCGCTTCTCTCTCCCGCGCGCACAAGGAACCCGGCAGCCCCCTGCCGGGTTTTTTGTTGCCTGACGCGGGCGTTGGTCAGGCGCCGTCGCGCGTCAGGATCGCCTGCAGCGTCTCGTGTGCGATGGGTGCGGACGTGTGCTCGTGGAAGATCTCCCACTCGCCGGCCTGCCGGCGCAGCGCCAGGGTGATGCGGTTATCCAGCGTGCGCAGCGTCTGCCCTGCGGCCGACACCGCGGTGTAGGTCAGGGTCGCGTGGCCGATGGCGAGCGCATCGGCAACACTGGCCTGCAGGGCGCTCCAGGTGACGACTACCTGTTCGTCGCCGAGCGAATCGAACCAGCTGCCGGCCATGTCGCGCCAGGCCTCGATGCCGTGCAGCGACCATGCGCCCCACATGTCGAAGACCCGCACGTCCTCGGCGTACAGCGCGGCGAACGCATCGACGTCCTTGTCCCGCACGGCCTGCGCATAGCGTGCGAGCACGGTTTCGACCGGGCCATCGGCCGCACTCACGCGGTATCGGCCTCCAGTCGCGGCGGTTCGTCCAGCTTGTCGCCCAGGATGCGCCGCACCACCACATAGAACACCGGAATCAGCAGCAGCCCCAGGAAGGTCGCGAACAGCATGCCGCCGATCACGCCGGTGCCGATCGCGTGGCGGGCATTGGCGCCGGCGCCGCTGGAGATCGCCAGCGGGAACACGCCCATGATGAAGGCGAACGATGTCATCAGGATCGGCCGGAAGCGCAACTTGGCTGCCTCGATCACCGCGTCGCGCAACGGCTTGCCCAGTTGCCGTTCGGCGATGGCGAACTCCACGATCAGGATCGCGTTCTTGGCCGCCAGGCCGATCACCGTGATCAGGCCGATCTTGAAATAGATGTCGTTGGGCAAGCCGCGCAGCAGCGACAGCGCCACCGCGCCGAGCACCCCCAGCGGCACCACCAGCAGCACCGCGACCGGCACCGACCAGCTCTCGTACAGCGCCGCCAGGCACAGGAACACCACCAGGATCGACAGCACCATCAGCATCGGTGCCTGGCTGCCGGACAGGATTTCCTGGTAGGACTGCCCGGTCCAGTCGTAGCCGAAGCCGTCGGGCAGGTCGTTCTCGACGATCTGCGCGATCGCATCCATCGCCTCGCCCGAACTGCGGCCGGGTGCGGGCTGGCCGTTGATGTTGACCGCCGAGTAGCCGTTGTAGCGGGCCAGCGACGGCGGCGCGCTGATCCAGCTGCCCGTGACCACGTTGGACAGCGGGATCATCGCCGCATTGCCGTCGGCGGCGGTGGCCGTGCTCGGGGTATAGAAGCGCGACAGCGATTCGGGTCCGGTGCGGAACGGGGCGTCGGCGCGCATGTTGACCCGCTTGACCCGGCCTTCGTCGACGAAATCGTTGACGTAGACCGAAGCCAGCATCAGCTGGATCGCGTTGTAGATATCGCCCACCGACAGGCCCATGGCCTGCGCCTGCACCCGGTCGACCTCGAGCTTGAACTGCGGTGCATCGGCCAGGGTGTTGGGGCGTACCTGGGCCAGCGCCGGATTGCGACCAGCCGCGCCGAGCAGTTCGCCCATCGCCTGGCCCAGGGCCTGCCGGCCCCGCCCGGTGCGGTCCTGCAAGTACATGTCGAACCCGCCGAACTGGCTCAGCCCGCGCACCGTGGGCAGGTTGACCACGAAGATCTGCGCGTCGCGGATGCCCTGCAACGCGCCGTTGGCCTGCTGGATGAACTCGGTCGCGGTGTTCTCGCGCTCGTCCCAGTCCTTGAGCCGGACGAAGGCCATGCCCACGTTCTCGCCCTGGCCGACGAAGCTGAAGCCGACGACCTGCATCATGCTGTCATAGCCTTCGATCTTCTCCATCCTGCCGCGCACCTGCTCGAACACGCGCTGGGTGCGCTGCAGCGTGGCACCGGGCGGCAGCTGCACGATCGTGAGCGCATAACCCTGGTCCTCTTCCGGCAGGAAGCTGCCAGGCATGCGCATGAACAGGAAGCCGCACAGTACCGCCAGCACCGCGAATACCAGCATCCAGCGCGGCGCATGGCTGACCGCGCTGCCGATGTGGCCGACATAGGTCCTGACGGTGCGATCGTAGACCTTGTTGAAGGCCCGGAAGACGATGTTGCGTGAGGCGTGATGGCCGCTGGGCTTGAGCATGCTCGCGCACAGCGCCGGGGTGAATCCCAGCGCGAGGAAGGCCGAGAAGCCCATCGCCATCGCGATGGTCACCGCGAACTGCTTGTAGATCGCGCCGGCGCTGCCGCCCTGGAACGCGCTGGGGATGAACACCGCCGCCAGCACCACCGTGATCGCCACCACCGCGCCGGTGATCTGGCCCATGGCCTTGCGCGTGGCTTCCTTGGGCGAGAGTCCCTCCTCGGTCATGATCCGTTCGACGTTCTCGATCACCACGATCGCATCGTCCACCACGATGCCGATCGCCAGCACCATGCCGAACAGGCTGAGCTGGTTGATGCTGAAACCGAACGCGTACATGCCCAGGAAGGTGCCCATCAGCGCGACCGGGATCACCAGGGTCGGGATGATGGTGGCGCGCAGGTTCTGCAGGAAGATCAGCATCACCAGGAACACCAGCGCGATCGCTTCGAGCAGAGTCTTGACCACCTCCTCGATCGAGATCCGGACGAAGGTGGAGCTGTCGAACGGCGAGAACCAGGTGACGCCTTCGGGAAAGGTTTGCTGCAGCTCGTCCATGCGCGCGCGCACTTCCTCGGCCACCCCCAGCGCATTGGCGCCGGGTGCGAGGATCACCGCGAACCCGGCTGCGGGAATGCCGCTCCATCGCAGGTCGAAGCCGTGGACCGAGGTGCCCTTCTCTACCCGCGCCACGTCGCGCAGGCGCACGGTGGTGCCATCGCTGTTGGCACGCAGGACGATGCCGCCGAACTGCTCGGCGGTGCTGTAGCGTCCTTCGGCGGTGACCGTGGCGGTGAAGGCCTGTTGCTCCGGCGACGGAGCCGCGCCCACCGAGCCGGCCGCGAACTGCACGTTCTGACCGCGCACCGCGGCGAGCACCTGGCTGGCCGACAGGCCATAGCCCTGCAGCTTGTCGGGGTTGAGCCAGATGTTCATCGCGTATTCGCCGCCGAACAGCCGGGTGCTGCCGACGCCGGGGACGCGCGCGATCTGGTCGAGCACGCGCGAGGCGATCAGGTCCGACATCGCCGCCCGGTCGTAGGCCGGGTTGGTGGAGCGCAGTGCCGCCACCATCAGGAAGCCGGTGCTGTTCTTTGCCACCACCACACCCTGCTGGATCACCTCGGTCGGCAACCGTGGCGTCGCCAGCGAGACCTTGTTTTGCACCTGCACCTGGGCGATGTCCGGATCGGTGCCCGGCTTGAAGGTCAGGGTGATCGACGCGCCACCGCTGGCGCTGGACGAAGAGCTGAAATACTCGAGGTTGTCGATGCCGGTGAGCTGCTGCTCGATCACCTGGGTGACCGCGCGCTCGGTGGTTTCCGCGCTGGCGCCCGGATAGGTCGCGTTGACCGTCACCTGCGGCGGCGCGATCTCCGGATACGACTCGACCCCGAGATTGAGGATGGCGAGCACGCCACCCAAGGTGATCAGGATCGCGATGACCCAGGCGAACACCGGGTGATTGATGAAGAACCGGGACATCGTTGCTCAGCCCTCGTCCGCGGCGGACGTGTCGTCCTGCTTCGCGGAGGGCTGCGCAGCGGGTTGCGTATCCGGCTTCCACGGCACGGCCTTGGCCGGCTGACCGGGTTGCGCCTTCTGCACACCGGAGACGATCACCTGGTCTCCGGCCGCAACGCCGCTACTCACGACCCAGTTCGCGCCCTGCGCCTGCTCGGCGGCGATGTCCTTGCGCGCGACCTTGCCGTCCCTGCCGACCACCAGCACGTAGGCGCTCTTGGTATCGCGCTGGACCGCTGCCTGCGGCACCAGGAAGACGCCGCGCTGTTCGCCCATCGTGGCCTTCAGGGTCACATAGGTGCCGGGCAGCAGGCTGCGGTCCGGGTTGGGAATGCGTGCGCGCAGCGAGATCGCACCGGTGGCGGGGTCGACCACGTCGCCGGAGAAATCCAGCGTGCCCATGCGCGCGTACGGCGTGCCGTCGGGCAGGATCACCTGCACTTCGGATTCGCTGCCTGCGCCAGCGGCCTGTCCCCTGCGCACCTGCTCCAGCTCGGACACGCCAAGCGAGAAATTCACGTACAGCGGGTCGATCTGGTCGACCGTGGTCAGCAGGGTCGCGCTGCCCTCCCCGACCAGGGCGCCTTCGGTCACCTGCTGCTTGCCGGCGCGGCCATCGATCGGTGCGCGCACGCTGGCATAGCCCAGATTGATTTGTGCCGACTGCACCGCGGCCTTCGCCGACTGCACCGACGCCGACGCCGTGCGTTCCGCGGCCAGCGCATTGTCGTAGTCGGCCTGCGAGATGAACTTCTGCGGCAGCAGACCACGCGCACGGTCGGCAGCCGCCTTCGCGTTGACGTAGCTCGCCTGCGCCTGGGCCAGCGCGCCCTGGCTCTGCGACAGCGCCGCCTGCAGCGGCGCAGGATCGATCACGAACAGCAGCTGGCCCTTGCGGACGTCGCTGCCTTCCTCGTAGACCCGACGCTGCAGGATCCCGGCCACGCGGGCGCGCACATCCGCGCTGCGGAACGGGGCAAGACGCCCGACCAGATCCTTGGTGATGGCCACGTCCGCGGGCTGCAGCGTCACCACCCCGACTTCTGGCGCTGGCGTCTGCCCGCCTGCCCCCGCAGCCTTGTCTTCGCCGGAACATGCGGCGAGCAGCGCCAGGGCCAGGCTGAGGACGACCGCGGTGCGTGCGCGCATGGATGTTTCCGTTCGCGAAGAATTACTATACTGCGCAGTCTAGCTTTGACGCCCCATCCCGCCCGTGCCGGAAGTCAGGCTCCAGCGGCAGCCAGCGCACACCCCCTTCCGTTCGAACGACGATTCCAAGGATCCCCCGCATGTCCACCCCCAAGCCCAAGCGCCCCGCTTCCACGCGCAAACGCATGATCTGGATGCTGATCGGCGCCCTGGTGGTGTTCGGCGGCGTGTTCGGTGTCAAGGCCATGATGAGCGCCGGCATGAACACGTTCTTCGACAACATGCCGCAGCCGGCGGTGGCGGTGAGTTCCTACGTGGCCAAGACCCAGCGTTGGAGCGACGACGCCGAAGCGGTGGGCACCTTCGTGGCGATCAACGGCACCGATGTCACCACCGAGGCCGGTGGCGTGGTGCGCTCGCTCGAGTTCGAAGCCGGTCAGCCGGTGCAGGCGGGCGACGTGCTGCTGCGGCTCAACACGGCCAACGAGGAAGCCACCCTGCGCTCGCTCGAGGCCGCCGCAAAGCTCGCCGCCGTGCAGCGCGACCGCTGGCAGCAGCTCGCCAGGGACCAGCTGGTGTCGAAGGACGAAGCGCAGACGCGCGCCACCAATGCCGCCACCGCCCAGGCCCAGGCGGAGGCCCAGCGTGCGCTGATCGCGCAGAAGACCATCCGCGCGCCGTTCTCCGGCGTGCTCGGCATCCGCAAGGTGAACCTGGGCCAGTTCGTCAACCCCGGCGATCCGATCGTGAGCCTGCAGGCGCTCAATCCGATCTACCTCGATTTCACCCTGCCCGAGCAACACATGGGCAAGGTGATGGAAGGCACTCCGGTGCGCGCCACGGTCGATGCGATCCCCGGGCAGGTCTTCGAGGGTCGGATCACCGCGATCGAACCGCTTGTCGACTCGAACACGCGCAACTTCACCGCCCAGGCCACCTTCCAGAACCCCAATACGGCACTGCGCCCGGGCAGCTTCGCGCACGTGAGCTTCGACCTGGGCGGCGAACGCGACGTGGTGGTGATCCCGCAGACTGCCGTCAGCTTCAATCCGTACGGCAATGCGGTGTTCGTGATTTCCAAGACCAAGCGCGCCGAAGGCGAGAAGGACATGCAGGGCAAGCCCCTGACCGGCGACAAGCTCATCGTCAAGCAGCGCTTCATCAAGACCGGCGCCACCCGCGGCGACCTGATCGCGGTCACCGACGGCCTGAAGGCCGGCGAACAGGTCGTGACCAGCGGCCTGCTCAAGCTGCGCAACGACGCCGAAGTGACGATCAACAACAAGGTGCAGCCGGCGGCCGATGCGCGGCCCGAAACCCAGAACCGCTGACCGGCCCTTCCCCCACCCGGCCCACCGCCGCCAGCGGCGGTGGGAGCGAGTCGCACGATGAAATTCACCGACATCTTCATCAACAAGCCAGTGCTGGCGATCGTCGTCAGCCTGTTCATCCTGATCTTCGGGATGCGCGCGTTCACCGAGCTCAACGTGCGCCAGTACCCGGAGCTGCGCAACGCGGTGGTCAACATCAGCACCGTGTACTACGGCGCCGACGCGGACCTGATCCAGGGCTTCATCACCACGCCGCTGGAACGCGAGATCGCCAGTGCCGAGGGCATCGAGTACATGAGCTCGACCAGCTCGGCGGGCGTGAGCTCGATTCAGGCCTACATCCGCCTGGACCAGGATCCGAACGAAGCGCTCACCCAGATCGCGGCCAAGGTCAACAAGATGCGCGGCCAGCTACCGCCGGAGTCGGAGGATCCGGTGATCGACCTGCAGCAGGGCCAGCAGATCGGCGCGATGTATCTGTCCTTCGCCAGCGACACCCTCGACAACAACCAGATCACCGATTACCTGACCCGGGTGATCCAGCCCAAGCTGGTCACCGTGCCGGGCGTGCAGCGCGCCGACATCCTCGGCGCGGGCACGTTCGCGATGCGCGTGTGGCTGAAACCCGACCGCATGACCGCGCTCAAGGTGACCGCCAGCGACGTGAACAACGCGCTGCAGTCCAACAATGTGCTCTCGGCCGTGGGTTCGACCAAGGGCCAGATGGTCGCCATCGACATGACCGCGCGCACCGACCTGCGCACCGCCGAGGAATTCCGCAAGCTGGTGATCCGCGAGCAGGACGGCGCGATCGTGCGCCTGGGCGACGTGGCCGACGTGGTCCTGGGTTCGGAAACCTACGGCACCTCGGTGCGCATCAACGGCGAGGCCGCGACGTTCGTGGGCATCTTCGTCGCGCCCGACGCCAACTCGCTCGACGTGATCAAGAACGTGCGCAAGCTGTGGGACGACCAGATCGTGCCGCAGCTGCCGCAGGGCATCAAGGGCACGATTCCCTACGACAGCACCGAGGCGATCCAGGACGCGATCAACGAAGTGATCACCACGATCGTGGAAGCGGTGATCATCGTGATCGTGGTGATCTTCCTGTTCCTGGGCTCGCTGCGCAGCGTGCTGATCCCGGCGGTGACCGTGCCGCTGTCGCTGATCGGCTCGCTGTTCCTGATGCTGCTGATGGGCTTCACCATCAACCTGCTGACCCTGCTGGCGATGGTGCTGGCGATCGGCATCGTGGTGGACGATGCGATCATCGTGCTCGAGAACATCCATCGCCACATCGAGGAGGGCATGAAGCCCTACGACGCCGCGATCAAGGGCGCGCGCGAGCTCGCCTGGCCGGTGGTGGCGATGACCACGACGCTGGTGGCGGTGTATCTGCCGATCGGCTTCCAGGGCGGCCTGACCGGCATCCTGTTCACCGAGTTCGCCTTCACCCTGGCCGGGAGCGTGCTGCTGTCGGGCGTGATCGCGCTGACCCTGTCGCCGATGATGAGCGCCAAGATCCTCAAGCCGCATGGCGAAGGCGGAAAGGGCAGGCTCGAGGCGTGGCTGGACGAGAAGTTCGACTGGCTGCGCCACGGCTACCAGCGCAAGCTCCACGGCGCGCTGGAAACCAAATCGGTGATCGCCGTGTTCGGTGCGATCGTGCTGGTCAGCTGCGCGTTCCTGTACATGACCGCGCCCAAGGAGCCCGCGCCGCTTGAGGACGAGGGCTTCATCTTCTCGATCGGCAGCGCCGACCCGTACTCCACGCTCGACTACGTCGAACGCTACACCGAGGAAATCACCAAGCTCGCCAAGACCGTCCCCGAGGTCCAGGACTACTTCCTGTTCAACGGCGGCTTCGGCGGCAGCGGCGGCGGGGCCAGCCCCAGCGCCATGGCCGGTTTCGTGCTCAAGCCCTGGAGCGAGCGCGACATGTCGACCAAGGCGGTGCTGGAGCAGAAGCTGCAGCCGCAGATGTCGCAGGTCACCGGACTGAACGTGTTCGCGCTGGTGCCGCCTTCGCTGCCCAGCGCCGGCGGCGACGGCGGCGGCGAGTTCATCATCGGCGGCGTGGGTGAGCTGAGCCAGCTCAGCGAGCTGGCCGATGCGATCCTGGCCAAGGCGATGGAAAGCAAGCGCTTCATCTTCCTGGACAAGGACCTGAAGATCGACAAGCCACGGATCGAGGTGAACATCGATCGCGACAAGGCGGCTTCGCTCGGCATCGACATGCGCACCCTGTCCGCCGACATGGCAGCGATGCTGTCGGGCGGCTATACCAACCGCTTCGCGATGCAGAACCGGTCCTACCTGGTGATCCCGCAGGTGCAGCGCAGCGACCGGCTCAACGCCAGCGCGCTTGAGAACTACTACACCCGCACCCGCGACGGCGAGCTGATCCCGCTTTCGACGATCGTCACGCTCAAGGAGAGCGCGCAGCCGCAGTCGCTCAAGCGCTTCCAGCAGCTCAACGCGGTGTCGATCACGTTCGCTCCGCGTCCGGGCGTGAGCAAGGGCCAGGCGCTGGAGATCCTGGACCAGGCGGCGAAGGAAGTGCTGCCGCAGGGGTTCACCGTGGACTACGCCGGCGAATCGCGCCAGTTCAAGCAGGAAGGCTCGGCCATGCTGGTGACCCTGGGCCTGGCGCTGCTGGTGATCTTCCTGGTCCTCTCCGCCCAGTTCGAGAGCTTCCGCGATGCGCTGATCATGCTGCTGACCGTTCCGATGGCGATCTGCGGCGCCCTGCTCACGCTCAACATCCTGGCGATCCTCAGCGGCATCCTGGGCATGAGCGGGATCGAGGCCTTCCCCGGCATGAGCATCAACATCTACACCCAGGTCGGCCTGGTGACCCTGGTGGGCGTGATCTCCAAGCACGGCATCCTGATCGTGGAGTTTGCGAACAAGCTGCAGATCGAGCAGGGCCTGAGCAAGCGCGAGGCGATCGAGGAAGCGACCGCCATCCGCCTGCGCCCGGTGCTGATGACCACAGCAGCGCTGGTGTTCGCGATGATTCCGCTGTTGATCGCCAAGGGTCCGGGCGCTGCGTCGCGCTTCTCGATGGGGACGGTGATCGCCTCGGGCATGACCATCGGCACGATGTTCACCCTGTTCGTGCTGCCGGCCTTCTACCTCTACCTGGCGCGCGACCACGCCCACGATCGCGATCACGAAAAGGCGGCCGAGGCGGAGGCGGGCCACCTGCCGCCGCCGGAACCACAGCACGGCTGAGGGTCCGAACCAATCCGCGGGATACGAACGGGCGCAGCAATGCGCCCGTTCTGTTCTGGGGCGAGAACCAGTCTGCTGGACGAACGGCCTTTGTAGGAGCGCCGCTTCGGCGCGACCATGGCCTCCGGGACGTCTCTGTCGCGCCGAAGCGGCGTTCCTACAACAGCAGCGATACGTCGAGGTGAGATGCCAGCCGCACGGCGTTGGCGCCATGCGGCAGCATGCCCATGCACGGAACCGGCAACGCATCCTCCAACAGGTGGACATACTCGTCCGCGCGATCGAACGCCGGATCGACCGCGCTGCCGATCCATCCCACCAACCGACAACCGTCGCCTTCGATCGCCCGCGCGCTGAGCCGCGCGTGACTCAGACAGCCCAGCCGCAGCCCGACCACCAGCACGACCGGCAGCGCGAGCGCACGCACCAGCTCGGCCTGGTCCAGGCCATCGGCGAGCGGCGCGGCCCAGCCACCCACGCCCTCCACCACCACGTTGTCGGCTTGTGCGGCAATCCGGCGATACGCTTCGAGGATCGGCGCAAGCGTGACCGTCATCGCCGCATCGCGCGCGGCCAACTGTGGTGCGGTCGCAGCCGGCAACGCGTAGGGATTGTGCAAGGAATAATCGAAGCGCTCAGAACCCGCTTCGATCAGCGCCAGCGCATCGGCATTGCGCCACGCGCCGCCGACCCGCTCGCAGCCGCTGGCGACCGGCTTCATGCCCACGGCGGTCCGGCCTTGCGCGCGCAGCGCATGCAGCAGTGCGCAGCTCGCGACGGTCTTGCCGATGCCGGTGTCGGTACCGGTGACGTACAAGCCCTGGTTCATTGCGGCCGCGACGCAGCGGCCGACGGCGCCGCCCGGCTCCGCATCGGCGGGAGGCCATGGATGATCGCAAGCCGCGGCGGCGGACACGGCAATGCCGCACCGGGCATGCCGACGGCGCGCATGAACGGGCGTCCACACAACCGGAGACCGTGTTCATACCGCTTTGCTTGATCGCCAGGCACCCTGCCCCCAGTACGGAACATCCGCATCGCCTACACTTCGTCCATGTTCACTGCTTCCTCGCTTACCGGCAACAAGGCCGAGCAGTACGCCCAGTTGTTGCAGCAGGCGCGCGCGCTGATGGCCGGCGAATCCGACCGGGTCGCCAACGCCGCCAACCTGGCAGCCCTGGTCTACCATGCGCTCCCGGATCTCAACTGGGTCGGGTTCTATTTCTTCGATGGTGTCGAGCTGGTGGTCGGTCCGTTCCAGGGGCTGCCGGCCTGCGTGCGTATCCCGCTGGACAAGGGCGTCTGCGGGGCAGCCGCGAGTACGCGGCAGACCCAGCGTATCGACGATGTGCACGCATTCCCGGGACACATCGCCTGCGACTCGGCGTCCAATTCCGAGCTGGTCGTGCCGCTGGTCGCGGCCGACGGCAGCCTGCTCGGCGTGTTCGATCTCGACAGTCCGAAGCATGCACGCTTCGATGCCGACGACCAGGCTGGCCTCGAAGCGCTCGCCTTTGCGTTGATACAGTCATTGCCATGACTTCCACCGCCGACAAGCTCCGCAATGTGGGACCCAAGAGCGCCGCCTGGCTGCGCCAGGTCGGTCTGCGCACGCGTGCGGACCTGGAGGCGGCCGGCACCGTGGATGCATTCATGCGCGTGAAGCGCGCCGGCTTCAAGCCCAGCATGAACCTGCTCTATGCGCTGGAAGGCGCCCTGCTCGACTGCCATTGGCAGGAGGTGCCGCACGCGCGGCGCGAACAGCTGGTGGCCGAAGCCGAGGCGGCGATCGCCCTGCTGCCGCCGCCACGCGGACGCCCGGCGGCCGGTCCGGTCACGACCACGCATATGGAGCAGGATGAGGCCCCGATGCCTGCCTTCTTCGACGAGCCGGACGCGCAGGATCACTGAGTCGGCCCCGTGGGAGCGAGCTTGCTCGCGATCGCCTTCCCGCAAAACCACCCAAAGCATTCGCACCGGAGGCCGCTCCGGCGACACTGTCACGCTCCCGCGGACAGATCCGCGTGCAGCAGGCGGTGGAACAGATGCTCGCCGGCTTCGCGTCGCGCGGACAGGCGACCGGTCGAATACGCGCGCGAGCGCAGACCGCGCTGCACCGAATGGCAGATCGCCATGTCCTCGTCCTGGACCACGTCGCCGACCGCGATGCTCGCCAGGTTCTGCCCGCGTGCAGCCTCGGACACGTCGGCGAACCAGAAGTCGAAGATCACCTCGGTCCGGTCCACGCCGAGCGGGCGCACGATGTTGGTATCGAGCTTGCCCTCGTACCAGTTGAGCATGAAGTTGGGGTGGAACCAGTAGTACAGCGCGCGATCGCCGCCGCGGACCGCGGAGAACGTCGCATCGTCGCCCTGCACCACCGGGCTCGACTGCAGGCAATGGCGCGGACCGTTCTCGATGGTGTAGCGCTTGAAGTCCAGCACGCTGTTCAGCCCCTTGTGCAGGTGCGGGACGTGGTAGCCGCCGTCGAGGTAGTTATCGACGAACACCTTCCAGTTGCAGTCGAAGATGTAGTGACGGCGCTCGAACCAGTGCAGCGTGTCCAGCCGCAGCGCGCGCAGCTCGGCCATCACCGTCTCGCCGAAGTACTCCGCCAGCGACGGGCCGCCGCGCTCCAGCCGCACGAACACCCACTGTTCCCATTCCTCGACATCCACCGGCACCAGGCCGTGACCGGCGCGGTCGAAATGGCACTCTTCGAGGAATCCGGGCGTGCCCTTGAGCGCACCCTCCAGGGTGTAGGTCCAGCCGTGATAGGGACAACGCAGGTTCTTCGCGCAGCCCTGCTCGGCGGTCATGACCGCGGCGGCATGGTGCCGGCAGACGTTGAAGAAGCCGCGCAGCACCCCGTCCTCGCCGCGCACCACCAGGATCGGTTCGCCGGCGATCTCGCAGGTGGCATAGTCGCCCGGCGCACGGACCTGGTCCGCACGCGCGGCAAACTGCCAGGTGCGGGCGAAGGTGGTCTGCTTCTCCAGCGCGTGGATCCGCGGATCCACGTACCAGGAGGCCGGGATCGTGCTCGCTTCGGCCAGCGGCAGGGTCGGGTCGTACGCGTCGATCAATCCGGCGACCGAAGTGGACATGCAGGGCTCCTGGCGTGAGGTGCACGCCAGTTTAGCCCGCCGCGCAGGTCACTCCACGGTCACCGACTTGGCCAGGTTACGGGGCTTGTCGACGTCGGTGCCACGCGCCAGCGCGGCGTGGTAGGCGAGCAGCTGCACCGGGATCGCGTGCACGATCGGGCTGAGGATGCCGACGTGGCGCGGGGTGCGGATCACATGCACGCCTTCGGATTCGCTGAAATGGCTGTCGGCATCGGCGAACACGTACATCTCGCCGCCGCGCGCGCGCACTTCCTGGATGTTGGATTTGACCTTTTCCAGCAGCGCGTCGTTGGGCGCGATCACCACCACCGGCATGTCGCTGTCGACCAGTGCCAGCGGCCCATGCTTGAGCTCCCCGGCGGGGTAGGCCTCGGCATGGATGTAGGAGATCTCCTTGAGCTTGAGCGCGCCTTCGAGCGCGATCGGGTAGTGCACACCGCGGCCCAGGAACAGGGCATGCTGCTTGGGCGCGAATCGCTCGGACCAGGCGATGATCTGCGGCTCCAGGTTGAGCGCGTGCTGGACGCTGCCGGGCAGGTGCCGCAGCGCCTCGATCAGTTCGGTTTCCTTCGCATCGTCCAGCCGCCCGCGCAGCTTGGCCACGGTGCCGGCCAGCGCGAACAGCGCCACCAGCTGGGTGGTGAAGGCCTTGGTCGACGCCACGCCGATCTCGGCGCCGGCGCGGGTGTAGAACACCAGCTTGCTGGCGCGCGGAATCGCGCTCTCTGGCACGTTGCAGATCGATAGCGTGCGCGCATGGCCCAGCGCCTTGGCGTACTTCAGCGCCTCCATCGTGTCGAGCGTCTCGCCCGACTGGGAAATGGTGACGACCAGCTGGTTGGGGTTGGCGACGACTTCGCGGTAGCGGTACTCGCTGGCGATGTCCACCGCGCACGGGATCCCGCACAGGGCCTCGATCCAGTAACGCGCGGTCAGGCCGGCGTAGTAGCTCGTGCCGCAGGCGAGGATCTGGATCGCCTCGATGCCGTCGAACACCGATTCCGCGTCGGCTCCGAACAGCGCGGGGTCGAATGCGTTGCGGTCGGCAATCGCCTCGATCGTGTCGCCGATCGCGCGCGGCTGTTCGTGGATCTCCTTCTGCATGAAGTGCCGGTACGGCCCCAGCTCCAGCGATGCCAGCGACACGTCCGAGACATGCACTTCGCGCTCGACCGGCTGGTCGTCGGCACCGAAGACGCGTACCGCTTCGCGCGTGACTTCGGCAGTGTCGCCTTCCTCGAGGAAGATCACCCGGCGCGTGGCCTGCACGATCGCCGACACGTCCGAAGCCACGAAGTTCTCGCCATCGCCCAGGCCGATGAGCAGCGGACAGCCCATGCGCGCGCAGACCATGCGTCCGGGCTCCTTGCGGCTGACCACGGCCAGCGCGTAAGCGCCATGGAGTTCCTTCACGGTCTTCTGCAGCGCCGCCAGCAGGTCGTTGCCCTGCTGCAGGTGATGGTGGATCAGATGCGCGATGACCTCGGTATCGGTCTGCGACTCGAATGCGTAACCCAGCGCGCGCAGGCGTTCGCGCTGCTGCTCGTGGTTCTCGATGATGCCGTTGTGCACCAGCGCCACACCGTGGCTGATGTGCGGGTGCGCATTGCCTTCGGTCACCCCGCCGTGGGTCGCCCATCGGGTGTGGCCGATGCCGAGGCTGGAGTGAAATGCCTCGCTGGTTGCCGCCGCTTCCATTTCGGAAACGCGGCCAGTGCGGCGCACGCGGCGCACGTCGGGACCATCCGCGGCCCCGGCATCGACGATGGCGATGCCCGCCGAATCGTAGCCCCGGTATTCGAGCCGTTTCAGGCCCTCGATCAGGACGGGAACCACATCGCGATTCGCGATCGCGCCGACGATGCCGCACATGGAAGAAGCCCTTTGTTTGTCGTTTGCAGTGTAAACGGCGAAACCCGGCAACAGCGTCCGCGCGGACGCTCCGACCGTCCGGACGGACACTTCGTTCCGGATTATTTTCCATATAAATCAATCTGTTGCGATTGGCACGCCGATTGCTTTGTACCTGGGTAATCCCCAGCAGAGCCCGCATCGCATGGAACAACGCGCCCGCATCCGCGACACCGCCGGCCAGGACACGGTACTGGCCGCGCCGCGTGCCAGCCGCCAGCGCAAGGCCTGGTTGGCCGGCGCCATCGGCGGGGCGCTGCTGCTGGCGCTGCTTGCATGGGTGGTCAGCGGCTGGGCAAGCGGCGGTCGCTCCTTCGATGCCGAGCGCCTGCGCGTTGCCGAGGTGAAGCGCGGCGACCTGGTGCGCGACCTGTCGGCGGACGGCCGCCTGATCGCGGCCAACAGCCCGACCCTGTACGCGATCGCCGCCGGTACAGTCGCGCTGAAGGTGGTGGCCGGCGACCGGGTCAGGAAGGGCCAGGCGCTGGCGGTGATCGACAGCCCAGAACTGCGCAGCAAGCTGGTGCAGGAGGAATCCACCCTCGCAAGCATGGAAGCCGAGGCCAGCCGAGCGCTGCTCGATGCGCAGCTGTCGCGTTCGAATGCACGCAAGCTGCTCGACCAGGCGCAGATCGACCGCACCGCTGCGGAACGCGACCTGCAGCGCTTCCAACGCGGGTTCGATGGCGGCGCGGTGCCGCAGGTCGACCTGTCGGCCGCGCAAGACACCATGAAGAAATCCGAACTGGGTCTCTCGGCGGCGCAGCGCGAGTTCCGCCTGCAGTCCGAAGGCGCGGGCCTGGACGCGCGCAACAAGCGCCTGCTCGCCGACCGGCAGAAAGCGGTGGTGGCCGAGCTGCGCCGCCAGGTCGACAAACTGACCGTGCGCGCACCGTTCGACGGTCAGGTCGGCCAGGTGCAGATCGCGCAGGGCACCAATGTCGTCGCCAACGGCCCGGTCATGAGCGTGGTCGACCTGTCCATGTTCGAACTGGAAATCAAGGTGCCGGAAAGCTTCGCCCGCGATCTGGGCATCGGCATGCCGGCCCAGGTCGTCAGCACCGGCACCGCCTATGCGGCCGAGGTCTCGGCGGTGTCGCCCGAAGTGGTCAATGGCGAGGTCAATGCGCGCCTGCGGTTCGCCGAAGGCAAGCAGCCGCCCGGCCTGCGCCAGAACCAGCGCCTGTCCGCGCGCATCGTGCTCGACACGCGCCGCAACGTCTTGATGGTCGATCGCGGTCCGTTCCTGGAACAGGACGGCGGCCGCTTCGCCTACGTCGTCGACGGCAGCCAGGCCGTGCGTCGCCCCATCCGCACCGGCGCCAGCAGCCTGTCGTCGGTGGAAATCGTCTCGGGCCTGCAGGCGGGCGACCGCATCGTGGTCTCGGGCACCGACTTGTTCGACAACGCGGACCGGGTCCGCATCCACGGAGACTGACCATGGCTGTCCAATCCAAGCAAGACTTCCTCGCCTTCCCCGCGCAGCTGCACTGGAGCGCGCAGGACCTCGCCGACGCCGTGCCGCTGCGCCTGTTCGAGCTCTTCGCCTTCGATCCGGCCGACGCGATGCCCAGCGCCAATCGCACACCCGCGCGCACGCATCGCCGCGGCTACCTGCCTACCGCGCCGCTGTCCACGCTGTTCCACGTCCGCGGCTGAACCGCCGCCGGCGTTCCCGCCTTCTTCCTGGAGTCTCCCATGCTGCAGATGCAATCCGTCGCCAAGGTCTACCGCACCGAGCTGGTCGAAACGCATGCGCTGCGTTCGCTCGATCTGCACGTGGCCGAGGGCGAGTTCGTCGCCGTTACCGGTCCGTCCGGTTCGGGCAAGACCACGTTCCTCAACATCGCCGGCCTGCTGGAAACCTTCACCGGCGGAACCTACCTGCTCGACGGCGCGGACGTGCGCGGCCTGTCCGACGATGCGCGCAGCCGGCTGCGCAACCAGAAGATCGGCTTCATCTTCCAGAGCTTCAACCTGATCCCGGACCTCAACCTGTTCGACAACTGCGACGTCCCGCTGCGCTACCGCGGCATGCCCGCGGCCGAACGCAAGCTGCGGATCGAGGATGCGCTTGGACTGGTGGGCCTGGGCTCGCGGATGAAGCACTTCCCGGCCGAGCTGTCGGGCGGACAGCAGCAGCGCGCTGCGATCGCACGCGCTCTGGCTGGAAGTCCACGCCTGCTGCTCGCGGACGAACCCACCGGCAACCTGGATTCGCAGATGGCGCGCAGCGTGCTGGAGCTGCTGGAGGACATCAATGCGCAGGGCACCACGATCGTGATGGTCACCCACGATCCGGAGCTGGCTGCGCGCGCGCAGCGCAACGTTCACATCGTCGACGGCATGGCCACCGATCTGTCGGTGGAACCCGGCCTGGCGCGCGTCGCGCGCGAATCGCGGATGTCCTCGGCGATCGCGACCGAATCCTGACGCGCCGCGCCCGCCGTACAGCCCGACCACCCGATCGACTCGCTTTCCGCCCCCAGAACCACGGCCCACGCGCCCACGGAGCCCGCCATGTTCGGCTACTACCTCAACCTCGCCATGCGCAGCTTCCGGCGCAACAAGGTCCTCACTGCATTGATGGTGCTGGCGATCGCGCTGGGCATCGGCGCGGCGATGACCACGCTCACCGTGTTCTACGTGCTGGCGGGCGATCCCATCCCGCAGAAGAGCGACAAGCTGTTCTACCCGCGCATGGATCCGCGCTCGATGAACGGCTTCACCCCCGGCGACGATCCGGAAGAACAGATGACGCGTTTCGATGCCGAAACGCTGCTGCGCGACAAGCGCGGCGATCGCCAGGCGATGATGACCGGCGGCGGTCTGGCGGTGGAAGCGCAGGACGGCAAGCTTGATCCGTTCTCGGTCGATGCCCGCTACACCTCGTCCGACTTCTTCCCCATGTTCGATGCGCCCTTCCGCTTCGGCTCCGGCTGGAGCGCGGCCGATGACGAGGGACGCGCGCGGGTCGCCGTCATCTCGCGCGCGCTCAACGACAAGCTGTTCGCGGGCGGCAACAGCGTGGGCAAGACCTTGCTGGCGAACAGGGTGCAGTTCCGCATCGTCGGTGTGCTCGACGAATGGCGGCCGACGCCCAAGTTCTACGATCTCACCAACGACCGCTTCACCGAAGTCGAGCAGGTGTTCGTGCCGTTCCAGACCTCGCGCGCACTGGACCTGGGCAGCCAGGGCAACATGAGCTGCTGGGGCGACAGCGGCTCCGACGAGGAAGGCTCGCAGGGCCTCAATGCGCCCTGCACCTGGCTCCAGTACTGGGTGGAGCTCGGCAGCCCGGAAAAGGTCGCGGCCTATCGCCAGTACCTGGAGAACTATTCCAACCAGCAACGCGCGGCCGGACGTTTCGAGCGGCCCACCAACATCCGGCTGCACAGCGTCATGGAATGGCTGGACGAGCGCGAAGCGGTGCCCGGCGACGTGCGCCTGCAGATGTGGCTGGCCTTCGGTTTCCTGCTGGTCTGCCTGGTGAACACGGTCGGCCTGCTGCTGGCCAAGTTCCTGCGGCGTTCGTCCGAGATCGGCGTGCGCAGGGCATTGGGTGCATCGCGGCGCGCGATCTTCGCCCAGTGCCTGATCGAATCGGGCGCCGTGGGTCTGGCCGGTGGCATCGCCGGCCTGGGCCTGGCCCTGCTCGGCCTGTGGGCTGTCCGTCAACAACCGGCCGACTACGCCGAACTCGCGCACCTGGATGTGCCGATGCTGCTGACCACGTTGGCGCTGGCGCTGGTCAGCAGCGTACTGGCGGGCCTGCTGCCCGCATGGCGCGCCATGCAGGTAACGCCGGCCATCCAGCTCAAAACGCAGTAGGTCGGGGCTACGCCCCCCGACGCCCAGCAATTCGGAACTTTCGCACCGCCTGGGATATAGGCCCCACCCACAGGACACGCCCATGGACATCCGCCCCATCCTTTCCACGTTGAGCCGCCACAAGACCGCGGCTTCGCTGATCGTGCTGGAGATCGCGCTGTCGTGCGCGATCATCTGCAACGCGGTCTTCCTGATCAGCCAGCGCCTGGAGCGCATGCAGCGCCCCACCGGCATGGCCGACAGCGAACTGGTGCGCATCAACGTCGCCGGCATCGGCGAGGACGAGAACGCCGGCGCGCTGGTCAAGCAGGACATCGCCGCGTTGCGCAACCTGCCCGGCGTCGAGGCGGCGACCAGCCTGAACCACGTACCCTTCGACAATTCGTCGTGGAACAGCTCGATCAGCCTGCAGCCCGAGCAGCCCATGCCGAACCTCAACAGCGCGGTCTACCTGGGCGAGAACCTGGTGCACACGCTCGGGCTTCGGATCGTCGAAGGCCGCGACTTCAAGCCCGACGAGTATGCGGACTGGGAGGCGCTCAACGAGCCCGATTCCAAGCTGACCGTACCGGCCGCCATCCTGACCCGCGAAGTGGCCGAGAAACTTTTCCCCGGCGAGAGCGCGATCGGCAAGAACATCTACAGCTGGAACTCCAACGACGCGCCGCACCGCGTGGTCGGCGTGGTCGAACGGCTGATCCGCCCCAACGACAACGGCGGACCGGCCGAGAGCGGATATTCGATGCTGCTGCCGGTGCACAACGTCACCATGGGCCGCTTCGCGCTGCGCACCGAACCCGGGCGTCGTGCCGAGGTGCAGAAGGCCGCGGTCGCGGCACTGGAGCGCAACAGCGCGCGCCGCATCATCCTGCGCGAGGGACCCTTCACCGAGGTCATCGAGACCTATTACCGGCAGGATCGCTCGATGGCCTGGCTGCTGGTGGCGGTGTGCATCGCGCTCCTGGTCGTGACCGCGCTCGGCATCGTCGGCCTGGCCAGCTTCTGGGTGCAGCAGCGCACCAAGCAGATCGGCGTGCGCCGTGCGCTGGGGGCCACCCGCGCCCAGATCCTGCGCTACTTCCAGACCGAGAACTTCCTGCTGGCCACGCTCGGCATCGTGCTGGGCATGCTGCTGGCATATGCCATCAATCAGCTGCTGATGGGCAAGTACGAACTACCGCGCCTGCCGCTGCTGTACCTGCCCGTGGGCGCGGTGGCGCTGTGGCTGCTGGGGCAGATCGCGGTGTACTGGCCCGCGCGACGCGCGGCGTCGGTGCCACCAGCGCTGGCTACCCGCAGCGTTTAACCTGTGCGCGCCGGGGCTGCGCCCCCGGCGCGGCGCGCACATGTTCCTTCGAGCCGCCGGGCGCGTAGGCCCGGCCGACGGTAGCCATGCCCACCATCCTGATCATCGACGACAACCCCGCGGTCGCCACCGCACTGGAAACGCTGTTCTCGCTGCACGATTTCGACACCGCCAGCGCGCAGTCGCCCGAGGAGGGATTGGCGCGACTGCGGCGCGGCGACATCGACCTGGTGATCCAGGACATGAACTTCCATGCCGATACCACCTCCGGTGACGAGGGCGTGGCGCTGTTCCACGAGATCCGTGGCGAGCACCCCGACCTGCCGGTCATCCTGCTCACGGCGTGGACCCATCTGGAAGCGGCGGTCGACCTGGTGCGCGCCGGCGCCGCCGACTATCTGTCCAAGCCATGGGACGACCGCAAGCTGCTGGCCACGGTCAACAACCTGCTCGAACTGGGCGAGTCGCGCCGCACCCTGATGGCCGAGCGGGCCGGAGAGCGCCAGCGCCGCGATGCGCTGCTGCGCGACTACGACCTGCGCGGAATCGTGTATGCCGACCCGGGCAGCGAAGCGGCGCTGATGCTCGCCTGCCAGGTGGCACGCTCGGACCTGCCGGTCCTGATCACCGGCGCCAATGGCACCGGCAAGGAACGTTATGCCGAGATCATCCACGCCAATTCCGCGGTGCGGAACGGGCCGTTCGTGCCGCTCAACTGCGGCGCACTGCCGGCAGACCTGATCGAAGCCGAACTGTTCGGCGCCGAGGCCGGCGCCTACACCGGAGCCAACAAGCCGCGCGAAGGCAAGTTCGAAGCCGCCGACGGCGGCACCTTGTTCCTGGACGAGATCGGCACCCTGCCGGCCGCCGGCCAGGTCAAGCTACTCAGAGTGCTGGAAACCGGCCGGTTCCAGCGCCTGGGCAGCAATCGCGAGCGCACGGTCAAGGTCCGCGTGGTCAGCGCCACCAATGCCGACCTGGCGGCCATGATCGCGCAGGGCACGTTCCGGGAGGATCTGTACTACCGGCTCAATGCGATCGAACTGCGGTTGCTGCCGCTGGCGCGGCGGCCACGCGACATACTGCCGCTGGCGCGCCATTTCCTGCCGGCGGACAAACATCTGCACGAGGGCGCCGAACGCGCGCTGTTGCGCCACGCGTGGCCCGGCAACGTGCGCGAGCTGCGCAATGTCGTGCAGCGCGCGGCGCTGCTGGCCCAGGGCGACACGATCCGCGAGCAGGATCTGCATCTTCCGGTCGCCGCGGCCGCGCCGGTGTCCGGCGACGAGCCGGACCGCGCCACGATCGAGGACGCGCTGGCGCGCAACGGCGGCGTGCTTGCCCAAGCGGCCGCCGACCTGGGCCTGTCGCGGCAGGCGCTGTACCGGCGGCTCGAGCGGCTCGGCATCGGCCGCGGCTAGGGCTGACCGCGCATGCGCTGGCGTACACGACTCCCATTGGGTCTGCTCTACGCGCTGATTGCCGCGGCTTACATGCTGGCGGCGGCGACGCTGACGCTGGTCTTGCAGCGCTGGCTGGTGCCGTGGGCGGCCGTGGTCCTTGCTGCGGGCGTCCTGTTGCCGCTGTTGACCTGGCACGTGCATCGCGCGTTTGCGCCGATGCGTTCGCTGTTCCGCGCGCTCGCCGGCAGCGTGGCCAGCTATCGCGACGGTGACTACAGCTTCGGCCTGTCCTGGAACGGCCACGGCGATCTGCGCGAACTGGTCGACGCGCATCGCGCGCTGGGCGATGCTCTGCGCGAGCAGCGCCTGTCGCTGGTCCAGCGCGAACTGCTGCTCGACACCATGGTCCAGAACACGCCGGTGTCGATGGTGCTGGTGGATCCGTCGCGGCGCGTCGTGCATGCCAACCTGGCTGCGCGCCGGCTGCTGGGCGAAGGTCGCAAGCTGGAAGGCCAGGACTTCGACGTCCTGCTGGAACGGACCGACCCAGCGGTGCGCGAGGCCTTCGCACGCGGTGGCGACGGCATGTTCACCGTTGGCGAGGGCGAGGAAGAAGACATCTACCACCTCTCGCGTCGCAGTTTCCGCCTCAACGGGCGCCGCCACGAGCTGGTGATGCTGCGCCAGCTCACCGCGGAGCTGCGGCGCCAGGAAGTGCAGACCTGGAAGAAGGTGATCCGGGTGATCAGCCACGAACTCAACAATTCGCTCGCGCCGATCGCCTCGCTGGCGCATTCGGGCGCGGAGCTGCTGCGACGCGGCCAGCTCGAACGGCTGCCGACTGCGCTGCAGACCATCGAAGAGCGCGCACGCCACCTGGAAGGCTTCATCCGCGAATACGCGCGCTTCGCCAAACTGCCGGCACCACGTACCGAACCGGTGGAATGGGGGCGCTTCGTCGACCAGCTACGCGACCAGGTCGAATTCGCCCACGACCTGTCGCCGGCCGATGGCGTCGCGCGCTTCGACGCCGCGCAGATGGAGCAAGCTCTGCTCAACCTGGTACGGAATGCGCACGAATCCGGCTCGCGCCCGCAAGACGTGCGCCTGCACGTGCGCCGTGCCGCCGACGCATGGCGGATCGACGTACTTGACCGCGGCAGCGGCATGAACGAGGCGGTGCTGGCGAATGCGCTGCTGCCGTTCTATTCGACCAAGCGCAACGGCACCGGTCTAGGCCTGGCGCTGGCCCGCGAGATCGCCGAGGCGCACGGCGGCCGCATTGCCCTGCTCAATCGCGAAGGTGGAGGCCTGTGCGTGAGCATGGTGTTGCCGGACGTGTAGATCGGCCGTATGCGGCCGACATCGCGGACATTCGGGAAAGTCGTGGAGGACATACGTCGGTGACGTAGCCCCGACCTACTTCTTCTTCGGCCGGTTCCAGCCTTCGATCGCGGTCTGTCGCGCGCGCGCCACCGAGAGCCGGTCTGCGGGCGCGTCGTGGGTGATGGTGGAGCCTGCGCCGATGGTCGCATTCCTGCCGATGGTGACCGGCGCGACCAGTGCGGCATTGGAGCCGATGAACGCGCCGTCTTCGATGGTCGTGCCGAACTTGTTCACGCCGTCGTAGTTGCAGGTGATGGTGCCGGCCCCGATGTTGACGCCCGCACCGACCACCGCGTCGCCGAGGTAGGTCAGGTGGTTCGCCTTGCTGCCCACGCCGAGCCGGGCATTCTTGGTTTCGACGAAGTTGCCCACGTGCACGCCGTCGGCGAGCACCGTCCCCGGGCGCAGGCGCGCATACGGGCCGATCTGCACCGCACCTTCGGTGCGCGCGCCGTCCAGGTCGCAGTGCGCCCGCACTTGCGTACCGGCTGCCAGATGCACGTCCTTGAGCCGGGTGAACGGACCGATCCGGACGCCGTCGCCAAGCACGACCTCGCCTTCCAGGATCACATCGATGTCGAATTCCACGTCCCGGCCGACGCTGACCCGGCCGCGCACATCCGCGCGAGTCACGTCCGCGAAGCGCGCGCCTGCTACGCACAACGCGCGCACGGCACGGCGCTGGAAGGCGCGCTCGAGTTGTGCCAGCTGCCAGGGGTCGTTGGCGCCCTCGGTTTCGATCGGATCGGCCACCAGCACCATTTCGGCGGCGCTGTACTCGTCTGCCGCCTGCGAAAAGATATCGGTCAGGTAGTACTCGCCCTGCGCGTTGTCGTTGGAGAGCGCGGCCAGCCAGCCCTTCAGCGCGGTCGACTCGGCGGCGATGATGCCTGTGTTCACGGTGCGGATGCGCCGCTGCTCGTCGTCGGCATCCTTGTGTTCGACGATCGCGGCCACCCGGCCTTCGGCATCGCGGATGATGCGGCCGTAGCCGGCGGGGTCGGCGAGTTCGGCGACCAGCACCGAAAGCCGGGAGCCCGACGCCAGCAGCCGCTGCAGGCTGTCGGCCGTGATCAGCGGGACATCCCCGTACAGCACCAGCACCTGCGCGCCATCGGGCACCTGCGGCATCGCCTGCTGCAGCGCATGGCCGGTGCCGAGCTGCTGCGCCTGCTCGACCCAATGCAGGTCTTGCTGTTCGGCGAATGCGGCTTGCACCGCGTCGCCGCCGTGGCCATGGACCACATGAATGCCGTCGGGTGCGAGCGCGCGCGCGGCCTCGATGACATGTGCCAGCATCGGCCGTCCCGCGATCTTCTGCAGCACCTTGGGCTGGGTCGAGTTCATGCGTTTGCCCTCGCCGGCGGCGAGGATCACGACGTGCAGGGGGGCGGGCATGGTCGTCCGGCTCGTGGAAAGCGCCAATTCTACGGTTGACGGCCTTGTTAGCATGTCGCCGATGACGCGCGATGGCGACGCCACCCCTGCGATGGAACACGATCGCCCGCGCCGGCCACCCGCCTTCGCCATGGCATTGCTTTGGGCCGGGCCGGCGGCCTGTGTGGCGGGGCTGGGTATTTATCGCCTGTGGGAACACTGGCGCCCCGGACGCTTCGGCGAACTGCTGCTGATCGCGCTGGCGGTCGCCGGGCTTGCGTGGGGACTGCGACGCGTGACGCGCTGGTCCCAGGCAGGCTGCCAGGTGCTGGTGCTGGTGGCGGCCCTGGCCGTATTCGCGGGCCCACTGCCCCTGCTGGCGGCGGGCCTGCTGGGCTTGGCGGCTCTCGCGGTGGGAGGCCTGCTTGCCGGTCCAGTGGCGGCGCGCTGCGTCTACGGGCTGGCATTGCTCGCGGGCGTCGTGGGTTGGCTGTTGCCACTGCCGATCCACTCACGATGGAGCTATCTCGCCCTGTGCCTGGCGACCATCGCCTGGCGACGCCACGCCGTGCTCGATGCGTTGCGCGACGCGCGCATTGGCTGGCATGACACGATCGCCCCCGCGCCGCGCGCCGCCGCCTGGGGCGTGCTCGCGCTGGGTCTTGCGGCGACTGCAACCTGGCTGCCGACCCTGCAGGCGGACGATCTGGGCTATCACCTGCGCCTGCCCTGGGAACTGCAGCTGCGGGGGCGCTATGCGCCCGACCCCTGGCTGCATGTCTGGGCAGTGGCGCCATGGGCATCCGACGTGCAGCACGCGGTCGCGCAGTTGCTGGCGGATCGCGAAGCGCGGGGCGCACTCAACGCCCTGTGGATCGCGCTCACCGCGGCCGGCGTATGGCGGCTGTGCAGACTGGTCGGCGGCAACCAGCGGCAGGCGTGGATCGCCGTTGCCCTGTACGCCAGCCTGCCGCTGACCGCTGGCCTGGCCGGCGGCATGCAGACCGAAACCGCCGCGACTGCATTGCTCGTCTGGCTCGCCTGTCTTGTACTCGATCCCACCGGCGACCCGAAGGGACGTGCGCTCTTCGCCGGCGCCGTCATCGTGGGCGGCCTCTTCGGCCTGAAGCTCCTCGCCGGGATGCAAGGGCTGCTGTTGATCGTGTGGGCGGCCTGGCTGCGTCGTCCGTGGCCCGCCCCCGGAAAACTCGTGGCCGCATCCGCGCTGGCGCTGATCGTCGCCGGTTCAAGCTACGTGTACGCGGCGACAATTGCCGGCAACCCGTTTCTGCCGCTGTTCAACGCCTGGTTCCAGTCGCCCTACTTCGACGCGGCGAATTTCGACGACGCCCGCTGGCATGCGGGTTGGTCGCCGTGGCTGCCCTGGACGCTGACCTTTCGCAGCGCCGACTATCACGAGGGCTTCGCCGGCGCGGCCGGCTTTGCGCTCGTGGCCTGCGCCGGCGCCTGGCTGCTGGCCCTGTGGCACCGGCCCACGCGTGCGCTGGCCACGGCGAGCCTCGCGATGCTGGCGATCACATTGCTCCCGTTGCAGTATCTGCGCTATGCCTTTCCCCCGTTGGTCCTCGTGTTGCCGGCGCTGGTATCGGCAGCGACCCACTTCGCGCCACGTAGCGGAGCGCATCTGCTGGTCGCCATCTGCGTGCTGAACTTCGCCTTCCAGGCCAATGCCCAATGGATGCTGCGGACCGGTGCGCTGAAGCAGACCGTGTTGCATCCGGGCGATCCGTCGCCGTTGTATGCGCAGTACGCGCCCGCGCGTGAAGCGATCGCCGGGCTACGCGAACAGGGGCACCGCAACGTGCTGCTGATCGCTGACGACGCGCCGTGGATCGCCGAACTCGGCAGCCGCGGCCGGACGACCTCGTGGTACGCGCCCGCCTTGCAGCGCGCCGCGGCTGCCGCCGAACGCGACCCGAGCGGCACGGCGTGGAGGCGGCTGTGGCGCAAGGAAGGGATCAGTCATGTGCTCGTGCGCACGAGCACCATCACCGCTGCCCAGAAGGCGGCCCTGGCGGGCGCAGGCGCCAGGTCGCTGCCCAGCGTCGGAGACATCGCCACCTGGCAGCTTCCCGCGGACGCCACGCCATGACCCTGGCCCGCCACGCACGCCATTACACCCTCATAGGCGGTGTGCAATGGCTGGTCGACTGGGGCGTGATGGTGGGCCTGAGCCACCTGGGCATGGCGGTGGAGCCGGCCAACATCTTCGGGCGCATCGCCGGGGCGCTGCTGGGCTACTGGCTCAACGGCCGCTTCACCTTCGCCGGCGACGACACCGAGGTCGGTCGCACCCAGCTGCAGCGCTTCCTGATGATGTGGCTGTGCACCACCGCCGTGAGCACCTGGGCGATGGGCAGTATCGACGACTGGTTCGGGCTGAAATGGGCGTGGCTGGCCAAGCCGGGAGTGGAATTCCTGCTCGGCGTGATCGGCTTCGTGCTGTCGCGGCACTGGGTGTATCAGAAGAAGCCGTGATCGTTGATTCGTGAGCGGGGGAACGAGCTTGCTCGCGAATGCCGTACCTTCCTGCAGGCGGGCAAGCGCGATGGCATTCGCGGCTGAAGCCGCTGCCACGATCACCGACTGCGATACGTACAGAAACGCCGGCACTTGGCCGGCGTCCTGTCACCGCAAACGCAGAGCAGCGGGGCAAGCCCCGCCCTACTGTGGCGCTTAGTGCTTCAGGTTCTTGCGCAGACGTTCCAGCGCTTGAAGCTGCGCCGTCACCTCCGCCAGGCGCTGCTGCGCCTCGGCGACTTCCATCGCCTCGCCGCGGCCGGCGAGGATGCGCTCGGCCTCTTCCTTCGCCGTCCGCACCGAGGCCTCGTCGATGTCCTGCGCGCGCACCGCGGTGTCGGCCAGGATGGTCACCACCTGCGGCTGCACTTCCAGGATGCCGCCGGAAATGGCGAAGTCGAGCTGTTCGCCGTTTTCCTGCGTCACCACGACCTTACCCGGCTTCAGGCGCGTGATCAGCGGCGCGTGGCGCGGCGCGATGCCGAGCTCGCCGATTTCGCCGGTCGCCACCACCAGGGTGGCTTCACCGTGGAAGATCTCGGCTTCGGCGCTGACGATGTCGCAACGGATGGTGGATGCCATAAGTAAACGCCTTTGTACCTTTTCCCCCTCTCCTGGTTGCGGGAGAGGGCAGGAGTGCGAGTGCGGGCCGGTGCCCTCACCCTAGCCCTCTCCCGCAAGCAGGAGAGGGAACCGCATTACGCCTTCTCGGCGATCTTCTTGGCCTTCTCGACCGCTTCCTCGATGCCGCCGACCATGTAGAACGCCTGCTCGGGCAGGTGATCGTACTCGCCGTCGACGATGCCCTTGAAGCCGCGGATCGTGTCCTTCAGCGACACGTACTTGCCCGGCGAGCCGGTGAACACTTCGGCCACGTGGAACGGCTGCGAGAAGAAGCGCTCGATCTTGCGCGCGCGGGCCACGGCCAGCTTGTCCTCTTCCGACAGCTCGTCCATGCCCAGGATCGCGATGATGTCCTTGAGCTCCTTGTACTTCTGCAGCGTGGCCTGCACGCGGCGCGCCGTCTCGTAGTGCTCGTTGCCGATCACGTTGGGGTCGAGCTGGCGGCTGGTCGAGTCCAGCGGATCCACCGCCGGATAGATACCCAGCGCGGCGATGTTGCGCGACAGCACCACGGTCGCGTCCAGATGCGCGAAGGTGGTGGCCGGCGACGGGTCGGTCAGGTCGTCCGCGGGCACGTACACGGCCTGGATCGAGGTGATCGAACCGGTCTTGGTCGAGGTGATGCGCTCCTGCAGCACGCCCATTTCCTCGGCCAGCGTCGGCTGGTAGCCCACGGCCGACGGCATGCGGCCCAGCAGCGCCGAGACCTCGGTGCCGGCCAGGGTGTAGCGGTAGATGTTGTCGACGAAGAACAGCACGTCGCGGCCCTTGCCTTCGGCGTCTTTCTCGTCACGGAAGTATTCGGCCATGGTCAGGCCGGTCAGCGCGACGCGCAGGCGGTTGCCGGGCGGCTCGTTCATCTGGCCGTAGACCATCGCGACCTTCGACTCCTTCATGTCATCCAGCTTGATGACGCCTGCCTCGGCCATCTCGTGGTAGAAGTCGTTGCCCTCGCGCGTGCGCTCGCCCACGCCGGCAAACACGGACAGGCCGCTGTGTTCGGTGGCGATGTTGTTGATGAGCTCGAGCATGTTCACCGTCTTGCCCACGCCGGCGCCGCCGAACAGGCCCACCTTGCCGCCCTTGGCGAACGGACACATCAGGTCGATCACCTTGATGCCGGTTTCCAGCAGCTCGTTGGCGGCGGCCTGGTCCTCGTAGGACGGCGCGGGGCGATGAATTTCCCAGTGCTCGGTCGCCTCGACCGGGCCGGCTTCGTCGATCGGCTCGCCAAGCACGTTCATGATCCGGCCCAGCGTGCCCGTGCCGACCGGCACCGACACGGCCTTGCCGGTGTTCTCGGCGATGAGGTTGCGCTTCAGGCCGTCGGTGGAGCCAAGCGCGATCGTGCGCACGACGCCGTCGCCCAGCTGCTGCTGCACTTCCAGCGTGATCGCGGTGTTCTGCACCTTCAGCGCGTCGTAGACCCTCGGCACGCTCTCGCGCGGGAATTCGACGTCGACGACGGCGCCGATGATCTGGACGATCTTGCCCTGGTTGCTCATGTTCAACTTCCTCGAATTGCAATGCTTCTTTTGCAGGAGCGACGTGAGTCGCGATCTTCTGGCACGGGTTCGCGACTTACGTCGCTCCTACGGGAATGGGGTCAAACCGCCGCGGCCCCGCCGACGATTTCCGAAATTTCCTGGGTGATCGCCGCCTGCCGGGCCTTGTTGTAGACCAGGTTCAGCGTTTCGATCAGCTTGTTGGCGTTGTCGCTGGCCGCCTTCATCGCGACCATGCGCGCGGCGTGTTCGGAGGCCACGTTCTCCATCACCGCCTGGTAGACCAGCGATTCGACGTAGCGCGTCAGCACGTGCTCGAGCACGGTTTCCGCGTCGGGCTCGTAGATGTAATCCCATTCGTGCTGGGCGACCGCGCCGTCGGACGGCGGCAGCGGCAGCAGCTGGTCGAACGCCGCGCGCTGGGTCATGGTGTTGACGAAGTCGTTGTAGCAGAGGAAGACCTTGTCGACCGTGCCGCTGCTGTAGGCGTCGAGCATCACCTTGATCACGCCGACCAGCTGCTCGACGCGCGGGGTATCGCCCAGATGGCTCACCGAGGCCAGCATCTCGACCTTGATCCGGCGGAAGAACACCGAGGCCTTCTGCCCGATGGTGACGACGTCGACCTGCACGCCCTGTTCCTGGTGCTTGCGGATCTCGCCCAGCAGCCTGCGGAACAGGTTGTTGTTGAGGCCGCCGGCCAGGCCGCGGTCCGAAGACACGATGACGTAACCGACGCGCTTGATCTCCGCGCGCTCGACCAGGTAGGGATGCCGGAACTCGGAATTGGCCTGCGCCAGATGGCCGATCACCTGCTTCATGGCGCGCGCATACGGGCGCGAGGCCTTCATCCGCTCCTGCGCCTTGCGGATCTTGGAAGCCGAGACCATCTCGAGCGCGCGCGTCACCTTGCGGGTGTTCTGCACGCTCTTGATCTTGGTTTTGATTTCCCTGCCGCCTGCCATCTCGTTTTCCCGTTAGGGTGCGCCCTGGCGCACCGTCGCAAACCGCGATTCAACACCGGTGCGCCGGGGCGCACCCTGTTCATCACCAGCTACCCGTCGCCTTGAAGTCCTCGATGCCCTTCTTGAACGCGGCTTCGAAATCGTTGTTCCAGTCGCCGCTGGCGTCGATCGCCTTGAGCGTGTCGCCGGCGGTGTTGGCGAAGTGCGCATGCAGCGCTTCCTCGAATCCGCCGATCTTGGCGACCGGCACATCGTCCATGTAGCCGTTGTCGACCGCGTAGATGGCCAGCGCCTGCTGGGCCACCGACATCGGCGCGTACTGCTTCTGCTTCATCAGCTCGGTCACGCGCTGGCCGCGCTCGAGCTGCTTGCGGGTGGCGTCGTCCAGATCGGAGGCGAACTGGGCGAACGCGGCGAGTTCGCGATACTGGGCCAACGCGATGCGGATGCCGCCCGAGAGCTTCTTCATGATCTTGGTCTGGGCCGCGCCACCCACGCGCGACACCGAGATGCCGGCGTTCACCGCCGGACGGATGCCGGCGTTGAACAGGTCGGTCTCGAGGAAGATCTGGCCGTCGGTGATCGAGATCACGTTGGTCGGCACGAATGCGGACACGTCGCCGGCCTGGGTCTCGATGATCGGCAGCGCGGTCAGCGAGCCGGTCTTGCCCTTCACTTCGCCATTGGTGAACTTCTCCACATACGCTTCGGACACGCGCGCGGCGCGCTCGAGCAGGCGGCTGTGCAGGTAGAACACGTCGCCCGGGTAGGCTTCGCGGCCCGGCGGGCGGCGCAGCAGCAGCGAGATCTGGCGGTAGGCCACGGCCTGCTTGGACAGGTCGTCATAGATGATCAGCGCGTCTTCGCCGCGGTCGCGGAAGTACTCGCCCATAGTGCAGCCCGAGTACGCGGCGATGTACTGCATCGCGGCCGATTCCGAAGCCGACGCGGCCACGACCGTCGTGTAGGCCATCGCCCCGTGTTCTTCCAGCTTGCGCACGATGTTGGCGATGGTCGAGTTCTTCTGACCGATCGCCACGTAGATGCATTTGATGCCCGAATGCTTCTGGTTGATGATCGTGTCGATCGCCACCGCGGTCTTGCCGGTCTGGCGGTCGCCGATGATCAGCTCGCGCTGGCCGCGCCCGATCGGGATCATCGAGTCGATCGCCTTGTAGCCGGTCTGCACCGGCTGCGACACCGATTTGCGCCAGATCACGCCGGGCGCGATGGTTTCCACCGGCGCCGAGGTCCTGGCTTCGATCGGACCCTTGCCGTCGATCGGCTCGCCCAGCGCATTGACCACGCGGCCGAGCATTTCCGGGCCGGTCGGCACTTCCAGGATGCGGCCGGTGGTCTTGGCCACGTCGCCTTCGCGCAGGTGCTCGTAGTCGCCCAGCACCACCGCGCCCACCGAATCGCGCTCCAGATTCAGCGCAAGCGCGAAGGTCGCATTGGGCAGCTCGATCATCTCGCCCTGCATCGCGTCGGCCAGGCCGAAGATGCGCACGATGCCGTCAGACACCGAGGTTACGGTGCCCTCGTTGCGCGCCTCCGCGGACAGCTTGACCTTCTCGATGCGGGCCTTGATCAGCTCGCTGATTTCGGACGGGTTGAGCGTGGTGGTTGCCATTGCTTCGTTTCCTGTAGGGCGGGCCCTGGCCCGCCTTGGTGTTTTGCGTTCCGTTCGGCGGGCTCGAGCCCGCTTACGTGGTTACTGGTTCAATGCCGCCTGCAGCCGCTGCAGCTTGCCGCGCAGCGAACCGTCGATGACCATGTCGCCGGTGTCGATCAGCGCACCGCCGATCAGCGATTCGTCGATCGCGGTTTCGACGTGCACTTCGCGGCCGAAGCGCTTGCGTAGCGCCGCCGTGATCGTGTCGAGCTCGCCCGCGGGCAGCGTGGCCGCCGAGGTCACCCTGGCCCGTACGACCTTCTCGGCGTCGGCGCGCAGCTGCTCGTACAGCCCGGCGATTTCCGGCAGCAGCGTCATGCGGCGGTTCTCCGCCAGCAGGGCGAGGAAGTCGGCGAACGCCGGTTCTGTGCCATCGACCGAGAGCAGCGTGATCGCATCGCCAGCGGTGAGCCTGGGGTTGGCGAGCAGCGACGCGACCTGCGAGTCGGCGGCGATGCGCGCCGCGAATCCGAGCGCGTCGGACCACTGCGCGAACCTGCCGCCGTCCCGCGCGATCGCGAACGCGGCGCGGGCATAGGGACGGGCGAGGGTGAGGGCCTGGCTCACGCGTCAGATCTCCGCGGCCAGCTCGTCGAGCAATGCCTTGTGGGCGTTGGCATCGATTTCGCGGCGCAGCAGCTTTTCGGCACCGGTCACCGCCAGCGCGGACACCTGCCTGCGCAGATCTTCGCGGGCGCGATTGGCGGCTGCGTCGATTTCGCTCTGGGCCAGCGCCTTCTGCCGCGCGCCTTCGCTGATCGCCTCGGTCTTGGCCGCGTCGACGATCTGGTTGGCGCGCTGGTGGGCCTGCTCGATGATCTCGTTGGCCTTCGCACGCGCGGCCTTGAGCTCCTCGTTGACCTTGTCCTGCGCCTGGGCAAGGTTCTTCTGCGCATTGTCGGCGGCGGCGAGGCCTTCAGCGATCTTCTGCTGACGCTCCTCGATGGCCTTCATCAACGGCGGCCAGATGAACTTGACGGTGAACCAGATGAGGATCGCGAACGACAGCATCTGGCCCAGCAAGGTGATATTCGGATTCATGTCGTGCCCTGCGGATCGGTCTGCACCACGGCGCCATGCCGGGGTGCTGCTTGCCACGCGCGGAAGCGCGAGGCTTCCGTGCGTCGTGCCGGTTCGATCAACCGCCCGCGGCGCTGGTGACCGCGGCGGTCAGCGGATTGGCGAAGGCGAACATCATCGCCACGCCGACGCCGATCAGGAACGCCGCGTCGATCAGGCCGGCGAGCAGGAACATGCGGCCGGACAGCATCGGCGCGAGCTCGGGCTGGCGGGCGACGGACTCGAGGAACTTCGAACCCATGATGCCGATGCCGAGCGCAGCGCCCATGGCGCCGAGGCCGACGATGAGGCCGATGCCGAGGGCGGTGAAGGCCTGGACTTGGGCGATGAATTCCATTGTGGATCTCCGGGTTGACTTAAGGAAAAGTGGTGGTGGAAGCAGTTTCTTTAAAGCGGGGATGGATCGATGCGTTCGGCGGACGCGTTAATGGTGCTCGTGCGCCATCGCCAGGTAGACGACGGTCAGCACCATGAAGATGAAGGCCTGCAGCAGGATGATCAGAATGTGGAAGATCGCCCAGCCGGCATTGAGGAACACGCCAGGCACGAAGGTCACCCACGAAGCAAACAGGCCGGCGATCAGCATGAACACCAGCTCGCCCGCATACATGTTGCCGAACAACCGCATGCCCAGGCTCACCGGCTTGGACAGGTATTCGACGATGTTGAGGAACAGGTTGGGCAGCGCCAGCACGATCTTCGCGAACGCGCCCTCGGCGTGGAACGGTGCGGTGAACAGCTCCTTGGTGAAGCCCCAGCCGCCCTTGGCCTTGATTGAATAGAAGATGATCAGCAGGAACACCACGATCGACATGCCGAAGGTCGTGTTGATGTCGGCGGTGGGCACCACGCGCAGGTAGGTGTGATGGGCGGTCTCCTCGCCGGCGACGGCCTGGATCGCGGCCGCCGGCAGGTCGAGCGGCAGCAGATCCATCGCGTTCATGAAGACCACCCAGACGAAGATGGTCAGCGCCAGCGGCGCGATGAAGCGGCGATCTCCGTGGAACGCGTCCTTGACCTGCGAATCGACGAATTCCACCACCAGTTCGACGAAGGCCTGGGCCTTGGAGGGGACGCCGGAAGTCGCCTTGCGCGCCTGCGACCAGAGCAGCAGGCATCCGAGCAGGCCCACGGCCAGCGCGACCATCCAGCTGTCGACATGGAAGGTATTGCCCGCGACCTGCGCCGTGTTGTGGGTCAGGTGATGGACGATGTACTCGGTCAGCCCGCCGCCCGATCCGCTACCGCTGGGTTCAGCACTCACGCACGCATCCTCAGTTCTTTGATCTGACGGCGAACAACCACGCCACCGTTGCCGCCACCGCGCCCGCCAGCACCGCCGGCGCAGGCAACTTCCAGGTCGCAATGGCCAGGTACAGGCCCATGCCGACCGCGATCCACTTCAGCGCGGTTCCCAGCAGCAGCCGCCCCAACAGCACGCCGCCACCGGCCACGCTCCCCCCGAATGCACCCCAGGCTGCCAGTCCGCTGCCCAACGTCATCGCCAGGCCGCCCGCAAGCGCGCCAAGCCCCGCCGCCCTTCCCCAGATCAGGCAGGTCAGCGCGGTCGCGAGCGTGGCAACGGTCTGCGCGACCGCCACCCGCTGCGCCAGCCGCCGACCCGCGGCGATGGAGTTGAGCACGCGCGTGTGTCCGGGAGTTGGCAGGGGCCGCAGAGCCATGAAAACCGCCCCGCGAAGCCATAAAAGTATAGCAGTCGTTAAAAACCGGTGCCAATGGCGACAGCCATGGAAGGGGCGGATGGCGCGACCCTCGCGATAGATGATCGCTATCGCATTGACTGCATCAATCCATTGGATTTTGGGGCAACTGCCACTATCCTACAAACGAGAATGATTCTCATCGGAGCCCGCGCCATGACCAAGACCCTGAGCTTTGCCGCCGTGCATTTCTGCGTGGCCTTTCTCGTCGGCTACCTGATGACCGGCAGTATCTGGGTCGGCGGCGCCTTGGCGCTGGTGGAACCTGCCTGCAATACGGTGGCCTTCCACCTGCACGAAAAGGTCTGGAAACGGATCGAACGCCGGCGTACGACCGGATCCGCTCCGCCGCTGGCCGTCTGAGCAGATCGGGCCGCACAGATCGGGCCGCGAAGATCCGGCCGCGGAACCTTTGCCGAATCGCCCGGTCAATCCTTACCGAGGCCTGCGGCCGCTTCCTCGTCGATCTCCCCGCAGGTCCACCGAAGCCCCGGTTACCGCCGGGGCTTCGCCTTTTCAGGCCTTCTCGCGTCAATTGCGCAGCTGCACGTCGTCCACATAAAGGTTGACCGGGTAACTGGTCTGCGCCCGATAGAACCAGATCGCATCGAGCTTCACCGAACTGGCGGTGATTGCGCCGTTGCTGCCGCCCGCCCAGGCGATCCACTGGGCCGCGTCCGACAGGCTCCATTCCACGTATGCCCAGCTGTTGGCCGGAATCGCACGGCTGGTCGAGCGTTCGGTGCCGTCGCTGTCGTCGATGCCGACCGCCACGCTCATCCCGGTGCCACCCGAATACACCCAGAAGCCGATGCGGCCGCTGCGCGCCAGCGCGACGTTGCTGCCGGGGTTGCCGCTGCCCGAGAGCAGACGCACGGCCCAGTCGCCAGAACTCGACGCGTTGTCGACCAGGCGCACATTGAGCGAACACGTACCGCCGTGCGCGAGGCTGCAGTTGCGCGCGATGCTGGAACTGGTCGCGATGCCGGTGGTGCTGCCCGAATAGGTCGGACTGGTGACGAAATGACCGACGCTGCTCTCGAAGGTATCCAGCAGCGTGATTCCCCCGGCCGCCGGATTGATCAGGCTGTAGTAGCGCGACCAGTTCCAGTTGATGCCCGGGTCGGTATGGGTATTGTCGGTCAAGTGCTGGTGGCCCTTGATGTGCACGCTGGCACCCAGCTTCGGCCCGTCGTACGACGTCGCGGCTCCCTGGTAGGCGTTGGCGCAGGTCACGCCCGCGTACTTCGGGCAAATCGCGCGCACCAGCGCCGCGGACGCGTTGTACATCGCGGTGGTGTACCAGCTGGCGTTGTTGACGTAGCCCTCGTGCTCGATTCCGATCGAATACGGATTATGCGAGCGCGCGTGCCAGGCCTTCTGGCTTTCGCGCACCATCTGCGTCACCTGCCCATCGGAGCTGCGGATCAGGTAATGCGCGCTGACCTGGCTGTCGGGGTTCTGGAACCACGCGATCGAGCCGGCATAGCTGCCCTGCATGGTATGCACCACCACTTCGCGCACCGAGTCCCCGCGCGCGGAGTAATTGGGCGATGGCACCCACAACGCCGGGCCATAGTCGGTGCTGGCGATCCCCACTATGCCATCGGCGGACTGCAGGGGCGGTTGCGCGCGCAGCTGCTCGCTGATCGGGTCGATGGCGATGCCGGCGGCCTCGACCGTATCGCGCTGGATGTCGAGCCTGACCATCGGTGCATGGAGCTTCACCAGCATGTCGACCGGAAACGCGCGCTCCCATTCGACCGCCCGTTCCGGCACGCGGATGCCGTTGTCGTCGACCCCGCGATCCAGCGCCAGCAGCACGTCGAAGGCGAAGCTGGCGCGCGCGTAGTCGCCCACCGCGCCGGTGGCCGAAAATCCGGCGTAGCGCTGCAGCGCCAGCGCCTGGGCTTCGATGTCCGGCTCGGGACCGGCTGCGCGCAGCGCGCGCTCGAGCAGGGCCGCAGCGGCCAGGATGTTGAAGCCGGGATTGCGTTTGATCTTTTCCGCATCCACGCCGAGCAACGCCGCCGCCTCTGCGATCTGGTCGGCGAAGCCCTCGCCCTGGTACAGGCCCATCACGCCGTAACCGCGGGGCATGTGGCCGTTGCCGGTTCCGTCGCGGCCGGAACGCAGGTTGTGCCAGCGGCTCTGGGTGTAGGCGATGGCTTCCAGCATCCCGGCCGGGATGCGCGGGTAGCGCGCGTAGGCAGCGCGGAACAGGGCCGGATAGTAGGTGCGTTCGCGCCGCAGCAGCTGCTGATGCGCACGCAGCCGCTGCGCGAACTCGCCCGCTTCGCCCGCGGCGGCGAGCGCCCTGGACTGCTCCGGCGTCGTAAACGCCGGCTGCCTAGCGTTGGCGGCCGCACCGCCGATGCCTGCGATGCAGGCGAACGCAAAGATCCACCGCACATGACGGTCGCGCATGTCGAGCTCTCTCCCTGATGACGTCGGCGTCCCCTGCAGGGCAGGAATACGTCACGCGCGCATGGCGCGCCATCTAGGGAGGACCCTAGCGCAGGTTCAAGAGCATTCGATGCGGCCGAACGCCCGCAGGTTCAGCCCTTCTTCTTCGGGATGTACAGATCGGTGACCGTCCCGTCGTAGACCTCGGCCGCCATCCCGACCGATTCACTCAGTGTCGGATGCGGATGGATGGTGTGGCCGATGTCCAGCGCCTCGCTGCCCATCTCGATCGCGAGCGCGATCTCGGCGATCATCTCGCCGGCGTGCACGCCGACGATCGCGCCCCCGATGATCCGGTGCGTGGCCTCGTCGAAGACCAGCTTGGTGAAGCCCTCGGCGCGGCCGATGCCGGTCGCGCGCGCGCTGGCCGCCCACGGGAACTTGCCGACGCCGATCTTCAGCCCCTTTGCCTTGGCTTCGGTCTCGGTCACGCCGACCCAGGCGATCTCCGGATCGGTGTAAGCGACCGAAGGAATTACGCGCGCCACCCATTCCTTCTTCTCGCCTGCAGCGACTTCGGCCGCCAGCTTGCCCTCATGCGTGGCCTTGTGCGCCAGCATCGGCTGGCCGACGATGTCACCGATCGCGAAAATATGCGGCACATTCGTGCGCATCTGCGCGTCGACCGCGATGAAACCGCGCTCGCCCACGCGCACGCCGGCCTTGCCGGCGTCGATCTTGTTGCCGTTCGGCGTGCGCCCGACCGCGACCAGCACGCGATCGTAAAGCTTGTTGTCGGGAATGCTGTCGCCGTCGAAGCTCACCGCGATACCGTTCTTCTGGGCCTTGGCCTCGACCACCCTGGTCTTCAGATGCACCGCCACGCCCTGCTTCTTCAGCCGGTCGGCCAGCGGCTTGACCAGGTCCTTGTCGGCGCCAGGCATCAGCTGGTCCATGAACTCGACCACGGTGATCTGCGCGCCGAGCGCGCGGTAGACCGTCGCCATCTCCAGGCCGATGATGCCGCCGCCGACGACCAGCAGCTTCTTCGGCACCTCGGCCAGTTCCAGCGCGTCGGTCGAATCCATGATCCGCGGATCGTCCCAGGGGAAACCCGGCAGCTTCAGCGCCTGCGAGCCAGCGGCGATGATGCATTGCCCGAAACGCAGCAGCTGGGTCGCGCCGCCATCGCCGGCGATTTCCAGTTCGTTGGCGGACACGAACCTGGCCGTGCCGGCGACCACGCGCACCTTGCGCTGCTTGGCCATGCCGGCCAGGCCCTTGTTGAACTGGCCGACGACCTTGTTCTTGTAGTCGCGCAGCTTGTCGATCGAGATCTTCGGCGTGCCGAACTCCACTCCGTATTCGGTCGCGTGCGCAGCCTCGTCGATGACCGCCGCGGCGTGCAGCAACGCCTTGGACGGAATGCAGCCCACGTTGAGGCAGACGCCGCCGAGGACCGGGTAGCGCTCGACCAGCACCGTATCCAGTCCGAGATCTGCGGCGCGGAATGCGGCCGTGTAACCACCGGGCCCGGCCCCCAGCACGACGATGGCGCATTCGATATCGGGCTTGCGCCCGCTGCCCGCTGCGGCCTGCGGCGCCGGTTCGGCCGGCTTGGCGAGCGAAGGCGCGATCGGCGGCGATACCGGCTCTTCCGCTGCGGCCCTGACTGGAGCCGGAGCGGGCTCATTCTTGATGGGCGAAGCCGCGTCCTGCGCTTCCAGGACCGCGACCACCGCGCCCTCCGAGAGCGTGTCGCCCAGCTTGACCCTGAGTTCCTTCACCGTGCCGGCCACGGTGGAAGGCACCTCCATCGTCGCCTTGTCCGATTCCAGGGTGATCAGGCCCTGGTCCCTGGTGACCGTATCGCCGACCGCGACCAGCACCTCGATCACCGGTACGTCGCTGTAGCCGCCGATGTCGGGCACCTTGATCTCGATGAGGTTGGCCATGCTTGGAATCTCCGATCGGTAATGGGGCCGCGCGTCAGCGCGATGCCGGATCCTGTTGACGCGAGGCGGCTTCCGCGCGCGCAGCCTCTTCCTCGATGACGCGTTGGGTGTCCGCCTGGGCATCGTTGCGCGCCAGCGCGGCGCGCTCTCCGGGCGCCAGGACCGTCGCGGCATCGGTTGCCGCAGCCGTGGTCGACGGCGCCTCTCCGCGCAGCGCGGCGATCGCTTCGGCGCCGCTGAGCCCGAACGCGCTGCGCAGGTTGAGGTCGCGCTGCGGGAACGGAATCTCGATGCCATGCGCCTTCAGCGCGGTATCCAGTTCCCACAGGTAGGCCGCCGTGATCGCGGCATTGCGGCGCGCGGCTTCCTCGGTCAACCAGACCGCGAGGATGAACTCCACCGCGCTGTCGCCGAAGTTCACCAGCCAGACCTGCGGCCGTTTCTCGCCCTCGGTGGCCAGGGTGAAAGGCACGCGCGCCGCGGCTTCCAGCGCCGCCTTCTTCACCAGTTCCTTGTCCACCCCGTAGGCCACGGCGAAGGGCACGCGCACGCGCCGGTTGACCGAAGCGTGGGTCCAGTTCACCACCCGCTTGGTGACGAACTCCGAGTTCGGCACCAGCACGTCGATGTTGTCGTTGGTGGTGATGCGCGTGGCCCGGATGTTGATCGCACGCACGTTGCCGCGGATATCGCCTTCCAGCTCGACGAAATCGCCGACCTTGAGCGAGCGGTCGAACAGCAGGATCAGCCCGGAGATGAAGTTGCTGAAGATCGCCTGCAGGCCGAAACCCAGGCCCACGCCGATGGCCCCGGCGAACACCGTGAACTTGCCCAGCGGAACGCCGGCCAGGTCGAACGCCAGCAGGATGCCGACGACCAGCAGCAGGTAATGAAGCAGGCGCGAGACCGTGTACAGCGCGGCCTGATTTGCGTTGGCATAGCGCTCGCCGTAACGGCGCAATGCGCGTCGCAGCAGCGCCGACAGCGCCATGGCCGCGAGGATCGCCAGCACGGCCGTGATCATGCCGCCGATGGTCACCTCGATCCCGAACGCCTGCAGCGGCTGGAACTGCAGCAGTTCCTGGATGTCGCCCCAGCCACGCCGGGCCACGCCGCTGGCGGCGTCGCGCAGCCGGTCGCCTGTCTGCTCGAGGTTGCGGTCGTTCGCAGGCTGCATCACGGGCGGCGGCGGGCCGACTGCATGGCGGCTACAGCAGTACCCGTCGCATGTCGCCGAGCAACTGCGCCAGGTACGCGGTGAAGCGCGCGGCGGCGGCGCCGTCGATCACCCGATGGTCGTAGCTGAGCGAGAGCGGCAGCACCAGGCGAGGCTGGAAGGCCTTGCCGTCCCAGACCGGCTTCATCGCCGATTTCGACACGCCCAGGATCGCGACTTCCGGCGCGTTGACGATCGGCGTGAACGCGGTCCCGCCGATGCCGCCGAGCGAGCTGATCGAGAAGCAGCCGCCGGACATTTCGGCCGGGCCGAGCTTGCCCTCGCGCGCTTTTTTCGCCAGTTCGCCGGTTTCCTGCGCGATCTGGTTGACGCCCTTGCGGTCGCAGTCGCGCACCACCGGCACCACCAGGCCATTGGGCGTGTCGGCGGCGAAACCGATGTGGAAATACTTCTTGAGGGTGAGGTTCTCGCCGGCGGCGTCGAGCGAGGCGTTGAAATCCGGGAACTTCTGCAGCGCCGCGGCGCTGGCCTTCATCAGGAAGGCGAGCATGGTCAGCTTGATGCCGGCCTTCTCGTTTTCCTTGTTCAACTGCACCCGCAGGCCTTCCAGCTCGGTGATGTCGGCATCGTCGTGCTGGGTAACGTGCGGGATCATCGCCCAGTTGCGGGCGAGGTTGGCGCCGGAGATCTTCTTGATCCGGGCGAGCGGCTTGACCTCGATCTCGCCGAACTTGGCGAAGTCGACCTTGGGCCAGGGCAGCAGGTTGAGGCCGCCGCCAGTCGCGACGGTCGCGGTCGCCGCAACGGCCCCGCCTCCGGCCAGTGCGCCCTTCACGAACTGCTGGACATCCTCCCGGGTGATCCGGCCAGCGCGCGCGGAGCCCCGCACCTGACCCAGGTCCACGCCGAGTTCACGCGCGAACAGTCGCACGGCCGGGCTGGCGTAGGGCACCTTGTCAGGCAGCAACGCGTCGGCTTCGAAGCGGACCGGCGGCAGCCCGGCGCCCATGGGCGCCACGGCGGCGTCGGCTTTGTCGATCGAGGCCCTGGCGATGTTGTCGGGCTGGCTGGCGACCTGGACCGGTTCGACCCGGGCGCCGGTTTCCGCGCTGGGCGTCGGTGTGGCGCCTGCTTCGGGCTCGGCGCGCGGCGCATCAGAAGAAGCACTGGCGGCGCTTTCGATCAGTGCGACCACGCTGCCTTCCGATAGGGTGTCGCCAACCTTGACCTTGAGCTCCTTCACCACGCCCGCGACCGAGGAGGGCACCTCGAGCGTGGCCTTGTCCGACTCCAGGGTGACCAGGCCCTGGTCCTTGGCGACCGTATCGCCCACCTGGACCAGCACCTCGATCACCGGCACGTCGGTGTAATCGCCGATATCGGGAACCCGGGTTTCCTGGACACCGCCCGTTGAGGTCGTGGGCGCGGGTTGGGAGGCCGCTGGCGGCGCCGGCTTTACGGCTTCCGGCGCCGCGGGTTTGGACGTCTGTGCTGCCGCCTTCGGAGCCTCGGCGGCAGGTCCGGCCCCTTCCGATCCGGCCCCGGCTGCTTCGATCAGGGCGACGACGCTGCCCTCCGACAGGCTGTCGCCGACCTTCACCTTCAGCTCGCGGACCACCCCGGCGACCGTCGAGGGCACTTCCATGGTGGCCTTGTCCGACTCCAGGGTGACCAGACCCTGGTCCTTGGCCACGGTGTCCCCGACCTGGACCAGCACTTCGATCACCGGTACGTCGTCGTAGTCACCGATATCCGGGACGCGCGCTTCCTTCAACTCGGCCATGCAGGGCTCCGGACGGGGCGGGATCGGTATTGTGGCCATAGAACCGTCCGCGCCACAAACGCGCGCCGGGGCTTTCCGATTTTTACCCGGAGTATTCTTGAGTGAGTCGTCTCAGCTGCCTTGCCAGGGCCGAACGACCAGCAGCATGCCCACCGCCACCAAGGCCATACCGACGATCTTGAGCGCGTCGGCCGGCTGGCGCGGATGCAACACGCCGAAGTGATCGAGCAGCAACGAGCCGGCCAGTTGCCCGAACACGACCAGGCAGATCAGCACCGCCGCGCCCAGCCGCGGCACCAGCACGGTAGCCGCGACCACGAACGCCGCGCCGATCAGGCCGCCGGTCCAGGCCCACCACGGCGCCATCGGCAAACCGGATCCGCCGGCGGCCGGCCGCCATGCCATCCACAGTGCCAGCAGTGCGCTGGTGCCGACCGCGAACGACGCAAGCGAAGCGAACAACGGCCCGAACGTGAGCTGGCCCAGGCGGGCGTTGAGCAGCGCCTGCAGCGGCAGCAGCGCGCCGACGCACACGGCAACGATCAGGGCGAACAGATGCATGCACGGCTCCGGCGATGGGTGGACAACAGCATCGTCCGCACCACCGGACACATGCAAGCGCGGCTGCACCGCGACGGCTCCGCGCATCGGCAACAGAGTGTTCCAACACCCTCGCGTTATCACAAAGTTGCGGCACTTGCAGCGCGCATCGCGCAGCTGGCGGAAAGTTCAATTGCGATTCACGTCGCGCACAAAGCACGTTCAGGTGCAGCGCGTGACCATGCGCGCGCCTGCCAGATGCAGGCCACAGAAGAACACACATACAAGATAAGGAGTTCCCCCATGTTGTCCTTGCGTACTGCTGCACTTGCCATTGCCATCGTTGCCGCCACGCCGGTGGCCTTCGCCCAGGATGCAGATACCACCGCATCGGGCAAGCGCGTTTCCATCGTCGGCGGCGTGTCGATGCTCGAACCCACCAAGAACGCCTGGTCCGGCGACGAGCAACGGATCAAGGCCAACGGCGACGTCGCCCCGACCCTCGGCGTCACGTATCACATCAACGACAACATCGGCGTCGAAGCCTGGGGCGCGGTCGACAAGTACGGCCATCGCCTGACCGGCAACGACGGCCAGGGCAAGCTGGGCAGCGTGAAGTCGCAGCCCTATGCCGTCAGCGGCCAGTATCAGTTCCGCGATGCGGATGCGACCATCCGCCCGTTCGTCGGCCTGGGCTATTACGAGCAGAACTACAGCGAAGAGGAAGCCGAGGCCACGGGCTCGCTTGCCGGCCGCCGTATCGGCATCGAGACCGCCAAGGGCGCGATGGCGACGCTCGGTGTGGACGCCAACATCAACGAACGCTGGTTCGCACGCGCCGACGCACGTTACCTGCATGGTGGCGGTGGCGACGTGGAGATCGACGGCGAGAAGACCGCCGAGGCCGATTTCTCGCCGGTGATGGTCGGCGTGGGCGTCGGCATGAAGTTCTAAGGAATGAAGTTCTGAGGAATGGTTCCAACGCCCGCATCGAAAAGCGGGTTCAAGAAGCTGCACGGATACAGCGAAGCGGGCCAATGGCCCGCTTCGCTTTTTTAGTCGCCGACGATACGCAGGCCGAAGTTCAGGCTCGCCGCCTGCACGTAGCGCGCGCTACCGCGCACGTTCAGCCGGATCACGGTATCGCGCCTGAAGAACTCGCTGGCCTGGCTCTCGGTCAGGCCGTAGTTCTGGATCAGGGCCCGCTTGCTGATGAAGCCGGCGATGCAGGTGGCGGTGTCGCGCTGGCGTTCGTTGAGCGTCATGCCCGGCGCAAGCGGGACTTCGAAGCGTTCCGAGGCGGTCATCCCGGTCGTCAGCCGGCCCGCGAATGGGGCCCCCGTGGTCGGATCGATCAGCCCCGGGTCCAGCAGTACCGCGTTCTCGAGGGTCAGGGTCGGGAAATAGCTGAACTGCGCCACCGCCGCGTCCGCACCGGGATTGGCGTACTGCAGTGTGAGCACCGGCGAGAACCAGTGGCACAGCAGGGAATTGGCCGAGCGCGCCGGCAGCGTGATGCTGGCCAGATCGGTCAGGTCGAAATCGGTGAGCGCCGGCGTCGGAGACAGGACCACGCACCGGGCGTCCGATGCGCTGCCCGGCACCGGGCAGGCCTCGGCCAGGTCCACGTCGCCCTGGGCCACGCCCAGCCAGCGCAGGCTGCGCCCGAATGAATCGACATCGCCGACCTCTTCCACGGTGACTGCCGACGTCACCGGGCCACGCGCGGCCGGAGTGTGCAGCCGGCGCACCGACGAACCGGGCAGCAGATCTGCAGACCCCGGTGGCTCGGCGACGGTTTGCGCCCTTGCCGCGGGTTGGCTGGCGTGAACGAGCGAGACAAGGGCGAACGACAGCAGCCACAAGCCAGCGGAACGGGAATGACCGGACATGCGGGACCTCCGAAGGACATGTCCCTGGGTGAACGCATGACCCGATTGCGTCGGGACAGCTGCAGCCTCTTGGGAGGGCCGGGCGGGGGCGGAACGGCTGCCGGCTGCGCGCGGATCGGCGCCCGGCGGAGTTCCCGGCCAGGCCGGGGAAGACGGGTCTACTTAACGAAATTTTGCCATTACGGACAGGCTCAAATCGCGCCGCAACAAGGCGTTAGCCGCGAATTGACGGGCACAACCGCAGAAGACCGCCCAGGCTCTTCACGCGATCTGAATGTCTGTTGGCAACAGTGACACGCTGTTTCCACACCCACGGAGCCCCCGAAATGGCCACCAAACTGGATAAAGCCCTGCGCCGCGAAATCGAGATCGGCGAGAAGGCCTATACCCTCGTCATCGACCCGCAAGGCCTCAAGCTCACCGAGAAAGGCCACCGCAAGGGCCAGGAGCTGAGCTGGAACGATGTTCTCGGCAGCGGCGGTGGTTCGTCCACGGCCTGGACCCCCAGCGCCGGGGAGTAAGACGCATCACGCCGCCTCGCACGACGGGCGGCGCAACCGGATCATCCAGACGCCGGCTGGCTCACCCCAGCCGGCGTTTCAGTCCCCAGGCATACATCAGGTAATACCCCAGCAGTAGCCCGGCCATGGCGAACAGACTGGCCTGTCCAGCCAACAGCGCCGGCAGGCTGTCAGCGACGTGCCAGCGCTGCAACGCCTGCCACAAGCCCAGCGCGATCCGCAGCGCCACCAGCACGGTCAGCAGCAGGACCAGCCAGGCCCGCGGGGTGTAGAACAGCCCGTGCGGGGTGCGTTCGATGGGAGTGATCCAGATTCCCAGAATTCCGACCATCCCGCCCACGGCCAGCCCGAGCCCCGCCTGCGGCAGCGCTGCCGGCACCCAGTGTTGGCTGATCCATGCGCCGGCCAGGAACGGCGGCACCGAGGCCAGCAGCATCCATGCGTTCAGACGCACTGCCAGGGGCCGGGCGCGGCGCCGCGCCTTGCCGTGGCGATAACGTTGCAGGATCGATATCGGGAACAGCACGATCCACAGCGTCAGCACGCCCAGGATCAGCAGCGGAATCAGCAGCAGCGGCACGCCGGCTTCAAGGGTGCAGGCTGTCGGCAGGCGCCGACGCGGCTTCGCCGGACTGCCCGCGTTCGCGCCGGAGCAGGTACAGCCCGCTGGCGACGATGATCGCAGCCCCGATCCAGGTCACGCGGTCCGGCAGGACGCCCCAGAGGGTCACATCCAGCAACGTGCCCCAGACCAGTGCGGTGTATTCCAGCGGCGCCACCAGCGACGCCTCGCCGCGACGGAACGCTTCGGTCAGCGCCACCTGGGCCAGCGAACCGGCCACGCCCACGCCAGCAATGATCCACAGATGCGCGGGCTGGATCGGCCGCCAGTCGCGCCAGACCAGCAGCGCCGACCCCAGTGCCATCAGGGCCATGAGCCAGAACACCATCGCCTGGGTGCTGTCGGTGCGTGCCAGCAGGCGCACGGTGATCGCGCTGGCGGCATAGCAGACCGCCGCCAGCAGCACCGCAAGGCCGCCGAGCGTGAGCATGCCCTCGCCGGTAGGACGCAGGATCACCAGCACGCCGACCAGTCCGACGCCGATCGCGAACCAGCGCCGTGGCCCGACCTTTTCGCCCAGAAACGGCACCGCCATCGCAGTCACCAGCAGTGGCGCGACAAAGGTGATCGCATACGCGGTGGTCAGCGGCAGCGAGCGCAGGCCATAGACGAACCCGGCCATCATCGCGATGCCCAGCACGGCGCGCAGCAGGTGCAGGCTCCAGCGCACCCGCAGCAGGCTGCGCGGGCCGACCGTGGCCATGATCCAGACCAGGATGAGGGGCAGCGACGACAGTCCGCGCAGGGCGCCCACCTGCAGCGGCGGATAGTGCGGTGCCAGCAGCTTCAGCCCCGCGTCCATCAGCGCGAACAGGGCCACCGCCCCCGCCATCAGCAGCAGCGCGCGCCGGGTATCGCCGTGGACGACGCCGACGGTCAAATCGCCCAGCCGCTCGTGGAACTGGCGATCACGAAGCCGTGTTCAAGGATGGCCATGCCGTCGCTGCACGCGGCGCAGCGCTCGATCACGAACGCCGCAAACAGCGCGAACGCACTGCAGGCATCCGCAACCACATGGGTATGGGTCGGCATGGCCGCGTTCCGTCCGGGGAAGCGCGAGTGTAGCCCTGGCGCATGCGCGCCAGGCCCGAACGATGCCGCGGCTGGCGTCAGAAGCCGAAGGTGTAGTTCACCCCGCCACCCAGGTCGGGACTGCCATCCGACAGACCGGTGGAGGCGTAGACCTGGAACTTCGAGCTTGGACCGCTGCTGAAAGCGTAGAAGCCGGTGAGTTCGCTGCGATCGTCGTAGTCGTCCGCGGCGGCCTGGCGCCAGTCGTACATCGCCCCGAGGCTGCCGCCACCGACTTTCCAGCTGGCGCCGAGGTTGGCGTTGGTGACGCTGTCCACGCTGATGTAATCCGAGTCGCCCAGCTCGGTATAACCCACACCGCCGAACAGCAGGGTGCCACCGAAGTCGCGATACAGGTCCAGGGCCAGGCCGTAGTCGTTGGCCCCGGTGCCCAGGCCCTTGTCCTCGTCGGCGGTGGCGATCTTGGCGTTGGCGGTGAGGTCCACGCCGAGCGGACCGCCGGTGTCGAAACTGTAGGTCGCGGCCAGGCGCAGATCGCCGATACCCGAGGCCGTGCCGCTCTCCTCGGGATCCGGCGTGCCGCCATTGCCGTTTCCGCGACCACGACCACGCGGATTGGTGTTGTTCACCGTGCCCAGGCCGGGCAATACATTCGGGTCGCCCGAAACCCGCATCCACGGCAGGCTGGCCTTGTAGGTCCAGTTGCCGCTGACCAACTTGGCCGTCACCGGCACCGACAGGATCTCGGTGGTCTTATCGCTGCCATAGTCGCCGCTGCTGTAGTCCACGCCGACGCCGAGCGAAGCCCCGTCCTGCGCGTGCGCGGTGACGGTGGCGGCGAACAACGCGAAGAACAATGCCGTGCGCTTCATCGCTACTCCTTTATTGGAAAGAATGTGGATGCCAGACGACGCGACGGGCGCGCGTGGCACCCGTCGTGTCGTGACCACCGCGTTCGCGCCGGCGCTTACGGGCGTCCGCTGCGCTCGGGCTTCTGCGGCCGCTCCGGTCGTTCGGGGCGCTGCGGGCGGTCCAGCTTCTCGGGCTTCTCGGGACGGTCGACGCGCGCGATCCGATCGGGCTTGCCGGTAGTGCGCTCCGCCTTGTCCGCACGTGCCGATGCGGCGACCGACTTGTCGCTTCGGTTGGACGCGCTGACCAGCGAACCCAGGTTGAAGCCGAGTTCCTTGGAAATGGCGCCCCAGCCCATGCCTTCGGCGCGCATCGCCAGGACGCCGCCTTCGCTGGTGATCGTGGTGGTGCCGTCGGGATTGGTGACGGTGGTTTCGATTCCGGTCAGCGCGGACTGCAGGCTCGGATAGGCGCCGCTGTCGACCAGCGCCTGCGCCAGCGACAGGCTGATGTTGACCTCGCCCCAGCCCATCGGGCCGTTCGGGTTGACCACGGTGCGCTCGACCAGCTCGGTCGTGTCGGTCGTGGTGCCGTCGGGATTGGTCGTGGTCGTGGTGACTTCCTCGACCACGGTGAAGTCGGCGCCGGTGCGCAGGTCGGAGACCAGATCGCCGGCGGCGGCTTCGGAACCGGCGAGGTCGGTGTAGCGCTCGACCAGTCGCGCCTCGGGCACGCTGGCCTGGGCGACGATCTCGGCGTCGGCGTCCTGGGCCAGAACCGGCGCGGAAGCGGCGAGCGCGGCAATCAGCGCAGTGGAAAGCAGCAGGCGACGCGGGGTCGTACGCATGGGACAGTCCTTCTGATCGGGAACAGGGAGCCACGGGGGAATTGGCGGACGCATGCTGGACCGTGACGGTCACGCAGGCAATCGGCGTTCAGGCCCGGATTCAGGCCGGGTTCCGCCAGTTGCGTGACGCGCGACACACACGCCCATCCCTGCGCTACCCTTCCCGCCCCTCTCCGACGAGCGCGCCATGCCCTCCTTCGACATCGTCTCGGAAGTCGACAAGCACGAACTCACCAATGCCGTCGACCAGGCCAACAAGGAGCTGGGCAACCGCTTCGACTTCAAGGGCGTGGACGCCAGGTTCGAACTGGACGATGGCAGCATCGCCCAGTCCGCACCCAGCGAGTTCCAGCTGCAGCAGATGACCGAGATCCTGCGCACGCGGCTGACCGCGCGCAAGATCGATCCGCGCTGCCTGGAGTTCGGCGAAGTGCTGACCAACGTGTCGGGCGCGCGGCAGCAGGTCAAAGTGCAGCAGGGCATCGAACGTGACCTCGCCAAGAAGATCCAGGGCCTGATCAAGGACGCCAAGCTCAAGGTCGAAAGCCAGATCAACGGCGACAAGCTGCGCATCAGCGCCAAGAAGCGCGACGACCTGCAGGCGGTCATGCAGCTGCTGCGCGGGCAGGAACTCGAACGTCCGCTGCAGTTCGACAACTTCCGCGACTGACGGCGTGAGCGTCCTTCGACTTCGGCGCTGCGCGCCTACGCTCAGGACCAACAGAGACGCCCGTTCGACCACCCCACACACCCGTTCGTCCTGAGCGTAGCACCGCAGGCGCGAAGTCGAAGGACATCCCACCGCCAGGCCCCCGATGAGCACCGACCCCGATCCCATCGCCGACACCCGACGCTGGCTGGAACGCGCGGTCATCGGGCTCAACCTGTGCCCGTTCGCGAAGGCGGTGCACGCCAGGGACCAGATCCGCTACGTGCTCAGCGACGCGGACGACCCGCGCGATCTGCTCGAGCAACTGGGCGAAGAACTGCTCCTGTTGTGCGACACGCCGGCCGACGTGGTCGATACGACCCTGCTCATCCACCCGCAGGTGCTGCAGGACTTCCTCGATTACAACGATTTTCTCGACGACGCCGACGCGTTGCTCGCGCAGCTCGGGCTGGAAGGGGTGATCCAGATCGCCAGCTTCCACCCGCACTATCAGTTCGCCGGCACCGAACCGGACGACATCGGCAACTACACCAATCGCTCGCCCTATCCGACCCTGCACCTGCTGCGCGAGGACAGCGTGGCGCGCGCGGTCGAAGCCTTCCCCGACCCGGACGCGATCGTCGAACGCAACCAGCGCACCCTGGCGGAACTGGGCCACGCCGGCTGGCGCGCGCTACTGGGCTGACTGCAATGCGGGTTCGATCAATCGCCGCGCCTCATGGAGCGAGGCGACCACGCGGTGCCCCGGCAGCTGCACGGCGTCGGCCGGCGCCAGGTCGGGAACCTGGATCGCATGCATGCCCGCGGCCAGCGCGGCCTGGACTCCGGCGTTGGAATCCTCCAGCACCACGCAGTCTCGCGCCGGCACGCCCAGGCGTTCCGCCGCCAGCAGGTAGGGATCCGGCGCCGGCTTGGGCCGGGGCGCATCGCGCCCGCCGATCACATCGCCGAAATGACCCAGCAGTTCCGCCGCCGCCAGCTTCTGGCGCGCGCGTTCGCGCCAGGTCGAGGTCACGACCGCACGCGGCACGCGATGGTGCTGCAGCAAAGCCAGCAGCTCGAACGCCCCGGGCTTGACCGGAATCCCTGCGATCACCCGCAGGTCGTACAGCGCATGGCATCGCTCGCGCAAGGCATGTGCCAGCGAGATGCCGACGCGATCCTGCAGCAGCTGATCGCAGACCTTGTCCGACAAGCCGATCATCGACAGCCACACGCCATCGTCGACGCTCGCCTGCAATCCCCGCGCCGCCTCGCGCCAGCAGGCCAGCAGCGCGCGTTCGCTGTCCAGCAGCAGACCGTCCATGTCGAACAGCACCGCCGCGGGACGAAACCCCAATGTCGCCGAAGCGCTCATGCGTCGCCCCCGAACACACTCGCGATGTCCGGCAGATCGAGCCGGCGCCAGCGTCCTTCCTCCAGTCCGTCAAGCGCCAGGCCGCCGACACGGCTGCGATGCAGGGCGACGACGTGGTTGCCGACCGCGGCGAACATCCGCCGCACCTGGTGGTAACGGCCTTCGTGCAGGGTCAGGCGCGCCTGGGTCGGTGTCACGATCTCCAGCGAGGCCGGCAGCAGCGGCATCTGTTCCGATTCGAGCATCAACGCGCCGCTGGCGAAGCGCTCTGTCTCGTCGCCGCGCAGCGGCTGCGCCAGTGTGACCTCGTACACCTTGGGCAGCTTCGACCGGGGCGAGATGATCCGGTGCAGCAGCGCGCCATCGTCGGTCAGCAGCAGCAGGCCGCTGGTCTCGCGATCCAGGCGGCCGACCGTCGACAGCGCCGGCGAGCGCAGGCGATAACGCGGCGGAAGCAGGTCGTACACCAGGCGGCCGGGGTCCCGGGTCGAGCAGGTGACCCCGACCGGCTTGTGCAGCATCAGCACCAATCCCTGGGGTGGGTCGAGCGGATCGCCGTCGACGCGCACCTGGTCGTGTTCGACCTGGTCGTCGGCGTACAGGACCGCGCCATCCTCTGCAGTGATGCGGCCTTGCCGAAACATCGCCGCCACCTGCTTGCGGCTGCCATAGCCGAGGTTGGCGATCAGGCGGACGAGCTTCATCGGACGGACGTCCAAACGGCGAGCCTCATCGCATGGACCGCAGTGCTTCGATCGCCTTGAAGCCGCCCTGCTGCGCGAGCACACGGATCTGGGCGAAATGGGCGGAGAGCGCGTGCTCGTAGGGCAGGTGCCGGTTGGCGACCAGGAACAGGCGACCGCCCGGGCGCAGCGCCTGCGCCGCGACTTCGATGAAACGCTGGCCGAGTTCGGGCCGGTCGGCGCGATCGTGCGCATGGAAGGGCGGATTGGTGACGATGAAGTCGTAGCGGCGCGCCAGTCCGACGGTGACGTCGTGCCACAGGAATTCGAGCGTGGCCGACGTGCCGGTGTCGGCCAGGTTCGTCCGCACCAGTTCCAGCGCCCGCGCCTGCGCCTCGTACAGGTCGAGCGCCTGCACGCGCGGATTGCGGCGCAGCAGCTCGATCGCCAGGTAGCCCCAGCCCGCGCCGAGGTCGGCCCCGTGCCCGTCCAGGTCGGCGGGCAGCTGCGCGGCGAGCAGGGCCGACGCCGGATCGATCCGGTCCCAGGCGAAGACCCCCGGACGGCTCAGGAAGCCGCCCTGCGGCAGCTGCGGCGCGGCGATCCGGCGCGGCACATCCAGCGTGCGCCACTGCGCGAGCAGGTCGGCGTCGATGCGGCCGGTCTGCTTGCGCGTCCAGAACACCCGGCAATGGTGCTTGGACAGGCTGCCGTCGAGCCCGGCGAGCCTGCGCAGGTCGGCCTCAGCGGATTTCGCACCGGCATCGTTGGCAACGCTCGCCAACACGACGCCGCCTTCCTCGCATCGATCCAGCGCCTGCGCAAACAGCGCGCGCAGTTCTTCGCGCTGGCGCGGCGGCAGCAGCAGGACCAGCGGGTACAGCTTCGACGGATCGGTGGACGGCACGAACCCGGCGCGTTCCAGGGCATCGGCTTCGGGCTTTAAGCCCTGCTCGACCACCAGCCCCGGCGTCGCCCGGGCGTGCAGCGGCCAGCCATCGCGCGCGTGCAGGAACAACGCGCCCGAGCCCGGCCAGGCGAGCGCTTCCGTGACGAACGGAAGCATCAGCGCTTGCAGCGCAACGTCGGTGGTTGGCCGCAGCGACATGGCGGAATTCTACGCAAGCGATCGCCGGCGTGATGCTGCCTGCGCTTCGCGGGACGCACCCCTCGGTATCCAGGGCGGGTCTTCCGCTCTACAAGAGACGGCGGTTCCAGAAACGGACCCTCCCGTGGCCGTCTCATCCGAAACCAGATCTGCAACGTTTGCGACAACCTAACGCGCGATTGATGATCTGCGAACGCGCGCCGGGCGACACTGGCGTTCCCACAGCGGAGATATCTGATGCGTGCATTGTTCGTAGGCGGCCTGGTCGACAACAGCGAACTCGACCTGGACGCGGTCCGCCCCCCGGCCCATTACCCCGAAAACGGTGGTGCCGGCCGCCCGCGTTACCGCCTCAGCCGCATCGGCCGCACGTCCGATGCCATCGCCTACGCCGTCTATGCCGCACCCGACCTGGCGCAGGACGAGGTCGAACGGATTGCCGGTGAGCGCGACTATGCCCGCCGCTTCGAGGCGGAGGAAACCTCCGCCCAGTAGTCGCGCCACAGGCGGTCGACGCTTGCGCCTGGCGGTCGTGCAACCTGACGGTCGCGCGACCGTCAGAACACGCCTAATCGCCTAATCGGCAGTCGACGGCGCAGTGGTAATCCGCCACACGGCGTTGCCCACATCGTCGGCCACCAGCACTCCGCCCTTCGCATCCACGGCAATCCCGACCGGACGCCCACGTGCGTTGCCCTCGGCGTCGAGGAAGCCGGTCAGCACGTCCTCGATCGGTCCGGACGGCTGCCCTTGGGCGAAGGGGACGAAGACCACCTTGTATCCGTTCAGGGGCTTGCGGTTCCAGGACCCGTGCAATCCGATGAACGCCCCGCCGGCATGGAACGCAAGACCCAGTGGCGCGACGTGCGCGCCCAGCGCGTAGTCCGGCTTCACCGCCTTCCCCATCAGATCCGGTCGCGGCGGCGACACGCGCGTATCCACATGCGGGCCGTAATAGCCGTAAGGCCAGCCGTAGAACGCGCCTTCGCGCACCGAGGTCAGATAATCCGGCACCAGGTCGCTGCCGAGTTCGTCGCGCTCGTTGACCACCGCCCACAGCGCGCCGGTGTGCGGTTCCCATGCCAGCCCTACGGGATTGCGCAGGCCCGAGGCGAACACACGGTAGCTGCGCGCCTGGGGGTCGACTTCGAGGATCGCCGCGCGGTCGGTTTCCGCCGCCATGCCGTTCTCGCCGATGTTGCTGTTGGAACCCACGCCCACGTAGAGCCGGGTCCCATCGCGGCTGGCCAGCAGGCTCTTGGTCCAGTGATGGTTGAGCTCCGCGCCCTTGCCGGGAAGGTCGACCACTTTCTCAAGGGCGCCATCGATCCGGGTCGCGCCTGTCGTGTAGGGCATTCGCATCAATGCGTCGGCGTTGGCCACGTAGAGCGTGTTGCCGACCAGGGCCATGCCGAACGGCGAATGCAGACCGCCGAGCAAGGTGCTGCGCGTTTCGGCGACTCCGTCGCCGTCGCGATCGCGCAACAGGGTGATGCGCTCCGCGCTGGGCGCGGCGGCACCGGCCTTCTTCATCGCCGCGGCCATGATCTTGCCCTTCAGTCCCCCGATTCCGCTCTTGCCGGCGGGCGCATTGGTTTCGGCCACCAGCACGTCGCCGTTGGGCAGCACGTAGAGCCAGCGCGGGTGAGACAGGTCGCGCGCGAACGCCGTGACCCGTCGGCCGGCGACGGGTGTGGGTGTCGCATCGGGCGCCCATCCTTTCGCAGGCGCGATGGATACGGTCGGGATGATTCGCTGCTCCGGCGCCGCGAGTACCGGATTGGGCCCGGTATCTTCGCGCGCCGCCAGCCGGGCGCTTTCCGTGCAGGAACACGACACGGTGGCGACGGCCAGCAGGGCGGTCAGCGGCGCAGCCCGCACCGGCATCCCGCCCGCATGCAGGCGTGAATGCATTCCAACGGCCGCCGTGCGCCGTTTCATGGCCGCGGTCGCCGCTCGCGTGTTTCGCCGTGGGTCAGGGACGGATCGGTTCCTTCGGCCGGTGCACGGCTTGGTTCGGGCTCGCTCTTCTTGCGGGTCCCCGGATGCCTGCCCTTGTCCGGCCCGGCCTGCGGGTCGCCGACGCTGCCGTGCCTGGGCTGGCCGCTGTCCTGTGGCTTGACCATGTTGCCTCCGCGAGCGCTGGGAACATCGCATGACAGCACGCATGGGGTGAACGGGTTGCATTGCCGCCGCCGCTCCGCCCACATGCGCAGCTAACGTCCTTGTCACGGGCGCTGCGCTGCAATTCTGGATTCGCATCCGCGTGGAGAACGCCATGGCCCGTCCGATCTGGTCCGGCACCCTGTCCTTCGGCCTGCTCAACATCCCGGTACAGCTGATGTCCGGCGAAAAGCGCACCGACCTGAGCTTCCGCATGCTCGATGCGCGCGACAAATCGCCGATCCGTTACGAGCGCGTCAATGCCGAGACCGGCGAAGAGGTGCCGTGGAAGGAAATCGTCAAGGCCTATGAATACGACAAGGGCAGCTATGTGGTCCTGGAGCAGGAGGACATCAAGTCCGCGGCGCCCGAGAGCCATGATGCGGTCGAGGTCGAAGCCTTCGTCGACGCGACCGCGATCGGCCCGCAGTACTTCGAGAAGCCCTACGTACTGGTTCCGGCCAAGAAGGCCGAAAAGGGCTACGTCCTGCTCCGCGAAACCCTGAAGAAGACCGGCAAGATCGGCATCGCGCGCGTGGTCATCCGCACCCGCGAGCATCTATGCGCGGTATTGCCGCAGGGTGACGCGCTGATGCTGATGATGATGCGCTATCCGCAGGAGCTGGTGGACGTGGACGTCTACAACATTCCTTCGGGCGCGACCGGCGACTACCGGGTGACGGCCAAGGAGCTGCAGATGGCCGAAGCCCTGATCGGCTCGATGGAAAGCGAATGGTCTCCGGGCGACTTCAAGGACGAATTCAGGAGCAGGCTGCAGAAGGTGATCGAGAAACGGGTCAAGGCCAAGGGCGGCACCGTGCGCAAGCCCGAGGAGGAGGAATCGCTGCACGCGGATGCCACCACCAATGTGGTCGACTTCATGTCCCTGCTGCAGAAGAGCATCGACGCGAAGAAGCGCACGCCAGCGACGGCGACCAAGAAGGCGCCAGGCAAGAAGGCGGCGAAAAAGGCCGCCAAGAAGGCGCCGGCCAAGAAGGCCTCGAAGCGCAAGTCGGCCTGAGGCCGGGCTGTGAGCCTGCGCGACTACGCACGCAAGCGGCGCTTCGCCGACACGCCCGAGCCGGCAGACGATGCCGGGCGCGCAGGCGGCCGCGGCAGGCACCGCCCGATCTTCGTGGTGCAGCTGCACAATGCCCGTGCGCGGCACTACGACTTCCGGCTCGAGGCCGACGGTGCGCTCAAGAGCTGGGCGGTGCCGAAAGGACCGTCGCTGCGCGCGGGAGAGAAGCGGCTCGCGGTGCAGGTCGAGGACCATCCCCTGTCCTACGCCGGCTTCGAAGGCGAGATCCCGGAAGGCAACTACGGCGCCGGACACGTACTCGTGTTCGATCAGGGCGTGTGGGCCTGCGAAGGCGATCCGCTGGAAGGCATCGCCGCGGGCAAGCTCGACTTCAGCCTGCATGGGTCCAAGCTGCGCGGTCAGTGGAAGCTGGTGCGCACCGGCATGCGCGGCGGACGCGGCGATGGCAAGCCGCAGTGGCTGCTGATCAAGCGCAACGACGAATACGCGGCGGATGTGGAGGCCGACGATCTGGTGGAGGTCGAGCCGGGTCCGGAATCCTCGGCCGCGACCCGGCGGGTATGGGACTCCATCGAAGGCGAGCTGGTGGTGCCGAAGACGGCTGCAAAGCCGCACGCCACAAGCAGCCGTGCGACCACCAAGGCCCCGCCGAAGAATGCGCGCCGCAAGCCCCGCCGCAGCGACGCGACCTGGAAAAAACGCGCGCTCGCGCTGGAGGGCGCCAAGCCGCGTCCCTTCCCCCCCGGCTTCAAGCCCGAACTGGCCACGCTGCGCGAACACGCGCCCCGCGGCGACGACTGGCTGCACGAAGTCAAGTGGGACGGTTACCGCATGCTCGCCGATCTGGTCGACGGCAAGGTCAAGCTGCGCTCGCGCAACGACCTAGACTGGACGCCGGATTTCCCCGAGATCGTCGAAGCCATCGAGGCGCTGCCGGTCTCGGATGCACGCCTGGATGGCGAACTGGTGGCACTGGGCCCGGAAGGCGTGAGCGACTTCGCCCTGCTGCAGCGCACGCTGCAGGGCCGGTCCAACGCCTCGCTGCGCTACATGCTGTTCGACATGCCGGGCATTGCCGGCGTGGACCTGTCGCACGCAGCGCTCGTGGACCGCAAGGCGCTGCTCGAATCGCTGCTCGAACAGGCGGGCGGCGAAGCGCTGGCCTATAGCAGCCACGTGCTGGGTCACGGCGAAGAGGTGTTCGCGGCCAGCGCCACCCAGGGGCTGGAAGGCATCATCGCCAAGCGCCTCGATGCGCCGTATTCGCAAACGCGCAATGCGCAGTGGGTGAAGGTCAAGCACGCACAGGGCGACGAGTTCGTGGTGGTGGGCTATACCGCGCCGCGCGGTGCGCGCACCGCCTTCGGTGCGTTGCTGATGGCGGTGCCGGATCAGGACGGGCTGCGCTATGTCGGCCGGGTCGGCACCGGCTACAACGACGAGACCCTGCGCGCGTTGCACGCGAAGCTGCAGCCGCTGCGGCGCAAGACCGCGACGGTGGAGCTTCCCGATCACCTGCCGCACGACAAGCGCGACCGCGGCAATATCCACTGGGTGCGACCGCAGCTGGTCGTCGAAGTCGCCTATCGCGGCTGGGGCAAGGACGGCCTGCTACGCCAGGCCAGCTTCCAGCGCATCCGCATCGACAAGACCGTGGAGGACCTGATGGCGACTGCGAAGGCAAGCAAGCCCACGAAGAAAGCAACGAAAAAAGCGGCCGTCGCCCGATCCAGGCAAGCTGCCGCTCCTGTGAAGGCCGCGAAGGCCGCGAAAGCCGCGAAACCGGCGTCGAAACCCGCTGCGCGCCGTGCCGGAGCTTCGCCACAGGTCCAGATCAGCAGTCGCGACCGGGTCGTGTTCCCCGATGCCGGCATCACCAAGGGCGAAGTAGCCGACTATTACACCGCGATCGCCGGGCGCATCCTTCCGGATCTCGCGAACCGGCCGCTGTCGATCGTACGTTGCCCCGATGGCGCCACGGGTACCTGCTTTTTCCAGAAACACCATGCAGACACGCTGGGGCCGCATGTGCACGCGATCAGGCTCAAGGAGAAGAGCGGCGCCGACGATTACCTGTATATCGATGATGCCGACGGCCTGCTCGAACTGGTGCAGATGAACGTGCTGGAGTTCCATCCCTGGGGCGCGCACGTGGACAAACCCGAGCAGCCGGACACGATGGTGTTCGACCTGGACCCCGGGCCCGGAATCGAATGGAAGCAAGTCGTTGCGGCGGCGCGCGATGTACGCGCGCGATTGGAAGACGCAGGACTGCAAAGCTTCGTGCGGCTGACCGGCGGCAAGGGTTTGCACGTGGTCGTGCCGATCCGGCGCGGCCCGACGTGGGATGCGGTCAAGGATTTCACCGGCGCGTTCGCCGAGGCCATGGCCACGCACAAGCCGCTGCACTACGTCGCCACCATGAGCAAGGCCAAGCGCAACGACCGGATCTTCATCGACTGGCTGCGCAACGGCCGCGGGGCCACCAGCGTGTGCGGCTGGTCGCTGCGCGCGCGCGCCGGCGCCCCGGTCGCCGTGCCGATCCGCTGGGAGGAGCTCGGGCGTGTCGGCGCACCACCCGCCTTCGGCCTGCACAAAGCGCTCAGGCGCGCGAAGACGTTGAAGCAGGATCCATGGGAGGACTACTTCGCCTGCAAGCAGGCATTGCCCAAGCTGCGCTGAAGCCCGCATCCGTCGCGCCCAAGACTGTTCGTGCGCCTCGCCCGTTGCGGACTGCGCGCGCTTCCTCCCGATCTCGCCCGCATTCCGACCGACGACGCGTGCATCTCGTGATCGCGACCGTTCGTCGGCATCGAGGCATTCTTCGCAGGAACAGGTTGCATAACGATTTGCGCGAGCGTATCGTGCGCGCCCTTCGTCCTTGCGACGACGTGTACAACACACACCTAGAGCCATGACGCATTCCTTCCACATCGCAAACCTGCTCGATCTGCGGCGCGCACGCCGCGGCCTGGCAGCGCGCGTGCCCGCGTATCGCCCGACCGTCGGCGATCGCAAGGAACTGCGGCCCACCATCAGCTGATCTTTCGCCTACGGAAGATCGGCACCCGATCTTCCGAGGACACGCGAACGCCCTCGGATCCTGTCCGGGGGCTTTTTTTGCGCGTTCGCGAATGGAGTTGGTTCAAGAAATCTGCCGACACGATCCGCATCCCAGGCATCCGGGCATCGACTGCCCGCAGGAAGGGATTTCCGCTGTGAGGCGCTGCTGCTGCATGCAGCATGAGGCGCTGTGCCCCGATGCCGGGCACGGGCGGCGGGCGGGTTCGCGTCGGCGACGGAATTGACGCCGGTTTGGCGTCAATACGAAGCATCGTTCGAATGGCTTCCAGCGGCTCGGGCTCGCACGCCCGGCCGGTGCGCGCGGCGCTGCCGTGGCGTATGCCCGAAGCCGGGAGAGATGTTTCGAGCGGACGAAAGCTCAGAGGTTGAGCAGCGGCGCGAGCCGTTGGCCGCCGGTTCGAATCCGGCTCGTCCACCACTGGATAGCTCAGAGGGTTAGAGCATCGGTCTCATAAACCGACTGTCGCGGGTTCGACTCCCGCTCCAACAACGACCTGTCACGTCGTTAACCGGGCGCAAGCCCACACCAGGAAACGCCCCGTGCGGCGTTTCGCCAGGCGTCGCGCTTCGGTGTGGTGCGCAACGGAACGCCGCAGCGGTGATATCGCCGGGCCCGCGCCCTCGAGGCAAGCCGGCGGTCGCAGGACACGCGAAAGCGGCAGCAGCAATGCCGCGGATGCGTCGAACGCGATCGCCGCCCTGCGGACAGCACGCCGGCTCCGCGGTATCCACGTCAGGGGCGCTTCCACCCATTCCTTTGCCCGCTTCGACTTTGGAGCGTGCACCGCGAGACCCGATCCATCGCGCGCATTACCAAGCGGATCGGACCACCAGAGCCAACCAAGGAGAACTTCCAATGTTCTGGACCAAGAGGGTCGTGATCGGTGACGGCGAGCGCGGCCTGGTGTATCGCAACCGTCAATTCGCAGGCGTGCTCGCGCCGGGCGTGTACCGCTGGTTCGACCCGTTCAAGCGGGTCGAGGTGACAATGCACGGCATTGCCAAGGCGGAATACGCCGGCAGCGATGCCGATGCGCTGATCGCCGCACTGGGCGAGAGGCTCGGCGAGAGCTTCGTGCTGGCCAACCTCGGCATGGATGAAGTCGGTCTGGTGCTGAAGAACGGCAAGCTCGAGGACGTGCTCGCTCCGGGGTCGCGCAAGCTGTACTGGAAGGGCCCGGTGGCCGTCGACGTGCAGACCGCGTCGCTCGCGAACGGTCTCGAGGTCGAGGCCGCCGTGGTCAAGCGTCTGCGTCAGCTCGGCGTGCTCGAGCGCATCACCGTGTCGCTGGTCGTGCCCGAGGAGAATGCGGGCCTGCTGTTCATCGACGGAAAGCTGGTGCGCACTCTGGCACCGGGCGCCTATGCCTTCTGGAACTTCCAGAAGAACGTCGGCGTGGAGCTGGTCGAGCTGCGCGTGCAGTCGATGGAAGTCTCGGGCCAGGAGCTGTTGACCCGCGACAAGGTCAGCCTGCGCGTGAACCTCGCAGCGAGCATCCGGGTCGCCGATCCGGTGGCCGCGCGCACCAAGGTCGCCAAGTACGGCGACTACGTGTACCGCGAGCTGCAGTACGGCCTGCGTAAGGCGATTTCCGCCAAGACGCTGGACGAGCTGCTCGGCGACAAGGCTTCGCTCGACGCCGACATCTTCGGCTACGTGCGCGGCCGCGTGAACGACCTCGGTGTCGACGTGCTCGGCGTCGGCGTCAAGGACGTGATCCTGCCGGGTGAGATGAAGGACATCCTCAACAGCGTCGTGCAGGCGGAGAAGGCGGCCCAGGCCAACGTGATCCGTCGTCGCGAAGAGGCGAACGCCACGCGTTCGTTGCTGAACACGGCGAAGCTGATCGAGGAGAGCCCGGTGCTCATGCGTTTGAAGGAGCTGGAGGCTCTGGAGAAGGTCACCGAGAAGATCGACAAGTTGACCGTGTTCGGCGGCCTGGACGGCGTCATGAAGCAGCTGGTCAGCTTGAAGCAGTAATCTTCGCGTGGCGAACGGATTCGCCGCGCGGAGTCTTATCCTAAGAAGGGATTCCACATGAGTACGCAACAGACCTACGAGTTTCTCCATTCGGAGCACGCGACCACGCCGATAAAGGGCTGGGTGCACGGCGTGCCGGTAGAGGACAAGGCGCGGCAGCAGCTGCGCAACATCGCCACGCTGCCGTTCGTCGGTCCGTGGGTCGCGGTGATGCCGGACGTGCACCTGGGCATCGGTGCCACGGTCGGTTCGGTCGTGCCGACCAGAGGTGCGATCATCCCGGCCGCGGTCGGCGTCGACATCGGCTGCGGCATGGCCGCGGTGCGGACCACGCTTACGGCGAACGACCTGCCCGACGACCTGGCGCTGCTGCGTAGCTCCATCGAGCGCAGCATCCCGGTCGGCAACGGCCCGGGCGGCGACCACCGCCGGATTCCCGACAGCGTCGAAACGAAGCTGGCGCAGTCGGACCTGATGGTGCGACTCGCGGCGATCCGCGACAAGCACCCGAAGATCCGCCCGGACAAGGTCGACAGGCAAATCGGCACGCTCGGCGGCGGCAACCACTTCATTGAGATCTGTCTCGACGAGGCCGATCGAGTGTGGGTGATGCTGCACTCGGGCTCGCGCGGCACCGGCAACCTGGTCGGCACCTACTTCATCGAGCTGGCGCGTCGCCAGCTGGAGAAGCGCGTGCTCGGCTTCCATCTGCCGGACAAGGACCTCGCGTTCTTCCTCGAAGGCGAGCCGCTGTTCGACGACTACGTCGCTGCGGTGTCGTGGGCGCAGGACTACGCGCGGGCCAACCGCGAGGCGATGATGGCGCGGGTGCTGCACGAGATGCGCCATCGCCTGCCGAAGTTCCAGCTCGACAGGGAGGCGGTCAACTGCCATCACAACTACGTCCAGCGCGAGAACCACTTCGGGCAGTCGCTGCTGGTGACCCGCAAGGGCGCGGTCAGCGCGCGCGAGGGCGAACTCGGGATCATCCCGGGCAGCATGGGCGCACGCAGTTACATCGTGCGCGGCAAGGGCAACGCGGACAGCTTCCACAGCTGCAGCCACGGCGCCGGCCGCGTGATGAGCCGAACCGCCGCGCGCGCGCAGATCACGCTGAAGCAGCACCGCGAGGCCACCGCCCATGTCGAATGCCGCAAGGACGCGGGCGTGATCGACGAATCGCCGGCCGCCTACAAGGACATCGACGCGGTGATGGCGGCGCAGCGCGACCTGGTGGACGTGGTGCATACCTTGCGACAGGTGGTGTGCATCAAGGGTTGATTGCATCGACCACGCATGGCTTGGGCCGCCCGGAGACGGGCGGCTTTTTTCGGCGCGCAACGAGCGATGGAATCGACCCGCCCGGCATGGTGTTGTCAGCGGCTGACCACTCTGCAACCCAGATCCACGATCTTGTGTTGACGGAACCATACAACCCCATTATCTTGGGTTCGTCGGTTTCGGTGGCCTGCAAGTCGCCGGATGAAAAGGGAAGCCGGTGACGCCGTCGTCAGCGACGTTGGCCATTCCGGCACTGCCCCGCAGCGGTAACTGGGAACGAACCCGCCATGAGCACTGGGGCAACACGCCCCGGGAAGCGGCGGACTAGGAGGAAGCCCGAGGCTTCCGCGCCCATGAGTCCGAAGACCTGCCGACAGCCGCGCGATGCACGCCGCGCGGTGCCGGCCGCGGAATCTCCGGGGGGAGATGGCTGGTGGAGCACGCCGGCCGCAGCCCCCCTGCGCAGTCCCGGTTGTTGCGACGCCGCTGTCCGACCTTGTCGTTTCCGATGCCATCCGCGCCTGCGAGGGACAGGTCCGGACCCGTGCATCCCGCATGGAGACGACCCGATGCCTCATACCGGCATGCCCCAGACCAACGCAGCCGTGGCCGATGCCGTGGTTGATTCCGAATTTCTGCTCACCCCTCCGCCCACCGCCACCACGATGCGCGTGACCAAGCGCAACGGCGCCAGCGAGGCCGTGGACCTCAACAAGATCGTGCGCGCGGTCACCCGCGCTGCCGACGGCCTGCACGCGGTCGAGCCGATGCGCGTGGCCACGCGCACGATTTCCGGCCTGTACGACGGCGCCACCACGCGCGAACTGGATGAACTGTCGATCCGCACCGCGGCGCTGTTGACCGGCGAGGAACCCGAATATGGCCGCCTGGCCGCGCGCCTGCTCGCCGCAGTGATCGCCAAGGAAGTCTCAGGCCAGGAAATCCACGCCTTCTCGCAGTCGATCGCGCGCGGCCACGAAGTAGGTCTGATCAACGACCGCCTGCTCGGCTTCGTCCAGGCCAACGCGCGCAAGCTCAACGATGCGATCGACGTATCGCTGGACCGGCACTTCGACTACTTCGGCCTGCGCACCCTGTACGACCGCTACCTGTTGCGCCATCCGCATACGCGCAAGGTGGTCGAGACCCCGCAGCAGTTCTTCCTGCGCATCGCCTGCGCGCTGAGCGAAGACGTACCCGAGGCGCTGGCGCTATACCAGCGCATGGGCAACCTGGACTACCTGCCCAGCTCGCCCACGCTGTTCAACAGCGGGACCACGCACGAGCAGCTGTCCAGCTGCTTTCTGCTCGATTCGCCGCAGGATTCGCTGGAATCGATCTACCAGAAGTACGGCGACATCGCGCAACTGTCCAAGTTCAGCGGCGGCATCGGCGTCAGCTACACCCGCGTGCGTTCGCGTGGCTCGCTGATCAGGTCCACCAACGGCCACTCCAACGGCATCGTGCCGTGGCTGAAGACGCTCGACTCCTCGGTCGCGGCGGTCAACCAGGGCGGCAAGCGCAAGGGCGCGGCCTGCGTCTACCTGGAGCCCTGGCACGCCGACGTGGAGGAATTCCTGGAACTGCGCGACAACACCGGCGACGAGGCGCGGCGCACCCACAACCTCAACCTCGCAAACTGGGTGCCGGACCTGTTCATGCGGCGCGTGGAAGCCGACGCGGAATGGTCGCTGTTCGATCCGCGCGTGGTGCCGGAGTTGGTCGATCTGTTCGGAGCGGATTTCGAACGCGCCTACGAGCAGGCCGAAACGCAGGGCAAGGCGGTCAAATCGATCAGGGCGCGCGAACTCTACGCACGGATGATGCGCACCCTGGCCCAGACCGGCAACGGCTGGATGACCTTCAAGGACAAGTGCAACCGCGCCAGTAATCAGACCGCCAAACCCGGCAACGTGATCCATCTGTCGAACCTGTGCACCGAGATCCTGGAAGTCACCTCGGCAGAGGAAACCGCGGTCTGCAACCTGGGATCGATCAACCTCTCGCGGCATTTCGACGCGGACGGCCCCGCTGGGACGAGCGTGTTCGATTTCGACAAGCTGGGCGAGACCGTGCAACTAGCGATCCGCCAGCTCGACCGCGTGATCGACCTGAACTTCTATCCGATCGAGTCGGCGCGCCGCGGCAACCTGCGCTGGCGTCCGGTCGGACTGGGCGTGATGGGCCTGCAGGACGTGTTCTTCAGGCTGCGCCTGCCCTTCGATAGCGAGGCCGCACGCAGGCTGTCCGCACGCATCGCCGAAGAGATCTACTTCCATGCGCTGGATGCATCCAACGAGTTGGCGATCGAACGCGGCAGGCATCCGGGCTTCGCCGAGACCCGCGCCGCGACCGGCGAGCTGCAGTTCGACGCCTGGGGCGTGGTGCCGGAGAACGCCACCCGCTGGGACGGCCTGCGCGCGCGCATCCAGGAACACGGCCTGCGCAACTCGCTGCTGGTCGCCATCGCACCCACCGCGACCATCGCCTCGATCGCCGGTTGCTACGAATGCGTCGAGCCGCAGACCAGCAACCTGTTCAAGCGCGAGACGCTGTCGGGCGACTTCCTGCAGGTCAACCGCTACCTGGTGGCCGAACTCAAGCAGCTCGGACTGTGGACCGCGGAGATGCGCGATGCCATCAAGCACGCCGAAGGCTCGATCCAGGCCATCACGCGAATCCCGCAGGCACTGCGCGAGGTGTACCGCACCACTTGGGAAATCCCGATGCGCGCGCTGATCGACATGGCCGCCGGCCGCGGTGCGTACATCGACCAGTCGGCCTCGCTCAACCTGTTCATGGAAAATCCGAGCATCGGCGCGCTGTCGTCGATGTACATGTACGCGTGGAAGCAGGGAATCAAGACCACCTATTACCTGCGCTCGCGCCCGGCGACCAGGATCGCCAAGGCCACGGTGGCGGACGGCCCGCAGCCAAAGGTGGAACTTTCCCTCACTGACGCCGTTGCATGTTCGCTGGAAAACCCCGAGTCCTGCGAGGCCTGCCAGTAGCGAAGAAAGAGCCCCGCTCCTCTCGGGAGAGGGGTTGGGGGTGCGGGTTCGGCGGAGCGAAATGCACTGCCACACCTCGAACCCTTCGACGAACAGGCGGCCGGAAGCTTCATCGCTCTGCCGAACCCTCATCCGCCCTTCGGGCACCTTCTCCCGAAGGGAGAAGGGACATCACAAAGCGAGACGACAATGTCCACGCACCATCAGTCCCTGCTCGATCCCGGCTTCGAACTCACCCTGCGCCCGATGCGCTATCCGCAGTTCTACGAGATGTACCGCAACGCCATCCGCAACACCTGGACGGTGGAGGAAGTGGATTTCTCGCTGGATACCAACGACCTCAAGCACAAGTTCGGGCCGGCCGAGCGCCATCTGGTCGAACGGCTGGTGGCGTTTTTCGCCACCGGCGACTCGATCGTGGCCAACAATCTGGTGCTCAACCTGTACCAGCACATCAATGCGCCCGAGGCGCGCATGTACCTGTCGCGGCAGCTGTACGAGGAAGCGCTGCACGTGCAGTTCTACCTGACCTTGCTCGATACCTACCTGCCCGACCCGAACGAACGCGCCAGGGCCTTCGCCGCGGTCGACAACATTCCTTCCATCCGCAGGAAGGCCGGGTTCTGCTTCAAGTGGATCGATTCGCTGCAGGGCCTGCAGCGGATCGAAACCCGTGAGCAGCGGCAGCAGTTCCTGCTCAACCTGATCTGCTTCGCCTGCTGCATCGAAGGCCTGTTCTTCTTCGGCGCCTTCGCCTACGTCTACTACCTGCGCTCGCGAGGGCTGCTCCACGGCCTGGCCTCGGGCACCAATTGGGTGTTCCGCGACGAAAGCGCGCATATGGCCTTCGCCTTCGAGGTGATCCGCACCGTGCGCGAGGAGGAGCCGGACCTGTTCGACGACGAGCTGCGCACACGGGTGGTGCAGATGATGGGCGAGGCGGTCGAATGCGAGTATGCCTTCGCCGAGGACACCCTGTCCGGCGGCGTGGCGGGCCTGTCGCTCAAGGACATGCGCGAATACCTGCAGTACTGCGCCGATCAGCGGATGGCGCAGCTGGGTATGCCGAAGCATTTCGGCTCGCGCAACCCGTTCCCGTTCATGGATCTGCAGGATGTGCAGGAACTGACCAACTTTTTCGAGCGGCGGGTGTCGGCCTACCAGGTCGGCGTGCAGGGCGAGGTCGGGTTCGACCACGCGTTCTGATAGGCGCGGCCGACCGGGACGCCGCTGCCCGAAGCCCGCGACCTCACGGCAGCGAGGGTCCCCCGCAAGTCGCAACCCGCATCGGGTCGCCAGATGCGGCTATGGCTGCTTGGAAAAGCGCCAGCGACGCAGGCCGTCCATAGCCCAGGTGAGCGCGACGCAGGCGACCGCCGTGGCGACCCAGCCGCTTGCGCCCGTGCCGAAGGCATCGAGTGCGGCCAGCCAGTCGCGCCCGAACAACACCACGACCACCAGCGCGCCCAGTGCCATCACCGCGATCAGCGCGCGCACCAGGGCCTGCTCCAGGCGCGTGTCGAGCCGGGCGGCGCGCAGGCCGCGTTCGGCCAGCGCGGCCACGGTGTAGGCGAAATTGCTGGGAAGGCGGTCGGGCTGCGGTTGGCGAAGGGCGCGCGCCACCCGGCGGTATGCGGCGACGTCCGGATCGCCCGCAAGCTCGCTCCGTTCATCGCGCAGCGCACGTTCCTGCAGCTGCCATTCGCGTTCGAAGGCGTCGGTGCCCGGTCGGGGATGCTTGGCGTTCATGCGGCGGCTCCTACTTCGGCCAGACCCATCCGCGGCGCGAGCAGATCGCGCAACAGCTTGCGGCTGCGGAACAGGTGGCTCTTGATGGTGTTCTCGGGCAGTTCGGTGATGCGTGAAATCTCGCCGATCGGCAGTTCTTCCAGGTGGTACAGCGTGAGCAGCGTGCGCTGCAGCGGCGGCAGGGTTTCGATCGCGGCATGCAGGTGCTGGTCGATCTCGGCGCCGGCGACGCTGGTCTCCAGATCGAAATCGTCGGCCACGCTCTCGGCCAGCGACGGCCCATCGGCGGGCGATTCGGCGATCGGCACCCGCTTGCGTTCCAGGTGCCGCTTCGCCATCGAATAGGCCACCTGCCCGATCCAGCCGCTCAATGCCCGTTCGCCGCGGTACTGGTGCAGGCACTGGTGCACGCGCAGGAAGGTTTCCTGGCACAGGTCGCGGGCATCCTCCGGGTTGCGGACCATGCGCTGGACGATATGCCAGCACAGACCCTGATACTGGCGCACGAGGCGTTCGAACGCGCCCGGGGCGTTGCCCAGCACGGCCGCGACCAGGGCGCGGTCTTCCTCGATGGTGGTGGCTGCACTCACAGCGGCAGGGATACGCCTGTGGGGCGCCCGGTTGCAAGCCCGATGCGACGGAGGCCCTGCAACCGCCGACGAACCCGCCGTATCTCTGTCACCGAACCCCAACCACGGCCACCGCCATGAACCTCGAATTCCTGATCCCCATCGTGCTGTTCGTCTGCATTACCTACGCCATCAAGGCGGTGGTCGACGCCCGCGTCCGCCGCCAGATGGTCGAATCCAACGGCTCCCAGGAGCTGGTCCGTTCGATCGTCGAGAGCGAGGAAGCCCGCCGCCGCCACGGCTCGCTGCGCTGGGGCGTGGTGCTGGTGGCGCTGGGCATCGGCTTCACCGCGATCTCGGCCCAGGGTCTGGACCACATCACCCCGGCGACCTTGGCGATCCTGCTGATCGCGACCGGCCTGGGCAACCTGGCCTACTTCCTGCTGGCGCGGAAGCTGGCGGCCTGAAACGCACAACCTGGCGGGCGGATGGCACTTCGGTCCTGTCTGCCCAGTGCCGCAAAAGAACCATGACGTTCCGATCGCATCAGGCCATTCAATCCAGCGTCCGCAGGGTCACCGCCGGCGGCGTGTCCAGCACGCGCCGGGTGACCCAGAGCCCGGCAACCAGCGCCGCGAGCATGCCCAGCCCGCCGCCGGCCAACGCCAGCTGCCAGTTCGGCTCCCACGGCAGGTCGAACACGCGAATGGCGACCACACCCGACAGCACCGAGGCGGCGACCGCGGCGACCAGGCCCGACAGCAGGCCGATCGCCGCGAACTCCGAGGCCTGGGCCAGGCGCAGCTGCCGGCGGCTACCACCGAGCACGCGCATCACGCCGGCCTCGAGCAGGCGTTCGTCCTGGCTGGCGCTCACCGCGGCCAGCAGCACCAGCACCCCCGCGGCGAACGAGAACCAAAACACCACCTGCACCACCTTCGAGACCTGGTCTCCGGTGGCGCGCACCTGCTTGAGCACCGCGTCCACGTCGATCACCGACAGGTTCGGAAAACGCTGCACCAGCTCGGCGGTGAAGCGTGGCCTGGTGTCCGGCACGCTGACCGCGGTGATGTAGCTGGCCGGATAACCGGCCAGCGCGCCGGGCGAGGCCAGGACGAAGAAGTTCGGGCGGAAGCTCTCCCATTCCACGCTGCGCAGACTGGTGATCGTGCCGCTCAGTGTCTGCCCGGCGACATCGAAGCCGATGCGGTCCCCGAGCTTCCAGCCCAGCGATTCGGCGAAGCGCTCTTCCACCGAAAACTCGGTGCGCGCCGGCGTCCCGGACCAGAACCGGCCGGCGACAACCTTGTTGTCATCGCGCAGCGTAGGCGCCGAAGACAGATTGAACTCGCGCGCGGCGCGCCGGCGCGCCTGGCGCGCGGCATCGGCGTCCTCGCCCCTGTCCTCGCCCCGGTCATAGTCCGCACCCGAAGTGGGCCGGCCGTTGCGCGCCACCCGGCGCGCACGCACCATCGGAACCAGGGCGGGTTCGCCCACGTCTTGTTGCGCGATGAAGGCGCGGACCGCCTGCACCTGGTCCTGCTGCACGTTGATGATGAAGCGGTTGGGCGCGTTCTCCGCCAGCTGCAGCTGCCAGCGATCGAGCAGATCTGTGCGCACGAAGGTCAACAGCAGCAATGCCATCAGCCCGAGTCCGAACGCGGACACCTGCGCGATGCTGGTGCCGGCACGGCGGCTGACGTTGGCCAGGCCGTAGCGCAGGCTGCCGCGCAGGCGCGAGCGCACACGCCGCACGACCAGGATCAGTGCCCATGCCAGCAGCGCCAGCACGGCCAGCGTCGCAGCGATGCCCAGCAGCATCGCGCCGCCCAGCACCGCCGAACCGGCCTTCCACCACAGCAGGGCGGCCAGTCCGGCGAAGCCGGCGATCGCCACGACCCACGCGCTGGGCTCGGTCGGGTCCAGGTCGCGCCGCAACACGCGTAGCGCGGGCACGCGTCGCAGCGCAAGCACGGGCGGCGCACCGAAGGCGAGCAGCACCACCAGGCCGACGCCGTATCCCTGCAACGCCGGCCAGATCGAGGCTGGTGGGATCGAGAGCTGCAATTCCTGCGCCAGCCACGCCCCGACCGCCCATTGCAGGCCGAAGGCGATGGCAACGCCAATCGTGCAGGCGATCAGGCCGAGCAACAGCAGTTCGCCGACGTGCAGGGCCACCAACGTGCTTTGCACGGCGCCAAGGCAGCGCATCACCGCGACGCCGGAAAGATGGCGCTCGCTGTGGCGGCGCGCCGCCATCGCCACCGCGACCGCCGCCAGGATCACCGATACCAGCGCCGCGAGTCCAAGGAAGCGTCCGGCACGATCGAGCGCCGAACGCAGCTCAGGCCGGCTTTCGCCGATGGTCTCGAGCCGCTGCCCGCGCCCGAGGTTGGCGCGTGCGGTCGCGACGAAGCGCTCGACCGCCGCTGCCTGTCCGGCGACGACCAGCCGGTAGTGCACGCGGCTGCCTTCCTGCACCAGGCCGGTGCTGGCGAGGTCGGCCAGGTTGAGGAAAACCTTGGGCGCGACATTGAAGTAATCGAAACCTGCGCCGGGTTCCTGCGTCACCAGCGCGACCAGCCGCAGCGAGGCATCGCCCAGCAGCACGGTATCGCCCGGCTTCGCGCCCAGCGTGTCGGCGCCGGTGCGGCTCATCCACACGGTGCCGGGCTGCGGGATCGCATCGGCGGCGCGCGTACCGCCGTCGACCTCGACAGTGAAACTGCCGCGCAGTGGATATCCAGCCCCGAGCGCCTGCAGCTCGCCCAGCCGCAGCGAGGCTCCATCGCTCGCGCGCGGCGACCCACTGCCTGCGACGCGCACCATGCTGTCGAGTTCAACCGTCTCGGCGCTGCGCAATCCCGGCACGTTCGCGGCCGCGCGCGCCGCACCGGCGATCGGCGCGTCCGCACGCAGCACCGCGTCGCCTCCCAGCAGTTTGTTCGCCTCGATCCCGAGCGCGCGTTCGGCACGATCGGTGACGAAGCCCACGGCCGTGACCGCAACCACTGCCAGCACCAGGGCCGCGGCCAGGATCCGGATGTCGCCTGCGGCCAGGTCGCGGCGCAGCTGCCGCCAGGCCAGGGCCAAGGTGCCGATACGCCGGCTCATGCGGCCTGTGCCGTGTCCGCCACCAGACGGCCGCCGTCCAGGCGCAGGGTGCGATGGCAGCGCTCGGCCAGGTGCTCGTCATGGGTAACCAGGACCAGGGTCGTGCCCGCCTGGCGGTTCATGTCGAACAACAGTTCGATGATCCCTTGCCCGGTGCGGGTGTCGAGATTGCCGGTGGGTTCGTCGGCGAACAGCAGCGAAGGCCGGGTGACGAAGGCCCGCGCCAGGGCGACGCGCTGCTGCTCGCCGCCCGACAACTGCCGCGGATAATGACCCAGGCGCTCGCCCAGGCCGACCTGCTGCAGCATGCTCCGCGCCGGCGGTTCGGCATCGCCGTCGCCGCGCAGTTCCAGCGGCAGCATCACGTTCTCCAGCGCGGTCAGTGAGGGCAGCAGCTGGAAACTCTGGAACACGAAGCCCACCTTTTCGCCGCGCACGCGGGCACGGCCGTCTTCATCGAGCTGCGAAAGCGGCTCGCCCGCCAGCACCACCGAACCGCTGCTGGGCGTGTCCAACCCGGCAAGCAGCGAAAGCAACGTGCTCTTGCCCGAACCCGACGGACCGACGATGGCGATGCTGTCGCCCTGGTCGATGCGGAACGACATGCCATCGAGGATCACGAGTTCGCCTGCAGGCATCGGCACACGCTTGCCCAGTCGGTCGGCCTGCAACGCTGTCGTTTCGGTCATGGAAGCTGGCATCCTAGTTCTGGACCTGTCTGCTGGCGGAGCGGCACAACGCCGTATCCGCCGGTGGTGGAGTGACGCATGAAAACACGATATGCGGCGACCGCCCGTCGCCTTCAATGGGCCATCGGTTGGGTTGCGCTGCTGCTGACGTGCGCGCTGCAGGCCCAGCCCGCTGCCCGGCCGGCATCGTTCGTCGCCACTGATCCGCGCACGGTGCTGGTGATGGGCGATTCGCTCTCGGCCGCGTACGGCCTGTCGGCGGCGCAGGGTTGGGTGGCGCTGACCGCGGAACGGATCGCAAAGCAACGCCCGGGCTGGCGCGTGGTCAATGCAAGCATCAGCGGCGAAACCACCGCCGGCGGCGCGGCGCGGATCGTCGATGCGGTGGTGCGCCATCGCCCGTCGGTGGTGGTGATCGAGTTGGGGGCCAACGATGCGCTGCGCGGCCTGCCGTTGCGCGAGACCCGGCGCAATCTTGCGCGCATGATCGGCGCCGCCCAGGGCATCGGGGCGAAGGTGCTGCTGGTGGGCATGCGCATTCCTCCCAACTACGGGCCCGCTTACACCATGGAATTCGAACGCGGATACCGGGAGCTGGCGCAGCGCTTCGGCACAACGCTGCTGCCCTTCCTGCTGCAGCCGATCGCTTCCGACCGCGGCAACTTCCAGGGCGACAACATGCACCCGGTCGCAGCCGCCCAGCCGCGCATCCGTGACCACGTGTGGCCGGTGCTGGAGCCGTTGCTGGACTGACCGGCGATCCGGCAGGGAGGCGGCGTTGCCGGTCCGCGCGTCCCGGCAGCGGCGCTCATCCGAAACCAGACGTGAACCGTTCGCCGGACCGGCCTGCAAACGCCCATCCCGGGAGCGCACAATCCCACGCAGGTTCCCTGTCAGGAGGACGCGACATGCTGGCGAAAATTCTGCTTCCCTGCCTGCTGATGGCGGCCCTCGCGCCCGACGCCGCTGCTGCGCAGCGACGCGTCACCGATCCGGAGGCGCCACGCAGCCTGCCGGTGGACGGCACGGTCGACGTGCGCTGGACCGATCCTGCGCAGTTCAGCGACATCCGCTACAGCACCAATCGCCATGAAGCCGAGCGCGGCGACTGGGTGGTGCAACTGGCCGAATACCTGCGGCAGCGCGCGCTGAAACGGCTGCCCGCCGGCGAACGACTCGAGGTGGAGATCACCGACATCCGCCGCGCCGGCTCCTACGAGCCCTGGCACGGCCTGGCGATGAATGACGTGCGCATCCTGCGTGATCACTACCCGCCGCGGATGGAGCTGCACTTCCAGCGCATCGGCGCGGACGGACGCGTCATCGACGAAGGCGACCGCAAGCTGATGGACCCGGGTTACCTGATGGGCAGTTCCAGCTTCGGCAGCGATCCGCTGCGGTACGAGAAGGCGATGCTCGACCGCTGGCTCGTCACGGAACTTGGCGCCTCCACCCGCATCGCCGACCGCTAAGCCTTGACGGTTTACGTGGACGATGCGGTGACGCTCTGGCGGGGCCAGCGCTGGGCCCATCTGATGGCCGACACGCTGGACGAGCTGCACGCGTTCGCCGCCCGTCTGGGCATCCCGCGACGCGCCTTCCAGGACAAGCGCAGCGGCGCCCATTACGACGTCCATGCCGACCTGCGCAGCATCGCGCTGGCGCTGGGCGCCATGCCCATCTCGCGACACCGCGACCGCGCACTGCTCAAGTCGGTGATCGCGCAGGCCAAAGCCCAGGGACGCGGCGAAGCACCTTAGCGCCCGCCCATCGGGGCATTCGCGTACCAGCAAGCGATCAGGCATGCGCAGCACTGATGGCGCTCTCGCCAGGGCCTTCCACGCCTCCACGGCTACAATGCGACCTGCTCCAGCGCCTTGCATGCCTGCCATGACCGACACCCTGCCCGACCGCCTGTCCAACGACCCCCGCAGCCCGTATTACGACGAAGCCCTGCTGGCACGCGGCATCGGCGTGCGCTTCAACGGCGTCGATCGCACCAATGTCGAGGAGTATTGCGTCAGCGAAGGCTGGGTGCGGGTGGCGGCAGGACGCGCGCTCGACCGTCGCGGGCAGCCGATGACAATGAAGGTCAAGGGCACGGTCGAACCGTACTTCCGCGGCGAATCCGGCGAAGCACAGCCCGCGTAAGTGTGGGCCCGCGGCGCAGTGCCCGCACCGCCTCGCGCGCGGTGCAACGTCGGGCGAGACGTCCTAGCGGAACTTGAACAGCGTGTCCTCGTGCCCGTCGGTGAAATGCAGCGCGCTGCCGTAGCCGCTGCTGTTGCCGTAGCCGATGCCGAACTCGCGCACGTGATGCACATGACGTACGTTCGTCTGCGGTACGGTTTCCACACTTTCGGTCCGATCTGCGAAGTCGTGGCGCGATCCCTGCGTGGCCTGGATCTCGATCGCGTTCATGGCGTTCTCCGGGTGCCTGCGCAGGCTAGGCGTCCGCGACCGGCAACGCATGTGGCAACGGTCGGCCAACCGAAGTCATGGTTGTGGCCGCATGCGAACCGGATCCAAGCGTGCGCGCTGCGCGGCGATCACCCGCTGCGCAACCCGGCATGGTCGGCCGGTCATGGGACGCGAGGCCCCTGGACGCCCGGCCAAGGTAGTTGCGCGATGGAGCTGCCCTCGAAACGGCCTTCCGGTCCGTAGCGCCGCTCGGCAAACACCAAGGTCCCGTCGACTCCGGCCAGGACCACGCTGCTGCAGCGCGTGCCATAGGCCGCTCCACGCACGAACGCCGGCGAAAGCGTGCGCTCCAGCTCCAGCCCCACGCCCGTGTCCGGCAGCAGTGCATCCGGCGCCTGGCTGGTATCGGCGAGTGCGTCGAACAGCGGCGCCATCGCCTGCTCGACTGGACGGTCCTGCGGGGACTCCGCCTCCAGCCACGATTGCAGCGCGCGCGTGGCATGCATCGCCTTGGGCCAGGGCGCGTCGAAGGCGCCGTTGGACATCGCGTGCACGCCCGGTGGCACGGCCTGCATCGCGAAGCGCGGATGATTGCTGGCGAACAACAGCGACTCGCCGTCCCAGAGCAGCAGGTTGAAGCGACCGTATTCGCGGGCCGTCGCCTCCAGTCCGGCGACGAAGGCTTCGGCGCTGTCCGCTGCTTCGGCGAAGCCGCGCACCAGGGCACCCCGGGAACGCGGAGCGGCGTCGGGCACCATGCCGGCACGCACATTGGTGACTGCCGCCAGGCGCCCGCGGGTGGAGGCCAGCAGCCAGCTGCCCCCGGCTTGCAGGTCGCGGCCGCCATACAGATGCGGCTGGATCGGATCGGCGCCCGCGGGTGCGGCGGCGCGTTCGTGGAATTCGTCGCGGTTGGCGATCAGGGCGAGCCGGTAGCGCGGGTCGGCGCGCCAGGCGAAGGCGATCAGGCACATGCCGCCATGCTAGGGCCTGGCCGCCGCCATGGGGGGCCTGGCTGCCGCATGGCGATTCGGTGCCGGACCGCGCCCGGCCTGGGTCGCTTCGCAGCCGCGCAGACCAAGGGCAGCGAGCAACAGCGGCGGATCGGCGACAATGCCGGTCCTCTCACGCCGCCCATTCCATGAAATCCAGCGGACTCGCCTTCCACCACCCCGTCGCGTTCTGGCTCGGCAGCGCGCTGATCGTCGCGGGCGTGTTCTCGCACATGCCGATGTTCATGATGGGCCAGCACACCCACTGGCAGATGGTCGGCATGCCGATGACCACCGAGATGTGGGTCGGCATGGCGATCATCCCGCTCGGCCTGGCGCTGGCGGCCTACGGCCTGATGCCGCGCATGGCGCAGATGCGCGAGGCGATGCAGGGCGATGCCGGACATCTCCATTTTCACATCGCCGATGGCGTGCCGCTCAACATCGAACACTGGAAGCTGGTGACGGTGCTGGTGGTGGCGCTGGCGGTGGACGTGATGAAGCCAGCCACGTTGGGATTCGTGATGCCGGGCATGAGCGCCGAGTATCAGATCGGTAAGCCCACGGCGAGCCTGCTGGCGCTGGTGGCGCTGACCGGCACCACCATCGGATCGGTGGTCTGGGGGCGCGTGGCTGACCTGTTCGGACGCCGCGCGGCCATCCTGCTGGGCGCATTGATGTTCATCGGCACCGCGATCTGCGGGGCGATGCCCACATTCGAATGGAACCTGGCGATGTGCTTCCTGATGGGCATGTCGGCCGGCGGACTGCTGCCGATCACCTTCACCCTGATGGCCGAGACCGTGCCGGCCGCGCATCGCGGCTGGCTGCTGGTGGCGCTCGGTGGCATCGGCACCTCCGCCGGCTATCTGCTCGCAGCAGGGGCAGCGGCGACCCTGGGCGAGATGTTCAGCTGGCGCGTGCTGTGGCTGCTCGGCCTGCCCACCGGCGCGATCATCGTGTTCCTGTACCGCTACATCCCCGAATCCCCGCGCTTCCTGTCCAACGCCGGCCTGGTCGACCAGGCCCGCGCGGTGTTGCGCAAGTTTTCCGGCAATGCCTACGCCGCAGTGGAGCGCGACGATGCCGCCCACCCGGGTGCGCCGGTGATCGACGAACGGCCAGTGGTGGGTGTGCGTGAACTCCTGCGCGGTCGCCATGCCGGCATTACCTGGGGTCTGCTCACCGCGGGGGTGGCCTGGGGCCTGGCGAACTTCGGCTTCCTGCTGTGGCTGCCAGTGAACCTGACCGAGCTCGGCGTGGACCCGAAAGCCGCCAGCACCGTGCTGGCCAAGTCCGCGATCCTGGCCCTGCCCGGGATCGGCGTGGTGATCTGGCTCTATCACCGCTGGAGCAGCTTCAAGTCGCTGGTGCTGTTCATCGGCATGACCGCGCTCGCGCTGCTCGCCTTCGCCGCGATGGGCTGGCTGCAGGTGCGTTCCGAATCGCTGGTCATCGTGTGCACCGTGGCGCTGCTGGTCACGATCAGCGGCGTGATTGCGATGCTTATTCCCTACGCAGCCGAGATCTACCCCGTGCACCTGCGCGGGACCGGCTCGGGCAGCATCGCGGCCAGCTCCAAGTTCGGCGGGATCCTGGGTGCGGGCCTCGGGGTCGCAGGCTTCTTCGATCATTTCGCGCTGTCGGCGCTGTTGATCGCGCTGCCGATGCTGGCAGCCTGCATATTGCTGCTGCGCAGCGGGATCGAAACCCGCGGCCAGCGCCTGGAGGACATCGAGCGCGCGATGGCCGGAAGCGCCTGAGCCGTTTTCCCCGGCTCCTGTCTTCATCCGACGCCCGGCTCGGTTAGGATGCGGCCTCCTCCTCCGCCGCCGATCGACCCCATGGAATATCTGCTGCTGGTCTATACCGACACCGAGCTGCAAGAGGCATTGCCCGAAGCCGAATACGACGCGCGCATGCGCTATTGCCTGCAGCACGCGGACGAGCTCAAGCAGCAGGGCACGCTCAAGTCCTACCGACAGCTCGAAGCCCCGTCCACTGGCAGGTCAGTGCGGATCCGCGCCGGCAAGACCACCGTCGTCGACGGCCCGTTCGCCGAGACCAAGGAAGTCCTCGCCGGCTTCAACCTGATCGAGGCCGAGAGCCTGGAACAGGCGGTGGAAATGGCCAAGGACATCCCCTGGGCGCAGACCGGCTGCATCGAGGTGCGACCGGTACGCGACGCGGACAAGGTACGCCAGAGCGTCGGCGCCTGAGCCGCATCCGCCGGGTCACTACGGCAACAACTCCCGCTGCCGGCGCCTGCTGAGGCGGGCAACGGCATCGCGATACGACCACTCGACCAGTTCGCGCAGATAGGTGTGCGGGAATGCGGCCACGTCGACGATCGTGACCCAGCGCCAGCGGCCCATCCAGCGCGCCGGCTTCACCCCCGGCATGTCGGTCAGTTCGAGGAAACGCTCCGGCGTGACCTTGATGCTGAAGCGCCAGCGCTCGGGCTCGCTGGTCTTGAAGTAGGCGAACGTCTTGTCGAAGACCCGATAGGACAGCACGTTCATGGGCTCCGGCAATAGCACTGCGCTGGCTCCGGGAAGCCGGCCGCAGTACCGCTTCAGCGCAGCCACGTCCATGCCGCGGCTATGCGCTGCGGTCGAGCATGACCCGCAGCACGGTCAGCGTGGTCACGTCGTCCACGCCCTTGAGCAGGGCGATGCGCTCGCGCAGGTCGGCCAGATGGCTCGGCGCGTCCGCGCGCACCAGCACCATCAGGTCGATCTCTCCGGCCACGCTATGGCATTGCTGGACTTGCGGCAGCGCCGCCAGGGCCGGCATCACATCGTCGCAGGTGAAGCCGTCGACATAGCGCAGCAACAGCCAGGCCAACAGTGGTTCGTTGCCGCTGCCCAGACGCACCGTGTACTGGGCGATGACGCCGGCATCCTCGAGTCGCTGCAAGCGCTCCTGCACCGTGCTGCGTCCCAGTCCGACCGCCTTGGCCAGGGCTACGGTGGACAGGCGCGCATTGTCCTGCAGCAGGGCGATCAGCTTGCGGTCGATGTCATCGAGCGGCTTCATCGGATCCATGCCCGTCGGGACCGGGCCGGCATTATGCCGGGTTGCGACCGGCGCCTCCCCGCGGCCAAAGTACGCGGCCGTCGGGAGGAACCAACATGCACCCTGGACCACGCTTCGCAGAGCTGCCGCCACCGCCTTATTACGCGGTGATCTTCTCCTCGCAACGCAGCCCGCGCGACGAAGCCGGCTACGCCGCCACGGCCGCGCGGATGGTGGAACTCGCGCGCGAGCAGCCCGGCTTTCTCGGCTACGAATCGGCCCGGGATGCGGCCGGCTTCGGCATCACCGTCGCCTACTTCGACTCCGAGGCCAACATCGCCGCCTGGCGCCAGCACACCGAACACGCCGCCGCGCGCCGTGAGGGGCACCGCACCTGGTACGAGCACATCGAACTGCGCATCGCCCGAGTCGAACGCGCCTACGGCGGCATCCGCCGGGAGCAGACATGAGCACGTTCGCCTTCGATCGCCGCGCCGCATTGATTCCCATCGATGTCCAGCGTGGCTTCGACTACCCGCCCTGGGGCCGGCGCGACAACCCGCGGATGGAGCGCCACGGCCGCGCCCTGCTCGATGCCTGGCGTCGCGCCGGCTGGCCGCTGATCCATGTCCGCCACGATTCGGTCATGCCCAGGTCCTCGTTGCAGCCTGGGCATCCGGGCAATGCGTTCCGCGAGGGCTTCGAGCCCATGCCCGGCGAGCCCTTGGTGAGCAAGTCGGTGAATGCCGCCTTCATCGGCACCGACCTCGACCTGCGGCTGCGCCGCCTGGGCGTGGACTGCGTGGTGCTGTTCGGCATCAGCACCGACATGTGCGTGTCGACCACTGCGCGCGTGGCCGCGAATCTGGGTTACCGGACGATCGTGGTCGGTGATGCCTGCCAGTGCTTCGACCTGGACGACGGCGCCGGCTCACTGATCCGCGCCGAAGAGATCGCACGTGCGCATCTGGCGACCCTGCGCGCCGAATTCGCCGAGGTGGTCGACACCAGCGACGTTCTCGTCGCCCTGGACCAGGCGCTGGCCGAGGAACGGTGGTCTGCTACTGCTTGAGCTTCCAGCCGGTGCGGAAGATCCACCAGATCGTCGCCAGGCATAGCAGCAAAAAACCCAGGATCGCGGCGAGGCTGACCGCCACGTCCACGTCCGACTGCCCGTAGAAGCTCCAGCGCATGCCGCTGATCAGGTAGACCACCGGGTTGAACAGGCTCGCCGTGCGCCAGGGTTCTGGCAGCATGTCGATCGAATAGAACGCGCCGCCGAGGAAGGTCAGCGGAGTCATGATCAGCAACGGGACGATCTGCAGACGCTGGAAGCTGTCCGCCCACAGGCCGATGATGAAGCCGAACAGGCTGAAGCTCAGCGCGGTCAGCAACAGGAAGCACAGCATCCAGACCGGGTGCGCGATCGAGTACGGCACGAAGAACCGCGCCGTGACCAGGATCAGCACGCCGAGCATCAACGACTTGGTCGCCGCCGCGCCCACGTAGCCGGTGACGGTCTCGATCCACGACACCGGCGCAGAGAGCAGTTCGTAAATGGTGCCCGCCCACTTGGGCATGTAGATCCCGAACGAGGCGTTGGAGATGCTCTCGTTGAGCAGCGAGAGCATGATCAGGCCGGGAATGATGAAGGCACCGTAGCTCACCCCTCCGACCTCGCCCATGCGCGAGCCAATCGCGGCGCCGAACACGACGAAATACAGGGAGGTCGACAGCACCGGCGACAACATCGATTCCATCAATGTGCGGAAGGTACGTGCCATCTCGAATCGGTAGATGGCCCGGATCGCATGCACGTTCATGCCCGCGCCTCCGCCTTCGCCCCGTTGCGCACCAGGCTGACGAAGATGTCCTCAAGCGAACTTTCGCTGGTGTTGAGGTCCTTGAACTCGACCCCCTGCTCGCCCAGGCGCCGGAGCAGGCCTGCGATGCCGGTGTCCTCGCGCTGCACGTCGTAGGTGTAGACCAGCGCGTGCCCGCCCTCGCCCAGCTCCAGCGGCAGGTCGGCCAGCGCAGCCGGCACCGTGTCCATCGGCTGCTGCAGCGTGACCGCCAGCTGCCGCTTGCCGAGCTTGCGCATCAGCGTGGCCTTGTCCTCGACCAGCACCAGCTCGCCATGGTTGATGACGCCGACGCGGTCGGCCATCTCCTCGGCTTCCTCGATGTAATGGGTGGTGAGGATGATGGTGGTGCCGTTCTCGCGCAGCGCGCGCACCATGTTCCACATGTCGTGCCGCAGCTCGACGTCAACCCCGGCGGTGGGCTCGTCCAGGAACAGGATCGACGGCTCGTGCGCCAGCGCCTTGGCGATCAGCACCCGGCGCTTCATGCCGCCCGACAGCGCCATGATCTTGCTGTCCTTCTTGTCCCATAGGGACAGCTCGCGCAGGACCTTCTCCAGATGGGCATCGTTCGGCGGCTTGCCGAACAGACCGCGTGAGAAGCGCACGGTCGCCCAGACGCTCTCGAACGCGTCGGTCGACAGTTCCTGCGGCACCAGGCCGATCCGGGAGCGCGCGGCCCGGTAGTCGCGCACGATGTCGTGGCCGTCGGCGGTGACGCTGCCGGCGCTGGCGTTGACGATGCCGCAGACGATGCTGATCAGCGTGGTCTTGCCCGCGCCATTGGGGCCGAGCAGGGCGAAGATCTCGCCCTTGCGGATGTCGAGATCCACGCCCTTGAGCGCGCGGAAGCCCGAGGCGTAGGTCTTTTCGAGGCCGCGGATGGAAATGATCGGGGTCATGCAGGGATGGGTAGTTGCGCAGGGGGAGGGAGCGCCGGGACATCCTACGCAAGGGCGACGGAGGGCACAGCCCCCATTTGGCGGGATAGTGCATGCCAGACGACGGGTAGGCGGGCCAATTCTCGACATCCCGCTCACCGACACCTGCTAGCGTGCGCTCCGGACGCCCTACTGGAGTGCCGCCATGCGCCTGCTCGTGCTGCTGATGTCGCTCGCCATGCCCGTGGTCGCGTTCCTGTCCCAGCGCGCGGTCTTCGGGCCAGACAACGGAACCGTGTCGGATCAGTATCCGACCCTGCTGGTGGCATCGGGCTACGCGTTCGCGATCTGGGGTCTGATCTTTGTGCTGGATCTCATTTACGGCGTCTGGCAGGCAAGCGGGGAGCGCAGGACCGATCCGACCGTGGCACATGTCGCGCCTTGGGCTGCGGCGGGATTCGCGCTGACCGCGCTGTGGATGCCGCTGTTCTCGATGGGCTCGCCCGCCAATGGCCTGTACTGGGCCTGCCTGCTGGTGATCTTCGGTGCCATGTTCTGCCTGGTGCGCTGCGCGTTCGTCCTGTCGCACGACAGCACCCCGCAGGAAGGCCAATGGCTATGGGCGTGGACGCCGCTGTCGCTGCATGCCGGCTGGCTGTCGGTCGCTGCGTTTCTCAACCTGGCGCAGGTCATCGTGGCGCACGAACTGCTGCCGACCGCGCAGATGCTGTCCTGGAGCCTGGTCGTGTTCGCCGCGGCCGCCGCGCTGCTGCTGTTCGTCAACCACCACATGCACGGCAATATCGACTACGCCGGTGCTGCGGTGTGGGGCCTGGTTGCGGTCTACGTGAAGCAGTCCGGATGGGACGTGCCCGGCGCCAACGTGGCGGCGTGGGTCGCCATCGCGATCGCCGCGATCCTCGTGGTGCAGACGTTCTGGCTGCGCAGACGTCATCCGGGCGGCCTGTTGACCAACCCGGCGCGCGCCGATTGAGCGTGCCATTGCCGGCGTGCGGGAAAGCAAGCTCGCCGAGGTATTGAAAGTACATGCGCGGCCAGCAGGCCGCCGTGCCTCGTGATCGGGCAGTGCGCTGAGCACGCGGAAGGATGGTGTCAGGTCTGCGCGAGGACTGCGCCGCCCGCACTCATCAGTTGTCAGGAATCGGGGCTCCCGCAGGCGCCACCACCCGACGCATTTCTTCCAGGCTCAGGCCGCCGTCGCGGTCTGCATCGCGCGCAAGAAACTCAGCCTCCGCCTGCGCGCGGGTTTCCTCCGGCGATATCTCGCCGTTGTCGTTGTCGTCGCTTGCATTCGCCGTTGTGGAAACCGTACCGGCCGCGAGCTGGCCCATCGCCGCAGCACCGGACGTAGTCGCCTGCTCCAGCTCCGCCGCGCTGAGGTGATAGTTGTGATCGGCGTCCAGCGCGTCGAATCGGGCCTTGGCGCCTTCGGCGTGTTCGACCGCCGAGACTTTGCCGTCGCCATCGCGATCGAGCGCAGCGAACGCCTCCGCGACAGGATCCGCTAGTGGGGCCGGCGGCGTGGCGGGCACCGAGGGAACCCCGGTTCCCACGGGGACGCCCGCTTCGGGCGCGGTCCACTGCGCTTGCGCCCAGGGGAACGTCAAGACCAGGGCCGCGCACAGCACCACGGCCTTCGCGACTGCGGGATTGCGCATGTCGGGCTCCTCCGTCTTGCGGTGCACGAGCCTGCGATCCAGGCCGTGAGCGCCGGGTCAAGGCGTGGACGCGTGCATGGACTCGCCGAGGGCATCCAGCAACGGTCCGAGATGTTCGCGGTACGGCAGCCATGCGCAGTCGCCTGATTGCAGGCCGGTGCGCACCTGGGTGGCGCTGTAGGTGGACACCGGAACGTCCTGGCGATCCAGCCGCAGCATCGCCGCATCGAATTCCAGCCCGCAATGCGCGGCGATCCGTCGCAGCTCGGGTTCCGGCGCGGCAATCAGCGCAGCGTGGGACACCGCGAGCAGGCGCTCGCCCAGCAGGTCGTGCCAGTGCGCCATGAGCCGGGCGTAGTCGCGATGGTAGGCGGCCAGTTCGCGCTGGTCGTAGGAATACGGACACAGGCCGCCGTAAAGCACCCGCAGGTTGGAAAAACAGACATCGACCGGCGCCCGCTGCACGTGCACGAAACGCGCGCGCGGCAGGGCCCGCGCGATCAGGCCGAGATTGATGAAGTTGGACGGCAGTTTCTCGCTCCAGACACGGCGCCCGTGCGCGCGCCAGGACGATGCGGCCATGAACGCCGCGCCCAGCGCTTCATGGTCCAGCGCAAGCGCGCGCTGCAACAATCGCAGATCCATCAGCTCGCGCCCACCATCGTCCGCGGCAAGCCGCAGCGCGGTGGTGAACGCTAGCGTCTCGCCGCCGACGCTCACCTGTGGGTGACCGCCGAGCAGGCGTTCGAGCACGGTGGTCCCAGAACGGAACAGACCAACAATAAACACCGGCACGGGCGCATCGTCCACCGGCGCATGCCCGCGACCAGCGAGGAATTCCGCATCGCAGCCAGCGCGTAGCGCGTCGAACAGCCGCGTCGTTGCCGCAGGGTCGTAGGTGAGCCTGGCGCGTTTCCCCACGCAGCCTTCGGCCAGTACTTGCCAGGCGCCGCGGTAATCGCCCAGGTCATGCAGTTCGGCGTGGAGCGCGAAATTCAGGTGAATCGCGTGTTCCGAGCCGGGTGCTGCGCGCGCCAGTTCGGTGCGCATCCTCGCCACACGTTGCTCTGCACCTTGCGGAAGATGCCGGCGCAGTTCGCTCAGGCGCCAGTGCGCATGCGCGAAGTGCGGCGCCAGCGCGATCGCGTGTTCGAACGCCTGCGCCGCTTCGGACATCCGCCCTTCGAACATGAGCGAGGTACCGCGCAGGTAATGCGCCGGTGCGTGATCGGCATCGCGTGCCAGCGCGGCTTCCAGCAGGCTGCGGCTGATGGCATGCAGATCCAGCTGGCTGCACAGGTCGGCCAGCTCCACCAGCTGATCCACGTCGGCGGCGCTGGAATGCAACGCCATCGACCGCGCCAGCACGTCCAGCGCGCGCACCTCGTGATGGCGGCGCAGCAGGCGCGCCAGCGCCAGCGCATGCGGCCATTGCGCGGGTGAGCAGGCCGCCGCGCGCAGCGCGGCATCCCGGCTGGCGCGATGCGAGCCGCCGATGTCGTGGGCCTTCGCCAGCGCGATCCAGCCTGCCGCCTCGCCAGGCGCCTGGGCGGCGGCCGCGTCGAAACATTCGATCGCCGTCGCCCAGTCGCGGCGGGCTGCGGCGGCGTTCGCTTCCTGCCAGAGCGTGGTTGTCGGCTTCATGCGCATCGCTGGGCGACCGGACCACAGGATACCGGCGGGCAGGCGCAGGGCGAACCGGCCGCGCGCGCCCGCTACCATGCACACTCCGACCGGCCTGCGGAGGCGCCATGGACCGTTTCGATCTGACCCCGCCCGACGACGCGCAGCGCGCGCGCCTGGAGGCGGCGCTGTCGCCAGAAGAGCGTCACGTGCTCCTGCAGCACGGCACCGAGGCGCCGTTCTGCGGCGTGTTCCTCGACAACAAGCGCGAAGGCACCTACACCTGCCGCCTGTGTGGATTGCCGCTGTTCCGCTCCAGCGCCAAGTTCGAATCGGGCACGGGCTGGCCGAGCTTTTTCGCGCCCTTCGATCCGGCCCACGTGCGCGAGATCCGCGACACCAGCTACGGCATGGTCCGCACCGAGATCGTGTGCGCGCGCTGCGGCAGCCATCTGGGCCATGTGTTCCCGGACGGGCCGCCGCCGACCGGCGAGCGGCATTGCCTCAATTCGGTGTCGCTGGCGTTCGTCGGCCAGGGCGAGGCGCCGCCCGACCCGCTCGGCCGCGGCGGCGCGGAATCACGGCCGCTCGACTGAGCACCGAGCCGCCAAGCCCGATGCGTCGCTCGATCGAACGCCGCAGCGCGCTGCGACGCTGGCTGTTTTGCCTGGCCGTGCCGCTCTGGGCCTGGTCGCGCTCGACGCTCACGCCATGGGCGGTCAGCCGCGCGCCGCGCCTGTGGCTGTACGACGCCCTCTACTACCTGGGGTTCGCGCTGCTGGCCTGGGCCCTCGCGGAAGTGGCCTTGGCGGTGTTCCAGCGCCGGCGCGAACGGGCCGTCACCCTGCTACCGCTCGCCGTGGCTGCGGGCCTGGCCTCCGCGATCCTGTGGTGGACGTACTCCGAAAGTGGGCTACGCATGCAGATCAGGGTCAGCGCAAACGACCTGCATCGCGTGGCGGGCGCCGGGCATGGCGACGTGCGGCAGCGCGCCGGCGTGTTCCTGGTCGACACGGTTCGCGCTCCGTGCGCTGCGGCCGAGCCTTGGCTCTGGCTTGGGCGGCCGCATGGCGCAGGGACCGGCATCAACCGCGCGCTGGTGTTCAGCGGCCTGGCCGTGCCGTACACCCCACAGCGCGACGCCTATGCGTTCTGGCCGGTCGCCGATGGCTGGTGGATGGCGTACCAACATGCGCGCCGCGACCTGGCGGCAGCCGATACACCCAACCGCTGCGCGCGGGGGCGCGTGTTGCATTCGCACCGCCAGGGCATGGCTTGGATCGCCCGCGGGCGTCGCTGAAGCGCGCAAGCGTGCAGGTTGCAGCCGGCCGACCGCGGGGCGTCGCCGCGCGTCGGACGAAGCGCGGGTCAGCCATTTGCCGGCTGCGCGCCCATCCTGGCGTCGTGTCCGGCCTGCAGCTCGGACTGGGTCAGGCTGCCATCGTGGTTCGCATCCATCTGGTCGAACATCGTGCGTGCGCCCTGCTCGTGCTCCTCGCGGGTCAGCACGCCGTCGCTGTCGCTATCGACGACCTTGATCTTGTCGGCGGACGTCATGCGCGTATCGCCGCCCATCGCGGCCTGGCTCGCGTCCATTTCCTCGACCGTCACCGATCCGTCGCCGTTCGCATCCATGGTGGCGAACATGGCCGCCGCCCCGGTCGCATGTTCGTCGGCGCTGACGCCACCATCGCCATTGGCATCCATCTTCGCGAACTGACCAGAGACGTCGCCGGGCGCGGTTGGTGCCGAAGGCGCCGGTTCGGTGACGGGAGCCGCCGGTGCGGCAGGCGTTTGCACTTCGTCCGACTGCGATGCGGCCGAATCGCCACCGGCCTCTGCGCCGCGCGTGCAAGCGCCCGCGGCGAGCAGGCATGCGCCGACCAATGCTGCGCTGAGCGTACGTGGAATCGTGATCATGCAAGCGTTCATCGCTGGCCTCCGGTTCTCGGGGCCTGCAGGCTAGCCGGCGGCTGATCTTGGCGCGGTGTGGATTGCGTGAATTCCGTGTAATGCGACTGTTGCCCGCCGTGCGCGCGCGTGCGCTAACCTGCCCTGCGAACACATCGACCGGGGGAACGCACGATGGCGCCACACATATTCGTTGCGATGACGGCCTCGCTGGCCTGCCTGCTGGGAACAGCTCAGGCATCCGGCCCGGTGGCGACCGTCCGGGTCGCGTTCGATCGCAACGCCATCACCTCGACTCAGGTGCACGGATACGCCGATGTCGGCGCACAACGCAAGGTCACTGCCGGAGACCCGGTGCGAATCGCATCGATTTCCAAGCTGGTGGTCGCGATCGGCGCCATGCGCCTGGTCGAACAGGGCAAGCTGGATCTGGATGCCGATGTGTCCGCCGGGCTCGGTTGGCCATTGCGCCACCCTGCGTATCCCGCAACGCCGATCACCCTGCGCCTGCTGCTCTCGCATCGCTCGAGCCTGACCGATGCGGCGGGTTACTACGACGTGCCGCTGGACGGGTCGCTGCGCGACATCCTTGATGACCCGCGCGCCTGGGACGCGGAACATGCGCCGGGCAACTACTTCCGCTACACCAACCTCAACTTCCCGTTGATCGCGACGCTGATGGAAAACGCCACCGGCGAGCGCTTCGACCGGCTCATGGACCGGCTGGTGCTGCGACCGCTCGAGATCGCCGGCTGCTACAACTGGGACAACTGCAACGAAGCCTCCGCGGCGCGTGCGGTGGTGCTGTACGACAAGGACGGCGCAGCGGTGCGCGACGATCATCACGGCGCCAAGCCCGCCTGCAGCACCAACCGCTCGCGCGATGGCAGCTGCGATCTCTCGCGCTGGAAAGCCGGTGTCAACGGCGCGCTGTTTTCGCCGCAGGGAGGACTACGGATCTCGGCCAACGGCCTGGCGATCATCGGTCGCCTGCTGCTTGGCCAGGGCGAGTTGGATGGTGTGCGCCTGCTGTCACCTGAATCGGTGCGCACGCTCGTAACGCCTGCGTGGACCTACGCGCCGGGCAACGGCCTGCGCTCGGAGGACGGCGATAGCGGCTTTTTCTGCCGCTACGGCCTGGCGGTGCAGACGCTGGCCACCAAGGCCGAAGGCTGCCGCGACGATCCTTTCGGCGACGGCGTGTCCCGCATCGGCCATGCGGGCGAGGCCTACGGGCTGCTGTCGGGTCTGTGGGTGGACCCGGCCTCGGGCACCGGGGTGGCGTATTTCGCCACCGGTGTGGAGGACACGCCGCTGGGCCGACGCTCGGCCTTCAGCGCGATCGAGGAAGCGCTGGCGACGGGGCAGGCGGCGGCGGGCGATCCGGACCGGTGATGTCGAACGGGGCTTCCCGGATTCGTCGTCTGGGGAAACTACCCGCAAAGGACACGCATGGGCAAGCTCATCGTCGAACAGATCGTCAGCGCCGACGGCTACGCCGCCGCACCCGACGGCGGCATCGACTATTTCTCCGCCGCGGGCGATTTCCGCGACTGCGAACCCGAGCAGCTGCGCATGCTCGCCAACACGCGCGCGATCCTGTTCGGGCGCACCACCTACGGCATGTTCGCCGACTACTGGCCCAAGGCCGATCCTGCCGAGTTCCAGGTCACCACGCTCATCAATACCCTTCCCAAGTACGTGGTTTCGAACACGCTCGAATCCGCGCCCTGGGGCGATGCCGGCGATCGCGCGGAAGTGCTGCGCGGCGACGGCGTGGAGGCCACGCGTGTACTGCGCAAGCGCATCGACGGCGACATCATCGTCTGGGGTAGCCTGACGTTGGCCGACGCGTTGCTGCGCGCCGCCGAGGTCGATGTGCTGCGCCTGCGCATCGTGCCGGTCCTGATCGGCGCCGGTCGCTCGTTCTCGCCGCACGACCTGGGCCAGCGCGCACTCGCGTTCGAGCAGGCGCAGACGTTCCCCCGCGGCCATGTCGTGCTGCAGTACCGGATGACATAGCCCTCGCCCGCTGCGCGGCCTGAGCCGTAGCGGCGCCGGCTGGCTGGTGTGCTCCACAGCATGAATGCGCACCAAGTGTACGGGACGCACGTCTGAACGGTCAGGCTTCGCATCGCCTCGACCTGGGCATCGCGATACTCCGCCGCAATCCAGCCAGGAGTGAACCATGGCGACCTCCAAAACAGACGGCAAGCGCACCCTGATCGAGCCCAACGGCGACAAGCGTTTCGTGCGCCGCGACCAGCAGGGTCGGTTCAAGGAAAGCGACGATGTCGGCCGCGCGCGCGCGGCCGACCGGCGCACACCAGCCAAAACCAGGGTGACATCGGGACAGGGTGACCGGGGCGACCAGAAGCGCGGATCGAAGTAGCCGCCCGTGGCGCGCAGGGCGCTGCGGCTGGCGACGTTCAACGTCAACGGCATCGGCTCGCGCCTGCCGCACCTGCTGCAATGGCTGGCGCGCGAGCGCCCCGACATCGTCTGCCTGCAGGAACTCAAGGCCGTGCACACTGCCTTTCCACGCGCGGCGCTGGAGGACGCGGGCTACGGCGCGCTGTGGCAAGGCCAGTCGTCATGGAACGGCGTGGCGATCCTGGCCCGCGACAGCGAACCGGTCGAGGCGCGCAATGCATTGCCCGGCGAGCGCAGCGATACCCAGGCGCGTTATCTCGAAGCGGCGGTGCACGGCATCATCGTGGCCTGCATTTACCTGCCCAACGGCAACCCGCAGCCGGGGCCGAAGTTCGACTACAAGCTGGCCTGGTTCGAGCGCCTGATCCGGCACGCGCGCAGCCTGCACGACTGCGGACATCCGGTGGCGCTGGCCGGCGACTTCAACGTGGTGCCGACCGACGAGGACATCTACGATCCCAAGCACTGGCGCCGCGACGCGCTGCTGCAGCCGGAGAGCCGTGCCGCGTGGTTCCGCCTGCTCGACCAGGGCTGGGTCGACGCCCTTCGGGCCAAGCATCCGAAGCAGCGCATCTACACGTTCTGGGACTACTTCCGCGACCACTGGAAGCGCAATGCCGGACTGCGCATCGACCACATCCTGCTCAATCCGGAGCTCGCGCCGCGCCTGCGCAAGGCCGGCGTCGACAGCTGGGTGCGCGACCTGCCCAAGGCCAGCGACCATGCGCCGACCTGGGTCGCGCTGGCGCGCTAGCGCGATCCGTGCGACGAGGGGCGATTGTCGCGGCGAAGCGCATCCTTCGACTTTGCGCCTTCGGCGCTACGCTCAGGACGAACGGCATCGGGGAAATCCGGGCACTCGATCGGCTACGCCGCGAGCCCCCGTTCGTCCCGAGCGTGGAAGTCGTGTGCACCAAACCTCCGTTGGTCCCGAGCGTAGGAACCATGCGCCTCGAACCCCGTTCCTGAGCGTAGGGCCCATGCATCTCGAACCCCCCGTTCGTCCTGAGCGTAGGGGCCGAAGGCCCCGAAGTCGAAGGACGCGGCATTTCCGGACCGACGCTTCAACGATAGATCTTCTGGCACGCCGCACACCAGAACGCCCGTCGCTGCGCCTTGCCCAGATGCTTGCGGTAGCACAGCCGCGCGCCATCGCGCGGACAGTGAGTCTTCGCATGCACCTGCCAGTGCTTGCGCAGCACGAAGGCCAGCTTCCAGCGCAGGAAATCGAAGCTGTACTCGCGCGCCTGCTCCACCAGCTGGGCCAGCTTGCGCGGTGGCAACGCGCCGATCCGGCTTTCCGGATGCACCCGGATCCGGTGCAGGACTTCGTTCTTGATGATGTTGCCAACGCCGGCGAACAGCGACTGGTCGAGCAGCGCATCGGCCACAAGCGCCGCCGGCTGACGTCGAAGCCTGGCGCGTGCGGCCTTCGCATCCCATTCGGGGGACATCACGTCCACGCTCCAGTCGTAGACCTCGTCGAGCGGATGATCGATAAAGCGCACCGAGCAGGCATAGAACGCGAGCGACCGGCCGCGGGTGAAGCCCAGCCGCAGCCGCGGCGGACGATGGCTCTCCTCACCGATCCGCCAGCTTCCGAACAGGCCGAAATGGATGCGCACGGCGAATCCACCGAAGCCCAGCAAGAAATGTTTGCCCCAGCTGCGCACCTCGCGCAGCACTTTGCCTTGCAGACGCGCGATGTCCTGGCTGCTGTTGCCCGACACCGACAGCACGCGGCGACAGGCGAAGACCTCCGCCGCATCGCGCAGCATCACGATCGAAGGACCCTCTGGCATATGGGCAGTATCGCGACGCACGATGAGCAGTGCGTCAAGCCTGACGTCATGGCGCCTGTGCACCGCCACGCGTGGCGTTGTCCTGATGCACACGCACGACCTGCTATCCCGGTGTCATGACCTCGCCACGCAAGGCTTCCACGACCGTACGCATCGGCTGCGCCGGCTGGTCGATCCCCGCAGCGCATCGCGCCTTGTTCGGCGCGGGCGACAGCATGCTGGCGCGCTATGCCACGCGTTTTGACTGCGTGGAAATCAACTCTTCGTTCTACCGCCCGCACCGTCGCCAGACCTATGCGCGCTGGGCGTCGAGCGTGCCGCGCGGCTTCCGCTTCAGCGTGAAACTGCCGCGTACGATCAGCCACGAGCAGCGCCTGCGCGCCAGCGGCCCCCTGCTCGACCGGTTTCTGGAGGAATGCAGCGGCCTGGGCGGAAAGTTGGGCTGCCTGCTGCTGCAGCTGCCGCCGAGCCTGGCGCTGGAACCGCGCGTCGCGGCCACGTTCCTGGCGATGTTGCGCCGCCGCTTTGCCGGAGCCGTGGCCTGCGAGCCGCGTCACGCCAGCTGGTTCGCACCGCGCGCCGCGGAGCTCCTGCGCCGCCATCGCATTGCACGCGTGGCCGCCGATCCTGTCCCGCATCCGGGCGCGGACCTGCCTGCGGGTGATGGGGCCTTCGCCTACTGGCGCTGGCATGGGAGTCCGCGGATGTACTACAGCGCCTATGGCGAAGCCGACCTGCGCGCACGCGCCGCGCTGGTGCGCAGCCAGCGCGTGCGCAGGCAATGGGTGATCCTGGACAACACCGCGCATGGGCACGCCATCGCCGATGCGGCCTGCCTGCAGGCGATCCTGCGCAGGGGCGGCACCAGGAGCTGAATCGCGTTCATCACGGCGGCAACCTGAATCTCCAGCGGATGTACGGCGATCACGCCACCCATGTGCCGGGTACCTAGGGCAAACCCCAATACAGCGCCGTACGCACGCCCATTAGCATCGGGCCATTCTTCCGTGAGCCATGGCCATGAGCGGCACCACCTACGGCGTCAATACGCAGACCTATCAACACCTGCCGCCCGAAGACCAGGCGTCCATCCGCGATGCCTACCTGGCACGACAGGACACGCCGGAACCGGCGAACGAAACGCCTCCGGCAACTGCCACCACCGAGCCTGCAGCCACCGCACCGGCGCCCGATCCGGCGACTACGCAGACACCGCAGGAAGCGGTTGCCGCAATCCAGGCCATGACGGTGCCCACCACGTCCGACCTGCCGCCGGGCATGCCCTCTTATGCGCAGCAGGCCGTCTACGAAGAGCGTGCCAGCGTGTTCAACCAGTCGCGCGCGGATGCCGCGCAGTCGGCACTCGACCGCTTCGCGCCCCAGCGCAGCGATTACGACGGGCTCAACGGCGCCACGGCCAGCTACGAGTACCAGCAGGCGCAGCAGGCCTACAACAGCGATCCCTACGTGGCCGAGCTGCGTCGCATCGTCGACGAAGCGCAGACCCAGCCCAACGACATTCCGGCCTACCTCACCGGCGCCGACAGCAGCACCGACGTCCAGCAGTTCGCTCCCGAGCAGATGCGCAGCGCGCTCTCGCTGCTGGGCGTGGACCTGCCCGAAAACCCGTCGCCCGAACAGATGGCGGCCGGCTACGAGATCCTTGGCACCGTGCCCGATGACATCCTGGCAACGCTGATCAACCCGGGCTCGCAGGTCTCCTACACCGGTGCCGGCGGCGTGGGCACGCCCAACCTGTTCGGCCCCAGCGTGCAGTACGGCGTGCAGGTCCAGGGCGAGGTGGAACTGGGCGACGTACAGACCGGCGTCAACTTCGAACAGACCCAGCAGTTCGAGATGTCGGTGCAGGTGCAGGGCGGCCCCGTGTTCGACCTGAGCAAAACCCCGTTGCAACGCATGTACAAATGGGCCGACCGGCTTGGCCAGCTGCCCGATGCCGCGCGGGACATGGTCAACGGCTCACCGATCCTGCGCCAGGTGGTCAAGGGGCTGCCGGTGTCGGGCTCGTACACCGAGTTCGAGGGCGCACGCCTGAGCTACGAGGCGGTCGTCACGCCCGGCCAGGGCACGCAGATCGCCAACGGCGACCTCAACGGTGTGCCGAACCCGCTCGATCCGCTGAACATGCCACAGGGCACCTCGCTGCTGATGCGCGGCCAGTCGCTCACCGGCAGCACCTTCGAAGCCAACTGGAAGGCATTCACCGTCGGCGGCACGCATGCCGAACTGTCGGGTCTGGGCTTCGGCGTGACCCGCGGCGAGGGGTCGATCGTCGAGGTGTATTCGGGCCCGGTCGAAACCGTGGAAAACAGCGCCTTCTTCGGCCTCGGCCGCCAGGGTACGCTGGCGCTCGGCGTTGGCAGCGACCTGAGCATGGAGACGCGCGAGATGCAGATCGCGCGCATCGACCTGTCCACTACCGAAGGCCAGGCCGCGTACCAGACCTTCATCAGCACCGGTCGGGTGCCCGACTGGTCGCCGCCCGGGGTGCAGCAATCCGGCACCACCGAGGTCTTCAGCCATGAGTACGCCAGCTTCATCGGCCTGCAGGTCGGTGGCCTCACCCTCGGCGGCTCGAACGATGCGAACGGCACCATTACTCGCACCACCTGGGCCGACGGCACGGTCGAGTACAGCAACATCTATACGTCCACCGGCGGCACGACGACGGAAGTGCGCGGCACGCTGCGCGAGGACGGCAGCTTCGATGAATCCAACACCCGCTGGACAGTGGTGCGCACCAACCTGGACTCAACGTCGGCCTCCTACCTGCGCTCCGCCTACGATGCCTCGCAGGTCAACCAGTACCCCGAAGGTGACCAGCACACCCAGCAGGTCTTCACTACCGCCGACCTGATGGAGATCCAGGACCGCGCACGCGCCTACGTGGTCGACACCCAGGGCCAGGAGCAGCTGGACAACCTCGACAGCGGCGTGGTCTCGCCCTGGTGGGCGAACCAGGAAGAAGCGCTGGCCATCGCCGACACGCCCGAGGAGGTCTTCGCGGTTCTGAACCAGGATTTCCACGGCACGACCATGATCGCCAACCTCAGCACCATGAGCCTGCTCGGCGAACAGCCGCTGCCGGGCCAGTTCCGCATGATCGACGCGGGCTGACGCGCAGGGAAGCAGTCAGCGCAGCGAAGCCTGCAGCGCTGCCGCCAGCGCTGCATCGCCACTGGCCAGGTCGCGCCAGGACAGTTCCACGCCCTTGCGCTTGCCCTTCTCGGTGAACTTCAGACCGTCCGGGTCGATGACCACGGTGTAGGCCTTGTCTCCCACCTGCACCTCACGGCGCAGCGGCTTGTCGAGCGGCGTCATGTCGGTTTCGCCCTTCTCATTAGGTGCGGCCTAGCCTGCGCGGGCACAGGCAAACGGTTCGTGACGACGCTCAGCCGATGGTCCAGAACGGCTCGCGCGTCGGCATGAACCGTACCGGTAGCGGTTCGAATACGGTTCGCAGCCAGTCCGCGCACGCCTGCATGCCCGCCTGCTCCGAGGCGACGTGGCCCAGCACGATCAGGCCACGGCGCGCGCCGTTGTCGCCCCGGTCCTGCATGTATTCGACCAGTTCCCATTCGCGCGCCTCGCCGACGACAAGCAGGTCGATGTCATCGCGCGCAGCCAAGGCCCGCAGTTCCGGTCCCCAACCCGCATAGCCCCAGCGCGCGGCCACCCGGCGCACCGGCAACCCCGGGTCGCCGAGCACGCGCATGGAGTCCGCACCCAGTCGCGTGGCCAGCGTCCTCGCGAAGTCGCGCAGCGGCGTGGCAGGGAACGCGAATTCGCCCGGCTTGCCCTCAACGGTGTTGCGGGCCCAGCCCAGCGCCAGTTGCATGCCGGCATCGATGCCGTCCGGCGTACGCAGATGCCAGTGATCGTGCAGGCGGAACACCACCTGCCGGTGCTGCTCGATGAACGCGCGCTTGGCGTGGACCAGGTCGTCGTTGGCCAGCGCCTCGGCCTTTTCGAAGTGGTCGTAGAAGGTCGGCTCGTGGGTCACGACCAGGTTGCAGTCCGCCGCCGACGCGCGCCGTAGCACGTCCAGCGTGGCCATCATCGTCACCGCGATGCCGCGCACCGCCGTATCCGGATCGCCGGCCACGATCCTGTCCACCGTGTCCGCACGCCATGGAACGCCGATCGAAGCCTTGATCCGCTCGATGGCATCGACCGCACGCATCGGCGCCGCCGCATGCGCACGCACACAAAGAACCGGGGCCAACATGCCGCCCAGCCCGGCCTGTAGCAGCGTGCGACGGGAGATCATGCGGCGATTGTGGCAGGCGCCGGGCGGTCGTGTGAAGGCCAGACCCGCGGTGGCCGGCTCACCTCCCATCAACGACGAAGCGCGCATAACCCTCGACGAACGCGCGCAGCTGTTCGCGGGTCTTCTCGTCGATCAGAGCGCCCTGCGCATCGAACACGCTGCCCGCACGCGACACCATCAGCCGGCCGCCGAACCACGGCCGTGTGCGCAGCGTCCGCAGCACCGACCACCATGCGTCCTGGGCCAGGATGGTGCCAAAGCCGCCAGGCGAGGCGCCGATCACCGCCACCGGCTTGCCGCCGAACACCTCCGGAATCTCCGAAGCCGGTCGCGTTAGCCAATCGATCCCGTTCTTGAACACGCCCGGGATGCCGTTGTTGTATTCGGGCGTGACCAGCAACAGGCCGTCGCAAGCCTTCACCTTGGCCTTCAGTGCCCGCACCGGCTCGGGCAGTCCATGCGCCACCTCGACATCTCCGTCGTAGAGCGGGATGCCGTGCAATGTGGCGACTTCGATGCGCACGCCTTCGCCCGCGACCGCCTGCGCCTCGCGCAGCAGCGCGGTGTTGAACGAACCTGCACGCAGGCTGCCGGAAATGCCCAGGATCGAGACCATGGATTTGTCCACAGGAAATGGATCGAGCGAAGACACGGGCAGGTCGCGCGCCTGGCGACCTGCAGCCCGAGCATGCGCAGGATCCGGTACCGGCGCAAGCGATGCCCTGTCTGACGCGCGGAATCCTCACGCATTCGTGATGCAGCTGACCCGGGCCCCAAGAGCGGAAGCGATCGGACCGCAAACTCCGGGGCCATTCATTCTCGCCCCGGTAATGTCGCGGCTCGTTGCAGACCCCACGGAGTCACCCATGAAGCGCCTGCTCACCACCGCCCTGCTCGCCACGCTGGCCCTGTCGGGTCAGGCTCTCGCCGACAACGGCAAAGGCAAAGGCAAGCACAAGGCCAAGCACGACGGCCACCCCGCCCAGTACGACGGCAAGCGCAACGGCCACGACAACGGCCTGCACCTGGGACATTACAAGCGCTGGAATCGCGGCGACCGGATCCCGTCCGAATACCTGGTTTCCCGATACTACATCGACGACTACCGGGCCTACGATCTGGGCGCACCGCCGCGCGGCTACCGCTGGGTGCGACCGTACGAGGACGACGGGACCTATTATCTGGTCCAGGTCGCCACCGGTCTGATCTCGCAGATCTTCGGCGGCTGAGTTTTCCGCTCGCGGTCAACGAAGAAGCCCCGCTTGTGCGGGGCTTTTTCGTATGGCGCCCTGAAGCGCATTGCTTCCACTTCTAACCTGATCCAAGCCGAGGCGTCCGCAATCGCGATCACGGCACCACGAACACCACCGCCGTGCGCGCCGGGATCTCGAAACTGCCATCCGCACCGATGTAGCGCGACTGCGCCGCGCGGCGGTCGGCCGCACCCGCCGCGGCATGCACCGGGTGCAGGCGCCAGGCCTTGCCGGCTTCCTGCGCGAACGCCAGCGTGTGCGCTTGCCTGTCCACGTTGACCAGGTACAGCACTTCGCGAAAGCCCGCACCGGCATAACCACGGCCTTCGAGATGTCCGGCCAGCACCGTGGGCTCCTGCGCGCTGCCGGTATTACGGAACACGAGGCGCTGCCCGATGTCGGTGGCGGTGCGCATCCGGAACAGCGTGGAGCTGCTGCGGATGCGCAGCAGGTCGCGGAATGCATCGCGGGTCCAGCGGATGTCGGCGGGCAGCGGTTGCAGATCCGGGTTGGCCAGCAACGGCCCCATCAGCGACCAGTTGCCGCCGTTGTCCCCGGCCAGCGGCAGGCCCACGCCGAAGTTGTTGTGCACATAGCTCCAGTCCAGCGCGTTGAACCAGTCGCCGCTGTCGTAGCTGTTGCGGTCCAGCGACTTGCTGCGCAGGGTATCCATGCCCGCGTGGAAATAGGCGACGCCCTGGCTGAAGGCATTGATCGCCGCGCCCAGGATCTGCACCCGCGCGCGGTCCTCACGCGTGGTCGCCAGCGGCAGCTTGTAGACAGTGGTGTCGAACAGGGTCGGGTTGTCGTGGTTCTCGACGTAGTTGACCACTTCCTGCGGGTCGGCCACGTAGCCGGCGGGTTGGCCGTTGTAGTCGATCTGCTCCAGCGGCAGGGTCGCGTCCCAGTGCGTGGTCAGGCGGTAGCCGCGGATCGAGCCTGCCAGGCCGACCTTGATGATGTCGCCCGACCACATCAGGTCGTTGCGCGACTTGTTCGCGCCGCTGCCGTTGTCGTCGTAGTACAGGCCACTGATGTAGCCCTGGTTGCGGATCGCCGCGGACGCGTCGTCGAAACCCGAGCCGCCGCGCACATGGTCGCGGGCGCGATCGCTGAAGGTGCCGATGCCGCTGCCGTTCAACGACAGCTGCGAGGCCTGCACGAATCGCGCGCCGTTGGCGACCTCGCCGAAATTCCAGCCTTCGCCGATCAGCTGAATCGGCCGGCCCGCAGCGACCGACACCTCGTCGCGCAGCCGTTCCATCACCGCGCGCGGCTGGTGGCCCATCAGATCGAAGCGGAACGAATCGACATGGTGGTCGACCGCCCAGGTCTTCACCGAATCGATCATGAGCTTGCCCATCATCATGTTCTCGGTCGCGGTGTTTTCGCAGCAGGTCGAGCGCTCGATGTCGCCGGCGTCGTTCAGGCGGTGGTAGTAGCCGGGCACGATCCGGTCGAGCACAGAACGCGGGTTCTGCCCGGATGCGCTGGTGTGGTTGTAGACCACATCCATGCCAACCCGCAGCCCGGCCGCGTGCAGCGCCTGCACCATGCTGCGGAACTCGCGCACGCGCGCCGCGCCGTCGGCGGCATTGCTGGCATAGCTGCCTTCCGGCGCGGTGTAGTGCCACGGGTCGTAGCCCCAGTTGAAGCAGTCGCTGGCGCGGTGCGCATCGACCACCGCCTGCTGCACATCCGACGCGGGGCCTGCATCGGGCACCTGCGGCGTGGTGCAGCCGGTTTCCGGCACGCTGGCGAAGTCGAAGGCCGGCAGCAGGTGCACATCGGTCAGGCCGGCCTGGGCCAGCGCGCGCAGATGACGCATGCCGTCCGAGCCGCCCTGGGCGAAGGCGAGGTACTTGCCGCGCAGCGCCGGCGCGACGCTGGCATCGCTCGCGGAGAAATCGCGTACATGCAGCTCGTAGATCGACATGTCCTCCTGCGCACGCACCCGTTGCGGACTGCGATCGGAGGCCCAGTTCATCGGCGCCAGCGCCGGCGAGTCCAGGTTGCCGACGTAGCTGCGCTGCGAATCGGCATCCAGGCTGATCGAATACGGATCGGTCACCAGGTTGCGCACCAGGCCGACGCCGCGCACGAACACCTGGACCGCATAGCGGTAGTAATCGCCCGCGCGCAGGCCGCTGCCGGATCCGGACCAGGTCCCGGTGGCGGCATCGAACTGCAGCGCGGCCAGCGTCGAGGCGCCGCCGCGCGCCGGATAGCCGCACAGCCACACCTGCTGTGCGGTCGGCGCCCACAGCCGGAAACGCGTGCTGCCGCCCTGGATGCGCACGCCCAGGTCGTGCACGCCATCGGCCGCGGCATGGCGGTCGTCGAGCTGGCCGGCGAGCTGCGCCGTGGTCGCGGCCAGCACACGGCCCTGCGCGTCTTCCTTCACCAGCACCAGTTGTTCGCGCAGCGCCTGCGCCAGCTGTGCGTCTTGTGCTGTATCCACCGCCAGCACCACGCCTGCGCCGACCCATCTGAAGCGTTCGGCGGCCTCGGCAGGCACATCCTGGGTTGGCTGCAGCGCGATCGCGCCGTCGGCACCGGCTACGGCCGCGCCCTTGCGCGCCACGATCTGTCCGTTGGCCGAGTGGTACAGCCGGAACACGCCGGCCGCATCGGTCTGCGGCCACTGCACCAACCCGCGGGTGAGCCAGACCGCGCGGGCGTCGGTCGTGGAGACGCGCCCCAACGTAGGCGGCGCCGTGAACACGGTCGGTTCGCCCTGCACCAGCCACGCGTGACCACTGCGGTCCGCGATCGACAGCGCCGCGTAGGCGATGTGGATGTCGCTGTTCCAGCCATCCTTGTTGTTCACGCCGCCGTTCGGATTGGAAGGCATGCCGTGGAGCACGAAGGTCACGCCGGTGCGGCCGGCGTCGGCCTGCGGATTGAGCACCGGCAGGTCGAACGCCACTTCGGCACCGTCCGCCGACTGCGTGTAGTTGGGCATCGCCGACAGCGGCACCGGGTTGTTCCAGTCGCCGATCGTCAGTCCCGGCAGGCGCGCGGTGTCGATGCCGCTGCCGCCCCAAAGATGCAAGCCCCACTGCGCGTAATCCTGATCGTAGCGGCGGTAGTGCACGCGCACGGTGTCGATGTCGGGCGTGCCCGCCAGCGGATTGCTCCGGTACACGGTGGCATCGCCCGAGCGCAGCCAGAACTCGGCGCCGTCGGCGAACATCCAGATCCGGTCCACGCCCGGATCGCCGCCCTGGCCCGGCGGATGCACGATGAAGCCGAAGCCCGCGGCATCGGGATGGGTGAACGCCGCCGCGGAAATCTCGAACCAGGCGCCTGCCTCGTCGATCCCCGAACGCGCCAGCGGCGCATCCCAGTTCACGCCCGGATAGTCGGCGACATATTGGCCGGCTTCGTTCACCTGCCACACGTGCAGGCCGTAATCGCCGTAATTGCCGTCGGCGCGGTGATAGTGCACGCGCACGTCGATCGTGGCGCCGCCGCCGGTCGCTGGCAGTCCGACCAGCAACGTGTTGGGTTGCGGCGCATCGCAGATCTCCGATGCGCTGGCAGCCGAGGCCACCGGCGAGGATGTCGCGGACAACTCCACTCCCCGCGCGCCGACCTGCGCCGACTGCACCCGCCAGGGCAATTCGCAGCCGGTCGCGACCAGAACCCATGCGAGCAGTGCTGCGACGCGCACGGCGCGCAGGCATGCGGTGAATGGAATGCGCATCGGAAACCCCTCCCAGGGTATGGATGGCCGGCGCGGATCCACGGCGACGGCAGCCCATGGACTCTGCGCCCCCGGTCGGGGTGCGGCAAGGCGCAGCGGGCCAGCTGCAAACGTATTCAACGCAGGTGCAGCATGGCGGCCAGGCCAGTGACGCGCGTGGGCACTGATCGCGATCCGCGGGAGGACAGCAATTCGACGGTTCAGGCCACGAGCTTCGGGGTGGTCGACACGAAGCGCGCAATCGCATGCATCCTGCCCGCGAGCGTTGAATTCGGGATCGCGATCCGCGCACCACGGGCGCGGCTTGTGTTAGAAAACACATCCGGTTGGTGGAAGGAGCCACGCCCGCATGCCCGAACCGAGCCCGGCTTCAACGTCCCATCTCTTCGCTGCCGTGGCGCAGCGCGTGCTGTTCACCGCCGCTCTCTTCACCTCGATCGCAGGATGCACGATGGCCAAGGCCTCTCTCTCCAAGGACGATTTTTCCCGGCAAGTCACATCCCTGTTAGCGGGCAAGGACGCCGTGGTGGTGCCGGCTTCCGCGCTGACGGAGTTCGCCTGGGATGCGCTCTGTTTCGAGCGCGATGACACGTTGCAGCTGCGCTTCCGGAGCGGCGACTCCGAGCAGGTGCTCTCGCTGCCGTACGAGGAGTTCTTCGTCGACGAAGGACACGTGGAGAATTCGCTCGAGGATGCCTGCGTCGCACCGGGCGACCGGATCCGGGTCAGGAAGAAATATCCGGGCTATCAGGGGCCGATCGAATTCCAGAAGGCAGACAAGGACGACTAGCCATGGTCGACATCACCGATCCCAAGGGCGCCAAGCGGGAAATCGAGCAGGAAGCTTATCGGTACTACGAACAGCTCAGCGGCGTGACGCTGGCACGGCGGGCGGACGGCAGCTTCCAGCCGCAGGGCCACAACGACGCGCTCGACGCGTTCCGCCACGCCTACACCAGTGGTCGCGTCACCCAGATCGCGCTGGGCCAGCAGTGGCTGGCACGGCGTTTCGGCGACGACGCCGAGATCGGACCGGCGCATCCGAACGATCCCTACGAGCACCGCATGGACCTGTGGAACAACGAGGCCGGGCGCCGCATCGGCGATGGCACATCGGGCAGCGATGCGCTGGCCCGGGAAGCCTATGCAGCACTGCAGCGCGGTGAACTGGTCACTGGCCTGCACGACCCGCGCTTGCGGCAGTTGTTCCCCGACGACCCGAGACTGCGCCTGCCGCAGGGCCATCCGCAGCGCGAACTGGTGACGTCCGACGACGTCGACCGGATCAACCAGGATGTGTCGCGTGTGCAGGACCAGGCGCGCGAGCGCTACCCCGACCAGCACCCCGACCGCGCCTACTTCGATGCGCTGCGCCGGCAGCTGCCGGCCGAGGTGTCGGATACCAAGGTCGCCGAAGTGCTGCTTGCGGCCAAAAGCGCCGGCATCGAACGCGTCGACCAGCTCGGCGCGGTGGCGCTGCGAGGCGACCAGATCTTCATCGCCGGCACCACGCCCGGTTTCCGCGCCCAGGTCGATGCCAGCGCGCCTGCGCCGGACATGCGCGACACCGTGTACCAGACCGACCAGCACAACCTGGTGCGCGCGTACGAAGAACAGGCCCGGCCGCAGCAGCTCCTGCAGCAGACGCCGGGTCGCTAGGCGGTTCCTGGCGTCCGGCAACGGCTTCACCGACCGCACGCATGCGGCCGGTGGCCGGCCAGGATCTACTGCCGGATGAACTCCAGCAGATCGTTGTTGATACGATCCCGGTGGGTATCGGCGATGCCGTGCGGCGCGCCCGAATACTCGATCAGCCGCGCACCCTCGACCAGCTTGGCCGCAGCGCGGGCGGACGCATCGATCGGCACGACCTGGTCGTCGTCGCCGTGGATGATCAGCGTCGGCACGTCGAAGCGCCTGAGATCCTGGGTGAAGTCGGTGGCCGAGAACGCCGCGATCGAATCGTAGGTGTTCTTGTGGCCGCCGAGCATGCCCTGCATCCAGAACGCGTCGATCAGCCCCTGCGACGGCTTGGCGCCCGGGCGGTTGAAGCCGAAGAACGGACCCGACGCCAGGTCGCGATACAGCTGCGAGCGGTTCTGCAGCGAGGCCTTGCGCAGGCCGTCGAAGACCTCGATCGGCAGGCCGCCCGGATTGGCGGGCGTCTTCAGCATCAGCGGCGTCACCGCGCTGACCAGCACCACCTTGCGCACGCGTGCGGTGCCGTGACGTCCGATATAGCGCGCCACTTCGCCGCCGCCGGTGGAAAAGCCGACCAGCACCGCGTCCTTGAGATCGAGCGTATCGATGACGGTCGCCAGATCGTCCGCGTAATGGTCCATGTCGTTGCCGTCCCAGGGCTGGCTCGACCGGCCGTGGCCGCGACGGTCATGGGCGATGACGCGATAGCCGTGGTCGGCCAGGAACAGCATCTGCGCCTCCCAGCTGTCCGAGTCCAGCGGCCAACCGTGGCTGAAGACGACGGGTTGGCCGCGGCCCCAGTCCTTGTAGTAAAGGCGGATGCCGTCCGGCGTGGTCAGGTAGTCCGAGGTGCGCGCGACTGCGGAAGCGGGTGTCGCCGGCGCAGCATTGCCGTTGCCGTCGGCAGCCAGGGTGGTGGCGCTCGCCATCCCGAGGATGGCGGTGCCGAGCAGGCGGGTGAAAGTATTCATGGAGGTCTCCGAAACAGGGGTCGTAGGAAATGGGGTTACGCGCGCAGCGCCGTTCAATCGGCGAGCAACAGCGAGACATCGATGTTTCCGCGCGTGGCGTTCGAGTACGGGCACACGACATGGGCCTTGTCGACCAGCGCCTGCAGCCGCTCGCGCGACATGCCGGGCACGCTGATGGTCAGTTCGGCCTGGATGCCGAAGCCGGTGGGGATCGGGCCGATCCCGACCCGTCCGGTGACCTGGCTCTCGGCCGGCAGCGCGGTCTTTTCCTGGCCGGCCACGTACTTCAGCGCGCTCAGGAAGCAGGCCGAATAGCCCGCAGCAAACAGCTGCTCCGGATTGGTGCCGGGGCCGCCGGCGCCGCCGAGTTCGCGGGGCGTGGACAGGGCGACATCGAGGACGCCGTCGGAGCTGACGGCGCGGCCTTCGCGCCCGCCGACGGCCGTGGCCTGTGCGGTGTAGAGAATGTTCTGGATGCTCATGGATCGGTTTCCTTTCCGGCGGGTGGGTGGACGTTACGTGCCGGTAGGGCTACTTTGGGCGGAATTCGGGACGATTTGCGTCGTAAAATCCATAAAACTTGACTTGGAGTATTCGATGGCCGATCGGCTGGAAGCCCTGCTGGACCGGTTCCCGGTCAGCGCCCGGATGTTCCACACCGGCACGCTGTGCGGGATCAACGACCTCGCCGCAGAAGCAGGCACCGGGCAGCTGCACTTCGTCCGCCGTGGGGTGGTCGAGGTGGTCCACGACGGCACCACGGCGCTGCGCATCGACACGCCCAGCCTGCTGCTCTACCCGCGGCCGATGGCGCATCGCTTCATCACCGATCCCGACACCGGCGCGGACCTGACTTGCGCCAATCTCCGGTTCGAGGGCGGCGCCGCCAACCCGATCGCCGCCACCCTGCCCGCTTTCGTGTACCTGCCACTGGCGGACATCGAAGGCCTCGACGGCGTGCTGGGCCTGCTCTTCGAGGAAGCGTTCGAACAGCGATGCGGGCGCCAGGCACTGGTCGACCGGCTGTTCGAAGTCGCCGTTATCCAGATCCTGCGCCAGCTGATGGAAACCGGTCAGGCACAAGTCGGGCTGCTGGGCGGTCTCGCCCATCCGCGCCTGCGGCTGGCGCTGGTGGCGATGCACGAACGCCCGGCGCAGGCCTGGTCGCTGGACACGCTTGCCGCGGAAGCGGGCATGTCGCGCAGCGTGTTCGCCAACGCCTTCCGCGACACGCTGGGATGCACGCCCGGTGCGTACCTGCAGCAATGGCGGGTGGCGCTGGCGCAGCGCGCACTGCGCCAGGGACGCCCGCTCAAGCGCATCGCCGACGAGGTCGGCTACGGCAGCGAGGCGGCGTTGTCGCGTGCCTTCAAGGCGCAGAGCGGAGCATCGCCGCGGCAATGGAGGCAGGCAGACGCCGGCTGACGGGCAGTGCGCGACACGGGGATGCAACTAGGCTCGCATCGTCGCTGGCGCGCGTCACATCACGTCACGCGCCGAATAGACTGGGACATCGATGGGAGTGCACGGCCACGCCTGCTCCAGGCGCGACAGGGCCGGAGCTTCACGGCCCACGTCGCTATCCTGGCACCCGGAGGCTAACCATGGCGCTGCATCTCGGAATCGTGGGCGGTTCGGCCGAGGGCGCCGCGCTGTGCTATCGCACGATCTGCCAGGAAGGGGCCGGGTTCTTCGGAGCGCACGGCCACCCCGAGGTGTCCATGCATACCCCGTCGCTGGCAGGCTACGTCGCGTGCCTCGAGCGGGGTGACCTGGTCGGCGTCGGTGAACTGATGCTCGATTCCGCCCGCAAGCTGACCCGCATCGGCGCGCAGCTGCTGATCTGCCCCGACAACACCTTCCACCAGGCCTACGACTGGGTCACGGAACGCATCGATACGCCCTGGTTGCACATCGCCGATTGCGTCGTCGAACAGGCCAGGGCGGGCGGCCATCGCCGACTGGGGCTGCTCGGGACGACCTGGCTCGTCGAGAGCGATGTCTACCCGACCAAACTCGCCGGCCAGGGCCTTGACCTGGTCAGGCCGAACGCCGACGACCGGCGCGAAGTGGGGCGGATCATCATGGAAGAGCTGGTTCCCGGACATGTGCGCGAACCCTCGATCCGGTTCCTGCTGGAGACGATCGAACGCCTCGACCAGGCAGGCTGCGATGCGGTCATCCTCGGATGCACCGAGCTTCCCCTGGTGATCGATGACGGCAACGCCTGCCTGCCCACACTCGATTCGACGCGGCTGCTGGCGCGGGCCGCCCTGCGACGCGCCGCGCGCGACGCTGCCTGACACCTTCCGCGAGACGCCGGGCTGCACGCCCGGTGCGTATCTGCAGCACTGGCCGGTGGTGCTGGCTCAGCGCGCATTGCCCCAGGGACGCTCGCTCAAGCGCATTGCCGATGGAGTCGGCTACGGCAGCGAAGTAGCGTTGTCGCTCGCCTTCAAGTCGCAGAGCGGATCATCGCCGCGGCAATGGAAGCCGGCACGAGGACGATCGCTTGTTCTTTCGCAACCGCCTGCGCCTCACCACGCGGGTGGGCGCAGCGCTGGACGGCAAGGTGTGGTTCGATCCCAAACCAACCACGTACTGGACCTACGCCTGGACGTACGAGTGGTGAGCCGGGTCATTGCGCGGCGAGCCAGCATTCGCGAGCGGCAGCGGCGGTTCCGGCAACATGCCGGTTGCGAGTCCAGGCTCAGCTGGGGTGGGCATGGGCCCACCCCATGTCTCTGACACATCGCCGGTTGCGCACGCTCACAACTTGAGCACGCCCTGCTCCACCACCGGTTTTCCGTCCAGGGTCACGGTGCTGCCGGGCAGATGCACGACCAGGCTGTATGGCACAGAGTTGTCGCCGCCGGCCCAGACATTCGCACCGGTACCCAGGGTGACGCTGCCGGCAGGCACCCAGGTACCGACGCTGGCATTGGCCGGCAGGCTGATGTTCGGGTTGATGCCGAAGTCCAGGAACGCCAGCGCCGCCTTGCGCTTGTCGTCCATCGCATCGTATTCGGCCTTGAAGGCCGCAAAGCCGGGGCCCGATCCGGTCATGGCGGTCAACTGCCCGGCGGAGAAGGTCAGGGTCAGGTCGTCGATCTGCTTGCCACGGAAATAGCCGCGTGTCTGCACCAACTTGCCCTCGCCGCTGCCCGGCACCGGTGTGGTGTAGACCTCGCCGGCCGGGAGGTACTGCGACAGCGCGCCGCCGCCCCGCTTGAGATCGGCTTCGGACGCCACGCCGTCGCTTGCCAGCACCGGCCGTCCCTGCACGCTGAACTTCAGGTCGGTGCCGTTCGGATGGGTCACGTGCACGTCCTTGGCGGCGGCGACCGCCTTGCCGACTTCCTCGCCGCGCGCCTGCAGTTGCGCGTAGTCGACGTTGACGCCCTTCCAGAACAGGTCGGCCAGCGCCGCTTCCGACAGCCCCAGGCGCTCGGCGCGCCATGACGCCGGATACAGGCCATTGCCCAATTCGACGCTGCGCACTTTGTTGCGCGCGAACGCCTGCTGGACCGGTTCGAATGCCTTGGTCCGTGCAGCCACGCGCGCCGGCTCCGCGCCTTCGAACAGGTTCTCGGTGGTGGCGTTGGAAACTTCGATCGTGACGTCGGCGATCTCCGCCAGTTTCAGCGCCAGCGCATCGCTCTGGCTGTCGTACTTGGCCGGCACGTCGAAGAACAGGCGCTTGGACAGGCGGTCGCTGCTGTAGGTGATCAGCGGGAAGGCACCGGCCTTGCGCGCTGCGACCGCCAGGTCTTCCATTAATTCGGAATCGGCCATGCGCCCGCCGATCAGCACGACGTCGCCTTCCTTCACCGCCGCGCTCTGGGTCATGACCCGCGTCGCCAACTGTTCGAGGTCGGTCGCGGCGGTAGTGCGGGCTGGCGCGGCGGCGGGTGCCTGCTCTTCGGCCGCCGCCGCGTCCGTGCCGGGCGCGGCGGCAGGTGGTGCGGCGGATTCGCGTTGGCAGGCGCCCAGGACAGCGACGATGGCGATCGTCAACCCGGCGATTTGAGTGATGCGGCGCATGATGGTCTCCCATGGATCGGCTCGGGGGAGCCGGCGTGACCACAACGCCGAGCCATCCGGAGATCGGCCAGTGCCGGGCTGGGCATGCCCACGCCGGGTTTGCGCGGACCGTTGGGGTCATCACGCCCGGGTGCACACCGTCGCCTTCGAGGCCGCACGCCGCCGCCGCGCGAAAACGGCGGCAGCGATCACGGGTGGCGCGAGACCGCGCTCGCGTCCTGGTGGAACGACGCATCACGGGCACGCGCCCGGCATCGCACGGCAGGCATGATGTCGCGCCGCCATCGCACCTGCCTTCATGACCGTTCCCGATCTCGACGACGCCCGCGCCACCATGCACGACCTGTTGGCCCGGATGGCGGCGGCGGGCGGCTCGGACCTGTTCATCGCCCACGACTTTCCGCCGAGCATGAAGGCGCACGGCGCGATGACGCCCATGGCCGACGCGCCGCTCAACGGCGCGCAGACCGCGCGCCTGGCCGCGTCCCTGATGAACGACAAGCAGCGCGACGAATTCGCGCGCGAGATGGAGTGCAATTTCGCCATCGCAGTGCCGGGCGTGTCGCGGTTCAGGGTGAACGTGTTCGTGCAGCAGGGCCAGGTCGGCATGGTGCTGCGCACGATCGCCGCCGAGATCCCCAACTTCGAGAAGCTGCGCCTGCCGGAAGTGCTCAAGGGCGTGGTCATGGAAAAGCGCGGCCTGGTGCTGGTGGTCGGCGGCACGGGTTCGGGCAAGTCGACCTCGCTGGCGGCGATGATCGACCATCGTAATCGCACCTCGGCCGGCCACATCATCACCGTCGAGGACCCTGTGGAGTACGCGCATGTCTCGCGCAAGTCGCTGGTGACCCATCGCGAGGTCGGCGTCGACACGCATTCCTGGCACCACGCGCTGAAGAACACCCTGCGCCAGGCGCCGGACGTGATCCTGGTGGGCGAGATCCGCGATGCCGAGACCATGGAACATGCGATCGCGTTCGCCGAGACCGGGCACCTGTGCCTGAGCACCCTGCACGCCAACAGTGCGTCGCAGACGATGGAACGCATCATCAACTTCTTTCCCGAGGAGCGCCGCACCCAGCTGCTCATGGATCTTTCGGCGAACCTGCGCGCGATCATCTCGCAGCGGCTGGTGCGCACCGAAGACGGGGTCGGGCGGGTGGCGGCGATCGAGATCCTGCTCAACACGCCGACCATCGCCGAGAAAATCTTCAAGGGCGAGTTCAACGAGCTCAAGGGCATCATGACCCGCTCGCGCGAGCTGGGTATGCGCACCTTCGACTGGGCGCTGTTCGAGCTCTACAACGAGGGTCTGATCGGCTACGAGGAGGCGATCCGCAACGCCGATTCGGCCAACGAGCTGCGTCTGAACATCAAGCTCAAGAGCCGCCGCGGCGAGCCGAGCAACGCTCCGGGCATGGCCCTGTCGCTGCACGAGGACCCCACGCCCGAAGAGGTCGAGGCGATCCGCCGCGAGGAACTGCGCAAGCAGGAAGAGCGCGCCCAGGAGCTCGAACTCGAGCGCCTGCAGGCGGCCAAGCGCGACGCGGGATCGCAGGTGTCATAGCGATACGCATCGGCTGCTGACGCGGGTGTCCCGCGCAGCCGCGCGCAAGCCCCATTGCGTCTCTTGCGGCTTTCCCGTCCGGCTGCGCGCCGACGCCCGACGCGGCACGACGATTCTTCTAGAACGTCACCTTCACCGACGGCGCGCTGCGTTGCGCCTCGCCGTGGTACACGGCTTCGATGTTGTTGCCGTCCGGATCCAGCACGAAGGCGGCGTAGTAGCCGGGATGGTAGGGCCGTTCGCCCGGAGCGCCGTTGTCGCTGCCGCCATTGGCCAGTGCGGCCTTGTGGAAAGCGTCGACCATTGCGCGGTCGCTGGCCTGGAACGCGAGATGGTGGCGCCCGGTGAGCTTGCCCTGCGCGGCCTCGCTGTCGGCGGTGGACACGAACAGCTCGTCCGCCCAGAAATAGTCGTCGCCCTCGCCACCGATGGGCACGCCGAGCACGTCGAATACGGCAGCGTAAAAGCGCCGGCTGGCGGTGAGGTCGCGCACCACCAGTTGCAGGTGGTCGATCAGGCGGCCGCGATGCAGTTCATTGGTTTCCATGGATCCTCCTCGTGCGGGGGCGGGCAGGTTACCTGCGCGTATCGCAAGCGGAGAGTGAAATGCACGCACCGCCAACGCGCCGGCGAACTCCCGCATTCCTGGCCTGCGTAAACCGGATGCGCGGACGCAGCGTGCGTCGCGACGCTAGACCGCCGGCACCGGCCGGCGCGCGCGCAGGTCGGCGCGCGCCCAGGCATAGATCAACAGGCCACCCAGTGCGGTGATCGCGCCCACGTAACCGGTACTGGTCCAGCCGTAGCCAGCGGTGATGGCCATGCCACCCAGCCACGGGCCGAGCGCGTTGGCCATATTGAACGCGGAATGATTGGACGCGGCAGCCAGTGTCTGTGCATCACCGGCTACGTCCATCAGATGCGATTGCAGCGCGGGCGCCAACGCGCCCATGGTGCCTACCGCCGCGACCGCCGGCAGCACCGTCCACGGCGACAGCGCCGCGAGCGGGAACGCCAGCAACACCGCGATCGACCACACCAGCACGATCGCCGCCGCGCGGAAACCGAAACGGTCGAACAGCCAACCACCGGCGAGCGAGCCGGCGATGCCACCCGCGCCGAACGCCACCAGCGCGAACGGCACGAACGATTCGCGCACGCCGGTCACCTGCACCAAGGCCGGCGGCAGATAGCTGAAGACCGCGAACATGCCGGCGAAACCGATCGCACCGGTGCCCAGCGCCAGCCACACCGGGGCGCGATTGAAGTCACGCAGTTCGCGCAAGGCATCGGTGCGCGGTGCGCCCAGGCCGCTCGGCAGCACGCGCGCGGTCATCGCCACCGTGGCCAGCGCGATCAGGGTCACCACGCCGAAGGCGTAGCGCCAGCTCAACGCCTGCCCCATCCAGGTGGCGAGCGGATTGCCGACCAGCAGCGCCACCGACAGCCCGAGCATCACCCGGCCCACGGCCTTGCCGCGCTGCTCGGGCGGACTGGCGTGGGCGGCCACCAGCGCGGCGACGCCGAAATAGGCGCCATGCGGCAGACCGGCGATGAAGCGGAACACGATCATCAGCGGATAGCTCGGCGCCAGCGCGCTGGCCAGGTTGCCCAGCGCATAGAAGCCCATCAGCCACAGCAGCAGACTGCGCCGCGGCAGGCGCGCGCCGAGGATCGCCAGCAGCGGTGCGCCGACCACCACGCCCAGGGCGTAGGCACTGATCACATGGCCGACCTGGGGTTCGGTCACGCCGAAACCGCGCGCGATTTCGGTGATCAGCCCCATCACCACGAATTCGCTGGTGCCGATGGCGAACCCGCCCATCGCCAGCGCCAGCAGGATCAATGCGAGCTGGCGCGGCGGCAGGGGCGAGCGGACGGCGACGGCGGATGGGGTCGGAATTTCCATCCACCGCATTATTGTGCATTGCAGCATGCGCTGCACGCGATGCTGCGGACCACAGTGTTGCGGGTAGCGCCGGGATCCGCGTCAGCGCGATGACGCATCGGGTGGGCCTATCGGCCCACCGAGCCCGCGGATCGCGCTTGCGAAAGGCTCAACCGATTGCGCCGCGCGAGCCGATGGGCCCGGGCGATCGCACCCATCGCCGCGTCGGCGACTGCGCTCAGGCGCCGTCCGGAATATCCGGCTCCACCACGTTCTTGAGCAGCGCCAGCGATTCCTGCCAGCCCAGATAACAGGCTTCGGCCGGGATCACGTCGGGCACGCCTTCCTGCACGATCTGCACTTCGGTGCCGACCGAGACCTTCTTCAGCGTCACCGTGGTGGTCATCTCGCCGGGCAGGTTGGGATCCTCGAACCTGTCGGAGTACCTGAGCCGCTCGCCCGGCTCCAGTTCCAGGTATTCGCCGCCGAAGGCGTGGCTGTTGCCGGTGCCGAAGTTGGTGAACGACATCCGGTAGCGGCCGCCGACCTTGGCATCGAGCTCATGCACGGTGCAGGTGAAGCCGTTCGGCGGCAGCCATTTGCAGATGGCGCCCGGATCCAGGAAGGCGCGGTAGACGCGCTCGGGTGGGGCGGCCAGGACGCGATGCAGGCGGATGGTGCTGGGCATGATGCTTCTCCAATGAGAGAGGACGATCCTCTTGCAAAACGACGATCCAGCCAAGGCCGGATCGACATCCATCGCAGGGTGCCATTCGCGCAGCGATCACGATTCGCCGATCGCGCGCCCGCATCCGTCCATCTAACGCGTCCGGTGCGCATTCACCACCCGATTGGCCCACGCAATCTGCGATGGCTGATCTTTCGGCCAGCCTAGGGTCGGCCCGAATGGCAGCGACGCAGCTGGATCGCTAGGCTCGCCGCATTCGCCACGGAGCCGTGCAATGGCCGACATCTACGGCATCGATGCCCAGACCTACCGACACCTGCCGCCCGAAGACCAGGCCGCGGTGCGCGAGGCGTACGAAGACCGTCTCGCCGATCAGCGCACCGTCGATCCGGGAGCCGTGGTCGATCGCATCCTCGATGCGCCTTCCTACGAAACCACCGCCGCACTGGTACGCGAACTCAAGGACATGTCGCCCGAAAACGCGCAACGCGTGCTGCAGGAACTCGAACATCGCGACCCCGATGCCTGGCCGCAGGTGATCAATACCGGCGCCCTCAACGATCTGCAGGGGACGAACTACCCGCAGCGCGGCCTGCGGGTGCTGGCCGATGCGATCGCCCTCGAGCACGCCGCCGGGCGCCTCGACAACGACGAGATCAGCCTGCTGTTCGGCGCCGGCATCGCCGGATTCGAGCGCACGCAGGCCAACGGCGCGCGGATGCTGTTCGGCGCATCGAACAGCGAAGAGATGCAAGCGTTCGAGCGCGCCATGGCCGACTACGCGCTCGACACGTTCGCCGGCGCCGACCGCAACTCCGCATCGCACGGGACCGAAACGACCACGACCGGCGTCGCCAATATCATCACCAAAGGCCTGGGCAGCGACTATTCGGGCCGCGAGGCGCTGGCCTCGGCCTATGCCGATACCGATGCGGGCGCCGACGGCGTGCAGGCGCGCTCGCCCGAGGAGCGCGCGCACATCCGCACCCTGCTGGCCGACAAGGGCTCGCTCTACGACGACGAACCGGCCAATCCCGATCCGCTCGCCGTCCTCATGCGCGGCGTGGCGGAGATGTACGGGGACGTGGAGGTCGGCGGCACCAATCTTGCGGTCGAATTCGTGAACTGGGCCGGCGAGAACCAGGAGTTCTTCGTCGAAAACGGCATCCTCGGCAACACCACGTCCGATCCGCGCGCCGAGGCGCTGGGTCTGCTGACCACGCTCCATGCCGATGCCGTCTTCGCCGACCTCACCGACGGTTACGCCAACGGCGACCAGTACGCCGGCGACGATAGCCGCAAGCTCGGCTTCCTGCTCTCGCTCACCGCCTTCAACGGCAACAACTCCCACGCCGACTCGGTGACCCGCAGCCTGGACCGCTACGTCGACGGGCTGGTGGATCAGGTCCGGCAGGATCCCGCCTCGCAGGCGGCGCAGGATCCGCTCGGCAGGCTCGAGATCGTGGCGCCAGCACTGCTGATCGCGCAGGCATCGCCCTACCTGGGCGAACTCGCTTCCAACGAGGCGCGGGTCAGCGGCATCCTGCGGGTGCTCGACGTGGTGTCCACCGGCGCTGGGCTGATCCCGGCGGGTGGTTTTGCGAAGTTCCTCACCCAGACCTACGGCGACATCAATGGGCTGAGCGACGACCAGATCAAGAACGGGCTGCGGGACTACCTGACCGATGCCATGTCCGGCTCGCCCGAAGAGCGCGAAGCCGCGCTGCGCGACGTGGTGAGCATGGTCGAGCAGCAGATCCAGGCGGAGTACGGCGACGTACCGGTGGTCGCCGGTGCGATGACGCGGCGTCTGGAGGACAACCTCTACGAGATGCTGGTCGCGATCGCGGACAACGACGTCTCCGGATTCCTCAACACGCTGAACCTGGATCGTTGAAGGCGGGCACGGCAGATAGGCCCGCGGCTTGAGGCGTGACCGGGTCGCCCGGCAACTGCGCGTACGGCAGCGACACGGAGTGGGTCGAGCCCACCCGATGTTGCGGAACTCAGGCCGCCTGTTCGAGCGGCGCCATTCGCACCTGCGGGCGCAGCGCGATGCTGCGATCGGCATCCATCAGCTGCAGCTCGCCGTCCTGGATCATCGCGGTCAGGCGCATGCCGCGCGCCAGCAGCCCGGTCGCGGCTGCGACGCCCTCTGCGGGAAGGTCGATCACGGTGAGGTTGCGCAGCCGCGCAAGCGTGGCTCCATGTTTCTTCCACCAGACCTCCGCGGCATGGCCACCATAGGTCACCACCACCACCTGCTGCGCGCGGCCGCAGGCCTTGCGCAGGCGTGATTCGTCCGGCTGCCCGAGCTCGATCCAGCGTTCGATATCGCCGGTGTAATCGCGCTGCCACAGCGCCGGTTCGTCTTCGTCGCTGAGCCCGCGCCCGAACATCAGTCGCTCGTCTGCAAACAACGCGAACGCCAGCAGCCGTGCCATCAGCCGTTCGGCGGTCTCCGAGGGATGCTGCGCCAGGATCAGGTCGTGCGAGGCGTAGTAATGCCGGTCCATATCGGTGACCTGCAGTTCCGCCTTGTACACGGTGGCATTGGGAGCCATGGCAAGCGCCTGCGGTCAGGCGCGCGATCGAAGTAGGGGCTGCATTCTAGGCGGTGCGGTGCACCCGTGCCGTAAAGACGGGCAGGCGCACCGATGCCCGCTGCGCCCGCCCTGCGCTCAGCGCCCCGGCGGGTCGGGCAGGCGGTCGCGATCCGCACTTTCGCTGACGTTCTCGTCGCGGAACGTCTCGGTGCTCTTGCGCACCGTATCGACGAGCGGCTGATAGGGCTGCTTCGCCGGCTCATTGGGAGGACGTCGGGCCTTCTTGTCGCCCTGCGACTGCCCGGTTTTCGCTTTCACCTGCGAAGCCGCCGTCTTCAGGACCCGCTCCGGCGCTGGCGCGCTGGGTGGCGCGGACAGCGCCAGGCCGGGAATGGCGCAGGCGAGCAGCACTGCCAGCAGGTGTCGGTAGCGCGGTTTCGTTTCCTGCATGGCGGTGCTCTCTTTGGGCTTCGGGTTTGTGCAGCCCCGGCGCTAATCCGTCGCCGCAGTGGCGGCAACGGGCTTGAGCAAATCGAGCACCGCCACGGTCATGGCTTCGGTGCCGAGCCGCACCGAGGGTTCCGGATCGATCTTGAACAGCGGCGAGTGGTGGCCGGGCACGGGCGGCCCGCCCGCCTTGGCGGCATCGAACTCCGCCTGCGGCGTGCCGCCGACGCTGAAATAGAAACCGGGCACGCCGAGTTCGGGCTGCACGAAATACGCAAAATCTTCCGCGCCCATGCCCGAGCGCGGCCGCGATGCGAGCACGCCTTCGCCAAACGCCTGGGCGAAGGTGGTGCGCAGCCGCGCGGTCAGCGCGGCATCGTTGATCGTGACCGGCGTCGATTCGGTCGACACCTTCACTTCCGGCAGTTTGTCCTCCGCAAGGCCGTTCATGCGCCCGACGTTCACTGCGATGCGCCTGATGCCGTCGAGCAGGGCCTTGCGCACCGCCTCGTCGTCGGCGCGCACGGTCAGCTGCAGGTCGGCGCGGTCGGAGATGATGTTGTGCTTGGAGCCGCCGTGGAACGCACCCACCGTGACCACGCCGGGCGACAGCGGCGAGATCTCGCGGCTCACCAGCGTCTGCAACGCCATCACGATCTCCGCGCCGATCACGATCGGGTCCTTGCCCTGGTGCGGGTAGGCGCCGTGGGCACCGACGCCGTGGATCGCGATATCGACGCTGTCCGACGACGAGGAACTGATGCCCGGGTCCGCCACGATCGTGCCGGTCGGCGTATCGGCATCGACGTGGAAGGCCAGCGCGTAGTCGGGCTTGGGGAAGCGGGTGTACAGGCCGTCCTCCAGCATCATCCTCGCGCCGCCGATCCGCTCCTCCGCCGGCTGCACCACGAACACCACCGTGCCCTGCCAGCGGTCCTTCATCGCCGCGAGCCGGCTGGCGGTGCCGATGAGCGAGGTGATGTGCACGTCGTGGCCGCAGGCGTGCATGACCGGCGATTCGACGCCGTCGATGCCGGTCTGGACCACGGTCGAGGCATTGGGCAGGCCGCTGGCCTCCTTGAGCGGGAGCCCGTCCATGTCGGCGCGGACCAGCACGGTCGGGCCGTCGCCATTGCGCATCACCCCCACCACGCCGGTGCCGCCGACCCGCTCGGTGACCTCGATGCCCGGGATCGCGCGCAGTTCCTTCGCCATCCGCGCCGCGGTGGCGGTCTCCTTGTAGGAGAGCTCGGGATGGCGGTGGAACCAGTCGAACAGCGCGCCCAGGCGCTGGTCGTAATCCGCCTTCACCGCAGGCCCGAACTCGGTCGCGGCGCGGGCCGGGAAAGCCGCGAACGCGGCAAGGCACAGCAGGACGCCGTAGCGCATGGACATCTCCCCAGGGTGACGCCGGCAGTGTAGGCCGGATCGGCTGGCCGGGCGGATGCCGGCACGGAGTGTGCGCTGCTGCGCAAACCGGCGAACGGCTGCGCCTGTCCGGCCCGTGCCACCGGCAATACCCGCGCGCTTGGCACGACTCCTGCATCCATAAAAACATCCCCTGTGCGGTAGATCGACATGCAGTTCTGGACCCTCATCGTCAGCTGTATCGCCATCCCGGCCAGCAGCACCGTGTACGCCCATGGCGGCGGGCTCAACGGCCAGGGTTGCCACAACAACCGCAAGACCGGCGATTACCACTGCCACGGCGGCAGCGACGGGCCGTCGCGGCCCCGCCTCGTGCCGGCGCAGCGCGACGCCATCCCGGGCAACACCCTGACGCCCAGCGGCGGTTCCGGCCCCGGGCGCGCATTTGCCAACTGCACCGAGGCCCGTGCCCATGGCGCGGCACCCGTGGGCCGCGGCGATCCGGGCTACGGCCCGCATCTGGACCGCGACAACGATGGCGTGGGGTGCGAGTCCTAATCAGGACGGCGAATACAGGCGTCCAGTCGACCCGTTCCTGCACGCCAAGCCCGCAACGCCCTACTCCACCGCGCGCCACCACGCGTTGGTCGGCTGCGGCGCCGCCAGGTCGAAATGCTCGCCCATCATCGGCGTGGCCAGGGCGATGTCGCGCTCGGCGCTCAGTGCGCTGACGCGTTCGAACGGATCGCGCCAGCCGTGCATCGCCAGGTCGAAGGTGCCGTTGTGCACCGGCAGCAGCCAGCGCCCGCGCAGGTCCTGGTGCGCCTGCACGGTCTGCTCGGGCAGCATGTGCACATAGGCCCACTGTGGGTCGTACGCGCCGGTTTCGATCATGGTCACGTCGAACGGGCCGAACCGGCGCCCGATCTCCTTGAACCCGTCGAAATAGCCGGTGTCGCCGCTGAAGAACAGGCGCAAGCCGTCGTCGCCGTCGCCATCGGCCGCGTCGTCGATCACCCACGACGCCCATAGCGTGCGGTCGCCGTCGAACAGCCCACGCCCGGAGAAATGCTGGGCCGGGGTCGCGGTGAAGCGCACGCCGTCGAACGACGCGCCCTGCCACCAGTCGAGCTGGCGCACCTTGTCCGCCGGCACGCCCCAGGCGATCAGCCGGTCGCCGACACCGAGCGGAGTGAGGAACACCTCGGCGGTCTTCGCCAGCTGCACCACGGTGTCGCGGTCGAGATGGTCGTAGTGGTCGTGCGAGAGCAGCACGCCGCGCAGCGGCGGCAACTCGTCCAGTGCGATCGGCGGCGCGTGGAAGCGGCGCGGGCCCATCCACTGCACCGGCGAGGCGCGCTCGGCGAACACCGGATCGGTGATCCAGAAGCCGCCGCGCAGCTTCAGGAGCAGGGTCGAATGCCCCAGCCGGAACAGGCTACGGTCCGGCGCCGCCTCCAGCTGCGCGCGGGTCAGCGCCAAGACCGGCAGCGGCGCCCGCGGCACGCTGTCGGCGGGCTTGTTGAACAGAAAGTTCCACAGGATCCGGGCGGTCTTGGCCATGCCCTCGGCGGGTCGGGGTGTCGCGTTGCGGAAGCGGCCGTCGGTCGCCTGCGGCGAGTCGGGATGGGCCGCCACAGGCCGGTCGGTCGTGGCGAAGGACAGCAGGCAGGCGCTCATGAGCAGGGCTCCAAGGGTCAGGGCGATGCGCCGCAGGCGACGGAAGCGGGGTCGGGCGGGGGGTCGGCGCATCGGTGTGCCAGAGTTAGGAACTACACCGTGCAGTGTACTTATATTCGGGCAAAAGTAAACTGTCCGGTGTAAACTTGCGTCATGCCCCGCGAAGCCGCCCCCGCCCGCCTGACCGACCGCAAGCGCGCGGCGATCCTGGAGGCCGCCGTGGCCGAGTTCCGGGAATCGGGCTACGAGGCGACCAGCATGGATCGCATCGCCGCCAGCGCCGGGGTCTCCAAGCGCACCGTGTACAACCACTTCCCCAGCAAGGAGGTGCTGTTCACCCGCATCCTCGAGCAGATGTGGGAACGCGGCGCCGACGGCCTGGACATCCCCTATCGCACCGACCGGCCGCTGCGCGCGCAGCTGCTAGAACTGGTGGAGCAGAAGATGCGGCTGCTACACGACCCCAGCTTCACCGACCTGGCCCGCGTCGCCATCGCCGCCGGCGTGCACAACCCGGAGCTGGCGCGCGAACTGATCGCCCGCCTGGGCGATCGCGAGGAAGGCCTGACCGCATGGGTGCGTGCCGCCACCGCCGACGGCAGGCTCAAGACCCACGACCCCGTGTTCGCCTCCATGCAGCTGCAGAGCCTGGTCAAGGGCTTCGCGTTCTGGCCGCAGATCGCCATGGGCCAGCCGCCGCTGACCGCGGCCCAGCAGACCCAGGTCACCGAAGCGGCGGTGGAGATGTTCCTGGCGTATTACGCGGCGTGAGTACTCGCGGAGCCTCGTGAGGTTTCAGCAGGCGGGGCACCCGACGCGGCGGCCACGCCGGTGCGCCTGCGCACCATCTTCCTGACCCGACCGGCCCTGGGAACCCCTGGCCGATACAGCCCGAACCGCGCGTTGGCATCAGCGCAACGGTCCACGGGAGAACGCGCATGCACCGCCTCCGTCGCTGCCTGCTGCCGGTATTGCTCGTCGCCTTGGCCGCTTCATCGCAGGCGGCCGCGGAATCGCACGAAGTCTGCGAGGCCTATGCCCGCGATGCCGTGCAGGCCTACCAGACCTCACGCCAGCACAACTGCGGCTGGCTGGATCCGCGCTGGCACGACAACCGCGACGCCCACTACAACTGGTGCCGCAGCGCGCCGGCGGAGTGGGTGGCCAACGAGACCGCGTTCCGCGCCAACAACCTGCGTGTGTGCCGGCGCGAACCCGGTGCCGAGGGCTGCCACGAGTACGCGTCCCTGGCGGTGGCAAACCAAAGATCCAACCTCGGCGGCCAATGCGGATTCACCGGCCCGCGCTGGGGCGATAGCTACGACCATCACCTGGCCTGGTGCCTGGGCGTGCCCACCGAAGCCGCCAACCGCGAGATCGCGATCCGCCACGCCATGCTGGGCGTATGCGGTGGCGGCGCCGAGTTCCGCCGCTGCGATGCCTACGCCCGCGACGCCGAACACCAGGTGCGCGAAGCCGCCGACCGCGGCTGCCAGTTCAGCGGCCCGCGCTGGACGCCGTTGTACGAAGACCACCTCACCTGGTGCCTCACCCAGCCCGCCGCCGTCGCCGCGCAGGAGGCCCGCGAACGCGAAGGTCCGCTGAGCCAGTGCCGCACCCAGCTGCCCGCCGGCCAGACCAAGACCGAGGCCTGCAACTGGACCGCGCGCATCCGCACCGAGGTTTGCGCCAATCCCGATGGCACACCTTCGTCCACCTCGGGCACGTCCCTGGTCGTTTGCGGCCCCACCGAGAACGAGGCCAGCGAACGCGCCAAGGCCGGCCTGCCGTTCCCGCCGAGCGACGAGAACGAACCCGAGCCCGGCACCTGCACCTACCAGCTCGACGTCGGCCCGGGCTGCGCTTGCGGTTGATCGCAGCGCAGCCCTCAACGCGCGCGCAGGCGCCGGCGGTTGGCCACGGCCTTGCGCGTCGCCGGCCGCAGCGCGGCATTGCCAAGGCCCATCCAGGCTTCGGCCATCGACGACCACCACCACCACCAGGCCTGCGGTTGCCACGGCGCCAGCCACACGCCCGACTGCGCGGCCCGCAGCGGCATCCGCGCCATCGCTTGCCCCGCCGCCCAGGCGCCCTCGCCGCTGGCGCTGAATTTCTCCTGCAGCATCCGCTGCACCTCGCGCTGGTTTCCGGCCGAACCCCAGGTGGACGGGTCGGCGAACATGCGCATCCGCGCCGCGATGACTTCCGACGAGGCCACGGCGGTGTCGGTGAGCAGGGGCAGGCTGGCGCGCGAAGGGCGACGGGGCATGGCAGGTCTCGTGATCAGGCGCCGCAGCCTGGCAGCCCGGCGGTGACCGCAGCGTGCGGGTGGTTCGCATGGCCTGCCTGCAGAAGCCAAGGCCGGCTGCCGCCTTTGGGTGGAGTGATTCCCGTTTTCGCGGAAACACGACAAAGCGCTCGAGCCGGCACGCTTCAGGTTCGGCATCATGCAGGCATCGGAATGGAGCCAGGCCATGTCGCACGGTTTTGACGAACTGACCGCCATCTTTCGCAAGCTTGGAGCCAACGACCCGGAAGGGTGGGCAAGCAGCCAGGTCCAGGAGGGCATCCCGCAACTCGCCCGCTTCGTGTTCCTGAAGCAGGCATGGTCGCTGGTGCTTGCCGACGGCGACACCGGCTGGATAGCGCCGTACATCGAGTCCGCCCTGAAGAGGCCGGATGAGCCCTACGCCGGCGTCGGACTTGCATTGCAGCGACTACTGTCCGCGGGCGCCGATCCCAATGACCTGACGGATGTGGTCCGCGGCATGCAGGCGGACCTGCTGTTCAACCTGTGTTACCTGCTGGGGGATCCCGGCTTTCCCAATCAGATCGCGGATGTGTCCTGGGGTCTCTTTCAGCTGGACGACGATGACAGGCCCGTCGCCCACATCGGCGGGTTGCATGAGTCGGTGCTGGAAACCGACCCTACCGGGCGAGAGATGCGTCCTCGTACGATCTCGCAGTGAAGTCCGGATTGATCCCTGGGCACCGGGAATGTCTCTTGCATCATTTTTGATTTTCGTTCGCAGTGGTGCCTCACGACAGTCCAAACGCCTTCCTGAGGCTGGCATCGACGGGACCGGCCGGCATGAAGCGACGCAGCTTGCTGAGAACCGAAGCCTGTCCAGCCGGCGTGCGGCGCATGCGCCAGCTGCCAAGCGCCGCCTCGACAATCGTGTTGGCCACGCCATCGGGTTCCGGCGCATTCCTGACATTCTTCTGGACAGCCCGGAGGACGAGCTCACGTTCGTCGTCGTAGTCCGAAATCTTCGAAGTTGTCGGGGGCGCGTTGGCGTCCAGGTTCGTTCTGGTGAAGGAAGGCTCGACAAGCACCACGCGGATTCCGAACTTGCGCACCTCATGATCAAGAGTCTCGGACATCCCCTCGACCGCATGCTTGGATGCCGAGTAGAGCCCCATGTAGGGCGCCGGGAGAAGGCCCAAGACCGAACTTACGTTGACGATTCTTCCCGAACGTTGCGCGCGCATGCGGGGCAGTACTGCCTGCGTCGTGCGCAAGAGGCCGAGCACGTTGGTGTCGAACAGCGATTGCGCCTCGGCAATCGACGTTTCCTCGGTCGCGCCCAGCAGGGTCACGCCGGCACTATTGACGAGCACGTCGATGCGGTCGGCTCTGGAGATGATCTCTCCGATTCCACGTTGGACCGAAGCTTCGTCGCGGATATCCATCTGGATCATTTCGACGCCCGCTATGGGCTGCGCCGTTGCGGTGCTACGCACGGTGCCGAACACCTGGCAACCTCGCTCGGCAAACTTCATTGCGGTGGCACGCCCGATGCCCGACGACACTCCAGTGACAAGAACGACGTTGGAATTGGACATGGCTGCTTTTTCCGATGGGTGAATGGAATGGATTAGTGCTGTGAGGGGACGGGCCTGATCCGGAACCAGATGGAATACATGGCCGGCAGGAACACCAGGGTCAGAATCGTTCCTGCGAACGTGCCGCCAATCAGCGTGTAGGCGAGCGTTCCCCAGAACACCGAGTGGGTCAGTGGGATGAAGGCCAGGATGGCCGCCAAGGCAGTCAGGATCACGGGACGGGCGCGTTGCACGGTGGCTTCCACCACCGCATGGAACGGCTCCAGACCGGCCTGTTCGTTCTCGCGGATCTGCCCGATCAGGATCAGCGTGTTGCGCATCAGGATTCCCGAGAGCGCAATCAGGCCCACCAATGCATTGATGCCGAATGGCTGCTGGAACAGGATCAGGGTGGGCACTACGCCGATCAGGCCCAACGGGCTGGTCAGGAAGACCATGACCATGGCGGAGATCGAGCGCACCTGAAGGATGATGATGATCAGGGTCACCGCCAGCATGATCGGGAACAGCGGCAGCATGGCCTTGGTGGCCTTGCCCGATTCCTCGATCGAGCCGGCCTGCTCGATGCGGTAGCCGTCCGGCAGCTTGTCGATGATCGGCTGGAGCTTCTGCAGGATCGCCGTGGAGACGTCGGGTGGCTGCAGGTTCTCGGCGATGTCGCCGCGCACTGTAATCGTCGGCGTGCGGTCGCGCCGGCGCATGATCGGTTCCTCCATGCGCACATCCGCTTCGCCCACCTGTGACAATGGGATGCGTTGGCCATTGGCGCCGGCCAAGGTGAAGTCCGTGATCTTGTCCGGGTCGAGCCGGATATCGCCAGAGGAGCGCGCGACCACCTGCACGGTGCGAATGTCTTCGCGCACAGCGGTGATCGGTATGCCGGTCAGCAGGAATTGCAACTGCTGTGCCACGGCGCTGGAGGTGAGCCCCACCGCCTGCAGGCGGTCCTGCTGCAAGGTGAAGTGCAGCGCAGGCGTGCGCGTGCCCCAGTCGGTATTGACTGTGCGCATCATCGGGCTGGCTTCCATTATCTGCTGCACTTCGGCGGCGATCTCGCGCAGCTTTTCCGGGTCGGGTCCCACGACGCGGTAGGCGACCGGGAACGGCGAGTACGGACCGAAGACGAGCTGGGTGACGCGCACGCGCGCCTCGGGAACTAGGCCATTGGCGATCGCCTGGCGCAGCCGGTGCTTCAACGCCTCGCGCTCGTCCTGGCTGTCCGTGCGGACTACGATCTTGGCGAACGATGGATCGGGCAGTTCCGGTCCCATCGCTAAGTAGAAGCGCGGCGCTCCTTGGCCGATGTAGGCGGTGACGATCCGGGCTTCCTTCTGCCGGGCGAGCCACGCCTCGACCTTCGCGGTCGCGGTGCTGGTCTGCCCGATCGCCGTGCCATAGGGCATCTGCACCTCCACCAGCACTTCAGGGCGGTCGGAGATCGGGAAAAATTGCTTCTTGACGATGGCCATGCCGAGGATAGCGAAGACGAACAGGCCCACTACCGAACCAGCCACCAACCATTTGCGGGCGATAACGCGCTTCAGCATCCGGCGGAAGTGGTTGTAGCGCGGCGTGTCGTAAAGCGCCTCGTGGCCACCTTCGACCTTCTTGAGATCCGGCAGCAGCTTGACGCCCAGATAAGGCGTGAACACGACCGCAACTACCCACGACGCGATCAGCGCGGTACCGACAATCCAGAACATGTTGCTGGTGTACTCGCCGGCCGTGGAACGAGCGAATCCATTGGGCATGAAGCCGACAGCCGTCACCAATGTGTCCGACAACATCGGCGCGGCGGTGTGGCTCCAGGCGTAAGCGGAGGCTTTGATGCGGCTGTAGCCTTCCTCCATCTTCACCACCATCATCTCGATGGCGATGATGGCGTCGTCGACGAGCAGGCCCAGCGCCAGGATCAACGATCCCAAGGTGATGCGATCGAAGTTCTTGCCGGTCGCGGCCATCACCACGAAGACCGCCGCGAGCGTGAGCGGCACGGCAGCGGCGACCACGATGCCTACGCGCCAGCCCATGCTGAGGAAGCTCACCAGCATGACCACCAACAGCGCGACGAAGAACTTGACCATGAACTCGTCGACCGCCGAGCTGATGTTGACGGCCTGGTCGGTGACTTTGGTAAAGCTCATGCCCAGTGGCAGCTCGGCACTGATCGCACTGACTTCGCTATCCAGTGCCTTGCCCAGGTCGAGCCCGTTCCAGCCATCGCGCATGACGATGCCCAGCAACAGGGCCGGTTCTCCGCCGTTACGGATCAGGAAGGTAGCCGGGTCTTCGTAGCCGCGCCGGACCGTGGCGATGTCCGAGAGCTTGAGTGTGCGACCCTGCGCGACCACCGGCGTGTCTCGGATTTTCTGCAGTTCGTTGAACGCGCCGTCCAGGCGAACCAGCACCTGCGGTCCCTGGGTTTCTACCGATCCCGCCGGAGTCAGCGCATTCTGACTATTGAGCGCGGCGAACACGTCCTGCGGACCGACACCCAGCGTGGCCAGGCGTTCGTGCGAGAACTCGACATAGATGCGCTCGGACTGCTCGCCGATCATGTTGACCTTCTTCACGCCGGGCACGTGCAGCAGCCGCTGCCGTAGCGTTTCCGCTTCGCGCACGAGCAGGCGCTGCGGCTCGCCCTTGGCCTTGAGCGCGAACAGGGCAAAGGTGACATCCGAGTATTCGTCATTGACCATCGGACCGATCACACCGGCCGGAAGGTTCTTCGCCTCATCGTCGATCTTCTTGCGGGCTTGGTAAAACTCTTCCTGCACCGCCGATGGCGGCGCGCTGTCCAGCAGGCTCAGCGTGGTGAAAGCCAGCCCGGGCCTGGTGTAGGTCTCGCTGCGGTCGTACCAGCGCAGCTCCTGCAGGCGCTTCTCGATCTTCTCGGCAACCTGGTCCTGCATCTCCTGCGCGGTGGCACCGGGCCAGGCGGTCACGATCGTCATTACCTTGACGGTGAAGGCGGGATCTTCCGCGCGGCCCAACTGGAAGAACGCGACGAGCCCCGCCAGCGAGATCAGGCAGATCAGGAACAAGGTGACCGCGCGCTCGCGAACGGCGAGCGCCGACAGGTTGAAACGGCTCTCGCTCATCGACTCGCTCCTGCGATGGCCGCGATCGCAGGCTGGCCCGCCACCCGGACCTGCTCGCCTTCGCGCAGCAGGTGTGCGCCGAGCGCGACGATCCGGTCGCCGTGCCTGAGCTGGCCGGCGATACGCGCACCTTCATCGCTCAAGCGCTGGACCGTGACCGGACGCCAGGTGACTTTGGCCGGGTTGCCGTTGATGACCCACACTCCCGGCCCCTTGCCCGCGTCGAACAGGGCGCCGACCGGAACCTGCAAGTCGCCTTTCGAGGAGGAATGCCCGTCCGCAATCTCGACGGTGACCGTTGCGCCCAGTGGCGCGTCGGCGAGGTCTCCCTCGAGCACGTACCGTGCCTCGAAGGTGCGGGTCAGCCCGTCGGCGGCGTCCGAGAGCTGCCTGAGGCGGGTGGGGACGGTGACCCCGTCCTTGCCGTAGAGCGTGGCCTGTCCGCCGGAACCGACCGCAGGGCGAAGGGTTTCAGGCAACTGGATGACGGCTTCGCGCGGGCCGGCATGCGCCACACGCACCACGACCTGGCCGGCGCTGACGACCTGGCCAGGTTCGGCGAGCGTTTCGATGACAACGCCGTCCGCGTCTGCGACCAGCTCCGCATAGCGGCTCGCGTTGCGGGCAACCTCGGCTTGGGCAACGGCCGCACGAAGTTGGGCCCTTGCGGCATCTGCCGCGGCCTTGGCCTGGTCGTATGCCGATGCGGATATCGCTCCAGTACCGAGCAGATTGCGGTACCGGATTTCTTCTTGCGCCGTCTGCTTCGCATGCGCTTGGGCGGCCGCGGCGGCTTGGTGCTGCGCATTCACGGCGAGCTTCAGATCGACCGGGTCGATCCGCATGAGCATCTGGCCGCGCTTGACGGTCTGCCCTGCATCCACGAGTCGCTCCAGCACCTTGCCGGAGACGCGGAAGCCCAAGTCGCTCTGTACCCGGGCGGCCACGGTCCCGGTGAAAGAACGCGATGCGGAATCGGCCCCCTGGACGGTGGCGGCACGTACCAGCGGGGTCTGGGTACGCGGGTCAGAGGTTGTTTTATCGCCGCATGCGACCAGTGCGAGCGGCAAGACGCAGAGGACTGCGGTGAAAACGAGGCGGTGCCGGAGCATGAGGGGATCCCATAGACGAGCCGTTCTGGGATCCCATCTTCCAACTAGTGACCAAATTAGTCAATAGTCACTAATGCCTATTCATCATGGAGACAGGCTGCGGAGCACCAACCCAGACAGCCGGGCGGGCGCCTCGTCGGTAGAGTCAAAGCTGTGCTGCAGGAGCAGCGGGTTGAGGTAGGGGCGCATGACCAAGTAGATCGCCGCGGTGGTCTCGTCGAGTGGGGTCTTGCGCTCGAAATCCCCGGTTTGCCGGCCTTCCTGCAGGATTTCCTGAAGCAGCGCCTGGATCCGCTCCTCATACGCGAGTGCTGCCTGCCAGCGCTCGCTGGCCGCCGAAGCTGCGATCTCGTAGAGCTTGCGATCCTGGAAAAGCAGACGAAGACTCGCCTCGACAATCGCCTTGAACATCCGTCGCAGCTTCTCGGGCGGCCTTTCGGCCTCGTCCACGGCGGCCCTGACCTCGGTCTCGATCTGCTGCAGGCAGTTGGCGCAGATCATCTCGCCGATGGCCTGCTTGGACTCGAAGAACTTGTAGATATAGGCCTTCGAAAAACCAACCGCCTTGGCGAGGTCGGAGACAGTCGTTTTCTCGTAGCCATACCGGCTGAAGTGCTCGGTCGCTGCCGCGACGATCTGATCCCGGACGTCGTGATCAGCCGGGCCGCGGCCAGAAACTGAATAAGGGGTTGGGGTGCTCATGGCTCTAGCCTACCGCGTGCCTTTGGCGCGGACAACAAGTGACCATTATGTAATATAGTCACATTGTGAAATCGTACAGCCTCCCGGAAAAGCCACAGCGAGGACAAAGGGGACGCAAGCGCATGTTGCGGCCCGCCATCCTGACTGCGGCGATGGGATTGTTCGCCCAACGCGGGTTCGAGCAGCCCACCATGGACGAAGTGGCCGAGGCGGCGGGGGTGCGGAAGGCCACGCTTTATTCGTACTTCGACGGAAGGGCCTCATTGATCGATGCGGTGATCGACAGCTGCCTGCTCGATCTGCCCGCACTGCGCTCCACAAATGGGGCTCTCCCGCTGCGCCGACAGCTCTTCGACGTCAGTCTTCAACTGCAGGACCTGGCGGCGCATCCGGCAGCCGTTTCATTGATCCTTGCAGGGCAGCGGTTGTCCGCGGAGCAACAGGCCGCGTGGCGGAGGCGGTATGAAGAGTTCGAACGTTTCCTTTCCGGACTCCTAGAACGTCATCGCTGCTGCGAACAGCCTAGGCAAGTAGCACAAGCGTTCCTGCTTCTGGTGATCGGCGATCTGCGCCCGAGATCTGCGGCCCAGCGTACCGTCGTCGACACGCCAAGAGTCGCGCAGGCGGTAGACCTTCTTTTGCGTGCCTATCCTCAGCGATGGAGTTCAGGGGACTGCTGATTCATGTAATACACGCAAACTCGCTCAAGCAGCTCTCGCGATCGTCACTGTTGTGATGGTCGAGCAAATGCTTCCACCGGAAATGTCCCTGACACCATTTTTCGTCGAAACTTCCTATGAACCGAACATCGAGTGCGCCAGCCGCGCCACCTGCTCCCCGATCGGGAAATACCACTCGCTGCGTCCGATCATGATTCGCAGCGGCCACGACGCGATGATCACGAGGCCGCCAATCACATAGGCGGGATGCACGACTCGGTGCCTGCGCCAGTCGTGTACGAGGCAGGCGGCGACGAACAGCGCCGCGCACAACGGGATCAGAAGGTCACGATGCGGCTGCATGTCGAGCAGCCGCAGAATGCGCGCCGTAGCCGGGCTGATCGACGCGATGAAGCCCAGGATCATGAATCTCCGATGCAGTCCCGGCCGACGGCGCCAGGCGATGCCGAGCGCGATGAATACTGCGAACAGCCCGATCGAGGTGAACCCGACGATGGAGAACTGCGGCGGTGCCACCCCCGAGGGGCTGACATGGTTCGAGATGGCAGTCTGGAAGACCGACAGTACGCCCACCGCTACGACGATGCCGGCAAAGATCGCGCTCGCGATCCCAAGCTTGCGGTGCAGGTCGACGCGATGGGCGGCGACCAGACCCACCTGCGCGAGGAAGAGTGCCATCCAGACGGTGAACACGACGGCGTGCACATGCAGCAACGTCGTGAGCGGCGGCGGAGCGGTCAGGATGCGCAGGTAGTAGCTTGGAGCAAAGCCCACGACGACGAAGACCACGAGTGCCAGCGCGATCAGCAGATAGAACCGGAGACTCAGGACGGCGGCCATAGAGGAACTCCTCTTGGAATGGACACCTTCACATTGGCCTTTCGGAACACCTTTAAGCCATTAACCGGCCCTTGGATCGCCCTTACTTCTTTATTATTCGGTCCGTGGAACAGCGAGCCCTGCAATTCGACGGCTGGACGGTGGATCGCGTCTCGGGCGAGATCTCGCGCGACGGGCGCATGACCCGGCTGCCACAGCAGCCCCTGCGCGTCCTCATCGAACTTACCGACCGGGCGGGCGAGGTCGTGACGCGCGAACAACTCGTCAAAGCGCTGTGGCCGCGGGGAGTCGTCGACTTCGACAACGGGCTCAATGTAGCGGTGCGCAAGTTGCGCGTCGCGCTCGACGACGTCGGCGACACACCGCGGTACGTGGAGACTCTGCCGCGCGTGGGCTACCGCTTCATCGGAAAGCTGGCCACGGCGGTGCCGGCAGCCGCGATCGACTCGACACCGGTCCGCTCCGCGCGCGGTATGTGGCTCCTGCTGGCGTTCGCAGTCGTTGCGTTGGCTGCGGGCCTCAGTATCTTCTGGTTCAGCGAGCGCAGAGCGGGCGGAGCGCGTCACATCCCCAGCGCCCGCGCAGAGGAGCTGTACGTCGAGGGCATGCATCAACGTTCGCGACGCGACGTCGACGCGACCGCGCTCGCACTCGCCAAGCTCGAAGAGTCGATCAAGGAAGATCCGCAATACGCTGAGGCATGGGCGGGTTACAGCCGCACGCTCACGGGCGCAGTCGTGCGCCAACTGATGACGCCCGCGGACGGGCTGCCGAAGGCGCGCGCAGCGGCCGAGCGTGCCCTCAGGCTCGATCCAGGAGTTGCGGATGCGCACGTAACCTTGCTCCACATCCACATGGACTTCGACAAGGACTTTGCCGCGGCGACACGGGATCTGGAGAAGGGGCGGCAGCTGGGCCTCAATACCGCCAGCTTCTGGCACTACTCCGCGATGTGGCATGCCCAGCAAGGGCGGGTCGAGGAGGGGCTCGCGGACATGCGTCGCGCCCGGGCCCTGGAACCGATGACCCTGCTGCTCTCGTCCAACTACGCGCTGATCCTGTTCAACGCGCGCCGCTACGATGAGGCGATTGCGCTACTGGCGCCGATCATTGAAGCCAACCCCGGGTTTGACACGGGTCGCAGCGTGCTCGCGCGGGCACTCACGGCCACAGGCCGTTTTGACGAAGCACTCGCGCAGCTGCAGGCACGCAAGGTCGTCGGCGCGTGGCAGGGCGATCTCGGCGTGCTCTACGCGAAGATGGGCCGGCGCGAAGATGCGCTGCGCGAGATCGCGCGGCTTGACGCGTTGCAGAGTCGCGGGTTCGGCGAGTCGTACGAACTCGCGACAATCCGGGCGACACTTGGGGAGCTCGACCTGGGATGTGAGTCGCTGGCACGCGCGCTTACCGACGGGTCGTTCCTAGTGAACTGGATGAGGCTCGACCCGCGTATGGATCCACTGCGCGGGCGCCAGTGCTTCACGGACGTTGAGAAGAAGCTCTACGGAGAATGAAAAGGGGACTGGTTCAAATCCGTTTTCATTTCCCGAATAGGATTGCCACTGGACGCAGGGCTTCTCTAGGGCAATGGTGCTAGGGACACTTCTAGGAATGTTACTAGCCGGCGGCATGGACGCACTAACCACTTTCGACTCGAGGCGAAAGCCGACCTGACCGCGCAAAGTCCGTCTCGGCGTCGAACCGCATGGCTTCTCTCGCGACGGCACGCATGTGGCTTTCCGCATGACGATGCATCTGGCCCTGCTTACAGCGGCACTGCTGGTCAAGGTTGTGATGGCCGATCAAATGCTGGGAGTTTTCGTGGCGACTGATGGATTCAAGCCGCAACTCCCAGTGGTTGCCACCTCTTCACAGACAAGAGACGTATTCAAACCTCAGCTGAATGCGGGCCAAGACGCCGGCAAGAATGGTCGCTATATTTCGGATTCCCCCGACGAGGAGAAGTGGCATGTTTCTGACCAAGCAGCATCTGACGATGGCACGTGCGCTCGCCCTGGCGATCGCCACCCTGGGCCTTGGCGCCTGCGCCACCTATGACGACGAGTTTGCAGGGATCAACTCACGCCTCGATCAACTGGACACGCGGGTGCAGAGCGCGGCCCAGAGCGCCGAAGCCGCCAACCAGTCCGCGCAGCAGGCCAACCAGCGGCTGGATCAGATCGAGGGCCGCGTCCAGCAGCTCGAAGCGGCACCGCGCCGCGAGCCGCGCGGTTAGTCGCGCACAACCCGCGACGAACGCCCTGAACCGGAATCCGGTGGTCTTGCTGGCCACCGGTCTCGTATCTTCATTAGTCATTCGTTCCAAGGAACCGTCCCATCCGTACGCACACACACCCTGCGATCCGGGCCGTTAATGGTGCGCTGGCGCTGGCGCTGGCGTTCGCAAGCGTCGGCGTGGCCAGCGCCGAGGAGGCCGCCGCGCAACCGGTCGCCGCCGCCGACCAGCTTCCGCGAGGCCAGGATGTGGCGGGCACAGTGATCGAGCTCGCGGGCTGGGTTGTGGCAGCCAAGGACAACCAAGGCTATCCGTTCGCGGTCATAGACAAGGCCGCCGCACAGATCCTGGTATTCGACGGCGACGGCCGGCCTCGCGGCGCGGCCCCCGGGCTCTTTGGCTCGGCGACCGGCGACCATACGGCCCCCGGCGTCGCCGGCCTGGCGCTTCGCGAGATTCCGGGCCGGGATCGCACGACGCCTGCTGGTCGCTTTGTGGGCGGATTCGGTCCGTCGATCGACGCCGGGCGCGTGCTGTGGGTGGACTACGATTCCGCGGTCTCCATCCACCCTACCGCGACCGGCGTCCCGGCCGAGAGACGCGTCGAGCGCCTTGCATCGCCTTCGCCGGACGACAACCGCATCACCCATGGCTGCATCAACGTCTCGCCCGAGTTCTACGAGCAGATCATCCGTCCGACGTTCGAGCGGGGCGGGGTGTTCTACATCTTGCCGGAGGCGGCGCCGATAGCGGAGACCTTCCCGGAGTTCGCGCAAAGTCGCGAGACTACGCAACGCGACGACGGAGAACGCGCACAGGCCGCCCGCCACTGAAGGGCGCGTCGGCGTGTTGCCTTGGTGTGCGAGGCAGCGCAGCGGATGACGCCGCTCGTGGCACGGCTTCTTCTGCCAGTGCCCAGCACAATGTCGTGCCTTCCATGCAGCGGGGATCCGGTCAGGCGTCGCGTCTGATCTTGGCAGCTCCTCCACGCCACCCAGGTCCAGGAGCACGCGTCCTTGACTCAGGCATCCGTCTCCTCGGCATTGCTCCGTCCAGTTTGCTCAGCGAACCGGTCTGACAGTTCGTTCAAGCCGCCGCCGCTTCGCGGCTCAGCTTAATTCTGGTGGTTGGTCCATGCCCGCTTGTGGCCGGCAGCGGCCATCGACGCATGACCGCTTTCGAGGCGAGGTCAGCGTCTACTTGACCGTAAAACTCCCGTATCGGCGTTGAACCGCATGGCTTCTCTCGCGACGGTACGCATATGAACTTCCGCACGACGGTGCACCTGGGCCTGCTCGCAGCAGCAATGCTGTCTCCCATCGCCCATGCGCAGCCGGCGGGCAGCGAGGTTGCCGATGCGCGTCCGGCGCCGGCGGGTACGTACGCCAAAGTCGATTGCAAGTCCATCGACGTGCCGGATGCGGTAGGCGTGGAATGTGGGCGCTTGCAGGTGCCTGAGCGTCATGGCGCCAACAAGGCGGTGTCGCTGTCGCTGCCGGTGGTGGTGCTGCGCAGGAGCGGTGCCGAGCCGACCGACGATCCGATCCTTTACCTGCACGGTGGGCCGGGGATCGCCACGCTGGAGGTGGTGCCGGCGTGGCTGGAGTCGCCAACGGTCGAGGCCCTGCGCGCAGGAAGCGACCTGGTGCTGTTCGACCAGCGCGGCTCCGGCAAGTCGACGCCGGCGATCTGTCCCGAGTTCGATGCGGCGCTCGACAAGCTGGCGGCGGAAGCGCCCGGCGCCGCGATCGAGCTGCGCCGCAAGCGCGAAGCCGCCAGCGCGTGCCGCAAGAGCATGGCCGAGCGCGGCAGGGATCCGGCGGCCTACAGTTCCACCGCCATCGCGGACGATGCCGAGGCGTTGCGCCAGGCGCTGGGCTACCGGCAATGGAACGTGCTGGCCACGTCCTTCGGTTCGCTGCCGGCCTTCGAGCTGGCACGCCGGCATCCGGCGCGGGTGCGATCGATCATCTTCAACTCGGTATTTGCGCCCAATTCGCCCAACCGCGCCGAGCAGGTCAGTGCGCTGGCAGAGGGGCTCGGGGCGCTGCAGGCACGCTGCAACCTGGATGAGACGTGCCGCGCAACCTATCCGGACATGCGCAAGGATGCGGCCACCGCCATCGCCCGCTACGACCGCAGCCCGCTGAAAACCGCCGATGGCCAGGTGAGCGGATCGACATTCCTGGGCACCGCCTGGAACCTGCTGGTGCGGGGCAGGACCGCTGCGGTGGTGCCGGAGCTGCTGAAGCGGGCGGCGGCGGGCGACGACGCGATGGTGCTGAAGGTGGCGGGGCCTTTTTCCGGCCCGCACACGTTTGGCACCACCTCGTATGCGCAGAAATGGCTGGTGGAGTGTCATGACATCTACCCACGGCCGTCGGCCCCGGCGATCCGCAAGGCCGTGGTGGCGCATCCGGATCTGGCGCAGGACATGGAGCCGGACGAGCCGGACCAGGTCTGCGCAGCACTGCAGCCCGAGCAGGCGCCGGCCGCTTTCTTCGACGACACGCCGGTTTCGGTTCCGGCGCTGGTCTATGCCGGCGAATACGACCCGGCCACCCCGACCAGCGATGCGACCGCGGCGATGCGGATGTTGGCCAAGGCCACGCTGGTCAGCGTGGCGGGTGCGAGCCATTCGGCCATGGGCACCGACGACTGCACCCGCGGCATCGCGCTGCGTTTTCTCGACGATCCTACCGTCGACCCGGACATCTCCTGCGTTGCCGGCATGCCGGCGCCGGTCGTGCCAGGACCGGCCGTGTTCGACGAGTTCTTCAAGGCGCTGCCGTGAACTGAAGGCAAGCGTCCGCGCACTCGCGATCGGGCGCTAAACCCAATCCTCCACCGGCGCCGGCCTGCCGAGCAGATAGCCCTGCCCCAGGCGGCAGCCCATGGCGAGCAGGGCGTCGTGCTGGGCCTGGGTTTCGATGCCTTCGGCCAGGGCTTCCAGGCCGAGCGCCTGGGCCAGGGCCAGGATCGATGCGACCACCGCCTCGCTGTTGTCGCTGCCCGGTTCGCCCAGGCGCGCGACGAAGCTGCGGTCGATCTTGACGATGCGCAGCGGGAAGGTGTGCAGGTAGCTCAGCGAGGAGTAGCCGGTGCCGAAATCGTCCAGCGCCGCGGCCACGCCCTGGTCGCGTAGCCGGCCCAGCAGTTCGCGCACGCCTTCCGGGTCGTCGAGCAGCGAGCCCTCGGTGACCTCGATCACCAGCCGCGACGGCGCCAGGCCGGTGCGGGCGAGCATGCCGAGCAGGCGTTCGGAGAAGTCGCCATGGCGGAAATGCAATGGCGAGACGTTGAGGGTGAGATACCAGTCGCCGGGGCCGAGCCGGGTGGCGGCCAGCGCGCAGCTGTGCTCGAACATCCACCAGTCGATCGCCTCGATGTTGCCGCTGTCCTCGGCGACGCGCAGGAATTCGCCCGGCCCGATCAGGCCGCGGCTGGGGTGGTTCCAGCGGATCAGCGCTTCGTAGCCCTGCACCCGGCCGCTTTCCAGGTCCAGGATCGGTTGGAAGTACGGCACGAACTGGTCGCGCAGCAGGGCCACCCGCAGTTCGCCCTCCATCGCCAGCACGTCGATCGCATGTTTCTGCAGCGACGCGTCGAACAGCGCGAAGCGCTTGCGGCCCAGCGCCTTGGCCCGGTACAGCGCGACGTCGGCATCGCGCAGCACTTCGTCGGCATGCCGGTAACGGCTGTCGGCGATGGCGATGCCGATGCTGGCCGAGGGTTCCAGCTCCTTGCCGGCCACCTGCAACGGCGCGCCGATGTCCTGCAGCACGCGCTGGGCCACGTGCACGGCGGCGCTCACGTCGGGCAGGTCCTCCAGCAGGATCGCGAACTCGTCGCCGGACAGCCGCGCCACCAGGTCGGGCTCGCGCACGCACGCGGCCATGCGCAGCGCGATCTGCTTGAGGAAGTCGTCGCCGGCCAGATGCCCGAGGCTGTCGTTGATCACCTTGAAGCGGTCCACGTCGAGGTATAGCAGCGCGAACTGCCGCTCCGGTTCGCGCCGCTGCAGCGCCAGCACGCGTTCCATGCGCTCGCGCAGGTAGCCGCGATTGGGCAGATCGGTCAGCGCGTCGTGCAGGACCTGGTGTTCGAGCTGATGCTGGACGCGTTCGCGCTCCAGGATCTCCCGGCGCAGCGCCTGGGTGCGTTCCTGCACGCGCTGTTCGAGCTGGGCGAAGGCCCGCTGCTGGATCTGCGCGGTGCGCCGCCGGTTGAGGCTGTTGGCGATCTGCGAGGCGACGAACTGCAGCAGTTCCTGGTCCGCCGGTCCGTAGGACACCGCGCGGTCGTAGCTCTGCACCGCCACCACGCCGATCACCTCGTCGCCGACCAGCAGCGGCACCCCGAGCCAGCACACCGACGGCGTGCCCGCATCCTCCAGGGCCACCTCGCCCTGGCGCGCCAGCTCCATGATGTCCTCGATGTTGCCCAGCATCGCCTGCCCGTGGCGCAGCACGTATTCGCTCAGGCCCCGGCCCAGCGGGCGCGCGGTGCGACCCGTCCGCATGTCGTCGACGTAGTAGGGGAATTCCAGCATGGTGCGCTCCTCGGAGAGCAGCGCGATGAAGAAATTGCGGGCATTGATCAGCCCGCCGACCACGCGGTGGATGCTGCGGTAGAACTGCTCCTCGTCGATGTCGGCGGTGGCCAGCTGCGCGATCTCGAACAACGCCGCCTGCAGGCGCTCGGCGCGTTCGCGCTCGACGATCTCGGCCTGCAGGCCGATGTTGGCCTCGGCCAGTTCGGCGGTGCGCTGGCGCACGCTGCTCTCGAGCACGTCCTGGTGCTGCTTGCGCTCCAGCGCGGTGAGGATGTGGCTGCCGACGAATTCCAGCAGCGCCTGGTCCTCGGCCGAGTAAACGATGCCAGGCTCGTAGCTCTGCAGCACGATCGCGCCCTGGACCACCCCATCGCGCAGCATCGGCACGCCGAGCCAGTCGTAGCTGTCGGTGCCCAGGTAGTGCAGCGGCCCGGACACCTGCTGGCGCAGCTGCTCGGTGGGGCCACGCAGCGGCCTGCCGTCGCGCAGCAGGTACCAGGTCAGGGTGCCTTCGCGCTCGCTCAGCGGCACGTCGTCCGGCGGCTGGGGATCTTCCAGATCCACGTAATAGAGGAAGCGGAAGCTCTGGCGCTCGTGGTCGAGGCGGACGATGTAGCAGTTCTCCGCGTACATGAGCGAGCCGACGATGGCGTGGATGCCGCGCAGCATCTCCGGCATGTCGTGGTCGGAGCCGGCCAGGTCGGCGATCGCGAACAGCGCGCGCTGCAGCTGCTCGGAGCGCGCGAGCCCGGCGACCGACTCGCGCAGGGCTTCGGTCGCCAGCGCGCGCTGCAGCAGCTGGTCGGCCAGGTGCAGCAGCGATGGCCAGTGATCGGGCAGGTGCTGCGCCGGCGGCGGCGGGGCGAAGTCGAGCAGCAGCACGGCCGGGTCGCTCTGCGCGGACAACGGCAGGGCGAGCTGGCTGCCGTCGGCCGACCATTGCGCCGTCTTGCGCGCGGCCGCCGCCCGGGCCCGTTGAACATCGGCGGCCGACGCGTCGGCAGGTTCGCTTTCGGGCTGTTCCAGGCCCAGCGCCCACAGCAGCCGGGCATGGGTGCAGTCGGGATGGGTGCGGGCGAACCGCAGGACCTGCGCGGCGAGCGCGTGCGGCGTCTCCGCTTCGGCGAACGCGCACGGCCAGTCCGGCTGCGCGAGCAGTTCGGTCAGGGTGGCGCCGGCGCTGGACGGGGTCATGCGCATGCGGTTTACCACATGCAGGGCTTGCGGGCTGTCAGATGGCACGAAAGAGCCGGCTGGCCGCGCGCCGTGTCACAGATTCACCGCCTCCGGTCAGCTCCCCGGAATGCCGGGCAGCACCTGCTCCATCAACAGCTTCGCCGTGAGCCGGTGCGGCTGCTGCACGTCGTAGTTGGTGGTGGTGATCACCACGACCACGCGCTCGGCGGGGAACACCTGCACCGAGTTGCCGCCCGCGCCGTTCATGGCGAACGACTTCCAGACCTTGTCGCCCACCGGGAACTGCATCAGCCACCACAGGTAGCCGTATTCCACGCCATCGTCGACGCGGGCGTGGGCGGCGGTCGACGCGCGCACCCAGGCTTCGGGGACCAGGGCTTTGCCGTCGTGCCTGCCGCCGTCGAGGTAGAGCTGGCCCAGGGCCAGCAGGTCGCGGCTGCGCAGGCCCAGGCCGCCGCCGGCCTGCGGCAGGCCCAGCGGGGAGAATTGCCATTGCGGCTGGTCGATGCCCAGTGGCGCGAACAGGCGGCGCTGCGCATAGGCATCCAGTCGTTCGCCGACGGCCCCCTGGATCGCCGCGCCCAACGCGGTCACGCCGGCGGTGCAGTAACGGAAGTTGCGCCCGTACGGCGACTGCGCCGGTGTCGGCATCCACGCCGGAAAGCCCTGGATCGGCAGGTCGAGATAGAACTTCACCCAGTCCTCGACCAGGTACATGCGTTCCTCGTTGCCGCGCGAGTACTGGTTCTCGTCATGGCATTCCAGCAGCGAGGACATGGTCATGACGTCCTCGAAGGTGATCTTGGCCTTGCGCGGATCGTCGTTCTCGATGGGCCTGGCGTAATCCAGGTACGGCAGCAACGGCGCCTGCGCATCCGGCAGCTTGCCGTCGGCGATGGCCAGGCCCACCAGCATCCCGGCCACGGTCTTGGTCGCCGAGCGGGTGTTGCGGCGGGCTTCGGCGCCGCCGTCGTCGAAGTAGTGCTCGTAGAGGAGCTTGCCGTCGCGGGCGACCAGCACGCTGGTGATCTGTTTGAAGTCGCCGGCTTCCACTGCGCGGGTCAGCCCGTCGAAGCCTGCGGCTGCCTCGGCGGCGTGGGCGATCGGGCTCAGTGCAAGGAGGCAGGCGGGCAGCAGGGTGCGGAGCAGTTGCATGGGCGGTCCATCGTGAAGGCGCGCGTACCCTAGCAGCCGCGGCGGTACCCGGCTTGTACGTTCTGAACCTGCCGCTCAGGCCAGCGCGCGGTACTGCGCCGGGGTGCAGCGGTAACGGCGGCGGAAGGCGTGGGTGAAGTGGCTCTGGTCGACGAAGCCGCAGGCGGCGGCGACTTCGGCCAGGCTCGTGTGCCGGTCGTGCAGCAGGCCGATCGCCCGCTCCATCCGGCAGTGGCGCAGGTACTCGCCGGGCGAGCACCCGTAGCGGCGGCGGAAAGCGCGCGCGAAGTAGACGGGATGCACATCCGCGGTGCACGCCAGCGCGGATAGCCGCGGGGTGTGGATGCAATCGTCGTGCAGCTGTTCGCGCGCGCGTTCGAGCCAGGCCGGGCCGTCGCGATGCTGCACGCGCTGCGCCAGTGCGGCGGCGTCGAACAGCGCTTCGACCCCGGCTTCGATCACCAGCGGCGACGCGCTGTCCCAGCCGCGCAGTTCGCGCCACAGCCCGGTGGCCTGCACCAGGCCGGACAGTGACAGTTGCAGCGCATGTCCCGGCAACGCGCGCTGCTCGGTCGCCGATCGCCAGAGCGCGGCCGGAATGGACAGGGTGAAGAAACGGCCGTCGAGCCCGCGAAAGCAGTCGCGGTGGGTCGTGCCCGGCGGATTCAGCACCAGCGCGCGGGTATTGCAGACGGCGGGCATGCCTCGTGCGCTGCTGAGGTAGTTGCCGTCGAGCAGCAGCAGGAAGTGCGCGTCGTCGTGGGTGTGGGTTTCGACCTCGTGCTCCGGCACCGTCGGCCGCAGCTCGGCGAGCGCCAGGTCGCCGACCTGGCGCCGCTCGCGATAGTCGCCGTAGAAGCTGCCGTGTCCGAACTGGAGGCCGGCCGGTGCCATGCCCGCGCCGTCGATCAATTCGCCTTGCGGTACAGGTGCACGAAGCGGTCGGTCTTGCCGCGGATCGCCGGATCGAACACGTTCTTGCTGCGATCGTCGGCGGCATTGCGCAGCACCGGAAGTTCCGCTTCCAGGGCGAGCCCGTGCTGCTTGAAATCGGCGATCGCGAACTGCTCGTCGATGCGGTGCAGCGTCTGCGCGGCGCTGCTGCCGGTGCCTTGCTTGGCGCTGTGGTCGACCACCAGCAGCACGCCTCCTGGCTTGAGCGCGCGCGCGATCTGGTCGAGGAACTGGCCGGCATCGATCTTCGGCGGGTCCGGCTTCTTCTCGTCCACCCAGTACAGGTCGTGGTACGACATCACGATCACCGCACCGTCCAGCACGTTCTCGCCCATGCCCAGCGCCTCGCTCGGCCCGACCACGTGCCGCACGTTCGGCAGGCGTCCGTCCGCCAACCGCTTGGCGAGGCCTTCCTTGCCGAACGCGTCATAGCGCTCATCGTTCACCAGCAGCACCTGGCCCTGCGGGCCGACGATGCCCGACAGGATCTCGCTGTAGTAGCCGCTGCCGGCCAGGATGTCGGCCACGGTGTCGCCCGCCTCTAACTTCGCCAGCGCCAGCACTTCGGCCGGCTTGTCGCGCGCATCGCGCTCCCGGTCCTCGGCCGAACGCGAGGAGCTGGCCAGCACCGCGGCGATGTCGGGCGATGGCGACACCCCGCCGCCGCTGGCGCAACCGGACACGGTGGCAAGGGCGATGCAGGAGGCGAGCAGCAGCTGGCGCATGGCGGACTCCGGACGGCGGGGGTCCGCGGATCATGCGCCTCCGGTGGCGCTGGGCACGGGCCGGAGGTCATGGATCGGGTGCGATCACGGCATCGCCGGTGACCTCGGCGTGCGGGGCGGTGGCCCGCACGGCGCGCACCGCTCGACGTCATCCTCCGATGACAGGGTCAAAGGCGTGGTGCAGCGGATCCCAGGCCGCCGTGCACCGGCCTGCCCTTGGGCAGCGGCAGGATCATCGGCACACGGCGCTGGTAGTCGCGGTAGGTGTCGCCGTATTGCGCGATGAGGTCGCGTTCCTCCAGGAACTTCACTGCCACCAGGATGTAGCCGGTAGTCATCAGCGCGAACAGCAGGTGGCCCAGGCTCATCGTCGGTGTGGCCCAGAATGCGATGAGGAAGCCGAGCATGATCGGGTGGCGGACGATCCGGTACAGCGCGCGCACCACGAACGGCGCGTGCGGCGCCGGACCCTGCCCCCGCGCGTGGCGCCAGACCTGGCGCAAACCGAACAGGTCGAAGTGGTTGATCAGGAAGGTGCTGGTGAGCACCAGCAGCCAGCCGATCGCGGACAGCGCCAGCAGCGCGATCCGCGCAGACGGCTCCTCGACCTGCCAGAGCGCCGGCGTCAACGGCCGCCACTGCCAGAACAGGAGCGCGAGCACCAGACTGCTGGCCAGCACATAGGTGCTGCGCTCCACCGGCGCGGGCACGATGCGCGTCCACCAGCGCTTGAACGCGGGCCGCGCCATGCCGCTGTGCTGGACCGCGAACAGTCCCAGCAGGGCCAGGTCGATGGCCAGCGCCAGCGGCAGCGCGGTCGGCACGCCGTTGTCGATGTGCTTGGGCACGCCGATGCCGGCGACAAAGGGGATGGCATACAGGAAGGTGGCCAGGAACACCGCGTAGCACGCGGCGCCATACAGCAGGGCAAGCAGGCGGGACATGGGGGATCTCCGGGGACGCAACGGCGCGACAGATGCACCGTCGCCAGATGCCCGCAGTCTGTGCAGCCGGCGCGTTGCGGCCAATGGGAACCTTGTCCCGGTTGCTGACGCCTGCAGGCTGCACACCGGGACAAATGTCCCGGTTTCGGGGCTTCAACCGGACGATTCGGGTGGGTGCTGGCGATGTGCCAGCACGATGGCCTCGGCGCGGCTGCGCACGCCCAGCTTCCGGTACAGGCTGGAGACGTGGTTGCGCACGGTCTTCTCGGCGATGCCCAGCTGCCAGCCGATCTGCGCGTTGCTGCGGCCTTCGCACAGCAGGCGCAGGGCCATGCGTTCGCGTGCGGTCAACGCGGCGATCAGGCCGGCCTCCGCTGCGGCTTCCGCGTCGGCCAGGCCGGTGAACTCCAGCACCGCTTCGCGGAATTCGTTCCAGGCCGGCTCGTGTTCGAGCAGCACATGGTTGTGCGAATCCAGCTGCACGAAGCGGGCGCCCGGGATATGGCTGGCCAGCCAGCGGCCCTGCGACAGCGGCGCGATCTGGTCGTTGCACGAGTGCAGCACGAGGGTCGGCACGCGCACCTGGGCGAGCAGCTCGCGCACGTCCACGTTGCCGCGCGCCTGCAGCAGCGCCCGCGCGTTGGCGGCCGAGGTGGTGTTGCGGCACAGATCGTTGAACCAGTCCAGCTGCGGCTGGGTGCCCTGCGGCACGAAGCGCGCGGTGAACAGCTGGCGAAAGGCCGGGTTGTTGCTGCCCCAGCCGATGCCGACCACTTCCATCACTGCCTGGTAGAGCGCGCGCCGCTGCGCATCGTCGGTCTTCAGGCCGCCCACCGCGTAGCCGCCGTACAGGATCAGGTGCGAAACGCGTTGCGGGTGGCGCACCGCGTAGCGGATCGCGGTGGCCGCGCCCTGGCTGATGCCCAGCAGCGCGGCAGGGCGGTCGATGGCGGCCGCGTCGATGACGGTTTCCAGGTCTTCCAGCCAGTGCTCCTGCGCCAGGTCGCCAGCATTGCGATCGGACATGCCGCAACCGCGCTCGTCGTAGCGGATATAGCGGAAGTGCTCGGCGAAGAAGCGGATCCAATGCGCCCAGACCGGGCTTTCCAGGTCGTACTGCAGATGGGTCAGCCAGGTGGCCGCCTTGACCAGCGGCGGCCCGCGCCCTGCCTCGGCCCAGGCCAGCTGGACCTGGTCGTCGGTAAGCACGTAGCGGATGCACTGCTTCATCGCGCGCCCGGGGCGGAGAAGGCGCAGGCAGGATAGCGCGGTGTGGGCGGCGGGCTTGTCATCCGTTTCGGCGGCTGCTCCAGTGGTGCGCCGGGGCGCACCCTATGGTCCGTTCGCGACGGATGTCGATCAGACGCCGATGGGGTTGGGCTTCTCCGCGTCGATCTTGTACTGCTTGATCGCGCGCGCGACATCCTTGGCCGTCATCTTGCCTTCGGTCGCAAGTGCGGCGATGGCGGCGTGCGCGATGTAGTAGCGGTCCACCTCGAAGTGGCGGCGCAGGTTGGCGCGGGTGTCGCTGCGGCCGAAACCGTCGGTGCCGAGAACCGTGTACGTCGACGACGGCACGAAGGCGCGGATCTGGTCGGCATAGGCGCGCACGTAGTCGGTGGCGGCGATGACCGGCCCTTGGCGGCCTTCCAGCAGTTCGGTGACGTAGGCCTTGCGCGGTTTCTTCGCCTCGGGGTTGAAGCGGTTGAAGCGTTCGGCGTCGTAACCATCGCGACGCAGCTCGGTGAAGCTGGGGCAGCTCCAGATGTCGGCGGTGACGCCGAAGTCCTTGTCCAGCAGTTCGGCCGCGGCGATGGCTTCGCGCAGGATGGTGCCGGAGCCGAGCAGCTGCACATGCGGCGTGGTGGGTTTCTTCTTCGTGTTACTGCCCTCGCCTGCCGCGGCGGCGCCGCTGCGCGCTTTGCCACCGTTCGCGGGGGAGGCGCTGCCGTTGGCAGAAGTCGAGCTGAGCAGGTACATGCCCTTGATGATCCCCTCGGCCGCGCCTTCGGGCATGTCGGGGTGGGCGTAGTTCTCGTTCATGAGGGTCAGATAGTAGTACTCGTCCACCTGGTCCTTGAGCATGCGCTGCATGCCGTGCTGCACGATCACCGCGACCTCGAAACCGAAGGTGGGATCGTAGCTGCGGCAGTTGGGAATGGCGCCGGACAGCAGATGGCTATGACCGTCCTCGTGCTGCAACCCTTCCCCGTTCAGGGTGGTGCGACCGGCGGTAGCGCCCAGCAGGAAGCCGCGCGCGCGCATGTCGGCGGCCTGCCACGCGGAATCGCCGATGCGCTGGAAACCGAACATCGAGTAGTAGATGTAGAACGGCAGCAGCGGCAGGTCGTTGGTGCTGTAGCTGGTGGCCGCGGCCATCCAGCTGGAGAACGCACCGGCCTCGGTGATGCCCTCTTCGAGCACCTGCCCGGCGGCGTCCTCGCGATAGAACATGAGCTGGTCGGCATCGACCGGCTTGTACTTCTGGCCCTGCGGCGCGTAGATGCCCAGCTGGCGGAACAGGCCTTCCATGCCGAAGGTACGCGCTTCGTCGGCCACGATCGGCACCACGCGCGGGCCCACCTGCTTGTCGCGCAGGATGATATTGAGCGCCTGCACGAAGGCCATGGTGGTGCTGATCTCGCGCTCGCCGGTGGACTTGAGCAAACGATCGAAGGTTTCGAGCTTCGGCGCCTCGAACACCTGCGTGCTCTTGGGCCGGCGTTTTGGCAGAAAACCGCCGAGCGCATGCCGGCGTTCCATCAGGTACTCGACCTCCGGCGACTTTTCGCCCGGGTGGTAGAACGGGACCTGGTGGTCGTTGAGCTGGGCGTCGGCCACCGGGATCTTGAAGCGGTCGCGGAAGGCGCGCACCGCGTCGTCGTCGAGCTTCTTGGTCTGGTGGGTCGGGTTGAGCGCCTCGCCCGAGGCGCCCATGCCGTAACCCTTGACCGTCTTGGCCAGGATCACGGTCGGCTGGCCCTTGGTCTTCATGGCGTTGTCGTAGGCGGCGTAGACCTTGTGCGGATCGTGGCCGCCGCGGTTGAGGCGCCAGATGTCGTCGTCGGACATGTTGGCGACCATCGCCAGGGTTTCGGGCGTCTTGCCGAAGAAATGCTCGCGTGTGTACGCACCGCCGAAGGCCTTGCAGTTCTGGTATTCGCCGTCGACGGTTTCCATCATCACCCGCTTGAGCGCCCCGCTGGTGTCCTTGGCCAGCAGCGGATCCCAGTAGCTTCCCCAGACCGTCTTCACCACGTTCCAGCCGGCGCCGCGGAACGCGCCTTCCAGCTCCTGGATGATCTTGCCGTTGCCGCGCACCGGTCCGTCGAGCCGCTGCAGGTTGCAGTTGATGACGAACACCAGGTTGTCCAGGCCTTCGCGCCCGGCCACGGAAATCGCGCCGAGCGATTCGGGCTCGTCGCATTCGCCATCGCCCATGAAGCACCACACCTTGCGGTCGCTCTTGGGCATCAGGCCGCGCGCTTCCAGGTATTTCCAGTTGCGCGCCTGGTAGATGGCGGCGATGGGACCCAAGCCCATGGACACGGTCGGCGTCTGCCAGAACTCGGGCATCAACCACGGATGCGGATAGCTGGACACGCCGCGACCATCGACCTCCATGCGGAAGTGGTCGAGCTGGGATTCGCTGATGCGGCCTTCGAGGAAGGCGCGCGCGTAGATGCCTGGCGAGCTGTGACCCTGCACGTAGAGCAAATCACCCGGGTGATCGTCGGACGGCGCCCGCCAGAAGTGGTTGAAGCCCACGTCGTACAGCGTGGCCGAGCTGGCGAAGCTGGCGATATGGCCGCCCAGGTCGCCCGGCTTGCGGTTGGCGCGCACCACCATGGCCATGGCGTTCCAGCGGATGATCGAGCGGATCCGCCATTCCATGGTCGCGTCGCCCGGCATCTTCGGCTCGAGATGGGTCGGGATGGTGTTGATGTATTCAGTGGTGGGCGCGAAGGGCAGGTGCGCGCCGGCGCGCCGGGTCAGCTCGACCATGCCTTCGAGCAGCTGATGCGCGCGCTCGGCCCCGTCGTGATCGATCACGGCCTTGATCGATTCGATCCACTCGCGCGACTCGACCGGGTCGGGGTCGTTCTGCAGCAGGTCGCTCAGCCAGTCGTTCATGCGCGCTCCGGGGCCGGGGTTCTACCGGGATCTGGGTCGATGGAGAGCGAGTCTAGCAGCGGCAGGCCGAGGTCCGAATGCTGCAGCGCGATTAATCCGGGTGAAATCCAAAACGTAGAGGCGGCGGCGCTTCCGAGCGCTGCCGGGCCTGGCCGACGCCTCGCCAGACGCTGGCCATCGGGCCAGCCGTGGCGGACGACGCGCGAGGGGAAACGGAGATGCGTCGGCGGCAAAGCGTGACGCCCTGCGTGAACCGGCGTACGCGCCGCCGGTTCGCTTGACACTGCCGGGGGTCGCTTCGATGCTCGGGACGGCGAATTGCATCGGGCGGGCCATGGCGCAGGCGACGGGCTTCGCGGCAACGGCGGTCGTGCCCGAGCGCGATGTCCGGGCCGTGCCCTGGTATCGCAGCCTGCGGTCACGGCTGCTGCTGGGGATGGCCCTGGGCAGCGTCGCGGTGCTGGTCGCGGCGACTCTGATCGTCCAGGCGAGCGCACGCGAACTGCTGCTGTCCCAGAGCCAACGCGAGATCCGTGCGCTGGCCGAACAGACCGCACTGGGCCTGGGCGCGAAGCTGGGCTCAGTGGAGGTGGGCGCGGCCACCCTGGCCGAAGCGGTGCACGGCGTCGGCCATGATCCACGCACGTTCGCCGCGCTGCTGCATGCGGCGGTGAAGGGCGACGTGGATGTCGCTGGAGCAATGCTGATCCTGGAACCGGCCGCGCTCGCGCCGGGCGATCCCGGCTACCACTGGTACGTGCGTCGCGACGGCGAGCGCTTTCATACCCAATCGATGCTCTCGCCCGGTTACGACTACCACGACCAGCCGTGGTGGCGGCGCACCGTCGGACGGGGCGAAGCCTGGTGGTCGGAACCGTATCGCAACGCCGCCACCGGTAACGAAATGTTCGTCACCTACAACCTGCCGCTGCGGCGCGACGATGCGCAGCCCGTTGGCATGGTCAGCCTGGACGTGCCGGTGCGAAGGTTGGCCGCACTGGTCGGCGCGCAGACGCTGCATTCGCCGGTACAACGCCTGGTACTGAGCCCGGAGCGCCTGTACGTCGTGCATCCTTCGCCGGCGCTGGAACTGCGCGTCAGCCTGGATGCGCGCGCCAGGGAAGTCGACAACGGCGCGCTGCGACCGCTGCTGGAAGCCGTGCGCGAACGCCGTCCCGCCAACGTGACTTACTCCGATCCGGTCACCCGCATGCGCCGTATCGCCATGGTCCAGCCGGTGCCGCACAGCGCCTGGACCGTATTGGTCACCGTGTCCGAGCGCTATGCGCTGGACGAACTCTCGCGCAGCACCCGCGCGGTCATCGGCGGCGGTCTGCTGGCCGTGCTGTTGCTCGTGCTGGTGCTGTCGCTGATCGCGCGCCCGATCACCGGGCCGCTGCTCGCGTTGAGCGATTCGGCAGGTCATTTCGTCAGGGGCGACTTCGACTGGCCGCTGCCGCATACCGAACGCAGCGATGAAGTCGGCCTGCTGGCGCGTGCGTTCGATCGCGCGCGCGCGTCGATCCGCGCCCAGCTGGGTGAGATCGAGCGGCTGGCGCGCAGCCGGCAGAAGCTGGAAAGCGAGCTGTCGATCGCACGCGACATCCAATTGGCGATGCTGCATCCCGCACCGGTGCTGCGGCAGGGCGGCCACGTCCTGCGCGCGCATGCGCTGCTGGAACCGGCCAAGGCTGTGGGTGGCGACTTCTACACGTTCTTCGCCCGCGACGGCCGGCAGTTGTGGTTCGCGATCGGCGATGTCTCCGACAAGGGTGTCCCGGCGGCGCTGTTCATGGCCCGCACGATCACCGTGATGGAAGTCGCGGCCGGGCTCGGCGGTACGCCTGAGCAGGCATTGCGCGCGGCCGCATCGCGGCTGGTCGAAGGCAACGACACCTGCATGTTCGCCACCGTGCTGTGCGGGCTTATGGACGTGGCCAGCGGCGAACTGCAGCTGGCGAGCGCCGGACACGAGTCTCCGGTCCGGGTGCATGCCGACGGCCGCCGCGAATTCCTGCCGGTGCAGGCGGGCCCGCCGCTGGGACTCGAGATCGCGGATCACTATCCGGTCTGGCGAGGCCGGCTACAGCCGGGCGACGCCCTGCTGGCCTACACCGACGGCATCAGCGAGGCCTTCGACACTCGCCAGCAGGCGTTCGGGGAGGATCGCCTGCTGGACGCGTTGCTCCCGGACGCAAATCCGCAGCAACTCTGTACCGCGCTGGCCGGAGCGGTGCGCGGCTTCGTCGGCGGCGCCGAGCAATCCGACGACATCACCTTGCTCGCACTATGCTGGTCCCTCGACGTCGAAGGGAGTCGGTGATGCGGCTGAAGATCTCGGTGCCGAACCGGCGCGAGCACCTGGGCGAACTGCTCGATGCAATCGACCGCGCGCTGGCCGAGCACGCGATCGCCGCGAACGCCCGCGGCGATCTGCGCCTGATCGTAGAGGAAGTGGCGAGCAACGCGATGGACCACGGCCTGGACGCTGGCGAGCGCGGGCCACAGCAACAGATCCTGGTCGACATCGCACGCTCCGGTGCACGCCTGCTGGTCGAGTTCCGCGATACCGGCCGGCCCTTCGATCCGTTGTCGGCGCCAAAGCCGGACCTGGACGCCGGCACCCTCGACCGACGGATCGGCGGCCTGGGAGTGCACCTGGTCCGCAGCCTGGCGGAAAGCGTCAGTTACACCCGTGAAGAACCGTACAACATCCTGCGCGTGGTGTTGCCCGCGCACTGACTGGAAGGAGCGTCGCCATGAATCTCCGGATCCGCATCGAGCCTGCCCGCGCGGGCAGTTCGCGCGTCGCCCTGGATGGTCGCCTCGATACCCATACCTTCGGCGAGTTCGACCAGCGGTTGGCACCGCTGCTGGCTTCCGACATCCACTCGCTGGTGCTCGACCTTGCCGGCCTGGAATACATCAGCTCGGCCGGCATCCGCTCGATCTTCAAAGCGCGTAAGGCACTGGCGGCACGCGATGGCAAGGTATTGGTGGTCAACCCGCAGCCGCAGATCCAGAAGGTCTTCGACCTGGTCAAGGCGGTGCCGATGGGCGAGATCTTCGCTTCGACGGCAGAAGCGGACGCCTACCTCGACGCGATGCAACGCAAGGTCCTGCGTGGCGACGACGAGGACGGCAACGACAGCTATTAGCGCTGTCCTGCGAGCGTGCGCGGCGTCCGAGCCAACCCGCCTCCGCATGAAGTCCTCGGGGTCGAGCCTTCAATGCTTGCCATTTGTTGCAGGCGGTGTCACTGGCATGAGCAACCGCCCAGCATCTGCTACACGCTCGTGGAAAAAAACGACCGGAACAAACGACCGGGGCATTGCGCGCCACGCACATCGCGAACATCGATGGGTATCAATCATGCCGCGCAACCACCGCACGCGCAGTTCTAGATGAGCAAGCATGCGACGCGGTGTAACCGTTTCCAACTTGTAACGACTTGTGCTGCGACGCAACACAAAACACAGCAAAAATTAATAAAAATAATGACTTAGGCTTGTTCTGGCTCATGTTGACAACGCTGTCAATCGACGCTCCAATGCGACCACGACGCGACGGCCGTGCGCGTCGCGTTACGGCAACAACAAAAAAACTTTCGCGCGATTCGGGGAGAACGATCGATGAAGCCACGCCAGGTGATGCCCAGGCAGCGACTGCTCGTGTCTGCACTGCTGCTTGCATTAGGGCAGCCTGCTTACGCACAGGTCGCCGAAGAACCGCAGACGGATCCTTCCGCGACTGCGAGCGATAGCGCTTCGCCGCAAACCGCGACGGCGACCGACGATCCGACCGAGCTCGACGCGGTCGTGGTCACCGGCATCCGCGGAAGCCTGACCTCGTCGATGAACCTCAAGCGCAACTCGCAAGGCGTGGTCGACGGGATCGTCGCCGAGGACATCGGCAAGTTCCCCGACACCAACCTGGCCGAATCGCTGCAGCGCATCAGCGGCGTGTCGATCGACCGCTCGCTCGGCGAAGGTTCCAAGGTCACGGTGCGCGGCGTCGGCCCCGACTTCAACCTGGTGCTGTTGAACGGGCGGCAGATGCCGGCCTCCAGCCTGGGCGGTGGCGGCGCCGGCGTGTCCAACTCGCGCGCATTCGATTTCGCCAACCTGGCTTCGGAAGCGATCTCCGAAGTCGAGGTCTACAAGACCAGCCGCGCCAGCACCCCGACCGGCGGCATCGGCGCGACCATCAACATCAAGACCGCGCGCCCGCTGGACAACCCGGGCTTCGTCGGCAACGTGGGCCTGAAGGCGGTCCACGACACCTCCAACGAAAACCTGCCGGACACGCTGCAGGGCAACACGCTCACGCCGGAAATGTCGGCGATCTTCAGCAACACCTTCGCCGACGGCAAGTTCGGTATCGGCGTAAGCGCGAGCTACCAGGAACGCGACTTCGGCTTCAGCCAGGTCGCGGTCGGCAACGGCTGGCGCGGCCCGTTCCGCGGCGACGAGAACAACTGGGGCACGATCCCGCAACCGGGCGCGCCGGGTTCTGAGAACATCACCAACCGACCCGATCCCACCGACATCTACTCGGTGCCGCAGAACCTCAACTACAACGTCAACGGCGTGCAGCGTCAGCGCACCAACGGCCAGCTGGTCATGCAGTGGGCGCCGACCGACCGCATCACCACCACGCTGGACTACACCTACTCCGAGAACAAGATCCAGCAGCAGCGCAACGAGCTGTCGGTGTGGTTCAACTTCGGCCCGTCCGAGAGCGCTTGGACCGACGGTCCGGTGGCGGCTCCGGATTTCTACTCGGAAATCATCGATCCGAACGGCGCCCCGTCCGACCTGTCCATGGGCGGTGCGCGTTTCGCCACCCGAAACGAGAACGAGTCGGTGGGCTTCAATGTCGAATGGGAAGTGACCGATTCGCTGGATCTGAACTTCGACTATCACGATTCCACCGCCGAATCCCGCCCCGATAGCCCCTATGGTTCGGCCGGCGTACTCGGCGTGGCGGCCTTCGTGCGCGGCACCACGTCGGTCGATTTCAGTGGCGACTTCCCGGTGCTGAACGTGCAGCTGCCGACCGGCCTGACCGCGGTGCAGCCCTCGCAGGCGCTGGTGACCGGCTCGGTGTTCCACAACGCCTATACCAAGTCCGAGGTCGAACAGGGCCAGGTGCGCGGCAAATGGGAGTTCGGCGACTACTCCGCGCTGGACTTCGGCATCTCGAGCACCGAGGTCAACAACCGCACGGCCTACGGCTTCATGCAGCGCGACACCTGGGGCGGCGTAGGCACGCCTGCGGACTACGAGGACAACATCTGGTCGGTCGACACGATCGGCCAGTACTTCGACCAGTTCTCCGGCCACAACGATCCGGGCTTCACGGACACTTTCCTGCTGTTCGATTTCGAGCGCCTGCGCGATCGCGCCGCCGAGCTGACCGGACGAGAGGACTGGTACCGCGCGCCCGACGCGTACAGCCGCGACCTGCGCACCAACGAGAAGTCGCAGAGCGCCTATGTGCAGTGGTCGACCCGCTGGGAAACCGCGATGCCGATCAATGCCGCGGTCGGCGTGCGCTACGAGAAGACCGAGGTGGAATCCTCAGCGCTGGTGCCGATCGCGACCGCCATTTCCTGGGGCGCCGCGAACGAGCTCAACGTGATCTTCGGCGAACCCGGCTTCACCACGCTCAAGGGCGAATACGACTACGTGCTGCCCAGCGTGGACCTGAGCATGGAGCTCACCGACAGCATGGTGCTGCGCGGCAGCTACGGCGAGACCATCGGCAGGCCGGGCTGGGCCGACATCCAGGGCGGGCAGACCCTGGACCAGATCGTGCGCGTGGACGGAGGCACCGGCAACCAGGGCAATCCCGCGCTCGAGCCGCTGCTGTCGAAGAACTTCGACCTGTCGTTCGAATGGTATTACGCCGAATCGAGCTACCTGTCGGTCGGCTATTTCCGCAAGGACATCGACAACTACATCGGCGTCACCCAGGTCCAGGACACACCGTTCGACCTCCACACCCCGGTGGGCGGCGCGTACTGGAACGAGGCGATCGCCAGCGGCTGCCCGACCTCCGATGTGGTCTGCATCCGCAACTTCATCTTCGAAAACCACGACGGCGACCCGGGCGTGGATGCGACCGGCGTGGACAGCACGGGCAACTTCACCGGCACCATCGTCGGCCAGCCGGGCGACCCGATCGCGAACTTCCGCATCACCTCGCCCGCCAACCAGCGTTCGGCCGAACTCGACGGCTGGGAATTCAACGTCCAGCACGTGTTCGGCGAAACCGGCTTCGGCTTGGCCGCCAACTACACCATCGTCGATTCCGACCTGACCTACGACAACTACGTGGTCGGAGAGCAGTTCGCGCTGGAGGGCCTGAGCGATTCGGCGAATCTGGTGGCGTTCTACGACAAGGGTCCGTGGCAGGTGCGTGCGGCCTACAACTGGCGCGACGAGTTCCTGTCGGGCCGTTTCGACGGCGCGGGTCCGAACCCGAACTACACCGAGGCCTACGGCCAACTCGACCTCAGCGTGGGCTATGCGGTAACCGACCAGTTCTCGATCCAGTTCGAGGGCATCAACCTGACCGATGAGACCCAGCGTATCCACGGACGTCACCAGAACCAGGTGCTGTTCGCCACCCAGACCGGCCCGCGCTACGCGTTGGGTTTCCGTTACAAGTTCTGATGGTGGGCGCGGCACGCGCCGCGCAGCAGGAGAAGCCGCTGGAACCCAGCGGCTTCTTCGTTTGCGCCTATGCTTGCCGTGCGACCGTCCTGCGCTGGAGTTCCCCGGTTGGCTGATGCAGTGCGCCACATCGTGATCCTGGGCGGCGGCTCGGCCGGCTGGCTGACCGCCGCGATAATTGCGGCCGACCATGACACCGCCTCCGCAACGGGATTGCAGGTCACCCTGATCGAATCGCCGGACGTGCCTACCATCGGCGTGGGCGAGGGCACCTGGCCGACGATGCGCGACACCCTGCGCCGGATCGGCGTGTCCGAGACCGACTTCATCCGCGAATGCGACGCAGCATTCAAGCAGGGCTCGAAGTTCGTGCGCTGGACCACGGACCGCGACGACGACAGCTACTACCACCCGTTCGTGCTGCCGCAAGGCTATCTCGACACCAATCTGGTTGCCGGCTGGCTGGCGCACCGCGACGTGCCGTTCGGCGAGCTGGTGAGCGTGCAACCGCACCTGTGCGAGGCGGGCAAGGCGCCCAAGCAGTTCTCCACGCCCGAATTCGCCGCGGTCGCCAACTACGCCTACCACCTGGACGCGGGCAAGCTCGGCGTGTTCCTGCGTAACCACTGCACCCAGCGCCTGGGCGTGCGCCATGTCGCCGACCATGTCAGCGAGATCGACGTGCACGAGAGCGGCGACATCGCCGCGCTGCGCACCCGCGACCACGGCGCGATTGCCGGCGACCTGTTCGTCGACTGCAGCGGCATGCGCGCCCTGTTGCTGGACGGGCATTACCGCATCGGCCCGGTGGCGGTGCGCGATGTGCTGTTCAACGACCGCGCGCTGGCGCTGCAGGTGCCCTACCCCACGGCGGAGGCGCCGATCGCCTGCCAGACCGTGTCCACCGCGCAGCGCAACGGATGGATCTGGGACATCGGCCTGCAATCGCGGCGCGGCATCGGCCACGTGTATTCGAGCGCGCACAGCAGCGACGAGGACGCGGAAGCCGAGCTGCGCCGCTACGTGCGCGATGCCGGTTTAGCCGAGCAGGACCTGGTGCCGGTGCGGCTGGGCTTCGAACCGGGCTATCGCTCGCAGACCTGGCATCGCAATTGCGTGGCGGTGGGACTGGCGAGTGGATTCGTGGAGCCGCTGGAAGCCTCCTCGCTGGTGCTGGTGGAGCTGGCCGCGACCATGCTCAGCGAGCAGATGCCGGCCACCCGCGACACCATGGACAGCATTGCCCGGCGCTTCAACGACGCGTTTGCTTACCGCTTCGAACGCGTGGTCGATTTCCTCAAGCTGCACTACGTGCTCAGCCAGCGCGACGATAGCGACTACTGGCGCGACAACCGGCGCGCCGAGTCGGTTCCGGAGCGGCTGCAGGAGCTGCTGGCGCTGTGGCGGCATCAGCCGCCCTCGCGCTACGACCTGGACCGGATCGACGAAGTGTTCCCTTCGGCCAGCTGGCAGTACATCCTGTATGGCATGGGTTTCGTTCCCGAGCAGCGCGCAACCACCCGGCGCAGCGACGAGGTGCAGCGCGCCGAGGGTCATTTCGGCGAGGTGGCAGGGCTGACCCGCAAGATGCTGGCGGCACTGCCCGGGCATCGCCAGATGCTCGACCACGTCCGCCAGCGCGGCATGCCCCGCATCTGATCGTCGTCCTACCGTTTCGGAAACCGCACATGGCGCAGCACGTCCCGCTCAACAATATCGACCACGCCCGATTGCGCGTCATCGCCGCGCGCGGCGCCGCTTACGGGGACGCGGTGATGTATGCGGTGACCTTTCCAGCCGAGCTGCGCAATGTGCAGGCCTGTTACCCGATCGTGTTCCAGAAGACCGCCGATGGCGGCTTCCAGCCGCTGGCGCTGTTCGGCTTCACCCCGGGACAGAACCTGTTCCTGGACGGCGAGCGCTGGGACGCGCCCTACATCCCGCTCGCGATCGAGCGCCAGCCGTTCCTGATCGGGCGCGAGGGCGAGGAGCTGGCGATGCACGTCGACCTGGAGAGCCCGCGGATCGGCACCGATTGCGGCGAAGCGCTGTTCCTGCCCCATGGGGGCACCAGCGCGTTCCTGGAGCGGATGAATTCCGTGCTGCGCGCGCTGCACGAGGGCCTGCAGGCCACGCCCGCCTTCATCGATGCCCTGCTGGCGCACGACCTGCTCGAGTCCTTCGTGCTCGACATCCAGCTCGACGACGGATCCGAGCACCGGCTCGCCGGCTTCTACACCATCAACGAGGAGCGCCTGCGCGCGCTGGACGGCGCGGCGCTGGAACGGCTGCACCGGCAAGGGCACCTGGAGCCGGTGTACATGGCGGTGGCGTCGCTGGCGCACCTGCGCGACCTGATCGACCGGGTCAACCGACGCCATGGCCGCGACGCCTAGTCCGGTCGCCGAACGCGCGGACATCGATCCGCGCGCCCTGCCCGACGCGTTGCTGCATTCGGGGCAGCCGGTGGTGCTGCGCGGGCTGGTGGCGGACTGGCCGGTGGTGCGCGCCGCGCGCGATTCGCCGCATGCGGCCTGCGCCTATCTCGCGCGCTTCGATCCGGCGCGGATGCCGGTGGTCGCCACGGTGGGTCCGCCCGAAATCGGCGGCCGCTTCTTCTACAACGCCGACATGAGCGGCTTCAATTTCAGGCAACAGCAGGTACCGCTGCGAGTGGCACTGGACACGTTGCTGAAAAACCTCGAGCAGGACGCGCCGCCGGCGATCTACATCGCGTCCACCTCGCTGGAGAGTTTCCTGCCCGGCTTCCGCGCCGAGAACGACCTAGACCTGGGCGATCGCAATCCTCTGGCCAGCATCTGGATCGGCAACCGCACCCGGATCGCCGCGCATCAGGACGTGCCGGACAATCTGGCCTGCGTGGTGGCCGGCCGCCGCCGCATTACCCTGTTCCCGCCGCAGCAGCTGCGCAATCTCTACATCGGCCCGCTGGATCTCACTCCGGCCGGACAGCCGGTCAGCCTGGTCGATTTCGCGGCGCCGGATTTCAACCGTTTTCCGCGGTTCGCGCAGGCGCTGGAACACGCGCAGGTCGTCGAACTCGACGCCGGCGATGCGCTGCTGATTCCGAGCATGTGGTGGCACCACATCGAGGCGCTGGAAGGCTTCAACGCACTCGTCAACTACTGGTGGCGGCAGACGCCGGAATGGATGGACACGCCGATGAATGCGCTGATGCTGGCGCTCATGACCGTGCGCGACCTGCCGGCGGACCAGCGCGCGGTGTGGCGCGACGTGTTCGATCACTACGTGTTCGAGGCCGACGATGCCACCGCCAACCACATCCCGGAAACTGCGCGCGGCGCGCTCGCGCCGCTGGACGCCGACGCCGTGCGCCGCCTGCGCGCACGCCTGCTCAAACGCTTGAACCGCTGAAGGAATCCAACGTGAGTGAACCCGCAGTCGACGACACCGTGCACGCGCCGATCCGGCGGGTGGTCATCGCCGGCGGCGGCACGGCCGGATGGATGGTGGCCGCCGCGCTGTCGAAGACATTGGGCAAGGTGCTCGACATCACCCTGGTCGAATCCGACGAGATCGGCACCGTCGGCGTCGGCGAAGCCACAATCCCCACGTTGGTGACCTTCCACCGGATCCTGGAGATCAACGAACAGGAATTCATGGTCGCCACCCAGGCCACGTTCAAGCTCGGCATCAGCTTCGAGAACTGGCGCGACCTGGGCCGGCATTACATCCATTCCTTCGGCATCACCGGCAAGGACCACTGGACCGCAGGCTTCCAGCATTTCTGGCTCAAGGGTCGCGAGCGCGGCCTGGCGGGCGACTACGGCGACTACTGCCTGGAACTGAAAGCCGCGCTCGAGAACCGCTTCGCGCACCTGCCGCGCGGCGGCATGAACTACGCCTTCCACATGGATGCCGGGCTCTACGCCAAATTCCTGCGCAGGTTCAGCGAAGGCTATGGCGTGCGCCGGATCGAGGGCAGGATCGCGGAAGTCGTCGCCGATCGCGAGTCGCAGCGCATCCAGGCGCTGCGACTCGACTCGGGCGACACGATCGACGGCGACCTGTTCATCGACTGCACCGGCTTCCGCGGGCTGCTGATCGACAAGACCCTGGGCGCGCAGTGGGAAGATTGGTCGCAATGGCTGCATTGCGACAGCGCGATCGCACTGCAGACCTCGTCGGTGGGCGATGCGGTGCCGTATACCCGCTCGATCGCACGCGATGCCGGCTGGCAGTGGCGCATTCCGCTGCAACACCGCGTCGGCAACGGCATCGTCTACGGCAGCCGCTTCATCGACGACGAGCATGCCCGGCAGACCCTGCTCGGCAATGTGCAGGGCGAGCTACTGACCGAACCGCGCGTGATCCGCTTCCGTCCTGGTCAGCGCCGCCGCACATGGACCGGCAACTGCGTGGCGATCGGCCTGGCCAGCGGCTTCCTCGAGCCGATCGAATCCACCAGCATCCACCTGATCCAGCGCGGCGTGCTGCGGCTGCTGCAGCTGTTTCCGTCCGCAGGCATCAGCCAGGCCGACGTGGACGAGTACAACAGGCAGACCACCTGGGAAATCGAACACATCCGCGATTTCATCATCCTGCATTACCACGTCACGGATCGCCAGGACACGCCGTTCTGGCGTACCTGCCGCGAAATGGATGTTCCGTCGTCGCTGCGCCATCGGATCGAGCTGTTCCGCGACAGCGGGCGCGTGTTCCGTATGCCCGATGAGTTGTTCGCGGAGAACTCGTGGATCCAGGTGATGCTCGGCCAGGGCATCGTGCCGCGCACGCGGCATCCGGTGACCGAACTGATGGGGGATGCCGAACTGTCGAAGTTCCTTGGCGACATCCGCGCGCATGTCGACCGCACGGTGCGGCAGCTGCCCTCGCACCAGGCGTATGTCGGGACCTATTGTCCGGCCGCCGCAACGCCCTAGACCACCGCGCCCGGAGCCGGAGTTCACGCTACTCGTCGCGCATCAGCCTGCCGGTGGCGTCGAGCCGCTGCGCCTTGCGGATCTGCGCCTCGACCGCGGCGATTGCGGTCATGTTGATCACCCGGCGCACGGTGCTGGCCGGCGTGAGGATGTGCGCCGGCTGGTCCAGCCCCATCAGGATCGGGCCCAGGGCGACGCCATCGGTCATGACCCGGACCATGTTGTAGGCGATGTTGGCCGCATCCAGGTTGGGCATCACGAACAGGTTGGCGCGGCCGGTGAGCGTGGTGTGCGGGAACATGCGCGTGCGCAGGCCCTCGTCCCAGGCGGTGTCGGCCATCATCTCGCCATCCACTTCCAGCCGTGGCACACGCTTGCGCAGGATCTTGTAGACCTGGGCCATCTTCTGCGCGCTGGCATCGGTATGGCTGCCGAAGTTGGAGTGCGACAGCAGCGCGACCTTCGGCTCGATCCCGAACAGCTTGAGCCGGTAGGTCGCCTGCAGGGTGGCCTCGGCGATCTGTTCGGCGCTGGGATCGAGCTGCACATGGGTGTCGAGGAAGAACCAGATGCCGCGATCGTTGATCACCCCGGTCATCGCCGCGGTGCCGGTGATGCCCTTGTCGAAGTCGAACACGCTGCGCAGGTAGCCGAGCTTCTTGTGGTAGCGGCCGACGATGCCGGTGATCAGCGCATCGGCTTCGCCGCGTTCGACCATCAGCGCCGCGATCAGGGTGGGCCGGGAGCGCAGCAGGTTCTTGGCCGCCGCCGGGGTCACGCCGCGGCGTTCGGTGAGGGCGTGGTATTGCTGCCAGTATTCGTCGAAGCGCGGGTCCGAGTTGATATTGGTCAGCTCGAAGTCCACGCCCGGACGCATGCGCAGGCCAAGGCGCTCGATGCGCTGCTCGATCACGTCCGGCCGCCCGATCAGGATCGGCGAGGCCAGCTGCTCGTCGATGATCGTCTGCACCGCGCGCAGCACCACTTCCTCCTCGCCTTCGGCATACACGATGCGCTGGCGTTCGGCGCGCGCGCGCTCGTACACCGGCTTCATCACCAGGCCGCTGCGATGGATGAACTGGCCCAGCTTCTCGCGGTAGGCAGCCACGCTGTCCAGCGGCCGCAGGGCGATGCCCGAATCCATCGCTGCCTCCGCCACCGCCGGCGCGAGGATGGTCAGCAGGCGCGGATCGAACGGGCGCGGGATCAGGTATTCCGGGCCGAAGCACGGCACGTCGCCGCCGTAGGCGCTGCCCAGGTCGGACGATTCCATCCGCGCCAGCTGCGCGATCGCGCGCACGCAGGCCAGCTTCATCGCTTCGTTGATCTCGGTGGCGCCCACGTCCAGCGCGCCACGGAAGATGTAGGGAAAGCACAGCGCGTTATTGACCTGGTTCGGGTAGTCCGAACGGCCGGTGGCGATGATGCAGTCCGGGCGGACGCGCTTCGCGTCCTCGGGCAGGATTTCCGGATAAGGATTGGCGAGCGCGAGGATGATCGGTCGCTCGGCCATCGTCGCGACCATCTCCGGCTTGAGCACGCCGCCGGCGGCCAGGCCCAGGAAGATGTCGGCGCCCTCCACGATCTCGGCCAACGTGCGCTTGTCGGTGTCGCGCGCGTAGCGCGCCTTGTCCGGGTCCAGGTGCGGGCGACCGGTGTAGAGCACACCCTCGCGGTCCACCGCCAGGATGTGCTCGGGCTTCATTCCCAGCGCCACCAGCATGTCCAGGCAGGCGATGCCCGCCGCGCCGGCGCCAGCGGTGGCCAGGGTCACTTCTTCGATCTTCTTGCCGACCACTTCCAGCGCGTTGAGCACCGCGGCGCCGACGATGATCGCGGTGCCGTGCTGGTCGTCGTGGAACACCGGGATCTTCATCCGCTCGCGCAGTTTGCGCTCGACGATGAAGCATTCCGGCGCCTTGATGTCCTCCAGGTTGATGCCGCCGAAGGTCGGTTCCAGGCTGGCGATGATGTCGACCAGCTTGTCCGGATCGTGCTCGTCGATCTCGATGTCGAACACGTCGATCCCAGCGAACTTCTGGAACAGCACGCCCTTGCCTTCCATCACCGGCTTGCCGGCCAGCGGGCCGATATTGCCCAGGCCGAGCACCGCGGTGCCGTTGGATACCACCGCTACCAGGTTGCCGCGTGCGGTGTATTCGCTGGCACAGTTGGGATCGGCGACGATCGCCTCGCAGGCGTAGGCCACACCCGGGGAATAGGCCAGCGCCAGGTCGCGCTGGGTCAGCATCGGTTTGGTCGCCGTGACCCGGATCTTGCCCTTGGGCGCGGTGCGGTGGTACTCGAGCGCCGCCTGCTTCAGGTCGTCCTGCCTGGATGGGTCTTGCGGGGGCTGGTCGGACATCGGGCCGGATCGCGATGAAGGGCCGTTGATTCTAGCGGCTCGGCCGTTTACGCCTGCCGCGATGCGGTAATCCTGCAGGAGCGCCACTTTGGCGCGAGGCATCCGCCTTGTGGCGGGGCGTGTCTGTCCCAGCCCGCTGCGGCGGCTCGGGAGCAGCCGCAGCGGGCGGCTGATCGCGGCGCCCTACACGTCGAAGTCGGGCGCCTCGGCCGAGACCTGGTCCAGCCGGATCCGGTTGGCGAACAGCGAGAACGCCAGCATCCCGGCCAGTCCGTTCGCACGCGCGACCCATTCGGGCAGCCAGCGCGGCGGCGCGATCACGCCCGCGTCGGCCAGCGGCTGCAGGCGACGTACGTCGCCGAGGGTCATCTTGCCGGCGAACAGCTGCCGGCACAGCTTGAGCTTCTGCTCGCGCAACGCCCAGCGGAAGAAGGTATGGACGCCGATCAGCCCGCGCAGGTAAACGGTGTCCTTGGTGAAAGCGGACCCTCCAGTGAGCGGGACGCCGCGAAACACCCGCTGGGCCGACGAGAAGCTTTCGGTCTCGTTCTGTCCGGCGTCGAGGAAATAGCGGAACACCTGGATGAAATCGGCGCCGTCCAGCGCCATCGCGATCGCCTCGATGCGCAGGCTCACGCGCTTCATGCGCTCGATGTCGATGCTGCCGGTGATCTGCTCGGCAAACGTGGCCAGACCTTCCTGGGTCGCGGTCGTGCGCGGCGAGGCCAGCGACATGCTCGCCAGCACCGGCTGCTCGCGGCCGTTGAGCGCGGTGAGCGAATGCACGAAGGCCTCGTGGTGCAATAGCTGGTGGCGGTCGTAGTCGGAGAACGCGGCGCCCGCGCGCAGGCGGATGCGGGTGGCGCCCGCGGCGGCCTTGGCGATCATGCCCGGGTCGATCACCACTTCGATCAGGCGCGCGTTGAAGAAGCTGTCCAGCGCGGCCTGCAGCTGCAACTGCAGCGACGTGGCCGAGACCGCCACCTGCTCCGACGGCGCCAGCAGCTCGCGATCCAGTTCGTTGGCTAGGGCGATGAAGTGGCGTGCGGCTTCGCGGGTGCTCGGGCCGTTGCCGGGCAAGGCTTCGTCGGGGCGCCCGAACAGGGCCTCGGAATGGCTGCGTACCTGCGTGGTGCCCAGCACTTCCAGCAGCGCGGCGGCGGTGGACCAGCTGCGCGCCGATTCGATCAGGTAGATCCCGAGCGGGTGCTGCGGATCGGCCGCGGCGCTGACCGCGTCCAGTTCGCGCCGGGCCTCGGTGAAATCCAGCTTCGGATAGTCCACCACCGGCAGCCGCGGCCGGCCGGCATTCCAGCTGTCCAGGAATGGCGCCTGCAGCGAGACCGGCCAGCTCGCCAATTCCAGCAGGCGGATGCTGCGCGCGACCTTGACCATGCGCGCGTCCAGCGCGGCGTGGTGGGCGATCTCGGGTGCGAGCTCGGCCATCAACCCCGCTCCTTCCCCCGCTCATGGGGAAGGGAGTCAATCTCAGTGCCGTCCATACTTGTCGTCGAGGCGCTTGTTGAGCGCCTTGCCCTGCACCCGCGCGTCGGCCTTCTGCGCCAGCCGCGTCGCCAGCTGGTTGGCGGCGCCGGCGACCTCGTCGCGCAGCTTGAGGTAGTTGGCGAAGCGATCCGGGTCGAGCGTGCCGGCCTGGATCGCCGCGCGCACCGCGCAACCGGGTTCGCCGGCGTGCCGGCAATCGCGGAACCTGCACTGCTCCGCCAGTGCTTCGACGTCGGCGAAGCTCTCCGCCACGTTCTCCTCGCCGGTCGGCTTGAGCTCGCGCATGCCGGGCGTGTCGATCAGGCAGGCGCCGGACGGCAACGGGATCAGCGCGCGATAGGTGGTGGTGTGGCGCCCGCGCGCGTCGCTTTCACGCACCGTGCTGGTCTTCATCTTCTCGATGCCGAGCAGGGTGTTGGTCAGCGTGGATTTGCCCGCGCCTGAAGAGCCGACCAGCACCACGGTGCGGCCCGGCTGCAGCCATGGCGCCAGCGCATCCACGCTCGCCAGATCCTTGGCGTTGAGCGCGATGACCGCCACGCCCTGGGCCGCGATGTCGGCCAACGCTTCGCGCGCGGCCTCCGCATCGCTGCCCTCGCGATCGGCCTTGGTCAGCACTACGACCGGAGTGGTGCCGCTCCCGGCGATCAGCAGCAGATAGCGCTCGATCCGGCGCGGGTTGAAGTCCGCATCCAGGCCACACACGACGAACACGGTGTCGATGTTGGCCGCGATCAGCTGCTGCTTGTAATGCTCGCCCGCCGCGCCGCGCTTGATCGCGCTGTGCCGCGGCAGCAGCGCCACGATCCGTGGTTTTCCCGACGGTTCGCCTTCCACCAGCACCCAGTCCCCGACGGCAGGGCGCTGGTCCGGTGGCGTCTTTGGACGCTGCCACTCGGGCAGTGATTCGGCCGGATAGCCCGCATCGGGCGCCTCGGTGACGATGTAACCCGAGCGATGCTGTTCCATCACCCGCGCGACGCGCGCGGTGGGATGCGCCGCAATCATCGCCCGCCACTGCGCATCCTCGGCCTGGTCGGCGTAGGGCCAACCGATGGCGCGCAGCGATGTCACGGGATGTTGCGCATATGGACGTTCCCAGGGCGGGCGTGGCGGCCAACGCCGCTCGCAGGCGCGTTCGTTTCGATGGCCTGGCCACATCTTAGCCCTTGTGGCGGGCCGTCCCCGTCATCGCAGCCAATCGGATCGGAACACGTCCACCCATCCCATGTTCGCGGACCCCGGCAACAACCCGAACCGGCGATCGCCTTCGCGATGCCGGTCGGGATGCCTGCGGGCCATCATGGCCCGCAGGGTTTCAGCCGCTACGCGTGGATCACTTCGCCGTCAGGATCTGCACGCCCGCCGCCTGGGTGGTGGCGAACAGGCTGCCGTCGGGCGCGTTGCGCATCTGGACCGGCTCGTAGCCCGCGATCGAGGTGCGCTTGAGCAGGCGCGGCGCGGAGGGCACGCTCACATCGTATTCCTCGATGCCGTTGCCGCTGCCGTACCAGGCCCGATTGCCGCGCACCGCCACCGCGGAAAAGGTGGTGGCGTCAGGATCGGCCGGGGTGGCGGCGACCAGCCGCGGGGCCTTGGCATTGGACACGTCGAGGATGCGCAGGCCGCGGCGGCAGGCGACGTAAAGCAGCGAACGCGCCGCGTCCAGGGACAGCCCGGTCGCCGAATCGCAATCGGCGTCCCAGCGCGCCAGTTCCACCAGGTTATGCGGATCCGAGGCATCGATGATGCGCACACCGCCGTAGATGATCTCCGAACTTCCCGCTTCGGCCGAGTACAGGATGCCGCCCTGCGCGGCCATCGCCCAGGGTGCGTCGGGCATCCACCAGTTGGACACCAGCACGGGGTTGGATGGGTCGGTGATGTCGACCACGCCCATGCTCGGGCCATTGGTGTTCTTGCCCACGTACAGGCGGTTGCCGATGACCGTGACGCTCGATGCATACGGGTATTCCAGGCGCGCGATTTCCCTCGGTTTGAGCGGCGCGGACAGGTCGACCACGATCAGGCCATAGCCCCATACCGCCAGGTAAGCAGTCTTGCCGTGCACGGTCATCGCGGTGTAGCCGCGCGCTTCCATGTCGTCGGGCAGCGGCGGTTCCAGGCGTGCCAGCGGCACGAGCGTGTTCGGATTGGCCACGGTGATGCCGTAGTCGTACTGCAACAGCACGGCGTAGCCATCGACGAAGCCCACATCCATCGGATTGACGCCACCGGGCTGGACGCGTTCGCTGGCGAACTGCGGCTTGTCCGGGTTGCGTCCGTCGATCGCCAGCAGGCGGTCGTCGCTGCCCAGCATCAGGCCCAGGTCGTCGCGCAGCGGCAGCGCATGGCGCGCGGCGAAGGTGCGCAGATCATGGTTGGCCATGAACATCGGCTGCGCCGGATCGGCCACCGACCACACGTCCAGGCCGTGGAAGCCGCCGGTGTAGACGTGCTGGCCGAGCCGCATCCCGGTCAGTGCGCCGTAGGGCATCTCGGTGCTGCCGACCAGCTGGACCTGGGCGGGATCGGACATGTCCAGCACGCTGAGCGAGTGGCCGAAGCCGTACGCGTACGGCGCCTGGAAGCCCACGTTGACGATCTCGGTGCCTGGCGACGAGTAGAACGCCGCTTCCCTGGGCGCATCCGGCACGGAAATGTCGATGGTGCGCAGCAGGTAGCCGAACAGGAAGCTCTTGCCGCCGGCATACAGCAGATTGCCGCTGGCCGCGACCAGGGTTCCGGCCCCCGGGCCGATGCCCGCGGCGCGCAGCCGCGGCCGGCGCGGATCGGCCAGGCTGCCGACGTAGAGATCGTTTTCGGTATCGAACAGGTACAAACGGTTGTGTGCGACCGCGATGCCCGCGGCGCAGGTCCGCTCGGCATCGCCGGCATACCCGGCCACTTCGCCGACCCGGCGCGGCCGCTGCGGATTGGCGAGCGAATACACCACCACGCCGCCGCGACGACAGCTGCCTTCGCGCCAGCTCGCGTACAGATATTTACCGTGCCGGGCCAGTCCCTGGATCACGCCCGGGGCCATGTCCGCGCTACCGGCCAGCACCGGCATGGCCGGGTTGGCGTAATTCCAGACGGACACCCTGCGGCCGGTCGGCACGTAGACCAGATTGCCGTAGGCGAGCGGTTGGCTGAGGTCTCCGCCCACCGAGGTTTTCAGGCTGAGCGGTTTGCGCGCGGTTTGCTGGCCGGCTGCGGCGGCGGCACCGGTGCGATCGGCTTCGGCAAGCCTGGGCTTTGCCGCGCCGGTGCGCGCGGTCTGCGGCGTGCTGCCTTGCAGGGCGATGTTACCGGCGGCGAATGCCGTCGCCATCAACGCAGCCCAGGCGGCGGCAATGGCGAGGTGTCTACGGATCTTCATGGAACAACTCCGATGGGGGATGTGGGAACGGCCGTGCGATCCGTCGCGGGGGGTCCTGGGTCAACAGGGTCGATGCGGCCGGCGTAGCCGCACCACGATGAAGCTTGTTCGATGTGCGTTGGCGGCCTCGCGATCAGTAACGCGGCTGCAGGACGTACGCCTTGCGCCAAGCAGGGCATCGGATTCCGCCCACGCTACCGCCGGGCCCGGCCGTGTCATTCCAACGGCATGATCGTTTGCCTACAACCGCATGATCCGCGCGCCAGAAACCCGCACGAGTGTCGCTACAGGGCCGGCGGCGACTCCGTCATCCCATTTGGCAGCGGCCGCTCACCCGCGAGCGCGCGGGCGTGCACCAGTGCCCGGCCGGCCAAGGCGTCCTGGTCCAGGGCCTGATAGAGCTGCCACTGCAGCACGGCGGCGTCGAAGTCCTGCTCGGCCCAGGGCGCCACCCGACCTACAAGCGCGCTGGCTTCGGCCAGGCGACCCCGCTCGATCAGCCAGGGCGCGTAGTCGGCGACCGTTTCCAGCACGTCTTCCGGCACCCCCGCCGACTCCACCACTCGCAACGCCTCCTGGTAGGCGGCGTCGGCGGCGGCTTCGCGCCCTGCCTGCCGCTCCGCAACCGCTCGGGCCAGCGTGGCCATCCATGCCGGTGCCCGCAGGTCCGGCGGCCAGGGCAAGGGCGGCGCATCCGCGCGCAGGCCGATCTGGCGCTGGCGCAGCCGCAGCCATGCCTGTAGCCGCGGACCGGCGCCCGGCGCGGAGGTCTGCAGAATTCCGTTCACCATGTGCAATGCCGTCGGCGTCTCGCCCCCGCGCCAGGCCGCTTCCATCAACAGGAAACCGCGACGCTGGATGTCGCCCGGCGGCACGTTGCGGGCCGAAGGGGCATCCAGCAACGCGCGCGCGGCGCCCAGTTTGCCGAGCCGCAGCAGGACCTCGGCGCGATCCAGGGTCAGCGTGCCGAGCTGTGCCGGGTCGCGGATCCGTTCGCGCAGGGCCCATGCCCGCTCGCTCTGCTCCCAGGCCGCCTGTGGTCGGAGCAGGCGCAGGTTGACACCGACCAGGGACGAGCGCGCCGTCACCAGTTCGTTGACGGCCCCGTAGCGTTCGAAGTCCCTGGCCGCCTGCGCGAGGTATTGCAGAGCCTGGGCCGGGCGGTCGCGGTCCATCTCCAGCTGGCCGAGATTAGCGTCGATGCGCGAGGCCGCCAGCGGGTCGCCGGCGCGCAGGGCCTGCACCCGGGCCTGCCCCAGATCGGCCAGCGCAGCGTCGAAGCGGCCCTGCATCGCCCGGGCAACGCCGCGGCCGGTCAGCGCCTGCGCCAGCTCGGCGTGGTGGCGGGCAGGATCGACCACGGCGATGGCCGCGGCGAAATCGCGTTCGGCGTCGGTGCTTTTCTCCAGGCGCACGTGCATCGCGCCGCGTGCATTCAACAGCCGCGCGCGAAACAGCGGCTCGTGGCCGGCAGGCGTGGCCAGGGCGCGGTTCAGCCCCGCCAGTCCCTGTTCGAAACGGCCTTCGCGAAATTCGATCCGCGCCAGTTGATACAGCAGTTCGGGCGTGTTGCGCTGCAGTTCCGGGGCGGCGGCGAGAATCCTGCGGGCCGTCTCGAGCTCGTTGCTCAGCATGGCGGCGCGTGCGCGCTGCAGACGCTCCTGCAGGCCGAGATCCTGCTGGCCCGCCTGCGCCGGCCGACCCAGCGCGGAGAGCAACCGATCGCTGGCATGCCTGGCGGCAGTCAGCAGATCCGCATCCTCGCCGACGGCGCTGTTGCGGGTGCCGTCGTCGTTGCTGCCCTGCAGGCTCACGCGCCAGATGCCGTTGCGGTGCTCGGCCGTGCTGCGCACGGTGCGCCGACCGCTGGTGACTGCCCCGGCCCCACCCGACCCATCCCCGATCATCACCAGCGTGTTCTCGCTCGGCGGCACCGCAAGGCCCGCCCTGCGCATGCGGTCGGCGATGAAATCCATCAGGCCGAGGCGGATCCAGGCCGCATCGCGCGCACCGCGCACTTCGGTCGGCAGCACCAGGGTCACGGACGGCGCGCCGGTTTGTACATCCTGGACCTTCGCCCCGCGCCACCACCACGCCGCGCCCACAGCCGCGGTCAACAGAAGCGCCAGGCCAGCAGTCGTCCACCACGCGCGCCGTCCGCGCGAGCGGGCAGCATTTGCGATTGGGGGCGTCTGCGCCGCTGCCAGATCGGGTGCGGAGCCTTCGATGCCTGCGTGCGTCTGGATGCCCAGGGGGTCTGCCTGTTCCGGGACGACCGCCGCCTGCGACAGGCGCGCCGCTTCTCCGGAGTCGACCTGGGTTTCGGCGACCCAGCGAAAGCCGAACCGCGGCACGGTGCGGATTGCGTTCTGGGCATGCCCGTCGTCGCTGACCGCCCTACGCGCACGCAGCACGATCTGGCCGATCTGCGCATCGGACACGTTGCTGCGGCCGAACACCGCAAGAGCAAGTTCGTCCCTGCCGACGGCGCGATCGCGATGTTCGATCAGGTAACGCAGACAATGGAATGCACGCACGGGAAGCGCGATCGGCGCCCCATCGCGGGTGAGCTCACGGACGGCCGGATCAAGGACGAACGCGCCGAATTTGAACCGCGCCGGTGTCATGCGCCGATATTCTGGCACGCGGAACGTGGCCCCTCCCGACTCCCCGGCGCCTGACCGCCGGATCCCCGAGCGGGCCGTGCCTGGATCCCATTCACGCCGATTCGACAGCAGCCTGCATGGCGCTGGCAGCTACATGCTGCTGACCCATCGGCCGCACGCCAGCGCCTTCCCCGACCGCACCTCAGGTCAGGGCATGCGATCCCATTCCCGGTTTCAAGGCGGGCTTGCTACGCCATCACCCGTGGCGAAGTTGACTCAGGTCAAGGCTCGCAGCGAGGGATCTGCGATGTTGCGCTCGAAGCGCACAAGCCACCTCGAGGAGGATCGGACATGTTCAAGCACATCCTGCTACCTACCGACGGCTCGGAGCTGTCGCTGCTCGCGATCGAGCATGGTGTCGCACTGGCCAAGGCCATGGGCGCCCGGGTCACCGGTTTCCACGCCGCGCCCCCGTTCCATACCTTCACGCACGAATGGATGCAGCTGGAATTCACGCGCGAGGAATACCTGCGGGTAAGCGCGGAACAGACGGCGAACATGCTCGGGGTGATCGAGAGCGCGGCCCGGACTGCCGGCGTGGCGTGCGACACGGTGTCGACGACCAGCGACCACCCTTACGCGGACATCCTCAAGACCGCTACCGAGCGTGACTGCGACCTGATCGTGATGGCCTCGCACGGACGTCGCGGCGTCAAGGGCCTGCTGCTGGGCAGCGAGACGCAGAAGGTGCTCACCCACGGCAACGTGCCGGTGCTGGTCTATCGCTAATGCCGGGCGGCAATTGCGTGCGAAGCCGCGACGGAGCGGCTGCGGAGTGCAGGCAAGCCCCACGGTGCGGGGAATGCAGGCGGCCTACGGGTTTGCGCAGTGGTGGGCCCACCAGGACTCGAACCTGGAACCAAAGGATTATGAGTCCTCTGCTCTAACCATTGAGCTATAGGCCCGCACAGCGCAGAAATTCTAGGCCATCGGCGATCGCCGTGTTCCCGGCGGGGAACTCACCGCATCGACATGGAATACGGATGCTCGGCGCCCGCCCCGGGCCAGTCGCGGTTCGGCTCGGCCTGCATGGTGAAGCGCAGTTCGCCGCCGGCCATCAGTTCCTCGTGGCGCAGGAAGGCGCGCGCGAGTGGCTTGCCGTTGAGGCTGACGCTGCCGACATAGGTGTGCGCATCGTCGAGCCTGTCGGCGATCACCGTGAAGCGCTTGCCGTTGGGCAGGCGCAGGGTGGCGCTTGGCAGGAACGGGCGGCCCAGGATGTATTCGTTGCTGCCCGGCGCCACCGGATAGAAGCCGAGCGCGGTGAACACGTACCAGGCCGACATCTGGCCCAGGTCGTCGTTGCCGGCCAGGCCCTCTGGCGTGGGCTTGTACTGGGTGTCCATGATCTGCTTCAGCCGCGCCTGGGTGCGCCACGGCTGTCCGGCATGCGCATACAGATAGGCCACGTGATGGCTGGGTTCGTTGCCGTGCGCGTACCAGCCGATCAGCCCGGTGATGTCCTCCATGTGCTCGAACACCTTCGGGTCGACCTTCGCGTCGAAGACCTCATCGAGCCTGGCCAGCAGCGGGTCGGCGCCGCCGTGCGCCTGCGCCAGCCCGGCCACATCCTGCGGCACGTACCACGAGTACTGCCAGGCGTTGCCCTCGGTGTAATCGGTGCCGTAGCCGCTGGCATCCGGATCGAACGGCGTGCGGAACGCGCCATCGCGCTTGCGCGCGCGCATGAAGCCGGTCTCGGGGTCGAAGGCGTGCTTCCAGTTGGCAGCGCGCTTGGCGAACGCAGAAGCGACATCATCGCGGCCCATCGCCTCGGCCATGCGGTGGATGGTCCAGTCATCGAAGGCGTATTCGAGCGTCTTGGAGGCCGCTTCGCCTTCCTCGTCGATCGGCACGTACCCCAGCTCCATGTACTGGCGGATGCCGTCGTAGGGACCGTAGCTGGCGCTGGCGACCATGGCCGCGAGCGCCGCGTCGGCATCAAATCCGCGGATACCCTTCAGGTATGCGTCCGCAATCACCGGTACCGCGTGATAGCCGATCATGCACCACGTCTCCAGGCCGTGGAACGACCAGATCGGCAACACGCCATAGGGGCTGTGGCGCTGCGCGGCGAGCAGCGAGTTGACGAAGTCGGCATTGCGCCGCTCCGGCTGCACGATGGTCAGCAGCGGATGCAGGGCACGGTACGTGTCCCACAGCGAAAAGGTCGAGTAGTGGGTGAATCCTTTGGCTTCATGCACGGCGTTGTCCGGGCCGCGGTAGCGGCCGTCGACGTCCATGAACAGGCTCGGCCCCATGAACGCGTGATAGAGGGCCGTATAGAAACTCCTGCGCTGGTCCTCGCTGCCCTGCGCATCGACCACGCCGAGCGCCTCGGCCCAGGCCTGTTTCGCGGCAAGGCGTACGCCGTCGAAATCCCACTCCGGCACTTCGGCATCGAGGTTGGCGATCGCGCCGGCTTCGCTCACCGGGGAGATCGCGAGCTTGGCCAGCAGCGGCTTGCCGCGCAGGTCGCCGAAGTCGAAGCGCGCGACCAGCTGGCGTCCTTCGATCTGCGCGCGCTGGCTGGGATCCTTGTCGCCCGGCGGCGGAAAGCCCTTGTACGGAACGTCCTGCTCGGTGTCGTGCAGCGCATGAGCGTTGAGCGGCTGCGAAAAGCGCAGGGCGAAGTGCAGCTGCCGCCCCGGCGCCCAGCCGCGGGTTTCGCGAAAACCCGTGATGGTGCCATCGGCATGCACGCGCAGGCGCGACCACAGGACCTTGCCCGGGTAGTCGTACATCGAGGTGCGCAGATCCACGATCACGTGTGCGGGTTCGCCCTGCGGGAACGCGTAGCGATGCACGCCGACGCGCGCGGTCGCGGTGAGCTCGGCGCGCACTGCGTGATCGGCCAGGGTGACCGCGTAGTACCCGGGTTCGGCCTGCTCGGTGTCGTGCGCGTAGCGCGAGGTGTAACCACTACCCGGCTGGGCCGGGTCACCGCGCTCGAGCTTGGACTCGCCCGACACCGGCATCAGCAGGATGTCGCCCAGGTCGGAATGCCCGGTGCCGGAGAAATGCGTATGCGAGAAGCCAACGATGGTGTCGTCGCTGTGGCGGTAGCCCGCGGCCCAGCCGTAGGCGTCCTTGCGCGGCTGGATGCGGGTATCGGGGCTCAGCTGCACCATGCCGAACGGCACCACTGCGCCGGGAAAGGTGTGGCCTTCGCCCCCGGTGCCGATGAACGGATCGACCGCGGCGTAGGCGCGTTCCCCCGCTGCGGTCGTCACATCGGCCGCATCGGCGGTTGCCATGCCAACCATCATCGCCAGCATGCCCAGCGCGACCGTGCCGCCGTTTGCCTTGCGCATTCCATTCTCCGTTCCCGTCAGCTGCGGTCCGCGGGAAACTACCATGCGACACGCGCTCCGGGCAGTACGCCGCCGTGCGCCAGTCGGGCATGCGCAACGATCGCGGGCTGCTGACACCAGGATGTCAGCAGCGCGGACGCATGCTGCGCCTCCCACCGAGGAGCATGCGCATGAGCACACGACAGATCGCCGACCGCCTGGTCGAACTTTGCCGTGAAGGCAAGTACGAACAGGTCTACGACGAGTTGTTCGCCGCCGACGCCGAGAACATCGAGATGCCGGCGATGGCCGAAGGCCCGCTCGGCAACGTGAGGGGCCTGGACGCGATCAGGGCGAAGAGCCAAGCCTGGTCGGAAGGGCTCGAACAGGTGCACGATGGCAGCGTCGGCGAGCCGATCGTGGCCGGTAACTGGTTCGCGTTGCCGCTGACGATGGATGCGACCTTCAAGGGGCGCGGCCGGATGCAGATGGAGGAAATCTGCGTCTACCAAGTGCGCGACGGCAAGATCGTGCGCGAGCAGTTCTTCTACGACGCCTGACGCGTTCGGATCGCAGCTCAGCTCCCGGTGCCGGCCCGCAGCGTGGAGGCGCGGGCCAGCACCTGCGGCGGCGTCACTTCCTCGGGAATCTGGAACAGGCCCAGGCGGCGGAGTACGCGGCCCGGCCCACGCGCCGAGGTCAGCGCCACGATCGGTATCGACAGCGCTAGACCGGCGATCACCGGTGCCATCCAGGCCGCGAGCGCCGGCGAAACCGCATACGCGATCGCAGCCATCAGCACGCCCAGCAGGGTCGTGCCGCCGTAGCTGCGCAGCAATCCCGACAGCGGCAGGCTGCCGTCGTCGCGGCGCTGCGGTTCCCAGCCCGAATCGCGTCCGGCCAGCACTTCGGCCACGCCGCGCGCCTGCACGTACATCGTGATCGGGGCCATCAGTGCGGCGATCAGCGTCTCCAGCAGCATGCTCAGCAGCGCCCTGATCGTGCCGCCGCATCCGCGCCGCAGCTCGCGATCGAACAGCATGGCCACATAGCCGAGCAGCTTGGGCGCCATCAGGATGGTCATGGTGAACACGAACACCCACACGAAACGCTGCGGATCCTGCTCGCGCCAGAACGCGACCGGCGAGAATCCGGCGGTGGCGGACGCCGGTTCCGACAGCATGGCGTGATGCAACGGGATGGCGATGCCGATCAGCATCAGCAGCGCCCACATCGGCGCGGTGAAATACTGGCCGATTCCGATCAGCAGGTGCCAGCGGTTGACCCAGTGCAATCCGCGCGCCGGCAACACCGCGCCGTGCTGCAGATTGCCCTGGCACCAGCGGCGATCGCGCACCAGCATGTCGGTGAGCGAAGGCGGCCCTTCCTCGTAGCTGCCACCCAGGCCGGGCACCATGTACAGCGCCCAGCCGCCGCGCCGCAACAGCGCGGCCTCGACGAAGTCGTGGCTGAGCACGGTGCCGCGGAACGGCCTGACCCCGCGCAGTTCCGGCAGGCCGGCCTGCGCGGCGAAGGCAGCGGTGCGGATGATCGCGTTGTGTCCCCAGTAGTTGCTCTCGGCGCCATGCCACCAGGCGATGCCATGCGCAACGATCGGTCCGTACACGCGTCCGGAGAACTGCTGCATGCGCGCGAACAGGGTGTTGCCGTTGACCACGACGGGGAAGGTCTGGATCAGCGCCACGTCGGGATGCCGCTCCATCGCCGCCGCCAGGCGCACGATCGTGTCGCCGGTCATCAGGCTGTCCGCATCCAGGATCAGCATGTGCGGATACGCCGCACCGAAGCGGCGCACCCATTCGGCGATATTGCCGGCCTTGCGCTCGGCATTGTCGGCACGGCGCCGGTAGAACAGCCGCGCACCGTCGCCGAGCCGCTGGCGCAGGACGGCGAACGCGGCTTCCTCCTCGGCCTGGATCTCGGGCCGGGTGGTATCGCTGAGCACGAAGAAATCGAACCGCCCGCCATGGCCGGTCGCTGCGACCGACTCGTACATCGCCTGCAGCCCCGCCAGCAGCCGATCGGGAGCCTCGTTGTAGGTGGGCATCAGTAACGCCGTGCGCGAGGCGGGCACCGGCAGCGGATCGTGCGGCGACAGGCCCAGGCGCACATGCGGATGCGCCAGCACGTTGACGAATCCGGCCAGCGCGCTGACGAAGGACTGCGCGATCCACGCGAACAGCGCCACGAACAGCAGCAGCAATAGCCCTTCCAGCACATCGGTGCCCTGTCCGCGCAGCAGCCACCAGATCTGGTAGGCGGCGGTCAGGGTCAGCGCCGCGGTCACCCCGATCACGCATACCCGGCGCAGCCACATGCCGGCGGGCATCGACGGCAGCGACGTGCGCGCGAGCCTTCCCTCGCGCAGCGACTGGATCGGCATCGGCAGCGGGGTCTCCGCGGGCAGCCAGTCGCCCGGGGCTGCCGGCGAGGGTGGGGCCGTCGCTGCGACTACGGATTCCATCGATACAGCCAGGTTTCCGACAACCGTCCCTGCGCGTCGCGCAGATGCGCCTGCAGTTCGATCTCGGTGTGCTTGCCCGGCACCAGTTCGAAGCTCAGCCGCCAGTGCCCGACCGCATCGTTGCGGTAGACCACCGCGTTGCGCACCTGGCCCTTGGACGCGGTCACCACCGGCTCGATGCCCTTGGCGTCGGCCGGCAGCTTCGCCATTCGCCCGCCGGCCAGCTCCAGCACGATCAGGCGCGCATCGGGCCGGTCGGGCTGCTCGAACTTGGGCACCGCGCCGATGCGAGTGGCCGCGACCAGCGCAAGGTCCGGCTGCCAGCTGTGTTCGTCGCACCAGTGCAGGCGATAGCGAAAGCGGTATTCGCGCCCGGCCGCGAACGGCTGTGCGGGGCGCCAGAACGCAACGATGTTGTCGTGGTATTCGTCGGCAGTCGGGATTTCGACCAGCACCACCGCGCCGGCTCCCCAGTCGCCGACCGGTTCCACCCACAGGCTCGGGCGCTTCTGGTAATTGGCCTCTGCGTCCATGTAGTCGGTGAAGGCGCGCTTGCGCTGCATCAGCCCGAAGCCGCGCACGGCGCTGTCCTGGAAGGTACTCATCTGCAGCGCCGCCGGATTGGACAGCGGCCGCCACAGCTGCTCGTTGTTGCCGTTGAGCATGGCCAGTCCATCGGAGTCGTGCACCGCCGGCCGGTAGTCGTCGATGCCCAGGCGATCGCCGGCGTCGAACTGGAACATGCTGGTCAGCGGCGCGATGCCGGCGCGCGCCAGTTCCACCCGCGGATACAAGCGCATGTCGACATCGAACACGGTTTGCGTGCCGGGGCGGATCCGGAAGCGCAACGCGGCCGCTGCGCTGGGGCCGTCCAGCAGCGCGTGCACCACGACCGCGTCGGCGCCCAGTGCGGGACGTTCGAGCCAGAAGGTCGTGAACGCGGGGAATTCCTCCGGCTCCGGATCGCCGGTCCTCAGCGCCAGTCCGCGTGCCGACAGGCCATAGGCCTGGCCCCTGGCCACGGCGCGGAAGTAGCTCGCGCCCTGAAACACCGCGAACTCGTCCAGGTAGTCGGCGCGGTTGACCGGGCCGTGCAGGCGGAACCCGGCGAAGCCGAGGTCGCGCGATTTCGGCACCGGCGACTTGCCGTAGGTGAACATGTCGGGCGAATACGGGATGGGCGATGCGCGTCCATCGACCACTTCGTACAGATCGACCCGGGCCTTGGCGGTCCATCCGCGGTGGAAGAACTGCGCCTGGAACGGCGAGGCGGTCCCGCGCCACAGCGCATGGTCGGCGCGGAACCGGTAGTCGCGGTACTGGTCGTAGTCCAGGCCGGCCAGTTCCGGGGGCAACTGCAGGTTCGGCGGCCGGTACGGCTGCGCCGCCAGCGACCGCGCCAGCCGCGCCACCGTATCGGCATCGAAGGCCTCGGCGGCGGCCGGCTGCGCGGCCGCGCCCTGGGCTGCGAACGCTCTTCCACCACCGAACGCCGCCATCAGCGGCAGCGACAGACCGGACAGGATCACATCACGACGACGCACGCGCTTACCCCGGGGGATGGGTTCGCCGCGCACTATACGGATCGTGCGCGCGCACGGTGTAAGAAACGCATTCACGCCGGTATCGGCCGCACGCGCGATGCGGACGCCTGCGCGCCCGACACAAAGAAGCCCCGCGATGCGGGGCTTTTTATCTGGCGCCGCCAGTGCGGCGCGTTATTCGATATCGAGGAAGCTGCGCAGCGTCTCGGAACGGCTCGGATGGCGCAGCTTGCGCAGCGCCTTGGCCTCGATCTGGCGGATGCGCTCGCGGGTGACGTCGAACTGCTTGCCGACCTCTTCCAGGGTGTGGTCGGTGTTCATGTCGATGCCGAAGCGCATGCGCAGCACCTTGGCCTCGCGCGGAGTCAGTCCCGCCAGCACGTCACGCACCGTTTCCATCAGGTTGGTGTTGGTGGTGGCGTCGATCGGCGATTCGACATTGGTGTCCTCGATGAAGTCGCCCAGGTGCGAGTCCTCGTCGTCGCCGATCGGGGTCTCCATCGAGATCGGCTCCTTCGCGATCTTCATCACCTTGCGGATCTTGTCCTCGGGCATGTCCATTTCCTTGGCCAGCTCCTCGGGCGTGGCCTCGCGGCCGTACTGCTGGAGCATCTGCCGGGAAATGCGGTTGAGCTTGTTGATCGTCTCGATCATGTGCACCGGGATGCGGATGGTGCGCGCCTGGTCGGCGATCGAACGGGTGATCGCCTGGCGGATCCACCAGGTCGCATAGGTCGAGAACTTGTAGCCGCGGCGGTATTCGAACTTGTCGACCGCCTTCATCAGGCCGATGTTGCCTTCCTGGATCAGGTCGAGGAACTGCAGGCCGCGGTTGGTGTACTTCTTGGCGATGGAGATCACCAGGCGCAGGTTGGCCTCGACCATCTCCTTCTTGGCCTTGCGCGCCTTGGCTTCGCCGTAGGCCATCTGCCGGCTGATGTCCTTGATGTCGCCCAGGGTCACGCGCATCGCGCTTTCGATCGCGATGGTGGCTTCCTGTTCGGCGACGATCTGGTCCTTGACCTCGCGCAGGCCAGACGACCACTTCTGCTTGCGCTTGAGGACGTCGTCGACCCAGTGCAGATTGGTCTGGTTGCCTTCCCAGGCGCGGATGAAGTCCTTGCGCGGCATCTTGGCGACCTTGGTCGACAGATCCAGGATGCGGCGTTCGTGTTCCTTGATCTGCGCCAGCACGTCGCGCAACTTGCGGACCAGGGTATCGGTCAGCGGCAGCGGCAGCTTGAGGGTCATGAACAGCTCTGCCATCTCCTCGCGCAGCTTGGTGACCGGCTTGGCGCTGGGGCCGTTCTTGGCGTAGGACTTCTGGAACTTGGCGTAGAGCGCGCCGAGTTCGTCGAAGCGGCGCGCGACCTCGACCGGATCCGGGCCGGTGGGACCGGCTTCCTCGGCCTCGGCATCGTCGGCGTCGTCCGCGTCGTCGAGCGCGTCGGCGTCCACTTCTTCCTTCGCAGCCGGCGGTGGCAGCGGCTCGTCGTCGATGCCGTCGTTGAAGCCGACCACGATTTCGGCCAGGCGCTTCTTGCCGGCCTTGTGCAGTTCGTAGTCCTCGAGCAGCAATTCGACCGACCAGGGGAAGCTGGCCAGCGAGGAAAGCATCTGGTTGAGGCCTTCCTCGATGCGCTTGGCGATGGCGATCTCGCCCTCGCGGGTGAGCAGCTCCACCGTGCCCATCTCGCGCATGTACATACGCACCGGATCGGTGGTGCGGCCACCTTCGGCATCGAGCGCGGACAGAGTGGCGGCGGCTTCCTCGGCGGCGGTGTCGTCGACCTCGCGGCCGCTGCCGGAGGTGCCGGCCAGCAGCAGGGTCTCGGCGTCGGGCGCGATCTCGTGCACCTCGATGCCCATGCCGTTGATCATGCCGATGATGTCTTCGATCTGCTCCGGATCGACCATGTCGTCGGGCAGGTGGTCGTTGACCTCGGCATAGGTCAGATACCCCTGCTCGAGGCCTTTGCTGATCAGCAGCTTGATGTCGGACTGCGGGGCAGTCTGCCGTTCTTGGGCGTTGGCCATGGAATCAGGTACCGGAAGAATCGTGCGAAGTGAACTAACCATTATACCCGCGCGGACGGGGCATCCGGCCGGAACCGGACATCGCGTGACGGGCGCTGGGGGTGACGTGGAAGGCGATCAAGCTCGGAGGCCACGTGCCGGGAAGGCCATATGGGCGCCCGGATGCAGTTTTTCCAGCCCCACCGAGCCTCAGGCCCGAAGCAGGAAGGTCACCGGGCCATCGTTGACCAGGCTGACCACCATATGCGCACCGAAACGCCCGGTTTCAACGCCTGATGGGTGATGTTGACGGCATTCCGCAAGCAGTTCGCCGAAGATCCGCTCGGCCACGGGAGGTGGCGCCGCGGTGCTGAAACCCGGCCGCATGCCGCTGCGGGTATCCGCGGCCAGGGTGAACTGGCTGACCAGCAGCAGCCCGCCGCCGGTGTCGGCGAGCGAGCGGTTCATGCGTCCGGCCTCGTCCGCGAACACGCGATAGCCCAGCAGGCGCTCGCGCATCCGGGCCACCTGCGCGGCGCCGTCATCCGGCTCCACGCCCACCAGGGCCAGCAGGCCCGGGCCGATCCTGCCGACGATCTCGCCATCCACTTCGACCTGGGCCCGGCTGACGCGCTGGATTAGGGAGAGCATGGGCACGGAAGGCGACTGCGGGGCCGCGATTGTGCGGCGTTGCCCGTGGCGTCGCACCCACCCGATGGCGGCGTAGTGCGCCACCGCGACCGCCGAACCGCGCCGTCCCGACCGATACACTCGCCCGATGACCAAGCTCGCTGCCCGCCTGCTGTACTGGCTCGCAGCCGCCTTCGCGCGGTTGCCCTGGGCCTGGCTGCGCGCGCTGGCCGACGCGCTGGCCGCGCTCTGGCTGCGGCTGGACGCGCGCGAGGCGCGGGTCGCCAGGCGCAACCTGGAACTGATCGGCCCGCAGTGGCCACCGGCGCAGCGCGCGGCGCTCCTGCGCGAGGTGCTGCGCTCGACCGCCCGCCAGCTGCTGGAAACCCTGCGCCTGTGGACCCGACCGCACCCCGAAAACCTGGCGCTGATCCGGGAGGAACATGGCGTCGCCGGATTCGATGCCGCAATCGCCGCAGGCCGGGGCGTGATCGTGGCCGCCCCGCATCATGGCAACTGGGAGCTGCTCAACCAATGGCTGGCTGCGCACACGCCACTCGCGATCCTGTACCGGCCGCCGGATTCAGCTGTGGGTGAGGCGTTCCTGCGGATCGTGCGTGCCGACCGGTCCGGTCATCCCGAGCGTGGCGAGCCGAAGGACCGGGTCACCCAGGTCCGCGCGGACGGCCGCGGCGTGCGCGAGCTGTTCCGCATCCTGAAGGCCGGGGGCGTGGTCGGGATCCTGCCCGACCAGCAGCCCAAGGCCGGCGATGGCGTGCTCGCGCCGTTCTTCGGCCTGCCGACCTACACCATGACCCTGCTCGGACGCCTGGCCGAACGCAGCGGGGCCGCGGTGCTGTTCGCATGGTGCGAGCGGATCGACGATGCGCTGGGATTCGCGCTGCATATCGAGCCGGCGCCGGCGGGGATCGGCGCAGCCGACGCCGCGCTGTCGACCGCCGCGCTGAACGCCGCGGTCGAAGCCATCGCGCGCCGCGACCTAGCCCAGTACCAGTGGACCTACAAGCGCTTCCGGCTCAAGCCTTCGCGCGATCACGCCGAGAACCCCTACCGCGACACGCGCCGATGAGCCAACCCGATCCCCTTTCCCCACCCATCGATCCGGGGCACCGTGCGGACGCCTCCGCCGGCTGGCGCAGCCTGCCGCCGCAGGCGCGCAGCCTGTTCGTCCTGTCCGGGCTCATGCTGGCCCTCCCGGCAGGGTTCGCAGCGCGGGTGCTGACCCGTGTGTTCGACCTGCCTTATCCGTGGAGCACAAGCCTTGCGATCGCACTGCTCGGCGCCGCGTTCGGCGCCTGGCTGGGGCTGCGACGCTACCGGCACACCCGCTGGCTGCTGGATGCGGACGGGTTCTCGCTGCGCAAGGGCCGCATGTGGCAGTCCGACACGCGCGTGCCGGTGAACCGGGTCCAGCATCTGGACCTGCGACGTGGCCCGCTGGAGCGGCGCTACGGCCTGGCGACGCTGGTCATCCACACGGCCGGCACCCGCGACAGCGCGGTGAACGTAGGCGGTCTGGACGCTGGCGACGCCGAAGCGCTGCGCGACCTGCTCGCGCGGCAGGTGGAACATGACCGGCGTTGAGGCGGACGTGCCGCAGCCCGCGCTGCCCGAACGCAGGCTGCACCCTTGGTCCTGGCTGTTCGTGCTGGTGCAGCAGCTCAAGCAGTTCCTGCTGCCGTTGATCGTGCTGCTGGTGTTCGGCCGCGGCGACCGCAACGAGCTGTGGGGTCTGATCGCGGTGGGCGTGCTGGCGCTGATTTCGGTCTGGCAGTACTTCACCTACCGCTACCGGATCGAAGCCGACAGCCTGGTGGTGCGCAGTGGGCTGTTCGAACGCAGCCTGCGCCAGATCCCGTTCGCGCGCATCCACAACGTGGCCCTGCACCAGACCCTGCTGCACCGGCTGTTCGACGTGGCCGAGGTGCGGCTGGAATCGGCCGGCGGGCGCAAGCCCGAGGCGGAAATGCGGGTGCTGCGGCTGTCGGAGGCCACCGCGCTGGAAGCCCTGGTCCGCCGGCATGCGCGTGCGGCGTCCGCTGCCGGCGCAGCCACTCCAGACGCGGACGCGGAGCTTGCGCACGAGGTCGAACAAGCACACGAGCTCCTGCATCTGCCCGTGGCTGAAGTGATCCGCCTGGGCATGATCTCCAACCGCGGCATGCTGGTGGTGGGTGCCGCCTTCGCCACCATCAGCCAGCTCAATCCCGATCTGCTGGGCGAACCGGTGGAAGCGTTCGCGCGCGCGCTGGTGCGTTGGCTGGATCTGCACCAGCTGGGGCTGATCCAGTACGTGCTGGCCACGGCGGGCTTCGTGCTGGCCGCGGTATTGCTGCTGCAACTGCTCTCGGTCGCGCTGGCGCTGTTGCAATACAGCGGCTTCCGCCTGACCGAAACCGGGCCGCGCCTGACCATCGCACGCGGGCTGCTGACGCGTGTGCGGACCAGCGCCTCGCGCCGGCGCATCCAGGCATGGACGCTCAGGGAAGGCCTGTTGCACCGGCTGTTCCGCCGCCGTGCGCTGCTGGTCGATACGGCCGCCGCGCAGGCGCAATCCGAACAGCGCGCATTCCGCGAACTGGCGCCGGTGATCACGCCCGATCGCGCCGACGCGCTGGTCAGGCATCTGCTCGAACATGCGCACTGGCCGCTGCAGGGCTGGCAGCCATTGCACCCGCGCGCATGGTGGCGGCTCGCGATTCCGGGCGTGGCCGTCGGCCTGGCGGCGACGGCGGTGCTCGGCTTCCACTTCGGCACCTGGGGCCTGCTGGGTCTGCTGTGGCTGCCGTGGTCGCTGCTGGCGGCGCACCGCCATGCGCAGCGCGCAGGCTTCGCCTTCGAGGGCGAACTGATCGCGGTGCGCGAAGGCTGGTGGTCGCGCCATTGGCGCTTCGCCGAACTCGACAAGCTGCAGACCCTGCGCCTGCGTCGCGGTCCGCTGGACCGGCGCCTGGGCATGGCCTCGCTATGGCTCGACACCGCCGGCGCCGGCGCGTTCGCACCGCCGCTGCGGATCCGGTTCCTGTCCGTTGCGCAGGCCGAAGCGCTGCACGCACGGCTGGCCGCCGAGATCGCGCATCGGCCGCTGCGCTGGTAGCGGCCGCGGCCCTACGCTGATTGCGCTTGCGTCGCCAGCACGGTGTCGAGGTTCCCTGCGCGCCGCTCGAGCCAGGCCAGGATCTCCTCGCGCAGTTCGTCCGGCGCCAGTTCCAGGCTCTGCACGCAGGCGAATGCGGCGTTCGCGTCGCGATCGGCGCCCGCCATCTTGTGGCGCACCCGCATGGGCGACTGCTGGCGTGGCTTGAGCTGCACCGTGTGCAGGCTGTTGTCCAGCAGCGCGCAGTCCTGGGCAATCTCCAGGTGCGCGGCCAGCACTTCGGCCTTGAACTGCTCGGAGGACCGCAGCCGGTAACTCACGTTGCGTTCCAGCAGATCGGGATGCGCATCGAAGAACGCTTGCAGGCGCGAGCGCCGGAACGGGTACGGGTTGTGGTACATGCGGTAATAACGGCGCGGAAAGCCGGCAAGGCGCGCGCTCAGTTCCTGCGCATCGTGGTTAGTGGCCCGATCGGCCTGGACGCCGCGCCAGCGTTTCCACAGCGACGCCAGCCGGCGATTGATCCGGTAGCGCGACTGCGGCAGCCACTTGCCGCGCAGCACCATCTTCCCGTCGCGGAAAAAATCGGTTTCGGCAACCGGGCGCAGCAGGCTGAAGTCGTCGTTGAAATACACGAAGCGTTCGGCCAGGCCTTCGATCCGCCACAGCAGGCTGATGATCGCGCGGCTGTTGAAGGTCGGAAGGTGCTGTTCGAAGCCGGCGAAGATCTCGCGATGGTCGACCACCCGCACCCGGTCGGCGAACCGCGTCCCGGCCAGCTTCGCCACCAGCGCCGGCACCTGTCCGTCGGTCACGATGTGGATGGTGCGAAACCACGGCGCGTGGCGCAGAATCGAGGCGATGCAGTACTCGATCTCGCCGGCGTCATGAAAGCGCGTCGCCCGGGCGACCGGCGGCGCCTCGCCGCCGATCGAGGCCAGGTAGGCCGAAAGCCTGGCGCGATGCGCGGGGTCGTTTCCGTCGACCCAGGTGACGACCGCATCGATGCCGCTCACGCTGCGTCTCCGCCCTGCCCGCGTGCGGCGTTCAGCACCGCGCCGGGCCCCAGTACCCGATCCGCCTGCGCAGCTTGAGCTTGCGCCACAGGTTCGCCGGCTTGGGGCGGCGGTTGCGGCCGCCGCCGGCGATGAACGCGTCGATGGCATCGAGCACACGCTCGCTCGAGCGTCCGTCGCGATCCGGATGGATCGCCAGGCCGAACTCTGCGATCGCCCCCATCAGCTCCGGCGGTCGCGACAGCGCGCGCGCGATCGCCGGTTCGAACTGGTCGACCTGGTCGATGTCGATCAGTTGCGGCCCCGGGCGGCGGTTGCGGAAGGTCACGACCGGCTTGCCGGTGAGCAGGAACTCGCTCAGCGCGGACGAGGTGTCCGAGCACATCATGTCGACCTGGGGGAACAGGTCGAGGATGTTGTCGTCCTCGGCGAAGCGCAGATGCTCGTTCTGCAGCGCCTTGTACCTGGCCACCGTCTCGGCCGGCATCTTTGGGTGAAAGGTGACGATCCATCTCCAGCGGCCGTCGCGCGAGAGCCGCCGGACTTCCCCGTACAGCGTCTCCGCCGCGCTCCACGACGGCGAGAAGGTCGAGTGGTAGAGGATCACCGGCGGATCGCGTACCGGCGGCAGCGGCCCGGCGATCTCGCGCAGGGCATCCCTTTTAAACATGGGATCGAGCTTGGGCCAGCCGGTCTGGGCCACGCTGAAATGGCCGAGCTTGTCGGCCAGCGCCTGGAACTGCGCGGTGTCGCGCGGCCCGGTCGTGCAGTACAGGTCGAAGAATCCGCGGATGTAGATATGTCGCGGCTTACCGGCATCGAAGCCATGGAACACCTCGACCTTCACTCCAGGAAAGAAATGCGGCAGGTGGTTGCCCGGCGTGAGCACCGCGTCCGGCTTCCAATCACGCACGCCCCGCACGTCGAGCAGGCGTTCGCCCTCGACCAGGTCGGCGGCGCCGGGGCCGTCGAAAAACCACGCGGCTTCGCCGCCGCGCCGCCGGATGGCGTCCTGTAGCGGCCTGAGGATGGCCAGCGCGTAACGTTCCGACCCGTAGAGCAGGTATTTCTTCATCCGCGCATGATCGCATCTGCACGGCGGCGGCCGTCAGTCCTGGTCCTCTTCCTGCGTCGCTGCGCCATGCGGCCTGGTGCAGGGACCGGTCACCGCCGCGTGCGGCACCAGCCACCAGTCGCGCCGATTGGAACGACCAATCTCGATGCTGCGCGCACGATCGATGCAGGCGCCCAGTGCACGGCCTTCGACCAACAACCAGCGCCGCTGTGGCGCGCCGGCCAGCCATACCGTGCCGCGCCGCAGCTGCTCGTCCCACGGCTGTCGGAACCCGAAGTCGACCGCCTTGCGATCTGCCATCAGCAGGTTTTGCTCCTTCCACGCCACCAGCCCCAGCTCCGCATCGGGCCCGATCTGCCGGCCGGCTGCAGTCATCAACGCACGCGCCGAACTCGCATCGTTGAGCACCGGATAACCCACCAGCCCGAACAGCAGCCACAGGCCCGCCAGGCCCGAAAGCATCGCCGCCACCGGTCGTCGCACGCCGAACCAGAGCAGTCCGGCGCAGCCCCACACGCCCACGGCGGTGAGTAGCCATGCCAGCCCCTGCGCATCGGGCGCGAGTCCGCGCGCTTCGAGCAGACGGCGTTCGAAGCCCGGATTGCCGAGCAGCATCGCAAGCCCCGCGCCGAGCATGGCCAGCGCGAACGCCACCGCCCAGCCCAGGGCGATCCGGCGCGGCCAGGCACGTCGAAGAATGCCGGGCAGCAGCGGGGCGAGCGCCAGGCAAGCCATCGGCAGTGCGGGCAGGATGTAGACATCGCGCTTGCCGCTGGCAATGCTGAAGAACAGCAGCACCAGCGCCCACCACGCCAGCGGCAGCAGGTAGCGTGCATCGCGCCTGCGCAACCGTCGGCGCCATGCAGGAATCGCCCAGGGCAGCGCCAGGATCGCCGGCGCCCAGGTCAACATGACGCCGAGGAAATACCAGGGCGGCTGCGGATGCGACCAGGTACCACCGTAGCGTCCGGCGGTCTGGTGGAACAGGATGTTGTCCATGTAGGCGCGGTACGCAGGATCGGCGTGGCCGGTCGCCACGATCACCATCGGCACCAGCCACAGCGACACCGCCGCGAGGAAGGCCACCGGTCCCCACCACGCCCGGGCGCCACGCCTCGGCGCCGAAGCACGCGGAGACCAGCCGCGCAGCACCGCATACAGGCCCGGCAGCGCCATCAGCAGCGCGATCGCGCCCACGCCCTTGCTGATCGTGCCCAGCCCGGCCGCAAACCAGCCCAGCGCCCACATCCGCCAGTCGGGCCCGCGCAGGAAATGCCGCAGCAGGCCGTAATTGGCCAGGGTGATCCAGAACGTGACCAGCGGATCAATCTGGGCCTTCTTCGCCTGGTAGGTGAACTGGATCGCGAACAGCAACGCCCAGCCGGCATACAGCCCGACCCGTCGCGTCCACAGCCGCCGGCCGAGATCCACCACGCACCACAGCGTGCCGAGCGAGGCCAGCAGCGATGGCAGCAGGAAGGCGACGCGCCAGTCGCGCAGCACGGTGTACGCCGCCGCCTGCAACCACATGAACAGCGGCGGCTTGTCCGGATACAGCTCGCTGCCGCGATGCGGGAACAGCCACTCGCCGCTTTCCACCATCTGCCTGGCGACCAGGGCGAAGCGCGGTTCGTCCGATGGCCACGGATCGCGCAGCCCGAGCCCTGCCCCGATCACCAGCAGCGCGGTGAGCCAGAACAACCAGGATTCGCGGGAAGCGCGGGTCTCGAGCATCGCTAAATGATAGCCAGCACGGGTCGGAAAACCGTTGCCCTTGTAGGCGCGATGTAAGGCGCGAGCCTTCCACTCGAGGCCACGTTGGCGTGGCTAAAGCTCGCGACTTGGGTCGCTCCTACGGCGAGGGGGCTTTGCGCAGCCGCGCGTAGTAGAAGCCGTCCATGCCGTCTTCGCCGGGCAGGCGTTGCCGGCCATCGCCCGCGACGCGCCCGAAACGCGCATCCAGCGCATCGACAGTCGCATCGGGCGTGCGCGCGAGGAAAGCGGCCACCTGCCGTTCGTTCTCCGCGCGCAGGATCGAACAGGTCGCGTACAGCAGCGCGCCACCGGGTGCCAGCAGCGGCCACAAGGCCTCGAGCAGACGCGCCTGGGTGGCAGTCAGCGCGCCCAGGTCCGAGGCCCGACGATGCAACAGGATGTCCGGCTGGCGGCGCACGATCCCGGTGGCCGAACACGGCGCATCGATCACGACGGCATCGAAAGTCTGTCCGTCCCACCACGACGACGGATCGGTGGCGTCGCCCGTCCGCGCGTCGGCGTTCACGCCGATCCGGGCAAAGGTCTCGGCCATGCGCCGCACACGCCGCGGATCGATGTCGAGCGCGGTCAGGCGCAGCGAGGGATCGCGCTCGAGCATGTGCGCCGCCTTGCCGCCCGGCGCGGCGCAGGCATCGAGTACGCGCGCGCCCCCCGCGAGCTGCAGTGCGTCGGCCACCAGCTGCGCGCTCGCGTCCTGGACCGAGACTACGCCTTCGGAGAAGCCGGGAAGTTCCGCCACGGACACCGGCACGTCGATGCGCAATGCATCGTCTGCATCGGGGTGCGGCACCGCCACGATCCCTGCTTCCGTCAGTTGCTGCAGGTAGGCCGCACGCGTCCGCCGCTGCCGGTTCACGCGCACCCAGAGCGGAGCCGCTTGCGCACTGGCATTGAAGATCCCGGCGGCCTGTTCCGGCCAATCCGCCTCGACCCGCGCGCGCAGCCAGTCCGGCCACGCGGCTGCGGCATCGGTCGCTGCAATGCCATCGCGCTGCGCGCGCCGCAGCAGTGCATTGACCAACCCCGCCTGGTGCGCGCGCCCGAGAGCGCGAGTCGCCTCCACCGTGGCATCGACCGCCGCGTGCGCCGGCAATGCCAGCACGTCGAGCTGGGCGAAGCCGGCATGCAGCAGCGCGCGCAGTTCGCCATCGCGGCGTCCGAGCGGCCGCGGCATCCACGCGGCAAGCGCGGCGTCGTAACGCGTACGCTGGCGCAGCGCGGCGAAGACGATCGCCTCGACCAGGGCGCGATCGCGCGGGTCGGGCAGCGCCGGCAGCGCGGCTGCGAATTCGGCTTTCAGCGAGCGGCCGCGACGCAGCACCGCATCGAGGATGCGCGCGGCGATGATGCGGGTCTGGACGCCGGGGTTCGAAGACATTTGCGAATGCTAGTCCGTAGGAGCGGCGCAAGTCGCCAGCTGTGGCGACGACGTTCGGGGCGCCTGACCTGGACGCTGTGGAGGCCAGACAACGACTCGCGACTTTCGTCGCTTCTACGGCGTGCGTGCGACCAGATCGCGGCGGGCGTTGAGATAATCGGCCGCGGTGATCGCCTTGCCGCCCTCGCGCTGCAGGGTGCGGATGCGCAGCGCGCCCTCGCCGCAGGCCACGTCGATCCCATCGCGCCCGGCGAACAGCACCGTGCCCGGGGCGGCACTATGGGCCAACGGTAGCGCCACCGCGGCATGGATGCGCACGCGCTCGCCGGCCAGCTGCGCCTCGGTCATCGGGAATGGATTGAAGGCGCGCACCTTGTTCGCAAGCGCCTGTGCCGGCTGCGACCAGTCCAGCTTCGCGTCCGCCTTCTCGAGCTTGCGCGCGTAGGTCACCCCTTCGGTCGCCTGCGGCACCGCCACCGGGCGCACGCCCAGGCGCTGCAGTTTCAAGCCGTCGGCCAGCACCTGTGCGCCGAGGATCGACAGCGCATCGTGCAGCTGGCCGCCGGTCATGGTCGGTTCGATCGGAATCGCGCGACGCAGCAGCACCGGGCCGGTGTCCAGGCCCTTCTCCATCTGCATCAGGCACACCCCGGTTTCGGTGTCGCCGGCCTCGATCGCGCGCTGGATCGGCGCCGCGCCGCGCCAGCGCGGCAGCAGGCTCGCGTGCACGTTCCAGCAGCCGTACTGCGGGATGTCCAGGATCGACTGCGGCAGCAGCATGCCGTAGGCCACCACCACCATCAGGTCCGGCTGCAAGGCGCGCAGTGCGTCGCGCGACAGCTTGTTTTTCAGCGTCTCCGGCTGCAGCACGGGGATGCCGCGCTTGAGCGCTTCGAGTTTCACCGGCGAGGCAGTGAGCACCCGGCCACGGCCGGCGGGGCGATCGGGCTGGGTGTAGACCGCCACCACATCCGTCGCGTTGGCGGCCGCGCGCAGTGCGGGCACGGCGAATTCCGGCGTGCCGGCGAAGACGATCCTCATGCGGCCCCGGGATTAGGGATTGGGGATTGGGGATTCGAAACGGCACAAGGGCGGCCTACTCGCATTTGCGAATCCCCAATCCCCAATCCCGAATGCCGAATCCCGCGTGTGGCCGTCAGGCCGCACGCCTCGCCTTGGCCAGCTTCTTGCGCACCATCTCGCGCTTGAGCGGGCTCAGGTAGTCGACGAACAGCTTGCCGTCCAGGTGGTCCATCTCGTGCTGGACGCAGACCGACAGCAGGCCGTCGGTGGTCAGCTCGAACGGCTGGCCGGTGCGGTCGAGCGCGCGCACGCTGATGTCGTTGGAGCGGGTCACGTCGGCGAAAATCCCCGGCACCGAGAGACAGCCTTCCTGGTAGACCTGCTCGCCGGAACGGGCAGTGATCTCCGGATTGATGAACACCAGCGGTGCGCTACGGTCCTCGCTCACGTCGATCACCATGAAGCGCTGGTGCACATCGACCTGGCTGGCGGCCAGGCCGATGCCCGGCTCCTCGTACATGGTCTGGAACATGTCGTCGAGCAGCTGCTGGAAGCCGGGTTCGGAAATCCGGGCAGGGTCGACCGGCGTGGCCTTCGTGCGCAGGCGCGGATCGGGGAACTCGAGAATCGTCAGCAGGGCCATGCGGGAGGAACGCGCGGTGAAGTACGTGAGGTGAATTTTGGGTCGTCAGTCACATCCGCAAGGCGTGGGCGTCGCGGGGCCTTGAATTGTACTCCCGCCGGCTTGCAACCGTCCGCAGATTGTGGGCTATAGTGCCGCTGTTGTTGGGGAAAACTTCAAGGGGAGCGGACACATGGCCGCCAAGCTTAAGCAGCTTTCTCGGGGGCTGCGGATGTCTACGAGACTGCGCGTCGTACTGGGCGCCGCCCTGCTGACGGTCGCGACCTATGCGATCGCCCAGGAATTCCGCGGCGGTCATCCCGATACTTACGTGGTCAAGCGCGGCGACACGTTGTGGGACATCGCCGGCCGCTTCCTCAAGCGCCCCTGGCTGTGGCCGGAGATCTGGCAGGCCAACCCGCAGATCGCCAATCCGCACCTGATCTACCCGGGCGACGTGATCAGCCTGGCCTATCTCAACCGCCTGGCGGCGGAGCCCGGCCCTCGTACCGAGGCGCCGATCAACGCCATCCCGCTGTCGCAGGTGGAAAGCTTCCTCAAGGACCTGCGCGTGGTCGACGACTTCGACGACATGCCCTACGTCGTCGGCCTCGAAGACGACCGCCTGCGTAGCGCCCAGGGCCAGCTGGCCTATGTGCGCGGCCTGGGGGCTTCGCGCCCGGGCGACCGCTACATGGTGCTGCGTCCGCTCCAGCGCTACAGCCGGCTGGATCGCGAACAGGCCTGCTGCGACCGCTTCCACAAGACCGACCTGGACTTCCGCGGCGAGCGCACCCTGCTGTCCAATTCCTACTGGACCGATCCGGCCGGGGTCTATTGGGACACGCGCAAGGGCAAGGACTTCCTCGGCTACGAATTGCAGCGGGTCAACGCGGGAACCATCACCCGTGGCGAGGTGGACGGGATCGAGGCAAGCACCCTGCTGCTCGATGAGTCCAATGCCGAAGTTCGGATCGGCGACCGCGTGGTCCCGGTCGAGCCCCAGACCTACGACCTGCAGTTCTTCCCGCACCCGCCCAAGCAGACCCTCGACTACGGCCGCGCACGCGTGCTTGCGGTGGCGGACATGCTTACCGCCGGCGGCCCGCGCGACGTGGTGGCCCTCTCGGTGGGCGCGCGCGAGGGCGTGGACAACGGCACGGTGTTCTCGGTCTGGCGGGTGGGCAGCAACGCCGTGGACCGGGTGCAGTACGGCGAAGAGCGGACCGAAGACTCGGTCAGCTTCCGCAAGAAGGTCCGGCTGCCCGACGAGTACGCCTCGCACGTCATGGTCTTCCGCACCTTCGACAAGATCAGCTATGGCCTGGTGATGGAAGGGGTCAAGCCCACCCGCATGGGCTACGAGCTCAAGCACCCGGACGCGGCCTACTGATCGGTTTCGGATTTTTCTGACCGCACGATGCGACGGCGCCCGAGGGCGCCGTCGCTGTTTATGCGCCAGTCTGGCGACCATGCCCGACGCCGCATTGCATCGCCTACCCGTCTCCGAGCCCGAAGCCCTGCTGCGACTGATCGCCGCCGGCGGCCCTGCGGCGCCGCGACGGCGCCTGCTGGAACACCACGGCGCTCCAGGCGAGGCCCTGCGGGCGGGCGCCAAAGCCTGGCGCGAGGCCGGTCTGGACGGCCGCCAGATCGATGCACTCCAGGCACCCGATGCCGCCCTCATCGCCCACGCCTGCCGCTGGCTCGAGCACCCGGAGCATGCCGTGATTGGCTGGCATGACCCGGACTACCCGCCTCTGCTGCGATCCATCGCCAGTTCGCCCCTCGCTCTGTGCATGGCGGGTGACCCCGCCCTGTCGTGGCGACCCGTGGTGGCCATCGTCGGCAGCCGCGCCGCCACCGCCGCCGGATGCGAGCATGCCGTCGAATTCGCCACCCGGCTGGCCCGGGCCGGTTTCGTCGTGGCCAGCGGTCTGGCCTCGGGGATCGACGCGGCGGCGCACCGGGCCGCGCTCGCTGTGGGCGACACCACCACCGTGGCGGTGCTCGGCTGCGGGCCGGATATCGCCTACCCGCGGGTCCACCGGCAACTGCTGACCGAAGTCCAGGCACGCGGCTGCGTGATCAGCGAGCATCTGCCCGGCACCCAGGCGCGGCGTGAGTTCTTCCCCAGCCGCAACCGGATCATCGCCGGCCTCAGCCTGGGCACGCTGGTGGTGGAAGCCGGCGAGCGCTCGGGTGCGCTGATCACGGCGCGGCAGGCAGCCGAGGCGGGCCGCGAGGTCTTCGCCGTGCCCGGCTCGATCCGCAATCCGCTGGCGCGCGGCTGCCATCGCCTGATCCGCGACGGCGCCACCCTGGTGGAAACCGCACAGGAGGTGATCGAGCAGCTCGCACCCATGGCGGCCGACCATGCAGTGGCCTTGCGGGCAATGCTGAATGCCCCCATTCCAGCGGGCTCCGACCCATCCGTGCCGCGGGTGGCCGACCAGGACCGCGACTACAAGCGCTTGTGGCTGGCCCTTGGCCACGACCCAAGCCCTATGGATGCGCTGGTGGAACGCAGCGGATTGACGGCTGCGGAACTGTCCTCCATGCTGCTGGTCATGGAGCTGGAAGGCCGGGTTGTCGTCGAACACGGTCGTTACTCACGCAGGTGAGTTCACAACGGTGAGCTCACGCAAGTGATTTCCCGCAGCGCTCCGGGCCGCCTCGGCCGGCACGCACCGCGATCCAGGACGGATCGCAACCGCCACCGCGGGGGGAAGCATGCCGGTTACGGTGTGCGGTGGCGGCGGCCGGATCCATCGGCCACGACGCTGGCGGGCACGGAGCCCGACGGCGAACCCGGCGAGCTGCCTGCTTCTGGCAGGTCAGCACTTCGACGCGCCGCGTGCGGCGCAGGCCGAGGGAAATGAAAGAGAGCATCCTGGACGTCCTGCTGTACCTGTTCGAACACTATTTCGCCGAAGACGCCGCCCCACCACTGGGCGATCGTGATGCCCTCAACAATGGTGCGCTGTTCAACGAGCTCACCGATGCCGGGTTCAGCACGGCCGAGATCCACAAGGCTTTCGACTGGCTCGGCGCCCTGGACGAGCAGCGGCCGGTCGCCGGCACGCCGCGCGCCAAGGGCCCGACCCGGGTCTATTTCGGCCCGGAGCTGGACAAGCTCGACACCGAATCCCGCGGCTTCCTGCTGTTCCTGGAGCAGCACGGCATCCTCGATTCCGACCAGCGCGAGCTGGTGCTGGACCGGGCGATGGCCCTGGACCAGGACGAGCTGGACCTGGAGGACCTGAAGTGGGTCGTGCTGCTGGTGCTGTTCAACCAGCCCGGTTCCGAAGCGGCCTACGCGTGGATGGAAACCCAGATGTTCCTGGACGAGCCCGAGCCGGTGCATTGAGGCCCGGCCCTCCGTGAAGGGCGCGGCCGGGCCCTTCACGGAGGGCTTCGTGCCCTCGGGGCACGCCCACGACGCTTGACACGGCCGCCAGCGCCGTGACACCACTATAAAAAGAACGTACCTGAACGCCCGTGGCCGCCGGCCCCGGGCGTTGCCATCTCTGCCGGCTCTTTTGCGTCGCCGCGTGCGCGCCCGGATCGCTTCCCCCATGGCCAAGAACCTGCTCATCGTCGAATCGCCCGCCAAGGCCAAGACGATCAACAAATACCTCGGCAAGGACTTCCAGGTCCTGGCTTCCTACGGCCATGTCCGCGATCTGGTGCCCAAGGAAGGGGCGGTGGATCCCGAGCGCGGCTTCGCCATGGACTACACGCTGATCGAGAAGAACCAGAAGCACGTGGAGGCGATCGCCAAGGCGGCCAAGGCGGCCACTGGCATCTTCCTGGCGACCGACCCGGATCGCGAAGGCGAGGCGATCAGCTGGCATATCGCCGAGATCCTGAAGGAGCGCGGTCTGCTCAAGGACAAGACCCTGCAGCGGGTCGTGTTCACCGAGATCACTCCGCGCGCGATCAAGGAGGCCATGGCCAAGCCGCGCGCGATCGCCGCCGACCTGGTCGACGCGCAGCAGGCACGGCGCGCGCTCGATTACCTGGTCGGCTTCAACCTCTCGCCGGTGCTGTGGCGCAAGGTCCAGCGCGGCCTGTCCGCGGGCCGCGTGCAGTCCCCCGCCCTGCGCATGATCGTGGAGCGCGAGGAGGAGATCGAGGCCTTCATCGCGCGCGAGTACTGGAGCATCGAAGCCGAACTCGCGCACGCTTCGCAACCGTTTACGGCCAAGCTCACCAAGCTCGACGGCAAGAAGTTCGAGCAGTTCACCGTCACCGATGGCGACACCGCGGAAGACGCGCGCCGACGCATCGTCGATGCCGCCAAGGGCGCGCTGCACGTCACCGACGTCGCCAGCAAGGAACGCAAGCGCCGTCCGTCGCCGCCGTTCACCACCTCCACCCTGCAGCAGGAAGCCTCGCGCAAGCTCGGCTTCACCACCAAGCGCACCATGCAGGTGGCGCAGAAGCTGTACGAGGGCGTCAACATCGGCGAGGAAGGTACGGTCGGCCTGATCAGCTACATGCGTACCGATTCGGTCAGCCTGTCGTCGGAAGCGCTGGGCGAAATCCGCGACGTGATCGCGCGCGACTTCGGCACCCAGTCGCTGCCGGACAAGCCCAACTTCTACCAGACCAAGTCGAAGAACGCGCAGGAAGCGCACGAAGCGGTGCGCCCCACCTCCGCGCTGCGCACGCCGGCGCAGGTCGCGCGCCATCTCACCGACGACGAGCGCAAGCTCTACGACCTGATCTGGAAGCGCGCGGTCGCCAGCCAGATGGTTCCGGCCACGCTCAACACCGTGACCGTGGACCTGGCCGCCGGCAGCGAACACAGCTTCCGCGCCAGCGGCACCACGATCATCGCGCCCGGGTTCCTGGCCGTGTACGAGGAAGGCAAGGACACCAAGACCGCGGACGACGAGGACGAAGGTCGCAAGCTGCCGCTGATGAAGCCGGGCGAGCGCGTGCCGCTCGATCGCATCCACGCCGACCAGCATTTCACCCAGCCGCCGCCGCGCTTCACCGAAGCGGCGCTGGTCAAGGCGCTGGAGGAGTATGGGATCGGCCGTCCGTCGACTTATGCCTCGATCATCCAGACCCTGCTGTTCCGCAAGTATGTGGAGATGGAAGGCCGCAGCTTCCGGCCCAGCGACGTGGGCCGCGCGGTGTCGAAGTTCCTTACCGGGCACTTCACCCGCTACGTCGACTACGACTTCACGGCCAAGCTCGAGGACGATCTCGACGCGGTCAGCCGCGGCGAGGAAGACTGGGTCCCGCTGATGGAAAAGTTCTGGGGGCCGTTCAAGGAGCTCGTCGACGAGAAGACCGAGAGCGTCGACCGTTCCGAGGCCACCGGCGCGCGCGAACTCGGCACCGATCCCAAGTCCGGCAAGCCGGTCAGCGTGCGCCTGGGACGTTACGGTCCGTACGCGCAGATCGGCACCGCCGAAGACGAGGACAAGCCGACCTTCGCCAGCCTGCATCCGGGCCAGTCGATGCACACGATCTCGCTGGAAGACGCACTGGGGCTGTTCCGGCTGCCGCGCAAGCTGGGCGAGTCCGGCGGCGAGGAAGTCAGCGTCGGCATCGGCCGCTTCGGCCCGTTCGCCAAGCGCGGCAGCAGCTATGCCTCGCTGAAGAAGGAAGACGATCCCTACACGATCGATCTGGCGCGGGCGATCTTTCTGGTCGACGAGAAGGAAGAGATCGCGCGCAACCGGATCATCAAGGAATGGGACGGCAGCGACATCCAGGTGCTCAACGGCCGTTACGGCCCCTACATCAGCGATGGCAAGCTCAACGGCAAGATCCCCAAGGATCGCGAGCCCGCATCGCTGACCCTGGAGGAAGTCACCCGCCTGCTGCAGGAAACCGGCAAGCCGGCGCGACGCGGCTTCGGTGCGAAGAAGGCGGCTGCGAAGAAGGCGGCGCCCGCAAAGAAAGCCGCGAAGGCGCCTTCGAAGAAAGCCGCCGGCAAGACGACTGCGAAAAAGGCCACGACCAAGCGCACGGCGAAAAAGGCCTATGTCAGTCCGCATCCGGAACCGGCCAAGCCACTGGTCACGCCCGCCAAGGTGATCGAACCGGGCAAGAAGCGCGTGGTGAAGCAGGCCAAAGACGATGCGCCGTTCTAGGCGGGCGACGGCCACGTGGATCCGGCTTGGCCGGCGCGCGCCCTAGGATCGCGCCATGCCGGGTCATTTCAATGTGGCCCCAGCCGCCGCGCTCCTGCGGCGCGGCGGGGTGATCGCCTATCCCACCGAAGCGGTCTGGGGGCTGGGCTGCGACCCGCGCAATGAGGCGGCCGTGCTGCGCCTGCTGCAGATCAAGCAGCGCGACATCGGCAAGGGCCTGATCCTGATCGCCGCGCATGTGGAGGACCTGAAGCCCTATGTCGACTTTGGCGCCCTGCCCGAAGCCGCGCTTGCCGAGGTCCTCGCCTCCTGGCCCGGCCCCCACACCTGGATCGTGCCCGCCGACGCAGCCACACCGCGCTGGCTGACCGGCGACCACGACTCCATCGCCGTGCGCGTGAGCGCGCATTCCACCGTCATCGCGCTGTGCAGGGCGTTCGGGGGCGCACTAGTCTCGACCAGCGCCAACCCCGCCGGTGCGCCGCCACCGGTCGCCCTGGCGGACTTCGATCCCGCCTTGCTGCAGGCGATCGACGGCGTGGTCGAAGGCGACACCGGCGGCCTCGAACGCCCGACCGCGATCCGCGACGCGCGCACCGGCCAGGTGCTGCGTTCCTGAGCGCGACGCGCTGATCTCCTGCTCGCGACCTGCATCCTGAATCCGGACGAACGTCGCTCGCCTGCCGCCCGCGTTTTCGCTTTGCCTGCGACGGGTGCTGGCGCAAGATGCGCGCATGGCCGCGTTTCGCTTCCTGATCGCCCTGTGCTGCGCCTGCTGGGTGGTTCCGGCGGGCGCCGCCGAGGGCGTCACCATCTATCGCTGCACCGATGCGCGCGGCAAGGTGGAACTGCGCGATTCGCCTTGCCCTTCAGGCGTCCAGCAGACGACGCGGGAGATGGTGCGTCCGGTCGACCCGCCCCGGCCACAGCGGCTCGAACCGGTGCGTGTCGAAGCTCCCGCTTCCTACGATCCGCAACCCACCCGCGTGATCTACGTGAACACGCCGCGGCCGATGTACGAATGCGTGACCCCGGACGGCAGCCGCTACACCAGCGAATCGCCCGAGGGCAATCCGCGCTGGATGCCGCTCTGGGCGCTGGACTATCCGGTGCTCGCCGAGCGCGACATGTACACCCCAGGTGGCGGCAGCATTCGCTATCGCGACGGCCGCTGGGCGGCCGACTATCGCAGCGGTGGCGTAACCCGCCGCGTGGTGCCGACCATCGCCGCGTACGGCGCCGGCACCTGGGTGCGCGATGCCTGCCATGCGCTGCCGCAGCAGGAAGTCTGCGAACGCCTGATCGACCGGCGCGACGAAGTGCGCCGCCTGTTCTTCAACGGACAACCGTCCGAACGCGCGGTGCTGGAACGTGAGGAACGCGCGATCAATGCGCGCCTGGCTACCGATTGCGGAGGACGCTGATGCGGATGTGGTGGCTGCTGTTCCTTGTGCTGTCGACCAGCACCGACGCGATGGCCCAGCAGGCCGTGGTCCTGTATCGCTGCACCGACGCGCGCGGCGTGGTCACCCTGCAGAACGACACGCCCTGCCCCAAGGGCCAGCGGCAGGAAAAGCGCGTCGTGGAAGCGGCCGCCACGGCCGCGCCATTCCCGGTTCCGCTGCCGTCGCCGCCAGCGGAGATCGTGCAGATGCCCGCCGCCCCGAGCCGGCCGCAAGCGGATCAAGCCATTCCATCGAACGCAGTCGACACGTTGGCGCCTGTCAGTCCGGTGCTGCCGCTGCCAGCAGCGCAGACACGCCCCGGCGAACGGCTGCCACCCCCACCCTTGTACCAATGCAACACGGTCGAAAACGACAGCTATCTCAGCGACACGCCGGACCCCAAACCGCGCTGCGTGCGCGTGGAAACGGTCGGCATCGACGGCTCGCAACAGCTGGGCGCTGGCCAGGCCTGCACGATGGTCTACGACCAGTGCCAGCGCATTCCCGACGGCGCCGCCTGCCCCGCATGGCGCAAGCGGGTCAACGAAGCCCAGGCCGCCTGGACCTTCGCCCGCGCCGACAGCGCGGACGCGCTGAAGGCCGAGTACGAACGCATCGCCCGCGTGGTCGCGGAAACCACCTGCAATCAGTAGCGATGTGTCGCTTGACAACGACTCCGGGCGCAGTCCTCGCGCACGATGTCAGAACCCGTACCGCAAGAAGCCGCCGTCCACCGCCAGGCATTCGCCGGTGATGTAGCTGGCGGCGGGCAGGCACAGGAAGGCGACGGCGGCGGCGACTTCTTCTGGTTCGCCGATGCGACCCATCGGGGTGCGCAGCAGCACCTCGTCTAGATAGTCGGGGTCGGCTAGCTTGGTCGATGTGCGGCGGGTGCGGATGTACCAGGGCGCGACGCAGTTCACACGCACGCCGTCCTCGGCCCATTCCACCGCCAGGTTGCGGGTCATCTGGTGCAGTGCAGCCTTGGTCATGCCGTAGGGTGTACCGGAACGCACGTGGATCTCGCCCGACACGCTGCCGATGTTGACGATGCTCGAGGCCGCATGTTTGGTCAGCAGCGGGTAGGCGTAACGGCACAGCTCGAAGGCGCTGAACAGGTTGACCTCGAAGATCTCGCGCCACTCGTCCTCGCCGTAGTCGGTGGTCGGCTTGGTGAGGTTGCCGCCGGCGTTGTTGACCAGGATGTTGAGGCCTTCGCCGCGGGTTTCGCAGATGTCCTCGACCCAGTCGAGGACTTCGCGGCGCTGCTCGTCGTCGGCGACGTCGGCGACGAAACCGCGCACATCCGCGTCGGGAAGTTCATCGGCCAGCTCGTCGCGCGCGTTCTCGAGACCGGTCGCATCCCGCGCCACGATCAGTACGGCGGCGCCGAAGCCCAGCAGTTCGCGTGCGATCGCACGGCCGATGCCCGCACTGCCGCCGGTGACCAGGGCGAGTTGGCCGTCGAGGCGCCAGCGCTGCGGATCCATGGCCAGGTCATCCCGTGCAGGTCGATCGGCGTAGCATAGCGCCGCGGGTGGCCGCGCCCGCAGGGAGGACGCCGCCATGCATCACCACCGCAAGTCGATCGCGCTGGCCTGCGCCTTGCTCATCGCACTGGGCGCATGCGGCAAGCCGCAACCGCCGGACAAAGAACAACCTCCCGAACCGCAGGCGCAACGTTCGGAGCTGCGCGACGCGGTCCAGCAACCGATCGAACGGGCCAGGCAGGCGGATGCCGACGTGCAGAAGGCCGCCGAGGCACAGCGCGCGGCGATCGACGCCGCCACCGGCGGCTAGCGGAGTCCTGCTCGCGTAGGGAGTAGGCAAGCGTAGGGCGGGCCTTGACCCGCCATCGGAATAATCGACAAGCGAACAAAGGCGGGTCGAGACCCGCCCTGCATCAGAATCCGCAGAAGCAATAGGCCAGCGCCTTGACCGGCCTGCCGGGCGTGGTCTCGAGCGCGGACTGCAGGAATTTCAGGTCGCGTGCGGTGTGCGGCGAGGCCTTGGCGGCCAGCATCTGCAGCCAGGACGCATCGCGCAGCCAGTGCGCGCCCATGCGGCTGGAGGCGAAGCGGCTGAAGAACCGCTCGAACGGCGTGGCGGCCTTCTCGACGTAGCGCACGCGATACGCATCGGGCTTGCCCAGCTTGGCGCGTTGCGCGGCGTCCACGATGGCATCGTCCAGCCCGCCGAAGGCGTCGACCAGACCGCGCTCGCGCGCCTGCGCGCCGCTCCACACGCGTCCGCGTGCGATCGCGTCGATCTGCTGCACGCTGCGCTTGCGCGCCTGGGCGACGCGGCCGGTGAAGTCGCGATAGCCCTTGTCGATCACCGCCTGGATCACCTGGCCGACTTCCGGCGCCAGCGGCCGGGTGATGTCGAATGCACCGGCCAGGCGCGTGGTGCCGACACCATCGGTATGCACGCCGATCTTGTCGAGCGCACGCGGCGCGGTGGGGAACACGCCGAAGATGCCGATCGAACCGGTGATCGTCGACGGATCGGCATAGATGCGATCGGCATTCATGCTGATCCAGTAGCCACCCGACGCAGCCAGGTCGCCCATCGACACCACGACCGGCTTTCCCGCCTGCTTCAGGGCGACGACTTCGCGCCGGATCTGCTCGGACGCGAACACTTCCCCGCCCGGCGAATCGACCCGCAGCACCACCGATTTCACCTTCTCGTCGTCGCGCGCATCGCGCAGCAGGGCGGCGGTGGATTCGCCACCGATCGTGCCGGGCGGCTGCTCGCCGCCGGTGATCTCGCCCTCGGCCACCACGATGGCCACCTGCGGACGCTCGTCGACCGCCTGCAGCGCGCCATCGACGTGCTTGAGGTAGCCGCCCAGGTCCACGGCCCGGAATCCGGTCTCCGAATCCTCGTCGGCGACGCCCCGCTGCGCGAGCAGGGTTTCGACCTCCTCCTGGGTCTTGAGCCCGTCCACCAGTCGCTTGGACTGGGCGTAGCGCGCAAGATCGCCGTTGGCAGCGATGAGTTCGGCGGGAAGCGCATCGATGTCGGCCGCAAGCGACTGCGGGGTGGATTTGCGCAACCTTGCGACATCGCCCAGATAACGCTGCCACACGTCGTTCATCCAGAACAGGTCGGCTTCCTTGGCTTCAGGCGAGGCCGCGTCGAGCACATAAGGCTCGGCCGCGGACTTGTATTCGCCCACCTTGAACAGGTGAATGTCGACGCCAAGCTTGTCCTGCAATCCCTCGCGATAGTACTGGCGGTAGCGGCCCAGGCCTTCGAGCAGGATCCCGCCCATCGGATCGAGATAGACCTCGTTGGCCTGCGCGGCCAGCAGGTACTGGGCCTGGTCGAAGCTTTCGCCAAAGGCCACCACCTGCTTGCCGGCCGCGCGGACCCTGGCGATGGCATCGGCCACCTCGCGCAGCGATGCGTAGCCGGAGAACCGCATCCGGTCGGTGCGCAACAGCACGCGTTCGATGCGCTTGTCGGTGCGCGCGGCATCGAGCCCGCGCAGCAGATCGCGCAGCTGCACTTCCTTGCAGTCCTCGCCGCCGGTCGCCTGGGACAGCCCGCGACTGATCGCGTCGCAGGAATACTGTTCCACCAGCGCGCCTTCGGGCGCGATCACCAGGGTGGTACGGCCAAGCAACGGCCTGGCGCGATCGCCGGCCCCGATCACGGCCAGCAGCAGCAGGACGAACCCGAAGAACAGCAGGTTGAATGCCAGCCGGCGGGTGAAGTTCATCGCGTCCCACAGCCCCTGGAAGAAGCGGGCGATCGGACCGCGGCGGCGGGGTTCGTTCATCTGTGCTCCGTGGCGCAAGCGCCGGGGGTTGTCCGCAGCTTAGCCGGGCGGACGTAAGGGTTTCATGCGTCGTTGGTCACCATGACCTGCGCCGCTCCCGCCACCATGGGGACGCGCCGGCTGCTGCGCAAGAAGCGGCCCGCCATCAGCACGGCGGCGACCAGCAGGCCGGCGATCAGGCCGGTCCACATCCCCTGCGGACCATAGCCCAGGGCCAGCCCCAGGCCCGCGCCCACCGGCATGCCGATGCCCCAGTAGGCCAGCGCCGCGAGCAGCATCGGCACGCGGGTGTCCTTGATCCCGCGCAGCGCGCCTGCCGACATCACCTGGACGCCATCGGGAAACTGGAACGCAGCGGCGAACAGCAGCAGCGACGCCGCCAGCGCCGCCACTGCCGCGTCATGTGTGTACAGCGCGACGATGGCGTCATTGCCCAGCAGCATCACCCCGGCCGCGATCGACTGCGTTACCAGCAGCAGGGCATAACCGGCGAACGCGGCGCGCCGCAGGCCGTCGCGATCGGCGCGCCCCAGCGCATGGCCGACGCGTACCGTGGTGGCTTCGGCCAGCCCGAACGGAATCATGAAGCTCAGGCTGGCGACATTGATCGCGATCTGATGCGCAGCCGAAGGCACCGGACCCAGGCGCCCGATCAGCAGGGCCGTGGCGATGAACAGCCCGCCTTCCATCGCCACGGTGACGCCGATCGGCAGGCCGGTCTTCAGCAGCTCGCGGATGGTCGCCCAGCGCGGGGCTTCGGCATGCGCGAATAGGCGCAGGTCGGCGAAGCGCCTGGCCTTCCACAGGTACAGCGCGAAGCACAGCGCCTGTGCCCACATCATCATGGCCGACGCCGCGCCCAGCCCCAGCGCACCGAGCTCGGGAAGGCCGAACATGCCGAAGGTCAGCACGTATCCGGTGGGCGCCAGCACCAGCAGGCCACCGAAGCCAAGCACCATGCTCGGCAGGGTCCAGTGCAGTCCATCGCTGAGATAGCGCATGCACAGATACAGGGTGAATGCAGGGATGCCCCAGCGGATTCCGCGCAGGAACTCGGTCGCCGCCGGCCGGATCTCCGGCGCGATCCCGAGCCAGGCCAGCCCGTACGGCGCCACGCTGAGGAAGGCGAACATGGCCACGCCCAGCATCGCCGCCAACCACAGTGCCTGGCGGAACTGCTGGCCGATTTCGGCACGGCGGCCGGCACCGTCGAGCCGCGAGACCAGCGGCGGCAGCGCCATCAACGTGCCCATCGGGATCATCATCGGCAGCCAGAACAATGCGGTGCCGACCGATACGCCGGCGAGCGTAGCGGTGCCGTGGCGACCGGCGATCACGCTGTCGACGAAGCCGATCAGGCCGCTGGACACGTGCGCGGCGGCCAGCGGCGCGGCCAGCACGGCGGTGGTGCGCACTTCATCGCGGAAGCGCCGGGGCTGCGGAGAGGCGGAGGACATAATGAAGGCCATCACGACTGCGGCGGCGCATCGGAGCGTGCGCGCTGGCGCCGGGTCGCGGCAGGCGCGTATCTTACCCGCTGCCTCGCGCAGCTTTCGATCCACACGATGAGCGAATCCACCCTTCCGGTCGAAGCTGGCGACGATCCTGCAGCGCATGTCGCGCGCTGCGAGAATTGCGCAACCGTGCTGCAGGGCGATTACTGCCACCAGTGCGGGCAGTCCGCGCACAATCCGCTCGAACACGTCGGCCACGCGATCGAGGAGGTGTTCGAGTCGTTCTGGCACCTGGACGGCCGCATCTTCCGCACCCTGCGCCAGCTGTTCGTACCCGGGCGCGTGGCCATCAACTATCTGGCCGGACATCGGGTGCGCTACATCCCGCCGCTGCGCCTGTTCGTGATCCTCAGTCTGCTCACCTTCTTCATCGGCAAGCTGGTCCTGAACGTCGGCGAAGGCGTGCGCATGGAGGGCGTGGAGGCCGAGATCGGGCGCGCGCAGACCATCGCCGAAGTCGAGCAGATCCGCGACCGTCTGCTAGCCCCGATCGAAAAAGCCGAACAGGCGGCCGCGAAGACTCCGGGCGCGAACCCGGCCCTGATCGCCGCGCGCGTGCGTATCCAGGGCGAGGCCGCGTCCCGCATCGCCGAGCTGCGCGAACAGGCCGCGAAAGCGCAAGCGCCTGCCGACGCGACCGACCGGGGCACGACACCGGCTGACAACGTGGCTCCCGCGAAGGTGACCGTATCGCCGCTGGCGCAGGAGGACGACGATTCATCGTGGGTATGCCGGTTCAATGAGCGGCCGTTCGACGCCAAGACCAATCCGGTGAAAGCGGCCTGGATGCCCGGCTTCGCCAACCGCTGGCTCAACGCACGCATCGGCAGGGGCTGCGAGAACATCAAGGACGCCGATCGCAACGGCGAGCGCCTGTTCCAGCAATTCCTGGGCGCCATCCCCACCGCGCTGTTCCTGCTGATGCCGCTGTTCGCGCTGCTGTTGAAGCTGCTTTATCTGGGCTCCGGCCGCACCTATCTGGAACATCTGGTGGTGGCGTTGTACAGCCACGGCTTCCTGCTGCTGATGCTGCTGGCCCTGTTCATGCTCTCGGCTGCCAGCAATGCCGGTGCTCCGGCCTGGTTCACAGGCCTGGGTTATGCCGCGATCTGGATCTGGATGCCGATCTACCTGCTGCTCATGCAAAAACACGTGTATCGCGGCGGCTGGTTCACCACCGTGTTGCGCTACGTGGTGATCGGCACCGTCTACATGTTGCTGGTGAGCTTCGCCACGCTGTACGCCGCCCTGATCGGGATCTCGTCGTGAGCGCAACGGCGCAGGGCGTCATCTACGAGGTCAGCGTGGATCTCGAGAGCGCCATCGCCGATGAATACCACGCATGGCTGCGCCAACACATCGCGGAGATGCTGGCGCTTCCCGGATTCCTCTCGGCCCAGGTGTTCGATGTGCTCGAGCCGGTGGCAGCGGGACGCGTCACGTACTGCGTGCATTACCGCCTGCGCGATGCCACGGCGCTCGCGGATTACCTGCGCGATCACGCAGCGCGGATGCGTAACGAAGGCGCGGCACGCTTCGGCGACCGTTTCCGCGCGAGCCGTCGGGTCCTGCGCGAAAGCAATTGACTCAGGGGGCGGCGATTTCCGGACGCCCACTTACCGGAATGTTTCCATTCGGGCGAATGTCTCTTTGCTCATAGCGCGCAACCGCAAGCGGTGCGGTGCGGTGCGGTGCCGATGATCAGCGGTCCAGCTGCTCCATCAGCCAGGATCCGCGGTTGGCGGCCGGTACCGCCAGCAGTTCGCTGCGCAGGCGATTGCGCGTCTGCGGCGGTGTGCGCTGGGCCAGCACGCCCAGCGCCTCGCGTTGCTGGGGCGTCATCGCGCGCAGTGCGGACAGCAGCGGCAGGCGCTGCTCGGCCGGCACCTGCATCAGCAGCGGCTGCAGCCGTTGCCAGTGCACTCCGATCCCCGGGCCGAGCAGCCAACCATGCCGCTGGCTCTCGTCCAGCCGCGCGTAACGCGCGCGCAGATCGAGCTGGGCCTGCACCGGTAGTGCGGCGAATGCCCTCGCGGCCGCCTGCAGCTGCGCGCGTTCGCTGACCGGGAGTGCCTGCCAGGCCTGCCACCGCTCGCGGCGCTCGCGGCGCTCGGCTTCACCCAGGGTGTTCCATTCGGCCAGGCGCCGTTCGAACTGCTGCCGCTGCTGCGCCGTCATCGCCTGCAGACTCGCCGCGCGCCGGTACAGCAGGTCGCGCTGCGCGGACGGCAGCGACGCCACCTGTTCCTGCAGCGCGCCGGGCAGCGCCTGCGCGATCACGCCGCCGGTGCAGAGCGAGAGCACAACGACGGCCCAGCCGAGCAGAGTGCGGCTACGGCGCATCGATGCTCTCCGGCGGCTGTGGTGCCGTCGATGGCGCGCTTGTCTCTGCTTCGCCCATCTCCGCCTCCGGATCCGGCGCGCCGATCTCGCCGCCCTGGCTGGCGGCATACCAGGCATAGAAGGCGGGATCGTCCAACGGCGGCGCGAGCGGCCCGGCGGCGAGCACTTCGAAATCTCGCTCGGTGAGCAGTGCCGTCGCCGCGTCGAATCGCGCCGCGGGCGACTGGACCGGCCCGAGCGGCCGTATCCGGATGCCCGGATCGCCGCCTTCACCGCTCCAGCCGGGCGGCCACAGGAAGGTCACGGTCAGGCCGACCCCGCACGCGGCCACGCCCGCCCAAAGCAGTGCGCGCAGGCGCCGGTGCCGTGGCGGCGCGTGTTCCGGTTCGGCTTCCGGAGCCGGCACGTGCAGCGGGCCGATCAGTTCCGGCCGGCGACCCTGCACCGCGGCCTGGCGCAGCCGCGCAAGATGCGCGAGGCGTTCGGCGGGAAGCGCCCGGATCGCCTGCTGTACCGCCTCGGCCAACGCCCGCCAGGCTTCCGGATCGGCGCTACCGTCCTCCCGGTGCGGCAGGGCCTGCCGCAGGGCCAACCGGTAGGTGGGTGGCGCGATGCCCAGGGCCGCGGCGGCGTCGGCGTCGGTAAGACCGGCCACCAGGCGCAGCAATAGCGCCGCGCGCTGGCCCCCACCGATGGGCGCCAGCGCAGCGAACGGCCCCTCCCAGCGTGACGCCGGCGCAGGTGCACGCAGTTTCGGCGAGGCGAGCAGGGTGCGCCAGAACAGCCGCGACCAGTGCGCGAATGGCTGCGCGAGGGCGTGGTCGCGGAACTGGCGCAGGGCGACGGCGAAGGCCTGTTCGGCGCGCAGCGCATCGCCCACCAGCAGCTCGGCGAAGACCGCCCCTCGGCGTTCGATGCCGCGCAGGAAAGCAGTCAGGGCGGCCGGCGCGTCGGCGTCGGACAGGGGGAAATCGGTCATCGGCAGGGCATTCTCACCGCCGCATGATAGCCAGCGCGGCCAGTGCATCGCGCCAAGACCCGGCTAGCGGGAATGGCGCCAGCGAAACCGTTGTACACAGCCGTCACTCCGCTGTCACGGAGCCGCCCGGCTTGTCAAGATGGTGCGCGAACCCGCCGATGTTCCACAGGTAAATGACTGATTGAAAAGGATTATCCGGATTTGGCTGTTTTTTCGCCAATTCGCGTCCGCAGCCAATTTCTAGGCATTTTCGAATCGCGACCGGGATTGCATGCACAGAGTTATCCACATTCGGTGTGGATAAGGCCAAAACTCCTTCACGGCTAACGACTTGCGGCCGTTTCATCGGCGCGCGCACAACAAGCGCGCGCAACTGCGGGTGCGGCGGCGGCGGCGTGACGGCTCGCTAGACTGCGGCGATGTCTGCGTCTGCTCTCGTGCTCAAGGTCGCGTTGCCGCTGCCGCTGCCCTGGCTGTTCGACTACGCGCCGCCGCCCGGCGTCGAGGCCGCGCGCGTATTGCCCGGACAGCGCGTACGGGTGCCGTTGGGGACGCGCGAACTGATTGGCGTGGTCGACAGCCTCGGCGCGGCGGATCCGCATGCGGCCGAGCTCCGGCAGGCGCAGGCGCTCTGCGACGATGTGCCCTTGCTCGATGGTGAGCTGCTGGCTTCGCTACGGTGGCTCGCGCGATACACCCACGCACCCGCGGGCGAGGTGTATGCCACGGCGCTGCCAGCGGCGCTGCGACGCGGCGAGCCGCTGCCCGATACCCGCACCTGGGCGTGGCGTCTGACCGAAGCCGGTGCCACCGCGCTTGCCGGGCTGCGCAAGGGCACGCGTCCGCGCCGGCTGGCCGAGCTGCTGCATTCCGGCGATCGCGACGAGGACGCACTGGACCAGGCCATCGACGACTGGCGCATCGGCGCCCGTGCATTGGCGAAGCGCGGGCTGGTCGAGCGGGTGGCTAGTGTCGTCCAGATGCGTGGGGTGGGCGACTCGCTCGCGTCCGGCTTCGCCCCGAACGCGGAACAGCGCGCCGCCGTCGACGGCATCGATAAGGCGAGCGGTTTCGCCCCGTTCCTGCTCGATGGGGTTACCGGCAGCGGCAAGACCGAGGTCTATCTGCAGTCGATCGCCGCTTGCCTGGCGCGCGGAAGGCAGGCATTGGTCCTGGTGCCCGAGATCGGCCTGACGCCGCAGCTGCTGGCGCGGTTCCGCGCGCGCCTGGGCGTGGCGGTGCACGCCAGCCATTCCGGGCTGAGCGATGGCGAACGCGCACGCGTCTGGACCGCCGCGTGGCGTGGCGAGGCGCGCGTGGTCGTGGGCACGCGTTCGGCGGTGTTCACGCCGCTGCCCGAGGCGGGCCTGATCGTGGTCGACGAGGAGCACGACACCAGCTACAAGCAGCAGGACGGTATCCGTTATCACGCCCGCGATTTCGCCCTGGTGCGCGGCAAGGCGCTGGACGTCGCGGTGGTGCTGGGCAGCGCCACGCCGTCGCTGGAATCCCTGCACAACGCCAATGAGGGCCGGTACCGCCATCTGCGTCTCACCCGCCGCGCGGGCGCGGCCCGACCGCCGCAGGTGCGCGTGGTCGACGTGCGCAAGCGACCGCTGCAGGCGGGGCTGTCGCCGCAGGCGCTGGACGCGATGCGCGCCGCGCTCGACGCCGGCGGCCAAGTGCTGGTGTTCAAGAACCGCCGCGGCTACGCGCCGGTGCTGCTATGCCACGACTGCGGCTGGAGCGCGCAGTGCAGGCGCTGCAGCACGCCCGAGCACGGCCGGCCGATGACCGTGCATGCGGCCGGCCGCCGGCTGCAGTGTCATCACTGCGGCGCGCGTCAGATCCGGCCCGATGCCTGCCCCGACTGCGCCAGCCTGGCGTTGCAGCCGCAGGGCGTGGGCACCGAGCGGCTGGAAGAATTGTTGGCGGAACGGTTCGCGCAGGTCCCCGTGCTGCGGATCGACAGCGCCAGCACCCGACGCAAGGACGCACTGGAGCAGGCGCTGGCCAAGCTCGGCGATACGCCGGGGATCCTCGTCGGCACCCAGATGCTGGCCAAGGGTCACGACCTGGCGAATCTGACCCTGGTCTGCGTGGTCGGGGTGGACGAGGGCCTGTTTTCCGCCGACTTCCGCGCGCGCGAGAAACTCGCGCAGCTGCTGATCCAGGTGGCCGGTCGCGCCGGGCGCGCGGCGCGTGCGGGCGAGGTCCTGCTGCAGACCCACCACCCCGAACACCCGATGCTGCAGACCCTGATCGCCGGCGGCTACCACGCCTTCGCCGATGCCGAGCTGGCCGAACGCGCCGCGGCGGACCTGCCGCCGTTCGCGCACTTGGCCTTGCTGCGCGCGGAGGCCAGACACGCCGACGCGCCGATGGCGTTTCTGCATGCGGCGCGGCAGGCCCTTGCCGGCGAAGACAGCGTGTCGGTCGACGGCCCCTTCCCCGCGCCGATGCCCCGACGCGCCGGCCTGCATCGTGCCCAGCTGCTGCTGTCTTCCGCATCGCGCAGGGCTTTGCAGACGCGACTGGGCCTGGCCATGCCTGCACTGCATGCGCTGCCGGAAGCACGCAGGACCCGCTGGTCGCTGGATGTGGATCCGGTCGACCTGTACTGAACAGGATGACTAGGCAGGGTGCGTGCGAGTCGCCGCCGCGGGTGCACGCCATACCCATGCGGCGAAGGCGTAGAGCGAGATCGCGCACAGCAGGCTCGCGCGCAGACCGATCGCCATGCCCAGCAGCACTGCCGCGAGCGCAGCCACCACCGAGGCGAAGCCATTGAGCGCCCACGCCCACGGCACCCAGTCCGGCGCGGCGCGCGCGACCCGCGAAAGGCCGAGCGGAAACGGCAGGCCCATCGCGAACGCCAGCGGCGCGATGCCGGCCAGGCCCAGCAGCGCGCGCACGGCGACCGGCCAGCCCGCACCGAATGCGAAGCTGGCTTCGAAGGCGAGCAGCTGCCAGGCCAGACCCAGCGCGATCGCGGCGACCGCCCAGCCGGTCGCGCGTGCGATGGCGGCGTCGCTGTCCAGACGCGATAGCCAACGCTGCGCATACAGGCTGCCGAGTCCGGCGCAAAACAGGAATCCAGCCAGGCCGGTTGTTGCGGCGACCAGCGGATGTCCGACCAGCAGAACCAGGCGCGACAGGCTCGCGATCTCCACGATCAGGAACGCCAGCCCCAGGCCGATGAAATAGGCGGCGAGCCGCCATGGGCGCAGCTCCGTCGAAGCCGGGCGGACAGCGCTGCGCCTGAGTGCGAACAACGGCAACACGATCAACAGCAACGCCAGCGGCACGGCCTGCGCCAGCGCCGCCAGGACCAGCACATACCCGGTATCCAGCAACACTGCACCGCCCTGCGCGCGCAGCCGCCACAGCTCCGGCAGGCTGCGCCAGCGGAAGAAGTCGCCGAAGTACGGGCGGTCATCGGTGGCCGGTGCGATCGCGAACTTGTAATCGCGCAGGTAGGCGGACGCGCGTGGCGATACCAGGGTGTGTGCACCCTCGGACAGGTGGTCGCGATCGAGCGCGTTGTAACGGTTGGCTTCGTCCGGCCGCATGCCAGGGAGATACGCGAGGTCGAAACCGTGCGTATCGGCGAAGTTGCGCAAGGCCTGCAGCTCCACGGCTTCGAACGCGCCGCGCTTGATCAGCAGCGTGCTCGCGTCCCAGCCACGGATCATGGCCAGTTGAGCGCCCGGTGTACGTACGCCTTGCGCGCGCAACGCGGCCACCGCGGTGGCGAACAGCTTGAGTTCGTCGCGCGGCGGCTGCTTGGCGTAGCGCGTAAGTGCAAGCAGGCCGCCGGGGCCGAGCCGCGCGTACATGTCGCCCCACGCCTGCACGGTCAGCACGTACTGCTCGGCGGCCGCCTGCGCGCCGGCGCCGCCGCCGGTCAGCGAATCCGTATTGCCCAGCACGATCAGGTCATGGCGCGTGCGCGTGGCTCGTGCCCAGGCGCGCGGTTCGGCCACGTGGGTGCGCACGCGAGAGTCGTGGTAAGGGCGTCCGGCCCATGCATCGAACGTGTCGCGCAACAGCGCCAGACGCTGCGGATCGACTTCGACCACATCGACCCGGTGCGCGCCGAGCGACAGCGCTTGCAGCAGGTCCTGGCCGCCGCCCGCGCCGAGGATCAGGACGGCAGCCCGCGGTCGCATGCGGTACGGCAGGGCCGAGGTCATGCGCTCCAGGTAGGCGAGCGCACCCGGATCGCGGCCGACGCGGACGATCGGGCTGAGCGCATCGCCGTCGGTGAACACGCCCAGCTGCGGCGGTGGCTCCTGCACATTCGACAGACTCAGGCCAGGCGCGTGCCGCAGCGACACCTGTGGGCTCGCCACCACGGCAAGCCAGCCGTACGGCCCATGCCGCTGCGCGATCACGTGTGCACCCGGCAGCAGCAGCGCCTTCGCCAGGCCTTTGAACTCGTTGACCGGCGGAGCGACGGTGCGCGTCGGCAGTACCAGCAGCAGTCCCAGGACCGCGATGGCCGCCGCTGTCATCGCGGTCCGGACCCGCGGAGCGGACACCACCGCGGCGAGCGCGCCGCCCAGCGCTGCCAGCACCAGGCCGCGCTCCACTGGCCACCATGCCAGCCCGGCCGCCGCTAGCGCGCCCATCCCGGCACCGATCAGGTCTGCGCCGTACAGCGCGGGAATCCGCGAGCCGTGACGCGCGAATGCCAGGCCGAAGCAGCTGGCCGCGAACCCGAACGGCAGCGCCAGCACCAGATACAGCGCCGCCAGCCAGCCGAGCTGCTGCGGATTCCAGACCAGTTCCAGGCCATTGAACGGAATCGCGCGCGCCACTGCCAGCGCAGCCATGGACGTCAGTGCAAACAGCAGCGCGCAAACCGGAAACAGCCAGTCGAAGCGTTCGCGCGCGGCCGGCCACAGGCTCAGCCAGGTGCCGCTGGCGCCGTGGCCGAGCAGCGCGAGCGAAATGATCATGGCCGCGAACGGCGACCAGTGCGCCACCGCCAGCCAACGCATCAGCAGCAGCTGGTAAGCCAGGGCCGCGGCGGAGACCAGCGCGATCGCGAATGCGAGCCGCCACGTGGCCCGATGCGCGACGCTGGCGATATTGCCGGGCATGCGCGCGCTACCGCGACCGCCGGAGACTAGTCCGTCGCCCGCGTCAGCGGCACGAACCGCACCGGCATCAGCTGCCGCGAACGCACGCGGCCATCGGCCTGTTTCTCGATCAGCATCAGCGTCTGGGTGAAGAAACTGCCGCCCACCGGGATCACCATGCGCCCACCCGGGCGCAACTGGGCGATGAGCGGCGGCGGCACCGACGAGGCCGCTGCGGTGACCACGATCGCATCGAACGGCGCGTGTTCCTGCCATCCGTAATAGCCGTCGCCGATTCGCGTGTGCACGTTGCGGTAGCCCTGCGCCTGCAGGCGGCGTGCCGCGGCGCGTCCCAACGGCTCGATGATCTCGACCGAATACACCTGCGCGCCGGCTTCGGCCAGCACCGCCGCCTGGTAGCCCGAGCCGGTCCCGATCTCGAGGATCTTCTGATCAGGTTGCGGTTTCGCCAGCGACGTCATCAACGCGACGATATAGGGCTGCGAAATGGTCTGGCCGTAACCGATCGCCAGCGGCCGGTTTTCGTACGCGGCCGCGCGCTGCGCGGCGGGAACGAACACGTGCCGTGGCACCTTCGCCAGCAGATCCAGCGCAGCCGGATCCAGCCGCGGATCGTGCTCCGCACGCAATTCCGCCACCAGCGCGCGTCGCGCGGCGGCGTAGTGATCGGGTGCGCTCTGCGCCCGCGCTGGCGCCACCAGCGCCAACGCAGCGACGCAGCCCCACGCCGCCAACACACTCCGCACGATGCCCGCGCCTCGCATGCCGGCGAGCCTAGTCGCCGGGATGTGACCGTTGCGCAAACGGCCTGCCACGCGCCGCCTTGCAGGAACGGCCGGCATGAGCTGTCCGGTCCCGGAGCGCGACACGACACACGCGATGCTCCAGCGTGGCGGCGACTTGCGCGACAATCGCGTTCCCGCCTCCCACATCCGCACGCCATGCCCAACCAGCTCGAACAACTGCGGCGCCTGTCTTCGGTCGTCGCCGATACCGGCGATATCGAAGCCATTGCCCGTTTCCAGCCGCTCGATGCCACCACCAATCCGTCGCTGCTGCTCAAGGCGGCGGCGCTGCCGGCCTACGCGTCGCTGGTCGACGCGGCCACCGCGCAGGCGCAAGGCACGGGCGACGCGCGACTGGCCGATGCGTCGGACCGGCTGGCGGTCGCCGTCGGCGGCGAGATCCTCAAGCTGATCCCTGGCCGCGTCTCCACCGAAGTCGATGCGCGCCTGAGCTTCGATACCCAAGCCACCATCGCCAAGGCGCAGCGGCTGGTCGAGCTGTACCAGGAGGCGGGGATCGGCACCGAGCGCCTGCTGATCAAGGTGGCCGCGACCTGGGAAGGGATTCGCGCCGCGGAGCGGCTCGAGCGCGACGGTATCCACTGCAACCTGACCCTGCTGTTCTCGTTCGCGCAGGCCGTGGCCTGCGCCGAGGCCGGCGTGTTCCTGATCTCGCCCTTCGTCGGCCGGATCCTCGACTGGCACCTGGCCAACGGCATGGCCAGGCCGGCCACGCCCCAGGACGATCCGGGCGTGCAGTCGGTGCTGCGCATCTGGCGCTACTACAAGCAGCACGGCTACGACACGGTGGTCATGGGCGCCAGCTTCCGCAACACCGGCCAGATCCTGGCGCTGGCCGGCTGCGACCGGTTGACCATTTCGCCCGACCTGCTCGGCGAACTGGCGCAGGCCGAAGGCCAGGTGACGCGCGCCCTGGTGGATGCAGGCGCGCGCGCCACGCCTCCCGCCGCGCTCGCGGAAGCCAGCTTCCGCTGGCAGCACAACGAGGACGCCATGGCCACCGACAAGCTCGCCGATGGCATCCGCAAGTTCGCCGCTGACCAGGTCAAGCTGGAAGAACTGCTGCGCGAACGGATCGGCTGATGCCGGCAGCGGCGATCCGCGGCAAGCGCCAGCACCTGCTGATCGTCGGCGGCGGATTCGGCGGCTTGTGGGCGGCGCGCGCCCTGGCCGACGCGCCTGTGCGCGTCACCCTGCTCGATCGCGGCAACCACCATCTGTTCCAGCCACTGCTGTACCAGGTCGCCACGGCCGGACTGTCGGCGCCGGACATCGCCGCACCCCTGCGTCACATCCTGCGCGGGCAGCAGAACGTCACCGTGCTGATGGGTGAAGCCGAGCGGGTGGACACCGCCGGCCAATGCGTCCGGCTCGCGAACGGCGCGTCGATCGGCTACGACTACCTGCTGCTCGCCACCGGCGCCAACCATGCCTACTTCGGACACGACGAATGGGCGGTGCACGCGCCGGGGCTGAAAACGCTCGACGACGCGCTGCTGATCCGGCGCCGGCTGCTGTCCGCCTTCGAACGTGCCGAAGCCGAAACCGATACCGCGGCGCAACGCGCGCTGCTCAGTTTCGCCATCGTCGGCGGCGGCCCAACCGGCGTGGAGCTGGCCGGCACGCTCGCCGAGATCGCGCGCCATACCCTGCGCCGCGAGTTCCGCAACATCGATCCGCGGCGGGCGCGCGTGCTGTTGATCGAAGCCGGGCCACGGATCCTGTCGACATTCCCCGAATCGCTTTCGCAGCGCGCGCAGCGCCAGCTCGAACGGCTGGGCGTGAGCGTGCATACCGGCCAGCCGGTCACCGCGATCGATGCCGAAGGCGTGACCGTCGGCGAAACGAGCATCGCCGCGCGCACCGTGCTGTGGGCGGCGGGCGTGGCAGCCTCGCCCCTGGCGCAATCGCTGGGGGTGCCGCTGGATCGTGCAGGGCGGGTCGCGGTGGATCCCGATCTGAGCGTGCCCGGGCACCCGCGCATCTTCGTCGCCGGCGATCTGGCCAGCGTGCACAGCGACGGCAAACCGGTGCCCGGCGTCGCGCCAGCGGCCAAGCAGATGGGCAAGCATGTCGCGCGCGCCATCCGTGCGCGCCTGTCCGACCGAGCCGCAACGCCGTTCCGCTACCGCGACTTCGGCAACCTGGCCACCATCGGCCGCCGCGCGGCGATCGTGGATCTGCACGGCCTGCGCTTCTCCGGTTTTCCCGCCTGGGCCTTCTGGCTGGCGGCGCACATCTTCTTCCTGATCGGATTCCGCAATCGCGCGGTAGTGCTGCTGGACTGGGCGGTGGCGTACTGGACCTATCAGCGCAACGCGCGAATCATCGTCGGGCGCTAACCCACCGCGCTAGGTCTTGCGCTTGTCGCGGACCTTGACCACCTGGCCTTCGCGCCGGGTCTCGAACAGTCCGATCGCCTCGACCAGTTGCACCAGTTTGGCGTAACCGTAGTTGCGCGAGTCGAACGACGCCTGGTTGCGCACCTGCTTGCCGACCGCACCGAGGTTGGCCCAGCCGTCGTCGTCGGATTCGGATTCGATCGCGCTGCGCAGCATGTTCACCAGCCGGGTGTCGCTGCGCAACTTCTTCACATCCACCGGCGCGACCTCGGTCGCCTGCGCATTCTCGGCGGCCGGGGGTACGCCCAGCGCCTCGACGTAGGTGAACTGCGAGCAGGCGTTGACGAACGGTTCGGGCGTCTTGGATTCGCCGAAGCCGTAAACCTTGCGCCCGGCGCTGCGCAGCCGCATCACCAGGGGCGTGAAGTCGGCATCGCTGGACACGATGGCGAAGGCCTGCATGCGCTCGGAGGCGAGCAGGTCCATCGCGTCGATCACCATCGCGATGTCCGAGGCGTTCTTGCCCTTGCTGTAGTCGTAAAGCTGGATCGGCTGGATCGCATAGGGATGCAGCATCGCCTCCCATTTCTTCAGGTTGGGCTTAGTCCAGTTGCCGTAGGCGCGCCGCACGTGCGCGGTGCCGTGGCGCGCCACCTCGGCCAGGATCACCTCGATCTTGTCCGCCGGTGCGTTGTCCGCGTCGATCAGCAGCGCGATGCTGTGTTCGAGTTCAGCCATGGCCTGTTCCTGCTGCGATCCGACCCGCTACACGCTCGCACGCCCGTGCCGGATCGTCCAGTCGGGACGCGTCGATCAATGCAACCGCACCGGTGGCCTGCCGTCGGCGTGGACGCGCCAGAGCCGCCCGTCCTCGTATAGCGCGGCCTGCGGCACCTGTGTCTTGTGGTGCACGTCCAGGCGCAGCAGCAGGCCGCGATGTTGCAGGACGATGTCCGGGGCAATCGTGTGGCCGATCGCCAGTCGCCGCACGCCATAGCGGCGCGCGACCTGGCGCAGATGTGCGACCGGATCGTCCTCGAGCTGCGCGTCGGTCTTGGCGAGGCCGCGGTAGCGGGTGACGCCAGCGCGACCCAGTACCGCCTGGACCTGCGCCGGCATCAACACCCGTCGCCTTTCCAGATGCGGACGCGCGAGCGCGTTGGCCGCATCCACCGACAGGTCGGCGCGCAGGAAATCCGCACTGACGCCGCCGTGCGCGAGCAGGTGATCGCCGACGCGCGCGATCACCGGCTTGCTGCGCAGCCATTGGCCGAGCACGGATGCATCGGAAAACATCCGCTTGCTGCCGCCATCGAGTGCCTGCGCGGTGGCGCGCATGCGTTCCGGCCAGGACTCCATATTACCGGCCAGGCCCATCTGCTCGTGGTTGCCCAGGACATAGTGCACGCGGCCGCCGGCGCGTTCGGCTTCGCCTTCCAGCCGATAGACCAGCCACAGCAGCGGCACGACCTGTTCGCCGCGGTCGACCAGATCGCCAACCAGGGCGATGTGGTTGCGTCCGTACGCCCAGTGCAGCCCCGCGTCGATCGCTCCCTGTGCGCGCAGCAGCGCGACGAAGCGGTCGAACTGGCCTTCCATGTCCGAAAGCATCAGCAGCCTGGGCGGATTGCCCGGTTCGTCGGCGCGTTGCGCGCGGGCGGGTGGGCGCAAGGGCACATCGAAGCGGGTGTCCGCCGCATTGCCCACACGTACCGAGATCACAGGCAGCGGATGCGCGGGCATGCGCCGCGTCTGCAGACGCCAGCCGGTGCCGGATGGGACGGTTTCGACCACGGCATAGCCGTGCGCGTCGCGGAACACGTACGGCCCATCCTGCGCCATGCGCGGCCGCTGCATCCACTCCAGCGCGCGTCGCTCCGGATCCCAGCGCAGCAGCACCGTGCCGTTCCAGTCCGGATCGCGGCCACCGAACACCACCGCGGCGAGCACCAGCGCGATCGCCACGAGCGTCAACGATGCCAGCCATTTCAGCGTTCGCAGCATGGCGCTCCACGCCCGGCAGCTGGGTTCAAGCCAGCATAACGACCTGGGTGTCAATGCGCCGCCGTGGCCGCCGCGCGCTCAGACGCGTTCGACCCGGCACGCGTAGCAGCCACGCCGCGCGTTGTGGACGTGCAGATAGTCGATGCGCGCGTCGGCGAAGAAGCGCCCGATGGCCGCTTCCAGTTCGGTGCCCTGCAGAACGTCGGCGTCATGCATCCAGCCCTGCGCGTCGTACGCGCGCACCGACAGCAGGCGTTCGAGCTGCTGTTGCGGCACAGCGTTGCGCAGTTCGCGTGTTTCCATGGCCGCTTCGCGCACGAAGATCGGTCCGTCGGCACGATACGGCGTGTCGGCGTCCTGGTGCCGCCAGTTGAGCAGCAACAGCGATTCTCCCGGCTCCGCGTCTTCCAGCGTGATGCGGCATGGATAGCCGGGTTTGCTGTCGGCGACCATGCGCACGATCCCTCGTGCGGCGAGTTCGGTTTCGTCCAGGCCGAACAGCGGCTGGAAGGGCGCCAGCGGCAGGCCCTTGATGCGGTAGTCCATGTGGGTGCTCCGAATGGGAATGCCCGCAAGTTAGCCAGGCCCACCGGGTGGCGATATCCGATTCCTGCGCTGTCGCGCAGGGAACAGCGGCGCAAAGAAAACGGCCCGGTTGCCCGGGCCGTTTCGTCTTCTGCGTTGCGCGCGATCAGGCCGCGAACAGCGCCTTCATCTTCTTTAGCGCATTGGCCTCGACCTGGCGGATGCGCTCGGCCGACACGCCGTATTCGTCGGCCAGTTCCTGCAGCGTGATCTTGCTGTCGGCGTCCAGCCAGCGGCGCTTGATGATGTCGCGCGAGCGGGCATCGAGCTGCGACAGGCCTTCGCGCAGCAGTTCGAGCTGATGATCTTCGCTGTCGGTACGCTCGTAGGCCTGCGACGGATCTTCCGCGGGCGCGACCAGGTACGCGGCCGGCGACGGCGGGGCATGATCGTCGTCCTCGTCGGCGGGCGCATCGAAGCCGATGTCACGACCGGACAGGCGCGATTCCATTTCCAGCACTTCGCGTTCGGACACGTTGAGGTCCGCGGCGACCGCGCGCACTTCCTCGGCGTTCAGCCAGCCCAGCCGGGTCTTGCTCTTGCGCAGGTTGAAGAACAGCTTGCGCTGCGCCTTGGTGGTGGCGACCTTGACGATGCGCCAGTTCTTGAGGATGAACTCGTGCATCTCGGCACGGATCCAGTGCACCGCGAAGCTGACCAGGCGTACGCCGACCGACGGGTCGAAGCGCTTGACCGCCTTCATCAGGCCAATGTTGCCCTCCTGGATCAGATCGCCCAGCTGCAATCCGTAGCCGCTGTAGCCGCGCGCCACATGCACCACGAAGCGCAGATGCGACAGGACCAGTTCGCGCGCTGCATCGAGGTCTTCCCCGTCGCGGTAACGGCGGGCCAGCGCCTGCTCGTCCTCGACCGACAGCACCGGGATCTGGTGCACGGCGCCGATATAGGCCTCGAGCGAACCCAGGGCACTGGGAATGGGCAGGTTGTTGGCAACCAGGGCGTGGCTTTCGGGCATGGTGGTTTTGCTCATGAAGGTGATTTTAGCAGGCCATCTGTGACTACGGGCCCTGCCAAAAGTTCCCCTGCGTTCTGTTCATGGAACGCTGGGCGTTCCTTTCCCCGGCCTGTGTCGTGGCCTTGAACCTCAGGTGGGGCCGGAGGATGGCGCGGTCAAGGCCGCGGCCGGGGGCAGAGCCCAGTCGATCGGGGTCTGGCCGTTGCGGACCAGGTATTCGTTCGCGGCCGAGAAATGGCCGCAGCCGATGAAACCCCGGTGGGCCGAGAGCGGAGACGGGTGCGGCGCCCGCAGCACCCGATGCCGGCTGGTGTCGATCACCGCCCCCTTTTTCTGTGCGTAGCTGCCCCAGAGCATGAACACCAGATGCTCCCGCTCGCGGTTGAGGGCCTCGACGATCGCATCGGTGAAACCCTCCCAGCCCTTGCCCTGGTGGGCGCCGGCGCGCCCTTCCTCGACCGTCAGCACCGCGTTGAGCAGCAGCACCCCCTGTTCGGCCCAATGGGTCAGGCAGCCATGGCCCGGCGGCCGGATCCCGAGGTCGCGCTGCAGCTCCTTGTAGACGTTCTCCAGGGACGGCGGCACCGCCGTGCCCGGCTGCACCGAGAAGCACAGCCCGTGCGCCTGGCCGAAGCCGTGATACGGGTCCTGGCCGAGGATCACTACCTTGACCCGGTCGAAGGGCGTTGCGTCGAGCGCGGCGAAGATCTGCGGGCCGGGCGGGAAGATGCGTGCGCCCGCCGCCTTGCGCTCGCGCAGGAAGGCGGACAGCGTCTGCATGTCCTCACGCAGCAGGTAGTCGCCGAGGCGCGCCTTCCACGAAGGTTCGAGTTTGATCCGGTCCGCGCCGGTCATGGGGCGGCGAAGCGGCTATCCGCCCGCGGCTGCGCACCGCGGCCGGCCTCGCGGGTCATGCGCCCATTTCCTTCTGTTCCGGCATCGCCGCCACGCGCAGCTGGAACAGGAGCTTGGTCACCAGCAGGCGCTCCTCGATCGGCTTGAGCACCAGGTCGTTGGCGCCCTCGCGCAGCAACGCACCCTGTTTCTCGCGGTTGTCGTCGCCGGTCATGACCAGGACCGGCAACCGGCGCTTGCCGTAGCCGAAAGCGCTGCGGATCTGCGAGAGCAGTTCGCGCCCGCTGAGCACGCCTTTCAGGTATACGTCGCTGAGCACGATGTCGACGCCGACGTCGCTCCCGAGCTCGGCGCCGGTTTCGCGATCGCGCTTGGGGCGGTGCTCGTGCAGGTATTCGAGCGCATCTTCGGCGCTGAGCACGTGCACCACTTCCAGGCCCTGCGCGGCCAGGATCCGCTTTGTCGCTGCCGCCACCGTGCGACTGTCCTCCACATACAGGACGCGCGCTCCGGCAATCGGCTGCGGACGGACATAACCGCGCACGAACGCGGCCAGCGCCTGGTGCCCGAGCGCCTTGTCGAAATAGTCGGTCACGTCTTCGCCCAGGCTGCGGGCTTCCAACCGCGACTGGGCCTCGCCCGAGACCACGATCACCGGCACATAGGCCTGGCCGGAAGCGGTCCGGACGGCGCGCGCGACGGCCTCGCCATCGCCGTCGGGCAGCGACAGGGCGGTCGTCACGAGGTCCACCGGCGCCGCGGCCAGCGCGGCCTGCGCCTCGGTCAGGCCTGCGCAGGCAATGATTTCGGCTTCCGGCAGTTCCTTGCGCAGGACATCACCGATCAGCTTGCGGACCAGCTTCGAACCGTCAACCACCATGACCCGCGGATTGCCGCTGACGAGATGGTTGATGTCGTGGGGCGCGGCCATGCGGGCAGTTTAACGGCGGGTGATGCACAACGCGCTTTCCATGAGCGCACGCCGTGCGGATCCGTCTACCCGTTGCATGCGCCACGTACATGACCCAGCCAGTCCAGTTCGTGGTCTGCGGCGGATCAGGTTTCCGTCGGTCGCGTCTGCCGCAGGAAATGACCGGTCACCAGGCCCGCGCCGAACCAGCCCAGCAGCGCTGCGCCGATGACCACGCCTGCCGCGTGTGCCGGCGTGAAGCCCTGCAGGCTGAACCGGCTGCCGTAGGCGGCGGCCAGTTCGACGATTGGCGGCTGCAGCGCCAGCGCCGCCAGCGTGAGCAGACCCACGGCGAGGGCCCCGGCCGCCAGCCCATACCAGGCGCCCAGGTACAGGAAGGGTCGGCGGATGAAGCCGTCGCTGGCACCGAGCAGCTGCAGCACGCCGATTTCCTCGCGTCGCGACTGGATGTCCAGGCGCACTGTGTTGCCGACCACCAGCAGCGCTCCGAGCCCCAGCAGCGCCGCCAGCACCCAGGCCACGCGATTGCCGAACCGGAGCCAGCCATCCAGCCGCTGCCGCCACTGGGCGTCGTGCTGCACCAGATCGGCTTCGGGCAGGGTACGCAATGAGTCGGCGAGCAAGGTTTCGTCGCCTTTCGGCACTACCACCAGCACGCTGGGCAGCGGATTGTCGCCGGCGGCATCGATCGCCTCGGCCAGGCCGCTGCGCTCGCGCAGTTCCTGCAGGCCTTCCTGCGGGGTCTTCAGCGTGACCTGGGCGATGTCGCCGCGCGCGCGCAGGCGTTGCGCGAGTGCGCGGGCCTGAGCCAGCCCGATCTCCGGCTTCAGGAACACGCTGATCTCGCGCGAAGCCTGCACGCTTCCGGAAAACCGTTCGATGTTGCCGAGCACCTGCCAAAGCCCCACCGGCAGCGCCAGCGCCAGCGCCATCACCGAGATCGTCAAGAGCGCGGCCAGCGGTTTGCGCGCGATCCGGCCGAGGCTGGCGAGGAAACTGAAGGCGTGATGGTCGAGCCAGGCGCCCATTGGCGACGCATGGATCCGGCGCGCATCTTCGCGTTGTTCGCGTGCGGCCCGGACGGGATCACTCATCGGCCAGATCCTCCGGTGCGTCCTTCGACTCCGCGGGCTCCGCCCACTACGCTCAGGACAAACGGATGGCTACTCATCAGCCAGATCCTCCGGCGAGATGTCGTCGACCAGATGGCCATGATCGAGCACCAGTACCCGCTTCTTCATGCGCTTCACCAGACCCAGATCGTGGCTCGCGACCAGCACGCTGGTGCCGCGCTCGGGCAAGGAGGAGAACAACGCCATGATCTCGGCCGACAAGGTCGGGTCGAGATTGCCGGTGGGTTCGTCGGCCACAAGCAGACGCGGTTCGCCCACCACCGCGCGGGCGATGCCGACGCGCTGCTGCTCGCCGGCCGAAAGCTGGGTCGGCAGGGCACGCTCGCGCGCGCCCAGGCCGAGGCGTTCGAGCGCGCTGCGCACGCGCTTGCCGATCTCCGCGCGCCTCATGCCGCGCAGTACCAGCGGCAGTGCGATGTTCTCGAACACGCTGCGGTCGGTCAGCAGTCGGTGATCCTGGAACACCACGCCCACCTCGCGTCGGTGCAGCGGAATCCGGCCACCGCGCACCTTGAGCAGGTTGCGTTCGCCAAACAGGACCGCGCCACGGCTCGGCCGTTCTGACAGATGGATGAGCTTGAGCAGCGTGCTTTTGCCGGCGCCCGAATGCCCGGTGATGAACAGCATTTCGCCCTGTGCGATCTCGAAGCTGACGTCGGCCAGCGCGACATGCCCGCCGGGGTACTGCTTGCTGACGTTGTCGAAGCGCAGAACGCTCATCGGCCGGGATTCGAGTGCGTGGGAGATCGCGATCGCGCAATCTTACCTGCCGCCCTCGCCTGGGACGCCAATACCTGCCCTATCCGGCCCGAACCAATCCAGGCCAGGCGTGTGCGCTGCGAACACGCTTGCGTTCGATGAGCCAACGCGCGCACTTCACATGGGGCGGAGCCGAACCCGCCTTCAGTGCTGGTTGCTCGGGGAGCGGGTGACCAGTGACTTCAGTCCACGTCCCAGGCGCGAAAGCAGGGACGGCTTGCCTTCGGGCGACGCCGTCGGCGGCGTGGACGCCTGTCGCAACGCGGGTACGCGCGAAGCGGGCGTCGGCAGCTCGCGCGCGGGCGCGGAACCGCCTGCCGCCTCGCCTTCGATGCGCATGCCTCCGCGCCGGCGGCGGCGCTTGCGCGGTGCGCGCTCGCCTTCCGCCGCTGCAGCTGCGGTCGCGGCGGGCGCGTCGTCGCGCACCGGTGCGGCGGCATCCCGCGGCTTGCGCGACGGTCGTGAGGCGGTCGCTTCGGCGCCTGAGGCGACGCTTTCACCCGTGCGTGGACGCTCGCGCCGCGGCGCGCCGTCGCGGCGGCTCTCGCTGCGGCCTCCGCGACCCGGTCCTGCGCCCGTTCCCCGGCTGCGCGGGCCACCGCGCTTGGCCTCGTCCGCGGCGCGCTGTTCGCGCGCCTCGCGGAAGATCGTGCTGACGCTCTCCTCGCCTTCTTCGCCGGGTTCTGCGGCTACTGGAGCACGCGGCGTGCGCGGGAGCGCGGTCATCAGTTCACGCGTGACCGGTTCGGACGGGATCTTCTGCTCGATGAAGCGCTCGATGTCGGGCAGCGACATGGCGTAGCGCTCGCAGGCGAAGCTGATCGCATCGCCCTCCGCGCCCAGGCGCGCGGTGCGGCCGATGCGGTGCACGTAGTCTTCGGCATCGAACGGCAGGTCGTAGTTGTAGACATGGCTCACGCCATCGATATGCAGGCCGCGCGCGGCTACGTCGGTGGCGACGAGGATCTCGAGCTGGCCGGCCTGGAACTTCTTGAGCAGCGTCTCGCGCTTTTTCTGCGGGACGTCCCCGGAGAGCACCGCGACACGGTAGCCAGCCTTCTCCAGCGCGCGCGCCACGCGTTCGACGAAGGCCTTGGTGTTGACGAACACCATGGTGCGCGCACCCTCGCTGCGCGAGAGCAGCCCGAGCAGCAACGGCAGCTTCTCCTCGTCGGCCGGGTAGTAGATCTTCTGCCGCACCCGCGCCGCGGTGACGGTTTCGGTCTCCACCACCAGCTTTTCCGGCTCGTTCATGTGCTCGTAGGCGAGTTCGAGCACCCGGTGCGACAAGGTCGCCGAGAACAGCAGGGTCTGCCGCTCGGTGCGGATCGGCATGCGCCGCAGCAGGAAGCGGATGTCCTTGATGAAGCCGAGGTCGAACATCCGGTCGGCCTCGTCCAGCACGCAGATCTCGCAGGCGTGCAGGGACACGACCTTGTGCTGCTTGACGTAGTCGATCAGCCGCCCCGGGGTGGCGATGATCACATCCGCGCCGGCCTGCAGCAGGGCGCGCTGCTTGTCGTAGTCGACGCCGCCGTAGACCAAGGCGAATTTCAGTCCCAGATCGGACGCGAACTTCACCGCATCCTTGTGGATCTGGATCGCCAGCTCGCGGGTCGGTGCGAGGATCAGCGCGCGCGGATCCTCGGGCTTGCGTTCGGCCAGTGCCGGGCGCTGCAGCAGGCGGTTGATCACCGTGATCAGGAAGGCGAGGGTCTTGCCGGTACCGGTCTGCGCCTGGCCGGCGACGTCGCGTCCGGACAGGGCCAGCGGCAGGGTCAGCGCCTGGATCGGCGTGCAGCGCAGGAAGCCGGCGGCTTCGAGACCGGCGAGCAGCGCCGGATGCAGGTCGAATTCGGAAAACGGAATGTCGGTAAGTGGTTTGTCGGTCATTCTTGGTTCGCGGCGCGCAGGAGTGCGGTTGCGCGCGATGCGGCGGTCGTGAGGACCGCCGAAGGGGGTAAGATGGCTACGAGGATCCGCGGACCGGCGCTTGAAAGCCGCCGCTCGAGCCCCAGATTCAGCGCCAAGTCTACCAGTCTCCCCGCCAGCCCCGCCGCCCGCCCGCCTGTTCACGGCTTTTCGCGGGCCGCCATCCCAACAGGAGCCCTTCCGTGAGCGACAAGGTCATCCACGCCACCGATGCCGATTTCGATGCCGCCGTGCTGCAGTCCGACGAGCCGGTGCTGGTCGATTTCTGGGCGCAGTGGTGCGGACCCTGCAAGATGATCGCCCCGGCCCTGGATGAGCTGGCGGACACCTATGCCGGCCGGGCCAAGGTGGTGAAGATCGATATCGACCAGAACCGTGCGACGGCGATGAAGTACCACGTGCGTTCGATCCCGATGCTGCTGCTGTTCAAGGACGGCCAGGTGCAGGCGACCCAGATCGGCGCGGTGGGCAAGGCGCAGCTCAGCCAGATGATCGATAAGGCGCTCTGATCCCCCGTGATCGGCTTGATGGTCCGCGGTCCCTGGGTCTCCCCGCCTGCTGCGCGGGTCGACATGCGGCCCCAGGCAAGATGAACGCTTCGCCCGCAACGCTTGCCCCCGCTTCCCGGCAGTGCTAGCTTTCCACTGACCCGGCGCTGACCTCCGCGCCGCACCCCTTCTCAAGATTCCCTTTCCTACATCGCTCGCATCCCGCGAGTGCTCGCCTCAGCGAGGATTTCCCGCTTGTCAGACAACATCCAAGATGCCGGCGAACCGGCTGCCAAGCGCGTGCGCAAGGCACGCGTGGCCAAGTCCGCCACTCCCACCGAATCGCTTTCTCCCGCAGCACCCGCGCCCGAGGCGCCTGCCGCGATGCCGCCGAGCGCGCCGCCTCCACCTCCGATGCCGAATGAATCCGCGCCTTCCGCCGACGCCAGCGGCCAGGGCGGCGATGCCGGTAACGATCGCGACCAGCAGGGCGGGCGCTTCAACAACAACCGTCGCGACCGCTTCCGCAACCGCCGCGACCGCCAGCGCGACCGCTTCCAGGACGGCCTGCCCCGCGACGACACCGGACAGGAACAGTTCGTGCCGCGATCGCCGCCGGCCAATATTCCCGAAGGGTTTCCGCAGTATTCGCTGAGCGACCTCAAGCGCATGCCGGCGCACAAGCTGCTCGACATCGCCGAGCAGCTGCAGATCCACGAGGGCGTGGCCCGCGCGCGCAAGCAGGACGTGATCTTCGCCTTGCTCAAGGTGCTCACCCGTCACGGCGAGGGCGTGGCCGCCGATGGCGTGCTGGAGATCCTGCCGGACGGCTTCGGCTTCCTGCGCGGCGCCGAAGCCAGCTATCTGGCCGGTCCCGACGATGTCTACATCTCGCCCTCCCAGATCCGCCGCTTCAACCTGCGCACCGGCGACCACCTGGCCGGCCGCATCCGCTGGCCGAAGGACGGCGAGCGCTACTTCGCGCTGGCCGTGGTCGACACGATCAACGGCGAACCGATCGAAGCCAGCAAGGGCAAGGTGCTGTTCGAGAACCTGACCCCGCTGTTCCCACGCAAGAAGTTCAAGCTCGAGCGCGGCGACGGCAGCAGCGAGGACATCACCGGCCGCATCCTCGATCTCATGGCGCCGCAGGGCAAGGGCCAGCGCGCACTGATCGTCTCGCCGCCCAAGGCGGGCAAGACGATGATGATGCAGCAGATCGCCACTGCCATCACCACCAACCATCCCGACGTGCACCTGATCGTGCTGCTGGTGGACGAACGGCCCGAGGAAGTCACCGAGATGCAGCGCACGGTGCGCGGCGAAGTGGTGTCCTCCACCTTCGACGAACCCGCCGCACGCCACGTGCAGGTGGCCGAGATGGTAATCGAGCGCGCCAAGCGCCTGGTCGAGCACAAGAAGGATGTGGTGATCCTGCTCGACTCGATCACCCGCCTGGCGCGTGCGTACAACAACGTGGTGCCGTCGTCGGGCAAGGTCCTGACCGGTGGCGTGGACGCCAACGCGCTGCACCGACCCAAGCGCTTCTTCGGCGCCGCCCGCAACGTCGAGGAAGGCGGCTCGCTCACCATCATCGCGACCGCGCTGGTCGATACCGGCAGCGCCATGGACAAGGTGATCTACGAGGAATTCAAGGGCACCGGCAACTCCGAAGTGCACCTGGACCGCCGCATCAGCGAGAAGCGCGTTTACCCTGCGATCAACGTCAACGCTTCGGGTACCCGCCGCGAGGACCTGCTGATCGACCCCGACCTGCTGCAGAAGATCTGGATCCTGCGCAAGCTGCTGCATCCGATGGACGAGCTGGCGGCGATGGAGTTCCTGCTCGACAAGATGAAGAGCACCAAGTCGAACGACGAGTTCTTTGCTTCGATGAAGCGCTGAGTTCGAGCGCACGACAGCAGAACGCCCCGCAATGCGGGGCGTTCTACGTTGGATGATGGCAATCCGCGAATTGCTGCCGCCGTTTCACATGCCGCGCTGGATGGCATCGTGGCGTGCCTGCGCAGCGTCGGCCTGCGTCAGCACCACCACCGGATTGGCAGCCGCCATCCTGCTGCTTGCCTCGATGCTCTGCTTGAGCGCGGCGTCCAGTTCGATCGACACGATCTGCCGGGATTCCGATTGCGGATTGCTGACGGCGAGCAGGTGAGTGCCGGCCTTGTTCATCACCAGCGCGTCGACAGGAAGCTGGCCCGTCGCCGCGACCACAGCCGCCGCCACCCGCTTGTGCTGCTCCTCGTCCAATGCGCGGCCGTCGACCTGCAAACCCCCGACACCCTTCACTTTGCCCAGCATGTCATTGAACCGGGCGTGCAACTGGTTGCCGGTACTGGTCAGGATGCCGCCCACCCGCAGCACCTCATCGACAGTGCCGCCGAGCTGGTTGGTGTTGCGCTCGGCGCCGGCGCGCGCCGCGCCCTCGAGCAGGTAGCTGCCGCGGGTGCGATCGCCGTCGCGGTCGCGCACATAACGTTTGGTGTCGTCGATTTCGTGCTGCAGGAAGTCGCGCGCGCTGCCCTTGGCGGCGCGGGCCAGTTCGGCTGCATGCTCCTTGCCAAGACCGTCGAGCCTCCCGGTCGCCAACGCATCGACCATCGAATCGGGTTCCACCTTGCCCTTGAGGAAGGCGAGGAAGCGCTGCCGCGTTTCGGGACTACCGCCGAGCAGCTCCAGGACGCGACTGGACGTGGACGCCGCATTGCCGGGATCGGTTGGCATGCCCGCGATCTGTCGCATCGTGGCGCTGACGAACTGTTTGGGTTCGATGCCTTCGGCGCCCGGAAACCGCGCGCGGAATTCGTCCCACTGTGGCTGCAGCAGCGCCTCGCGTGCCTTCTTGATCAGCTCGTACGCGCCCGCGGCGAAGGCGACGATGGCCATGCCCGCGGGCGCGACTCCGATCAGCCCCGCGACCAGGCCGGAGTTGCGGGCACCAAACATCAGGGCGAGGTTGCCGATTTCCCCCGCCACCTGGAAGCCGGCGGAGAGCAGGTTGAAGGCGGCGTCGACGCGCTGGTCGGTGTTGAGCGGTTTTCCGGTCAGCGGATCGCGGCCGTTGAAGACGCGTTCCGCCTCCCGGCCGATGGTCTTGGCATCGCTGGCAACGCCCTTGATCGCGGTGTAGCGCTCGAGGATCTTCGCCGCCTCGCGCTCCTTGCCCATGCGCGTGGCGAATTCGAGCACCGTGCGCAGCGCGACCGCATCGACCGGCTGGCCTGCGGCACTCGCCGCCTGGCCAGCCCTGATCGCGGCATCGATCGCCTCGAGGGTGCGCGCGACATCGCTCTGGCCCTGGGTCGTCGCCAGAGACCTGAGTTGCGCGATGCTGGCATCGAGTGGAGGCGGCGGCGCGTCGCGCCTGCTGCTCCAGTCGCCCGCATACGCCAGCAGCGAACGTTGCAGCTGCGCCGGCATCGCCGCGGCGTAGCCATGAAACGGTGGCGCAACGCGACCGTCGTCGCGCGATTCCCCCTGCTGCAGCTTCCAGACCAGGGCGTCGTTGCCAAGCGGACCGGTATCGGCGGCGACCGATGCGACGGTCGCATCGAGCGTGTCCTCGTCGACCACCTTGCCGTTGCGTTGCAGGGCATCGGCTACGACCGCGCGCAGCACGGTCCGACGGGGCCATGCTTCGTCGGACGGCAACAGCACCGTGTAGTCCGACGGCACAGCGACCGGCGCATCCTGGCCTGCATACCTGCGCAGGATCTGGCTGTCGGAAGAGGAAGGATCGCCGGCGATGCCGGCCCGATCGACGACTGCGTCCATTTCGGTGTTCCCTGTCGTTGTGCGTGCCCGCCGACCCGGGTTGCCCGAGCCAGCCGTCCGATGGCGATGCTCCGTTCCGTGGAACATCCCGCTACGCCCGGGCATCCTGCCGGGGTATCGCTATATTTACTCCAAAAATGCCGCGCTGACCATGCCGGCGCGCCATCGACTGCAAACCCTGCGGACTTCGCGAGCAGTTGCATCCTCTGCGCAACTGCAGCCGCGCCATGCGACCTGAAAATCAGCCCTGAGAGGGCGTCACCAGCCTCGGGCCCTTGCCGACTTGATACAGGCCGCCAGCGATCATCGCATCGGGATTCTGCATGGCCTCGTCTGCGTCGATCCAGGCAGGACGCGCCTGCGGGCCGGGAATGTAAGCGTCCCATTGTCCATAAGCGGGTTCCTTCTGACTCCTGAGAAGGAAGGCGACCGGCACGCGTAGGCTCCAAAACGAATCGTCGGCCGATTCGCCGCGCGTGGGAATGCGGAACTTCCATTTGCGCGCGGCATCCATGCTGGCTTCGGCCAGCCACTTGCGGGATTGCTCCATCTGCCGTTCGTTGCCGAGGACGGTGAGGTTGATCTGCTCGACGACCAAGTCCTCGACCGTACCCTGCCGGCCGATCTTCAGCACCAGGTAGACCGTGCCGCTGACGTTGCGCATGGCAGCGTCCATGGGATATTCGGGTGGCCGCATCTTCTCTTTCGTGACGCTTTCTGCGTCATCACCGCCTTGTTCGCCGAAGCTCGTGCTCGCGATGCGCAGCTGGTAATTCCCGTTCTCCAGTTTCCGCGCAGCCACGCGCACGCCCATCTTGGCCCGCGCCTTCACCGGCTTGCCGCCCAGCAGCACCGGCTCGAAGCGCATCTCCGTCGCAGCTTTCGTTACGAGATCGCGCACGAACCCCGGCAGTTTTTCCGGTTGATCCAGCCGGTGGCCGATGGCTGCACCGTCGATGCCGATATCGATGGTGCCCGTGACCAGCATGCTGTTCTCGATGGTCTTGCGCACGTCGGCCTTGGTGTCGGCGGCATCCGCGACGAAGGTACCTGCCAGCAGTGTCAGCAGCAGCACGAGCCTGAGTTTCATGTTTCGTCCCCGTCGGCCTTTCCGCTTGACCGGCGGCAGGATAACGCCGTCCACGGTCGGATGCATGGGGACTCCTGATCCGGCAGGCATAATCCGACACGGAGGTGCCCATGCACGGCGGTGGACTCGAACTGGCCCTGGTATTCCTGCTGGCCGCGGTGATCGCGGTGCCGGTGTTCAAGCGTTTCGGGCTGGGCGCGGTGCTGGGCTATCTGGCGGCCGGTGCGGCGCTTGGGCCCAACGGAATCGGCGTGATCCGCGATGCCGAACGGGTGCTCACCGCCAGCGAGATCGGGGTGGTGATGATGCTGTTCGTCATCGGCCTGGAACTGTCGCTGCCGCGGCTGAAGGTGATGCGCAAGCCGGTGTTCGGAGTCGGCGGGTTGCAGGTGGCCCTGAGCGGACTGGCGCTATGCGCGCTGGGCATGATGCAGGGCCTGGGCTGGAAGGCCGCGCTGGTGATCGGCCTGGGCCTTGCACTTTCCTCCACCGCGGTCGGCCTGCAGCTGCTGGCCGAGCGCAAGGAACTGGGCACCGATCACGGGCGCCTGGCCTTCGCCATCCTGCTGTTCCAGGACCTCGCGGCGATTCCGCTGCTGGCCGCGATCCCGCTGCTGGGCAACGTGGCCAACCCCGATGCCGGCGAAACGCCCTGGCTGGCCATCGCCAAGGCGGTGGGCGCGATCGCCCTGCTGGTGTTTGGCGGGCGGGTGCTGCTGCGCCAGGTGTTCCGGATCGTGGCGCGCACCGGCATGCCCGAGGTGTTCACCGCGACCGCGCTGCTGATCGTGCTCGGCAGCGCCTGGCTGATGCAGATCGCGGGGCTGTCCGCGGGACTGGGCGCGTTCCTGGCCGGCGTTTTGCTTGCGGATTCCGAATTCAGGCACGAACTCGAATCGCAGATCCAGCCCTTCGAGGGCCTGCTGCTCGGTCTGTTCTTCATGGCCGTGGGCATGAGCATCGACCTGCGCCAGGTCGCCGCCGAACCTGCCGCGATCGCCGTCGGCGTGGCTGTGCTGATGGCGGTCAAGTTCGCACTCCTGTTCGCACTGGGGCTCAAGCCCGGCGGCCTGGACGCGCGCGGCGCCCTGATGCTCGGCAGCGTGCTGGCGCTGGGCGGCGAATTCGCCTTCGTCGTGTTCGCCGAAGCGGACAAAGCCGGCCTGCTCGACGCCGGCGCGCGCGCCCGGCTGGTGGCCATGGTGGGTGTTTCCATGGCGCTCACGCCCCTACTGCTCATCGGCATGACCCGCCTGGTCAAGCGCAAGGGCGAAAAGAAGAAATCCGCGCGCGCCTACGACGAGATTCCCGACGACCATCCTCAGGTGCTGATCGCCGGCTTCGGCCGCTTCGGCCAGATCGTCGCGCGGCTGCTGCAGTCGCAGCGGATCAAGTTCGTCGCGATCGAACACGATGCCGAGCAGGTGGACTTCTTCCGGCGCTTCGGCAACCCGGTCTATTACGGCGATCCGGCCAAGCCGGACCTGCTGCGCGCGGCGGGTGCGGCCAACATCAAGGTCTTCGTGATCGCGGTGGATACGATCGAAGCCAGCCTGCGCACCACGCGCCTGATCCGGCGCAGCTATCCCGAGGCGAAAGTCTACGCGCGCGCGCGCGATCGCCGCCACGCCTGGCAGCTGATGGACCTGGGCGCGATCGCGGTGCGCGAAACCTTCGCCTCAAGCCTGGAACTGGGGCGCGAGGTGATGATCGCGCTGGGCATGGATTCGCAGCTGGCCGAGGAACGCGCCAACCGCTTCCGCGAACACGACGAGCGGGTGTTGGCCGCGCAGCACCTGGTCTACGACGACGAGGACGCGCTGCGCCAGACCGCAAAGGATGCGCGTGCCGAGCTGGAGCAGTTGTTCGAGGCCGACCGCGGCGAAGGCGTCCTGGGTCAGGTCGGCGGCAAGGGCGTGCAATAGCCTGACCGGTCTGCCGGAGTTGCACCGCCGGTTCGATACGCGCTGCAACCTTGGCCCGGTAAGACGGGCGGGCGCTGCAGTCAGCGCGGCTCGCGCAGGAACCTGGCCATCGACACGCCCGGCTGGCCTGGCTCGAACTCGGCGGCGACATCGACGAAACCGCGCATCACCGCGATCTCGCGGGGAATCCGGTTGAGCGCGTCGCGCTGGTCGGGATCGGCACCTGCGCGCAGTAGCAGCTGGGTTACGCGCAGCAGTCCGTGCAGGGCGGACAGATGCAGTGGACCGAATCCGCGCGGGTCGCGGGCATCGAGCGACACCTCTTCGTCCAGCAGGCGCTCCAGGCCGGCGAGGACCACTTCCTCGTCGCAGGCGGTGCCCGGTTCGGCGCGCGCGCCGAGCAGCAGCAGCAGCGGGGTGACGTTGCCGGCGGCGGGCGCATCGGGTTCGCCGCCGGCAAGCAGCAGGGTGTCGAGCAGCGCCAGCAGGCGCGTCCGGTCCCGCGCGGTGAATCCGTACAGCGCCGCGCAATGCAACGGCGTGAGTCCCTGCGCGTCGCCCGCCTGCACGTTGGCGCCGGCGCCGAGCAGGCGCGCGCATACATCCGGCAGGCCGAGCGCCGCGGCCAGCATCAGCACGGTCACCTCGCCCGGCAGGCGATGCTCCAGGCCGGCGCCCGCGTCGAGCAGGCGCTCGACGATCTCGCCCTGGCGCATGCTCACCGCGGCCGACAGCGGCGTCGCGCCGGTGTTGGCCGCGCGCTGCGGATCGGCGCCGCGCGCCAGCAGCAGGTCCACGGTGGCGCGATGGCCGCCGCCGGCTGCACGCAGCAGGGCGCTGCAGCCCTGCGCATCGGGCGTGTCGATCGGGAAGCCGAGGTCGAGCAGGCGACGCACCGCATCGGCATCGCCGACGATCGCAGCGGCCGGCAGATCGGTGGCCTGCAGCGCGCGCCTGGGCAACGGCCAGCCGCGCCAGTCCAGCCAGTCGGCCAGGTCGCGGCGGCCGGCCGACAGCGCCACGCCCAGCGGCGTCTGCCCATCGGCCGCGCGCACATCGGGGTTGGCGCCATGCGCCACCAGCGATTTCAGCGCCGATTCGCGCCCCAGCGCCGCGGCCAGATGCAGCGCGCTCATGCCGCGGCTGTCGCGCGCATCCAACGACACGCCGCTTGCGAGCAGGCGTTGGGCGAGCCGGGTCCAGCCCAGTCGCACCGCAAGCGCGAGCGGTGGATCGCCGCCTGGCGAGGGCGCAAACGGATCCGCGCCGCGCTCGAGCAGTTCGATCGCGACGCGCTCGAAGCCGCGGGCGGCGTGGTCGCCGCCGGCGCAGGCGCCGAGGAAGCGCGCCAGTCCGCCGACGCCCGCGGGCGACACGCCTCGTCGCAGCAAGGCCTGCAGCGAGGCCAGCAAGGCCGGCCGCGCCAGCAGCTGGAAGATGGCCGTGTCGCCTCCGGCCGCGCGCACATCGGGGTTGACGCCCTGTCCCAGCAGCCACTCCAGACCGGCCGGCCATGTGAGCGCGACTTCCTCGCCCAGCAGCGCGCCCAGTTCGTCCGGAGTCAACAGCCGCGCCAGCGCGGGATCGAGCGCGTCGGGATCCTGGCGTTCCAGCGCCTCGCCGAGCAGGGCGGCCGGCGGGCGGTCCGGCAGATGGAGTTGTCCTTCGGCTTCCCCGATGTCGGCCGCCTCGTCGCCGGCGACGCTGGCCGGCAGTGCATAACCGGGGTCGAGCGCAGACACCAACGACCAGCGCCCCGCCTCCGCCGCCAGATCGACCGCGCGCTTGCCCGACTTGTCGACATGTCCCGGATCCGCGCCCACTTCGAGCAGCCGGCGCACCACCGCCACCGATGGCGTGTCGCCCGCGCAGGCCAGCGCCAGAGCGCCGCGGCCTGCCTCGTCTTCAGCGGTGGCGTCTGCCTTGGCGGCAAGCAGCGCATCGACGGCGCCAAGCCGCCCGCCATACGCGGCATCGAGCAGCGGTGTGCGGCCGGCGGCATCGCTGGCGTGCACGTCCGCGCCAGCGGCCAGCAATGCGGCCATGATCTCGACATGGCCCGCCTGCGCGGCTTCGTGCAGGGCGCTGCGTCCGCGCGCATCCCGCGCATCGATCCTGGCCTTGTGCTTGAGCAGCAGCAACACGCCGGCGGCATCGTCCTCCTCGCTGCCCGCGGCGGAGAGCAGCGCAGGCGATGCGCCGTCGATCTCGGCCTTGGCGCCGCGCTCCAGCAGGAACCGCGCCAGGCGCCAGTTGCCGGCGGCGCAGGCGATGCCCAGCGGGGTCACCCCGTCGCGATTGCGCACGTCGAGTTCGGCCGCCGCATCGCGCAACAGCGCAGCGACGCCGGGATCTGAACTGCGCGCAGCGTGATGCAGAGGCGTGTTGCCCTCACCGTCGGCCGCGCGCGGGTCGGCGCCGTTGGTTAACAGTGTCATCACGGCTTCCGGACGCCCATGCCAGCTGTCGCGCGTCGCGGCCAGCAGCGGGGTCATCCCGGCATGGGCGGCATTGAGGTCGACGCCGCGTGCGATCAGCGCGCGCAGCAGCCGCAGGTCGGGCAGCACCGCGGCGAGCACCGCCAGGCTGCGCTGGTCGCGATCCTCCGGCGGCGGTAGCGCCTGCGGATCGGCGCCGGCGTCGAGCAGCTGCAGCGCGCGGTCGACCCGGCCGCCACGGGCGGCGGCGAACAGCGCGGCTTGCAGATCGCCCTCTTCCAGCGCGCTCGTTGCGGATTCATCCTCGTCGAAAGCATCAGCGTCGAAATCCTCGATCGCGAGCATGGCCAGCGACGCGGCGCGCGTGCGCTGGACCAGCCAGTGAAGCAACGGCCAGCCGGGTACGGCGGCAGCGGCCAGCCACCAGCGGCTCGTGGCGTCCAGCCCGCCCGGCCAGGCGAGCGCGCCGATCCACGCCAGGAGGGCCAGCACCGCAGCGGCCACGCCCAGACCGCGCCATGCACCGATTTCGCTCTCGCCCAGCGCGCGCCAGCGTTGCGCCAACCCGCCGCCATCGCGTTCGAGCGACTGCCACAGCGGCCAGGTGCGCCACAACCCGATCAATGCGATGCCGACTGCGGCGCTCAGCGCCAGCGCCGCGCCCGCGCCACCGCCTTCGCGTACCGCCGACAGCGGCCACCACAGCAGCAGGGCCAGCCCCGCCAGCGCCATGCCCCAGGCCATCAGCAGCGCAAACGCATCCTCGCGCGGATGGGTGGCGGTGGGCGCACGCCAGTACCGCAGCGCCAGCGCGATCGCCGGCTGCGCCAGCAATCCTCCCGCGGCGGCGATCACGCCGCCCAATCCGCCTGCGATCGCGCCCAACCCGCCGATCAGCGCGGCGACCGCGAAGGGACCACGGGCGCGCAATGTGGATTCAGGCATCGGTGCCCCAATCCTCGCCCAGCGGATCGGCTGCGGCGCTGGGCGGGAACTGCAGGTGGAAGCCGCGCGCGACCAGGTTCTCGCGGACCGCCGCGGGATCCTCACGCGCCAGCGTGCGATCGGGCGTCAGCTCCACGTCCAACACGAATGCCAACGGCCCCAGCTGCGTGCGCAGCGGCTCGGGCAGCCGGGAAAATCCATCGCGTTCAGCCAGGTACACGTAGGTGTCGGCCCTGCGCTGGCTCTTGTAGACGTAGGCGTGCATGCACCGGGGGCTGCGCGGATCAGTGCTGGATTGTGCGGGAAACCACGCAAGCGTGAAACCCGCCACATAGCGGATGTGCCGGAACACCAGGCGCTAGTGATAACCCGAATCCGCCGCGACCTTGCCCGCGAACACGCGATACGACCACCACGTGTAGCCCAGGATCACCGGCAACAGCAGCACCAGCCCGACCAGCACGAAACCCTGCGACGACGGCGGCGACGACGCCTGCCAGATGGTCAGCGCCGGCGGCACCAGGTAAGGCCAGATCCCGAACACCAGGCCCGCGAAACCCAGCACGAAAAAGCACAGGGTCAGGACGAAGGGTTTGGCGTCCCGACCGTCCTGCATCACCGCCAGCCACAGCGCGAAGGCGTTCACCAGCACCAGCACCGGTACCGGCGCAAGCCACCAGAAATTCCCGCCTTCGAACCAGCGCGCCATGATCCGGCTGTCGAGAAACGGCAGCCACGCGCTCACCAGGCCCATGAACACCACGACCACCAGCATCAGCGGACGTGCCAGCGTGCGTGCGGTGCGCTGCAGCGGCCCTTCGGTCTTCAGGATCAGCCAGCAGGCGCCGAGCAGCGCGTAGCCGAACACCACCGCAGCGCCGGTCAGCATCGAGAACGGGCTGAAGAATCCGAACATGCCGCCGGCGTACCTGCCTTCCTGCAACGGCATGCCTTCCACCACCGCGCCCAGGATCACGCCCTGCCAGAACGCCGCGCACAGCGAGCCGAGCGCGAACGCCCATCCCCACAGCGGCCTGGAAGCATGGGCCTTGAACCGGAACTCGAACGCCACCCCGCGGAACACCAGGGCGATCAGCATCAGCAGCACCGGCAGGTACAACGCGGAGAGGATCAGCGCGTAGGCCTTCGGAAACGCGGCCAGCAGGCCCGCACCGCCCAGCACCAGCCAGGTCTCGTTGCCGTCCCAGATCGGCGCGGCGGTATTCATCATGTGGTCGAGCTCGTGCTCGTCCTTGGCGAACGGGGCAAGGATGCCCAGCCCGAGCACGAAACCATCGAGCAACACGTACATCAGCACGCCGAAGCCGATCACGCCGAACCAGATCACGGGCAGCCAGTACTCCATCAGCCTCGCCCCTCCACCGGCTCATCGGGCAGCGACAGCGGCCGTGCCGGCGTTTTCTCGCCGCCTTCGGTGTCCTTGGGCGGCTGCGGCACCGGGCCGATCTTGAGCAGCTTGCGCAGGTACCAGACGCCTGCCCCGAAAATGAAGGCATAGGCCGCGGCGTACACGATCAGCGAGGACAGCACGGCCGCCGCGGCCACGTTCGGACTCACCGCATCGCTGGTACGCAACAATCCGTACACCACGTACGGCTGGCGTCCGATCTCGACCACGTACCAGCCGGCCAGCAGCGCGATGAACCCGGCCGGGCTGAGCCAGCGCCAGCCGTCGAGCAGCCAGCGCCCGCTTCGGGTATGTGTGTCGAACAGGCGTCCGCGCCGCCACGCCCGTAGCGAGGCCAGGGTGAGCAGCAGCATCGCCACGCCCAGGCCGACCATGATCCGGAACCCGTAGAACACCGGCGCGACCGGCGGTCGTTCCTCGCGCGGGACCGCGGTCAGGGGCTGGATTTCCCCATCCAGGGTGTGGGTGAGGATCAGGCTGCCCAGTTTTGGAATCGCCAGTTCGTAATCGTTGCGCTCTTGCGCTTCGTTCGGCACCGCGAACAGCACCAGCGGCACGCCCTGGCCGCCCCCTTCGTTATGCCAGTGGGCTTCCATCGCCGCGACCTTGGTCGGCTGGTGCTCGCCCACGTTGAGCCCGTGCAGATCGCCGGCGACGATCTGCAGCGGCACCGCGATCGCCGCGAATGCCACCGCATGCCGCAGCATGCGCTTGCCGGCTTCCACGTGCACGCCGCGCCGCAGGTACCACGCGCTCACTCCGCCGATCACGAAGCAGGTGGTGATGAACGCGGCCAGCACCATGTGCACCAGCCGGTACGGGAACGAGGGATTGAACACGATCGCCCACCAGTCGGCGGGGTGGAACACGCCATGCGCATCCAGGGTGTAGCCCTGCGGCGTCTGCATCCAGCTGTTGGCGGAGATGATCCAGAACGTGGAGATCAGCGTACCCAGCGCCACCATGCAGGTGGCCAGGAAATGCAGGCGATCGGACACGCGCTTCCATCCGAACAGCATCACGCCGAGGAAGCTGGCTTCCAGGAAGAATGCGGTCAGCACCTCGTAACTGAGCAGCGGACCGAGGATGTTGCCGGCCTTCTCGCTCAGCACCGCCCAGTTGGTGCCGAACTGGAAGCTCATCACGATGCCCGAGACCACGCCCATGCCGAAGGACACGGCGAAGATCTTCAGCCAGAAAAAATACAGGTCACGCCAGAGGGCGTCCTTGGTCCGCAGCCAGCGCCATTCGATGAAGGCCAGCCAGCTCGCCAGGCCGATGGTGAAGGCCGGGAACAGGATGTGGAACGAAATGACGAACCCGAACTGGATCCGTGAGAGCAACAGCGCATCCACGAAGCTACTCCGCAGCGGAGGGAACGCCGCGGGAGGATTATCTCATGCGAACCCGGGCGGGTACCGATCTGGTACGGCCGATGGGGCTGACGCGCGGCCTGCCCTTCGAGCCATTGCTTGTCGAGGATCGGAGATCTTCCGACTCGTCACTCCCGCGCAGGCGGGGGGATCTATGGACGTTGCTGCTGGGTTGCTTAGGGTCCGGGGTAATGTCTTTAGGAGCAGAGCTTTCGCCTGCGGCGAGTTACTTTTCTTTGCTGGTGCAAAGAAAAGTAACCAAAAGAAAGCACCTTCCTCGACAAGTCGCTCAAGGCGTGCGGGTGGCGAAGGAATTTTCGGACTCGGCCTCCTGCCTCGATCCGAAAACGGCGGCCATCCATGGCCGCCGCCCCTCCGGGGTTTCCGGGTGCTGGTAGCTGCTGCGGGACTGCGAAAGTCAAAGGCGCCGGCAAGCCCGGTTTCCAGACGACCTGCTGCCGACGGCCCGATCTCCGTCTTTGATCTTCTCGACACTGCACATGCAATCCGCATCCGGACACCCGGAGGGCGGCCGGCATGGATGCCGGCCGTTTTCGGATCGAGCCATGGATGGCGAGTCCGAAAATGGCGACAGCACCGCATCTCCCCTGAGCGGTGTTGACTTCACGAGTAGGTGCTTTCTTTGGTTACTTTCTTTGCACCAGCAAAGAAAGTAACTCGCCTTCAGGCGAAAGCTCTGCTTCGATAGCCGCGACCAAGGGAGAAGGGTTCCTCCGCACATCGAGAGAGTAACCCCATGTCCTTCGGCATTAGCGCCAACCCACGCCCCTGCTAACCTGCGCCGGTTTCCACACACCTCCATCCGATGCGCTCATTTCTCCTGCTCGCCGCCCTGCTGCTGGCCGGCCACGTTTTCGCCCAACCCGCCCAGCCGCTGACACTGGAGCGGATCATGGCCGACCCGGACTGGATCGGACCCGCGGTCGAAGATGTGTGGTGGCGCTGGGACGGAAAGGCAGCGCAATACACCGCCAAGCGCGATGGGGCGACGATTCGCGATACCTTCCAGGTCGCGATCGACGGCGGCACCCCGGTCAGGATGGACGGCAGCGCGCGAGCTGACCTGGACGCACCCGGCGCCGTCTACGATCCGCAGGGCGCCCGCAGCGCGTTCATCCGCAATGGCGACGTGTTCGTTCGCAGTCTGCGCAACGGCGCGCTCACCCAGCTCACCCGCAGCAATGACGATGAAGCCCTGCCGCAGTGGAGCAGCGACGGCGCCCTGGTCTGGCGCGTCGGCAACACCTGGTACCGCTGGGACGGCCGCGGCGTCACCCAGGCGGCGACGATCAGGGCCGAAGACGACCCGGCGCAGTCGCCCAAGGCCGACGACCTGCGCGATCGCCAGCTGCGCCTGATCGACACCCTGAAGAACGATCGCGCGCGCCGCGACGCCGCGAGGGTGCAGGGCGAGGCCTGGCGTCGTGCCGACGCCACCCGCGCGGCGCCGCCGGTCTACCTGGGCAAGGACGTTGAGATCGCCGACAGCGCGCTGTCGCCGGACGGCCGCTGGCTGCTGGTGGTCACCAGCGTCAAGGGCGCCGACGCCGGCACCGCCGGCAAGATGCCCAAGTACGTGACCGAATCCGGCTACGAGGAGTTCGAGGAAGTCCGGGTCAGGGTCGGCCGCAATGCACCCCTGCCGCATCGGCTGTGGCTGGTGGACGTGGCCAACGCCAAGACAAGCGAACTGAAGTTCGATCCGTTGCCCGGCATCACCGTCGATCCGCTGGCCGCCTTGCGCAAGGCGGCCGGCAAGCAGCCGCTCAAGGGCAACCGCGACGTGCGCATCGAGACCGACAACGGCGGCGGCGGCCAGTCGATCCGCTGGAGCGCGGATTCGCGCAATGTCGCGGTGCTGGTCCGCGCGGTCGACAACAAGGACCGCTGGATCGCGACGGTCGACATGGCCGCTTCGGCGCTGCGACCGCGCCACCACCTGCACGACGACGCCTGGATCAACTGGGGCTTCAACGAATTCGGCTGGCTTCGCGACGGCCGCACGTTGTGGCTGCTGTCGGAAGAGAGCGGCTACTCGCAGCTGTACACGCTCGATGCCGAACGCGGCAAGGCGCAGGCGCTGACCTCGGGCAAGTGGGAGGTTTCGCAACCGGCCCTGTCGGTCGATGGTCGCCGGCTCTATTTCCTGTGCAACCGCCGCTGGCCCGGGCACTACGAGGTGTGCGCGGCCAAGGCCAACGGCGATGGGGACGTGGCGGAAGTCACCAACACCGATGGCATCGAGAACTTCGTGCTGTCGCCCGACGGCCGCTCGCTGCTGCTGCGCAAGTCGGCCGCGTACGTACCGGCGCAGCTTGCGGTGACCGAGATCGGCGACGGCGCGGTGCACACGCTCACCGACACGCGCAAGCCGGACTATGCCGCGCTCGAGTGGCTGCAGCCGGAGATCGTGCAGGTGCCCTCGCGCCACGGCGCCGGCACTCTGTGGGGCAAGTACTACGGCCCCAGGACGCCCGAACCCGGCCGCAAATATCCGATCGTGATGTTCGTGCACGGCGCCGGCTACCTGCAGAACGTCAGCGACCGCTATCCCAACTATTTCCGCGAGCAGATGTTCCACAACCTGCTGGTGCAGCAGGGTTACATCGTCCTGGACCTGGATTACCGCGCCAGCGAGGGCTACGGCCGCGACTGGCGCACCGCGATCTACCGGCACATGGGCAAGCCCGAGCTGGAGGACTATCTCGACGGGCTGGACTGGCTCGTCGCCAACAGGCAGGGCGACCGCGATCGCGCCGGCATCTACGGCGGAAGCTACGGCGGCTTCATGACCTTCGTCGCCCTGTTCCAGAAGCCCGGCGTGTTCAAGGCGGGCGCCGCGCTGCGCCCGGTCAGCGACTGGTCGCAGTACAACCACGAGTACACCAGCAACATCCTCAACACGCCCGAGCTCGATCCGGAAGCCTACCGGCGATCCTCGCCGATCGAGTACGCCGACGGCCTGCGGGACCACCTGCTGATCGCGCACGGCATGATCGACGACAACGTCTTTTTCAAGGACTCGGTCATGCTCACCCAGAAGCTGATCGAGCTGCGCAAGGACAAATGGACGATCGCCCCGTATCCGCTGGAACGGCATGCGTTCTCGCATGCCGATGCGTGGTACGACGAGTACCGGCGGATCTACGAACTATTCGAGCAGACCTTGAAGTAGTGCGGGTCTCGACCCGCCGCTGGTTACACGCGCCGCATCCCGGATCGATCCGGCGCCCCCGCGGGCGGCCGAACCCCGCCTTCAGACGCAACGCGCCCGGACCCTACAATGCAGGACATGCCTCGCCTCCCCGGGATAGAAACCGTCCGCGATCATCTGACTGGCCTGCAGGACCGCATCTGCGCGTCGCTGGAGCAGGCCGACGGCAACGCGCGCTTCGCCGAAGACATCTGGACACGCGATGAGGGTGGCGGCGGACGCACGCGCATCCTGCGCGACGGCGCCGTGTTCGAACAGGCCGGCATCGGCTTCTCGGACGTCTCCGGAGACAAGCTGCCGCCGTCGGCCAGCGCTGCACGGCCGGAGTTGGCCGGCGCCTCGTGGCGCGCGGTCGGCGTGTCGCTGGTCCTGCATCCGCGCAACCCGTACCTGCCGACCACGCACATGAACGTGCGCCACTTCCGCGCCCAGCGCGATGGCGAAACGGTCGCGTGGTGGTTCGGCGGCGGCTTCGACCTGACCCCGTTCTATCCGTTCGACGAGGACGTGCTGCACTGGCACCGCGTGGCACGCGACCTGTGCGTACCGTTCGGCGCCGACCGTTATGCCGCACACAAACGCTGGTGCGACGATTACTTCTTCCTCAGGCACCGTGGCGAAACCCGCGGCGTCGGCGGCCTGTTCTTCGACGACCTACATGGCGATTTCGAACGCGATTTCGCCTACCTGCGCGCGGTCGGCGACGGATTCCTGGATGCCTATCTGCCGATCGTCGAACGCCGCAAGGACACGCCCTATGGTGATCGCGAGCGCCAGTTCCAGCTGTACCGGCGCGGACGCTACGTGGAGTTCAACCTGGTCTGGGACCGCGGCACCCTGTTCGGCCTGCAGAGCGGCGGGCGTAGCGAATCGATCCTGATGAGCCTGCCACCACTGGTGCGCTGGGAATACGGCTACGCGCCCGATGCCGGCAGCGCCGAGGCGCGACTACACGACTATTTGCGTCCGCGCGACTGGCTGACCGAATTGGCCTGATCGCCTTTGTGCAGGAGCGCCGCTTCGGCGCTACCGCTCCGCGACCATCGCCCCGCTGCGACTGCCCATGGGCCGCCGCAGCGGCCTAGGACACGCACGCGGTACAGGCTTTCCGATTCCCCAGTCGCGCCGAAGCGGCGCTCCTACAGAGGCAACGCCGCTAATCGGAGGTAAGCCCCCTTAGTAAGCGGGCGCGGCGAAGCCGCGGGGTTTGGATGACCTGGCGTGGGGCCCGAAGTTTGCGAAGCAAACTTTGGGGTTGTAGCGGCGCCGCCGCTACAACACGTACACGAACAGGAACAGCCCCAGCCAGACCACGTCCACGAAGTGCCAGTACCAGGCGACCGCTTCGAACGCGAAATGATCGTCCTTGTTGAAGTGACCCTTCAGGCAGCGCAGCCAGATGATCGCCAGCATGATCGTGCCCAGGGTCACGTGCGCGCCGTGGAAACCGGTGAGCATGAAGAACGTGGAGCCGTAGATCCCCGAGCCCAGGGTCAGGTTGAGCTCGGTGTAGGCGTGGATGTATTCCTCGGCCTGGAAGAACAGGAACAGCGCCCCGAGCAGCACGGTCAGGCCCAGGAACACCAGCAGCTGCGCCCTGCGGCCGGCCTTGAGCGCATGGTGGGCGATGGTGACGGTCACGCCCGAGCTCAGCAGGATCAGGGTGTTGAGCAGCGGCAGGCCCCAGGCCGGGATCGTCTGGTAGCTGCCGCCGATCGTGCCCGGCCCGTTGCTGGGCCACGCGGCCGAGAAGCCCGACCACAGCAGGTTGTTGGTCATCACCCCGTCGCCCTCGCCGCCCAGCCACGGCATCGCGAACTGGCGGGCGTAGAACAGCGCGCCGAAGAACGCGGCGAAGAACATCACCTCGGAGAAGATGAACCACACCATCCCCATCCGGAACGAAGTGTCGACCTGCTTGTTGTAGTAGCCGCGCAGCGATTCGGTGATCACGTCGGCGAACCACTTGAACAGGATCAGCGCCAGGAACACCAGCCCGCCGAAGAACATCGGCTTGCCTACGCTCGATTCGTTGAGCCAGCTGGCGAAGCCGAACATGGTGATGAACAGCGCCACCGAGGCGATGACCGGCCAGCGGCTGCCGTGCGGCACGTAGTACACGTTGGCGTCGTGATGTTCGGCGTGGGCCTGGGCCATGGTCTGGTCTCGCTCTCGATCAGGGTGCGGCGCGCGAGGCGTCGCCGGAGGTTGCCTGGGAAATCGCGCCGGCCGCGTTCAGTTCCGCGGTCAGCGCATCGTTCTTGTAGAAGGTGTACGACAGGGTGACGGTCTTGACGTCGTCCGGCAGCGCGGGATCGACGATGAAGCGGACCGGCATGTCGCGCGCTTCGCCCGCGGCCAGGGTCTGCGCTGTGAAGCAGAAGCACTCGGTCTTGTTGAAGTAGCCAGACGCGCGCGCCGGCGCAACGGACGGCACCGCGCTGCCGACGATCGCGCGATCGCTCTGGTTGCGGGCGAAGTAGCTGGTTTCGTACTGCTCGCCGACCCGCACCTGCATGGTCTGCACGTTGGGATGGAAACCCCACGGCAGTTTGGAATTCACGCCGCCGTCGAATTGCACGGTGACCAGGCGCCCTGGCTTTGCGGTCGCGCTGGCCAGCGCCTGCGCATCCGCCGGGCCGCGCTCCAGGCGCACGCCGAACACCTTCTCGCAGGCGATCCGGTACAGCGGCACCAGGGCGAAGGTGAAGGCGAACGCGGCCACAGCCACCGCGACCATCTTGACGATGCCGCGTGCGTTCGCGTTGTGCGCCGGCGCGCTCATGCGCCGGATCCGAACACGCCGGACAGGATGAAGGCCAGGTACACCGCCACGGCGATGCCTGCGACGATCCACGCCGTGCGCGCCACGGCGCGGCGGCGGGCGGCGACGCTGGGATCGTTGCTGGCGCCGGTCTTGTGCATCAGGACTCGCGGCGGTTGCTGTGCGCGGCCGTGTCGGCGCCGGTGGTGGCGTTGTCGTAGTCCAGGTGCGCGAAGTCGCCGTGCGCCAGGTCGCCGTCGCGAATCACCGGCGGTGTGGTGAAGGTGTGGTGCGGGGCCGGCGAGGGCACGGTCCATTCCAGCCCGCGCGCACCTTCCCAGGAGCGCGCCTCGGCCTTGTCGCCCTTCTTGAGCGAATGCCACAGGACGAACGCCATCATGAACGGGGTCAGGAACATGCCGAACGCGCCGATCGAGCTGATCAGGTTCCAGTCTGCGAAGACCACGTTGTAGTCGGGAATGCGCCGCGGCATGCCGGCCAGGCCCAGGAAGTGCTGCGGGAAGAACAGCAGGTTGACGAACACCACGCTCCACCAGAAATGGAACTTGGCCATGCCCTGGCTGTACATGCGCCCGGTCCACTTCGGCCACCAGTAATAGACGGCGGCGATGATCGAGAACAGCGCGCCGGTCACCAGCACGTAGTGGAAATGCGCGACCACGAAATAGGTGTCGTGGTACTGGAAGTCGGCGGGCACGATCGCCAGCATCAGGCCGGAGAAGCCGCCGATGGTGAACAGGATCACGAACGCGATCGCCCACAGCATCGGCGCCTCGAACGTCATCGAGCCGCGCCACATGGTGCTGACCCAGTTGAACACCTTCACCCCGGTCGGCACCGCGATCAGCATGGTCGCGAACATGAAGTAGATCTCTCCGCCCAGCGGCATGCCCACCGTGAACATGTGGTGCGCCCACACGATGAAGCTCAGGAACGCGATCGAGGCGGTCGCGTACACCATCGCCTGGTAGCCGAACAGCGGCTTGCGGGCGAAGGTCGGGATGATCTCGCTGGCCACGCCGAAGGCGGGCAGGATCATGATGTAGACCTCGGGATGGCCGAAGAACCAGAAGATGTGCTGGAACATCACCGGGTCGCCGCCGCCGGCCGCGCTGAAGAAGCTGGTGGCGAAGAACTTGTCGGTGAGCAGCATGGTCACCGCGCCGGCCAGCACCGGCATCACCGCGATCAGCAGGAACGCGGTGATCAGCCAGGTCCAGCAGAAGATCGGCATCTTCAGCAGGTCCACGCCCGGCGCGCGCATGTTGAGGATGGTGGCGATGACGTTGATCGCGCCCATGATCGAGCTGATGCCCATCATGTGGATGGCGAAGATCGCGAACGCCACGTTGCTGCCACCCTGCAGCGACAGCGGCGGATACAGGGTCCAGCCGCCGGCCGGCGCACCGCCCGGCAGGAACAGGGTCAGCAGCAGCATGGTGAACGCGAACGGCAGGATCCAGAACGACCAGTTGTTCATGCGCGGCAGCGCCATGTCCGGCGCGCCGATCTGCAGCGGGACCATCCAGTTGGCCAGGCCGACGAACGCCGGCATCACCCCGCCGAAGATCATGACCAGGGCATGCACCGTGGTCATCTGGTTGAAGAACATCGGATCGACGAACTGCAGCCCCGGCTGCATCAGCTCGGCGCGGATGATCACGCTCATCCCGGCGCCGACGATGAACATGATGAAGCTGAAGATCAGGTACAGCGTGCCGATGTCCTTGTGGTTCGTCGAAAAGAACCAGCGCTCGACGAAGCTCTGCTTGTGGCCGTGCGCATCGGTCGAATGGGGATCGGCGACGGCTTCGTAATGGGTGGACATGGGCCTACCTCGGGGAATGCGGGTCTTGGACGACGGCGATCAGCCGGCGCTTGCGGGAGCGGGAGCGGCGGCATCCGCGGTGGCGGCCGGCGCCGCCTCGGCCGGTGCCGCCTCTTCGGGGGCGGCCGGAGCTGGTGTCGCGGGCGCGGGGGCCGGAGTGGGCGCGGGCGGCGCCAGCTTCGCCTTCTCCGCCGCAAGCCAGCGGTCGAACTCGGCCTGCGGCAGTGCGCGGACCACGATCGGCATGAAGCCGTGGTCCTTGCCGCACAGTTCGGCGCACTGGCCGCGGTACAGGCCGGGCTGTTCGATGTTCGCCCAGGCCTCGTTGACGATGCCGGGGATCGCGTCCTGCTTCCAGCCCAGCGCCGGTACCCACCAGGCGTGGATCACGTCGTCGGCGGTGATCACGAAGCGCACCTTGGTGCCGACCGGCAGCACCAGCGGATTGTCGACGTCGAGCAGGTAATGCGGATGATCGGCGGCGGTGACGGTGCCGCCGCCCTGGCGCAGCTGGTCGCTCTTGCGGTCCAGGCGGCTGGTGAAGGACACGCCCTCTCCCAGGTACTCGTATTTCCACATCCACTGGTAGCCGGTAACCTTGACCGTCATCCCGGCATTCCGGGTGTCGTACATGTTGATCAGGTTCTTGGTCGCCGGCCAGGCCAGGCCGATCAGGATCAGCACCGGCACCACGGTCCAGATGATCTCGGCGGTGGTGTTGTGGCTGAACTGCGCAGCGACCGCACCCTTGGACTTGCGGAACTTGAACATCGAGTAGGCCATGGCGCCGAACACGATCACGCCGATCACCACGCAGATCCACAGCACGATCATGTGCGAGTCGTAGGCGATCCGGGACGTGTGGGTCACGCCCTTGCCCATGTTCAGCTGCCAGCGCTGCGGATCGGCGGCCTGCGCCAGCGCCAGCCCCGGCAGGGCGCACAGCGCCGCGGCCAACACCGCCAAACCCCTTCGCACGGAACGTGCCTGCATCATTAGCCTGAACCCCAATGTCATCGGTCGCGGCCGGCGGCGGCCGGCTGCATGGCGGTGGTGTGATCGCTCATGTGAGCGCTCGGATAAGAGCACGGGTCGCGAACCCGCTACATCGGGGCGCGAAAACCGGTAAATGGTAGCCGCCGGCGCGCTTTTCCGGCAAGCCGCGCGCCGATGCCCGCGCCGCGGCGCCCGGCGAAAAACCCGGCCGACGGCTAGAATCCGCGGCTCCAACACCGCCAGAGCCTGCGTGAGCGCAATCCTTTCGACCGAGCTGCCGGTCCCGCCCGATCCGCTGCGCGCCGCCATTACCGCCGCCTGGGCCCGCGATGAAGCCGGTCATGTCCGTGAACTGCTCGAGGTGGCGCGCCAGCCGGCGCCCGGCTGGAGCCAGGCCGATCGGGCCGCGATCCAGTCCACGGCTGCCGACCTGGTGCGGCGCGTCCGCGCGCGCGCGCAGGACCAGGGGGCGATCGAGGCCTTCATGCGCCAGTACGACCTTGGCAGCGAGGAAGGCGTGCTGCTGATGTGCGTCGCCGAGGCGCTGCTGCGGATCCCGGATCAGGACACCGCTGACCGGCTGATCCGCGACAAGCTGGGCGAGGCCGACTGGAAGCGCCACCTGGGCCAGTCCGATTCGGTCCTGGTCAACGCCTCCACCTGGGGCCTGATGCTGACCGGGCATCTGGTCGACCTGGCCGACGACACCAAGCGCGACGTGCACAACGCCTTCAAGCGGCTGGTGGGGCGCGTGGGCGAGCCGGTGATCCGGCTGGCGGTGCGCCAGGCGATGCGGATCATGGGCCACCAGTTCGTGATGGGCCGGACCATCGACGAGGCACTGGCACGCAGCCGGAAAGGCAGCAACGCCGCCTACCGCTATTCCTTCGACATGCTCGGCGAAGGCGCGTTGACCGACAAGGACGCGCTGCGCTATCTGGAGGCCTACCGCCTGGCGATCCACGCCATCGGCCGGCATTCCGGCGCGCCCGCGGACGTGTTCGCGGCGCCCAGCATCTCGGTCAAGCTCTCGGCCCTGCATCCGCGCTACGAACACGCCAAGCGCGCGCGGGTGCTGGCCGAACTCGGCCCGCGCGTGCTGGAGCTGGCGCAGCTGGCCAGGCGCTACGGCATCGGGCTGACCATCGATGCCGAAGAAAGCGATCGCCTGGAGCTGTCGCTGGACCTGATCTTCGCGACGCTGGCCGATGTCTCGCTGGCCGGCTGGGACGGCTTCGGCATCGTCGTGCAGGCCTACCAGAAGCGCGCGCCGTTCGTGATCGACTACATCGCCGACCAGGCGCGCCGGCTGCAGCGGCGCATCCCGGTCCGGCTGGTGAAGGGTGCGTACTGGGATTCGGAGGTCAAGCGCGCGCAGGTCGAGGGCCAGGAAGGCTATCCCGTGTTCACCCGCAAGCCGAACACCGATGTCTCCTACCAGGCCTGCGCGGTCCGGCTGCTGCGCGCGACGGATGCGATCTATCCGATGTTCGCCACCCACAACGCGCAGACCATCTCCGCCATCCACCGCATGGCCCAGGCATTGCTCGGCGGTGCGCGCGATGGCAATGATTTCCGTTACGAGTTCCAGAAGCTGCACGGCATGGGCGACGACCTTTATGCCGAGGTGATCCCGGCCGAACGGCTGGACGTGCCCTGCCGGGTCTATGCGCCCGTCGGCTCGCACGAAGACCTGCTGCCCTACCTGGTGCGCAGGCTGCTGGAAAACGGAGCCAACTCCAGCTTCGTCAATCGCATCACCGACGAGGACGTGTCGATCGACGACCTGGTGCGCGATCCGGTCGAAACCGTATCTGCGTTCGAATCGATTCCACATCCGCGCATTCCGCTGCCGGTCGCGCTGTACCGCAGCCAGGGCTTCGAGAGAGACAATTCCATGGGCATCAACCTCGCCAACGACGACCAGCTGCGCGCGCTCGCCGAACAGGTCGGCGCCGCGACCACCGGGGACTGGCACGCAGCGCCGCTGGTACCGGGCGCGAATCCGTCCGGCGCGACGCTCACCGTGACCAATCCCGCCGACCGCCGTCAGACCGTGGGCCAATGGCTGCCCGCGGACGCACAGACGGTGGAACAGGCGCTGCAGAACGCGGTCCGCGCGCAGCCGGCCTGGGACCGCACCCCGGTGGCATCGCGCGCCGCGATCCTGGAACACGCCGCGCAACTGATGGAAGCGCGCATGCCGCAGTTCATCGCGATGTGCACGAAGGAGGCCGGCAAGACCATCGCCGACGGCGTGGCCGAAGTGCGCGAAGCCGTCGATTTCCTGCGCTATTACGCGGCCGAGGCGCGGCGGCAGTTCAGCGTCGAGGCCCTGCCCGGACCGACCGGCGAATCCAATACCCTGCAGCTTGCAGGTCGCGGCGTGTTCGTCTGCATCAGTCCATGGAATTTCCCGCTGGCGATCTTCACCGGGCAGATCGCCGCGGCGCTGGCCGCCGGCAACAGCGTGATCGCCAAGCCCGCCGAGCAGACCAACCTGATCGGCCATGCGGCGGTCAAGCTGCTGCACGAGGCCGGCATCCCGGTGGACGTGCTGCAGTTCCTGCCCGGCGACGGCGCCACCGTCGGCGCCGCTCTGACCCGCGACCCGCGCGTGGCCGGCGTCGCCTTCACCGGCTCCACCGACACTGCGCGTGCGATCAACCGCGCCCTGGCCGCGCGTGATGCCGCGATCGGGGTGCTGATCGCCGAAACCGGCGGCCAGAACGCGCTGATCGCCGATTCTTCGGCCCTGCCCGAGCAGCTGGTCAAGGATGCGTTGGCCTCGGCCTTCACCTCCGCCGGGCAGCGTTGCTCGGCCGCGCGCGTGCTGTTCGTGCAGGCCGACATCGCCGACAAGGTGATCGGCATGCTGGCGGGCGCCATGGCGGAATTGTCCGTGGGCGATCCGGCCCTGCTCTCCACCGACGTGGGCCCGGTGATCGACGACGACGCCAGATGCCTGCTCGACGAGCATGCCGGCAGGATGCAGGGAACGGCGAAGCTGATCGCCGAGGCGCCGCTGGGCGCAGACACCGGGCACGGTACCTACTTCGCGCCGCGCGCCTGGGAGCTGTCATCGCTCTCGCAGCTGACCCGCGAGAACTTCGGGCCGGCCCTGCACGTGATCCGCTGGAAGGCCGACGAACTCGACCAGGTCATCGACGCGATCAACGCCACCGGCTACGGCCTGACCCTGGGCGTGCATTCGCGCATCGACGAGACCATCGATCGGATTGTCGTCCGCGCCAACGTCGGCAACATCTACGTCAACCGCAACCAGATCGGCGCGGTGGTCGGGGTGCAGCCCTTCGGCGGCCAGAACCTGTCGGGCACCGGTCCCAAGGCCGGCGGTCCGCATTACCTGCCGCGCTTCGCTACCGAGAAGACCGTGACCATCAACACCACCGCCGCGGGCGGCAACGCCAGCCTGCTGACGCTGGGCGACTGAGGCTCCAGGCGCGCGGCCGGCGATACGGCTGCAACCAAAGCAACCGTCCCGCAAGAAAAAAGCCCCGCCGGAGCGGGGCTTTCTTGCTTCAACGGGCGTCTGGGATCAGAACCGGTACTGCGCCGACACACCGAACAGATTGGCCGAACCTTCCGCATCGCCGACCAGGCGCGAGCCGCTGGACGACACGATGTCCAGTTCCGGATCGTCCACCACGATGCGGGTGTAGGCCGCGCTGACCTCGAGCGCCTCGCTCGCGGCCCAGGTCAGACCGAACGAGTACCAGTTGCGGTTGTTGTCGGGCAGGCGCGGGGTGCGCGTCGCGTCGCTCACGGGGGTCTCGTCATAAGCAACGCCCGCGCGCAGGGTGAACGCGTCGTTGAGCTTGTACTCGGCACCGAGCGACATGAAGATCGTGTCCTGCCAGCGGTAGGCTTCCGACGAGGTCGGCTGCGCGCTGTCGTAGTCGATGTCGATCGACTGCAGCGAGCTCCAGCCAGTCTTGGACACGTCGGCCATCAGCGCGAACGATTCGGTCGCCTGCCACACACCGCTCAGGGTGGTGATGCTCGGGGTGGTCAGCGGCGCGGTGACGCCAGTGTCGACGAAGTTGCCCGGACGCACGACGCCCAGCACGGCAGCGACATTGGCCGGCACGGTGAAGTCGACGTCGCCGCGCAGCTCGTGATCGATCTCCGAGCGGTGCGACAGACCGACCGCTAGGTTGTCGGTCGGACGCCAGTGCAGGCCGACCGTCCAGCCGAAGCCGTTGTCGTCGCCTTCGACCTTGGCGAAGCCGTCGTTGCGCTGCGGGAAGAACGGCGAGGTGGGCGCGAAGCACGCGGCCGGATTCGGCGCGCACAGTGCGCTGCCGAAATCGACCGCATTCGACAGGGTGACTTCGGCGCGCTCGTAGATCATGCCGACGCCGAACGAGAACCGATCGGTGATGTCGAACGAAGCGGCCAGGGTGAGGTCGATGATGCGCACGTCGGACTCGACGGCGTGGTAGCGGCCGATCCAGTCGGCGTCGTACTCGGTCTTCAGGCCGAACGGCGCGCTGATCGCCGCACCGACGGTAACGCCGCTATCGCCCAGCGGGAAGATCGCCGACATCGCGGGCACGCCGGACAGGTCGCCGGCGTCGCCGCCGTCGCCGCCGGTCATCGGCCGGCCGAAGGCATCGGTGCCGGTGGCATCGATCGTGTACGACAGGTCGATGGCGTGGAGGTCGGCCTGCACCGCGTTCTGCTCGAACGTGCTCATCGCGGCGGGGTTGTTGATCACCACCGAGGCGTCGCCCGAGGCGGCACCGGACCCGGCGTATGCGCGGCCGGTGGCCTTGACGCTGTTTTCCTTGAGCTGGAAGCCCGACGCCTGGGCCTGGCCAAACGCCAGCGCGCCGGCGATGCCGAGCGCGAGGGCGGAAACGTGGATCACTCGGGACGCGAAGTGCATTGCAGATGTCTCCATGTGGACGTTGTGGTTCCGGTCGCCCGGGCGGCGGTCATCAGACCTGCTTCGCCAGGATGCAGCGCGTGCCGGAAGCCCCTCCCCCGACGTACGTCGCCGTATGTGATTGTAACGCTGGTTTACCAAAAGATAACAATCGCAGCCCTGCACCCCGCCCATGGCGGCACGGGGAGCACCGCGCTAGCCTTCCGCGATGTTCGTCCCCCTGCCGACCCGGATCCGGCCCACCCTGCGCTGGGCCACACCGCTGCTGCTGCTGGCCTGTTCGGCGCTGTTCGTCTGGGCCAGTACCCGACCCGGCCCGGCCCAGCAGGCCCTGTTGCTGGACTGGGGTGCGCTGGCCGCGGGCCTGGACAGTCCACAGGCCTGGAACGGCGCGATCCGAGACGGCTCGCTGTTGCGCCTGTTCACAGCGGTGTTCCTGCACGCGGACTGGGCCCACCTGCTGGGCAATCTGGTGTTCCTGCTGATCTTCGGTCTGCCCGCCGAGCGGGCCATGGGACCCTGGCGTTTCCTGCTGTTGTTCCTGCTCGGCGGTGCGGCGTCCAATCTGGCGGCGGTGCTGTTCGCGGGCACCCCGGACCGGCTCATCATCGGCGCGTCCGGCGCGGTCTCGGCAGTGATCGGCGCATACCTGGCGCTGTTCCCGCATGCGCGCCTGGGCGTGGTGTTGCCGCTGGGGCTGTTTCTGGAGTTCGTGCGCGCGCCGGCCTCGCTGCTGATCGGGATCTGGGCGCTGTTGCAAATCGGGTTCGCCTATATCGGCCCGGCATTCGGCGAGGTGGCCTGGAGCGCACACGTGGCCGGTTTCTGCTTCGGCATGCTGTTCGCCCTGGTGGCGCGCGCGGGCATCGCGCGGCGGTTGCGGCGGCGCAGCGGGTATTGAGGTCGCGCGGGTCCTTGCGTGTCGGGTCCATCGCCCCGATCTGGGATGGACGGCAACACATGTCCGGCAAGGACCCCCACCTATAATCGGCCCATGGCGACGAAGACGCTCTACAAGGTGACGTTCCACAACCACGGCAAGGTCTACGAGCTGTATGCGCAGCGGGTGGCGAGCGGCGCGCTGTGGGGCTTTACCGAGGTCGGCGAGCTGGTGTTCGACGTCCACGATGGCGTGGTGGTGGATCCCACCGAGGAACGCCTGCGCGACGAGTTCGGCAACACCCGGGTGTTGCACCTGCCGATGCAGAGCATCGTGCGGATCGAGGAAGTCGAGAAGAAAGGGCAGTCGGCGATCCGCGACGCGGCCACCGGCGAAGCCGTCGTGACGCCATTCCCGATGCCTGTGCGACCGCGTTAGGCGGACTGGCGACCCGGCGCCGTCAGGCGCCAACGGACCGGGCGCGTCCCATCGCGAAGCGTGATCGCCGCGATGGTGCCAGCCAACGGTACCCCGCTCGTCGGAAAACAGCGCCTGGCGCCGCAGCATTCACGAATGCGGAACGAAACCGCGCCTAGCGTCTCGCCCGGGGATCCGCCACTTCGCGCGCCCCGCCGCGCGATCCGACCCGGGACGCCTGCCATGAAACCTTCCGCCCTGCTGCAACGCACACTGTGGATGGGTGCGCTGTGCGCGCTGCCGTTCATCGCGCATGCCGAAACAGTCATCATTCCGCTGCACGGCTTCCAGGAAGTGCCAGCCATATCGACTAGCGCGCGCGGCGCGTTTGTCGCAGATATCAAGGGTGATTCGATTCGCTACGAACTGCGCTACGACGCGCTGCAGGGCAGCGTGCTCCAGGCCCACATCCACCTCGGTCAGCGCGACGTCAACGGCGGGGTCAGCGTGTTCCTGTGCCAGACGGCCACCAATCCGGATCCGACCGGTCTGGCGCCGACCTGCTCGCCACCGCCGGCGCGGGTCTCAGGAACGCTTACCGCCGCCAACGTGATCGGACCGGCCAGCCAGGGCATCGCCGCCGGCGAGTTCGCCGAATTGCTCAGGGCGATCCGCGCGGGCAAGGCCTACGTGAACGTGCATTCGGACACGTTCCCGGGCGGCGAAGTGCGTGGACAAGTCGGGCACGGTCACTAGCGGGCGAACGCCGCACGCGCTCGACCGTCAGTCGCGTTGCGCCGCATCTCCGGTCGCAGCGGTGCCGATGCTCTTCTTGAGATCGGCCAGCGCCGCGGCGATCGGCGCATCGCCGTCGAGCACGTCACCGGCGTTGTCGCCTGCTTCGTCGCCCTCGCCGCGCAGGTGTCCGGCCAGGGTGGCTTCGGAGTAGCGCTGTTGCCCCGGCAGCAGGGCCGCGGGCTTGTCCGGCTGCAGGACCAGGTCGGGCACGATGCCCAGCGCCTGGATCGACTTGCCGCTGGGCGTGTAATACCGCGCGGTGGTGAGCTTGACCGAATCGCCGTTGTCCAGCGGCAGTACGGTCTGCACCGAACCCTTGCCGAAAGTGCGGCTGCCGACCACGCGCGCGCGCTTGTTGTCGTGCAGCGCGCCGGCAAGCACTTCCGAAGCGCTGGCCGACCCGGCATCGACCAGGACCACCACCGGCGCGCCGCCCAGGCGATCGCCCGGCGTGGCACCGAACTCCGCGTCGCTGATCGGCACGCGCCCCTTGGTGCTGACGATCTTCCCCGACTCAAGCAGGTCGTCGGCGATCTGGACCGCGGAGGTGAGCAGGCCGCCCGGGTTGCTGCGCAGGTCGATCACCAGTCCGCGCAGCTTGCCGCCCGCCTGCGCCTGCAGCCTGGCCATATGCTTCTCGAAATCGGCCGCGGTGTCGGCCTGGAACTGGCTCAGGCGGACATAACCGTAGCCGGGCTCGAGCATGCGCGAGCGCACGCTGGCCACGCGGATGGTCTCCCGTTGCACGGTCACGTCGAACGGCTTGGGCGTGCCCTCGCGCACCACCGTCAGCACCACCGAACTGCCGGGCTTGCCGCGCAGCGGTCCCTGGTCGTCGTCGCTGGGTTCGAGTGGCTTGCCGTCGACCGCGATGATCACGTCGCCCGACTTCAGGCCGGCGCGCTGCGCCGGCGTGTCGTCGATCGGCGAGATGATCTTGACGCTGCCATCGGGCTGCTCCAGCACTTCCACGCCGATTCCGTCGTAGGCGCCGCTGCTGCTCTCGTCGAAGGCCTGCGCGTCCTGGCGCTCCAGGTAGGCGCTGTGCGGATCGAGATCGAGCAGCAGGCCCTTGATCGCCGACTGCATCAGCTTCTTGTCGTCCACCGGATCGACATAGGCGTCCTTGACCGCGTTGTAGACCGCCACATAGCGGCGGATCTCGGTCAGCGGCACCTTGGTCGCGGCGCTTTCGGCGGCATCCGGGTCGTCGCTGGCCGCCACTTCGAGCTCGGCTTCCTCCGGCGCCGGGGTAGCCGGCGCCGCGGCGGGCGGAGCCGGTTCCACGGGTTGCGCGGGCCTGGGCGCCGGGTCCTGGGCCGGTGGCGTGGCGGGCGCGTCCTGGGCGAGGGCGAACGGCGCCGCGACGAGCAGCAGGCTGGCGCCGATCAGGGCCGAAAGACGGATGGACAGGGGCATGCGGAGCTCCGGAGACCTTCGTGGCGCGCCCGATGATGGACCGACGGGCGCAAGCCGGGTTCATTCGATTATGCCGGGCGCCGCCGAAAATGCCCGTTCGGCGACCCCGTCTGTTCAGCCGCCTGTCGGCCGGTCCCGCGCCATCCTCTGAACGCGTGCGCTAGCGCTTCTGCAGCCACGCCCGCGGATCGACCGGCTGACCGTTGCGACGCAGTTCGAAGTACAGCGCGCTCTGGCCCTGTCCTCCCGAATTGCCGACGCTGGCCACGGCGTCGCCGCGCTTCACGTCGCTGCCGGCATCGCGCAGCAGGCCGTCGTTGTTGGCGTACAGGCTCATGGTGCCGTTGCCGTGATCGACGATGCACAGCAGGCCGTAGCCGCTCATCCATTCGGCGAACACCACCTTGCCGTTGGCGACCGCCTGCACCGCGGTGCCCGCGGGCGCCGCGATCAGCACCCCTTGACTGCGACGTCCATCCGGCAGGGTGCCGCCATAGGCGGTGACCAGGGTGCCCGACAGCGGCCAGCCCAGCCCGCCCACGCGGATCGGCTGCGCGTTGGCGATCACCGGCGGCGGCGGGCGACGCCCGGACGAGGCGGAGCCGGTCCGCGCCTCGCGCGCCGCGGCGGCCTTGCGCTCGGCCTCGGCCCGGCGTGCCGCTGCGCGCAGCTGCGCCAGTACGCTCTGCAGGCCCTTCACGTCCCGTCCCAGCGCCCTTTCGCGCGTCCGCCGGTCCTGGTAGCGCTGATCGAGCTCGGCCACGGCACTGGAGCGCTGCTTGCGATCGCGCTCCAGCCGGGCAACGTCGGCTTGCTGCTGCTGCCGGGTTGCCGCCAGTGCCGCGCTCGCGTCGGCGATGCTCCGCTCCAGTTCGGTGAGTCCGGCCAGTTCCGCGCGCAAGTCGGCGATGCGCCTGGCGCGATCGCGCTGCAGATAGCCGTGATAGGCCAGCAGGCGGTTGCCGTCGGCCACGCGGTCCTGGGAGAGCATCAGCTTCAGCGGCGCGTCGCCGCCGACGGCGTACGCCGCGCGCAGCAGCTGCGCCAGTTCGCGTCGCTGCGCGCCCAGTGCGGCATCCAGCGCGCCGCGCCGCGCCTGCAGCGCCTGCAGTTCGGCCTGTTGCCGGTGCAGCTCGGCTTCCACCCGCTTGAGCGCGCGGGTCGAGGTGCCTACGCGCTCGTCGAGCTCTCGCAGCTTGCGCGCCGCTTCTCCGCGCTGGCCTTCGATCCGGCGGCGTTCCGCCGCGACATCGTCGAGCTCCTTCTTCGCCCGATCCAGCTTGCGCTGGGTGTCGCGCGTGCTCTGCGCTCCAGCAGGAAGTGCGACCGCCACCAGTGCCGCAACGACCAGCAGGGCGCGCAGCAGCCTCACGCGAACAACGTGGTCCCGGTCATTTCGACCGGCTGCGGCAGGCCAAGCAGATCGAGCAGGGTCGGTGCCACATCGCGCAGCGCGCCGCCGCCGCGCAGGGTCGCACCGGTCCGTTCGCCCACGTAGACCAGCGGCACCGGTCCCACCGTATGCGCGGTATGCGGCTGTCCGGTGGCCGGGTCGCGCATCATTTCCAGGTTGCCGTGATCGGCGGTGATCACCAGGGCTCCGCCGGCTTCGCGCACGGCCGAATCGATCGCACCAATCGCCACGTCCACCGCCTGCGCGGCCTGGATCGCCGCCGCGAGATCGCCGGTATGCCCGACCATATCCGGATTGGCGAGATTGCAGACGATGAGGTCGAAGCGGCGCGCGCGGATCGCGTCCACCAGCCGGGCGGTGACCTCCGGGCAGCTCATCTGCGGCTGCAGATCGTAGGTGGCGACCCTGGGGCTAGGCACCAGGATGCGTTCCTCGCCGGCGTAGGGCGCCTCACGGCCACCGCTGAAGAAGAAGGTGACGTGCGCGTACTTCTCGGTTTCGGCGATACGCAGCTGGGTCAGTCCCTGCGCCGCGATGATCTCCGGGAGCGTTTGCGCCAGATCGTCGGGCGCGAACGCGACCGGCGCGGGCAGGTTCGCGTCGTACTCGGTCAGGCACACGAAACGCGACAGCTGCGGCCGGCGCGCTTCGAAACCGGCAAAACCCGGATCCACGAACGCCGCGGTGAGCTGACGCGCACGATCGGCGCGGAAGTTCATGAACACCACGCAGTCGCCGTCGCCGACCGGCGCACCTTCGCCGATGACCGTGGGCGCCACGAATTCATCGTTCTCGCCTCGTGCGTACGCGGCCGCGAGCGCGGCGCCCGCATCCGGTGCGCGGAATTCCGAGCGCGCTTCCACGATCGCCTCCCAGGCACGGTGCAGTCGCTCCCAGCGCTGGTCGCGGTCCATCGCATAGTAGCGACCCGAAACACTGGCGATTCGGGCGTTGCCCAGCGCATCGCATTTCGCCTGCAGCGCAGCCAGGCTGGGTTCTGCCGAGCGTGGCGGCATGTCGCGTCCGTCCAGGAACGCATGCACCGCGACCTGCTGCACGCCCATGCGCGCAGCGAGTTTGAGCATGGCGAAAATATGCCGCTCATGGCTGTGCACGCCGCCGGGCGAGAGCAGGCCCATCACGTGCAGGGTGCCGGCCGAAGCCTTCGCGGCGTCGCAGGCGGCACGCAGTTCGACGTTGTCGAAGAAGCTGCCATCCTCGATCGCCGCGTCGATCCGGGTCAGGTCCTGGTAGACGATGCGGCCGGCGCCCAGGTTCATGTGCCCGACTTCCGAATTGCCCATCTGCCCATCCGGCAGGCCCACATGCCGCCCTTCGGTATGGATCAGCGTGTGTGGCGCGGTGGTCAGCAGGCGGCGCCAGTTCGGCAATTCGGCCTGCGCGAGCGCGTTGTCGGCCGGATCCTCGCGGTGACCCCAGCCATCCAGGATCAGCAGGACGACAGGCTTCGGAGCCGCCGGCTTCGCAGCCGTGAGCTCGGGGCGACGGACGACATCGGGCACGGGCAGGTTTCCTGAAGGAGGGGCGCTGGAATTGTAGCCGCGGCTGCGGGAGCAGCCGGTGGCATGCGCGCCTTCCATGCCTTGCATGCGGCGGCACAGGCGGACGGACGCCAGGCACCGCGTTGAAACTGAACCGCGCCAGGCACAGGGTTGCAATGACTAAGGACAGATGCGCCTACCTGTCGGGCACCCTAGGCTGCCTGCAAGGTTTGCTGCGCCAAATGCCGCGGACCTCCTCTTCCGCAACGCTAAGGTCCGATATGAAGATCGCGATCCCGTACTCCCGCATCGCCCTGGCCCTGACGCTCGTGCTGTGCGCACCGCATGTCTTCGCCCAGGAGAGCATCGACAAGGTCAACGGCAGCATCACCGCCCAGGCCGGCGAGACCTATGGCGATCTGGAGACCGTCAACGGCAGCATCCAGATCGAATCCGGCGCGCGTGCGCGCGGCGCGGAAACCGTCAACGGCAGCATCCGGGTGGGCGACAACGCCGCCGTCGGCACCCTCGGCACGGTCAACGGCAGCATCCGCATCGGCAAGCAGCTGCGCGCCAGCGGCGACATCGAAACCGTCAACGGCAGCGTGTTCGTCGATGACGGCGGCAGCCTGCGCAGCGTGGCCACGGTGAACGGCTCGATCGGCCTGGTCGACAGCGACCTCTCCGGCGGCATCGAAACGGTCAACGGCGACATCACCGTCGGTGCCGGTTCGCACGTCAAGGGCGGCATCAAGGTGGAGAAGCCGACCAGCAACTGGATGCCGATCAGCATCGGCAAGCGCAAGCCGCCGCGAATCGTCATCGGACCCAATGCCGTGGTCGAAGGTCCGCTGGTGTTCGAGCGCGAAGTCAAGCTGTACGTGCACGACAGCGCACGCATCGGCAGTGTGAGCGGCGCCACCGCGGTGCGCTACAGCGGTAGCCGCGCCCCGGCGGACTGAAAAGCGCGATCGCTCGCCATGCGCGTGCGCCTGCCGCACGCGCAGTCGCCCGTGGGCTGCAGGCTACAATCCGGGATCCCGCTTGCCGAGGAACCCGCATGACCCGACCCCTCCTGCTCACCGTCGCGGCGGCGCTGGTGCTGTCCGCCTGCAATCGGGGAGCGCCCGCACCCGAAACCACCACGGCCACGCCAGCGCCGGAGACGACCGCTCCCGCGGGCACGCACGTGTTCAGCGATGCGATCAAAGCCGACGATTTCGCCGAACTGGTCAAGACCCTGGCCTCGGATGAGTTCGAGGGCCGCGGTCCGGGCACGCCGGGCGAAGAGAAGTCGGTGCAGTACATCAAGGCGCAGTTCGAACGCATCGGCCTGAAACCCGGCAACAACGGCGACTGGTTCCAGACCGTGCCGATGCAGGAGACCACCGCGGACGAAACGACGACGATGGCCATCGACGTCAACGGCAAGCCGCACACGCTCAAGTTCGGCACCGATATGGTGATAGGCACCCGCACCGGGCAGCCGGAAGTGAAGGTCGACGCCAGCGAGCTGGTGTTCGTCGGCTACGGCGTCGACGCGCCCGAACAGCAGTGGAACGACTACGCCGGCGTCGACGTCAAGGGCAAGACGGTGGTGATGTTCGTCAACGACCCGGGCTTCCACGTCAAGGATCCGGACTTGTTCAACGGCAACCGCATGACCTATTACGGGCGTTGGACCTACAAGTTCGAGGAAGCCGCACGCAAGGGCGCGGCGGCCGCATTGCTCATCCACGACACCGAAGGCGCGTCCTATGGCTGGGACGTGGTGAAGAATTCCTGGTCGGGCGCGCAGTACGACCTGCGCGCCGCCGACGATCCCGAGCCGCGACTGCCGCTGCAGGGCTGGATCACCGGCGACCAGGCCAGGGCGCTGTTCGCCGATGCCGGGCTGGATCTGGACAAGCTGCGCAGCGATGCCAACAAGCGCGGCTTCAAGCCGGTGCCGATGTCGGCGAAGATGAGCGTGGCGCTCAAGAGCACCACCAGCGAGAAATCCTCGCGCAACGTGCTCGGCCTGCTGCCCGGGACCGGGAAGCCGGAGGAAGCCGTGGTCTACATGGCCCACTGGGACCATCTGGGCAAGCACGACGGCGAGCAGACGCCCGACGGCAAGACCGACGTGATCTACAACGGCGCGGTGGACAACGCCACCGGCGTGGCCGGAATCATCGAGATCGCCGAGCAGATGGCCAAGCTCGGCAAGCCCAAACGCTCGGTGCTGTTCCTCGCCGTGACGCTGGAGGAATCCGGGCTGCTCGGTTCCAAGTACTACGTCGCGCATCCCGCGATTCCGCTGGACAAGACCGTCGCGGTGATCAACCTCGATGCCATGGGCGTGGCCGGCAAAGCCAAGGACATGACCGTGGTCGGCATGGGCAACTCTGAGCTGGAGGACATCCTCAAGCCGATCGCGGCCAAACAGGGCCGCACCCTGGTGGAGGAATCCAATCCTGCCGGCGGCTACTACTTCCGCTCCGATCACTTCAACTTCGCCAAGGCGGGCGTACCCGCGCTGTACACCGATGCCGGCACCGATCTGGTCGAAGGCGGGAAGGCGGCGGGCGATGCCGCGGGTGAGGACTACAACGACAACCGCTACCACAAGCCCGGCGACGAATACGACCCGGCGACCTGGAAGCTCGACGGCGCCATCGACGACCTGGCCGCGGTCTACGACGTGGGCCTGCAGATCGCCAATGGCGATACCTGGCCCAATTGGTACAAGGACAATGCCTTCCGCGCCGCGCGCGACAAGATGCTGCCGGCCAAGCCGGCGGCGACGGAATCGGCGAAGCAATAACCGGTATCAGCTCGCACGGAAAACGGCGCCGCAAGGCGCCGTTTTCCGTGGAGATGTAGGAGCGACGTGAGTCGCGAGCTTCTGCTTCGCCTGCCTCCACGGGAGAAGAGCTCGCGACTGACGTCGCTCCTACGGCTGGCTATCCGCCAGCGCCGCCAACGCCTACGCTGTGTTCCGGGCCACGCCGGAAAACGCCATGACCATCGCCTACATCTGCATCCTGCTCGCCGCGCTGCTTCCGTACGTGTGGACGGTGATCGCCAAGACCTCGGCGCCGAAGTTCGACAACCGCGATCCGCGCCGCTGGCTTGCGCGCCAGGACAACCCGCGCGTGCAGCGCGCCAACAACGCCCAGCTCAACGCATTCGAGGCCTTCGCCCCGTTTGCCGCCGGCGTGCTGATGGCGCAACTGGCCGGCGTCGACCCGCAGCGCACCACCTGGCTGGCCATTGCCTTCGTCGCGCTGCGCCTGCTGCACGGCGTGTTCTACCTGACCGGCACCCATCGCGCCCGCAGCCTGGTCTGGTTCGCGGGCCTGGGCTGCGTGATCGCGTTGATGGTGCAGGCGGCACTGAGGATCGCCTGACCACGTGTCGTGTCAGCCGGGACGCGCCTTGTCCCGGCGCACTTCGAAGCGCTTCTCCGCCCACTTCAGCACCAGCAGCACTACGAGCGTCAGCAGGGTCGCACCAAGTGCGAGCACGTGAACGCGCAGGCCCGCGGCGATGCCGATCGCCGCCACCATCAGCAGCGAGGCGGCGGTGGTCAGTCCCGACACGCTGTTCCCACCGCTGCGGCGGAAGATCGCGCCCGCGCCGAGGAAGCCGACCGCCGCCACGACCGCCTCGATCAGCCGGATCGGATCCACTCGCACCAGTTCGCGATAGTCCTCGGCGCTGAAGTGCACGGCGAGCAGGTCGCCGAGCCCGACCAGCATCGCGGCCGCACCGGCCACGAGCATGTGGGTGCGAAAGCCCGCCGGACGGTCCTTGAGCTCGCGCTCCCAGCCGATCAATCCGCCCAGCACCATGGCGTAGGCAGTGGTCAGCAGTACGGAAAGTTGTTGTGGCCAGTTCGCGAGCAGGTCGGACATCCGGGCATCCTGCCGCGCGCGGCGTCATGGCGACGTCGGCGCCGCTCGTCTGGCGTGGATGCACATCGCCGTGCGCGGCACCAGCAGCCGGAAGACCGTGGTGCGGACGTGCGACGTGCGTCCGTCGGCGCGCCTGCGCAGCAGCCTGTGGCACTATTTCGTGGCTCGCTGAACGCTCGGGGGGACAATGCGATGGATGCCACGCCGACATTGATTTGGTCGACGCGGCGCCTCGTCGGCAAAGACTTCACTGCACTCGCCGTTCCCCGCAATCGCCGAAGCATCACCGCGAACGACACCCCGATCCCGACGCCACGCGGTCCGGTGGTGCGCTGATGGGCCGTGACGCTGGCGGCATGGGCGATGCGCGGCCCGCGAAACGCGGCGGGATGCTGGCCCTGGCGGGCCTGTCGGCAGCCTTGGTGGCAGCCTGGATGACCGCGTTCGAGCTGGCGCGGGTGCTGGAATACCAGCCGCATGCCAGCCTGTGGTTTCCACCGGTGGCAGTCACGGTAGCCGCGCTGATGGTGCTCGGCTGGCGCGGCGTCCCCGCGATCGCCATCTCGAGCGTGTTGGCCACATTGGTGGGATTCGAAAGGGGCGTGGGTACCGCCCTGGACGCGGCGGTCGCGCAGTACGCGGTGATCTTCGCCGTGCAGCAGCTCGGCGTCTGGGGCGGCCTGGCCTGGGTGCTGCGACGCGCTTCCCGTCACGGCCCTCCCGCCACCAGTCTGCCGCGGGCGGTGACGTTCTTCATCCTCGGGGGTGCGTTCGCCTCGCTGCTGTCGGCGTGCATCGGCAGCGCCGGGCTGCTCGCCACCGGCGCGATCGACGTGCCGACCATGATCGAGCAGGCGATCCCGTGGGCGATCGGCGATTACGCGGGCCTGCTTGCGCTCGGGCCATTGGCGATCGCCGGCGTGCTGCGCTTGGCTGATTGGCTGCGGGTCGCGCCCGAGCCCGGCGTGCCGCGCATGTCGGAGATGATCGCGCCGGCAGGGAGCGCTTCGGCCTATGCGGCCAAGCTCTCGCTCCTGCTCGGGTTCACGCTGGCGGTGATGCTGGCGGCGGCCGCGCTGCCGCAGCAACCTGCGGTGGTGTTCGCGCTGTTCGTCGTGGTGGTGGTCCAGCTGTGGATCGTGCATACCCACGGAACCTTGCATACGTTGGCTGCGATCGCGGCCTTCAGCCTGCTGATCGCCATCGCCACGCCGCTGCTGGGGCTGGGCACGCAGGCGCTCGCCCTGCAGTTCGCGATGATCAGCCTGGCGGCGAACAGCTATTTCGGGTTGGCGGTTCCCGGGCTGTACGCGGACAACACCCGCTTGCGTCGCGCGCTGGTGCGCGATCCGGTCACCGGCGCGCTGTCCCGGGCCGGCTTCCTGGAGCAGGTGCGCAACGATCTGCGGCTGGCCGCGCCGCGCAATCACGCTGCGGCGCTGATCATCGCCGACATGGACAACCTCAAGGCGATCAACGACGAGCTCGGCCATGCCGCCGGCGACGCGGCGCTGCGCGCCTTCGTGGGGCGCTGTCGCCGCTGCCTGCAGCCCGGCCAGCTGATCGGCCGACTGGGCGGCGACGAATTCGCGCTGTACCTGCCCCACACGACCTCGAAGACGGCGCAGGCGCTGGTCGAAAAGCTCCGTCAGGCGCTCGCCCATCCGCGCGAGGGCGACGAGCTGCCGTTTCCGCTGTCGGCCAGCTTCGGCATCGCCGACTGCGCTCCAGACGATCTGGATCTCGATCGACTGCTCGAACGCGCGGACGCGGAAATGTACGCGGACAAGCGCCAGCGGCGCGCGTCGACGCCGGGACGGGCCTAGGGCCTGCCCTAACCCGCGATCAGCCGCACGCGCGCGAAGTTGCGCTTGCCCACCGCGAGCATCCCTTCGAAGCCGGGCGCGAAGACCTGCGCGGGATCCTCGACCACCGCACCATCCACCTTCACCGCACGCTCCCTGAGCTTGCGCATGGCCTCCGAGTTGCTGGGGGTCAGCCCGGCGGCGGTGAGCAGCGCGCCGATGCGCAGCCCCTCGGCCGGTACCGCCACCTGGCGCAGCGGCACCGCGGCCAGATCGCCCTCGCCGCGCACCGCCGCGTTCCAGCCGATCAGCGCATCGTCGGCCGCGCGCGCATCGTGGAAGCGCGCGGCCAGCTCGCGGGCCAGGCGCAGCTTGACGTCGCGCGGATTGAGCTGGCCCGCGGCGACCTCGGCCTGCAGCTGCCGGGCCTCGTCGACGCCGATGTCGAAGCTGAGCAGCTCGATCCATTTCCACATCAGCTCGTCGCCGATCTTCATGGTCTTGCTGACGATGTCGATGGCCGGCTCGGCGATGCCGATGTAATTGCCCAGCGACTTGCTCATCTTCTGCACGCCATCGATGCCTTCCAGCAGCGGCATGGTCAGCACGATCTGCGGCGGCTGTCCGTGCGCCTCCTGCAGGCCGCGTCCCATCAGCAGGTTGAACTTTTGGTCGGTGCCGCCCAGTTCGACATCGGCCTTCAGCGCAACCGAGTCGTAGCCCTGCACCAGTGGATACAGGAACTCGTGGATGGCGATGGGCTGCTGCGCGGCGTAGCGCTTGGCGAAGTCGTCGCGCTCGAGCATGCGCGCGACGGTGTGCTGGGCGGCGAGCCGGATCATGTCGGCCGCATCCATCTTCCCGAACCATTCGCTGTTGAAGCGCAGTTCGGTCCTGTCCCGGTCGAGCACCTTGAACACCTGCTCGGCATAGGTGCGCGCATTGGCCTTCACGTCTTCGCGGGTCAGCGGCTTGCGGGTAACGTTCTTGCCGGACGGATCGCCGATCATCCCGGTGAAGTCGCCGATCAGGAAGATCACCTGATGGCCCAGGTCCTGGAACTGGCGCATCTTGTTGAGCAGCACCGTGTGGCCGATATGCAGGTCGGGCGCGGTGGGATCGAACCCGGCCTTGATCCGCAGCGGCCGCCCCAGCGCCAGACGCGCTTCCAGCTCCTCGCGCTTGAGGATTTCGTCCGTGCCGCGGGCGATCGTCGCGAAGGCAGCGGGGTCGACGGAGGGGTGGGCCGGCATGGGTGGGGACTCTCGATGAAAGTGGCGCGGAAGTTCCGATCGCGCGTTGCGACCCAAAACATGAATACGGGAACGAGAACGTGACGAAAATCCCTAACTGTCTCAAGGGTTTGACGCAGGGTGCTCGCGTGATTATGTTACCGCCGTTACGTGCCCGTCACGCGGGGACAGAGGAACGGGACAGATGAGCGCATCCGGCATGGGCCAAGACCAAGGTCAGCGTCTGCATACGCCTTCCAGCCCTGCCCGGGAGCGCATCACACCCCGGATTCCCGCCGGTTTCAACGGCCGCTGGACCCGCAGGCAGTGGGCGCATGCGAGTCTGTTCGCGACCCTTGGTGCGCTGGTCGCCGCCATCGTGCCGGGCTTCGACAGCGCCATGCAGACTCCCGGCCGCCCCCAGACCACGTCGATGTCGCTCGCCCTGCCACAGCTGAGCCTCGGCAACCGCGGCCCCTCGACCGATCACTGGCAGTCGGTGCGGCTCAAGCCGGGCCAGACCCTGAGCGGCGTGTTTTCCGAGCTGGGCATCCCCTACAGCCAGCTCGAACGGGTCATGCAGCACCCGAAAATCAAGCCGGTACTGCGCCGCCTGCGGCCCGGCACCGAGCTGGCATTCAACCTGCCGGCCGACGGCAGCGTGCGTGCGATGACCATCACCCTGGACGACCAGCCGATGGAGCTGGAGTTCGCCGCCGACGCATTGCGCGAGAAATCAGTGCCGCAGGAAGTCACCACCCGCACGGTGGTGCTGAGCGGCAACGTGGGCAAGTCGCTGTTCGCGTCCGCACGCAAGGTCGGGCTCGGCCATCGGCAGCTGGCGCAGCTGACCGACGAGATGTTCAAGTACGACATCGACTTCGATTCCGACCTGGACGAGGACGACCGCTTCAGCGTGGTCGTCGACCGGACCTGGAAGAACGGCCAGCTGGCCGAGACCGGCCCGGTACTCGCCGCCACCTTCACCGTCGATGGCAAGCTCAAGAGCGCGTTCCGCCATGTGCGCGCCGGCAAGCCGGAATACTTCACGCCGGATGGCCGCTCCCTGCGGCGCCCGTTCATCCGCATGCCGATCCCGTATGCGCGGCTGTCGTCGGGCTTTGGCGCGCGCCGCCATCCGGTGCTCGGACGCATGCGCATGCACAAGGGCGTGGATTACGCCGCCGGCACCGGCACGCCGATCATGGCGGCGGGCGATGCGCGGGTGCAGTTCGTCGGCTGGAAGGGTGGCTACGGACGCGCGGTGATCCTCGACCATGGGCGCGGCCACACCACGCTGTACGGCCACATGTCTGCGTTCGCCAAGATCCGTCCGGGCCAGCGCATCGCCCAGGGCACGGTCATCGGCCGCGTCGGCAGCACCGGCCTGGCCACCGGCCCGCACCTGCACTACGAGTTCCGGGTCAACGGCGTGCACCGCAATCCGCTGTCGATGACCATGCCGCCGCCCGAGCCGCTGCGCGGCGCGGCGCTGGTGGCGTTCAAGAACGAGACCCGACGTGCGCTCGACAAGATCCGCGAAGTCGAGAACGTCATCTACTACCCGGGCGAAGACAGCCGAGTCGCCAAGGCCGAGCCAGCGAAGAAGCCTGCCCGCAAGGGCTGACGGGCGCCGCGAGATCGTTCCCGTCGCGGCCGCTTCCGGGCCGCCGCAGCGGCCTTGGACAAGGATTCGGTCCGGAGCAGAGGCTTGGGCCTGGACCGTCCGGTCGCGCGGGAGCCGCACTCCTACAATGGGCCGATGGAACAGCTCTTCCTCGGCCTGATCTCCGGCACCAGTGCAGACGGCATCGACGCCGCCCTGGTCCGCTTCGCCAGCGATGCCCCGGATGCGCACTGCGAACTGGTGCTCGGCCGCACCTATGCCTGGCCAGAAACAATTCGCGCGCGACTGATCGAACTCGGCCAAGGGGGCGAGACCCGCTCGCTCGACGAACTGGGCATGCTCGATGTGCGGATCGCCCATGGCTTCGCCGATGCCGTGCTGGCGCTGCTGGAGGATGCCGGGCTTGGCCCGCGCGACGTGCAGGCGCTCGGCTCGCACGGCCAGACCGTGCGCCACCGGCCCGAATCCATCCCGCCTTTCACCTGGCAGATGGGCGACGGCAACGTGATCGCCGAGCGGACTGGCATCACCACGGTCGTCGACTTCCGCCGCCGCGATGTTGCCGCGGGTGGGCATGGCGCACCGCTGCTGCCTGCCCTGCACGCGGCATTGCTGCGCGCGCCGGACGAGGATCGCGCCGTGCTCAACCTGGGCGGCATCGCCAACCTGACCCTGCTGCCGGCCTCCGGCGCGGTGCGCGGCTTCGACACCGGCCCGGCCAACGCCCTGCTCGATGCTTGGTGCGAACACCATACCGGCGCGGCGTTCGATGCCGACGGCGCCTTCGCCGCACGTGGAACCGCCGATAGTGGCCTGCTGGCGCAGCTGCTCGACGATCCCTGGTTCGCGCTGCCGCCGCCCAAAAGCACCGGGCGCGAGCAGTTCCATCTCGGCTGGCTCGAGGCGCGTCTTGGCGACGAGTCGCGCAGGCCCGAGGACGTGCAGGCGACCCTGCTCGAGCTGACCGCGGCCAGCGTGGCCGATGCGCTGCGGGCGGCGCAACCGTCCACGCGGCGGGTGCTGGCCTGCGGCGGCGGCGTGCACAACCGGGCGCTGCTCGCGCGCATCGCCGCGCGCCTGTCCGAAGCCGTGCTCGAATCCACGGCAGTCCACGGCGTCGACCCGGACTTCATCGAGGCGATGGGCTTTGCCTGGCTGGCGCGCGAGGCCCTGGCTGGGCGCCCGGGCAATCTGCCCTCAGTGACCGGCGCGAAGGGGCCGCGGGTGCTGGGCGCGATCTATCCGGCCTAGACAGAACCGGCCGACCCTGTCCGGCCGATGAGGGCAAACCCCGGATCGTCGGGCATCCGCTCCATTGCGGCGATCGCCCCTACCAGCACGTCGGCTTCGCGGCCGTCCAGATCAGGGGCGAGCCCGGCCTCGACCGATTCCAGGCCGGTCTCGAGCAGCCGCGCCAGCGCCTCTGGCACGTCCCAGCCTCGTACCCTGGCCACGCGTTCGATCCGACCCTTCAGCGCAGGATCGATGTCCCTCAGCACGATGTCCGTCATTTTGTGTATCCCCCGTCGGGAACAACGCAAGCCGTCCCGTGCTGCGGTCAGGCGGTTTGGCTGCTCGCGCCTGCAGCGCGATTGCGTCGGACCAGCAACAGGCACAGCAGCAGCGCGGGAATGCCGGCCAGCGCAGTGCCCAGGAAGAACAGCGCATAGCCTTCCACCAGCGTGCGTCCGACCGCGAGCTGTTCCACCGCCACCCCGGACAGCCCTTTCAGCACCTTGCCCAGCAACGCATAGAAGGAACTGAGCAGAGCGTACTGGGTGGCGGTGTAGCCGATGCTGGTGAGGCTCGACATATACGCCACCAGCGCGGTTCCGGCGAAACCGGTGGCGAAGCCGTCGATCGCCATCGCCGCGCTGAACACGGTCGGGTCGCCACCCGTATAGGCAACCCAGGTGAACGCCGCGTTCGAACCCGGCCCCAGCACCGCGCCGGCCAGCAACGTGGGCACGAAGCCGAAACGGACCGCGCTCAGTCCGGCCGCCGCGATACCGACCAGCGAGGCGATCAGGCCGATCGACGCCCGGATCTCGCCCACGAATTCCTTGGCGATCCCGATATCGGCATAGAAGGGGTTGTTCATCGGCCCCATCACGAAGTCCGGCAGCCGGTACAGGCTGATCGCGGCCAGCATCAGCAGCGCCCAGGTGCCATGGGTCCTGAAGAAGGCGATGAACGGGCCGGCGATGGCGTCGGCCAGCCCCGAGAACGTCCACAGCGGGGCATGCTGGGTGACTTCGGGCGCCTGCGACGCCGCCGGCTCGCGCGCCAGGAACAGCGCCGCCAGTACGCCCACGCCCATCAGCGCCGCCATCAGCCAGTACGAGGGCGACCAGCCGATATAGGCGGCCAGGATCAGGATCAATGCGTCGGTCACCAGCAGCGCGGTGCGGTAGCCGAACTGGGTCCCCGAGGTGAGCAGTCCCAGCTCGTCGCTGTTGTCGGCGATCTCGATCCGCCAGGCATCGATCACGATGTCCTGGGTGGCCGAGGCGAACGCGGCCACCAGCGCCAGCGCTCCGAACAGCACCAGCCCGCCCTGCGGCTGCACGATCGCCATGCCCGCCAGTGCCGCCGCCACCACGATCTGCGACAGCAGCATCCAGCCGCGGCGATGGCCCAGGCGCCCGAGTAGCGGCACGTCGGTCTTGTCGATGATCGGTGCCCACAGGAACTTGAGCGAGTACGCCAGGCCCACCCAGGACAGGAATCCGATCGCCGACAGCTCGCTGCCGCCTTCGCGCATCCAGTAACCCATGGTGTTGCCGACCAGGTACAGCGGCAGCCCGGACGAGAACCCCAGCAACAGCATCGCCAGCACCTTCGGCTGGCGCAGCGCGCGCAGCACGTCGCGGGTGCCGGTCCTTCTCGTCGCCGTGCTGCTGTCTGCGGACATCGGATTCCTTGTAGGAGCGACGTGAGTCGCGAGCTTTGGCCTTTCCTTCCCCTTCAATGGGAAGGCCGGGATGGGGATGGGGTTTGCGACAGTCGCGGAATGCGTGAGGGAACCCACCCCCTCCCAAATACTCCCCTTGAAGGGGAGTGCTTCAAAGCCTGGGATTCACAGATCGTAGTCCACCAGATACGGCGCGTGGTCGGAGAAACGTGGCTCGGGAAAGATGGTCGCGCCGCGGATACGGTCGGCAAGCTTTGGTGTCACCAGCTGGTAGTCGATCCGCCAGCCGACGTTGTTGGCGCGCGCAGCACCACGTTGCGACCACCAGCTGTATTCGACTGCGTCGGGCTTCACCACCCGGAAGCTGTCGCGCCAGCCGGGGTTCGCACGCTGTACCAGGCCATCGCCGCAATCGTCGTCGATCATCGCGTTCATCCACGCGCGTTCGTGCGGCAGGCAGCCGGAATTCTTCTGGTTGCCGGTCCAGTTGCGGATGTCGTTGCGGCTGCGCACGATGTTCCAGTCGCCGCACAGCACATACTCGCGGCCGCTGGCCAGCCACTCGTCGAGGATCGGTCGCAGCCAGGCCATCACGTCTTCCTTGACCGCCTGCCGGACCTCGCCCGAGCTGCCGGACGGAATGTAGAAGGACACCACCGACAGGTTCCCGAAGCGGGCTTCGATGTAGCGGCCTTCCTCGTCGAAGTCGGTGCGGCCCAGCCCGGTGCGGACCTCGTCGGGTTCGCGGCGGCTGTAGATGGCCACGCCGCTGTAGCCCTTCTTGGTGGTGGCATCGCGGAAGAACGCGGTATAGCCCTCGGGCAGGAACGCGGGCAGCCGCAGCTGATGTTCCTGCGCCTTGGTTTCCTGCACGCACATCACGTCCACGTCCTGCGTCGGGAACCAGTCGAAGAATCCCTTGTTCGCAGCCGAGCGCAGGCCGTTGGCGTTGAAGCTGAGGATGCGCATGCGTGCTCCGCGGGGCGTTCGCGGCGATCATAGCAATCGCGCCAACCCGGTCGCGGACTGATACCGGGGCATGCACACGGCCTCACCGCCATCGGACTATGATCCGCGGATGCCACGATCGCCCGCTCCCGCCGTGGTCAGCGTCCAGCAGGTGACGCCCGAGATTGCCGCGGCGGTACGCGCGCTGCGCGCCGACCCGGCGCAATACGCCTTCGTCGGCGACGTGGCCAGCAACCTGATCGATACCGAGGCCGATCCCGACAGCGAGGCGATGGCCGTGCTCGCGGACGGCAAGGTGGTCGGTTTCTACCGCCTCGACCTGCGACCCGGCGCGGTGGCCGGCTGCGATTACGGCAATGCCTGCGCGGCGCTGCGCAGCCTGCTGATCGACCGCAGCTGGCAGGGTCGCGGGCTGGGCACGCGCGCGCTGAACGCCTGCTACGAGGATCTGGAGCGCAGGCACCCACGGGTGCGCCTGCTGGCGTTGACGGTGCACTGCGACAATCACATCGCCCTCCAGGCCTATCGCAATGCCGGCTTCATCGACAGCGGCCGCATGTATTTCGGCGAGCGGTCCGGCCCGCAGCATGTGCTGCTGCGCACGCTCGGCTCGGACGACGTGGGAAAATCGGCGGCATGACCGACCATCGCCGGCGTTTCCTCCAGCTCGCCCTGCGCGCCGATGCGCTGCGCTTCGGCGAGTTCACCCTCAAATCGGGGCGCACGAGTCCTTACTTTTTCAATGCCGGCCGCTTCGACTCGGGCGCGGTACTGGCGGATCTGGCCGGTTGCTACGCCGATGCATTGGAAGCGGCGCGGCTGGCCGGTTCCCTCGGGGATTTCGACCTGTTCTTCGGCCCCGCCTACAAGGGCATCCCGCTGGCCACTGCGCTGGCCTGCGAGTACGCGCGCCGCGGCCGCGACCTGCCGCTGGCCTTCAACCGCAAGGAGGCCAAGGCGCACGGCGAGGGCGGCACCCTGATCGGCGCGCCACTGGCCGGACGCCGCGTGCTGGTCGTCGACGACGTGATCACCGCCGGCACCGCCATCCGTGAGGCGCTGGAGATCATCCGGCAGGGGGGCGGCACGCCGGCCGGCATCGTGATCGCGCTCGACCGCCAGGAGCGGGTGAGCGACACCGACCCCCGCTCGGCGGCGCAGGCGGTCGCGCAGGATCAGAACATACCTGTGATCGCGGTCGCAGGGCTGGACGACCTGCTGGCGTTCGTCGGCGAAAGCGACACGCTGGCCGCCGAACGCGACCGCCTGCAGGCGTACCGCGTACGCTATGGCAGCACCACACCGGCCGGGGGGACCGGATGAAGACACAGCTCACTCTGGGAGGGGCGGCGCTGTCGCTGGCGATCATGCTCGCCGCGACGCCGCAGGCGTTGGCGCAGAAAGGCGCCACGCCGCAGAAAAAACTCTATTGCTGGACCGACAACGGCAAGAAGGTCTGCGGCGATGCACTGCCGCCGGAGCAGGCTGCCCGTGCGCGCAAGGAGTTCAGCGCCCGCAGCGGGCGCACGCTGAACGAGGTCGACCGTGCGCTGACCGCCGAAGAACGCGCCGCTGCGGCCGCCGCCGCCAGCCAGGCACAGCTCGCTGCCGATGCGCAGGCCGCGCGCGTGCGCCGCGACCTGGCGATGGTGGAGTCCTACGCCACCGAGGCCGACCTGCAGCGCGCGTTCAACGAACGCATCGTGCTGGTGGAGGAATCGATCAAGACCTCCACCCTGGGCCAGGCCAATCTGCGTCATGGCCTGGTCACACTGCTCGGGCAGGCGGCGAACCTGGAACTCGGCGGCAAGCCGGTGCCCAAGCCGCTACACGACAACATCCTCAAGCAGCATGCCGATCTCAACCGGCAATCGCAGGTCCTGCGCGATCAGCGCGCCGACCGCGCGATGCTCGACGGCGATCTCGCATCGGCGCTGCAGCGTTACCGCGACCTGAAGACCCCCCCGGGAGAAGCAACCCCGGACGCCGCGAGCAGCGACTAGACCGGACGCAGCAGGGCGCGTCCGCCGCGGCCGGCTACCGCGAGGCCGAGGGCCGTCAGAACGGGATCGGCAAGTCCGGCTGGAACCCGAGCAGCTGCTCGCGGAACACGTTCTGGATGCGCTGCAGGGCGTCCTCGTTGTCGGCATCGAAACGCAGCACCAGCACCGGCGTGGTGTTGGATGCGCGAATCAGGCCCCAGCCGTCCGGCCAATCGACGCGCACGCCATCGATCGTCGATATCCGTCCGCCTTCGAAGCTGGCGCGACTGCGGAAACCCTCGACGAAGGCGTGCGGATCGCCATCGGGGGCATCGATCTTGATCTCCGGTGTGGACACGCCGCCCGGCAGCGCGCCGAGCACCTCGCTGGGAGACTCCTCGCGCCCGGCCAGGATTTCGAGCAGGCGCGCCGCCGAATAGATGCCGTCGTCGAAGCCGAACCAGCGCTCGGCGAAAAAGAAATGCCCGCTCATCTCGCCGGCCAGCTCCGCACCGGTTTCGCGCATCTTGGCCTTGATCAGCGAATGCCCCGTCTTCCACATCAACGGGCTGCCGCCATGGCGCAGCACGTGCCCGGAGAGCTGTCCGGTGCACTTCACGTCGTACAGGATCACCGCGCCGGGATTGCGCTCGAGCACGTCGGCCGCGAACAGCATCAGCAGGCGGTCGGGGAAGATGTTCACGCCTTCGCGCGTCACCACGCCCAGGCGGTCCCCGTCGCCGTCGAAGGCCAGGCCGAGGTCTGCGCCTTCGCGCTGCACCGTAGCGATGAGGTCCTCGAGGTTGTGCGGCTCGCTGGGGTCGGGATGGTGGTTGGGGAAGGTACCGTCCACCTCGCAGTACAGCGGCACCACGTCCGCACCGATCGCGCGGAGCACGCGCGGGCCGAGTTCGCCGGCCACGCCGTTGCCGGCATCGACCACCACCTTCAACGGGCGCTGCAGCTGCACGTCGTGGGCGATGCGCTCCAGGTAATCGTCGTCGATCCGGCGCTGCGACACGCTGCCCGGCTCGGCCGCGTTGTGCAGGCGACCGCCGGCGATCCGGTCGTACAGGTCGGTGATCGCATCGCCCGACAGTGTGTCGCCGCCGACCACGATCTTGAACCCGTTGTAGTCGGGCGGATTGTGGCTGCCGGTGACCGCGATGCAACAGCCGGTGCGCAGGAAAAAGCTGCCGAAGTACACCAACGGGGTCGGCGCCAGGCCGATGTCGATCACGTTGCGCCCGGCCTTGCGCAGGCCTGCGATCAACCCGGCGACCATGTCGGGACCCGATAGGCGGCCGTCGCGGCCGACCACGATGTCGGGCAGGTCCCTGTCGCGCATGAGCGAACCCACCGCCTGGCCGATGTGCTCGGCCACGCCGGCGTCCAGGCTCTGACCGATCACCCCGCGGATGTCGTAGGCGCGAAAGATGCCGGGATCGATCGATACGGCGGCGGGCTTGCTGTCTTCCACTGTTGTCGACTCCTTGGAAACGATCGGAACAGGCGCTGCTGCATCAGACGTCGGCGCCGGCGCCTGCTGCAGCGCCTGCACCAGGGTCGGCTCGGTGTGGGCGGCTGCTTCCGGCGTGCGCCGCGGGCCACGTTTCCACCCGACCAGCGCCAGCAGGGCCATGACTGCCAGCACGCCTGCACCCACCAGGGCGGACATCGCACCCATGCCGAATGCGGCACCCGGGGTCGCGGGGGCGCCCGCGGACACCCGCAGCTCGGTTCCCGGGATCGCCGTGGCCAGCGCCTCGGCGGCACCGGCCAGTGCCCGGTCGCCGCGTTCCACCACGCTGAAGTCGCCCTGTCGCAGCGCCAGGTAGCCGTCGCTGCCGACATCGACCGTTTCGAACGCACGCGCTACACGCGTGGCGGGCAGATGCACGATCGCGACCGCATCCGGCCGTCCCGGGGCGCTCGCCGGTGCCGCCACCAGCAAGCGCGCGCCGCCAGCCTCCTTGGCCATGCGCGCGACCGGCGCATCCGCCGCCAGCGCCGCCTCGGCCACGGCAATCCGGCCGAATCCGGATTTGGGCAGCTGCGCGTAGGCCTCATCCAGCCCGGCAGGCAGCACGTCGACCTGTCCGGCGTCGGGCCAATCGCGCCGGATCGCCGCGGCGGCACCGGCCAGGTCGCCGGCGGCGAGGGCCGACCGGGTGGCGGGGGCGGCCAGCTGACGAGCCAGCCGGTCGGTTTCGGCCTTCAACGCGCGTGCGGTGTCCTGGACCATCTGGTCGCGCGCAGCCTGCACCTGCTGCCGCGCCTGCTCCCCTTGCCACTGGCGCCAGCCGCTCCAGGCCATCCACAGTGCCAGCAGACCCAGGACCGCCGCCGCGATCGGCAGCGCGGGCCGCAGCTGGGCAGCGGAGAGTTGCCGCGTCGGTGTCTGACTCATGTCATGGGTGTCCGTGCACTGCGGGATTCAGCGCAGCCCGGTATGGCCGAAACCGCCGGCTCCGCGCGCGCTGTCTGCGAAAGTATCCACCACCTGCAATGCGGCCCGCACGATCGGCAGCACCACCAGCTGCGCGATCCGGTCGCCGGGCGCGACGGTGAACGGCTCGCGCCCGCGGTTCCAGGTGCTGATCAGCAAGGGGCCCTGGTAGTCGGCATCGATCAGCCCGGTGCCGTTGCCCAGCACGATCCCGTGCTTATGCCCCAGCCCGGAGCGCGGCAGGATCACCGCGCACAGCTGCGGATCGGCCAGGTGGATCGCCAGCCCCGATGGAATCAGGGCTGCGTCACCCGGCATCAGGGTGAGGGGCTCGTCCAGCGCGGCACGCAGGTCCAGGCCGGCGCTGGCCTGGGTGGCGTAGGCAGGCAGCGGCCATTCACCGCCAAAGCGGGAATCGAGCAGCTTCACTTCCAGGGTGTGGTGGTGGGCCAGATTCACGTTTGGTCCGTTCGAGGGGAAGCCAGGGGCGTCATTGCGGCCAGCCGCTCGCCGATCAGGTCTAGCAGGGCATCGGCCAGGACCTGCTTGCTGGCCGGGCCGAGCGCACGTTCGCCCCCTGGCCAGAACAGCTGCAGCGCGTTGTCGTCGCTCTCGAAGCCCGAGCCCTCCACCCCCACCCGGTTGGCGGCGATCAGGTCGACGCGCTTGCGTTCGAGCTTGCCGCGCGCGTAGCGCTCGACCTCATCGGTCTCGGCGGCGAAGCCCAGCACCAGGCGCGGCCGCTGCGGATGCGCCGCCACGTCGGCCAGGATGTCGCGGGTGCGGACCAGTTGCAGGGTCAATCCCTCCTCGCCGGGCTGCTTCTTGATCTTGCTGCCGGCGAAGCTGCGCGGGGTGAAGTCGGCTACCGCCGCTGCGCCGATGTAGACATCGGCAGGCAACGCGGACAGCACGGCTGCGTGCATCTGCGCGGCGCTGCGCACGTCGGTGCGTTGCACGTCGCGCGGTGTGGGCTGATGCACTGGGCCAGCGATCAGCCGCACCTGCGCGCCGCGCTGCGCGGCGGCGGCGGCGATGGCGAAACCCATCTTGCCGCTGCTGCGGTTGCCGATGAACCGCACCGGGTCGATGTCCTCGTACGTGGGCCCCGCGCTGACGACGATGCGCAGCCCGGCCAGCGACGTGCTCATGCGCAGCTTCCCTGGCGCTGCGAACCCTTCATCCGGCATCCAGGGCAGCCACGATCTCGGCGGGCTCGGCCATGCGCCCGGGACCGGACTCGCCTTCGGCCAGCGGACCGTCGTTCGGACCGACGCTGCGCACCCCGTGTGCGTGCAGGGTCTGCAGGTTGGCCTGGGTCGCCGGATGCCGCCACATGCGGTGGTTCATCGCCGGCGCGATCAGGATCGGCGCCTCCGTGGCCAGGCACAGGGTGCTGACCAGATCGTCGGCGAAGCCGTGCGCCAGCTTCGCCAGCATGTTGGCCGTTGCCGGCGCGACGACTACCTTCTCCGCCCAGCGCGCGAGTTCCAGATGGCCCATAGCCGCTTCGGCCTGCGCGTCCCATAAGGACGAGCGCACCGGATGACCCGACAGCGCCTGGAAGGTCTGCGCGCCGACGAAGCGCTGCGCGTTCTCGGTCATGGCGACCTGCACCTGTGCGCCGGCCTCGCGCAGCCGGCGCACCAGATCGGCCGCCTTGTAGGCGGCGATGCCGCCGCACACGCACAGCAGCACGCGCTGTCCACGGATCGTCATGACGCGCTCGGAAAATTCCTAGTCACGAATCGGAACTAGCTTACCCGATGACCGGACTTCGCCCGATCGTGCGAGCCGGCGGCACTGGCTAAGGTATCGACAGGCACGGCGCTGCGGGAATGCAACTTGCACTCACAGCAATCTCCGGCTTCCCGCGGCGTCGCGCCCCCACTTTCCAACCCCAGGCTGACCGCCACCATGCATATCCGCGACTGGCCCTGCGGCGAACGCCCGCGCGAAAAACTGCTCGCGCGCGGCGCCGGTACGCTCTCGGACGCGGAACTGCTGGCGATCTTCCTGGGCTCGGGCCTGCGCGGCGAGGACGCCGTCGCCACCGCACGCGGCCTGCTGTCCAGCCACGGGCCTCTACGTAGCCTGCTCGAACGCAGCCCGGACGAGCTCATCGGGCTACCCGGCCTCGGTCCGGCCCGTGCCTGCCGGCTGTCGGCGGCGCTGGAGCTGTGCAGCCGCTATCTGGCCGCCGGCCTGGAGCGCGGGGAAGCGCTCTCCGACCCGGCCGCCGCCGGGCGCTACTTCGCCCAGCGCCTGCGCGGCCATCCGCAGGAAGTCTTCGCGGCGCTGTTCCTGGACAGCCGCCATCGCGCGCTCGCATTCGAGGAGCTGTTCACCGGCACCATCGACGGTGCCGAGGTGCATCCGCGCGAAGTGGTGCGACGCGCCCTGGCCCACAACGCCGCGGCAGTGATCGTGGGCCATAACCATCCCAGCGGCAGCGCCGAACCCAGCGCCGCCGACCGCGCGGTCACCGCACGACTCAAGCAATCCCTGGCGCTGGTGGATGTACGCCTGCTCGACCACTTCGTGATCGGCGACGGTACGCCGGTGTCGATGGCGGGTCGGGGTTGGCTATGAGCAGGCAGCGGCCATAGCGGCAGTGCAGCACCAACCTGCGGCAACGCGCATGACGGCAAGCAGTGCCTGCTGCCGCCACGTACAATGCGCAATCAGCCGAAAACCCTTGCTTCCCCAGTGAAACCCCAACTCCGCGCCCTGCTGGAGCAGGCCGTCGCTGCCTTGCAGGCCAACGGCACGCTGCCGGCCGACATCGACGTGCCCGACTTCATCGTTGAACGGCCGAAGGATCGCAGCCACGGCGATTTCTCGACCAATGCGGCGATGTTGCTGGTCAAGCATGCCGCACGTGACGGCGCAAAGCCCAATCCCCGCGTGCTGGCGCAGGCCCTGATCGACGCGCTGCCGGCGAGCGAGGATGTCGCGAAGGTCGAGATCGCCGGCCCCGGCTTTCTCAACTTCCGCATGGCGCCGCAGGCCTGGCAGGAACAGCTGCACGAGATCTGCGTGCGCGGCTGCGCCTATGGGCGCAACGAGTCCGGGCAGGGCCGGCGCGCGGGCGTCGAGTACGTGTCGGCCAATCCCACCGGCCCCCTGCATGTCGGCCACGGCCGCGCGGCGGTGATCGGCGACTGCATCGCGCGCGTGCTCGCCGCCAACGGCTGGGAGGTGGTGCGCGAGTTCTACTACAACGATGCCGGCGTGCAGATCGAGAACCTCGCGCGTTCGGTCCAGGCGCGCGCGCGCGGCGCGAAACCCGGAGATGCGGACTGGCCGGCAGATGCCTACAACGGCGACTACATCGCCGAGGTCGCCACCGCCTACCTGCGCGGCGACAGCGTCGACATTGAGGGTCATGTCGTCACCGGCAAGCACGACGCCGACGACTTCGATGCCATCCGCAGGTTCGCCGTGGCCTGGCTGCGCCGCGAGCAGAATGCCGACCTGGCCGCGTTCGGCGTGTCCTTCGACGTGTATTTCCTGGAATCCTCGCTCTACGCCGACGGCAAGGTGGAGGAAACCGTGCGCGAGCTCGTCGCCCACGGCCACACCTACGAGGAAGGCGGCGCGCTGTGGCTGCGCACCACCGACTTCGGCGACGACAAGGATCGGGTGATGCGCAAGTCGGATGGCACATACACCTATTTCGTGCCGGACATCGCCTACCACCGCAGCAAATGGCAGCGCGGCTACGAGCGCGCGATCACCGAACTGGGCGCCGATCACCACGGCTCACTGATGCGCGTGAAAGCCGGGCTGCAGGCGCTCGACGCCGGCATCCCGCCCGGCTACCCGGACTATGTGCTGCACCAGATGGTCACCGTGATGCGTGGCGGCGAGGAAGTGAAGCTCTCCAAGCGCGCCGGCAGCTACCTGACCCTGCGCGACCTGATCGAGGAAGCCGGCCGCGATGCGACCCGCTGGTTCCTGCTCGCACGCAAACCCGATTCGCAGCTCACCTTCGACATCGACCTGGCGCGCAGCCAATCGCTCGACAATCCCGTGTATTACGTCCAGCTCTCGCACGCGCGCATTTGCGGAGTGTTCCGCCAGCTGGCCGAGCGTGGGCTGTCCTTCGGCCGCGAGAATGGCCTGGCGCAGGCACTCGACCTGGACAACCGCGCCACCCGCGACCTGCTCACCGACCTGTCGCGCTGGCCCGAGGTCGTGGCCGCCGCGGGCGCGGATCTGGAACCGCACCTGATCACGGCCTATCTGCTGGAGCTGGCGCAGGACTTCCAGTCGTACTACAACGACCACCAGTTCCTCGTGGACGATGCCAACCTGCGCGATGCGCGCCTGGTCCTCGCGTCGGCCACACGCCAGGTACTGAAGAATGGACTGGAACTGATTGGCGTCGAAGCGCCGGAGGCGATGTAAGTGGCAGCAAGACGGGGCAGATCCCAGGCGCGGCGCAACACCGGCAGCGGCAGCGGCTCGCTGCCCGGCTGGGCATGGATGGTGCTGGGCATCGTGCTGACGGTGGGGGTGATCCTGGCCGCGCCGCGATTCCTCAAGGGCAATGGCGAGGATGGATTCTTCCGGCCGCGCGCCAACCCGGATGCGCAGCCGGTGGGCTCGGACGCAGCCGACGAGGCGGACGTCGCAGGCACCGGAACCGAAGACCCCCCGGGCAGCCCGGGCGCGAAGACCGATGCGCCCGAACAGCCCGATTACGATTTCTACGACCTGCTACCGGGCGAGGAAGTCGCCATGACCGACGCCCAGCTCGCGGCCGCGGCGCGGGAGGAGCAGGAGCGCGCGCAGCGGGAGCAACAGCGCCTCGCGCAGCAACAAGCCGCTGCGGCGCAGCCCCCGGGCAACGCGCCCCAGCCACAGCCGCTGGCCGAATCGCAGGCCCCGGCCACAGCGGTCGCCGCCGCTGGAGCAACCACCCCAGCTGCGGCCGTCGCCACGGGCACCGACACGCCCTACGTGCTGCAGGCCGGGGCCTTCGGCGCCTCGGGCGATGCGGAGGCAGTGAAAGCCAAGATCGCCCTGCTCGGGCTCAATGCCCGGGTCGAATCGGCGCAGATCAACGGCAAGACCGTCTACCGCGTACGCATGGGCCCCTACGGCACTGCGTCCGAGCTGGCCAGCGCCAAGGGCAAGCTCGCCAGTGGCGGCCTGCCGGCGCTGGCGATCAAGGCGAAGTAGTCGAGCGGGAGCCGGATGCGGGCACGCCTCCACCGGCGGGCCTGCGCGCTCCCGAGCCGATGCCGGAACGCCTCCCGTCGCTGCCTGTGAGAAGCCGATCCCGCACACTGTCTTCCCTGTAGAGGAAGCACCGCCATGGCCATCGAAGCCGCCCTGATCAAGCCTGTCGTCGATGCGCTGATGGCGCTGTTCCGCCAGAGCAACGACGTCAAGCTCAAGCGCAACGCGGAAGCCGCGGTACGCGAGGCGATCCGTGAGCTGCTGCTGGCCAATCCCGACGAGAACAAGGCCGAGGCGCGGATCGCGATCGCCAAGGCCGCCGGGATCCTGTCCGAGGACATCGTCCTGGCCGAGGACATGCTGGAAAAGCATCGGGCATCGAAGTCGCGCACCGCGGGCAAATCGTCCACCGGCCGCAAGCGCAAGGCCGCTGCGTCCGCGGCGGCGGAGAAGCCGGCAAAGAAGGCCGGCAAGGGCTCAGCGGCAGCGAAACCGCCCGCGAAGAAGTCCTGATCTCCAGCGCGACATTCTTCATCCGGTTGTAGCGGCCGCGATCGGGAAGTGCGGCCGGATCGCGCGAATTGCTACGCTTGCCCGCCGTCCACAGCGCATCGCCTGTCATGCCCAAGACCGCCCTGATCACCGGCGCCACGTCCGGCTTCGGCCGTGCCACCGCACAGCGGTTCGCCGCGCAAGGGTGGACCGTCATCGCCACCGGACGTCGCGCCGAGCGGCTGCAGACCCTGCGGGACTCGCTCGGCGAGCGCGTGCACACGCTGGCGTTCGACATCCGCGACGCCGATGCCATGCAGGCGGCGCTCGCCACCCTTCCCGAAGCGCTCCAGGGTATCGACCTGCTGGTCAACAACGCAGGCCTTGCCCTGGGCACCGCGCCGGCGCAAAGCGCCGACCTGGGCCAATGGCGGCAGATGATCGACACCAATATCACCGCCCTGGTCGCGCTGACCCACGCCCTGCTCCCGGGCCTGATCGAACGCCGCGGTGCGATCGTCAACATCAGTTCGATCGCCGCGACCTACCCCTACACCGGCGGCAACGTCTACGGCGGCACCAAGGCGTTCGTGAGCCAGTTCTCGCTCGGCCTGCGCAGCGACCTGCACGGCACCGGCGTGCGCGTGACATCCATCGAACCGGGTCTGGCCGAAACCGAATTCACCCTGGTCCGCACCAGCGGCAACCAGTCGGCTTCCGACCAGCTGTACGCAGGCGCGCAGCCGATCACCGACACCGACATCGCCGATGCGATCTGGTGGGTCGCCACCCTGCCGCCGCACCTCAACATCAACCGGCTGGAAGTGATGCCGGTAAGCCAGTCGTTTGCGGGATTCCAGATCCATCGCGGGCAATGACCCGCGACAGGAGCGGCGTGTGAAGCGGCCTGTGGGAGCGGCCTTGGCCGCGATTGCCCTTGATGCTGCTGCAACCGGCAAAGCCAAAGGCATTCGCGGCCAGGGCCGCTTCCACCGCACCGCGTCTCAGGTCCTGATCGCCTCGCGTCGCTTCCAGGCCCAGCCGATCGCCAGCAGCACCGACAACAGCCCGATCCAGCCCAGCGCATCGAACACGCCGTCCCCCACCAGCCCGACCACCAGCCCGATCAGCGACGCCAGCGCGATCAGCACCGGCAAGGTCCAGGTGGATTGCCGCAGGTTCATCGCGCCATCTCCATGCGCGCATCGATCCGCGCTTCGATCTGCGCGCGCGAGCCCCGTCGGACGAACAGCACCAGGCCGCTGACCAGCACCACGATCGCCACCAGATCGAGCAGCGCCCACAGGATTTTCAGCGGCAATCCGGCGTAATCGCCGAAGTGCAGCGGCTGCGAGAGCAGCAGCGCCTGCATCCACACCGGCTGGGTCACGCTGCCGGCGAGCTTTCCGGTGGTGGCATGGGCAAACACCGGCGTCACCAGCCGCGCCCTCAGCGGCGTGTCGCCGCGCAGGAATACGCCGTAATGCTGGCTGCCGCTGTATCCGGTGCCCGGAAAACCCACCCAGGAGGGAATCGCATCGGGATGGCGCGCATGCGCCGCTTCGATCGCCGCCTGCAGCGAAGCCGCAGGGCGCCGCGGCGCTGCGACTCCGGGCGGCTCCTGCAGCACCTGCGCCACGTGGCGCTGCTGCCACAGGCCCACCAGCGGCTGCTCCAGCGTGTTGATGACCCCGGTCAGACCCACCACCGAGAGCCAGGCCAGGGTGACGATGCCGGTGAGGTTGTGCCAGTCCAGCCACGCGAGCCGACGCTGGCCGCCACGCAGCACGCCGAACGGCAGCTTGCGCATGTAGGGCGCATACAGGACCACGCCCGAGACGACCGCCAGCACCAGCAGCAGGCCCATCAGACCCATGAACAGCAGTCCGGGCAGGCCCGCGTACAGGTCGGTGTGCAGGCGATAGAACACCCACATGATGCCTTCGTTGAACTGCGGCGCCGGGATCGCCGCGCCGGTCAGCGCGTCGAAGGTGGACACGTGCATCTCGTCGTTGCTCGCGTCCGGGCGCGGGCCGGTGGTGACGTAGGTGACGCGCGGCTCGTCCTCCTCCCAGCTCACGAACAGCGGCACGTCGCCGGGGCGCGCCCGCAGCGCGCGCGACACCAGCGTGTCCACGCTCACCGGCGTTGCGTTCGCGCTCGCGGCCGGCAGCTCGGGTTCGCCTCCGGTCAGGTGCGCGATCTCGTGCCAGAAGATCAACGGCAACCCGGTCACGCACAGCAGCAGCAGGAACAGCGTGCACACCAGGCTGCTCCAGCGATGCACCTGGAACCACGCGCGCAAGGTATTGCGTTTCATCCGATGCCTCCGTGATCCGGACCTAGTAGCGCAACCCGAACTCGGCCATGACCGTGCGCGGCATGCCCGTGAAGCAGTCGCCAAGCGCACGGCAGGGCGCGAACACCTGACGGTCGGCGACGTTGTTCACGTTCAAGCGCACGAAGTACGGCCCCTGCGCGTACTCGGCGCGCAGGTCGAACAGGGTGTAGTCGGGCGACTGGATGGTGACGTTCTCGCCATACGACGTGGTGCTGCCGACATGGCGCGCGCCCGCGCCCAGCGACAGCACGCCTGCGCCAAGGCCGATCCGCTTGTCGACCCACAGCGAAGCGAGCCGGCGCGGCACGTCGTTGAGCTGGCGCCCTTCCTCGTAGTCGAAGCTGCTCTCGAGCACCTCGACGTCGGTGAAGCTGGCCGCGCCGGTCACGGTCCAGCCGTCGCCGCCGCTGTACAGCGCCTCGATCTCGCCACCCTGCGAACGCACGCGCCCGGTCTGGATGGTGTTGCTGATGTTCTCCGGATCGTTGGTCAGGCGGTTCTGCTCTTCCATGCGGAAGGCGGCCACGGTCAGCGCGAATTGTCGCGAAGGCATCCACTTCACTCCGGCTTCGACCTGGTCGCCGCGCAGCGGTTCGAACGGGTCGCCGTAGAAGTCCACGCCCTGCACCGGGGTGAACGATTCGCTGTAGTTGGCGTACGGCGAGATTCCAGGCGCGATTTCGTACACCAGCCCGGTGCGCCAGGTGGTTTCGCTCAACCGCATTTCGGGCGCGCCTTCGGTTTCGACATTCACCTTGTCGTGGCGGCCACCGACCACCCAGGTCAACCGGTCGCCGAGGCGCATCTGGTCCTGCGCATAGACGCCGAGTTGGCGCGCGCGCTGGTCGGGCTCGTCGAAGTATTCCGGTTCGACGATGCCTGCCGAGACCGGATCGTCCAGGTCGATCGGCGTGATGTAGCCCCACGCGCTGCGGCTGCGCTGGCGGAAACGCGCATAGTCCACGCCGAACAGCAGCGCGTGCTCGACCGCGCCGGTCGCAAACACACCTTGCAGCCCGGCATCGGCCTGCTGGCTGCGCATCACCGGCGTGACCCCGTAGAACAGGCGGTTCACGGTTCTGCCCGGCGCGCCGGGCACGAACGGATCGAACGGATTGCTGAAGCTGTCGACATAGATCTGGGCGAAATCGGTGCGCGCATGGCTGTCGCGCGCCTTCACCGACAGCGACCAGCGTTCGGCGAAGTCATGTTCCAGCAGCAACGTATTGGTGTTCTGGCGCGCGTCGAGCCGGTCGTGGCGCGGATCGCCGATGCGCAGGCGCACGTCGTCGAGCTTTTCGCCGCGCAGCCCCTTCACCGCCGCGTACGGCAGGAACTGCTGGGCCGAGGCGGAATCGTCGCGCTGGAACTGGCCCAGCCATGTGATGCGCGTGGCATCGCCGAGGAACCAGGTCAGCGAAGGTGCCACCAGCAGCCGGTTGTTCGGCAGGTCGTGGGTGGGCAGCTCGGCATCGCGCGCGACCGTGACCAGCCGCGCGGCCACGGTGTCGCTGGCATTCAGGGATCCGGTCATGTCCATGCGCACTTCGGCATGGTCGAAGCTGCCGAAGCGCACGGACATCTCCGCAGCGTCGCGCAGGCTCGGCCGCTTGCTCACCGCATTCACCAGGCCGCCGGTCGTGCCCTGCCCGTACAGCACCGAGGCCGGCCCGCGCAGCACCTCTACCCGGTCGATCGCGTACACGTCCACCCGCGGCATCGGACTGTAGTTGTACAGCCGACGGAAGCCATCGAGAGTCTGCTGCGCATCCAGTCCACGCACGAAGAAGCCGTCGGCGCGCGGATCCAGGCCGTAGGGTTCGGCGGTGACGCCCGCGGTGTAACGCAATGCATCCTGCAGGGTGTCGGCGCCACGCGACCTGGCCAGTTCGCCCGAAACCACGCTCACCGCCTGTGGAATCTCGTCCAGTTCGGTATCGGTCTTGGTCGCGACCTGGGTCTTCTCCGCGACCACCGTGATCCGGTCGAGGTCGCGGGCCTGGCCTTCGACCGGCTCCTGCGCGGCGAGCGCCGGTGGCAGCAATGCAGCGAGCAGCAGCGAATGACGGACGTTGGACCTTGCGCCGAAACGCGAACGGGACGATCGGGACATGCGATGCGTGCACTCACTGGGCGCATCATGCTATTGCGATCAATTCCTATTTGCAAATCATTCTCATTGACCAGCCACTGTGGTCGGCGCGCTTGCGCGCTGGCTCAGGCCTGCTGGGGCACTCCGGCCGGACCGAGGTTGCGCCTGTGCCATCGTTCGCGCAGCCGCAGGAATGGCCGTTCCACCGCGTAGTGCAGCAGCGCGCCGCCGGCCAGCGCCGCCACGCCATAGGCCACGAACGCGAGCACGCCCTTGTCCTGCAACTGCGGGCCGTAGGCCGATTCGAGCAGGTGGTACATCTGCTTGTGCATCAGGTACAGGCTGTAGGACACCGCGGCCAGCCACGCAGCGCCCGGCACCCGCCAGCGCCCGATCAGGCTGCGGCGCTCGGCGCCTGCGAACACCAGCAGTGCCAGGCCCAGCGCCAGCACCGGCCAGCCGACGCTGTTGCCGAGCAGGCCGACACGGTCGCGGAACAGCCAGATCGCCAGGGCCAGCACTCCCAGTCCCAACACCAGCACGCCGTTCGCGTGCGCCTGACCCCGCTCCCACAATGCCGGTCGGAACTGGCGCAGCGCCGCCAGCGCCACGCCAGCCAGCAGACCGTCCAGCCGGCACCAGGTCGGGTAATAGAGTTCCTCGACGAACCAGTTGCGGTCCGGATCCGCTTCGGTGAAATGCAGCCAGATCGCGCTGCGCAGGAGAATGCCACCGAGCACCAGCAACACCCCCAGCGTCACGAACCGCCAGCCCGTCGGCTTGCGCATCAGCGCCCACGCCAGCAGCGGAAACAGCAGGTAGAAGTGTTCCTCCACGCACAGCGACCACGCATGCGAGAACGCGGCGTTGCGGCCGTAGTCGATCGACAGGTTCATGGTGAACGTGGCGAACTTCCACCATGGTTCCATCCCAGGCGCCTCGTGGAACCCGGGCCACAGCAGATAGATCGCCAGCACCGCCAAGAACGCCGGAAGGATGCGGAACGCACGGCGCAGATAGAAATCACCGAACGCCAGGCGTTCGCTGCGCGCCAGCGGTGCCAGCACCTGTCCACCGATCAGGAACCCGCTCAGCACGAAGAACAGGTCCACCCCCATCCAGCCGTAGCGCGACAGCCACGCCCAGTCCGGGCCGAGCCCGCCGACCAGGAAGGAATGGAACAGCATGACCCAGACGATGGCGATGGCGCGCAAAAGGTCCAGGCCGGGCATCCGCATGGCTACGTCCTTGTGCGCCGTGCGCGCGATCAGGAAATCGGGAAGGGTGGAACGGATTACGCGATCGGCGAATCGTCGAGATAGGTGTACGCGGTCAGGCCGTTCTCCAGCGCCTCGTTGAGCCGCTGCGCCTCGGCCTTGGTCAGATCGGCGGCGCCGACCTTGGCCCGGTAGATCCGGCGCAGGTCGTCGAGCTTGTAGCCCACGTAGTCGAGCATCACGTCGGTGGTGTCGCCGCGGCGCTGCTGGCTGATCGCATAGCCTTCGCCGTCCACCTTCACCTCGATCGCATCGGTGTCGCCGAACAGGTTGTGGATGTCGCCCAGGATCTCCTGGTAGGCGCCGACCAGGAAGAAACCGAGCCGGTAGCTCTCGCCCTTGCGCAGCGCATGCAGCGGCAGCGAGCTGTCCAGGTCCTCGTTCTCGACGTAGGTATCGATCTTGCCGTCGGAATCGCAGGTCAGGTCGGCGATGATCCCGCGGCGCTCGGGCTGCTCGCCCAGGCGATCGATCGGCACAATCGGGAACACTTGGTCGATCGCCCACACGTCCGGCATCGATTCGAACACGCTGAAGTTGACGAAGTACTTGTCCACCAGGCGTTCGTTGAGCTCGTCGAGCAGGTCGCGATGGCTCTTCTCGTCGTAGGTCAGCCGCGCGCGCACTGCATGGGCGATCGCGTAGAACAGATCGTCGATGCGCGCGCGGTGCACCAGGTCCAGCTGGCCCAGGGCGTACAGCGACAGGCCTTCGGCATGCGCCTGCGCGGCTTCATGGAACAGCTCCACCGCCGGACGCGCGTCGAGCTCGCCATGGATCTCGCGCAGATGGCGGATCGGCGTGGGCTCGTCGTCGTGCGCCGGTGGAACCCGCCCTTCCGGCGCCTCCTCCACTTCCGAGACGTTGGTGACCAGCACGGCGTGGTGCGCAGTCATCGCACGACCGCATTCGGTCACCAGCCGCGGCGGGGTGATGCCATTGGCCTCGCAGGCCTCGGCCAGCGGCTGGATGATGCTGTTCGCATACTGCTGCAAACCGTAGTTGATCGAACAGAAGCTGCGTGAGCGCGTGCCTTCGTAATCGATGCCCAGGCCGCCGCCGACGTCCATATGGGTAATGTTCGCGCCCAGCTTGGACAGTTCCACGAAGTAGCGCGTCGCCTCGCGCATGCCGTTGGCGATATCGCGCACGTTGGAGATCTGCGAACCCATGTGGAAGTGGAGCAGGCCCAGCGTGTCGCTCATGCCCGCATCGCGCAGCTGCTTCCACAGATCGAGCAACTGACGCGGACTGAGCCCGAACTTGGCCTTGTCGCCACCGCTGTTCTGCCACTTGCCGGCGCCCAGTGAGGCCAGGCGCATGCGCACGCCGAGCCCTGGGGTCACCCCCAGCGCCTTGGCCTCTTCCATCACCAGCGGCAGTTCCGAAGGCTTCTCGATCACGATGAAGGTCTGCATGCCGAGCTTGCGGCCGATCAGCGCAAGGCGGATGTATTCGCGGTCCTTGTAACCGTTGCACACGATCAGCCCGCCCGGCCGCGACAGTGCCAGCACCGCCATCAGTTCCGGCTTGCTGCCCGCTTCCAGGCCGAAGCCGTCGCCATGGTGCGAGGCCAGCGTGCCGGCGACGCCCGCGTGCTGGTTGACCTTGATCGGGTACACGGCAGTGTAGCCGCCCGGGTAATCCCATTCTGATTGCGCCTGGGCGAAGGCCGCCTGCAGCTTGCGCAGGCGATCGCCGAGGATGTCGGGAAAGCGCACCAGCACCGGCAGGTTGCCGCCCTGCGCCAGCGACGTGTCTACCGCGTCGGCCAGGATGATGGACGGCCCCTCCGCGCCCTTGGGCCGCACGACGATGCGGCCGGCCTCGTCCACGTCGAAATAGCCCTCGGCCCAGTGCGGGATCGAATAGGTCTTGCGGGCGTGGTCGATCGACCAGGCAGTCATGGGCGGATCCGGGGCGAACAGGTGGACATTGTAGAGCGTGCGATGCGTCGTCGCGGCCGGCGTTCATGCAACGGGTTCGCAACCGCGCTTCGCTACAATCCGCATCCCGCTCCGGCGCTGGCATTCATCGCACGCCCAGGCGCATCCTCACAGGCCGACCGATGACCGAACCACGCTGGCACTACGAACCCTTCGAACCCACCGGCTCGGCGATCGGTTTCCGCATCACCGGCAAGCTCGACCAGGTGCAATCCCCGTTCCAGAAGATCGAGATCTTCGGCTCTACCGACTGGGGCAACCTCATGCTGATCGACGGCGCGATGATGCTGACCGCGCGCGACAACTTCCTGTACCACGAGATGATCGCGCATCCGGCACTGTTCACCCACGCCGACCCGCAGCGCGTGGTGATCATCGGCGGCGGCGACTGCGGCACCCTGCGCGAGGTGCTCAAGCATCCGGGCGTGCGCGGCGCCACCCAGTGCGACATCGACGAGCAGGTCACGCGCATGGCGGAGAAATATTTTCCCGAGCTGTGCGAATCCAACGGCGACCCGCGCGCGGAACTGCTGTTCGACGATGGCATCGCCTACATGGCCAACTGCGAACCGGGCAGCGTGGACGTGGTGATCGTGGATTCCACCGACCCGGTCGGCCCCGCCGAGGGCCTGTTCAACGCCGCGTTCTTCGCCAGCTGTCATCGCGCGCTGAAGGACGACGGCATCCTGGTGCAGCAGTCCGAATCGCCATTGATGCAACTGGAACTGATCAAGGCCATGCGCGCGGAAATGGGCAAGGCTGGCTTCGCCAGTTTCCAGACCATCCCGTTTCCGCAGCCCTGCTACCCGACCGGGTGGTGGAGCTGCACGATGGCGAAGAAAGCCGCCGACGCGGGTTTCGGATTCCGCGAGGACGACTCGCGCAACAAGGTGTTCGAGACCAAGTACTACACCGCCGACATCCACAAGGGCGCGGCGTCGCCGATTCCGTTTATGGCGGCGGCGCTGAGCGGTTCTTGACCCGCCAATCCTGAAGGACCGTCCTCAAGGCCCGCGCCTACCGCGCGTGGGCGAAGAGGTACTTCTGCACATCCGGGTTGCCCTTGCGCCACATCACGGTGTCCAGGAAGTAGTGGTGCACGTTGATGAAGATCCAGAACAGGAAGAGGAAAAGCCCGGTTCCGAACAGCGCGTGGTCGTAGGGAACGTGCCGGTTGAGGTAGCGCGGCAGCCACCAGAAGCCGAGGTAACCCAGGCCCAGGCCGATTGCGTAAAAGCCCGCCATGCGCAACTCGGGCAACATCTCATGCGGATGGATGGCGTGAATGCGGTTGCGCTCGTAGCGCCAGACCACCGCCAGGTACTGCAGCGAGTGGAACAGCGGGACCCAAAGCACCAGCACCGGATCGCGGATCAGCAGCCATACGTAGCCGCTGGCCGCGTACGCCAGCAGCCCGTTCCAGGCGATGGCGTCGCCACGCCGCTGTTTCCGCAGCAGGCGCCAGGCCAAGTCCAGGCCGCAGCCGATCGCGACCACGCAGGCCAGCCAGGCCAGCGGCGCGGGAATGGCGATGAACGCGTACTCGACACCCCAGTAGCTGCTCGCTACGCCGCCGAGCATGCGATTGAGCAGCAGCCATGAAAGCAACCAGACGGCGTAGGCGTTGCGCAGCAGTGCGCGCTTCTCGGCATCGGTAAACCAGGCCTGCTTGAACGCGGCATCCACCACCGCCATGCCGTAGCCCTGCTTGACGTAGTGCCATCCGACCAGGAAGAACATCAGATTGGTCATCAGACCGAGCGCGCGCGGCTGCCTTGCGGCGACGGCCCAGGCCATGACGGCAACCAGGGCCACCGGCGCCACCACGCCGCAAAGCCAGTAACGCAGGCGCAGGTCGGGCGGATAGCTGGTCAACTTCGCACCGAACTCGCGGTAGAACAGTTGGTACGAATGCATGAAGTGCGGATTGTTGATGACGTGGGCCAGCGCCAGCGTGGTGCCGGCGGACCAGGCCCTGGCCCAGGCGGCGTCGCCCATCGCCCAGCGAAGCGCGAGCAGCGCCAGCAGCGATCCGCCCCCCAACAGCAGGAAATCGGACACGGGCCCGTTGAGGTACCGGCGCGCAGCTGCCTTGTCGGGGGCAGCGGATCGCAGGATCGTGGACATCAATCGCCGAAGGGGAGAGCCCGGCTGGAGTGCGGCCACGCGATAGGTACCGACTCGTGTCCTTCAACCCGAAGCATCGGCGCGGTCACAGCGCATCCCCATCCAACTCCCCCGTGCGGATTCGCACCACCCGCTCCAGGTCCCAGACGAAGATCTTGCCGTCGCCGATCTTGCCGGTGCCGGCGGTTTTCATGATCGCCTCGACCACGGCGTCGACCTGGTCGTCGGTAATCGCGACCTCCAGCTTGATCTTGGGCAGGAAATCGACCACGTATTCCGCGCCGCGATAGAGCTCGGTATGGCCCTTCTGGCGGCCGAACCCCTTCACCTCGGTGGCGGTGATGCCGGCCACGCCGGCCTCGGCCAGCGCCTCGCGCACGTCATCGAGCTTGAACGGCTTGATGATGGCCATGACCATCTTCATGGGTCTGTCTCCTGCGTGGACCGGAACGCCGGGCCAGCATAAACGCTGACCGTCGGGGATTTTCGGATTTTTCCTAGGCCCCGGCGCGGCATCGCCCGAGGGACGCGGCCCCGGCGCATACGCGAGGCTATGCCAAAGCCACCGCGATAGGATGACGCCATGATCGACCTGAGCCATATCGACGACCTCGCCCGCCGCCTGAGCAACCTGGTGCCGCCGGGCATGCGCGAAGGACGCGAGGAACTGCAGCAGAACTTCAAGGCCGTGCTCCAGGGCGGCCTGTCGAAGCTCGACCTGGTCACGCGCGAGGAATTCGACGTGCAGCGCGCGGTGCTGCTGCGCACGCGCGCGAAGCTCGAGCAACTGCAGCGCACGGTCGAGGCGCTCGAAGCGCAGCTCGGCGCCCAGCCGCCACAGCACTGACGCCGCCGCCATGGGTCTTGCGCTGGTGCACAGCCGTGCACGCGCCGGCGTGCGCGCGCCTGCGGTCACGGTGGAAGTGCACCTGGCCGGCGGACTGCCGCGGATGAATATCGTCGGCCTGCCCGAGGCGGCGGTACGCGAGGCCAAGGACCGGGTACGGTCTGCGATCGTCTGCGCGCAGTTCGAATTTCCGGCCCGGGTCATCACCGTCAACCTAGCCCCGGCCGACCTGCCCAAGGACGGAGGCCGCTTCGACCTGCCCATCGCCTTGGGCGTGCTGGCCGCGAGCGGGCAGATCCCGCTCGAGGCATTGGCACGGTTCGAGTTCGTGGGCGAACTGGGCCTGACCGGCGAGTTGCGCCTTGTCGACGGCGCTTTGCCGGCTGCGCTCGAAGCCGCAAAGGCCGGTCGTACGCTGGTGGTGCCCGCACCCAACGGTGCCGAAGCCGCGCTCTCGCGCGACGGCGAGGTGCTGACCGCCCGCACCCTGCTGGAAGTCTGTGCCGCGCTCGTCGGCAGCCGTGCACTGCCGCACGCCGTCGCGCCCGCACCGGTGACTCCGCGCGGCCCCGACCTGGACGAAGTCCGTGGCCAGGCGCATGCACGACGCGCGCTCGAGATCGCCGCTGCCGGCAATCACCATCTGCTGCTGATCGGGCCACCCGGGTGCGGCAAGACACTCCTTGCCTCGCGCCTGCCCGGCATCCTGCCGCAGGCCGGCGAAGCCGAAGCGCTGGAAGCCGCGGCCATCGCTTCGGTCAGCGGTCGCGGCCTGGACCCGTCGCGCTGGCTGGAACGTCCCTATCGCGCACCCCACCACACCGCCAGCGCGGTCGCCCTGGTCGGTGGCGGCGCATTGCCGCGTCCGGGCGAGATCTCTCTGGCCCACCACGGCGTGCTGTTCCTGGACGAATTGCCCGAGTGGGACCGTCGCGCGCTGGAGGTGCTGCGCGAGCCGCTGGAATCGGGCGTGGTGACGATTTCCAGGGCGGCACGGCAATGCGAGTTCCCGGCGCGGTTCCAGCTGGTGGCCGCCATGAATCCATGCCCCTGCGGCTGGGCCGGCGACCCCTCCGGCCGCTGCCGCTGCAGCGGCGAAGCGATCCAGCGCTATCGCGCGCGGATTTCCGGTCCGTTGCTCGACCGGATCGATCTGCAGATCGAAGTGCCGCGTCTGCCGCCGGCGGATCTGCGCCCGGGCGGCGTGCCGGCGGAATCGAGCGCAACCGTGCGCACGCGGGTCGAAGCGGCACGCGCCCTGCAGCTCGTACGCGCGGGCAAGGCCAACGCGCAGCTCGGCCAGGCGGAAACGATGCTTACGTGCACCCTGTCAGAACACGACCAGCGCCTGCTCGAACAGGCGGTCGAAGCGATGCAGCTGTCGGCGCGTTCGATGCACCGAATCCTGCGCGTGGCACGCACCATCGCCGATCTCGCGGGCAGCGAATCCATCGTCACCGCGCACCTGACTGAAGCGATCGGCTACCGCCGGCTGGAGCGCGGGCCGGGCCGGCTTGCCGCCTAGCTGCTCGCGCCGTCGCGGTTCCGGCCCGCGGGGTTCGTCGTGTCGCCGGGGTCGGCAGCGCCCTTCATCACCGGCGCATCGATCGCCGCGGATGCAACGCCGTAACCGTGCAGTGCCTATGATGGAACGATCCCCCGCACGGCATCGCCCGCCACTCTGGACAGTCTGCACGCCATCGACCAGCGCCTGCTTGCCGGTGCGCTGCTGATCCTCGCCGGCATCGCCTCGTCGTTGCTGGCGCGCCGGTTCGGCGCGCCGTTGCTGCTGGTATTCCTGGTCCTTGGCCTGCTGCTGGGCGTGGACGGCCCGGGCGGCATCCGTTACGACGATGCGCATCTCACCTACCTGGTCGGCGCGCTCGCGCTGGCCATGATCCTGTTCGACGGCGGCCTGCGCACGCAGGCACGTCAGGTCAGAGGCGCGGTGGCGCCGTCGCTGGTCCTCGCATCGGTGGGCGTGCTGTTGACCGCCGCGCTGACCGCGGTGGCAGCGCACTACCTGCTCGATCTGTCGCCGCTGCGCGCGTTGCTGCTCGGCACCGTGCTCGCCTCCACCGACGCCGCCGCGGTGTTCTTCCTGCTGCGCGCGGGCGGCCTGCACCTGGAGCGACGGACCGGCAGCACGCTGGAGATCGAATCGGGCGCCAACGATCCGGTCGCCGTGTTCCTGACCATCGCCCTGACCGGCTGGCTTGCGGGGACACAGGCCGGCGGCGTCGGATGGGTCGTGGTCCAGGTGGCGTGGGCGCTGGTGGGCGGCGTGCTGTTCGGCTACGTCGGCGGGCGCCTGATCGTGTCCGCGCTCAATCACCTGTCGCTGCCGTCGGGTCTGCATCCCTGGTTGGCGATGGCGGGGGCACTGAGCGTGTTCGCGCTCGCCAACCTGGTCTACGCCAGCGGTTATCTCGCCGTGTATCTGGCCGGCGTCGTGGTCGCCAACCGGCCGGTGCGTGCGCGCAGCGAAGTGATGTCGGTGCAGGACGCCGCGACCTGGTTCGCGCAGCTGACCATGTTCCTGCTGCTGGGCCTGCTCGCAACGCCCAGCCGCCTGGTGGACTATCTCTGGCCTTCGCTGGGCGTGGCGGCTTTCCTGATGTTCGTGGCGCGTCCGCTCGTCGTCGCGCTATGCCTGGCTCCGTTCCGCTATCGCCTCGGCGAAATCGGATTCATTTCGTGGGTGGGTCTGCGCGGTGCGGTGGGGATCTTCCTGGCATCCATTCCGCTGCTGGCGAAGCTGCCCAATGCATGGCTGTTCTTCAACGTCGCCTTCGTGGTGGTGCTGGTATCGCTGATCGTGCAGGGCTGGAGCCTGGCTCGCGCCGCGCACTGGTTCGGCGTCGCGGTGCCGCGCAACGATCCCGATACGCGCCGGATCCAGCTCGACCTGCCCGGACAGCTGGATTACGACATGGTCGGGTACCGGATCACGCCCGGCAGCGCCGTGCTGCGCGGCCATGCGTTGCCGGCCAGCGTGCGTCTGGCGATGGTGGTGCGGGAGGGCAAGGTCCTGTTGCCCGAAACGGTCGGGGCGCTCGCATCGCAGGACTACGCCTACTTCCTCGCTCCGACCGGGCAGGCGCGGCGCCTGGACTGGCTGTTCGCCGAAGGCCGCGACGCCAGCGATGCCGAACGGGACATGTTCGGCATGTTCCAGCTGCCGGGCGACGTGCCCCTGGGGGAACTGGCGAAGTTCTACGGCCTGCGGATCCCCGAGCACTATCTCGCGCGGACCGCGGCGGACCTGTTCGACGAGCGCTTCGACGAAGCGCCGCAGGTCGGCGACCGGCTTGCATTGGGACGCGCACTGATGGTGGTGCGTGAACTCAAGGACGATCAGGTGACCCGGGTCGGGCTGAAATTCACCAGCGTCGGCGAACAGCTGCTGACCGGCGGCCCGAAGCGCTGAGCATTCCGTCCACCGGCGAGGGACGCCAGGCGCAGGCGTCTGGCGTCCCGCACCGCTGCAATCAGGCCGCGACGCGCTCGGACTGGAACTGTTCCTCCTCGGTCGAACCGGTCAACGCCACCGTGGACGACTTGCCTCCCTGGATCGTCTGGGTGACCGCATCGAAGTAGCCGGTGCCCACCTCGCGCTGGTGCTTGACCGCGGTGAAGCCGCGTTCGGCTGCGGCGAACTCGGCCTCCTGCAGTTCGACGAACGCGCTCATCTGGCGCCGCGCATAGCCGTGCGCCAGGTGGAACATGCCGTAGTTGAGGCTGTGGAAACCGGCCAGGGTGATGAACTGGAAGCGATAGCCCATCGCAGCGAGCTCGGTCTGGAACTTCGCGATCGTCGCGTCGTCGAGGTTCTTCTTCCAGTTGAAGCTAGGCGAGCAGTTGTAGGCCAGCAGCTTGCCGGGGTACTTCGCATGGATGGCCTCGGCGAACCTGCGGGCGAACTCGAGGTCGGGCTTGCCGGTCTCGCACCACACCAGGTCGGCGTACGGCGCGTAGGCTAGGCCGCGCGAGATCGCCTGGTCCAGGCCATTGCGGGTCTTGTAGAAACCCTCGACTGTGCGTTCGCCGGTGCAGAACGTGCGGTCGTTGGGATCGATGTCGCTGGTGAGCAGGTCGGCGGCCTCGGCGTCGGTCCGCGCCACGATCAGGGTCGGCACGCCCATCACGTCGGCGGCCAGGCGCGCGGCCGTGAGCTTTTCGATCGCCTCGCGCGTGGGCACCAGCACCTTGCCGCCCATGTGTCCGCACTTCTTGACCGAGGCGAGCTGGTCCTCGAAGTGCACGCCGGCCGCGCCGGCCTCGATCATCGCCTTCATCAGTTCGAAGGCGTTGAGCACGCCGCCGAAGCCGGCTTCGGCATCGGCCACGATCGGCTGCAGGTAATCGATGCTGTCGTCGCCCTCGGCATGGCTGAGCTGGTCGGCGCGCAGCAGGGTGTTGTTGATGCGCTTGACCACCTGCGGCACCGAGTTGGCCGGATACAGCGACTGGTCGGGATACATCTCGCCGGCCAGGTTGGCATCGGCGGCGACCTGCCAGCCGCTGAGATAGATCGCCTTCAATCCGGCCTTGACCTGCTGCATCGCCTGGTTGCCGGTGAGCGCGCCGAGCGCGTTGACGAAGGTCTCGCCGTGCAGCGACTTCCACAGCTTTTCCGCGCCCTGGCGGGCGATGGAATGCTCGACTGCAATCGTGCCGCGCAGCCGCACCACTTCCTCGGCGGAGTAGCTGCGGGTAACGCCGGCCCAGCGTGGGTTGTTGGTCCAGTCCATGCGCAGCTGTTCGGCGGTGGGGAGCGTGGTTTTCATGGCATGAATCCTTGGTTGGCACAGCGATGGGTTTGTAGGAGCGCCGCTTCGGCGCGACAACGACTCGGCTCCATCCGATTCCAAGGCCGCTGCGGCGGCCTGGGAGCAGTCGCGACGGCAGTGGTGTCGCGGCGCGGTCAATCGATGAGGTCGTACGCGGGCAGGGTGAGGAAGTCCTCGAGGGTGTCGCTCACGGTCAGCCGTTCGAGTAGGGCGATCGCCTGCGGCACCTGGTCCGCGCCGGGCATCGCCTCGCCGGCCAGCTTCGAAGGCAGGTTCAGCAGCGCGCGATCGAGCAGCACGCCATCGATCGGCGTGCCGTCGTCCAGCTGCAGGCTCCCGTGGTGGAGCCATTGCCATAGCTGGGTGCGCGCGATCTCCGCGGTCGCCGCGTCCTCCATCAGCCAGTGGATCGGGACGCAGCCGTTGCCCGCCAGCCACGCGGCCAGGTAGCGCACGCAGACCTCGATGTTGTTCTCGAAACCGGCGCGGGTGATCGTGCCCAGCGACGGGCGCAGCAGGTCGTCGCGGGTGACCGACACGTCCTCGCGCAGCACCGCGTGCTGGTTCGGTTGCGGCATGTGCGCATCGAACACCTCGCGCGCGATCGGGATCAGCGCCGGATGCGCGACCCAGGTGCCGTCATGACCCGCACCGACTTCGCGCAGCTTGTCGGCACGGACGCGTTCGAGCGCCGCCGCGTTCGCTTCCGGGTCGCCCGCGATCGGGATCTGCGCGGCCATTCCACCCATCGCGTGCGCGCCGCGACGGTGGCAGGTGCGCACCAGCAGTTCCGAGTACGCCTTGAGAAACGGCTGGGTCATCGTCACCTGCCCGCGTTCTGGCAGCACCCGGTCGCGGTGCGCGCGCAGGGTCTTGAGGTAGGAAAAGATGTAGTCCCAGCGTCCGCAGTTCAGCCCCACGATCCGCGTGCGCAGCGCGTGCAGGATCTCGTCCATCTCGAACGCGGCCGGCAGCGTCTCGATCAGCACGGTCACCTTGATCTGCCCGACCGGCAGCCCCAGCGCCGCTTCGATGTGCGCCAGCACGTCCTGCCACAGCGCCGCCTCTTCCATCGACTGCAGCTTGGGCAGGTAGAAGTACGGTCCGCGATCCTTCGCCGCGAGCGCATGCGCATTGTGGAAACAGAACAGACCCGCATCGAACAGCGCGCCGGACAGGCGTTCGCCATCGACCAGCACGTGCTTCTCGTCCAGGTGCCAGCCGCGCGGGCGCACGATCAGCACCGCCTGCTCGGCCTCCGGGCGCAGCGCGTAATGCCTGTTTGAAGCCGGCTTGTTTGAAGCCGGCTTGCCCGCCTCGCTGGCGAAGGTGAGGGTTCCGGCGATGGCCTCGCGCAGCGCCTGCTGGCCGGCGACGAGGTTGGCCCAGGTCGGCGAGGTCGAATCCTCGAAGTCGGCCATGTAGCAGTTGGCGCCGGAGTTGAGCGCGTTGATGACCATCTTCGGATCGACCGGCCCGGTGATCTCGACCCGACGGTCCTGCAGCGCCGCCGGAATCGGGGCCACCCGCCACTCGCCGGCGCGGATGGCGGCGGTGTCGGTCCGGAAGTCGGGCAGCGCGCCGGCATCGAACGCCTGCTGCCGGCGACGGCGCTCGGCCAGCAGCTCGCGCCGCCTGGCGTCGAAGGCCTGGTGCAGGGCGGCGAGGAAGCCGGTCGCGGCCGGGGTCAGGAGCGGAGCCTGGTACGGGGCGATTCCCGAGACGGTGACCTGTGGCGCGGGCGTTTGCAGGACTGCCGACATTCCGTGCTGCTCCGTATTGTTGCGGAGCAGCACCATCCTCCCCAATGACAGTATTTGACAAGACAGAGTTATCAATACATATCATTAATTTGCCAAATATAAATTGGTTATCATGGCCAAATCGCCCTCCCAGCCCCGTTTTTCCTACAAGGGGAGCCGCCTCAAGCCGCTGCGGGCGTTTTGCCAGGTCGCTCGCCTGGGGTCGGTTTCGCGCGCGGCCGAGGCGCTGTACCTGAGCCAGCCGGCCGTGACCCTGCAGCTGCAGGCGCTGGAACGCGAGGTCGGCCAGCGCCTGCTGGAACGCAATGGGCGGCGCCTGGCCCTGACCCGCGAGGGCGAAATCCTGTACGAGCTGGCGCGGCCGCTGGTCGAGGGCATGGACGGGCTGGAGGCCACGTTCCGCGAGCGCCTGCAGGGGCTCGACGCCGGCGATCTCAATGTCGCCGCCGGCAGCTCGACCATCCTCTACCTGCTGCCGCAGATCGTGGCCCGCTTCCGCCAGGCCCATTCCGACGTACGCCTGTCGCTGCACAACGTCACCGGCGCGGGCGGCCTGGACCTGCTGCGCTCGGATGCGGTCGACCTGGCGGTGGGCTCGATGCTCGACGTCCCCAGCGATCTCGACTACCTGCCGGTCTATCGCTTCGAGCCGATGCTGATCATGCCGCCGGGGCATCCGCTGGCGGACAAGGCGGAGATCGCACTGTCCGACCTGTCGCCCTATGGCCTGATCCTGCCGCCGCAGCGCCTGACCACCTACCGGATGGTCGACCTGGTGTTCCAGCAGGCGCGCGTGCCCTACACCGTGGCGCTGGAAGTGGGCGGCTGGGAGGTGATCAAACAGTACGTCGCCATGGGCATGGGCATCTCCATCGTCACCGCGATCTGCCTGACCGAGGCCGATCGCGCGCGGCTGGTCTCGCGTTCGCTGGCGAATTTCTTCCCCGCCCGCAGCTACGGCGTGGTGATGCGCAAGGGCAAGTTCCTCTCGCCGCAGGCGCGCGCATTCGTCTCGCTGATCAAACCCGAGCTGTTCACCCCGCGCGATGCCTATGCCGGTGGTCCGTCGGAACGCTGAGGCGCCGCGCTGAAGCCCGGCCACGGCCGCTCAGGCGTCCGCGTTGCGTTGTTGGATGGAACAGGGGGATCACCGATGAAGAACCACAATCCGGCCGGCGGCCACATCAGGTTCGCCAGCCTTACGCAACGGCTGCTGTCAGGCGTAGTCCTGCTGACGCTGGCTGCACTGATCTGGCTCGCGTGGAGCGGGCGCTACGACCGCGAAGTCAACCGGCTGGCGGCCTGGATCAGCCAGCAATACCACGCGATCGTTCGCTGAGTACCCGGATCGCCGCCCTTATGGGCAGCGATCCGCGCGCAGTTCGCAGAAGCGGTAGCGCAGGGCCAGGCCGAAGTTGCGGCCCTCGTAGCGACCGAACTCGTTGAGCCGTTCGCTGTAGCCCGCGCGCGCCACCAGCTGCCAGCGGGTGAAGATGCCGAGGGTCAGCTCCGCGCTGACGTCGCTGGCGCGCTTCCAGCTGTCGAAGGTGTCGTCGCGCTGCACGCCCACCGCGGCGGCCAGATACAAGCCGGCTTCCTCCGAGAGCTTGATGTAGCTCGACGCCATCGGCGCCAGCCGCACGTAACGGTCGGGACTGTAGTAGCCGTTGCCGGTATCGCGGGAATTGCCCTGCCACTCCAGCTGCGCGCCCAGATCCAGATTGGCGCGCGGGCCGCGATGGAACGCGCGACGGTATTCGGCGTCCAGCGTATGGCGGCGGTTGCCGTCGTTGAAGTCGTCGAAACCCAGGCGCGTGGTGACCGCGTCGCGCAGGCTGGGCTGCCATTGCAGGTTGGCGGCGGCCCCCGTGCGCATCACGCCGAGCGAAAGCGCACGCGGCGAGGCCGCGACACGATCGCGATCCACCGACAGCGCGTACCCGAAGGTATCGCTGGCCTGGTGGCTCAGGGCCAGCTGGCCGATGGTGTCGTCGTCGTCGAAGCCGTTGTCGCCGTCCAGCGCCGAACGCCCCAGCCACAGATCCACGGCCACGTCCGGCGTGGCGGAATAGCGCACACCGACCTGGGCACGGGTCTCGTCCAGGGAATCGCCGCCATTGACCGGCGCGAACGGGCCGGTCACCGGCGCGGAATGATCGCGTCTGGCACCCGCGGCCATCACACGCCAGGCATCGGACAGGCGCAGATTGCCTTCCAGGCCGACGCTGCGGATCTCGATGTCGTCCGAATCCTCGTACACCGAGGCCGGCAGCCCGACCGACGAGAACAGCGGAAGCCGGACCGACTTGGTCAGCGACCGGCTGTCGGGCCCATCGGGCTGCAGCCGGCGCACGGTCTCGAGCGGCGGCAGCGCGGTTTCCGGCCGATGCCCCAGACGCTCGGCCAGCGCCTGGGTCCAGGCGTAGTCGTATTCGTCCGGCGCGGCTTCGTACAGGGGCGTGTTGAGTGCGAGCGCGGCGTCGCGACGCCCGGCCCAGGCCATCACCCGTGCCCGCACGGCGCGCGCGTCGTCGTCGTCGGCGCCCAGTGCATCGAGCGCCTCGATCGCCGCGGCGTAATCGCCGTTCCAGGACAGGTAACGCGCACGGTCCAGTCGCGCCGCGCGGTCGTCGGGATAGGCCGCAAGGTGCTGGTCCATCAGCCGCAATGCTTCGGTGGTGCGCCCGGCCCATGCGGCCTCGCGCGCCTGCTGCGCGATGTCGGCTTCCTGCGCGCCGGCGGGCGCAAGGCACAGGGCCAGTGCACAGGCGGTTGCGGAAACCAGAATGCGCCGGCGGAACGGGCTGCGTTGGAGCTGGCTTACTTGCGCCATTTGCGGTTCCCCGTGATCCACAGATCGATTGCGAAGCGGCTGATGGTGATGGTGTCGGCCAGGATCATCGCGTAGCGCACCGGGGTCATCACGATGCCCTTGAGCACCATCTCCAGACGGCGACCCGTGCCGACCGTGAACAGCACGGCCAGCGACACGATGACCTCGGCAATGAGCGTCACCGCCAACGGTTCCCACATCCGCAGGATGGTCATGACGATCAGCGCGGTGGGAAAACCGATCTTCTCGATCGCCGACAGCAGCATCGCCCAGCCCACCGGACGGCCGTATTCCTTCGTGTACTGGTCGCCGAACGGCTGCCGGTACTGTTCCTTGATCAGCCGCAGCTCCTCGATCCCGCGCTGCTTGTCCTTGCGCCTCTTGCGCCAGCGCTTGAACGACTTGAACGGCGAGCGCAGCAGCGGGTCGAAGTAGTAGCAGCTCTGCAGGAACGAGGACGACCACAGATACACCTGGCGCGGCAGGCGCTGCACTTCCGGCTCTTCCGAGCGAGCCTGCACGTCCTGCAGCTGGATGTTGCGGTAGCCCTCGTTGTTGAGGGCGAAGCCGATGAAGATGTCCTCGGAGTTGGTCAGGTCATCGCCGAAGATCGGTTCGTACCGATCGAACAGGTCCTTGATGTACTTGCGGCGATAGGCGACCGCGCAGCCCACCGGGTTGGTGATGCTGCCGAAGAACACCATCTGGCCCTTGTAGACGAACCTCTGCAGGAACATGTACAGGCATTCGCGGTAGGCGTTGGTGATCCACCACCACAACGAATGCAGCAGGCCGCGACGGCGGTGCGGGTCGTCGTAGGTCGGCGCGCCGTGCCAGCGCTGGAACTCCTCGCTCTGCGCCAGCTCGTGCCGGTCCTTCGGCCGCATCGGCAGGACGACGCCGCAGGCGCTGGCGATGCCGATGCCCTGGTAGAGCTCCTGCACGCAGCGCTCGATGTAGTCGGGCGATTCGAGGAAGGTGTCGCCGTCGAGGATGAACTCGACGTCGGAATCGAATTCGCGCGCCTGGCGCTTGATCGTGGGCGTCTTGCCGATGGACGAGTTGCGCTCGATCACGACCAGATCCAGGCCTGCCGCCTGCGCGTATTCGCGCGCACGCGGCACCGTCTGGTCCTTGGAGCCGTCCTCGACCAGGATGATCTGGCGCGGGCGCACCGTCTGGCGCGCGAGCGACGCCAAGCAGTGGATGATGTTGTCTTCTTCCTTGTACGCAGGCACGACAACATCCACCACCGCAGTCCGCCAATCCTCGGCGGGCGTCGGGATGGTCTTGTCGGGCCCGCGCAGCAGGCCGATCGCGCTAAGCAGCGCGTTCGGACTTAGTACGAACCAGGGTGCAGTGGCCATCTTTTTCCCCCGCCATGTTGCGGCGTTCTGTGGCGATCAAATCGTCGATCGTGTCTTCAAGCTTGTGGCGGTGATGGAACCCGGTGAGCGTGCGCAGCCGCGCCAGGTCGGGACGACGACGACGGATGTCTTCGAAATCTTCGCCATAGGCTTCGCGCAGCGGTACGTCCTTGATCACCGAGTTGCTCTGTGCGCGCTCGATCACCAGCTTGGCCAGGTCACGAATGCTGATCTCGCGGTCGTTGCCGACGTTGGCGGTGACCGTCTGCCGGCCCGCATGGGTGGCCAGCGAATCGAGCGCGACCACGGTATCACGCACGTCGCAGAACGAGCGGGTCTGCAACCCACCACCGAACACGGTGATCGGCTCGTTGCGCACCGCCTGGGCGACGAAGCGCGGCACGACCATGCCGTAACGCCCGACCTGGCGTGGACCGATGGTGTTGAAGAAGCGCGACACGACCGCGGGGATGCCGAAGCGCTGCGCATAGGACAGGCCCAGCGCCTCGTCGGCGATCTTGCTGACCGAATAGCCCCAGCGCGTGCCCGCGCGAGTGCTGACGGTCAGGTCCTGGTCTTCGTGCAGGATGTGTTCGTCGTTGTGGCCGTACACCTCGGAACTCGAGGCGATGACCACCTGCGGCTTCCAGCCACCGTCGTGGGCGGCGCGCAGCAGGCGCTCGGTACCGGCGATGTTGGTCGCCAGGACCTTGGTCGGCTCGGCGATGACGCGATACACGCCCACGACCGCAGCCAGGTGATAGACACGGTCCGCCCAGCCCACGACGTGGCCCAGGCGGTCCCAGGTCAGCACGTCGGCCTGTTCGAACCGGAACAGCGGATTGTCTTCGTGCGCGATCAGGTTGGCGCGCACGCCAGTGGACAGGTCGTCCACGACCATGACCTGGTCGCCACGCGCCAGATGGAGGTCCACCAGGTGTGAACCGATGAAACCGGCGCCGCCGGTAATCAGGATATGCATTGCGCCCCCAAGGAAGGTGTGCCCGGGTCGCAGCGCGACCGGCCCGAGCAATGACGCAAGCTTTGTGCCAATCCGGTCACAGTCCCTGGATGGGCACATGGGCGCGGCCCGCGGCGGGCAGTCGCCTGGACCGCGAACCGGGGTTCTGCCGGGCGCTTGCGGGTGAACTGGGTCACAAATTGACCCTGGGCGACTAACGCTCGACCGCGATCTCGACGTTCCGGGCATCGACCCGGCCGTGGTCGTCGACCACCGAGAGCTTGAACCGCCCCTCGCGTTCAGGAATCCACTGGGCACTGCCGCCGCGCGTGGTCGTGGCGATATAGCTATTGCCGGCGAACCAGAACGCCCGCGACACGTCGGCATCGAGCGTGGCCCGCAACTCGATTGCCGATTCTCGCGGTCGCGAGAGCCGCAGCAGGTAGCGCGTCGCGCGCAGCGGCGACTGGATACGCGGGGCGTCGCCGACGCCGACGTCGGCCACATCGGCGCAGTCCGCATTGACCGGAGGCGCGCGGCGCGGAATGCCGGCCTGGGCGAAGGCCTGCATCAGGTCCGATGGCCAGAACTCGAACACCTGCATGCGCATCCGCGCCGGATCGAACGGGCCGCAGGCGGCCTGGCCGGTGACGCTGTCGACCGCGATCGCGCGGTGCACGGTGCTGGTGCGGATCGGCGACTTGCCCGGGATGAACCAGGTCCAGCCGCGCTGCGGGCACCAGGCATTCGGCAGGTCGCCGCTGGCCCGGCACACCTCGACCCGCTTCAGGTTCAGCGGCCAGCGTCGCGGCGGCTCGGCAAAGTCCACCCGCGCGGCGCGCAGCCCGTCGACGATCGAGAAGAACAGCGGCGCGGCCATGTCCACGCCGACCAGGGCCGGGTTCGGCGCGCCGTCGAAATTGCCCAGCCACACCGCCAGCACGTAAGGGCCGACCACGCCCACGCTCCAGGCGTCGCGGAATCCCCAGGAGGTTCCGGTCTTCCACGCGATCGGCTGCTCGCGCAGGCCGCTGGTCGCGTGCGCGTCGGGGCGAGGACCGCGCCGCAGCATGTCGCGCACGATGTAAGCGGCCTCGGCGCTGAGCAGCGCGGTGCCGCCTGCCTGCGCGTCTTCCTTGCGCAGGCGCAATGGCTTGAGCAGGCCGTCGTTGCCGAGCATGGCGTACAGCCGCGCGAGTTCTTCCATGGTCACCTCGCCGCCACCGAGCACCAGCGCCAGGCCGTAATGGCCCTCGCTGGCCATGCGCGCGATGCCGGCGTCGCGCAGGAACTGGTAGAAGCCGGGTTGCTGCAGCTGGGCGGCGACCGTCACCGCGGGGATGTTGCGGCTGCGCACCAACGCGTCGGCCGCCGTGACCGGGCCGAGGAATCTGCCGTCGAAGTTCTCCGGCGTATACGGGCCGAACGCGCTGGGCACGTCGCGCAGCACCGTGGCCGGGTGCAGCACGCCCTGGTCCAGCGCCAGCGCGTAGATGAAAGGCTTCAGCGTGGAACCCGGCGAACGCTTGCCCGTCGTGCCGTTCACCTGGCCGTGGAGACTGTCGTCGAAGTAATCGGCCGAGCCGACCAGTGCGCGCACACCCATATCGCGGGTGTCGACCAGCATTGCCACGGCGTTGTGTACGCCGCGCGCGCGCGCGCGCTGGATGTGGCTGCGCACCCGGCTTTCCAGCAGGCGTTGCAGGCGCAGGTCCAGGGTGGTGTCGATGCGCGGGCCGGCCTGCGCGTGCAGGAAGCGCTCGCCCAATACCTGCTCCACGAAATGCGGCGCGGCAAACGGCAGGCCGCGCGGCGTGCGCAGGGTGATCGGCAGCGCCATCGAGGCGTCCTGCGCGGCATCAGTGGCGTGCTCCTGCTGCCAGCGCGCGTAGAGCCGGGCCCGCGCGGCGGCCAGGCCGGCCCCGGCATAGCTATCGCCACGTTCGGCATCGCGCCGCAGCCGCCCGCGCCGGGTCGGCGCCTGCGGCAGCACCGCCAAGGTCAGGGTTTCCGGCAGGGTCAGCGCGGAGGCCGGCTTGTCGAAATAGATCAGGCTGGCCGCGCCCACGCCCTCGATGTTGCCGCCGTACGGCGCCAGGTTGAGGTAAGCCTCGAGGATGTCGTCCTTCGAATAGCTGGCCTCCAGCTGCAACGCCCGCGCGATCTGCACCAGCTTGCCGCCGGGCGTGCGGGTCTGCAGCCTCCAGCGCAGGCGCGCCAGCTGCATGGTGATGGTCGAGCCGCCCACGCGCGCGCCGCCGCCGGCATACGTGGTCCACGCCGCGCGCAGCAGGCTGGCCGGATTCACGCCCGGATGCCGGTAGAACCACGCGTCCTCGTGCAGCAGCACCGCATCGCGCAACGTCTGCGGCATCTCCTGCAAAGGCAGCCACAGCCGATAGCGCTGGTCGTCGGCCAGCACCAGACGCAGCAGCCGGCCGTTGTGGTCATAGACCGCGACCGATTCGGGCTGCCCCGCGGAGAGGGATGGGTGCGACCAGAGGCGGATCGCGAGCATGGCCACGACTGCGAGCGAGACAGCCACGCCGGCGAACTTCAGCCAACGACGAAGCCTTTCCCTGCCGCGGGAGCGACGTCTGGATTCATCGGCGGGAGTGCTAGGTGTCGACACACGTGAATCTTAGGGCGTCGAGGGAGTTGAGGATCTAGGCCCGAATCTAGGTATCAGATCGCGACAGCTTCAGAACCGAACAACGCCTCCATCCGTGTCCGATCGCCATCACCAACATGGGCCACGATGAGCTTGTCCTTGGCCCGCGAACAGCAGACGTAAAAAAGATTCCTCGTGCGCTTCAGCCGAGCGTCGCTAGTGTCGACTCCGGCCAAGAGATTGCCGAATGAGTACTGGTTCCAGTTGGCCCCGGCGTCGTCCAGAATTACTAAGACATTTTGGAACTCGTCACCCTTAACGCCGTGCTTGGTGGAGTAAGGCAGATGATTTTTCAGAACTGCGTGATAGTTGCTGAACTCCCGGTACGGACGAGCAAGCAGGGTCGCCATAAAGGTTTGATGCTTCGCTTCGGGCGTTTCGGGTTCCGCGGGTTTAGCTTCGCCGGACAGTGCTATTTCGAGGTCGTCCAGAAGAATCAGCAGTCTGGTCTCCCGGACATGTTGCAAGACTTGCCCGATGGTCACGTCACCTTCCGCCATAGCCGCCAGCTTATCTAGCGCAGCCGTTGTGCGGGCCTTTTCGTCGGCGGATGCAAGGCTTTTTCCTGACTTGGCAAGAAGCGCGACCGTCGCCCCAACCTTACCAGCCCGCCACCGCTCGATGACGGTATCGATATCTGACGCGAGAAACTGCGCAATAGGGTCTTCGCCCGCTTGGAAGCGCTCCTTCGCGAAGCCTCCACGATCGTTATACGCCGACCAGAGACCCTCATAGTCAGCCTTCCGGGCGATGAGCCTGTGGGTGAGAAACAACACCTTCAACTCCCCTTCAATTTCCCAGCCGAAGGTCTCTCGAATTTTCGCAAGAGCTGCGTCCGTGATGTCTGTGGCTGAGTCGATCCCGGCTAAGTTGACGTACACAGCGACGCCATCGGCATTGTCGCCAGCCGGAACCTGCTGGATATCGGTTCTCACCTTATTGAGAATCCCAATGACCGCTTTGGAGCAGCGATAGTTCTCTTCCTTCTTGATGATCACAAGCTGCGCTTGCCGGGCGTCGGATAGTTCGCCAACGCCGTCCGGGTAGATGCTCTGAACCTTGTCACCAAAGAATCCAATCAAGGGACGCGGATTGGCCGCCATGAGGTAGTCGAGAAGGATCTCGATCACGTCTATATGCGTGTCCTGATACTCGTCGACGAAAATGAATGGATAGCGCGCTGCGACGACTCTGGAGAGCATTGGGTGAGAGCGGAACATGACTTTGGCAACGCCGAGGAGATCATCGTGGTAGATGCGACCCTCCAAGAAGTTCGCGCCGCGATCCGAATAGGTGACGCTGGGAACGCCCTTTAGCGCTTCTTCCAGTTCCGCTTGATCCTGCTTTCGCCGGCTCTTGTCTGGCAGCTCCGCATTGAATGTCAGGAGCGCGGGCTTCAGTTCCTTTCTGAAAGGCTTGATGGCTCCCCAGAGGAAGTCGTGGATCGTCGAGACCTCAAAGAGCGGGTCGTGATCTGTCCGTTCGATGATCTCGTTCTTGGCGACGTTCGTGAAGGTGATACAGGCTACGCGTTGGCCGTCTTTGACCAGCTTCTTTCGCTCGGGTCCGCGAATGTAATCGAGCGCACGGACGAGGGAGGATGTTTTACCCGAGCCTGCCCCGGCGTCGATCAGAAAGCTCTGACGCCCTTCTAGACATTCGAAGATCTTCTTATCCGCCTCAGTCATACGTTGGCTCGATACTGAGCGAGCCAGACTAGGCCATCTTGGATGTATTTCGGGGTCGACCAGCCAGGGGTAGAGATCAGGTCGAGCGCAAAATCGACCTTTCCGAGCTTTCCGCTCAGTTCCCATGCGTCTGCCAGAAGATCCCTGTCTACCGACTTCTTAAGTGGTGTGGCGGTGGCCGTGAGCGTCGCATGATTATCCGTCAACCATTGGAAGTTGGCATAGATGAAGGCTTCCTCAAATGAGCGTCCGCAATGCCCACCTTCTTCGACCTGATAGGCGACCCGGATGGCTCCTTGCATCTTCGCGGCATCATCGCAGGCGAGCAGATCGGCGACCGCGGTCTTTCCAGGCAGCCAGTCCCGAAGACCGATATTGCTCGTGCGCTTCCCGTCGGAAACCTTGCACTTCTCGGAGTTGTCATCGACCGAGTCCAGGTCGGTGATGATCAGCGTTGGAATGCCGAGGAAGTCGATCAATGGCTTGAACTTGTGCGCGTAAGCCCCGCCTATCTCCGAAATGCTGATGTATTGGCTGGAGAAGTCGCCGCAGCCTTCGAGCTTGGAACAAGCCTCCACCATAAGTGGCATGAGGAGACGCTCCACCTGCCCTTCGATGAAGATGGCCTTGTCCGCGAAGAACAGGTCGCAATGCGTGAGCCGGATGTAGCGGCGCAGGAAGTCGAGGACGCCCGGCATGGTCGCCGGCAGTGGCAACTTCGACAGGTCTTTTACAATGACCTCCCTCCCTGCGCGCCTGAAGTGCCGCACCGGCTCGAACTCGGATTGAGCGATCATGTGAGAGGAATGGGTGGAAAGGATAACTTGCGCTGTCGTGCCCCCGTCGCCTTCCAGCGCCTTGGAAATCTCGCTGATGAAGACCGTCTGCATTTGCGGGTGGAGGTGAGCCTCCGGCTCCTCGATCGCAATAATGTGAACTCGTGGCTTCTCATCGGACGCGGTTTCCAGTGCGGCCCGAAAGGATTCCAGTTGTAAGACGATGTAGATGAGGTTCTTGTAGCCGAGTCCGTTGTACTTCTCCGGCAGCTCGAACTCCTCGATCACCCCTTCACGCCCGGCGTGCTGGCTGGCATAGAAGATGCGGGCATTGTCGCGATAGATTGTTTCGGCGCTCATTTGGGCACGAACACGGAGGTCAGGAGCCGACTGACCTTGCGGATAGCCAAAGCTCTGGAGACGAGTTGTAAGACGACCGAAGGCCGTGCCGTACTTTTGAGTGAGGTCATCCGCGCTAACCATGAGTGCATTCTCGATCGCCTGATACCCGGCCGCGTCATCTACCTTGTAGAAGCGCGTGTAGTGATCGTGCAGTAGCTTTGAGAGTTTTGCCGATCGACTCGTTTCGTCGTCGTCCACGTGCCGTTGCGCCGGCACGACATCGATCTTCAAAATTCTCCTGAGTGGACCGATGTCGTCGAGCTCGACGACCTCCGAACCGTCAGCAGACACCTTGTAGTAGGTGCGCTCGTAGTAGTGGCTGAAAGACCCTTTCAGGAAATCGCGAAGGGATTGCTCCGGGACCGCTCGGGCTTCAAATTCGTCTACGAGCTGCTTGGCCTTCTTGACACCATAGTCGATACGCAAACGAACCTGGTTGGTCCCCGCTGTGAGATCCATAAGCAGGTCCGTCGCGGCGATCAAGTCGGCGGCGTCATCTGTATAAGAGAAGGTCAGATCGATCCGCATGCGGGGCGCGAGCCTTCTGACGATCTCAGCTTTTACTGTGCCGTCAGCCGCCTTCGCAAGGAGCGCCTCGATCCTCTTGAAGTCTTTGTGGCGGAGCTGGGACAGATCATGGAACGACACGTCCGGCGCCTTCGCGCCTGTCATGCCAAACAACCGCAAGGCGTCCATGACCGATGTCTTACCGCTGTTGTTCGGACCCACAAGGATCGTGGTCGTCTTCTCTTTCGCCAAGTCGATCGAGAGCCGTCTCAGGAGCCGAAAATTCCGGATCGAGATTGTTTCAAGCCGCATGACGCCGCCCCATGAACGCGCTCCATCCCGTGCCAAGCACGGCCGTAAGATTGGTCACAAAATTTGTGAGCGGACAACAGCAGTCAGATTACCAATTCAAGATCTGTACTTTGACTACGGTTCCCACTCATGAATGTGTTAAACGACATCGCTTCTGGCAACTGAAGCGTTGGGGTGGCCACTTGGAAATATTTGATCTAGTCGAGCATTCAGATTGGTAACGTACTCTTTAACGTCATGATCCTTTGGACTTCCGTTCTTGCTGAGCTCCCAGATGATCCACGTTGCAATGTTTGAGACTTGCTCAGCGTTTGATGCTCTAAAGAATGCAAATCTCCACTCTACGCCTACATCCAGTTCCGGATGGTAGGTAGGAGCTTCAATCTTTCCGGATGGATGTACAGCCAAGTCTCTAAATCTGTAAATTTCCTTTAGATTGCCCCGAATCGCTTTTACAGCTTGAGGTTTAAGATTGAACGCGCGGCGCAAGACTTCCGTGACCTGCGAGTAGCGCGAAGTCCTTGTGGTGCGCCACTTCTTCAGCATGGAAGGAGGTATCAAGACGTGCTGCACAAGAATGGAATAAAACGCATCCAAAGCGATCGCCGAAGCCATGACTGCTTGCATGGAGAATTCAAATTCTCGCTCTAAAGCGGCCGCCTTTGCGTCTTCATCGGACTCCTTCCATACTTTCTCGCGATTCTTTCTCGCTTCCACTGATTTATCTGTGTGCTGTAAAGCCAGCTCCATCCATGTCGGACAAACGTCAAAACGAACATGCAGGGTCAAACTCTTTATCGTAAATCGCTCTTCTTCTGTGCCTATAACCATTCCACCAATAGGCACTCGAAGTGTCATTCCGCGAGAGATGAAGATGCCCGGCACGATGATTCACTCGCGATAAAACGAATAAAGTTCGCTATAACAGGCTAGACCAAGGACGCAAACTGTTTTGTCATCTTGTTGTCTCACCGACCTCGATGGTTTGACCGCCTTCACCTTGCGCATACACCCCCCGCTCATACATCGCCTCCGCATACACCGGCGGCACGGCGAACTTGCCGGCGTTGCCGGCGCGGATCCTGTACTTGAACTCCTGCATGCCGCTGCCGACGTTGCCGTAGAGCAACACGCGGTCCTCGCGCGGTTCGACGTGTTCGGGAACGAAGCTGCTGCCGGGTAGCGCGAGGGTGGGGGCGACCGGTTCGTCGCCGCAGTCTTCGCAGTCGGCGTCGTTGGCCGGCGGCGGGGTCTGCATCACCACTTCGAAACCGCCGGGCAGCAGGTCGACGATGGCGACGTCGCTGTAGGCGCGGTTGCCCAGCGCGCGCACGCGCAGGCGCACGGTGACTTCGCCGCCGATGGGCAGCTGCGTGACCGGCTTGCCGGCGGCGTCCAGGTACTCGCGCACCAGTTCGATGCCCTGGTCCTGCACCGCGGGCGACGGGGTGCGGTCGAAGCCGTTCTGGGTCAACGCGTACCAGGCGGTGGTGTTCTGCGCCGGCAGCACGCGCAGCGCGCGGTCGCCTGCGTTGAATGCACCTGCGCGCAGCAGGCCCGACACTTCGCCGATGGCGCGCGCCTTGTTGGCGGCGTCGGTGGCCTGCAATCCGGGCATGGTGCCCGGCCTGCCGCCGCGCGCTTCCAGCGCCAGCAGGGTCAGCGCGGACGACAGCGTGTTGTAGCGGTCGCTGCGCAGCGGTTCGAGCAGGCGCGCGATGGCGGTGCCGGTGATGCGCGCGGCGAGCTGCGGGAAGTGCTTGTGCAGCAGGTACACGCTCCAGCCCTGCGCGATGTCGGCGTCGTAGTACTCGACGAAGCCGGGCGCCACCGCCGACGCCTTCGCATTCGCGCGTTTCAGCGCGGCCTCGGCCAGCGGCGCCGCGGCAGCGTCCTGCTGCAGCAGCTGGTAGCTGGCGGCGATGAACAGCGCGGTGGCATCGTCCTGCTTCCAGGTCTTGGGATGGCTGGCCTCTAGCTGTTCGCGCACGGCGCTGAGCAGGTTGCCGGCGCTGCGGCCCTGGCGGACCAACAGGTACACCGCCATGGCGCGCGCACGCAGCTGCGGCAGCGTGGTCAGCGCGCGGTCGCCAGCCAGCGATTGCAGCCAGGCGTTCGCCGCATCCAGCGTATTCGACGGCACCGCGACGCCGCGCTCGCGCGCTTCGACCAGGTACAGCGCGCCGTAGGCCGACACGAACGGATCGACCTCGGGCGTGGAGCTCCAGCTGCCGAAGCCGCCTTCGCCGTTCTGCCGCGTGCGCAGCGCGTCCAGCGCGCGCGCGCTGCCCTGGGCGCCAGCCCCACGCAGCAGCCCGAACTCGGGATGCGAGGCGTCGACCAGCGCCGGGATGCCGGCGCTCACCAGCTGCTCGGTGCACAGGTGCGGATAGTCGGCCAGATACGCCGCGATTCCGTCGATCGCCACCAGCGGCGAGGACGATGCGGCGATCCGGCGCTTGGCCAGTTCCGGGAACATCGCGCGCAGCGGCTCGATCGCGTATGGCTTCGACGTGAAGCCGACGCGCAGGTCCTGGCGCAGGTGCACGGCCGGGCGGATCGAAACCTCGATCCTGCGCTGCGCGGCGTAGCGGCCAGACCTGGCGCTGATGCCGACGGCGAATGCACCAAGCCGCTGGCCCGCGCGCAGGCGCAGGCGTGCGGTGGCTTCGCGCCCCGGTGCGAGCTGCAGCGTGGCGTTCGCCGGGCCGACCAGGCTCAACCCCCGCGGCAACGACAGCGCCACGGTCACCGGCAGCGTCGCCTTGCCGCCGGCCACCGTGTTGGCGACGCCGATCGGCAGCTCGAACTCGTCGCCCGGCGCCAGGTGCGTGGGCAACGTGGGCGTGAGCACGAAGTCGCCGCGCGCGATCGCCGTGGTCTGGGCGATGCCTACGCGCGCGGGCGTCACCGCGATCGCGACCACGCGATAGCTGCCGTTGAAGTGGTCGGGCAGGCGGAAGCGCACGGTGCGTTCGCCGTCGATGTCCATCGGTCCGGACCACCAGACCGCCGGCTTCTCTGCCTTGCGCTTGAACGGGTTGAGGTTCTTCGCAAGATCGCCGCTGCCGTCGCCGCCCGGCGCGGAGCGGCCGACCAGGCGGCTGAACTCGGGCAGGATCAGGTCGAGGATCTGCGCGGTGTCCACCTGCAGCATCTTCTTGGCGAAGAAGGTGTCCAGCGGATCGGCCACCTTGTAGCGCGCGACCTGCAGGATGCCCTCGTCCACCGCAAACGCGACCACGCGCGCCTTGCCCTGGGTGGTGATGGTGAGCGGGACCTCGGCACCGGGTTTTGAAACCTTCGGCAGGCGGATCGACAGCGGCTGCTTGCGCGCGCTGCGGTCGATCCAGAACGGCGCCACGCCGTAGGACAGCGGGCTCATGAACACTTCGTCCGAATCCGGGTTGCGGACGAACTGCACGTTGACGTAGGCGTTGCCTTCCAGGCCCTCGGGCACGCGGATCTTCTGCACCGAGCTGTTGCTGTCCGCCTTGAACCAGGCGTGGGCATAGACCTTGTCGCGCTCGATCGTGATCAGTCCGGCGCCCGGATACGGGGCGCGCACGCTGATCTCGATCTCCTCGCCCGGCTTGTAGTTGTCCTTCGACAGCGACAGGGTCAGTTCCGCGTTGCGTTCCAGGTCGCGGGTCAGGTTGGCCTGCCCGGCCACGCTGTAGTCGACCCGGTTGAGTGCGAGGCCCTTGCCATCGCGGATTTCCAGGCGCCAGTCGCCGGGCTTGTCGGTCGGCAGCGTGTAGCTGCGCGGTTTACCGGCGAAGTCGAACGCGGTTTCGCTGCGGTCGTCCAGGCGCAATTGCGAGACGTATTTGTAAAGCCCGGAGTTCTGCTTGGTCAGCACCGAGACGTGGCGCCGCTCCACCAGCACCGCGCGCAGCCCCTGCGTCCGGATCGGTTTCGCGTCCGGACCGATGGCCACCAGCTGTGCGCTGCGCTGACTGCCGCGCTTGACGTAGCCCAGCTCATCGTCGCGCTTGATGCCGATGAGATAGGGGTTGTCGGACACCAGCGTGGTCGCGCTGGCGGCCACGTTGCGGCCGCTGCTCGGCTCGAACGTGCGCACCAACAGGCTGAGCTGGTAGGTGGCGCGGTCGTACTTCTCCAGGCCCAGCGGAATTTCGGCATCGCCCTGCGCATTGGTCTTGGCATCGGGCAGGCTGTCGTCGTAACCGTCCTTGGCGCGCTGCGGATCGTAGAAGTCCCAGCCCTTCCAGCTGGCGAAGTCGGGGAAGGCGGGGCGCAGCACCACGCTGGCTTCGACCTTGCGGTCCTGCGCGGGCGTGCCGAATAGGTTCTCGGCGTGGACCAGCGCCTTCAGCCCGGCCGGCTTGACCCAGCCTTCGGCCACCTGCTGGGAGAAGCGCGCCTGCACGCGCATCGTATCCGGCGCGAACTCGCGCACCTGGACCGTGGTGCTGCCGATCTCGGTGCGTTCGTCGTTCTTGCCGATCAAGTACAGCTGCGCGGTCCAGGTGCCGCTGGGGGCGGCGTCGGAAGGCGTGTAATCGAAAGTCTCGAAGCCGACATCGCCCAGCGAAAGCCGCTCGCGCCGCGCGATGGTGCCGCGCGGGTCGGTGATCAGCAGTTCCAGCGGCAGGCCCGCCAGCGGACGGCTCCAGTCGGCGGCGCGCACGATCATGCCCAGGTGCACGGTGTCGCCGGGCCGGTACAGGCCGCGGTCGGAGAACAGCGAGGCCTTGAGCTCGCCGGATTCGAGCGCGTTGTCCTCGCCGCCGATGTCGAAGCGCGAGTAGTCGAGCACCCGGCCTTCGGCATCCAGCGGCAGGAACGACAGGTCGCCGCCCTGCTCCACGGTGAGCATCACCGCCTGCTTCTCGCGCTTGAACGGCTGCAGCGTGGGCAGGCGGGCGCGGCCGTCGGTGTCGGTGGTGGCGGTGACCAGGGTCGAGCCGTTGCGGCCCACCGCGCGCACCGTAGCGCCCGACACCGGCGTGCCCGTGGCGATGGACTGCACGAACACGTCGCGGCTGCCATCCAGGGCGCGCTTGGCCAGCACGCCCAGGTCGGTGAGCACCACCAGGCGGCGGTCGTACTCGGAGCCCGCGTCGTCGGCGAGGGTTTCGCTCGCGGGCTTGGCGGCATCGTAGTCGCTCAGATCGCGCAGGCTCAGCAGGAACACGCCGCGCCGGCCCTCGGCCAGGAACGGGCCCAGGTCGATGCCTTCGTAGCGGGTCTTGGCCGGATCGCCCGGCGGGAAACGCAGCCGCGTTTCCTCGCGCTCGACCAGGCTGTCCTCGGACAGGTAATCGAAGCTGGGTTTGGCGTAGTCGCCACCGTTGTTCTGCACCAGCTGATGCAGCGCGCCGGGCAGCACGCGCGCCACTTCCAGGCGCATGCCGGACACGTTGCGTGCGGCCACGCTGACCCGGCGCTCGCCGCGCAGCGACAGCAGCGCGCCTTCGCCGACGAAGCGCAGCAGCTCCGGATACGGCGGCACCCGCAGCACTTCGAACTTGTTCTGGCCGAGGATGAAACCGCCGAAGGACTTCAGCCCCTTGGCCACGCGCACATGCACGAAACGGTTCGGCGGTGCCTTGTAGCGGAAGCCGTGGGTCTCGATGAACTCGCGCTCGGACGGCACCGCCGTGAGCGGGAGCAGCGGCGATTGCGCGAGCACGGTCTCGTCCACGTCGGCCGTCGACCAGTAGTGGCCGGGGCGACGCTCGGCGGGCGGCTTGCGCGGGTCGGCGTCGGGCAGCAGGCGCACTTCGATCGCGCGCGCCACGTCGCTGTCGCGCATGGCCTGGTTGAAGCCGAACACCAGGACCTGCTCGGGTTCGTAGCGGTCGTTCTCGGCCAGCGTGGCCTCGATGCTGTCGACGCTGACGCTATAGAGCGTGGGCAGGGCGACCGTGGCGGTCAGCGGGTCCTGCGTGCCCTCGCCGCCGAGCGTGCTGCGTACGCCTTCGTCCACCTCCAGCACCAGCTTGCCGCCGTTCTCCGGCAACTCGAGCGGGGCCGAATGGACCCAGGCCTTGAGCCGGTGCTCGTCGAAGGTGAGCGTCTTGCCTGGCGCCGGCAGCGCGCGGCCACCACCGTCGGCATAGGCGAAGCCCAGCTGCGCTTCGAGCGATGCGGCGTCGACCGGATGCGAGAAGCCCAGCGCGTAGACGGCCTTCTTGAGATTGGGATCCTGAGGGTCCTGGTAGAACTCGGCGCTGGCGACTTCGGCCTTGAACGGCGCGGTGCTGAATTCGAATTCGTCCTGCGCCAGCTTCACCTTCGGCGCGATCGCGGCCCTGGCATCGAGCGCGATGGTGAACGCGGTGCCGATCGGCCAATCCTTGGCGGGCGTGAACACCAGAGTGCGGTCGTCGCTCCACAGCCACTGGCCCGGATGTGCCGGTGCGAGCGTGACGCCCTTCGGCGCCTTGCCCACCAGCGCGATCGGCGCGACCGGCCCGGCGAAACGCAGGCGCAGCGGCGAGAACACGGGCGGGGTCTTGGTGTAGTCGGTGATCTCCGGGGCCGAGACCTCGGCCGTGACCGCATCCGGATCGATCACCTTCGGCCGGTTGGCCCACCACAGGCCGAGCAACAGCAGCAGCGAGATCGCCAGCGCGCCGCCCCACCAGCGCATCGGTTGCGCCTGCACCCGCGTGCGCAGCGCGCCGGTCCATGCCGGCGGCTGCCAGTCGATGCTGCCGAAGACCGCATGCGCACCTGCGGACGCGCGCTGGCGCCAGCGGCGTGCGCCGGCCGAGTCGGATCCTTGTGACTCCCCGTGTTCCATTGCATCCCCGCGCGATCCGGACCGAGCCCGCACCGCGGCCCCATGGGCCGTGATGCGCTCGCCAGCATCACGTCAAGCTTCGCACAAACCGGACACGGCAGTCGGCCGCCGGTCCGGGCCTAGACGTCGTGGTTGCGGCCCTGCGACACCTCGCGATACCAAGCCTGGATGCGGGCGATGTCGGCCTGCATGTCGTCCCCGGCGTGGAACAGCGGGCCGATGCCGACCACGCGCTGGCCGTAGTGGAAGTAGGCGGGCAGGATCGGCACGTCGGCGGCCTTGGCGATCTTCCAGAACCCGGTCTTCCAGCGCTCGACCTGTTTGCGCGTGCCTTCCGGTGCCAGGCCGTACCAGAACCGGGGGTTGCTGCGGATCAGCGCCACCGACTGCTCGACCACGCCGCGCGCCTTGCTGCGGTCGACCGGGATGATGCCCATGCGCCGCAGCACCGTGCCCAGCAAGGGAATGCGGAATAGCGAGTCCTTGCCCAGGATGCGGATGTCGAGCCCCAGGGCGAGCTTCGCGCACAGCCCCCATACCCCATCCCAGTTCGAGGAATGCGGCGCGCCGATCAGCACCAGTTTCGGGATGTCGGGGAAGCTGCCCACCATGCGCCAGCCGCCCAGGCGCAAGACCGTGCGCCCCAGCCAGCGCGTGAACGCATTCGGGCGCACGCGCGGGGCGTTGGGCGGCAACTGCAGCACCACGTCTGTTGCTTCGGCCATGCCGTGTCCTTCAGTCCCAGTCGCGGCTCGCGCGGCCGCGCTTGATCGTACTGCTGCGGCGCTTGGCATCCAGCCGGCGTTCCTTGGATGCGCGCGAGGGACGCGTCGCGACGCGCGGCTTGGGCGCGTGCAGGCCGGCTTCGATGAACGCATGCAGGCGCTCGCGCGCGTCCTGGCGGTTGCGCTCCTGGGTGCGGAAGCGCTGGGCGTTGATCACGAACACGCCATCGTCGGTCATGCGCCGGTCGCGCTTCGCCAGCAGCCGCTCGCGCACCGCCTCGGGCAGGGACGGCGAGCGCGCCACATCGAAGCGCAGCTCCACCGCGGTCGCGACCTTGTTCACGTTCTGCCCGCCCGGACCGGAGGCACGCACGAAACGCTCGATCAGTTCGGCGTCTGGAATGGTGAGGGATGGGGGCATCGACGACTCCTGACACCAGTGTACGGGCTGGATTGACGCTCCCGCTGGCGCGCGGGATCATGCCAGCACGACTCAAGGAGGATTCGTCATGCCGAGCACGCACCCACGCGCTCGCCGCCGCAGGGCCGCCCGGCGCGCCATCCCGGCTTTGCTGGCGATCCTGGCGACGGCCCAGGTCGCGATCGCACAGGATCCCGCCTATGTCGACAGCCCTGCAGGCCGTGTGCTCGATCCGGCGCGCGCGGATGGCGGTTCTATTCCGCCCGCGGATCCGCAGATGCCGCGGCCCGGAACTGGCGCCGGAACCGGGAGCGAGCAGGCTGCGTTGCTCCAGATGCAGATCGAGTTGACGCAACAGGCGATGGCCAGCGCGCGCGAGCAGGAGGCATCCGATGCCGCGCAGATGCAGGCAGCTGCCGCGGCGACCGGTCAGCCTGGCACGTCTCCCACGCCGATGCAGCAGGTCGGCAGCGGGCTGCTCCAGGATGCGGGCGGCCTGATCGACTCGGGGATACAACGGCAGATCGATGGATCGAACGGGAGCGCGATCGTGGCGCCGCCCTACCCGCAGTCGGGACTGTCGGGGCCAGGCCAGTTCGATCCGCTGGCCCCTCCTGCAACCGGCACCTGGTAGGGGCTCCCCTGTAGCTGATCCAGCCCCGGACCGGTTGCGTCCCGGGTTTCGAACAGGGCCAATGCCAGCGCGAGCTGCACGTCGAGCGGCGCGATCGCGCAAACCCGCGAGCCGGTCACCGGATGCACAAAGGCCAGCCGCTCGGCATGCAGCAGCATCCGATGGATCCCGAGCATACGGAAACTGCGGTTGTGGCGCCCGTCGCCGTGGCTGGTGTCGCCGATCAGATGGTGCGACATGTGTTTCAGGTGCCTGCGGATCTGGCGGAAGCGGCCGGTGTGCGGACGCGCGCGCAGCAGGGCGTAGCGCGACGTCGCGAACCCCTGCGACGCGATCGCAAGCTCGGTCGTTGCCAGACACTCGAACTCGGTGATCGCCGGTTTCTTGACCGGCTTGCCCGGGCCGCCGTCGAGCGGATGGTCGACGACGAAATGAGGTTCCGGCCATCCGCGGCAGACGGCCAGATAGTCCTTCTCGAAGATCCGCGCGGATTGCGCCTCTTCATCAACCCCCGAATCGAGGCCGTTGGCCATCACCATCCGCCCCAACGCGGACGCGGTGTCACGATCGAACGCCAGCAGCAGGCAGCCGCTGGTGGCGCGATCGAGGCGGTGGACGAGGAAGATCGGGCAGCCGAACTGTTCACGCAGACGGTCGGCGGCGAAATCGGTTTCGCCGCGCGCAAGTGCGCTGTCGTGGACCATCAGTCCTGCGGGCTTGTCGACAATGGCAAGGAACGCGTCGCGATAGAGGACCGACAGGTCCATGGCCTGCGTCCCACCAGCCGAACTGGCGGCTGGACTGCGATCGTTCTCGAACGGCCGGCCGCGCGTGTCCATGGCGCGCTGCGGCGCGGCGTGCATCATCGCCTGCGCGTTTTGTCGCGGCGCGGCCATGCCGCCAGCAGCGCCCACAGTCCACCGATGCCGGCGATCCAGGCCGAGACCGGCAGCGACAGCAGCCGGGGTCCGGCGGCTTCGAGCGCATACAGCACTGCCGCCGCGATCAGCAGCCCGGTGCCCAGCACCGCGGCGACCACGCGCTTCTGGCCTTCGCGCGCCACCCGCGCCAGCTCGGCGAGGTCGCGCGAACGCATCTGCAGTTCGTGCCGGCCTTCGACCTGCTGGGTGAGCCAGGCATGCAGCAGCCGCGGCATGTCCGGCGCATGCGTGATCAGTTCCGGCAGGCGCTTGCGGAACTCGGCGGCCAGGCGCTGCGGGCTGTAGCGCTCCACCAGGATGCGCTCGAGCACCGGCCGCGCCACCGCCCAGATGTCGAGCTTCGGATCCAGCTGCCGGCCCACGCCCTCGATGTTGAGCAGCGTCTTCTGCAGCAGGATCAGTTGCGGCTGCAGGGTCAGCTCGTAGCGCTGCGCGGTGCGGAACAGTTTCATCAGCACTTCGGCCAGCGAGATCTCGCTCAGCGGCCGGGTGAAGTACGGCTCGCAGACGCCGCGCGTCGCCGCTTCCAGCTCGTCGATGCGGATGTGCGAGGGCATCCATCCTGCCTGCACGTGCAGTTCGGCGATGCGCCGGTAGTCGCGGTTGAAGATCGCCATGAAGTTCTCGGCGAGGTAGTACTGATCCTCGCTCGAGAGCTGGCCCATGATGCCGAAATCCAGGGCGATGAAGCGCGGATTGTCCTTGCGCGTCGCATCGACCCAGATGTTGCCGGCGTGGGCGTCGGCGTGGAAGAAATTGTCGCGGAACACCTGGGTGTAGAACACACGCACGCCCTTGGCCGCAAGCGCCTTGCGGTCGATCCCGGCGGCGTCCAGCGCCACGATGTCGTCGCTGGGGATGCCATGCACGCGCTCCATGGTCAGCGCGCGCTCGGCGGTATGCGACCAGATGACTTCTGGCACGTACAGATCGGGCGAGTCCAGCCAGAAACGCCGCAGCACCGAAGCGTTGGCGCCTTCGCGCTGCAGGTCGAGTTCGGCGGCCAGCGTGTGCCGGATCTCGGCCACGATCTCGCGCGGACGGATCTTGTCGGCGCTGGGATGGGTGCGATCGACGATGCCGGCGATGTTGCTCAGCAAGGCGATGTCGGCGGCGACCTGGCGCTCGATGCCGGGCCGCAGCACCTTGACCACGACCTCGCGTGCCGGCGCGCCGTCCGTCGCCGCCAACACCGCTGCGTGTACCTGTGCGATCGAGGCCGACGCCAGCGGCGTGGTGTCGAAGGCCGTGAACGCTTCGCTGACCGGACGCCCAAGCGCCTGTTCCACGATTCTGCGTGCGGCTTCGCCATCGAATGGGGCTACCCGATCCTGCAGCAGCGCGAGCTCGTCGGCCACGTCCGGCGGCACCAGGTCGCGCCGGGTGGACAGGATCTGGCCGAACTTGACGAAGATCGGGCCCAGTTCCTGCAGCGCCATGCGCAAGCGCACGCCGCGTGGCATCGCCTCGACCTCGGCCGAAGCGCGCGGCACGAACGGCCGCATCAGCCTCAGCCAGCGCTCGGCCGGCGTATCGTCCAGCAGCGCATCCAGCCGATACCGCAACAGCACCCGGCCGATGCGCGCTGCGCGCAGCAGGGAACTCACTTGCCAGCCCCGAGTCGGGCAACGCGTGCGGCCATGCGTTCGACATCGTCGCGAAGCGCGTCCACATCGTCGTGGAACGCTTCGAGCTCGGCCTTCGGCACGATGTCGCGCGATTCCTCGGTCAGGTATTCGGCCGCCACTTCGGCGCTGTTGCCGGCGAACGTCCTGGCCTGCCGCAACGCTGCGGCGAAGGCATTGGCGACCTGCACCCCGATCACGTCGCCGAGCACCGCCGCGAACGGCCGCTGCCAGTCGGGGTCGAAATTCGCGGCCAGCTTCTGCAGCCGCCGCGCGAGCTCCGCATCGCCTTCGATCCGCAGCTTGCCCACCGGCGGCGCGGCGTCGTTGCGAAAGAACGGCAGCTGCGAGAGCAGGCCGCCGAGCGTGCTGCGCACCGACAGGTCGGGTTCGCCTTGCGTGGCGACCGGGCCGACCGCCAGGCGTTCATCCTCGACCGTCACCTGCAGTGCCATCGCGGGCGATTCGAGCCGGATCGCGATCCGCTGCCCTTCCAGCGCAGCCACCGCGCGCTGCGCTTCCTCGTCCAGCGACACGGCCCGGTTGAGCGCGGCTTCCAGCGCGCGACCGGCAAGGGGCTTCCAGCTGAGTGGCGCGGTATTCATGCGGGCATTGTAGGGCGCCGCGATCGGCCCCGACTGCCGTGCCGCTCCAACGCGCCGCAGCGCGCCAGGAGACCCATCAACCGCGCGATGTTCTCCCCCGGAAAGTTTCCGCCAGGCGCCCCAGCCCCTCCGCCATCGACACCCACGGCACATAGCCGAAATCACGCGTTGCAGGGGCCATGTCGTACCAATGCGCAGTACTCAACTGCTCCGCCAGGAAGCGCGTCATCGGCGGTTCGCCGCGCAGGCGCAGCAGCGGCCACAGCGTTTCGCAGGCCGCCCCGATCGCGTAAGCCACACCGAAGGGCAGGGTCTTGTGCACCTCGGGTGCACCGGCGGCACGCAGCAGGGCGTTGAGCAGCTCGCGCATCGGCATCGGTTCGCCGTTGCTGATGAAGTAGGCACGGCCCGCACAGGATGCGCCGGGAGCAAGGTGCTCGAAGGCGTCGAAGTGGGCCTGCGCGGCATTGTCGATATAGGTGCAGTCGACCAGGTTGTCGCCGCTGCCGACGATCCGCAGCCGCCCGCTGCGCGCGCGCTCGACCAGGCGCGGCAGGATCTGGTTGTCGCCCGGACCCCAGATCAGGCGCGGGCGCAGCGCGATGGTCGCCAGCGACGCATCATTGGCGGCCAGCACCGCCTGCTCGGCGATCAGCTTGGTGATCGCATACGGCGCCTTGAACCCCGATCCGTAGGGCACGCTGTCGGCCGTGCCGCCTTCGACCGGATGGGTCGCGCGATGGGTCACGCTCGGCGTCGAGGTGTAGACGAGCCTGCCGATACGGCGTGCGCGGCAGGCATCGAGCACGTTCTGCGTGCCGAGCACATTGGCCCGGTGATAGTCCTCGTACGCGCCCCATGCGCCCGCCTTTGCGGCATTGTGGAAGACCGCTTCGGCGCCGTCCGTCGCCGCCATCACGGCGTCGCGATCGGCCAGATCGCCGCGCAGCTGGCGCACGCCCAGCGCCTCGAGTTCCGGGTAATGGCCGCGATTGAAGCTGGCGACTTCGTGGCCGCGCGCGACCAGCCCGCGACACAGGGCCTGGCCGAGGAAACCGCCTCCTCCGGTGACCAGGATCTTCAAGCGCCCCCTCCCCCGGCCAAGGACTGTTTCGCCGCCCATGCCGCCAGCTTCTCGCGGCCGATCTTGGCGTTGTGGCGGATATCGACGGGAAACGGCTTCGGATAGCGCAGGAAACGCGCGACCTTCGCGGTGTGTACCTGGCCGTCGGCGAGGTGCCGCAGCTCCGAGGCGATGCGCGGCCACTGCGCGGCATCGACGCCCGATTCCAGTTCGACGCACAGCACCGGCAGCTGCGCACCTGGTTGCCCCACGCCCACCAGCGCAGTACGCCGGACGTGCGGATGGGTGTTGAACACCGGCTCCACCTGCTCGGTGCACAGCGTCGTCGATCCATCCACGACCACGCGCTGCGACTTGCGTCCGCAGAACCACAGCCGGCCTTCGCCATCGATCCAGCCCAGGTCGCCCATGCGGTGGACGATGCGGCCGCCGCCATTGGAGCGCTCGCGGATCTTAGCCAGGCGCGTCTGCGCGTCGCGATGGAAGTAGCTGTCGGTCGCCGTCGGTCCGGCCACGGTGATCTCGCCGACCTGTCCAGGCTTCAACTCGACGGCGTCGCCCCAGGTTTCGATGGGGGCATCGGTGATCGCGATGATCCGCACCTCGTTCGGCGGCACCGGCCTGCCGACGCAGGTGCCGCGACCGCGCTCGGTGTCTTCGCGCGTCCGGCTCAACTCACGGCCCTCGATGACCGCGACCGGCAGGCATTCGGTCGCACCGTAGGGCGTCCAGAATTGCGCGTCGTCAGGCAGCAGCGACTGCATCCTTGCCACCACGTCGGCCGGTACCGGCGCGCCGGCGGAGGTGATGCGCCTGACCGTGGGCAACGGCGCGCCATGCTCGGCCAGCACCCGCATCAGCGCGGGCGAGCCGAACAGCTGATCCACGCCGAAACGGGCGATGGCCGCGTGCAGCTTGCGCGGATCGGCCTTCGCGGGTCGGGTGGGATCCATGTCGGGGATGATCGAAGTCAACCCCAGCGCTGGGTCGAACAGCGCGAACGGCGGGAAGGTCGGCAGGTCGACCCCGCCGGGCGCGAAGCCGAACGCGCTGCGCATCATGTCGATCTGGGCGACGAAATGGCGATGGCGATAGACCACGCCCTTGGGCACCCCGGTCGAGCCGCTGGTGAACAGGATCGCGGCCACTTCGTCCGGCGCGGTGTCGGCGAGCTGCGCCGTTGCGCCGGCGCCACTGCGCTCGACTTCGGCCAACGTGGTGTCGGCCAGCCAGGCGCGTGCGCCGGTGGTAACGCGGATCCGCGCCGAGCGCGCCCATCTCAAAAGCATGCGCGCGAGGTGCGCCAGCGGAATGCCGATGAACGCCTCCGGCTGCGCCTCGTCTAGGCACTGCTTGAGCGCCCGTTTGTCGATGCCCGGGTCCACCAGCACCGGCACCGCACCGGCCTTGAACAGCGCGAACATCAGCAGGAAGAACTCTGGCGTCGGCCGCACCATCACCACTGCGCGCGTGCCACGCACGATGCCGGATCTGATCAGGCCTGCGGCAATGGCGTCGCTGCGCGCATCCAGCTGCGCGTAGGTGAGCGCGATGTCGTAGCGCCCGCCGCGCCCTGGGCAGCGCATCGCCACCTGGTCGGGGCGTTCGCGCGCCAGCCGCGGCAGCGCGGCGGCGATGTTGCACGGCTCGCTCATGTATTCATTGTAGGTCGGGCCTACGTGGCTGACGCTTGATTGCCGCGCATGCGCGTCGGGGACGTAGCCCCCACCTACAGCGGATTCGCATCGAGGAATGCCCGGATCGCCGGCACCAGCACTGAGTGCTTGTCCTCCAGGACGTAATGGTTCGCGTCCTCGAACGCGTGGACTTCGGCGCGCGGCAAGGCACGGGCGAAACCTTCCAGGAAGTGCCGGTCGAACACGAAGTCGCGCAATCCCCAGCCGATGAAGGCCGGTCGGTCGGCGAATTCGGGCAGCCGGCGCCCCGCCTGCTCCACCAGATCCCACGCACGATCGCCGGCAGCCAGCGGGATGTCCTGCATGAAACGCAGGGTCGCGATCCGGTGCGCCCAGTTGTCGTATGGCGCCACGTAGGCGCGTCGCACGGCGCGCGGCATCCGCCGCTCCACGCCGACGAACGAAGCCCCCGACGAGAACGCATTGAACGCACGGATGATGAAGCCGCCGAACCTCGAATCGCGGCCCAGCGACAGCTGCCACGGCATCGGCTTCGCCGCCGGCAGGGGGAACGCGGCGGTATTGGTGATGACCAGTCGCCGCACCTGGGCGGCGTGCGCCAACGCCCAGCCGAAGCCGATCATCCCGCCCCAGTCGTGTACCGCCAGCGTCACCGGCGTTGCATCGTCGATGCCTGCGTGCCGCAGCAATGCTTCCAGGTCGTCGATCCGCGACTGCAGCGTGTAGTCGTAGCGCGGCGATGCGGTGTTCGCATCGTCCGGCTTGTCGCTCAGCCCCATCCCGACATGGTCCGGCACGATGCAGCGGTACCTGTCGGACAGCCCGGACACCAGATGCCGCCAGTAATAGCTCCACGACGGATTGCCATGCAGCATGACAACCACCTCACCCGCGCGCGGGCCTTCGTCGAGGTACGACATCGCGATGCCGGGCCGCACTTCGAAACGCCGCGGCGTGAATGGATAGTCCGGGAGAAGCGGTGGGTTCATCGAGACGGGCTTAAAGACACGGACGGGCATCGGGCAGGACCGCAAAGGATACGGCAGGCGAACATCCGCATTGGCAGCGTGTCAGCTCAGGCCGCTGCCTGCGAACTCCGCCCACAGCGCATCGAAGCGTCCGGCGAACCAGCCCACCAGCTTCGCGTCGTCGGTGACCACCAGGTTCTCCTCGTTGCGGTCGGTGGCGCTACGAGTCCAGTTGAAGCTGCCGTTGGCCAGCAGACGGCCGTCGAACAGGGCGAACTTGTGGTGCATGTGGAAGGGAGTGTCATCCAGACGCACGGCGATCCCGGCGCGGTGCAGGCGAGCGACGTCGCTGCCTTCGTCGAAGCGCTTTTCGTTGTCGGTGAGTACACGCACCAGGACCCCACGCGCATGACAGTCCAGGATCTCCTGGGCCAGGCGGTCGTCGGAAATGGTGAACACGCAGATGTCCAGGCTGCGCCGTGCAGAGCGACACAGCTCGCGCAGCTTGCGCAGGCAGGCATCGCCGGGGGCGAAATAGGCTTGCGAAACCGTGGGCGACGGGGTCGCGGCGGCATCGAGCGTCTTCACCACCTGTTCCAGCCAGTGGAGCGCCTCGAGCGTACGTGCGGGCTGTTCGAGCATCAGCTCGCGGGCAAGGTCAAAGGCGCGGTTGCGCAGGTAGCGCACCCTGTCGATACCGGCGCCGGCGCCGATCTCGCGCAGTCCGAATTTCTCGCCATTGTCCAGCGACAGGTCGGCGAAGGTTTCACGAAGCCTGCGATCGAGTTCGACGAATTCCATGGAGAATGCCAGCCTGGTCGCAACCCGCGCTACCGCGCCAGTCGGCCTTCCAGCCGATCGGCGAACTCGTTGAGCGCACGCTGCAGTTCGCGCTGCTGCTCGGTCATCGCGGCGCGCGTGGGCGCATCGGCGACGTCGCGCTCGCCGAATTTGCGGAACAGGTCCACCAGCGCCTCGTTGAGCCGCACCTGACGTTCGGCATTGTCCTGCAGCCGCCCGACCAGTGGATCGAAGGCCTGCCGCAGCGAGGGACCGAGTTCTTCCAGCAGCGGGCCGAAATCGGTCGCAGCTGCTTTTGCCACCGGCTTGGCTTGCGCCTTGGCGACGCGTTCGAGCAGGACCAGCAGTTCTTCCCACGGTGCTGGCGCGGGCGCGACCTCCTTCTGCAGCGCCGATCGGCTGGCGGCCGCATCCAGGCCACGCACGCTTTCCACCAGATCGTTGAGCTGCGCGACCACGCGCGTGCCCACGTCGGCATCGCCCGCACCCATGGCCTTGTTGCGGGCGAAGTCGCGCTTGATCTGCGTCCAGCGCGCCTGCTCGGCCTCGGTCATGGTGCCGCGCAACTCGCCCAGCTTCAGCAGGTTTTCTTCCGCCCCGCTGGTGAGCAACTGCGCCTCGCCCAGGTAGTGGTCGGTCAGCAGTTGCTGCAGCTCATCCGCGTTCATCACCGGCGAGATCTTCTCGGCCAGCTTGTTCATGTTGCGATAGCTGCCCTGCAGCTTGAACGGCGGCTCGATGCGGTAGTCGTTGGCCTGCGCCGCGCTTGCGATGTACTGCTGGTTGACCTTGTAGACCACCTCGCGCACCTGCAGCAGGCGTTCGAGCGTGGCCACGATCTCGTTCACCTCCGCCCCGCTGTAGGCATGGCCAAGCGCATTGGCGGAGAACGACTTGCCCTGGGCCTTGTCGACCAGCTTGTACAGGTCGCCCATGTCGCGCGTGGCCAATGGCGCCAGCACCGGGTTGGAGGTCAGGCTGTTTTCGATGTAGCTGAGCTTGAACGCATCCTCCATGCCGCCGAGTACGTCGCCAAGATTGTAGATGTCGGCGCGGTTGGCGAGCATGTCGGGAATCTTGAACACCTCGCCGGACTCGGTGTAGGGGTTGCCCGCCATCACCACGCAGAACTTCCTGCCGCGCAGGTCGTAGGTGCAGGTACGGCCGTTCCACACGCCCTCGATCCGGCGCGTGCCGTCGCACAGCGAAATGAACTTCTGCAGAAACTCCGGATGCGTATGCTGGATGTCGTCCACGTACAGCATCACGTTGTTGCCCATCTCCAGCGCCAGGTTGAGCTTTTCCAGCTCCTGGCGCGAGGTGGCGTCGGGTGCCTGTGCAGGATCGAGCGATCGCACTTCGTGGCCCAGCGCGGGACCGTTGATCTTCATGAAAACCAGGCCCAAGCGGTGCGCCACGTATTCCATCAACGTGGTCTTGCCGTAGCCGGGCGGTGAGATCAGCATCAGCAGGCCCATCAGGTCGCTGCGCTTGCCTTCGCCGGCCGTGCCCATCTGCTTGGCGAGGTTGTCGCCGATGACGCCCAGATAGACGTCGTTGATCAGCTTGTTGCGCACGAACGAGCTCAAGGGTCGCGGCTTGAACTCCTCCAGCCGCAGGCGCCTGCGCTCGCGCGCGATGATCTGCTGCCGCAGCGCCTGGTAGCGCTGGAAACCGGGTACGAACGATTCGCGATGACGGCGCACGCGCGCCGACCAGTCGTCCACGGACAATTGCATGCGCCCTTCGACGATGCGCGGATGCTCGCCAAGCAGGCCTGTCACATGCGCATCCAGGTCGCTCTCGGTCGCCTTCGACGCGAAACGCGTATCGAGCACCAGCCATGCGGCGGCCTCGGCGGCATAGGGGGCGTGCCTGGCGAATTCGGACCGGCGTGCCAACGCCTCGACCCAGTGCATGGCCAGCGCCCAGCGTGCACCGATGCGCCCGTCGAGTCCCTCCAGCGCGGCGGAAAGGCCTTTCCACATGTGCGCAGCATCCAGTTTTTCCCGCAGTGCACTCGCAAGTTGGCTGGCGTAGCGGCTGAACACGAATTGTGGATGTTCCGCGGACAGCACCTGCACCAGATACTCGGCTGCACGCGGCATGAGCGATGGATCGATTGCCACCGCATGTCCGCTCGCGAAGGTTTCCATGGCCACCGCGACTTCCGCGCGCAACGCGCGCAGGCCATCGTCGCCGCCCAGCAGGTGTTGGATGTCGGCAGAGGTCCGGGCGCGTTCCGGCCACAACCCTGCGTCCTTCTCTTCAGCGACCTGTGACCAGTAGAGCGCCGCCCACGCCCGCGCAACTGGTTCGAATACCAGCGGTCCCGCGCTTGCGCGCAACGGCAGTAGCGCCTGCAGGATCAGCGCCGCATCGTGATCGTGAATGCCCTTTTCGTAGCCTTCGCGGTAGCGCGGCGCGGCGAAGTCCCGGAGCGTGCGTACCAGCGCTTCGGGCTGTGCGAGCTGCTGATGCAGCAGATCCAGGGTCAGGCCATCGCGATTCGCCTCTGCCGCTTCGATGATCAGTCCGGCCAGGTACTCGCCACGGTAGAGCTGCGGCGATTCCGAATCCAGCGATACCCCCCAGTACCCGCGCGCGGCATCGAGTTGGGGATCGTGCAGCGGCTCGAAGAAGTCGGTGCCGGTCAGGTGCAGGTTCAGCGCCTCGCCGCGCGGCAACAGCGTGAGGTCGAGCTCCTGCGAGTTGACGCTGAAGCGGTGGCGCGGGCCGAGCTTGATGACCTGGCCGCCTTCCTCGAAAAGCTCGCTGCGGTCGCGCAACGAGCGCACCGCCTGGTCCCGCGCGCCCTTCAAGCGCGCTTCGACGTCGTCGGCCTTGACGCTGTCCTTGAGCGCGCGCAGGCGATCGGCCAGTTCGCGCAACTTGAGGATGAGCGGGTCGCCGGCGAAGAAGGCATTGAGTTCGTCGGCGTTGGCCAAGCGCGCGGTGCGGCGGCCCAGGCCATCGAGGATGCGGGTGGCTGCATCCATCACCGCCTGCGCCTTGCGCTGGCGCTCATCGAGCAGGGCCTGCTTGTGACTATCGAAGGTTTCGAGCAGTTCCTCGCGCTTGGACAGGATGTCGCCGAGGAACGCCTCGTGCTCGCCGAACTGGCTCTCCAGCTCCTCCAGCTGCACCATCAGGCGTGAGAGCTGCTCGTCGGCCTTCTCCGGGTCACTGGCCAGCGCGAGCGCGTTGGCGATGCCCTGACCGAACAGGGTGAACTGCGCGCCGAATTGGGCCACGGATTCGGCCGAACCCAGTTGCCTGCGGCGCTGGTCGGCACGCGCCTTGGCCTGGTTGAGCTTGGCGTAGATCTCCGAGATCGCCTCGACCACGCGGGTGCGCTGGGTGGCGTCGTCCACCTTCAGCGTCGCCATCAGGCCGGAAAGCATGTCCAGGTCGGTCGACAACCGCTGCATCCGCGCCAATGGGTCTGCGAGCTGCGTCACGCTGCTGGCGGCCTGCGCCAGCGCATCGAGCGCCTGCAGCGTCTCCGATAGCGGCGCCAACGCCTTCGGATTCGCCAGGAATGCCCCGGTGGCGGCACCGATGCGTTCGTGCGCCGCAACCAGCGCCTGTTCCATCGCATCGATGGCGGAGGTATCGATATAACGGTACTCGCGGATGGTCAGCAGGTGGCCACGTTGCGCGGTCAGTGCGTTCAGCGCCTCGACGAAGGGCTGGACGGTGTCCCAGTTCTCCGGTTGCAGGCCGTGGAGCAGCGCTTTTTGCCGCACCTGCGCCTCACGCATGGCTGCGTCGGACTGGACCCGGATGCCTTCGACCTTCTCGTACTCGTCCAGCACAGCCTCGGCGGTCGATGCGATCTCGTGCAGGAGCGGCGCCACCCCGCCCGCCTCCGCGTCGCCGAACCAGTGGTGCGCGTCGAACAGCCGCCGGGTGTCTTGCGTCAGCAAGCCGTAACGCTGCGCCGATATTTCGCTGGACTCGATCTGCCGGCTCAGGCTGATCAGTTCCGACACGCCACGCACCAACTCGGCGTTGCCGATGCGGCCCATGAAGCTGTTGCCAGGCGGTTGCGCGGCCGCATGCTCCTCGCTCGCGTACGGCGTCTGCCACACCTGCATCGGATGGACACGGGTGGGCTCGTCGCTCTCGCTGGCGAAGATCACCATGCGCCCATCCGCGAGCCGCGCATAACCGTGACCCAATACCGGCGTCTGCAGGCGCCGTTCGATCAGGTTGTAGGTGAACAGCGCCACACGGCCCTGCTCGGGCTCGTAGAACACGTACAAAACGTCTTCGCCGTTGGGCGAGCGCAGGCTACGCTTGAAGCGCATGCCGTCCATCGCCTGGTCGAAGCGCTTGTGTTCGCCATTCTGCAGGTAGTAGCCGCCCGGGAAGACGATGCCGTGGTCCTCTGGCAACTGCAGGCAGGCCAGGCCAATCTCGTCGACGCGCAACACCTTGCGGGTGAGCGTGTTGTAGACGAGATACCGCCACTGTTCCTCACGGTAGGGCAAGACCTTGAGCAGAACCAGGCTGCCCACGCGCGCGAACTCCAGCTGCGCGTCGTCCAGCGATTGGGTCTTGTCCACCACCGGTTCGCGATAGATGCCATGCCCGTCCTCGGTGTTGTTCTCGACCTTGATCGTCAGGTCGCCGCCGAGGGTTTCGACGAAGACTGCGTCGAGAATGTTCAGATGAGGGTGGCGACCGTGGACCACCATCTCGCGGGTGGCCCGGCTCCACTCGAAGTCGTACTTCGCAGGCAGCGCGATGTCACGCTCGCCGCGGTTGTCGATGTAGTTCACCTCGCCTTCCGACGAAACCGACCAGCGGAATACGCGCAAGTCGGTGATGCGCTCACCGATCTGGAAAGCCGCCAGCAGCTGGCCGTCCTTGACCATCAGCTGGAGCAGGCGGGTGTGCTTGTAGTAGGCGTAAAGTTCGCGGAAGTCCTGTATGAAACCGGGCGCATCAAGGAAGGTTCCCTCAGGGTCAATCGGAGTAACGTCATAGCCCTCCGATCCCCGCACCAGGCGATAAAGGGAGAACACGTCGGTGGTTGCGGTTTCCTTCTTCAGCCCCAGAAACACGTTGTATCCGAAAAGCAGCAGGTCGCCGACCTGGACGATGTCACGTGCGACGCAATTGTTCTCGGTACGGATTCGGAAGCGACCGACCACTTCCATCCGGCTGCTGCCGAACTCGGCCAGACGGCGTTCGTTGAGCGACTTGGCGAGAGACCGCAGGCGCCGTCCCTGCTCACCCAGGCGTTTGCTGAGCACCTCGTAGGCGCCGCCCTGGGCGACGGCCTGGTCCAGGACCTGCATCGCCGGCGTGCTCTCGGGATCCTGCGTCGCTCCCCCCGGACTGACCGGGGCTGAGTCGGCGCCTGGCTTGTTCTCCACCATCCTTGACTCCGTGCCTGACTATTGCGCTGGTGCGCGCCGGATCGTTACGGCTTCAGCGCCGCCGTGTCGGATGCGTTGCCGTCGGTCCTTGCCAGGAACCGCTGCAGCAGCTCCTGCACGATCGGACTCTTGCCGGCCACCCCCTCGATGGCCTTGCCCACCGACAACGCCTTGGCGAAGTTGTCGAAGAACGCGCCTTCTCCGCCGACGATGTCGATATTGGCCTTGGACAACGCGGTCGCCAGCACGTCGGCCTGCTCGCGTGCGATTTCCTTGCCCGCCTCGATGCCGGCGATGGCCTGCTCGAAGCTCTTCTCCAGCTGCATGCGGAACTCCTCGTGCGCGCGCGCGGTATCGCTGAGCGCGTCCAGGGCTCCGAACTTTTCCGACAAACCCTCGGCTTCGCTGCGATATTTCTCGCGCATCACCTCGGCTTCCGACAGGCCCACGTCCTTGGCAGCCTTCGCCTTGGCCGCACCCATCTGCTCCTCGCCGCGGGCCTGCGCCAACATGCGCTCTTCCAACACCTTCGCTTCGGCCATGCCCTTGTCCTGCGCACCTTTGGCTTCGGCGCCCATGGTTTCGGCGACCACGCGCGCCTTGGCCAGACCTTCCTTTTCGATCGCCGCGGCGGTGACTTCGCGCACGCGCGCATCCGCCAGTCCCGGTGCGGCGCGCTCGGCTTCGATGCCCTCGGCGAGTTTCTTCTTTGCCTCGGCGGTTTTCGCCGCGGCTTCCAGTTCCGCCTGCGCCAGCACCACGCGCTCGCCGGCCTTGTGCTTGGCGGCGGTTTCCTCGGCCTCGGCCTGCTTGACCTGGCGCACCAGTTCCTCTTCGGCCAGCGCCTGCGCGGTCAAAACGGTGACCTGCTTCTGGCGGTCGGCCTCGGAGACCGCGCGCACTTCCTTGATCCGTTCCTCTTCCTGGGCGACGGTCTTCTCGACCGCGATGCGCTCACGGATGACGTTGGCGATGTCCTTGCGCTGTTCCTCCAGCGCCTTCTCCTTCTCGATCCGGTTGAGTTCCACATCGCGCTCGCGCGCCACGACCTCCAGTTCGCGGGCTCGGCTGACCTTCTCCACCTCGATCACGACGGCGCGCTGGCGGTTCTGTTCGGCGACTTCCAGTTCGCGCATGCGGTTCTGCTCGCGGACGTCCAGCTGTTCCTGCACTCCGATGCGCGTCTGCTCGGCCTTCAACCGCTCTTCTTCCTGGACTTTGAGCGTTTCGGCCTGTTCGCGCGCCTGGATGGTGGCGATCTCGCGCTTCTGCCGTGCTTCTGCGTCGGCCTGCTGCCGCTCCAGCGCAAGCATCGCTTCGCGGGTTTCAGTATTCTTCTTGGTGATGGCCAACTGTTCGTTTCGCTCGAGCTCGTTAGTGATCACGTTCTGCGCTGCGGTGAGCTCCGTGATCTTGCGGATGCCTTCGGCATCCATGATGTTGTTGGGATCGAGCGACGACTTGGGGGTCTGCTCGAGGTAGTCGATGGCTACGTCCTCGAGCACGTACCCATTGAGGTCGTTGCCGATCACCTCGATGATGCGGTCGCGGAATTCCTGCCGGTTCTCGAACAGCTTGACGAACTCGACCTGCTTACCGACCGTCTTGAGCGCTTCCGAGAACTTGGCGTTGAACAGCTCGTTGACCGCCGAACGATCGGATGCCCGCTCGGTGCCGACGGCCTTGGCCACCTTGAGCACATCCTGCTGGGTCTCGTTGACGCGCAGGTAGAAGGCCACGGTGATGTCCGCACGCATGTTGTCGCGGCAGATCAGCCCATCCTTGCCGCGCCGGTCGACTTCCAGCGTGATCAGGGAGATCTGCATCAGCTCCTTCTTGTAGATCACCGGGTAGACCAGCGCGCCGGTGAAATGGACCTTCGGCGTGGCCGACAGGTCGTTCACGATCAGCGCAGTGCCCTGCGGCACCTTGATGTAGAACGCCTTGAACAGGCCGAAGAAGCCCAGGATCAGGACGAACAGGACGCCGGCTCCGACCAGGAACGGCAGGATCTGGGCAAGGATCATCGGTGCATCTCCATGGCAAAACGACGAGGATTGGAAGCGAAACTGGTGTAGCTAAAGGCCGCCGAATTCGCTTTCGCTGACCACGCGATAGGCGTTGCGTTCGGCGAGATACTCGATCAGGACGACCCGGTCGCCGCGCCGGAAGCGGCCTGGCGTGTCATCGCGGGCCTGCAGGATCAGACCCGCACCCCCGTCCTCGACGCTGACCGTGCCTTGGGTGGCGGTGAGGTCCGGGCTGCGCACGACGGCGGACATACCCAACAGCGAGCGCAAGGGCGCTGGTTTGAGCTTGGCGAAGAACCTGCGCACCGGGCGCAATGCAATTGCGGTGAGCGGCACGGCGGCGATGAAGGCACCAGCCAGCACCAGCAGCCCGACACCCCAGCGCAACGTGGCGAACGGCAGGTGGCGCAGCAGCAGGTAATCGGCGAAGTAGCTGATCAGCCAGGCGATGAGGATCAGCACGGTGAATACCAGCGTGAGCGGCACGCCGCCCAGGCCGAAGCGCATCAGCGGGCCGGTGATGCCGCCCGGTTCGCCGGCGAAATCCTCCCCGCTGTCGGCACCTAGCCAGCCGTCAAGAGCGTCGATCTCTACCAGGCCGGTCGCAGCCAGCAGCCAGTACAGCACTGCCACCGCCAGCAGCATGCCGAAGATCACCGTCGGAAACGACAGTGCTATCTCGAGGAATGTCAACATTCGGCCCCCTTCTTGAACTCCTGCGCGGAGCGATCCCCTCGTCCGCAACGACGCCGGCCGCAGCAATATGGCTGCGTATCGCGGCGCGTACCTTCCTTACGCCGACGCCTTCTGCTTCAGCCGCTCCAGCACCGCATCGGCGCTGCGGTCGTCCGCGATGATGCCGGCTTCGCGCAGCTTCGAATCCACCGCGTCCTGGCCTTCGTCCTTGGCCAGTTCGGCTGCGGCATCCATGCGTGCGCCGCGTTCGGCCTGGCGCTGCTTGATGCGATCGAGCGATTCCACCGCGGTCTGCAGGCGCGACTGCGACCCGCTGTAGCGGTGCGCCACGGTGGCCTGCGCGCGCTGCACGCTCTCGGTAGCCTTCACCGTGTCGACCTGCTGCTTGAGTCGCCGGATGTTGCCCTCGGCCTGTGCGATGGCGCGGCGCAGATCGGCAATGCTCGCCGCGAACTGGGTCACCTGCTCCCGCTCGCCGTCGCGCAAGGTTTCGAGCGCGGCGATCTTGCCGGCCACTTCCCGCGCCAGCGCCTCATCACCCGACTCGAGAGACTTGATCGCATAACCCTCGTACTCGGCCACCTTTTCGTTGGAGGACTTCAACTTCTCTTCGGCCAGTTTGTGCTTGGCCATGATCTCGGCGAGCGCTTCTTTCGAACGTCGCAGCTCGAGGTCAGCGTCGCGGATCTCCTGGTCGAGGATGCGCAGCGCCTGGTTATCCACGACCGACTCGCCCACTTCGGCGGCGCCGCCGCGCAGGGCGGTCAACAGCTTGCTCCAGATGTTCATGCGATGCTCCGGCGCCGTCAGGCGGCGAGTTGCAGATGGGGTTCGTAGGCCTCGGTGGCCTTGATCACGTTGTCGGCCAGCATCTCGATCTCGAAGACGATGTCCGACAGCGTGGATGCACCGCTGAGCGATCCGAACATGATGTAGTGCTCGCCGCCTTCGACACCGGCCTGGATGCCGATCATCGACAGCGGGAACAGCTTGTGGGTGCGCAGCACTTCGCGGTTGAAGCGATCGGGGTCTAGCACCTGCTCCACCGGCCACAGCAGCGCCTCCACCACGATCTGCTCGCCGCCCACCGCCAGGAATAGCGGCAAGTCGCCGTATTCGTGCATGGTGATCAGCAGGCTGGGTTCCACGCCTTCCAGCAGCTCCAGGCCGATTCCTCCGGCTGCGGCCTGCTCGGTGGCCGATAGGGCTTCATACAAGCCCGTTGCGGTCCACAGCTTGGCTTCGTTCACGTCCGACCTCCCCAGGTTGTGCGCCGGCAGACTGACCGCACCGCGCGGCTGGCGCATGCGCCGCTCGGTGACCGCGAGTTCCTCCGCGTATTCGGGCAGCACCCAGACCTCTTTTTTGACCAGCCCCTTCTCCCGCAGTCGCTCGCGGTGCCGGCGTTGGTAGTAGGCAGAGGACTTGGCTTCCACAGCGCAAACTTTAGTTATCACATGTAACGTTCGCAAGAATCACATGTGATATGCCGACGAACGGTCAATCGCCCATTCAGGTCATAAAAAAGCCGCGCTAGGCGCGGCTTTCGACGGGAGTGGGCTGAGCCCTACAGCCCATGCAGCTGCCGGACTTCCCCGATCCGGGCCTGCACCTCAGCATCCACCCCATCCTTTTCGGCCCGGGCCAGGACGTTGGCCAGAACCCGCTTCTCCTCCGGATCGACGACTTGATCCTCGAGCGCGACGGCCAGCAGCCGGTCGAGCTCGGCCAGGTCCATACGGCCGTCGTCGGTGAACACCGGGATCGACGCCAGCGCAAGCTTCAGATGGCTGTCGAGTTTGGAAAGGGACATGCGCGGCTTCCTTGAGGTTGGAGCGCGAGTTTTACCAGACGACCTCGGCCATCGAACAGTTCAACCCCGAGCCGATGCCCAGCAGTGCGACGCGGTCGCCCTTCTTCAGGCGGCCCATCTCGCGCAGCTTGCTGAGCACGATCGGCACCGAGGCCGGGCCGATGTTGCCGTGCTCGCCGAAGATGGTCATCACCTTCTTGGGGTCGATGCCGAAGGCCTTGATGAAGGCCGCGGTGTGGGCCTTGCTGACCTGGTGGATCACGAACTCGTCCATTTCCTCCACCACCCAGCCGAGCGCGAGCTTGGCGGCGATGAAGGTCTTTTGCGCCAGCTTGAGGCCTTCGATCAGCAACATGCGGGTATCGGTGACCATGCGATCGAGGTTGCCGCGGCACAGCGAGTTCCACTCGGTCGCAGCGCGGGTCACGCCGCCGCGGTAGCGCGGGGCGCCCGGCGCCAGTTCGGCACGGGCCAGGACCATGCCCGCGGCGCCGCAGCCCAAGGTCAGCGTGGCCAGCTCGTTGCGGAACTGCTCTTCGGTGACTTCCGGCGAGAGCAGGCGTTCCATGGTCTTGTCGTAGGCCAGATTGGCGGTCTCGCCGTCCACGACCAGGGCGTAGTCGATCTCGCCGCGCTCGATCATCCGGCTGGCGATGTCCATGCCGTTGAGGAAGGCCAGGCAGGCGTTGGCCACATCGAAGTTCTGGCAGGTGTCGGACAGGCCCAGGTTGCCGCTGACGATGCTGGCGGTGGACGGTTCGAGGAAGTCGCGGCTGACCGAAGTGTTCACCAGCAGGCCGATGCGTGCCGGGTCGATGCCGGCGTCGGCCAGCGCCTTGACGCCGGCCAGGGTGGCCGCATCGGAGGCCTGCACGTTGTCGTCCCACAGGCGCCGGGCATGGATGCCGGCGATGTCCTGGAGCACGTCGGTCTTGATGTTGAGCCGGTCCAGGGTGGGCTTGAGCCGGGCATTGATCTCATCGCTCGACAGACGGCGCGGGGCGTCGATATGGGCGAGACCGGCAATGGCGACGTGCTGGAAGAGCATGGGCGATCCGGGCCGTCGTGCGGCCATCACGGGACAAAAGGGCGCATAGCGTAGCGGCTTCCCCGCCCCCACGCATGAAAATCAGCGTCTTGACCAGATCGCTTCAGGTTCGGCCTTTCCGGGGGCGCGGCGCCGGAGGCAGACGCATTCGCAGGAACGGCTGGGACTGCCAGCTCGGGTGCCGCGGAATACGGCCGCGACGGCGCGGGTCGCGAACCGGCGGTCAGCGCCCGCCACACCGCCAGGCGGCATAGCGCTGGCTGCCGTTGCTGGGCGGGCCCAGTGGTTGCACGGTATCGGCATTGATCCCGGGGGCCTCGTTGCGGGCGAGGGTTTCCAGTTCGTCGCGCACCTTGCGCTGGTTGCGGTCGTAGAAGGCCAGGTTGTGCCTTACCGACACCTCGATCTCGCCGCGGTTCTCGCAGCCTGCAGGCGGACCTTCGACCACCCGCACCGCGCTGGCGCCGGGGGCCATGTGCACCCAGGTGCAGGAGGTGGCGAGGGTTAGGGCGACAAGAAGCAATGGGATACGCATGTCCGATTCCTGGTGGTGGGTCGTGAAAAGGCGGCTGCCGGCCCGCACGACGCGGCGCACGGCCAACTTACCGCGGGCAAGCTGAAGGCCGCCGCCTGCAGCGATTGCGGCGGCAACAGGCACCTACGGGGTAGCCGCCACCGGCTTGCCATCGGCATCGACCACCGTCACCTCGCCCAGGTTGAGTGCGCGCACCTGCGATTCGATCTTGGACAGGTCGCCGACGATCACCCAGGTGAGCTGGTCCGGATCCAGGCCCCTGGCCGCAGCATTGGCCTGTGTCGGGGTGAACGCGGCCACTTCGGCGTTGCGCACCTGCACCCAGTCATCCGGGCGTCCGTAGCGGACGATGCCACCTATCGTGCCCATGACCGCGGCCGCGGTTTCGTAGGCGCCGGGCTGGCTGCGCAGCTCATTGGCCACGACCTTGTCCACTTCGGCCTGCGTCGCGGGCGTCTGGCCAGTGGCGTACTCGGCGACCTCGCGCTGGATCTCGGCCACCGATTCGGCGGTTTTGTCGATCTGCACCGGCGCCACCGCCAGGAACGGCCGCTGACCGAGCGCGCCCATCAGCATGGTGCGGGCGCCGTACGACCAGTGCTTCGTCTCGCGCAGGTTCATGTTGAGGCGCGAGGTGAACGACCCGCCCAGCACTTCGTTGGCCATTTCCAGCGAGACCGCTCCCGGGTCCTTGCTCGACGGGACCAGCTCGCCGGCATAGATATTGGCCTGGACCGCGCCAGGCTGGTCAATCAGGAACACGCGCGGCTTGGCCGGACGCGCGACGGTCGGAACCGGCACGCCTGCCTTGGCGGTGCCCTCGCCCGTCCAGTCGCCGAAATGCCTGTCCAGCAGCGGCACGATTTCCGCCAGCGTGGTATCGCCGACCACGATCACCGTGGCCTGTTCGGGGCGCAGCCACTGCGCCTGGTAGGCCAGCAGCTGCTCGCGGGTCAGCGCGCCGATCGCAGCTTCGGTGCCGCTGCCGGTGAACGGGATGCCATAAGGATGGCCATCGCCGTACAACAGCGGCGGCAGCACCCGCAGCGCCGCGGTCTGGGGCCGCGCCTTTTCCTGCGCGATGCCTGCGATCCACTGCGCCTTGACCCGCTCGATTTCGGCCTGGTCGAAGCGCGGCTGGCGCAGCATGGTCGCGAACAGCGCGATCGATGGGTCGAGCGTTTCCTTAAGCGCCGAGAGCGATGCGCTGGCGCCGTCGAGCGACGCGCCCGCACCAAGCTCGGCACCCAGCTCTTCCTTGCGCGACGCGAACGTCAGCGCGTCCATCTCGCCCGCGCCTTCGTCGAGCATTTCGGTGGCGAAGCCGGCCGTGCCGGCCTGCGCTGCCGGATCGCTGGCGTATCCGCCGTCGAATTCATAGCTGATGTTCACCACCGGGACCGCATGGCGTTCGGCCAGCACCACGGTGCTGCCGTTCTTCAGCCTGCCCCGCTGCAGCGCCGGGAACTTGAGCGACGGGAAGGTTTCGACTTGCGGGACTCCGGCCTTGCGGTCGATGGTGCTGGCGCTGGTGGTGTATTTCGGATCGGCCTTGGGCAGCGCGAACGGCGCCGGCTTGCTCGAGGCTTGTTCTGCCAACTCCTTGCGCACGCCGGGCTTGACCAGGAAGGTATGGCTTGGATGACCCAGCCATTTCGCACCGGCGGCGCGGACCTGCTCCGGCGTCGCCTCCGCCACCGCGCGCAGCGAATCGCGGAAGCAACCAGGGTCTCCTTCGTAGATCGCGCACGCCGCCAGCGCGTCGGCCTTGCCGCCGAAGCCGCCGATCCGTTCGATGCCGCGAATGAAGCCGGCGCGGTAGCTGGTCTTGGCCCGCGCCAGTTCCTCGGCGGTCGGGCCTTCGGCGATCAGCCGCTGCAGCTCCTCGTCGATGATCGCCTCGACCCTGGCCGGATCCACACCCTGCTTGACCATGGCGTTGATCAGAAAATTGCCGGACAGCTGCGCGCCGTAGTTGGCGGTGCCGACGCTGTCGACCAGCCGGTCGCGGTGGACCAGACGGGTATCCAGGCGCGAGCTGGCGCTGCCGCCGAGCACGTCGGAGAACAGGTCCAGCATGTCCGCCTCGCGCGTGCCCGCCTGCGGCACGTTCCACATCCGCCGCACCAGCACCTGCGGCACCTTGTCCTCGAGTTCGGTGCGGCCGGATTCGCGCAGCACGGCCAGGGCCACCTGCGGCTGGGCCATCGTGGGCGTCGCGGGGATGTCGCCGAAGTATTTCGCGACCTTGTCCTTCGCGGTGGCCAGATCGATGTCGCCAGCCAGCACCAGCACCGCGTTGTTGGGCCCGTACCAGGTGCGGAACCAGGTCTTGACGTCCTCGAGCGATGCGGCGTTGAGATCATTCATCGAGCCGATGGTGGTGTGGTGGTACGGATGCCCCTGCGGATACATCGTGGCACTGACCACTTCGCGCAGCTGCCCGTAGGGCTGGTTCATACCCTGGCGCTTTTCGTTCTGGACCACGCCGCGCTGCTCGTCGAGGGTCTTCTGGTCGATCGCGCCCAGCAGATGGCCCATGCGGTCGGATTCCATCCACAGCGCCATGTCCAGCGCCGTGGTCGGCACGTTCTGGAAATAATTGGTGCGGTCGGTGTTGGTCGTGCCGTTCATGTCGGTGGCACCGGCCTGCTCGAACGGCGTGAAATATTCGCCCGGCGCGTTTTCCGAGCCGTTGAACATCAGATGCTCGAACAGATGGGCGAAGCCGCTGCGTCCGACCGGCTCGTCCTTGCTGCCCACGTGGTACCACAGGTTCACCGCCACGATCGGCGCCTTGCGGTCGGTATGCACGATGACGCGCAAGCCGTTGGGCAGGGTGAATTCCTCGTAGGGGATGTCGACCGCGGCGCGCGCAGCGTCTCCGGATCCAGTCCGGGGCAGCTTCTGGGCGTAGGCATCGAAGGCCGGCCCGCAGCTGGTTGCGAGGGCGAGCGTGAGCAGGACGACACGGGAACGAGCAAAGGACATGAGACTCCTTGCGTAGCGATAGGGCAGACAGTCCCTCATGCTAGCCGGACATCGTGCGCCCTACACTTGCCAGAGGTCATCGCAAGGAGATTCACATGCCCAACGCCCTGGTCACCGGCGCCAATCGCGGTTTAGGTCTGGCCCTGGTGCGCGCGCTGCTCACCCGCGGCGATCGCGTCATTGCAGCCTGCCGCCATCCGGGCAAGGCAAACGATCTCAACCGATTGACGGGCGAGCATCCCGGGCGCCTGCACGTGCTGCCGCTGGACCTGACCGATCCCAAATCGCACCACGAACTGGCGCGCGAACTTCCGCTGGTGCTCGGGAACGATGCGGGCGAAGGCCGGATCGATCTGCTGATCAACAACGCCGGCGTGCTGCATTCGGGCGAGCGATTCGGCAAGGTCACGGCGGCGAACCTGGAGGACAGCTTCCGCACCAATGCGATGGGGCCGTTCCTGCTGACCCAGGCGTTGGCGCCGCTGCTGGCCGACGACGCCAAGGTGGCCAACATCACCTCGGAACTCGGCTCGATCGCCGGGGTGACCCGGTTCGGCACGCCCAGCTACAACATCAGCAAGGCGGCCTTGAACATGGCAAGCGTTTTGCTGAAGCATGCGCTGGCCGATCGCCGCATCACGGTGCTGGCATTGCATCCGGGCTGGGTGCGCACCGAGATGGGCGGCAACGAGGCGACGCTGCCGCCGGCACAGTCCGCCGAGAGCCTGTTGCGCGTGATCGACGGCGCCTCACTCGCCGATTCCGGAAAGTACCTCGACTGGAACGGCGAGCCGTTGCCCTGGTAGCTGCTGGATTCGCCGAGTCCATCTGCGCGTTGGCGAGGGCGCAATGCCCGTTTCCGCGAACGTTCATCGCGACAAAGCCATGCTGTCGCGCTAATGCTGCGCGGTGACGCGTGCATGCTGTTCGAACCCACGTCGTCGTCCAGACCATGGAGATCGCATGAAATCCCGCCTACTGCTGGCGGCCGCCATGTTGCTGTCGCTCCCCGCCCTTGCCGGCCGTCTCACCGATGCCGACAAGCTCAACCAGCTCAAGCCGGGCAAGACCACGGCCGCCCAGACAGTCGAACTGCTCGGCAAACCGAATCAGGAAAACCGCAGTCCGGACGGGCGCTACGCCTACATGTACGAATTCGACCTCCCCAACCAGGCCGATCCATCGCAGCCCAGCCTGCAGGGCGTGGCCGCACTGCTGTTCTCGACCGGCAACGTGCTGGAGGACGTGCAGATGTTCAAGAAGGCCGGTGCCGCGAAGAAGTAGATTGCCGTGGGGATTGACCGCGGCTGCGCGCCGCGGCGCAATGCACGGATGTTCGACGTCATCCTCCACCAGCCGGAGATACCACCCAACACCGGCAACGTGATCCGGCTGTGCGCCAATACCGGCGCGCGCCTGCATCTGGTCGAACCATTGGGGTTCTCGCTGGAGGATCGCCTGCTGCGGCGCGCCGGCCTGGATTACCACGAATACGCCGCGCTGCAGGTGCACAGCTCGCTGGAGGAGGCGATTGCGGCGATCGCGCTGGCCAACGGCGCGACACTTCGCCTGTTCGCGCTCAGCACCCGCAATGCAGTGCGCTACGACGCACCGGCCTATGCGCGCAACGATGCGTTCCTGTTTGGAAGCGAAACCCGCGGGCTTCCGGACGAAGTGCTGGCGCAGATCCCCCCGCAACAGCGGCTGCGGCTGCCGATGCAGCCGGGAAATCGCAGCCTCAACCTGTCCAATGCGGTCGCGGTGACCGTGTTCGAGGCCTGGCGCCAGCTCGGCTTTTCGGGCGCGACCTGAACCGCGCGCAAAAGTTCCTGTACTTGATAGTTCAGGATTCAGCCCCAGTTGATCGCCGCGACGCAGAATCCGCCGCCGAGGGGTGCTGTTAACGCAACCCTTCGAAAAAACAATCAGAAAGGAACAACCCATGAAGCGTCATTTGCTTGCCCCTACCCTGCTCGGTGCGACCCTGTTCGCCGCACTGCCTCTCGCCGCGTCGGCGCAGAACGCCAGCGGCCTGAACTACAACTATGTCGAAGGCGGCTATGTCGCCACCAACCTGGACAACGACAACGGCGACATCGATGCCGATGGTTTCGGCGTGAACGCCTCGGCCGCACTGTCCGACAACTTCCACATCTTCGGCGGCTACGCCTCGCAGGACACCGACACCTTCGAACTGGTCGATGGCGGCGAGCGGGTGAACACCGACGCCAACCAGTGGCGGATCGGCCTGGGCTACAACCTGCCGATCGCAGCCAGCACCGATCTGGTCGCACGCGCGGCCTATGAGAAGTTCGAGATCGACGACGTGACCGTGGATGGCGAGACCTTCGACATCAACGAAGGCGACGACGGCTACAGCGCCGAGGTCGGCGTGCGCACCGCGTTCACCGACAACCTGGAAGGTCACGCCTTCGCCGGCTACGAGGACTACGGCAACGACGCCGACGACTTCTACGGTAGGGTCGGCGCGCAGGTGAAGTTCAACCCCCGCTGGGGCATCAGCGGCGACGTGAAGTTCGCCGATGGCGATACCCAGTGGTTCGTCGGTCCGAGGTTCAGCTGGTAAAGGGACCCGCCCGCTACCGGGCACCGACGACAGCGTCATTCGCGACTGATTGTCTCTCTCCCCCTGACGTCGCGAGTTCACCCCGGCCTTTCGAGGCCGGGGTTTTTTATGCATGTGACGCAGAGCCGCGAACGTGGGCGTGGCCTAGCGCGATCGCCCTAACTTTCGACCGGATGCGGCGCGAGAGACATTCGCGGCCAGGGCCGCTCCCACAGTGCGCCGGCGCGGTAAAACGTTCCGATGATGCGAGTGTCCCGGGCCGCTGCGGCGGCGCGTAGGCAACGGCTGCGGAACGTCAGTCGCGACGCGGAAACAGTTCGACCGGATACTCGGCTTTCTGCTCGCGCGCGAGCAGCCGGGCCAGGCCCTCGGCCGGGGTGATATCGCCATGCAGCACGTCGCGGACATTGCTGGCGATGGGCAGTTCCACTCCGAACCGGTCGGCCAGCCGCATGACTTCATCGGCGGTCTGGATCGATTCGACCACCTGGCCGATCTCGCGCACCGCCTCGTCGATCGACTGCCCGCGCCCCAGCGCAAGGCCGAGTCGCCGATTGCGCGACAGGTCGCCGGTGCAGGTCAGCACCAGGTCGCCCAGCCCGGCCAGGCCCATCAGGGTTTCCGGACGCCCGCCGATGGCGATATTCAGACGCAGCATCTCGTTGAGTCCGCGCGTGATCAGTCCGGCGCGCGCATTGAGGCCCAGGTCCATGCCATCCGCGACGCCGGTGGCGACCGCGAGCACGTTCTTCATCGCCCCGCCGAGCTCGGCGCCGCGCATGTCGTTACCGGTATAGGCGCGGAACGCCGGGCCGTGCAGGGCATCGGCCACCGCCTGGCAGAAGCCCTCGTCCTCGCCATGCACCGTGAGCGCAGTAGGCAGGCCCGCCGCGACCTCCCTGGCGAAGGACGGGCCGGTGACCACGGCCAAGGGGACGTCCTCACCAAGCAGATCGCCGGCGACTTCGTGCAAAAAACGCCCGCTGCCGGGCTCGAAGCCCTTGGTGGCCCAGGCGACCCCCGCATGCGCCGCCCGCAACGGTGCGAGCGCGCGCAAGGTCTCGGCAAACGCGTGCGAGGGCACGACTACCAGCACCAGGTCGCAACCGGCCAGCGCGGCGTGCAGCTCGGTGCTCGCGGCGAGCGCCTCGGGCAGCGCGATGCCGGGCAGGTAGCGCGGATTCTCCCGGCGCGCCCGGATCGCGTCGATCACGGTGGCATCCCGCCCCCACAGCACCACCTCGTAGCCGTGGCGCGCGATCAGCGCGGCGAGCGCGGTACCCCAGGAGCCCGCGCCAAGGACGGCGATCGCCGGTTTGTGCTCAGCATCCACGCGTGAGCGCCGATGCCGGTTCAGGCGTTGCCGGCGGGCTCGGACGTGGCGAGGTCGCCGTTGCCCTGGGCGGCGCGCTGGCGCAGGCCTTCGGCGTACAGCGCCTCGAAGTTGATCGGCTGCAGCAGGAACGGCGGGAAGCCACCGGCCTGGATCAGCTCGCTGATGGTCTGGCGCGCGTAGGGATACAGCACGTTCGGGCAGTGCGTGCCGAGCATGCCGTCCAGCGTCGCCTCGTCGAACCCGGCCAGACCGAAGATCCCGGCCTGTTGCACTTCGGCCAGGTACGCGGTCTTCTCACCCGCGGTGCAGGTCAGGGTGATCCCCAGCACCACCTCATAGGCGTTGTCGCCCACGCGCTGCACGCGCTGGTTCAGATTCATCTGCAGCTGCGGCTGGGCCGGCTCGCTGAACACCTGCGGGGCATTGGGCACCTCGAACGAGACGTCCTTGACGTAGATCTTTTCCACCGTGAACTGCGGGCCATTGGTCTCGGCCGGACCGGCGGCACCGTCATTCATGCCATTCAGGGCTTCATCGGACATCGTTCAACTCCAACGCTGTGCGTCTATGCGAAAAAGAGGGCGATTATGGCATGGGCCGGATACGCAGGCAGGCGCCCGCCATGCCGCGGGCACGTCGGTCAGGGGCCAGGCAGCGCGTACACACAGCGCATCCCGATCGGTCAGCCGCGACCCTTGACCAGAGGCAGATCGGCCTGTTGCCAACCGGCGATGCCGCCGTCGAGCGCGTAGACATGTTCGAAGCCGGCCTTCTTCAGCCGCCGCGCGGCGCCGCTGGAAGCCTGCCCGTCCTTGCATACCACCACCACCGGTAGCGCCTTGGCGCCTGCGAGCTTCTTGTTCTCCGGATCGAACTGGCTCATCAGCACATTTTTCGCGCCTGGAATATGTCCCTTCTCGAAGTCGGCGGCCGGACGCAGGTCCACGACCAGCGCGTTCTCGCGATTGATCAGCGCGGTCAGCGCGGCCGGGCGCAGCAGCTTGAAACCGCGGAACAGCTGCGCGATCTCGTTGCCAATGATCGCCAGGGTGAGCACGGCCAGGCCGATGGACAGCAGGGGGTGACGGCCGGCGAAGGCCATCAATTCTTCAAGGTTCACGGGGGCCATGCGCTCCGGGTCGGGCCGGCATTGTCGCCTGCGCCGCCCGAGGCTGGCAAAAAACTACATTCCGGCCCAGAAATCCGGCAGGCCGGAGGTGATCCACCAGGTCTTGGTCGCCGGGTCGAAGCGCCACACCTCGGTGTAACGGATGCTGCGCTCGGTCATGGTGTGCTTGTTGATCACGCCGATCTGGATCTCACGCCGCGCGTGCAGCTTGTCTGCAGAAACCTCCGCGGCCAGATCGGTGTAGCCGGATATCTGGATCTGCTTGTAGCGTTCGAACTCGAGCGCGGTCTTGGGATATTTTGCGCGGATCTCTGGGTCGACTACCGACCAGGCGCCCTCGAAATCGCCCCAGCGGATCGCGGCTGAGTAGTCGTACTGGCGCTGCTCCAGCTCGCTGCGCTTGTCGCCGCCGGTCGCGCAACCGGCCAGCGCCAGCACCAACCATATCAGTACGCCCCAGTTTGCCGTCCGCATGTCCGCTCTCCCCGCAGTCGCGGCCATCCTACCCTTTGGCGATCGCCACGTAACGCCCCTCGGCGCGAACCGCGTCTCCGCCGGCGGGCATGAGCACGCAGGCGGCAATAATCACCGAGACGCGACCATGGGCACGCAGTGCGGCGGCGATGTCGGGCCACGCTTGCCCGGTCGCCAACCATGCGCGGGCTTCCAGATCGGCGTACAGCGGCGCGCGATAGCGCACCCGGGTGTCGGCGACGAAGACATCGGCGGAAAGCCCGGCTTCGCGCAGCTTGAGAGTGACCAGCCCCCAGCCTGCCAGGGTCATCAGCGACACCAGGCTCCCACCGAATGCGCAGTCCTTGTCGTTGACGTGCGCCGCCAACGGCGCGCGCAGCCGCAGCGTCTCGCCGTCGCAGGCCGCCGGCTGCAGCTGCAGCGCGGCCACGGGGGGCATCGCGCGGTAGTGCGCATCCAGCCAGCTCAAATCCGCTTGTGATTCCATCTATGCTCCTCGTATGCCACGCACTCCGGGTCATCGCCTGCAAGGATGCCATGTCGTCTCTCTACGTCCGGTAGGCGACCACGAGGCATTGCGGCGCGCAGCCGCGCGCGAAGGCGCGCGGCTGCTGGCCCTGTCGCCATGGCGCATCGAGCCGCGTGACGACGCGACGACCCGCGACCAGCTTCGAAAGGCGCTGCAGGCATCGCGCGTTGTGTTCACCAGCCCATCCGCGGTGCGCGCCGCGCTTGCGCTGCGGCCGCTGCGCACCCGACGTGGCCAGCTTTGGTGCGCCGTCGGCGACGGGACCGCCCTGGCGTTGCGGCGTGCGGGAATCGCGCGGGTGGAAGCGCCGCGACGGATGGACAGCGAAGGCCTGCTGGACCTGCCCGTTCTGACCGACGTGCGGGGCACCGATATCGGCCTGATCACCGCACCGGGCGGGCGCGACCGCATCGCGGCAGGCCTGCTCGGGCGCGGTGCCCGGATCCTGCGCGCGGACGTGTATGCGCGTGTGCCCGTCGCGCCATCGACAGCCGCACTGGCCCGGCTGCGCGCGCTGCGACGGCGTCCGTGGCTGGCGTTGAGCAGCGGGCAGGCGTTGCACCAGATTCTGGCGCAGCTGCCAGCGGCGGCGTGCGATCGCTTGCTGCGCGCACGCGTGGCGGCTGCAAGCACTCGCCTGGCGGCGCTCGCGCGGGAAGCTGGCTTCGACGACATCCGCGTCGCTGCCAGTGCCCGCCCGCGCGATCTGATCGCAGCCATGGCAGGCACTACCGGCTGACCGCGACCTCGATGCCATGCCGATCTTCGGCGCGTAGCCTTGCTGGCCGCATTTCCGGAACCGGTCCCTGCGTGCAGCTGCGACCCTCGCTCCGGTTCCGTTCAGCCAGTTCGACACGAACGCAACGCCCGGCAGGCTAACGTCGGGGCGGACAAGGAGATCGACATGAAACTCTTCGGCAACGTGCTGTTCTGGATCGTGCTGGTGCTGCTCGGCGCCCTGGCCGCCCAGTTCGTGCTGCAGGATCCGGGTTACGTGCTGGTGCGCTACCGCGGCATGGACTACACAACCACGGTGGCCATGGCACTGGCCACGCTGCTCGGCGCCCTGATCGCGCTGGTCGTGCTATGGAAGCTCGTCACCTTGCCGTTTCGCGCGTGGCGCGAACACGGCGACCGTCGCAGTCGCGCGCGCCTGGGCGAAGGCCTCGATGCCCTGCATTACGGCCAGTACGATCGGGCCGAGAAGCTGCTCGCGCAGGCTGCCGCTGACGATGACAGCATCGCCGCAAGCGCAAGGATTGCTGCCGCGCGCGCGGCCATGCGTCGTGGCGACCCGGATGCGGCCCGCGCGCAGCTTGATGCGCTGGGAGAACGCCATGCCGCTGCACGCGCGATCGCGATAGCGGAACAGGCGCTACGCGAGCAGCGCCCCACCGATGCGCTGGTGGCGCTGGATGCGCCCGCTGCGCAGCCGCTCCCGCCGCGCGGTCTCGTCTTGCGCGCAGAAGCGCTCGCCGCGTCCGGCCAGTCGGCCGAGGCCTATGGGCTGCTCGGTTCGCTGCGCAAGCAGAACGCAATGCCCACCGCGCGGCTGGACGAATACCAGGAACGCTGGGCCGCGGCATCGTTGCGCGAGGCGCCCGACACCAATGCGCTGGCCGATCGCTGGCAAGCGCTGCCGAAACCGTTGAAGACCGATCCGGCCGTAGTCTCGGCCTACGCGGATCGGGCACACGCGCTCGGCTGGGACGATGCTGCGATCAAGGCGGTCGAACAGGCGCTGGATGCGCGCTGGGACGAAGGCCTGGCCGCGCGCTACGGCGGTCTGCCACCGGCACATGCGCAAGCCAGACAGATCGTGCTCGAGCGCTGGCTGCGCGCGCATCCTGCCAGCCCCACGCTGCTGCTGTCGCTCGCACGTTCGCATCGCGAACAGGGCCGATGGGCCGAATCGGAGGATTACCTGCAGCGCGCTCTGGCCCAAGGCGCCGGCAGCGCTGCCTGGGAAGAGCTGGGACATGGTTATGCGTCCGCCGGCGACCAAGCGCGCGCTCGCATCGCCTATGCGAACGCGTTGCGTACCGCGCGCGGCGAAAGCGCAGCAGAACTACCAAGCGACAACAGGTTCCGGGCGGTCGCGCCGGTCGTTGCCGAAGAACGCGACGAACATGGGATGCCGCGCCTGCGTCAGTAGCCGATCCGCGCAGGGGCGGTCGCGGTCGACGCATCGAGCGCGCCGCAGCGCATGGTTTCTTCCGCGTATGCCGCGCGCGCAGTCCGCGCGCAGTCAGCGTTCCAGGATCGCCACCACGCCCATTCCGCCCGCGGTGCAGATCGACACCAGGCAGCGGCCACCGCCGCGTTCGGCGAGCTGCTTGGCGGCGGTGGCGACAATTCGCGCGCCGGTGGCGGCGAAGGGGTGTCCGGCGGCGAGCGACGAGCCGAGCGGGTTGATTCTGGCGGGGTCGATCCGACCCAAGGGCGCATCCAGATCAAGGCGCGTGCGGCAGTAGTCCTCGCTCTCCCAGGCGCGCAGCGTGCACAGCACCTGCGCCGCGAAGGCTTCGTGGATCTCGTAGATGTCGAAGTCCTGCAATGCGAGGCGGTTGCGCTTCAACATTTCCGAAACCGCCACGGTCGGCGCCATCAGCAGGCCCTCGCCGTGGACGAAATCGACCGCGGACACATGCGCGTCGCGGATCCGGCACAGCACTTCGTGGCCGTGCGCGCTGGCCCAGTCCTCGGACGCCACCAGGCAGGCCGAGGCACCGTCGGTCAGCGGGGTCGAATTGCCCGCGGTGAGGGTGCCGCGACCGGAGGTCCTGTCGAACGCGGGCTTGAGGGTGGCCAGCTTTTCGATGCTGGTGTCGGGCCGCAGGATGTTGTCGCGCGAAACGCCGCGGAAACTGACCACCAGATCCTCGAAGAAGCCGCGCTCGTAGGCGGCGGCCAACTTGTGGTGCGAAGCGGCAGCGAGCTCATCCTGCGAGTCGCGCGAGATGTTCCACTGCTTGGCCATGTCCTCGCAGTGGTCGCCCATCGATTTGCCGGTGCGCGGCTCGGCCACACCGGGGAAGTCCGGCTTCAACTCGCGCAACGAGAACCCTTTGAACGCGGCAATCTTGTCCCTGGTCGATTTCGCCGCCGCGGCTGCGAGCAGGCGCTGGCGCAGCGCCTTGCCATAGACGATCGGCACATCCGAGGTGGTGTCCGAGCCACCCCCGATGCCGACCTCGATCTGGCCGACGGCGATCTTGTTGGCGATGGTAATGATGCTGTCCAGACCGGTGCCGCAGGCCCGCTGCAGGGTGATGCCGGGGGTCAGCGGCGACAGGCCGGAGGAGAGCGTGGCTTCGCGCGCGAGATTCCAGTCCGACGAGTGCTTGATCACCGCGCCCATCGCCACTTCGCCCAGCTGCTGGCCGTGCAGTCCGAACTTCTCGACCAGCGCGCCCAGCGTACGCACCGACATGCCCAGGTTGCCGACGTCGGAGTACGCGGTGTTCTGGCGGCAGAACGGGATGCGGACGCCGCCGAGGACGGCGACAGGACGGCCTTGCAGCATCGTGCGGATTCCTTGTGCGAAGCGTGTAGCGAGCGGCCTGTCGGGCCGCTGCGGGCATAATCGCAGTGTAGCGCCAATCAACCGACCCTTCTCTCACGATGCAGTCTCCAGACGCCCGGCTTTTCCAGGCATTCACGCAGGCGCGCGGCGTACTGGCGCTGGAGCTTTCGCCTGGCAGCACGATCGCGCACGAAGCGCTGCAGCAGGCAGATGCCGGCCGCCTCGCCGGCCTGGTGGGTCGTGACGTGGGTACGCTGGTGCCGGAGGCGAGCGAGCTCGACCTGGTCTTCGCCGCCGCGCATTTCGATCCGGCCGAAGTACTGCGGCCGGGCTGGCCCTTGCATCGGCGGCTGGACGAATTGCACCAGCGCGCGCCGAAAGCCGGCCACGGTCCGCGCGTCATCGCTTTCGGCGCCGATCGCGACGGGCAGATCCCGCAGCCGTTGCGCGCAGAGGACGAACTGCGCGGCGGCAGTCTGCGGGTGCTTCCGTTCCTGTTCGCCGGCGAAGCCGCCGTGGCTGGCGCGGCCGCCGAACGCATGGAGACGCTGCTGATGGATCGCGGCATGGCCCAGGCCGACACCGCCCTGTGCGCGCAGGAGGCCTTCGGCGCGCGCATCGAACACGCGCGCTACCTCACCGTGCACGACCTGGCGGCGATGACCGCCCTGCAGTACCACAATCTGGGTCTGGACGCGCTATGGCGCGTTGTCGAAGCCGCGCTGCTCACGCCCGACCGGGAAGCCGTACTCGACGCGGCGCCGGAGCCGCTGCTGCGCTATGCCGACGGCGAAGCGCGCATCGCCCTGTTTTCGCCCGACGCGTGGCGACGACGCTACATGCCGGAAAGCGAGGACGATGCGACCAGGCTCGAACGCCGCTTCGAACTGTTCCAGGCGCGCCAGCGCCAGTTCGCCGCGGTCCTGCAGGCGCATGGCATCGACGTGACGTTCGCGCATTGCGACGAAGCCGGCGAACTGTAGGAGCGTCGCCCGGCGCGAGCCCGCCGCGATCATCGTTCCGCTGCGACCGCTTGCAAGCCGCCGCAGCGGCCTTGGACATGGGTTCGGTCCGGAGAATCCTGGATCGCTGGCTGCTTCTGTCGCGCCGAAGCGATGTGCCTACAGAAGTGCTTCGTAGATCTCGTACCCGGCATCGCGCATGCCCAGCGCGGTGTAGGTCGCCCGTGCCGCGGCATTGTCGCGTTCCATGTACAGACGCAGGCCGATCGCGCCCGGCGTGGTGCGCGCCAGCGCCTCGACGTGGCGATACAGCGCTGCGAATACGCCCCGGCGTCGAAACCGGGGCAGGACATAGACGCTCTGGATCCACCACCAGTCGCCATTGCGCCAGTCGCTCCACTCGTGGGTGAGCATCAGCGTGCCCGCGGGCGCGCCGATGGTGTCGCTGCCGGCCAGGTCGTCATGCATCGCCACGAAGTAGCGGGCCTTGGCGGGATCGGACAGGCCGGCCTCGATCCCGGCCCGCACTGTGGGCGGATCGAGCGCCTTGCCTTCGGTTTCCTGCGCCATGGCGATGGCGCACTCGGCCAGCCAGGCGGCGTCGGCCGCGACCGCGGCGCGCACGCGCAGCGGCTGCACGCTCGCCATGCCTTGCTTCATCGCGGGATCTCAGCCGGCGTTGATCACGCCGCAGGCGATGCGCGAACCCGCATTGCCCGCCGGCTGGCTGGTGTAGTCGTCCGGATCGGCGTGCACGACCACGGCCTTGCCGACCACGTCATTCGCACCGCCGCCGCCGAGCACCACGCCGGAGAAATGCGCGTTGACCGTCGCGACGCCTTCGGCGTTGGCGACCAGGTTGTCGTTGTCGCCCGCATGATGCTGCGGATTGGTCATGCGTCCGTGAGGTTTGGCGGCGGGATTGAAATGGCCGCCTGCGCTGGAGGCGTCGACCGCGCTGCAATCGCCCTTCTCGTGGATGTGGAAGCCGTGGGTGCCATTGGGCTTGAGTCCGCCGATGGTGCCGGTGACGTGCACTCCGTCGCTCATGGGCATCAGCTTGAGCTGACCGCTGGCCAGGCTGCCCGACGCGGCGGCCAGATTGACGCTGGCCGATGCAACGGTGCTGGTGCTGGTGCTGGTGCTGGCTGGCGCCGGTGCGTCCTGCGCGGCGACCGGCGAACCCGTGCGGTGCTCGCCGGTTCCTGCGCAACCTGCAAGCACGAGCATCGTGGCGATGGTGGAAAGCGAAAAGGTTTTGCGCATCTGGATCTCCGTGTCGACCGGTGGATGCCGACCCTATCCGAAATCAAGTTGAAACCCCATGAAGCCGCTGCGATAACCCTGTCAGCGACGCTTGCGACCCGGCCCCAACTTGCGGGTCAGGGTATTGCGACCCATGCCCAGGCGCGCGGCGGCTTCGCCGCGGTGGCCTGCGGTCTGTTCCAGCGCCGCATCCAGCAGGATCCGGTCCAGCGCCGCGCGCGCCTGTGCATGCAGCCCCGTATCGCCTTCGGACAGGCGGACCCGCGCCCAGTCGGCCAATGCCAGCTCCCAGGCATCGGCGGACGCGGCTGCGCCTGCTTCGTGCAGCGACGACACCGCCTGCAGGTCCGCGATGCCGATCGCATCGCCCGGCGCCAATGCGGCCAGGCGCCAGCACAGATTTTCGAGTTCGCGCACGTTGCCAGGCCAGTCGTGCGCCTGCATCCGGGCGATCGCCGGCCGGGTCAGGGTCTTGGGCACGGTGCCCAGCCGGCGTGCCGCGGCGGCAAGGAAGCGCGCGGCGAGCAGCGGAATGTCTTCGCTGCGCTCGCGTAGGGGCGGCAACATCAGCCGCACCACGTCGAGCCGGTGCAGCAGATCGGCGCGGAAGCGGCCCTCGGCCACCAGGGATTCGAGCGGCTGGTGGGTGGCGGCCACGACCCGCACGTCCACGCGGATCAGTTCGCGACCGCCGACCCGGAAGAACTCGCCTTCGGCCAGCACCCGCAACAGCCGGGTCTGCAGGGCGAGCGGCATATCGCCGATTTCGTCCAGGAACAGCGTGCCGTGGTCGGATTGCTCGAAGCGTCCGACGTGACGTTTGCTGGCGCCGGTGAACGCTCCGGCTTCATGGCCGAACAGCTCGCTTTCGAGCAGCTCGGAAGGAATCGCGGCGGTATTGAGCGCGATGAAGGGCGCGCGGGCGCGTGGCGATTCCCGGTGCAGCGCGCGCGCGACCAGTTCCTTGCCGGTCCCGGTCTCGCCGGTGATCAGCACATTCAACGGCGCCTGTGCGACCCGGCCGATGTTGCGGAACAGCGCCTGCATCCGCGCCGATTCGCCGACCAGAACCGCCTCCTGCAGGACTTCGCTCGCCTGCGCAGGTATCGGGGCCGGGAGTGCATCGCGCTCGCGCGATGCCGGCAGCGCGCGCGCCGCGAGCGCCACGGCCGCGTCCAGATCGAAGGGCTTGGACAGGAATTCGTAGGCGCCGCCGCGGAAGGCGCCTGCGGTGCTGGCGATGTCGGTGTAGGCGCTCATCACGATCACCGGCAGATCCGGATGTGCCGCCTTGAGTTTGTCCAGCAGCACCAGGCCGTCGTCGCCGGGCATGCGCACGTCGGTGAACAACAGGTCGGGCGGGTGATCGCCCAGCGCGGCAAGCGCATCGGCGGCGTTCTCGAAGCCCTCCACCGCATGACCCGCCTCGCGCAGTGCGGTGGCCAGGACGAAACGCACCGCGCGCTCGTCGTCCACCACCCAGATGCGCGCGCTCATGGCGCGGCCTCACGCAGGGTTGCCCGCGGTGTCGCCACACGGGCAGCGGCGTTCATGTCTGCACCTCCGCCATCGGCAGCAGCAGCGTGAACACGGTATGTCCTGGCCGCGAGCGGTAGGCGAGCGAACCGCGGTGCTCGCGCGCCACCTGCTGCGCCAGCGCCAGACCAAGCCCACTGCCCTCCGCACGCCCGGATACCAGTGGCAGGAACAGACGTTCGGTCAGGTCCTCGGGCACGCCGCGGCCGTCGTCGATGATGTCCAGGCGCAGCGCCAGGGCGTGCAGTTCATCGCCGATGCGTACGCTGTACTCGGCGCGGGTGCGCAGTTGCACGCTGGCGGCGCCGGCTTCGATCGCATTGCGCACCAGGTTCCAGGTCGCCTGGGTCAGGCGGTCGACATCGCCCAGCACGTCCGGCAGGCTCGGGTCGTAATCGCGCACCAGCTTCACCGCCCAGCCCGCATCGGTCTCGGCCAGCCGCAGCACGCGCTCGAGCACGACGTGGACGTTGAGCGCCGCGTGCGGCTGCGCCGGTTGCGGCGAAAGCAGGCGATCGAGCAGCAGGGTCAGGCGTCCGACCTCGGCTTCGATCAGGCTGGTGAGTTCGGCCGACTCGGGATCGTCGCGATGGCGTCTTGCGAGCAGCTGCGCCGCGCCCTTGAGCCCGGCCAGGGGATTGCGCAGTTCGTGCGCCAGCCCCCTGAGCGCGGCCGACAGCGCCGAAGGCAGGGTGAGCGCGGGGTCCTCGCCGGGGAACTCGTCGACCGGGTGCGCCTCCAGCAGCCAGCCGCCGAACTCGGTCCGGGTGAGCCAGGCGTCGGCGAAGCGCGCCTCGCCGCCCAGGTAGGCCAGCGAAACCCGGCGCAACCGGAGCGGGTCGTCGCCTCCGGAGCCGGAAATCGCGCGGCGCAGCAGTTCGCCGCCGTGCTCCAGCGCGGCCAAGGGCTGGCCGGGCAGCCGGCGCGGGCTGACCCCGAGCCAGCGTGCGAAGGCGGTATTACTCCCCTCGATATGGCCATGGGCATCCGCCCACACCACAGGGGTGGTCAGCTGGTCGAGTTCCGGGAGGCGATTCATGGTCATTGCACCAAATTAGTGCAATCCCCGTGCCGTCGCCAGCTCAACGGCCATCGGGATCGGTCAGTGCATGCAGGACCCGCAGGTCCTGCGCATCGAAGGCCGCCTGCGGATCGTCGCCGTCATCGCGCCCGCGGTAGTGGCGATGGAAGGCGCGCACGGCCGCCGCCCGGTCGTCCAGCGGGTAGCCCAGCGCGCGCATGGCGAGCCAGGGATCGAATCCGGCCGGCGGGTCGATAGTCGCCTCCGCGGGCCAGCGGCCGAAGCCGGCGTCGGCCAGGCGCTTCCAGGGAAAGCGCGCGCCCGGATCGCGTTTGCGCGTCGGCGCCAGGTCGGCATGGGCGATGACCTGGGTCTTCGGGATGTCCAGCCGTTCGCACAGGTCCTGCAGCAGCACCAGCAACGCGGCGAGCTGCGGCTCGGTGAACGGCTCGACGCCATCGTTGTCGAGCTCGATGCCGATCGACGCGGAATTCAGATCGGTGATCGCGCCCCAGCGACCACCGCCCGCATGCCAGGCGCGCTCTGCATCGGCGACCAGTTGGTAGAGACGGCCATCTTCGCCGATCAGATAGTGCGCGCTGACCTTGCCGCCGCTGTTCCGGGTGCGCAATGTGTCCAGGCTTTCCTGTGCCGACTCCTGCTCGGTCGCATGCAGCACGATGATCACCGGCCTGCGCGTGTCGTAATTCGGCGATGGCACCCAGGCGGCCAGTGGATTGCGCACCGGCGCCTGCGCGCAGGCGGCAAGCAGCAGACATGCCAGCACGAGGTTTGGACGGAGCTTGACGAGGTGCGGGCGCACGCCGGGATTATGCCGAATCGCGCAGCAGCAGCTGCCAGTACGCGACGTCGACCCACTGCCCGAACTTGTATCCGGTTTCGCGGAAATGCGCGACCTGTTCGAAGCCGAGCGCCGCGTGCAGGGCCACGCTCGCCGGATTGGGCAATGCCGCGCCGCCAATCACCGCATGCACATCGAGCCCGCGCAATTCGGCGATCAGGCCTGCGTAAAGCGCGCGCCCGACCCCGCGACCGACGACGTCCGGCGCCAGGTAGATCGACGATTCGACGCTGTGCCGGTAGGCGGCCCGCGCGCGCCACTGGCTCGCATAGGCATAGCCGACCACCGCATTGTCCGATTCCGCCACCAGCCATGGCAGTCCCTGCGCGTTGATCTCGGCGACACGCGCCGCCATCTCCTCGACCGGCACCGGGTCGAGTTCGAAGGTGATCACCGTGTCGGCGACGTAATGGTTGTAGATGGCCGCGATGCGCGCGGCGTCTTCGGTGCCGGCGCGCCGCAGTTGCAGCGGCGTCAGGGAATTCATCGGACAGGCCTTCGGTAAAAAAGGACGCCGACGCGCATGCGAACATGCGCGCCGGCATCTGGCATCGCGCGGCGGACGTGGGGAGGGACAGCACCCGCCGCGGCGCCTCAAGCTTCGTATGCAGTTTCTCCGTGCGAAGTGATGTCCAGTCCTTCCCGTTCGGCATCCTCGGCAACGCGCAGGCCGACGGTGTACTTGACGATCAGGAACGCGATCAGCGCTACCACGCCCGACAGCACCAGCGTGACCAGCACGCCCTGCGCCTGGATCCAGACCTGGCTGGCGATGCTGTAGTCGGGCAGCGCGGTCTCGGTGACGTAGTCCCAGATCCCTGCGCCGCCCAGCGAGGGCGCGGCGAATACGCCGGTCAGCAGTGCGCCGGTGATGCCGCCGATTCCGTGTACGCCGAACACATCCAGGCTGTCATCCGCGCGCAGCAGCTTCTTCAGGCCGCTCACGCCCCACAGGCACAGCACGCCGGCGATCGCGCCGATCGCGAGCGCGCCGTTGAGCCCGACGAAGCCCGCTGCCGGGGTGATCGCCACCAAGCCGGCCACCGCGCCGGAAGCCGCCCCCAGCAACGAAGGCTTGCCCTTGATCAGCCACTCGGCCACGGTCCAGGCCACCACCGCCGCCGCCGTAGCGAGGAAGGTATTGACGAAGGCGATCGCCGCCACGCCGCCGGCTTCGAGCGCCGAGCCTGCGTTGAAGCCGAACCAGCCGACCCACAGGATCGAGGCGCCGACCATGGTCAGGGTCAGGTTGTGCGGCTTGATCGCCTCACGCCCGTAGCCGGTGCGCTTGCCGATCACATACGCACCCACCAGGCCGGCGATCGCCGCATTGATGTGCACCACCGTGCCACCGGCGAAATCCAGCGCGCCCTTGGCGAACAGGAATCCGGATTTTGCGAGCACGCCGTCGACCGCGTCGGTATCGGTGAACGCATCCGGGCCGGGGAAGAACCAGACCATGTGCGCCATCGGCAGGTAGGCGAAGGTGAACCACAGCACCGTGAACAGCAGGACCCCGGCGAACTTCACGCGCTCGGCGAACGCGCCCAGGATCAGCGCGCAGGTGATGCATGCAAATGCGCCCTGGAACACGAAGAACGCCAGCTCCGGGATGTACACGCCCTTGGTGAACGTGGCACCGATGGAGGCGGCGTCGAGTCCGTTGGCGAACAGGCGATCGGTGCCGCCGATGAAGGCGCTGCCTTCGGTGAAGGCGAAGCTGTATCCATACAGCGCCCACAGCACCGCCACCAGCGAGAACACCACCAGGTTCTGGATCAGGATCGACAGCACGTTCTTCGAGCGCACCAGGCCGCCGTAGAACAGCGCCAGTCCCGGCAGGGTCATGAAGATCACCAGGGCCGTGGATACCAGTACCCAGACCGTGTCCGGTTTGCTGATGGCCGGCGCCGGCGCGGCTTCCTCCGCAGGCGCGGCGGCCGCAGCCTCCGCGGGCGCCGTTTCCGACGCGGACGGCGGCGCAGCGTCGGCCGGCGCTTCCGCCACTGGAGTTGCGGGCGTTTCCGTCGCCGGATCCTGGGCCAGAGCCTGGCCTGTCAGCATCAAGCCGCACAGCGCCGCCAAGCAGAGCGCGTGTACGCGGGTACGCCACCCGGAAAGCAATCGCGTGTTCATGGGGACCTCCGAGGACGGGTTAGAGCGCATCGGCGTCGATCTCGCCGGTGCGGATGCGGACGACCTGTTCGATCGCGCTGACGAAGATCTTTCCGTCGCCGACCTTGCCGGTGGCGGCGGACTTCTGCACGGCTTCGAGCGCCGCCTCGAGCATGTCGTCGGTGACGGCGCATTCGATCTTCAGTTTCGGCAGGAAGTCGACGACGTATTCCGCGCCGCGATACAGCTCGGTGTGGCCCTTCTGGCGACCGAAGCCCTTGACTTCGGTCACGGTGACCCCGGACACGCCGACTTCGGTGAGCGCCTCGCGCACCTCGTCGAGCTTGAACGGGCGGATGATGGCGGTGATCAGTTTCATCTGCTTCCTCCGTTGTGGTGCGATGCGGTCGCGGCCATCAGAACGCCTTGGCGAGGGTGAGCGCGAAGCGTCCGTCGGCGATGCGGGTGCCAAGCGCGTTGGTGTACAACGCCTCCTCGGCGTCGGTGTCGGTATAGGCTGCGGCCACCGAGAAGCCGTTCTCGAAGGCCTTGGTGACGCCGAGCTTCCAGTCGGTGTACTCGAAGTCCTCGTTGTCCTCGATCCACTGCTTGCCGCCGTGCACGTTTAGCGTCCAGCCGGGGGTGAAGGTCCAGTTGAGCGAAGCGTCGAGATAGCCGCTGCCTTCCGAACCGACATAACCGAACAGTTCGGTGAGGGCGTGGGAATACTTCAGGCCCAAGGACAGGGTTTCGATCGGGGCGACGGTCGCACCGACATAGATTTCCGTGGTGTCTGCACGGCTGAAGCCGTCGGGGAAATCGCCGGGGTAGTAGTAGGTCAGCACACCGACGTCATAGCCAAAGATGTCGCCTGCCTTGCCGCGGTAGCCGACATAGCCGTCGAGCTCCAGGCTGCTGGAGATGTCGCCGGGAATATCCGACAGCCAGCTGATGTTGCTGCCCCAGGCACCGGCATAGAAGCCGCTGTCGTGGGCGTACTCGACGCCGGCCTGCACGGCCGGATCCTCGTTGGTCTGCGATACGCCGCGGAAGACGTAGTCGCTGGTCAATGCAGCCGAACCGGAAACACCGGCCTGTGCGGCGCCCGCGGCAGCGAGGCCGAGCATCGCGGCGAGGGCGGTGGCGATCTTTTTGTTGCTGAACGACATGATGGGCTCCACTGCAAGGGAAGCCCTCCCCGGATGTTGCGTGTTGTTGCGTGCGGGCACTCTGTCGGCGCCCTGCACGTACTGCCTGCTCCTGTCGTGGATCGTTCCGATCCGTGGGCCCGATATCGCCGGACCCCGTCCCTGCCTTCGTGCGAATCCTGCTTCGGTCGAGCGGGGCTTGCCCCGCCCGACCAGGCCGGGCCGCGACGGAACACCCTCCGCCGCGACCGTACTGATCAAATCGCGTAATACATCTGGTTTTCGAGCTGCGGCGCGCCGGACATCCGCCCTTCCGAAGCTGCAGCAACTCGCATCCGGTCCTCCATCAGATGGTGTAGTACATCTGGTATTCGAGCGGGTGCGGAGTGGGCGTTTGCGCGGCACTGCCGCGCGCCCGCTCCGAACGCCCGCCGCGCTGCGGCGGGCCGGACATCCGCCAGCCCGAAGCCTGCGACCTTGGTGTCCTCATGCAGCATCAGATGGTGTAGTACATCTGGTATTCCAGCGGATGCGTCGCCGCGCGGAAGCGGGTGACCTCCTGCATCTTCAACGCGATGTAGCCGTCGATGAAGTCGTCGCTGAACACGCCGCCGGCCTTGAGGAACTCGCGATCCTTGTCCAGCGCCTCCAGTGCCTGGTCGAGCGAGTGGCACACGGTCGGGATGTTCTTCTCTTCCTCCGGCGGCAGGTCGTACAGGTCCTTGTCGCTGGGGCCGCCCGGATCGATCTGGTTCTTGATGCCGTCCAGTCCGGCCATCAGCAGCGCGGCGAAGGTCAGGTAGCCGGAGTTCATCGGATCGGGGAAGCGGATCTCGATGCGGCGCGCCTTCGGGTTGGCAACGTACGGAATGCGGCACGACGCCGAACGGTTGCGCGCCGAATAGGCGAGCATGACCGGCGCCTCGAAGCCCGGCACCAGGCGCTTGTAGGAATTGGTGGTCGAGTTGGCGAACGCGTTGATCGCACGCGCGTGCTTGAAGATGCCGCCGATGTACCACAGCGCGGTCTGCGACAGGCCGCCATAGCCGTCGCCGCTGAACAGGTTCTGCCCGCCCTTGGCCAGCGACTGGTGCACGTGCATGCCGCTGCCGTTGTCGCCGACGATCGGCTTGGGCATGAAGGTCGCGGTCTTGCCGTTGCGGTGGGCGACGTTCTTGATGATGTACTTCATGGTCAGCAGTTCGTCGCCCTTCTGCACCAGGGTGTTGAACTTGGTGCCGATCTCGCACTGGCCGGCGTTGGCGACCTCGTGGTGGTGCACTTCGACCTCGATGCCGACCTGCTCGAGCGTCTTGCACATCTCAGCGCGCAGGTCGTGCAGCGAATCCAGCGGCGCGACCGGGAAATAGCCGCCCTTGATCATCGGCCGGTAGCCGGTGTTGCCGCCTTCGTACTCGCGTCCGGAGTTCCAGTGCGCTTCCTCCGAGTCGATGTGGAAGAAGGTGTGCCCCATGTCGTTGGCGAAGCGGACGGCATCGAAGATGAAGAATTCCGGCTCCGGGCCGAAGAAGGCCTGGTCGGCGATGCCGCTGGACTTGAGATGCGCCTCGGCGCGCTTGGCCACGCCGCGCGGATCGCGCGAATAGGCCTGCATCGTGGCCGGATCCAGGATGTCGCAGGTCAGGATCAGGGTCGGATCGGCGGTGAACGGGTCGATGAACGCGGTGCCCGGATCGGGCAGCAGCACCATGTCCGACTCGTTGATGCCCTTCCAGCCGCTGATCGACGAACCGTCGAACATCTTGCCGTCCTCGAACAGCCCGGGCTCGACGATCGACTTGGGAAAGGTGACGTGATGCTGCACGCCACGCATATCGGCGAAGCGCAGGTCGACGAATTCGACCTTGTGGTCCTTGATCAGCTTTTCGACGTGTTCGATGGACATCGGGGTGGTTCCGTGATGATGGGCAGGGTTGCGGGGTATCCAGCAAGGGGTGTGCCAACCCGGAACGCACGCCAACTAGTTGATTTTCATGCAATGTTGCGAGCAGGTATCGCCTGTATGCACCAAGATGGACGTGCTCGATTTAGCGTTTGCACTGGTATGGTGCATAAGTCCGCGCCGCCCGCCCTCCGTGCAGCGCCCTTGCCGATCGGCACCCGAGCAGGGCCAGGGCCGGCTTCCGGTACCCTGCCTCGTTTTTACCCGTCCCCCGACCAGACCTCCGGCCCATGACCGATCTGCTCGCCGCGCTGCTGCTCGGCATCATCGAAGGCATCACCGAATTCCTGCCCATTTCCAGCACCGGGCATCTGCTGATCGCCGAGCGCTGGCTGGGCCACCGCAGCGACCTGTTCAACATCTCGATCCAGGCCGGGGCGATCCTGGCGGTGGTCCTGATCTACCGGCAACGCCTGTGGGATCTGGCGATGGGCTTCATCGGCCGCGGCGCACCAGCCGGTCACGATCCGGCCGGTCTTGCGCTGACGCCGGCGCAAGCGCGCGATTACGCGTTCAAGCTGCTGGTCGCCTTCGCGGTAACGGCGATCGGCGGACTGCTGGTCAAGGCGCTGGGATGGGAGCTGCCGGAACGGATCACGCCAATCGCCTGGGCCCTGATCCTCGGTGGCGTGTGGATGATCGCAGCCGAGCAGCTGGCGGCCAGACGCGCGGCGGCCCTGGGCGAACGCGTGCAGATCTCCTGGCTGGCCGCGATCCTGGTCGGGATCGCGCAGGTGGTGGCCGGTGTGTTTCCCGGCACCTCGCGCTCGGGCGCCACGATCTTCGTCGCGCTGCTTGCAGGCACGACCAATCGCGCGGCCGCCACCGAGTTCGCCTTTCTGGTCGGCATTCCGACCATGTTCGCCGCCACCGCCTACGAGCTGCTCGACGTGATCGGGAGCGGCGCGGCCGCGCACGAGGACTGGAGCGCATTGGCGATCGCGTTCACAGCCTCGGCGATCACCGCCTTCGTCGCGGTGAAGTGGCTGCTGCGCTACATCCAGAGCCACCGCTTCACGCTGTTCGCGGTGTATCGCTTCGTGATCGGTGCGGCGCTGCTGCTGCTCATTCCCAACGGCGCGTGACGGTTGGTTTCGCGCATCGCGCTAGCGCAGCCACCACCACCACACGCCCAGGCCCAGCAGCAGTACCCACAGCAGCACGATCGCGGCCGCCGCCATGCGGCTGGTGGGCAGCTGCGCGGCGCGTTCGGCCCGCGCGCGGGCGCGTTCGACGATCTCGGGCGGCGTGAGCCGGATCAGCAGGGCGATGGCCAGCGGGATCAGGACCAGATCGTCGAGCAGGCCCAGCACCGGAATGAAGTCCGGGATCAGGTCGATCGGGCTGAACGCGTAGGCAGCGACCGCCAGCGCGAGCACGCGCTGTGGCCACGGCAGCGCCGGATCGCGCGCGGCGAACCACACCGTCAGCGCCTGCCGCTTCAGCGCGCGGGCACGGGCGCGCCAGTGGCTAATGGGGCAGATGCAGCGAATAGGTGCCGTAGGTCGATGCCTCGCCCAGCACGTGACCGTGCATGGCGCGGAACACGTCCGCAGCCGTGAACCGGTCCGCAACGTCGAGCCGCTCCACGTCCAGCGCGAACACGCGGAAGAAATACCGGTGTTCGCGCAGGTCGTTGGGCGGTGGGTACGGACCGTCGTAACCGAAGTAGTCGCCCGCCATGTCGGCATCGCCGGCGAACCATCCGGTGTAGTCGTTCAGGCCCTGGCGTGCGCCGGCCGGGCCGTGCGGCGCGGCCTTGCCCCTCTTGTCGATGCCGTCGCTGCAGCTGCCCGCGTGGATCTCGCGTACGTCGCCTGGAATGTCGACCATCGCCCAGTGCACGAAGTCTCCGCGCGGATGTGCGACCGGGATTTCCACACCCGCCTGGCCCACCAGGGCGGCGTCGGTAGGCGCATCGGTATCGATGCACAGCAGCGCGAACGAACGCGTGCCCTCGGGTACGTCGTTCCATGCGAGCTGCGGATTGCGGTTGCCGCCGAAGCCGTCCTGCGCGCCCATGGCGAACTCGGGCGGGATGCGGTGGCCGTGTTCGAAGCTGTCGCTGCGGATCTTCATTGTCTGCTCCTGTGCCGGCGAGTATCGCCTAGGGCCTGTTAACCCTAGACCTGCGTCAACGCCTGTGACAGGCGATCGCTCACCCAGCCTTCGGCGAATCCGTCCAGGCGCGCGTTCTGCAGAAAGCCGCAATGTCCGCCCCATCGCGCGATATCCAGGTGCGCGGTGGCGGGCAGGCGCAGGGCGCGGAATTCGGCCACCGGGATCACCGGATCGTCCTCGGCCATGAGGATGTCGGCCGGCACGGTCAGCGCGGACAGCCGTTCGCCGGCGATGGAATAGCCTTCGAAGTAGCGGTCCAGGGTGCCGAAGTCCGTATGCCGCTCCACCATCCAGGTGGTCAGCTCGCGCATGCCCAGCTTCAGAGTGGCATCGTCGAAATCGTGGTACTGCGGAAACAGTGCGCGTTTGCGCACCAGTGAAGCGCGCCACTTGCGTTCGAAATAGCGCAGGTACAACCACAGGCCGCGTTCCATCTGTTCCATCGTCAGGGCCGGATCGAGCACCGGGCACACTGCGGCAACGCGCGCCAGCGGCAACCCGGCTGCAGGCGCGCGCAGGGCGACGCGCAGGATGAAGTTTCCGCCCAGCGAGTAGCCCGCACCCACCATCGGCAGGCCCGGCGCCAGGAAACGCCGCGCGATGTCGGCAGCGGCATGCACGACCTCATCGATCCGGTTGGAATGGAACAACGCCTCGTTGAGGTGGTGGCTGTCGCCGTGGTCGCGGAAATTGAGCCGAAACGTTGCGAAGCCTTTGGCCAGCAGCCTCGCCGCGGTGAGGCGCATGTAGCTGGATTCGGCGCTGCCCTCCCAGCCGTGCAGTAGCAGTGCCAGCCCGCGCGGCTCGACTCCGGGAACATGGCTGTAGAGTCCGTGCAGGCGCACACCGTCGCCGCCGTCCACCAGTTGCTCGACCGAGATCGCGCCACTGCCCTGGATCGCCTTCGCCCCGCGTCGGCGGCGCAGCGGGCTGGAGCCCAGCACCGATTGCACGTGCGGACTGCGCAGCCAGTGCGGTGGTCGGTAGTCGGCTGCGCTGAGCATCTGCTGACGCCTCGGAAAGTCTCCGCTAGTCACGCGTGCCTTCGGTCATCGCCGCCACGATCCGCTCGCGCGCGAGTTCTGCGATCCGCCGTCGCCCTTCGCCGCCATCGGAGGGGATGGGTTCCAGGAAGATCGCCTGCGCGTCGCGCATCGGCTCGCCGAGCAGGCGCAGGAAATTGGCGAAGAAGCTTTCGTTCGGCGCAAACGCGATGACGGTCTGCGCGCTGCCGTGCTCGCCGTAGCGCAGCGCCACCGGCTGCACCGGCACGCCGGCTTCCACCGCGGCCAGGAAGATGCGGGCGTGGAACGGGCCAACCGCGTGCCCATCGCGGGTGCGCCCTTCCGGAAAGACTCCGACCGAGCGCCCGGCGCGCAGCCGCGCCAGCATCTCGTGCAGCACCCCGCCCAGCGATTCGGTGCTGCCACGCTGGTGGAAGATGGTCTCGCCGCGCGTGGCCAGCCAACCCACGAACGGCCAGCCCGCGATCTCGCGCTTGGCCACGAATCCCATCATCCGCTGGCTGTGCAGGGCGACGATGTCGATCCAGCTGACATGGTTGGCGACGAAGACGGTTGCTCCCGGAAGCGGCGCGCCGACCCTGCGCATGCGCAGCCCGAACACGCGCATGAGCCCGGACTGCCAGGCCCGGATCAGTCGGTAATCCAGGCGCTCGCCGTCGCGCAGGCGGACGTGATGGATAGGCAGGGCAGTCGCCAGCAGGGTGAGCGGCAGGTCGATCAGCAGATGCCATACCAGCAAGGGCACGCGGTAGAGGTAGCGCAGCTGGCGCAGGGGATCGGAGGCCGGGTTCACCTGCGCACGATACCGAAGCCGAATGGAGCCGGGCACCCAATCGCGCCGCGACCTGCGTTCCGACGCGATCGGGCCCGGGCCGCCGCGGCGGGCCAGGGCGCGCGCCGACCCGGAACGAAGGCTCACGCGCGTTGCGTCCCATCCGCAAGGCCGCCGGTTTACGTCCGCTACGGGGACGGGATCGAAAGATGGTCAGGGCAAGGGTTTGCCTGGCAGGGCGATCACCGCCACGGTCAGGCGCGAAATGCACACCAGCTTGCCGGCCGGATCCTCGATCCGGATTTCCCAGACCTGGGTGCTGCGCCCGGTATGCAGCGCACGCACGGTGCCGGTGACCAGGCCCTCATGCACGCCGCGCAGGTGATTGGCATTGATCTCGATCCCCACCACGCCCTGGCCTTCGTCGACACTGAGCATGCCGGCGGTGCTGCCGAGGGTTTCGGCCAGCAGTACCGAAGCTCCGCCGTGCAGCAGTCCATAGGGCTGGTGGGTGCGCGCATCGACCGGCATGGTCGCGCGCAGGAAGTCGGGGCCGATCTCGGTGAAGACGATGCCCAGCGGCTCCATCGCGGTGCCATGGGACATGGCGTTGAGGGCTTCGAGCGAGGTGGTGCGCCGGAAGGCGCCGGTGCGAAGCTGATTCATGCCGGCACCATAGCGGCCGGCGTCCCTCCATAAAAGTCAGCCGCCCGGGGAAGGCGGCTGCAAAAACCGGCGGCGGCGACGCAGAGGGGAGAGAGGAGGGACTGCGCCGGCCGCGCCGGGGGAGCTCGAGATTACGCGCAGCGGAAGCGGGTCAGGCCCCAGTCGTTCACGTAGCGACGGTCGCTGGCATAGCCGCTGCTGCTGCCGTAGCCGATGCCGAAATCGCGCTCGCGGCGCTCACGGCGGGCCGGCAGGGCCTCCACTGGAGTGGCGGGACGGCGGTTCGGGGTTGGGGCGGTCATCAGGGCGTTCATGGCGGTTTTCCTGGGTGGCTTGGTAAGCCGAGGTGAATCAGGTGACGTGGGAGAGGCGAGGTGGGTCAGGCGCAACGGAAGCGGGTCAGGCCCCAGTCGTTCACGTAGCGCTTGGCGCTGGCGTAGCCGCTGCTGCTGCCGTAGCCGATGCCGAAATCGCGCTCGCGGCGCTCACGGCGGGCCTGCAGAGCCACCACGTTGTCGGCGTGGTCGCGGTTCGGGGTCGGGGTACGGGGGGTCGGGGCGTTCATGGCAAGGGTCCGTGGTGGTCCAGCGGGGGCTGGTGGTGCGAATGGAGGGGTCAGGCGCAACGGAAGCGGGTCAGGCCCCAGTCGTTGGTGTAGCGCTTGGAACTGGCATAGCCGCTGCTGTTGCCGTAGCCGATGCCGAAGTCGCGTTCGCGGCGCTCACGGCGGGCATTCAGGGCGATGACGTTGGAAGAAGCGTTGGCGGGGGTCTGGGTCTTGGCGTTCATGGTGGTCTCCGTGGGTGTCTTGCTGTCTTGGTGAAATGGTGTGTTGGTAAAGTACAACACCAGTTCCTCAGTTGTATGTGCCAGAAGTCATGGGTCTGACGTCATGGGTCTTGCGGGGGGTGTGCCGGCCGGCGATGTCGCGCCGCGCCGGCTCCCTCATTGAGATGGGCGGACGGCGCAAACCGTTGCCATGACTGACGACCTAGACGCAGGCCTGGCCTCGCAACGGTTGCCGTTAGCCAGTGGGACTTTCCAGGGGGATCCGTGAATGAAGCGACTGGTCTGCAGCTTGCTGTTCTCCATTCCGCTGGCGGGCGTCGCCGCTGGACGGCCCGCCGTGCAGCCCGTGATCGACATGCATCTGCATGCCTACCCGATGGACGAACTGCCGCCCGGCACCCCGGCCTGCCCTGGCGACCAGCAGGTATTGATCCCGACCATCGATCCGGGCGAAGCGCTGGACTTCGCCAAGTTCATGACCTGCGACAAGCCGATATTCGCGGCCGCGGACGATGCGGGCCTGCGCGACGGCACCATTGCCGCGCTGCGTCGGCACGACGTGCGGCGTGCGATGACCGAAGGACCGGTCGAACTGGTCGCCGATTGGCGCAAGGCCGCGCCGGACCTGATCCTCCCCGGCGTCGCCTTCGGGAAGCGCAAGGAAAAATCGATCGCCGAGTTGCGCGCGCTGCATGCGGCCGGCCAGCTGTCGGTGCTGGGCGAGGTCTACATCCAGTACCGCGGGCATCGGCCCGACGATCCGCGCTACGCACCCTACTTCGCGCTGGCCGAGGAGCTGGACATTCCGGTCGGCATCCACCTGGGCGAGGGCCCCCCGGCGGCGGCGCGTTTCCCAGGTTACGAGGACTATCGCGCCAGCATGGGCTCACCGTTCCTGCTGGAAGATGTGCTGCGCAAGCATCCGAAGCTGCGCATCTACGTGATGCACTACGGCTCGCCGCTGGTGGACGAGATGATCGCGATGATGTTCACCCACCCCAACCTGTACGTGGACGTGTCCGGCAACAACTGGAGCCTGCCACGCGCGCAGTTCCACGATGCGCTCAGGCGCATGGTCGATGCGGGGCTGGAGAAGCGGATCATGTTCGGCTCCGACCAGATGTACTGGCCCGACGCGATCGGCGAGGCGATCAAGACAATCGAGACCGCGCCGTTCCTGGACGCGGAGCAGAAGCGCGACATCCTCTACAACAACGCTGCGCGGTTCCTGCGCCTGAGCGAGGCGCAGATCGCGGCGGACCATGCGCCGCTGCGCGACTAGCGTGCCAAGGCGGGCCCGGGCCCGCCCTACAGTATCGGAGCCAGTCCCGCCCCGAATGCCGTGAAGATGCGCGTGAGCAGGCTCTTGAACCCGAGCGCGACCTCGGGGAAATCGCCTACCGGTTCGTAGCACAGGCGGAAACGTGGATCGTCCGGCGGCAAAGGCATCGGGCACTCGGGTCCCGGCTTGAACTCGTAGCTGGTGGCGTAGCGCATCGGCCACAGGTCGAACACCGGCAGGTGCTCGGACACCTTGGCCAGCGAATACTCCAGGCCTGAGAACACCGGTGGCTTGTCGCGCCGGGCGATGGTCCAGGCATTCTGCGGGGCCATGTCGCGGCGGATGCTGGCGGCCAACTGCTGCGCGAACGCAGGGTCGTCGATCACCACCGCGCTCTCGGTGTTGTAACTGTCGCCGCGCGGGTCGAAGTTGTGGGTGCCGACCACGCCGATCCGCTCGTCGATCACCATCGACTTCGCATGCAGGCCCACGCGCACGCCGGCGCGCTTGAGCGGCACCCGGTCGTTGACGTTGTAGCCGGCAAAGCGCAGCGCCGAATACTCGCGCGTGAGCGGACGCGGCGCGCCGTTGGCATCGCCATTGGGCCCATGGCGCCGCTCGCTCTCCAGCACCGGCGCGCCGTCGATGAGCGGGGTGCCGTCGTCCTGCCAGCCGATGTCCACCGCGCCGGTGGCATCGACGTCGATCGGCGCGTCCTCGGGAAATGGCTTGAATTCGTAGATGTCGAAGCCGAAATCGCGCAGGTAGCGCCGCTTGTACTTGTACGAGAGCGCGTAGGTGATGAACGAATCGGTCGCAGCCAGGCTGTTGGTCGACACCCTGACCTTGGGCGCATCCGCGCGATCGTGCAGGTCGCGGAACATCTGCTGCGCGGGCTTCGACAGCACCAGGTACGGCGTCTGCAACAGCACTTCGTCCTGCGCCGATTCGATCAGCTCGCGCAGTCCGCCGGTGGAAGGCGCGAGCGCGTCCTGTTCGTCGCGTCCATGCTTTTCCGGCAGGTCGCCGAGGAACTGGACGTCACCGACCGGCAATGCCGCCCCGGTCAGGCGCTCGGTGATCAGCGCCGCGTCGTCGGCCTCGCGCGACACCGCCGCCACGCGCGCGGGGTCTTCGTACTCCGGCGCGTTCCACTCGCGCACGCCATTGCGTAGCAGGAAAGTGCCGACGTCCGCCAGTTGCTCGATCGGCACGCTGCGCCGGCTGCCCCAGAACGTGTCGAAGTTCGCCTGCATCGCCGCGACTTCGGGACCGGCCAGCAGCAGGTCGCGGTCGCGGAAGTTGTACTCGTCACTCCAGTCGTAGTAATCGTCCTGGTAGTTGCGGCCGCCGGTGATCGCGACCTGGCCGTCGATCACCAGCAGCTTGCTGTGCATGCGCTGGTTCAGGCGCCGCCAGCAGCAGGCCGCAGCCAGCAGGTACTGCGGGTAGTTGATGCGTGCGCGCCCCAGCACCGGGTTGTAGATGCGTACCTCGAAATTGCGGTGCACGCCGGCCAAGGCCGCAAGCGTGTCGACCTTCTTCAGTGCCGACAGCTGGTCGATCAGCACCCGCACCTGTACGCCGCGGCGCGCGGCTGCGAGCAGTTCCTCCAGCGCCAGCCGGCCGGCGTCGTCCTCGTCGAAGATGTAGGTCTGCAGATCGATCCGGGTGCGCGCCGCGCGCAACAGATTGATCCGCGAGATCAGGGCATCCTGTCCGTAATCCAGGATCAGCGCATAGTGTCGCGGCGCCGCCGGGCCGCTCTCGGTCAGCGCGCGCGCGCCAAGATCGCGCAGCGATGAATCCTGGGCGCAGGCGTCGGCCTGCGCGCAGGTGAGCTCGCTCGATCGCGCGGCGTGCGCCACCTGCGCAGCACGCGCGCGTTCGACCGGGGAGAGCGTGGCACAGGCGCCGGATGCCGCCGCCAACAGCAGCACTGCCGCGCGCAACCAGCGCGGCATCGCCCCTTGCCGGGTCACGGCAAGGCCCCGGATTGCAGCCGCAACCGCAGTTCGAAACTCACCCGCGCACGCACGGCCACCTTCCAGTCGTCCATGCCGTAGTCCTCCCGGCGCACGCTGCCGCGTGCCACCAGGTCGCAGCCGATGCCCGGCTGCGCGCACACTGCCGGCTCCACGGTGAAGATCTCCTGCTGGGCCACCCCATGGATGTGCAGGGTGCCGGTGAGCCTGCCACCCTCCCTGAGCAGGCTGGGCAGGTAGGGATCGGAGGTGAAGCTGACCCAGGGATACCGCTGGGAGTCGAAGAATTTGCGGCCGCGCGCGAATTCGGTGTAGCGCGGATAGCCGACGATTTCCACGTCGGCGGTGGCCAGGCGCATCGTCACCTGCTGATAGCCGTCGGGCAGGGCACGCACGGCACCCTCGTATCGCGGGAACCGGCCTTCCAGCTGCTGGCCCCAGCGCGTGTGCAGCACGAAGCCGATGTGGGTATGCGCGGAGTCGAACGCCTGCGCAGCTGCCGCGAACGGGAGGCAGGCGAGGCAGGCCGCACCGATCGCGCGCAGGACGCGCGTCCGGGCTGGATTCATGGCCACCAGAAGGCGACGAGGCTTGCGATGCCCGGTTCGATCGCCGCGTCCACCGGCAGCCGCAGGACCGCGATCCCGCCGGGCGGCATGCCGCGATAATCGCCGGACTGGCCGCTGTGCATCAGCGCGGCCAGCTGCTCGAACCCGGGGTTGTGGCCGACCATCAGCAGCCGGGTCGCATCGCGGTTCTGGTCGGCCAGCCCCGCCAGGTCGCCTGGCGAGGCCTCGTAGATCGCGGCTTCTTCCCGGGTCGGGACCGGACCCAATTCGGCAACGACGGCCTCGGCCGTCTCGCGGGCGCGTTGCGTGGGCGACACCAGCATTCGGTCCGGCACCAGGTCCTGCGCCTTCAGCCAGCGCGCCGCGGCCTGGGCCTCGCTCCGTCCTTCGTCGGAAAGCGGTCTGTCGGCGTCAATCTGCCCGGTCGCGACCGCATCGGCATGGGCGTGACGCAGCAGGATCAGTTCGCGCATGACGCAACTCGACTGTCGGGGGAGGACGACAAGCGTAGCCGACCGCACGCACGGGGGCGTGAGCCGGCGATGAAGCCTCTCACCGCGTTGCGTTGCCGCTCAGGCCTTGCGTACCCAGCGCAGCAGCGGCTGCCAGTCTTCCTGGTGTTCGCGCACCTGCTGCGAGTGATAGTCGAACAGGCTTTTGCCCAGGCCGGTGAGCATCACGTAGGCCTGGCTGTCGCGCAGCTGCGCCACCAGTGGATAGGGCCACGCCTTGAACAGGTCCAGCGCCTGCTGCGAGGCGTTGGTCCACGGCTTGAGCCGGTTGCCCACCAGACCGACGCGCAGATCGCCCCTGCGCACCCGCGGCAGCTTGGCCAGCGTATTGAGGAAGGGCACGGTGGCTTCGATATCCAGCGCCGAAGGCAGCACCGGCACCACCACTGCGTCCACCTTGTCGAGGAACCGCTCCAGATCGCCGGCCATCGCGCCGGCCGGGGCATCGATCACCACCTGCTGGGTGTCGTCAGGGACCTTCTTGCGCCAATCCTTGCGGCCGCCGTCGAGCGGCAGCACCGCGCTCTCCAGCCCGGCCCGGCGCTCGGCCCAGCGGGTCGAGGAGCCTTGCGGATCGGCATCGACCAGCACCGTGCGCTGCCCGGCCAGCGCCGCCTGCGCGGCAAGATGGGTCGCGATGGTGGTCTTGCCCACCCCACCCTTGGAACTGGCCACCAGAACCGTCTTCATCGACACCTCCGACCGGGCACAAGAGCGGCGAGGGTACACCGGCGCGGCGTCGGCATGGGCCGGCAATGCGTGGAGCTGCGCCCCGCAGCCGCTGGTCGCAGCCAACCGGGGCTAGTGCGACCGCGCCACCGGGGCAACGCCCAGGTTGGCCCGCAGGAAGGCAGCCACGGCTTCCCACAGTTTTTTCTGGTTTGCCTGGTCTTCCACACCGTGGGCCTCGCCCTCCAGGGTTACCAGGATGGGCGGGCGACCGGCGGCGCCCAGCATCCGCGCCAGCCGGCGCGTGTGCTCGTAATCGACGCGGAAATCTTCGGTGCCATGCGCCAGCAATACCGGCACCGTGAGGTCGCGATAGCGATACAGGGGCGAATACGCCTGCATGGATTCGGTTTCGGTGTGGGGGTCGCCAATGGCTTCCTCCAGCTCCTTGCGGCCTTCCTTGCTGCGCCCGGAATCGCTGGCGGTGAAGAACAGCGTCCGGTCGCTGACTCCGGCCATCGATACCACGCAGCGGAACCGCTCTGGCCAGCGGATGGCGGACACCAGCGCCGAATAGCCGCCATAGCTCGATCCCATCGCGCACATGCGCTCGCGGTCGAGGGCGTGGGCGGCAAGCGCCGCGGCAAGCGCGGCATCAATGTCATCCTCTATCAGGGTGCCGTAGCTGCGCTTGCCAGCCGCCCGGAACTTGCTGCCGTAACCCTCCGAACCGCGGAAGTTGACCTGCAGCACCGCATAGCCCAACGCGGCGAGGAACTGCACTTCGGGATCGAAGTAGCGCGAATCGCGCACGCCGATCGGACCGCCGTGCGCCAGTACCACCAGCGGCACGGGCTCCTGCGCCTTGGGGAGTGTGAGGTAGGCCTCGATCGGGAATCCGTCTTTACTTGTGGCACGGACGATGCGGGACGGCGCGAAACTGCGCCCATTCAACCAGGGCCGCGTCTGCAGCAGCAGCGCCGCACGCTTCGCGTCTGCGTCGAGGTGGTAGATCTCGCTCGGCTGATCGCTGCTGCCAACCAGCAGCAGAAACTGGCGGGATGCGGCATCGCGGTCGAGTATGCGTACGGTCCTACCCGGAAAGGCGCGTTGCAGCCGTTCGTCCAGTGCCTTGCTGGCCGCGTCGAAATATTCGCTGACCAGCTGGCCGTCCTCGTAGTAGGTCGCGCCTATCAAGTTGCGCTGACCGTCGAACAGCGCACCCTGCACGTCCACCCCGCGGCGCGAGAACAACGTGCGTCCGATCCTGCCGGTCGCCGGATCGACTTCAACCAGGTCGCGCTGCTCGCGATCCTTTTCGCTCCATCCATAGATCAGGTTACCGTCGGTTGAAAGCCCAAAAGGAGAGAACGTCTCTCCGTCGTCGAGCGTCATCACGTCGCGGAACTGGCCATCGCGCCCGTGCACCAGCACCCGGCTCTCTTCGCGTACAACGATGGCGGCGCGCAGATTGCCGGCCGCATCCGTGAACCACTGCCGGTCGTCCTTGAGGCCCCTGTCCAACGCGCTGGTGCGGCCGTACTCGAACCGGTTGAGAAAGTATTGCGTCGAGACGTCGAGCCGATGCACCTGGACGTCCGCACCTAGCGGGCCAATGTAGAGGCTGGCGAACAGGATGTGGTCCGGATCGTTAGGCAACGGATCCACCAGCAAGCCCTTCACCGGCACCTTCACCCGCTCGTAGGTACGTTGAGCCGCTTCTCCCCGGACATGCAGCACAAACACCGCGTCGATCTGATGCTGCTCGCCGCAACTGACGATCAGTGCGCGGTTGCCTGACCAGTCGATACGCGAAATCTCCACCGGGGATTCAAGCGCCAACACCGACGTCTCACTGCGCAAATCGATCATCCTGATCGTCCAATGCCACTTCGTGCCCCTCTTCTCGCGATCAACCACGGCAACCAGATCACCGCCCGGATTGATGCTGATCAGGTCTACAGCGGTGGGCTTCCACAGATTTTCGACTGTTTCCGGCAAGGGCGTCGTGGTGGCCTCTGCGGGCGCGGCAGCACGCTCGCCATCGGCATCAGTGCCGCCGCCGTGTTGGCGGTAGAACGCAGGAAACGGATCGGGGTAATGCCCCATGTAGGTCAATACGTGCCGCTCCGACAGCTCCGGATACGTCTGATCCATCCAGTCCATCGCCAGCAGGCCGCGGTTGGCGACATGGACCATGGCGTTGAACTCGTCGATATCCCGGTAGATGAGGTCACCCGGATAATTGAGGATCCCCTGCTTCACCTCAAAGGAATATTCCTCGTTCTCCCCGAGTTCGAAGCTTCGCAGGGGCTTCCTCACGGTATCCCAGCGATATCTCCCGGCAGGCACCACGTACAGGCGCGTGGTTCTGCCCTTCCCGATATCCTTGATCGATTCGGCATCGAAAAGTGTACCGTTGCGCTTGATCCGCAAAGCCTGCAGCGGAATGTCGGTATCCACCGCGACCAGCAGCAGACCACTGCCGGCCGGCAACTGGAGATCCTCGCCCGGACGCACTTCCCGCACTTCGGCGTGCAAGGGCCAGACCAGGCTCACGGCCAGCCACAACAAGGCCGAGCCGAACCGCTTGCGAAAGCGGCGATCGTGACGCTGCATGTAGTCCCCATCCCCGCGCGGCGGCCCGCGTCGCACCCCGGCGCGCGATCGCCGCCGGCCCTCGCGACCGAGCATAGCCGGTTCGGCTGCGGCGCGGACCGTGTCCGGTGCTCAGTACCCCGCCGCCTGACCGTCCTTGCGCGATTCGCTGGCGCCGATGTAGCCGCCGTGCGGGTTGACCCGGATCGCCTGGTAGCCGCCGTAGGGGCCGTCGGCGAAGCGCACGCTGTGGCCCTTGCGCATCAGTGCGCGCACGGTCTCATAAGGGAAGCCGGATTCCAGGTCGACCTCGCCGCTCCCCTCGGGGGTAGCGTTCTGGCCGGTGGGTTCGGTATCGCCATCGTGCTGGATGCGCGGCGCGTCGCCGGCTTCCTGCAGGTTCATGCCGAAGTCGATCAGGTTCATCACGATCTGGGCATGGCCCTGCGGCTGCATCGCCCCGCCCATCACGCCGAAGCTCATCCACGGCTTGCCGTCCTTGGTGATGAAGGCCGGGATGATGGTCTGGAACGGCCGCTTGCCCGGGGCATAGCTGTTGGGATGGCCTTCCTTGAGCACGAACATCTCGCCGCGATCCTGGAAGATGAAGCCCAGCCCCGGCGGCGCCATGCCGCTGCCCATGCCGCGGTAGTTGGACTGGATCAGCGACACCATCATCCCGTCGGCGTCGGCGACGGTGAGATAGATGGTGTCGCCCTGGTTGAGTTCGGGGATCACGCCCGCCTCGACCGCGCTCGCGGCGCGCTCCATCGAGATCGCCTTGCCGCGCTGCTTCGCGTACGCCTTGGACACCAGCCTGGACACCGGCGTCCTGTAGAAATCCGGATCCGCGTACAGCGCGGCGCGGTCGGCGAAGGCGAGCTTCTTGGCTTCCACGAACAGATGCACGTGCTCGGGGCTGCCGAAGCCGTAACGCTTCAGGTCGTAGGGCTCGAGCAGGTTGAGGATCTGCAGCGCGGCGATGCCCTGGCTGTTGGGCGGCAGTTCCCACACATCGAAGCCGCGGTAGTTGGTGCTGACCGGTTCGACCCATTCGCCCTGGTGCGCGGCCAGGTCGTCGTAGCTGAGGAAGCCGTCGTTGGCCTTGAAGTAGGCGTCGATGGTGCGCGCGATCTCGCCCTTGTAGAACGCATCGCGCCCGCCCTGCGCGATCTGCTCCAGGGTGCCGGCGAGATTGGGGTTCTTCCAGGTCTCGCCGGTGCGCGGCGCGCGGCGTTCACCTTTGCCGTCGACGACGGTGAATTGCTCGGCGTAGCCGGGCCATTTCGACAGGCGGGGGACCGAGAGACTCCAGTAGTGGGCGATCGTCTCGTGCACTGGATGGCCCTCGCGCGCGTAGCGGATCGCCGGCGCCAGGTTTTCGGCCATGGGTTTGCGGCCGAACTTGCCGTGCAGGGCGAACCAGGCATCGACCGTCCCGGGCACGCTTACCGGCAGCGGGCCGTGCGGCGGAACGTCGGTGAGGCCGCGCCTGCGGAATTCGGCCAGGGACAGCGATTTCGGCGAACGACCCGAGCCGTTGTAGCCGTGCAGCTTGCCGGTCTGCGGATCCCAGACGATCGCGAACAGGTCGCCGCCGATGCCGTTGCCGGTCGGCTCCATCAGCCCCAGCGCGGCATTGGCCGCGATCGCCGCATCCACCGCACTACCGCCGGACTGCATCACGTCCAGCGCGATCTGGGTGGCGAGCGGATGCGAGGTCGCCGCCATCGCATGCGGGGCGTAGACCTCGCTGCGGGTGGCGAACTCGCGGCCGGTGATGCGGTCGGCAGCCAGCGCCGCGGGACTGCTCGCAAGGCAGACGATGCTCAGGCACAGGCGGAAGCGGGACATGAACACTCCGGTGGCGAGGTACGAAGTTGGGGAGGGACGGATCACGCTGGCGACTCCGCCCCTAAGGTAACCCCCTGGCGTTGCGGCGGCAGAGCGCCTCGAAGCGCGGCTGGCGTAGCGCCAATGCCTGCCCGGCCTTCGATCTGCTGCGGCGGGCGCCAATCACCGGTACAACGACGGCAGCCTGTCGTCATCGCCATCGAGCGGCCGCGGCCCTCTCCCCTCTAGGGCGCGCCCTAGCTGTTCCCGGCCCCGCATCGCGCTAGGGTCGCCATGCGAACCGGTATGGAGCGGGCCATGGGCGGCAGCGTTGTTTCTCCCTCGAGCGATTCCAGCCTGAGCAGCTGGTACCGGCCCGAGCCGGTCCTGCCTGCGACGACGACACAGTTGCCGGCCACCACCGGCTACCGGCCCGAGCCGACCTACCATCCGCAGCTGGCCGGGCTGACCTCGGGCGCCGAACCGCAGGGCGGGCCTTCCGGCCCATACGCCCTGCCCGCCGGCAGCACCCTGGCCCAGACCGCCGGCGGCACCCAGGCGCAGCCCTTCGACGTGACCCTGTCGCAGCTGGCCACCGCCGTCTACGGCACCCGCGGCGATCCGCCGCCGGGCTGGAGCGCGATCAGTGACCAGATGCTGGCCGAACGCGGCATCGCCGATCCCACCGCCTGGCGCGAGCAGTTCCTGGGCGGCGGCACCCAGACCACGGAGCAGGAATTCAAGGCCGAGATCTATACCGACGGCAACGGCAACTTCGTGCTGTCCTACCGGGGTACCGCCGAGGGCGCGGCGGACTGGGAGAACAACTTCGAGCAGGGCCTGGGCTTCCAGACCGATCCGGTCGACAAGTTCAGCGGCACCGCGGTGAACACGGCGATGGAATTCGCGCGGGTGTTCGGCGACCCCGACGGCGATCCGACCAACCTCGCCCTGACCGGCCATTCCCAGGGCGGCGGCCTGGCCTCGGTGGGCTCGCTGGCGTCGGGCATCCCAGCGGTCACGTTCGATGCCTCGGGCATCCATCCCAACACGCTCGATCGCATGGGCTTCGCCCCGGATCAGGCGCGCAGCTACGCCGAGAACGGCGGCATCCGCGCCTATTCGCTCGACAGCGACATGCTCAGCCAGGCCCAGGAGAGCTGGGTCACCGGGCTGGTCGCGCCCGACGCGCTGGGCACCCGGATCGTGGTCTCGCCGGGCCCGGTCGCCGAACACACCCTGTTCGGCCGCGGTGCGGCGGACGAATTCCGGGACATGTCGGCCGGGGAGCGTGCAGTCTGGAACAGCGTGGTCGAGGCCGCGCGCCATAGCGGCATTCCGCTGGTCGACGGCGTCGGCGACCTGGCCTACGCGGCCATGAGCCACAACCCGAACGTGCTGACCGCGGCGATGATCGAACGCGAGCCCTGGCAAGCCGGTTACGAGAATCCGTCCGACCTCGGCCGCGACCTGCAGGACCTGCTGCCCGAACCGCTGAAGGACGATTACGCGCGCAATACCCACGATTTCGTGTCCGACATCGGCGAGGTGGTCGACACCGACTTCCGCAACGGCGACTACGTGCAGGGCGGGTTCCGGATCCTGGGCGACCTGAGCGAAGGCGTGTTCAATTCCACCGGCGACACCGTCAACCGCGGCACCGAAAGCGCGGCCAGCTTCGTCGACGAGCATGTCGGTGGCCTGCCCGGCGATCTGCTTGCCGGGGCGATTACCGGCAGCGGCGACCTGACCCAGGGTGCGATCGACCTGGCCGGCCAGGGGACCGAGCTGCTGGCCGATGGGGCCGGGGCCGTCGCCCAGGGCGCCAGCGATTTCGTCGGCTGGCTCAGCGGGCGCTGAGCCCCCTACGCTATCCCGGATGCGCTTGCGCCGCGGTCGCGGCAGCGCCGACACTGCCCGCATGCGCCTGAAAGTGGCCGCCCTCCTCCTCGCTTCCGCCTGTAGCGCCCCGGGGTGCGCGCGCCCGCCCATGAGCAACGACCGCTTCACCAACCCCGATATCGCGCCGCTGGCCGACGCGGTGGCCCGCGGCGATGCCACGGAAATCCGTCGCCAGGCCGCGAACGTCGACCCCGATACGCCAGGCACGGACGGCGCGAGCCTGCTGGTCGAGGCCATCGGTCAGGGACGCCTGGAAAGCGTGCAGGCACTGCTGGAGGCGGGCGCCGACCCGAACCGCCCCGGCATGGGCGGCGAAACCCCGGTGCATGCCGCCGCGTTCGCGAAGGATCCGCAACTGCTGCGCGCCGTGCTGGCCCATGGCGGCGATCCGGACGTGCGCAACCCGCAGACCGGCGCGACGCCGCTGATGCAGGCGCTGCTGGCCGGCAATCCGCAGCAGCTGCATCTGCTGCTGGATGCCGGCGCCGATCCCAATCTGCCCGACCGCAACGACGACACGCCATTGCACGTGGCCGCGCGCACCAATGCCGGCGCGGCGATCCTGCAGCTGCTCGACAAGGGCGCTCAGCCGCAGGCCCGGAACTCGGGTGGGGCGACGTTCCAGGACTACTACTTCGCCGTCCAGCGCGGGGTGCTCAACGAGCGTGCGTTGGCTGAGCGCCGCGAGATCGTGGCCTGGCTCAAGGCGCACAACGTGCCGCTGGGGCCGAAGGTCGAGGCGGTTTACTAGGACGCAGACCGGCGCCGCCCGCCGGCGTTCGGGCCTGCGCGGCGCCCGCGATCGGCCCGCGGCAACCGACGGGAATTCCCGCCAGCCAGGCCGGCCGGAAGCCCACTGCTACACTTTTTGGCTCACTTCCGCCTCCGCTGCCGCCTCCCGGCGGCGCGCCGCCGTGCCAGCCAGCGACCCTCGCGTCGCCTGCCAGAGACGTCCATGACCAGCACCGCCGAACTTACCTCGCCGGCTTCGGCCAATACCGCGCTCACCCATTCCGGGGTCCAGGCCGGCACCGTGGACCGCGACTACACGCTCGAGGACAAGTTCACCCGTACCCGCGGGCGCATCTACCTCAGCGGCGTGCAGGCCCTGGTCCGGCTGCCGCTGATGCAGCGGCTGCGCGATGCGCGCGACGGGCTGAACACGGGCGGCTTCATCTCCGGCTATCGCGGCTCGCCGCTGGGCGGTTTTGACCTGGAACTGTGGCGGGCGAAGAAACACCTGGCCGAAGCGGGCGTGAAGTTCCAGCCCGGTCTCAATGAGGACCTGGGCGCGACCATGGTCTGGGGCACGCAGCAGACCAACCTGTTTCCCGGCGCCAAGGTCGATGGCGTGTACGCGATGTGGTACGGCAAGGGCCCGGGCGTGGATCGCTGCGGCGACGTGTTCAAGCACGGCAACGCCGCGGGGACCAGCCGCCACGGCGGCGTGCTGGCGCTCGCGGCCGACGACCATGCCTGCCGTTCCTCGACCCTGCCGCACGGCTCCGAGGGCGAGTTCACCAGCGCGATGATGCCGATCCTCAACCCGGCCGGGGTGCAGGACATCCTCGACCTGGGGCTGGTGGGCTGGGCGATGTCGCGCTTCACCGGACGCTGGGTGGGCTTCAAGACCATCGCCGAGACCGTGGAATCCTCCGCCTCGGTCGACGTCGATCCGTTCGCGCTGCAGATCGTCACGCCTGAGGATTTCGAGCTGCCGCCGGGCGGGCTCAACATCCGCTGGCCGGACCCGCCGCTGGACCAGGAAATGCGTCTGCATCGCTACGCGGTGCGGGCGGCGCAGGCGTTCGCCCGCGCCAACGGCATCGACCGCACGGTGCTCGATTCGCCCAACGCGCGCTTAGGCATCGTCACCACGGGCAAGAGCTATCTCGACGTGCTGCAGGCGTTGGAAGTGCTGGGGCTGGACGCGCATGCCTGCGCCGAGATCGGCATCCGCGTCTACAAGGTCGGCATGACCTGGCCGCTGGAGCCGGTCGGCATCGCGAACTTCGCGCGCGGGCTCGAGGACATCCTCGTGGTGGAGGAGAAGCACGCCTTCATCGAAAGCCAGATGAAGGAGCAGTTCTACAACTTCGACGGCGGGCGCGACGGCAGCCGTCCCTCGATCGTCGGCAAGTACGACGAATCGGGCGAATGGATCCTGCCCAGCACCAACGAGCTCACTCCGGCGCGCATCGCGCGGGTGATCGCGGCGCGTCTGGAACGTTTCCACCGCAGCGAACACATCACCCGGCAGCTGGCCTTCCTCACCGCCAAGGAAGCCGAGCTCGCCCTGCCGCGCGCGCAGTTCCCGCGCGTGCCGCACTACTGCTCGGGCTGCCCGCACAACACCAGCACCAAGGTGCCGGAAGGCTCGCGCGCCATGGCCGGCATTGGCTGCCATTACATGGTGACGTGGATGGATCGCGACACCGACACCTTCACCCAGATGGGCGGCGAAGGCGTGACCTGGTGCGGCCAGGCGGCCTTCACCGAAACACCGCACGTGTTCCAGAACCTCGGCGACGGCACCTATTTCCACAGCGGCTCGCTGGCGGTGCGCCAGGCGGTGTCGGCCGGTGTCAACATCACCTACAAGATCCTCTACAACGACGCGGTGGCGATGACCGGCGGCCAGCCGGTGGACGGCACGCTCACCGTGCCGCAGATCGCGCACCAGATGCGCGCGGAAGGGGTGCAGGACATCGTGGTGCTCAGCGACGAGATCGAAAAGTGGAGCGATCCGTCCATCTTCCCGACCGGCGTCGCTTTCCACGACCGCCGCGAGCTCGAAGACGTGCAAAAGCGCCTGCGCGAAGTGAAAGGCGTGAGCATCCTGATCTTCGACCAGACCTGCGCGACGGAAAAGCGCCGCCGCCGCAAGCGCGGCAAGATGCTCGATCCGGCCAAGCGCGTGTTCGTCAACACCCTGGTATGCGAAGGCTGCGGCGATTGCGGGGTGAAGTCGTTCTGCGTCTCGGTACTGCCCAAGGACACCGAGTTCGGGCGCAAGCGCGAGATCGACCAGAGCAACTGCAACAAGGACTACAGCTGCGTCGAGGGCTTCTGCCCCAGCTTCGTCACCGTGCACGGCGGGACGCCGCGCAAAGGCAAGAAGGTCAGCGCGGCGGAAAAGCTGGCGAACCTGCCGACGCCCGAGTTCAAGGGCGACCTGTCGCAGCCCTGGAACATCCTGATCACCGGCGTCGGTGGCACCGGCGTGGTGACGATCGGGGCGCTGTTGGGCATGGCCGGGCACCTGGAGGGCCGCGGCTCGACCGTGCTCGACCAGACCGGACTGGCGCAGAAGGGCGGCGCGGTCACCACCCATATCCGCATCGCGCAATCGCCCGAGCACATCCACGCGGTGCGCATCGCCGCGGGCGAGGCCGACCTGGTCCTGGGTTGCGACATGGTGGTGGTCAACGACTACTGGGCGCTGTCCAAGGTGCGCGCCGGTCGCACCTCGGTGGTGCTCAACACCTACGAGGCGATGCCTGGCACCTTCACCACGCGCCCGGACCTGCAGTTCCCTGCGGCCGAGATTGTGTCCGCGGTCCGCGCCGCGCTGGGCGGCGCGGATGCACCGGCTTCATCGCTGCATGTCGTGGATGCCACCCAACTCGCCACCGCGCTGATGGGCGATGCCATCGCGGCCAACCTGTTCATGCTCGGCTATGCCTGGCAGCAGGGGCTGGTGCCGCTGTCGCTGGACGCGATCATGCGCGCGGTGGAGCTCAATGCTGCCGCGGTCGAAATGAACAAGACCGCGTTCGCCTGGGGGCGGCTGGCGGTGGTCGAACCGGCAGCGGTCGCCGAGGCCGCCGGCGTGATCCGCAACGCGCCCACGCGCGCCGAAGCCACGCCGCGGGAACTGCCGCTGCTGCCGCCGACGCCGTCCGAGGGCCACGAATCGGGCCTGTCGCCGCGCGATGCGGACCTGCGCGCGGAAGACGAGCTGCGGCACGTGCCCGCATCGGCCGCAGGCGACGTCGCATTCCTGCCGCTCGACGACCTGCGCCTGTCGCGTTCGCTGGACGAACTGGTCTCCCGCCGCGTCGCCTTCCTCACCGATTACCAGAACGCAGCCTATGCGCGGCGTTATGCGGACTTCGTCGCCAAGGTGCGCGCGGCCGAACACGCCGCCGCGCCCGGAGCTACCGATCTGTCCGAAGCCGTGGCCCGCTACTTCTTCAAGCTGATGGCCTACAAGGACGAGTACGAAGTGGCGCGGCTGTACACCTCCGGCGAATTCCGTCGCCGCCTGGAGCAGCAGTTCGACGGCGACTACAAAGTGCACTTCCATCTCGCGCCGCCGCTGCTGGCGAAGAAGAACGCCAAGGGCGAACTGATCAAGCGCGAATACGGCCCGTGGGTGTTCACCGCGTTCCGGCTGCTGGCCCGGCTGCGGGGCCTGCGCGGCACGATGCTCGACGTGTTCGGCTACACCGCCGAGCGCAGGGGCGAACGCCAGCTCATCGCCCGGTACCAGGCCACGATCGAGGGCCTGCTCGACCGGCTCGACGGGGAAAACGTAGGCCTGGCGGCCGAGATCGCCAGCATTCCCGAACAGATCCGCGGCTACGGGCACGTCAAGGAAGCGCACCTGCACAAAGCCAGGGCGCGCGAGGCGCAGCTGCTGGCCCAGTGGAGTGCGCGCAACCGCCCGGTTGCGGCCGCGGCGTAAGCGGCAGGGGCGTCCGGGCATCGGCCCGCGGCTGAGGGCAAGGGCGGGCCCGGTCGGGGTGCCCCCATCGAGTCGACCGCTGCCTTGGGCCCGGCTTCCGACGGGCCTGCGCAGCCGCCCCGACCGACGGGTGTCCGCTTTCCCCGGCTTTTACGGTTACCTCCGGTAGCGATCGCCCGGCGATCGGTCCCCCGGGGTGCGCGCCGATGGTCTTCAATTCGCTCACCTTCGTGGTGTTCTTCGCCCTGGTGCTGTTGCTGCACGCGATGCCGCTGCGCTGGACCACGAAGAAATTCAACCTGCTGATCGCCAGCTATCTGTTCTACGCCGCGTGGAACCCACCGTTCGTGATCCTGCTGTGGGTCTCGACCGTGGTCGACTGGTGGGCGGCGAAAAAGCTGGTGAGCGCGCAAGGACCGACCGCGCGGCGCGCGTGGATGCTGCTGTCGGTGGTGGTCAACCTCGGCATGCTCGGCTACTTCAAGTACGGCGGCTTCCTGCTGGAGAACTTCAGCGCGCTGATGGCCGCCGCCGGCGTCGTCTACCAGCCGCCGGCGCTCGACATCGTGCTGCCGGTGGGCATCTCGTTCTACACCTTCGCCACGCTTAGCTACACGCTCGATATCTACCTGCGCCGCGCGAAGCCGGCCAACAGCTTCCTCGACTACGCGCTGTTCGTGACCTTCTTTCCGCACCTGGTCGCCGGCCCGATCATGCGCCCGACCGAACTGGTGCCGCAGTTCGCGCACGAGCGCCGTGCCAGCGGCGACCAGCTGCGCTTCGGCCTGGCGCTGATGACACTGGGCTTGTTCCAGAAGGTCGTGCTGGCCGACGGCTTCCTCGGCCCGGTCGCCGAGGCCGTATTCGATGCGCGGCCGGGTACCGTGGTCGGTGCGCTCGATGCGTGGACCGGCACGCTCGCCTTCAGCGGGCAGATCTTCTGCGACTTCGCCGGCTATTCGACCACCGCGATCGGCGCGGCGATGTGCCTGGGTTTCGCGATGCCGGACAACTTCCGTTTCCCCTACGCGGCGATCGGATTTTCCGACTTCTGGCGGCGCTGGCATATCACCCTGTCGGCGTGGCTGCGCGATTACCTGTACATCCCGCTCGGCGGCAACCGCCACGGACCGGCGCGCACCTATTTCGCGCTGATGGCGACGATGCTGCTCGGCGGCCTGTGGCACGGCGCGAGCTGGACCTTCGTGGTCTGGGGCGGACTGCACGGGCTGTACCTGTCGGCGGAGCGGATGCTGCGCGCGCGGTTCTCCGGCTACCGGCCGGGGCCGCTGGCGCTGGTCGCGCTGGCGCTGCTGACCTACACCCTGATCAACGTGACCTGGGTGTTCTTCCGCGCCGACAGCTTCGGCGAGGCCTGGTCGCTGCTGCGCGGTATGGTCGGGCTGAATGCCGGCGCGGCGCCGATCCTGGCGATCGCGGACCTGGTGCCGGTGCTGGCGATCGTGGCCGGGATCGTCACCGCGCACTGGCTGATGCGGCTGCAGACGCTGGAAACCTTCATCGCCCGGCGACGGCCGCTGGTGCTGTCGGGCGCATGGGCGCTGATGCTGTTCGCCGTGATCGCAACACAGGGGACGGGCAATGCCTTCATCTATTTCCAGTTCTGAAGCCGCCGGTTCTGAAGCCGCCAGTTCTGATTCCCTCGGCGCCGTAACCGCGACAGGCATGGAACACGTGCTGGAGCGCTTCGCTCGGCCCGGCTTCGTGCGCCAGACCGCTTCGGACCGACCCGGCGTCGCCCAGCCCGTGCCCGAACGCGAGGTACCCGCGCAGCCGTGGAAAAGGATCTTCGTCGGCGCCATGCTCGGCGCAGCGCTGCTGCTGGTCGGTTGGGAAGCGTACTGGCGGGCCTGGGATCCCACGCCCGGCTACCGCAACAGCGCCGGCGCCTGGGCCGAGCAGCGTGCGCGGATCGACGCAGGCGAAGGCGATGCGACCGTGCTGGTCGGCACGTCGCGGCTGCTGTTCGACGTGCAGTTGCCGGTATGGGAGCGTCTGGCAGGCGAACGCCCGATCCAGCTGGCACTGGAGGGCACTTCGCCACTGCCGATATTGGAGGACCTCGCCGCGGATCCGGATTTCACCGGGCGCGTGGTGGTCGATGTCACGCCGGACCTGTTCTTCAGCGGCTACGCGTACCGCGGCGCGGTGGTGAAGCATTACCACGAACGCGGACCCTCGCAGCGCATCGGCCACTGGCTGAGCAGGCACCTGCTCGAATCGCGGTTCGCCTTCTACGAGCCGGATTTTGCACTACCGACGGTACTGCGCCGGCAGGCCTGGCCACTACGGCCTGGCATGACGCCTGACACGCGTGTGCGCAAGCTGATGGTGATGCCCGGCCTGGACCGCAATACACATCTGTGGTCGCGGGTCGAATCCGATCCCGCATATCGCGCGCTGGCACGAAGCATCTGGGCCGAGAGATTCGGCGCGCGGCCCACCGGGCGGATCGGCGTGGACGACCCTGCGAAGAAGCAGGCCGCGATCGACGCGCAGATCGCACGCGCGCTCAAGGCAGTGAAGCAACTGCAGGCGCGTGGCGTACGGATCGTGTTCGTGCGCCCTCCCAGCGCCGGCCGCTACTACGCCTTCGAACAGTCGCAGATGCCGCGCGCCCAGACCTGGGACTTACTGTTGGCGCGCACTGGCCTGCCAGGCGTGCACTTCGAGGATTATCCGGCGATGCAGGGGCTGGACCTGCCGGAGTGGTCGCATCTTTCCCGCGTCGATGCCGAGCGCTATACCGCGGCGCTGGTGCCGCTGCTCGAGAACGCGTTCGAGCGACAGGAACGCGGCGAGGCAGTCGCCTCGCGCTGAGCCCTCACGCGCGCACGAGTCACGCCGCGCCAGACAACCGCCCACGCATTGGCTTTCGCGCTTTTCCAGAACCGCGTCGCGTACGATGGCGCGCCGCGGCGCCTTGCCGACGGCGCGGACCGACATCGGCCCACGGAGTCAGACGATGGTGCGAATGCAGTGCAGAATCCGGACGATGATATTGGGCACCGCGCTGTGCTGCACGACGACGTGGGCCGAGGCGGAGCAATCCCCACTGCGCACCTACGCCAATCCGCTCGACATCGACTACCGCTACAACTTCGAACAGATCAACGAAAAGATTTCCTACCGCACCGGTGCCGATCCGGTGTTCGTGCCTCATGGCGATGCGTATTACCTGTTCCAGACCCTCGCCGACGGCTACTGGAGATCCACGGACCTGCTGCACTGGACCTTCATCACGCCCAGCCGCTGGCCGTTCGAAAGCATCGTGGCGCCGGCGGCGATCTCCGACGGCAAGCGCCTGATCCTGATGCCGTCGATGATGGACCAGCGCGCGGTGCTGGTGACCACGCGCCCGGACACCGGGCAGTTCGAGTTCCTCACCCGGCGCATGCCCAAACTCCCGAACGCGGTGCCGCCGGGGCAGGACATCTACGCCCTGCCCAAGGGCAAGATTCCGCCCGGCCCCTGGGACCCGGGGCTGTTCGCGGACGACGACGGGCGCTGGTACATGTACTGGAACTCATCGAATATCTACCCGATCTACGGCATCGAGATCGAACCGAAAAGCTTCACCTACATCGGCGAGCCGAAGGTGCTGTTCAAGCTCGATCCGAAGCGCCACGGCTGGGAGCGCTTCGGCCAGGACCACCGCGACGAGGCCACGCTGCCCTTCATGGAAGGCGCATGGATGAACAAGGTCGGTGGCCGTTATTACCTGCAGTACGGCGCGCCCGGCACCGAGTACAACGCCTACGCGAACGGGACCTATGTCGGCGATTCGCCGCTCGGTCCATTCACCTACGCGCCGTGGAACCCGGTGGCCTACAAGCCCGGCGGTTTCGTCATCGGCGCCGGCCACGGCTCGACGTTCCAGGACGCGCACGGCAACTGGTGGAACAGCGGCACACCGTGGGTGGGTCACAACTGGAATTTCGAGCGCCGCATCGGCCTGTGGCCGGCTGCGTTCTACAGCGACGGGCAGATGCGCGTGTCGACCCGCTTCGGCGACTTCCCGCACTGGATGCCCGATGGCGCGGTCGACGATCCGCAGCGCCTGTTCACCGGCTGGATGCTGCTTTCGTACCGCAAAACCGCGGCTGCATCCTCGACTTTGGAGACGTTCGATCCGGCAAGTGCCGCGGACGAGAACCCGCGCACCTTCTGGGTCGCGGCGCGCAATGCCAAAGGCGAAACACTGACGCTCGACCTCGGTGCGGTGAAGACGGTACGCGCGGTGCAGGTCAACTACGCGGACTATGCGTCTGGCGTGTTCGCGGACGGGCCGCAGATCTACACCGAATTCACCCTGCAGCAGTCGGACGATGGCCGCCACTGGCGCACTCTGGCCGAGGTCGGAAACGCGCGCGACCGTCGCGACCGGCCCAACGCCTATGTGCCGTTGCCCGAGCCTGTGCGCGCCCGCTACGTGCGCTATGTGCACGGGCATGTGGGCGCGAAGCACCTGGCGATCTCGGATCTTCGCGTGTTCGGCAATGCCGATGGCGCCGCGCCCGCGAAGCCGTCCGCGCCGACGGTGCGACGCGATCGCGACCGCCGCAACGGCTTCGTGCGCTGGCAGGCGCAGCCGGGCGCGGTCGGCTACAACGTGTGCTGGGGCCTGCGGCCCGATCGCCTGACCCTGTGCTACCAGGTCTTTTCCGATGCGGCGACGACGCTGGAACTGCGCGCGCTCAATCGCGATGAGCATTACCACGTGGCGGTGGAAGCGTTCAACGAAACCGGCGTGTCGCCGCTGAGCGACGCGGTGCCGCTGCCGTAGGCTAGAGCGTCAGGCCTTCGTGTAGGAGCGCCGCTTCGAAGCGACGCGGACTCCGGGACACGGCGCTCCTACAGGTTTCGCCTATTTCCGGGCGCTGAGGATCGGCGTCAGATAATCGGTCGTGCCCACGATGCGCTGCAGGTGCGGGAAACGCAGCCCCTGGTGGTAATCCACGCTGATCGTGCGGTAGCGATCGAACTCCTTGACCAGCAGCCGGATCGGCGCGGTGCCGGTCTTCGCCGCCTTGATCGCGTCCTCCATCGCTTCGGGCGAATACTCGATGTCGTTGACCGCGACCAGGCTCATGCCGGTGCCGACGCCGGCATTGAAGGCCGGTCCGTCCCAGCGCACTTCGTTGATCCTGCCGTCCTTGCCGGCGACAAGGCCGATCGAATACGTATAGTCGGCGCCGCCATCGCCTTCCTTGGCCCGCGCCTTGGCCAGCGCGCTGGGCTCGTCCTTGTAGACCAGGCGCCAGCCGCTCGCCTCCAGGCCGCCGGTCAGGCCGACCTTGCCGTCCAGGCGCTCGCGCAGGAACACCGCCCAGTCGCTCTCGACCACGCCGTTGAGCGTGGCCACCACGTCGTCGAAGGTGTAGGTGTTCTGGGTCTTCCACACGCCGTCGTCGACGCCGAAGAACGCGCGCGCGAAGTCGTCGAGCGACTTGCGGTTGTTGGTGAGCTTGCGGATGCGCGCATCGGCTTCCAGCCACATCAGCTGCGCGCCGGAGTAGTAGTCCTCGCTCATCTGCCAGTTGCGATAGGGCTTGCCGCCGCGCGGGGTGATGATCGGGTCGTTGGTGGTGTCCTGCACGCTGCGCCACTGCAGGCCGGGGCGATTGTCGGCATAGGTGGCCGCCGTCAGCGCGAGCGCGTCGCGTGCGGCATCGATCGGTCGCAGTCCGGCGCGCGCGTTGAGCACGGCACCCCAGTACTGGGTCTGGCCTTCGTAGACCCAGAGCAGGCTGTCCTGCATCGGCACGTTGTAGTTCGGCGTCCACAGGTCGGCAGGACGGCGGTACTTGCCGTTCCACGAATGGGTGTACTCGTGCGCGAGCAGATCTGTACTGCCGATCTTCTTGTCCCAGCCGCTGAAATAGTCGGCGTCCACCCCGTTCTCGCTGGAGCGCTGGTGTTCCAGACCGATGCCGGACATCTGCTTGCTCAGCGAGAGCAGGAAGTCGTAGTGGTCGTAATGCTGCGCGCCATACAGTTTCAGCGCCTGGCGCACCAGCGCACGATGCTGCTCGAGATGATCGGGCTTGGCTTCGAGCTGCTTGGCCGCATCGGCGACCACGTTCAGGCGCACCGGCTTATCCCCAGCCGCGCCGAGATCGATGGTCTTGAAGTAGCGACCGGCGAACACCGGCGAATCGGCCAGGATGTCGAGCGGTACGGTCTGGTAGTCCACGGCATCGCCGAGTTTGCGCTCCACGTCCAGCGCGGTTGCGGCCTGCCAGCCTGCCGGATAGGTCACCCGCGCGTCGTAGTCGATGCGGCTGGCGTAGTGCCCGGCCGGGTACAGCACCACGGTGTTGAACTGCAGGTTGAGCATGTTCGGCGTCATCACCACGCGCCCCTGCGTGGTATCGGCCGGCGTGAGCGTCTGGTATTCGGTCGTGATCGACGTCACGCCTTGCGGGACTTCCAGATGGAAGGCGTAGACGTCGGCAGGATCGCGTTTCCAGGCGAGCTTCTGGCCATTGCCGGCGCTGATGACCAGGCCGGCGAGCTTGTCGATCGGTCCGCGCGGCCCGTGATTGCCGGGCAGCCACTGCGGATACAGCAGGGTCAGCGGGCCGGGCGCGACCGGGATCGTCTGCTTGACCCGGAAGATGCGCTGCGCGGTATCGGTGGCATCGACCTCGAGCACGATCGTGCCCGGCGCGTATGGCGTGTCCTGCGGAGCGGGCACTTCGGCGCGGGCAACGCCGGCGGTGGCGAGCAGCAGGGCGCTGGCGAGCAGGGAACGACAGATCACGGCAGGCTCCAGAACGGATCGATCCCCATCCTAAGCAATCCGGCGTGCACTCACGGGCTGCCGGAAGTCATGCCGCAGCGCGCGTCCACACCACGCAGCGATTGTTGGCCGGCATCGCCGCGTCTTCCACAAGGCGCAGACCGATGCCGCGCGCCAGCGCGTCGACCGCCTCGAAATCACGAATTCCCGAATGCGGATCGCGCGCCCGGAGCCAGCCATCGAACTCGCGGTTGCTGGCGCTGATGTAGTCGCCCCGATAGTTGAAGGGTCCGTAGACCGCAAACACGGCATCGGCGCCCAGCACCCGGTCCAGGCCGGCGAACAGCGCCTCGACATCCGGCCAGCCCATGATGTGCAGGGTGTTGGCGGTAAAGGCGGCATCGAAACGGGCGGCCGGCCACGGTCCGCGCGCGACGTCGAGCGCCAGCGGCGCGGGCGTATTCGGCAGCGCGGCTTCGTCCAGCCACGCGCGGATGCCGGGCAGATGCTCCGTGCGGTCGCTGGCCTGCCATTGCAGCTGCGGCATCGCGGCGGCGAAATGGACCGCGTGCTGGCCGGTACCGCTGCCGATCTCCAGCACCTGGTTCCGATCCGCGAACCAGCGCTGCAGCACCGACAGGATCGGCGCGCGGTTGCGCTCGCAGGCGGGGGCGAAGGGCTTGTCGGTGGAGGGCTGCATGCGCTGCATTTATCCCGCACACACGCGGCCGCGGCAATACTTCCGCGGCCGAACACTTTCCCGACAAGGAGAACTCTCACATGTCCATCGCAATCCGCGGCGTCTCATTGGCTTCGATCCTGTCGCTGTCGCTCGCCGCCTGCGCCGCGACGCCGAACGATGATGATGCTGCCAGCCTGCCGCCCGGTAGTACCGAAGGCTGCAACGCCGACGCCGCGCAGTCCGCGGTCGGCAAACAGGCCACGGCCGAGGTGGTCGAACAGGCGCGCAAGGACGCCGGCGCGCAGGTCGCGCGCACGCTCAAGCCCGGTCAGATGGTGACGATGGAGTTCCGCGAAGGCCGGCTCAACCTGCAGGTGGACGACAACAACGTCGTGACCGAAGTGCGCTGCGGCTGAGGGTGCGGCGCGATGCGCATGGCATGATCGCGCCATGCCGCGTCGCACCGCCTGGATCCTGCTCGCGCTGGCGCTGTTCGCCGCCTGGAACTGGTGGCGGACCGCGCCAGCGCCTGCGGACGGGCCGCCGCCCGTCGCAACGCCGGATGCGCGCACGCCGCGTGCCCCCGCGTCCGCATCGCTGACGGTCGAGGCCGTCGACACGCTGCAGCGCATCCGCGCCGGCGGCCCGTTCCATTATCGGCAGGACGGCGGCGTCTTCCACAACCGCGAGCATCTGCTGCCGCAGCGCCCGAGTGGCTACTATCGCGAGTACACCGTCGACACGCCCGGCGAGCGCGATCGCGGTGCGCGCCGCATCGTCACCGGCGGACATCCACCCGCCGAATTCTTCTACACCACCGATCATTACCGCAGCTTCCGGCGGATCGATGCTGATGCAGAGGCTGTGCGATGAACACAGTCGACCTGAGCGCCATGCTGGCCGACCACACGGCTTCGGGCGCCTATTACGTGGATGCCGGCGGAGGCGACGCGCTGGCCGAAGCGGCCGAACGGCTCGAGTTCGCCTTCGTGCGCATCGACCTGCAGGGCTGCGAAGACAAGGAGGCGGTGCTGGCGCGGATCGCGCAGGCGCTGGACTTCCCCGACTGGTTCGGCCGCAACTGGGATGCGCTGGCCGATTGCCTGGACGATCTGTCGTGGCTGCCCGCACCGGGTTACGTGCTGCTGCTCGACCACACCCATGACTGGAAGCAGGCCGATCCGGTCGGCTTCGACGTGCTGCTCGAGATCGGCACCGAAGTCGCGACCCGATGGGCCCAACACGGAGTCGCATTCTGGCTGTTGATACCGGTGCCGCCGGGGCAGCTTTAGCGCCCACCTGTCGGCCGCACGCGAGTGCGTACGCCCGATGATCCGCCGCGATCGCGCCCTAGACGCGGTCGTCGATGCCCTTCACGCCGTCATGCCGGGCACAGTGCGCGCAGCAGTAGTAGGTGCCGTCGTGCTCGGCGCCGTGGCCGATCACCTTGCAGCCACAGTGCGCACAGCTGGGCGCCATGGCATGGATCGCGCATTCGAACGAATCGAAGGTACCGGACCGGTCACCCTGGGTGATGGTAAAGGCCTTGTCGTAGTCGTTGCCGCACACGTCGCATCTGGACATTGGCTTGCTCCACGCAGGATGTGCCGCGGATTCTCGTGCTGGCGGCAAGAAGGGGGGGTGAAGCCGCCGGTATATTTTTAGCGCGTCATCCCCGCGGAGGCGGCAAGCGCTTTTCAACAGCGCGAAGCGCTGGTCTCCAGGACGCTGCTGTTGCTTTTGGAGTCAATAGCCTTCGCCCTTCGGCCGTAGAGCTTTCGCCTGAAGGCGACCTACTTTCTTTGCTGGTGCAAAGAAAGTAGGCAAAGAAAGCACCTTCCTCGACAAGTCGCTCAAGAAGTGTGGGCGGCGAAGGAATTTTCGGACTCGCCATCCATGGCTCGATCCGAAAACGGCGGCCATCCATGGCCGCCGCCCCTCCGGGGTTTCCGACTGCGTTTGACTGCTGCAGGATTTCGAAAGTCAGAGGCCGGTATAACTGGAGCCGCCAGATAGCCCTAGCTCACGGAACTTTGGCCTTTGGCTTGACTCTCTCGAACCTGTACTCGCGGCCCGCATCCGGACACCCGGAGGGCGGCCGGCATGGATGCCGGCCGTTTTCGGAGCGGACAAGGATGTCCGCTGCGAAAATGGCGACGACACTGCACATACCCTGAGCGGTGTTGACTTCACGAGCAGGTGCTTTCTTTGGTTACTTTCTTTGCACCAGCAAAGAAAGTAACTCGCCGAAAGGCGAAAGCTCTGCGCCCGTAGGGTGAATGGCGTTGACCTCAGAAGAACAACAGCAACGTCCTTGGGTCGCCGGCTGCGCGGGGATGAAGATCTGAAATTTTCGACGCAAACGCGCCGCGCATTCATCCTGAGACAGATCCCGATCGGCTCGGCACCCTAGCCGGCTCGATGCGCGTGCGCCAGGAATCGCAGCGCCGTCTGTTCCCATTGGCGTGCGCCCGTGGGCTTGCCTGCCGCCTGCGCCAGCGTCCCCGCGCGCCAGGCCTCGAACACCGCCGGATCGATATAGGCCTTGCGGCACACCGCGGGCGTGTTGCCCAACGCGTCGGCGACCTGGCGCACGACCTCCTTCTCCGCGGCGGCGAACGCGCTTTCGCCCGGCGCACGTCCGCGGCGGCCGACAGGGTGCGGCGTACGCGCGAGCAGCTGGAACGCGGCCAGCGTGCCGGCGTAGGTGCGGAAATCCTTGGTGGTGAAGTTTTCGCCCATGGCATCGCGCAGGTAGGCATTGACCAGGGTCGAGCCCATTGGCTGGCGCTTGCCCGTATCGTCGCGGTACTGGAACAGCACCTGACCCGGCAGCTGCTGGCAGCTACGCACCAGCGACACCAGCCGCCTGTCGTCGAGCACGACCTCGTGGTCCTGCCCGCTCTTGCCACGGAAGCGGAAACGCGCGCGCCCACCACGCAGGAACTCCACATGACGGTCGCGCAGGGTGGTCAGGCCGAACGAACCGTTGCTGCGCGCGTATTCGTCGTTGCCCACCCGGATCATGGTCTCGGCCAGCACCGACAGCACGATCGCGGCCACCTTGTCGCGCGGAAAGCCCGGCAGCTTCAGGTCGGCTCGCACCCGCCGGCGGAGTTTCGGCATCGCCCTGCCGAACGCGACGATGCGGTCGAACTTGCCGCTGCCGCGCTCTGCGTTCCAGTCGGGGTGATAGCGGTACTGCTTGCGTCCGCGCGCATCGCGTCCGGTCGCCTGCAGGTGTCCGCGCGGATCGGTGCTGATCCACACGTCGGTATAGGCCGGTGGAATCGCCAGCTTGCGGATGCGCGCAAGCGTGCGCGCGTCGCGCACCACCCCACCGCGCGGCTTGCGATAGGTGAACCCGCGCCCGCTGCGTACCCGGCGGATGCCCGGCGCCTGGTCGCTGACATAACGCAGACCTGCGCGCCGGGCCGCTTTCGCGGCGGTGCGGGTCGAAGCGGCGGCCCCGCTCATCGCCTTCCTCTGGATCCGGACATTTCGCGACCATGCCAGGCAGACGGGCTTGCGCGCGGCTCCATGGAGCCACGCGATAGGCACCCGATACCCATGGCAGGTCCCAGCGCGCGGCGGTGCGCGTTCGTCGCGGTGGGCGGCACACAGGCGGATTCGTAACGCGCCGGTCCGCTGGGCGCGATGTGCAGATCGGTCATGTCCGTTCACCTGGCCGGGAACGGTCGACCTTAGGTGGCTGCGCGTCTGCCTTCCGTCAATGCACGCAGCATTGCTGAAGGCTTCACCTACCGATCATGCCGGCTGCGACGCCGCCACAGTCGCGGTGCGTGGTGCAAAGCGCCATGCCACGAATGCGGCCGCCAGCAGCAGACCGCCCGCGATGTAGAACGGCGCGCCAGGCAGGTGCACCGGCGTCGCGTCGCCGATGAACCAGCCGAAGCTGCCGGCAAAGATCGCCGGGCCGACGATGCCGGCCATCGACACCAGGCTCATCAACGCGCCCTGGATCCGGCCCTGCACGTCCGGCCCGACCTGGCGCGTGATCAGGGCCTGTGTCGCCGGCGCCGCGATCGCCCACAGCGCGCTGATCGGCAGGCCCACCAGGAACATCCAGCCCACGTACGCATACCCGTAGATGGTGAATCCCGCCGCCCCGCACAGCAGCGCGCACAGCAAGGCGCGGCGCTCGCCCAGCCACTGCACCGCCTTGCCGATGAGCAACACGTTGACGATCACGCTGAGCACGCCGACCAGGGCCAGCACGTAGCCCACTTCCTTCTGTCCCCACTGATAGCGGTAGTCCGCATACAGCACGAAGATGCTGGGGTACACGTAGTGCGCCAGATTGGCGATGAACACCACCGCGGCGAGGCCGAACACCTGCGGATAACGCGCGAGCAACTTCATCGAACCGAATGGATTGGCGTGCGACCAGTCGAACTTCGGCGCACGGTGCTCCGGCGCCAGCGATTCGGGCAGCACGAACAGGCCGTAGCCGAAGTTGAGCAGCGCCAGCCCCGCAGAGAACCAGAACGGCAGCCGCAGATCGATGTCGCCGAGGAAACCGCCGATCAACGGACCGATGATGAAGCCCACGCCGAACGCCGCGCCGATCATGCCGAAACTCTTCGCCCGCCGTTCGGGCGGAGTGACGTCGGCGACGTAGGCATTGGCCGTGGTGAAGCTGGCCGAGGTCATCGCCGAGATGATCCGGCCGACGAACAGCCACGCCAACGAGGGCGCAAGCGCCATGAAGATGAAGTCCAGCCCGAGCCCCAGGCAGGACAGCAGGATCACCGGCCGCCGGCCGTAGCGATCCGACAGCGCGCCCTGCACCGGCGAGGTCACGAACTGGATCGCGGCGAACACGAAGCCGAACGCGCCGATCCAGTAGGCCGCGGTATCGGTACGTCCGCCCACGAATTGCTGCACCAGATGCGGCAGCACCGGGATGATCACGCCGAAGGCGAGCACGTCGATCAGCACGGTGACGAAGATGAAGGCAAGCGCAGCCTTGCGCGCGCCGTTGGCGAGGGGAGGTGAAGTCATGGCGTTGTCTTGATGAAGGATGCTTGCGCGAAGGGCGTTCGCGCTCAATCTCGCAGCGCGTCTGCCGCCAACAGCGCGGCATGATCGCGCACATCGTCCGGCCATGCACCGATGCGTTCCTCGAACGCCGATGCGTCGCCCGCGAACAGCGCGCGCGTCGCCTCCTCGAAGCCGGGTGCATCGCCCGCCATCGTGGCCATGAACCGGTACGCGGATTCCTGCGCGGCGCGCTTGCGGTCGTTGCCGGCATTGGCCCGGCGCGCATCCTCCACCAGCTTGCGTAACGCGACCGAGGCGCCGCCGGGTTGCGCGGCCAGCCACTGCCAGTGGCGCGGCAGCAAGGTCACCTCGCGCGCGACCACACCCAGCCTGGGCCGGCCGGGGCCCTTGCGCGGCTCCGGCAGGTCTTCGACGTCCGCACGCACCGCCACGTCGGACTCCGCCAGCCGTTTGAGCAGGTCCGCGGAGCTGCCGCGCAGGTCGACTTCGATGAGGTGGCTGGTGCGCTCGTCGAAGATCAGGATCGGCTCGCTGCCGGCCTGCGGGTCGTTGGACTGGAGCTCGCGCTGCGCGACCAGCGCAACGTGGCGCAGGGCGCCGGAGGCGATGCGGCGGGTACCGGCGAAGGCGGTACAGCGGGTATCCGGGGTGGCTTGCATGGCGAAATCGACATTTATGGGAGCGGTAATATGACCCGGGTAGATTTGAATTGCAATATCGCCCGGGTGAATTGGATTGGTTACGCCTGGAACATTTGCGGCAGCGCACAAACGTGTGCTTTATTCGGGGTAGCCCCGAGGACGGATGGCCGGAGCACAGCAACCGCTGCGCACCGCGGCATGCCGTCGCCGGGCGAAACCCGCCGCGGAGTCCAATGCCCTCTCACCAGCCACCCACCGCTCTTTACGACCCGTCCTGCGAGCGCGACGCCTGCGGCTTCGGCCTGATCGCGCAGCTGGACGACCGGCCGACGCACGCCCTGATCGAACGCGCGCTCGAAGCGCTGGCCCGGATGAGCCATCGCGGCGGGATCGCGGCCGATGGTGAGAGCGGGGACGGCTGTGGGCTGCTGATCCGCTCGCCGGAACCCTGGCTGCGCGCGCTGGCCAACGAGGCCGGGATCGCGCTGGCTGCGCGGTTCGCCGCCGGGCTGGTGTTCCTGCCGCATGACGATGACGCGTGCGCACGGGTGCGGACGATCTTGGCGCAGGCGCTCGAGGGCGCCGGTGTGCAGATCGCCGGCTGGCGCGCGGTGCCGATTGATGCCGATGCCTGCGGCCCGCTTGCGCGCCGCTCGCTGCCGCGGATCGAGCAGGTGTTCGTCGATGCGCCGGTCGACATGGATCCGGTGGCCTTCGAGCGCGCGCTGTTCCTGGGCCGCCGCCGCGCCGAACAGCGCCTGCGCGAATTGTCCAGATCGGAACCATCCGCCGGCTCGCTGCAGGATGCCTATGTAGTCAGCCTGTCCGCGCACAGCATCGGCTACAAGGGCATGGTGCTGCCGGTCAAGCTGGCGCGCTTCTATCCCGACCTGCAGCGCAGCGACCTGACCAGCAGCGCGGTGGTGTTCCACCAGCGCTTTTCCACCAACACCCAGCCGCGCTGGCCGTTGGCGCAGCCGTTCCGCCGGCTCGCCCACAACGGCGAGATCAACACCATCGCCGGCAACCGCGCCTGGGCGCAGGCGCGCACGCACGCGTGGCGCGCGCCGGGACTGGATCTGCGCGAGTTCGATCCGCTGGTGCGCAACGACGGCTCGGATTCGCAGAGCCTGGACGAGATGCTGGAAGTGCTGCAGGCCGGGGGCATGGATCTGCTGCAGGCGATGCGCATCCTGGTGCCGCCGGCGACCCAGTCGCTGGAATACCGCGACACCGAGCTGGCCGCGTTCTACGAGTACTACGCGCTCAACAGCGAGCCCTGGGACGGGCCTGCCGGCATCGTGCTGTGCGATGGGCGCTACGCGGCCTGCTCGCTGGACCGCAACGGGCTGCGACCGGCGCGCTGGCTGCGCACCCGCGACCGGCACGTGCTGATCGCCTCGGAAGCCGGGGTGTGGCCGATGCCGGCGGACGAGATCGAAGCCAAGGGCAAGCTCGGACCGGGCGAGATGATCGCGATCGACCTGCATGCTGGCACCCTGCTGGACTCGGAAGCGATCGACGCGATCAACCGCGCACGCGCGCCGTACAAGCGCTGGCTGCAGCGCGGCATGACCTATCTGCACAGCGAACTGATCGATCCGGCGCTGGCCAATGCGCCATTCGACGCGTCCACCCTGGCCGGCTTCCAGAAGCTGTTCCAGCTGACCCGCGAAGAGCGCGAGTACGTGCTGCGCCCGCTGGCCGAGACCGAGCAGGAAGCCACCGGCTCGATGGGCGACGACACCCCGCCGGCCGCGCTGTCGCGTCACGACCGCCCGCTGTACGACCGCTTCCGCCAGGCCTTCGCCCAGGTCACCAATCCGCCGATCGATCCATTGCGCGAGGACTGCGTGATGTCGCTGGCCACGCAGTTGGGCCGCGAAGGCAATATCTTCGACGACGGCCCGCACGCGGTGCGCCACGTCAACCTCAACTCGCCGGTGCTCTCGCAGCGCAAGCTGCGCGAGCTGCTGGCGCGCGCACCCGAGCTGTTCGGCACCGCGCCGGACGCGTCCTATCGCTACCTCGACCTCAACTTCGATCCGGCCGAGGGCATGCGCGCGGCGCTCGAGCGCCTGAACCGCGAAGCCGAAGCCGCCGCGCGCAGCGGTGTGTTGCTGCTGATCGTGAGCGATCGCCGTCCGCGCCGCGATGCGCTGATGCTGCATGCGCTGCTGGCCACCGGCGCGGTCCACCAGCACCTGGTCCGCGCCGGGCTGCGCTGCGCAGTGAACCTGATCGTGGAAACCGGAACCGCGCGCGACCCGCACCACATCGCCTGCCTGCTCGGCTTCGGCGCCACCGCGGTGTATCCGTATCTGGCCTACCAGACCCTGCACGACCTGGGCGTGCGCGGGATCCTCAAGACCAAGTCCGGCGAAACCGCACAGATCGGCCGCAGCTACCGGCGCGGGGTCAAGAAGGGCCTGCTCAAGATCCTGTCGAAGATGGGCATCAGCACCATCGGCAGCTATCGCGGCGCGCAGCTGTTCGAGATCGTCGGCCTCGACCGCGAGGTGGTCGACCTGTGCTTCGCCGGCGCGGCCAGCCGCATCGGCGGCCTGGGCTTCGAGGCATTGCAGGCCCAGACCGCGGAGCGTGCGCGCTTCGCCTGGAACAACAACACGCTGCCCGCGATCGGCGGCGTGCTGCGCTACATGCCCGACGGCGAGGACCACCAGTTCAACCCGGAGGTGGTGATCGCGCTGCAGCGCGCCACCCAAAGCGGCGATGCGCAGGACTGGCGCGCCTACGCCGATGCGGTGAACACGCGCCAGCCGGCGGCGCTGCGCGACCTGCTGGCGCTGCGCGCGGCGGCGACGCCGGTGGCGCTCGATCAGGTGGAGCCGGTCGAGGCGATCGTGCGCCGCTTCGACTCGGCCGCGATGAGCCTGGGCGCGCTCTCGCCAGAGGCGCACGAAGCGCTGGCGATCGCGATGAACCGCCTGGGCGGGCGCAGCAATTCCGGCGAGGGCGGCGAGGATCCCGCGCGCAACGGCAGCGAACGCCGTTCGAAGATCAAGCAGGTCGCGTCCGGCCGCTTCGGCGTCACACCCGAATACCTGGTCAATGCCGAAGTCCTGCAGATCAAGGTCGCGCAGGGCGCCAAGCCGGGCGAGGGCGGACAGCTACCCGGACACAAGGTCAATGCGCTGATCGCACGCCTGCGCCACGCCACCCCCGGCATCGGCCTGATCTCGCCGCCGCCGCACCACGACATCTATTCGATCGAGGACCTGGCCCAGCTGATCCACGACCTGCGCCAGGTCAATCCCGAGGCGCTGATCTCGGTGAAGCTGGTCTCGCATGCCGGCGTCGGCACGATCGCCTCGGGCGTGGTGAAGGCCGGCGCGGACCTGGTCACGATTTCCGGCCACGACGGCGGGACCGGCGCGAGCCCGCTGTCCTCGATCCGCTACGCCGGCACGCCCTGGGAACTGGGCCTGTCCGAAGCGCGCCAGGCGCTGCTGGCCAACGAGCTGCGCGAGCGGGTGATCGTGCAGGCCGACGGCGGACTCAAGACCGGGCTGGATGTGGTCAAGGCCGCGTTGCTGGGCGCGGAAAGCTTCGGCTTCGGCACCGCGCCGATGATCGCGCTGGGCTGCAAGTACCTGCGCATCTGCCATCTCAACAACTGCGCCACGGGCGTGGCCACCCAGGACGAACGCCTGCGCCGCGATCATTTCACCGGCCTGCCCGAGAAGGTCGAAAACTTCTTCCGCGGCGTGGCCGGCGAAGTGCGCGAATGGCTGGCGCTTTTGGGCGCGCGCAGCCTGGGCGAGATCGTGGGCCGCACCGACCTGCTGCAGATCATTGACGATTCCGCCAGCTACGGCCTGGATCTGGCGCCGCTGCTGGCGTCCACCGGCCTGGCCCAGGGTGGCCATTGCGGCGCACCCGCGCTGCATCCCGCCCCGACCGGGTTGTCCGCCCGGCTCGACGCGGAGCTCGCCAGCGCGATCGAGCACAAGCAGGGCGGCACGTTCGCGTTCGACATCGAAAACACCGATCGCAGCATCGGCGCGCGTCTGTCCGGCCGCATCGCGCGGCTGCACGGCGATCTGGGCATGGCCGATGCACCGATCGACCTGCACTTCAGCGGCAGCGCCGGGCAGAGCTTCGGCGCGTTTCTCGCCGGCGGCCTGCACCTGCAGCTGCATGGCGAAGCCAACGACTACGTCGGCAAGGGCATGGCCGGCGGGCGGATCGTGCTGCGGCCGCCGCAGGGCGCGCGCTGGGAAGCGCGCAGTGCGCCGATCATGGGCAACACCTGCCTGTACGGCGCTACCGGCGGCGAGCTGTATGCGGCCGGACGCGCGGGCGAACGCTTCGCGGTGCGCAACTCCGGTGCGATCGCGGTGGTGGAAGGCGCCGGCGATCATTGCTGCGAATACATGACCGGCGGGGTGGTGGCCGTGCTCGGACGTACCGGACTGAATTTCGGCGCCGGCTTCACCGGCGGCATGGCCTATGTGCTCGACCTCGACCGCGATTTCGTCGACCGCTACAACCACGAGCTGGTCGACATCCTGCGGATCAACTCCGAGGGCTTCGGCGCGCATCGCTCGCACCTGCTCGATCTGCTCGAGGCGCATGTGCGCCATACCGGCAGCGTGTGGGCAGCGCGCATCGCCGGGGAGATGCGCGATTTCCTCGGCAAGTTCTGGCTGGTCAAGCCGAAGGCGGCGAGCCTGGAATCGCTGAGCGAGAATCTGAGGCGCGCGGCATGAACATGCTGAGGGTCTCGTGGGAGCGACCTTGGTCGCGATTGCCTTTGGCTCTCGTGTCTTCGGCTTTCGGATCTTTGGCGTCTGGCGCAAAAGCCAACGCGTTCGCGACCAAGGTCGCTCCCACAGGATGGGCGAACCCCACCCCTTCTGTGCGCCCCCTTACCAAGGGGGCTTTCCTCCAGAAAATTCCTAGCCACTTGGGGCTCGGGCCATGAGCCGCAAGCCGTTATTCGATTTCCTCGACCGCCCGCGGGAAATGCCGGCGCGCATTCCGCTGGAACTGCGGCGCGAAGGCGACTGGCGCGAGCTGTACGGGCGCTTCGGCGAAGCCGAGGCGCAGCACCAGGCCGGACGCTGCCTGGACTGCGGCATCGCCTACTGCGCGCACGGCTGCCCGCTGCACAACCGCATCCCGCAATGGCTGGAACTGGCGCGCGAGGGACGCATCGTCGAAGCGGCCGCGCTCTGCCACGAAACCAATCCGCTGCCGGAGATCTGTGGCCGCGTCTGCCCACAGGACCGGCTGTGCGAAGGCAGCTGCACCCTGCACGACGGCGGCTTCGGCGCGGTGAGCATCGGCGCGATGGAAAAGTACATCGTCGACACCGCGCTCGCGCAGGGCTGGCGGCCAGACCTGTCGCAGGCCCCCGCGACCGGTAAGCGCGTCGCCATCGTCGGCGCCGGACCCGCCGGACTGTCCTGCGCCGACCGGCTCGCCCGCGCTGGCGTGCAGGCCACCGTGTTCGACCGCTACGAGCAGATCGGCGGACTGCTGCATTTCGGGATTCCCACCTTCAAGCTCGAACGTTCCGTGCTGCAGATGCGGCGCGAGGTGCTCGAAGGCATGGGCGTGGAATTCCGGCTCGGCGTGGAGATCGGTCGCGACATCGCCATCGATACGCTGCTGACGGATTTCGAGGCCGTGTTCCTGGGCTTGGGCACCTATCGCTATACCGATGGCGGGCTGCCGGGCCAGGATCTGCAGGGCGTGCTGCCGGCGCTGCCTTTCCTGGTCCACAACGGTCGCATCGTGCACGGCAGCGACGGCGCGCAATCGCGTCCGATCGCCGGCTGGGAAGACGAGGTGCAGTTGCCCGAGCTGCGCGGCCAGCGGGTCGTGGTGCTGGGCGGCGGCGACACCGGCATGGACTGCGTGCGCAGCGCGGTGCGTCTGGGCGCCGCCCAGGTGACCTGCGTCTACCGGCGCGACGAGGCCAACATGCCCGGCTCCGCGCGCGAGGTGGCGAACGCGCGCGAGGAAGGAGTCGCGTTCCTGTTCAACCGCCAGCCGCTGGCCCTGCTGGGCGAAGACGCCGTATGCGGCGTGCGCGTGGTGGAAACGCGCCTGGGCGCGGCTGACGCGCGCGGTCGCCAGAGCGTGGAGAACGTGCCCGGCAGCGAATCCGAGCTGCCGGCCGATGTGGTGATCATCGCCTTCGGCTTCCAGCCCGATCCCCCGCAGTGGCTGCACGCCCACGGCATCGAGCTGCACGCGAATGGCCGCATCCGGGTCGGTGCTCCGACTTCGGGCCTGCGGCCCTCCGCCCAGGATGCCCAGGACATGTCGTTGCCGTTCCAGACCACCCATCCGCGCATCTTCGCCGGTGGCGACGGGGTGCGTGGTGCCGACCTGGTGGTGACCGCGGCCTACGAAGGTCGCGAGGCGGCGGCTTCGATCCTGCGCACGTTCGGTTGAGCTCAGCGCAGGTTGACGGGTAGCCGGTTGTGCACGGCGGTCGCCGCGATCGCCGCATGGCCCACCGCCACGCTGATCTGGTTGAGCGCGCTGACCATGTCGCCGCAGGCGTACAGGCCATCGACGCTGGTCTGCTGCTCTCGGTCCGTGACCAGTTCGCCGTTGTCGTCGCAGCGCGCGCCCAGGGCCAGGGCCAGTCCGGTCTGGGCATCGCTGCCGAGCACCGGATAGAGCGTGTCGAACGCATGCCGCTCGCCGTTTGCCAGGGTCGCAATGCAGCGCCCGGTGTCTATCCGGATCGAATCCGGACGCGGCAACAGCACCACACCCGCGTCCCGCGCCTGCGCAACCTTGTCCTCGGAGAGCGCGTCGGTATCGCTGGCCACCACGGTCACGCTGCGCGAGAACGTGCGCAGGAACACCGCGTGGCCGACGGCTTCGTTCGCTGGTCCATACACGCCGATCCGTTCGTCGCGCGCTTCATAGCCATCGCAGATCGCGCACAGGCGCACCGCACCGGTATCGATCGCCGCTTCCACGCCGTCGATCTCCGGCAGTTTGTCCACCACGCCGCAGGCCAGGATCACGAGTCGCGCGTGCCAGCATGCGTCGCCCGCGCCAGCGACGAACCTGTCGGCTTCGCGCCGCAGCGAATCGATGCGGGCCGGCACGGCCTGAACGCCATAGGTCTCGGCCTGCGCGCGCAGCCTGGCGAGCAGTTCGTTGCCGCCCACCCCTGAGGGAAAGCCGGGACAGTTGTGGCTGGTCGGGATCCAGCGCGCGCGGCTGGCGCCAGCGTCGACCAGCACGATGTCGCGGCGGAAGCGGGCGAGATAGTTCGCGGCGGTCAGGCCTGCGGGGCCTGCGCCGATGATCAGGCAGTCGTATACGCGCATGGCATCGGGTCCGGTCACGCGCTAGTCCGACGCAGGGCGCGAATACAGGTCGATGATGTCGGCGATCGCGTCCTGGCACACCTGGCAGAAGCGCTCGCTGCGGCTGAACATGGTGCACTGCATCTCCGAGCGGTAGTACCCCGTCGCCTGGTAGTTGGCGCCTTCGAACGCGCCGATCGCGTCGCGATAAGGCGCGCGTGAGACCAGCTCCTCCGTGAAGCGGCGTTCGGCCTCGAACAACGCGCTCATCTCCGACTCGGGCCGGTTCTGTTTGCGCAACTCGACGCGCCTGGCCTGGTTGTCGCGCTGGTAGGCCTCGAACTCCGCCTTGGGCCAGGGCGTGGGCAAAGGCGTATCCGCACCGACGTGGCGTTTCCATTTCAGCCGCGCCGGATCGCGCAACGCGGTCACATTGGGCTCCCACGGCTCCGGTCGTTCCTCGCCGGATACGTAGGCCACCGGTGAGGTGTAGTACTCGTCCGCCAGCGCGGCGAAGTGGTGGCCGAACTCATGCACGAACAGGTAGTTCGCCCAGTCGTTGCTGGCCGCGGCGGTGCTGAACTGGCCGAAGATGCCGCCGCCGCCATAGGTCTGGTTGTTGACCAGGATCTCGATGAACTCGTTGGGCGCGTACTGGGCCAGCTCGCGCAGCGCGCGGTTGTCCAGGGTCAGCACGTAGCGCTCGCTGCCGAAGATGTCGTAGCGCGTGCCCAGCGCGGAGTCGTGGTGGATGCCGGTGGACGGTCGCGACACGCCCGATTCGCGCGTGGGCACCGCCAGCGCCCACACATTGAAGTCGCGTGCACGCTCGCGGAACGGCGACACGCTGAACAGGTGATCGGCCAGGCGGTGCGCATCGGCCTCGAACTTCGCCAGTTCCGCCTGGGTGTAGCCATCGCCGAGGATCAGCAGATCGACCTTCTCCGGCGAGGGGCCGTTGTTGCGGATCGCGATCGGCTCGGCCGGTGCCGGACGTTTCTCCAGGACCACGTCGAGCGCGGCCGGGTCCACATCGATGCGCCACACTTCGACGAAGGCGTTGCCCTCGTCACGTTGCAGCACCCTGACCTGCACCGGTCGGTCCGGCTTCGGGAAGCGCAGCGATTCCTGGAATCCGCGGCTGCTCTGCTTGGCCTCGTCGGTGGTCCGCCACTCGCCGAAGATCGTGCTGTAGCCGCGCGAATACAGCAGCTTGCCGGTCTGCGGATCGATCACCTCGAAGCGGTTGAGCCCGCGGTCGGTATGGTCGACCGGGCGCGCGGGATTGCCGGGCCACGGCAGCGGCTCCACCACCACGCGATCGAGCGCGTAGTGCTGCTGTTTCGCATCGCCGCTGTGCATGAGGTCGACGCGCAGGGTGAGCGGCGGCGCTGCATCGGACACCTGCGCAGGTACCGCTCCCGCGGCGCATAGCAGCCAGCAGGCGCCGAGCAGACGGAGCAGCAAATTCATCGGGGGCTTCTCCCAGCTCGGGTCACGGCGTGGCGTGGCGCACTTCTCGCCCTCGCTCGGTCAGCGACCCGGCCCGACGTCGATGAACTGCAGGAATTCGGCGCGGGTGCGGGCATCGTCGCGGAAGCTGCCCAGCATCTTCGAGGTGACCATGCTCACGCCGCGCTTGTGGATGCCGCGGGTGGTCATGCATTCGTGCGCGGCCTCGACGACTACGCCCACGCCGCGAGGATTGAGCACGTCCTGGATCGCGGTGGCGATCTCGGCGGTCAGCTTTTCCTGCACCTGGAAACGGCGCGCATAGGTTTCGACCACGCGTGCCAGCTTGCTGATGCCCACCACCTTGCCGTCGGGCAGGTAGCCGACATGGGCCTTGCCGATGATCGGCGCCATGTGGTGCTCGCAGTGGCTTTCGAACTCGATGTCGCGCAGCACGATCAGTTCGTCGTAGCCGGCCACTTCCTCGAAGGTGCGTTGCAGGTAGTCGCGCGGATCGTCGTTGTAGCCGCTGAACCAGTCGTTGTAGGCCTTGACCACGCGCGACGGCGTGTCGAGCAGGCCCTCGCGCGCCGGATCCTCGCCGGCCCAGCGCAGCAGGACGCGCACGGCCTCCTCGGCCAGCTCACGACTGGGTTTGTCGTTGGGTGCGGGACTCACGTCGAATACTCGTGATTCGGGACTGGGCATCCTACTCCACCGCGCCCCTAGCCCTGGCGCCGACCCGGCTGCGGGCCGGTCGGACCGAAACAGTCGCTTCACCGCTTCGGATGCGCAGGGCTCTATGCGGAATTCCGCACGAAAGCGCAATGCCGCCGACAAGACATCGTAGATGGCCTGCTGCAGCATGGCCGGATAGCGCAATACGGGCAGGAGCGCCGGCCGTGGACAGAAGACAATTCCTGCAAAGCGGCCTGGCCGCCACCGCGGCGGCGGGCGCCGGTTTCGCCGGCAACGGCATGGCGACGCCGGCCACGGCCGTCGCTTCCGCAGGGCGCGCCGGGCCCGTGCTGCAGCCGTTGGCGGACGACAGCCTGGCCGGCCATACCCGCCTTTGCGCCTTCCGCGAGGACGGTGTCGACTGGACCGTTCATGAAGACCTGCGCACGCCCGATGGCGCGATCAGCTTCGTTTGCGCCGCGGGCATGCTGGTGCTGGGCAAGCGTACCGAAGCCGCGTTTCCCAGCGACAAGCCGCCCTACTTCGGCATGAAGCTCGCCGATGTCGCCCTGGCCGATGCCGATCTGCTCGCCGACCACCTGCTGCGCAACGGCGATCCGTCGGAACAGGAAGTGCGCGACGCCGCGCCGCCGCCGGCCTCGCTGCTGGACCCCAAGGACCACGACGGACGCTGGCCGTGGACCACCTTCGTTGGCACCCGCGAAGCGATCGACACGATGCCGATCCTGCCCAATGGCCGCAGCCGTACCTGGCGGCCCGAGCAGGCCTTCGCCGAACTGGGCGATGTCGCCCTGATCAAGCGTCGGCACGAGGGGCTGCTCGGCGGCTGGATGCCAGCGGTGCACAAGATGCTGCCGACCTCGCCGAGCCGCCATTACGACCTGCTGGTGTTCGCCGACGTGCGCGCCACGGATCGCTTCGTCGTGCAGACCTGGCACCGCAGCGTGCTGGTGGAGAACGGCAAGGCGACGAAGACGGTCTATACGCACAGCTATCCCGACTATCCGCCGCGCCGCGGAAGCGCCACCGCCGAGGACTTCTATCGCGGCCTGCTGGCCTTCGCCGGGTACTGGCAGGATCTGTTGCGCGGCACCATCGAGGCCGAGCTGCCGGACCCGAGCTGGAACGACATGGCGCGCTTCGCCTTCGCGCGCGAACTGGTGGTGCGCCCCGGCGGCACCTATCCCAAGTACGGCGCGGTGGAACGCGACTACTACGGCAACGAGTACGACGGCTTCCAGGACATCTTCACCAGTTCGCTGTACGCCAACCTGGAATGGGGCCGCTTCGAGCAGGCCGCGGCGGTGCTGGATGGCTACTTCACCGATTTCGTGCAGGCCGACGGCATGCCCAACATGCGCGGACCGGAGACCGGCCAGTTCGGCCTGATCCTGTCGCTGATGGCGCGCTATCTGCAGTACACCGGCGACACCGCGCTGCTGCGCAAGCATCGCGGCAAGATCGAAGCCACCGCGCAGATCCTGGAAGAACTGCACGACCAAAGTCTGAAGCTGCCCGCCGGCGCACCGGGCCATGGCCTGATCCATGGCTGGAACGAATCCGACGCCTGCCTGTTCCCCGATCCCACGCTGTGGTGGAAGCCGTACTACGCCAACAGCGCCCTGGCCGCACGCGGTTTCGCGGATATCGCGGCGGTGTGGCCGTATATCGGCGGTACCGGCGCATCGGCCGCGGCGGCGCGCTGGCGCGAACGCGCGCAGCAGCTGCGTGCACAGACCGAACGCAGCCTGCGGGCCAACGTCCGCCACGACCTGAAGCCGCCCTATGTCGGCCCGCTGCCCGGCATGAGGTTGACCTTCCGCCAGTCGCTGCTGCAGGAAACTCCCAGCGAACAGGGATGGCCGCACCGCGTCTATGCCGAACTGCTGCAGGCCGATGTGCTGCCGGACGATCTGGCCAATCTGGTCATCGACTGCGTGCGCGGCCACGGCGGCACCAGCCTGGGCGTGGTCGCCAACATCGCGCCGCCCAGCAAGGACGCGCGCGACCTGCTCGGTTTCATTTCCTATGGCTATGCGCAGCAATTGCTGCGGCTGGACCGGATCGAGGAATACCTGCTGTTCCTGTACGCGCACCGCTACCACGTGCACACGCGCGGCGGCTGGACGGCGGGCGAGGTCAGCGGCATCACCGGCGGCATGCCGTTGTTCTGCATGCCGGCACAGCTGACCATTCCACTGCTGCTGCGCTGGATGCTGGTGTTCGAGGACAGCGCGGGCGCACAGCTGCATCTGGCGCGCGCGGTGCCGCGCGAGTGGCTGGTCAGCGGCCAGGACATCGCCATCGCCGATGCGCCCACCCGCTGGGGCAGGGTCGGTTTCAGCCTGCGTGCCGATCCGCAGGCGCAGCGCATCGAGGGCCATGTCGATCTGCCGTCCACCACCCCCGATGGCATCTGGCTCAGCCTGCGCCTGCCGAAAGGACGGCGCCTGGTCCAGGCCACGGTGGACGGCAGGCCCGTGACGGCGGGAGGAAAGCACGGTGACGCGCTGCGCATCGCGGGACGCGCCGGAACGCGGGTTGCGGTGCAGGCGAGCTATGCCTGATTTCGCCCACGCGTCCGTCAACGGAGAGGCGGATGCGATGGCGCACGATGGTGTTCGATCCACGAGAAGACGAGGAGGCACTGCATGACCCTCAACCTGTCCAGACGGCGTTTCCTCGCCTGGAGCGCCATGGCATCGGCGGCCGGTTTCGTGGGCTTTCCGCGCGAGGTGGCCGCCTCCGCACCGCAGCGGGTGCGGCCCGTGCCGCTGCGCAGCGTGCGGCTGAAGCCGTCGATGTTCCTGGAGTCCCTGCAGACCAACCGGGACTATCTGTTCCGGTTGGAACCCGATCGCCTGCTGCACAACTTCCGCCAGTACGCCGGCCTGACACCGAAGGCGCCGGCCTATGGCGGCTGGGAGGCGGACACCATCGCCGGGCATACCCTCGGCCACTATCTCAGCGCGCTGGCGCTGATGCACGCGCAGACCGGCGACACGGAATGCCGGTCGCGCGCGGATTACATCGTCGCCGAGCTGGCGGCGTGCCAGGCGCAGTCCAGCGATGGTTACGTGGCCGGTTTCACCCGCAAGACTCCGGATGGCAAGATCGAAAGCGGGCGCGCGATCTTCGACGAGCTCCGGCAGGGGAAGATCGATACCCAGCCCTTCAGCCTCAACGGCAGCTGGGCCCCGCTGTACACCTGGCACAAGCTGTTCGCGGGCCTGCTGGACGCGCATGCGCATTGCGGCAACGCACGCGCGCTGGAGGTGGCGGTGCGTCTGGGTGGCTACCTCGATGCGGTGTTCGCGCAGCTGGACGACGCGCAGATGCAGAAGATGCTGTCCTGCGAGTTCGGCGGGCTCAACGAGTCGTTCGCCGAACTCCATGGCCGCACCGGCGAAGCCCGCTGGCTGCGCACGGCCGAGCGCCTGCGCCACCGCGAAGTCATGGATCCGCTGGTGGCGCAGCACGACAGGCTGGACCGCCTGCACGCCAACACCCAGATCCCGAAACTGATCGGCATGGCGCGCCAGTTCGAACTGACCGGCGATCCGGAGCCCGCAGCCGCGGCGCGCTTCTTCTGGCACGCGGTGACCGCGCACCACACCTATGTGATCGGCGGCAATTCCGATCGCGAGTACTTCCAGGCGCCGGATACCATCGCCAAGTTCGTCACCGACCAGACCTGCGAACACTGCAACAGCTACAACATGCTGAAGCTGACCCGGCACCTTTATCAATGGACGCCGCAAGCCAGCTATTTCGACTACTACGAACGCACCTTGCTCAATCACATCATGGCGCAGCAGCACCCGGGCACCGGCATGTTCGCCTACATGATGCCGCTGATGGCCGGGACCAAGCGCGATTTCTCCTCGCCGTTCGACGATTTCTGGTGCTGCGTCGGCTCCGGCATGGAAAGCCACGCCCAGTTCGGCGATTCGATCTACTGGCGTGACGGCGAAGACGGCACCTTGTTCGTCAATCTCTATATTCCCTCGCGCATGGACGACGAGGTTTCCGGCCTGCGGCTGGAACTGGACAGCGATCTGCCCCTGGGCGGCGAGGCGCGGCTGCAGGTGACGGCCGCGCCGAAGGCTGCGCAGCGCATCGCGCTGCGGCTCCCCGGCTGGGCGCCTTCGTGGCGATTGACGCTCAACGGCAAGCGCGTCCGCGCCGAGGTCGCCGACGGCTATGCGCGTGTGCATCGCCGCTGGCGGACAGGCGACACGCTGACGCTGGAACTGCCGATGGCCTTGCGCCTGGAACCCAGCGACGATCCCGCCGTGGTCTCGGTGATGCGCGGTCCGTTGGTACTGGCGGCGGATCTGGGCCCCGCCGAACAACCCTACGGCACGCAGGCCGATCCGGTGCTGGTGGCCGAGGGCGACGTGCTGTCGGGATTCGCATCGCAACAAGCGCCGGCACATTATCTGGCGACCGGCGTCGTGCATCCCGGGCCGCTCACCTTCGCACCGTTCCATGCGCAGCACGACCGGCGCAGCGCAGTCTATTTCGAACGTCTCGATCCGCCGGCATGGCGGGCGAAGCAGGCGCGGCAGGCCGCGGAGGCGGCAGCCATGGCGCGGCTAGACGCCGAAGCGATCGACCGGATCGCGCTGGGCGAGGAAACTTCGGAAAAGGCGCACGGCCTGCGCAGCGAGTCGTCCTACGGCGTCGAGTACCGGCGACGCAAAGGACGCGACGCCCGCAGCGGCGGCTTCGTCGAATTCGACCTGCGCAGCCGGCCCGGTCCGCTGACGTTGCGCCTGCGCTACTGGGGCAGCGAGCACCGGCGCCGCTTCCGCATCCTCGCCAACGGGCACCCGGTGGCCGACGAGGTGCTGACCGGCGATCGCGGCATCCGTTTCGTCGATGTCGACTACCCGGTCCCCGCCGCCGCCACGCGGGGCGACACCCTACGCGTGCGCATCGAACCGGAAACCGGCTTCAGCGCCGGCCCCGTATTCGGCTGCTGGCTATTGGCCGGCGTGGAGGCCTGAGGTGGTCCGGCTTCGGCCACCGGAGGAAGCCGTTACACCCGCTTTTGCACCGGCGTAATTCATACGCCACGATTTCGCGCGGATATCACCGAATCGTGGCGCGTTAGCCGCGGTAACAAAAACGCCAACTGCCTGATTTCTGGAAAGAAAGCCAGATTTGCGCGCCCAGATCGTTCATGCATACTCCGCGCAACACCCCGATCTAGGGGTCGAATAGGCGTTATGTTGCAAGTCCGGCACTACCAGCCCGTTGAAGGAATGCCCACGCAGCTGGCTCAGCTTTCGGGGCCGTGCGGACCTGCGTCTGTTTGGCTTGTTTTATCGCGGCACGGAATCTCCGCGGATCCCGAAGAAATCATTAGCCTCTGCCGTTACACAGACGAGTTCGGGGCATTTGCAGTGCAAATGGTGGTGGCTCTGCGGCATTTTGGGCTGCAGGTCCGGCTCCACTCCGACCCGGATCCCGCTCCGCACATCCTCGAGCAGGAGGCTTATGGCAGGGTCTGCGCCCAGCCTGCTGTATCTCTATCAACTCTGCTCAAAGATGTAGGCTCTGGTGCTAGCGTTATTGTCAGCTACCTGGCGTATGGCGGTGATGGCCACTTTTCGCCATTGGCCGGTGCCAAGGCAAACAAGCTGCTGCTGCCGTATAGCATTGAGGGAGAGATGTTGCGGTCCGAGTTCCGCAAGCGCTGGAGAGCCGGCGGCATTCTCCGACAGGCTATCGTTGCAACATAACAATTCATTCAAGCCGAAGCCGCTTCGCGGCTCGGCTTAATTCAGGCGTTAGGCGGCTATGGAAGCAATCGAGCTCTTTGGACCAAAGCTGGGTGCAATGATCATTGCGCTCGCTTCGGTCTACTTCGTAATTTCGTTCGCGCCTGTCTGGCTGCCTGCGATCAAGGCTTTCCGGCACAAATCGCGACTTCCTCGCCCATTCCTTTTTGTCGGCACTGTTGCGGCCTTGGTCTATGGCGTCTTCTCATTCTTGGTCTTTGCTGTTCTGCTGCCGGTAGAGGCGTACGGTATTTTCATCGCGCCGCAACTTGAGGCTGCGGGGATGGCCGCTGGTGCAGGTCTACTCCGCGTCTCTCGCTTTTTCGTCAACTACTGGTGGGTGTTCGTTCCTCCAGTTCAGTTGGCTCTGACGTGGTACATCACATCGCAGGTCGGGAGGCGGTGGGCGTACATCTGTGCGGCGCCGCCTAACAATTCATTCAAGCCGAACCCGCTTCGCGGGTCGGCTTAATTCAGGCGTTAGGCCCGGAGAGACACATGTCCGCGACTCGACAATGGGTTATCGCGGTGCTCGCCATCCTGGGGGCATTCTTTGTAGCCGGCATTCTCGGGGGCTTTGCTGCCGGCAGGCTTGGCTTCTGGCATCTACCCGGCTCCGGCTTTTGTGCTGCCTTGGCTGTAGTTCTGTCCACTTACTTTGCCGTCCCTAGTCACAAGTTTCTTATGGCGCTTTGTGCATTAGGTGTCGGCGCATTGGTTGCCTGGCCCCTCCTTGAGCCCTCCTCCTACCCCGAGAGCTACGGGGCGCAGGCGTATCAACAAACCCATCTACCGGTGATTTCAACGTACATCGGCGGCGCTATTGGGTTGCTAGTCGCGGGCGTCCTCAGACTCTGGTCCGGGCCTAACAATTCGTTCAAGCCGAGGCCGCTTCGCGGCCCGGCTTAACTCAGGCGTTAGGGCCATATGCGGCTTCGTCCAAAAACAGCACTTCTACTCTTGCCTGCTGTCTTCGGCATTGCCGTTGTCTATTTCTGGCTCACGCCTTTGGCCATTTCTGGGGTTGGGGTGGCGACAGACGTCTGCGATCAGTCTCAGTCCTTGGAGACTTCGGCCCAGGGCAACTGGGTTGGTCCCGTGTACCAGCTTGCGATTGATCAGCCGGAGAACTGCGGTGTGGCCCTACATAGCGCCTCGGTCCAGCGTCTCGGCAGTCACCTATTCGTGCGTACCAAATACCGCTCGCCCTCGGGCATGTACACGTCGTGCCATTGCCGGCATCGGACCAACCTCAGTATTCCTGGCCTCCCACGCCAGGCATTTCGGGCTCACGTATATTCGTGGCCCTAACAATTCATTCAAGCCGAAGCCGCTTCGCGGCTCGGCTTAATTCAGGCGTTATGCCCGGCCGGAGCAAAGCATTGAGCTGGGTTCTGGCGACTGCCAGCTTCGCGCCCTCCGCAGCTCTGCCGCATTCAACCGCCCGCTTCGGTTTGCACCCGGTTCGCCGGCTTGCACCTTGCGTCCTATTTCTTCGGCCGGGCGCCGCTCGCATCGGGTCGGGCCGTGGCGCCCGGTGGGCGGCGCAGGTGATTGGGCATCAGGCCTTCGGTGGGCGGCGTTCTCGGCCGCGGGCGGCTTTTGTCCACGCCGCTCACTATCCAGGCTGCGCCAGGTCGTTGCCCGCCTCCCGATTGCCTGCGCCCGTTGCGGCTTGCCGTTCCGCTGGACTACCTTGGTGCATAACAATTCGTTCAAGCCGAGGCCGCTTCGCGGCCCGGCTTAACTCAGGCGTTAGGCCTCATAAGAACCACTGCGATGACTGACAGCACGGACGATTCGGTACTCGACCTTGGCGATCTGCTCGCTATTGCGACACTCAGCCAGGGTGACATCCAGGCGATCGATCTTGCACTCGTCACAAACAGCGTCGCCCAATGGCGCAAGGTCGCCTACGTCGTTGGCATGGCCATGGAGGCCTACCCAGATCGGTTCCATGACATACCAGACATCTACTACGCTGAGCGCGTTAAGGTACTGGTGTCGCAAGGCATGCTTGAGTCACAAGGCAATCTCTCGCGTATGCGCTTCAGCGAGATTCGGCTTCCCAACCAAGGCTTGTCGCAATGAGGCCTAACAGTTCGTTCAAGCCGACGCCGCTTCGTTCCGGCCACAGGCATGGCAGTGAGAGCTTGCCATGCCTGCAGCCTCCACTACGCAGCGCGACTTAACTCACGCGTTATGCCCCTATGAGAGAGTTCCGTCAGCACCTAGACAAAGCATCGTTTGATGCGCTCAACGTGCTGCTCGGGAGCAAGATCCAGTCGCTCTTTAGTCCCGACTGCGACGTTGATGCCGGTAGCGCGTTGATCACCGTTCCGTCGGTCTCAATCCCGATTGGGTTGGAGCGCTTCGTCGTGCTAGACAATGATTGGGCAGATACCCCGGAAGAGTGGATCAACTACTTTTTCTTGTCTGCCCGCATTGCTAACACGCCGAAAGACATCTTCTACAACCCCAATCCAGGCCCGGGCGGCACCAACTACAAGTCTGATCATCTCAGCCTTCATTTGGGCCCAACTGCAAGCGTCGAGACAATCGATGTGCTGTGTGCAGCTGAGACGGGCTCGGAAGAGTCTGTGAGCTACGACGCCGGGCTCCTCATTGCGAGGCGCGATGGCCTTAGGGTCGCGATCGTCCGCCAGCAGTCCATTGCTGCGTTCTTGCAGTTCGCACACACAGAGCAAGATATTGCTCAGGTTACGGCTGGCCTAGACGTTCGGTGTACCGTGGCGGGGCATAACAATTCGTTCAAGCCGAGGCCGCTTCGCGGCCCGGCTTAACTCAGGCGTTAGGCCTCTCAATGACCGAGCCGGATTACATTGCAGAGCTAGAGCAGATTCGCTCTGCTTACGTTTGCTCCCTTCCTCGGCAGCGGCTTCACGTCATTTCCCAGCGCTTAGACAATCCGGCGCACGGACCCAACCTGCTAGTAACGTACGTCTCAGCGGTAGAGGCACTTGCCCGCTCCCTGGCCATGCACTTCAAGCGCCCTAGCAAGGCGCAACTCAAACAGCTCTACGGAAAGTACAGGGACCGTGAGGCAAAGAGCCTAGTCATTGAGTACCTAGCAAGCCAAGGCCACGATAGCCCTAGTGATTTCTTCGGCGCAGACACTTGGCGCAAGTTTGGGTACGCTGTTAGCTATCGCAACATGCTGGTCCACGAGTGCACTTACCTTGGTCAAGACAAGTACCCGCACCTACGCCAAGCTTGCCAAGAGGTGCTCCAAAAGCTCTCGGGTCTCGCCGGTTTGTCGGTCGAGGCCTAACAATTCATTCAAGCCGAACCCGCTTCGCGGGTCGGCTTAATTCAGGCGTTAGGCGTCACATGAGACCGTCTTGTCCATCTTGTACGAAGTCCACGTTTCGCTACCGGGCGCTACTGGCGGTCCATCCCTATCCTGGCGAATTCAGCCCGGCAAGCATCCGCTGCCCCTCCTGTGGCGTAGAGCTGCGCGTCACTGCTAGATCACGGCTCTATGCGGCGGGCGCATTAATGGGCGCTTTCATTGGAGTTGTGTTTCTCCTCTGGCGATCAACTATTTCCCTGCGCGAGTGGCAAGTTACTTTTCTGGCATTTAGCACCATTGCCGTCTACTACTTCGCAGTCTGGCCAGCTATTGTTCGGCTCAAGCCATGGACTCCGTTTCAATACTGGCTCCCCAAGAGTCGCTTTATTGGGTACTTCGTATATCTTCTGTTACCGCTGGGAATTCTGGTTTTGCTCTTCTTCTTGGCCGTCAAGTTCAAGGTGGGGCTGTGACGCCTAACAGTTCCTTCAAGCCGACGCCGCTTCGCGGCGCGGCTTAAGTCAGGCGTTAGGCGGCATGGAAGGCATACACGTAGTCTTCGTAGAGGCAGCCCCACTTCCGGGGTCTGATGCGTTCGCGATCGTCGGCGGCGCATACATCAAGGTACTTACCACCGCTCTAAATGAGACGGACGCACTCGCCATTGCCAACCATGAGGTCTCGGAGGCTGGTTGGTCTATCCGGACCGTTGAGGACGTCTCATGGGTGACACGTGACGACTATACGGACGGCCAAGAAGGAATAGAGTACTTTGAGCAGGCGCTCATAGACGGTGTGGTCCTGCTGGTCCACACATATCCACCAGGGCCGGAGGACGGTGATGCGTTGCACTAGGGGGCTGCCGCCTAACAAGTCCTTCAAGCCGACGCCGCTTCGCGGCGCGGCTTAAGTCCAGCGTTAGGCCTGCTTGGGGAGCTCAAGGGGACTTATGGCAAAGCAAGAAAGCTGGCTCAAGGCCCACGCGGCTGAGCTCCTAGTTGGGGCGATTGCAGTCCCATCATTGCTCTACGCGGTTCCAACCGCATACAAGACTGAGCAAGCTTTGGCTGCTCAGTCCGAGGAGTTGCGTTCGGTTCGTGCTGAGCTGCGAGACATTAAGCAATCCTTTGTCGCCGTACTTCTCGACAAGAATCCTGACAAAACAAAGATTATTGAGCGGCTAGTGAGTGACGTCCGAGCCATACAAGGGGCACAGCTCTTCGAGCAAGGTCAGTATCAGGCCGCCTATGCGATTTGGGTGCCAGCGGCCAAACAAGGCAGCAAGGACTCTGCTCTTGCGCTACAAGTCGCCACCGCGGCCCTTAAGCAAAAAGCTGCTGACCCGTCATTGCCTGAGAGCGAGCGCCAAAAGGCGGCGGCGGCAATGGCCGGCTTCGGAGTTGAGTTAGATTTCAAGCCTGCGCCCAAGTGATTACGGGGCGCAGGCCTAACAATTCATTCAAGCCGAACCCGCTTCGCGGGTCGGCTTAATTCAGGCGTTAGGCCCCTTGTTGAGCAGAATCGCCAACTTTGTAGATAGCAGACTCATTCGGGGCGCGTTCGTGGCGGTGTTGGCCGTCGCATGCGTCTTACTTGGGCCATTGGCGGCATTACTTGTCGCTGTCGGACCGCGAGAGCCTGCGCTTATGGCATTGGGACTCGCCGCCCTTGCTGGCCTTGTGGGTGCATGTGTCCGCCTTTGGCTTGGTCCACGCTTCTTCCGCGCATCTCGCCACTGCAGATCCTTGGTAGCAAGTTCTCTGGCGCTCGGTTCGGGCGCAGCCCTCCTCGCTGCGTTCGTCCTTCCTTGGCATGTTTATCTCGCTACTCTTATGCCAATAGTCGCAGTGTTGGGCATAGTGCTTCTTGCGGGCTCCATCAGGCCGGGCCCTAACAATTCATTCAAGCCGAACCCGCTTCGCGGGTCGGCTTAATTCAGGCGTTAGGCATGCATGGAAAGAGCGTCGTTTGACCAACTAGTAGCCCAGTTCGCTGACGGAGTCCGGGCTGCGGACATATGGCGTTCCTTTTCCTCGGTTGAGCCGCATGCCGCCTTCTGCGACCACTTCGCTCGCCACGTCGGGGAAAGGTATCTAGCTTGCTCCCTGACTTACGAGGTTGCCGATCGCGCGATGAATGGCTTGTACGTCTACTGCTATCACCTGGATGTGGATCGAGGTATGCCCGACTACGCCTTCCGAATGTTCAACGCATTTGAGGAGGGCGAGTACGTCCATGACGGAGACACGCCGGAAACCATTCAACACGAGAGGTATGTAAAGCCCCTTGTCGTTGGCCTTGTCAGCGGGCAGCATGCCTAACAATTCATTCAAGCCGAAGCCGCTTCGCGGCTCGGCTTAATTCAGGCGTTAGGGGGCAAATGAAGACTTTCTCAGCTCGTCTTGGGTTCGGATCATTCCTCAAGCTGATGGTTATCGGCTGTTTCTGCGGCGCTGTGGTCATGACACCTATCAATGCGTTCCTGTCCGCCATGTCCGGGGAGGGAGCTAGACCTGGCTACTTTTTTCTCTTAGCACCAATTGGTGGTTTACTCGTTGGCACCATCTTTGGCGTTGCGGGCTACCCGGTCTACGCTTGGCTATCACGCAAGTTCCCTAGCCTCACTACATTTAAGGGAGAGCTATCTGATGCGTCGGAAAGCGCGCGAATTGCCCCCTAACAGTTCGTTCAAGCCGACGCCGCTTCGTTCCGGCCACAGGCATGGCAGAGAAAGCTTGCCATGCCTGCAGCCTCCACTACGCAGCGCGGCTTAACTCAGGCGTTAGGGCGCAAATGAGAATTCACCTTCTGCTTGTTGTTTTCTTCTCATTTCCTAGCATTGCGCAGGCCAACGGGCTCTGCGAACGCTTGCCATTGGACCCGGATGTTCCGGCGGGCCTTTCCGGCGCCTACGAGGTTATCGGAAAAAACCCAAGGACAAGCGCGCCGTACGTTGGAACCATTGTTTTAGCAAACGGAAAGTCGAGTTATGCCATTACTCGTACCATCGGTAAGGATGCTGTCCATGGCGACGCCTGGATAGAAGAATGCGGCGGCGACAAGATCCGGTTCCTTGTCGCTCGGTACTACACCAAACCAATCACTCAGCTCAGTTGCAGGCTTGGCGCAGATGGCGATAACTACTACCGCACTACATGCCGCACAGACACAGACACAGGCACGGGACGTTGGCGTGGGCTTGAGTCGTGGTTCCAAGTTCCATGACTTTGCGCCCTAACAATTCGTTCAAGCCGACGCCGCTTCGTTCCGGCCACAGGCATGGCAGAGAAAGCCTGCCATGCCTGCAGCCTCCACTACGCAGCGCGGCTTAACTCAGGCGTTAGGCCGCTCATGACACACATTCAGCAGCTGCGGCAAATTGCTAGCCAGCTCCGCGAGCTGCAGCGCACCTCGCCGACCAGCATGACCGATCTCGTTGCTTGGGACGCTTCAGCCCGCAAGTTCACTCAGATGCTGCATTCTCAGCATCCCGAGGTGCGTCTGCCGGCTCAAGTCATGCATTACCTGCATGACGCTGATATTCGGGTCAAAGATCCCGAGCGCCGTCTTGCTCAGGATGAGATGCTCAACGGCATCATCGCAGACCTTGAGCAGGGCAATGCCCCCTTGTCCGCGGGTACAACCCTATCCTTCCACCCCCGCTGGCTGGGCGCTGCCGCACTCGTAGTACTTGTATTGCTTTACTGGGTCGTCGTCCTGTGACGCGGCCTAACAGTTCGTTCAAGCCGAACCCGCTTCGCGGGTCGGCTTAACTCAGGCGTTAGGCCGCACGTAGAACCAACATGGAGTGGTCAATTCGCGCCATGCCGCCAATCGTTCTCCGGTTTCTGTCCGACCTGGCTCGCCTTGGCGCCCGAGTGCTCTCGCGGCATCGGGGCATCGGTGCTTGGTCGACCCATGTTGCGTTTCCAGCGGCATTCTTGGGCTGCGCCCTGCCGTGGTCGGCTGCCGGCCACATGGGGCGGCGGTCCATCGCCTCCTCACTGTTCCCGGGCCGCGCTACAGTGCGGCCTAACAGTTCGTTCAAGCCGAGGCCGCTTCGCGGCCCGGCTTAACTCAGGCGTTAGGCCCCGCAATGAACATCTCCCAGTACGACGTAGTTCGCGTGATCGCAGAGATCCCTACGGACCGGGTTGACACCACTGCTAGCGAAGGGCGCATGCCTCACGTTGGCGATCTTGGTGCGGTCGTGACGGTTCTCGCCCCAGTGCCTCACCGAGAGCCCGCATTCGTCGTCGAGTGCGTCGGGCCGGATGGTCACACCGTCTGGCTTGCGGATATATTTGCCTCAGAGCTTGAGCGGGCTCCGTCCAGCTCGGGCGGGCCCTAACAATTCATTCAAGCCGAAGCCGCTTCGCGGCTCGGCTTAATTCAGGCGTTAGGCCTCATGCCCGAATTTCCCTCTCCTTTTGAGCTAGATCTCGTTCGTACGTGCGTGACTCACCTGCCGCGCTACCACTCACTCATTGATGGTTTGCGGGTGATTTCGCGCGAGCACAATGGCTCTGGCTACTTAGTCCGTTTTGCCTGCGCCGAGAACGCTGAGGAATGTAGTTTCACGATGGACGATGATGTCGAGGTGGGAACTGGCACGTGGCTCGACGTAGAACTGTGGATAACTGAGAACGAGATCCGCAAACTGCGTATCTGGAACCCACGCGGGCCTTGGAACGGTGACGTGTCAGCGGGCTACCGAATCCATGAGGCCTAACAAGTCGTTCAAGCCGAGGCCGCTTCGCGGCCCGGCTTAACTCTAGCGTTAGGCCTCATGAGCAAGGTCGTAGATCGTTCTGGTGGTTGGATGGCAATTGTCCTGGGGACGATCTTGGTCGTGTGGGCGGCGCCCAGTCTGATTTCTTTCGCTTCCGGCGAGACACCAATCCTCACCGTTAGATCTGTACGCATCGCTGGCGACAACGCTGCTCTGGCAGCTGGGATCATGGCTGCCGCTGGTCTTGGCATGCTACTAGCTGGGTTACGCTACTTGGGGCGGCGCCGGCAATGAGGCCTAACAATTCGTTCAAGCCGACGCCGCTTCGTTCCGGCACCAGGCATGGCAGAGAAAGCTTGCCATGCCTGGCACCTGCACTACGCAGCGCGGCTTAACTCAGGCGTTATGCCCGGCCGGAGCAAAGCATTGAGCTGGGTTCTGGCGACTGCCAGCTTCGCGCCCTCCGCAGCTCTGCCGCATTCAACCGCCCGCTTCGGTTTGCACCCGGTTCGCCGGCTTGCACCTTGCGTCCTATTTCTTCGGCCGGGCGCCGCTCGCATCGGGTCGGGCCGTGGCGCCCGGTGGGCGGCGCAGGTGATTGGGCATCAGGCCTTCGGTGGGCGGCGTTCTCGGCCGCGGGCGGCTTTTGTCCACGCCGCTCACTATCCAGGCTGCGCCAGGTCGTTGCCCGCCTCCCGATTGCCTGCGCCCGTTGCGGCTTGCCGTTCCGCTGGACTACCTTGGTGCATAACAATTCGTTCAAGCCGAGGCCGCTTCGCGGCCCGGCTTAACTCAGGCGTTAGGGGGCAAATGAAGACTTTCTCAGCTCGTCTTGGGTTCGGATCATTCCTCAAGCTGATGGTTATCGGCTGTTTCTGCGGCGCTGTGGTCATGACACCTATCAATGCGTTCCTGTCCGCCATGTCCGGGGAGGGAGCTAGACCTGGCTACTTTTTTCTCTTAGCACCAATTGGTGGTTTACTCGTTGGCACCATCTTTGGCGTTGCGGGCTACCCGGTCTACGCTTGGCTATCACGCAAGTTCCCTAGCCTCACTACATTTAAGGGAGAGCTATCTGATGCGTCGGAAAGCGCGCGAATTGCCCCCTAACAGTTCGTTCAAGCCGACGCCGCTTCGTTCCGGCCACAGGCATGGCAGAGAAAGCTTGCCATGCCTGCAGCCTCCACTACGCAGCGCGGCTTAACTCAGGCGTTAGCGCCCTTGAGAACAAGATCAACGCCAATCTGGATCACGGGCCTTGCGGCACTGACGGCGTTTGGGGCCGTCGGTTACATGTTCCTTTCCGCGATAACCACTGCTTCGTTGCGCTTCTGGTACTGCGGCCAAAGCTCCTTGGAGCATCCCGAGCCTGCGTGTCGGATCGCCACAAAGCTCGCGCTCGCCTCGTATGGCACGGGCCTTTTAGGTATTGTCTTGGCGATTTTGACTTTGTGGCTGTATGTTCGCCGGCTCAAGGGCTCTAACAGTTCGTTCAAGCCGAGGCCGCTTCGCGGCCCGGCTTAACTCAGGCGTTAGGCCGCACACATGCAGTATCAGCTTGTCCTACAGTTCAACGGCGACTCGCTCGGGGACTATGACGCCATGGTCGCGCTCGAAGATGATTTGATCCAAGAGCTTGGTGACACAGCTGACATAGATGGTCACGATATTGGCGCTAGGGAAACAAACATCTTCATTGTCACTTCGGAGCCTGAGCTCACGTTTCACCTTGCAAAGGCGGTGCTAGACCGCTCTCAGTTGCTCGGTGCGGTAACCGCAGCTTATCGTCCAGTTGCCGGCCAAACGTTTACGGTGCTGTGGCCGGCTCACCGGCAAGAGTTCTCGGTCGCATGACACGGGTGCGGCCTAACAATTCATTCAAGCCGACGCCGCTTCGTTCCGGCCGCAGGCATGGCAAAGAAAGCTTGCCATGCCTACAGCCTCCACTACGCAGCGCGGCTTAACTCAGGCGTTAGGCGCCACCATGGAAACAGCCTTCCGAGTACTTGGCGCGTCGCATTTGATCTACGGTTGGCTGCTCTTCGGGGTGCTGACCAATGCCTTGAAAGAGAGCTCCGGTATTGAGCTTCCACGGGCACAGTGGGGTATCAAAACTATGCTGCTGCTAGCCGATATTTCGCTGCTAGCCATCTGTGGTTCCGCCGCTTTATTGCTTGAGCCAAGTGCGTTCGTCTATGCGTGTTTGGCCTTGGTCGTCTCTCTATTGATCGCCTTCTCAGACACAGTCGCGCTGCGTGGACCATCCGCGCTTGCGGACATTTCAGTATCGTTCTACCTTCAAATAGCCGTCAGGGGCGCTGCTGCATTTACACTCTTTATACTTAGGCCATCGGCTGGTGGCGCCTAACAATGCGTTCAAGCCGAAACCGCTTCGTTACGCGGTTCGGCTTAACTTAGGCGTTAGGGCTCACATGGGAGTAGTCGTGCAGGCCGTGACCAGTGATCTCGGTGATCGAATCATCAAGGTCAATCATGCCGGCGAGCACGGAGCCATAAGCATCTACACTGGCCAGATCCTTGTGGCCCGGCTCACCGCTCCAAGAATGGTCACGGAGCTCATTGAGTTCCGCTCCCACGAACAACGGCACAGGGCCATCTTTGGCGCAGAGTTGCAGCGTCGTGGCCGCCCGCGCTGCCGCAGCTACTGGCTATGTGGCATCGGTGGTTTCGTGCTCGGGGCCATAACCGGCCTACTTGGCACCGGCGCTATTGCGGCTACTACCGCAGCAGTTGAGAGTGTCGTGCTCCGACACTTGGAGCACCAGATTTCCTGGCTTCAAGGCCATGACCCTTCCGCTGTGTCGGCAATCTCCGCCATTATCGCTGAGGAGCAACAGCACCATGACCAATCGCTGGGCCACGTCCGGACTGGTACATTCTGGTCCAGGGTTCTCACGCCTATTGTGTCTGCCTCAACAGAGGCCGTCATTTGGCTAGGCATGCGACTGTGAGCCCTAACAATTCGTTCAAGCCGAAGCCGCTTCGCGGCTCGGCTTAACTCAGACGTTAGGCCTTGATGGAAACTTTCCTCGCAACCATTTTTGCTCTCTCAGCGATCGTCGCCATCCCGACGTTCATTGTGTCCGCGTACTACTCCCGTGCCTTTGATCGTTACCTGCGGAACAGTCATCCGGACATATGGGCCAAGATCGCTCCGCCGCCGGGGACTGAGCCTTCAGCGTCCGCTCCAAGCGTTCGGTTCATAACGCAACGCAGTTACAGGGCCATTGGGGATGCACACCTCAGCGCCCTAGGTGATCGGTGCTTCCGCTCAGGGTATTGGGCTGCCTCAACATTCCTCGTATTGGTACTGTCGGGCGTCGCGTATGCCACACTCAAGGCCTAACAATTCATTCAAGCCGAAGCCGCTTCGCGGCTCGGCTTAATTCAGGCGTTAGGCCTCATGAAAGGCATGCTCGAAATCTCGGATCTCGGCACCTTCGATTCCGCAGAACCATTCCCTTCTCTCTATACGGTAGAGCTACTCAACCGCGTGCAACGGGCAGGGCGTCGCTTGGAAAAGCTAACCGGGACACGTTGGGACATCCCTAGCCCCTCGTCGTTTCAAGACGGGGCTCTCTTCACACACACCTCAACCGGTAGTCCTAGCTCGCCAACCTCGATCTTGTTCTCAAAGTTCGGCGACCTAATTACTACCGGCAGGTTTGGTAGCCCGCCATACACTCACTCTTCTGATCAGATTCTGTCGTTCATCCAAATACTTGAGAGCGACTACAAGTTCCGGTTTGTCCAGCCTAGCATCCTAAACCTGGACTATTCAGGGGTCCTCTCACGTTACAAAGTAGGCACTTGGTTTCAGCGGTTTTTCTGCGACGTGTACTGGACCGCAGGCAAAGCGCATGAGGGCTTGCTGCGGTGGCCATGAGGCGTAACAATTCATTCAAGCCGAACCCGCTTCGCGGGTCGGCTTAATTCTGGCGTTGGGTGGCCAAGCAAACAATGTCGCTGCCCAGAATCTACGCTGACTTCAACGGACTCGTCCGCGGCGTCAAGAACTCCGACCGAACCGCTGTCGTTCTTGACACGTTCGGCTCTCTCCGCGATCTAGCCAATGCCGGCCTAATACTGCGCGAGGGGCTGCCCCTTGTCGCATTCGACTGGTCAGATGACGATGAGGATCTTGAGGGTCACGGAACGGCCCAATACGACCAAGCCAATGGTTGGTGGGTGGTCGAGTTTGATGAGAAGGGCGTTAGGTACGTCCCTGCCAGTGACCGGAACCCCGTCAATCAATTCTTGTGCGTACAGTGCCGGGCAAATCTGCCGCAAGACTTTGCGCAGGCGGCTTTCCAGCCAGATGCTGTATGTCCGTCCTGTGGCGCAAAGGTGGTTCTGCCAATTGCACGTCCCGGGTTGGCCACCTAACAATTCATTCAAGCCGAAACCGCTTCGCGGTTCGGCTTAATTCAGGCGTTAGGCAACACCAAGGACCCCCCATGCGAAGTCTGCTGCTATCGCTCTTATTGGTACCGCTTTGCGCGTCTGCCGTTGAAAGCACGCCTAAGGCGGCGGTTTCCACGCTGTGGAGCGCTTTGTCCAACGATCCTGGCACCAGTGCGGATCTCGCCGCACTCAAGCGGATTTTCCATGAGGATGCCGTGATCTTCGGCGGGCGGTACCAGGCGGGTGTCCCCGTCATGCGCCGCTCCACAGCCGAAGATTTCCTCAAGCACTACGAGCGCGCCGGGGAGAAAGGCTTCTATGAGTGCGAGGTCTCACGAGTCATACAGACCTACGACCGCTTCGCGGTGGCGTATAGCGTCGTGGAGTCGAGGACCGACAAGACCTCAACCGCCCCCGATTTCGTCGGCGTCAACAGCGTCCATCTGTACAAGGTGGGGTCGCAATGGCAGGTCCTGTCGCTGTACTACCATGTGGAAAAGCAAGGGCTGCCCATTCCTCTAGGCGGTGGAAGCTCAGGCAAGTGCGTTGACTAGCAATTCGTTCAAGCCGAACCCGCTTCGCGGCTCGGCTTAATTCAGGCGTTAAGGCCCACATGAAGTATCTCGCGCTCGTTGCCTTGATGATCCTCGTTACTCCTACCATCGCCGGTACCGCCCCAGTGAAGGACTCGCCTAGCAGACTCGCTCAGAATGCGCCGCTCGCTTTGGCATCCCGCCAAGTGATCGGGCCAGATCGGCAGCCCGTTCTCTTTGCATTTCGGCTCACGCCCAATAACGAGCATGATTCTGGCTGGGTATTCTGGAGCGGCAATGAGGATCAAGAGTTTGTGAATGACAACGCCAATACCGTTGTCACTCCGCTCTCGGCGTTCCTACAAATGGACCCAACTTTGTCAGACCTCATCAACCGTCCTGCTGGTACTGCGTGGGAGCGAGACGCTCCCGGCGCTCCGTGGCAGGAGGTTCCGGGGTACCTGGATGGGCCCTAACAATTCATTCAAGCCGAACCCCCTTCGCGGGTCGGCCTAATTCTGACGCTGGACGCCATGAGATACGGTGCCGCCACACTGGTAACGGCATTTGTGTTATTCGCCGGCATCGCGCTCGCCGGCGCAGGCCATGGCTGGGTGTCGGGAGGGTTCGGATGCTTTGCCCTTGCTCCCATATCTTTTGCCGCCTGGGCAAATGCACTCAGCCGCAAGCCATCGCTCCATAGCGCCATCGCAACTTTGATCTTGGGGCTTGCCGTGTCCCTGGTCGTGGTTGTTGCCACGAAATCTGAAGGCTTCGAATATTTCTTCGGCTATTGGCGCACTTCCGGCATCACGGGCATATTGGTAGGGAGTTTCGCGTATCTCAACTGGGTGCTCATGTCGGTACTGGCAGTGTTCCGTGCGCAACGGGCCCTGCCGCCTGGCACCTAACAGCTCATTCAAGCCGAAGTCGCTTCGCAGCGCGACTTGGTTGACGCGCCAGGCCACGCAACGGAGGACGCAGGATATCGATGATGGCCATGCCCGATCACGATCCGTCGAACGGCTATGAGTCTGTCGCCTCCGAGTTCGTGGCGCGCCGCGGGCAGTCAGGCATCGGCGCCGCAACGATCCGGGCGTGGGCCAGATCGCTCAGCCCCGGGGCATCGATTCTCGATCTCGGTTGCGGTCATGGCGCGCCGATTTCGGCGGCATTGATGGACGACGGATTCGACGTCTATGGCGTGGATTCCTCGCCGACTCTGGCCGCCATGTTTCGTGACCGTTTTCCTCGCGCGCACGTGGTTTGTGAAGCGGTCGAGGACTCAAGTTTCTTCGGTCGAAAATTCGACGCCATCGTTGCGGTTGGGTTGATGTTTCTGCTGCCGGCCGACGTGCAGGACAGGCTCATTCGTCGGATCGCTCAGACATTGAGCTCCGGTGGACGTTTTCTGTTCACATCACCGGCAGAAGCCTGTATCTGGAAGGACGTACTGACCGGCCAGCAGTCGTTGTCGTTAGGAGCGGATACCTACAAAGATCTCATTTCGAATGCAGGGCTCGTCTTGGTCGACGAGTACCTGGATGGGGGAGATAATCATTATTACGACAGCCGCAAGCGGTAAGGTCAGGCTTGCAGACTGGTCGCGTACGCCGAACAGTTTCCCGAGCCGGAACCGCTTCGCAGTGGGTGCGAGAAACCTATGTCACAGGTCGCAGATCCGGAGAGCATCGCGCTCATACCCGTCGATCTTCCCAACTTGCGCCGCCTTGCCGCGTCCGAGGCTGTCGACCTTGGCGCGATGGCGATTCCAGACGGCGCGCTGCCGCCTGCCAAGGTGGCGACTCGCGCGCTGACCCAGCTGGAACTCGGCACACCGCCCTTCTGGTGTGTCCCGTTCCTGGTGGTGTCCGAGGCCCGTCAGTCGGTTCTAGGCGGGTGCGGATTCAAGACTGCGCCGGTCAATGGCACGGTGGAGATCAGTTACGGCGTTGCCCGGAGCGAGAGAGGCCGAGGGGTTGCGACCGCGGCTGTCGAGCGCTTGCTGCAGCTGGCAGCCTCGACTGGGCTCGTACAACAGGTGGTTGCCCATATACTCCCTGACAACGTGGCGTCTTCCAGGGTGGTATCGCGTCTGGGTTTCTCGAGCGGCCAGGCGTTGGTCGACAGCGACGGTGAGACGGTCGTGCCGTGGGTGCGGCGGATCGCACCCTGACGCCTCCACTCAAGCCGGAGCCACTTCAGGGCGCGGCGCAATCAGGCATCAGGCATCTTCGGACGGAGCATCGCGCATGGCGTATTCGGGTGGATGTCTTTGCGGCAACGTGCGCTATGCAACGGATGCCGACGCTGCATTCGGCGGGAACTGCCATTGCACGGATTGTCAGCGCGCTTCTGGCGGTCCCTACGCGCCGGTCATGATGTTCCCAATGGGCACCGTGAGCATCACCGGCACGCCCAAGTTCTTCGTCTCGAAAGGGGACAGCGGCAACGCTATCGAGCGTGGCTTCTGCCAGAACTGCGGGACGCAACTCTTCTTGAAACTCGAGGCAATCCCCGGCTTGTTCGGGATACGTCCCGGTTCGCTGGACGACCCGTCCTTGTACCAACCCAGCCTCGACTTCTACGTATCCAGCGCCCAACCCTGGGATCATATGGATCCGGGCCTTCCAAAACGCCCCCTGTCGCCGCGCGGGTAAGCTGCCGCCGGCAATCCAGTCGAGCCGAAGCCGCTTCGTGGCCCGGATTGGTTCGGGCGATTGACCGCATGCCAATTGCTCGTCCCCAAATTCCCCATTTCGTCTGCCGTTCGGGCCATTTCGTCGCGGTGGGATAGCCAGGCAGGGTTGGTTGGATTTAGGTTTTCCCGACCTTACGCCAAGCCAGGCCTAGCTGATGAAGCGCGCGCTGTTTTTCCTTTTCACCGGCGTCACTCCGGCTTGGTTCTGAGGTTAACCGCATAAACCACCACTGGGTTCCGGAGGAAAGACCATGAAGAAGCTTGGCTCTGCATGTCTCGTCGCTGCTGGCGCCGCGTTGGCCGCTGCGACCCTTTACGATGCTTCCGTGCTGACCCGGGCGCTCGGGCTGCCCGTCGAGGGAAGCGAGGCCACCGTTACCTTGGCGTCCCTGTCGTTGTCTGCCATCGTATTGCTGCTGGGCGTTCTTGGCTTCCGCACGCAACGCCGAGAGGATGCGTTGCGCGGTACAGGCTGACAAATCATTCAAGCCGATGCCGCCTTGCGGCCCGACTTGATCCGGGATCGGAGGGCTGAGGAATCATGCAACCTGAGGCTCAAGCAATCCTGTGGTTCGCGGGCCGCCTGCTATTGGGCGGCCTGTTCGTGGTTGCCGGTGTTCGCCACTTCTTCATCCTTGCGCCGGTCACCCAGGCAATCGCCGCGCGCGGTGTCCCTGCGGCCAGACTCGTGCTGCTTTCCGGTACGGCGTTCGAGATCGTGGCAGGCCTGGCACTGATCTTCGGCTTTCGTCCGGCTTGGGCCGCCCTGGGGTTAGCCGCCTTCACCATCGCGGCTTCGGTGCTGCTGCTCAACTTCTGGGACATGGAGGAACCGGCGCGTGCCAACGCGACCGGCACCTGGCAATCCAATCTCGCCATCATTGGCGGGCTGCTTGTCACAGCGGCGCACTCGCTCTAACCCTGCGAGTGCTCCAACGATTCGTTCAAGCCGGCAAAGTCACCAAACTCTCAGCGAACGATCAGCCGCCTGCCGCACCAGGCGGCAAGCCGCTCCGGCTGAGCGCGTAGATGTACGCATCCACCACCGTGCCGTCCTTGCGCTTCGCCGTGGTCAACACGCGCTCATAGCCTTCACCCTCGAACGCGTCGAGCCTGGCCCAGTGTCCGGACAGGTGCTGCGAGCTGAAGAGGAAACCCTCGACTGCTTCGCCCTGTTGATCGAGGACGATCCCCGGATAGCCCGCGGCCGCGCCCCAGCCTTGCTGGAACAATCTTCCGGCCACGGTCGCTGCTTCCCATTCGCCCAGGACATTCGCCAACACGTGTGCATTGGGCCGGCCCGGCGCCAGCGTGCCGTAAACGAACAGTCGGTGCGTCATCGATCCCCGCTCGGCCCAGACGTTGGCGTGCAACGGGTGCGATTATCGAGCCGTCTGCAGTTCCTGACCAGCTAGCGGCCGCTTCCACCGGGCGGCTGCGATCCGGCGGATTCGAGCCCCGTGATCTTGTGGCGTGGAAGTGCGATCGAAACGATTGCCGCAGCAGCCACCAGGGCTGCCGAAATCGTGAGGCAGGCGCCGAGGCCCGCCACCTGGAAGATCCAGCCCGACAGGATCGTGCCCAGCAGGCGACCCAGCGCATTGGCCATGTAGTAGAAGCCGACATCCAGCGAGACGCCGTCCTCCGCCGCATAGCTCACGATCAGATAGCTGTGCAGCGACGAGTTGACGGCGAACAGCACGCCGAAGACGGCCAACCCTGCGATGAGCACGTACTGCGGTGACTGTCCCTGCACCAGCGCACTGGCCATTGCGGCCGGAATCACCGCCAACGCCACCGCCCACAGGAAGGCGGTGCGGCCGTCCGGCACCCTGCCGCTGCGCCGACCGGTGAAGTACGGCGCAATCGACTGCACGAGGCCGTAGCCGATGACCCATGCGGCGAGAAAGCCGCCCACCTGCCAGAAGTCCCAGCCCAGCGACTGCGCCAGGAACACGGGCAGCGCCACGACGAACCAGACATCGCGGGCGCCGAACAGGAACAGCCGCGCCGCCGAAAGCAGATTGATGGCGCGGCTCTTGGACAGCAGGTCGCGAAACTTCGGCTTGTTCCTGGCCTTGCCGAGATCGCGCTTCAGCAACAGCAGGCTGAGGAGCCAGACGAGCGCCAGCCCGATCGCCATCGCAGCCACCGACCACCTGAACCCGATCGCCGTCAGCAACGCACCGCCGAGGAAGAAGCCCACGCCCTTCAACGCATTCTTGGAGCCGGTCAGCGCCGCCACCCAGCGATACAGGGCACTCTGCCGGTCCCCCGGCACCAGCAGCTTGATGCTGCTCTTGGCGCTCATCTTGTTGAGGTCCTTGGCGACGCCCGACAACGCCTGCGCCGACATCACCCAGGGCACTGTCAGCCATGCCGTCGGCACCAGCAGCATCGACAGCGCGGCCACCTGCAGCCCCAGGCCGATGTTCATGGTCCGGTTGAGCCCGATGCGCGCTCCCAGCCAGCCGCCGACGAGATTGGTGATGACCCCGAAGATCTCGTAGAACAGGAAGAGCAAGGCGACCTGCAGCGGGCTGTATCCGAGCTCGTGGAAGTGCAGCACCACGAGCATGCGCAGCGCGCCGTCGGTCAGGGTGAACGCCCAGTAGTTGCCGGTGATGACCAGGTACTGGCGGACGTCCGGCGACAGGCGCGCGAGCATGACGGTGTTACCGGGGTGCGTTGCCGACCAGCTGCACGAGTTCGGCGGTGCGGTTCACGTAGCCCCACTCGTTGTCGTACCAGGCGTAGAGCTTGACCTGGGTGCCGTTGATCACCAACGTGGACAGTGCATCGATGATGCTGGAGCGCGGGTCGTGCAGGAAGTCGATCGACACCAGCGGGCGCGTCTCATAGCCCAGGATGCCATCGAGTTCGCCTTCGGCGGCGGCCCGCAGCAGGCTGTTAACCTCTTCGACGGTGGTGGCGCGCTCGACTTCGAACACGCAATCGGTCAGCGAGGCGTTGGTGAGCGGCACCCGGACGGCGTGGCCGTTCAGCCGCCCCCTGAGTTCCGGGAAGATTTCGGCGATCGCTGTGGCCGATCCGGTCGAGGTCGGAATCAGGCTGCTGCCGCAGGACCGCGCGCGGCGTAGATCCTTGTGCGGCGCATCCACGATCACCTGGGTGTTGGTCAGGCTATGGATCGTGGTCAGGCTGCCGTGGCGGATGCCGAGCTTCTCGTGGATGACCTTGACCAGCGGCGCGAAGCAGTTGGTGGTGCACGATGCCGCCGAGACGATCCGGTGCTGCGCGGGATCGAAGCGCCGGTGGTTCACGCCCATCACGATATCGAGCGCGCCTTGCGACTTGACCGGCGCCGTCACCACGACCCGCCCGACCCCCTGATCCAGGTACGGCTGCAGCACATCGGGCTTGCGGAACTTGCCCGAGGCTTCCACCACGACATCGCAGCCCGACCAGTCGGTTGCCACGATGTCCTTGTTGCGCGTCACCGGAATGCGCTGACCGTCGATCACCAGGGCATCGCCGTCGGCGGTTGCCTCATGTTCCCAGCGGCCGTGCACCGAATCGAAGTTCAGCAGATGCGCGAGCATGGCGGCATCGCCGGCCGGATCGTTGATCTGCACGAACTGTATATCGGGATTGCCCCAGGCCGCACGCAGGGTGAGACGGCCCATGCGGCCGAAGCCGTTGATGCCAACTCGGATGGTCATGTGGTGTGTCCGTGGAGAATACCGAGAGGATCGGACGGCGGAACTTTCATTGATCCACCGGCGCGAGCGAGACGGATGCCGATGAACATGGATCAACGGGCTCGCGCGGATCTGGTGCGCATGCCCGCGGTCGTCAGCCGCTTGCCGGACGCGGGCACGCATCTGGACAGGTCGCCGCCGCAGCAGTTCTTGGTCAGGAAATCGACCAGATCCTGCATCTGCGCGAAGTTCGCCCGGTAGCGGATGTTGCGGCCCTGCGGCTCGGCCTCGATCAGGCCGGCATGCAGCAGCGTCTTCAGATGGAAGGACAGGGTCGCCCCGGGAAGATCGAATGTCCCGGCGACGTCACTGGGGAAGGCCCCTTCCGGGCCCAGTGCGATCAGGTGTCGGAACACCGACAGCCGGGAGCCATTGGCCAAGGCCCCGAGTGCGGTCACAGCGTGGGTCGTATCCATATTTCGATTATGTTGGAACAATCGAATCGATGCAATCGCCCGGCCCATTGCGGCATCCTCAGTGCATCGTGTGTCAGTCGTGGCGGTCGCGGATCGGCGCGGGTTCGAATGAAGCGTCGGGCTTCCCCGCCCTGAGTTCCATGTCCACACGATGCATGCCGGGCCCCCATCCATCGTGGGTCGTCGCTGTCGCAACCGCCCCGAACTTCGCGAAGAATGACGCGGACTTGTGGCTGGCGGCGATATCGACGACGTGGATTCCCGCAGCCATCGCCAGGGTCGTGATCCGGCCCATGATGGCCGAGCCGATGCCTAGCCCCTGGAACTTCGGATCGAGCAGGATCCAGTTCAGATGCATGCGCCGCGCATTGCCGGCAATGAGGCCGAAAGCCCCTGCAATCCGGTCGCCGACGATGCATGCTTCATACCCTTCCGGCTCGGCATCGAGGAAGTTCGCGTAGTCATCGCGTTCGTTCGGCGCAAAGAACTCAGGACAGTTTTCATCGAACAGCTCGAGACAGGCCTCCCGATCGGCGTGCGTGTACGGCCTGAAGGCGATAGTCGTGTTCATGCTGGTCAGTGAGATGGAGCGGCCGGCCGGAATTGTGCGCGATCCGCTGCAGGCGCTATTGCGATTGGGGCCAGGCGTCGCTGATCTGGTGCCACACCGCCTTGGATCCGACGAAGATATGGCGCTCGACCGGTGGGCGGAATGGAGTGTCCAGGCTGCCGAGGGGGAAAGACGCGATCCCGGGGAACTCGACCGGGTTGCGCCAAAGCATGGGCGAACCGCACACGGAGCAGAAGACCCGCTCCGTATGGCCGGATGAATTGAACACCCGCAACCGTTCCCCGCCCTGCACGAAACGATGCGCGGCCGCCGGCACGTTGGCGTAGGTGGCGAAGGCCGCGCCATGCGCCTTGCGACACATCGAGCAATGACAGTGGGAGACGTCCTCGATCGGGCCGGCGACCAAATAGCGGACCTGGCCGCACAGGCAGCTGCCCTTGTATTCGGTCGACATGATCTGCTCCTCGATGGTCACGGGTCGCGGACGCGATCTCCCGCGCCTACACCGGCGGCGGCGTGCGTTCGGAAAACTGGCCGTTCCAGTACGGGTAGTACGGGTACGGCGGCGTGACCCGGCTGGCTTCGTCGAGCATCGCCAGCTGCGCCGGGTCCAGCGCCCAGCCGGCCGCTTCCAGGTTCTGCCGCAGCTGCGCCTCGTCGCGCGCACCGATGAGTACGGTCGACACCGTCGGCCGTTGCAGCAGCCAGTTCAATGCGATCTGGGGCACGCTCTTGCCGGTCTGGGCGGCGACGACATCCAGCGCGTCGACCACCCGGTACAGGCGCTCCTCATCCACCGGCGGCGCGAAGCCGGCGGTTTCGTGCAGGCGGCTGCCTGCGGGCAGCGGCTGGCCGCGACGCAGCTTTCCCGTCAACCGGCCCCAACCAAGCGGACTCCAGACGACGGCGCCGATGCCCTGATCGAGGGCGAGCGGCATCAGCTCCCATTCGTAATCGCGGCCGATCAGCGAATAGTAGGCCTGGTGCGCGACGAAGCGCGCGGTGCCGCGGTACGCGGCGACGGCCTGCGATTTCATCAGCTGCCAGCCGGAGAAGTTGGACGCGCCCAGGTAACGCACCTTGCCGGCGCGCACCAGATCGTCGAGCGTCGACATCACATCCTCGACCGGGGTGCGCGCATCGAAGTGGTGCAGCTGCAGCAGGTCGATGTAGTCGGTGCGCAGCCGGCGCAGCGCGCGCTCCACGCCGGCGATCAGGTGATGGCGCGAAGCGCCGATGTCGTTGGGGCCGTCGCCGGCACGCAGCGTGAGCTTGGTCGACACGATCACCGCATCGCGCCGGCCCTCGATCGCCGCACCAAGGATCTCCTCGGACGCGCCGTCGGAATACACATCGGCCGTGTCGAACAGGTTGGCGCCGGCGTCCAGGCACAGATCGACCAGGCGCCGCGCCTGCGCGATACCGGTATCGCCCCATGCGCTGAACAGCGGCCCTTTGCCACCAAAGGTACCGGCGCCAAAACCAAGCACCGGCACCTTGAATCCCGAGTTTCCGAGAAAGCGGTATTCCATGATGTCTCCAGGATTGAGGAACGGGGGTGGAAGGAGCGGCTACGCAAGCGCGGCGCGCTCGCCACGATTACGCATCCAGCAGCCGCAGCCCCGCGATGCCCGCCACGATCAGGGCGATGCACAGCAGCCGCAGCGGCGAGGCGCTGTCGCCGAAGACGAAGATGCCGAGCACCGCCACGCCCACGCCGCCGATGCCGGTCCACACTGCATACGCGGTGCCGGCGGGCAGGTGGCGCATGGCCTGGGTCAGCAGCAACAGACTGGCGATCGCCGCGATCAGTCCGATCGCGCTGGGCCACGGGCGGGTCCACCCCTGGGAAGCCTTCAGCGCCAGCGCCATCACGATTTCCAGCGCACCGGCGGCACCGAGCAGCCACCACGCGTTCATGGCTGGCGTTCCGCGTGTGTTGCAGAGGCCGGCGTCACGTCGCCGTGCGAGTTCGCGCTTTCAATCATCGGACACCCGCACCACGAGCTTGCCGAAGTTGCGGCCTTCGAGCAGGCCGATGAACGCGCCCGGTGCGTTCTCAAGCCCGTCGACGCGGTCCTCGCGCAGCTGCACGCACCCGGTGCGCAGCCACTCGCCCATCTCGCGGCGGAATGCGTCGAAGCGCTCGCCGTAGTGGTCGAGGATGATGAAGCCCTGCATACGGATCCGTTTCTGCAGGAGCGTGGCCTGCAGCAGCGGCAGGCGGTCCGGGCCGGGCGGCAGGCGCTGGTCGTTGTAGTGCGCGATGATCCCGCACACCGGCACGCGCGCGCCGATGTTGAGTAGCGGCAGCACCGCATCGAACACCGCGCCGCCGACGTTCTCGAAATAGACATCGATCCCCTGCGGGCAGGCCTCGGCGAGACGTTCCGCCAGGTCGGCGGCGTTGCGGTCGAGGCAGACATCGAACCCGAGCGACTCGACCGCGTAACGGCATTTGTCGGCGCCGCCGGCGATGCCGACCGCGCGCGCGCCTTTGAGCCTGGCGATCTGGCCGACCACTGCACCGACCGCGCCGGTGGCGGCAGCCACCACCACCGTCTCGCCCGCCTTCGGCTGACCGATGTCGAGCAGACCCACGTGCGCGGTGAACCCCGGCATCCCGAGTCCGCCCAGCACGAACGACGGCGGGTCGATGCCTTCAACGGACATCAAGTCGCTGCCGTCCGACAGTGCGTAGTCCTGCCAGCCGGCGTTGCCGAGCACCAGGTCGCCTTCGCGAAAGCGCGGATGCCGCGAGGCGACGACACGCCCGACGGTGCCGCCGACCATCGGTGAGCCCACCTCCATCCGGCGCGCGTAGACCGGCGCGACCTCGTCCATCAGGTTGCGCATGTAGGGATCGAGCGAAAGGAACAGCGTGCGCAGCAGCACCTGCCCCTCGCCGGGTTCGGGTACGTCGGCCTGTTCCAGGCGGAAGTCCGCGGGCGTGGGCAGTCCGCGCGGCCGCCTGGCGAGGACGATGCGGCGGTTGACGCCATCGTTCGCGACGTGGGATGTACTCATGCTGCTGCTGCCATGTCAGATCGCCCGGAAGCATTGAAAAGATTGCGTCCAATGGCGCGAGCGGCGTCCAGATGAGCAACAGGATCTTGGGTCTGCGAATCGAACATGAGTTCGGAGGTCACGACGCGCGCACCGCAGTAATCGAAGATCCCGTGGTCGATCTGCGTCTTCATCGCGCCAAAATAGCCATGTCGCGCATACGTCCGCACATCGGCGCCTGCGACGGCGACGAGATGAACCCGCAGGTGGTGGAGTTTCTTCACCAGTTTCGTATCCGGGCCTTCGTCGTAAGCCCAACCATTGGCAAACACACGATCGATCCATCCCTTCAAGAGACCCGGCATCGACCACCAGTAGACGGGATAGACCAGCACGAGGGCGTCGGCGCGGTCGATCCTCGCCTGCTCGGCCGCGACATCGGCGGAGGGCGGAGCCAGCGTGCGATGAACGGCAATGTCGGACGCGGTGAACCTCGGGTCGAAACCTTCCGACATGAGGTCCGCGAATTCGAAGGTATTGTCATGACCGGACAGGGACACGCCCTCGGCAACATGCGCAGCAACGCTGTGGCTGAGCGAATCGGGATCGGGATGCGCGACAACGATGAGCGCGTGCATGTCGAGTACTCCTTGATGTTTGCTTTTGCGATTTGTGTGCCGGGCCTGGCAGGTCGGCTCTGCAGGAATCCGGATGCTGGCGGCGCCTCAACCGTGGCCGGGTCGCCGCGTTGCATCGAAGGTCTGCTGCACCCGCCAGCGGCCGTTGTCGAGAACCTCGTTGCGCCAACGGAAAGCATCGGCCTGGATGTCGAAGAAGATCCAGCGCATCGGCGGCGGCGCTTCGTCTTCGAGCGTTTCGAGCACCACTTCGTCGCCCGCGCGCCGTGCAGTGAAGCGACGCAGGTAGCGATGGAAAGGTCCGATCCAGGTGGAACGCCAGGCGTCGATGTCACGGTCGTAGAAGCGCAGGCTGGTGCCGTACTCCCCGGCCTCCGGACGTACCGCGCGCTCATCGCGCTGCGGCACGATCCACACGTCCTGGATCGCGCGGCCTTCCAGCACCCAGGCGAAATGCCATTCGCCACGCTCCTCGCGCGCGCGCTCGCCTTGCGCATCGAACCAGCGCACGATCAGGTCCCAGCTGCCGATGAACGGGGCGAAGATCCGCTGCGCTTCAGGCAGCGCCGGATGCGGTCCATCACTGCACAGCACGGCGGCGAAGTTCAGGGCGGGCGAGTCTTGCATCGACTGATCGGGTCTTAGGTCATACGGGGATGAAGGGGGGGGGGCGGCGTCTTGGTGGCGTCTTGGGGGCGTTCTGGTTTTCATCGCGCATCGGCCAGCTTTTCGCGTACCGGCATGCGCTGCGGCCAGCCGCCCGCGAGCGCCTTGTATACGCCGATCGCGCCAGCTACGCTGCGGGTGCGTGCATCGGCGAACGCATCCTGTGCCTGCAGCTGGGTGCGTTCGGCGTCCAGCACTTCCAGCAGGTCGGCGGCGCCGGCGTCGAAGCGCAGACGGGCCAGACGCGCGGCCTGCGCGCTGTCGATCGCGGCGCGCTCGAGATGTCCGTCCTCGCGGCGCGCGCGGGCGTAACGCACCAGCGCGTTCTCGGTGTCCTCCAGCGCCAGCAATACCGACTGCCGGTAGCTGGCGAGCTCGCCTTCGGCATCGGCGTCGGCTGCGGCGATGCGCGCTCGCACACGGCCGATGTCGAGGAATGACCAGTCGATGCCCAGCGCCACGAATCGCGTCTCGCTGCCGCCTTCGAACAGGTCGCCGCTGTCGATCGCCTGGCTGCCGAGCAACCCGCCCAGGGTGAAGCGCGGGAACAGGTCTGCGGTGGCCACGCCGATGCGCGCGGTGGCCGCGTGCAGACGCTGTTCGGCCACAGCGATGTCGGGCCGGCGGCGCAGCAGATCGCCCGGGGTGCCGGGATCGAGCTTCGTCGGCAATGCAGGCAGGGGCTGCAGCGGCTCCAGCTGCGCGACCAGCGCATCGGGCGTGCGGCCGGTCAGTACCGCGAGCCGGTGCATGGCCACCGCGACCGCCGCTTCCAGCGCGGGTACCCGCGATTGGGTGCTTTCCAGCTGGGCGCGTGCGCGCGCGCTGTCGAATTCGGTGCCGCGGCCGGCGTCCAGACGCGCCTGCACCAGGCGTAGGGTTTCGCGCTGGTTCTCGGCGTTCTCGCGCGCTACGCGCAGGCGTTCCTGCAGGCCGCGCAGTTCCACGTAGGTGCGCGCGACTTCGCCTACCACCGCGACCTGCAGCGCCTGCAGGTCGGCGGCACTGGCCGCGGCTTCGGCGCGATTGGCTTCCACGCCACGGCGGATGCGGCCGAACAGATCCAGTTCCCACACCGCATCGATGCCGGCGCTGTAGCTTTCGCCATCCCGCGGTCCGCCGGCCGCCTGGTCGGTGGACAGGCGCGAATCGCTGGCTTCGCCGCTAGCGGTGATGGTGGGGAAGTAGTCGTACTTCGCGCCGCGCAGCAGCGCATTGGCGCGGTCGTAACGGGCCAACGCGATCTTCAGATCGTGGTTGTAGGACAGCGCGTCCTCGACCAGGCCGGTCAGCTGCGCGTCGCCGAAGCCGCGCCAGAATTCGGCGTCGCCTGCGGTCACATCGGCGGTACCTGCCGGGGTCGTGGCCGGAGTCGCGGCCGCCGGGGTCGATGCCGTCGCCTCGGCACGCACGAAATTCTCCGGCGCGTACGGCATGGGCCGCACGTAGTCCGGCCCGACCGCGCACGCGGCCAGCGCGGCGGCCAGCGTGCTGATCGCCAGTGTCCGAATCACCATGGCAGCGCTTCTCCGAGGTGGGTGAAACTGCCGTTGGCATGATCGCCATCGTGCAGCGCCATCTGCACGCTGCTGCGTGCGCCGTCGGCCACTTCCAGTTCGCCTTCGCCCTTGTTCATGTCGGTGCGCACATAGCCCGGGTGTACGGCATTGACCGTGATCGGAGTGCCGCGCAGCTCGTGGGCCAGGTTCACGGTCCAGGCATTGAGCGCGCTCTTGGAGGCGTTGTAGGCCGGAATCTTGAAATCGTAAATCGGCGAGGCCGGATCGCTGTGCAGCGCCAGCGAGCCGAGGATGCTGGACACGTTGACGATGCGCGCGGCCGGCGCCTTGCCCAGCAGCGGCAGGAACGCCTGGGTGGTGGCGACCACACCGAACAGATTGGTGTCGAAGGTCTCGCGCCAGGTGTCGAGCAGCTGCTCCGAGGGCTTCTTGCCGATCTCGTCGCGCGCGATCCCCGCGTTGTTGATCAGGATGTCGAGCCGACCGTGGCGGCGTGCGACCTCGTCCGCGGCCGCGGCGATGCTGGCGCCGTCGGTTACGTCCAGCGTCAGCGCCTCGACCGGCAAGCCCTCGTCCTGCAGTTCCTGCGCGGCCTTTGCGGTGCGTTCGCCATCGCGACCGGCCAGCAGGGTGCGCACGCCTTCCTGCGCCAGCTGGCGCACGGTTTCCAGGCCGATGCCGCGGGTGGCGCCGGTGACCAGCGCGATCTTCTCTTGGGGTTGGTTCATGGGGGATTCCTGTAGGGGGGACGAGGCGGAAGGTTCCGGCGTGGCGCGGCCGTGTCCGGTCGCGCCGCCGCCGATCGCCCTGCGGATATCCTCGTGTGTGGGAATGCGGGGTGCGGACTCAGGCATGCACCGTCTCCGCTGCGTGGTCGTCGTGCCGCACCAGCGGGCGCTTGGCCAGCTTGCGCAGGGCGACGTAGAACACCGGCGTCAGGAACAGGCCGAACAGGGTGACGCCGAGCATCCCCGAGAACACGGTGATGCCGGTCGCCTGGCGGATCTCGGCGCCGGCGCCGTGCGAGAGAACCAGCGGCACGGTGCCGGCGATGAACGCGATCGAGGTCATCACGATCGGGCGCAGGCGCAGGCGGCAGGCTTCCAGCGCCGCTTCCACGGTGCTCTTGCCCTGCAGTTCCAGTTCGCGCGCGAATTCCACGATCAGGATCGCGTTCTTGCACGCCAGGCCCATCAGCACCACCAAACCGACCTGCACGAACACGTTGTTGTCGCCGGTCAGGTTCACGCCGATCAAGGCGGCCAGCATGCACATCGGCACGATCAGGATCACCGCCAGCGGCAGGGTCCAGCTTTCGTACAGCGCCGCCAGCACCAGGAAGGCCAGCAGCACCGCCAGCGGGAAGACCACCAGCGCCGCATTGCCCTGGGTCGCCTGCTGGTAGCTCAGGTCGGTCCACTCGATCTCCATGCCGTTGGGCAGCACCTGCTGCGCGATCTCCTCGATCTTCTCCATCGCCTGCGCCGAAGACAGCACGTTCGGGTCGGCCTCGCCGAGCAGATCCGCGGCCGTGTAACCGTTGTAGCGGATCACCGGATCGGGCCCGAACGCCTCGGTCACCTTCACCATGCTGCCGATCGGCACCATCTCGCCGTTGAGGTTGCGGGTGCGCAGGTTGGCGATGTCCTCGACGTTGTCGCGGAACGGCCCGTCGGCCTGGGCGATCACCTGCCAGGTGCGGCCGAACAGGTTGAAGTCGTTGACGTAGGACGATCCCAGATAGGTCTGCAGCGTGTCGAACAGCTCGGTCAGCGGCACGCCCTGGGCCTTGGCTTTGGTGCGGTCGACCTCGGCATCGAGCTGCGGCATGTTGGCCTGGTAGCTGGAGTTGATGAAGCCCAACCCCGGCGTCTGCGCGCCCGCACCCTGGAAGGCCTGCACCGCGCTCTGCAGCGCGCCGTAACCAAGGTTGCCGCGGTCCTCGATGAAGGCCGAATAGCCCGAACCGTTGCCCAGCCCCTGGATCGGTGGTGGCAGCAGCGAGAACGCGAAGCCTTCCTGGATGCCGTGGATCTTGCCCGCCAGCTCGGCGTTGATCTCGGTCGCGCTGCGGTCGCGCTCGCCGAATGGCTTGAGGTTGATGAAGGTGACGCCGTAGTTGGGCGTGTTGATGAATTGCAGCGGGTTGAAACCGGGGAACGCGACATCGTTCTGGGTCCCCTCGATCTCCATCGCCATCGCGCCGATCTTCTTCAACGCCGCGTCGGTGCGCTCGATCGACGCGCCTTCGGGCATCTTGACGCCGGCGATGATGTATCCCTTGTCCTGCACCGGGATGAAGCCGCGCGGCACCACCTGGAACATCAGCCCGGTGGCCAGCAGCAGGCCGGCATAGATCGCGAACACGAAGCCACGACGGCCCAGCGATTTCGACACACCGCGCTCGTAGCGCTGCGCGTTGCGATTGAAGAACCGGTTGAACGGGCGGAACAGCCAACCGAAGCCGCGGTCGATCATTCTGGTCAGACGGTCCTTGGGCGCGTCGTGCGGCTTGAGCAGCCGCGCCGCCAGCGCCGGGGAGAGCGTCAGCGAATTGATCGCCGAAATCACGGTGGAGATGGCGATGGTCACCGCGAACTGCTTGTAGAACTGGCCGGTCACACCGGACAGGAACGCCATCGGCACGAACACCGCGCACAGCACCAGAGCGATGGCGATGATCGGCCCGGAGACTTCCTTCATCGCCAGGTGCGAGGCCTGCAGCGGCGTGGCGCCCTGCTCGATGTGACGCTCGACGTTCTCGACCACCACGATCGCATCGTCGACCACGATGCCGATGGCCAGCACCAGTCCGAACAGGGTCAGGGTGTTGATCGAGAAGCCGAGCAGGTACAGCGCGGCGAACGTGCCGATCACCGACACCGGTACCGCGATCAGGGGAATGATCGACGCCCGCCAGGTCTGCAGGAACAGGATCACGACCAGCACCACCAGCAAGGTGGCCTCCAGCAGCGTGGTGATCACCGATTTGATCGAATCGCGCACGAAGACCGTGGTGTCGTAGATCGACTTGTACTCGATGCCGGGCGGGAAACGCTTGGCAGCCTCGTCCATGCGCCGGATCACCTCGTCGCGGATCTCCAGCGCATTGGCGCCGGGCGCCTGGAAGATACCGATCGCCGCGGCGTTCTCGCCGTCCAGTCGCGCGCGCATGGTGTAGTCGCCGGCGGCCAGCTCGATGCGCGCCACGTCGGACAGGCGCACCACTTCTCCGCCTTCGCCGCTCTTGAGCACGATGTTGCCGAATTCCTCGGTGGTCGCCAGCCGGCCGCGGGCGTTGATCGGGGTCAGGAAATCGCTGCCGCCCGGCATCGGCTCGGCGCCGAGCTGGCCGGCCGACACCTGGATGTTCTGCTCGCGCACTGCGCGCACCACGTCGCCGGCGGTCATGCCGCGCGCGGCGACCTTGTCCGGGTCGAGCCACAGCCGCATCGCGTAGTCGCCGCCGCCGAAGGGCTGCGCGTCGCCCACGCCGGGAATGCCGGCCAGCTGGTCCTTGATGTGCAGGCGCAGGTAGTTGCGCAGGTACAGCGTGTCGTACTTGCCCGAGGGCGAGACCAGATGCACCACCATCAGGAACACCGGCGATTGCTTCTGCGTGGTCACGCCCTGGCGGCGCACGTCCTCGGGAAGGCGCGCCAGCGCCTGGCTGACCCGGTTCTGCACCCGCACCGTGGCCTCGTCGGCGTCGACATCCGCGGCGAAGGTGACCGTGGTGGTGAGCACGCCGTCGGAACTCGCCACCGACTTCATGTACATCAGGCCTTCCACGCCGCGGATCGATTCCTCCAGCGGCGTGGCCACGGTCTCGGCGATCACCTTGGGGTTGGCGCCGGGGTAGACCGTGCGCACCACCACCGAAGGCGGCACGACGTCGGGGTATTCGCCGACCGGCAGCAGCGGGATCGAGATCAGGCCGGCGGCGAAGATCACGATCGACAGCACCGCGGCGAAGATCGGCCGGTCGATGAAGAATTTGGAGAAGTCCATCGCGTGCATCCTTGGGTGGTGGGCGCGCCTTGACCGCGCCGGAACCGGAAGAAGAAAAAGCCGCGCCGGCCCCTATGGGAGAGGGGGGTCGAGGGACCGGCGACGGCGGAAAACGGAGAGCGGTTACTTCGCTCCAGCCACGGCCACGGGCGTGCCGGGCTTGGCCGGGCGCATCGCGACCTGTTTCGGCGTCACCGGCATGCCGGGGAAGAACACCTTCTGCACGCCGCCGACGACCACCTTGTCGCCCGGCTTGAGCCCCGACTGCACCACGCGCAGGCCGTCGATGCTGGCGCCGAGCACCACGTCGCGCCGCTCGGCCTTGTTGCCGGCGCCCACGATGTAGACGTATTTGCGGTCCTGGTCGGTGAGCACCGCCTTTTCGTCGACCATCAGCGCGCGGAACTCGCCGCTGCCCTCGAGCTCCACCCGCGCGAACAGGCCGGGCGTGAACGCGCGGTCCGGATTGCGCAACACGGCGCGCGCGCGGATGGTGCCGGTGGCAGGGTCGACCTGGTTGTCGACGAAGTCGAGCGTGCCCGCGTGCGGATAGCCGGTTTCGTTGGCCAGGCCCACCCGCACCGGGTTGCGCGAGCCGTTGCGCTCGCCCTTGCGCGCGAGATCCTGATAGCGCAGGTAGGTCTGCTCGTCGGTTTCGAAGTACACGAACACCGGATCCTGCGACACCAGCGTGGTCAGCAGGGTCGCATCGGCCTGAGCAAGATTGCCCTCGGTCACGGCGGCGCGTCCGGCGCGTCCGTCGATCGGCGCGCGCACCTCGGTGAACTGCAGGTCCAGGCGCGCGGCGGCGACCGCGGCCTCGGCGGCACGCACCGCGGCATTGCCCTGCGCGGTGGCGGAGCGGCGGGTCTCGAACTCTTCGCGCGAGATCGCTTTCGCCTCGACCAGCGACTGCGCGCGCTTGTCCTGGGTCTGCGCCAGCCGCGCTTCGGCGCGGGCGCGTTCGAGCTGGGCCTGCGCCTGGTCCAGCGCGGCGCGGTAGGGACGCGGATCGATCACGAACAGCAGATCGCCCTTCTTGACCTCCTGACCTTCCTTGTAAGCCACGCGCTGCACATAGCCGCTCACGCGCGGACGCAACTCCACCGTTTCCACCGCGCTGACGCGGCCGGTGAAGGCATCCCACTGCCGGACCGGCTCGGCGGCGATGGCGGCCACGCTGACTTCCGGCGGCGGCGGCGCCGCGGGTGCGGCCTCGCTGCTGCATGCGGCGATCAGCACCGCGGCCAGTATGGACAGCGCGAGCGCCGGGAGCGCTGTGCCGCGGCCCGGACGGGCAATGGATGGATTCGGAACGTTCATGGGGGCGGGTCCTTGTTGCATTCGATGTAGGGGATGCGCCGGTTGCAGCGTGCGCCTGCGATGCCGACAGCGTGGTGTCAGTGGTCCTGTCTCGCTATCCGTTTCCTGTGCGAGGCACGACGTCGCTGGTCGAAAGGGTGGCGACGCCGCTCACGACGGCACTTCCTGGCGTCGCAAATGCGTCGCCGCGTCGAGCAGGCGGCGCGCGGACTGCAGGTTGTGCGACGCGCCGTCGGGCGATGACGCCTCGGGCATGCGTGGAAGGTCGGCGAATTCGACGACTGCGTCGGTGGGCCCGCCCGGCACGAGCAAGCGGATCGCGTGCTGGCCGATCTCCAGCGCACTGGGCCAGTGCGCGCGCGGCGGACCGGCGTGCAGACCCCAGGTGGGCGTATCGACCGAAAGCAATTGCAGTCGCACGCCGATCGCGCGCGCCTCGCAGTGGAGCACGCGCGCGACCATGCGCAGCGCGGCCTCGGCCACCGAGCGCTGACCGTAGCCGGCCCAGGGATGACGGCCACCCGGACCACCGATCAGCACGAAGCTGCCGCCGCGTCCGCCTTCGGCCAGCAGCGGCAGCAGATGGCGCACCACCGCGAGCCCGGGCTCCAGCGAAGCATTCAGCGCAGCACAGGTGGTGGCGGCCGTCTGGTCGAGCAGGCGTCCACGCAGCTTGCCGGCGTCGAACGTGGCGAGGACCGCGGCCAGCGGCCGGCCCGTCTCGCGCAATACCGTGGCCAGGGCCTGTGCCTGGGGTTCGTCCTGCGCCGATCCGGTCAGCAGGGTCAATGACGCCTGCGGGTGCAGCCCTGCCAGCGTGGCCAGTGCTGTCGGGCTGCGATCGACCGCCAGCACGTGGGCGCCGGCGTCGAGCGCGGCCGCGACCAGGCCGCGACCGATCACGCCGGCCGCGTCCAACACGACGACCGCACTACCGATTGTCCCGATCACGGGATTTTTCCTCCCGAAAACGTACCGATTCCACCCTCACCAGGGGGGGCCAGCAGATAGTCGGCCAGCTTGGTCAGCATCGGCAAGGCGGCCAGCACCAGCACCCCGGACATCACCCAGAGGTAGGGGGTTTCGACGCTAAACAGTTGATCGTAAAGGAGAGCGACCAGCCCCAGCAGGTCCAGCGCCAGGAAGGCGACCAGGGCGCCGCGGAGCAGGTGATGGCGGAGGGAGGGACGCATGGTGCAGCTCACGTGTGGGGTGGCACATACGGTAAGCGCTTCCAGGGCACTTGATTAGCCGCTGAATCGGGGAATAATTGTCCACGAGATGGGCTAATCCCCATCGGCGCTTCATCTCCTCACCTTCCGCCCGCGCACTGCCGCGTGCACGAGTCCGTTGATGGGTTGCCGCCGGCATGCGCCGCGCGACCACGCCGGGGTTCCAGACCGACGACCTGCCAGCGCTCCACGCACGGCATTGCCGGGCCCAGCCGGACGCCCCCGCCATGTCCCGCGATCTCAACGACACCCTGGTTTTCGTCAAAGTCGCCGAACTGGGCAGCTTTATCGCCGCCGCGCGCTCGCTGCGCCTGCCCAAGACGACCGTCAGCCGCAAGGTGCAGGATCTGGAAACCCGTCTGGGTGCCCAGCTCCTGCATCGCACTACCCGCAAGCTCGGCCTGACCGAAGCGGGCAACATCTACTTCGAGCATTGCCAGCGCATCGCACGCGAACTCGACGAAGCAGAAAGCGCGGTCGGCCAGCTGCAGGGCGGCCCGCGCGGCTGGCTGCGCCTGACCACCCCTTACTCGCTGGGCATCGAGCGGATCGCGCCGCTGCTGGGCGAGTTCCACGCGCGCCACCCGGAAGTGCGGGTGGAGATGCTGCTCACCAACGAGAACCTGGACATCATCGACAAGGAACTCGACATCGCCCTGCGCGTCGGCCCGCTGTCCGATTCCACCTTCATCGCGCGCAAGCTCGCCACGCTGCGCACCCAGGTCTTCGCCAGCGTGGACTATCTGGACAAGCACGGCGAACCGCTGCATCCGGACGACCTGCAGCATCACCGCTCGCTGGCGATGAGCAAGCAGCGGCGCAACGGCAGCTTCGTTTGGTCGCTCAACGACGGCAACGGCCTGGTCGACTACCGGATCGACCCGGTGTTCGTCGCCAACGATCCGGCCGGCCTGCGCGGGGCGCTGCTATGTGGCGAAGGGCTGATGCTGGCCAACGACGTGATGGTCAAGCCGTTCGTCGAGCGCGGCTACCTGCGCCGCGTGCTGCCGGCGTGGACCGGTCCGGAATACGAGCTCAATGCAGTGTTCCCGCGCGGCCGCGTGCAGTCGCCCAAGGTCCGCGCCTTCATCGACTTCCTGGTCGATCGCTTCGACTACGACGCCGACTACATGCAGATCCAGTGCCCGGACAAGCGCAACGCCTGCCTGCAGGCCAAGGAACGCGCCGCGGCCGCGACCACGGCCGAACTGGCGAAAGCCGCGCAGTGGCCGGCGGACGAACCGGGTAAGGAAGAAGTCGAACCCGAACTGGTTTGATCCGGGCTGGTGGGACGGTTGCGGCCAGCGCGCCCGTCCCATCGGCGCCGCACGCTCAGATGCCTTTCGCGTGCAAGGTTTCGTCGAGCGAACGCCAGGCGTGCTCCACCGCGCTGCGTGCCTGCAGCCAGGTGAGCCGGGACACGTCGCGCGCGCGGCCCCAGCCCTGCTCGAGTTCCGGCTCGGCCTCGGCGAACGGCTGCGCGCCACGGGTGCGGTACGTTTCCAGGCCGTAGCGATACGCCGGGGCGTAGTCGTCCCATTTCATGCCGTCGATGAAATACGGCATCTCGCGATGGATCTGTTGGAAATGGCCCAGATCCAGGCGGGTGTCGGCTGCTTCGGCCGCGCGATTGCCCAACACCGCGCCGAGCGCGCCGCCCGCCACCGCGCCGACCGCCAGGCCAGCCGGTCCCGCTATCACGGCACCGATCGCCGCACCGGTCGCGCCGCCCGCTACCGCGGCGCTGCCCGCGCCGAGGATGTGGTCTTTCTTCAGGGTGCTCATCGGCTACCTCCAGATGCGCAGGGCCTGACTGGCACGCTAGGCCCGGCGCCGTTCAAGGGTAGTGAATGGGCAGGAAAAACGGGCCGCTTGCGCGGCCCGTTCGTGTTGCAAGGGTACTAACGAGCGCGAAGCTGCGCTTCGCAAGCAGTCCCTCATCGGTCCGGCCGGCCCAAGCAGGGCCGGCGCTCTTCGGGACGCGAAGCTGCGCTTCGCAAGCAGTCCCTCATCGGTCCGGCCGGCCCAAGCAGGGCCGGCGCTCTTCGGGACGCGAAGCTGCGCTTCGCAAGCAGTCCCTCATCGCCCATCGCGGTCCGCGTCGCCCGGCATCGCGCGCTCGATGTGGTGCCAGCCGTCGCGCACCGCATCCTTGGCTTCCGCCCATCCCAGGCGCGAATTGGCCTTCGCTTCGTTCCAGTTGCGTTCCAGCGTGCCCTCGACGTCCTCGAAGCGCTGGCCGCGATACTGGCCGTAGGTGTCGTAGCCGTAGCGGTAGGCCGGCTGGTAGTCGCTCCACTCGCGTCCGGCCGAGTAGTACGGCGCGGTGCGGTAGTTCTTCTCGAAATGGCTCACGTATTCAGTCGGGTTGACGGCTTCGGCGATGGCATCGCCAGCTTTCGCGCCCATCACGCCGCCGGCAACCGCACCGACCACGCTACCCACCGGGCCTGCGACCGAACCCACTGCCGCGCCTGCCACTGCGCCACCGACGGCGCCCGTGCCTGCACCGATGCTGTGATCTTTCTTGATGTCGCTCATTGCTTTGCTCCTGGGGTGAGGGAACGCTGGGCCGGCTGCAGCTCAGAACACCGCAGGCCAGCCCAGACGCAGCCACGCTACGCAGTGCGCGATGTCAGCGGAGTGAAACTCCGCGTGCGCAGACGTGTCGGTTCAACGGCGATTGCGCAACATCGCGCTGCAGTGAAGACGACTGCGGAAATCGACGCGCGAACTGAACACGTTCAGCGCACGCCGCGCGCATTCTGAATTGCGGCGCGCGTTGCGGCTGCCTTGATGCGCGTCGCGCGAACGTCCACTCACGCGCCCGCGTCTGCCGAAGGCTGCCACCGTTCCGTACAAAGCAACCTTCCCACACGCGGCTTCCGGACGCAGATCCGCTGCCTCGCCTCCGACGATTTCCGCCCTGACGGCACCCGTGGCGCCTGTATCCACTTGCCCGGGCCGTCAACCTGCGACCATGGGCGCATGAACGAAGCCCTCGACTTCTCCACCCTGCCGCTTTCGCCCGCCCTGCTGCAGGGCGTCGACGCGCACGGCTACGCGCGGATGACGCCGATCCAGGCGCAGGCGCTACCGGCGATCCTGGAGGGGCGTGACGTGATCGCGCAGGCCCCCACCGGCAGCGGCAAGACCGCGGCGTTCGGGCTCGGCCTGCTGCACCGGCTGGATCCGGCGCGCAGCGGACCGCAGGCGCTGGTGCTGTGCCCCACGCGCGAGCTGGCCGACCAGGTCGGCAAACACATCCGCAAGCTCGCCGTCGGCATGCCCAACCTCAAACTTTCGATCCTGTGCGGCGGCATCCCGCTGGGGCCGCAGCTGGCCTCGCTCACCCATGCGCCGCATGTGGTGGTGGGCACGCCCGGCCGGATCCAGGAACTGGTGGCCCAGGACGCGCTGTCGCTGAAGGGCGTGCGCACCCTGGTGCTGGACGAGGCCGACCGGATGCTCGACATGGGCTTCGAGGAGGCGATCCGCGACCTGGTCAAGCGCACGCCGAAAGACCGGCAGGGCCTGCTGTTCTCGGCCACGTTTCCCGATGCGATCCGCAAGCTGGGCAACGCGATGCTGCGCAACGCGCTGGAAGTGAGCATCGACGGCGGCGAAAGCCCGGCGACGATCGAGGAGTTCTTCTACGAAGCCGATCCGGCGCGCCGCGGACCTCTGCTGGCCGCACTGCTGCTGCGCCATCGGCCCGAATCGGCGGTGGTGTTCTGCAATACCCGCGCCGACACCATGGAGGTCGTGGGTTCGCTCGCGCATTACGGCTTCTCCGCGCTGGCCCTGCACGGCGACATGGAGCAGCGCGACCGCGACGAGGTGCTGGTGCAGTTCGCCAACCGCAGCTGCAGCGTGCTGGTGGCCAGTGACGTCGCCGCGCGCGGGCTCGATGTGGAGAACATCGGCGCGGTGGTGAACTACGAACTGCCCACCGATCCGGACACCTATCTGCACCGCATCGGCCGCACCGGCCGTGCCGGTCGCGCGGGCCTGGCGCTGAGCCTGTGCACCCCGCGTGAGCGCCCGCGCGCGGACGCCATCGCCGAGCGCCAGGGCGAGCCGCTGCGCTGGGACAGGATGCTGCCGCTCTCGGGCAAGGCGGACAATGTGCCCCCCGCGGCGATGTCGACGCTACGCATCGACGCCGGACGCAGCGACAAGCTGCGGCCCGGCGACATCGTCGGCGCGCTCACGGGCGAGGCCGGGTTGCACAAGGACGCGATCGGCAAGATCGACGTGTTCGCCACGCGCAGCTATGTCGCCATCGCGCGGGCGCAAGCCGGGCCGGCACTCTCCCGTCTGCGCGAAGGCAAGATCAAGGGGCGCAAGTTCCGGGTCAACCGGTTGTAGCGGGAACCACGCCTGCAACTTGCAGATGCAACCACCGAAAGGTCGACGCTGCTTTCCGTGCAAGGGTTCCTGTCTTCGCGTTGGTCACGTTTTTCGCCAACCTGATCGCGCAATCGACATCGCATGAACGAACCGCACGGCAAGCTGTCGGTTTCGCCGCAACCAGGGTAATGCGATGTCGACGCTGGATTGGCAGCAACTGGGTGCAATCGCCTGGCCGCTGCTGGTGGCGCTGGTGCTGGGCCTGCTGGTGCGTCGCGCGCTGCTGGCGATCGCGCGACGCGCGCAGGCGCATGCGTCCACGCGCACCCGCGCCCGCGTCGTCCAGGTAATCGCGATCCCGGCGGCGGTGGCGCTGCCGCTGCTGTTCCTGGCCGTCGCCGCAGCCGCGACGCCCCTGGCGCCGGACACGATCGGCCGCATCCAGCACTGGCTCGGCATCGGCGTGCTGCTCAGCGCGACCTGGCTGGCGGTGCGCGCCGTGGGCGCGGTGGAGCTGCGCATCCTGCGCGAGCATCCGGTCGACGTCGAAGACAACCTGGCCGCGCGTCGCGTGCAGACCCAGACGCGGGTGATCGCCGGCGTGGTCCAGGGCGCCCTCATCCTGGTCGGCGTGTCGCTGGCGCTGATGACCTTTCCCGCGATCCGCCAGATCGGCGCCACCCTGCTAGCCTCGGCCGGCATCATCGGCCTGGTCGCCGGCATCGCCGCACGGCCGGTGTTCGGCAACCTCATCGCCGGTCTGCAGATCGCCCTGGCGCAGCCGATCCGCCTGGACGACGTTGTCATCGTCGAAGGCGAGTGGGGCCGCATCGAGGAGATCACCAGTACCTACGTGGTGGTGCGCGTCTGGGACGAACGGCGGCTGATCGTGCCGCTGCAGTGGTTCATCGAACATCCGTTCCAGAACTGGACGCGCACCAGCGCGCAGCTGCTGGGCACTGCCTTCCTGTGGCTGGACTACCGCACGCCGATGGCCGAGGTGCGCGCGGAACTGCAGCGCATCTGCAACGACGATCCGCGCTGGGACGGCCGCGTGTGCGTGGCGCAGGTCACCGAGACCACCGAGCGCAGCATCGAGGTGCGGCTGCTGGTGAGCGCGCGCAACTCGGGCGATCTGTTCGACCTGCGCTGCGCGCTGCGCGAACGCATGCTGGAATTCCTCAATGCCCGCCATCCGCAGGCCCTGCCACGCCTGCGCGCCGATCTCGCGCGTGAGGGCGGTGGCGCGGCGACGGACCAGCCCACTGCGCCGGCACCGAGCAACCCGGCCGATACCGCTTCTCCCGGCGCCGAGGATGTCGCCGGCTCGGTCGCTGCGTCGGCGCACAGGTCGGGGTAAGCGCAGCGAACTCCAACCGATGCCGCTTCAGTCCAGCGCCGCCAGCACCGCGGCGACGAAGGCCGCCTCGTCGAATTTCTTGCCCGCCGGATCCTCGCCACGGCGCACGATCACGATCTTGCGCGACGGCACCACCGCCACGATCTGTCCGCGGTTGCCGAGCGCGGCGAAAGCGTCGGCCGGCACGCCGGGCGAGCGCTGCAGCAGCCATAGCGTCGCGCCGTAACCGAAGTCGCGATCGGCCGGCTGCGGCCCCGACGGCGTGGTCACGGCGCGCACCCAGCCTTCGGGCAGCAGGCGGTGTCCTGCAAACACGCCGTCGTCCTGCAACAGCAGGCCGAAGCGCGCGAGATCGCGTGCGGTCGACCACACCTGGCTCGACAGCACGAAGCCGCCCTGCCAGTCGGTCTCGGCATGGGTGCGGGTCATGCCCAGCGGCCAGAACAGATCGGTGTACGGACGCGCGAGTGCGCGCGCATCGTCGCCGCTGCGCGCGCGCAGCGCGTGGATCGCCAGCACGATGTCGTTGTTCGCATAACGGAAGTGCGTGCCGGGCGTCGCCTGCAGCGGCCATCCAGTCGCGGCTTCGGCCACCGTTGCGCCGCCGAAGTACAGCGCGTCGGTGCGGTTGCCGGCGGTGTCGCTGTACAGGCCGCTGGACATACGCAGCAGTTGCTCGAGCGTGATCGCCGAGCGCGGATCGCCCGGCCGCTGCCACTCCGGCACGGGCGCCGGCTGCGCTGGATCGATCACGCCTTCGCGCACGGCCACACCGATCACTGCGCCGGCCAGGCTCTTCGCCACCGACCAGGTGCGCTGCGCCACGTGCGGGCCGAAGCCGTCGCGATAGCGCTCGGCGACGATCCTGCCGTCCTGCAGCACCACCACGCCGGTGGTCGCAGTGCCATCGCCAAACTTCGGCGAATCGAAGGCCACCGCGACCGCTTGCTGCAAGGCAGCCGCATCGCCGCGTGCCGTCCCGAGCGCATCGCGTTCGCCCCGTGGCCAAGGTTCGCCATCGAGATCCGGCGTGCGCGTGTCGAAATGCGGCAACGCGGCGATGGCCTTCGTGTCCGCGCCGACCGGCAGCTGCGCGCAACCCAGGTTCGGTCGCCACGCCGCAATGCGCGGCGGCAGCGCGGGATCGAACGCCACCGACACCGTGCGGGCTTGCGCGTCCACGCTGGCCCGCAACGCGTGCACCTGCGCTTCGTAATCCGGATAGATCCCGCGCAACTCCAGCGCCTCCACCTGCGCAGGACTGCGCCCGGCGTTGAAGTGCGCGCTGCACAGCGTCAGCGCCTTGTAGCCGGCGGCAATGGCTCGGGTTCTACCATCGTCCAGCGCCGGCGCCTGGGCGAACGCGGGGACGACGGCGAGCAGCATGAACAGCGGCAACAGGCGCATGAGGTGTCCGATCGTTCGGATGCGAGGTTGCAGTGTAGAAGGACCAAAGGTGCCGCTGCCGTGCGCCACGAACCCGTTTGCAGCAGCACATGCCGGCATGCCCGCAAAAAGAGTACGAGCCGTTTGCGCACCTGACGGCGTGGAGCAGGATCGATTTTGGTGAGCAGCGTCACATCCGCCACAATCGGGCGACCGGTTCGTCCCCGATTCCGCGTGTTGTTGGAAAGATGTCTCAAGGAGCGGTGCGCATGGCCCTGGCGTTGCGGTTGTCCTTCCTGCTCCTCCTGGCCGCATGTTTCGCCGCCAGCGCCGCCGACCCGCCGGAACCCAAGGTGTTCCGCCTTGAGCCGAAGAAGATGGCCGGCATCGACCACGGCAAGGCGGTGGTGGTCAAGGGCGAGGCCGGCCAGCAGCCGCATCGCTTCCTGATCGACAACCTCACCAGCCTGATGCCGGTCACCGTGCTGCTGCGCCCGGTACGCGACGGCGACCAGGTCGGCATCAAGCTCACCAAGTACGGCTGGAACCAGCCGCTGCGCAGCGGCGAGACCCGCAACGAGCCGGTGAGTTTCAAGATCCGTACCGAAGGCGAATTCCAGATCTCGGTGGACGCCGCACAGGACAAGACGCCCTACCGGCTGCTGGTCTGGGTCGGCGACGAGGTCAAGCCCGAACTCGTCCCGGTCGTGGTCAAGGCCAGCGAATACGGCGGCGCGAAGAAGGAAGGCGGCTCGCTGCTGCCATGGTTCATCGTCGGCGCGCTGGTGGTGGTGATCGGCGTGCTTGCCGCCGTGTTCCTGCGGAGGAAATCGTCATGATGCGAGTCCTGCTCGGCACGGTGCTGGCACTGGCGGCGATGCCCGCGGCCGCCCAGACCATGGGCATGCTCAACGACTGGTACGACCGCGAGAACGAGCGGCGCGAGCAGCGTAACGAAGAACGCGACGCACGCGATGCGGGCGGCCGCAGCGGCGCCGACCAGGGCGTGCAGCTGGCCAACTGGGGCGTCGGCGTGGTCCAGACCGGGGGCGAATTCCTGCGCAACTGGCAGGCGCTCGACGACGAAGCCGCCGAGTGCGGCGCCGCCTACAGCGACAGCTCCGCGCCCACCATTCCCTCCACCTGCGCCGAAAAACCGGACTGCGAAGCCTGCTACGCCGAGGCGACCCGCAAGATCGACTTCAACCGCTTCTACATCGAACGCGCGCGCTGCATCACGGTCACCAACGTCAAGATGGCCAATTCGGCGATGGCCTTCGGCGACAGCACGTCGGGCATCCACGGCGTGGCGGGCTTGTCGTGGCAGCTGCAGGGCAAACCGCAGATCAAGGAAGCCGTCGAGGGGCTGCAGCGCACCTACGTCAACAAGGCCGGACAGTACCTGTCCAATCTCGACGAGGCCCTGCGCGAGCTGGGCCAGTGCGAGGCGAAATACTATTCGGAAGACGACTGGTTCGAGCGCTACGGCTGGATCTATCTCAACTTCATGAAGTCCAAGTACGCATCCAAACCGGAATGACGCCGTAGGCGGGATGCGTTCTTCTCGGAGCACACGGTTTCGGGACTCCTGGAACCGGCTCCGGCATCCGCGCGCGTCGGCTTGCGCGATGAAACAACAATGCGTATGCAGGTCGAGTCCCATGCGCCCGGCGGGTCATCGGCCATCGCCTGATTCGCGCATCGCACGGGACGAAGCGTGTCGCCGCATCGTCTTGTTGACCGACAGCGCCGTGCATAAGCTCGGTGGCACCCGAGGCGCGCCCGACGCGCCGTTGCATTCTCCCTTCCCCTGAGGCTTCCATGACCCGCACTTCGCTTGCCGTCCTGATGACCACCCTGCTGGCTTGCGCGCTGCTGTCCGGATGCTCGGAACCGCAACCCGCTGCCACTGCGACAACCACGCCCGCGCCGCCTGCATCCGGGGCAACGCCGGCAGCCAGCCATCCGGATGTCTTCCGCTTCCGCATCGGCACGCTCGATGCGGCGGCGCTGAAAGACGGCGACATCGATGCGGCCAATGACGGCAAGACCTTCGGCGTCGGCCAGCCAACCGAGCAGGTGGCCGCACTGCTGGCGGCTGCCGGACAGCCTAGCGACGTGCTGCACCTGAGCATCCAGCCGCTGCTGGTCCGCAGCGGGACGCGGATCCTGCTGTTCGATACCGGCGCGGCGGATGCGTCCTTCGCACGCGCCGGCCGTCTGCCGGCCACGCTGCGCGCCGCCGGCGTCGAACCTTCGCAGGTCAGCGACGTGTTCATTTCGCACCGGCATCCGGATCACGTCGGCGGCCTGCTGACGCGCGAAGGCGCGCTCGCCTTCCCCAACGCCACCATCCATCTCACCGCACCCGAATGGGAAGCCCTCAAGCAGGATCGCGATGCAGCCGCGCTGGTCGCCGCGATCACGCCGAAGGTCGCGGCTTTCCAGCCCGGCGCGGCACTCCTGCCCGGCGTGGTCACCGCGGTGCCCGTGGATGGGCACACCCCGGGGCATAGCGCCTACGAGATCGCGTCGGGCGACGAACGCCTGCTGTACATCGGCGATAGCGCGCACCACTTCGTGGTCTCGGTACAGCGCCCCGAATGGACCGTGCAGTACGACGAGAACGCGCCGCTGGCGCAGCCCAGTCGGCGTGCGCTGCTGCAGCGTGCCGCCGACGACAACCTGCGCATCTACGCCGTGCATTTCCCCTTCCCTGGCCTGGGACACATCAATCCCCAGGGCGACAGCTTCGTGTGGCAGCCCGAGCGTTGAGCGAATCGCCGCCGTCGCGGCGCGGCACGCTTCGCCCGTGCGCTGCGCGAAGCGAGCGCGCTAGTTCGTAGCCGCCAGCGCAACGGCGTCCGCGCCCGCGGGGAAATGCAGCCGCCCCGTGCTGTCGTTGGCTGCGCGCCACACGGCTTCGGCCACGTCGGACTCGTGCGTCACTTCGGCCACCTGGGTCAGCGCTGCGAACACGCGCTGCGCATAGGGCGCGTACGCCTCGGGAACCAGGCCGCGCATCCGCTCCTCGCCGTTGGCGGCGAAGCGCGTGCTCGGCGCGTAACCGGGTTCGACCAGCTTCACCGCCACGCCGAACGCACCCAGCTCGTGCGCGAGCGACGCGGTGAATCCCTCGATCGCGGTTTTGCTGGCGGTGTAGGCGGCCACCAGCGGCATTGGTGCCAGCGTGGCGCTGGAGGTGACGTTGACGATGGTGCCCGTGCCGCGCGCGCGCAGCTGCGGAATCGCCGCCTGGGTCATGGCCATCGTGCCGAAGGTGTTGGTCTCGAACACCTCGCGCACGGTCGCCATGGGCGTGGCCTCGAACGCGCCGAACAGCCCGACGCCGGCGTTGTTGACCAGCACGTCGATCGGGCCGGCGACTTCGATCGCGGCGGCGACGCTGTCGGTACGGGTGACGTCGAGCGCCAGCAGCTGGATGCGCTCGTCGGCGGGTAGCAGCCCCGCGCGCGGCTTGCGCATGGTGGCGACGACGCGCCAGCCGCGGGCGTGGAAGTGGCGGGCGGTCTCCAGGCCATAGCCGGAGGAGCAGCCGGTGATCAGGACGGTCTTCATTCTGGTGGGTCTCGGGTGGTTGAAACGGGACCCACGATAGGCAGGGATATCCGGACGATCTATGCCGCAAAGTCCGTAATTTGTTGGCTATAGTCCTGATTGCCTTCCACGCCGCGCGAGCCGTCCTGATGAGCGATCCCCTGTCCGAGGTGGTCCGCCTGCTGCGCCCGCGCGCGGTGTTCTCCAAGGGCATCAGCGGCGCCGGCGCGTGGGCGGTGCGCTACTCGGAGTTCGGCGAACCCAGCTTCTGCGTGGTGCTGGAGGGCGGCTGTCGGCTCGAGGTCGACGGCCATGCCCCGCTCGTCCTGCAGGCCGGCGATTTCGTGCTGCTGCCGGCAACGCCGGGCTTCACCATGTCCGGTTTCGAGACCGCGACGCCCACGCGGATCGACCCGAAGCAGGCGCCCGCGCCGGAAGGCGAGGTGCGCCATGGCCGCCAGCACGGATCGCCCGACGTGCGCCTGCTCGGCGGATGGTTCCTGTTCGACGCGCCCGACCCCGCACTGCTGGTGTCGCTGCTGCCCGCGGTGGTGCATGTGCGCGGGGTGGCGCGGCTGTCGCTGCTGGTGGGGCTGCTGGGCGAGGAAGCGGTCGAAGACCGTCCGGGTCGCGATGTCGTGCTCGCGCGGCTGGTGGAGCTGCTGCTGGTCGAGACCCTGCGTGCGACTGCGGGCCGCGACGCGCCGCCCGGGCTGCTGCGTGGCCTGGCCGATGCGCGCCTGGCGGCGTCGCTGCGGCAGCTGCACGCGCGCCCCGCGCATGCGTGGACCATCGCGCAGCTGGCCGACACCGCCGCGCTGTCTCGTTCGGCGTTCTTCGACCGTTTCGCGCGCACCGTGGGCGTGCCGCCGATGGAATATCTGCAGGCCTGGCGCATGGCCGTCGCCAAGGATCTGCTGCGCAACGAGCAGATCGGCATTGCCCAAGCCGCCGAGCGCGTGGGCTACGCCTCGGCCAGCACCTTCAGCACCGCGTTCCGCCGGCACGTGGGCCGCTCGCCGGGGCGTTATGCGCGCGACGGTGGCAAGACGATGGCGGTGGGCTGAACGCCTGGCCTGGGTAAGGCCGCAAATCGCAAGTTCTGCCGCGCCGTGGGTTTCGAAAAGCTGCCCGCCATAACGGAGCCGTGACGCTTCATTGACGATCGACGCAGCATCTTCCGGAGAAACCGACCAGGGAGCTGTTTTGGATACCCGCGTTCGTCACCGCCGTATCAGCGTCGGCAAAGTCGAGGTCTTCTACCGCGAGGCAGGCGCGGACGGCGCGCCGGTGGTCCTGCTTCCGCATGGTTATCCATGCTCGTCGTACGAGTTTCGTAACCTGATGCCACGGCTGGCCGACCGCTGGCGACTGATTGCGCCGGACTTTCCCGGCGCCGGGTATAGCGAAACGCCGGACGACTTCGACTACAGCTTCGATGGTTATGCCGGATTCCTCGACAGCTTCGTCGAAGCGCTCGACATCGCCCGTTTCGCGCTGTATCTGCACGATTTCGGATCGCCGATCGGCGCCCGGCTGGCGATCAGGGCGCCCGCGCGCATCGCGGCGCTGATCATCCAGAACGGCGATATCCCCTATGAGGACGCGCTGGGGCCGAAATACGCCGACATCGAAAAGACCTGGAGCCTGCCCGTCCCAGAGATGCGGAAACAGCTCGCCGAAGCGATCAACGAGGAGACGTTCAAGGAAGAATTCCTGAACGACGTGCGCCCGGAACTTGCCGCATGCATTCCGCCCGATCTGTGGAAGCTGCACTGGTCGCTGATGACGCCCAGACGCAAGGAGGTCGCGATCGATCTGATCGCGGGTCTGAAGCAAAACCGCGCCTGGTTTCCACAGCATCGCGAATACCTGCGCGAACACCGGCCACCGACGCTGATCGTATGGGGGCCGCACGACCACTACATGCCGGAGAAGTCGGCACGCGCCTATCTTCGCGACCTGCCCGACGCCGAGCTGCACCTGCTCGACGGCGGCCACTGGCTACTGGAAACCAATCTCGACGAGGTAGTGGCACTGGTCCGCGACTTCCTGGGGCGGGTGCACGCGCACGCCGGCTGACCGCACGCTCCGGCCTGGCCGCCCGAAGCGGCGCACAACGCCGTAGCCGGTCAGGCCGCGAGCCGCACCCGGAAGCCCTGATGCGTCGTGTCGGAAAGCCCCGGGTGCGCTTTGCTTGCCCGGGCGACGCCGGCTCAGGCCATCGCACCCGCGGGCCGCGGCCGCCCGCCGAGCAGGCGCGCGGGCAGCATCAGCAAGGCTTGCAGGAAGGCGAACAGCGCCGAGAAGGTGATGCCGACCAGGCGGAAGGGCAGCGACAGCAGCCAGACCAGCGGCCACAGCACCAGGGCCAGCAACGCCAGCGGCCAGCACAGCACCAGCAGCAGGCACCACACCAGCAGGGCGATCAGGGTCTTCATGGCGATCGAGCCTCACGTTGAACGACATCGCTGCACACGCAGCAGTCGGCAGCATGCGATGTGATCGCTCCATCCTCAAGCGGCATGCGACGAAACGCCGGATGCCGCGATGAATCCACGTCTGACGGGGTCGGTGCCACGCGCCGGCCGCCTCGTCCTTCCTAGGGTGATGCCGTCGGGTGCGGCGACGGGGCAGCGTTCTCCTACTACGCCACGCGCTCCTCCTCGCCGCCGAACTCGGGCGGCAATCTCGCCTAGTGCGGCAGCGCGTCGTGCACTGTCCAGGTGACGACGCAAGCCAGTCGCGCACGCTGTCCTTGAATCGCGCCAGGGCGATGAATCACACCCCGTTCCGGATTCCGATTGCCCTGAGCGTAGCGCCGACGGCGCGAAGCCGAAGGGCCAGGAAGCCACGATGTGGGATCTCGATTCCGTGCAGCTGCGCTTCACGCAGCGCGTCGTGCACCTGCCGAACGGCCCGGCATCGACAGCTTCGAAACCGGTGCTACTCCGCCGCCTCGGGCGGGCCCATGTTGCCCTTGCTGTACATGCCAGAGCGGTCGAAGCAGCAGGCGCGTCGGTTCCCGCAGGCGAGCTTGTCGCAGGCCACGTCGATGCGTTTCACACGGGTCTCGGCCTTCTTGCCCGAGGTGATCCAGTGGATCCAGTCGCGCCGCGCCACCGGCGTGATGTCATCCCAGGTCGCCTTCGCTTCGGCATTGGCCGCCAGCGCGTTGCGCAGGTCGTCCGGCACCTTGGGCTCGGGTTCCACTGCCACGGGCGCGACCTCTAGCGCGACAGTGTCGCCCGCGGCGACACCGGCCTTCTCGCTCAGGGCCTGTTCGATCTTGAGCCAGTGGCTGCCCTGGCCATCGGGTTCCAGAGTGGCCTGGAAGGACTGGCCTTCCAGGCTGCCGTCGACGGTGACCATGCTCCGCGTCGGCAGCTTCGCGCTGACCGCCGCGGGTAGCACCAGGAAGGTCCACGCCACGCCCTTCGGCGCCGCGGGTCGCGACAGCTTCGCCTTGAACTTGATCGTGCCGGTCGATTTGGCCATGTCGGAAAAGGTAGCACTGGTCGCCATCGCCCATCTATCGAACGAAAACGTGGGGGCGAACGTCCTCGGGTAGCGGTTTTAGACAGCGCGGCTGGTGTTCCGCCACCCCGCCGCCTTTAGCGCTGCGCGCATGGCCGAACAGCGACGCTGCAACCACTCATGCGATCACGCTTCGGATGCGATCGCGATGCCGCGCGCGGCCAGGACCTTGGCCGCCTCCATGTCTCCGGCCATGCGATGCATCAGGGACTGGCAGCGTTCGATGCCGGCCAGGGTCAGCGCCAACACGCCGTCGGCGGAATCGACCAGGCCGGCGTCGACCAGACGCACGAGCATGTCATCCGCGCGCGGATCCAGGGCCTGGCCGCGATCGATGCGAACCAGGCACTCGAGCAGATCCAGCTCCTGCTGCCCCATGTTTCCGACACTCATGGAATAGCGGCCCTGGTCGGCCATGCGCGCACCCTCCGGCGAACGGGAAGGCCGCGGATTCTAAAACCTGAAAATCGCGGATTTCCAGCCCCAACCAGCGGACTGCTTTGGGCTTTAAGCCTTGGTTTAATCCGTACCGGATTTTCTGCATCGACACCGCGCGTCGCGCGTTTTTTCACGACAGGCTCACGCCCGGGGCGCTATCGCACCGCTGTATCGGTGCATATCGAAGGGCCTCAATCCCACCCTGCGTGCGCTTCGATAAGGCGCAGAAACATCTCCGCCCTTGGCCATGCATGAGTCTCCGGAAGCATCACCACTCGGGTAAGGCCGCAGACCGCACCCGATCCGGCCGTGGGGCTCCTGGCCGAATACGACACGTGCCCAGCAACAACACAGGCAGCAAATCAATGCGATGGCGCACGGGTCGAGTGCCCGGACTTCGCTTGCCGACCTACGGCCTCATCGCGACGCCTGCGTTGCGCTAGCACGGCTAGCCTCGGCGATGGCACGGTTGGCCGAGATCTCGTCGTACGCGCCGGTGGTCAAACGCCAGCCTTCTGCGGGCACGTGATCGGCATCCGGTTTGCCGCAATCGAGTTCGAGCACTTTTGCGAGGCCTCTGGCGGAGCCAGGACCCGCTTCGCGGACGATGATGTCGGTGAAAGGCGAGCTGCGGCCCAGAACCTGCAACTCCTCGCCCGGATGCAGGACCTCGTCGCCATCCACCACCAGGCGCACGGGATAACGTACATCGCACATGTCGACGGTCTTGTCACCGCGTTCCGGCTCGCCGACCTCGACGATCCGCGCTTCCACCGCCTGCAGGCGGATACGGACCCGATCAGGCTCGGGTAGGCCGGGCAGGCCCGATACAGGCTTGAGTTCGCCGCCCTCGGCCAGCAGGAACTGCCCATGGACCTGGGTGCGCGGCTCGGAGCCCGCGTGGATCGCGGCTACGAAACCCGCGGTATCGCTGGGCCTGATCAGGTAGCGTCGCGCGCCCCACCGCACCGGCACAACGCGATCGGGGAATCCTCCGAAGCGCGCTTCGTTCGGCTGCTCGAACTGGAGCTGCAGGCTTCCATCCCGTTCCGGAATAACGGCGCCGAGGTTGGCGCCGTACAGCCCCAGGCATCCATGCCAGGTTGCGGCCACTCCCGACTTCGGTGCGATGCTGAGGAAGATGTTGGCGCCCAGCCCGTCGCCTTCGTAGTAGTCCGCGGCCCATGGATGCGCGGGCGTGTGTCCGATCTCATGATCGATGGTCTCGCGGCGCGCTTCGACCGTGGCCTCGATGGATTCTTCGGCCAATTGCTGCGATTCGGCTGCGTCATTCGCACCGATCGCGTAGCCGACCGCGACCGGCGCCAGCATGCCGATCGCGCACAAGACGCCCAGTATCGAAGTGGCGCGCACGATGTACCGCATCTCCAGACGCCGCATAGCGCCTCCCCGACGGCCGCCAACGCGGATCCAGCGTCCGCCGCCACCTGACCCCTGTCAAGTATCCGGGGCGGTTGCGCTTTCGCACGCAGTTTCCCAGGCATGGGGTCATGAAACCTTCCCGGCACGCCGCTGCGGCGGTACCGCCCACCACAGCAGCAGCACCAACGCGGCGAAGCCGGAATACGCGGCGACGAAGATCCACCACGGCGCCTCGAAGAAGATCAGCCTTGAGAGCCAGTATTCGATGAAGGATTCGCGGTACACCGCTTCGCCCGCGCGCCGGCGCAGCGCCTGTTCCCATACCGTCAACGGGCACAGTGCGCCGAGCCAGGCCTGCAGCGCGATCACGCCCATCAGTACCAGATGCGTCAGACGCCAGCGGAAGCCGCGCACCCAGCGCCAACGTCGCCACGCGCCGATCGGCACGGCGAGCGCGCCCAGCAGCACGAATACGACCACGGCCACGTGCGATACCAGGATCGCGTCGGCGAGCCAGCTGGCCAGGGCGGGTGACAGGGCTTGCATGGGCCCACTCTAGGCGTTCCGAAGCGGCGGGACCGTGCGTCGGGCTTGCGCGGGTGTGTTTCGCCATGCATGGCACACCCTTGCGCCCGCGCGTGCCGCACACTGCGCGGCGCCGGCCCCGCACCGCGGCCGCTCCGGAGCACCCTCGCCGTGAACGTCGAACACCCGCGCCTGATCGACCTCAGCCATACCATCGAAGCCGGCATGACGACCTACAAAGACCTGCCGGGCCCGGTCCTGTGCGATTACTGGACGCGCGAGGCCTCGCGCGCGAACTACGACGATGGCAGCACGTTCCAGATCGGCCGCATCGACCTGGTCGCCAACACCGGCACCTATGTCGACAGCCCGTTCCACCGCTTCGAACACGGCTGCGATCTGGCCGGCCTGCCGCTCGCCTCGCTCGCCGACCTGCCCGCCGTCGTGGTCAGGCAACCCTGGCAGGATGGGCTGGCCGTGGAAGCCAGCGCCTTCGACGGCGTCCCGCTGCAAGGCATGGCGGTGCTGGTCCACACCGGCTGGGACCGCCATTGGCGGACCGAGCGCTACTTCAGCGAGCACCCGTTCCTGACCGCCGCCGCTGCCGAACGTCTGGTCGCGGCGGGCGCGGCCTTCGTGGGCATCGACTCGTACAACATCGACGACACCCGCGTGCGTGCGCGTCCGGTCCACACGCTGCTGCTCGGCGCCGACATTCCCATCGGCGAGCACCTCACCCGCCTCGACGCCGTGCCCGATCGCGGTTGTCGCTTCCACGCCGTGCCGCCGAAGATCGTCGGCATGGGCACGTTTCCGGTGCGCGCCTACGCGATCCAGGCGTGAGCCGCAGGAAGGATGGAGCCGCTCACGCCTCCGGCGCGGGCGCGTCCCAGTCCTTCATGTCCTCGAGGAACACCGGCACGTCGGTGTGCTCGATCAGCAGTTCGAAACGACGCTGCTCCTCGCGCTCGAAGGTTTTCTTGTCGGGATACAGATCGGCGATGATCGCCTTGTCGACCGCCGGGTCCGGCAAAGACGCGTTGGCGTCGCGAAACGTCACGGTCACCCGCATGTCCCAGCGGTCGGCTTCGCCCGCGTGGTTGACCGGATAGGCCACCCCGATGTCGCGGACATATCCGAGCTGTTTCAGCCGCTGCAGCACGGGGTAATGGTTCTTCTTGAACAGCGAGATGAACTCGTCCAGGTGGCCCCACTCGACCTTGTAGGTGTACTCCACCACGAACGGCTCGCCCGCCGTAGTCGATTGCGCGAGCGCCGGCGGTGCTGACCATCCCGCGCAGGCCAGCACCAGCGCGCAGGCGCCCGTCTTCAACCTATCGATCATCTTCGCCACTGTCGGCCCCTTCGGCGCGCGTGTTTCGTAAAGGCAACGGCGGCGGCGGGCTTGTACGGCCATTGGGGCGACCAGAGATGAACTGCCGGGGTGCTGGTCGCCCAATCCGTTTTGCGTTGTCAGCACAGCGCCGACTCCGCTGCAACTGTTCGCCCGTTGCTCAGGATCGCGAAATGCGCGGAGCCACGGGAATGACCTGGTTCCTTCGTTCCCGCTACTACCTATCTCCTGTCCCGCCAACTCAAGGGGAAGCAGCGATCGCCTGTCTTGGGCTCGCCAGTCGCAGGTCGCTCTCACTGAGCACCCTGTTCGCAAGGATGAGTTCGGTGGCGTCGGGTGCAACATCGAGCCCCACGATCTGGAGCGATGGCGTCAGCGCCACGACATCCCTCACCGATCCGCTGGCGTCGAGCATCGACAGGCGCGGCGGACCCGCCGTGGGCCTGCGGACGAAATAGATCCCGCCGTCCGCCGGGGCCCAGTTGTCGCCGTCCTCGGGCGCAAGGTCTGCGGTCAGTCGCGTTTCCGGGGCGGCCGCGCCCGTTTCGCGCCACGCGCGCCTGGCCTGGCGCCACAGGCCCGGTGCCTCTGGTTTGCTGTACAGCAGCCATGCGCCATCGGTCGACTCGACCGGATTGGCGCCGCCGTTCGCAGTGATCCTCACCGCTTCCCCGCCACCTGCCGGTCGTGCGTAGAGTTGCCAGTCGCCGCTGCGGTTGGATTCGAAATAGATCCACCGGCCATCGCGGGACCAGGCCGGATTACGACTGTCGCCCGGGCCTTGCGTGATCCGCTGCGGCGATCCGCCTTGCGACGCGACGGTATAGACGGCGGTGCGCCCGTCGGGGCTGGCATCGAACGCGATCGTCGCGCCATCGGGCGACCAGGCGGGATGGTCGACGAACACGCCGCCGAACGATGCGATCTGCACCGCATCGCGCCCGTCGCGATCGCTCACCCAGATGCCTTGCGGGCCGGCCCGGTTGGAGTTGAAGGCGATGCGCCTGCCATCGGGTGCATAGGCCGGGCTGGAATCCCAACGTGTCGAGCGGACCGAGGGCCCGGTCGCGATGGGCGCCTGCCGCGCAAGATCGATCCTCTGCAACTGCGCACGATGCGTCCATCGCTCATAGGCCACCCGGCCGACCGCGGGCGCCGCCGAAGGTTGGTGCACGTCTTCGTCGCCCAGGGCCAGCTGCTGGGGATCGCCGCCGGCCGGATCCACGGACCACACCCCGTACACGCCCGAACGGGTCGAGGTGAGCAGCAGCCGCGTGCCATCCGGCGACCAGGTGAGGCCGTTGATCTTGCGATTGTCGAAGGTCAGCCGCGTCGGTTCGCCACCGCCGGACGGTGCTGCGTAGAGGTCCTTGGTGACCTCGTTCACGGCGCGGACGAAGTACACCGTGCGCCCATCGCGCGCGAACAGCGGATCGATGTCGCCCAGCGTGCCTGCTTCCGGGCGGGTGACGGCCTGCGTGCGCCCGGTGTCGATCGAGGCCAGGACGATTCGGTAGGGCGAGGCGGCATCGTCCCGGCGTGCGTAGGCGATCGACGCGCCATCGGGTGCCAGGCTCATGCCGCGGATGTCGGCGGCGGCCTCGTCGCGCACCACCAGCGTGGCGCCGCCGCCCAGCGCGGACACCCGCATGATCGCCACCCCGCTGCGCTGCGGGCGGACGAACAGGACTGCGCCTCCGTCGGCCGACCACACGGGGTGGTTTTCCGCGCTGTCGCTGTGGGTCAGATTGAGCGTGGATTCGCTGCCGACGGTTTTCACATGGATATCGGGTACGCCATCGGCGTCATCGTCCCAGACGAAGGCGACGCGGCTGCCGTCCGGGGACAGGGCCGGTTCGAGTTCGCTGCCGACGAAGCTCGTCAGGGGAAGCGTTTCGAAGGTGGTGGCGATGCCGGGCGGCGCCTGCCTGGATCCGGCCGTCCACACCAGCGCTACCGCAACCGCCACCAGCGTCGCGCCCGCGATCCCGGCCAGGGCCAGTACGTAACGCAACGGCACGGCGCGCACCGGCACGCCGTCCTGGTTCGCTTTTGCGACAGTGGCCTGGTCGGGTGGCGTCGCGGACTCGGCATCCGCGGCCGGGTGTGGCGTCCCTGCGTCGGGACCGGGCGCCGTCGCGGGGACCACCTCGGCGACCCGCGCCGGCGCGATCGGCGCGATCAGGCGGTAGCCGGTCTTGCGGATGGTTTCGATATAGCGCGGCGATTGCGCGTCGTCGCCGAAGATCTTGCGCAGTTCCGACACGCTGCGATTGAGCAGGTAGTCGTCGCCGGCTCTGGGCCACACCTGCTCGAGGAACGCCTCCCTCGGGACCACGGCGCCCGGCCGCGCCGCCATCAGGGTCAGCACCTGCATCACCTTCGGCTCGACCTGGGTCACCTGCCCGTGCACGGAGATCCGGTTGAGCGCGGGTTGCACCAGCGCGCTGCCGACCAGGAAATCCTGTGGATTCCCGGGCGCCGGCGGCGCGCCGAACTTGTTTCTGATGACGACGTGGTCGTTCATCCTGCCGGGCCTGCCTCGTCTCGGGCGGTCATCACGTCACCTGCGACCGTAGCGTAGGCCCCTAGTTTCGCGCATCGGTACGGGCGCAACCGCAACTGTTCCGAATCTGCAGGAAAACCCTAGCTCCCCTACATGGAGGAACCGCAGGCCCCGGCCTCAAATCGGGTGCGTGGCGCTGGCCACGCACGAGAACCCGTCAAGGAGGTCACCTCATGTTCACCACATACGCACGCTCACGACTGCCTGCAACCGCCCTGGGCCTGGTTGCCCTGGTGTTCACGGCCACCACGCCGGCGCTGGCACAGACCGCCTGGGACTGGCAGGACCAGGCCGACATGCTGGGACGGCTGACGGCGCAGGGTGTGGTCAGGTCGATGGATTCGGTCCGCGCACGGGGCGACGAACGGGATCGCACGCCGGCTCCGGCCCGATTGCGCGAGGCCGATCGCGACAATGCGGCCGTTGTCGATCCTCGCCGCAGCTTCGGCCACGAGATCGGGGCGCGGACGCCACCGGCCGCTGGCGCCACCGTGTTGTCCGACGTCGAGGCGACGACGAACGCTACGCCTCCGCCCGCACGTGAACGGCGTGCGCGCGAGCTTTGACGCGAGCACAGACCCGTGCGCATGTCCTTGCGCAGTCGCGCGGCCGCGTCCGCCGGCGCCTCGTCGGATCGAGCGGCAGCGAACGCCGGTGCCGGTGCGTACACGAGGCGCAGTTGAACGTCCGGCACATGGAATAACCGTGCACAGCAACGCTGCGACGCTTGAACTTCAGCGGCCACTGCTCGACCGGCGCGCCGAAGTTGGCAACCGGTGGATCGCGCTGCTGCATACCGGGCGACAGCTCGCGCAAGGATCCAGCCCATAGCAAGCCAGCGCACCCGCGCGTTGTCGCAGCGCAGCATTGCAAAACCTGGATGGATCGCGCCGCACAAGTCATTGGTCGGGCATTGCACCGGCCTTCTATGCTGCGCGACGCACGCCTGCGACCGGCGCGCGTCCGCCGCATCGGAAGGAGCGTCCATGGCAGCACCCACCTTGCAGGCGTCGGCCCAGGCGTTGCGCTCCGGCGTGCCCGCCTATCGTTCGGCGCTGACGCTGCTGGCCTCGCTGTTCTTCATGTGGGGCTTCATCACCGTCATCAACAACACCCTGCTGCCGCACCTGCGCAGCGTGTTCGAGCTGGACTACACGCGGACCACGCTGATCGAATCGGTCTGGTTCATCGCCTACTTCGTCGCATCGCTGCCATCGGCGTGGCTGATCGAACGGATCGGTTACCAGCGCGCGCTGGTCACCGGGCTGGCGATCATGGCGGTGGGGGCGCTGGGCATGGTGCCTGCGGCGCAGATGCCTTCCTATGCGATCACCGTGGCCTCGCTGTTCGTCATCGCCAGCGGCATCACCCTGCTGCAGGTGGCGGCCAATCCCTACGTGGCGGTGATCGGCCCGCCGGAGACCGCCTCGTCGCGGCTCAACTTCGTGCAGGCATTCAATTCCTTCGGCACCACGCTGGCGCCGCTGTTCGGGGGCTATCTGATCCTCGGCCGCACCACCGCCGGCACCGCCAGCGCCGACACCGTGCTGACCCCGGCCGAGCGCCTGGCCGATGCGCAATCGGTGCAGTTGCCGTACCTGATCGTCGCGGCGGTGCTGGTGGTGCTGGCGATCGTGATCGCGCGCTACCGGCTGCCGGCGCTCGGCGGCGCCACGCAGCGCCATGCGCGCGAAGAGCGCGCGCGCCATTCGCTGTGGTCGCACCGCAACCTGGTGCTCGGCATCCCCGCGATCTTCATCTACCTCATCGCCGAGATCGGCGTCTCCAACCTGTTCATCAATTTCGTGGCGCAGCCGGACATCGGCAACCTCACCCACGAGCAGGCATCGCGCTACCTGTTCCTGCTATGGGGCGGGATGATGGTGGGGCGCTTCGCCGGCAGCTTCCTGATGCGCAGCATCGCGCCGGAGAAGGTGTTGGCGCTGTTCTCGATCGGCGCGTTCGTGGCGATGCTGGTGACGGTGTTCGCGTCGGGTCCCTTGGCGATGTGGTCGCTGATCTCGGTGGGCCTGTTCCACTCGATCATGTTCCCGACCATCTTCACCCTGGGCATCCGCGGCCTGGGCCCGCTGACCGAGGAAGGCTCGGGCCTGCTGGTGATGGCGATCGCCGGCGGCGCGCTGGTGGTGGTGCAGGGCTGGCTGGCGGATCGCTACGGCCTGCAGCTCTCGTTCCTGCTCACCGCGGCCTGCGAGCTGTACGTGCTGTTCTATGCACTGTGGGGCGCGAAGCCGTCGCCCGCCGCTGCAGCGGTGGCTGCGCAGCACGCGTAGAACTGGCGCGGAACCGGGATGCGCGGGCTTTCCACGCCGTCATCCCCGCGCAGGCGGGGACCCATGGACTCTAATCGATTGAAATCAACGTCCATGGGTTCCCGCCTTCGCGGGAATGATGAGCAAAAGCGTAGGTTCCGACCACTTTGCTGCCAGCAGCTTTGTGGCTACGCCGAAGGCGCCTTGTCGTGGCGGATCAACTGCCTCCGTTCCATTGATCGGGAATGACGAACGAATGTTAGGTAGCATCCGGAGCGATCGCCGCATCAGGAAGATCCGATGACATCGTCGCTGACATCTTTCCCGTCGTGCTGACGCCTTTGCTGCAGTCTTCCCCGCTCGTGCTCATGGCCGCCGCCGGTCCGGCGGCGGATGCCGCGCGCGCCGTCGTGCCCGGCGACCAGCTCGTCGCCGCCGCACTCATCGGCATCGTGTTGATCGTGGTGCTGATCAGCTGGGCGAAGCTGCATCCGTTCCTGTCGCTAGCCATCGGCGCGCTGGCCACCGGTGCGATCGCGGGGCTGGACGTGGCCGCTGCCAGCACCAGCTTCGCCAGCGGTTTCGGTACGACCATGGGCGGGGTCGGCATCCTCATCGCGCTCGGCGCGATCTACGGCAAGCTGCTCGCCGACTCCGGCGGCGCCGACCGCATCGTCGAGACCCTGGTGGCGCGCGCCACGCCGCGCAGCCTGCCGTGGGTGATGGGCCTGATCGGCGCGATCATCGGCCTGCCGATGTTCTTCGAAGTCGGGCTGGTGCTGCTGGTTCCCGTGATCATCCTGGTCGCACGCCGCTCGGGCGCGCCGTTGATGCGCATCGCACTGCCGACACTGGCCGGGCTGTCGGCCATGCACGGCCTGGTGCCGCCGCATCCCGGTCCGCTGGCCGCGATCGGCATGCTCGGCGCCGACCTGGGCCTGACGCTCGCGCTCGGCGTGCTGGTCGCGATTCCGGCGGTGGTGATCGCCGGCCCGCTGTTCGCGCGCTTCGCCGAGCGCTGGGTGCCCGCGCCGGTGCCGCTGCTGTTCATTGCATCGGGCGAAGCGGCGCTCGCACGCCGCCCGTCGTTCGTCGCCACGCTGGCGAGCATCCTGCTGCCGGTGGTGCTGATGCTGGCCAAGGCCATCGCCGACATCGCCGCGCCCGACTCCGGCGCTGCATGGAAGGCGGTGATCGACTTCCTCGGCCTGCCGATGATCGCGCTCGGCATCGCGGTCGTCGCCGGGTTCTTCGTGCTCGGCCGCGGCGCGGGCTTCGGGCGCGACAAGCTGCAGGAAGTGGTCGGGTCATCGCTTGGCCCGGTAGCGGGCATCCTGCTGATCGTCGGCGCGGGCGGCGGCTTCAAGCAGGTGCTGGTCGATACCGGCATCGGCGGTTTCATCGCCGCACAGGTCGATGGCTCGTCGGTCTCGGTGCTGCTGCTTGCCTGGCTGATCGCGGTGGTCATCCGCATCGCCACCGGCTCGGCCACCGTCGCCACCATCACAGCAGCCGGCATCCTGCAGCCGCTGGTCGCCGGTCTGGACCAGGCCACCGCCGCGCTGCTGGTGCTGGCCATCGGCTCGGGCTCGGTATTCCTCTCGCACCTCAACGACGCCGGCTTCTGGCTGATCAAGGAATACTTCGGCCTGGACATCGGGCAGACGCTCAAGTCCTGGACCGTGCTCGAATGCCTGATCTCCGTGGTCGGCCTGGTGGGCGTACTGCTGTTGGGCCTGGTGCTCTGATGCCGCCGCGCAAGCCTGGGCCTGTGCTCGTGGTCATGGGCGTGGCCGGTTCCGGCAAGTCCACGCTGGCGGCGCTGCTGGCAGAGCGCCTGGGCTGGCCGCTGCAGGAAGGCGACGTGCTGCACCCGCAGGCCAACGTCGACAAGATGGCGGCCGGACAGCCGCTCAACGATGCCGACCGCCAGCCGTGGCTGCGCTTGGTGGCTGCATGGATCGATGCGCGCATCGCGGCCGGCGCGCCGGGCATCGTCACCTGCTCCGCGCTCAGGCGTGCCTATCGCGACGTCCTCCGGCGCGATGGCGTGCGCTTCGTGCACCTCACCGGCGAGCGCTACCTGCTAGCGCAACGCATGCAAGAGCGCAGCGGCCACTTCATGCCGCCATCGCTTCTCGACTCGCAGCTGGCCACGCTCGAAGCGCCGGGCGCGGACGAGGACGCCATCACCGTCGACATCGCACTGGCACCCGACGCGCAGGCGGCTGCAGTGCTCGCGTGGCTCGGTATCGACGGTGGCGACGAAGCGGCTTCGGGCGGTTGATGCACGATGCACGGAGGCGCGATGTCGGCCTTGATCGACGTTGATGTTTGCGGCGCGGCAGCGGGAGGCCCGGCGTCGACTGCGACAGGATGAATTGCCCTGCAGAGGTGGGATAGGGACGTGCTGGTCAATGCGTTGCGTGAAAATCGTGGCGCTCAATTCCCTGCGCCGCCTGCCGACGGATCAAACTCCAGGAACGCCTGCAGTCGATCGGCGGTAGCAGCCGGTTGCACTTCCGGAAAGAAGTGGCCTCCGGGAACCGCTTCGCCACGCACGTCGCCAGCCCATCGCCGCCAGATCCCGAGCGGCCCGCCTGTATCTGCGTACCAGTCATCCAGTGCCGTGTCCCGGCTCCACAGGGCCAGCACTGGGCAGCGGATGGTGTGGCCACGCTCGCGGTCGGCCGCATCGTGGCGGCAATCGATGGTCGCGCCGGCACGGTACTCCTCGCAGATCGCATGCACGTGCGCGGGGTCGCGCAGGGCGTCCACATACGCCTGGCGGACCTCGCCAGGGAACGCATCCCCACGCGAGCCCCATTGCGACAGGGCATCGTCGACGCAGGCTTCCGGTGCAGCCGCGAGCAGACGCTCGGGCAGCGGCGCGGGCTGCGCCAGCAGGCTCCACGGCCAGAACGATTGCGCGAATCGGGCGTCAGCGCGCTCCCAGGCAACGAGCGTCGGGATCGCGTCGAGCACGGCCAGGCGCACGATGCGCTCCGGCGTATCCAGCGCCATGCGATACGCCACGCGCGCACCGCGGTCGTGTCCCACGACCGCGTAGCGCTCGAACCCCAATGCCTGCATCGCCTCGACCAATGACGAGGCCATCGCGCGCTTGGAGTGTGGCGCGTGGTCGGGCGCCGGTTCGGGACATCCGCTCTGGCCATAGCCGGGCAGGTCCGCGCAGACCACCGTGAATCGCTGCGAAAGTGCCGGCGCGATGTCGCGCCACATCAGGTGCGTCTGCGGGAAGCCATGCAGCAGCAGCACCGCCGGCCCATGCCCCGCGACGCGGACGTGGATCCGCGCGCTTCCGACGATACGCTTTGCAAAGGAATCGAAGTGCAGCATCTGACTCCTGGCAGCCCTGCAGGGCGGCGCGCCTGCGCAGGCGGCGTTCCTGCTACAACGCCCAACCCTCGCGATACTCGCGACGCAGGAACTGGTTGGCTGCTGGCGCGTTGGTGATGCGCATGTTCTGCGCGTCGTACTCGATCCGGCCGCCGGCGCGCAGGGACACGACGCCCAGCAGCATGACCTCGGTCAGGCGCGCGGCGTAGGCGAAGGGCGACGACGCTTCGCCCTGCCCCTTGCAGGCCTGCACCCAGTTCATCTCGTGCGAGGTCGTGACGCGCGGGAACTTCTGCGCAGGCGTGCCCACCGCATCGTGCAGCGACTGCGGCAGCAGGCGCGGGTTGGCGCCGTAGGTGTCGTGGATCAGCTTGCCTTTGTCGCCCACGTAGAGCACGCCGCCATCGTCGTTCAACTCGCCGGCGCCCAGCGTCTGCAGCCCGGGAGGCAGCAATCCGCCGTCGTACCAGGTGAGCTTCACCGGCGGCATGCTGCCGCGTGCGGGGAAGTCGTAGTGGGTCATGGTCGCCATGGGGTAGGACGCCTGGTTGAACGGCGTCGACACGGTTTCCACCGAGGTCGGGAAGCCCAGGTCCAGCGCCCAGAACGGGTGGTCGATCAGGTGCGCGCCCATGTCGCCGATCGCGCCCACACCCCAGTCCACCCACCCGCGCCAGTTGAACGGGTGATACACCGGGTGGTAGCCGACGACGGGACCGGGGCCGAGGAACAGATCCCAGGCCAACCCTTCCGGCTTCGGGTAGTTGCCGGTCATGGCATTGGCGAGGCGGTCCATCACCGCCTTCAGGTTCCAGCGCGCGGCGTCCGGTTCCGGCAGGGCCTGCGGACGCGGTATGCCCTGCGGCCAGTAGGCCAGCGGGCGGTTGGTCCAGACGTGGACCTCGCGCACGTCGCCGATCGCGCCGGCCGCGATGTACTCGTTGATCAGCCGGGCATCGTCGGTGGAGTGGCCCTGGTTGCCCATCTGGGTGATGAGCCTGGGGTTGTCCTGCGCCTTCTTCGACAGCGCGCGCGCTTCGTGGATCGACCAGGTGAGCGGCTTCTGCAGGTACACGTGCTTGCCCAGGCTCATCGCCGCGCTGGCGATCACCGCATGCAGGTGGTCGGGCGTGGCGATGACCACCGCGTCGATGTCCTTCTGCTCCTCCAGCATCCGGCGGTAATCGGTGTAGCGCTTGATCGAGGGGTACTTGGGCGCGAGCAGCTGCGCCTGCGCGATCTGTTCCTCCACCTCCTGGCGCTCTTCCGCGTTCTCGGCCTTGTCGAGGCGCTCCTGCGCCCTGCCCGGGTCGAACATCGCGCGAAAGCCCTTGTCGGTGTACCCCCAGTCCACGTCGCACAGGGCCACGATGTTCTCGCTCGCCATCGCGCGGATGTTGTTCTTGCCCATGCCGCCCACGCCGATGCCGGCGATGTTCAGCCGGTCGCTGGGCGCCGTATGTCCTTGCCCGCCCAGCACGTGGCGGGGAACGATCATCAAACCGGCCGCGGCCAGCGCGGTGCCCGCGAGAAAGTCGCGGCGCGGGATCCTGCCGCTCGCGCCCGTGTCCGTGGAGGTTGCTGCAGCGCCGTGGCCCTGCTGCTCTTTCCCGATCTTCGATTCATCCGTCATGGGCGCATCAATCCCCGGTTGGATATCGATATCCGATGCGCCGCATTCTGGTCGCAAGGAGATCAGGGGATCAAGGCGACACGTTCACAGAGCTGCAATCTCGAAAGCTAGCTGCCGCGCATGGATGTCACGGCCCGCGCTTCGTCATGCGCCAAAGGCAATCCTGAAGGCGCTGGCGTGGCGGGTCGGCATTCGCGCTGGCAGGTCGATGAGGAGCGCCGCGTCCGTCTGCTGGAACTGCAGCGGCTCCGCCACGCCCAGCAGCCGCACGCTTTGCACCGCGCGCCTCTCGTGCCCGGCGTTGCGGCCGAGCGCAGCGATGGTCACGCGCCCGCGTGGCTCGCCCAGCGTGATGGCATAGAGCGCGTCGTCCTTGGTGGTGAAACGGATGTCCTGGGCGGTATATGCGGCGCTTTCCTTGAAGGCGCCGGCCGTGGTCTCGGTCGGGCCTTCGCCATGGACGGCCCATGGGCGGGTCCCGTGGATCGCCTCGGCGTTGGTGCCCATCCAGTGCGCCAGCTCGGACAGCAGGGTCTGCGATTCCGGCGGCAGGTTTCCCTCCGGATAGAGCGCGACGTTGAGAAGCAGGTTGCCGTTCTTGCTGACGATGTCTGCGAGCATGCGGATCACGTCGGGTGCGGTCTTGTAGGTATCACCGTCGGTGAAGAACCAGTCGCCGTTCGAGGTATCGGTTTGCCAGGGCAGCGGATTGATCCCGCTCATGACGCCGCGTTCGACATCCTGCACGCAGGCTTCCGGATAGAACTCACCGGAGCCCAGGGCCTTGCAGTTGTAGACCACGTCGACGCCACCGTGCTTGGCGATGCTGCTGTTGTAGTAGTGCGCGACGAGCGAGCGCCCGACTTCTCCGAATGGAAGGCCGCCATCGGAATAGAGCAGGTCCGGCTCGTAGGAGTCGATCAGGTCGCGAATGCGGTTGAACCAAACCTTGTGGAACGCAGGATCCGTCGTGTACCAGGTATCCGGATTTCCCTTGAACGGCTCGTCGTGTTTCGGATGGTAGAGATCGGCGTATTGGGGATCGGCGCCGTCGTAGTCGACACCCATCTTGGGCCAGAACTGGTCGTATTGGTGGCTCGGGTAGAACCAGTTGTGGCTGGCGCCCAGATGCTCGGACACACCGAAGCGCAGGCCGCGCCGGCGCGCCGCATCGCGCCATGCGCCGACGATATCCCGCCTGGGGCCCATCGCGAGCGCATTCCAGCGGTGGTGGCGCGACTTCCACAAATCGAAATTGTCGTGGTGCACGCCCATGCTGACGAAGTATTTCGCACCGGCCGCGACATACAGATCCATCAAGGCGTCCGGATCGAACTTCTCCGCCTTCCATAGCGGAAGGATGTCCTTGTAGCCGCGCTCGGACGGATGCCCGTAATGCTTGAGATGGTGGGCGTAGTGCGGGTGACCGGGCACGTACATCCAGCGCGCGTACCAATCGCCGGAACGCGGCACGGCCTGCGGCCCCCAGTGCGCCCAGATGCCGAACTTGGCGTCGCGGAACCACGCCGGCGTCTGGTAGGTCTTCAGCGAGTCTGCCGTCGGCTTGAAGGTACCGCCGGTGATGGGAAGTGGATCGGCAGGCGCCAGCGCCTGGCTGCCTTGACCTGCACCCTCTTGCGCATGTGCGACGGCATGCATGCCGGCCGCAGCCCACAACGGTGCTCCCAACAAGGATCGCCTGCTTACCATGATGTTCCCTCCTCACCCTTTGCTCGTTGCATGCGGTTGCGGCGAAGGCCGTTTGTAATGGCCCGCAAGGCACTTGTCGCGCATCGGATCCGGCCGCGGCGGATCGTGCGTTGGTGGTGTCGCCGCGACGCCCGCTGCGCGAGCGCAAGCGCGATGTCGATCGTGATGGCTGCCTCGTCCGGACCCATTAATGCGGCGGAGGCACCAACTGTCCAATGAAAGATTTCCCACCAGCTATGCCGCTACCGTTATGGTTGTTGCAGTGCAGGAAGAATGAACACGCGCTTCGTAGGGATCAGGCGTGATTGAAGCAACGCTTGCCCCGCCCTTCTCCCTGATGCGGCCCGGATTCCAGCCAGCGGTGCCGGCGCCGGAAGCGCAGGTAGCCAGGGTGCTGGCTTGGCTCGGCATCGATGCGGAGCGGGCGGGCAGGGCTTCGGCCAATTGATCGCCTCCGTCCCTTTGTTGTTCGAACGAATGCAGGGCGGGCTCAAGCCCGCCGCCTTGCAAGGGTGCCCCGGGCCAGCACAACAAAGACGACAAGGAACACCGGCCCCAAGGTGAGCGCCCACAGCGGCTTGACGGGGATCAGGAGCGTCGTCACCAGCATCACGGCAATTGCCAGCAGGTGTGAAGGGCGAATGTCGATCGGCCGAATCGTCGCAAGCGCCTGGCGAATCCATGCCAGCAACGCTTTCCGCCAGATGGCGCCTGCGACTGTCAGCGCCGTCGCAACCCCGAGCGCCACCCCTGTCGACATCGGCAGGTTGATCAGCGCGTGCACGAGGATGGAGGGCAAGAGCGAACCGGTTTGCCGATAAAGGACGCCGAGCACCATCGACAAGCCGAACAGCATTGCGGTTGTCGCGAGGCTGAATGCATCAACGCCCAGGTACTGGCTGTGCAGGAAAGTGAATAGAACCGACGTCAGCACCAACGGCATCCAGGACGAACGAAAGGTCGCCTGAAGCCGGCCCTGCACGTAGCCACGGTAAAGCGCCTCCTCCAGGACAGGCACAACGCCGAAGCTCAGGACGGCCATAAAAAGATAGAAGTCACCGGTCAACGGGGCGGATAGAAGCGCCTCGCGCCACGGTGGGCCGGCGGGCGCCAGGTCCCAGACCCGTCCCGCTTCCATAAGGATGCGAACCGGCGGAAATGCCACGATCGCCGCCAAGGACGCCAGCAGGACGAGGCGCGGAGTGCTCTTGCTGTCGCGCCTGAGTCCGTCTGCAGGCCTGATCCACCAACGTCCGACGATCAGCACGATTGCGATGACCAGGAATTGTGCGCCGTACTGGACCAGCAGCAACTGCAGCATGGGAAGCACGAGCGGCAGCCAGGACGACGGCAACGATCCCGGAGTGAGCGTGGCCAGTGGGTTGGAAAGCTGAAGACCGAGCAGTGCTGGCCCAAAGCCTGCCAGCGCCAGCCCCAGCAGAATGACTGCCAGCACTTCCAGCAGTCCCGCCCATTCGAGTCGACGCATCGCGGGTATCCGGTTCCGAGAGGGAACCCACGATGCAGCCATGGACGGGTTCGATCGACCGGACCGGCCGAATCGCACCTGTTCCGGGGTCAGACCCGGCCGAAAAGGACTTCCGCCGTCAGGACGTGTTGCCAGCGCGTCGGAAGGCACTGGGTGTCTGGCCGGTATGGTCTTTGAAGACCTTGTTGAAGGTCGACTTGTTGCTGAAACCCGCTTCGAGCGCGAGATCGAGCACCGAGCGAGAACCCTCCAGCAGGTCGCGCTTGACTGCCTCGATCCGGTGCAGGTTCACGAACTCATAGAACGTGCAGCCCAGTGTCGTGTTGAGAACTTCCGAGACCTGATGGGGCGTCGCTCCAACCGCACGGGCCAGACGCGCCAGGGACAGGTCATGGTCCCGATACAGGTGTCCTACTTGCATCTCCTGCTCGAGCTTCTCCCGCAGAGCCGCAGCCTGATCCGCGCTCACATTCCGTGGCCGCGGCGATTCCATGATCGGCATTTCGGCGTCCAAGGCAGCAGCAGCAGCCCGGAGCGCGCCCGTACGGCCACTCGAGGCGCCGTCACTTTTGTCGTCTTCAGGCGATCGGCTGGTGGAGAAAAGAGCCGGTTGCCGCAGGCCCGCCACGCCGACGGCAAGCGCGAATGCCACCATGGCGATGCTGATGGCCGAGTCCGCCGGAATGGGGGCGCGAGGCCCGGCGGCCACCATCGCCAGTACCAGAACTGCGACTGCGGCGAAGAGCATCAGCACGAAGGAAAGCCAGCTCAGGCTGACGCGTTCATCGTTGGCGACCTGATCGTGCAACGCCCGACGCCAGCATCCAAGGCGATGCACCGCAAAGGCGGTATACGCCGCCAGTGACAGGCAGCGAGCGATATTGATGACGCCAACGCCGACCTCGCCCCGCTGATAGGACCGCATCGACTCGTCGATGAGCCCGACCAGTTCCGTGTCGGGCCGGACGAGGACAGGACCCAGGAGCAGCAGGTTGGCTGCCCATGGCAACAAATGGAGCGCGGAGGCAGGTGACAGCGCCAGATGCGGCGCCGTTGCCTGGCGCACATACATCAGAAGCAACGGGCCGAAGAGGAAGACGACGGTCGAAGCAACGACCAGAAGCTTGGGCACGGCGATCCAGAACCCACTGAGGTACAGCCAGTGGGACAGCAGCCCAACCCCGATGGCACCCAGCAATAGCGCAAGCCACCGGTTCGCCAAGCGAGGTCCCCGTGGCTGGAACCACAACGCGGCAGCCAGCAGAAAGGCTTGGGTAATGCCAATTGCGAGCAGCGTGACCACGGGACTGCGTCCAGGTAGCGGGACCACTATTGTGGGCAACGTGCGTGAAGCCCGCAGAGCGCGTGCACGAGACGCTGGCTACCGAGGGAGCGCAGGTGGCTGATGTCCTCGCGTGGCTTGGCATCGACGACGGCGGCGGGGCGGTTTCGGCCTGCTGAAACACGCGTCCAGGGGCGTGCGCTGCGCCTACCGGCCTGCGCTGGCGCAGAGCCCCCCACGCGCAGCCAAATTGGACAATTTTTGTCCAACGGTCGGGTTATTTGCTCGGCGCTCGGACTTATTTAGGCGGCGTGCCGGCTTATTTGGGCGGAGCGCCGGCTTATTTGGGCGGCGTTTCGGCTTATTCGGGCGAAGCGTCGGCTTATTTGGGCGGCGTTCCAGGCAAATCGGGTGGAGCGCCGGCCTTTTCGGGCGGCGTCCCGAGCAAATCGGGCGGAGCGTGGGCCTTTTCGGGCGGCGTTCGGGTTTCCGACAGCGGCGTGCAGCGGAAAGAAAATGAACCTGACCCCGTTTTCCTCGGTCACACCGGTCTCACCTAGCGGTTACGGACGGCCTCGCTGAAGGCAGAAGCCAGTATTCCTGTTGGCATAGCAATCAATCCGATCCCAGCGATTGCGACGACGCCAGCAATCATCTTGCCCACAGCCGTGATCGGGTAAACATCTCCATAGCCAATCGTGGTGAGGGTGATTACGGCCCACCACAATGACCGAGGAATGCTACCGAATTTGTCTGGCTGCAAGTCGCCTTCGACCCAATACAGAGCCGATGCACCGAAAATCAAAACCGTAGCGGCCAGAGCTAACGTCACGAACAACTCGTATCGTCGGCTCTTGATGACGTTAACAAGGAGCGTCAAAGCTGCAGACATTCGTCCCAGCTTGCCCAATCGGAGAATCCTCAAGAGGCGAACGAGCCTCAGTGCCATCACATTGATACCGAAGAACGGCACTAAGGTAACCAGCACTGCAACTAAGTCTACGACCGCCGCGGGACTAGCGATGAACCGCAAACGCCGTCCAAACGCTGTTTCGCCTGGGGGTCGCTCTTCTACGATAGACCAGAGGCGTGCAAGGTACTCTGCGGCAAAGACAGAGCCTAGCCAGAACTCGACCGCCGCAAACATAGCTTGGTAGGGTTGAGCAAGTAATGGTTCAGTCTCAAGAATCGCGTTGACCGTACCCAGAAGAATGGCAGCGGTCAGCAACTTGTTGATCGGGGACAAACCGCGAGTGGGCCACGCGGTGGGATCCAATTGAATGTGGAAGGCTTGGCGGAGCTTGGCGGTATGACTTCGCATTACTCGCCCTTAGCTCGCGCTGCTGTAATCAGCCCGTTCGCGGCTGTGAGAGCAGCAGATTGGAGCAGGATTTCAATCCGGTCTTCAATCAAGGCTCGTAGCTGGGCGCTTGTGCTGCGATAGCCCAGCTGCCGCGACACATGGAGCACGAGCTCCTGCGTCGTCGCGCCAAGGTTAACTTCAACAATCCTGACGACTGCCGCATCGATCTCCTCGGGCGGCAATTAGTCGGGCCTCCGGAGAGTCGGAGAGAGAGCTTCGCTGCGATCGCGAACACGCACGGATTGCTCTGGCAAAGAGAGAAAATGCTGGTTCGATCTGACAATCAATCGCTGCCCTAGCGCTGTGGCAATTCCCGCATCAATCGCAGACTGTATTCGCCCACCGGCGCGCTGCAGGCCCCACAAACCACGAATGCGAGCGACGACCTCGTCACGATGCACGGGACCCTCCACGCCAACGACATCACTGACGATCTTCGCCATTATGTCAGCTGGGACCATGTGCAACTCGAAATTACGGTTGGGAACCGGAAAACTTGCCTCTTCGTAGAGATCTGCGGAGGAGGGCCCATCGATCTCGGTCAATCCGACCTCGACAAACTCCCCGCGCTCCACCGTCTGAACTTCAACAGGAACCGCGCGACTGGAGCCCGTGCCAACAACTGTTTCGTGACTGACGTCAGACTTGGCCTTTTCGATTGCAGCGATGAGCCTGTCGAGTTCGGCCTGTGGGCGCTGGAACCACTCCGAACTCCACACCCGATAGATTGTCCATCCCTTGTCCCGCAGCGCGGCCTCGCGCAGTCGTTCGCGATCGCGTGCGCTGCGCGCATCGCGATACCACCCACCATCACATTCGATCCCGAGAATGTAGCGACCGGGAAGTTTCGGATCGAAGACCGCGATATCGACGAAGAGCCCTGCCTCGCCAACATGTGAGTGAACATGGTGGCCGCTCGCCTTCAGGGCATTCTCGACTTCCTGTTCGAACACCCTGGCTTCTACCTCCTTGTTCCTACCATTTATGGCAAGTCGGCCTGTTCTGGCATAGTGCAAGAAGAGCTTGAACGCAACGGTGCCTTTACCCTTTGCCCGCTCGATATCAATATCCTCGTCGGTGATGGACGAGAACACCTCACAGCGCGATTTGGCGCGACTGATCAGCACATTTAGTCGACGCTCGCCGCCCTGTGCGCTCAAAGGGCCGAAATTCATAGTGAGGTTGTGCATCGCATCGCGCCCATACCCCACCGATATGAAGATTACGTCGCGCTCGTCACCTTGGATGTTCTCCAGGCTTTTAACGAAGAATGGTTCACTCTCGTGCGAGGCGAAGAACCCTTCGGTTTCAGGGTGGAGCCTGCGCAGCACTTCCAAATGGTCAACGATCGCCCTTCGTTGCTGGGTGGAAAAGGTAGCGACGCCTAAGGACAGGTTAGGTGACTTACGCGCGTGTTCAATCACCGCTTCGGCTACCGCCTTTGCCTCGACAGGATTAGTGCGAGTGTTGCCGCGATCGTATATGGCGTCCGTCAGGTGGTTGAATCGCAAACCCATCCCGCCCTCGCTTGTGTATGGGCTCGGGACGATTAACAACTGGTCTTCGTAGAACTCGCGGTTGGAGACAGCGATTAGCGACTGGTGGCGACTCCGGTAGTGCCAACGCAGCATGCGCTCGGGTAACCCTCGCGCCCGGCAGAGCCCAAGGATGCTCTCAACATCGGCAGGCGGCGCGCCCTCGTCATCGTCGTTCTGGTTGTCGCCGAGAACTTTGGCGAAGAAACGTGTTGGCGGCAGCTGCCGTTCGTCTCCGACAATCACCAGCTGCTTAGCGCGAGCCACCGCTCCCAGGGCGTCCACGGGCTGAACCTGACTCGCCTCGTCGATCACTAGCAGGTCGAACTCCAAGACGCCCGGCGGTAGAAACTGCGCGATCGACAGCGGACTCATCATGAAGACAGGCTTAAGAGCTTGAATTGCCGGCGCGCACCTCTCCACGAGCTGCCTAATCGGCATATGCCGGCGCTGCCTGGACATTTCAGCAAGCAGGATCGCGGTCGGACCTGTCGCGCCTCCTCGCTGCGGCACCTGGTCATGGTGGGCACGCACGACCTGGCGACGGGCTAGGAGCATCCGGTTCCAGTCGAGCTGTGAGAAGTGCGCGACCTTCTGTGACTGCTTCTGACCGTCGAAGCTGCCCAGCTCCGGCTCCGCTTTCACCATCTTCGCCAGCACATCTTCGTAGTAGGCGAGCTGGAAGGCCCCGATCGCGTGCTCGGTAGCCAGGTGCCCAGATGCCAGCGCTCGGACCACGGCTTTGAGCCCCTTGTTCTCAGCCTCCTTGGCTTGCGCCATATAGGCGACCCATTGTGGCAGTCCCTCTGGATTTGCCCGCCAGCGTTCCAGCCGCGTCGACAGCATCGACAGATCAGCGTCCCTCAGGTTCTTCGCGCCGTCCGCACTCTCGAACTCAAGCGAGGAGAAGAGCGCGGCAGTACGCTCCATGAGCGCGTGCGCCTCACCATCGAGTGCCGAGCATGCCGCAAGCCACTCGGTAGCATCGGGAGTGCGGGCGGCCAAACCGCGCAGAGCTTCGTTCTCGTGAATCCATGCTGTGGCGGCATCCAGCGCCACGAGATCAGATCCCACGCCGCTCCACAGTAGGCCAAATGCAGACTCTCCCTGTTCCGACTTCGTGGCCAGCAATTGAAGGGCATGCTGGGCTTGAACAAGGCGTAGAATGTCAGCAGCCGCACCTTTGATGGTGAGCGTGTCTGACTTGGCAAGATATCGGCACTTCTCTAAAGCGGCTCTCCAGATCGCCGTCTTGGCCTTAGCCGCGGTGAGCGGAACGCGCCGGAGCACGGTCTCCTCACCCCACGGCCGCCGCTCGGCGGCGATCAAGGCCTCGCTGATGGGTGTGAGCCTGACTTTCACCTCATCCAGTACCGGCAGCACACGGGCGGCCAACTCGCTCGCCAACTGGCGATCGGCAACGTCGGCCAAGCGTTCGCGCACCCCACTTCCTAGAGGGCGGAGCGAGCGCATCCAGTTCGCCACGCCACGAAGAAACGACGTGTCGGATCGCTCGCGCTGCCAGCCCGTCCCGAAGGCCTCTGCGCCTTGCCCATCACGCTCCGCGATCTTGCGCTGTGCGGCCTGCGCATCGATCAGCCCGTCCAGTGATCGAAGAATGTGATCCGCTGGAAGTTTTGGGTTGACCAAGAAGGATCGTACGAGGCGATTGGAACGGCGCCAGTGGCCATTGAATACACGTAGCCAACTCGTCCCGACGGTCGCCATGTAGGACCGCGACTCCTCGAGTTCCTGACTCCACGCCGCCTCACGAAATACGCCCGACAGCGATCGCTTGCCGGCCTGTACCCGATCGACCGCTTCGATTAGATCCTCAATGGAGTCCACACCCCGATCCCAGATGTGAGCCACCAGCGAGGCGCGCTCAATCTCTGGAATGGTGGCCGCGCGCTCGCCGATCGCCGCCAGTCGAATCGCCGTATCGAGGGTAAGGACATCGCGCTCGCCCAAAAGTTGGGCAAGGCGCGTCAGGTCAGGCAGGATGCGATCGACGGCACGATTGATGTCAGCTAGCGCCGCGCCTTCGCGGCCCAGCTCGAACTCAGGCGACAGCTCGGCGAGCGCCGCCTGCGTTTCGGACCAGTTGATTTCCAAGGCATCTGCAGAGGCGAGCGTGAGAGCCTCCGCATGCAATTTCTGCGCGAGCGCAAGCTCCTCGATTAGCGCATCGACCGCACCTGTCTGATCCCATACGGGTGCAAGGAATGCCCGGCCACCCATCTGAGGGGCGGCAACCAATCGCTCGCTGCGTTTTCGCGCCTCCTCAGTCTCAACGAATTGCTGGGGCGCGTCGAGCTCCAACGCGCGGAACAGCGCGACAGCACGATCACGCCAGGTATCCAGGTCGTGAGCAAGCGAGCCGACCAATTCAAGGATGCGATCGCGTCCATTGGGCAGCAGGCCACGGATACCCACGCCGGCCCAGCTGTGATCCGCCGGCCGCCCCATCTCGTCAATGCGGATGACAAGATCTCGTAGCAGTTCCTCACGCGCTTCTTTTTCGTGTGGTGCCCAAGAGAGAGAACCGTCAAGCTCGACTCGCCTTGTAGTGTAGCCCTCTCGGCGCAATCGCAAGAGGTGGCCGAATACCTCAAATGGCGTCAACTTGGCAGGCTCATAGACCCGATGCAGCCGGATCGCGTGCTCGTTGAGCTCGTCCCGAGCCTCGGTAAGCTGTTGAACAATCGGTCGACCATCGTCTACTCGCGGCTGACCGAGTTGCCATGTGCGGCGCAGATCGTCCAGCACTGCTCGTTTGTTGGCCTTGCTGCTATGCAGCTCCAGGCAGGCAACGCCGATGTCTGCCTGATCGAGCCGCCGTTTGACGACGTCCAATGCGGCCATTTTCTCCGCAACGAAGAGCACCTTCTTCTTGTCGGCGACGGCCGTAGCGATAATGTTGGCGATCGTCTGCGACTTGCCCGTGCCTGGCGGTCCTTGGACCAAGATGCTTGTACCTCGCCGAACATCGTGCACAACCAGTGCCTGTGAACTATCGCAATCCACTACGTGGACCATCTGGCCAGGCGGGATCACCGGATCGATGTTGATGTTGTCGTTAGAGAGTATTGATCCGGGGAAGCCATCCGAAACCACGCCCCGCAGCGACGATCGCGACTCAAATCCCCCGCTCGCCCGCCATTGGGCCGGATCGAGGTCGCGATACATCATGAATTTAGCAAACGAGAAGAGGCCGAGAACCGCCTCGTTGGGAAGCACCTCCCAGTGCGCCTTCCCCGACACCATTTGGCTCACTTGCTCGAGATATGCGTCGATGTCGAGTGTCTCGAAATCGACGATATCAGGCAGCCTCAGCTCGAATTGGCGATGCAAGTAAAGTTGTAATGACAGATTCGCCTGGATGTCTTCGCCAGCCCAGCGGAGGTGGAATTTCTCGCCAGCATTGCTGCGTTCCAAATGCACTGGGACGAGAACCAGTGGCGCGAAACGATCGTCATTGGGCGTGGAAGGGGCGCGCCACTTCAAATAACCGATAGCTAAGAACAGGATGTTGACGCCTTGCTCTTCTTCGAGCGTGCGCGCATCAATGTAGAGATCGAGTAGTCGCTTTTGCAGACCGGACGAGGTCATCCGGGTCTGTAGTTGGTCATCCCAATGCTTTGCGACCCTGCCTGACTCGTCCAGCTCGAAATCTGGCTGGGCAATGAGCTCTTGGTCCACGGAGGCATCGACCGTGTTGATCTCGATAACTTCTGTATCCGCGAGGGGATCAGAGACAAGCTCAGCTACAGGATCAGCTCGGCCCGCGGAGAATGTAAATCTCTTGCCTGACACGACCAGCGTGTCATACATCGGCTTGGCCAACTCATTGACCACCTCGACGATTTTTGCCCGACCGCCCCGAGGCGTATGCAAGAGCCGATTGCGAGTCGAGAGGTCCAGCAGCTCGAGTCTGGCCCGCTCGATCTTCTCCAGCAGCGTGCCCGATCCCCGAAGTGCGGCGACCTCTTCCTGTTGAACCCCGACCTCATCGTTCATCCTGCCGCCCTCCCCTGGGCCAGAATACGACCTTCCGCCCATGAACTAGCCTGGTGCGGCGCCGCTATAGTGCGCCGAATGGACTGGGTGATCTAGACATGGCCATCGGATTGAACGATACCCGCGCAGGGCGGCTTGCCAGCAGCGAGATTCACTGGCTCGTGTCGTCCTACATTGGCGTGTCAGAGGGATACCTGGGGGACTTTAGCTACCGGACCCATCGGGAGTTTTATTCGTCCTTTTGTGATCTGAACATCGATCCTGATACCTATCCCGGCAAAACGACGCGAGAGAAGTTCATCAGTGTTGTCTCCGGTAGCAACGCTGCAGTGCAAGCGGCCATCCTGCGAGGCATCGCAAAGCGATATCCTCCTGACTCCGAACCGCACCGAACAAAGGCTAGCTATGCGCAACTAATTGCGCTGATCAAGAAGTGTTCGTCTGATCTCTCCGTAGATCAATCTGATCCAAGGATCACGAGCGATGTTGTGCGCCGGGCTCTCGCAGACGCAGCGCTGCTAATCGAACGAAGCGGCCCCACCAGCGCTGTTGATCGCGTTCACACGGCGCTACATGCGTATTTGAAGGCCGCCTGTGCCCGGTACTCCATTTCAATTCCAGAAGACGCCAAGATCACCCTGCTCTTCAAGGGGTTACAGCAGCACCATCCTCGGCTGCGGGAGAGTGCACACAGCGACACCATGTCGAGGATATTGAATTCGCTTGGGAACATCATCGACGCACTCAACCCTGCGAGGAACCGCGGAAGCCTGGCGCATGCTAATGAGAATCTGCTAGATCGGAATGACGCCGCACTTGCAATCAACGCCGCGCGAGCAGTAATCCAATATATCGATGCAAAGCTGGCAGAAGAATAGAGTTAATCGATGGGCACTGACTTCTAGCCCCTGATCTCTATGCGTAAATCTCGGGATCTGCGTTCACACTCCTATGGGAACCTAGACGCCACCCCAACCCCGACCACCACCCCACATGCCGCGCTAGTGCGGCTTCGATCACTTCCGCACTCCCCGCTACATGCAGGTCGCGCCGGGCGCAGAATGGTGCCGGGCAGCCCGCCTCTTCCGGCCCTTGCCGTCGGCGGCCGCCCCGGGTTTGATCTGTCCCTGGACTTGCCTACCCAGCAGAGTGCGCGATGAGCGACGGCCTCACCATCCACGAATACAGCGGCGACCTTGCGATCCACTTCCGCGACATCAACGCCGAGTGGATCACTGCGATGTTCCGGCTCGAAGACACCGACCGGGAGGTGCTGGACAACCCGCGCGCGAAGATCATCGATGCCGGTGGGGTGATCCTGTTCGTCGAGGCGCCCGGGCTGGGCATCGTGGGCACGTGCGCGCTGCAGAAGACCGGGCCCACGGCGTACGAGCTGACCAAGATGGGCGTGCGCGAATCCGCGCGCGGATTGAAGGCCGGCGAGTTCCTGCTGGCAGCCGTCATCGAACGCGCCATGGCGCTGGGCGCCGACCCGCTGTACCTGCTCACCAACGCCAAGTGCGCCGCGGCCATTCACCTGTACGAGAAGCTGGGCTTCCAGCACGATGCGGACATCATGGCCCGCTACGGCGCGCGATACGAACGCTGCGATGTGGCGATGCGCTATCGCGGAGAGTCATCGCAGTGAGCAGCGTGGAGAACGGGGTCAGGATCACTTTTCAAGCTCGCCCCAGCGGATGAGCAACGACCGTTATCGACCAATAGCAGACATCCATGTGCTCAACCGTTGAGAGCCGAACTCAGATCCACCCAAAGGTCATCGACGTTTTCGACGCCCACGCTGAGCCTGAGCAAAGACGGCGGAAGATGTTCCTGCCCTGGGATAGCTGCCCGACGCTCCATCGTGGATTCCACGGCACCAAGGCTTGTTGCGTGGTGGATGAGTTCTGTCTCGCGGCAAACGGCGTCCGCCGATGCGGCATCGCCGGCAACATCGAAAGAGATGATGGTGCCGAAACCCTTGAGCACCCGCTTTGCAGTCGCATGCGTAGGGTGGCTCGCAAGCCCCGGGTAGCGCACGCAACTCACTCGTGGATGGGATGCAAGCCGTTCGGCAAGGATGGCGGCTGAAGCCTGTGCACGCTCAAGCCGAAGGGCCAAAGTCCGTGCACCCCGCGCGGCAAGAAATGCTTCGAGGGTGCCTGGCGTTGCGCCAGTGAGTTCACGAGTCTTTTTGAGCTGGTGCCAGAGCGACTCGTCCCGAGCCGTGGCAAGTCCAGCCAACAAGTCCGAGTGTCCGCCAATGAACTTGGTAGCGGACTGGATCGAGATCGTCGCGCCGAAGGCCAGGGGCTGTTGATTGAGTGGAGTCGCGAAGGTGTTATCGACCGCAACGATCGCCCCCTGCTTCCTGGGTGCCGCGCATATCGCCTCGAGGTCCGCGACGGCGAGCAGCGGATTGGAAGGCGACTCCAGCCAGACGAGATCGGCCGACCTGCATGCCTCGACCCATGCAACGGTGTCGTCCATCGCCAAGCGGGTGACGGTCCATCGCCCTCGCACCGCCCCGTCCATCGCCAAACCAGCGACACCCTGATAGCAGTCATCTGGCAGGACAACCTCGGAACCGACCGCCAGCGAATCGAACACAGCGGCGATGGCGGCCATTCCCGAGCTGAACGCAATGGCCATGCCGCCTTCTAGACCTCCAACAATGCTCTCCAGGGCTTCCCATGTGGGAGTACCGTCATCCCGGGAATACTCGCGCCCTTGCCCGATGATGAAGTTGGATGCGGGAACCAGAGGCACATTGAGCGGTGAACCTGGTTCGGTATGGCGCCCTGCGTGCACCAGCCAGGAATCGTGATGCCATTGGGTGCGGTCATTCATGGCTTTCACCCATCGAAATCCGGCTGCGCCTCATCGCGGCAGCCAGTGATGCATGGCCGCGCTCGTCAAGGGTGCTGACTGTGCCGTTGAAGTCCCGGGCGTCCCGGTTCTGGCTGAGCTTGCGCTTGCCTTCAACGCGATCGAGCTCAACCTCGATGCCGACGATCTGGCTGAGCTGGTCGGTCAGGTAATCCGCAGGGGCGTCACCCATCTTCCACGGTTTTGGTTCCCCAGCCTCGCTCTGTCGGGTCAGCTTCGCGACCATGCCCCGGACGAACTTCTCGTCGTCGAAGACGTTTATGCGTCCGTGGGCATGGACGATCTCGTAATTCCACGTGGGCACGTGCCGATGCGTCTCATGCTTGCTGGGATACCAGTTCGGCGAGATATAGCCTTGAACCCCGCGGAAGACGACCAAAACGCGGTCGCCGTTCCGTACTTCCTGCCAAATGGGGTTTGCCCGGGCCACGTGTGCCAGCAAGGTTCCCGAGGGTCCGCGGTTGGCGTCGAGGACGAACGGCAGGTGATTGGCCTCAAGTCCGTCGCCCGTGTGGGTCACGAGCACACCCAGCGGATGCTCGCAGATGATGCGATGCAGCTCCTCGGGATGAGATTCAGTGAAAAGTTGCGGGAGATACATGGAGACTCCGGTTCAAGACTGAGCTATCAATCAATCGGGCGCAGGAGGAGCAACAGGGAAAGGGCCAGCATGAATACGGCAACGAAACCGTCTAGCACTTGCCAGGCACGCGGACTTTTGAACATCGGCAAGAGAAGACGCGAGCCGTAACCGAGGGCCGAGAACCACGCGACACTCGCCACGCAGGCACCGACGGCGAATGCCCACTGCGCCGGGCCCACATAGCGGGTCGATATGCCCCCGAGCAGAATCATTGTGTCCAGATAGACGTGCGGATTGAGGAACGTGAAGGCGAGGCATGCGAACAGAATGCGGCGCGCGCTTGAGCTGCCTGCATCAGGTGCCAGGCCGCCTGAACCGTTCCATGCGCGTCGGGCGGCCATCGCGCCATAGACAGCGAGGAATGCCGCCCCGCCGAATCGCAGGACCTGCAGCAGTGCGGGCCATTCGCGGACTACGGCACCGACACCGAGGACACCACAAAGGATCAGTGTAATGTCGCCGAAGGTGCAGGTTGCCACGACCAACCCAACATTCCGCTGCAGCAGCCCCTGTCGAAGCACGAAGGCGTTTTGAGAACCAATGGCAATGATCAGACCTGCGCTTGCAGCGAAGCCAACGAGTGCGGCTGTGAAGTACATGAAATGGGCTCCTACCAAATCCATAGGACGAGGTTGCCGCGCCCGCCTACTTCAGACCAGCTAATAATTCTTTATCATCATTAGGTTTTCTAACCTTGGCAAACTTTCTATGGATCTTCTGCATCCCCAGCTCGCTGCCTTTGCGGCTGTCCTGGAAGAAGGCAGCTTTGAAGGAGCAGCCCGGCGTCTTTCGGTGACGTCGTCCGCCATCTCCCAACGCCTCAAGGCCTTGGAGGACCGCCTGGGGCAGGCCCTCGTGGTGCGTCAACTGCCGTGCCGGCCGACGCCAGCAGGGGAACGCTTGTTGCGACGAGTCCGTCCCATGCAGGTTCTAGAAGCCGAAGCAATGACTGACTTCCTACCGGCCAATGACACCGCAGCTCGGGCAATCCCGATCGCCATCAATGCAGACTCGCTCCAGACTTGGTTTCTAGAAGGATTGGCGCGGCTCCATCACGCTCACGGCTACCTGTTCGATGTGCGGGTGGACGACCAAGACCACACTCACGAAATGCTCCGCAACGGTACGGTGCTCGGCGCCGTTACTGGTCAATCCAAGCCAATCCAGGGCTGCAATGTGGAGGCCTTGGGAAAGATGCGTTATCACGCCATTGCCTCGCCAGCCCTCACCGACAAGTATTTCAGCGATGGTGTGACTGCCCAGGCATTGGCTGATGCGCCCCTCATCGTCTTCGACCGAAAGGATGACCTGCAATGGAGATTCATTCGACGAATCTCCAAGGCACGCATCAATCCACCAGTGCACTACTTGCCGACGTCAACCGGTTTCGTTGAAGCCGCTGCTCTTGGCCTCGGCTGGTGCCTTGCACCGGAAACGCTCATCAGCTCGGCAGTTGGGTCGAAGCAAGTGGTCACATTGGAGACTGGGCGCTGGCTGGACGTGCCTCTCTACTGGCAATACGCGGCTGTTCGTTCAGAGACGCTCGAAAATGTCGGCCGTATTTTGTATGAAGCGGCGGGCAACGCATTGAGGCGCTAGGCGTCTGCTTTGGGTCGGAAGCGGCCACACATCAAATTGAGTTCAACCGCCACCCCAACCCCGACCACCGCCCCACGTGCCGCGCCAGCGCGGCTTCGATCACTTCCACACCACCCGCCACGTGCAGCTCGCGCCGCGCGCGGGTGATGCCGGTGTAGGTGAGCTCGCGCGAGAGCACGCGGTTGGAGCGGGTGGGGAGCAGCAACCACACCGCGTCGAATTCCGAACCCTGGGCCTTGTGCACGATCATGGCGAAGGCGACCTCGTGCGCGGGCGGGGTGTCCTAATCGTTCGCGCCAAACGCCACCGTAAGCACCGCCCGCACGGTGCGCGGCGAGACCGGCGACAGCAGCCCGGACGAGGCGACGAGGTAGCCCTCCTCGCCGAGCAGGTTGGAACCCAGGATCCGCAGGTCGGCGCGGTGGCCGCCGAGCATGAAGCCATGGCGCAGGCCCAGGCTCAGCGTGGTCACGGCTGGCGCCTTGAAGCTGTTGGCGGTGTCGGCCCAGCGCTCGCCCATGTAGCTGAGCGTTGCGTCCAGCGCCCAGTCCTTGCCGAACCGGCGCACCAGGGTGGCGTTGGCCACGCGCTGGGAGACGCCCACGTCGTGCGATCCGGCCAGGCCCGCATCCACCAGCGTGCCGGTGAGTTCGGACTCGAACGCGACCACGCCCGCCAGCAGGCTGGTGTCGGCGCCGAGCTCGCCCGCGATCGAGGCCTCGAAGCCGCGATGGCGCACCTGCCCGACGACGCCGAAGCTGCGGTCGAGCCGAAACCCCTGGCTGGGCTTGGACACGTCGAACAGCGCGCCGATCAAAGTCAGCCGCGGCGACAGCGCGTAGCGCGCGCCCAGCTCGAACTGCTCGGCTTCCACCGGCGGCAGCACTTCCTCGCGGTTGATCGCGGAGGCGGGCGCCGAGCCGCTTTCTTCCAGGCCCGTCACCCAGCTGCCGAACAGTGCGGCGCGGTCGCTCAGGTTGACCACGGCGGACAGGTTGTAGTGCGGCGTCCGGCTGGTGCGCTCGCTCGTCGCGCCGCTCGTGGAGTGCACGGTCTTGTGATAGCGCGTGCGGTGCGCGGCGAGGCGCAGTTGCACCCGGTCGCGCCAGGCCAGGCCATAACCGGCCGAGGCGGTGGTCTGGGTGACGGTGTCTTCGCCGCGGGTGCCGGACCACGGGCGTTCCGGCACGTCCGGCGGATCGCCCGTGGCGAGGTCGAATTCGCCCAGCGCAACGGCGAGGCTGGAGGCGAGCCCGGTGGTGGTGCGCCGGCCGCGCAGCGCCAGGGTGACGCGGTGTTCGAGATCGCCCGCAGCGAACGCGCGCTCCAGCCGGGTTTCGCCGGTATCGGCGAGCTTGTAGTCGCGCTTCGGGGTGCGCAGCGTGGTGGCGGTGGCGTTGCCCTGCGCGTCCGACGCGATCAGGGTCATGTCCGCATTGTCGATGTCGAAGATCGAGCGGAATGCCGACGCATCGATGGTGAAGCCGCGCAGCTCGCCGCGGTAGAGCAGGCCGAGGTTGGTGGTCCTGGCGGCGGTGTGCGCCCAGTCCGGCGAGTATTGATGCAGCTTGCGCAGGTTGGGCGGGATCGCACCCGCGCTGGCGATCACCGCAAAGTCGCCGTCGTAGTGGCGCTGGTTGACCGAGCCGAACGCCCGCAGCCGGTGACCGGGCGCGAGGTCCCAGCCGGCCACCAGGCCATAGTTGGTTGCTTGTCCTTCCTCCCCCTTCGGCAGACGCCACAGCGGGCGCCGCGAGAAGCCGCCGGCAAGGCTGAGCGCGCCGGCGCGCCACGAGACATCGCCCTGCACGACGCGCGTGCCGAAGTCGCGAAAGCCCGCGCCCAGCCGCAGTTCGTTGGCCGGCCCGGCTTCGCGCAGCCGGTAGTTCACCACGCCCGAGGGCGACGGATAGGCGAGCCTGGCGGCGTTGACGCCCACGCGCACGCCCACCCCCGACAGCACCGTGTCGTCCGGCGGACCGGCGCGGCTGAAATAGGCGTCGTCGATGCGATAGGCGCCGCTGTCGTTGAGGTCGAAGCCGCGCACCTGGCTTTCGGTATACAGACCCGATTGCTCGATCCCGGCGCGCTCGCCGAAGGCGTCGGCGGCGCTGCTGACCGCGTTGTCCTGGGCAGCGGCCGGTGCGGTGGCGGCACATGCCAGCACGATGATTGCGATCCGTGTCGGTGGTGCACAGGCATTGACGCGCATGGCACACCGCGCGCACCACCGCGAAGGCATCCGCGCAGACAACCGGGCGCGCGCGTCGTGCATGCAGTGCTCCTCTCGCCGTGACCGCGCCCAGCCTAGGGGCGCCGATCGCGTCGGCGAAGGCAGCTCGCTGCAGGCATCTGGCGGTTCGCTGCATCGGCGCGGCGCCCGCCTGGTCCTGGACTAAGATCGCCGCCATGGACCACGCCGCTGCTCCGTCCGCGCAGACCATCAGCTGGCGATGGATCGCCGTGTTCTGGTTTGCCGGCGCGGTGTTCGAGGCCACGCAGTCGGTCTTCATCCTGCATGCGCTGGGCAAGCGCGGCGGAGAGTGGCTGCTGTTCGCGACCGAGGTGGCCGCGTGGCTGCCCTGGGCGCTGGCCACCCCGTTCGTCATCGGCCTGGCCCGGCGCCAACCGCTGGTTCCGGCGCCCACGGCGCGCGGCATCGCGGCCCATCTGTCTGCGCTGCTCGCGATCACCGTGATCGCGGAGGCGTGGTCGGCGGCGATCCAGATGCTGTTCAACCCCTGGACCCATCGCCAGGCGCCGGAGTTTTTCGACACCCTGGGCGCAACGCTGATCTTTCACGGGCTGATCTGCGTGTTCGCCTATGCGCTGATCCTGACCATCACCTACCTGGTGGACTCGCGCGACAAGGTGGCGCGCAAGGTGACCGAGGCCGCGCAGCTCAACGCGGAGCTGTCGAAAGCGCAGCTGGCGGCGCTGTCGCGCCAGATGGAGCCGCACTTCATGTTCAACACGCTCAATTCCATCGCCGGGCTGGTGCGCGATGGGCGCAATCCGGCGGCGGTGAGCATGATCGTGGGCCTGAGCGAAATCCTGCGGCGCGCGTCGCAGGACTTCCACCGGCCGGAGGTGACGCTCGCCGAGGAGGTCGAGTACCTGCAGCGCTACATCGACATCCAGAAGGTGCGCTTTGGCGAGCGCCTTGCCTACAGCATGGAGATTCCGGAAGCGCTGATGGGCACGCGGGTGCCGAGCCTGCTGCTGCAGCCGCTGGTGGAGAACGCGATCAAGCATGGGATCGCCGAGCGGGTGGCGGGCGGCGCGGTGCAGGTTGCGGCAGCGAGGGAAGACGCGGCGCTGCGTCTGAGCGTCTACAACGACGGCGCGGCGGTCGCGGACGACTGGGATTCGAAGGGCGCCGGCGTCGGCCTGGCGAACCTGCGCAGGCGGCTGCAGATCATGCACGGCGATGCGGCCAGCCTGCGCGTCGGGAACGTGGCGGGCGGCGTGGAAGTGGTGGTGACGCTGCCGTTGGCGGCAGGCGCATGACGGCGTCCGAACGCGGCGGCGGCACGATCAGCACGCTCGTCGTCGACGACGAGCCGCTGGCCCGGCGCAATCTCACGCTCCTGCTGCGCAATGACTCCGACATCGGAGCGATCGAGGAATGCGCCTCGGGCGCAGAGGCCATCGCGGCCATTCGCCAGCGCAAACCCGATCTGGTGTTCCTGGACGTGCAGATGCCCGAGTGCGGCGGCTTCGATGTGCTGGAATCGCTGGGCACCGACCTGCCGCGCACGATCATCTTCGTGACCGCCCACGACGAACATGCGCTGCGTGCGTTCGAGGCCGGCGCGCTCGACTATCTGCTCAAGCCCTTCGACGATGCGCGCTTCATGCGGGCGTTGGCCCGCGCGAAGGAAAAGATCGCGCACTACGCCGCACATCGGCAGGCGCCGCGCCGGATCGCGGTCAAATCGCCGGGCCGGCTGCTGTTCGTCGATGTGGCGGACATCGACTGGGTGGAAGCCGCGAGCTACTACGCCTGCCTGCACATCGGACGCGAGACGCACGTGATCCGCCGCACACTGTCGGAACTCGAACGCGACCTGGGCGAGAGCTTCATCCGCATCCACCGCTCGACCATCGTCAACTTCGAGCGGATCCGCGGTCTCGAGCTGCAAAGCTCGGGGGAATATGCGGTGGTGCTGCGCAGCGGGGTCGAGCTGCCGGTGAGCCGAGGCTACAGAAAACCGCTGCACGAGCGTTTGACTTCGGCATCGGCGCCGGCATAGCGGGGCCCGGTGCGGGTGCAGCTGACAGCCAGGTCTTCAAGAAGAGAGGCGCCACCCCAACCCCGACCACCGACCCACGTGCCACGCCAGCGCGGCTTCGATCACTTCCGCGCTGCCGGCCACGTGCAGCTCGCGCCGGGCGCGGGTGATGCCTGTGTAGATGAGCTCGCGCGAGAGCACACGGTTGGGGCGGGTGGGGAGCAGCAGCCACACCGCGTCGAATTCCGAGCCCTGGGCCTTGTGCACGGTCATGGCGAAGGCGCCCTCGTGCGCGGGCAGGGTACCGGGGTGGAAGCCGCGCACATCCGTGCCGTTGGCGAACCAGGCCACCAGCGCGCCGCCGGCGTCGCGCAGGCACACGCCGATGTCGCCGTTGAACAGGCCGTGGCGGTAGCTGTTTTCGGTGACCAGCAGCAGGCGGCCGTGGAAGTAGCGGTCACGCTGGGTGCCGGCGAGTGCCTCCTCGATGCGCGCATTGAGCTGCACCGCGCCCTGCGGGCCGGCGCGCACGGCGGTGAGCAGGCGCAGGCGTGCGGCCTGGTCGAGCGCGGCGCGCGGGTCGTGTGCATCGGCGAGCGCGCGCCAGGTGGCGAGCAGCGGTTCGCGGGTGGCAGCGGCCAGCGGATCGGTGAGGCCGGGGTGGAAGGTGACGCCGCGCAGAGACTGGTCCTGCAGCAGGGCGAGTGCGCGTGCGCTGTTACCCGCGCGGACGGCATCAGCGAGCGGGGCAAGGTCGAGGGCTTCGGACTGGCGCCAGCCGCGGCGGAGGTGGACGCGGTGGTGGGCGAAGGGTGTGGCGGGTGGTTCGGTTGCGTGGTCGCGGCCAAGGGCCGCTCCTACAAGGGCACTATCGCCGAGCAGGGGGCGCAGGGCTTCGGCGTCTGCGGGGGCGAGGTGGGTGCCGTCGCCGGCGGCCTGGACGATGGAGGCGAGCACGTCGCCGGCTTCGACCGAGGGCAACTGGTCCGGGTCGCCGACCAGCACCAGCAGGGCGCCGTCGGGCACGGCTTCGACCAGCTTGCACATCAGCGGCAGGTCGACCATCGAAGCTTCGTCCACCACCACCACGTCGTAGGCGAGTGGATGTGCGGCGTCGTGGCGGAAGCGCGGCCGGTCGGGGATGGGGCCGAGCAGGCGGTGCAGGGTGCGCGCCTGGGTGGGCAGCGCGTCGAGCAGGGCCGCGTCGACGCCGGCCGCATGCAGCGCGTCGCGCGCCTGGGCCATGCTCTGGGCCATGCGTTCGGCCGCGCGCCCGGTGGGCGCGGCCAGCGCGATGCGCGGCGGTGCGTCGTCGAGCGCGCGGTGCTGGGCGATGAGCAGCACTAGCATCCGCGCGAGCGTGGTGGTCTTGCCGGTGCCGGGGCCGCCGGTGATGAGCAGCAGGTTGCGGACCAGGGCGAGGGCGGCGGCGCGGGGTTGGTCGTTGTCGGGAAGGGCGCCCTCACCCGCGCCTGCGGCGCGACCTCTCCCGTGAACGGGAGAGGTGGATTCGCGCGCTGCTTTGCTTCCACGCGCGGGCGAGGCGGGTTTGCCGCTTTCTGCGGCTGGCAGCGGAAAGAGTTCGAGGTTGCGCGGTTCGGGCGTTTCCGCCGCGTGCGCCGGCGCGGTTGCGGCAGCGGTGGGAAACAGCTGCACGAACAGCGGTGCGAGTGCGGCGAGATCGCTGGCGGTGAGCGGCTGCGCGGCGATGCGGCGCAGGCCGAGTGCGAGGCGGCGTTCGTACTCGCGGTAGCGGCGCAGGTAGAGCAGGTCGCGTTCGAGCACCAGCGGTGCGTCGGGCGCTGCGGCTGCGTCGACATCGGGCGTGTCGACCCAGCGCGAGGCCTGTAGCGCGCGGCGCCAGGGTTCGAGGGCATCGGGGCCGCTCGCGCCGTCACGTGGTTCGCGCGCGAGTTCGTGCAGGTCGAGCGCGGCGTGCCCCTGCGCCACCGCCTGCATCGCACGGCGCGCGGCATGCAGCACGCGCGGGTCGGTGGCGGGGTCGAGCCGCTGCAACAGCGCGGCGAAGGCCTCGTCGACCGCGCGCGGTGCGTCGGATTCGATCGGCGGGCGGCTCATGCGGCGCCTCCTGCGAACAGCGCGTCCACGCCTTCCACCAGCGCGCGCGGGAACGCGAGCGTGGCAATGCCCTGCGTGCTGTCCGGCGCCAGGCCGCGGCAGAACAGGTACAGCGCGCCGCCGATGTCGCGCTCGTAGTCGTAGCCCGCGCCGCGGCGCAGGCGCAGCCAGCGGTGCAGGGCCACGACGTAGAGCAGTGCTTGCAGCTCGTATTCGCTGGCGACCATGGCCTGGGCCAGGCTGGCCTGGTCAAACGCCGGCAGGCGGTTGGACTTGTAGTCGAGCACCCAGGCGCGGCCACCGATGCGGCAGGTGAGGTCGATCTTGCCGTTCATCAGGCCCGACAGCCGCGGCCACGCGCCGAAGTCGCGGCGGTCGCGGGCGATGCCGTGCGCGTGCAGCAGTGCGAGCAGGGCGCGGGTGTCGGTGCCGGCGAGGGTGAAATGGAATTCGAGTTCGGCGATGCGGTCGTGCGACGGGATATCGCACAGCCGTACGGGGCGCCTGGATTCTGTCCCTGCACCCCGTTCGTCCTGAGCGTAGGCGCGCAGCGCCGGAGTCGAAGGATGCTCCTGGCCAGAAGCGTCCTTCGACTCCGCGCCTTTGGCGCTACGCTCAGGACGAACGGATTCGAGAGACGCTGGGAGCGGCGAGGGAGCGGCAGTTACCGGCAACGTCGCGTTGAGCGTGCGCGCGACGAGGTTTGCCAGTTCGCGCACGCCGTCGGCGAGGTCGCCGTCGGGGTAGTCCTGGTCGCGCAGGGCCTGTTCGAGGTGGCGCGATTCGCCTTCGGGTACGGGCTCACCGTCGCAGTCGCGCCAGCGCGCGAAGTCGACGTGTTCCAGCGCCTGGTGCAGCGCGTTGCCGAAGCGGGTGCCGCCGAAGCGGGTCGGTGCGAGTTCGAGCACGGCCAGCGGGCGCTCGTCGTCGGCCGGGGCCTCGTCGACCGGGACCAGGGTGCCGTGCGCGCGCTGCCGGTGCAGCTGGCTGAAGCTGTGGATCCACCAGTCGCGGCGCAGCGTGCGCGTTGGCGTGCGCGGCGCAGGCACCGGTGGCGCGGGCTGCGGCGGCAGGCGTGCGGGGCGTGGCGGCGGCAGGCCTGCGTGCAGGTCGAGCAGGCCGTCGAGCGCGCGCTGCAGGTCGGCATCGGGCACGTTGCTGCGGCCGAGCAGGCGGAACAGCGCGGTGTTGCGATGGTTGGCGAACGCGCCGCCGCACAGCCACAGCGCGTCGCGCGCGCGGGTCAGGCCGACGTAGAGCAGGCGCATGTCCTCGGCGTCGGCTTCGATCTTCGAACGCTCGCAGGCGTCTTTCCATGCGGGCTCGCTGCCGTGCACGTCCTCGGTCTTCCACTGGCGCACGCGCGTGCCATCGCCTGCGTGGTAATCGACCACGTTGCCGCGCACGCCGTCCATGCGGCCGATGCCCACGAACGGCAGGAACACCAGCGGGAACTCCAGGCCCTTGCTGGCGTGCAGGGTGAGGATCTGCACGCGGCCGGCATCGGATTCCAGCCGCGGCCACTGGGTTTCGTCGCCCGGATCGGCATGCGCGATCGCCGCCTGCAGCCAGTCGATCTGCCCGCGCGGGCCGAGGCCACGGGTGTCGAAGGCCGAGGCGCGCGCTTCCTGCATCAGTTCGCCCAGCTGCAGCAGGTAGGTCAGTTCGCGTTCGCCCTCGGCCTGGGCCAGCAGCCGCGGTGCCTGCTGCGCCAGCACGTCGGCCAGCATCGCCTGCGGGCCGTGCTGCTCCCAGCGCAGGCGCCAGCGCATGACGTCATCCTGCCAGCGGCGCAGCGCGGCGCCGTCGTCTTCCAGCGCGCACAGCGCGGCGGCGTCGAAACCGAACAGCGGCGTGGCCAGCGCCGCGCGCAGGCGGCGCTCGTCGCCCGGTGCGGCCAGCGCAAGCAGCAGCGCGAGCAGGCTGCGCGCCTGTGGACCGGCGTACAGGCTGCCGCGGCCGGCACTGACCGCAGGCACGCCGACCTCCGCCAGCGCCTGGCGCACGGCGGCGGCTTCGTCGTGCACCCGCACCAGCACCGCCATGTCGCGCGGCAGCAGCGGGCGCAGCGCGGCGCCGTCGAAGCGCGAGGCGCGGCCGCCCTGCGCGTCGCGCAGCAGGCCGGCGATGGCCTGCGCGCACAAGCGCGCGGCGATGCGGGTGGACTCGGGTTTGTCCCAATCCTTCGTTTCGGGTTTGCCGTTCTTTTCCACCACGCGCGGCGGCACGGCGTGGAAGGTGAGCGCAGGCATGGGCGCATCGTCGCGCAGCAGGTGCGCATCGCATTCGGCGGCGCGGCCGGGTTCGCTGGGCGTGTAACCGATGCCCTTGCCGAGGAGATCCTGGCCGAAACGCTCCGCGTCGAACAGCGCGTTGACCGCGGCCAGCACGCATGGCCGCGCGCGGAAGTTGCGCAGCAGTGGGTCGGCGCGGTGCGCGCCCTGCCCGGCCAGCAGATAGGTTTCCACGTCGCCGCCGCGGAAGCGGTAGATCGCCTGCTTGGGGTCGCCGACCAGGAGCAGGCCGCCACCGTCGGCGTCGCCATTTGGATCGGCATCGAACAGGCGCTCGAAGATCGTCCACTGGCGCGCGTCGGTGTCCTGGAATTCGTCCACCAGCACCAGCGGGAACTGCCCGCGCAGCGCGGCGGCGAGTGCGTCGGCGACGTCCGGGTCCTGGGTGGCCGCGTGCACGGCGGCGACCAGGTCGTCGTAATCGCGATAGTGGAACGCCTGCTTGTCGGCAGCATCGCGCGCGCGCGCATCGGCGCGCAGGGCGTGCAGGCGCTGCAGGTCGCAGCGTTCCATCGCCTGCAGCCAGTCGGCGATGCGTTCACCCAACGCCGGGCGCGGCACGGCGGCGCGCGAGCTCTTGAGGTAGGCGGCTTCGATCGCCTCCGGCGTCAGCCGCCACAGTTCCGCATGTGGATGCAGCGGCGAGGATTCCGCCTGCGCGGCAAGCCAGTCGCACAACACATCGACGGGAATGCGCTTGTCCTTGGCTCCGCTCAGCACGCGAGTGCGCAGCGCGGCCAACATTTCCTCGCGCACGGCCTCGCCGTTGGCAGTGAACTCGGCACGCAACGCGCCCCACGCCGCATCGCGGCGGGCACAGCCATCCGCAGGCGCTTCCGGCAGCAGCGGTTCGGGCGCCAGCAGGGTGCGCAGCGCGTCGGCGAGACCTGCGATGTCGCCGAACCAGCGCTGCAGGAAATCGGCCTCGGCCGGATCGCGCGACCATGCCCGCCACAGCGCCACCGCGAGCGCGGTGCGCTGTGCATCGTTGCCCGGAATCAGTTCCGCGGCGAGCAGTGGCTGGCCGGTGGCGAGTGCGTGTTCGGCCAGCACCCGCTGGCAGAAGCCGTGGATGGTGGTGATCGCGGCCAGGTCCATTTCGCGCGCGGCGCGCGACAGGCGCAGGCGCAAGGCTTCCGGCGACTCGCCGGCCTGCACCGCACTGTGGATCAGGCGGCGCAGCAGCGCGGTGTCGGGCGCATCGTCTTCAACTTCGTCCGGATCCCCCGCCTGCCAGCCGCGGGCGAGCGCGGCCGCCTGCTGCAGGCGCAGGCGCACGCGCTCGTGCAGTTCCTGGGTGGCGGCGACGGTGTAGGTGACCGCAAGGATCTGCGGCACGCGCAGCTTGCCGACGATCACCGCGCGCGCGAACAATCCGGCCAGCGCCCAGGTCTTGCCGGTGCCGGCGCTGGCCTCGATCAGGCTGCGCGCGCGCAGCGGCGTGTCGAACACGGTGGCGCTCATCGCAGCGCCTCCGGGTCGACGGCGCCGTGGCCTTCGAGCGCATCGAAGACGGCGACCGCAGTGGCGGCGAAGCGGGCTTCGGCCGCCTCGCGCGTGGCGTCATCGAGCGCGTCGTCGAACGGCGCGCGGCCGCGCAGCGCGAGCGCGGTCGCATCGCCGGCTTCGGCGCGGCTAGCGTTCCAGCCCTGCCCGCTCCAGCATTCGCGCGCGGCCTTGAGCGCGGCCTCCTCGCTGCGCTTGTCCTCCAGCGTGCGCACATAGCGCCAGCCCGCCTTGGGCAGGAACACCAATGGCGCGCGCAACGCGTCCGCGCGCAGGGCCAGTAGCGAGGCGAGCATCGCCTTGGCCGTATCCGGATCCGGCATGACGTACGGCTCGACTCGTGGTTTGGCGCCCTTCTCCGCCACCGCCAGCTCGTGCAGTTCCAGCCCGAGCAGCGCGGCGCACAGGCGGTCGAGCCCGTGCCGCACCGCGTGGCCGCCGTGCACGCCGCCGGGATTGAGCACCACCCGCAGCACGCGTTGGCCGTGGACGCCGTCGAGGGCGCCGTCGATGCCGAAGGGCCCGAGTCCGGTGCGGAACGACACGCGCGCACCCTCCGCGCCGAAGCCCGCGTGCAGGGCCGCATCCGCGAACGGCGCCAGGTCGTCGACCAGCGCCGCCACGGTGGCGCGGCCGTCCGCGCCCGGCGCCACCTGCGCGCGCGCCAGCAACCGCGCATGCAGCGCCTGCAGTGGCGGGCGCCCACGCGCGCGCAGCCAGGCCTCGAACACGGCATGGCGCAGGCCGTAGTTCTGCAGCGCGTCGGGCGCGCCGAGCGGCTCGTGTTCCGGCAGCGGCGGTTCGTCCTCTGGCAGGCGCATGCCCAGGCCGTCCTGCAGGTACACCGCATGCGGGCGCAGCAGCGCACGGCGCAGCCGGTCGAGGGCGACGAACGCACCGTCTTCGTGCGCGCGTTGCGGCAGCTGCAGTGCGGGCGGCGCGAACACCGGTGCCGGCTCACCGGCCGCTCCCACAGGTCGATCACCAAGCGCCCCTGTCGCCGCCGGATGCCAGCGCGCGTCGAAGCTGAAGCGGCGCGGCTCGTGCACGATGCCTTCGGGCAGCGCTTCGCCCTCGTGCGCGGCGCCGAATGCAGCCGGCGCGAACGGCTGCAGCGCATGCCGGACCACCAGCGCCTCGCGTACCGCCGCGGCGTCGGTGTCGTCTTCAGGCGCGTGGCAGGCCGTGGCGGCATCGAGCAGATCGCTCAGCACCGCGGACGGTTCGCGGCGCGCGTTGTCGCGTGGATCCATGCCGCACCAGCTCAGGTACAGCACGCGACCGGCGGAGGCGAACAGCTGCAGGAACAGGTAACGGTCGGCATCGCGGCGCGACGGATCGCCAACCCGGCGCTCGCGCGTGTCCAATGCCGCGGCGATGCGGTTGAGCGGATCGCGCGCGTCGCGGCCGGGGAAGGCGCTTTCCTCCAGCCCCAGCACGCACACCACCTGGAACGGGATCAGCCGCATCGGCACCATGCGCCCGAAGCACACGCCGCCGGACAGGAACGGCGCGCGCGCATCGCTGGACGACAGTTCCGCGCGCAGCTGTTCGAGCACCACCGCGTGCTCGACCGGCAGGTCGAAGCCGGCCTCGCGCGCGCCCTGCGCGAAGCCGGCGATCGCCCTGCGCAGGCGCTTGAGCACGGCGGCATCGGCGCTGTCGCGCTCGGGCGCGAACGCGCGTTCGAGCAGGTCTTCGAGCAGCTGCTGCCAGCGCGCCGGCGTCTGTTCGCCGGCGAGCCGGTCGCGCGCCTCGCGCAGCAGCGCGAGCAGGCACAGCGCGGCGTCGAGCGCGTCGGCGGCCTGGCCTTCCAGCTCCGGCCAGGGCGCCACCGCATCGGCGCCTGGGCCGACATCCTCTTCCGCGCCCGTCGCGTAACCCAATAGCAGGCGATCGAGCGCGAATTCCACCGTGTAGGCGTTGCCGCCCCCGGCCTGCGCGGCGGTGCGGTCGGCGGCGTCCAGGCCGAAGCGCGCGCCGGCCGATTCCAGCCAATCCTGCAGCGCGCCGCGGCCGGCATCGTCCACGTCGAAGCGCGCGGCCACCGCCGGCACCGCCAGCAGATCGATCACGTCGCCGACCGAGAGCGGACGCAGCGGCGCTTCGAGCAGGCGCAGGAAGGCTTCGGCCAGCGGCGCGCTCGCCAGCGGGCTGGTGTCGGCGATGGTGTAGGGGATCTCGCGCGGCGTGCCGAGCGCGCCGCCGAACACGGCTTCGATATGCGGCGCGTACAGATCGATGTCCGGCGCCAGCACCGCGATGTCGCGCGACTGCAGCTGTGGGCGTTCCGGCGTGCCCGGCGCCTCCAGCAGCGCGCGCAGCTGGTCGTGCAGTACTTGCACCTCGCGCAGCCGGGTGTGGCAGGCGTGGAACTGCAGACTCGCATCCGTGCGATCCACCTGCGCGCGCGGCCAGCCGGCATCGCGGTGCGCGCGCGGGTCGAACTCGACGTTGTCGAGCACGTCGGCCTGCAGCCTGCCGAGCAGGGTGTCGCGCGGCGGTTCGGCGAATGGCACCAGCTCGAAGTCCGGGCGCACCAGCTCGCCGCCGCCGAGCGCGGCGACGAAGTCGCGGCCGGACAGGCCCCAGGCCGCGAGCAGTGGATTGGGATTGGCCGCGCCGAGGAAGGCATCGTCGTCGGCGGGCGCGTAGTGCGCGCCATAGCGCGACAGATCGCCCCAGTAGGCGCGCGCGGGCGTGTGCAGATAGAAGTGCTGTTCCCCCGCGCGCGCCTGGCTGGCGATGAGCTGCAGCACGTCGGGCGAGACGTTCTGGCAGGCGAACACGAACAGCCGCGGCGGCAGGCCCGCGGGCACCGCGCCGGCGCCGAGCGCGCGCAGGTAGTCGTCGATCCGGCGCGCGCGGTGCGCACGATCCTTCGCGATGCGTCGCCACAGCGTGGCCTGCCAGTCGTCGCGCGCGGCGCCGTGGCTGGAACGGGACTCCCAGGCCAGCAGCCAGTCGCGGCGCCAGGCCTGGTATTTCTCGAAGGTGTCGGCCAGCGCGCGCGCCAGCGACCAGGCCTTGCGCCCGCCTTCGAACGGGTTGGCTGCGTCGCCCAGGAAACCGGCCAACGCCGCAGGCGGACGCTGCCGCAGCTCGCGCAGGATGTGCCAGCGCAGCACCTCGGGCGCCAGGCGCTGGTCGGCGCCGGCTGCGCCCAGCTGCGCGTCGAGCGCACGTTCGACGAATTCGCCGGGGGTCAGGAACTCCAGGTTGGCGCAGATCCCCGAATGCTCGGCCAGCGCCTGCTGCAGCCAGCGGCGCATCGAGAACTGCGGCACCAGCACCACGTCCGGGCGCAGCCAGTCGCCATCGGCATGCGGCTGCGCCACCTGCGCCGCCAGCAGGCCCGCGAGCACGTCCAGCGCATTGGAGTGATAGAGATGGAACCCGGGCCGCGCCTGCATGCGGGCATCATGCCGGAGCCGGGTCGCACACGATGGGACTGGGGGCCGCGAGCTGGAGAATCAGCTCTCTCGCCCGGCGACGATCACAGGCCGGGCGCCTGGTGCGCGCCACGGTGGGCGCCCTTTGGCCAAAGCACGACCGGCCGCAAGGGCAGCCGCCTACTTCTCGAGCAAATCGACACCGAAGGGTGGAAGCTGCAGCGTGCCCGTCCAGCGCTTGCCCGAGAGCACGCCCGACATCGTGCCGTCGATCGGTACATCCCTGGGTTCGCCCGCGGCGTTGACGTACAGCACCCTGCCTTCGACCACGCGCGCGTACACGCCGTCCGGCGTCTTGGGCCCCGGCTCGATCCCCAGGCTTGCGTAAAGCTGCCGGTACAGGGGCCGCATGATCTGCGGCTGGGCCGGCGTGGCGACGTAGATCGCACGCCCCTTGCCGAACCGGTTCAGCGTGATCGACGGCGTATTGCCTTCCATGTTGGTGAAGCGCGCCAGCACCTGCGCCGTCGAGGGCTCCAGCACCTCGTAATGACCGATGTCGCCCTTGACCTGTTCGCCGTCGATCTCGGTCGCGACCGCGCCGGCGTTGTAGAACTCGTTGGTGCGCAGACCGAAGACATCGGTCAGCCGCCCCGGCAGCGGCGTGTCGTACCACTGGTTGTGCTCGTTCACCTTGGCCGAATACGCGGTCATGATGACCGTGCCGCCTTCGGCGACGAACTTGCGCAGGTTCTCTGCCGCCGCCTTGTCCAGCAGGTAAAGGCCCGGCACGACGACTAGCGTGTACCGGCTCAGATCCTCGTGGCCGATGTTGACGACGGCAACGTCGATGTTTTCCTTGAACAGCGGCTCGAAGGCGTTGTGCGCCTGCTTCTGGTACGGCGTGCCGATGTACTGCTTGACGGTGTTCGACGGCCCTCTCGGGTCGGAGGCAACGACATTGTCGAACGAATAGGCGATCGCGACCTTCGGTTGGGTCATGCGCGGGAAGCCGAGCTGCTCCAGCTGCGAGAACTCCCGCGCGATGGTGGCGAATTCATCGAGCTTCCACGACGGCCGGTCGTCGTGGTCGATCAGGCCGAACAGGGCCTGCTCCTCGCCGCCGTGGTGGCTGTGCCAGGTCCATGCCAGCGCCGCCTGCGCGCCGATCAGCAGCCCGAAATGCGCCCACATGCGCGCGCGTCCCCTGGTGCCGTAGTAGCCGCCGCCGCCGGCGGTGAATTCGTTGAACCAGATCGGCGTCGACAGGCCGCCCTTGATCATCGTCGCGTCGAAGGCGGCGCCAAGCGGCTCGCCGGGATAGAAGCCCATCGCGCCGTAGCTCACGTAGTCGCGGTAGGTCGCCAGGTAATCGAAACCCTTGCGCCCGGAGGTGTCCCAGAGATTGGAGATGGCCGGCTTGTCGGGCGTGTTCTGCTTGCGGATCGCTTCCAGGTCCCTGAGCGTGGCGATGGTCACGTCGGACCAGTAGCGGCGCAGGTCGAGCTGGCGTTCGAAGGCTCCGGGGCCGTCGAAGTACGGCAGCCGGACCTCGTCCCAGGTGTTGATGTGGCGCGACCAGCGCTGCGTGGCCCAGGCCTTGTTCAGGGCTTCGGTGCTGCCGTACTTTTCTTTCAGCCAGTCGATGAAACGCAGGCGGTCGGCTTCCGAGTACGAGACGAAGCCGTTGCCGATTTCGTTGTTGTAGCCGATCGCGAACAGCGCCGGGTGCTTCGCATAGCGCCTGGTCAGCGTGTCGGCCATGCGCGCGAGCAGGCGCCTGTAATCCGGATCGCTGATGTTGTCCATGTAGCGCTCGGCCGCATCGAGCTGCACCCCGTTCTGGGTGACGATGTCGACGCCCGGGTACTTGTGGTGCAGCCAGATCGGCGCCGGCTGGCCGGGGATGTCGAGGATGACCTTGAGGCCGGCGGCATGCAGCTCGTCCATCATCCAGTCGAAGGTCTTGAAATCGAACTTGCCTTCGGCGGGCTCGAAATGATCCCAGGACAGGTCGCCCACGCGCACGACCTTGAAGCCGGCCTGCTTCATCCGCGCGATGTCGCGCCTGATCTGCTCGTCGCTGCGATCCACGGACTGGTAGTTGGTGCCGACGAAGAGCTGGCCTGGACCCGGCCAGTCGCTATGGCCTTCCGCGCTCTGCGCCCGCACCGGGCCATGGCAGAAGAAGGCCCCGGCGACAACGCATGTGGCGGTCAGCTTTGCGAGTTTCGATCCCATTCGTTCCCACCTTGTGCGGCATCGACGCGCATGAACGTGCTCCTTCAAGCTGGCCAATGGGCTATCGCGGCTCGCCTATGGCATGCGGGGCCGGAAGCGCCCACTGAGCTCGGGGCGCAGTCCAATGTCCCAACGCTTGTGACCGCAGATGCTGCCATCGGTCGGGTGACCGCCGACGCCCTGAAGCGATCGCCCGCGTCCCGGTCATGGACGGTATGCGTACGGACCAAACGTGGCGCCGATGAAGCCGCCGGCGGTATCGGTGCTCAGGATGCTGGCATCGAGATCGCTCGCGACCGGTTTCCACGCGCCCGGCTGCAATGCGTAGAACACGTCCAGGCGCGGGCCGTCGAGCTGGAAGCGCAGCGACACCGGCTGCTGCGACGACGGCAGTGCGATGCGGGCGATGCGCTCTCCGGTCGCGGCGCCGTCCTTGCCGGCGCGGCGGTACAGCGCGACTGCGGCCCCGTCTCGATCGCCTTCCACGCCGACGATGTAGTGGTAACCCTCGCTCTGGAATACCGCCAGCCCGGCCAGTTCGCCCGGTTCCGGCTTGTAGGGCGCCAGTGTCGCGGACAGCGTCGCATGGTGGTGCTGCAGGCGATGCGCCAGATACGCCGGCTGCCCGCCGCTGCCGTGTCCGCCCAGCGGGGTCGGGGAAGGGGTGAGCTTCAGGCCGTCGCGGCCGGTGTCGAACCACGCCTGCTTCGGCGGATGGATCGTCATCCATTGCGGCGGCAGTTTTTCGGCGCCGAAACGTTCGCTCCATTCGATCGGTCCGCTGGTCGGCACCGGCTGCGGACTCCGCGGCAATGCGGGTCGTTCCAGCACCATCGGCACGCGCTCGCCGCGCGGCAGGACCATCGGCCAGCCGTCGCGCCAGGTCACCGGCAGCAGGAAGGTTTCGCGCCCCAGGTTGTACTGGTTGCCGCGATACGGGCGCGTGGCGAGGAACACCGCCCACCACGAGCCGTCCTTCAGATCGACGAACTGCGCGTGTCCGGTGGAGGTGACCGGATCGGGCCGCTTCGGATCCAGATCGCGCTGGGTCAGCGACGGATTGCCGGACCATGGCTCGTAGGGACCGGTGATCTTGCGGCTGCGCCAGATCATCTGCGCATGCTGCTCGCCGGTGCCGCCTTCGGCCGCGGTCAGGTAATACCAGCCGTCGCGCTTGAACAGGTGCGGGCCTTCGACGTGCTCCGGCTTGGCTGCAGGGTCGACGCCGCCGTCGACCAGCACCGTGCGCGGGCCGATCATCTTCTTGCTGGCGACGTCGAACTGCTGCAGCCAGATCGCACGATGCCCCTCGTAGCGCAGCTTGGCCTGGGGCATGCCGTTGTTGACCATCCATGCGCTGCCGTCGTCGTCGAAGAACAGCGACGGATCGATGCCCTCGAACCCCAGCCACACCGGATCGGACCACGGCCCGGCCGGGTCCTTCGCGGTGATGACGAAGTTGCCGCCGTCGCAGTAGAAGCAGGTGTTGGCGATGTAGAACGTGCCGTCGTGGTAGCTGATCGTGGGCGCGAACAGCCCGCGCGTCAGCTCGTCGTCGCCGTAGTCGAGCTGGTCGGCGCGATCGATGGCATTGCCGATCTGCCGCCACGACACCAGGTCGCGGCTGTGGAAGATCGGCAGGCCCGGGAAATAGCCGAACGTGGAGGTGACCAGATAGAAGTCGTCGCCGACGCGGATCGCGGAGGGATCCGGATAGAAGCCGGCGACGACCGGATTGCGGTACTGCGTCGGACCGACGGCCGGGCCGCCGTCATCGCCGGCATAGTGGACTTCGGTGAACGTGACGTCGCCGGCCCAGGCCGGCAGCACGGCGATACAGGCGGCAAGCGCCAGTGCGAATCGTTTCATTCTGGTGGCCATCGGCAGGACGGAGTGTCGGGTCGTATCGGATCGGCGACGCATTCGGCCGCGTGATGCGATCAGCGGAATGGAAGCGGCGATGTTCGCGTGCACGGAGCTTCGCCCAATCCCCCCGGCACGACCAATGAAGGATTGGTCGCCGTCTATTCCAGAAACGATATGGATGGAGTGACGCGGGTGCGGTTGGCGCCCTGACTCGCGCGCAACAAAGTCTTTTTCGCTGCGGGTTCAACCGATCGCTGCACGCGTCGGTGTCGGCTTCCAACCGGGTCATGCATCTGGCCGAACGATCGCCGCGTCTTCGAAGCCACAGGCCGGCGTCAGCGTTGAGACTTGCCCCGCCGCAATGACCAACCCGTTGCTCCATCAGGGCCGGAGCGGAGCTTTTCATCGCCGGATGCATCCGGACTCCGGGGTTCCACGCATCCCAGCCTGACTTGCGTCACGGGCGCGTCCGGGGAGATTCCTGTACCGTTCGGTTCAGTCACTCCGGCGCGATTCAGCGGGCTCCGTCCAAGCTGCGCGCCTTCGTGGCCCAGGCCGGGTGCTGTCGCATCCGGTCGCACCGCCCACCCGAACGACGACCCCATGCCCGCCGATCCCGTGCCTGCGCAAGACATCGCCGTCCGCCTGTCCGGAGTGCGCCTCGACCGCGGCGGGCGGACGATCCTGTCCGGCATCGACCTCGATGTGCCGCGCGGCAGCATCACGGCAGTGCTCGGCCCCTCGGGCAGCGGCAAGTCGACCCTGCTCGCGGCGCTGACCGGCGAGCTGGAACAGACCGCAGGCACGGTCGAAGTACTCGGCACCCAGGTGCCGCGCCGCCAGCGCGAGCTGCTGGAGCTGCGCAAGGGCATCGGCGTGCTGCTGCAGGGCAACGGCCTGCTCACCGACCTGACCGTCGCCGAAAACATCGCGCTGCCGCTGCGCACGCACACCGCGTTGCCGAAGCCGGTGATCGAACGCCTGGTGCTGATGAAGCTGCATGCGGTGGGGCTGCGCACCGCGGGCGATCTGTATCCGCGCGAGCTCTCGGGCGGCATGGCCCGGCGCGTGGCGCTGGCGCGCGCGCTGGCCCTGGATCCGCCGCTGATGATCTACGACGAGCCGCTGACCGGGCTGGACCCGATCGCTTCGGGCGTGATCATGAGCCTGATTTCGCGGCTCAACGACAGCCTGGGTATGACCAGCATCATTGTGACCCACCACGTGCACGAAACCCTGCCGGTGGCCGACCGCGCGATCGTGATCGCCAACGGCCGCATCGTGTTCTCCGGCACGCCGGCGGAGCTGGAAGCGACCACCGATCCGCTGGTGCTGCAGTTCCTGCGCGGCGAACCGGATGGACCGATCCGTTTCGACAGCGCACCGCGCGCGGAGGCGGCGTGATGGAGCCGGGATTGGGGATTGGGGATTGGGGATTCGCCCGCGCAAAAGCACGCGAACCGGTGCGATCGCGCACTTTCACCAATCCCGAATCCCGAATCCCGAATCCCGCCGCCGGAGGCGGCCGCTGATGCCCTTCATCGCCGCCACCCGCTCGCTTGGCCGCGCCGGGCTGTTCTCGCTGTCGGTGCTGCGCGCATCGAAGCCGACGGCCGACTTCTTCGCCGAGCTGATTCGCGAGATCTACAAGGTCGGCGCGCGCTCCCTGCCGATCATCGCGGTCGGCGGCGCCTTCGTCGGCCTGTCGGTGACCCTGCTGGGCTATCGCGCGCTGGAAACCTACGGCGCGTCCAACCAGATCAGCGCGCTGGTGGGACTGGGCCTGTACCGCGAACTGGCGCCGGTGCTGACCGCGCTGCTGTTCATCGGCCGCGCCGGCAGCTCGATCGCCGCCGAGCTCGGGCTGATGCGCGCCACCGACCAGATCACCGCGCTCGGATTGATGGCGATCGACCCGGTGGCCAAGGCCGTGGCGCCGCGCTTCTGGGCGGCGGTGCTGACCGTGCCGCTGCTGGTGGCGTTCTTCTGCAGCTTCGCGATCTCGGCCAGCTACTTCGAGGCGGTGCACGTGATCGGCATCGACGGCGGCACCTTCTGGCAGGTGATGAAGGACGCGGTCGATTTCGACAAGGATTTCGTGTTCGCCTTCGTCAAGGCGGCGGTGTTCGGCGGCACCTCGGCACTGGTGGCCTCGTACGTGGGCTATCACGCCGAGCCGACCATCGAAGGCACCTCGATCGCGACCACGCGCGCGGTGGTGAATGCCTCGCTGCTGGTGCTGATGTTCAACTTCGTGCTGTCGGCGATGTGGAACCCATGACTGCCGCTCATTCCCCATTCCCTTCGATCGTCGTCCCCGCGAACGCGGGAATGACGAAGTGACCCACCTGAGGTAATCCCATGTCCCGTGGCCCCCGTCTCGAGTTCGCCGTCGGCGCCTTCCTGCTGCTGGCGCTCGCCTCGCTGCTGGTCCTGGCGCTCGCGTCCACCAATGGCAAGTTCTCCTTCGGCAACGCCGGTACCTATGAGCTGAAGGCGCGCTTCACCAATATCGGCCAGCTGCGCGCATCGGCCCCGGTGCGCATCGGCGGGGTCAACATCGGCCGGGTCACCGAGGTGACCCTGGACCCGCAGAAACTCGATTCGGTGCTGACCCTGGCCATCGACGATCGCTACAAGGACCTGCCCGCCGACACTTCGGCCGGCATTCAGACCGCCGGCCTGCTGGGCGAGAGTTACATCGGCCTGCAGCCGGGCGGCGATATCGAGGTGCTCAAGCCGGGTGATGAAATCGCCTTCACCACCCCTGCCGTCGACCTGATGCAGATGGTCGGCAAGTACATGTTCAGCGGGCCCGGGTCATCCTCCGCGCCCGACTCGCCCGAGGACGCCGCACCGGCGCCAGAGGCCGAATCCCCCGCTCCCACGGAAACGACACCATGATGACCCGCAACCTCCTTGCCCTGGCCCTGGCCATCGGGCTCGCCGCTGTGGCCACGCCGGGCGTCGGCCTCGCGCAGCAGCAGTCTGCTGCCGCTACCATGCAGGGCTCGCCCAGCAAGCTGGTGCTGGACAACAGCACCCGGATCCTGACCACGCTGGAGAGCCGCCGCGCGGAGTTCACCGCCGACCGCGGCAAACTGCGCCAGTTCGTGTCGGGCGAGTTCAATACCATGTTCGACCGCGACTACGCGGCGCGCCAGGTGCTGGGCCGCCATGGTCGCGGCGCCTCCGACGCCGACGTGAAGCTGTTCGCCGACGCGCTGGCCGACAACCTGATGGCGCGCTACGGCGCCTCGCTGCTGGACTTCAACACCCGGCTCAAGGTGCGGGTGAAATCCGAGACCGCGCTGCCGCGCGGCCTGGGGGTGAAGGTGGCGAGCGAACTGCTGCGCAGCGGCGGCGAGGCGATCCCGGTCGATTACCTGATGCGCAAGTCCGGCAGCCAGTGGAAGGTGTTCGATGTGATGGTCGAAGGCGTGTCCTTCGTCCAGACCTTCCGCCAGCAGTTCGATGCCGAGTTGCAGCGCAAGTCGATCAAGCAGGTCGCCTCCGATCTGCGCAGCGGCCAGCTCAAGGCCGATGCCAGCACCAATTGACGCCAACTCCAGCGTGACCCGCGCCGGCGAAGCCTTGCGCTTCGCCGGCGTTCTGTTGCGCGCGCAGGTGCCGGCGCTGTGGAAGCAGCTGCCTGCGATCGACGGCGTCCGGGTGCTGGACCTGGGCGCGGTGGCCTCCATCGACAGCGCCGGGCTGGCCTTGCTGGCCGAGGTGGCCTCGAAGCTGGACGGCGTCGCACTGCTGGGCGACCCGCCTGGCCTGGCCGAACTGCGCAGCGCGTATCGACTGGACGACCAGCTGGGGTTCGCTGCCGGCTGAGGACATTTCCGCACCAGCCGGTACACTATCCTTCATGACCCCCCTGCGACTTACGCGAGCCGCCGCGCCGCTCGTGCTCCTGCTGCTGGCGGCCTGCGCCGGTGGTACGGCTGCGCGCAAGGCCGATGCCCCCGTCGCTGCGGCCGTTGCCGCGGAGGCGGCAACGCCGTCGGAAGCGGCGACCGTCACCGTCCCGACGCCTGCGGGCAGCGAGCCCGCCGCGGCGTCCGCGCCCGATCCCGCTGCTGCCGAAGCCGCCGCACAGTCCCCAGCTGCGGCAACGACCGACGAGGCCGCCGCTGCGGGCGATCCGCTGGCGCCTACCCAGGCCGAGCAGGACTATGCCGCCCTCTACGGCAACGGCCAGGATCCCTACAACCCGGTCGCCGATCCTTCCCTGCCGTCGCCCGCGGACCTGCCGTCCAGTTACGACCCGTGGGAGCCGCTCAACCGACGCGTGCACGCGTTCAACAATGTGGTCGACCGGACCATCGCCAGGCCGCTGGCGCAGGCCTATGTCGCGGTGGTACCGCGTCCGGTGCGCCTGGGCGTGGGCAATTTCTTCAACAACCTTGGCCAGCCGGTCAGCGCGCTCAACGCGCTGCTGCAGGGCCGTCCCGGCCAGGCCGGGCTATCGCTGGCGCGGTTCACGGTGAACTCCACCCTCGGCCTGGCCGGCATCTTCGACCCGGCGACCAAGTTCAACATCCCCAACCGCAGCGAGGACTTCGGCCAGACCCTGGGGGTCTGGGGCTGGAAGAAGTCGCGCTACGTGGAGCTGCCGCTGTTCGGCCCGCGCACCGTGCGCGACGTGTTCGGCCTGGTCGGCGATTCGCCGATGGCGCCGCTGCAATACGTGGAACAGGACAAGACCCGGGTCTTCCTGCAGGGCCTGCAGCTGGTCGATGTGCGCACCCAGCTGATGGCCGTGGACAGCATGCGCGAAGGCGCGGCCGACGAATACGCGCTGTTCCGCGACGCCTGGATGCAGCGTCGCGCCTACCAGATCTTCGGCGACCGCGAACGCTCCGACGAGGAGCTGCCCGACTATCTGCAGGACGACACCGACCCCTATGTCCCGGTCGACGTGATGCCCGTAGTGCCGGGCGGGCCAGGCGGACCGGGCGGCTAGTCGCGCGCCGCCGGCGCGTCGACCTCGATCACGCTGTTGCCTTCGGGCAATTCGCCGCTGCGCAGTGCGGTCGCCGCGGGGGCGCGCGGTGTCCATGGCGCGCTGCCCAGATGCGAGAGGTCCTCGTAGCGCCCCAACGCCCGGAATCGCTCCAGCGCGAACGGCCGGCCCTCGGCACGCACCGGCGATGGCCCATCGGCGACGTGGAAATGCAGGTGCGGGCCGGTGCTGTCGCCGCTGAAGCCGAGTTCTCCCAGAACCTGGCCGCGTTGGACCCGCTGCCCGACCGCAACGCGAACGCTGCCCGGCCGCAGATGCTCGTAGATCGCATAGCGGCTGCTGCCCAGGTCGAGCACCACATGGTTGCCGCTGGCGTCGTCGATCGCATGCTTGGGATTGGCGGATACGCGCTCGCTTTCGGGGAAGTCGTTGCGGATCGCGACGACCGTAGCGTCGGCCACCGCGATGGCCGCCTCGCCATAGCCCAATGCGTTGCGCGCGAGGTCCGCATCGCCGCGCGCGCTGCGGCCCTGCGCATCCACGCGGACCCAGTCGATGGCGAAGCGCCCCGGCAGCCGCGCGCGACCGTCGACCGCCAGCAACATGCGTCGATGACCGCGCGGCCACGACGGATCGTAGATGACGACCCAGGGGCCGCCGCGCACGGGTGGGCCCAGCGACGGCAGCGGCATTGCGTCCAGCTCGACGCGCGGCCCGGAGATGGTGTCCTCGCCATCGTCGGCCCGCACATACGAGTGCCGATGCACCAGCGCGGCCGGCACCGCGTCGGGCGCCAGATTCATTTCCACATAAAGCACCGCGCGACGCCCGCCCGGGATGGCACCTTGCAGCTGCGCCTCGTCGGCCGGCCCGATCAGCGTAATGCGCGTGGCAAGTGCGTCGCCCTCGAAGCGCGCAAGCGGGAATCCGCTGGCGCCGTCGCCGATCTCGATCGCGGTCGGCCGTAGCGGGGAATCGGTGAAGTTGGTCAGGTGCAGTTCGTACTGCAGCCGCGCGCGGCCTTCGACCGTCACCGGGGTCGGCGCCACTGGAACTTGCAGGTCGAAGGATTCGCGCGATGTGGCGTCCCGCGCGCCGGCGAACTGCGCGAACTGCACAGTGACCAGCAACAGCAGGAGCCAACCCTTGTGCATGTACGCCATGGCGATGCCCTTCCTCTCTGAGCGAGTCACCGTATCGGCACCCCGCGCTGCCAGCCAGTGATGGTGGCCATCGGCGCTTGAGCTCGCAGTCGCCATGGTCGCAGGGGACTGTCAGGAAGCCTGCGGCTCGATTCCGCACGCCTAAAGTTTTAGGGCATAACAACAGGGCTAGTCTTGGTGCCGGGTATCAGCCTCGTCCGGCTCCACCGCACCCAGCAGCCGCTCCGTCTCGACACCCGGCAGCGATTCCACGCCCTTGAGCTGGCGCTCGATCTTGCGGGTGCGCACGCCGGCAAGCTTGAGGCTGTTCTGCACGGTATCCAGCTGGCCGTGGGCCTTTTCCAGCACGGTGGCGAATTTGCCGAACTCGCTCTTGACCGCGCCGAGCAGCTGCCAGACTTCGCTCGAGCGCTTCTCGATGGCCAGGGTACGGAATCCCATCTGCAGGCTGTTGAGCAGCGCGGCGAAGGTGGTCGGGCCGGCGATCACCACCCGATGTTCGCGCTGCAGGGCATCGATCAGGCCGGGACGGCGGATGGTTTCCGCGTACAGGCCTTCGGTCGGCAGGAACAGCAGGGCGAAGTCGGTGGTATGTGGCGGCACCACGTATTTTTCGTTGATCGACTTGGCCTGGAGGCGGATCGCGCGTTCCAGCTGCACGCCTGCGCTGCGCACGACTTCGATCTCGCCGCGCTCGTGCGCATCGAGCAGGCGGTCGTAGTCCTCGCGCGGGAACTTGGCGTCGATCGGCAGCCACACCTGGGCATCGCCTTCGCCGCGGCCGGGCAGGCGCACGGCGAAATCGACCGCCTCGTTGCTGCCGGGCCGTACCCGCACGCCGCGCGCGAACTGCTCGGCGGTGAGGACCTGCTCAAGCAGGCCCTGCAGCTGCACCTCTCCCCAGCCGCCGCGGTCCTTGACGTTGGTCAACACGCGCTTGAGGTCGCCCACGCCTACCGCCAGCGCCTGCATCTCGCCCAGGCCACGTTGCACCGCTTCCAGCCGCTCTGATACCAGCTTGAAGCTCTGGCCGAGCCGCGCCTCCAGCGTGGTCTGCAGTTTCTCGTCGACGGTGGCGCGCATCTGCTCCAGCTTCTGCGCGTTGTCGGCCTGCAGCGATTTGAGCTGGGTCTCCAGGGTGGCGCGCAGTTCGCCCAGCCGGTGCTCGTTGCGATCGGCGAGCTCGCGTACGCGTTGTCCGAGCACGTCGGCGAACTGCTGCTGCCGTACAGCGGCTTCCTGCCGCGCCTTGAGCGCATCCTCGGTCAGCGCGGTGCGCAGCACGTCCAGGCGCGCATCGGTGCGCTCGGTCAGGTCGTTGAGCCGCAGCCCGAAGTTCTCGATGCGCTGCTCCTGGGCCGCGGACAGGCTGTCGAGCTGCTGACGCAGCTCGCCGCGGCCGTCGCGCTGTTCCTCGCGCAGGGCCTGCTGCAGGCGCGCGCCATGGGTTTCCAGCAGCGTGTCGGGCTTGCGCAACAGCAGCACGACCAGCAGCGCGATCGCCGCCAGCACGGCGATCAGCAGCAAGGACAGCAGGAGGGTGGTGAATGCCATGCACCCAGTGTATCGACGCGCGTCTCAGGGGGTGAGGCGGCGTGCCGAGTGTCGGTTTTCATGGCCGCGCCATCGCTAACCGGCCATTCGGCCCGGGTCGACCGCATGCGAAAATACGTTGCACACTCCGGGGATGGACATGCCGATGCGCCGGACCCTGCTAGGCACCCTGTTGCTGGTTGCGATCCCGATGGCGGGCGCCGCGACCGGGCAGGACGCGATGCCGCCTGCCCCGGCGCCCGCCGTGCCGGTCATCGACACCCCCGCCGACGCCGCAGGCTCGCCCTGCCCGGCACGCCCCGACGCCGCAGCCGTGCCAGACGACCCGCAAGCCAGCACGCCGCGGGCGGTGAACCGGATCGCGGTGACGTTCGACGACCTGCCCTGGGTGATGGACCGGAACCAGGCGCCCCCGGATCTGGCCGAGCACCACGCCAGGCTGCTGTCCGCGCTGAAGCAGGCCTGCGTTCCGGTGATCGGATTCGTCAACGACGGCAAACTGTACGCGCACGACACGCTGCGCAGCGAGCGGCTGCGCATGCTCGAAGACTGGCTGGATGCGGGATTCGAACTGGGCAACCACACCGCGTGGCATAGCGACCTGCACGCGGTCGGACTGGCTGCTTTCCAGGCCGACATCCTCGACGGCGAGCGCCACCTGCGGCCGCTGCTGGCCGAGCGCGGGCTCGAGCCCCGCTGGTTCCGGCATCCGTTCCTGCGCACCGGCCGCTCGCCGCAGGACAAGGCAGCCATGGACGCGTTCCTGGGCGCGCATGGTTATCGCACTGCGCCGGTCACCATCAACAGTTCCGAATGGATCTACGCGCTGGCATATCGCAACGTGCTCAACGATGGCGCCGATGCCGCCACGCTGGCGAAGATCCGCCAGGCCTACGTCGACTACATGGTGAGCAAAGTCGGCTACTACGAGCGGCGCTCCATGCAGCTGCTCGGATATCGGGTGCCGCAGGTCCTGTTGCTGCATGTCAACGAGCTCAACGCTGCGGCCTTCAGCGAACTGGTCGCACGCATCCGCGCGCGTGACTATCGATTCGTCGGCCTCGATGAAGCCACCTCGGACCCTGCCTTCCTGCGCCGCGACGACTTTGCCGGCGAGCTGGGGACGAGCTGGATCCATCGCTGGGCCAAGACCGAGAACCGGCCCGAAACCTTCTTCTTCGGTGAAACCGCGACCCCGCGCTGGGTCAAGCAGCTGGCCGGCGTCGCCGCCGGGGTCGAGTAGCCGTCAGCGGTTCGCGCCACGCGTCGATGCGACCGTGAAATCGCGGATGGATGACGCGATGCCGTGTCGCAGCCGGCGAGATGCGGACCGGGCACAATCCGCTCTCTTTCCCACCCTCCGGCTCCGCCCATGAGCGATCAGACCAACCACGATTACCTCGTCATCTCCCGCGGCCAGTGGGACGCGGAGGCCTCGCCCGAGACCGTGCAGAAGGCGATCGACGATTTCTACGGATGGCTCGACGGCCACATCGCCGCCGGCACCATGCACGGCGGATCGCGGCTGAAGGCCGAGGGCGCAACGGTATCGCGCAAGACCGTGGTGACCGACGGGCCCTTCGGCGAGACCAAGGAGCTCATCGGCGGCTACTGGTTCGTCGTCGCGCCATCGCTGGAGCAGGCCGCGCGCCTGCTTGCCGACAGTCCCACGGTGCGGCTGGGTCTGTTCTACGAGGTGCGGCCGCTGGATCCGGAGCCCGCCACCGCGACCACCATCGCCACCGAAAACCTGCGCGCGTAACCGTCGCCCACTTGCGCTGAACGGCGAGCGCGTTGCTTCCCGGTATAGCGGATGTGCGATGCGCCAGGCGGTGCAGGCCAACTGCGTCGACCGGTCGGCCCATCCGTCAGTTGTTCGGGTCCGGTTCGGCGGCCTCGGCCGGGGGCGGCGGCGTCTCGGTGGCGGCCGCTGCAGGCTGGGTCGCGGCATTGGTATCGGCCGGCGCCTCGGCTGGAGCTTCCGAGGCCGCGCCTTCACCCGACGGAAGGGCGGAATGGCCGTCGGTCTGCCGGCGGTCGCAGCCCTGCAGGCCCAGGGAGGCCAGCAAGGCGAGCATGGCTAAGGCGGATTTCATCGCGCGTTCCTCGCGGAGTCGGGACGCAGCGATGATGTGGCGCGACTCGTGAGCGCCGTGTGTCGTGCTGCATTCGCCAGCAGCGGTCGTCTGCGCGATGCGGTGCGTGCGCCGCGTCGCAACCGCCGCTCCCTTCCAGGTATCCCTGTTGGCAACAACCAGGAGAAAACACCACCGATGCACCGATCGATCCTGCTGATGCTGTGTCTGCTGTGCTCCGCAGCCGCGTTCGCGCAAGCCCCCGACATCGATGCCTACGCCCCCGGCCGCAAAGTCGTGGCCGAACTGCAGCGGATCGTGACGCCCAACGGGGTGCAGGAGGAGTTCGAAGCGGTGCTCGGCGGCGCGCGCCAGGCGGTGAGCGTGCGTGGCGCGGACCGGGACAACCCGATCCTGTTGTTCGTGCACGGTGGCCCCGGTTCGGTGGAAATGCCGATGGCCTGGAGCTTCCAGCGCCCGTGGGAGGACTACTTCACCGTGGTCCAGTGGGACCAGCGTGGCGCCGGCAAGTCGTATCCGCTCAACGACCCGAAGACTCTGACTTCGACGATGACGCTGGAACGCTACCGCGACGATGCGATCGAGCTGATCGAGCTGCTGTGTCGCAAATACGGCAAACGCCAAATCGTGCTGATGGGCCACAGCTGGGGTTCGGCCGTGGGCCTGGCGGTGGCCGCGAAGCGCCCCGACCTGCTGCACGCCTATGTCGGCATGGGCCAGGCGATTTCCTTCCGAGACAACGAGCGGGTGGGTCTGGCCTGGACGATCGAACGCGCCCGACGCGAGGGCAATGCGCAGGCGCTGCGCGAGCTCGAGGCACTGCGCCCGTATCCGGACCTGGGCCCCTTCACCATCGACAAGGCCGACGCCTGGCGCAAATGGTCGATCGGCTGGGGCGCACTGGCCGCGTACCGGCCCGACGCCGATTTCTATTTCGAATCCACGCGCCTGTCGCCGGAATACACGCCGGCCGACCGCAAGGCCTGGGGCGAGGGCAGCGCGTTCTCGGTGACCACGTTATGGCCGAAGCTCGCCGACGTGTCGTTCCAGACGCTGGACAAGCTCGACGTGCCGGTGGTGTTCTTCCTCGGCCGCCACGACTACACCGTACCCGCGCCGATCGCCGCGGAATGGATGGAACGCCTGCAGGCGCCGAAGAAGCAGCTGGTGTGGTTCGAACATTCGGCGCACCTGCCGATGGTCGAGGAACCCGGACGCGTGTTCGCTGCCTTGCTCGAACACGTGCGGCCGTTGACGCGAGACGTTCCCTAGCGACGCCCGCGCCGCACTGCTCGACCCCACGCGCCGGCGGGCTCGGTGCGTCCGCACGCAGGCATCGCATACCCTGTTGCTCCGCCTCCGGAGGTCAGCGGATGTCCTGTATCCCTTATGTCACGACGATGGCCGCGTACAACGCGTGGATGAACGAGAAGGTCTATACGGCGACCGCCAGGCTGCCGGAGGACGAGGTGATGCGCGAGCGCGGCGCGTTCTTCGGTTCGATCTTCGGCACGCTCAGCCACCTCGTGGTGGCCGATACCGTCTGGCTGCGCCGCTTCGCCACCGATCCGATGCACGCGGACGCGCTGGCGCCGGTGCGTGCGATGCCGGCACCTGCGCGCCTGGACGAGCGACCCTGCGCCGACCTGGCCGCATTGGCGCGCCGGCGAAGCGAACTGGATGCGGTGCTGGTCGCCTGGACCGACGGACTGACCGACGCAGCGCTGCGCGGCACGTTGCGCTACGCCGACATGCGTGGCAATCCACATGCGCGGGATGTATTCGCGTTGCTCATGCACCTGTTCAACCACCAGACCCACCACCGCGGGCAGGCCACCACCCTGCTCAGCCAGGCCGGCCAGGACGTCGGCGTCACCGATCTGGTGGCAATGCCCACGCACTGACGCGAGCCGACGCAGCGCACGTCGCCGCGAACCGTCGGCAGCGGGCAGTGGCAATGCTGCAGCGCGTTCGGCGACACTGCGCGCCCCGACCCTTCCAGCAAGGCCGTCCATGTCCCTGTTCCGGCGCAAATCCCTCGACCGCGTGACCGAGCATGAGGAAGGACGGCGGCTGGTGCCGACCCTGGGCTGGCCGCACCTGGTGGCGCTGGGCATCGGCGCCATCGTCGGCACCGGCATCTATACCCTGATCGGCGTCGGCGCGAACCTGGCCGGACCCGCGGTGCTGCTGTCCTTCCTGGTGGCTGGGATCGTGTGCGCCTGCGCCGCCCTGGCCTACGCCGAGATGGCCACGATGATGCCGGCGGCGGGCAGCGCGTACACCTACAGCTACATCGTGCTGGGCGAGGTGCTGGCATGGATCGTCGGCTGGAGCCTGATCCTGGAATATTCGCTGGTGGTCAGCGCGGTCGCCGTAGGCTGGTCGGGCTATGCGGTCGGCTTCCTGCAAGGCGTGGGCATCGACCTGCCCACGGCGCTGACCGTGGGGCCGCACGCCGGCGGCGCGCTCAACCTGCCGGCGGTGCTGATCGTGTTCGCGGTGGCCGGCCTGCTGATCGCCGGTACGCGCGAGAGCGCCACGCTCAACGCTGCGCTGGTGGTGGTGAAGATCCTCGCGCTGGGCGTGTTCGTGGCGATCGCTTTGCCGCATTTCGATGCGACGCGGCTGGATCCGTTCATGCCCTTCGGCTTCGCCAAGACCATGGGCGCAGACGGCGTGGAGCGCGGCGTGATGGCCGCCGCGGCGATCATCTTCTTCGCCTTCTATGGCTTCGATGCGATTTCGACCGCGGCGGAGGAAACCAAGAATCCGGCCCGCGACCTGTCGATCGGCATCGTCGGCTCCATGATCGGCTGCACCGTGATCTACATGCTGGTGGCGCTGGCCGCGGTCGGTGCGATGAACTACACGGTGTTCGCGCAGAGCCCGGAGCCGCTGGCGCTGATCATGCGCGAGCTGGGCCAGGGCACCGCGGCGAAGATCGTGGCAGGCGCGGCGGTGGTGGCGCTTCCCACCGTGCTGTTGGCCTTCCTCTATGGTCAGAGCCGGGTCTTCTTCGTCATGTCGCGCGACGGGCTATTGCCGCGCGGGCTGTCGACCGTGAGCCCGCGCACCGGCACGCCGATCCGCACGACCCTGTTCACCGCGGTGTTTGTGGCTGCCCTGGCGGGCGTGGCGCGACTGGACGAGATCGCGGCACTGGCCAATGCCGGCACGCTGGCCGCGTTCGTGGCGGTGGCCGCCTGCATGCTGATCCTGCGTCGGCGCGAGCCCAATCGCGCGCGCATCTTCCGCACGCCGATGGCGTGGCTGGTCGGGCCGGTGGCGATCGGCGGCTGCCTGTACCTGTTCGTCAGCCTGCCGGTGCGCACCCAGCTGTGGTTCGCGCTGTGGAACGTGATCGGCCTGCTCGCCTACTTCGCCTACGCACGGCGCAACAGCGTGCTGGCCAAGGCGCAGGACGCGTAACGGGCGGGATACGCCCGGCGCGTGCGGGTCGAACCGGCAACCGTCAGTCCAGCACCCGGCAGAACGCCGCCTTGAGATAGCGCGATTCGGGCACGTCGGCGCGCCAGGGATGGTCCGCGCCTGCGCCCGACACCTTCAGCACCTGCAGCGTGCGCCCGGCGTAGTAACCAGCCCGGCGCAGCATGTCGAGAAACTGTTCCTCGCTGACCAGGCCGGTGCAGGAGAACGTGGCGAACAGGCCGCCCGGCTTCACCGTAGCCAGCGCCAGCTTGTTCATGTCCAGGTACTTCTTCAGCGCAGGAATCACCTGCTCGCGGTCGCGGGTCATCTTGGCCGGATCGAGGATCACCACGTCGAACTGTTCGCCCTGCGCAGCGGCATCGCGCAACCACGGGAAGATGTCGGCCTGCACGAAGCGGATCCTGGCGTCGTTGAGCTTCGCGTTGCCGCGCGCGATCTCCAGTACGTCGTTGTCGATGTCGATGCCGACCACCTCGCTTGCGCCGCGCACGGCCGCATACACGCCGAAGCCGCCCGTGTTGCAGCACAGGTCGAGAACGCGCTTGCCCGCGCACTGGCGCGAGAGCCACTCCCGGTTCTCGCGCTGGTCGGCGAAGAAGCCGGTCTTGTGCGCGCCCGCGGGATCGGCGCGAAAGCGGATGCCATGCTCGGTGATGATTGCAGGCGCTGCCGCTCCGGAGCCGGCGCTGTTCCAGGGTTTGAAGTCGAAGCTTTCCTGCTTCTGCACGTGCTCGTCGGCGAAGGCGTGCAAGCGGCACCCCGGGAACTGCGCGCGCAGCGCTTCGTAGATCCATTCACGGTGGCGGTACATACCGGCGCTGAAGAACTCGACCACCAGCAGATCGGCGTAGCGGTCCACGACCAGGCCGCTCAGGTTATCGCCCTCGCTGTGGACCACGCGCCAGGCGTCGGAGACTTCATCCAGCTTCAGCAGTTCGCGCCGCAGCCGAACGGCCTCGCCGATCTTCGCCGCGAACCAGGCGGCGTCGATCGCCACGTCCGGATCGTGTTCGAGCACGCGCAGCGCGATGCGCGAATGCCCGTTGTAGAAGCCGCGGCCGATCCAGACGCCGTCGCTGCCGGTCACATCGACGATCGAGCCCGGCTTGGGCCGCTGTACCGGCTTGTCGATGAGCTTCTGGAAGATCCACGGATGGGTGGAGCGCCAGGCATTGCGCAGGCGGATGGTGGGAATGACCTCGTTCATGCGGGCATTCTACGTTCCGGGCCGATGGAATCTGACCATAGGGATCTCTCGGTCCTGAGCGTAGGCGCAAAGCGCCGAAGTCGAAGGGCGCTTCTGCGCAGCTCCGTTCGCTGTCGGTTGCCACGACGACCCGGCGAGGGACGCCCTTCGACTTCGCTTCGCTACGCCTCAGGACGAACGGTGCCGTGAACGCCTTTGCAGACCAAACTGCCTTCGCTCCGCTACGTTCCGGGCGAACGGTGCCGCCAAGGCCCTTGCAAACCAATCCGCCGCCGCCACCTCGTCCTGCATGCACCTGGACACGCCCGAGTCTCCCCCTGACACCCCCGAGCAGCGCAAGGCCGACCGCAGGCGCCTGCTGCGTGCGTTCAACGCCAGCCTCGCCTTCGTGCTGTTGCTGTGTGCGGTGTTCACCGCGCAGCATTTCGTCGCCTGGGATGCGCTGGCGATCGCGCCCAAGTCGATGTCCGGCCTGCTCGGCGTACTGACTTCGCCGCTGCTGCATGGCTCGCCCGAGCACCTGATCGCCAATGCGATCGCGCTGCTGATGCTCGGGACCCTGGCGCTGACCGCCTATCCGAAGGCGACGCTGCGCGCGCTGCCGCTGCTGTGGATCGGTTCGGGCCTGGGTGCGTGGCTGCTGGGCGATGCCGGCAGCCGCCATCTGGGCGCCAGCGGGCTCACCCATGGGCTGATGTTCCTGGTGTTCGCGCTGGGCCTGCTGCGCCGCGACCGGCCGGCAATCGCCGCGGCGATGCTGGCCTTCCTGTTTTACGGCGGCATGCTGCTGACCATCCTGCCGCGCGAGCCCGGCGTCTCCTGGCAGGCGCACCTGGGTGGCGCCGTCGCGGGACTGATCGCGGCCTGGCTGTTCCGGCGCGTCGATCCGGCGCCGCCGCGCCGCAAGTACAGCTGGGAGATCGAGGAAGAACTGGCGCGTCAGGCGGCCATTACCGAGCGCGATACCTACGAACCGGCGCGTCCCCAGGACGTGCCGGTGTTGTGGCAGCGCGGCGACGGCGCCGATGCGCGACGCGGAACCGTGCTGGCATTTCCGTCGATCAAGAAAGATCCGCAGTGAGACAGCGTCTGCAGCCGTGGTCCGCGGCGATGCGGTAGGGTTGGGTCGTGGCGAGCGGAGATGCGTGCAGATGCGAAGACGATCGTGGCCGGGATTGCGACGCCTGGTTGTCTGGATGATGCTGGGGTGGTCCGCCGCCACGCTGGCGCCGGCGATCGCCGCCGATGATGCAGCGGCGCAACCCATGCGCATCGTCGGCTACGTCTCTGATCGCGATCCGTTGCCGGCCATCGATGCGAGCAAGCTCGATGCGCTCAATTTCGCCTTCGCCCGCGTCGATCCACGCCATCGGGTGTTCCTGCCGCACGAGGCGACCGCCGCGCGTCTGCGCAGGATCGTTGAACTGCGCAGGCACAATCCGCGGCTGAAGGTGCTGCTCTCGATCGGCGGCTGGGGCGCTGGCAACTTCTCCGAAGCGGCTGCCAGCTCCACCGCGCGCAGGCGTTTCGCCAGGACTGCGGTTGCGCTGTTGCAGCGCTTCGATCTGGATGGCCTGGACATCGACTGGGAATACCCGGCGCATCCGGGCCCCGGCATCAGCCACCGGCCCGAAGACCGGGACACGTTTCCGCTGCTGCTGCAGGCGGTGCGTCGTGCGCTGAATCGCGAGGCCGGCCGCAGCGGCCGCCATTACCTGCTCACCATCGCCGCGGCGGACGGCGAAGGCGCGCGCGGGCTGGACATCGACCGGATCGTGCCGCTGCTGGACTGGATCAACCTGATGACCTACGACTTCTACGGCAGCCAGAGCACGCACACCGGCCATCACGCCGGGCTGCATCGCGCCGCATCCGCGGCGCCCGGCAGCCGCAATACCGAACAGGCGGTGGACGAGTTCCTGGCGGCCGGAATGCCTGCGCGCAAGCTGCATGTGGGCGCGGCGTTCTACGGAAAGATCTTCACCGACGTCGAGCCCGCCAACAGCGGTCTGGGCCAGCCCTATCGCGGCGACGTGGAATTCGTGGCCTGGCACCGGATCCGCAATGAATTCCTTGCCGACGCGGGCTTCGAGCGCCACTGGGACGACACCGCGCAGGCGGCCTGGCTCTGGGACGCGTCGGCGCGGCGCATGGTCAGTTACGAAGACCCACAGGCGCTGCGCGCCAAGGTGCGTTTCGCCAAGGCGCGTGGCCTGGGCGGCGTGATGTACTGGGAGCACGACCAGGACGATGGCGAAATGCTCCTCGACATCGTGCGGGAAACGCTGGCCGAACCCTGAGCACCACTGCCGCACAGCGATTGATCGCGCGCCGCTAGAATCCGCGGCTTCTGGCGCACAGGCAGGCGGAGCATGCGGATTCTCGTCACCGGCAGTGCGGGTCATCTGGGCGAAGCGCTGGTCCGCACCTTGCGGGCCGCCGCGCACGAGGTGGTCGCCCTCGACATCACAGCCTCGCCCTATACCGATGTGGTCGGCTCGGTTGCCGACCGCGCGCTGGTGGCACGCCACATGCGCGGTGTGGAGGGTGTGCTGCACGCGGCGACCCTGCACAAGCCGCACGTGGCCACGCACGCGCGCCAGGATTTCGTCGACACCAACATCAGCGGCACCCTGAACCTGCTGGAAGAGGCCGCGGCGAACGGTGTCGGCGCATTCGTCTTCACCAGCACCACCAGTGCGTTCGGCGATGCGCTGGTGCCGCCTGACGGCGAACCCGCGGCCTGGATCACCGAGGCGGTAACGCCGGTGGCCAAGAACATCTACGGCGCCACCAAGACCGCGGCCGAAGACCTGTGCCGGCTGTTCCACCGCAAGCAGCGGTTGCCCTGCGTGGTGCTGCGCACCTCACGCTTCTTCCCCGAGCCCGACGACGATCCCACGCTGCGTGCGGCCTACGCCGACGGCAACATCAAGGCCAACGAACTGCTGTACCGCCGGGTGGACGTGCAGGACGTGGCCGACGCGCATCTGCTGGCGCTGGCGCACGCCCCCGAGATCGGCTTCGGCCGTTACATCGTCAGCGCCACCACGCCGTTCGAATACGAGGACCGCGCCGAGCTGCGCCACGACGCGCCCACCGTGGTCGCGCGCCGCGTGCCCGGCTACGAGGCCGAATATGCCCGCCGCGGCTGGCGGATGTTCCCTGGGATCGAGCGGGTGTACGTCAATGCGCTGGCGCGCAAGGAACTGGGTTGGAGGCCGCGCTACGACTTCGCCCATGCGCTCGAGCGCCTGCGCGCGGGCGAGGATCCGCGCAGCCCGCTGGCGCAGGCGATCGGCATCAAGGGCTATCACCCCCGCGCCTACGAGGACGGTCTGTACCCGGTCGAATGAACCGGCGAAGGGCGGGACCTGCCCGCCCTCCGGAGCTGGTCAGAACCGGGCCTTGAACTCCGCACCCCACATGCGCGGCTCGTTGATGAAGCCGGTGAGGTTGTTGAAGTCGATGCCGCCCACCGCGCGGATCTGGTTGGTGATGTTGCGGCCGAACAGCGCCACTTCGTAATCGCCCAGGCCCCAGGAATATCCCACCCGCACGCCGCCCTCGAGCAGCGACTTGCCGGTGAATTCCTCCGATTCGTACAGGAAGAAGTTGACCTCGCTGCGGTAGACCCAGTCGGTGAACACGTAGAACTCGGCGTCGGCGCCGGCGGGCATGCCCCAGCGCGCGGTCAGGTTGTGGTTCCACTTGGGCGCCTGCGGCAGTGGGTTGCCGTCGATGAGGCGACCACCATTGGGACCGAGGGGGTCGAGCGGTGTGCAAAGGGCACCGCACTGGGCCACTTCCAGATCGCTATCCTGGATCTCGGTGTCGTTGTAGCTGCTGCCCAGGGTGACCAGCAGGCTGTCGGTCAGATAGGCCTCGAGATCGAACTCGATGCCCTGACCGATCGACTTCTCGGCATTGAGCAGGATGTTGGCGTTTCCGCTGCCGCCGACCGCGGTCAGCTGCTGGTCCTTTACCCGGTAATGGAACACACCGGCGCTCAGGCGCGCGCGCTTGTCGAACAGATCGGCCTTGATGCCGGCTTCGAACGAGAGCACGGTCTCGGGTCCAGCCACCGACTTGCTGTTGAATGCGCTGGCGCTCTGGATGCTGCTGCCGCGGAAGCCGGTGGCGACGCGTCCGTAGAAGTTCACGTCCTCGTTGAGCGCGTAGACCGCCGACAGGTCCCAGTTGAACTTCTTGTCCTCGGTGGAGGCCGACAGGCTCCCGCCCGCGCCTTCGGCTGCGAGGAGCTGCGCCAGCGTGCACTTGGGCGGGCCCGGGATGATGCCCAGGGTCGGCCCGATGCACGGCGCGAAGCCGGTATTCCAGTATTCCTCGACGTCCAGGTCCTTGTCGTCGACCGTGTAGCGCATGCCCGCGCGCAGCTCCAGCTTATCGGTAGCCTGCCAGGTGAGCGCACCGAACACCGCCCAGGCGTCGTTGGTCTGGTTGATCCGCTGGTAGCCGTCCTGCGCGCCGCCGGCCAGCGAGTCGTAACTGAAGCTCTCGACGTCGTAGTCTTCCTTGAAATAGAACAAGCCCGCCTGCCAGTTCAGCGGACCGCTCGACTGCGATTCCAGACGGAACTCCTGGGTCCACTGCGAATGCTCGGGGATACCGTCGGCAGTCTCGGAGGCGAACGGAACCTGCGCCGTGAAGTACGGGCCGGCGCTGCCGTCAATATCGCCGCGGCTATAGGTTTCCACCGACTCGTAGCCGGTGATCGAATACAGCTTGACTCCGCCCAGGTCCCAGCTCAGGCGCGCATTCGCGCCCTGGCTGTCGAGTTCGGAATGGTTGTAGCCGTCCACCGCCACTTCGTCCTCGTCGAAGCCGTCGACGAAATCGTTCGTGCCCGGTTCGAAGATGTTGGCGCGGAACAGGCGCGCGGTGCCGTTGAGGTGGCGCGCGTGCGCGCCGAACAGCGCCTCGAAGCTCTCGCCCTCGTACAGGAACTGCACGCGTCCTGCGGATTCGTCGTAGCCCTCGAAGCCGTCGTTCGGACCCTCAAAGGTGTTCTCGACCCAGTCGTCGCGGCGCTGGAACAGCACCGATGCACGCGCGGACACCGTATCGGTCAGGCCGCCGCCGACGGCGCCTTCCACGTTCCACAGGTTGTCGCTGCCGATGCCGACCTTGGCGTAGCCGTCGAACTCCTGCGACGGGCGCACCGAATCGAACTTGACCACGCCGGCCGGGGTGTTGCGCCCGAACAGCGAGCCCTGCGGGCCGCGCAGCACTTCCACGCGCGCGATGTCGAACAGGGGGAAGCCCTTGAGGATCGGGTTTTCCTGCACGATGTCGTCGTACACCAGCGACACCGGCTGCGAGGTGTTGAGGCGGAAGTCGGTGTTGCCGTAGCCGCGGATGTAGAAGCGCGGGAAGGCACGGCCGAACGAGGACTCGATGTTGAGGCTGGGCACGCGCCCGGACAGGAAACGCACGTCGGTGCCGCCGGAGGCGAGCACGTCGAGCTTCTCGCCGCTGACCGTGCTGATCGAGACCGGCACGTCCTGGATGTTCTCGACCCTGCGCTGCGCGGTCACCTGCACCGTATCGAGCGTGGCCGCGCGCTCCTGCGTGTCGGCGGGCTGGTCGACGGTCTGCGGCACGGCGGCGTCGGTGGACTCCGGCGTGGTCTGGGCGACCGCCATCAGTGGCAGCAGGGCGAGTACGGCAACGGCGAGCGGACGCGGCGTGGCGCGCAGGCGGCGTGCGGACATGCTTGGATTCCCCGGGACGGCGCAGCGGATGCTGCGATGCCGCATTGTTGCAGATCGATGACGCGCGCGGGAGGTCCGGTGCACGGCATAGAATCCGCTCCGATGCGCGGCGCCGCCCTCCTCCTCCCGCTGCTGTTGGGCGCCTGCGCCGCCGGAGTTCCGTCGATGCCCGCTGCGCCCGGCCCGGATCCGCTCGACGCGTTGATGCAGGACTACGCCGGCCGCGTGCCCGGCGCGGCGGTGCTGGTCCTGCGCGACGGCGAGCCGGTGGCGCGGCGCGGCTACGGCCTGGCCGACCTCGAATCCGGGACCGCGGTCGGACCCGGCACCCGCTTCCGCCTGGCTTCGGTCAGCAAGCAGTTCACCGCCGCCGCGATCCTGCTGCTGGCGCAGGACGGCCGGCTGGCGCTCGAGGATCCGGTGGCGAAATGGCTGCCGTCGCTGCCACCGGCGGCTCGCGGCGTGACGCTGCGCCACCTGCTCACCCACACCTCGGGTCTGGTCGACTACGAGGGCCTGATGGCGGCGGACACAACGGTGCAGGTGCACGACGCCGACGTACTGCGCCTGCTCGAAGGGGCGGACCGGCTGTACTTCGCACCGGGCAGCGACTACCGCTACAGCAACAGCGGTTACGCGCTGCTCGCGCTGGTGGTCGGCCGGGCGTCGGGGCGGGATTTCGCCAGCTTCCTGCGCGAGCGGATCTTCGCGCCGCTGGGGATGCGTGGCGCGGTGGCGTTCGAGGACGGCGTGTCGCAGGTGGCCGAACGCGCGTATGGCTACAGCTTCGAAGACGGCCGCTGGCTGCGGACCGACCAGAGTTCCACCAGCGCGGTGCTCGGCGACGGCGGCATCTACGCCTCGATCGACGAGCTGGCGAAGTGGGACGCCGCGCTGTACGACGACCGCCTGCTTTCGGATGCCTCGCGCAGCGCGGCGTTCTCGGTGCAAACCCCGGTCCGTGACGAAGCCGATGTCGAGGGTTATGGCTACGGTTGGCGCATCCATGGCGATGCGCTCTGGCACTCCGGAGAGACCATCGGCTTCCGCAATGTGATCGTGCGCTGGCCGAAGGAACGGCTTGCGGTGGTGGTGCTCAGCAACCGCAACGATCCAGAACCCTACGGATTGGCGCTGAAGATTGCGGCTCTGTACCGCTGATCGTTATCATGCCCCTTGCCGTGCCGCGCCGTCGTGGCGCCTCGCTCACAGCGGCATGAAGCGGCCGCGTGCACACTCGGAGGCCCGCGCGGAACGACGCCATGATCCGCAAGCTCAAGAGCGGCGAATACCGTCTGTATTCACGCAGGCCCAACCCCAAGACCGGCAAGCGACGCAACCTGGGCACGTTCCCCAACCGTGCCGCAGCGGAGCAGCACGAGCGTGAGGTGCAGTACTTCAAGCGTCATTGAATGCGCAACGCGCGGGGCCGCGATTGTGGGCGTGCGCTACGTTCCGAGCTGGCGGTCGTGCAGGCGCGAAAACAGCAGCAGCGACACGATCGCGCCGGCCAGGCACAGGAACATGTCCCACTGCGTGTCCCACACATCGCCCTGGGTGGCGAGGAAGGCATCGGCGTCGGCGCCGAACGCCAGTGCGGCCCACCACTCGATCAATTCGAAGAATGCGGAGAAGCTCAGACAGGCCGCCAGCACCAGGTAGACGAGCCAGCCGCCGCGCCGCAGCGGAGTGAGGCGCAGCAGCAATTCGCGCGCCAGGATCGCGGGCGCGAAGCCCTGCATCCAGTGGCCGACGCGATCCCAGGGATTGCGCTCGATCTCCAGGCCGGCGCCCACCGCCATATCGCGCAGCCAGAAGCCGGCGGGCGTTTCGGCGTAGGTGTACGCGCCGCCATGGATCAGCACCAGCGCGTGCGCCACCAGCAGCCAGCACAACAGGCGGGTGAGCGGGAAGCGGCGCCAGTTCAACGCGATGACCGGAATCGCGACGATCACCCATACCGTTTCCAGCAGCCAGGTCATGCGGTCCTTCGGTGCGACCGCCGAGACGAGCAAGGCCCCGATCACGAGCATCAGCAGCGCGATGCGCTCGGGCCGCGACGGCGGCAGTGCGATCGGCATCGCGGTCATCGTGGTCCCCTGTGGCGGCGCGCCCAACGCAGCATACGACGGGGTGCACGCATCGCACATTGTCGGCGGAGACCTCGCCGTGTAGCGTCTCACCCGCACTGTTTCTGGAACTCTCCATGCGCCGTATCGCCCTGGCTGTCGCCGCCCCTGTACTGCTCACGCTGCTGGGGGCCGCCTGTGCGCGCGAGGCGCCGTCGGGGGGACCCGCGGCCGCGGGTCCCGCTGCGGCGGACAGCGCCCAGGCCCGCATCGAAGCCGATGTGCGCGCCCTCGCGGACGATGCGATGCAGGGGCGCGAAGCCGGAACCCCGGGCTACGACAAGGCCGCCGAATACGTGGCCGGGCGGATGCGCGCGATCGGCCTGCAGCCGGCTGGCGACGGCGAGTCGTTCTTCCAGACCGTACCGCTGCTCCAGGCCCGGCGCGAACAGGCCGGTGCGCGCCTGGCGATCGTCCATCCCGATCGCACGGTCGCGCTGCGCTTCAAGGACCAGTTCCTGCCGGCGCTGAACTTCGAGCAGGCCCGCGCCGAGGTTTCCGCGCCTGCGATCTTCGTGGGCTTCGGCGTGCATGCGCCGGAACTGCGGCACGACGATTTCGCCGGGCTGGACGTGAAGGGCAAGGTGGCTGTGCTGTTCAACGGCGCGCCGGCGCGCTTCGATCACGACCGCCGCGCCTACTACAGTTCCACCCGCGAGAAGCTGCGTGCGCTGGCCGAGCGCGGCGCGGTGGGCGCGGTGTTCGTCAATACCGCGCAGGAAGAGGCACGCACCCCGTGGGCGCGCAGCGCGGACAACTGGCGCAAGCCCGGCATGCGCCTGCGCGGCAAAGACGGCAAGGGCATCGACACCTTTCCCCAGCTTGCGGTCGTGGCGAGCGTGCCGGCCACAGCGGCCGACCTGCTTTTCGACGGCAGCGACCACCTGTCCGCGGAACTGTTCCAAGCCGCCATCGACGGCACGCTGCGCGGCTTCAAGCTGCCGGTGACGCTGGAGCTGGCCGCGCACACGACCATCGAGCCCGCGCAGTCGCGCAATGTGGTCGGCAAGCTGTCCGGTCGCGATCCTGCGCTGGCCGGCGAACATATCGTCTACACCGCGCACCTGGATCACCTCGGCGTCGGCGCGCCGGTCAACGGCGATCCGATCTACAACGGCGCGCTGGACAATGCGCTGGGCGTGGCGATCATGCTGGAAGCCGCGCGCGAACTGGTATCGGCGGCGGACAAACCCAGGCGCTCGTTGCTGTTCGTCGCGGTGACCGCAGAGGAGAAAGGCCTGCTGGGGGCCGAGTGGTTCGCCACCCATCCCACGGTGGCCTCGGATTCGCTGGTGGCCAACATCAACCTGGACATGCCGGTGCTGCTGGCGCCGAGCACCGACGTGGTGCCGATCGGGGTGGAACATTCCTCGTTGAAGGGTACGCTGGAGACGGCGGCGAAAGAGGTCGGCGTTCTGTTGACGCCAGATCCGTTCCCCGAGGAAACCATCTTCGTGCGCAGCGATCAGTATCCCTTCATCCGCGCCGGGATTCCTGCCGTGTATCTGCTCGGCGGCACCATCAGCGCCGACGGCACACGCCACCCCAGGCTGGCCTTCACCAAGTTCCTGCGCGAGCACTACCACCAGCCCAGCGACCAGGCAGACCTGCCGATCGCCTATCGCGACGCGGCGCGCCTGGCCCGGCTCAATGCGCGCATCGGGCGCATCGTCGGCGACGCCGCGGCGCGGCCGACCTGGAATCGCGGAGATTTCTTCGGTGACAAATTTGCGAAGTAGCGCGCCCGTGGGAGCGGCTTTAGCCGCGAATGTTTTTCGGCTGTCTGGTTGGTTCAGGCACGAAGGCAATCGCGGCTAAAGCCGCTCCCACAGCAGGATGCGGGGATGGGATGGTCACTGCGGCAGCGGCATGCCGCCGAAGGCCTTGACCGTGCGCAGCACGAAGCTGGAATTGACGTCGGCCACGCCCGACTGGCCCAGCAGGCGGTCGAGCAGGAAGCGCGAAAAATGGTCCAGATCGCGCACGACGACCTGCAGCAGGTAGTCCATGTCGCCGGTCAGCGCATGGCAGGCGACCACCTCGTCCCATTCGTTGACGAAGCGCGCGAACGCGGCCACCGCCTCGGCGTCGTGCCGGCTGAGCTGCACGCGGACGAAGGCCTGTAGCCCCAGGCCCAGACGCTCGGCGTCGACCTCGGCGCGGTAGCCGGCAATGATCCCGTCGCGCTCCATCCGCTGGACCCGGCGCAGGCAGGCCGAAGGCGACAGGTGCACGCGCTCGGCCAGCTCCGCATTGGTCAGGCGGCCATTGCGCTGCAGCTGCGCCAGCAGCAACAAGTCGGTGCGATCCAGCGTCGATTCGGCCATGTCGGGCGGGTTTCCATGGTTACGCGCAAGAATGTTGCGCCACAAGCGGCATAAAGCGCAATCTTGCAACCATGTTGTGCCGGCGGCGCGCTAGATTGCAGTTATCTCCGGGAGCACGTCCATGAACCAGCCGCGCCGCGTCGAGAACCTGCAGACCGACAAGGGCAAGGTGCCGGTGTACGCCACCGGCGTCATCGAACAACCGTGGGGCGACTACAGCGCCACCGATCACGATGTCTGGCGCCGGCTCTACCAGCGTCAGCGCGAGGTCCTGGTCGGCCGCGCCTGCGATGAGTTCCTGCAGGCGCAGGACACGATGGGCATGACCCCCGACCGGATCCCGAAATTCTCCGACATGAACCGGGTGCTTGGCGACGCGACCGGATGGCGGCTGATCGGGGTGGAAGGCCTGCTGCCGGAACTGGATTTCTTCGACCATCTGGCCAATCGGCGCTTCCCGGTGACCTGGTGGATCCGCCGCCCCGACCAGATCGACTACATCGAGGAACCGGATCTGTTCCACGATCTGTTCGGTCACGTGCCGCTGCTGATGAACCCGCTGTTCGCCGATTACATGGCGGCCTACGGGCGCGGCGGGGTGAAGGCGCACGGGATCGGCGCCGATGCGCTGCAAGCCCTGACCCGGCTGTACTGGTACACGGTCGAGTTCGGGCTGATCCGCCAAGCCGACGGGCTGCGCATCTATGGCAGCGGCATCGTCTCCTCCAAGAGCGAATCGATCCACGCGCTGGAAAGCGATGCGCCCAACCGGATCGGTTTCGACCTGGAACGGATCATGCGCACGCGCTACCGCATCGACACGTTCCAGAAGACCTATTTCGTCATCGACAGCTTCCAGCAGCTGATGGAAGCCACCGCGCCGGACTTCACCCCGATCTACGCGCGGCTGGCCGAGCAGGGGTCCGTGCCCGCGGGCGAGGTGCTCGCGAGCGACACCGTGCTTCATCGCGGCAGTGGCGAAGGCTGGGCGACGGACGGGGACGTCTAGCGGATTTCCCGCCGCGTCCTCGCCCCAGCGACAGCTGAACGGCGGTCGCGGCCGGTCACCGGGCAGTCACGCCGGGCTTCCGAACATGCCCTTCCCGCCTTCTGCGAGCGCCGCCATGTTTCCCGACGCCACTCCGGTTCCCCATGCGGACGAGCTGCTGCATGCGCTGGCGCTGCTGGACGAGACCCTGTCGCAGGTCCGCCGCGCGGCCGGCGGGGGCAGTTCACCGGAATTCGACAAGCTGCTGCTCGGGCACCTGCGCAGCCTGCGCGCGCTGCTGGGCGGCGAGTCGGTGACCTTGGTGGAAGACGTGGTGGAGGCGGCGCAACGCGTGCTCGACGCCGCCGAGCCGTCCGCGCCGCTGATGATGCTCGACATGAGCCAACGCACCCTCACCGCCACGTTGCAACGTATGGCGACCACGCAGCTGCAATCGAGCGCGGCCTGAGGCCGCCGGCACCGGGAACCGCGCGCCTAGCGTTCGTCCGGCTCCGCGCCGACCGATCTCAGATACGCCTCCAGCCCCCGCGTCCTGTCGTCCTCGAAGCTCTGCCCGGTCTCGGCCAGGGTCGCGATGCGGTCGGGCCGAAAACTGCGGAAGTCCGCGCGCAGGCGGCACCAGCCGCCCAGGGTCCAGCTGCCGCCCCAGAACGCGAGGCATAGCGGCTCGACCTCGCGGCGCGTGACCGCCTCGTGCTGGTCGCGATAGTCGAGCAGCAGCACTGTGCGCGCCTGGATCGCGCCATGCAGCCGGTCGATCAGGCCGGTCGCTTCGATGCGATTGGGCAGTTCCGGCGCGAAGATCCGCGTGCGCCGGCCGCGCTCGCGCAGGTCCGGCGGTAGCACCGCATTGATCTTCAGCAGGGCCGCGCGGGCCCCCCTGCCCAATCGCTCGCCGCCGAACGCGCGCACGAAGCGCGTGCCCACGACCAGCGCTTCGAGTTCATCGGCGTTGAACATCAGCGGCGGGATGTCCGCGCCCTTGCGCAACACGTAGCCCACGCCGGCCTCGCCCTCGATCGGCACGCCCGACAGCTGCAGGTCGGCGATGTCGCGGTACACCGTTCGCAGCGACACGCCCAACGTCTCGGCGATCCGGCGCGCGGGCTGTGCGGACCGGCGTCCACGCAGTGCGTGGATGATCAGGAATAGGCGGTCGGCTCGGCGCATGCGGCATGATCGGATGGCTCCGCTGCAGGTTCAATCGACTTTCGCATTGCCGCCAGCCGGTCATGCCTGCTCCAATCATGCCTGTTCCGATCATGCCGGCTCAACGCGGTTCCGAGCGCGCGGTCGGCACCAGCCGCAACATCTGTGGTGGCGCGGTCAGGCCATCGCCCAGCGCCTGGGCCCAGGCCGGGCTCGCACGCAGCGCCTGCAGATGCGTATCCATCTGCGCCACGTCGTCGAAGCGTGCGATCCAGACGAACACGCGCACGTCTTCGCGCACCGGCAGGCGGGGGAACGTATTGGCGCTTGCGTCGGTGACGTAGCGGGCGATGAGGTTGGCGCCATGCTGCTGCAGCAGCGGTGCGAGCTGGCGATCGAACCGCAGGGCGAAGCCCAGTTCCGCCGACGCGTCCAGCGAGCATATCCCCAGGCACAGCGCGCCGGCCGACGCGGCAGCACCGATGGCAGGGCGAGGCGCCGCCGTCGGCATCAGGCCCGCGTCGGCAGCGGCCGCGCGCAACAGCAGCACATTGTCGCTGTCGATCATCGTGGCATTGGCCTGCTCGCGATGGCGTTGCCACACCGGGCCGAAGTAGAACGCCTGCAGCGCTTCGCGCCGCGCGTCCATCGATGCAAAGCCGCGCAGCCAGACAAACCGGTCCGGATCGTCCAGGTCACGGAACTGGCCGATGACGTGCATTCCGACCGCTTCCTGGGTCTCGACGAATTCGCGCTCGAACAGCTCGATCAACACCTCGCGCTGGCCCGGCTGGAGCGCGTACTGGCGCAGCTCGATCACGTTGTCCTCGTGCACCAGGCGCCCGTCGTCGCCCAGGAGCCGGAACCACATATGCCAGTTGGTTTCCCAGGTGGCGCCGTCATCCACCGAGAACGCCTGTTGCCAGTGCGCACCGTGGGTGCTCGCGTGGCTCCACTCGAAGCGCACGCGCACCGGCTGTCCCTGGTGCACATCGTTTCCATAAAACGTGCCCACGCCGTTCTCGAAGCGTCCGGCGACCGGTGGATCGAGCCTGCCGCTGCGGTTGCTGGCCCAGTGGATGCGCCATTCGGACGCGGCGGGGTCGTACAGCCGCAGGGCCAATCCTTCGTAGCCGCCGTCCCAGTCCGTGTGGAACTCCTCCAGGTTGCCGACCCCGCCCAGCAGCGGGCGGCATTCGTCCTGCGCCTCGAACAGCTCCCAGTCGCTGCTGCCGGCCAACCGTTGCCGCAGGCGCTGGTTGTGGACCTGCCAGCGGCCATGGATGAAATCGAAGTCGTGGCGTCCGTCGCGTGCGGGCATGGATCGGTTCCGGAATTGATTGGGGACGGGGCCGGCCAGGGCCGGGATCGCAGCGTGCGCCCGGGCTGCTGCCAACCTGCTGTCAGCAGCCGGCTGGCTTCGGCGAGAATGTCCGCTTTCCCGCACAGGAGTGCCGATGCCCACGCCGGCGCCGAGTTCCCCGAGCCGCGATCCCAGCCCGAGCCTGGCGGACTTCATCGAGGTCTATCCGCGTGCGCTGGATGCGCAGACCTGCGCGGCGATCGTGGCGCGCATGCGCCAACGCAGTGACGCCCTGCAGCCGGGGCGCGTCGGAGGCGGCGTGTTTCCGGAACTCAAGCACAGCCGCGACGTGCAGATCACCGGCAATGCGGACTGGCGCGACGTGGACCAGTCGCTCAACGTGGCGGTGTATGCCGGCCTGCTGGCCTATCTGCGCAAGTATCCGCAGGCGCTGATCGCGCCGCTGATGCTGCAGAAGCCGGGCGTGGACGGCGCGCCCCGACGCCTGTCGGCCGAAGACGTGTCCGCGATGGACGACGCCGGCCTGGGCGAACTGGTGCGCACATGCCTGCGCCCGGGCGCGATCAATCTGCAGTGGTACCAGGCCGACGAAGGCGGCTATCCCTACTGGCACTGCGAGCTGTATCCCCGCGATGCCAGCGGCGAAACCCTGCATCGGCACCTGCTATGGACGATCTACCTCAACGACGCGTTCGACGCGGGCGAAACCGAATTCCTGTTCCAGCAGCGCAGGATCAAGCCGGCGGTGGGCGACCTGCTGATCGCGCCGACCGCCTTCACCCATACCCATCGCGGCAACCGTCCCGGCGGCGGAGACAAGTTCATCGCCACCAGCTGGATCCTGTTCCAGCGCGCCGAGCAGCTGTTCGCGCCGCCGCGCTGACCTCAGGCGGGGCGGGCTCGGCTTTTCGCCAGTGGCTACTCGGGCGGATGGTTCAGCACCAGCCAATACAGCCCCACCTGCTTGACCGCCCATACGAACTGTTCGAAATCGACCGGTTTGCGGATGTAGCTGTTGGCGCCGAGCGCGTAGCTGGCATCCACGTCGAAGGGTTCGGTGCTGGTGGTGAGCACCACCACCGGCAGGCTGCGCGTGGCTTCGTTGGCCCGGATCGCCTGCAGCACCTCGCGACCGTCGACCTTGGGCAGGTTGAGGTCGAGCAGCACGATCGAGGGCAGCTTGGCCGGATCCCGGCCGGCATGCGCACCGCGCGCGAACAGGTAGTCCAGTGCCTCGACGCCGTCGCGTACCACCTCCAGGCGCGAGTCCAGCTTGGCTTCGGAGAAAGCGATCCGGGTCAGTTCGACATCGTCCGGATTGTCTTCCACCAACAGAATGTCCTTATCCACCGCTGGGCGCTCCTTCCTGCATGACCGGCAGTTCGACATGGAACACGCTGCCCGCGTCAACCGCCGACTCGGCGCGGATGCGTCCGCCGTGCCGCTGCGCGATGCACTGGGCGATCACGAGACCGAGGCCCGCGCCGGACCCTTCATCGACCCCGTGCAGCCGCTGAAAGGGCTCGAACAGCTTGCCGGCGTACTGCATGTCGAAGCCGACGCCGCGGTCGCGCACCCGCAGCTGCACGATCTCGCCGATCCGTTCGCCCTCGACGTCGATCTCCACCCGCTCGCGTGGCGCAGAGAACTTCCATGCGTTATCCATCAGCTGGGCCAGCATGCGCTTGAGGTAGTGCTCGTCGCCCTGCACGGACAGGCCAGGGCGCACCTGGATCTGCGCGGCGCGTCCTGGGTGGGCGTCCTGCAGCTCGGCGCCGACCCAGTCGGCGAGCATGCTCAGGTCCACCTGCTCGAACCGGAGCGGTGCGCGACCGGCCGAGGAAAGTTCCTGCAGCGAGTCCAGCATCGCGCCCATGCGCGCGGCCGAATCGCGGATGCGCTTCAGGTAATCGCGCCCGGCATCGTCGATGCCGCTGGCGTGCTGCCCGGCCAGGACCGCGAAGCTGTCGATCGCGCGCAGCGGGGCGCGCAGATCGTGCGCCAGACCCTGCGAAAGCGCGTGCTGCTGATGGAGCTGCGCTTCGAGAGCGGCTTCGGCCGCGCTCGCACGCGCTTCGGCGTCCGGCAGCGTGCCGGCGGCGGCCTGGTTGTGGGTGGGGTTGCGCATGACTCGAGGGTCCGGGGTTACCCCGCGTGCCGGCCAGTGTCCAAAGCCATGTGTGTAGGTCAGGTGGACGCAGGGTCAAGCGCCTGCCCCCCTGTTCACGCACAATGCGGCGATGGACTGGCAGCAGCTCGCATTCTTGTTGATCCTCGCCGGCGGACTGTACCTGTTCGTCAGCGAGCGGCTGCGGGTGGACGTGACCGCGATGCTGATCCTGCTGGCGCTGGTGCTGACCCGGGTGCTGGACGCGAAACAGGCGCTGTCGGGCTTCGCCAGCGAGCCTGCGATCATCGTCGCGGCGGTGTTCGTGATCTCGGGGGCACTGGCCGCCACCGGTATCACCGAGCGGCTGGGCCTGTGGATCGGACGCGCGGCCGGGGCCAGCGAGGCGCGCGGGGTGGCGGTGGTGATGCCAGCGGTGGCGGCGCTGTCGGCCTTCACCCACCACGTGATGGTCACCGCGATGATGCTGCCGATCGTGCTGCGCCACGCGCGCGAGGCCGGCCTGCCGGCTTCGCGCCTGCTCATGCCGATGTCGCTCGCGGCCTCGCTCGGCACCACGCTGACCCTGGTGAGCGCGCCGGCGTTCCTGCTGGCCGACAATCTGATCGAGCGCACCGGGGCCGAGGGCCTGGGCATCTTTTCGATCACGCCCATCGGCATCGCCCTGGTGCTGGTCGGTATCGCCTACATGCTGCTGGCCAAGTGGGTCCTGCCCAAGCACAGCGGCGAGCACGACGACGGCGGCTACCTGCGCCTGGACCGCTACCGCACCGAGCTGCTGGTGGTGAGGGAATCGCGCTGGAACACGCGCACGCTGGGCGAGCTGCAGAAGGCGTTCGGCGATACCTTCCGCCTGATCGGCTGGGTACGCGAAGGCGAACTGCGCAAGGACCTGGGCGCGACCAGCCCGCTGCTGGCGGGCGACATCCTGCTGGTGGAAGCCGCCGCAGACGATCTGATGACCCTGCACAAGGATCCGGGCCTGGACCTCAATGCGGTCGCGCGCTTCGGCGATACCGTCACCGGCGAGGGCGAAGCCCAGCTGGTGCAGGCGGTGGTGGCGCCAGGTTCGGAATTCATCGGCCGCAGCGTACGTGAGCTGGACTTCTCGCGACGCTTCCACGCGGTGATCGCCGGCCTGTGGCGGCGCGACGGCTCGATGGGCCTGCGCCTGTCGGATGCGCGCCTGCGCGAAGGCGACCTGCTGGTGCTCTGGGGCAAGACCGCGCGCTTCGCCGAACTCGCCGCGCACCATGGGTTCCTGATGCTGGTGCCGTTTGCCGGCGAGGTGCAGCGGCGGGTGCGCGCACCGCTGGCGCTGGTGATCCTGGGCGCAACGATCCTGGCCGCGGCCACCGAATGGCTGTCGCCTCCGCTGGCCTTCCTGCTGGGCGCGGTGGCGATGGTGGCCACGCGCTGTCTCGACATCGAGCAGGCGTATCGCGGAATCGATGTGCGCATTTTCGTGATGATCGCCGGCGTGATTCCGCTCGGCATCGCGATGGAGCAGACCGGCACCGCCGACCTGCTCGCGAGCGGGCTGCTGCAGGTCGTGGCGGGCTGGAGCCCGCTGGCGGTGTTGCTGGTGATGTTCAGCGTGGCCGCGCTGCTGACCCAGGTGATGTCGGATGCCGCCACCACGGTGCTGCTGGGGCCGATCGCGATCTCGCTGGCGCAGTCGCTGGGCCTGCCGCCCACGCCATTCGTGGTGTGCACGGCGCTGGGCGCGGTCGCGTCCTTCCTGACCCCGATCGGCCATCACGGCAACCTGCTCATCCTCGGGCCGGGGCAGTACCGCTTCGGCGATTTCCTGCGCATCGGCCTGCCGCTGACGGTCCTGATCGGCCTGGTCAGCGCCTGGATGGCGCGCTGGCTGTGGCTGGGCGAGTCGTTGCTGCCGACGCTGTGGGGTGGCGTCTAGCCGTTCGCGCGCAGCCGTCAGCTGCGCCCGACCTCGTAGAACGCCCGGTGACGCAGCAGCGCGCGCAGGGCCAGACCCGCGACCACGGTGCCGACCGGGAAGAGCAGCAGCATCGGCACGCTCGACACGATCGCGAGCTGCTGCGCCCAGGGGCGGCGCACGAATGCGTGCAGCGCGACGAACACCACCGCTGCAGCGGTGGCGTAGTAGCCGAGCGCGATCCGCGTTACGGCGCCCTGATCGAACCCGCGCTGCAACTCGCCGATCGCCAGCAACAGCAGCGCGAACAGCAGCCACAGCCCCGCCGTGGCCGCAACCCAGCCCCAGCCGGGATACGCGCGGCCGGGCACGATCCAGATCTGCCTGCGTGGCGCCGGTTGGCCGGACATGCCGCGCGTCAGCGGCCGGTCTGTGCCGCGTCCAATCGCCGCGGCACATCCGATGCAGGCAAGCCCAGCTGCAGGGCCAGGTTTACCCATCCGTCCCCGCTGGCGACATACAGATAGGCGAGGTCGACGGGCGCGTCGTTGAGATAGACCTGCCAATAGGTCTTGCCATCCGACGCCTGGTAAGGCTCGGCACTCTGGCCTTCCCAGATCCGCCCGATCTCCACCCGTTCAACGCGCGAGGGTTGCGAAGCCTGGTCTCCGCACGGCGCACAGAACCCATGCACGACCTGGTTGCGCGCCAGCACCTGCATGGCCTGCGCCGCCTGCTGCACCGTGACGTACGAGTACTGATCTGCCCGTGCCGGCAGCGCGAGACATGCCGTGGCGAACACCATCGTCGGCAGGGCCTTGCGCATGGCGCCGCTCCACGTGAAGTCGGCGGCCATCATGCCAAGCGCGTGTCGCCGGAGCCACCGCTTTCGGCCACCGCGCCGCGCGGGTGCGGTCAGGGTTGTGGGCGCTTGCGGTAGACCACGATGATCACTAGATCCTCCTCGCCTCGCTGGAACAGCGCGTGCGTGCTGCCATCACGGGTCAGCACAGCGTCGCCCACCGCGACTTCGCGGCGCTGGCCATCGAGCAGCAGCTCGCCGCGTCCGGACAGGACGTAGTAGATCTCGTCCTTGTCGTTGCGGTGCTCGCCGATGCTGGCCCCGGGATGCAGCGCGCGCTGGCGGAAGACGATGTCGAAGCCGCTGGCGTTCTCGAAGAACGGATACGCGGTGGTGGTGCCACTGCCTTCGTGCGGGCCAGGTTGTTCGATGGCGATGTCGCGCGCCTGCTGCACGTACGAATCGCTGCGCTCGCCGCTTGGCGGAACAGCGGGCGCCTGCGCCGCCGATGCGGCCGAGCCTACGGAAAACGCCGCGATCGCGAGGATCGTGGCTGCGAGAAACGGCCGACTCCGGGAAGGGTTCATCGTCCACATCTCTGCGATCTGCCGGCAGGTCAGCGCGCGAGCCAGCCGCCGTCGACCGGGATGATCGCGCCGTTGACGTAGTCCGACGCGGGCGAGGCCAGAAACACCGCTGCGCCGCCGAGGTCGCGTGGCTCACCCCAGCGTCCGGCGGGGATGCGGTCGAGGATGGCCTGGTTGCGCGCCTCGTCGGCGCGCAGCTGCGCGGTGTTGTCGGTGCTCATATAGCCCGGCGCAATGGCGTTGACATTGACGCCCTTCGATGCCCATTCGTTGGCCAGCAGGCGGGTGATGCCGGCGAGCCCGCTCTTGCTGGCCGTATACGACGGCACGCGGATGCCGCCCTGGAACGAGAGCATCGAGGCGATGTTGATGATCTTGCCGCGACCGGCCGCGATCATCTTCCGGCCTGCCGCCTGGGCCAGGAAAAACGCGCTCTTGAGGTTGACGTCGATGACCTCGTCCCAGTCCTGCTCGGTGAAGTCCACCGCATCTGCGCGCCGGATCAGACCGGCGTTGTTGACCAGGATGTCGATCGCGCCGAGTTCGGCGACGGCATCCTCGACGATGCGCGCGATCGGCTCGAGGGTCGACAGATCGGCCCGCAGTGCGAGGAAACGACGGCCCAGCGCCCGCACCTGTTCGGCGGTGGCGGCGGACTCGCCGGTGCTGACCGCGGCAATGTCGGCGCCCGCTTCGGCCAGCGCGAGCGCGATCGCCTGGCCGAGGCCGCGGCTGGCGCCGGTGACGAGGGCGACCGTGCCGTCGAGATTGAACGGATTGTCGGTCATGGCGTCACTTCAGCTGGCAGATGTCGAGCACGTGCATGTCGGTGTAATCGAGGTTCTCGCCGCCCATCGCCCAGATGAAGCAGTAGTTGCGCGTCCCCGAGCCCATGTGGATCGACCATGGCGGCGACACCACCGCCTCGCCGTCGGCGACGACGATATGGCGCTGCGCATCGGGCTGGCCCATGAAGTGGTAGACGCGGTCGTTTTCGCCCAGGTCGAAGTAGAAATAAACCTCGGAGCGGCGGTCGTGCAGGTGCGGCGGCATCGTGTTCCAGACGCTGCCCGGCTTGAGGATGGTCAGCCCGAGCAGCAGCTGCGAGGACTGGCAGGTCGCGGGCACGATGTACTGGTAGATCGTGCGCTCGTTGCTGGTTTCCAGCGCGCCGCGTTCCAGCGGCACGGCGCTGTCGATCGAGATGTGCTTGACCTCGAAGCGCGCGTGCGCGGGCGTCGACGCGAGGTAGAACTTCGCGGGAGTGCCGGCATCGTCGGAAGCGAAGCTCACTTCCTCGCTGCCCATCGGCACGTACAGGCCGTCCTTCGGTGCCAGCGCGTGCGCGGTGCCGTCGACGGTCACGGTGCCGCGGCCGGCGCCGACGTTGACGATGCCCAGTTCGCGACGCTCCAGGAACGGACGGCCCTTGGCCGATTCCGGCTCGCTCTGGCGCGGCAACGCCACCGCCTTGGTCACCGGCGCGACCCCGCCGATCACGAACCGCTCGTAATGGGTATAGCTGAGGCGGATGGCGTCTTCGGCGAACAGCCCGTCGAGCAGGTACAGGTCGCGCAACTCGTCGTTGCTGACGTCCTGCATCACACCGGGATGGGTGGCGTGGTAGGTCTTCTGGTACACGCAGGGGTCTCCCGGTCGCTGCCGCACCGACGCGTCGTCGGGCCGCTTTTCGTTGTCAATGCCGGCCATTCTACGCGCGCTGGTAACCGGTGTCATTTCGCACTGCGCAATACCCGCGGCACCCCGCTCCTGATCGCATTTCAAGGCCGTCCCAGCCGTCCGGCTCAGCTGGCCGGCGGCTGGCACGAGTCGCGGATGACCAGATGCGGACGCACGCTCGCCGCCGGGCGCGAAGCGGCGCCCTCGGCCGACTGGATCAGCATCGCGGCCGCGATCCGGCCGGTATCGCGGGTGTCGCGGCGCACCGAGGTCAGCGGCGGCCACAGCCGGGACGCCAGCGGACTGTCGTCGTAGCCGATTACCGACAGCTCGCGCGGGATGCTGATGCCGTCGCGCAGCGCGACCCGGTACACCCCGGCGGCCATTTCGTCGTTGCCGCAGAAAATCGCACTGGGACGGCGTTTGCCGCCGAGCAGCTTTTCCGCGGCGGCAACGCCGGACTCGAAGGTGTAGCCGGCCTCGACGATGCGCGCCTTCGGCAGTTCGATGCCGCGCCTGGACAGGGCGTCGATGAAACCGCCGGTGCGCTCGATCGCGGAGCGGTAGCTGGCCGGCCCGGTGATCAGGGCGATGTCGCGGTGGCCGAGCGTCTGCAGGTAGTCGGCGGCTTCGGCCGCGCCGTCGCGGTCGTGGGTGATGACCATGCGCGAAGGCTCGTCCAGCGCCACCGCGGCGATCCGCGTGTAGCGGCAGCCGATCTCCTGCAACATGTCCGCCAGCGCCTGGTCCTCGGACACGCGCGGCACCAGCATCACCCCGTGCAGCTTCTGCTGCTGGACGAAGCGGCGCACACCGTCGATATAGCCGGGGCTACGGCTGTCGCAGGGATGCACCACCAGTTCGAAGCCGGAATCGCGCAGCGCATCGAGCGCGCCGTATTGCATGTTGACGATGAACTGCGCGGTCGGGTTGTCGTAGACCATGCCGATCAGGAACGAGCGCCGGAACGCCAGCCCGCGCGCCATCGGATCGGGCACGTAGCCGAGCTCGCGCATCAGCAGCTCGACCTTGTCGCGCGTATCCGGCCGCACCAGCGGCGAATGGTTGATGATCCGCGAAACGGTCTTCTTCGACACGCCGGCGAGCCGGGCGATGTCGTTGATGGTGGCGACCTTGCCATCGGGCATGCGGCCCGACGCGACGCGGGCGCGGGGGCTGGAAGAAACAGGCTTCTTGCGTGCGGCCATGGCGATCGTGGCGACCGGTGTCAGGCGCCGATTCTACCGGTCCGGCGGCGGGAAACCGGCATCGAAGCGCGTGCGCACTCGAAGCGCGCAGGCCACGTCAGTCCAGCGCCCGGTAGCGGAAGTCCAGGAAGCGCACCCGGCCCCGGCCGCTGGCGTACAGGCCAGGGCGCAGCGACAGGAACTTGCCGGCGACGTTGTGGTGGTAGCCGGAGACTTCCATCTGCACGCCGTACTTTTCCCAGTGGCGCCCATCGCGGCTGTGATGGAGGGTGACGATGTGGCGATCGTTGCGCAGCCGCAGCCACAGTTTGCCGCCCTTGCCCGGCGCCAGTCCTTCCGCCGGACGCTCCTCGCCGTAGCGGTGCATCACAAACGCCTCGCCGTTGGATCCCAGGCCGGCATAGAGGCGGTCGCTGTAGAACAGCACCAGGCCGCCGATGGCACCTGCGCCGATCTCCATTTCGACCTCGACCTCATAGGCGCGGTCGCCGGGGATCAGCGTCAGCGGCGAACTGTCGCGCGGCGCGCTGCCCTTGCCCTGCAGCACCAGCGCCTCGCCATCCAGCGTGGCCCTCTGCATTTCCCCGGGTGCCGGATCGAAAAACGCCCATTGCGCGCCCAGCTGGCGGCCGTCGAAGCGGTCGGACAAGGCCATGCCATGCGCGCCTGTCGCCTCGCCCGCCGGCTTGCGCAGAGGCCGGCTCAGGTCGCCGCCCTTGGCCGCGAACCAGCCGTCGTCGGTCCATTCCACGGGATCCAGCAGCGCCTGTCGGCCCAGGGTCCAGAAATTCTTCTCGTAGCCGTGATACATCACCCACCATTGGCCGGCCACGTCCTCGACCAGGGTGGCATGGCCACGCGACCACCAGTGCTCGTCGGCCGAGCGGGTGCGCACCACGGGATTGTTGGGTGCGTTCTGCCAAGGCCCGTGGATCGAGCGCGAGCGCGCCACGATCACCATGTGTCCGGTCGGGGGACCGGCGGTGCCGCCGACCGCGGTGATCATGTAGTACCAGTCGCCGCGGCGGGTGATCTTGGGCCCTTCCTGCGAATAGCTCTCGACCACCCAGTCCTCGGGATAGCGCCAGCCGTCGTAGGCATGCTTCACCGCGCCGATCGTGCGCAGGCCGTCGTCGCTGAGCTGTACGTAGTCGCCATCGGACAGGAACAGGTAGCGCTTGCCGTCCTCGCCGACCGCATGCCCGGGGTCGATGTGATCGGGCAGCTTCAGATCGACCGGCTCGCTCCACGGCCCGCGGATGTCGTCGGCCCAGACCACGTAATTGCTGCGGCCGGCATCGGTCCGCCCGGGAAAGTAGATGTAGTAGCGGCCGCCGTGGTGGACCAGATCCGGCGCCCAGATCGAACCGACGCTGGTGGTTATGGCATGGCCGATCGGCTGCCAGTTGACCAGGTCGCGCGAGTGCCACAGCGGCAGCCCGGGATAGGCATCGAACGACGACAGCGTGAGGTAGTAGTCCTCGCCCACGCGCAGCACCGATGGGTCGGGGTGGTCGCCGGCCAGGATCGGATTGAGGAAGCTGCCATCGCCCAGGTCGGCCTGGCGCTGGCCTTCGATGCCGCGCGCCCAGCCGCCCGCATCGCGCGGCGGCGCGGCGCTGGCGGTGAGCATCGACCCGAGCAGCCAAATCCCGATCGCGGGAAGCAATCCTTGCAATGCTCTTGTTTGCATAAGCGTCCTACGCCTTCAACAGTGCCGGCAGCCACAGCGACAGCTCCGGCACGCCCGCGACCACCAGCAACACCGCCACCGCCGCCAGCCAGAACGGCCAGATCGACTTCAGGCTCTCACCGATGCCGATTCCGCCGATGGCGGTGCCGACGAACAGCACCGAGCCCACCGGCGGCGTGACCAGGCCGATGCCGCCGGCCAGCACCAGCACCGTGCCGAACTGCAGCGGATCGACACCGAACGCCTTCGCCACCGGCAGGAAAATCGGCGTGCAGATCAGGATCATCGGCGCCAGATCCATGAAGGTGCCCAGCAGCAGCAGGATCAGCACGATCAGGAGCAAGACCGTATAGCGGCTGTCGGCGACCGCGCTGAGCAGCTCCACCGCCGCCGCTGGAACTTCCAGGTAGGCGAGCAGCCATCCGAACAGCGCCGCGGTCGCGATCACGAACAGGATCACGCCGGTGGTGCGTGTCGCGTGCGCCACGGCCTGCACGAACCCACGCAGGTCGAGCGCGCGGTACACCGCCACGGTCACCAGCAGCGCGTACACCACCGCAACCGCGGCGCTCTCCACCGCGGTGAATACGCCGGCGCGGATGCCGACGAAGATCAGCGCCACCAGGCCGAGCCCGGGCAGCGCCGACAGCAGCCGCAGCAGGACCGCGCGCAGGCCGGGGAACGGCTCGACGCCATAGCCGCGGCGGCGCGCGACCACATAGCCGGTGACCATCAGTGCGAATGTCATCAGCAGCGCCGGAACGATGCCTGCGGCGAACAGGTCGGCAATCGAGATGCCACCGCCGACCGCGGCCGAGTACAGGATCAGGTTGTGCGAAGGCGGCACCAGCAGCGCCACCAGCGCAGCGGTGATGCTGACGTTGACCGCGAAGTCGCGGTCGTAGCCGCGGCGGACCATCTGCGGAATCATGGTGCCACCGACCGCGGACACATCGGCGATCGCCGAGCCGGACACACCGCCGAAGAACAGCGACGAGAGGATGCTGACCTGGCCGAGCCCGCCGCGGACCCGCCCGACCAGCGCCGCGGCCAGGCTGATCAATCGCTCGGAGATCCCGCCGCGCATCATGATTTCGCCGGCGAAGATGAACAGCGGGATCGCGATCAGCGACGCGCTGCCGATACCGGCGCCGACCTGCTGCACCAGCACCACCGAAGGCAGGTCGAGGAAGAACAGGAGCAGCAGCGAGGACGCGGCCAGCGAAAAGGCGACCGGTACGCCCAACAGCAGCAGCAGAACGAAGACTCCGAACAGCAGCGCGATCGCCATCCTCAGCTCCCGTCCTGGGTGCGCTCGCCGGTGCATGCGAGTACGCAGTGCAGCAGCGCGAACACCACCATCAGCAGCCCGCCCAGCGCCAGCGGCAGGTAGCCGATGCTCTGCGGCAGCGCGGCGCCGGCCATGCGCACGTCCAGGCCGTCGAGCAGCAGGCGCGTGCCCCACCATGCCAGGGTGGCACCGATCGCCGCGATCACCGCGGCGCCCAACACATCGCAGGCGCGATGCAGCGCGGGCGGCAGTCTTCGTGCGAGCAGATCGAAGCGGAAATGGCGCTGCTCGAGCACGCCGGCCGCGGCACCGAAGCTCATCGCGGTACTCAACAGCAGCAGGGTCACCGGTTCGGTCCAGCTCGGCGAATCATTGAGCACGTAGCGGGCGATGACCTGCCAGGCCTGCACCGCGACCAGGCCGAGCAGGGCGATGCCGGCGATGGCCACGGCGAACGACGCCAGGCGTGTCAGCGCGCGCTGACATCGTGTCAGGTTGGATTCGCGTGCTTCTGGGCTCATGTCTCTCTCAGGCGAATGCGCGGATGCGGCGATACAGCGGGGCGATCTCCGGCCGGCGCAGGTAATCCTCAAGCAGCGGTGCCGCCGCGCTGCGGAAGGCGGGGACGTCGACGTTGTTGAATGCGACGCCATGCGCGGCCACCGCCGCGCGCGCGCTGCGCTCCGAGGCATCCCACAACCGCCGCATCACCGCCACCGAGCCGCGTGCGATGTCCAGTAGCAGCGCGCGATCGGCCGGCGTCATTGCATCCAGGCAGCGGCGCGAGATCAGCAACACGTCGGGGGCGTATGAATGCTCACTCTGCGACCAGTAGCCCGCGGCTTCGAAGTGACGGCTGGAATGAAAGCTGCGCATGTTGTTCTCCGCGCCGTCGATCAGGCGGGTTTCCAGCGCCGAGAAAACCTCGCCATAGGCCAATGGCGTCGGGTTGGCGCCGAACTGGCGCAGCAGTTGGAGGAAGATGTCCGACGGCGGCACCCGGAACTTCAGCCCCCGCAGGTCGGCGGGCGTATGCAGTGGCCGTCGGGTGTTGTAGAAGCAGCGCGCACCACTGTCGTAGATCGCCAGCCCGACCAGGCCACGCGCCTCGAACCCGCGCAACACCGCCGCGCCGACATTGCCATCGAGCGCACGGCGCTGGTGCGCGACGGACTCGAACACGTACGGCAGGCACAGCGCTTGGGTGAGCGGAAATGCATTGTTGAGCGCGCCGCTGTAGACGCGGGTGATGTCGATGGCGCCGAAACGCGCCATGTCGATGGCTTCCGATTCCCGCCCGAGCTGACCGGAGTGGTACAGGCGGATGCGCAGGCGGCCACCAGTCTCGCGCGCGAGCGTTTCGCCGATCCACTGCACTGCTTCGACCGTGGGGTATCCGTCGACATGCACGTCGGTGGCGGTGAGCACGCCGGTGCCGCGCGCCAGCGCCGCAGGTAGCGGGGCGGCGCAGGCCAGGCCGAATCCGGCGGCGAAGAGGCGGCGGCGATCAATCACCCGGAGCCACCCACAGCCGCGGCCGCGACTGCCCGGCCTTGGATCTCGCCATGCCCGTCGAAACGCACCAGCGCGGTCTGGCCCACGGCGATATCGTGGATACCGGTGGCATTCCCGGTCGCGACCAGATCGCCGGCGCGCAGCGGCCGGCCGCGCTGGGCTGAGCGCGCCAACGCGAAGGCATAGGCAGCGCGCAGGCCGCCCGGCAGGATCGTGGCCCCGCCGCTGCCGACGCGCTCGCCGTCGATCCAGGTTTCCGCGCGCAGACCATGCTCGTCCAGGCGCGTCCATTCGGGGATCTCGCTGCCGATGAGCAGGCCGTTGTTGTTGCCGAAGTCCGACACCACGACGCACGGTCCCAGCGCGTTGATCGTCGCCAACGGGCTGCTCGCAATCTCGATGCCGATGTGCAACGCAGCCGGAAGCGCTTCGGCTTCCTGCGCGCTCCACTCGGACTTGTCCGCGGGCGCATCGGCCAGCAGGCGCAATACGTACTCTGCCTCGACCGCGCCGAAACCGCCGGCGAACACCGGCAGCTCGACGCGACCGTCGGCCTGCCATACCTGACGGCGGAAGATCGGCCCGAGCAGGCGCTCGTCGCCGGAGGCATCGCGCCGCTGCGGCTGGATATAGCCAACCTTCCATCCGACGACCTGGTCGGGCCAGCGCGCGATCGCATGGTCCTGGACCCGGTAGGCGGCGACCAGGTCGGCAGGAATCGCGCCGGGAAATTCCGCCAGCGCGCGGCCTTGCAGGCGCGCGGCAACGAAATGCGCAGCGATCGCGGCCTCCTCCGCGTCCATCGCGTCGACGCCCCTGTCCTGGTTGTTGCTCAAGCTGGCACCTCCTGATCGCCCGGCCAGATGCTGCGGTGCACATCGCGGCACCGCCGGTGTTTCGTATATGGTAAACCGGTGTCATTTTCAATGTGCAGTGCGGCATGCCGGCGCCTGCATCACGCTTTGCGGATGCCAATCAGGAGAAACCATCGATGATGCGCAGGGCGCCATTCCCGACGGCGATATGCCGGCTTGTCGTCTGCCTGCTGGCCCTGCTGTCAGGGGTGGGTCTCGCGTTGGCCGCATCCCCCGCCGCGACCCCGGCGTTCCCCAGCGCCCAGGGCTGGGCCGCGCACACGCCCGGCGGCCGCGGCGGTAGGCTGATTCGGGTGACCACGCTGGCGGCCGAGGGGCCGGGCTCGTTCGCCGAAGCGGTGAAAGCATCCGGGCCGCGCATCATCGTGTTCGAGGTCGGCGGCGTCATCGACCTGGGGCTCAAGGAGCTGCGCATCGCCGAGCCGTACCTGACCATCGCCGGCCAGACCGCGCCACAACCCGGGATCACCCTGATCAAGGGCGGGCTGACCATCGCCACCCACGACGTGATCGTTCGCCACATCCGGGTGCGTCCGGGCGACGGCGGCCTGGCGAAGATGTCCGGCCACGACATCGATGCGATCACCACCGTGCGCGGCGCGCGCGATGTGATCGTCGACCATTGCTCGCTGAGCTGGGCGACCGACGAGAATCTGTCGGCTTCGAGCACCCGCTTTGCCGGTGAGGACGAGCGGCAGTGGATGGAGGCCGCATCGCGCCGCATCACTTTCAGCAACAACATCATCGCCGAAGGCCTGGCCCACGCGACCCACGCCAAGGGCGAGCACTCCAAGGGCTCGTTGATCCACGACCACGTCAACGACATCCTGATCGTCGGCAACCTGTATGCGCACAACTACGAGCGCAATCCGCTGTTCAAGGGCGGCGCACGCGGCCAGGTGATCAACAACCTGATCTACAACCCGGGACAGCGCGCGATGCACTACAACCTGATCGCGGAGGAATGGGTCGGCCATCCGTACTCGCGCGGACAGGTGACCGCGCGCGGCAACGTGATGCGCGCCGGCATTTCCACCGGCGATCTGGCGTTGTTCACCGTCGGCGGTTCCGGCGATCTGGACCTGTTCCTGGATGACAACCTCGCCGTCGACCGCATCGGCCGGCCGCTGCCGCAGCAGGGCCGCTATACCACCGCCCCGATCGAGGTCGATGCGCCGCAACGCGCGCCGGCGCTGCCGTTCGGCGTGACGCTGCGGCCGGCGGTTGAAGTACAGGACGCGGTGATCGCAGAAGCCGGCGCCACGCCATGGGCGCGCGACGCCGTCGACCGCCGCCTCGTCGCCGACACGATCGAAGGCCGCGGCGTGATCATCGACAGCCAGGACCAGGTTGGCGGTTACCCCAAACCCGAGCCGACCCGACGGCCGTTCGTCGAATCGGAATGGAACCTGGACACGATGGAGCCGCTGCAGCCCTACGAGCGCGGCGAGCCGCTGCGCTGAGGACCGGTATCGTGGATTCGGGAATGCGCAACCGGATGTGCGCGGCCGCGGAAAAACGATGGCGGCCACTGATGTACGCGGCGGCCCTGGGCCTGATGCTCGTTGGCACTGCCGACGCCGCGACGCCTTCGTCCGACACGCCAGAGGAAGTGGCTTCGCGTGTCTGGCTGTGGCCGGGCCGGGTCGCACCGGGGTCCGAACGGGTCGCGGCCCAGCAAGCCATCGTCGAACGCAGCAGCGACCCCGCGTTGCCCGATCGCATCATCACCGGTGTGACCCAGCCATACCTGGTCGTCCATCGGCCCAGGCGTCCCAACGGCGCCGCGCTGCTGGTCGTACCGGGCGGCAGCTATCGGCGCGTGGTGCTCGACAAGGAAGGCTCGGCGCTGGTGCCGGCGTTCGCCGACGCCGGCGGCGTAACCCTGTTCGTGCTGCGCTACCGGCTGCCCGGCGATGGCCATGCGCTCGCGCGCGAAGCATCGCTCGCGGACGCGCAGCGCGCGCTGCGATTGATCCGCGCGCGCGCCAGTGAGTGGGGCGTGGATGCGCATCGGATCGGCGTGATGGGCTTTTCCGCCGGTGGCCACGTGGCCGCCAGCCTCGGTACGCGCCATGCCGAGGCGGCGTACGCGCCGTTGGATGCCATCGACCGCGCCAGCGCGCGGCCGGACTACATGCTGCTGGTCTATCCCGTGATCGACATGGGCACGCATGCGCATCCCGAATCGCGCGCACGGCTGCTCGGCACGGCGCCGACGCCTGCACAGATCGCGGCGTACTCGCTGCAGCATCGGGTCGGCGCGGATACCCCACCCACCTTTCTCCTGCATGCCGCGGACGATCCATCGGTGACGGTGGACAACGGCCTGCTGTTCTTCGATGCGCTGCGCCGCGCCGGCGTGCCCGCCGAACTGCATGTGTATCCACACGGGGGCCACGGCTTCGGCACCCGCGGGATCGCCGGCACGCCGCTGGCGGCATGGCCGCGACTGGCACTGGACTGGATCCGGTCACAACCCGGGAAGATGCGATGACGCCCGCCGATCACGTTGCCAATCGTCGACGCCGCGCACTGCTGCAGGGCGCTGCCGCGCTGGGCGCGAGCATCGTCTTGCCGCGCTGGGCACACGCCGCCGTCGAAGCGGAAAGTCCCGTCGCGGCGACTCGCAGCGGCCGCGTGCGCGGTTATATCGACCGCGGGGTGCGGGTGTTCAAGGGTCTTCCTTACGGTGCCGATACCGCACCACGCCGCTTCCTGCCGGCATTGCCGGAACCCGCCTGGAAGGGAATGCGTGACGCTGTGGCGTACGGCGCGGCATCGCCACAGACGGGCGCCGGCGAACCCACGTCGGAGGACTGCCTGTATCTGAATGTCTGGACCCCGGCCCTGCGCGACGGCGGCAAGCGGCCGGTCCTGGTCTACATCCACGGCGGCGGCTACAACAACGGGTCCGGCAGCGACCCGCTCTACGACGGCGGCAATCTGTGCCGTCGCGGCAATGTGGTGGTGATCACCGTCAATCATCGCCTCAATGCCTTGGGCTATCTGTACCTGGGCAGGCTCGGCGGCGCGCAGTTCGCGGCCTCGGGCAATGTCGGCCAGCTCGATCTGGTGCAGGCGCTGCAATGGGTGCGCGAGCACGCGGCCGAGTTCGGTGGCGATGCCGGCAACGTGACCGTGTTCGGCCAATCCGGAGGCGGGGCCAAGATCGCGACCCTGATGGCGATGCCCACGGCGAAGGGCCTGTTCCACCGCGCATGGACGATGAGCGGTCAGCAGGTCACCGCCGCCGGCCCCCGTGCCGCCACCCAGCGCGCCGAACGCTTCATCGAAGCCGCAGGTCTTGCGCCGGGCGACATCGATAGCCTGCTGCGGCTACCGGTCGGGCGTCTGGTGGAAGCCACACGGGTGCGCGACTTGTCCCGGGTCGAGGAAACCAGCCTGTACTTCGGTCCGGTGATGGACAGCGGCAGCCTGCCGGTGCATCCGTTCTGGCCGCAGGCGCCGGCGCAATCAGCCCACATCCCGATGGTGATCGGCAATACCCGCGACGAAACCCGCGCGTTCCTCGGCAACGATCCACGACACTTCGAACTGAGTTGGGAAGAGCTGCCGGCAAACATCGAGCGGCATCAGTTTGTCGACATCGATCCGCGCACGGTCGTGGCCGAGTACCGGCGCATGTATCCGCAGTACACGCCGTCGGAGGTGTTCTTCGCCGCGACGACCGCAGGCCGCTCCTGGCGCGGCGCGGTGGAGGAGGCCGAGGCGCGGGCCCGTCAGGCTGCTCCGGGTCGCGCGTCTACGTGGGCCTACCAGCTCGACTGGTATCCGCGCGGTGGCGACGGCGATAAATTGCGCGCCTCCCATACCCTCGACATTCCGCTGGTATTCGACAACATCGATCAGCCGGGCGGGCGCACCGGCTCGGGCGACGGCGCGCAACGCATGGCGCGCTGGATGAGCGATGCCCTGCTGGCCTTCGCCCGCACCGGCAATCCGAACCACGCCGCGCTGCCCGCGTGGAAGCCGTACTCGCTGGAGCGTCGCGAAACCATGGTGTTCGACGATCCCAGCCGGCTCGAGAACGATCCGCGCGGCGACGAGCGCCGGCTGTACCAGCGCGTGCCGTTCGTACAGCGCGGAACGATGTGAACCCATGACTGTGAGGAAAGCCGATCGATGAGGTTGGTAAGCGCAACTCTCGCCGCCGCCCTGCTTGCTGCCGTCGGCCTTGCGTCTGCGCAGCAGACGCCACCTGCTGCCGCGCCCATTCGCGCCGACAAGATCATCCTGGTCGGCGATTCGACCACTGCGGTGCAGAGCGGCTGGGGATCGTCGTTCTGCTCGCACCACGTCAGCTCGTTCGTCGCCTGCGTGAATCTTGCACGCGGCGGGCGCAGCACGCTGAGCTACCGCGCCGAGGGTTCGTGGGACATCGCGCTGGCGGAGATGAAGGTCGGCCGCTACGACGGTGTCTGGGTGCTGGTGCAGCTGGGGCACAACGACCAGCCCGGCAAGCCGGGCCGCTCGACCGACATCGCCACCGAGTTCCCGGCCAACCTGCGACGCTATGTCGAGGAGATCCGTGCTGCCGGCGCGCATCCGGTCCTGCTCACTCCGCTGACCCGGCGCGCTTTCAAGGACGGCCGCCTGCTCGACGACCTCAGGCCCTGGGCCGACGTGATCCGCGGAATTGCGAACGACATGCAGGTACCACTGGTCGACCTGCACGCCCGAAGCGTCGCTGCCGTGCAGGCGCTCGGACCTGCGCAGTCGATGCGCTTCGCGCAGGCCCCAGCTTGGTCCTGGATGTACGCCGCCGCGCAGACCGGCACCACCGTGGATCACGATGCGCCTGCGCTGCCCGTAGCTTCGCCGGACCCCACTGGCCGGCCTCTGCTCGGCCAGCCGAAGCGGCAATTCGACTACACCCACCTCGGTCCGGAAGGCGCGGATTTCTTCGCGGCGATCGTCGCCGACGAGCTCAGCCACGCCGTCCCCGAACTGCGTGAGCGGATCTATCCGTAATACCGGAGCCGATCATCCACTAAAGCGGCAGCCACGAATGCAACCGCAGATTCCTCGCTGCTGGCCCCGTGCCGTCTGCACGCCGGGCCAGCACGCGCAGACGGATCAGAACTTGTAGCGGAATCCGAGCTTGTACACGCGACCGGTGTGATCCCACTCGTACCGGCGCATGGCGTCGATATCGGTCCACCGATCCTGGTAATCGTCGGTCAGGTTGAGCGCTTCGAAGGTCACATCGAAATTGTCGGTGAGCTTGTAGCCCATCGACATGTCGACGTTGAAGGTGTCGCCGAATCCTTCGAAGCGGTTGCGCGTGCCGCTGGTCCCGGTCAGATAGTCGTCGCGATAGGCCACCGAGACGCGTGCGTCGAAGCGGTCGTTTTCGTAGTACGCCGTGAAGTTGTACGAACGCTTCGACAGGCCGAACAGGCGTTCGGTGACGATTTCGTCGCCGAAGGTGTAGTCCACTTCCGAATCGACCCAGGTGTAGTTGCCGGTGAATCCCAGGTTGCGGAGGAACGGTGTGTCCGGCGCAAACACCGACATTGGCAGCTGGAATCCCAACTCGGCACCGCGCAGGCTGCCACCGGGGCCGTTGTCGATCGTGCGGATCTCCCAGAGCCGGCCTTCCGGATCCTGTCCGGCCGGCGAGGTCGGATTCAACAGCGACAGCGGCAGGCCGGTGGAGGCATAGGTGCCCTCGCGCTCGGTGGCGATCGGGCGCGATTCGATGTCCTTGTGGAACAGCGCCAGCGACAGCAGCGCGCCATCGGCGAAATACCACTCCAGCGAGGTGTCCAGCGCGGTGGCGCGGGTCGGGTCCAGGAACGGGTTCTGGTAGGAAATGCGGTAGTTGAATGCATCGACGGCGCCGCCGGGCGACAGATTGCCCAGCCCCGGACGGGTCATCACTTTGGCCGCCGAGAAGCGCCAGGTCAGCTCGGGGGTGATCGAGAACGCGACGTTCAGCGACGGCAGGAAGTCGGAGTACGACGGACGTCGCACGGTCACGAACTCGCCGGAGTTGTAACCACGCGAGGTCTGCTTGGTCTCGACGTACCGCGCGCCGATGTTCCAGCGCAGGTCGTGCCCGCCGAGCTCGTTGTAACCGTTGAGCTGCACGAAAGCGCCGGTATCGGCTTCGGCCACGCTGCGGATGTTGCCCTGGTCCGGGGTCAACGGCTGGCCGGCCAGGTCGATGAAGTCGGCCCAGGCATCCAGGTCCGGGATGGTCCATATGGTGGTGGAGCCGCCGCCGACATCGTCGTCGAAGTGGTAACTCTCCGAGAGATCGCCCGTGGCGGGAATGCCATAGACGCCGTCGTCGTCCTCGCCATCGTTGTCGAGATCGCAGTCGTAGAGGCCGGCCTCGCACACGCCCGCATCGCGGCTGGCGCCAGAGGTCTCGAAGGTGAACTTGCGGTAGCTCAGGCCCGCTTCGAGCGAGTAGTTGGTGTTGAAGGTCCACTCGATGTCGGCATTGAGGGTGCCGAGCTTGTGGCTGGTGTCGGTCGGCCGGTCGCGGAACTCCGACATCTGGAAGTTGGCGGGATCGTTCACGTCGGGGCCTTTGTAGGCCAGCAGCGGCTGCTTGTCGTCGCTGTAGTCGTAGACGAAGCCGTCGTAATCGCGATCGTCATACATGAAGGTGATCTCGTGCGGAAACTCCAGCCGCGACGACGCACTGCCGGCGAGCACATGGCCGACGACCGAGTCGTTGAAGTTGTGCTCGACATCGAGCGTCCACTGGTTGAACGTGGTCGTCCAGACCTTCTCGAAGTTCTCGGTGCGCACCCAGGCGTTGTCCACCGTCATGCCGGTGATGTTGTTGGTGGCCGGGTCGTAGGTGTAGTCGACCACGTCCATGTCGTCTTCGTTGCCGCGAAACAGTACTTCCAGATACTTCTCGCCGCGCGCGGCCTCGAGCCTGGAATGCAGCACGTCCAGCTTCATGCGGGTGTCGGCGCTTGGACGGAACTCCAGGCTCCCGGTCACGCCGATACGCTCGCGATCCACCTTGATCTCACCGTAACGGGGAATGCGCGGATGAAAGCCGTCAGCGACCTGGACGCATCCCGCGTCGGTCGGGTTGGTGCCGCAGTCGACGCCACGCACGGAGCGGAAGTCCGCTGCCTGCCAGCGCACCGTGTTCTGGCCCAGTTCCAGGGTCGTGTCGTCCGAGTACGCCGCGGACAGCGACACTGCCCAGACATCTTCAGGATCATGATAGGCGTACAGCGCGGCCACGCGTGGAGCGACCTCATCGACCAGATCGTTGTACTGCGCCTGCCCCGAGACCACGAACGTGGAGCCGCGCTTGTAACCGAACGGCTGCCCGGTGTTGAGGTCGACCACGGCGCCGAGCGAGCCTTCGTCGAGGTTCGCCTGCGCGGTCTTCTGCACTACGACCGAGTTGAACAGCTCCGAGGCGAATACGTTGTAGTCGAAGTCGCGCCCGCGATTCGGCCCGCCCTCGCCACCGGTCGCGGCGATCGCTTCGATGCCGTTGATGCGCACGCGGGTGAATTCGCCCGACAGACCGCGCACCGAGATGTTGCGGCCCTCGCCCGACTCGCGCGTGATGGTGATGCCGGGGATGCGCTGCAGGGACTCGGCGATGTTCTGGTCGGGAAAGTCGGCGATATCTTCCGCAACGATCGCGTCGATCGCGTTCACGGCGTCGCGCTTGAGTTCCACTGCCTTGTTGAGGCTCGCGCGGAAGCCGGTGACCACCACTGTGTCCAGCTCGGTGGGGTCTTGCGGCTGTGTGCCCGCCTGCGCGGCAGCCGGAGCGGCGTCTTGTGCGGCCGGTTGGCTGGGGGCGGCCGGGTCCTGGGCCAACCCGGCGAATGCCGTCATCTGCAAGGCCAGGCCGATCGCGGCGGCCAGCAAGGTAACCGGTGTCTTTTTTGCTGAGAGCTGGTGATGCATCAGGATCCCCTCCCGTATGAACAGCTGCTTGTATCGTGCGGTGTTGACTGACCCGCGGCGCTTGCTATCGTGTCAGAACGCTCAATGACACCGATGGTCAAAACCCTAGCAAAAGGAATGCGCGAAGGCATGCTGCGCTGCGCCATCAGCCCCTTGCGCACACTGGCGCGGGGTCAGGGCCGCGGTGGCCGCGGGTCGCCAGGTGAGGAGATGCTGTGAAGCGACGGGTCGTATGTTTCGGAGAACTGCTGCTGCGCCTCTCGGCGCCCGGACGCGAGCGCTTGCTGCAGACGCCCGGGCTTGAGGTCCACGTCGGCGGCGCGGAAGCCAATGTCGCGGTTTCGCTCGCCCGCTTCGGCCACGAGGCGGCGATGGTGAGCACCGTCCCCGGCAATGCGCTGGGCGAAGCTGCGGTAGGCGAACTGCGCCGCCATGGCGTGGATACCGGCCACGTGCGCGCCGGCGCGGGTCGCATGGGCCTGTACTTCCTCTCGCACGGTGCGCTGCACCGTCCCAGTGAAGTCCTGTACGACCGTGCCGACTCGGCATTCGGCCGCTCGGCCGACTACGACTGGGAGCGCCTGCTCGAAGGCGCGCACTGGCTGCATCTGTCCGGCGTCACTCCCGCGCTGGGCGAGGCCACGGCGCAGGCGACCCTGGCTGCGACGCGCGCCGCGCGCCGGCGCGGGGTCATGGTGTCGTTCGACGGCAACTTCCGCCGCAAGCTATGGCAGGCCTGGGACGGCGACGCAGCCACGCTCCTGCGCCAGATCTTTGCCGAATGCGACCTGCTGTTCGCCGATCACCGCGACATCGCGGTCGTGCTCGGGACGCACGCGGGCAGTGAAGGCGAAGCCGCCGTCGCCGAAGCGGCCGCCCAGGCGTTTTCCGCGTTTCCACATCTGCGCTGGCTGGCCAGCACGCTGCGCACCCAGCACAGCGTGGACTGGCATTCGCTGTCGGCACTGATGTTCGGACGCGGAGGTGAGCGATATCGCGGCCCGGATTACGAATTGCGCGCGATCGTCGACCGCATCGGCACCGGCGACGCGTTCGCGGCCGGTGTTCTGCACGGCCTGTTGAGCGAGATGGAGCCGCTCGGGGGGCTCCGCTTCGGCCTGGGCGCGGCCTGCCTCAAGCATTCGCTGCCGGGCGACTTCAATCTGTCGACGCGCGAGGACGTGGAGGCATTCGTCGCCGAGGCCGGGTTCCACGTGCGACGCTGAAACCCGTTGCTTACGCCTCAGCCGCCGAACAGATCCGCCTGCGGCGATGGCATGCGCGGGGCGATAAAACGGCCCGCATCCAACGGCGGCAGCCGCGCGTAGGCAAGTTTGCGATAGACCCGCGCAAAACGTGCCGCGATCAGATCGGCGAACGGACCTTCTCCGCGCATGCGCGTGCCGAAGCGGCTGTCGTAATCCTTGCCGCCGCGCATCTGCCGGATCAGGCTCATCACGTGCGCGGCGCGCTCGGGGAAGTGCAGCTGCAGCCACTCGCGCCAGACCTCCTTGAGTTCGTGCGGCAGGCGCAGCAGCACGTAGCCGGCATCGCGCGCACCCGCCTCGCGTGCGGCCTCGAGGATGTGTTCCAGGTGCCGGTCGCTGATCATCGGGATCACCGGCGCCACCAGCACGCCGACTGGAACCCCGGCTTCATGCAGCGTGCGGATCGTCTTGAGCCGGGTATGCGGCGCGGCGGCGCGCGGCTCCAGCTTGGACGAAAGGCCGTTGTCGAGCGTGGTCACCGACACATGCACGCTGACCAGGTTCTGCGCGGCCATCGGCGCGAGCAGGTCGAGATCGCGGGTGATCAGCGCCGACTTGGTGACGAAGGACACTGGATGCCGGCACTCGGCCAGCACCTCCAGGCACTCGCGAGTGACCCGGTAGCGGCGCTCGATCGGCTGGTAGGCGTCGGTATTGATGCCCAGGGTGATGGTGCTGGGTACGTAGCCGGGCTTGGCCAGCTCATGCCGCAGGCGCTCGGCGGCATTGGTCTTGGCGAACAGACGCGTCTCGAAATCCAGCCCCGGCGACAGGTCCAGGTAAGCGTGCGACGGACGCGCGAAGCAATAGACGCAGCCATGTTCGCAGCCGCGATAGGGATTGACCGATTGCGAGAAGCCGATATCCGGCGAATCGTTGCGGCTGATGATGCTGCGTGCGCGTTCCTCGGTGACCAGGGTGGCGAGCGGCGGCAGCAGATCGGTCTCATCCTGCGCGTACAGCGAGCCCCAGCCGTCGTCCTCGCCGCGACTCACGGTTTTCTCGAAGCGCCCGCTGACATGCGACGCGGCGCCGCGCCCCTTGATCGCGGACGCACCAGGCATCCGCACCCGGCGAGCGCCGAATTTGCTTTCCCCGGCCATCGGGCTAGCCTACGCCGGCCGCGTCGCAAACAGCGCGACGACGACAGGACCGACGCAAATGCTGGAAACGATCCGGGAGCTGTGGGGCGCGTTCTGGACGATCCCCCACATTCGTCTTTACCTCACCGCTGGCTGGCTCAGCTACCTGATCGGCCTTGGGTTCTGGATCGTGCTGCAGAAGCGCGAGCCGGCCGCGACCCTGAGCTGGCTGATCAGCCTGGCGGCCCTGCCCTATCTGGGCTTCCTGATCTATTACGTGTTCGGCCCGCAGAAGATCACCCGGCATCGCGCCCGGCGTCGCCGGCACCGCGTCGCGCTGCCGCGATACGCCGGTGCGGAGGGAAATGACGAGGCCCAGGAACTGCGCAGCCTCGCCCAGGCCACGACCGGGATCGCACCCACCACCGCGCGCGCCGTGCGCCTGCTGGTGGACGGCGGCGCGAAGTATCCGGCGTTGCTGGGCGACATTGCCCAGGCGCAGGATCACGTGCACCTGGAGTACTACATCTACAACCCCGACCGCAGCGGCACCGCGCTGCGCGACGCACTGATCGAACGCGCGCGTGCCGGCGTGCGGGTGCGGCTGCTGCTGGACGCGATGGGCTCGAAACAGGCCAGCCGCCGGTTCTTCGCCCCGCTGCAGGAGGCCGGCGGCGAGATCGCGTGGTTCCATCCGGCGCGTCCATGGCTGCTGTGGAAGCGTCCGTGGTTGAACCTGCGCACGCATCGCAAGATCGTGGTGATCGACGGTCGCATCGCCTACACCGGCGGCATCAACATCACCGACGAGCAGGACGAGCGTCTGCGCAAGGATGCGTATCGGGACCTGCATCTGCGCATCGAAGGCGACGCGGTGCGCGCGCTGCAGGAAGTGTTCGTCGAGGACTGGGCCTACGCCACGGAGCGGCGCGATTTCGTCGGAGATGTCGCACGTGCGACGCCCGAGCCGCAGGGCGGGCCGATCGATACCCAGGTGCTCACCTCCGGCCCGGATTCGTCGTGGGAAGCGATCCATCGCCTGCACGTGGGCGCGATCCACGCCGCCAGCCAGCGGATATGGCTGGTGACGCCCTATTTCGTGCCGGGCGAGGCGGCGATGATGGCCCTTACCTCGGCGGCCCTATCCGGACTGGACGTGCGCCTGCTGGTGCCAAAGATGAGCGACAGCAGACTGGTCACCTGGTGCGTGCGTTCCTACTACGACGACCTGCTGGCGGCCGGCGTCAAGGTTTACGAGTACGGCCCGCGCATGCTGCACAGCAAGGCCCTGCTGGTCGACGACAGGATCGCGTTGATCGGCAGCGCCAATTTCGACCATCGCAGCTTCCGCCTGAATTTCGAGGTGTCCTTGCTGTTCGACGATCCAGGCATCGCCGCGGAGCTGGCGCAGCTGATCGAAACCGAATTCGCGCACGCCCCGCGCGTGCGCGAGGACCGCAACCGCCCGCTGCTGACGGCGCGCCTGCCCGAGGCGCTGGCCCGGCTGATGTCGCCGCTGCTCTAGGGGCGCCGCGAGCAGCCTGCCCGCCGCAACTTTCCTTCGCGCCGCCGCGGCGGCGGAGGACCTCCGTTCGGTTGCAGCCCCACGCTCATTCCATGGCGCGTCCACCCTGCGTCTCGCGCTAGACTTCGCCTACCCGACCCGGAGCCCGTGCCATGCCCTGGCTGCTGATCCTGCTGGCGGCCGCCGCGTTCGCGGTCGCCTTCGTGACCACGTCGATGGCGCTGGCCGTCGTCTGCCTGCTCGCCTCGCTGATACTGGTCGTGGCCGGGGTCATGGCACTGCTGGCCCAGCGCCTGGGCAGCCGCTCGCGCGACGAGGTGGCGATGATCGATCCGGCCGAACTGCGGCGCCTTCGCGAGCAAGCCGACGCACGCCGCAATGCCGCGCAATCCGGTGGCGATGCGCCATCGGCGTGATGCCGGTGCGATGACCCAAATCAGCGTCAACGTCAACAAGATCGCCGTGCTGCGCAACTCGCGCGGCGGCGCGCTGCCCGACGTGGTCGAAGCCGCACGCGCCTGCCTCGATGCCGGTGCGCACGGGATCACCGTGCATCCGCGGCCCGACGCGCGCCACATCCGCGCCGACGACGTGCTGGCGCTGGCGCAGCTCACCCGTGCGTACGGCGTGGAATTCAACCTCGAAGGCAATCCGTTCGCGCCGCCGCGCGCGGGCTATCCGGGCTTTCTGGCCCTGTGCGAACAGGCGCGGCCGGCGCAGGCGACCCTGGTACCGGACGGCGATGGACAGCTGACCTCGGACCACGGTTTCGACTTCGCCCGCGATGCCGATGCGCTGCAACCGCTGGTCGACGCGCTCAAGGCGCTCGACTGCCGGGTCAGCCTGTTCGCCGATGCCGGAAGCGCGGTGGAGCGCGCGGCGCAGATCGGCGCGGATCGCATCGAGTTGTACACCGGTCCGTATGCCGAGGCCTTTGCGCAGGGGGATGCCGGCGCCGTGATCGCCGCATGCGCCGACACCGCGCGCCGGGCCCAGGCGGTCGGGCTCGGCGTCAACGCCGGGCACGATCTCGACCAGCACAACCTCGCTGCCTTCCTAGCCGGCGTGCCGGAGGTGCTGGAGGTCTCGATCGGTCATGCCCTGATCGGCGAAGCGCTCTACGCCGGACTCGATGCCACCGTGCGCGCCTACCTGCGGATCGTCAGCGGTGCTTTGAGTTCCTGACCCAGCGGGCGATTGCGCCGCTCGAACGCCGGAGACGCGTCGCTAGTGGCGCAGGAAACCGATGCGCTCGACCTCGGCATTGCGTGCCGCCGCCAACACCTTGGCCACGATTCCGTAATCGGTCTCGTCGCTGGCGTCGATCTGCAGCGTTATGCGTGCCTGCGCATCGCGCGCGACCTCGGCCTGCAGCATCGCGCGCAGCGTCGGCAGTGGCGTCGCATCGCCGTTCCAGTACACCTGCCCGGCAGCGTCGATGCGCAGCACGATGGGCGCGTCCGCCTTGACCGGCGGGGGCGGTGACGTTCCAGGCAGGTCCAGGCGGATCGGCTGGCTGACCACCGGTGCGGCGATCATGAAGATCACTAGCAGGACCAGCATCACATCGACCAGCGGGGTGATGTTGATCTGGGCGACGCTGTGCTGTGTGGACGGCATCGAATAAGCGGCCATATCGTTCCCCTGGCGAGGCGGGACCGTCTCCCGCAGCCATGGCGATACCCCCGCGCACGTGTGCGGCGCGTGAGGGCGGCGCTCCTCACAAAGCGGACAAAAGAAAACGCCGCCCGGACGGGCGGCGCAAAGGACTTGCTGGTCAGGTAAGCGTCGGTCCGGCGCGCTGCAGTGCGCTGGACCATGCCTGTCTTGCGGGTCTACTTCTTGACGAAACCGATCTTCTGCATCTGCGCATTGCGCGCGCTGGCCAGGACTTTGGCCAGGATGCCGTAGTCGGCGTCGTCCGCGGTATCGATCTCCAGCGTGGGCTGGTTGTTCGGATCGCGTTCGACCTCGGCTTCCATCATGTTGCGCAGGGCGGACAGCGGCGTCGGGCTGTCGTTCCAGAACACCTGCCCCGCGCTGTCGATGCGCAGCCGGATCGGGTCGGGCGGATCCTGGGTGGTCGGAGGCGGGTTGAGTGAGCGCTGCGGAAGGTCGATGTCGATCGGGTACGACATGATCGGCGCCGTCACCATGAAGATGATCAGCAGCACCAACATCACGTCCACCAGGGGCGTGACGTTGATGTCAGCCATCGGCCCGCCGCCACCACCTGTTGAGAATGCCATCTTCTATCTCTCCTCAGTTGGGACGTTCGCGGGTGGCGACGTAGCCGACCTTGCGCATGCCCTGGGCCTGGGCGATGTCGACCACCTCACGGATCGTGCGGTACTTGGTGGTCTGGTCGCCGCGCAGGTTGATCGCCGGTTGCGGCGTCTTCTGCGCTTCCACCGACAGCTGGCTTTCCAGCAGGCCCTTGTCGATCGGCTGGTCGTTCCAGTAGATCTTCCCGTCGTCGGTCACGGCGATGGTGATCGGCGGCACCGGCGGCACCGTGTCGTCCTTCTTGTCCAGGTTGGCCTGCGGAAGCTCCACCTTGACCTTATGCGACATCAGCGGTGCCGTGATCATGAAGATGATGAGCAGCACCAACATCACGTCCACGAGGGGCGTGACGTTGATCTCGGACATCGGTGCACCGCTTTCGGTGCCGCTACTGAAGGCCATGTCGGGACTCCGTCAGTTCGTCAGGCTCAGCGCTTGACCGCGACTTCGCCCACGCGTGCACCGGTGGCGAAGAAGTCGTGCAGGTCGTGCGCGAAGGTGTCGAACTTGTTGTTGGTGACGCGGTTCAGGCGCACGAAGAAGTTGTACGCCAGCACCGCCGGGATCGCCACGAACAGACCGAGCGCGGTCATGATCAGGGCCTCGCCCACCGGTCCTGCAACCGCATCGATCGAAGCCTGGCCGGTGGCGCCGATGCGGATCAGCGCACCGTAAATGCCCCACACGGTACCGAGCAGGCCGACGAACGGCGCGGTCGAACCCACGGTGGCGAGCACGGTCAGGCCGCTTTCCAGGTTCATCGATTCACGGGTCACGGCCTGGCGCAGGGCGCGGTCCACGAATTCCGAGCGGTTCAGTGACTCGACCAGGCGCGAGCCTTCATGACGCTGATGGTGCGCGGCGGCCTGGGCGGCATCGAGCGCGATCTTCGAGAACGGTTCGCGACGCGGCTGCTCTTCCATGTAGCGGATCGCGTCCTGCGCGTTCGGCGTCTCCCAGAACGTGCTGACCACGCGGTCGGCACTCCGGCGCAAGGCCAGGTTCTTGAAGAAATTGATCACGATCCAGTAGATCGAGGAGGCGGACATGATCAGCAGCGTGATCAGCACCGCCCAGGACACCGCATAGGCACCTGGGTCGGCGGTCATCTCCGCCAGCAGATGGTCGACACCCATCTGCGTCAGAGCCTGTGCGGCATTGCCTCCGGCCGGGGCCGCGGCGTTAGTGGTTTCCTGCAGCATGACGCTTACCTTTGATGTTGTGGTGTGGAGAAGACAGCTGATGCGATGGAACGTGGAGCGAGGTGAAATCCGCAGAACCCGGCACGCGCCGGTGCGGCGTTACTGAAGCCGGTCTACTGCAACTTGAAGTCCACCGGAACGCGGACGCGACCGGCAGCCTTCTGGCCATTCTTGATCGACGGGTTGAATCGCCATTTGCGCGCGGCGTCCATCGCGGCGCGATCCAGATCGCGGTTGCGGCTGGATTTCTCCACCGACACGTTGGTGACGTTGCCGTTGGCGTCCACGTCGACGATCAGGATGACGGTGCCTTCCACGCCCTGCTGGTAGGCGCGCGGCGGGTACTTGGGCGGATTCATGTTCTTGGACGAAATGTCCACGCTCGCGCCGATGTCCGGCTGCGGCGCCGGGGGTGCCGGCGGTGCGGGCGGCGGCGCCTGGATGTCCACGGCGGCTGGCTCGTCGAACACCACCGGCGGCTCCTCCGGCGGCGGCGGGATCGGCGAAGGCTGCGGCGGCGCCAGCTGCTTGATTTCCTGCGGCTTGGGCGGTTCCGGGGGCGGCGGGGGCGGCGGCGGCGGCGGCGGCGGCGGCTCGATGATCACCACGCGGGTGACATCTTCTTCCTGCTGTTGCTGTCCCGGTGGCGCCACCGGTGCGAGCAGCAGCAGCAGCGCGGCAAGGTGCACGGCGACCACGAAGGAATAGCCAGCGATGCGCGGCCAGTTCAGGCCGACATCGTCATCATTTTTATCGGTCGTCCGCAGGCGTTGGGTCATGCGAGGGAAGCTCGGGTGGGGCCCGGTGCCGAGGCGCCGGAGGAGGTGAAGGTCCCGTCACGTGAAGGCGGCGGGAACCTCGAAGCTTATAACAAACCTGTAATCGGTTACCAATGCCGCAACCGAGTAATTACTTGGTACCGATGATCCGTTTGGCGTCTTCGGGCTTCTTCACGCCCTTGGCGAGCGCCTGTTTCGCGGCCTCCCTGGCCTCGGCGGTGTGGCCCTCGTTGCTGAGCGCGCGCGCCAGGTTGAGATAGGCCTCACCGTTGGGCGCAATCGGCGCCGCTTTCTTGAAGGCCTCGATCGCGGGGCCGGCCTGGTCGGAAAACCAATAGGCCTGTGCCAACGCGGTATAGACCTGGTGATCCGGCTTCAGGATGCCCTTGGACATGCCTTCGTTGATGACGGCGATGACCTCCTTGTCCTTGCCACCTGCATTGCTGTACATGGCGAACAGGTTGCGGTAGTCCTGTTCCTCGGTCAGCTGTCCGCTGCTGCGCAGCTTTTCCAGGATCGCCGCGGCCTTGTCGTCCTGTCCGGACTGCATGTAGGTCGCGGCCAAGTTCAGCTGTGCCTGCTTGTCGTCAGGGTTGCCGGCCCCCAGCTGTTCGGCGAGCTTGCTGGCCTCCTCGGGCTGGCCCATGTCGGCGTACGCGCCCATAAGCAGCTGGGTCCAGTCCGCGCGCGGCTGCGGCGCCCCGGCCAGCGCCAGCTTCAGTGCTTCGACCGCTTCGGGATAGCGCTTGAGGCGGTACAGGGCATTGCCCTTGAGCGCCAATGCGTCGGGCGTCTGGTTCTTGGTCTGGGTCAGGAACTGATCGACCGTCGCCAGGCTCTGCGCGTACTGCTTTTCCTGCATCTGCAGTTGCGCGATCAGGAACATCGCTTCGAAATGCTCGTTGTTGTTCAATCCGTTGAACTCGATCGCCTTTTGCAGGTAGGCCATCGCCTTGGCGTTATCCGCATTGAGCTGGCTCGCGCCTGCCAGGCGCGCCGCCACCGACTTCTCGTAGGGGTTGGTTTCCGGATCGGCGATCAGTTCATCGGCCAGTGTCAGTACTGTGGTGTTGTCCTTGGAGTTGAAGGCGTCGAACTGCTGCTTCAGCTTGGGCACGTGTTTCGGTGTGGCCTTGCCTTCTGGCTCGATGCGATCGGCTTGGGGGTAGCGCGCGGCGACTTCCGCCTGCTCCGGCGTCTTTTCCGTGGAATCGGACTCTTTCTGGGCCTCGCGCTCCTTCTGTGCTCGCTGTTCCTCAAGCGAGCGAGGCGCTTGCGGAGCGGCGGTTGCCACCCCGCACAGGGACAGGGCGGCGAGCAGAGCGAGGACCAATTGACGGGTTTGCGGTTGGGACATTGTTCACCTGTGGAGACGTACGCCGCCGGGCAGGCCCGGTTGGGGGCGTGCACGCTAGCAGATTGGCGCGGATCGATTGCTAGACCCGCGTTATGTGAAACGTTTTCAGCCGCATTTCGGGCGCCGGCCTGCCGCCTGTGCCTGCTGGTAGGCCGGGACCAGGCTCGCGGCACGCGACTGCAGTTCGCCGATGCGCGCCTGAGGGTCGGGGTGGGTGGACAGCCATTGCGGTGGGCGGCTGCCGCCGGCCGCGATCATGTTCTGCCACAGGCTGACCGCGCCGCGCGGATCGAAACCAGCCCGTGCCATGAGCTGCTGGCCGACCACGTCGGCTTCGCTCTCCTGGGCGCGTGAGCCGGGCAGCAGGAAGCCGGTCTGCGCCAGCACGCCACCGCCCTGCATCGCCGCATTGCCGACGCCTTCGCCATAGCGGGATCCGAGGATCGCGCCGACTACCTGCAGCGCCCCGGAGGCGCCCGCCTGGCGGGTTAGGCGCTCATCATGATGGCGGGAGACGACGTGGCCGATCTCGTGCGCGATCACGCCGGCGAGCTGGTCCTGGTTCTTCGCGACACTGAAGATGCCCGTGTAAATGCCCACCTTGCCGCCGGGCAGGGCGAACGCGTTGGGGTCGTTGTCGACGAACACTGCACTTTCCCAACCGCCGCTGCGCCACTCGGCAGGCAGCTGGCTGACGATAGCGTTGGTTACGCAGGACACGTAGCTGCGCTGGGCGCTGTTGCTGGTCTGCGGCTTTTGCGACTTGAGCTGCGCGAAGGCCTGCGCGCCGAGTTGGTTGAGCTGCTGCTGGGAGACGGCGCCGACGTACTGCTTGCGCCCGGTCGGCGAGGTCGTGGTGGCGCAGCCGGCGACGGTGGCTGAAACGGCGGCGGCCAGGACTAGGGCCGGTAGCTGCGGCTTCATGGGCATTCCTCGGCGAATCGGGGCCGCTAGGCTAGTCCCGCATGCGGTGAAGTCCGCGTTGGCGCGCGGGCGGGCGTTCAGCCACCCGCCACGATCGGCGCTGAAACGCGCCGTCGCACGCCGCCAACGCGGCCGCGTTCTACACGTCCAGATTCGCGACCTTGAGCGCGTTGTCCTCGATGAACTCGCGCCGCGGCTCGACGACATCGCCCATCAACGTGCTGAATATCTGGTCGGCCGCGACCGCATCCTCGATCCGCACCTGCAACAGACGGCGGGTATCCGGGTTCACTGTGGTGTCCCAGAGCTGCTCGGGGTTCATTTCGCCCAGGCCCTTGAAGCGCTGGATCTGGCGGCCCTTGCGGGCTTCGTCCAGCAGCCAGGCCTGGGCCTGGGCGAAGCTGGCGACGGGCTGGGTCTTGTTGCCGCGCACGATCTGCGCGCCTTCGCGGACCAGGCCATGCAGGGCCGCGGCGGCATCGCGCAGCGGGCGCAGTTCGCCATGTTCGAAAATCGACAGCGGCAGCACCTGCGTCAGTTCCTCGCCCATGTGCCGACGGATGATCAGCAGCGCGACCGGGCGCGATTCGTTGGCCGCCTGCAGCACCAGCCGGTACCGGGGCTGGCCCAGGCCGCCGCGATTGAGCCTGGCCTCCAGCGCGGTGAGTTCATGCGCCTCGTCGGTGTTGAGCGCCAGGCTTTGCGCGTCGAGCGGAGTGAAGTCGATCAGCGATTCGAGCACGATCGGGTCGAAGCGGTGCGCATTGCGGGCGATCGCGGCGCGCGCGCCGGCATAGGCCAGCAGCAGCTGCTCCAGGGCCATGCCTTCGATCGCAGGCTCGTCCGTCGCCGGGATCAACCCGGCCCCTTCGACCGCGTTGCCGGCCAGGTAGGCGTCCAGCGCCGCATCGTCCTTCAGGTAGAGCTCCTGCTTGCCCTGCTTGAGCTTGTACAGCGGCGGCAGGCCGATATAGATGTGGCCGCGCTCGATCAGGTCGGGCATCTGCCGGTAGAAGAAGGTCAGCAGCAGGGTGCGGATGTGCGAACCGTCCACGTCCGCGTCGGTCATGATGATGATGCGGTGGTAGCGCAGCTTGTCGGGGTTGTATTCGTCGCGGCCGATGCCGGTGCCCAGTGCGGTGATCAGGGTGCCGACCTCGGCGCTGGCGAGCATGCGGTCGAAGCGCGCGCGCTCGACGTTGAGGATCTTGCCGCGCAGCGGCAACACCGCCTGGTTCTTGCGATTGCGGCCCTGCTTGGCCGAACCGCCGGCCGAGTCGCCCTCGACGATGAACAGTTCCGACAGCGCCGGATCCTTTTCCTGGCAGTCGGCGAGCTTGCCCGGGAGCCCTGCGATGTCCAGCGCGCCCTTGCGCCGGGTAAGGTCGCGCGCCTTGCGCGCGGCTTCGCGCGCACGCGCGGCGTCGACGATCTTGCCGGCGATCGCGCGCGCTTCGTTGGGATGCTCCTGCAGGAACTCCTCGAGCCGTTGGCCGAAGGTGGATTCCACCACCGGGCGCACGTCGGAGGAGACCAGCTTTTCCTTGGTCTGCGACGAGAAGCTGGGGTCGGGCACCTTCACCGACAGCACGGCGATCATGCCCTCGCGCATGTCGTCGCCTGACAGCGAGACCTTGGCCTGCTTGGCGATCCCGTTCTGTTCGATGTAGTTGCTCAGGGTACGGGTGAGCGCGGCGCGGAAGCCGATCAGGTGGGTACCGCCGTCCTTCTGCGGAATGTTGTTGGTGAAGCAGAACATCGTTTCCTGGTAGGCGTCGGTCCATTGCAGGGCGACGTCCACGGTGATCCCGTTCTGCTCGCCGGTCACCGAGATCACGTTGGGATGCAGCGGCGTCTTCAGCTGCGCCAGATGCTCGACGAAGGAGCGGATGCCGCCTTCGTACTGGAACACGTCGCGTTCGCCCTCGCCGCGCTCGTCGAGCAGCGTGATCTTGACGCCGGAGTTGAGGAACGAGAGTTCGCGCAGGCGGCGCGCGAGGATGTCGTAGTGGAATAGGGTGTCTGTAAAGATCGCGTTCGAGGGCCAGAAGCGCAGCAGCGTGCCGCGCTTGTCGGAAGCCTCGAGCTGGCGCAGCGGATACACCGGCTCGCCGAGCGCGTATTCCTGCTGGTGGTGGAAGCCGTCGCGCCAGATGTCCAGGGTGAGCTTTTCGCTGAGCGCATTGACCACCGACACGCCAACGCCGTGCAGGCCGCCGGAGACCTTGTAGCTGTTGTCGTCGAACTTTCCGCCGGCATGCAGCACGGTCATGATGACCTCGGCCGCGGATACGCCCTCTTCCTTGTGGGTGTCCACCGGAATGCCGCGTCCGTTGTCCCAGACCGATACCGAGCCGTCCTCGTGGATGGTCACCACGATGTCATCGGCATGACCAGCCAAGGCTTCATCGATGGCGTTGTCGACCACCTCGAACACCATGTGGTGCAGCCCGGTGCCGTCGTGCACGTCGCCGATGTACATGCCCGGGCGCTTGCGCACGGCCTCCAGGCCGCGCAGCACGGTGATCTTGCTGGAGTCGTAACCGGTCTGGCCCGCAGTGGTCTGGCCAGGATTTTCGGGTGTGTTGTTTTCCGTCATGCGCTCTGTTCGGCGCGGAACCGCGCTGCAGCGGGCCGCGACACATTAGCTATAGGGATTGAAGCGGGAAATTATACCAGTGGGGCCGGCTCAGCGGGCCCAACCTCCTGGATATTTCGCATAAAACGTTAATGCTGTAGCGAGCCGCCCTCCGCGTGTAACACTTTTCCTTGTTCCACGTGGAACAAATCGAAACCGGTGCCGGCGAGCGCGAGCGGGACTTCGGTGCCGGTGATGAATACCTGCGCATCGCTGGCGCGTAACCGCTGCAACAGGCGCCGCTGGTGTGGCAGATCCAGCTCCGAGGCAAGGTCGTCCAGCAGGACCAGGGGCCATTGTCCGCGACGGGCGGCGAAATCCTCCGCCTGCGCCAGCAGCGCCGCCAGCGCAGTGAGCTTGCCCTGCCCTCGCGAAAGCGCTTCCTGATCGGGACGCTGCGCGTGCGTAATCCGCCAGTCGGCCCGGTGCGGTCCGACCGATGTGAAGCCGGTGACCAAGTCGCGCTCCCGCGCGAGCAGCAGAGCATCGGCGAGAGACAGCTGCTCGCGCCGCCACCCCGGCTGGAACGCGAACGCCGCCTCCCCCAGCCCAGGCGCCAGTTCACCCGACGCCGCGCGCAGCCGGGGTTGCAGGCCATCCAGGTAGAGCTCACGCCGCGCTGTCAGCGCTTCGCCCATTTCGGCCAGCTCCTGATCCCAGACCTGGAACTGATCCACCCCGGCGCGCAGCTTCAATAGCGCGTTGCGCTGCTTGAGGGCCCGGCCATAGCGCCGCCAGAGCCCCAGAAAGTCCGGTTCCACGTGGAACAAACCCCAATCCAGATACCGGCGTCGGGTTTCGCCGCCCCCGCTGATCAGCGCATGGCTGCCCGGTTCGAAGGTGAGCGCCGCCAGCGCCGCGCACAGCTCTCCAAGCTGGCTCACCGACGCCCCGTCGAGTCGGCCGCTCCAGGTCTGTCCCGCATGCCGCAGCCCGGCCCGACGGATACGTCCTCCGGGCTCGTCCCATTCGGCAAAGACCTCCAGCGCGTCCCGGCCGGTCCGCACCAGCCCGTCCCGAACCCGCCCCCGGAAACTGCGTCCATAGGCCAGCAGGTGCAGGGCTTCGAGCACGCTGGTCTTGCCTGCGCCGTTTGGTCCGACCAGCACGTTGAGCCCTGGTCCCGGCCGCAGATCGGTCGGTTGCAGGTTCCGCAAGCCCGCTATCGTCAGGCGAGTGATTCGCATCAGGCTACAGCCGGTCCATCGCTAACCGCCCATACCCGGTGCGCTTGGCTCCGGCATGGAGCCGAGGGTGGGCTCCAAACGACTTCGCCCGGCGCGGACCGGGCGAAGCAGGTTGGTTCCACGTGGAACGCGGTGCGCATCAGAGCCGCAGCGGCATCACCACATGCCGGCTGCGCTCATTGCCGGCTTCCCGGACCAGCGCCGAGGAATTGGCGTCGCGCAGCTGCAGGATCACGTGCTCGTCGCGCAGGGCAGTGAGGGCATCGAGCAGGTAATTGACGTTGAAGCCGATCGCTAGCCCGTCGACCTTGGTTTCGGCCTCGACCTCTTCCTGCGCTTCTTCCTGCTCGGGATTGTGGGCGCTGATCTTCAGCTGCCCGGGCGAGACCTCGATCCGCACCCCACGATACTTTTCGTTGGACAGGATCGCCGCGCGTTGCAGGGCCGCACGCAGGGTTTCGCGGTCGATCTTGACCTCGCGGTCGGCGCCGATCGGAATCACCGCCTCGTAATCGGGGAACTTGCCGTCGATCAGCTTGCTGGTGAAAGTCACATCGTCGCGCTTCACCCGCAGGTGGTTGCGGCCGACCTCCAGCTCTAGGCTGCGATCGCCGCCCTCGAGCAGGCGTTGCAGCTCCTGCACGCCCTTGCGCGGCAGGATGATCTGGCGCTTGCCGGCGCCTTCCAGCGCGGCCTCGCACAGCGCAAGCCGGTGTCCGTCGGTGGCCACGCAGCGCAACGAGCTGTCACGCAGATCGAACAGCAGGCCGTTGAGGTAATAGCGCACATCCTGCTGGGCCATGGCGAAGGCGGTGCGTTCGATCAATTCCTTGAGCGCAGCCTCGGGCACGGAAACGCGTTCGGTGGCCTCGACTTCGTCGATCGAAGGAAAATCGTTGGCCGGCAGGCTGGCCAGGCTGAAGCGCGAGCGCCCGGTCTGGACCGTGATCTTGTCGCCCACCTGGTTGACCGCGATCTTGCTGCCGTCGGGCAGGGCCCGGACGATGTCGAACAGCTTGCGCGCCGGAATCGTGGTCTCGCCATCCTGCGCATCGTCGACCGGGCTGCGCGCCACCATCTCCACCTCCAGGTCGGTGCCGGTCAGCGAGAGCTGGCCGCCCTTGACCTGGACCAACAGATTCGCCAGCACCGGCAGAGTCTGTCGCCGCTCAACGACATTGACGACCTGGGCCAGGGGCTTGAGCAAGGCTTCGCGCTGCAGGCTGAAACGCATCGGATGGATCCCCGGCTGTTGCTGTTGGGAAGAGTGAAAATCAAAGACGGTGGTAGTGCTTGGGCCGGTCCGCAGCCGGTATAACTCTGTTAACTCGTTGATTATTATGCATTAATTCTACCGGCAACCATGCGGATAAGGGGCTGCGCGGGGCCTGCACAAGCTGTGGATGGTTTTCGGCAGCGGGGCCAGGACCCGACTTGTCCACAACTTGTCCCGCTGCGCAACCCGGGACTGTCCACAAGATCTGCCGACGCGCCCGCAATGGCGCACAGCATCTTGAGATCGACCGCGGGAAACCCGTCGCCATGCTAGTGCAAGGGCAGGGCGGTGGCTAGCTGATGGCGGGGGCAGGGATGCCTCTGGACGGGCGCAGACGCGGGCATCCGATCGGCACGTTATTCGCTCAATTTGCGATTGAGCTTTTCCCAGTCTTCCTTGAGCTTGCCGTCGGTCTCCATCAGCGTGCGGATCGTGCGGCAGGCATGCAGTACGGTGGTGTGGTCGCGACCGCCGAAGGCATCGCCGATCTCGGGCAGCGAATGCTCGGTCAGGTCCTTGGCCAGGGCCATGGCCATCTGTCGCGGACGCGCCAGCGAGCGGGTGCGCTTGGCGCCGAGCATTTCCTTGATCTGCAGCCCGTAGTAATCGGCCACGACCTTCTGGATGTTGCCGATGCCGATCGCCTGCTGCTGCGCGCGCAGCAGATCGCGCAGGGTTTCCTGGGCGAAGTCGGGGGTGATCGCGCGGCCGGTGAAGTTGGCGCGCGCGGCCAGGGTATTGAGCGCGCCTTCCAGGTCGCGCACGTTGCTGCGCATCTTCTTCGCGATCAGGTGGGCGACGTCCTCGGGAATCTGCGCGCCGCGCTCGCGCGCCTTGGACAGCACGATCTGGGCGCGGGTCTCGAAATCGGGCGGGTCGATCGCCACCGACAGACCCCAGCCCAGGCGCGACTTCAGGCGCGGCTCGAGCCCCTCTACCTCGCGCGGGTAACGATCGCAGGTGAGGATGATCTGCTGGCGTCCGTCGAACAGCGCGTTGAAGGTGTGGAAGAATTCTTCCTGGGTGCGGTCCTTGCCGGCGAAGAACTGGATGTCGTCGATCAGCAGGGCTTCGATCCCCTGGAACTGGCGCTTGAACGCCTCCATGCCGCCGCTGGACTTGTCGTACAGCGCCTTGGTGAAGGCATTCATGAACTGCTCGCTGCGCAGGTACATCACCCGCATCGCCGGATTGGCCGCACGCATGGCGTTGCCGGCGGCGAACATCAGATGGGTCTTGCCCAGGCCCGTGCCGCCGTAAAGCAGCAATGGGTTGTGGGCGCGATCGCCGGGGGTCTGCGCCGCCTGCCACGCAGCTGCGCGCCCGAGCTGGTTGCTGCGGCCTTCCACGAAGTTGTCGAACGTGTAGTGGCTGTCGAGATTGCCGTGGAACGCGGGTTCGACCACCCGCGGCTGCGGGACCATGCTCGCCACGATGGGCGCCGCGGCACGCCGCAGCGATCCGATTTCCAGGCTCACATCCGGCGAACCGGAGAAATGGGCCAGCAGCTCGCGGATCCGTGCCAGATAGCGGGTGCGGACCTCCTCCATGACGAAGGCATTGGGCGCATACAGGACGAAGCCGTCATCGCGGCGACCGGGCTGCAGCGGCTTGAGCCAGGTGTGCACATCCTCGGTCGGGAATTCGGCTTCCAGGCGTTCGAGGCAACGGGGCCAGGCATCCATCAGGCGGGCGATACCGAAAAGAAGGCCGCGCGATGCGGGCATCGCGGAGCGGAAACTAGGGATGCGGCAGGGTAGCACCGGGGCGGGCGGAGTGGGAAGTTATCCACAGGACGGACAAGGGTGCAGGGCGCCCCGCACCTTGACCGCCCACGCATCGGAGCCTAAACTTTCTGGTTCTCTACGTCCGCATTACCTAAAAGAGTCGCCGCCATGGCCACCAAGCGCACCTATCAGCCGAGCAACCTCAAGCGCAAGCGCGACCACGGCTTCCGTGCCCGCATGAAGACCGCCGACGGGCGCAAGATTCTTGCGCGTCGCCGCGCCAAGGGCCGCAAGCGCCTCACTGCCTGACGGCAGCATCGCGCCGGCCCGGACGCGGCCGCCGATTTCGTGAGCCCCGGTTTGCAAGGCACCCGGCAAGACAGCCCGCAAGCCACCCCGACCCGCGCCGCAAACGCGGGTTTTTCTGCGTCCGCGCGCGTGCGCGCCAAGACCGAGTTCGCTCGCACCTTCGCCCAGGGCCGGCGCATCGCGCATCCGCTGCTGGTGCTGCACGTCCTGCATGACGCGGAGCACCCCGGTCCCGGCGCGCGCCTGGGCCTGGCGGTGTCGCGCAAAGTCGACCCGCACGCCACCGGACGCAACCGGATCAAGCGGGTCCTGCGCGATGAATTCCGCCGTAGTCGCGGCGCGCTGCCGCCGGGAGCCTATGTCGTGGTGGCGCGCGCGGCGGCGCGTGCAGTGGACAATGCTGTGCTGCGCGAGGCGTTCGCTTCGCTCCTGCAACGCGCCGCCGCGTTGCCGCTTTCCGCCGTGACCGGCACAATGCCGGCCCAATCCCCGAGCGCGGACTGATCGCGTGTCCTACGTGATCGCGTTGGCCTGTCCGTCCGCCACCCCTTCGGCGTCTTCCGTTGCGACGCGCCCCCCGCCTTTCCCGACCCCTTTCGCATGAACCAGACCCGCACGTTCCTGATCTTCGCCTGGCTGATGGTGGCCGCCATGCTGTGGATGGCGTGGGGACAGGACAAGGCGGCGCAGCGCGCGACCACGTCCGCCGCTCCGGCACCTACCGCTTCCGCCACCGGCTCGGTGCCGCAGGCGCCCAGCGCAGCGCAGATACCGCAGGCCCCAGGCGCACCGACCCCGCAACCGGGAGCGCGCGCCGCGACCACCGCGCAGACCGTCACGGTCACGACCGATGCCCTGCGCCTGACGATCGACGGCGGCCGAGTGCGCAGCGCCGAACTGCTGCGATATCCGCAGACGACCGAGAAGAACAGCCCGCCGGTGAAGCTGTTCGACGACAACCCCGCGAGCCACTTCGCCGCCGAGAGCGGCTGGGTCAGCAGTGCCAACGCCGCGCCCTCGCACGAGCGCGGCTTCGTGCCCGAGCAGCCCCGTACCAATTACGTATTGCCGCGCGGCGTCGACAGCATCGCCGTGCCGTTCGTCTGGCATGGTCCGAACGGCGTGACGATCCGCCGCGTGTACACGCTCCAGCGCAACGATTTCGCGATCCGCGTACGCGACGAGGTCGTCAACGCCGGCGACGCGCCATGGCAGGGTTATGTCTACCGCCAGCTGGTACGCGTGCCGCCGGTGGTGAAGTCTGGCTTCACCCATCCGGAGTCCTACAGCTTCCACGGCGCGGCCTGGTACAGCAATGCGGACAAACTTGAGAAGCGTAAGTTCGACGACTTCGGCGACGGGGTCCTGAGCAAGGAAGTCACCGGCGGCTGGGTGGCGATGCTGCAGCACCATTTCTTCAGCGCCTGGATTCCGGCGGCGAACGATGTCGCTACCTACTCCCTGGATACCACGCGCGCAACCGACGGCACCCAGTATCTGATCCGCGAAGTCGGTCCAGGCGTGAGCGTCGCGCCGGGCGCCAGGGCCGCGACCGAGGCGCGTCTGTGGGTCGGGCCGAAGCTGGTCAAGGGGATCCAGGCGCAGGACGTGCCGGGGCTGGAGCGCGCGGTCGACTTCAGCAGCTACGGCTGGCTGGCCTGGATCGCGGAACTGCTGTTCTCGGTGTTGTCCTGGCTGCACGGCATCTTCGGCAACTGGGGCTGGGCGATCGTCGGTCTGGTGGTGATCGTCAAGGCGCTGCTGTTCCCTCTCTCGGCGGCGCAGTACAAGTCGGCGGCGAAGATGCGCAAGTTCCAGCCGCGCGTGCAGCAACTGAAAGAGCGCTACGGCGACGACAAGCAGAAATTCCAGCTGGCGCTGATGGAGCTGTACAAGAAGGAGAAGATCAACCCGGTCGGCGGCTGCCTGCCGGTGCTGATCCAGATGCCGATCTTCCTGGCGCTGTACTGGACCCTGCTCGAGGCGGTCGAGCTGCGGCATGCGCCGTGGATCGGCTGGATCCAGAACCTCACCGCACCCGATCCGTATTTCATCCTGCCGGTGATCAACATCAGCGTGATGTGGCTCACCCAGAAGCTCACGCCGATGGTCGGCATGGACCCGATGCAGCAGCGCATGATGCAGCTGATGCCGCTGGTGTTCGGGGTGATGATGATCTTCTTCCCGGCCGGCCTGGTGCTGTACTGGGTCACCAACGGATCGCTCGGCCTGCTGCAGCAGTGGTGGATGCTGCGCAAGTACGGCGACAAGTCCGGACCGGCGCCCGAGGGTGGCAAGGCCAAGGCCGCCGCCACGAAGTGATGCAAACGAACCGCCGCAAGGCGGCTTCGTCGTCCCGGCCCGGCTCTGCGACCATGGCGCCATGAGCACCACCATCAGCCCGGTCACCGACACCATCGTGGCCATCGCCACGCCGGCAGGCAGCGGCGGCGTCGGCATCGTGCGCCTGTCGGGGCCGCGCGCGGTGCAGATTGGCGAAACCGTGTGCGCACGAGCGCTGACGCCGCGTCGCGCGTATCACGCGCGGTTTCGTGGTGCGCAGGCCGAAACGATCGACGACGGCATCGCCCTGTATTTCGCCGCACCAGCCAGCTACACCGGCGAGGACGTGGTCGAGCTGCAGGCGCATGGCAGTCCGGCGGTGCTGCGGGCGCTGGTCGCAGCCTGCTGCGCGCTCGGCGCGCGGATGGCGCGGCCAGGCGAATTCAGCGAACGCGCCTACCTCAACGGCAAGCTCGACCTTGCCCAGGCCGAGGCGGTCGCCGACCTGATTGCGGCGGGCGATGCACGCGCCGCGCGCGCGGCGCGGCGCGCACTCGACGGCGAGTTCTCCCGACGCGTCGATACGCTCGCCGACAGCCTGCTCGCGATCCGGGTGCACGTGGAGGCGGCGATCGACTTCGCCGACGAGCCGCTCGACACCCTAGGCGGCCAGGCCCTGCATGGTCGTCTGGAGGACGCGAGCCATCAGCTCGATGCCCTGTTGCAGGCCGCCGAGCGCGGGCAGAAGCTGCGCGACGGCCTGCATGCGGTGATCGTCGGCCCGCCCAATGCGGGCAAGAGCTCGCTGCTCAATGCATTGGCCGGCAGTGAGCGCGCGATCGTCACCGACATCGCCGGGACCACCCGCGACCTGTTGCGCGAAACCGTGCGCGTGGACGGGGTGGAGCTGACCTTGGTGGACACCGCAGGGCTGCGCGAAGGCGGCGATGCGATCGAACGCGAAGGCATGCGCCGGGCCCGGGACGAGCTGCAGCGCGCGGATCTGGCAGTGGTCGTTCTGGATGCGTGCGATCCCGAGGCCGGATGGGAAGCGGTGCGCGCGGCCGTCGCCGATGTGCCGCGTCTGCTCGTGGTGCACAACAAGGCGGATCTCGTGCCCGCGGCGGCTACGGCGGACTCCGGCATCCGGGTCTCGGCGCTGACCGGATTCGGACTCGAAGCGTTGCACGCCCAGCTGCGCGAAGCATCGACGGGTGGCGGCGAGTCGGCGGAGGAGGGCGCATTCACCGCGCGCGCCCGCCACGTCGAGGCCTTGCGCGCCGCCGCGCTCGCGCTCGTCCAGGCGCGGACCGCACTCGCCACCGAGACGCTCGACCTCGCGGCCGAGGCGCTGCGCAGCGCCCACGATGCGCTCGGCGACATCACCGGCCGGACCCTGCCGGACGACCTGCTCGGCCGGATCTTCGCCACGTTCTGCATCGGCAAATAGGTTGGACATCCTGTAACGCGAGCTTGCGTCGCAAGCACCCAGGCATCCGCAGACGGCGAGCGATCCGTTCCCACGCGGGCCGGCAAGGCACCGGGATGTGCGATCGAACAACCGCAACCGAAGAATGGCGAGGAAGCTAACGCGCCAGCGGCGACGCGCCATACCAGTGCAGGCGCTGGGCGTTAGCGGCCGTCGGACCGAGGATCAGCAGCGCCGGCGATTGCACCGCGTGTCGTGCAGCCAGTTCCGGTAGCTCCGACAGCACGCCGCAGATCGTGCGTTGCTGCGGCAGGCTGCCATTCTCGACCAGGGCAAACGAGGTATCCGGCGGCATGCCGTGAGTCAGCAGCTGCTCGCGCAACGTGGGCAGCTCACGCACACCCATGTAGATCGCAAGCGTCTGCCGGCCGGCGGCGAGCGCAGTCCACTCTTCATCGCTGAAGCGGATCTTGCAGTGCGCGGTGAGCAGCCGCAGCGACTGCGCTTGATCGCGATGGGTCAGGGGGATGCCGGCATAGGCGGCGCAGGCCAGCGCGGCGGTGATGCCCGGAATCACGCGGTACGGCACACCGTGCGCGCGCAGGAACTCGATTTCCTCGCCCCCGCGGCCGAATACGAACGGGTCGCCGCCCTTGAGCCGCACCACGTGCGAACCGTTGCGTGCGTGTTCGAGCAACAGTTCGTGCGTGCGCTCCTGCGGCACGTGCAGGCCGCCGCCTTGCTTGCCGACGTCGATCATCTCCGCGTCGCGTCGCGCCATGGCCAGAACACCGGGAGACACCAGGCGATCGAACAGGATCACGTCGGCCGTGTTCAGCGCGCGCAGCGCGGCTAACGTCAGCAACTCCGGATTGCCTGGGCCGGCCCCGACCAGGGTCACGCTGCCGACACCGGAAGCAATGGTGTCGGCAGCCTCCAGCGCATCGCTCAATACCTGGCCGGCGTCGGTGACCCGCGCCTGTTCGACCAGGCGCGGGACCTCGCCGCCCAGTATCTCCTCGTAGAAGCGGCGTCGCCGCGACAGAGTGGGGAAGCGCTCGCGAATCCGCGAACGAAACCCTTCCAGCAGCCGGGCCAGCGGCCCCAGGGACTGTTCCAGCGACGCTTCCAGCCGCTCGCGTACCCGCCGCGCAAGCATCGGCGCCGCGCCGCCCGAGGAAATCGCAATCACCAACGGTGTGCGGTGGACCGTCGCCGGAACCTGGAAGCTGGAAAGCTCCACGCTGTCGACGACATTGACGAAGACGTTGTGCGCTTCGGCAGCGGCGGCCACCTGCCGGTTGACGGCGACATCATCCGTGGCGGCAATCACCAGGCGCTGGCCCGACATCCAGCCGGGTTGAAACGGACCGGGCAGATGCGCGATGCGTCCGGCGCTGCACCATGCCTGCAGCGTCGCGGTGAGCGTCGGCGCACCCACGCTGAGTCGCGCTCCCGCGTCCAGCAACAGCTGCGCCTTGCGTTCGGCGATCTCCCCGCCACCGACCAGCAGGACCGGACGGTCGTGCAGGTCGGCGAAGAGCGGAAACAACGTCCTGCTCATCGGGCGCTAGACCGTTTCGGTCGCGCCGCCCAGGGACAGGGCCGTGTCGTCTTCCACCTCTTCTTCCTCGGGCAGCGCCCAGGCCAGCCATTCCCGGCGCAGCGCGGCCAGCATCAGCCACGCAGCGGCCGAAATGCCGCCGAAGACCGCGAAGCCGACCCAGTAGCTGCCCAGATTCTCCTTGGCGGTGCCCAGCGCCATCGGCAGATAGAAACCGCCGATGCCGCCCGCGGCGCCGATCACGCCCGACATCAATCCGGCCTTGCCGACCCAGCGCTGCGACACCAGCTGAAACGATGCGCCATTGCCCAGGCCGAAGGCCACGTACAGGGCCACCAGCAGCGCAATGCCGCCCTGCACGCCGGGCTTGAACACGGCGAAACCCACATCGCACACGGCGATCGCTGCCAGCAGCACCAGCAAGGCGCGCACACCGGACACCTTGTCGGCGATCCAGCCGCCGACCGGCCGCAGCATCGCCCCGGTGAATGCCAGCGCTGCCATCCACAGTCCGGCGTGCACCTGCGAAAGACCGTACATGTCGATCAGCAGCGGGCTGACGTAGGACGACATACCGACAAAGCCGCCGAACGTGATCGAGTAGATCAACATCATCGCCCAGGTGTCGCGTTCGGCGAACACGCTCCGGTAGCGCCGCGGCAGCACCGCGACCACGAACAGGGAGCCGATCACCGGCAACAGCAGCATGCCGGGCTTGCCGCCCAATCCGAACAGCCCGGCATTGACGATCAATACCAGCACGACCAGTACCCCCAGCGTGGCGGCGAACCCCGTGGCGGCACGCGGCACGCTACCGGATTTGGGCGCACGATCCTGCGCCCATAGCAGCAAGGCCCCGGCGGAAAGCGCCAGCAGCGGCAACGCCGCCGCCATCGAGTGTTGCCAACCCACACGCTCGGCCAGGGTCGGAAACAGGAAGCCATCGACCACTGCGCCGATATTGCCGGCCGCGGCCAGGCCCAGCACCAGTCCCTGCACATTCGGCGGATAGCCACTGCCGGCCATCGGCAAGGCCACGGCGAAACTGGCCCCACCCATGCCCAGCAGCACGCCCAGCACCAGCAGCAGGGTCAACGAAGGCATCGTTGGCAGAAACAGCAGCACCGCCGACGGAATCGCCGACAGCACGATGCCGAGCAACGCCAATCGCCGGCCATCCATGGCCTGGTACAGGTTGCCGAAGGTCACCCGCAACAACGCGGCCGACAGCACCGGCACCGCGGTCAGGAACGCCTTCTGCGACGGCGACAGTCCCAGGTCGCCGCTGATCGATTGCGCCAGCGGGCCGTACATCACCCACACGGTGAAACCGGTATCGAAATACAGGAAGCAGGCAAGCAGCGACTTCCAGTCGCCACCGCGCACATGGCTCAGTACATGTTTCATTTTACGACCTCCTCACCCAGTGATTCCGCGCCAATGCGACCCGTCCGCTTCACGGTGGCGGATGCCGTGAAGCGCGCTCCCACTGCCGGGTGCGTAGCCGCGATGTCCCGCCTGGCGTCATCGACACCGGGACGTCGACTGCAGGCGACGATGACCTCGATCTGCCGTTGCAACGTCGCGGGCATGGCGGCTTCGCCGGCGAGCACGCGCGCGGTCCAGCCTGCAGTGCCGATGGCGTCTGGTGCCGGGAGCGCAACGGTGCCGCCGGCTTCGCCGTTGGAAGCGATTACGGTTTGCGCCGAACCATCGGCCAGCCATTCGACCGCGACCTGGCGCCGTGGGTCCGCCGTGGCTTCTCCCTCGGTGCCGCGCGCGAGCAGCACGCCGGGCGCGGGCGGCGGCGCGACCACGTTGAACAGCTCGAACAGGATGTCGCGATACGGCGGATGCGTGTAATTGACCAGGCGTAATGCGGGCGCTGCGAACGGGTTGAGCAGCTTGACCACCGTATGCGCCGAGTTGCGCTGGGCGATGCGCTCGCGCAGGGCGAGCAGGCGGGCCAGTGGCGGCGACAGCACCTCGATCGGGACGAATGCGGGCCGCTGCGAGGCGAGCGCCGCTGCCACCTCCGCCTGCGATGCGCAGGCGCCGATGCCGAGTTCGGCAAATACCGAGGCGCTGCTGACGCGGCCATAGCCGTCCGCCCCGTCGCCATGCACCAGCACCGGCACGCAGCGCGCGGCCAGCGACATGGCCAGCAGCGGCACCATGTTCGGCAACCGGCGCGCGCCGTTGTAGCTGGCGATCACGACGGGCGTGCTGGTCGTCGCGGCAGGCGGCGCAAGCCGCATCGGCGCCAGGGTGGCGTGCGCGGCGTCGAGCATGCCGCTAAGTTCTTCGGCGGTTTCGCCCTTGATGCGATACGCGATCAGCAACGCGCCCAGGCGCAGCGGATCGATTTCGCCGGCCAGCATGGCGGCGAACACGCCGCGCGCCTGTTCGCGCGACAGCGCACGCGCTGCGCGCGCGCCACGGCCGAGTTCGCGCAGCATGGCGGTGATGTCCAAAGCGGCGCCGGTCATGTGACGGGCTCCGCGTGCTCGCGGATCATCCGCCTGAGCTCCGGCACGCACGAACCGCATTGGGTTCCGCAGCGCAATGCGGCCTGCAATCCCGGGAGCATGTCGGCGACCCGGCCGCGGGGCGCGGCCAGCCACTCATGGATGGCCTGCTCGGTGACGCCGATGCAGTTGCAGATCGTGCGGCCACGCGGTCGGTGCGCCGCCGGAGGGGACCGCGAGGGCAGCAGCAGCAGGCGGCCAAGCGCGGAAATCGGCTCGCCGCTGGCCAGCATGTCCCTCAGCCAGCCATAGGCCGAGACGTCGCCGGCGAGCGACACGGCGGTCAGGCGCCCGTCGTCGATGCGCAGGCGGCGCGTCGAGCCGCGCCGCGCATCGTTGTAGCTGAGTACCCGTGCACGATCGTCGAGGCCGAACAGACGCTCCACTTCCTGCATCTGCACCGCGGAGGCAGGTTCGTGCGCAGCCACTCGCCACACCAGCCCATTGCGTTCGCGTCCGAACGGAACGCAGCTGGCGTAGGCGTAGTCCGCATAGCCGGCTCGCAGACGCTGCTGCGATGTCAGCCAATCCTCGTCGGGGAGATAGCCCGCCACCACCCATTGCCACGGCAGATCGGCCTTCAGCAGCTTCACCGCGGCGTGCTTGAGTTCTGGCTGCCTGGACGTCGGATCGAGCGCGGGCGTCGTCAGCCCGTTGACGCCCAGCGCCGAGGCGCGGCTGGAGCGACCCCCCACCCATTCGCCGCCCCAATGCATCGCGACGAACGTGCTGCCCGGTTGCAGGCTGTCGTCCAGGCGCACGCGCATGACCTGGCTGGCACGTCGCGAGGTGACATAGACGAAATCGTGTTCGCCGACGCCGATGCGTGCGGCATCGTCCGGATGCACGTCGATCGCCGGTTCCGGCGCATGTCCGAACGATTGCGTCACCGTGCCGGTGCGGCTCATGCCGTGCCATTGATCGCGCAGGCGGCCGCTGCCCAGGGCAAAGGGATAGCGACGATCGGCCGGTTCGGCCAGCGCGCGCGGGCCCGCGGCGACGAAGCGCGCGCGGCCGTCGGGCGTGGCGAAGACGCCGTCGCCGTACAGACGCGGCTTGCCGGTGGTCTCGCCCTGCGGCAACGGCCACTGCTGCGGGCCTTGCGTGTCCAGCATCGCGTACGACAGGCCGGTGATGTCGAGATCGCGGCCGCGGGTACTCTCGCGGTGTTCGTTCCAGACGTCTTCGGGCGTGTCGTACGCAAACAGGCTTGGTCGTCCCGGGCGCAACCGTGGCTCCAGTCGCTGCGCGATGTCGCGTGCGATCTGCCAGTCCGCGCGCGACTGCGCATACGCGGGCACCGCGGCGCGTACGCGCGAGATGCGGCGTTCCGAATTCGTCACCGAGCCGTCCTTCTCGCCCCAGGTGCTGGCCGGCAGCAGCACATCGGCGTAGGGCGCGGTTGCGGTGCTGGCATAGGCATCCTGCAGCACGACGAACTCTGCCCGCTCCAGCGCGCGGCGGACCATGCGCTGGTCGGGCAGCGACTGGGCCGGATTGGTGCAGGCAATCCACAGCGCACGGATCGCGCCGTCGGCGGCCGCTTCGAACATTTCCACGGCGGTCCTGCCCGGCTGCTCCGGAACCGAGGGCACGCCCCACAGCGCGGCGACTTCCGCGCGATGCACCGGATTGGCCAGGTCGCGATGGCCGCCGAGCAGATTGGCCATGCCGCCGACCTCGCGCCCGCCCATCGCATTGGGCTGGCCGGTAAGCGAGAACGGACCGGCGCCGGGCTTGCCGATCTGGCCGGTGGCCAGGTGCAGCTGGATCAACGCGGCGTTCTTGTCCGTACCGGAAGTGGACTGGTTCAGACCCTGGCAGTAGAGCGACAGCGACGGGCCATCGGCGAACCAGCGCGCGGCGGTCACGATGTCCGCCTGCGGCAATGCGCAGGCGGACGCCGCGCGCGCCGGCGTCCATTCGCGCGCCAGCGATTCCAGGTCGGCAAAGCCGTCGGTGTGCGCGGCGATGTAGTCGCGATCGATCAACGATTCGTCGATCAGCACGTGCAGCATGCCGAGGAACAGGGCCACGTCGCTGCCCGGCGCCAGCGGCAAGTGCAGGTCGGCGGCTTCGGCGGTATCGGTGCGGCGCGGATCGGCCACGATCAGCCGCACCGCCGGATTGCGCGCGCGCGCATCTTCGAACCGGCGGAACAGGATCGGGTGCGCGAACGCGGGATTGGCGCCGGCGACGAACACCGTGCGGGCGTGGTCGAGATCCTCGTAACTGCACGGCGGCGCATCCGCACCCAGCGTGCGCTTGTAGCCGGCGACGGCCGAGCTCATGCACAGCCGCGAATTGGTATCGATGTTGTTGGTGCCGACCAGCCCCTTCGCCAGCTTGTTGAAGACGTAATAGTCCTCGGTCAGCAGCTGGCCGGAGATGTAGAAGCCCAACGCGTCCGGGCCGTGTGTCTGGACGATGTCGCCGAGCCGCGCGGCGACGTAATCGAGCGTGTCGTCCCAGCTTGCCGCGATGCGCGGCTGGCCGCGCTGGCGGCGGAACTCGGGCCGCAGCGCGCGCACCTGTGCGTAGACATCCGGGGCGGCGGTGAGATGCAGCGTCGATCCCTTGGAGCACAGGCGGCCGAAGTTGGCCGGGTGCGTTTCATCGCCACGCACGCCGACGATGCGCGCATGGCCGTCGACGCCGGTTTCGCTTTCGATCACCACCCCGCAACCGACCCCGCAGTAGCAGCAGGTCGAGCGCGTCTCGCGTCGCGGCGGCGGGATGTAGGAGGCCGCGACCTTCATACTCAGGCGCTACAGGCCAGCGCCACGGGCGAGTCCTGCGCGAACAGCTCGTCGCGCCGCAGATACACATCGCCATCGTGTTCGCGCACCTGGAACACCCGCGCGCAGCCGACGTCGGGCGCGACCGCCTGGCCATCGTCCAGGCCGATGTTCCAGCCATGCAGGGGACAGGTCACGCTACGGCCGTGCACGATGCCTTGCGACAACGGCCCGCCGCGATGCGGGCAGCGGTCGACGACCGCGAACACATGATCGTCCTGGGTCCGGAACAGGGCGACATCGTCGCGGCCTTCGCGCCTCACGATGCGCGCGCCGAGCACGGGGATATCCTCGCGTGCGCACACGCGCAACCAATCGTGGCGGTCAGTCATGGCAAGCCCTGCACAGGCAGCTAGTCCGCATAAGCCAGGTCCTCGAGGCGGATGGGAATCGGCTTGAACTGGCGCAGGTCGACCTGCGCCTTGGCCGGCTCGTGCCAGGGGTCCGGCTCGTCGCGCAGGGCGTCGCGCAGGCGCGCGTACAGCGCTCGGCGGCCTTCGGCGTCCTCGAGCACGCGGCGCTTGCAGTAGTCCAGTCCGACGCGGCCGATGTAGTGCACCGTGCGCTCGAGGTAGAACCCTTCCTCGCGGTATAACTGCAGGAACGCGCCGGCATACTCGAGCACTTCCTCGTGCGTCTTGAGCTTGCAGAAGAACTGCGCGACCTCGGTCTTGATGCCGCCGTTGCCGCCGACATAGATCTCCCAGCCGGAATCCACGCCGATCACGCCGACGTCCTTGATTCCGGATTCGGCGCAGTTGCGCGGACAGCCCGACACCGCCAGCTTGACCTTGTGCGGCGCGTACATGCGCCACAACGCCCGCTCCAGCTCGATGCCCATGCGGGTGGAATCCTGGGTGCCGAAGCGGCACCACTCCGAACCCACGCAGGTCTTCACCGTGCGCAGCGCCTTGGCGTAGGCATGGCCGCTGGGCATGTCCAGGTCGCGCCAGACGCCCTGCAGATCCTCTTTCCTGACCCCGAGCAGGTCGATGCGCTGGCCGCCGGTGACCTTGACCGTGGGGATCTGGTACTTGTCGACGACATCGGCGATGCGGCGCAGCTCGCTCGCGCTGGTGATGCCGCCCCACATGCGCGGCACCACCGAATAGGTGCCATCGCGCTGGATGTTGGCATGCGCGCGTTCGTTGATGAAGCGCGACTGCGGCTGGTCGCGCGCCTCGTGCGGCCAGGTACTGGTCAGGTAGTAGTTGAGCGCGGGGCGGCAGCTCGCGCAGCCGTTGGGCGTCTTCCAGCCCAGGTACTGCATCGTCGCCGTCATTTCGGTGAGATGTTCCTCACGGATCGCAGCGCGCACTTCCTCGTGGCTGTGCTCGGTGCACGGGCACATCGGCTTCTTCTTCGGCGCGGCCGAATATTCCCCGCCCAGCGTGCTGGCCAGGATCTGTTCGACCAGGCCGGTGCACGAACCGCACGAACTCGATGCCTTCGTGTGCTTGCGCACGTCGTCGACCGTGAACAGGCCCTTGCTCCTGACCGCCGAAACGATCGTGCCCTTGCACACGCCGTTGCAGCCGCAGACCTCGGCATCGTCCGCCATCGCCATGGCGCGGTCTGCGCCGCCGTGTCCGGTGTCGCCGAGATTGTTTTCCCCGAACATCAGCGAATCGCGGATGTCGGCAACGTTGCGGCCATCGCGCAACAGCTTGAAATACCACGAGCTGTCGGCCGTATCGCCATACAGGCAGGCGCCGATGAGCTTGTCTTCCTTCAGGACGAGTTTCCGGTACACGCCGCCGATCGGGTCCGAGAGGATGATTTCCTCGGTTCCTTCGCCGCCCATGAAATCGCCGGCGGAGAACAGGTCGATGCCGGTGACCTTGAGCTTGGTCGACAGGATCGATCCCGCGTAACGGCCGATGCCGAAGCGTGCCAGGTGGTTGGCGCAGACCTTGGCCTGCTCGAACAGCGGCGCCACCAGTCCGTAGGCGACGCCGCGATGGCTGGCGCACTCACCGATGGCGTAGACGCGCGGATCGTAGGTCATCATCGTGTCGTCGACGACGATGCCGCGATTGCAGTGAAGCCCGCACTGCTCGGCCAGTTCGGCATTGGGGCGGATGCCGATCGCCATGACCACCAGCTCGGCGGGGATTTCCTCTCCATCGGCGAAGCGCACGGCACGCACGCGGTTGTTTTCGTCGCCGAGCAGGGCTTCGGTCTTGCGCGCCATCGCAAAGGCGATGCCGCGTTGTTCCAGCGAGATCCTGAGCAGGTTGGCTGCGGTCGGGTCGAGTTGCCGCTCCATCAGGTGATCGAGCAGATGCACCACGGTGACGTCCATGCCGCGATGCTTGAGCCCGTTGGCCGCCTCCAGCCCCAGCAGGCCGCCGCCGATCACGACCGCGCGTTGATGTTTCGCCGCCGCGGCGATCATCGCCTCGGTGTCGGCGATGTCTCGATAGGCGAGCACGCCGCCCAGCTCGCGCCCCGGGATCGGCAGGATGAAAGGCGTCGAACCGGTGGCCAGCAAAAGGCGGTCATACTCGGCCTCGGTGCCGTCCTCCGCGATGACACGACGCGTCGCCCGATCGATGCGGGCGACTTTCTTTCCGGCGTGCAGGGTGATGCCGTGCTCCCGGTACCAGGCCCAGTCGTTGAGGACGATCTGTTCCAGCGTCTGTTCGCCAGCCAGCACTGGCGAAAGCAGGATCCGGTTGTAGTTGGGATGCGGTTCTGCACCGAAGACGGTGATGTCGTAAAGATCTGGCGCGAGTTTCAGCAACTCTTCCAGGGCGCGGACGCCGGCCATGCCGTTGCCGACCAGCACCAATTTTGGTTTTTTCTGGGTACTCATACGCTATGCCCTGTTTGCCGAAACCCGCCCCGTGACCTGAAGGGCAGGCCCGACGATGGCTTCAGTAAGACCACTCGACCTGCAACCACGTCTTGCGCGTGTCGGTGGAGAATCGGTCGGCGCGGTAATCGGCGTACTTGGCCAGCAGGTTGAACTTGCCGACCTTGGCGGTTGCGATCAAATCCAGTTCATCGCCGTAATCCTGCGACAGGCGATCGCTGTCGAACCGGTGCCAGACGGCGTTCACGCCGACGTTGCTGAGCTTTCCGAGCTGCTTGCGATTCCAGCCGAGCGAAAAATACGCATCGTGCAAACCATCGGGAGGCGTGGTCAGGAATTGGTCGGCCCAGCCGTGGAATTTGTGCCCGGTGGCCAGCGGCGTCTGGAAGCTGGTCAGTGCCAGACCCGTGTCCGCTCCCAGCACCTCGTAGCCGGCACCCAGCCGGACCATGCCGATATCCACCCCGCCATCGGCCAGCCAGTACTCTGCGGAATAATGGTTTGGGTTGTTGTGATAGTCGCTTTGCGCGGCGTAACTGAGCGCGTAGTTCAGTTTGACGGCGGCGAACGGACGCACGCCCGCAAAGCGCAGGCCATAGGTCTGGCTGGACAATCGCCGCCCGGACACCGCGACTTCGTCCTGGTCGATCAGATAGGTGAACGTGCTCAGCGTTCCCCACGGCGTCGGGTAGGAAAGGTTGGCCAGAAAGTTGTCGCCATCGACCGCCTGCTGGCGCGCTCCGGTCCCATCTTTCCCCCAGATCGTGCGCACGCTCCAGACGTAGCTGGCATCCAGCTTCAACTTGCCCGGGCCGATCCATTCCACCCGCGCCGCGTCGAACGTCTGCTCGTTGTCGCGCCAGCCAACCGCGCCGACAAAACGCTGGTCATCCAGATTGATGCGCTGACGGCCCACGGTCAGCACGGTGTTGCTGAATCCCTTGTACTGGACCTGCACCCGATTCAATTCAACATTCTCGGGGTCGGCCACCAGCGGGTAGGCCGTCTTGCCGTTGAGCCCGCTGTTGTAGTGCTCGTCGATCGCTATTGTCCCTTCGGCTTCGGCCAGGAACGCGAATGCCCCGTTGCTGATCTCCGCGCCTACGCGTCCACGCAAGGTGATCGCCTCCGCATCGTGAGCAAGACCCGCTTGCTCCACGCTCTCCTGGCGCAGACGCAGATCGACGATGGGCACGATCGTGGTTTCGGCCGCGAATGCGGGGGTGGATAGCAGCAGACCACTGGCGATGAAGACGAATTTGCTGCGCATGAAAGCCTCGCGTCGTGAAGAACGTCTGCTGGAAACAAAAAAACGGCGTGCCCCCAGCTTTCGCTAGGAAAGACGCCGTTGTCTGTGCAGTAAGCAGGCCGCCGTTGGCCGCGCTACGAGATTCGGATTGTGGCGGGCACGCCGTTGTGCCCACACGGAACTACAGAGCAATCAACGTGCCAATTGCCCGCTGCGCCGGACGCACCGATGCATCCGCAAGGAATTCAAGCGCTTGCGCGTCAAACGTGGGGTGGCTGCCAGGCGCAGAATCGGCCTGCGCATTGCCTTTTGCACCATCTAGGCGCCTGCGATGCACTGTTGTTGTGCACTGCAGCATCCGCTGTTCTCCGAAACGAAGGAAGAAAGCGCCGCGCACTGCACTCGTAATCCCCTGACCCCAACCCCTCTCCCGTTGGAAGAGGGGCTTCAAAACCGGCTGCGGCAAAGATCAACTCCAGCGCGCCCCGTCGAACAATGCGCTGTGCCGCGTGTCGCCGGTCGGAACCGGCACCTCCAGCCACGTTGCCGCCTGGCGATAGGTCTCGACGCGGCGCACATTGTCCAGCAGTGCGGCGTCGGCCTCGTGGCTGGCGGCCGGCAGCCAGCCCCAGCGGCGAAACTGGTGCAAGAACCAGAGGCCGTCCGAGCGCCAGGGGAAATTGACCTCGCCGTCTGCATGGAAGCGCAGCGATTGCGCCGGGTCGTCGCGATCGGAAGGCAGCAGGCAGGCTGCGATGCGTTCGGCCGGCAGGCCGATCACGTCCGGGTCGGCGAGCCAGTCCACCGCCTGCTGCCTGTTTGCCGATACGTCCAGCCAGCGGCAGGCCTCCAGCAGCGTGGCGGTCAAGGCGGCCGCCGTCTCCGGCTGCAGGGCCGCGAACTCGCGGCGGCAGGCCAGCACCTTTTCCGGGTGCCCCGGCCAGAGTTGTCCGCTGCGAATCACCCGTCGACCGGCGCCGAGCACCTCGGCCTGCGCCGCCCAGGGCTCGCCCGCGCAGTAACCATCCAGTTCGCCGCGTGCCAGCGCTGCGGGCATCTGTGGCGGCGGCAGGGTCACGCTTTGAATGGATGCCATCGGGTCCACGCCTTGCGCGGCCAGCCAGTAGTACAGCCACATGGCATGGGTGCCGGTGGGGAAGGTTTGCGCGAATACCGGCCGCCGCGGCAGCGCGGCCAGCAGTTCGTGCAGCGGCATGCCTTGTTCCAACCCCCGCGCCAGCGACGGCGACAGGGTGATGGCCTGGCCGTTCTGGTTGAGGGTGAGCAGGATGGCCAGGTCGGCGCGCGGACCGCCGATGCCGGTTTCGACGCCGTAGACCAGGCCCGTCAGTGCGTGCACCGCGTCCAGCTCTCCCGACAGCAGCTTGTCGCGGATGGCCGCCCATGAGGCCTGCCGCTGCAGTTGCAGCCGCAGGCCGTACTTGCGATCCAGTTCCAGCCGCACGGCCGCGACCAGCGGCGCGCAATCGATCAGCGGGATGTAACCCACCTGCAGGATCCGGGATCCGGTGTCGTCGTGAACAGTCATGCGTGCCTCATCCCAACAAATCGGCCAAGGCGATGATCCGGCGGGCCACGTCCGCCAGCTTCAGACCGTGCTTCATCGCCTGCTGGCGCAGCGCGGCGTACGCCTCGCTCTCGCTCATGCCGCGCTTGTCCATCAGCAGACCCTTGGCGCGCTCGATCAGCTTGCGGTCGCCAAGCTGCTGCTGCACTTCATCCAGCCTGCGGCGCACCTGCGACTGCTGCTCGAAGCGCGCCAGCGCCACCTGGATGATCGGTGTCAGCCGCGCCGGCGCCAGTCCGTCCACGACATAGGCGGTGACCCCGGCTCCGACTACCGCGCGGATCAACTGGTCGTCGCCGTCGGCCGAGAACATCACCACCGGCCGCGGCGCGTGGTGGTGCACCACTGCCAGCTGTTCCAGCGTGTCGCGCGAAGGCGAATCGACGTCGATGATGATCACGTCCGGCTGCTGCAATTCCACCGCCTTGAGCAGCGCCCCGGCCGCTGCCACTTCTTCCAATACTTCGTAGCCTGCAGCCAGCAGCGCGTCGCGCAACTCGCCAATCGGCTTCTCGGTATCGTTGACCAGCAGAATGCGCAGCATCGCAGGCGAGGTCGGGGTCGGGAATCGACCCCATGTTGCCATGCAGCATAAGCGCTCGCGAGCCCTCTTTTCCGGCGGGAGATCCCATGCCGCTGTTCCCGCTGTTCGCCGATCTTTCGGACCGCGAGGTGCTGGTGGTGGGCGGCGGCGAGGTCGCCACGCACTAGGTGGAGGCACTGCTGTAGGCCAGGGCGCAGGTGCAGCCAAGCCTATGTGCTCGACGTTGCGCTGTCGCAGTGGCTGGCGCAGATCCCGCCGCGGCGCCGCGAGGGCGATTTCGCGCCGGCCTGGCTGGACGAGGTCTGGCTGGTCGTGGCCGCCACCGACGACCGCGCCTTCAATGCCCGGCGGGCGGCCGAAGCCGGCCGGCGCCGGCGCCTGGCCAATCTCGTCGATGATGCGGAGCTGTCGACGTTCCAGGCCCCGCGATCATGGATCGCGTGCGCGTGCTGAGCGCGTTTTGCATCGGCAAGTGGCGAAGTGCCCGTGGCTGCCAGACACGGATCGGCACTTCCGGACGCGCGCCGTCACGCCAACGCGAACAGAAATGGCGTGACCTTCGTCACGTATTTTGCCCTCTACAGGGCGCTGAAGGGCCGCAACACCGGGCAGTCGGGGCGAAGAGTTGACAAACGCCGCGGCCTGTCGCGTCCTTGGCACACATGCGCGCAGATGCATGGATTTGGGGGAGACACCATATGTCGTGGGTAATGAATTCCGGTTCCCGGCGCGCAGTACGCGCCTCGGTGCTGGTGCTGGCCTTGTGCGCGATCGGTGCGTGCAAGAAGGAACAGGCGGCAGATCAGCCCGGTGCCGAGCAGGCGCCTGCCGCGCAACAGCAACAGGCGCCGCCACAGCAGGCGGTTTCCTCGCAGGTGGCGGCGATGGGCGTCGATCAGCTGCGCGAGGCGGCCAACAAGGCGCTCAGCGAGCAGCGCCTGTACGCGCCGGCCGGCGACAACGCCATGGAGTACTACGTGGCCCTGCGTGACAAGGCGCCCACGGATGCCGCGGTCGCCAGCGCCCTGACCGATCTGATGCCCTACGCGCTGATTGCAGCCGAGCAGAGCATCGCCCGGGACGATCTCGGCGAAGCCCAGCGCCTGCATGCGCTGATGGAGAAGGTCGATCCGCAGGCCCCGGCCCTGCCGCGCCTGAAGCAGGGCATCGCCGACGCCCAGACGACGCTGGCCCAGCGCACCGCCGCAGCCGAAGCTCAAACCGAGGAGGAGGCCAAGCGCCAGGCCGACCTCGAACGCGAACGCCTGGCCGAGCAGCAGCGGGCGCAGCAGCAGGCCGCGCAGCAGCTCGCCGCGCAGCAGGCTGCCGAGCAGACCGCTGCCACCCAGCGTGCCGCCGAACAGCGCGCGGCCGAGCAACGTGCCGCCGAACAGCGCGCGGCCGAACAGCGCCAGGCGCAGCAGCCTGCCGCTCCGGCAAGCCCGCCACCCGCGGCATCGGCGCCGGCATCCACGTCGACCGCATTGCGCGCCATCAGTACCCCCGCGCCCGTGTACCCGCCCAGCGCCCTGAGGCTGGAGCAATCCGGCGAGGTGCTGGTGGAGTTCACGGTGGATACCGACGGCACCGTCACCAATGCCCGCGTCGTGCGCGCGACGCCGCCGCGTGTTTTCGATCGCGCTGCGATCAGCGCCGTGAACAAGTGGCGATTCCAGCCGGTCGCCAGTTCGGTGACCACGCGCCGGACGATCGCTTTCAACCCTGGCGGCTGACGGACTCGACGGTGAGCAAGAGCCCGGCAACGCCGGGCTCTTGCTTTCTGCCATCCTTCAGGCGGAGATCGCCAGTTTCTCCTGCCGGTAACGCCATACCGCCGCCAGCCACAGCAGTGCGGCCAGCGCCAACGAGGCGGCCAGGTACACCGCCCACTGCTCCGGCACAGCCGATTCGCCGCGGGTGACCTTCTGGATCAGCTGGTTCTGCGACAGGAACGGCACCGCGTACTGCCACAGCGCCATGTCCTTGATCGGGTAGGCCATCAGCGCGTAGGCCGGCAGCATCGGCAGCATCATCAGCCAGATGATGTGGCTCTGTGCCTCCTTCATGCTTTTGGCCGCCGCGGCCAGGCAGGTCAGCAGGGCGGTGCCGATCAGCACCAGCGGTAGCAGGATCAGCAGCAGCTTGCCCATCGCTGCGAAGCTCACGTCCAGCGAGACCGTCGCGCCGGTGGCCAGGCTGGCACTGGCCTTGAACGAGAGCAGGATCAGCAGCATCGAGACGACGCCCAGCAGCACCGCCGCGGCCATCTTGCCGCTGACCAGCGCGCCGCGCGATGCCGGGGTGGCCAGCAGCGGCTCCAGCGACTGCCGCTCGCGCTCGCCCGCGGTGGTGTCCATCGCCAGGTGCGAGCCGCCGATGAAGGCGAAGATGGTCAGGATCATCGGCAGCAGGATGGTCATGAACATGCCGCTCTTGGCTTCGGGCGTGGCCAGGTCGCGGGTGCCGGTATTGAGCGGCGCAGCGACCATCGGGTTGATCCCCCGCGCCAGCAGGCGCAGCGAGCCCACGGTTTGCCCGTACTGGTTCAACGCCTCGCGCACGCGTGCGGCGGGCACGTCGGCATTGCGACGGGTGGTGTCGGTCACGATCTCGACCTTGGCCGGCTTGCCGGCGCGCCAGTCGCGGGCGAACTCCGGATCGATCGCCAGTGCCACGTCTTCCTGCTGCGAACGGATGCGGGCCTCGATGTCGGTAGGCGCGGCTTTGGCATTGATGCCGTTGCCGGCGAGGTAGGCGATCAGATTGGGTGCGCGTTCGATGCCGACCACGGGAAGCTCCAGCGGCTTGTCCAGCTGGGTTTCCTTGCGCAGTTCCGAGAGCTTGCCCATGCCCAGGAAGATCACCGGGTACAGCAGCGGCGCCACCAGCAGGGTGAGCAGCAAGGTGCGCCGATCGCGGGTGAAGTCGCGCAGTTCCTTGCGCATCACCGTCAGCATGGTGCCGAGGAAGGAAACCTTGTTCATGCGTGCAGTCCCTCTTCGCTGCCGATCAGTTTGACGAAGGCGTCCTCGAGGTTGTCCTCGCCGGCGGCGGCGCGCAGTTCGTCGGTGCTGCCCTGGGCCACGACCCGGCCGTGCGCGATCACCACGATGCGATCGCATAGCGCGGCGACCTCCTGCATGATGTGGCTGGAGAAGATCACGCAGCGCCCTTCGGCGCGCAGTTCCTTCAGGAATCCACGCAGGCCGCGCGTGGTCATCACGTCCAGGCCGTTGGTGGGCTCGTCCAGGATCACGTTCTTCGGGTCGTGCACCAGCGCGCGCGCGATCGCGGTCTTGGTGCGCTGGCCCTGACTGAAGCCTTCCGTGGCGCGATCGAGAAAGTCCTCCATCTGCAATGCGCTGGCCAGCTTCGTTGTGCGTTGCGCAATCTCGCTCGCCGACATGCCGTGCAATTCGCCGAAGTAGGTGATGTTCTCGCGCGCGCTCAGGCGCTTGTACACGCCGCGCGCATCCGGCAATACGCCCAGGTTACGGCGTACCGTGTTTGGATCGGCAGCCACGTCCACGCCATCCACCAGCACGCGTCCATGCTCGGGCGTCATCAGCGTGTAGAGCATGCGCAAGGTGGTGGTCTTGCCGGCGCCGTTGGGACCGAGCAGGCCGGTGATCTGGCCGTCGAATGCGGTGAAGCCGACGTCGTCCACCGCGACGACCCTGTGTTTGTCCTTGCCCCGGCCGGGGAAGGTCTTGCGTAGAGATTCTGCGACGATCATCGGATCAGTCCTGTTCGTATGGGGTGGCAATCCCGCGGCGCGGCGCGCTCACGGTTCCCAGCCGTTGAAGCTGGTGAACGGCGCCACGTAATTGAGTTGCTCCAGGCATTTGCCATCCAGTGCCCTGGCATCGGCCTTTTCGACGAACTGCGCGAACAACTTGGGCATGCAGCCGGCGCCGATCACGTTATGACCCTGGCCGCGGAGCACGAACAGGCGCCCGTTCGGCAGGGTCTTCACCACTTCCCGGCCATAGCGCGGCGGGGTGACCGGGTCGAATTCGCCGGCCAGCACCAGGGCCGGCACCTTGGTCGCCAGCGCGGAATGGAAATCGCTAGGCATATCGCCCCTGGGCCAGGGCTTGCACATCGCCGCCATGACGACCGGCATCTGGTTGCCGAGCACGGTATTGGCGTCTTCGGCGCGCACGACCATGCTCTTGCCATCTTCGCTGCAGATCACCGATAGCTGCATGCCTGCGGCGATGCTTTCCTGCATATCCCCCTGCATCAGCTGGGCCAGTGCCATCAGCCCCGCGTGGCGGCCGTTGTTGGCCTCGTGGATCAGCTTGGGCAACAGCGCACCCGCCGCCGGCATGTAGGCGTACATCCTGACCAGGCCGGCCACGGTCTCGGCACGCAGCACGCCCTCGACCTGTTCGCCGCTGGATGCGTCGCGATACTGCACGGTCACGGGCGCGGCGCGCAGCTGGGCGAGCAGCGCATCGAGTTCGGCGCGCGGGTCGCCGAGCCGGCCCTTGCACGCCGGTGCCTTGCTGCACAGCGCGAACTGCAGGGCCAGCGCGTCGTCCAGGTTGCGGGCGAAGATGTTGCCCAGCTGCAGCGTGTTGGGCACGGGCGCATCCAGCACGATGCTGCGGATGGCCTGCGGATGCCGCATCGCATACTGCTGCGCCACGCGGGTGCCGTAACTCACGCCGACCAGGTTGACCTGGTCAACGCCGATGGCCGTGCGCACGGTTTCCAGATCGGCCACTGCGTCGGTCGTGGTGTAGCGGCGCAGGTCGGCCTTTGCGGACAGCTTGGCCACGCACGCCGAGGCCAGGGCCTCCAGCCTCGCGGGCGAGGTGTCTGCATCGTCGTCCACGGCGCACTCGAGCGGATTGGACTGGCCGGTGCCGCGCTGGTCGACCAGGATCACGTGCCGGTGCTTGCGCACTTCGGCGAATGCCCGGTCGAGCATGGGATAGCTCTCCACCGCCGACTGGCCGGGCCCGCCCGCGAGGAAGAACACCGGGTCAGGGGCAATGTCGGTTTCGCTGCTGGGCGGCAGCCAGGCGATGTTGAGCGCGATCTTGCGGCCATCAGGCCGGCGCGGATCCTCGGGCACGGTCAGGCGGGTGCACTGGGCTTCCAGCGCGTTCCGGGTCCAGGGCGAGCTGAGGCTGCACGCCTGGAAGGCGAGCCGGCCCAGCGTGCGCGGCTTGACGGGCGCCGCGACATGCACTGCCGGTTCGGACTCCGGAGCCGCGCGGCTCGCGTCGGCGTCCGGTTTCCACATCCTGTAGCCGATCACCGCGGCCACCGCGGTCAGGGCGAGGAATGTTCTGGTCTTGCGCGACATCATGGAGCGGGCCTCTTCGGGTTCGAACAATGGTGGTAGAGGACAACAGTCGTCCGGTGTTCGGACGGGTGGGTCAGCCCTCGTCGGGCAGGAACAGGTCCTCGATGCGCTTGCGGAACAGGCGTGCGATCCGGAACGCCAGCGGCAGGCTCGGGTCGTACTTGCCCGTTTCCAGGGCGTTGATGGTCTGCCGCGACACGTCCAGCCGCTCGGCCAGCTCGCCCTGCGACCAGCCATGCAGTTCGCGCAGTTCGCGCAGGCGGTTGTTCATCCGTAGCGGCGCCGCAGCCACAACCGCGCCAGCATGTAGCTGCCGACCTGCACCAGCAGGACTGCGACCAGCGACGTTTCCGCGCGCGGCGCGATGCCGGATTCCTCACCCAACAACAGTGCGCCGAGCCCGACCAGCATCGTGGCGATTGCCGACAGCGCCAGCGCCTCGACTTCCACCTTGCGCTCGAGTTCGTCGGATTCGCGCAGGTAGCGCAGGTACAACAGATAGATGAAGGCCATCGGCACCAGCGGCAGCAGGCGCAAGGCGATGCGTACCGCGTCGGGCCCTCCGGTCGGCAGCCAGCGTGGCAACAGCATCAGCACGATCACCAGCAACAGCGGCGGGACGGAACGCAGGTGATAGCGAACGTTGGCGGGACGCATACGGGACCTCAGCGATAACGCCGCGCCACCAGCACCTTGGCGATGCCGTAGCACAGGCAGATCAGCGGAAACACCCAGATCATGGCGATGTCGGCGGGCACGGCGATGAGCTTGGCCAACTGCAGGAAACCTGCGGCCAGGTAGGCCAGGGACACCAGTGCGGTCGCGATCGACACCGCTTCCAGTTCGATCCGCTGCTGCAGCTCGTCGATCTCGCGGATGTAGCGCACGACCGCGCGCAGGGCCAGGACGATCGGCACCACTGGCGTCAGTGCGATCAGCGCACGCAGCCAGACCGGGTCGTCGATCCGCCTGAGCAGCCAGACGGAGGCGAACAGCACCACCACATAGGCCGCCATGGCCGGCAGGAAGGCGTGCAGATAACGCTGGCGTTGCGCCGGCGTCGCACTGTCGCAGGCTTCGGGCGACCACCATGCCAGCAGTCCAGCCAGAACGCAGGCTGCCCCGGCGCCGCTCACCACCCGCAACCCAGTCGCACCGATCGGCGCTCCCAGGCCACGGGCGGCCCAGGCGCCCGCAACCAGGGCAAGGCCGGTCAGGCACAGGGCGAGGGCGATACGGCGCTGGCGGGTCATGGGACAGGGCTGTCAAGCGTGCTTGACAGGAAGCCTAGAGGGCCGTCCATGGCCTTGTCAAGCACCCTTGACAGGGCTGGTGGCGGAGCGCTGTCCTGCTGTTGACGTAATTTCTGGCGGTGGGCGAGTCCGGCGGTGCTTGCGAAGCACGGGTTCGCCCGCTGGTGAGCGCCACGCGCGCTGCGCATGGCGGGAGATCCGCTGCGAATCCTATTTGCTGCTGACGTATTTCTCGCGGCGGATCTGCGGCACCGGCAGGCCGCGGCCCTTGAGGTGCTCGAAACAGGCATCGACCATGTTCGGGTTGCCGCACAGGTAGGCGATGTCGCCTTCCGCATTCGGTGCGAATTCGTCAAGGAAGTTCTGCACGTAGCCGTGGCGTACATCCGGGTGCGCCTGCGGAGAGCCTGGCGCCGGCAATTCGCGCGAGAAACAGGGAACGAAGCGGAAGCCCGGGTGGACCTGGGCGAAGGCGCGGAACTCGTCGCCGTACAGCAGCTCGCCCGGATTGCGGGCGCCGAACAACAGGACCACTTCCACGCCGCGCTCGCCGATCAGCTTCTCAATCGAAGGCAGCATCGCGCGATACGGCGTGACGCCGGTGCCGGTGCCGACCAGCAGGTAGCGGCGGTTGGTATCGGCGGGCATCAGGCAGAAGCGCCCATAGGGCCCGCTGGCATCGACGGTTCCGCCGAACTCGAGCCCTTCGAACAGGGCGGTCGCCGCCCCGCCGGCAACGTAACTCACCGCGATCTCCACCGACTCGCCCGGTCCCAGGGCGTGATCGTGTACGGTCGCCAGCGAGTAGGACCGCTTGGTCGGGGTGCCGTCGGCATAGTGGAAATGCACCTGGACGAACTGGCCGGGAATGAAATCCAGCGGCAGGCCGTCGGCTCGGACGAATCCAAGATGGGCCACGCTCGGGGCCAGCATGCGCCGCGACACCAGCTGCAAAGGGAAATGGACAATAGCCAAATGCGGTTTCCGCTTCGGGGCCCGCACCAGGGCAGGCGGTGCAACGCACCGTGGCCGGAGCGTCGCGAACGAGCCGCCTATACTACCGGCCCCGCCGCACGTGCTGCGGCCCAGGTGATACATGAGCTCCGGAAATTCCATGGAAACGGCGCCCGCGGCGCTGCCGGTGCCAGCTCTTCGGGTGCATGAGCTGCGCAAGACCTACGACAACGGCGTCCACGCGCTCAAGGGCGTCTCGCTCGAAGTGGCCCCCGGCGACTTCTACGCCCTGCTCGGGCCCAACGGCGCGGGCAAATCGACCCTGATCGGGATCGTCTCCTCGCTGGTCAACAAGAGCTCGGGCGATGTGTCGGTGTTCGGCGTGGACATCGCCCGCCAGCGCGACGCGGCCATGCGCCTGCTCGGCCTGGTGCCGCAGGAACTGAACTTCAACATGTTCGAAAAGCCGCGCGACATCCTGGTCAACTACGCCGGCTTCTACGGCATTCCGCGCGCCCGGGCGCTGGTGCGCGCGGAGGAAGAGCTCAAGCGCGCGCAGCTGTGGGACAAGGCCGACAAGATGAGCCGCACGCTTTCTGGGGGAATGAAACGGCGGCTGATGATCGCGCGCGCCATGATGACCCGGCCCCGGCTGCTGATCCTCGACGAGCCCACTGCCGGCGTGGACATCGAGATCCGGCGCGGCATGTGGAAGACCCTGCGCGAGATCAACGCCGCCGGCACCACCATCATCCTCACCACCCATTACCTGGAGGAGGCCGAAAGCCTGTGCCGCAACCTGGCGATCATCGACAAGGGCGTGATCGTGGACCAGGGGCCGATGAAGTCGCTGCTGGCCAAGCTCGATGTGGAGGGCTTCCTGTTCGACATCGAAGGCGCACTGCCGCAGACATTGCCGGCGATCGACGGTGCCACGCTGGTGGCGGTGGACGACCACACGCTGGACCTGGACATGCCGCGGGCCATGGACCTCAACCGTGTGTTCGCCGCGCTCAACGAAGCCGGCATCCGCGTGCGCTCGATGCGGACCAAGTCCAACCGGCTGGAAGAGCTGTTCGTGCGCCTGACCGGTCAGCACGTCGATGCGGAGGCCGCGGCGTGAACGCATCGCAGGTTCCCGTGACCGAAGGCGGCAGCACCGCCAGCCGCAACTGGGTCGCGCTGCTCACCATCATGCGCCGCGAGGTGATGCGCATCCTGCGCATCTGGGGCCAGACCCTGGTGCCGCCGGCGATCACCATGACCCTGTACTTCCTGATCTTCGGCGGCCTGATCGGCTCGCGCGTAGGGGAGATGGACGGCATCCGCTACATGGATTTCATCGTCCCCGGGCTGGTGATGATGAGCGTGATCCAGAACAGCTACGGCAACATTTCCTCCAGCTTTTTCGGCGCCAAGTTCGGCCGCCACGTCGAGGAACTGCTGGTCAGCCCGATGCCCAGCTGGGTGGTGCTCGGTGGCTATGTCGCCGGTGCGGTGCTGCGCGGGCTGATGGTCGGGATCATCGTGCTGTGCATCGCCATGTTCTTCACCAAGGTGCGGCTGCCGCACCCGCTGGTGACCCTCTCGACGGTACTGCTCGGCGCCACCATCTTTTCGCTGGCCGGTTTCGTCAACGCGGTCTACGCCAAGAAGTTCGACGACGTGGCGATCGTGCCGATCTTCATCCTCACGCCGCTGACCTACCTGGGTGGCGTGTTCTATTCGGTCAAGCTGCTGCCCGACTGGGCCCAGACCCTGACCCTGGCCAACCCGATCTTCTACATGGTCAACGCCTTCCGCTACGGCCTGCTCGGCGTGTCCGACGTGCCGCTGTGGATCGCGTATGCGCTGATGCTGGGCTTCGTGGTCGGGCTGGCGACATTGGGACTTTGGTTGCTCAAGCGCGGGGTTGGTTTGCGGAGCTGAACGCGGCGCGGCACACTAATGCCCGGGCGTGGGGACGCCCGTCACTCCAAGGGGACACCGACATGACGTTGGCGAAGGGATGGCTGCTCGGCCTGTTGGCCGTCGGCCTGGGCGCGATCGCGCACGGCGCTGCGGCGCAGGGACAGGAAGAAGCACAAAAACAGGCGCAGGCGCTGGTGGCCTCGCTGAAGTTCCGCGATGGCGAGGTCGCGGTGCCGGGTGCGGAGGCGCGCTTCCGGCTGGACCAGAATTTCCGCTATCTCGAGGCGGCCGATGCACGCAAGGTGCTGGAGCAGCTCTGGGGCAATCCGCCCGACGACAGCGTGCTGGGCCTGGTGGTGCCGCGCGGACGCGGCGTGCTGGACGAGCAGGGCTGGGCGGTAGTGGTGACTTATTCCGACGACGGCTACGTGTCCGACGACGACGCGGCCGAGATCGACTACGCCGAGTTGCTGCAGGAGATGAAGGACGGCACCAGTGAAGAGAACGCTGCGCGCAAGGAGGCCGGCTATGGCGGCATCGAGCTGATCGGCTGGGCCGAGCCGCCGCACTACGATGCCACCACCAAGAAGCTGTACTGGGCCAAGGAGCTGGCATTCGAGGGCAGCGAAGGCCGCACGCTCAATTACGACATCCGCGTGCTCGGGCGCCGCGGTTACCTCAGCCTCAATGCCATTTCGGGCATGGAAGGCCTGAAGGACGTGCAGGCAGGCATGCAGCGGCTGTTGCCGCAGGTCGAGTTCGACCAGGGCGCGCGCTACGCCGACTACGACAGCAAGACCGACAAGGTGGCCGCCTATGGCATCGCCGCGCTGATCGGCGGCGGCCTGGCGGCGAAGGCAGGGCTGTTTGCCAAGCTGGGCGTGCTGCTGCTCGGGCTCAAGAAGCTGCTGATTCCGCTGGCGTTGGTCGCCGTGGCCTTCGGCAAGAAGATCTTCGGGCTGTTCAAACGCGACCGGACGAAAACCGCGACGGTCAGCTGAAGGCCAGTACTCGAGAAAGGAACGCTACGGCCCGCCCATGCGCGGGCCGTTTGCGTTCAGGGCAGGCGGAAGAACGCGCGCGCGCTGGCCACGGTGGCCGATGCGGTGACCTCGAGATCCTCGCCGCGGTCGCGAGCCAGTTCCTCGACGATATGCGCCAGGTACATCGGTTCGTTGCGGCGGTGCGAAGGCTGCGGCTTGACGGTGCGCGGAAGCAGATAGGGCGCGTCGGTTTCGACCATCAGCCTGTTCGCCGGGATGTGCTTCACCAGCTCGCGCAGGTGCAGGCCGCGGCGCTCGTCGCACAGCCAGCCGGTGATGCCGACGTACCAGTCCTGGTCGAGGTAGTCGAACAGCTCTTTGCGGGTGCCGGTGAAGCAATGCACCACGGTTGGGCCCAGCCTGCCGTCGAAGTTCTTCATCACCGCCATGAAGTCGGCGTGCGCGTCGCGCTGGTGCAGGAACAGCGGCTTGCCGCGGCCGTTGGCGGACAGATCCGCGCCGATCTGCAACTGGCGTTCGAAGGCCTTGCGCTGCGCCGGCCGCGGCGAGAAGTCGCGGAAATAATCCAGGCCGGTTTCGCCCACCGCGACCACCTGCGGATGCGCGAGCAGCGCGCGCATCTCGGCGTCGCATTCGTCGGTGTATTCGATCGCGTGGTGCGGATGCACGCCGGCGGTGGCAGACAGGAAGTCTGGATGCTGCAGCGCCAGCGCCAACGCCTTGGGCGAGTGTTCGCGGCTCGCGCCGGTGACCACGATCCGGTCCACGCCCGCATCGCGGGCGCGTTGCAGCACCGCATCGCGGTCGTGATCGAAGCTGTCGTGGGTGAGGTTGGCGCCAATGTCGATCAGTTGCATCGGGCAAGTCTAGCAATGCAGTCAACGACTAAAACGAGATGAGAGCGACCCCGGATCGGGTCCGGGGCAGGCTCTCGGTCGCGAATGCTCCGTGCCTTCTCGCTCTAATCGGTGGAAGCATCGCGGCCGAGGCCGCTCCCACAGGCGTAAGCAGTCAGTTCAACTGACAGCTCGAAGGTTGGCTCGAAGTGAACAGCGCGCTGCTCGCCCATTCGGGATGATCGATGAAGGGATTGCGATTGCCCTGGAATTCGTAGATCACTTCGTTGCGCTCGCGTTCGGCTGCGTCGGGCGGATCGGTCTGGTGCCAGGCCAGCAGAGTCGAGAGCAGGCCCATGTAGGCAGGCGAGGCCGAGGTCATGACGATCCTGCTGCGGTCGTTGGTCAGCTCCAGATCGGGTTCGGATTGTCCGGTGTTCGAATCGTCGCCGCCTTCGTAGCGGATCGCCATGTACATCACCGCGCGTGCCATGTCGCCCTTGCGGTGGCCCCAGACCTCGAACGAGCCGCCGTTGCCGTCGGGGCCTTGCACCCAGTTGGAATTGCCCGGATACACGCCGCTACCGCCGCCGTAGCCGTTGTTGGCCTCGGTCGCGCGCTCGCCGCAGCCGCCGGACTGGGTGCATGCCGCATACGGCTTGTTGCCGCGGTCGGAGTTGAAGCTGGTGTCGCTCAGATACAGCATGTGGGTATCGGTATACGGCGCGTACGGCAGGCCCTTGTCGCCGGTGGCGCTGCCGAAGCCGAGCGAGTTCGGCCAGGTGTGCTCGCGGTTGTAGGTGATGCCAGTGCCGGTGCCCGCGCGCTCGCTGCCCTTGAGATAGCTGCGGTTGCGGTAGACGTCGAGGATGCGGCCGGCGTTGTTCGGATCCTCGTCGGCGAGCTCCAGGATGTCCCAGGTGTCGGTGCCGCTGGCGCTGTAGGGGTAGACGGTGTGGTTGCGGATCGTCTCGTGCAGCGAGCAGCGCAGCTGCGACGCGCTGGAGGTGTTGACCCGCGCGTAGTAGTCGCCGGGCGTGCTTCCAGACGCGATGTCGAAATCGATCGCGGTGTCCTGCACCGGATGCGTGCCACCGCTGTCGCTGACCTTGCTCGCGACCACGGTGAACAGACATCTCTCGCCAGCCGTGAGCGTGGCTGCGGGATCAATCGAAAACGTGCTGCCGCTGCTGGCATGCGACAGCGCGACGTTCCCGGACGTGGCGCAGGCCAGGGTGAAGGCGCCGCTGACCAGCGACACGCTTTCGCTGAAGCTCACCGAGAGATTGCCCGTGGCCGGAAAATCGGTGGCGCCCTGAACGGGCGTGGTCGCGGTGACTGCCGGCGGCGTGTTGCTGGCGGAACTGAAGCTCTGGCCGTTGTTGCAGCGGCCGAAGGTCTGGATGGCCGAGCTGCGCCAGCTGAAGTTGCCGTAGCTGCTGCCGCTGCCGCCCAGCTGCAGCGAAGTGCCGGCCGCGGTGGAGCCGCTCTCGGCGACCGGCAGGTTGCTGCTGGTGCGGCCGGCGGCGGGGCCGTTACTGGCGGTGATCTGGCCTTCGTAGCTCAGGAACTGCACCACTTGCCCGCTGGCGTTGACCAGGGCGAAACCGTCGTTGGCCCCGTTCTGGATGCCGTTGCTGGGATAGCTCAGCGTGGCGATGCGCACGCTGGCGCCGCAGGTCACGAGGCTGCCGGCCGGGACCGCATCGTTGTCGTAGGTGGTCGCGGCCGAAGGCGTGGAGCCGTTGTACAGATAGATGCGGTACCCGCTGAGCGACTCGCCCGCGGTAGCCACCACTTCGATGCGCTCGCCGGTGTCGCCGCTGGAGGTGGCGTCGTCGTAGTGGAATTCGTTGATGAACACCGCCGCGTGCGCGGGCTGGCCGATGAGCAGTGCGGCAAGCGCGCAACAGGCGAGAAGGGCATGCCGGTGGAAGGGCGCGGGACGGCGCATACGAAGTCCTTTTCGTCAGGGGAACCCGGAATCTAGCCGCGATGTATGACCATCGTCATCTTGCCCTGCAACAGAACTGCGCGCGTCGGCGCGCATCCCGAGGCGACCGATTGCACAATGCGCTGCCCGGGAGCCGCCCTACGGCGGCGCAGATTCGTTCCAGCGCATATGGCGGCTTCCGCAGACCTCTTTCCCATCTCGTCACTGTTGCCGCAGGTCCGTTCATCGCTGGCCTCGCATCCGCGTCTGGTGCTGGAAGCGCCGCCCGGTGCCGGCAAGACCACGCAGGTGCCGCTGGCGCTGCTCGACGCGGATTGGCTGCAGGGCAGGAAGATCGTGATGCTGGAGCCGCGCCGCGTGGCCGCGCGCGCCGCGGCCGCGTTCATGGCCCGCCAGCTTGGTGAGGACATCGGTGACACGGTCGGCTACCGGATCCGTTTCGAGAACCGGATTTCGGCCCGCACCCGGATCGAGGTCGTGACCGAAGGCATCCTGACCCGGATGCTGCAGGACGATCCCGAGCTTGGCGGCACCGGTCCCGGCAGCATCGGCGCGCTGCTGTTCGACGAATTCCATGAGCGCCATCTCGCCGGCGACCTGGGGCTGGCGCTGGCCCTGGACGTGCAGGCAGGCTTGCGCGAAGACCTGCGCATCGTGGTGATGTCGGCCACGCTCGACGGCGAACGCATGGCGCGATGGCTGGACGCCCCGCGCCTGTCGAGCGCGGGACGCAGCTTTCCGGTCGAGATCGCCTCGTTTCCCGCGCGGCGCGAGGAAGCACTGGAAGCGCAGACTGTTCGTGCCGTGGTGCACGCGCTCGCTGTCCATCCGGGCGACGTGCTGGTGTTCCTGCCCGGGCAGCGCGAGATCGCACGCGTGGAGGCGGCGCTGACGCAACGCGAGGCCGGAAGCGGTGAGCACCCGCAAGCGGACGTGCTTGCGCTGCATGGCGAACTGCCAGTGGAACAGCAGTCGCGCGTTCTGCAGCCCGCGCCCGACGGCGTGCGCCGCGTGGTGCTCGCGACCAACGTGGCCGAATCCAGCGTCACCCTGCCGGGCGTGCGCGTGGTCATCGATACGGGTCTTGCGCGTGAACCGCGCTTCGATCCGAACAGCGGCTTTTCGCGGCTCGACATGGTGACGATCTCGCAGGCCTCGGCCGACCAGCGCGCCGGCCGCGCCGGACGTGTCGCGGACGGCTGGGCGTACCGGCTGTGGCCCGCGTCGCAGCGGCTGGAACCGCAGCGGCGCGCGGAAATCGCGCAGGTCGAACTCGCCGCCCTGGCGCTCGAACTCGCCGCCTGGGGTAGCGATGCCGTGCGCTTCCTTGATCCACCGCCGGCCGGCGCGCTGGCCGCGGCGCGCGACCTGCTGCTGCGGCTCGGTGCGCTGTCCCCGCATGGCGAGGACGAGGCACGGCGCTGGGACATCACTTCGGCCGGCCGGCGCATGCTGACGCTCGGTACGCATCCGCGGCTGGCGGCGATGCTGCTCGCGCCGGCAACGCCGGCGGAGTCCGCGCTGGCCTGCGATCTGGCCGCGCTGGTCGAGGCGCGCGATCCCCTGCTCTCGGGAAGCGGAGGTCCCCGATCCGATGCGCTGGCCCACCGTTGGCAGGCCCTGGCCGGGTATCGCGAATCTCGCGTCCCCGCCGGCGCCAGCCGCAGCGCCCTGGCCGCGATCGACGCGGCCGCCGGGCAATGGCGTCGCCGCTTGCGCATCGATGCGCGTTCGCCGCGCGATGTGCCCGCGCATGCGATCGGCGACCGCCTGCTGCACGCCTTCCCGGATCGCATCGCCCATCGGCACGCGGCTGATCCACTGCGCTACCAGCTCGCGAACGGACGCATGGCGCGCCTGTTCGAAGACAGCGCCCTGTATGGTGAAGCGTGGATCGTCGCCGGCGAGCTGCGCTTCGAGCGCAGCCGCGATGCGTTGATCCTGCGCGGCGCGCCGTTGGATGAAGCCGAACTGCGCCGCGCCTTCCCCGGGCGCTTCGTCGAACAGGACGTGGTGCGGTGGGACCCGGTGGCGCGCGCGCTGGTGGCACAGCGCGAGCGGCGCTATGACGGGATCGTGCTCGATACCCGGCCCGCCGGGCAGGTCGATCCCGCGCAGGCGGCGCAGGCGCTGACCGATGCGGTCGTCGAACTGGGCATTGAGGTGCTGCCATGGAGCCCGGAACTTGCGCAGTGGCGCGCGCGCATCCGCTGCCTGCGCGCATGGATGCCGCAGCTTGGCCTGCCGGACCTGTCGGATGACGCGCTGCTGACGGCGCGCGACGCCTGGCTGCGTCCGGCCTTCGCCGGCAAGCGTCGCCTGGACGCGTTGAGCGAAGGCGAGCTGGCGCTGGCGTTGAAGGGACTGCTCGACGGGTTGCTCCGCAGGCAGGTGGATACGCTCGCACCCATCCAGATCGGCGTGCCTTCAGGCATGCAGCGGCGTATCGAATACGGGTGGCAAACGGCCGAGGAAGCGCCGGTGGCGCCGGTGCTGGCGGTCAAGCTGCAGGAGCTGTTCGGATGGACCGACACGCCGCGCATCGCCGAGGGTCGGATCCCGCTCACCTTGCACCTGCTTTCACCGGCCGGCCGGCCGCTGCAGGTCACGCAGGACCTGCGGGGTTTCTGGGAACGGACGTATCCGGAGGTGCGCAGGGAAATGAAGGGGCGCTATCCGAAGCATCCGTGGCCTGAGGATCCGTGGAACGCAGTGGCGACCCACCGCGCCAAACCACGATGAACAGGAAAAGCGTCGCTCTCAATAGGTTTTCTCCCCCGCTGCGGCGGGATGTGGAAAGTCGTTTCGGATGGTTTCTCGCGGCGCGGCATGTGAGCGCGTTGCGTGCATTCAGGCTGCCGAATGCATCGCGGCCGTGCGCTCACGTCGCTTGAACGGCGATCCGACGAGACTGAACCCCGGTATGGACTCGCGGGAACCCAAGTCATGAGCATGATGAACGATCTGCCCGGCCGTGCGCTGGAACTGGCGACGCAAGTCGGCGAAACCATCCGCGACCGGGTGCCGGACAAGGCGATCAAGTGGGTCGAAACCGGTGCGGCACTCGGTGCGCTGAGAACCGGTACGCGCGTGGCCACGAAGTTCGTGCGCCGCAATCCGGTGATCGCAGTGGCCGCCGCCGCAGGTGCCGGCCTGCTGTGGTATGCCGCGCGCCGTCGCGCGAAGCAGGCACAGGAAGGCCCGATCGAGGGCAGCGCCACACGCATCGAGGCCAAGCGCGCGAATGGCGCTGCGCGCAAGCGGCGCACCAGCGCAGGCAAGCGCACTACGCGACCTGCTTCGACCTGAGCGCCAGTCGATGCGAACGACGCCGGTCGCAAGGCCGGCGTCTTGTTGTGCTTCGGACAGACACGCTGCGCGGGTAGCGAAGTGGCGCGCACCCCGCGTCGCGGAGCCGCCATGCCGGGCATCCGCGCCGCGTCAGCCAACCGCCCGGATGGAAGTCTCGGATGCGGCCGGTACTTCGACCACGAACCGGGCGCCGCCGCCATCGCGATCCTCGTACCACAGGCTGCCGCCCGCACCCTCCAGGATCTGTCGGGCCAGCGACAGACCCAGGCCGCTCGAGAGCGGGTCGTCGCCTTCCTGCAGCCGCATGAAGGGCATGAACAGCTGGGTGCGGTGCGCGGCCGGGATCCCCGGGCCGCGGTCCTCGACATGCAATTGCCAGTACCCCGGCGAGCCGTTGCGCAGGCTCAGGTCGACATCGCTGCCTGGCGCGTACTTCATCGCATTGGTGACCAGGTTCTCCACGACTTGACGCAGCACCACGCCGTCCATGGCGGCGCTCGCGTCCGTCTCGGGCGCGGCGATATTGAGCTGCAGGCCGCGCGCTTCGAGCTGCAGCGCGTAACGGTCATGAAGCCAGTCGAGCAGTTCCCGCCAGGCCACGCACGTGCCGTCATCCTGGCGGCCGTCGGTGCCGCGTGCCTGCGCCGCCTGGGTTTCCAGATAACGGCGGATATAGCCCAGCGCATCCTGGGCGCTCTCGTGGATCATCTGCAGGTAGCGCGGCACGCGCTCGGGACGCGCACCGCCGCTGCGCAGTACGTCGCTGGCGAACAGCACGCTGGTCAGGGGATTCTTCAGGTCGTGCGCGACCAGGGTGACCAGCTCCTGGCGTTCGCGCGCGACGCGCTCAAGGCGGTCGCGGGTCTGCTTGAGTCCGACCTGCGCCGACACCCGCGCGAGCAGCTCCTCCGGCATGAACGGCTTGGTGACATAGTCCACCGCCCCGGCGTCGAACGCGCGCACCAGCAGCTCGCGATCGTGTGCGGCGGTCAGGAACACGACGGGCAGGCGTCGCAACGCGGCGTCCTGCTTGATCTGCGCCAGCAGCGCGAAGCCGTCCATGCCCGGCATCACCATGTCCAGCAGCATCAGGTCGGCCTGGCATTCACGCGCCAGCGCCATCGCCTGCGCGCCGGAGTCGGCGGTGCGGACGTCATAGCCGTGGCGGGCGAGCAGGGTGCTCACCGCGCGCAGATTGGCCGCCTGGTCGTCGACGACCAGGATCCTTCCCAGGGTTGTGGACGGCTTGGCCGTCATCGGGAAACTCCGGGAGCGTGCATGGCTACCCCACCGTGCCGCGGGCCGAAACGGTAGCAGGATAGCAACGCCAGATGCGAGCCCATCCGGACATCGCGCCTGCATTTACCCCGATTCTGCGCTTAACGATTCAGCGTCGCCGGATGCGACCCAGCGCCACTGCCCCGGTGTGAGTTCGCCCAGGCGCTGTGTGCCCACCGCCACCCGCACCAGCCGCAGGGTGGGCAGACCGACCGCTGCGGTCATGCGCCGCACTTGGCGATTGCGGCCTTCGCGCAGCACCAGTTCGATCCAGGCATCGGGGACGGTCTTGCGGAAGCGCACGGGCGGATCGCGCGGCCACAGGTCCGGTGGCGCGATGCGGCGCGCGCGCGCCGGCAGGGTCTTCCCGTCGCCGAGCTCGAGGCCCGCCCGCAAGGCGCGCAGCTGGTCTTCTTCCGGTTGGCCCTCGACCTGGACCCAATAGGTCTTGGGCAGCTTGTGGCGCGGCGCGGTCAGCCGGTGCGCCAGCGCGCCGTCATCGGTCAGTAGCAACAGGCCTTCGCTGTCGTGGTCCAGGCGGCCCGCAGGATAGACGTCCGGCGGCAGCCCGAACCCGGCCAGCGTCGGCCGGGGTGGGGTACTGCGGTCGGTGAATTGGCACAGCACGCCATAGGGTTTGTTGAAGGCGATGAGCATGCGGGTGCTGTCCGCCGCTGCGGCGGCACACGTGGTTTCGCGCGTGCGGTTACTCGCGGCGCGGTTTCACGAACCGCAGCGTCATCCGGTCGCTCTCGCCGATGGCCTTGTACTTGGGGTCGTCTTCGGGGTCGTGACGGTTCGCCGGCGGCAGGGTCCACACGCCGTTGGGGTGGTCCTTGGTGTCCTTCGGATTGGCGTTGATCTCGCTCTTCTCCTCGAGCTGGAAGCCCGCCGCCTGGGCCAGCGCGATCACCTGCGCTTCGCTCACGTAGCCGCTGTCATCGTCCGCGGGAACGTCGGCTGCGGCGCGATGCTCGACCACACCCAGCACGCCGCCTGGCTTGAGCACCTGGAAGAAGCCCCGGAACATGGCTTCGGCCACGCCGTCCATGCGCCAGTTGTGGACGTTGCGGAAGGTCAGCACGCGATCGGCCGAATCCGGCGCGCCGAACGCGGGCGCCTTCGGGTCGTAAGCCACGACCTGCGCCTTGTCGAACTGCGCGGGGGCGGCGGCGAACTTGGCTTCCAGCCCGGTCTTGCTTCTGTTCTGGTAGTCGCGGTCCTTGCCTTCGGCCACCGCCATGGGGTCGACCACGGCCGCGACATAGGTGCCCGAGTCGCGCAGATACTTCGCCAGGATCTCGGCATACCAGCCACCGCCCGGGGTGATTTCCACCACGGTCTGGTCGGGCTGCAGACCGAAGAACTGCAGGGTCTCGCGCGGGTGGCGGTAGACGTCGCGGGCCACATTGGCCGGAGTGCGCCAGCTGCCGGCGACGGCCGCGAGCAATGGATCGCTCTGGCGTGCGCTGTCCGCGGCGGGCTCGGGCGCGGTCGCGGCAGCAGGTTCCGGGCCGGCAGTTTCAGCGGTCTGGGCGCAGGCGACGAGGGCGAGGCTGGCGGCAAGCGCGGCAATGCGGAGCATGTCTGGACACCGGTTTGGGGAAGAACCCCGATTCTCGGCGATGCGCATGCCCACCGCCATCGCTGCCTCAGCGCACCGGCCGCGACGCCGCCTCGGCATGTTCGCGCGCCTGCTCCAGCAGCCAGGTGCGGAACCGCTGCAGCCCGCCATGCGCCGCCGAGCGCGGCGGGTAGACCAGGTAGTGACCGTAGCTGGCCGGCGTGGGTTGTGCGGCCAACGCGACCAGCTGCCCGGACTCGAGCAGCAGCCGCGCCCGGGTCAGCCGTCCCAGCGCCACACCCACCCCGTCGCGGGCGGCGCGATTCTGGGCCTCGGAGTCGTTGAACGTCGCCACGTAGCGCTTCGCCGGCGGCAGGCCGTGCTGGGCGAACCAGTGATCCCATTCGTCGTCCGGATCGCCCAGCAGCGGCCAGTCGCGCAGACCCTCGAGCGTGGGCAGGCCGCCCTGGCGTTCGATCAGGGCAGGACTGGCCACCGGCAGCAGCCACTCGTCGAACAGCAGCTCCACCTGCAGGCCGGCCCAGTCGCCCAGGCCGATGCGCAGGGCCGCATCGATATGGGTGTCGCGGGCGAAGTCGACCAAGGCGGTATCGGAGAGCACGCTGACTTCGATTTCCGGGTGCGCGGCCAGGAAGCCGCCCAGTCGCGGCACCAGCCAGGCCGAGGCCACCGACGGCGTCACGCTGATCGTGAGCACGTCGTCGCGGCGCGCGGCATAGGGGCGCAGCGCGTCTTCGATGGCGTCGAAGTGCGGGCCGATCCTCTCCAGCAGCCGGCGCCCGTCCTCGGTCAGCGCGATCCCGCGCGCCCCGCGCACGAACAAGGTGCGATTGAGCCGTTCCTCCAGGGCCTTGATCTGATGGCTTAGGGCGCTGACGGTCAGATGCATCGATTCGGCCGCGCGCGAAAGGTTGCCGGCACGGGCGGCGGCGACAAAACCGGGCAGGGCGTGCAGGGGCAGGCGGCTCATGACTTGAATTTCATTCAAATCTTCCTTGCAAAAGCATCGCTTTAAGGGCCGACGGGATGGGTTTACCTTCTACTACGTTCAAGAAACAGAGGCAATCCCGCATCTGCGAACGCCCAAGGAGCGCACCATGAATCTGTTCAAGGGCCTGATGTTCCTGGAAGGCCATTTCACCCGTCCGGACGACCTGGACGCCGATTTCGCACCGCTCGGCAACCGCACCGCCGGCGAACGCTGGCACGCGCGGGCCGCGTCCGCCTCTGAGCCAGCCGGTTCCGGCCTTGGCCTGCTGCAGCATCTGCAGTTCCTCGGCGGACGGCCGATGCACGCGGGCCACAACCTGGACCTGGAAGAGCCGTTCGAACAACTCGCCGCGAACGACGAACTGCAGCTGCGCGACTGCGTGGCCTGCGGTTAGGCCCACCGCGATGATCGCCAGGCTCTGGCGCGGCGAGACCCGCACCGAGGATGCGGACGCCTACGAACAGCTGCTGCAGGCCACCGGCGTGCGCGACTATCGCGCCACGCCCGGCAACCTGGGCGTGTGGCTGCTGCGTCAGAGGCATAACGGCCGCACCGAGTTCGCATTGCTGACCCTGTGGGACCGGCGTGAATCGATCGAAGCCTTCGCCGGCAAGCAGATCGAACTGGCGCGTTATTACGACGAGGATAAGGACTACCTGCTCGACTTCCGCAAGACCGTCGAGCATTTCGACGTCGCCGGCGTATGGGACGCGGCGTCCAAGCCTGCGCAGGCGCTGTGAACGCGCCGACGCCCGAGGTCCGGCCCTGGCAATACACCTGGAGGCTGACATGAATGCATGCATCCAACCGCTGTCGGGCCTGGCTCGCAATTGCGACCCGCGCTCACCGAGCCCGGCGATGGGCGCGCACAGGCGGAATCCATCGAAGTCCAGCCGGTATCACGCCGACCACGCACAGGCCGTGGACCGAGCACAGCACGGACCAGGGTGGGTCGCAGTCGATTCGATCGCACTCTCGGCGTTCCGCTGATCCGCTAGGGCAGATCGCGTCGTGCTATCCCGGGAATGGAAGCGGATGAAGCAAGGGGCGCCCGCGCGCCCCTTCGAGGATGGCGTCGCAGCCTATGGACGCTGCGCTAGCGCGACCCCAGCGTGGCCAACGCCGTATTGAGCGTCGGGCTCGGCCGCATCGCCTGCGACAGCTTGGCCATGTCGGGTCGGTAGTAGCCCCCGATGTCCACGGGCGTGCCCTGCACGGCGATCAGTTCGGCGACGATCTGCGCTTCGTTTTCGGCGAGTGCCTTCGCAACAGGCTGGAAGCGCGCCTTCAGTTCCGCGTCGGCATCCTGAGCCGCCAGCGCCTGCGCCCAGTACAGGGCGAGGTAGTAGTGGCTGCCGCGATTGTCGATGCCGCCGAGCTTGCGGCTGGGCGACTTGTCGTTGTCGAGGAATTGCGCGTTGGCGGCATCCAGCGCGTCGGCCAGCACTTTTGCGCGGGCGTTGCCGGTGGTGTCGGCCAGGTGTTCCAGCGATGCGGCCAGGGCCAGGAATTCGCCCAGCGAATCCCAGCGCAGATAGTTTTCGGCGATGAACTGCTGCACATGCTTGGGCGCACTGCCGCCGGCGCCGGTCTCGAACAGACCGCCACCGGCCATCAACGGCACCACCGACAGCATCTTGGCGCTGGTACCCAGCTCCATGATCGGGAACAGATCGGTGAGGTAGTCGCGCAGCACGTTGCCGGTGACCGAGATCGTGTCCTTGCCGGCGCGGATGCGCGCGAGCGAAAGCGCCATCGCGTCGAACGGCGCGAGGATGCGGATATCCAGGCCCGAGGTGTCGTGTTCGCCGAGGTAGGTCTCGACCTTGGCGATCAGGTTGGCATCGTGCGCGCGCGCCTTGTCCAGCCAGAACACCGCGGGTGTGTTGCTCAGGCGCGCGCGGGTCACCGCCAGCTTGACCCAGTCGCGGATCGGCGCGTCCTTGGTCTGGCACATGCGCCAGATGTCGCCGGCACCCACGCGGTGTTCCATCAGCACCTTGCCCGCCTCGTCGACCACGCGCACGGTGCCCGCGCCGGGCATCTGGAAGGTCTTGTCGTGGCTGCCGTATTCCTCGGCCTTCTGCGCCATCAGGCCGACATTGGGCACGCTGCCCATGGTGGCCGGGTCGAAGGCGCCGTGCGCCTTGCAGTCGTCGATCACCGCCTGGTAGATCAATGCGTAGCAGCGGTCGGGCAGCACCGCCTTGGTGTCCTGCAGTTCGCCTTGCGCGTTCCACATGCGGCCGCCGTCGCGGATCATCGCCGGCATCGACGCGTCCACGATCACGTCGCTGGGCACGTGCAGGTTGGTGATGCCCTTGTCCGAATTGACCATCGCCAGACCCGGGCGCTGCGTGTACACCGCGGCGAGGTCGGCCTCGATCTGCGCGCGCGCGGCTTCGGGTAGCCCGGGCAGGCGCGCGTACAGGTCGCCGATGCCGTTGCCCGGATCGAAGCCCAACTGTTCGAGCGCGTCGGCATGCTTTTCCAGCGCTTCGCGGTAGAAGCGCGAGACCACGATCCCGAACATGATCGGGTCGCTGATCTTCATCATCGTCGCCTTCAGGTGCAGCGAAAACAGCACGCCCTGCGCCTTGGCGTCCTGGAGCTGCGCATCGATGAAACCAGCGAGCCCGGCCGCGCTCATCGACGCCGCGTCGATCACCTCACCGGCCTGCAGCTGCAGCGGCGCGCGCAGCGGGAAGCAGCTGCCGTTGTCGGCGGTGAATTCGATCCGCACGCTGCAGGCCTGCGGCACGACGACCGACTGTTCGCTGCCGAAGAAATCGCCGGCTTCCATATGCGCGACGTGGGTCCTGCTGTCGGCGCTCCACTTGCCCATGCGGTGCGGATGCTTGCGCGCGTAAGCCTTGACCGAGGCCGGCGCGCGACGGTCGGAATTGCCCTCGCGCAGCACCGGGTTGACCGCGCTGCCCTTGACCCGGTCGTAGCGGGCCTTGATGTCCTTGTCGTGGTCGGTCTTCGCGTCTTCGGGATAGTCCGGGATCGCGTAACCCTGCTGCTGCAGTTCGGCGATCGCAGCCTTGAGCTGCGGCTCGGACGCGCTGATGTTGGGCAGCTTGATGATGTTGGCCTCCGGCGTGGTGGCCAGTTGGCCGAGTTCGGCCAGGTCGTCGGTGGCGCGCTGTGCGTCGCCGAGCACATCGCCGAATTGCGCCAGGATCCGCGCCGCCAGGGATATGTCGCGCGATTCCACCGTGATGCCCGCCGGGGCGGTGAAGGCCTGCACGATCGGCAGCAGCGAGGCGGTGGCCAGGAACGGCGCCTCGTCGGTCAGTGTGTACAGGATCTTGGGCGTCTCGGTCATCGGGATATGTGTCCGGGGGAAAGGAAGCGGATTCGAGCGCAAGGCGCCGGGCCGGCCATTTTCGCGTTTTGCGGGGTCGGCCGAAAGCGTCGTCGCCACGCTTACTGCGCCGCGCCCTGGCGTAGGCTAGGCGCAGGCCTTCCACAAGGGTCGCACCATGCAGCGTTTTTCGCGCCTGTTCCTGTTCCCCAGCATGTTCATGGTCTCGTCCGCCGCAGCCCAGGCGCCCGCGGCAGCGCCGGCGCCGTGTGCGACGCCCGCGCACCGCCAGTTCGATTTCTGGGTTGGCGAGTGGGACGTCCACAAACGCGATGGGACCAAGGCGGGGCAGAGCCGGGTGGAACGGATCCTCGAGGCCTGCGTGATCTTCGAGAACTGGACCGGCGCCACCGGCTTCGCGGGCAAGAGCTTCAACCTCTACAACGCGACCACCGGTCGTTGGGAGCAATTCTGGGTCGACCAGTCCGGCGTCCGCCTGCATCTGCAAGGTGGCCTGGAAGGCGAGCGCATGGTCCTGGCCGGCACCCGCGAAAAGACGGACCCATCAACCGGCCCGGCCCAACGTGAGCGCATCAGCTGGACGCCCAATGCCGATGGCAGCGTGCGTCAGCTGTGGGAAACCTCCAAGGACGACGGCCAGACCTGGACCACGAGCTTCGACGGTCTCTACCGGCGTGCGGGGAAATAAAAAAAGGGCGCGACTCGCGTCGCGCCCGGCTTGCCGCCTTCGCGGAAAATTGTTCGAAGCTTGATCCCTGCCCCGCTTTTGCTGGGGGCAGGCTCTGCGCGGGGATGGTCGCGCCTGGTTCTGGATCCCGCCTGCGCGGGGATGACCTCACGCTTTGCGCGAGGTCACTTGACCTCGTATTCGCGGGTCTGGACCACGGCGCCGTCCAGCGAGACTTCCAGCTTGTACTTGCCGGCCGGCCAGCCGTCCGGCTTGCTGATTTCGAACTGGGTCACCTGCGGACCGGCGGGAATGTCCTTGCTTTCCTCGTGTACCGTCTGGTTGCTGTCGATATGGGTCCACTTGGCCGAGAGCTTGCCGGCATTGGGGCCGTCGCTGGCGACCGAGGCATAGATCTTGTCGCTGGTGGCGAATGTGCTGATCGGCGAGGCGATCTTGTTGTCCGCGCCGATGGCATTGCCCAGGTCGACGCTGCTCACGGTGGTGGTCGCTGCCGGAGCAGGCGCCGGTTCGGTCGGCGCGGGCGCCGGAGTCTCGGCGGCCGGCGGGGTAATGACCGGCTCTTCCTTCTTCTTGCAGCCGACCAGGGCGATGCTGCCCGCCAGTGCGGTGGCCAGGACCAGGGAAAGGCGATTGCGGTTCATGCGGAAAACTCCTTTGAGAGGGGTGGAATGCGGATGCAGCCGGCCGATTCAGTCGCCGCTGTCGCCATCGCCGTCGGTATCGATCGCCGGCAGCTTGATCGTCTGGCCCGGATAGATCAGGTCGGGATTCTCGATGGTGTCGCGGTTGGCCTCGTAGATCTGCTTCCAGTATTTCGATTTGCCGTAGAACCGCTTGGAGATGGCGGACAAGTTGTCGCCTTTCTCCACGGTGTAGCTTTGCTGGCCGCCACCGCCGCCGGTATCGGCCACGGTGTCGGAGCCGCCCTGCACGTTGGAAAAATCGGGCTTGCCGCTACCGCCGCCGCCGCTGGTGTCGCGCACGGTGTCGGAGCCGCCCTTCACGTTGGAGAAGTCCGGCTTGTTGCGGGGGGCGCTGCTGCCGGCGAGCGACAGCGACTCGGGATCTTTCGGGTTTGCCATGGGGGACTCCTCGTGCCTCGAAATCGGCACGGAAGCGTCCCATGGCGGATGTTAAGAAAGCATAGGTATGGCGTGAGCTTCGCGGGCGCGATTCATTGCCGCGAGTCGCGCTGCGATGCGGGCGCGGGGACGTCCGGCGTGGCCCGCCACGGATTGATGTCCAATCCGCCGCGACGGGTGTAGCGCGCTTCCACCGACAGCGACCGCGGCGCGCAGCGGGTCAGGAGGTCGCTGAAGATGCGCTCCACGCACTGTTCGTGGAAGTCGGCGTGATCGCGGAAGCTCACCAGGTAGCGCAGCAGCCCTGCGCGATCGATGCATGGACCGCGGTAGGCGATGCGTACGCTGGCCCAGTCCGGCTGTCCGGTCACCGGGCAGTTCGACTTGAGCAGGCCGGACACCAGCACTTCGGTCACCTCCTCGCCCCCGCTGTGCAGCTGAGACGGATCGGGTGGGCCGTAACGATCGATGTCGAGTTCGATCGCGTCGATCGACCGGTCGTCGCCGGAGCCTGTGTCGATGGGTGGCAGGCCGAAGTCGAACCGCACCGGCGCACCGGCCGCGCGCGACAGGTCGGCGACGATGAGGTCGCGCAGCCCCAGCTCGTTGGCCACGCGGTGCGCATTGAACGAGTTGAGATAGAGCTTGAGCGACTTGGATTCGATCAGGCTGGGCGAATCGAACGGCACGGTGAACGTCGCGGTCGCCACCCGTGGCTTGCCGCGCGCATCCAGCCACGACAGCTCGTAGGCATGCCAGCGGTCCACACCGATGAACGGCAGCGAGCCTGCGAGGCCCAGGGCGCTTCGACCGATGCTGCGCGCGATCGGAAACAGCAGGCCAGGGTCGTAGTGGGTCGGGTACGCGACGTCGCGGCCGAGCGGGAGTTCTGCGGCGGTCATGCCGCGATTATCCAGCCTTTCGTGGGGAGGCTTCAGTCGCGCACTGGTGATCGAAAGCCAGGATGCGCAAAGTGCTCGCGGCTGACGCCGCTCCTATAGGGGCAGCATGTCAGCCAGCGGGGGGCGGGTTGGTGCCGTGCAGGTAGTCCAGGCTCACCTGCAGCAGCGCGCGCAGGCCCAGATCCAGCGCCGACTCGTCGAGGAAGAACTCGGGCGAGTGGTTGCTCGGTGCCTTCATCGGATCCTGGCCCTTGGGTGTGGCGCCCACAAAGAAGAACAGCCCCGGCACTTCCTTGGCGTAGAACGAGAAATCCTCCGCGCCCATGGTCAGGCCGGGATCGACGACATTGCCCTGGCCTGCCACCTTCTCCAGGCTCGGCAGCATGCGCGCGGTCAGTGCGGGGTCGTTGACCGTGACCGGATTGCCCTTGGTGTCGGGCACCTTGGCGTCGACCGTGGCCCCGTGCGCGGCCGAGACGTGTTCGGCCACGTTTTTCAGGTCGGCGAACACCGCCTGGCGCATGCCCTCGTCGAAGCTGCGGATGGTGCCGACCAGCTCGACGCTGTCGGGAATGATGTTGTAGCGGATGCCGCCCTTGATCGCGCCGAAGCTCACCACCACCGGCAGCTTGGAGATGTTCTGGCGCCGGCTGACGATGCTTTGCGCGCTGCCGATCAGGTCGGCGGCGGCCACCACTGGATCGATCCCGCCCCAGGGGCGCGAGCCGTGGGTCTGGCGGCCCTTGACCACGATGTTGAAGCGGTCCGACGCGGCCATGGTCGGGCCGCTGTGCACCGCGATCTGACCGGCCTGCACGGTGCTGAACACATGCAGGCCGAACACCGCCTCGGGCTTGAAGTCGCGGAAGATGCCCTCTACGAGCATCTGCTCGGCGCCGCCTTCCTCGCCGTCGGGCGGGCCTTCCTCGGCCGGCTGGAACACGAGCAGCACCTCGCCCGGCAGTTCGTCCTTCATCGCCACCAGCGCCTCGGCCACGCCCATCAGGATGCTGGTATGCGCATCGTGGCCGCAGGCATGCATCACGCCGGTGGTCTCGCCGCGGAACGTGGCGGTGGCCTTGGAAGCGAACGGCACATCGGTGCGCTCGGTCACCGGCAGCGCATCCATGTCCGCGCGCAGCGCGATGCGCGGGCCGGGCTTTCCGCCCTTGAGTATCGCGGTGACGCCGGTGGTGGCGATGCCGGTCTTCGGCTCCAGGCCGAGCTCGCGCAAATGGTCGGCGACGAGCCTGGACGTGCGCACCTCGCGGTTGCCGAGTTCCGGATGCTGGTGGATGTCGCGACGCCAGGCCAGGACTTCGGGCTGCAGCTTCTGCGCGGCGCTGGCGACTTCAGCGCGTTCCTGGGCGAAGACGGGCGTGCTCAGCAGCGCGGCGACGAGGGCGACAACACGGAGACGATGCATGCGGATTCCTTTGGGCGGACCACCGCATCCTAATCGAGGCACGTGCGTTCCCGCGCGCGCAGCGGCTTCAGGGCGTGTTTTCGACCAGCTGCTGCAGCCGCAGCAGCGCATCGTCCCATTGCCCTGCGATGCGTTCGAGCGAGGCGCGCGCCAGTTGCAGCTGCGTGGGTTCGAGCCGCCAGCGGCGTTCGCGCCCGACTTTCACGTCATGCACCAGGCCCGCATTTGCCAGGACCTGCAGATGTTTGGTCACGCCCTGGCGGGTCAGGTCAGTGGCGGCGGTGAGCTGGGCGATCGACAGCGCGCCGCCGGCGCACAGCAGCGCCACCAGCTTTAGCCGGGTGGCATCGCCGAGCGCGGCGAAGACCGGCGCGTGTTCGGCGAGTCCGGACGCCGCGCTCAGTTCAGGTTGAGTTGCCATGACACGCCGTAGCGGTCGTTGCACCAGCCGAAGCGCTGGCTGAAGCCGTAGTTATCCACGGGCATCAGTACCTGGCCGCCGTCGGCCAGCTGCGCGAACACGCGGTCGAGCTCGTCGGCGCCGTCGCAGTCGATGAACAGCGAGAGCGCAGGCGTGAAGCCGAAGGCGTGCCGTACCGGACTGTCGCTGCACAGCAGGCGGTGGCCGGCCAGTTCGAATTCGGCCAGCTTGATCGTGCCTTCGGCGCCGGGTTCGCCCGCGACCCAGCGTTCGAGCCGGTTGATGCGCGCACCCTCGAACAGCGACACGTAGAACCGCATCGCCGTTTCGGAGTCGCCGTTCTGGAACATCAGGAAAGTGGCGGCGCGGCGGGCCATCCTTACGCCTCCTCGTGCAAGTGGGACGCGATGTTGCGCATCTGTTCCTCCCAGCCGCCGCTGTTCATGCGATAGGCCTCGTCGCGGCGATGGGATGGGATGGCATCGAAGCCGGATTCGACTACGGTCAGCAGGGTGCCGCCGGCATCGGTGTCCTGCAGCCTGAACTCGACCAGGGTCGTGGGTTCGGCCGAGTAATCCACGCCGGGCTCCACCGCATAGGGATGCCAGCGAAACGAGAACAGATGCTCGGGCTCCATCTTCTCGACGGTCACCTCCATGGTGAGGTGCTCGTAGCCGGGATAGGCGATCGCGCCGCGTGCTTGGCGGCCGGGCACGAACACCTGGTCGTCCAGATGGGCACGGAACCAGGTTCCGAATTCCGGCGCGTGGGTCAGGGCCTGCCAGACCCGGCTGCGCGGGGCCTTGAGCACGATGCTGCGTTCGATGCGGTCGGTCGCGGTCATGTGCCGCCTCCAGGTTGGGTACCGACAGCCTAGGCGGGACGCCGAAAAATGCAACCATACGGTTGCAGTTAACCGTCGATCTCGCCCGCCCCGGCGGCCTCCACGCGCAGCCAATCGATGAAGGCGACCACCCGCGGCAGCTCGCGCGCCGCATCCGCATAGTGCAGCCGATAGCCATAGCCGGCCGGCAACGCCCGCGAGGGCACCCGCTGCAACCGTCCCTGCGCGATGTCCTCACCCGCCAGCGCCAGTGGCACCAGCGCCAGCCCCAGACCGGCCACGGCGGCCTGCACCAGCAGCCCGCCGTGGCTGTAGCCGCGGGCGAAGTCGTAGCGCCGCACCGGCAGGTGATTGGCCTGCAGCCATGCCAGCCAGCGGGCTGGGCTTTCCTCGTACAGCAGCGGCAGCTGCAGCAGCGTGGCCAACCCGACCGTGCCGCCGTCCGGTGCCCGGGTCCCCGGCAATCCGGGCGCATGGACCAGCACCAACTGTTCGCGCAGCAGCAATTCCGCGGGGTCGTGCGCATCGAGGCGCGCATAGCGGATCGCCAGATCGCAGCGCCCCGGTTCCAGCGGCACCACCGCGTCAGTGGCTTCCAGGCGCAGGTCCAGCGCGGGATGCCGCGCCGAAAACCGGTGCAGACGCGGCACCAGCCACTTCATCGCGAACGAGTGGGTGGTCGACACCCGCAGCACCGCTTCGGCCCCGACTTCCTGCAGCGCCCCGACCCGACCGCGCAGCTCGACGAGCAGGCGCGCGACGGTCGCGGCCAGCTCGCGGCCCTTGTCGGTCAGCTCGATCTGACGCGGATGACGCTGGAACAGGGCGAAGCCCAGCGCCTGCTCGAGTTGTCGCACCTGCTGGCTGACCGCGGCCGCGGTCTTGTGCAGTTCCACCGCAGCCAGCCGGAAGCTGCCCCAGCGGGCCGCGGCATCGAAATCGATCAGGCCGGAGAGCGAACGAAGCGGGGTCGGCATGGCCTGAGCATAAGTAATTCTTAGCCTTATAGCTCGAAATTCTCGTTTGTCGCGCCCTGAAAGCACCCGGATCATGCCACCAGCGCAAACGGAGATTTCTCATGAGCAAGCGGATTCTGGTCATCGGGGGCACCCGATTCTTTGGCCTGCGACTGGTCGAGGGCCTGCTCGAGGCGGGTCATGCGGTCACCCTGGCCACCCGTGGCCGGGCCGCCGATCCGTTCGGCGGTCGCGTCCAGCGGATCCGGATCGACCGGCGCGACCGGAAGGCGATGGCGGCCGCATTCGAGCGCACCGCCTGGGATCTGGTCTACGACCAGATGTGCTACAGCCCGCGCGATGCCGCGATTTCCACTGCCGTGTTCGCCGGCCGGGTGGATCGTTATCTGATGGCCTCGACGATCGAGGTCTACCGCCCGCTGCGCGCCGCCGGGCGCGCTGCCTTCGGCGAGGACGACCTGGACCTGTCGACGGTGGAGATCGGCCTCGATCATCCCTGGGACGACCCGGCGCGGGCCGAGGTCGATTACGACCTGGGCAAACGCCAGGCCGAGGCCTGGTTCCACCGCCATCCGGCGCTGCCCGTGGTTGCGGTACGGATCGGGCATGTGCTGTCCGGGCTGGACGATTTCACCGGCCGCCTGGCCGGCTACGTGGCGCGGGTGCGGCGCGGCGAGGTGCTGCGGCATTCGCAGCCGCCCGGGGCCAGTTCCTTCATCCACGCCCAGGGCATTGCCGATTTCCTGCGCTGGGCGGGCGAAGCCGGATTCACCGGGCCGATCAATGCCGCGGATACGGGAGCGCTGTCTGCGCTGGACCTGCATCGGCGCGTTGGCGCCGTGATCGGCCGGCCGGTGCGTTGCGAACCGGTTCCCGGCGCGCATCCGCCAGCGGCGCTCAGCGCATTCGACTTCGCAACACCCTATGTGCTGGACACCACGCGCGCCCGCGCGCTGGGCTATCGCTTCGCACATACCGGCGATTGGCTGGACGCGCAGATCCGTCTGCATGCAGATGCCGCCAATCAGACGCAGTCCGCGGCATGAGCGGCGCGGCGCAGTTCGCCTCGTTCCTGTTCGCCTCGGCGCTGGTGATCGTGGTGCCCGGACCGGCGACGCTGTTCGTGGCCGGCCGGGCCCATGCCTCGACCCGCGCGGCCGTCGCCGCGGTGGCGGGGATCGTGGCCGGCGACGTGGTGCTGATCGTGCTCTCCGGTCTGGGCGTGGCTGTGTTGGTGGAGCGCTGGCCGAACCTGCTCGATGCGGTCCGGATCGTCGGCGCGCTCTACGTGGCCTGGCTCGGCATCGGCCTGCTGCGCGCGGCCGGCGCGCCCGCCGCCGCCGCGACCGCCGCGCAGCGGGCGCATGCCGGCGACGCGCTGCGCGGCCTGTTGCTGACCCTGTCCAACCCCAAGCCAATCCTGTTCTTCGCTGCGTTCTTTCCGCTGTTCCTCGATCCGGCCGCAGTCCCGGCGATGCAGGGCTATTACCGGCTGGGCGCATGGTTCGAGCTGCTCAACCTGACCTGGTTCGCCCTGCTGGTGCTGGCCGTGCGACGGTTGCGTCACAGCGACGCACTGGCTGGATTACCGCGCGGCCTCGTGCACCGGCTCGCTGGTGGCGGCTTGCTGTTGTGCGCGGCGCTGGTATGGGTTCGCGGCGCCGGCTAGCGTTGCGCTCCCTCGCGGCGATCCGCTCGCCGCCTATGGCCGGTGCTCGCGCGCCAGGTACTCGGCCGACTGCATCTCGATCAGGCGCGAGGCAGTGCGCTCGAAGGCGGCCGCCAGCTTCGACCCCGCATACAGCTGCATAGGCGCGGCTTCGGCGGTGCACACCAGGTTGACGTGGCGGTCGTACAGCTCGTCGACCAGGGTGACGAAGCGGCGGGTGGCGTCGTTGCGGGTGTCGTCCAGCACCGGAATGCCACCAAGCAGCACGGTATGGAACTCCTGCGCGATCTCGATGTAGTCGCTGGCCGAGCGCGGGCCTTCGCACAGCGCCTGGAAATCGAACCAGGTCAAGCCGCGGCTGCGCGCCCGCACCGGGATGCGCCGACCCTCGATCAGGATGCCGGCGTCGCGATGCTCCGCCCCGGTGAGGCTGTCGCCGCCGAGATCGTGCCAGCGCTGCTCCAGCCAGGCCTCCGACTGCGGATCCAGCGGCGCGCGGTACACCGGCGAGCGGGTCAGCGCGCGCAGGCGGTAGTCGGTATCGCTGATGAGTTCGAGCACCCGACAATGGCGTTCGATCAGGGCGATCGCCGGCTCGAAGCGGGCGCGCTGCAGGCCGTCCCGGTACAACTCGCGCGGCGGCGTGTTGGAGGTCGTCACCAGCACCACGCCCTGCTCGAACAGCTTGTCCAGCAATCGCCCCAGCAGCATCGCATCGCCGATGTCGCTGACGAAGAATTCGTCCAGCACCAGGACGCGCAGGCGCTGGCGCCATTCCTTGGCGATGCGCGCCAGCGGATCGCGCTCGCCCGCATGCGCGCGCAGGCGCTCGTGCACCTCGCGCATGAAACGGTGGAAATGGGTGCGCTGTTTCTCCGCCATCGTCAGGCTGGCGTAGAACAGGTCGACCAGGAAGGTCTTGCCGCGGCCCACACCGCCCCAGAGATACAGCCCCTGGATCGCATCGTCATCCGACGCCGATCCGAACAGGCGCCCGAACAGGCCGCCACGCATCGGCCCGCCCTGGAGCGCGGCATGGATGCGGTCGAGGTCGGCGAGCGCCAGGTGCTGCGCGGGGTCGTCCTGCCAGTCGCCGCGGGCTACGCCGGCGGCGTACGCGGCCGAAGGGCTTTGGACGGGCGCGCGTGCAGGCGCCGGTTCAGTCGCCATGCGCACCCGTTTTCAGGATCGGCATTCCCCGGCTCTGCACCGGGTGCAGCGATGGGCGATACACAGCCCGCGTCATGCGCCGTTTCGCGATGGCAGGGGCAGGTAGGGCTTGACCCCGTGCTTGATCGCGCCGCGCAGGTCCATCAGCTTGCGATGGAAGAAATGCGATGTGTCGGGCATGCGCACCAGCTGGGCATCCGATTTCAGCGCTGCCAGCCAGGCGTAGACGGCTTCCGGATCCACGATCTCGTCGGCCTCGCCCTGGATCACCAGCCAGGGCATGGTCGGCACCGCGATCCCGTCGAAGTCCCAGCGTCCCGCGGGCGGGGCAATCGAGATCAGCAGGTCGGGCCGCAGCTCCGCGGCCGCGAGCAGCGAGATGTAGGCGCCGAAGCTGAAACCGGCCAGCCACAGCGCATCGTCCGGGCGCCGGCTGCGCACCCATGCGGCCACGGCCTTGAGATCCTCCACCTCGCCCGCGCCTTCATCGAAGCGGCCTTCGGAGGCGCCGGTGCCGCGGAAGTTGAACCGCACCGTGGTCGCGCCGAGCTCGCGCAGCGAGCGCGCGACCATGGTCACGACCTTGTTGTGCATCGTGCCGCCCTCGGTCGGCAGCGGATGGCAGACGATCGCCACCAGCGGCAGGGTGGCGACGTCGGGCTCGGGCAGGTCGACCGCAGCCTCCAGCGCGCCGGCGGGGCCGGCGAGCGTGATGGCGCTCGACGAGTCGGGAAAGACGGGGAGGGACATGCGCGCCGGATCATACCCGGCGTGGTGACGAAGTCGTTCGCGATCCAGCCGCGGCGCGCCGGGAGCGCGGTCGCGGACGTGTGCGACATCGCATCGTGCGGCGATCAGGGGTCCCGGCTGCGGGGCGGCGGAGATGCCGGCCGCAAGCGACAACGCCGCCCGGAGGCGGCGTTGCGGAGCCAATGCGGTCGAAAACCGGACTACTTCAGGTTCTCGAGCATCCAGTCGACCGTGGCGATCACCTGCTCGTCGGTCAGCGCCGGATTACCGCCCTTGGGCGGCATCACGCCTGCGCTGCCGGTGTAACCCTCGATGGCGTGCTTGTGCAGCGTGTCCTTGCCCTGGGCGATGCGGCTGGCCCACTGTGCCGCCGCCATGGTCGGCGCACCGCCGGCCCCCGAGGTATGGCAGCCGGTGCACAGGTTGCCGAAGATGACCGAACCGTCGGTGGTGCCGCCGTAGGCCACCTGGGCGGCTGCCTTGGCGGCGGACGCGGCCACCGCGGCCGCCTGCTGCGCCGCACCGGTGGCACCGGCATAGACCGCGCCGACCGGCGCGATCCGCTCCTGCTGGCGCTTGGCCGCCGCCGCCGACACTTCCTGCGGCAGCACGCCTTGCAGCTGGTGCGCTAGCAGGATCAGGCCCAGCGTCACCGCCGACAGGAAGGCGATGACCAGCGAGAATTTCTTCAGGAAGTCCAGGTCGTAGTTCCGCACGATCCACCTTGGACGGCCGTGGGGCCGCTTTCATTGAGGTTTGGCCACGAAGACCGTTGGCGCGCCCGGAGGGATTCGAACCCCCGACCAATGGCTTCGGAAGCCACTACTCTATCCGGCTGAGCTACGGGCGCGGACCGCGCATTCTAGCGAAAACCGCGCGCCCGGCGTGGGCCGGTGCGCGGAGCTCGGCGAATGTTGCCCGACGCAATCACGGCGTGGGCTGCAGCAGTTCGACCTCCGCAAGCGCCATCGACCCTGATTCCAGCGGACGCAGGCGGTACTCGCGCCAGCTGCCGGGCTGCGCGATCCGGAACGGGCGCAGCTGGCGAGGCCAGTGGAAGCGCTCGTTCTGGCGGCGATCCAGTTCGGTCCACGCGCCTTCGCCGCTGCGCGCTTCCAGTACCCAGCTCGCCGACGGCAGCGCGGTCTCGCCCGAAGTCAGGGAGTAGTAGATGGGCCGCGCCTCGGCCCCGGGCTTGAGCCGAACCGATGCGTCCGGCCCTGCCAGCACGGACGTGGTCATCGCATCGTCGTCCACCAGCGCCGGCATCGCCTTGCCGCCGGCGTCCACCGCCGATGCCGTGCGGGCGAGCGTGTCGACCAGGCCGGACGGAGCTTGGCCGTCTGCGGTCAGCGAACCGGGCAGGTCAGCCGCAGCGCTGCCCCAGTCCGACGGCTGCGGGCCCATCTGGAATTCCAGCGTGCCACCGCCCGCGATTTCCGCATGCGGCAGCCATGCACGCGTCCACTCCCTGCCGTTGACCTTGAGCGACTGCACGTACATGTTCTGCGGACCGTTGTCGCGCGCGATCACGGTCAGTCGCCTGCCGTTGTCCATGGTCACGCTGGCGCGTTCGAACAGCGGCGAGCCGATCGCGTATTCCGGCGCGCCCATGCGCAGCGGGTACAGGCCGAGCATCGCGAACAGGTACCAGGCCGACATCTCGCCGTTGTCTTCGTCGCCCGGATAGCCCTGGCCGATCTCGCTGCCCAGGTACAGCCGCTGCAGGATCTCGCGGGTGAGCGCCTGGGTCTTCCACGGCTGCCCGGCGTCGACATAGAGCCAGGGGATGTGGTGCGAAGGCTGGTTGCTGTGCGCATACATGCCCATGCGCACGTCGCGCGCCTCGGTCATCTCATGGATCACCTGCCCGTAGCTGCCGGCATAGGCGGGCAGGGCGGTTTCCGGCGTGGCGAAGAACGCGTCGAGCTTGCGCGCCAGGCCGTCGCGGCCGCCGTACAGCGACGCCAGCCCGGCGCCGTCGTGGGCGGCGGTGAAGGCGAACGTCCAGGCGTTGGCTTCGGTGTAGTCGCCGCCCCACACGCGCGGGTCGAACTTCGCGGCTGGCCCGCTCCACGCCCCGTCGGGATTGCGGCCCCGGAAGAAGCCGGTGGCCGGGTCGAACATGACCGCGTAGCCGGCGGCGCGGGCGCGGAAGTAGCCGGCTTCGTCGCGGTAACGCTGTGCCTGCGCCGGATCCTGGCTTTCGGCCGCCAGCGCCTCGCCCAGCTGCGCCAGGCCGAAGTCGTTGAGCGCGCCCTCCAGCGTCCACGACAGGCCTTCGTGCACGTCGGTGTCGGCATAGCCGCGATACATCGAACGCGCCAGGCCCTTGCGGCCGACGTTGTCGACCGGCGGCACCGCGGTCGCGTTGCGCAGCGCCGCGGTGTAGGCCTGGTGCGGATCGAAACCGCGCACGCCCTTGAGCCAGGCATCGGCGAAGGCCACGTCCGAACTGGTGCCCACCATCAGGTCGGCATAGCCTGGCGAGGACCAGCGCGCGACCCAGCCGCCGTCGCGGTACTGCTGCACGAAGCCATCCACCATTTCGCCGGCACGCTCGGGCACGAACAGCGCGTATGCCGGCCAGGTGGTGCGGAAGGTGTCCCAGAAACCGTTGTTGACGTAGACCTTGCCGGGCTTCACCTGCGCCGAGGTGCGCTGCGCATCGCCGCCGGCGGCCTCCTTCGACCAGCTGTTCTGGTCGGCGTGGCGCCAGTCGGGCTGCTCCGACGTGCCGACGTTCTCGTGCGCGATGTTCGGATACAGGAACAGGCGATAGAGGTTGGAATAGACGGTGGTGAGCTGGTCCTCGCTGGCACTGTCGATCCGCACCCGTCCGAGCAGCGTGTCCCAGGCGGCCTGCGCGCGTTCGCGCACGGCGTCGAAGCCGGTATCGCCGACCTCCATCTCCAGGTTGCGCCGCGCCTGTTCCACCGAGATCAGCGAGGTGGCGATGCGCATGCGCACCTCGCCATCGGCGCCGGGCTTGAACTTGACGTAGCCGGTGGGCCGGCCAGTGTCGATCGCGCCGCTCGCGGCCCAGGGCTGGTCGAAACGCGCGTACACGAACATCCGGGTCGCGCCGTTGGACAGGCCGCTGCGGGTGTCGCTATAGCCGGACAGGGTCTGGGTCGTCGCGTCCAGGGTCAGGCCGCCGCGTTCGTCCACGTTGTCGAACAGCAGGTTGGCTTCGGCGTCCGCGGGGAAACGGAAGCGGAAGATCGCCGCCCGTTCGCTGGGCGCGATCTCGGCGCGGATACCGTTGTCGAAATCGACGCGATAGGTATGCGGGCGCGCCAACTCGTTGGCGTGCGAGAACGCCAGCGCCCTGCGTTCCCGGTCGGCATCGGGGACGCCGCGCATCGCCGAGGGCATCACCTGGAACGTCTGGCGGTCGCCCATCCATGGGCTGGGCTGGTGGCTGATCGCCAGCGCCTGCAGCCGCGGCCGGTTGTCGGGGCCGTTGTGCTCGTTCCAGCGGTACAGCCAGTTCAGCACGCCCGCATCGGTGACCGGCACCCAGAAGTTGAAGCCATGCGGCATCGCCGTGGCGGCGATGTTGTTGCCGCGCGAGAACGTGCCGTTGGCCTGGGTGCCGCGTGTGGTCAGCACGTAATCGGAGGGGCGCTGCGCCTGCGCGCGCGGCTGCGCGGCGATGGCGATGTCGTCGATCCAGCCGGACGCCGGTTGCGCCCCCACCGGCGCCACTTCCAGTTCGACCGCGCGGACCCGCCGGCCGCGCAGGGCGGCGATGTCGCCCAGGCGCACCGATTTGCGCGCCCATTGCTGCGGGTACAGGGTCTTCGACGCCGCCTGCGCCGCGGCACCGAGCCGCACGCCGTGCTGGTCGTGCGCCTCCAGCTGCGACAGGCGCTGGCCATCGTCGAACAGCAGGTCGAGCGAGACCCCGGTGGATGCGGCGACGTCGCCTTCGACGATCTCGGGCAGCACCAGCCACGACAGCGTGGTGTCGGCCTGGACCGGAATGTCCACTTCGAACAGTCGCTGCCGGCCGCCGGTGCGCTCCGTGCGATACCGCAGCGCGTGCAGGCCGCTGTAGCCCACGCCTTTCTTCGCCGCGTACGGCGCCGCGGGGCCGTTGCCGGTCTCCACCTGCACGCCGCCGCTGGCGCCAATGGCAGCAGGGCGTGGGTCGCCGCCTTCGAACGAGGTCGTGAAGTCGGCTTCGCCGGCATGCGCTGCGCCTGCCGCCGCCGCGCATAGCACCAGCAGCGCGATCGGGCGCCGATACAGGAACTCAGACATGGGAGCGCAGCACCGCCAGCACGTCGTGGCAGGCGCCCATGGTGTGGTAGTCGGTCTTGCCGGCCGGGCTCTTCTCGTCGCTGTACTTGCGGTTCTGGCGGTCGAGGAGGCGATACCAGGCGCCGTATCGGTGATCGATCATGTGTTTCCAGGCGTACTCCCACAGACGTGCATACCACTGCCAGTAGCTGTCGTCGCCGGTGGCCTTGGCCAGGCGCGCAGCGGTGGCGATGGACTCGGCCTGCACCCAGAAGTATTTGTCCTCGTCGCAGACGAAGGTCTCGCCGTCGGCGAGCGTGCGCCCTTCCACGCCGGGCGCGCGCAGGCGTTCGGGCGCGAAGCCGTAGACCATGCCGCCGAACTCTTCGTCCCAGGACTTGGCCAGGGCTTCGTCGAACAGGGCACGCGCTTTGGGCACCAGCCAGTCCCGCGGTTCGCCAGCCGCGCGCAGATGGCCGTCGAGGATCAGCAGCAGCTTGGCCCATTCGGTCTGGTGGCCGGGCTGGTAGCCCCAGGGCTTGAACAGGTGCCGCGGATCGTCGCGATGGAAATCCCAGTCCACGTTCCAGTCGCGGTCGTAGTGCTCCCAGACCAGGCCGTCGGCGAGGTCGGCCTGGCGCCGGGTCATGTGGTCGGCCAGCAGCAGCGCGCGGTCCAGGTAGCGGCGCTCGCCGCTGGCCTCGTACGCGGCGAGCATCGCCTCGCACATGTGCATGTTGGCGTTCTGGCCGCGATAGTCTGAGAACACCCAGTCGCGCGTGGCTTCGTCGCGGTACAGGCCGTGCGGCGGTTCCCAGTAGCGTGCTTCCAGCAGGTCCCAGACTTCACCCATCCACGCGCGCGCCTGCTGGATGCCTGCCTTCAGTCCGGTGGAATAGGCCAACAGCACGAAGGCGGCGCCATAGCATTGCTGGCTGGTGTCTTCCGGTACGCCGTCGCGGATCGTCCACACATAGCCGCCGCTGACCGGGTCGTAATGCTTCTCGCGCAGATAGGCCAGGCCGTGGCGGGCCGCTTGCAGGTACTCGTTGCGCAGCGCGGGGTCGTCGGCGAACTCGCTGGCTGCCATCGCATAGTTGAAGACGAAGCGCGTGCTGCTGACCAGGTGCCGGTGGCTGGCGTCGTAGACCGTGCCGTCGTCCTTGAAGTAGTGGAAGAACCCGCCGGCCGGATCGATGCAGCGCGGATGATAGAAGGCCATGGTCCGGCGGATGTGCGCGCGCAGGGTCTCGGGGTTGCGGAAATCGGGGAGGGCGGGGGTATCGGTCATCGGTGCAGCACCTGTGGGCGGAGTTGGACCGTAGGAGCGGCGTGAGCCGCGAGTTCTTTTGCTAAACCGCTTGGGTTCAAAGGCTCGCGGCGCACGCCGCTCCTACAGGGGTTCATTGGTCGCGGGACAGCGTGTCGGCGAGTGAGCGCACGCGCAGCGCCTTGCGCAGGTCGGCAAGCGAAGCGCTCGCGTCGACGCGCAGCGACACGGTTTCGCCCGGCACCAGGCTCAGGGCGTTGTCCTGCAGGGCCGCGTCGAGCTCGCCGAAGTCGATCCACACCGCGCGCGCGAACGCCTTCGCCGACAGATCGAGGCGGTAATGGTCGTCCCCCGCCTGCGCGGGGGCAGGCTCGCGGCGCAACGCGGTTTGCAGCTGCGGATCCGGCCAGGCGATGTCCTTGGCGGCGGCGAAATAGACGACATCGCGCGAGGCCGGTTCGCCCGCAACGGTCAGGTCGAACACGGCTACGGTGCGCCTGGGATCGGCATCGCCGAGCAGCTCGGCATCGCCCTGCTGCAGCACGGCGGTGGCGGTGAGCGCCGGCAGGTCGACCGGCGTGCGGCGTTCGCGCAGCAGCCTGCCGTCGAGGTCGAAGATCCGCATGCGCAGTTCGCCGCGGGTGGCCTGGGTGCGGTCGGAGAGCAGCGATACCGTCGTCTTCCCGTCCTTGCGCAGCGCGGCCACCGCCACCGGTGCGAAGAAGCGCCGTGCATGGAACTGCAGCGCCTTGGGCCGCCCGTACCAGTCGATGCCCGACCACGACGCGCCGGGCCAGACATCGTTGAGCTGCCAGTACAGCGAACCCATCGTCACCGGCCGGCTGGCGCGGTGGTGCAGCGCGGCCAGCTCGATGCCTTCGGCCTGCATCACCTGGCTCAGGTAGACGAAGTCGTCGAAGTCGCGCGCTTCCTGCAATGACCGGTCGCCGTACTGCATGCGGATGTAATCGAGGATCCGTTCGTTGCCCTTGCCGGCCAGGAACTTCTGGTGCGCGACTACCACCGCGCTGTCCACCGCCAGCGGCGCATCGCCCGCGTAGTCGCGGACCGTGCGCAGCGACGGCCAGGCCTGCAGGCCGAACTCGGACATGAAGCGCGGGGTTACGTTGATGTATTCCTCGACCGGCTGCTTCTCTACCCACACGCTCCAGTAGTGCATGTCGCCGGCTTCGGGCGTGTTGGCCTGCTCGGCCAGGTCGTTGCTGGGCGAACTGGCCCAGTACGCGATGCCGCCGGCTTCCTGCGCCACCACCTTGCGCAGGTCGCGACCGAACAGCTGCACGTAGCCGTCCCACACGCGCCTGGCGAAGTCCGGGTCGGCTTCGATCAACTGCTTGCCCTGGCCCCAATTCTTCCAGGCGATCTCTTCCTCGTTGTTGCCGCACCACAGCACGATGCTCGGATGGTCGCGCAGGCGCCGAACCTGGTCGCGCGCTTCGGCCACCACGCTGGCGCGGAACGCCGGCTCGTAGGCCGGCTGCATACCGCCGCCGAACATGAAGTCCTGCCAGATCATCAGCCCGAGTTCGTCGGCGATGGCGTAGAACGCGTCGCGTTCGTAGTGGCCGCCGCCCCAGACGCGCAGCATGTTCATGTTGGCGTCGCGCGCGGCGGTCAGGATCCGGCGGATCTGCGCGTCGCTGGTGCGCGCGGGGAACATGTCGAACGGGATCGAGTTCGCGCCCTTGGCGAACACCGGCACGCCGTTGATCACGAAGCCGAAGCCTTGCCCGTTCGCATCCTGGTCGCGCCGCAGTTCGACGCTGCGCAAGCCGGTGCGTTCGCTGGCCTGGGCCAGGATCTCACCGTCGCCCACGATCTGCGCATCGAAGCGATAGAGCGGCTGCGCGCCATAGCCGGCCGGATACCAGCGCCGCGGATTGGCGATGCGCAGCGCCGCTTCCAGCGTGCGCTGCCCAGGCTTGGCATCGAAGGCCTGCTCGGCCGCCTGCGTACGTGTGCCATCGGGCGCGATCTGCCACAGGCGCAGGGCATAGCGGCCGGCGCGGGCGACATCGATCGCGATCCGGGCCTGCACGTTGGCGAGTTTCGCGGTCACGCTGTCCTGGCGCAGCTGCATGTCGTCGATCCGCACCGCGTCCCAGCTCTCCAGCCGGACCGGTTTCCAGATGCCGGCGGTGACGTAGCGCGGACCCCAGTCCCAGCCGTAGTGATAACCGGGCTTGCGCACGAAGTTGCCGGTCATCGCGTGCTTCGGCTCGTCGCCCCAGGGGGAAGGGTAGTTGCCGGCGATCTTGTGCGGCATCGCCAGTACCTGCGGCAGCACCCGCCGGATCGGCGAATGCAGCACCACCCGCAGTTCGTTGCCCTGCGCTTTCAACCGGCCCTGCACCGGTACGCGCCAGGTGCGGTGGAAATTGTCGGCTTCGAGCAGTTTCTCGCCGTTGAGGTACACGCCGGCGAAGGTATCCAGGCCCTCGAACACCAGATCGCTACGCGCGTCGTCAAGCCTCTCGGACGTGACATCGAACGTGCGCCGGTATTCCCAGTCGGCCAGGCCGATCCACTGCAGGCCGCCTTCGGCCATGCCCGTGTACGGATCCGGGATCGCGCCTAGCGCCAGCAGGTCGGTATGCACTGTGCCGGGCACACTCGCCGCGCGCCACGCGCGCGCGCGTGGATCCTTGCCGTGCTGGTCGCTGGAATCGGCCTGGCGGAACTGCCAGCCGCCATCGAGCTCGAGGCCGACGGACGCCTGGGCGGCTGCCGGCAGCGCTACCGCGGCAAGCATCAGGCCGGCGAGCGTAAGCAGCGGCCGTCTGCGGCGGATAGAAGAAGCCATGCCGGTCATCGTGGACTGTCGTTGGAAGAGATCGCGATTGTGGTGGGCTTGCGGGAATGCGGGGATAGGGGCCTTGGTCACGGGCCGCGTGGCGAGCACGGCGCGCGGAGCAGACGGAATGTGGAAATGCCGTGTTACATCTTTGCTGCCTTGCAGTATCGGTCGATATAGGCCTGGTGCGCGGGCATCGCGTCGGCACTGGCCGCGAGCACCCGGCGCACGCGATCGACGAACTCGACCAGCTCGGCCTCGGGCATCCGGTCCACGATCGGGTGGTAGGCGCGCGGAACGATGCCCTGGCCGAGCATCACCTGGACCCAGCTCGGTAATGCGAAGAATTCCTCCGCATCGCGGAAGAAGCGCCCGCTGCTGCGGAACAGGTCGATACTCTCCTGCAGCGACTCCGGAATCGACATCGTGCGGCAGTCATTCCAGAACGGCGTGTCGTCGCGCTGCGTCGCCTTGTAGTGCAGGATCAGGAAATCGCGGGTCTTTTCCCATTCGAACGCCGACTGCCGGTTGAAGCGTTCGGCCAGGATCGGGTCGAAGTCGCGATCGGGGAACAGGCCCAGCAGCCGCTGGATGCCCGACTGGATCAGATGGATGCTGGTGGATTCGAGCGGCTCCATGAAGCCGCTGGCCAGGCCCAGCGCAACGACATTCCGGTTCCAGAATTTCCTGCGCACGCCGGTGGTGAAGCGCAACGGGCGCGGGTCGGCGAGCGCGCGGCCGTCCAGGTTCGCGAGCAGGGTTGCGGCCGCTTCGTCGTCGCCGATGTGCCTGCTCGCATACACGTAACCGTTGCCGGTGCGGTGCTGCAGCGGAATCCGCCACTGCCAGCCCGCCGTACGTGCGGTCGAGCGTGTGTACGGCGTCGGCGGACCCACGTTTTCGCAGGGCACTGCCATCGCCCGGTCGCAGGGCAGCCAGTGGGTCCAGTCTTCGTAGCCGGTTTCCAGCGCCTGCTCGATCAGCAGACCGCGGAAACCCGAGCAGTCGACGAACAGTTCCCCCTCGATGCGCTCGCCGTTCTCCATCACGATCGCCTCGATGAACCCGTCTTCGCTGCGCTGGCTGACTTCGACGACCTTGCCTTCGATGCGCCGCACGCCCTTGCGTTCGGAAAGGTCGCGTAGATAGCGCGCGTACAGGCCCGCATCGAAGTGATAGGCGTAGGCGATGTCGGCGAGCGGCGAACCCGCGGGCGCATCGCTGGCGCTAGGCATGAATTTGCCCAGCGGGGCCGCCACGGTCTGCAGTGAATAGGCGCCAATCTCCGGCGCGCGCCCTGCCAGGAACAGCTTCAGCCAGAACTGGTGGAACGGCAGCGGCCCGAGTGCGCGACCGATCTTGCCGAAGCCGTGGATGTAGCTGTCGCCGATGCGGCCCCAGTCGTTGAACTGGATCCCGAGCTTGAAGGTGCCCTGGGTCCGGACGACGAACTCGGTTTCGTCGATGCCCAGCACATCCCGGTTGAAGAGCTTCATGTGCGGGACGCTGGCTTCGCCCACGCCGACGATGCCGATTTCCTCGGACTCGACCAGGCGGATGGAAACGGCCGCGTCGAGATAGGTGGACAGCGCCGCCGCCGCCATCCAGCCGGCGCTGCCGCCGCCGACGATGACGACGCTCCTGATCCGGTTGTCGTGAGACGTCACTGCAAAACCCTCACTGGCGAGAGCCGCCCATCAAACGATCGGCAGCTGCCTGGGCAGCTGCCGTCGAAAGGCCCATCGCGCCGCCATCGCACGAAGGGGCCGCGGTTCAGAACTTGTAGGTCAGCCCCAGGTAGAGCTGTCGACCGGAGTAGGAGTTCGTGTACAGGCGATCCTTGGTGTCGTTGCCCAGGTGCTGCCTTTGTTCCGACTCGGTCAGGTTCAGCACCGAACCGGTCAGCGTCAGCTGGTCGGTGAAGTTGTAGGACGCATTCAGGTCGATCTGTTCGTAGGGTTCCTCGTACACGCTCAGGCCGGATACCAGGCCGTGCACCACTTCGCCGCGGCGGTTGTACGAGGCGCGCGCCAGGAATCGGTCGTTCTCGTAGAACACGGTGAAATTGGCCTGGTTCTCCGCACTGCCGACCAGCGGCGACTCGCCGATTTGCTCACCGTTGAGCACGACGGCGGCCAGGTTGGTGTCGTTGTAGGTGTAGTTGGCCTGGATGCCGATGCCGAAGTCGAACGTGTGCTGCGCATACAGCTCCACGCCCTGCGACACGCCGTCCTGGCCGTTGGCCCGGGTCGAGAAGCCGTTGACCGTGACCGTCTCGCCGTTGAGGGTCAACTCCGTATCCTGGACCACGGGCAGGATGAAGTTCTTGACGTTCTTGCGGAACAGGCCGACGCCCACGACCGAGCCGGGGTGGAAGTACCACTCCAGCCCGAGGTCGAACTGGGTCGCCTCGTACGGCTCCAGCTCCTTGTTGCCGCCGCTGCCATACCAGCCGGGCACGGGCGCGCCGAACTGGCCGCGGTCGTCGTAGTACTCCTGGGTGTAAAAATCGAGGCTGCCGAGCTGGCCCAGGTCGCCATAGCCGGTGCGGGCGATGACCTTGGAGGCCGCGCCGCGCAGCACCAGGTCCTCGGTCAGGTCGTAGGCGATGTTGAAGCTCGGGAGGATGTCGGTGAAGGTCTTGTCCTCCACGTTGAGCACGAAGATCTCCTCGCGCGACAGGTCGTCGGGCAGGTACACGGCATCGCCGGGCGTGCAGTTGATCCCGTCGTAGACGCCGCTCGCCGGGCAGCGCACCGGGTTGCCGTTGGCGTCGTCCGGATGGGCGTCGATCCAGCGCGTGACCCGATCGGTGGTGTCGATGTGCTGCGAGGTGTGGGCGATGCGCACGCCGACATTGCCGCGCAGACGATCGGTCCTGAAATTGGCCTGGATGTAGCCGGACCAGAGGTCTTCGTCGACGTTGTAGACAAAGTTTTCCTCCTCGCGGCGGCGCGAACCGTCGAAGCGCTGGTTCAGATAGTCGACATAAGCCGGGAAATCGATGCCCGGGAAGAGGTTGGCGCCGAAGCCGCCGGGAAGGTTGCCGATCGGCTCGTCCAGGAAGAAGTCCGGCTGCGCGGCGCCCGCCTGCTGGTCGCAGATCTGGTACCGGTTCTCGTAGTCCTCCTCCATCCCCGGGCACAGCCAGTAGGTGTTGCCGGTCTTGCGGTGGGCGCTACCGCCACGGTATTTCACCCCGAACTGGAGCGTGTCGAGCCAGCCGGCGTTCTCGAAGTACTTGGTGAAATCGCCTTGCACGAAGGTCTGTTCGATGCGGGTCTCGACCCAGGACGAGTCGGTCGAGCCGACGTCGATCTCGGCGTTGCCCGCCATCAGCATGTCCTGCAGGTCGGGCGAGAACGTCATCGACGGCGTTCCGGTCAGGTCCCATTCGCTCAGGTGGTTGCCGTTCTGGTACTGGTTCGTCGCCGGATTGAACCAGCGCGGCTTGGCCGACATGCGGAAATTCATCGAAGGTCCACCCTCCGACCAGGTGCGGCCGCCCTTGAACGAGGCGTCGAAGCTGTCGCTGATGAACTCGATCGCGAAGTCGGCGGTCTGCGACAGCGCCTTCTCCTTGCTGTAGTAGCCCGACAGCTGCGGGGTCTCCATTGCGCAAGGCGTCCTGGGCTCGCCGGTCACCGGGTTCACCGGCAGCGAGCAGCCGCCGGTGGGGACCTCGAACCGCGCCCCGGTCACGATCGTGCCGCTGGGATCGAAGGTCAGGCCGTTCGGGGCCAGCAGCCGGCCTTGGTCGTTCGCCCAGTTGTCGCTGTATCCCCATTCCGGGATCTTGTTGAGGTTGAGCGTGTAGTCGCCGTTGAGCTCGAAGCGGAAGTAGTTGGCCGTTAACGTGATCTGGTCGGTCGGCCGGAACTGCAGGGTCAGCTGGGCGCCCTTGCGCTCGCGCTCCTCGTCGCGGACGCCGAAGTTGACCGACTGCGGCACCCAGTAGCCCGAGTAGTGGTTGCCGGCCTGGTCGTCCACGCCGCGGCCCCACCAGTAGGCGATGGCGTCGTCGTTGGCGAAGGGCTCGCCGTTGACGTCGGTGGCCGGCTGCGCGGCGGTGTCGTCGGCCCACCAGCGCCAGCTCTCGGTGCTGACCTCCATGCTGCGGTTGGTGCGCTTCTGCGAACTCGCGCCGACGAGGACGCCGAAGCGGTCGTCATCGCTATGCCAGGAATACATGCCCGATAGCTGCGGGTCGGTCGTCTCGCTGGTATCGGAATAGGTACCTTCGATCGAGCCGTAGCCGGTGTTGGCCGGCAGATCCAGCGGGCGGCGGGTGTGCAGGATCACGGTGCCGCCGATGCCGCCTTCGTCGATCCGCGCTTCCGGCGATTTGAACAGCTCCGCGCTGGACAGCATGTTGGCCGGCAGCAGCGTGTAGTTGAACGAGCGCGAGGGATCGGCATTGGTCTCCGAGGTCGCGACGTAGTTGCCGTTCAACTGGGTCAGGGTCAGGTCCGACGCCAGGCCGCGGACGCTGACGGTTTTGCCCTCGCCGCCGCTGCGATCGATGATCACGCCCGGCACGCGCTGCAGCGCATCGGCCACGTTCTTGTCGGGGAACTTGCTGACGTCCTCGGCGGTGATGACTTCGACGATCGCGTTGGCGTTGCGCTTCTGGTCCAGGCTCTTCTCGATCGAATAGCGATAGCCGGTGACCGTGACCGCGTCGAGGTTGGTGGCATCGGTTGACGCGCCCGGTTCCGCCGACGCGCCCGCGTCCTGGGCGGGCGCCGCCTCCGCCGGCGCAGCTTCGGCAGGCGGCTGCTGCGGATCGGCGGAAGTGTCGGCCTGCTGGGCGAGGGCGGGCGCCTGGTACAGAAGCAGACTGAGCGAAGCGGCCAGGAGCGAGGGCGTCAGCGGGCGGGGACGGGTCATGGCGGGTCTCGGTCGGGTTGGGCGGGAGGGTGAAGCGGTTTGGATCGATCCAATTTCGGTATGCGGGGGAACCGGCAGCGTCGGCGGAGCGGTTACGGGTTATGGGTGCAGGAGGCGACGTCGGCGCCGGACGAGGGCGCGCCTGCGATTTCGGGCTGATCGTGGCGAGAGATGCAGGTGCGGCGGCCAGTGACTGCGGGCCGTTGCTGGGGTGGCCGAGGCCGGTGCATCTCGCTGTGTGGAACCAAGACGTGATTCCCTTCCATATCGCCCCTCCTCGACGAAGCACGCGTACCAGCTGGATACGGGGCGCCCCTGCCACGCCGGATCGCATCCGCCCCGGCGATCGAATTAGATCGATCTAAACCGGAACCGGTCGCTGTTTAACACACCCGCTACACGAAGGCATGCTGCTGCGCAGCATGCCGGCCGGAGTGACGGACGCTCACGGCTGGTGATGAAGCCAGGTGCCGGGAAGCGCAGTCGGCGGTGTGCCGTCGATGCCGACCTCCAGCCGCAGCAGCTTGTCGCCGCCGCCCTGGAAGTAGCGCAGCTCGAAAGCGTGCAGTCCCTTCGCCAGCCCGACGCTGCCCACGCTACCGCCCGGCGACTGCGGGCCGTCGCGGTCCACCACCAGGGTGTCGTCGACATACAGGCGTGCGCCGTCGTCGGAGCCGAGCGCGAAGCGGTACACGCCATCGGCCGGCACGTCGAGCCAGCCGCGCCAGCGCAGGCCGAAGCCTTCGGGACGCGCGTCGTCGGGAATCCCGATGCGGTCGGATACGTCGCTGCGGGTGGGCGTCGCCTCGAGCAGGTCGTCGGTCTTCTGCGGCGAGGTCTCGAAGTAGTCGCGCCGCAGCCCGGGCCGCAGCGCGGCGCGATCCATCGCGCGCGCCGGCTGCAGCCGGCCCTGGATGTAGCGCGCGCGGGACACCGGGCCCAGCCGGCCGTCCGCCAGCTGCAGGCGCGCGGACAGCACCACCGGGCCATCGTCGAGCGCGATCGGGACCGGACCGGTGGCATGCGGCGAATCCGCCTGCGGGGTGCTGCCGTCGGTGGTGTAGACGACCCTGGCCCCGGATAGCGGCGAAGCCAGGCGCGCTTCGGCACGCGGCTGCAGCGAGAGCACGTCGCCATCGATGCCCTGGACCTCGGGAATGCGGAAATTCACCTGCATGCGTTCGAGTGCGGCCAGCTGCGGGCCGAGACGTTCACCGAAGCCTTGCCAGTCGCGTGCCGCCTGCGGCGACCACAGCGCTTCGGCCATGGCCAGCGCACGCGGCCACAGCATGTACTCCGCGGCCTCGTGCGTGCGGATGTGCTCGGTCCACAGATTGGCCTGGCCGCCAATGACATGCCGCGCCTGTTGCGCGGTGAGTTGCGGCGGTACCGGATCGAACGCGTAGACCTGCTGCAGCGTCAGCAGGCCGGGGCACCAGGGCTCCTCGCTGCTGCGCGACTGGCAGTAGTCGAAATAGGCGTACGACACCGGCGTCATCACCACGTCGTGTCCGCGCTGCGCGGCCTTGATGCCTTCGTCCACGCTGCGCCAGGCCATGATCGTGGTGCTCTGCGCCGGATCCCCGGCCAGCATCTCGTCCCACGCCAGCATGCGTCGCCCGTGCTGCTGCAGGTAGGCTTCGATCCGGCGCATGAACCAGCCTTGCAGCGCGTGTTCGTCCTTCAGGCCCTCGCGCTTGATGATGGCCTGCGCCAACGGGCTCTGCTGCCAGCGCACGATCGGCGCCTCGTCGCCGCCGACGTGGATGTAGGTGGAAGGGAAGATCGCCAGCACCTCGTCGAGCACGTTCTCGATGAAGTCGAAGCTCTCCTCGCTGGGGCAGAGCACGTTCTCGTCCACGCCCCAGTCCACCCGCACTTCGAACGGACCGGGCGTGCACGCAAGCTGCGGGTACGCCGCCAGCGCGGCGACGGTGTGGCCGGGCATCTCGATCTCCGGCACCACCGTGATGTGCAGCTTGCGGGCGTACTCGACGATTTCGCGCGCCTGCGCCTGCGTGTAGTAGCCGCCATAGCGCTTGCCGTCGTAGCGGGTGGTCCCGTCGTGCTGGAAGATCGCGGTCTGCTTGCGCCAGGCGCCGACCTCGGTCAGCTTCGGATAGCGCTTGATCTGCAGCCGCCATCCCTGGTCCTCGGTCAGATGCCAGTGCAGGGTGTTGAATTTGTAACGCGCCATCAGATCGAGCTGACGCTTGATGTATTCGACCGGAAACAGGTGCCGGCCCACGTCGAGGTGGACGCCGCGCCAGGCGAAGCGCGGCGCGTCCTCGATGGTGACGAAGCCGATGCCCTCGCCACCGGATTGCTCGAGCAGCTGGCGCAGCGTCTGCAGCCCGTAGAACAGGCCGGCCGCGGACGCCGCCTGCAGGCGGATGCCTTGCGCATCCACGCGCAGGGTGTACGCCTCTGGGCCGGTCGTCGCGATCTCTGGCGCAAGTCGCAGGGTGAGGTCGGCGCGCGCGCCATCGCCCACCATCTCCGATGGCGTCCGCCACGTCGCCTGCACGATGTCCGCGGCCAGGGCCGCGAGCGCTTCGAGTTCGCGCGCGTCGCCTTCCAGCGCGATCCGCACTGCGGCCGTGGGCTGGTAGCGTCCGGCTTGCGTTTCGATCTTGGCCGGAAGCGGCATCAGGCCGGGTGTCGCGGGCTGCGGCGTCTGCGCCGCCTGCGTTGCCGATGCCCAGGCCAGCAGCACGGAGCATGCCAGGGCGTGAAGCGGGGACAGGGGTCGTGCGGTCTTGATCATGAAGCGCCTCTGCTTGCGGTTCCGGGAGTCTTGCCCCTGGCTGGCCTCGCGGTGAAATCGAATCCAGCGTGTTGATGGAATCTGTCTGGCATTCGGATCGGACAGCAATCGAGCGCCGCGCGGCTACGAACGCTGCTCGCGGTCGCCCAGCGTCCGGAGTTCCACCCGGTCCAGCCATTGCGCCGCGACGCCGGGCGGCACATAGCCCGGTTCCTCGCGCGCGGCGTTGGCCGCGCCACAGGCGACCGCCAGACGCAGCGCCTGGCCGTCATCCATGCCGCGCTGGAGCGCGGTCGCGAATCCCGCGAGCAGGCAATCGCCCGATCCGATGGTATGGACCGGTGCGGCGACAGGCGCATGCGCATGCCAGGTGCCATGGTCGGTCGCCAACAGCGCGCCCGCGTCGCCAAGCGACAGCAACGGCGCGGCGATGCCGGCATTGCGCAGCACCGCGAGCGCATCGACGCCGTCCTCCAGGGTTGCGATATGCATTCCGGTCAGCCCTTCGAGTTCGTCGCGGTTGGGCTTGAGCGCGTAGGGTCTCGCGGCCATGCCGTGTCGTAGTGCTGCGCCGCTCGCATCCAGCAGGCAGCGCATGCCGCGCGCCTGCAGGCGCTCCACGAGTCCGGCATACAGGTCATCGTCGCAGCCAGGCGGCAGCGAACCGGAGAGCACCACCAGCGTTGCGTCCTGCGTGGCCCGCAACAGCGCTTCGCACAGCGCCTGCACCTGGGTGCGATCCAGGATCGGCCCGGGTTGGAGCAATTCGGTGGTGCGCCCGTCGCATTCGCGGATCGCCCAGCACTCGCGCAAGGGGCCGGCTTCGATGGCGTGGAAATCGACGTCGCGCTCGCGCAGCGCCTGCCCGAGCCGGGCGCGATGCGTGGCATCGGTCAGTCCCACCAGCCGCACCGGTTCACCCAGCGCGGCGATCGTCTGGGCCACGTGCAGGCCCTTGCCGCCGAACGCGCGCCGCGCGGCCGAGCTGCGCTGGACTCGGCCGGGCTGCAAGATGTCGACGTCGATCTGCACGTCGATCGCCGTATTGAAGCCGGCCACGACGATCACGCCGGCATGGGCTCGGGATGGATGCGGAACGGCTGCACCACGCGGGTGAGCACGCCCTGGGAGGGAGCGTCGGGCTGCTGGCCCAGGGCGAGGCAGCCGAACAGGGCGAGCAGCTGGCCGGCCACGACATCGATCAGGGTGGCGTCGTCGTCGTCCAGGCCGCAGCCGATGCGCACGTCGCTTTCGCCCGCGGTAACGTCCGGACCGGCGCCGATCAGGATCCGACGCATCCCCAGCCCCTTGGCGGTCAATTCCGCGAGCAGGTCCAGTTCGTATGCGCGCACCCGCGGATCGCGCGCGAGCATCGCCACCAGCACCGTATCCGCGCGCAGCGCCGACATCGGCCCATGGCGTAGGCCGAGGAAGGTCTCGGCCATCACCTGCACCCGGCCGCCGCTCATTTCCAGCATCTTCAGCGCGCTTTCGCGCGCGCCGCCGTAGCGGCCGCCGCTGGCCAGATACAGCACCGAATCGAAGCCTGCGTCGGCCAGGTCCGCCAGCGCCTGGGCCGGACCGGCGAACAGTTCCCGCGCCTCGCCGCCAGCCTGCAGGGCCAGCGCCTGCCAGCGCGCGCGGTTCGCGGGCCCCGCCAGCATCCGTCCCGCTAGAAACAGGCTGGTGAAGCTGCTGGTCATCACCAGGCTGCGGTCGTTGCTGCGCGGATCGAGCAGCGCCACCGCGGCGCGGGGCGCGGCGTGATATCGCGTCGCCAGCCCGCCCTGCGTATTGCAGGTCACGAACAGATGCCTGCACCGCGGCGCCAGCGCCAGCAGCGCATCCACCACACCGAGGCTTTCCGGGCTGTCGCCCGAGCGCGCAAACGACAGCAGCAAGGTGTCGCCCGGCGGCAGGGTCTGGCGCCAGTGGGTGAGCAGGGTGCCGGCCGGAATGGCGGTCACCGGCACGCCGAGGGCGGCCTGCAGGCCGGGCGCCAGGGCTTCGCCGATGTAGCCGGAACTGCCCGAGCCGGTCAGCACCACGGCCTGCGGCTTCGGCTCGAGCGCGCCGGCCAGCGCGGCGCTCAAGGCCCCGTTGCCCGCCGTCATCGCCCAGAGCAACGGCTGCTGCAGGATCTCGGCCACGGTATGGGCGAAGCCGCGCTGTTCCTGTTCAACCGGGGTAGCTTCGGCCAGCGCCTGCAGGGCGGGGGCGAGGGGAAATGCACTTTGCATGGGCAGGCGTGCCTTGACAGGCGTGCTCCGAAGCCGAAAATGAAAGAAATCGCAAGTTTTCGAAGGCTAACGAAATGACCGCGCCGGTACAACCCGCCACCTCTGCCCCCGTGCTGTCACGCCTGCGCCTGCCGCAGGGCAAGCGCGCACGGCTGCACCGGCTGCTCTACGGCAATGGGCCCGGCAACGGCACGCTGGTGGTCCTGCCCCTGGACCAGGGGCTCGAGCATGGCCCGACCGACTTCTTCCCGCATCCGCCGGCGGCCGATCCCCAGTACCAGTTCAATCTTGCGATCGAAGGCAGGTATTCGGCGATCGCGCTCGGCATCGGCCTGGCCGAGAAATACATGGACGATCACGCCGGGCGGCTCCCGCTAATCCTCAAGCTCAACGGCAAGACCAATATCCCCGACGATGGTGAAGCCACCTCGGCGCTGTTCGCCTCGGTCGAGGATGCGGTGCGGATCGGCGCCGATGCGGTGGGCTACACGATGTACGTGGGCTCGCCGCGCCAGGACCAGGAGATCCGCCAGTACGCCCAGGTCCGCCAGGACTGCGAACGCTACGGCATGCCGCTGGTGCTGTGGTCGTACCCACGTGGTGCGGCGATCGACGCCAGGGGCGGCAGGAACACGCTGTACGCGCAGGACTACGCCGCGCGCGCAGCGCTGGAGTTCGGCGCCGACATCGTCAAGCTGCACGAGCCGCAGCCCGACACGGCGGCATCGCCCGAACCCTATCGCTCGCTGCAGGAAGATCCCGCCCAGCGCAGCGCGCGCGTGGTGCGCTCGGCCGGCCGCACCATGGTCCTGTTTTCCGGCGGCGAAAAGAACGACGACGACGATGCGGTACTGCGCAAGGTGCGCCTGTACATGCAGTCGGGTGCGACGGGGGTGATGTTCGGCCGCAACATGTGGCTGCGCGGCTTCGACGACGCGGTCAGGCTCTCGCGCGACGTGCACGCGATCATGGCGGAGTACCCACGTTGAATCCGGCCCCTTCCGCGCCCTCCGCAGCGCCCATGCAGCGCCGCTTCGGCCAGGCGCGACGCCGCGGCATCGCCGACTACGTGCGCGCGCAGGGCAGCGCCAGCGTGGACGAACTGGCCGGGCATTTCGGCGTATCCGCGGTGACCGTCCGCACCGACCTGGACGCGCTGGCGCGCACCGGCGCGATCGAGCGCACCCATGGCGGCGCGCTGGCTCCGCGCGAGGGCGACGCCGCCGCGATTCCGTTCGCGTTGCGCGCGGGCCAGCGGCACGAAGAGAAGGTCCGTATCGCGCGCGCCGCAGCGGCGATGATTCGCGACGGCGATACCGTACTGCTCGATTCGGGCACCACCACGGCCGAACTGGCGCGCGAGATCCGGCAACTGCCGCTGTCCTCGCTCACCGTGATCAGCAATGCGATCAACGTCGCAGCCGAGCTGGCCGACAGCGCGCACGTGCGCGTGATCATGCTCGGCGGCGTGCTCCAGTCGCTGTCGCAGTCGCTGGTGGGCCCGCAGGCGGAGGCGGCGCTGTCGCGGGTGCGCGCGGACCTGTGTTTCATCGGTGCGGACGGGATCGACCTGGAATTCGGGATCAGCACCTGCGATCCGCTGGAAGCGCAGTTGAACCGGCGCATGCTCGACGTGGCGGCGCGCACGGTGGCATTGGCCGACGCCAGCAAGCTCGAGCGCCGCAGCCTGGCGCGGATCGCGCCGGTCGCGGAGCTGGACTGCATCCTGACCGATATCTCGGCGCCGCCCGATACGTTGGCGCGCTATCGCGCCGCCGGCGTCGATGTGCGCCTCGTCTGAAGCGTACCGGCCCAAGGCGCCCGCGCCACACGGCCCCGCCACGACCACACCCGCCAGAGGAATGATGCGATGAAGCCGATCACACGGGCACGGCTCCTACTCTGGGTGGCGTTGGCCGCCGGCGCGGCGCAAGCAGCGCCGCCGCATGCACCGAACGTGGTGCTGGTCACGCTCGACGGGGTCCGGATCGAAGAGATCTTCGGCGGGCTCGATGCGGCAGTGCTGCAGAGCCAGTTGCAGGCGGCGACGGGGCCAGACGCGGAGCTGCCTTACCAGCGTTACCGTGCGGATACCGCGCAGGCGCGCCGCGAACGGCTGATGCCGTTCTTCTGGGGCACGCTGATGCGCGAGCACGGCTGGGTCGCCGGCAACCCTGCGCTCGGTAGCCGGGTGCAGTTGGGCAACGGGCTGCGTTTTTCCTATCCCGGCTATGCCGAGATGCTCACCGGACGCGCGCGCGACGCCACGGTGACCAGCAACGACGCCTACCAGAGTCCGCACGTGACCGTGCTCGAATTCGTGCGCGAACAGTTGCGCCTGCCACGTGCGAAGGTCGCTGCGTTCGGTTCCTGGGATCGCTTCGAGCAGATCCCGGAGCACACGCCGGGCAGCATCACGGTGAATGCGGGATTCATGCCGTTCCACGACACCGATCCGGGCATCGCCCGGCTCAATGCGATCCAGGCCGACGCCCGAACCTGGCGGGAGGAACGTTTTGACGCCTTCACTGCCGCCTTTGCGCTGCGCTACCTGGAGCGCGAGCGGCCGCGCCTGCTCTACGTCGCCCTGGGCGATACCGACGAATGGGCGCACGCGCGGCGTTACGACGACATGCTCGATGGGATCGCGCTCGCCGACCGCTTCCTGCGGTCGCTGTGGAGCTGGCTGCAGGCACAGCCGGAGTATCGCGACAACACCCTGCTCATCGTCACCACCGATCATGGCCGCGGGCGCACGCCGGCGGACTGGACCGAGCACAGCAGCGATGTCGAAGGTGCGCAGGACATCTGGCTAGCGCTTGCCGGCCAGGGCCAGTCCGCTCGCGGCGAACTGCGCGATGCGCCGACGCTGCGCCAGGGACAGGTCGCCGCGACCATTGCCGCGGCGTTCGGCCTGGACTTCTCACGGCTCGAACCCGAAGCCGAAGCGCCGATCCGGGTCACCGCCGCGCGACCCTGAGTACGCGATCGGCTGTCCTATACTGGCCCGGTTCCCAGCGAGCCGGCCGTTCCGGCAACGCGCACGCATGCCGGTCAAGAGCATCCACAACCGCAGGCTGTACCAGCAGATCGCCGACCAGCTGCGCGGCATGATCAATCGTGGCGAATACCCGCCGGGCAGCTACCTGCCGCCGGAGCGCGAGCTCTCGCAGCAGTTCGGCGTCAGCCGCACCTCGCTGCGCGAAGCCCTCATCGCACTCGAAGTGATCGGTCTGGTCCGGGTGCGGGTGGGCGACGGCGTGAGCGTGGTCGGCCCCGAGCCGGTCGGCGACGATGCCGTCGCGGCTGGATCGGAGCGCGTGCTCGACCGCGCCAGGCACCGCAATCCGTGGGTGCTGGACCCCGAGCTCGGCATCGTGGCCGATTTCGACGCGGAGATCCCGCCGTATTCGCTGCTGCGCGCGCGGCGCCTGATCGAACCGGAAACCGCGGCGCTCGCGGCCAAGCACGCCACCGATGCGGAAATCGAAGGCATCGAGGAGGCCTTGCAGCGCAACATCGCCGACAACCGCAATGGATCGAGCACACACCCCGGCGACCGGCTGTTGCACATCCGCATCGCCGATGCGAGCGGCAATCCTGCCTATGCGCTGCTGATCCGGCACCTGCTCGGGCACAAGTACGGCGCGATGTTCCAGCGCGTGCAGGAGCTCTATACCATTGCCGACATGCCGCATCGCTCCGAGAGCGAGCACGCCGCCATCGTCGCCGCGATCCGCGCACGCGATCCCGACGACGCGCGCGCGACCATGGCCCAGCACATGGATTCAGTGATCCGGATCTTCTCCGGCGGAGAGCGCTGAGTCCGACAAGCCACGCCGTAGGTCGGCCCTACGCGGCCGACGTCGATATCCGTGGCATTCCGTCGGGGAGGTTGCCCAGACCTACAAATTCCACAACACCTGCGGACCGATCTCCTGCACGCTGCGGGTGCCGGTGAGCGCCATGCTCACGTCGAGTTCCTTGCGGATGAGTTCCAGCGCGGTCGTCACGCCCGCCTGTCCCATCGCGCCCAGCCCATAAAGGAAGGCCTTGCCGACCAGCGTCGCCTGCGCGCCCCGGGCCATGGCCTTGAGCACGTCCTGGCCGCTGCGCACGCCGCTGTCGAGCCAGATCTCGCTGCGAGCGCCGATCGCCTCGGCCACGCGCGGCAGCGCGGCGATGGCCGAGGGCGCGCCGTCGAGCTGGCGTCCACCGTGGTTCGAGACGATCACCGCGTCGGCACCGGCGTCCACGGCGCAGCGCGCGTCCTCGGGATCGAGCACGCCCTTGACGATCAGCTTGCCCGGCCACAGCGAGCGCACCCATTCCACATCCTTCCAGCTCAGGGTCGGATCGAACTGGCTGGCGATCCATTGCGAGAGCGTGCGCAGCCCGCCGCCGCCCTTGGGCAATGCGTCGGCCAGGTTGCCGAAGCCCTTGTGCCTTGTTCCCAGCATGCCCAGTGCCCAGCGCGGCTTGGTCGCGATGTCCAGCGCATTGGCCAGGGTGAGCTTCGGCGGCACGGTCAGGCCGTTCTTGATGTCGAGGTGGCGCTGGCCCTGGATCTGCAGGTCGGCGGTGAGCATCAGGGCCGAACAGTTGGCCGCCTTCGCGCGTTCGATCAGCGACGCGGAGAAACCGCGGTCGCGCATCACGTAGAGCTGGAACCAGAACGGCCTGTCCACCGCGGCGGCGACGGCCTCGATCGAGCAGATCGACATGGTGCTCAGGGTGAACGGCACCCCGAAGGCCTGCGCCGCGCGCGCGGCCAGGATCTCGCCGTCCGGATGCATGATTCCGGTGAGCCCGGTCGGCGCCAGCCCCACCGGCATCGCCACCGCCTCGCCGAGCATCATGGTCGCGGTCGAGCGCTTGTCGACGTCGATCATCACCCGCTGGCGTAGCTTGAGCGCGTCGAAATCGGCGCGATTGGCGCGGATCGTGGCCTCGTCGTAGGAGCCGCGATCGACGTAGTCGAAGATCGCGCGCGGCGCGCGCCGCATCGCGAGCTGGCGCAGGTCCTGGTTGTTGGTAATGACAGGCATGGCTGCTCCGCGTTACGTGCTCGTCGCCACCAAGGCCAAGGGATGGCGTCGAACGTACCAAGCGGGCTTCGCAATGCTGGTCTCGCCGACGCAGGTCGACGGCATGGAGGTCCCAAGTACGTTGAATGCCATTACCCGTTGCCCGCTGCGGTCGGGATCGGCCCGCGCCGGCGTACTTGCATGGCGAACCAGAAAATTACGATAAAGCACAAAGTCGGCACCGCGAACGCCCAGTGAATACCCATCCAGTCAGAGGTGGCGCCCATGGCGATGGTCAGCAGCGCGCCGCCGACGATGGCCATGACCAGGAACGGTGACCCTAGTTTGCGGTCGTCATCGCCGAGGTCATCGAGGCCGAGAGAGAAGATCGTCGGGAACATTACCGACATGAAGAAGCTCGTTGCGACCAGCGCATATGCGCCGAAGGCGCCGGGCACGAGAACCGCGAACGCAGTCAATGCAATGTTTGTCGCAGCGAACACGCCGAGTAGCCGCACGGGTGCGATGCGCCGCATCAGTGCCGTGCCGGCGAAGCGGCCGACCATGAAAACGACCAGCGACGCAGTCAGGAAGTTCGCGGCGCTCTTTTCCGGCGTCCCCGGCATGGTGCTCTGCACGTAGCGGATCAAGTAGCTCCACACACCGACCTGAGCGCCGACGTAGAAGAACTGGGCAAGCACCGCAAACATGAATCGCGAATTGCGCAAAAGCCGACCGATGTGCGCGCTACCGCTCTTTGCGTCGTGACTGGTGTCTTCCGCCAACGCCGGGAAGCGCACGAATGCGATCAGCACGGCCCAGGCCACGACGATGGCGCCGATGACGAGATAGGGCATTTGCACTGCCGCCGACTCTGCCGCGTAGTAGGCATTTCGTGCAGCCGGGGTCATTGCAGCGAGCTCGGCTTGGGTATGTTCGACACCGGAGAAGATGAAATGCTGGCCGACGAGGATGCCGGCGATCGAGCCGAGCGGGTTGAACGACTGCGCGAAATTCAGTCGCTGCGTGGCGCTCTCGGCCGGGCCCAGTACGGTGACGAGTGGATTGGCCGATGTTTCGAGAAAGGCCAGGCCGCTGGCAATTACGAAGAGCGCAAGCAGGAACAGGCCATAGGTGTGTACCGCCGCGGCCGGATAGAACAGGAAGGCACCGGCGGCATAGAGCCCAAGGCCGATCAGCAATGTGCCCTTGTAGCCGAAGCGACGCATGCAGACGCCGGCCGGCATCGCGAGCAGGAAGTAGCCCATATAGAACGCGCTCTGTACAAGGCCGGCCTGGAAATCCGACAGCTCAAACGCCTTCTTGAATTGCTTGATCAGAATGTCGTTGAGATTGTTGGCCATGCCCCAGAGGAAGAACAGGCTGACGATCAGCGCGAATGCGAGCGTCGCCGTGTGCGCCAACGGCGAGGTGGACGGGGAGGCAGGATTTGTAGAGGTTGTGATGGGCATGGCAGGGCTCGCGGTTCTGAAACGGGAACGGCGCTGGACGCCGCGATCAGGTATCGCTAATGCTTGTTCAGCACGTCCAGCAGGCCGCACGAGAGCCACCACAGGAAGAGCAGGCTGGTGACCAGGGCGAAGGCGAGGCGGTAGTTGCCGCTGCCGGCCGTTTCGGTTGCGCTGGAGGCGCTGGTGCTCATCGATTTCCCTCCCAGGAAATGTTGCTTGTCGATCGCCCCACAGTTACGGGATGGTGTTATGGTCGGTTTCGGTCAGGCGGAAGAGCTGTTGCATCGGCGTCCATTTCTGTCCGTCGGGCGTCCATGGCGTGGGCGCCTGGAAGCGCCACATCAGGGCTTCCCATTCGGCGATACGCGGGTTGGCGCGCTCGGCCGCGGCCATCTTCGCCGCGTCGAACACCGCATCGTCCGTCTCCATCAGCATCACCATGCGCGTGCCGAGGCGATAGATATCGAGCTCGCGGATGCCGTGCGCGCGCAGGTGCGAGAGCACCTCGGGCCATACGTCGCGGTGATATGCCTCGTACTCGGCGATCAACGCCGGGTCGTCTTTCAGGTCCAGGGCTAGGCAGTGGCGCATGGTTGGATTCCTAGGCAGCCGGCCGGGCCCGCTCAGGTCAGCGCGCGGTCGAGATGGGTGTAGCCGCCGTCGACGAAGATCCATTGCCCGGTGACATGGCTGGCGCGCGCGGACAGCAGGAACACGGTTGTGTCCGCGATCTCCTCGGAGGTGGTCATGCGATGGCCCAGCGGGATCAGGCGCTCGATGCCGGCCAGCTTTGCTTCCGGGTCGTCGAAGCCGGCGATCCATTTCCGGTACAGCGGAGTCATGACCTCGGCCGGGATCACCGCATTCACGCGTACGCCGTCGCCGGCCAGCGAGGCCGCCCACTCGCGGGTCAGCGCCAGCTGCGCACCCTTGGATGCGCAATAGCCGCTGGTGCCGCCCTGACCGGTGAGCGCGGTTTTCGAGGAGATGTTGACGATCGCGCCGCGCGCCGTCTTCAACGCCTCCACGCACAGGTGCGCCATCACGTAGTAGTGGATCAGGTTGCGTTCCAGCGACTGCACGAATGCATCGCGTCCTGCCTCCAGGCCGACGCCGTCGTTGATGCCGGCGTTGTTGACCAGTCCATGCAGGCCACCGAACTCGTCCAGCGTCGCAGTGACCGCGCGTGCACAGGCGTCGGCGTCGCCGAGCTCGACCTGGTGGAAGCGAAAGCGCGGTTGCGCCTGGCGCAGCGCCCGTTCGAAATCGGCGTCGAGCGGGCTGCGTCCGAACACCACCGGAATCGCGCCCTCGTGCGCCAGGGCCAGGCTGATCGCGCCGCCGATGCCGGCGCCGCCACCGGTCACGATCACCACCTTGCCCTGCAGGTTCAGATCCATCGGTATGGGTTCCGCGGATTCACGGCTGCAGACCATAGCAGCGCATGGCGGTGCCGCCCCACAGCTGCGCCTGCTCGGCTGCGGACAGGCGCGACGTCCAGTCGCGCACCAGTGCCGCGACCTCGGGGTAATCGGCACGCAACAGGCACACCGGCCAGTCGGAACCGAACATCAGGCGTTCGGCCCCGAACGCGTCCAGAGCGGCATCCATATGGCGATGCAGGGCATCCGCGTCGAGCTGCGGGGTGACGACCTCGGTCACCAGGCCCGACAGCTTGCACAGGACGTGCGGCTGCGCGGCGAGCGTGCGCAGATGGCCGCGCCATTCGGCCTCGCCTTCGCCACCGATCGCCGGCTTGCCGAGGTGGTCGAGCACCAGCCAGTGCCGGTCGTGGCGCGCGCAGAACGCCGGCACCAGGGACAGCTGGGCCGGCCCGCGGACCAGCACCTCGTAGACCAGCTCCTGCGCCTGCACCGCACCGATGCCACGGCCGAAGCGCGGATCTGCCAGCGTCGCCGCCACGTCCGGATCGTCCTGCAGCAGGTGGCGCACGCCCTTGAACCGCGGCGCTTCGCGCCATGAGGCAAGGCGCTCGGGCGCGTCGTCCGCCAGCAGATCGACCCAGCCGACCACGGCCGCGATCCACGGATGCGCCGCAGCCTGTTCCAGCAGGAAGGCGTTCTCCCCCTCGTCGGCGCGCGCCTGCACCGCGATGCACAGGTCGATCTGCTGCGCGTCCAGCAATGGGCGAAGATCCTGCGGCAGCCAGTCGCGCCGCAGCGCGGGCATGTGCGCACCGATCCACGGATAGTCGGCGGCGGAATAGCGCCAGAAATGCTGATGCGCGTCGACCCGCGTGGCGGGGGCAGCGGTCATGCGATGCGGCGACCAGGAAGCATGCGGCGAACCTTCAGGCGATCGCGGCGCGGGGCGGAGTCTCAGCGGCGCCGAACAGGTACCGGCGGCGGCTGTCTTCGCGCATGGTGATCGAAAATCCGGCCGCCTGCGGCGGCAGGTAGGCCGCGTCGCGGATCACGCAGGGATCGACGAAGTGCTCGTGCAGGTGGTCGACGTACTCCACCACGCGGCCCTCGCGGGTTCCGGCGATGCAGACGTAATCGATCATCGCCAGATGCTGCACGTATTCGCACAGGCCCACGCCCCCGGCATGCGGGCATACCGGCAGGCCGTACTTGGCCGCCATCAGCAGGATCGCCAGCACCTCGTTCACCCCGCCCACGCGGCAGGCATCGATCTGGACCACGTCGATCGCGCCGCCAACGATGAACTGCTTGAACATCACCCGGTTCTGGCACATCTCGCCGGTGGCGACCTGCACCGGCGCCACCGCTTCGCGGATCGCGCGATGCCCGGCCACGTCGTCCGGGCTGGTGGGCTCCTCGATGAACCACGGCTGCGCGAAGGCCAGCGCGCGCACCCAGTCGATCGCCTGGCCGACGTCCCAGATCTGGTTGGCGTCGATCATCAGCCGGCGATCCGGTCCCAGCACCTCGCGCGCGATGCGCAGGCGGCGGATGTCGTCCTGCAGGTCGCGTCCGACCTTCAGCTTCACGTATTCGAAGCCGGCGTCGACGGCTTCCTGGCACAGCCGGCGCAGCTTGTCGTCGGGATAGCCGAGCCAGCCGGCGGACGTGGTGTAGCAGGGGTAGCCTTCCCGCTCGAGCGTGGCGATACGCGCAGCCTTGCCGGCTTCGCGTTCGCGCAGCAGCGCCAGCGCTTCGTCCGGGGTGATGGCATCGCTCAGATAGCGGAAGTCGATGCAGCGGACCAGCTCTTCGGGCGTCATGTCCGCGACCAGCCGCCATACCGGCTTGCCCATCGACTTGGCCCACAGGTCCCAGACCGCATTGACCACCGCACCGGTCGCCAGATGCATCGCGCCCTTGTCCGGGCCGATCCAGCGCAGCTGGCTGTCCCCGGTGATGCGCCGCCAGAAGCGGCCCATGTCGGCCGCGATCCAGTCCAGTTCCAGCCCGACGACGAGATGCCGCAGCGCCTCGATCGCCGCGCAGCAGACCTCGTTGCCGCGGCCGATCGTGAACGTGAGGCCGTGGCCCTCGAGGCCCGGCCGCGAAGCTTCCAGGATCACGTAGGCCGCCGAATAATCCGGATCGGGATTCATCGCATCCGAACCGTCTAGCTGCTGCGAGGTGGGAAAGCGCAGGTCTTCGACCCGCATGCCGGTGATGCGCAGGGGATGGGAGGCGCTCATGCCTGCACCAGCTTCTGGCGCTGCTCGCCCAGTCCGTCGATGCCCAGCCGCATCACCTGGCCCGCGCGCAGGTAGACCGGTTCGGGCTTCTGTCCCAGGCCCACCCCGGGCGGGGTGCCGGTGGAAATCACGTCGCCCGGCTGCAGGCTCATGTGCCGGCTGAGATAGCTCACCAGGTAAGGCACGCGAAACACCATCGTGCGGGTGTTGCCGTCCTGGTAGCGATGGCCGTCCACTTCCAGCCACAGCCGCAAGGCATGCGGGTCGGGCACCTCGTCCGCGGTCACCAGCCACGGACCCAGCGGACCGAACGTGTCGCAGCCCTTGCCCTTGTCCCAGGTACCGGTGCCCTCGAGCTGGTAGGCGCGCTCGGACACGTCGTTGATCACGCAGTAGCCGGCGACATGCGCCATTGCATCGGCTTCATCGATGTAGCGGCCGCCGCGGCCGATCACCACGCCCAGCTCCACTTCCCAGTCGGTCTTGCGCGAGCCGCGCGGGATCTCGACGTCGTCATCCGGTCCGCAGATCGCGCTGGTCCATTTGTTGAACACCACCGGCTCGGCCGGCACCTGGGCGCCGGTTTCGGCGGCGTGGTCGGAATAGTTCAGTCCGATGCAGACGAACTTGCCGACCCGACCGACGCAGGCGCCGAGGCGCGGATCGCCTTCCACCCGTGGCAGCGTGGCGACGTCCAGAGCGCGCAGGCGCTGCAGTCCTTCGGGCGTCAACGCCTCCCCGGCGATGTCGTCCACCACGGCGGAGAGGTCGCGGATGCGGCCTTCGGCATCGAGGAGTCCGGGTTTTTCGGCGCCGCGCGGGCCGTAACGCAACAGTTTCATTCGATTGAATCCAGACTAGAAACTAGTGAAGAGGAACTAGGAACTAGGAACTAGCGGACGGCACTGGTATGGCGGAGAAATTCCCCAATGCTCCTAGTTCCGATCCACTAGTTCCTGCTTCAATTTGCCCAACCGCCGTCGATCACCTGCGCGGTGCCGGTGGTGAAGGCGGATTCGTCGCTGGCCAGGTACACCGCCAGCGCGGCGATCTCCTCGGGGCGGCCCAGCCGCCCCATCGGCTGGCGCGCGACGAAGCCCGCGCGCACCGCGTCCGAGGTCACTCCCTGCTCGCGCGCCTGAGCGGCGATGCGCGCATCGAGCGACGGGGATTCCACGGTGCCCGGGCAGATCGCGTTGCAGCGGATGCCGCGACCGACGAAGTCGGCGGCGACCGCCTTGGTCAGGCCGATCACCGCGGCCTTGGTGGTGCTGTAGACGAAACGGTTGGGCACGCCCTTGATGCTGGACGCCACCGAGGAGACGTTGACGATCGATCCGCCGCCATGCGCGAGCATGCCCGGCAGCAGGGCCCGGATCAGCTGGAACATCGAGCCGACGTTAAGCCGCCAGGCGAATTCCCAGTCCTCGTCGGAGGCCTCGAGGATGCTGCCGCCGTGGACCACGCCGGCGCAGTTGACCAGCACGTCGAACGCCTCGCCGGCATCCTGGTGAAGTGCGGCGAAGGCTGCGATCGCGGCGCTGTCGGTCACGTCCAGGCGCAGTGGCGTCAGTGCATCGCCGGCTTCGGCCTGCAGCGTCTCCAGCGCGTGGGCATTGATATCGGCGGCGATCACCCGCGCGCCCTCGCGGACGAAGGCCAGCGCGGTGGCGCGGCCGATGCCCTGCGCGGCGGCGGTGACCAGGGCGTGCTTGCCTTGCAGGCGCATGATGGGCTCCGGCCGAAAGTGGTCCAGCGGTTGGACCAATGCTATCGTGCCCCTCGCCCGTTGCAAACCGAGTCCGTCCCGGCAGCGCCGGAGGCGGGTGAGGGCCCTTACCCCGGTGCAATGCCGGAGAAGGGTCGGCCGGGTGCGTGGGACCCTCTCGCCAGCCCCGTCCCGACCCTCCCCGCGGGCGGGGCTGGGCGAGAATCCCGATCACCATGCACGGGCGAGGCGGATATGCGGCGAGCAAGCGGATCGAACACTGGCGGCTTCAAGACCTGGGCGCTGCTGCTGCTCGCGACCCTGGCCGCCGGCTGTGGCGACGCGCCTGGCCCACAGGCGGCCGATGCCAAGCAAACGCCCGCGGTGCAGCCCGCCACGGCTGTCCCGGCGCTGCCGCTGATTCCCATGCCGGCCAGTACGGCGCGCGGCGAGGGCGGGTTTCCGGTCCGCGCCGACACGCCCGTGATCGCCGCCGCCAACGACCCCGCCGCGCGCCAGGCAGCGCAACAGTTCGCGCGGCTGCTGGAAGAGAGCTTCGGTGCAGCGCCCAGGGTGTCCGATGCCGGCGACGCCGGTCATGCGATCGCCTTCATCACCGACCCGCAGCTCAAGGCGTCGGCCGAAGGCTATGTGCTGGAAGTCTCGTCCGACGGTGTCCGCATCCGGGCGCGCGGTGCGGCCGGGCTGTTCTACGGTGGCGTGTCGTTGTGGCAGCTGCTCTCAGCCGATGGCGAAAATCAGCTGCCGGTGACGCTGCCGGCCGTGCGCATCGATGATGCGCCGCGCTTCGCCTGGCGCGGTTTCATGCTCGACTCCGCGCGCCACCTGCAGAGCGTCGGAGAGATCAAGCGCCTGCTCGATCAGATGGCGCGGCACAAGCTCAACGTCTTCCACTGGCACCTGACCGACGACCAGGGCTGGCGCCTGGAGATCAAGCGTTACCCCAAGCTCACGCAAGTCGGCGCCTGGCGCGTACCCGCCGGCAAGGCCGGGCGCGACAGTGTCGGCAAGCCGGTGCGCTATGGCGGTTTCTACACCCAGGCCCAGGCGCGCGAGATCGTCGAATACGCCAGGCAGCTGCACATCACCGTGGTCCCGGAGATCGAACTGCCCGGCCATGCGCAGGCGGCGATCGCGTCCTATCCGGAACTTGGCGTCACCGGCAAGGCGCCGCCGGTCTCGCCGGACTGGGGCGTGCATACCTGGCTGTTCAATGTGGAGGATCCGACCTTCACCTTCCTCGAAAACGTACTGAACGAGGTGATGGCGGTCTTCCCCGGCCAGTACATCCACATCGGCGGCGACGAGGCCGACAAATACCAGTGGCAGCACTCGCCGCAGGTGCAGGCCCGGCGCAAGGCGCTGGGGCTGGCCGACGACATGCAGCTGCAGAGCTGGTTCATCAAGCGGATCGAGAAGTTCCTGGTCGCGCACGAGCGGCGCCTGATCGGCTGGGACGAGATCCTGGAGGGCGGCCTGCCGCCCGAGGCCACAGTGATGTCCTGGCGCGGTACCAAGGGCGCGGTGGAAGCGGCCCGGCAGGGGCACGACGTGGTGCTCACACCAAGCGATGTGACCTACCTCAACCGCATGCAGTCGGAGGAAGTCGACGAACCGCCGGCCCACGATTACCCGACGCCGTTGAAGGCGGTGTACGACTTCGAACCAGTGCCGCCCGAGCTGGATGCGGAGCAGGCCAAACATGTCATGGGTACCCAGGCCAACCTGTGGACCGAGCACGTGCGCACCGAGGCGCGCGTGGAACACATGGCCTTCCCGCGCCTGAGCGCGCTGGCCGAAGTCGCCTGGTCGCCGAAGGCATCGCGCGACTGGAATGGTTTCCTGCAGCGCCTCGCGCCGCAGATGCGACGCTTCGCGCGCGCCGGGATCCGCGCCGCCGACAGTGCTTTCGCGGTGCGGATCGACGCGCAGCCGCAGGGCGACGGCGCAAAGGTCGCGCTCGCCAACCAGGCAGGCTTCGGCGAGCTGCGCTACACCACCGACGGCACGGAGCCGAACGCACGATCGGCGCGGTACGCGCAACCGCTGCAGCTCAAACTGCCTGCAACCCTCGCCGGCAATGCCTTCCTCGACGGCAAGCCGCTGGCGCGGACGCGCAACCAGCGCATCGACGCAGCGCTGCTGCGCAGCCGCGATGCCGAGCAACTCGCGCCCTGCCGCAAGCAAGGCTACGTGTTGCGGGTCGAGGACGACGAACCGCTGCAGGGCGAGCGCGCGGTCGTGCCGGTCGACATCGCCGGCCCGTGCTGGCTGTGGAAACAGGCACCGCTCGAGGGCGCGGCGTCGCTGCGCGCGGAGATCGTCGACCTGCCATACAACTTCCAGTTCGGCGGCGAGTCCGCGGCGGCAGCGCCGCCGAACCAGGCGAACGCACCGGCCGCACTGCAGGTGTTCGGCAACACCTGCGAAGGCAGGCCGTTGGCATCGGCAAAAGTCGCGCAGACCGACGCGGCGACCGAACAGCTCGAGATCGCGCTACCGTCGCCGATGGCGACACGCGACCTGTGCCTGAAGTTCAGCGGCGACTATCGCCACACGCTGTGGGCGATCGACCGGGTCGAGCTGGTGCCGGCCGCACGCTGAGGGGCGACGTGTCCATGCGCGCGATGCCCCGCGCATGCCGTACTCGGGTCAGTCGGCGTCGCTGTGATCGTCCGGCCGCGCGATCGGCGCGACGGCGCCCGGATCGCGGAACAGGCTGACCTGGGCGATGCGCGGAGCCTCGTAGGCGAAGTCGATGAGCAGGCGCAGGCGCTGGCCGAGCACGGGCGCGATCCGCGCGAGCCGGCAGTAGCCCAGGGTGTTGCCCCAGGACAGGGTGCGCCAGGCGCTGCCGGTATGCAGCTGCACGCGCCAGGCGGCGATGTGCTGGCCATGGGCGATCGCCTCGGCGACGCGTATCACGTCGAAGCGCACCGGCGCGGGCAGGTAGAACTCGAGCCAACCGCTGCGCGCATCCGGATCCGCCTGCCAGTTGCGGTCGGGATCGGGATCGAGCACGGCTTCGGCATCACGTCCGCCACTGGCGCGCACCCGTGCGCCGCGCAGCAGGTCGTGCGCGAACAGCGCGGATTTGCGCGCGTGGAAGCCCTGCAGCGCCGCCACGTCAGGCGCATCGAGCAGGCCGTCGCGATTGGGCGGCACGTTCAGCAGCAGCTTGCTGTTGCGGCCGACCGAATTGAAATACAGGCCGAGCAGGTTCTCGGGCGTGCGCACCTTGTCGGATTCATGCGCGTGCCAGAACCAGCCCGGGCGGATCGACACGTCGGTCTCGGCAGGACGCCAGACCGCGCCGTCGGGGTCACCCTGCTGCAGCGCCTCGATCGTCCACGGATCGCCCGCCCCCGGCGCCGGCACACGCGCCGGATCCACCGGGCTCCAGTTGGTCGCGCCGGCGCTGCCGCTCTCGTTGCCCACCCAGCGCACGTCCGGGCCGGCGTCGGAAAACATCACCGCGTCCGGCTGCAGCCGGCGCACGGTGGCATGGATCCGCGGCCAGTCGTAGGTCTGGCGCTTGCCGTTCGGACCCTCGCCGTTGGCGCCGTCGAACCACACCTCCGAAAGCGGCCCGTAGTGGCCGAGCAGTTCGGTGAGCTGGGCGATGTAGATGTCGTTGTAGGCGCGGCCCTGGCCGTAGCTGGGGTGGTTGCGGTCCCAGGGCGAGAGGTAGAGGCCGGCGCGCAGGCCGGCGTCGCGGCAGGCGTCGACGAACTCGCGCACCAGGTCGCCTTTGCCATCGCGCCACGGGCTGGACGCCACCGAATGCGTGGTGGTCGCGCTGGGCCACAGGCAGAAGCCGTCGTGATGTTTCGCGGTGAGGACCAGGCTGCGGAATCCCGCGGCCTTCGCGACCTGCACCCATTGCCGCGCATCGAGCGCCGCGGGCGCGAACAGCTTGGGGTCCTCTTCGCCGGTGCCCCATTCGCGGTCGGTGAACGTGTTGATTCCGAAATGCACGAACAGCGAGAGTTCCTCGCGCTGCCAGGCCAGCTGCGCGGGCGACGGGCGCGGACGCGATCCGGCTTCCGCCGCGACCAGGGCACCGGCAGGCAGCGCGGACAGCGCCGTGGCCGACCCCGCCGCGCCCAGCGAAGCCAGGAAACGTCGCCGGTCGAGGACAAAACCGCTGCGGCTGGAATGATTCATGGGCAGTGTCTCTCGACAGCGTGGGTGGGCGTGGGGACGTGACGTCGCTCGCACGGCAGTTCCATGGTGCAGGACGCGCCGCCGCATGACAGCAACGCGCCGGCGCGCAGGCGCGCGCTCATGGCGCCGCCTGCATCGCGCCCGGCAGGCGGATCGCCCAGGCGTAGGCGCCTGCGGTGTCCTTGCGCACGTCTTCGGGCACATCGAGCACGGTCTTGTCGTTGTCGCGACGCCATGCCAGCGCGGCGTCGCTGCCCAGCACTGCGAGCTGCGTCCCTGCGCGCGGTGCCGGGCCGGGGATTTCGAGCTTCGCCGGCAGGCGTTTCTCCTTTGCATCCGGCAGGTAGATGGCATACACGTCGCCATTCTTCAGCCGCGTGTAGCGGAACTTGCCGGCGCGATAGGGCGCGACCGCGCGGCTGGCGTAGATCGCCTCGCCATTGACCTGCATCCACGCGCCGATCTCGCGCAGCCGCTGCACCGCTTCGTCAGGCAGCTGGCCATCGGGCTGCGGGCCCACGTTGAGCAGGTAGTTGCCGCCCTTGGCCACCACGTCGACCAGCATCTGCACCACCTGGCGTGCGGGCTTGTAGTTGTCGTTGGGGGTGTAGCTCCACGAGTCGCCCAGGGTCATGCAGGTTTCCCACGGGTACGGCAGCGGCTCGTCGGGGATCTTCTGCTCGGGCGTGCGGTAGTTTTCGTAGCGGCCGCCGACCGCGCGGTCGACCACGATCAGTCCGGGCTGGTTCCTGCGCGCCAACGCCGCCATGCCGGGCATGTCGATGTCCTGCGGCCACGGCACGCCGGCCGTGCCCTGCGCGATGTCGTCCATGGTGTCGCGTGCGCGCACCCAGCCGCCGTCCAGCCACAGGATGTCCAGCGCGCCGTAATCGCGGGTCAATTCGCCGATCTGCGCATGGGTGAACTTCACGAAGCGCTTCCACAGGTCCGGATGCTTGCGGGTGTCGTAGTTGTTGTGCCGATTGGGGGTGGCCCAGCGCGGCGACCAGTAGGCGTCGCTGTGCCAGTCGGGTTTGGAGAAATAGGCGCCGATGCCGAAACCCTGTGCACGGAAGGCATCGAACACTTCCTTGGCGACGTTCGCGCGCGGGTTGGTGTGGAACGGCACGTTCGGCGCGGTGATCCGGTAGTCGGTCTGGCGCGTGTCGAACATGGAAAATCCGTCGTGGTGCTTGGTGGTGAACACGACGTACTTCGTGCCAGCGTCCTTGGCGACGCGCGCCCAGGCGTCCGGGTCGAACTTCACGGGGTCGAACGTGGTCGGCAGTTGTTCGTATGCCTTGACGTAGCCGACGTAGTCGTCGACGTACCTGGCGGTGTGCTTGTTGCCCTTGGGCGGTCCGCACCAGCCCACGTCCTCGGAGCAGATCGACCACGACTCGACGATGCCCCACTGGCTGTACGGGCCCCAGTGCATCATGAAACCGAACTTCCAGTCCTGCCATTGCTCCAGCTTGCGCACGACCAGTGGATCGGTCTCGGGGACGTAGGGATGTTCTTCGTGCTGGGCGCGGGCGGGGTTGGCCGCCAGCAGCCCGAGCAGCAGTGTGGAAATACCCAACATCGTCTTCATCGTGGTCTCCGATTGCGTAGGAGCGGCGTCAGCCGCGAGCTTTCTGGCTTTCGTGCAGCGGGTCCGGTAAGGGTTCGCGACTGACGCCGCTCCTGCACGGGCGCGATGCGCGCTACTCGTTGCTTTCGATCGCCTTGACCTCTTCTTCGAACAGCGAGGCCGGGCGATCGAGCTCCAGCGCCACCACGGTCATGTCCGGATCCCAGGCGCGATCTGGCACGCGCAGGTAGAGCAGTCCCGGGACCTTGCTCCAGTCGTGCTTGCCGAGCACGCGGTGGCCGACCTCGGCATCGCCGCCCACCACGCGCGCGCGCAGCACCTTGTTGTCCAGGCCCTTGACCAGCAGTTCGCCGCTCGGGCGGCCGTCGACGAACAGGTACACGGTCCGGCGGTCCTTGGAGAGCGTGCTAGGCCCGTGGAAATGCGGCAGGCCGATGCCGGCCACGCTGCCGTAGATCGCCTCGGCATGCTTGTTGGTCCAGCGCCCCATCTTCTCCAGGATCTCGACCTGGCGTGGGTCGATGGTGCCGTCGGGTCTGGGGCCGATGTCGAGCAGCAGGTTGCCGCCCATGCCGATGGTATCGGCCAGGATGTGGATCAGCTGGTTGGCGTCCTTGTACTCGGTATCGCGCGGCTGGTACCCCCAGGACCGGTTCATGGTCAGGCACAGTTCCCACCAGCGCTCGGCCGGACGCAGCACCGGGACGCCCTGTTCGGGGGTGGCGTAATCGCCATGACCTTGCAGGCGCGAGTTGATGATCGCGGCCGGGTTGCGCGTCAGGATGTCGTGGCGCACCTGGTCCGCCTGCCATTCGGCCGCGCTGTGCTCCCAGTCGCCGTCGAACCAGTACAGGTCGGGGCGGTAGCGGGTGCCCAGATCGTCGATCTGCTCGCGCATGTAGCCAAGGTAGCGCTGCCAGCGTTGCGGTTCGCGCCTGAAGTCGTAGCGTTTGCGCTGGCGGGTGAACACGTCGTAATCGGCATACGACCAGTCCGGCAGCGAGTAATACAGCCCGACCTTGAGGCCGTCGGCGCGCAGCGCGTCGACGAAGGGGCCGACCAGGTCGCGCCCGGCCGGCGTATCGCGCACCACGTTGAGCCCCTGCCTGGAATCCCACAGCGCCACGCCGTCGTGGTGGCGCGTGGTCAGCACCGCATAGCGCGCGCCGGCGCGTTTGATCAGGTCCGCCCAGGCCCCGGGGTCGTAGCGGTCGGCGCGGAAGCCCTGCAGCTGTTTGAGATAGTCGGCGTGCGAGATCTTGCCGTTGAAGAACGACCAGGACTCATCGATCCCGTCCACCGCATAGATGCCCCAGTGGATGAACACGCCGAACTTGGCGTCGGCGAACCACTGCATGCGCTGGGCCCTGGCCTGCGCGGACTCGGCGGCGGTGGAGGAGGCGTCCGCAGTCCGGGCCGCCACCGGCGTGGGACCGCCCAGGGCGAGCAGCCCCGCCAGCAGGAGCGGAATGGGGCTCGGGATTGGGCGCGGGATCCGGAATGGGCGGCCTGGCATGCTTTCCCCTGTTTGGACTCTGGCCCATTGGTTGGACCAATGCTAACGTCCTCCCCGGCGCATGCAAGCCGTCGCGTCCCCCGGTTGCCCCCCGATTCCCCCTACGTCCCTCAGGAACCCCGAATGCCACAGCCCGCCCTGCGCCTGCTCGCCCTCGGACTGCTGGCCGCTGCAGTGGGCCTGGCCTGCAGCCGGACGCCGGAGCCGGAAGCCGAGCCTGCGCCCGTACCGGCATCGCCCGCAGCGTCCCCCGGTTCCACGGCCGCGGCGCACGGGAAGGAAACCTCCGCGCAGAAGGCCGAACGCCTGGCCTGGTGGACCGATGCCCGCTTCGGCCTGTTCATCCACTGGGGCCTGTACGCGGTGCCCGCGGGCGAATGGCAGGGCAAGCGCGGCTACGGGGAATGGATCATGGAGGAGGCGGACATCCCCAAGGCCGAATACGAACGGTTGGCGGAGCGCTTCAATCCGGTGAAGTACGACCCCGAGGCTTGGGCGCGCGCGGCGAAGGACGCCGGCATGAAATACGTGATCCTCACCAGCAAGCACCACGAAGGCTTCGCCATGTGGGACACGCAGGGCACCGACTACAACATCGCCCGGCGTACGCCGTACGGCAAGGGCGTGATCGAGCCGTTGGCCGAGGCCGCGCGCCGCCAGGGCCTGCACTTCGGCGTGTATTACTCGATCATGGACTGGCACGATCCGTCGCAGCGCGAGAGCAAGCCCGGTGCGCTCAATCCGACCCTGATCGATCCGGCGCAGAAGGCGCGTTACGTGCGCGACATGAAGACCGAACTGAGGGAACTGGTGGAACGGGCCGACGTCGACGTGCTGTGGTTCGACGGCGAATGGGTCGACTGGTGGACGCAGGAAGACGCGCGCGACCTCGAAGCCTTCCTGCGCGGGCTCAAGCCGGACATCATCATCAACAACCGCATCTTCAACTCGCGCGAAGGCAGCATGGCCGGCATCAGCCCGACCGGCATGCCGGGCGACTTCCACACTCCCGAGCAGGAAGTGCCGGCCAAGGGCCTCGGTCCCGGTAATTACTGGGAAAGCTGCATGACGATGAACCAGAAGTGGGGATTCGTGAACGACAGCGAGGCGGACTGGAAATCGACCGGCGTGCTGCTGCGGCACCTGATCGACAGCGCCAGCAAGGGTGGCAATTTCCTGCTCAACGTCGGGCCGACCGCTGAAGGAGAGTTCCCGCAGCGTGCTCTCCAGCGGATGGCGGGCATCGGCCGCTGGATGCAAATCAACGGGGAGGCCATCCATGGCACCTCGGCGACCCCGCTGGAACAGACGCCGGCCTGGGGCCGGATCACCCGCAAGCCGGCCGAAGGCGGCGCAGCGGAGCGGCTGTACCTGCACGTCTTCGACTGGCCGCGGGACGATGTGTTGCGGTTGCCGTTGGCGCAGGCGGTTTCCAGCGCCCGCCTGCTGGCGGATCCGGATGCGCGTATCGGGATCGATCAGGGCGACGGCGAGCTGCGCCTGCGCCTGCCGGCTGCGGCACCGGATCCCGAGGTCAGCGTCGTCCGCTTGGACCTGTCGCCATGAGCGATGCGCCGGATGAGGCGCCGCGCCCGGGGATGCGCCCGCTGCTCGAAATCGCAGCCAACTCGCTGGATTCGGCGCTCGCCGCGCAGGCGGGAGGCGCCGACCGGATCGAACTGTGCGCAGCGCTGGAAGTGGGCGGGCTGACCCCGTCGCCGGCCCTGGTCCTGCAGGTCCGCGAGCGGCTGCAGATCCCGGTCTACGTGCTGATCCGGCCGCGCGCCGGCGATTTCGCCTACAGCCCGTCCGAGCACGCGACCATGCTCGGCGACATCGCCTGGTGCCGCGCGGCCGGCTGCGACGGCGTGGTGACCGGCGCGCTGACCCCCGACGGGGATGTCGACACCGCGCGCTGCGGCGAGCTGGTCGCGGCGGCCGCTGGCCTGGGTGTCACCTTCCACCGCGCCATCGATGTCTGCCGCGATCCGGCGCAGGCGCTGGAAGCCATCATCGCGCTGGGCTGCGAACGCGTGCTCAGTTCCGGCGGCGCAGCCAGCGCGCCGGAGGGCGCGGCCAGGCTGCGCGCGCTGGTGGAGCAGGCCGGCGATCGCATCGTGCTGATGCCCGGCGCCGGGATCGACGAGAGCAACATCGCGCAACTCCTTCGCCTGACCGGTGCGCGCGAATTCCACGCGTCGGCCAAGCGCGTGCTGGCGTCGGCCATGCGCCATAGCAGCGCGGCCAGCCTCGGCATGGCAGCGGGCGAACTGCGCAGCGACGAGGACCAGGTGCGGCGCCTGGTCGCGGCATTGCGGCACGACGCGGTTGCGTAGACTGCGAATGGACACGACCCACGACACGATGAACAAGGCAATCCGCGAGCCCTTCCTGGCCACCGACATCGGCGGCACCCATGCCCGTCTGGCGCTGGTGCGCGCACGTGGAGATGGCGGCATCGAGATCGTCGACCAGCACAAATATCTGTGCGCCGACTTCCCGGGACTGGCGCCGATCCTGGCCGATTTCCTCGCCGGGCGTGGCGCGGTGGACGATGCGGCGATCGGCTGCGCCGGCATGCGCCGCGGCGACACCATCATCAGCCTCAACCTGCCCTGGCCGGTGTCGCTGCCGGAGGTCCGCGCGCTGGGCATCGCACGCGCCTGCGCGGTCAACGACTTCGTCGCCGTGGCCTATGCCACGCAGTGCATGGGCCCGGAGGACGGCGTCGCGCTGATGCCCGGAACGCTGTCCGCCGAGCCCGGGCCGGTGCTCGTGGTCGGTCCGGGCACTGGTTTCGGGGCGGCGCTACGGGTCCCGGTCGGCGACGGCTGGAAGGTGCTGCCCAGCGAAGCCGGGCAGGTATCGCTGGCGCCCGGTACCGCGCGCGAGCGTCAGGTGCTCGCGCGACTGCAGGGCGATGCCGGCTATGTCAGCGTCGAGCAGGCGGTGAGCGGGCCGGGCCTGTTGCGCCTGTACCGGACGCTGTGCGCGATCGAAGGCGTGGTGACGCGCTGCGCCACGCCGGCGGAAGTCGCCGACGCCGCGGGAGCGGGCAGCGACCCGCAGGCGGTCGAGGCCGTCGCACTGTTCTGCGCGCAGTTCGGCAGCCTGCTGGCCGACACGGTGCTGGTGACCGGTGCGACCCGGGTGTTCGTCGCCGGCGGGATCGTGACCAAGATCCAGGGCCTGCTGGAGCGCAGCGATTTCGCCGCACGCTTTCTCCACAAGGGCGAGATGCGGCGGGTGCTCGAACGGGTCCCGGTGCGGCTGATCGACCACCCACACAAGGGCGTGATCGGCGCGGCCAGCTGGTACCTGCAGCAGCGCGCGGCGTAACGCGCGCGGCGCAGGCCGCCGTCAGGCGGCCGCGCTGGTGCCGAGCAGGACCATCGCTTCCTCGTGCGTGGGCAATGCCGCGAACGAACCGTAGCGGGTCACCGCCAGCGCGCCGCAGGCCGACGCGTAGCGCAGCGCCTCCATGAGCCTGCCGGTATCGCCCAGGAAGGCGTCGAAGCCGTGCGCATCGACGGCTTCGCGCTGCAGCTGCACGAGCAGTCCGCCGATGAAGGCGTCGCCGGCCGCGGTGGTGTCCACGGCCTCGACCCGAACCGTCGGCAGTTGCCCGCGCTGGGCGCGCGTATACCAGCGGACCGGCGCCGCACCATCGGTGACCAGTACCAGCCGCGCGTGCTGCAGCAGCCGCGCGACGACGGCATCGGCCATCAGCCCGCCTTCGGCCTGCAGGAACTCCAGCTCCTCGCGCGCCAGCTTGACCAGGTCGGCGCCTTCGAGCGCCTGCCACAGCCGCGCCGGCACCGGCGCGGCGTCCGCCCACAGCGCCGGTCGCAGATTGAGGTCGATGCTGACCAGCGCACCGGCCGCGCGCGCGCGCCGCATCCCGGCCAGGGTCGCCGCGGCGATGCCCGGCTCGGTGAGACTGTTGCTGCACACGTGGAAGACGCCGGCTGCGGCAAAACAGGCTGGGTCGAAATCTGATTCTGAAAACAGCAGATCCGCCGCCGGCGGACGATAGAAGCTGAAGCTGCGCTCGCCATTGGCATCGAGCGATACGAACGCCAGCGCCGTGCGCGCACGGTCGGTGCGCCGCACGTAACGCGTGCCCGCGCCGGCTTCGCGCAGGCTATGCAGCAGGAAGTCGCCGAACATGTCCTCGCCGAGCATGCCGACGAATTCGCAGGTACCGCCCAGGCGCGCGACTGCGACCGCGGCGTTGGCCGGCGCGCCGCCTGCGAACTGGCGGAACACGCGCGCCTGTGTCGGATCCGGCACGGGCGCGGCCAGGAAATCGATCAATGCTTCGCCAAAGCAGACGATGGTGTTCATCCGTGAGCGTCCTGTTTGCTGCGGGTTTCGTGTTGGTATCGGGGCATGTCCGTGTAGGGCAGATCGGGATCAATCGGGACGTCAGCGAAAATCGGCATGGCAGCTGCTCTCGCGTTCGACCAGGCGCACCGGTGCGATCACCGGCGCGTGCGAGACGGCGCCGCCCGGTGCGACCTGCGCCAGCACGATCTGCGCAGCCTGCCGCCCGCGTTCGCGCGGGTCGGCGCACAACGTGGTGAGGGGCGGCATGCTGACCGCCGCCTCGGGGATGTCGTCGAAACCGGTCAGGGCGAAGTCGACCCCAGGCCGGCGGCCGTGGTGGGCCAGTCCGAGCATCAGGCCCAGGGCGACCGCGTCGTTGTAGCAGACCGCGGCGGTTGCGTCGGGCACCGCCGCGAACAGCGCCGCGGTGCGGGCGCAGGCGTCCAGGCGCGTGGGCGCGGATTCGATCATCCAGGCCGGATCAAGCGCGATGCCGGCAGCGGCCAACGCATCCTGATAGCCCAGACGCCGTTCGCGGCAGGAGCTCGAGTCCGCATGGCCGCCGAAAAACACGATCCTCCGGTGGCCACGCGCGAGCAGGTGTTCGGTGGCCAGGCGGGCGCCGCTGCGGTTGGCCAGGCCGAGGAAGTCGAACTGGAATCCGGTCGGAGCGGTGCCGCCCAGCGCCCGGTTGAACACCAGCAAGGGCGTGCGCGGGCCGAGCGCCGCAGCCACGCCGGCCGCGGTGCTGTCCTCGGCCGGCGACAGGATGATCGCGGCCGGGTGCTGCTGCACCAGTGACCCGAGCACGATCCGCTCCCGCTCCGCCGATTCGTTGCTGCAGCCGAGCAGGGTGACGTAGCCGCGCTCGCCGAGCGCTTCGTCCACGCCCGCGGCGAATTCGGCGAAGAACGGGTTCGACAGATCGTTGATCACCAGGGCCACGGTCGACGACACCCGCTGCCGCAGGTTGGCGGCGGCGCGGTTGTAGACGTAGCCCTGGCGCAGCATTTCCGCCTCGACCCGTGCGCGGGTCTCGGCGTGCACCAGCGGGCTGCCGCGCAGCACCAGCGAGACGGTCGCGCGCGACACGCCGCAGGCCTGGGCGACGTCGGTCAGCGTGACCCGGCGCGACCTGTGCAACGGCATTTCCCCGCTCCCCATTGCGCCCGTGTTGCACGGACGCTGTTGTCTGGCGCGCTCGCGGATCGCTTCATGTCAGGCTCGGCGCCGTGACGTGGCGCGTGCCGCCGGCGTCGGTGACGGCGTAGCTGAAGCCCTGCTGCAGCGCGTAGCCGCCGTAGCGCCCGTCTTGATGCAGGGCGATGAAAGCCATCTGCAGATCCTTGCGCGGCGGTCGATAGCGGCGCGCGATGCGCTCGACCGCTTCGCGGCAGGCGCCCTCGGGCGTGCGTCCCTGACGCATCAGTTCGACCACCGTGTGCGAGCCGCATATGCGCAGGCATTCCTCCCCCACGCCGGTGGCGGTGGCGGCGCCGACCTCGCCGTCGACGAACAGGCCTGCGCCGGAGATCGGCGAATCGCCCACGCGGCCACGCAGCTTGAAGGCCATGCCGCTGGTGGTGCAGGCACCGGCCAGATGGCGCGCGTGGTCCAGCGCCAGGATGCCGATGGTGTCGTGGTTGGCCTCGCCGGCGCCGGGCATGCGGTCGTGCGCGGGGGGGCGTTTGCCCATCTGCTCGATGTTCGGCTGCGGCTGGTACTCGGCGGTCTTGAGCCATTCGCGCCAGGCCTGCTCGGCGGCGGGCGTCAGCAGGTTCTGGCGCTCGAAGCCCTGGGCCAGGGCGAACTGCAGCGCGCCTTCGCCCACCAGCAGCACGTGCGGAGTGCGTTCCATCACCCGCCGCGCCACCGACACCGCATGCACGATGTCCTCCAGACAGGCGACCGATCCCAGGTTGCCCAGGTGGTCCATGACGCAGGCGTCCAGGGTCACGTGGCCATCGCGGTCCGGATAGCCGCCCAGGCCCACCGAATGGTTCTCGGGGTCGGCCTCGGGCACGCGCGCACCGGCCTCGACCGCGTCGAGCGCGCTGCCGCGCCGTTCCAGGATCTGCCAGGCAGCGGCATTGGCCGCTTCGCCGAAGTCCCAGGTGGACAGGACCATGGGTGCACCAGTCCCGCCCGCGCCTGCGTTTTTTTCCCCCGCGGGCAGGGTCGCGGCCGGGAGCCGTTCCGGCGCGATCCCGAGCGCGGCGGCGGAGAGCGCCAGCAGGCGCAGGAATTCGCGGCGAGGGTGCAAGGCGGGGTCTCCTCAAGACGGGCCGTGGTCCGACCAACTGCCCGTTCGCGCACGGTCGCGCCAGTCGGCGGACGGGTCAATCGATGTAAGCGATTTCATCACATTCGGCGGTTTAGATCGTTCTAATTTGCAAAGTGAATCACATTTTCATGAGATTTTAGCGATTAAGGTCTTCATCCAAGGAGGGCAGGCCCAGGCTATGCGGGCACGCCAATCGCATCACAGGCTGGACCTTTAAACCGATAGCCCTTGGGAGAGGACTCGACATGACCCGTTGCACGACGCCCAGCCGCAGCATTCTGGCGGCCGCCCTGGCCTTCGCGCTGAGCACGCCACTCATCGCCGCGGCGCAGGACCCGCAGACCCCGCCGGACGCCTCGACAGAAGAGGCCGATGCAGACCAGACCCCGGCCCCCGCCGAGGAGGCCACGACCCTCGACAACGTGGTGGTCACCGGTTCGCGCATCAAGCGCTCGGAAGTCGAAGGCCCGGCGCCGGTGACAGTGATCACCGGCGAGCAGATCCGCAAGGAGGGCTTCACCACGGTGTACGAGGCGCTGGGCTCGCTCACCGAGGTCACCGGCAACGTGCAGAACGACTACGACTGGGGCCAGAGCTCGGTCAACGCCAGCCCGCTCAACCTGCGCAACCTCGGCCCCGGCCGCAGCCTGCTGCTGATCAACGGCCATCGCGTGGCCGACTACCCGCTGCCCTACCAGGGCAAGAGCAACTTCGCCAACTACAACAACATCCCTACCGGGATCGTCGACCGCATCGAAGTGCTCTCCGGCGGCGCCTCGGCGATCTACGGTTCCGACGCGGTCGCCGGCGTGGTCAACATCATCCTGAAGAAGGACATCGAGGGCGACACCTTCCGCGCGCGCTGGGGCACCACCACCGAGGGCGGCCGCACCGTGCGCGATGCTTCCTGGTCCGGCGGCAAGAGCGGCGAGGACTGGAGCGTGACCTACAGCATGCAGTACTTCGACCGCGAGCCGTTGTGGGCGCACGACCGGCCTTGGATGGATTCGGAATTCGATGCGCCGCGGCGCACATGGGGTTACGGCGGCGTGCAGCAGGGCGTTGCGACCAACCTGCCCAGCACCGCCATCCGCCTGGTCGATGTCAATACCGGCGAGCGGCTTGCGCCGCCGCTGGATGCGTGCGAGCAGCACGACAACGACTTCTTCTACCAGCCCCGGATCCAGTACGACGACTTCACCGGCGCGGCGACCGATACCGGCGTGCAGTGCGGCCACCGCGCCGTGTTCGAGCATTGGACCCTGCGCAACGGCAGCGAGGACTTCTCGTTCTACCTGTACGGAACCAAGCAGTTCGGCAACGTCGAGGCCTGGGCGACCTATGGCTACTGGACCTCCACCGGCGAGAGCAACACCTTCATGCCTGCCTGGGGCAGCAACACGTTCTACGACCCGAACCTGGGCCGTTCGCTGTCGATGGTGCGCTATTTCTCGCCGAGCCAGATCGGCGGCGTCGACTACGCGCTAACCAAGTCGGAAGAGGTCAACTTCGACTTCCAGACCGGACTGCGTGGCACGATCTTCAACGACCGCTTCGATTGGGACCTGGCGGTCGGCCATGCCGAGTACTCGCTGCGCGAGCGCTTCCCGACCGCGCATGAAGCGCGCACCGCCGACTTCTTCCTCGGCCCGTCGCTCGGCACCGACCCGGGTACAGGTCTTTCGATCCATACTCCCGACTACGATCGGCTCTGGTATCCGATCACGCCCGAAGACTACCGCAGCTTCTTCGTGATGGGCGACAAGAAGGCGAAGACCTGGCTGACCCAGGCCAGCGCGGTGATCAGCGGCGATCTGTTCGAGGGCTGGGCGGGCCCGATCGGCTTCGCCGGCAGCCTGGAAGCGGCGAAGCAGGGTTACCGCCTCACACCCGACCCGAACACCTTGGGCACCAATCCGGCGTACTTCACTCCCTTTGGCAACATCGAGCAGGGCGGTGGCGAGCGCAAGCGCTATGCGGCGGGCGTGGAGTTCAAGATCCCGCTGCTGAAGAACCTGACCCTGTCCACCGCTGGTCGCTACGACCGCTACGACGCGGTCGCCGACGATGCGGCCACCACCTGGAACGCAGGCCTGGAATACCGTCCGTTCTCCAATCTGCTGCTGCGTGCCAGCTACGCCACCAGCTTCCGTGCGCCTGACATGCACTTCGTCTACGCCCAGCCCAGCGAAAGTGTGTTCGACCTGGTCGATTACCGGGCCTGCCTGTCGGATCCCAACCGGCAAAACCAGAGCATCTGCCAGGGCGGCGACGGCGATCCCTACCACGTCGACAACCCGACCATCGCGCGGCAAGGTACCGAGGATCTGCTATATGAGACCGGCGACTCGTTCACCTACGGCTTCGTCTGGGATGCGTTCGAGGGTTTCTCGCTCAGCGCCGATTACTGGCGCATCAACATCGAGAACGCGATCGACGACGTCAGCGCCGACGACGTGCTGCTGGACGAGGCTCTGTGCCTGGTGGACGGTGCCGAACGGCCCTCCGACAAGCCGGACCGCGCACCACCCAGCGACGCGCTGTGCGCACTGCAGATCGGCCGGGTGACGCGCGACGGGCCTGATCCGGACGGCGCGGGGCCGTTGCCACCGATGGTCACCCGGGTCGAGATCGGGCCGATCAACCGCGCCCAACAGGAGGTCAGCGGTTTCGACGTGGCCTCACGCTATCACTGGGAGACGGCCAACTGGGGCAGCTTCGACTTCGCGCTGAACTACACCCGGCAGTTGAGTAAAAAGGTCGCGCAGTTCCCGGGCGATCCCTTCGAGAACACCATCGACCAGGACGGGGACATCCGCTACCGCGGCCGCGCCAGCGCCACCTGGAATATCGACAAGTGGACCACGGTGCTGTACGCGGACTGGACCGCGGGCAAGCGCAGCGACCGCTACAACCAGTGCGCCGCGTTGCCCAGCGGCTTCCGTCCGGACGTGGGGACCGACTGCACGGACCTGCGCGTCAATGCGGACGGCGAGCGCAGCATCACCTACGGCCAGCAGAGCGAACTGGTGAAGTTCTACAACCAGGACCGGATTTACTGGAACGCCAGCGTCGGCTATCAGGCCAGCGACGCGCTGCGCCTGAACCTCTACGTCAACAACATCCTGGACGATCACTTCCAGGACAAGTGGTGCGGCGGGTTCGCCTACTGCGTCGCCAATCCAGTGGGCCGCGAAGTCGCGGCGGAGATCGTGTACAAGTTCGACTGAGGTTGCCACCGCTCGGTGGTCTGCGGCACAACACGAGCCCGGTGCAAGCCGGGCTCGTTCGCTTCCGGCACCGTGATGTGTGCCCAGAGGGCGATGGGGCAGATGGCCCGACCGCCAGCATGAATTGGAGACAGCACGACAATGGGTAGAGCGCGGCTTGGGCGACAGACGGTCTTCGGATCCACGCGGGCTGGTCTTCGCAGCTTGGCGGCACGCAATGCGACGGCGCGTTTCGGTGCGCTGCTGTGCGCGGTCACCGCGCTGCTCGGCTCCGCGGTGGTGCAGGCCGTGCCGGTTACGCCGCAGGCCCCCGGCCGGCTGGTCGAGAGCGTGAACACCTTCATCGGCAGCAAGGACGACGGCAACACCTTTCCCGGTGCCTCGGCGCCGTTCGGCCTGATCCAGGTCAGCCCGATCGGCACCCACTATTCGGGCTGGCGCTACGACGACGAGAAGATCTACGGCTTCGGACACTCCTTCATCTCCGGCGCCGGCTGCTGGGAGCAGGGCGGCCAGGTCGCGGTGCTGCCGGTCACCGGTACGATCGGGCCGGGCGGCGATTTCGACACCAGGGACGCGAAGAGCTTCGACTACAAGCGCTACGGCTCGCGCTACACGCACGAGGGCGAGGCCGGGCAGGCGGGCTACTACAAGGTGCGCCTGACAGATCATGGCGGGATCGACGCCGAAGCCACCGCGCTGACCCGCGCCGCGGCCGAGCGCTACACCTTCCCCGCCAACGCGCGCACCGGACATGTCCTGGTCAACGTCAGCCAGGCGAATGCAAGACACCGCGTGATCGGCAGTCAGGTGCGCGTGGTCGGCGATCGGGCGGTGGAAGGCAAGCTGACCACGGTGAGTTTCTGCGGCGGACGCAGCTACACCACCTGGTACCGGCTCGAGTTCGACCGGCCGTTCAAGTCGTTCGGCACCTGGGGCCAGGCCGGCGGCACGCCCGGCGCGCGCTTCTCGATGGAAAGCGAGCACGACCCGTACAACGGCGCCTGGCTCAGCTTCGATCTGGGCAAGGACCGCTCGGTGACCGCGGTCAGCGCGATCTCGCATGTCGATGCAAACGGTGCGCGCAACAATCTGCGCAGCGGCGGCATGCACGACGGCAAGCTGCTGCCCTTCGACGCCATGCGCGAACGCGCACAAGACGCGTGGGAACAGGAACTGGCGAGCGTGCAGGTCCAGGGTGGCAGTGCCGACGACCGCACCGTGTTCTATACCGCGCTCTACCACGCATTGCTGCAGCCGCTGACCGGCAGCGACGCCGATGGCCGCTACCGCGGCTACGACAACGCCATCCACGAGGCCAAGGGCTGGACCTATTACGAGTACTTCTCGCTCTGGGATACCTATCGCTCGCAGAACCAGCTGCTGGCGCTGCTGCGGCCCCAGCGCGCGCGCGACATCGCGCGTTCGGTGCTGGCGATCGATGCGCAGGGCGGCTGGCTGCCGCGCTGGGGCTATGCGAATTTCGAGACCAATGTGATGACCGGCGATCCGGTCACGCCGTTCATGGCCGACCTGTGGCGCTACGGTGCGCTCGAAGGCCGCGAGCAGGAGGCATGGAAGGCGCTGCGCAGGAATGCGTGGGAGCTGCCGCCGCAGGCCTCGCGCTTCGACGGCCGCGCCGGCAATCCTTCGTATCTGCAACAGGGATTCGTCGCGTTCGACCGCACCTTCGCCGGCAAGGGCATGGACGGCGATCCGCACCAGGGCGGTTCGGCCACCCTGGAATACGCGCTGGCGGATTGCTCGATCGCGCCGCTGGCCGAAGCGATGGGCGCGAAGGACGACGCGATGGCATTGCGCGCGCGCGCCGGCAACTGGCGCAGGATCTGGGATGCGGACCTGAAGGAGTCGGAGTCGGGCTTCAGCGGCTTTCCGCGTCCGCGCATGGAGGATGGCGAGTGGTTCACGCCGCCGGCGGGGCGCTACAGCCCGCGTTCGCACTACGGCTTCCATGAAGGCACCAGCTGGCAGTACCAGTGGCTGGTGCCGCAGGACCTGCCCGGGCTGGTCCAGGCGATGGGAGGGCGCGCACGCATGGGCCAGCGGCTCGATGCCTTCTTCGCCTATGACGAACTGCTGGGCGATCCGCAGCACGCCGCGCGCAAGGCCTGGGTGTCGGGTGCGTACTCCTATTACGGTCAGTACCGCTTCAATCCCAACAACGAACCGACCATGCACGTGCCGGGGCTGTACAGCTTGATCGGACAGCCGTGGAAGACCGCGACGGTGCTGCATGCGGCGCAGACGCTGTTCACCAATGCGCCCAACGGGGTCACCGGCAACGACGATCTGGGCACGATGTCGGCCTGGTACCTGTTCAGCGCGCTCGGCTTCTCGCCGCTGATGCCCGGCAGCGGCCAGCTGCTGCTGCATCCGCCCCGGTTCGACCGCATCGAGATCGCACTGGGCGATGGCAAGCGCCTGACCGTCGAGGCGCCCGGTGCCAATGCGCCGGCACCGCGTTACATTGCCCAGGCCGCGTTCGACGGACAGGCACAACAGGCGGTTTGGCTGGACGTGGATCGCCTGCGCCAGGGCGGGACGCTGGCCTATACGCTGGAAGACAAGCCCGACCCGGCCGGCTGGGGCACGCAGGCGCAGGATGCACCGCCGCCGCTGTGTCCGGCCGCAGAGCCCCGGCCTTGAGTCGCCCACGCATCAGGAAAATCCTGCACATGTTTTCGATCTCCGCCGCCGCACCTGCCTTGCCACTTGCCGGCGTGCACGCGGCGCGCCCCGCGGCAACGCAGGCATGAGCGTGTCCGCGCCCGAGCAGACCCTGATGTTCGGCGAGGCGCAGGAGGCCGCCGATGTCGTGGCGGCGCAGTTCGCGCGCAATCGCGACACGGTCGTGGCCCTGGCCGCGCAGCTGCGCGCGACGCCGCCGCCGTTCGTGGCCACCTGCGCGCGTGGCAGTTCCGACCACGCCGCGACCTACGGCAAATACCTGTTCGAGACCCAGCTGGGCCTGCCCACGGTTTCGATGTCGCCTTCGGTCAGCTCGGTGTATGGCGTGCGTCAGCGCCTCGATGGCGCGCTGTACATCGCGATCTCGCAGTCGGGGCGCAGTCCGGATCTGCTGCGCAGCGTGGAGGACGCGAAGGCGGCCGGTGCGCGCGTGGTGGTGCTGGTCAACGATGAGACCTCGCCATTGGCGGCGCTGGCCGATACGGTCCTGCCGCTGTGCGCGGGGCCCGAACGTAGCGTGGCGGCGACCAAGAGTTATCTGGCCGCGCTGGCCGCGTTGCTGCAGCTGACCGCGCACTGGAGCGGGCAGCCGGCCCTGCTCGATGCGGTGCCACGGGTGCCTGATGCCCTGCGCGCGGCGTGGCAGGCCGACTGGTCGCCGCTGGTCGAGGGCCTGGCGCAGGCGCACAACCTGTTCGTGCTCGGGCGCGGACTCGGTCTGGGCATTGCCCAGGAGGCGGCGCTCAAGTTCAAGGAAACCTGCGGCCTGCATGCAGAAGCCTTCAGTTCGGCCGAGGTGAAGCACGGGCCGATGGCGCTGGTGGGACCCGACTTCCCGCTGCTGTGCTTCACCCAGCCCGATGCGACCGAAGCCGGCACGTTGGCGCTGGCGGACGAATTCCGCAGCCGCGGCGCGCGCGTGTGGACGGCGTCGGCCAACACCGGCGTACGCGACGCGCTGCCGCTGCCGGCTGCGCCGCATCCTGCCTGCGCGCCGCTGCTGGCCGTGCAGGCCTTCTACCGCGCGGTCAACGCGCTGGCGCTGCGCCGGGGCCACAATCCCGACGTGCCGCCGCATCTGAACAAGGTGACCGAAACCGTATGAGCGCGGATGCCAGCGACACGGTCGCACTGGTCAACGGACCGGTATTGGCGGGCGAGGACTTCGTGTCCGGCCTGGCGGTGCTGGTGCGCGATGGCCGCATCGACGCGCTGCTGGACGAAGCCGAGTTGCCGAACGGCATCCAGCGCCATGACCTGGGCGGCGACTATCTGTTGCCCGGCTTCATCGATGCGCAGGTCAACGGCGGCGGCGGGGTGCTGTTCAACAATTCGCCCACGGTCGAGGGCGTGCGCCGGATCGCGCAGGCGCACCGGCGCTTCGGCACCACCGGCCTGCTGCCGACTCTGATCACCGACGATCTGGACGTCATGCGCGCCGGGATCGAGGCGGTGCGCGAGGCGATGGCACAGGGCACCCCGGGCATCCTGGGCATTCATCTCGAGGGACCGTGGCTGGCCGAAGCGCGCAAGGGCACCCACGATGCGGCCAAATTCCGCGTGCCCGACGCCATCGAAATCGCACTCGCCACCTCGCTGGGTCGCGGCGTCACCCTGGTGACCCTGGCGCCAGAGCACGTGACGGCCCAGACCGTGCGCGCGCTGGTGGCGCATGGCGTGATCGTCGCCGGCGGCCACACCGACGCCAGCTACGAGCAGACGCGTGTGGCCATCGAAGCCGGCATCACCGGCTTCACCCATCTGTACAACGCGATGTCGCCGCTGCAGGGCCGCGCGCCGGGCGTGGTCGGCGCTGCGCTGGAGGATCGCGGCAGCTGGCTGGGCATCATCGTCGACGGCGTGCATGTGCACGCGGCAAGCCTGCGGGTGGCCCTGGCGGCGAAACCGCGCGGCAAGGTCTTCCTGGTCACCGATGCGATGCCGCCGGTTGGCAGCGAAGATCCGAGCTACGTCCTGTACGGGGAAACCATCACGGTCCGCGACGGCGTGGTCCGCAACGCCGCCGGTGCGCTTGCCGGTTCGGCACTGGACATGCTGACCGCGGTGCGCAATGCAGTGAGCCTGCTCGACGTGCCGCTGGCCGAAGCTACACGCATGGCGTCGCAGTATCCGGCCGACTTCCTCGGCCTGTCGCGCACGCATGGCCGGATCGCACCGGGATTCCAGGCCGACCTGGTGCAGCTCGATCCGCAGCTGCAGCTGCGCGGCACATGGATCGCGGGCCGGCACGAGTCGCATTGATTGGCGGTGGGAGCGAGCTTGCTCGCAGATGTTCTTCGTCCCGCCGTGACCGGGTGAAAGGCATTCGCGGCCGAGGCCGCTCCCACGGAATTGCCGCACCGGATCGATCAGCCGCGCGTATCATCCGCGGCGCATGACCTACGAGCGATACGAAGCGCCCGCACCCGCACCCGTACGTGTCGCGCGCTGGCGCGAGCGCCTGAGGCAATACTGGGCGCTGGTGCGCGGCGACCGCCCGATCGGCTGGCTGCTGTTGCTGTGGCCGACCTGGTGGGCGTTGTGGATGGCGGCGGAAGGCCGGCCGCCGCTGTGGCCGTGGTTCGTATTCACGGCGGGCGTGTGGCTGACGCGCTCGGCCGGCTGCGTGATCAACGATTACGCCGACCGCTGGCTGGATCCGCAGGTCGAACGCACGCGCGGCCGCCCGCTGGCGACCGGCGCGGTCTCGGGCCGGGAGGCGTTGGCGCTGTTCGCGGTGCTGATGTTGGGCGCGTTCTTCCTGGTGCTCACGCTCAACCGGCTGACCGTGCTGCTCAGCGTGGTCGGCGTGTTCCTGGCCGCGAGCTATCCCTACCTCAAGCGCTACACCTACCTGCCGCAGGTGTACCTGGGCATGGCCTTCGGCTGGGGCATCCCGATGGCGTTCGCGGCGCTGACCGGCAGCGTGCCGCCGCTGGCCTGGGTGCTGTACGTGTCCAACATCTTCTGGGCCACCGCCTATGACACCTGGTACGCGATGGTCGACCGCGAGGACGACCTGCGCATGGGCGCCAAGTCCACCGCGATCCTGTTCGGTGAACTGGATCTGCTGGTGATCGGGGTGCTGTACGCGCTGATGTTCGGCGCGCTGGCGCTGGTCGGCTGGCAGGCGCGGTTGGGCGGGTATTTCTGGGGCGGCCTCGGCCTGGCCGTGCTGCTGGTGGGTTACGAATTCCTCATCGCCAGGCACCGGGACCGGGCCGCCTGCTTCCGCGCCTTCCTGCACAACCACTGGGTGGGCGCGGCGATCTTCGCCGGCATCGCGTTCGATTACGCGATGGCATAGCCCCGAGCCGCGGTTGTGGGAGCGCGCTTGCGCGCTAATGCCTTTGCCCAGAGACATCGACGGGAGTATTCGCGCGCGAGCGCGCTCCCACAGGGGTTTGGGCACAATGGGGCTTCACCACAGGAGTAGCGCAATGGCCGCGTCAGCCGATGCCCGTACTGCCTGGCCGGTGCGCGCTGCCCTCCGCTGCTCGGCATTCGCCGAGCGCTGGTTCCCGGATGCCTATGTGTTCGCCGTGCTCGGCGTGGTGGTGGTGGCGGGCAGTGCCATCGCCTTCGGTGCGTCGCCGCAGGCCACGGCCACGCAGTTCGGCGAAGGGTTCTGGAGCCTGATTCCCTTCACCATGCAGATGGCCTTCGTGGTCATCGGCGGCTATGTGGCTGCGACGGCGCCGGTGGTGGCGCGCTGCATCGAATGGCTGGCGCGGGCGCCGAAGACCGGCCGCGGCGCGGTCTGCTTCGTGGGCCTGGTGAGCATGCTCACCTCGCTGCTGAGCTGGGGCTTCTCGCTGGTGTTCGCCGGCCTGCTGGTGCGCGCGCTGGCGAGGCGTGAAGCATTGCACATGGACTACCGTGCCGCAGGCGCGGCGGCGTACCTGGGCCTGGGTGCGGTGTGGGCCATGGGCCTGTCCTCGTCGGCCGCCCAGCTGCAGGCCAATCCGGCGAGCATGCCGCCGGGGTTGCTGGAGATCAGCGGCGTGCTGCCGTTTTCGCAGACCATCTTCCTGTGGCAGTCGCTGCTGTTGACCGCGCTGCTGATCGTGGTGTCGCTGGCGGTGTGCTGGTTCACCGCACCCACCGGCGAAGGCGTGCGCACTGCGCGCGATTTCCTGCCGGTCGCGCCCGCGATCGATAGCCCTGCGATCCACAAGCCCACGCGTCCGGGCGAATGGCTCGAATACAGTCCGCTGCTGACCGTGCTGCTGTCGCTGCTGGCGTTTGGCTGGCTCGCCGGCGAGTTCGCATCGAAGCCGGCCAGCAGCGCGATCGCCAACCTCAACACCTACAACCTGCTGTTCCTCTCGCTCGGGTTGCTGCTGCACTGGCGGCCGCGCAGCTTTCTCGATGCGGCGGCGCGCGCGGTGCCGGCCACCACCGGCGTGCTGATCCAGTTCCCGCTCTACGGCGGTATCGCGATGATCCTGACCAAGGCCGCGGGTGCGGGTGGAGTCACGCTGTCGCAGCGGCTTTCGGACCTGTTCGTGCAGGTGGCGACCACCGACACCTTTGCCATCGTGATAGGACTCTATTCGGCCGTGCTCGGTTTCTTCGTGCCCTCGGGCGGCGGCAAATGGATCATCGAGGCGCCCTACGTGATGCAGGCGGCCAACGAGCTGCAGGTGCACCTGGGATGGGCGGTGCAGATCTACAACGCGGCCGAAGCCTTGCCCAATCTGATCAACCCGTTCTGGATGCTGCCGCTGCTGGGCGTGCTGGGGTTGAAGGCGCGCGACATCGTCGGGTTCACCTTCCTGCAATTGGTGGTGCACATCCCGCTCGTGCTGGGACTGCTGTGGCTGCTCGGCCTGACCCTGAGCTACGTGCCGCCGACGATGCCGTAGGCGAGCAGAGCCTGCACAGGCAGCGCTCGCGACCGGTCCGTGTGTGTCGGCGGGACGGACCGCACGCCCTTGATTCCCGTACACTCGCCTCGCCCGCGGGGAGCGGGTATTCATTGGGGAGCGTTATGAAGTCATTCGGCGGATTGCTGTTCTTGCTGGGACTGGGCTCGTTCGTGCTCCATTACATGAACATGGAGTTCAAGCTGTTGATGTGGGTGGACAACTGGGGGCCGACGGTCGGCACCCTGATCCGGGTCGGCCTGGTGGTGATCGGCGGTGCGCTGTGGCTCGTGGGCAACCGGCGCGAGAAGGTCGCGGCGCCCGCGGCCACCTGATTGCGACAGGGGCACGCGTCGTATCGAGGCGCCGGCCAAGCCGGCGCCTTTTTCATCTTCGCTATTTACGGGACGCGCGCGCAGACCCATGCGTCCACGCGCTCGATCCCGGCCCTGCGCAGTGCGCTGGCCGCGGCATGCAGGGTGGCGCCGGTGGTCATGACGTCGTCGAACAGGACCACATGCGCCGGCATGGCCTGGCGCGGGACGACGTCGAAGGCCCGGCGCAGATTGCGTCTGCGCGCAGTCGCGTCCAGCCGCGACTGCTGCGCGGTGGCCTTGCGCCGCCGCAGCAGGTCATCGCGCAGCGGTAGCTCCAGCGCGCGCGCCAGCGGACGGGCCAGTTCCAAAGCCTGGTCGTAGCCGCGCTCACGCAAACGCGCGCGGTGCAAGGGGATCGGCACGATCGCCTCGGGCCGCGGCGCCGCGGCAAAGGCCTCGGCCGCCAGCTGCGACATCAGGCGCCCGGCCGCCAGTCCCTGGTGGAACTTCAGCCGCGGCAGCAGGCGGTCGACCGGAAAGGCGTACACGAACGCGGCATGGGTGGCGGCCAACGGTGGCGGCCTGCGCAGGCACGCGCCGCAAAGCCGGCCGGGTAGTCGATCCGGCGCAGCCGTTGCTGCCGGCAATGGCAGGGCGCAGGTGGCGCAGGCGCTGTGGTTCCAGGGCAGGGCGCCCGCGCACGCCGCGCACAGGTCGCGTCCGCCAGCCCCCGAGTTGCCGCACACCAGGCAACGCGCGGGCCAGAGCAGGCGCACGCATCCGTCAACCAAAGTGCGCGCAGCGAAGTTGACAGACCATGGCATGCTTTCCAGACTGCCGGCCTCTCCCAGCCGCCGCCATCGGACATCTGCCATGCCTGCCGTCAGAAAACTCTCAGCCGCGCCAGGGCTGCGCCACGACTGGTCGCGCGACGAGATCCAGGTCCTGTTCGACCTGCCGTTCCCCGAACTGCTGTATCGCGCGGCCAGCGTGCACCGTGCGCATTTCGACCCCGCCCAGGTGCAGGTCAGCACCCTGCTGTCGATCAAGACCGGCGGCTGCCCGGAAGACTGCGCCTACTGCCCGCAGGCGCAGCGCTATCACACCGGCGTCGAAGCGACCAAGCTGATGAGCACTGAGGCGGTGCTGGAGAAGGCCAGGCAGGCCAAGGCTGCCGGTGCCTCGCGCTTCTGCATGGGCGCGGCCTGGCGTTCGCCCAAGGATCGCGACATCCCCAAGGTCGCGGCGATGATCCGCGAGGTGAAGGCGCTGGGTCTCGAGACCTGCGCCACGCTGGGCATGCTCAGCGGCGAACAGGCGCATGCGCTGCGCGATGCCGGTCTGGACTACTACAACCACAACCTGGACACCGCGCCGGAGTTCTACGGCGAGATCGTCCACACCCGCGAATTCCAGGACCGCCTGGACACGCTGGCGCACGTGCGCGGCGCCGGCATGAAGACCTGCTGCGGTGGCATCGTCGGCATGGGTGAAACCCGCGCCCAGCGCGCCGGACTGCTGCAGGCGCTGGCCAACCTGCCGGCGCATCCGGATTCGGTGCCGATCAATCGCTTGGTGCAGGTCGAAGGCACGCCGCTGGCGCATACCGCCGAGCTCGACCCGTTCGAGTTCGTGCGCACGATCGCGGTCGCCCGCATCCTGATGCCGAAATCGATGGTGCGGCTCTCGGCCGGACGCGAATCGATGAGCGACGAGCTGCAGGCGCTGTGCTTCGCTGCCGGCGCGAACTCGATCTTCTACGGCGAGAAGCTGCTCACCACCGGAAACCCCGACGTGGAACGCGACCAGGCGCTGTTCGCCCGGCTGGGGCTGCGGCCGATGGAAGTGGAGGTCGATGCGCAGCATCACGACCGGCCAGGGACCGTGCATGCCGACATCGTAGAATCCGTCGAGTCCGACGAATCCGTTTGCGCTGCATGAAGTGTCGAATCCGGCGCCCAGGCGCGGGCCGCCATGCAGGTTGATCGTGCACTGCGGACCGCAGTGGCACCGAAGTCGACGAACCGCCCGCCTTGCGCCGGAATGACCGAGCCCGCAGTCGATCCCATGCCGCGCACCAGCCTCCACGACCGCATCGCCCATCTGCGTGCGCAACGCATCGCGCAGCAGCGCCAGCGCGTGCGCCGCACGGTGCTGCGCCGCGACGGCGCGCGCAGCGAGGTCGGCGACGGCGAAGGCGGCGAGCGCTGGCTGCTCAACTTCTGCAGCAACGATTATCTGGGCCTGTCGCAGGATCCGGCGGTTGCCGCGGCGGCGGCCGATGCGCTGTCCCGCGACGGCGCCGGCAGCACCGCTTCGCACCTGGTCTGCGGCCATGGTGCGATCCACGCGGCGCTGGAACGCGAGGTCGCCGACTGGCTGCAGGCGCCGCGCGCGCTGCTGTTCGGCAGCGGCTATCTGGCCAACCTCGCGGTGGTGCAGGCATTAATGGGAGAAGGCGATGTCTGCGTGCAGGACAAACTCAATCACGCCAGCCTGATCGATGCGGCGCGCCTGGCCGGGTGCCGGCTGCGCCGCTATCGGCATGGAGATGCGGAAGGCGCGCTGCGGCAGTTGCAGGCAGCGCCCGATGGCGCGGCGATGCTCGCCACCGACGGGGTGTTCAGCATGGACGGGGATGTCGCGCCCCTGCGCGCCCTGGCCGAAATCGCGCAGGCGCAGTCGGCGTTGCTGTATGTCGACGATGCGCATGGCATCGGCGTGCTCGGCCCGCAAGGACGCGGCAGCGTCGCCGACGCGGGACTGGGGGTGAATGCGGTGCCGCTGCGGCTGCTCACCCTCGGCAAGGCGCTGGGCAGCTACGGTGCACTGGTGGTCGGCGAAGAAGCGCTGGTCGAACACCTGGCGCAGAGCGCACGCCCCTACATCTACACCACGGCGCTGTCGCCGATGCAGGCCGCGGCCTCGCTCGCCGCGGTGCGGCTGGCGCGCAAGGACGACTGGCGGCGCGAAGCGCTGGCCGCTGCGATCGCGCGGTTCCGCGCGCTGGCCGCGGAGTACGGCCTCGCGCTGCTGCCGTCGACCACCCCGATCCAGCCGCTGCCCTGCGGCAGCGAGCAGCGGGCGCTGGCAATGGCCGCCGCGCTGGAACGGGAGGGCCATTGGGTCGGTGCAATCCGCCCGCCTACGGTGCCGGAAGGCGGATCGCGCCTGCGCATCACCCTGTCGGCGCTGCATACGCAGCGGGACATCGATGCGCTGGCGCGGGCGCTGGCGCGCGCTCGGGATGCGGTGGACGCGGGGGACGCCGCATGAGCCCGGGTTCCGACGTCCCCGCGCGCCGCGCGCTGGCGGCCGTGGGCATCGCGCTGCTGTCGGCGCTCTTTTTCACCTTCACCTATGTGCTCAACCGCGCCAGCGCCAGCACCGATGCGCACTGGGCCTGGATCGCCGCGCTGCGCTACCTGATCACGCTGCCGCTGATGCTGCCGATCATGGCCTGGCATGGCGGCGGCTCGGCGGTGCGTTCGGCGATCCGCGCCCATCCCTGGCGCTGGCTGGCGTATGCCGCCATCGCCTTCGTTCTGTTCTACACGCTGCTCAGCTATGCCGCCGCCAGTGGACCCTCGTGGCTGGTGGCCGGCAGCTTCCAGTTCACCGTGATCGCGGGCATGTTGTGCGCGCCCTTCCTGTACCGCGATGCGCGCCGGCGGATCCCGCGCGCCGCGCTGGCGGTGGGCGCGGTGATCGTCGCTGGCGTGCTGCTCATGCAATTCGGACATGCCGATGGCGCACTCGACCGCGCCGGCTGGATCGCGCTGGTATGCGTGCTGGCATCGGCGGTCGCCTATCCGCTCGGCAACCGTCTGCTATTGCTGCACCTGGAGCGCACCGGCGAGCAGCTCGATGCGACCCAGCGCGTGTTCGGCCTGGTCCTGGTGAGCCAGCCGGTCTGGCTGGCGCTGGCGGTCTACGCCTGGCTGCAGGCCGGGCCGCCTACTGCCGCCCAGGTCTGGCTGGCGGCCGGGGTGGCGCTCAGCGCCGGCATCATCGCCACGATCCTGTTCTTCCAGGCCACCGGCATGGTGCGCGACAACCCGGTCGGGTTGGGCGCGGCCGAGGCGATGCAGGCGGCAGAACTGCTCTTCGCCACCCTGCTCGGGGTTGCGCTGCTCGGCGAGCAGTGGCCACGCGGCATTGCGCTGTGGGGCGCGTTGCTGGTGATGGCCGGTATCGCGCTGTTCGGGTGGATCGCGGCGCGCCCGAGCGCGCGCGATCCGCGCAGCGTGGATGCCCTGCGTTCGGACCACGGCGCATGAGCCGGCTGCATGTGGACGTGCAGGGCGACGGTCCAGCCCTGGTGCTGCTGCACGGCTGGGCCATGCATGGCGGCGTGTTCGAACCGCTCGTGCAGCGCATGGGCGCGCGTTACACCCTGCATGTGGTCGACCTGCCCGGGCATGGGTTCAGTCGCGACAGCCATGTTGCGCTGGAACTGGAGGCCACCGTCGACGCCATCGCCGCGCAGGTGCCGGACGCGCCGTGGTGCGCATGGTCGCTCGGCGGCCTGTTCGCGCTGCATGCGGCGTTGCGCGATCCGGCACGCGTGCCGGCGCTGGTGATGCTGTGCGCCAGCCCGCGCTTCGTGCGCGGCGACGACTGGCGCCATGGCGTTTCGCCCGAGATCTTCCAGGACTTCGCCCACGGCCTGCGCAGCGACTACCGCGGCACGCTCGACCGTTTCGTGGCCCTGGAGGCGTTTGGTGCTGATCACGCGCGCGAGGCTGTGCGTGCGCTGCGGCACCAGCTGTTCGCGCGCGGCGAGCCACCGGCACAGATCCTGGCGCGCGGACTGGAGCTGCTCGAAACCGTGGACCTGCGAGACGGACTTGCGCAGCTGCGCGTGCCCAGCCTGTGGATCGCGGGGCGCCGCGACCGGCTGGTGGATCCGCGTGCGATGCGCGAAGCCGCGGCGCGCGCGCCCGATGCGCAGTTCGTCCAGATCGAGCATGGCGGGCATGCGCCGTTCCTGACCCATACCGAAGACGTTGCCGCCGCGTTCGAAGCATTCCTCGCGGCCAATTCTGGTTCGCGCACGCCGATCTCATCCCAACCTTCCCCCGCCGATGAGGGAACGGGCATCGAGCGATGACCGACACCTTCGACACGCGCCAGGTCCGTCGCGCGTTCTCGCGAGCCGCAGGCCAGTACGAACGCGCGGCGCGGCTACAGCGCGAAATCGAGGCGCGCCTGCTCGAATCGCTCGATTACCTGGATGATCCTGCGCGTGGTGAGCGCCCGCCGGAGCTGGTCGTCGACCTGGGCTGCGGGCCCGCCCATGCGGCCGCGGCCATGCACAAGCGCTGGCCGCACGCACGGGTGCTCGCGCTGGACCAGGCGCTGCTCATGCTGCGCGAGGCGGGCCGCAAGGGTCGCGGTTGGCGGCTGGGGCTGCGCAAGCCGTTCGACCGGATCTGCGCCGATGCGCGCGCCCTGCCGCTGGTGGAGGGCAGCGTCGACGTGCTGTTCTCCAACCTGTGCCTGCAGTGGATCGACGATCTGCCGGCGGTGTTCGCCGGCTTCCGGCGCGTGCTCCGGCCGGGCGGTCTGCTGCTGGTCTCGACGTTCGGCCCCGATACGCTGGCCGAGCTGCGCAGCGCGTTCTCGCAAGCCGACGACGCACCGCATGTCAGCCCGTTTCCCTCGATCGCGCGTTTCGGCGATGCGCTGGTGCATGCCGGATTCCGCGATCCGGTGCTCGACCGCGACCTGTTCGTGCATGGCCATCGCGACCTGCCCGAATTGATGCGCGAACTGCGCACCCTCGGGGCGACCAATGCGCTGCAGGGGCGCCGGCATACGCTCACCGGCAAGGCCCGTTTCGCCGCCGCGGCCGCAGCGTACGAGCGCGAGCGCCGGGCGGATGGGCTGTTGCCCGTCACCTGGGAAGCGATCTACGCGCAGGCCTGGGCGCCGCAGGCAGGCGCACCGATCCGTGAAGGCGGGGTCGAGGTGACCAGCGTGCCGGTGTCGCAGATTCCGATCCGCCGCCGCTAGTGCCCCCGCGCTTCATCGCCGATTTCACCGGGTTTCCTACACTGCCCAGCATGTCATGCCGGTTCCGCACGCTCGTTGTACTGCTCGGGCTGCTGCCCTGCGCCGTCGGCGCGGAAGAGCGTGCGAGCTGGACCTTCGATCCCCAGCTGCTGCTGGCGCGCAGCGAAACGGTGATCGAGCGCGCGCCGGATGCGAGCCTGGACCAGCTGTTCCAGTCGGTGGCCGAGGCCGCGCGCAGTCCGCAGGAACTCTCGGCGATGTGCGCCCTGTTCGATCCGCAGGCGCGTCGCGATCTGGTCGCGATCAACCGCACCGCGCTGCGCTTCGGTGACGCCAGCCAGCGCCGCTTCCAGCAGGCGACCGATGCGCTGCTGCAGACAGCGCAGGCCGCGCGGCCGCAGCCCTACGACCCGCTACTCGCCCAGCGCGCCCTGCGTCAGGCGGCCGTGACCGCGGCGATGCTGTACGACGGCTTCGTCGCGGGCCTCAATGGCCAGGGCAGCGACGCGGCGAGCCAGCAGGCGCGCTGCCGCGCGCTGCGCCAATTGCTGGACACCGTTTCGATGCGGCCACTCAACGAGCGCGCGATGATCACCCGGCTGTTGATGCGCGAGGGGCTGCAGCGTATCGAGCGGTGATGCATGCGCTGGCGGCGGGTTTCGCCTGTGCGCCGCAGCGTCGCTCGCGATTCAGACCCCGGCACCTAGACTGCCGGCTTCCCGTCACCCGGACCTGCGCCCATGCGTCTGCTCCACCTCGCGCTGCTTGCCGTTGCGGTGGCCCTGCCGGCTGCTGGCCACGCCCAGCAAGGCCTAGACGGTTTCGACCCCGGCGCGCTGATGGGCGAAGTGCAGGACGTGCTGGTGCGCACGCCGGACGCCCAGATCGACGGCCTGTTCCATGCGCTGCACGGGTCGATGCGCCAGCCGCAGGAAGCCGAGGCGATCTGCGGCCTGTTCGACGCCGAGGCGGACCGCGGGATCAACGCCCTGAACGAGGTGGCGACGCGCCTGAGCGGCGCCAGCCGCCAGCGCTTCGTCGATTCGATCGCCAACGCGTTGGTCGCCGGCCTGCAGGGACAGCCGCAGGCGTACGACCAGGCCGCCGCGGCGCAGGCGCTCAGGGCCAACGGCGCGCGTGCGGCGATGCTGCACGACGGATTCAGCGCCGGCCTGTCGACGGGGGCACCGCGCGATGCACGCTGCCGATCGCTGGGGCAGATGCTGGACGTGCTGGCGGACCGCCCGCAGCCGGAGCGGGCGATGGTGACGCGGCTGCTGCTGGACCAGGGGCTGCGGCAGATTCCGCTGCAGTAGCGTCGTAGGCATCGGCGCTCAAGACCGATGCGATCGGATCTTTGCGCCGAACCGCCGAAGTCAGCCCTCGACCTGCGCGATCCAGTCCTGCAGGTTGTAGTAGTTGGTCACGCGCGCGATGCGCCCGTCGCGCAGCTCGAAGAAGGCGCCACCGGGCAGCACATAGGTCTGTCCGTCCGCAGGCGGCAGGCCCTCGTCGCTGCGCAGATAGCGGCCATGCACCACGTATTCGGCGGCGGCGCGGCCGCCATCGTCGGTTGCCATCACCACGATGTCGCGCAGCTGCTCCTGGTAGCTGGCGTCCATGCGCTGCAGGAATGCGGCGAAGGCCTCGCGTCCGGTTTCGCGCGCACCCTGGTTGAGGTCGTGCACGACGTCCGCGTGCAGGCAATCGAGCATCGCTGTCCAGTCGCCGCGGTTGAAGGCGTCGTAGTAGCGCTGGATCTGCTCGATCGCGGATTGGCGGTCGTGATTCATGGTGGATTCTCACGGTAGGTCGGGCGCAATCAGCGCCAGGGCAGGGCATCCAGATCCACATTGCCGCCGCTCAGGATCACGCCGACGCGCAGCCCGGCGAAGCGCGCCGGCTGGGTGAGCACCGCGGCCAGCGCGATTGCCGACGAGGGTTCCACCAGCTGTTTGCCGCGTTGCCAGAACAGGCGCATGGCCGCGATCGTGTCGGCGTCGTCGACTGCGATCACTTCGACGTCATGGCTGCGCAGCAGCGCGAAGTTGGGCGCGCCCAAGGTGCCGCGCAGGCCGTCGCAGAGCGTCTCAGGGGTGAATTCGGTGACGCGTTCGCCCCGCGCCAGCGACGCGATCGTATCGGCCGCTCCGCTGGGCTCGGCTCCGACCACGCGGGTGCCCGGGGATAGCGCCGCCGCCGCGATCGCCGTGCCCGAGGCCAGGCCGCCGCCGCCCACCGGCACCACCACCACGTCGAGCGCGGGGACGGCAGTAAGCAGCTCCAGCGTCGCCGTGCCCTGGCCGGCGATCACCCTGGCATCGGCATACGGGTGGACCAGTTCGGCGCCGGTGCGCGCCTGGACGCGCGCGGCTTCGGCTTCGCGCGCGGCGATGCTGGGCGCGCAGCGGTGCAGCGTCGCGCCATAGGCTTCGATCGCGGCCAGCTTGCTGGCCACGGCGCCTTCGGGCACCACGACGTGGCAAGGAATCCCACGGGTGCGCGCGGCCAGGGCCAGCGCGGCGCCGTGGTTGCCCGAGGAGTGGGTCACCACGCCGCGTGCGGCATGGGCTTCGTCGAGGGAAAACACCGCGTTGCAGGCGCCGCGGAACTTGAACGCGCCCGCGCGCTGCAGGTGTTCGGCCTTGAAATACAGCTGGCAGCCGGCCTGCTGGTCGATCGAGGCCATGCGCAAGACGGGGGTGACGTGCGCATGCGGCGCGATCCGGGCGGCCGCGGACAGGACGTCGGCCGCGTCGGGCAGGGACTCGTGGGACACGGAGACAGTGGCTGGCGAACGCGACATGCCCTCAGCCTAGCCGATCCCGATAAACGCGTTCAGGCATGATGTCGATCGACCGCCGGAATTAAGCACGCATTCAATGCATCGGGCCGAAGCTGCAGTGAGTTATCCACAGGGGCGATCGACATGATCCGCAAACTTCTTCTGCCCGCCATGTGCGCGGCGCTGCTTGGCGGCTGCGTGACGGCCGGCTATGGCTATAGCGACGGCTACAACGACGGCGGCTATTACTACGGTCGTCCCGCGGCTCGGTACTACGGCGGTGCGAGCTACGGCTACGGATATCCCTACAGCCGCTACTACGGCGGCGCCTACGGCTATCCGTACGGCTACGGGTACGGCGGTTATTACGGCGGCTATCCCTATTACTACTACCCGCGCGGCCACTATCACGGCGACGGCCACAACCATGGGCACGGCGATCACGACGACGATGACGACCACCATGGCGGCAACGACAACGACAACGACAACGGCGATGGCGACAACAACGGCGGCAAGCCACCGTGGCGGCGTTGGGCCGACGATGGTGGCGACATGCTGCGCCGCCGGCAGGAGACCCAGCCGGGCGCGGTCGGCCGGCTGGCGACGCCCAGCCCGCGCCAGGGCGTGATCCAGCGACCTACCCCGCGCATCGCAGCGCCGCCAAGAAACGTAACGCCGCGCGTGGATGCCCCGTCCAGAAATGTCGAGCGCCGCGCCGTCCCGCAGCGGCCGGCGCGGGCGCCAGCGCCACGCGCGCGCTCGGAACGAGAACTGCGTCGCGCTCAGGAGCCCTGATCGGTCTTGCGCAGCGGGCGCGATCCCCGCACCCTAGCGACCGTTGACCGGTTGCGTCGCATTCCGACGTACATCGGGTAGAGTTCACCCTATGTCGACACCCGGCGGGGATTCCCGGATCCCCCCTGTTCCGCTCCCCGTCGGGCGTCGGCGCCTAAACCTCCAGCGGCTGGCTGGACGATTTCGCGGCTTCAGGCCGCCAGCGACCGGACAACGGGCAAAAAAAGGGGCCGGACGTCCCCCGACATCCGGCCCCTTGGCTCCCCCGACGTGCGCTCGACCGGTCCCTGTTCCATACCCGGCCCTAGCGCCCCCGCGCTTGCCACATCGGGTGCCCTGAGGATTACGCACGGACCGTGCCAACTGTCCTGCCCCCGTCGCCCGCCATGGCATTCTTCGCAGCATGAACCACGCATTCCACCGCTACGACGTGATCGTGATCGGCGGCGGCCACGCCGGCACCGAGGCGGCGCTGGCGTCCGCGCGCGCCGGTGCCCGCACCCTGCTGCTGACCCATAGCATCGAAACGGTCGGTGCGATGAGCTGCAACCCGGCCATCGGCGGCATCGGCAAGGGACATCTGGTCAGGGAAATCGACGCGCTGGGCGGGGTGATGGCGCGGGCAGCCGATGCTGCAGGCATCCAGTGGCGCACGCTCAACGCTTCGAAGGGTCCCGCGGTACGCGCTACGCGTTGCCAGGCCGATCGCACCCTGTATCGCGCCTACATCCGCCGTGCAGTGGAGCAGCAGCCCGGGCTGACCGTGTTCCAGGGCGCGGTCGACGATCTCCTCATCCACAACGACGCCGTGCACGGCGCCATCACCCAGACCGGGCTGCGCTTCGAGGCGCCGGCGGTGGTGCTCACCGCCGGAACCTTTCTGGCCGGCAAGATCCACGTCGGCGAAACCCAGTACGCGGCCGGCCGCGCCGGCGACCCGCCCGCGACCACGCTGGCGCGGAACCTGCGCGAACGCCCCTTCGTGATCGATCGGCTCAAGACCGGCACGCCGCCGCGCATCGACGGCCGTTCGCTGGATTATTCGGTGATGGAGGAACAGCCCGGCGACGATCCGAGACCGGTGTTCTCGTTCACCGGTTCGCAGGCGGACCACCCGCGCCAGGTCTCGTGCTGGATCACGCACACCAGCGAACGCACCCACGAAATCATCCGCGGCGCGCTGCATCGCTCGCCGCTGTACTCGGGCCAGATCGAAGGCACGGGACCGCGCTATTGCCCGTCGATCGAGGACAAGGTGGTGCGGTTCGCGGAGAAGGCGAGTCACCAGATCTTCGTCGAGCCCGAAGGCCTGGAAGTCATGGAGATCTACCCCAACGGCATTTCCACCTCGCTGCCGTTCGATGTGCAGCTGGACCTGGTGCGCAGCATCCGCGGGTTCGAGCGGGCGCATATCACGCGCCCCGGTTACGCGATCGAATACGACTTCTTCGACCCGCGCGGACTCAAGGCCTCGCTGGAAACCAAGGCGGTGTCGGGGCTGTTCTTCGCCGGCCAGATCAACGGCACCACCGGTTACGAAGAGGCTGCGGCGCAGGGCCTGCTGGCCGGGCTCAACGCCGCGCTCTACACCCGGCAGCAGGACGCCTGGTCGCCGCGCCGCGACCAGGCCTACCTGGGCGTGCTGGTCGATGACCTGATCACCCATGGCACCAGCGAGCCCTACCGCATGTTCACCAGCCGCGCCGAATACCGGCTGCAGCTGCGCGAGGACAACGCCGACCTGCGGTTGACCGGTATCGGGCGCGAACTGGGATTGGTCGAGGACGCGCGCTGGTCGGCGTTCGCGCGCAAGCGCGACGCCATCGCCGCCGAAACCGCGCGCCTGCGCGGGCTGTGGGCGGCACCGAACAATGCGCTGGGCCGCGCCATCGAAGCCGCCACGGGCATCGCCGTATCGCGCGAGAACAACGCGCTCGATCTGCTCAAGCGACCCGAGTTCGATTACGCGCGGCTCGTCTCGGTGCTCACGCTGGGGCCAGGCGTCGACGATGCGAAAGTGGCCGAGCAGGTCGAGATCGAAGCGAAGTACTCGGGCTATCTCGATCGCCAGCGCGAGGAGATCGCAAGGCAACAGCGCAACGAGGGTACCGCGATCCCGAAAGCTTTCGACTTCGCCGCCGTGCGCGGGCTGTCCATGGAAGTCAGGCAGAAGCTCGAACGCGTGCGCCCGCAAACGGTAGGCCAGGCTCAGCGCATCCCCGGCATGACGCCGGCCGCTATTTCGCTACTGTTGGTGCACCTGACCCGCAGGAAGCAGGCTCAGGTGGCGTAAGGCGGTAGAGATCTCATGCCTCGCGCACGGCATCGTCGTTGTTGCGCCGGCGCCACGGCAGCGGAATGTTGAACAGCATCAACGCGACCCAGGCGATGCGGCTGGAGAGCGACTCGCGTTCGGGCAGCTGCAGCGCGCGCTCGCCCGCGGCATCCACATCGAGTGCGAACCCGCCAGCGTCGAGTTCACGCAGCACGGACCGCGCGCGTTCGGCATCGGTGTCGGCCACCCGCAGCCGCGTGCCGCCGACCGCCAGCCGCCATTCCCAGTTCGCCACCGCCATCTGGTCGTCGGCCACGTGCGCGTCGATGCCCTCGGCGCGCAGCCGGCCGCAGGCGATATGCGCCTCGATCGGATCGTGATAGCTGGCGATGGTGGTGAACATGGGCGGCGTGGAATCCGGTGCAGCCCGGAACGGCGACTGCGGTAACCTGCGCCGATGAAGACGATCCTGCAACTGACGGTGCTCGTTGCCACCCTGGCTGCGGCGAGCTGTTCGCGTGACGAAGCCCCCGCGACGGCCGGCGACTCGACCCAGCCGGGCCTGCAGGCCTGGACGCTGCCCGCTGCGCCCGGCGCCGCCCAGCCCGATCTGGTCACCGCGCCGGACGGCCGGCTGCTGCTCAGCTGGCTGGACACCCAGCCTGGCCGCCGCACCCGCCTGCAATACGCCGAGTTCAGCCCTGCCGGGCACTGGCAGGGTCCGAAGACGATCGCGATCGGTGCCTCTTTCGTGGTCAATTGGGCCGACACGCCGCATATCCTGGCCACGCCCGATGGCGCTCTCTGGGTGCAATGGCTGCAGAAGTCGGCCGAAGCCGGTGCGTCCTACGACGTGCTGCTGAGCACCTCGCGCAACGACGGCATGAACTGGAGCGAGCCGCTGCGCCCGCACGCCGACGGCACGGTAAGCGAACACGGCTTCGTCTCGATGTGGCCGCAGGGCAACGACCGGCTCGGCATCGCCTGGCTCGACGGACGCAACATGGTGGCCGCCGCTGGACATGCGCAGACCGGGCACGACGGCCATGGCGCGGGTGCGATGACCCTGCGCAGCGCGGTGTTCGACGGCTCGCTGCGCACCGACGGCGAGGTCGAGCTGGATGCGTCGGTCTGCGACTGCTGCCAGACGGACGCCGCGCTCACCGCGAAAGGCCCGCTGCTGGTCTATCGCGACCGCACCGAGGACGAGATCCGCGACATCCACGTCGCCCGCTTCGATGGCAAGGCATGGAGTCCGTCGAAGCCGGTCTTCGCCGACCAGTGGAAGATGCCGGCCTGCCCGGTCAACGGCCCGTCGGTGGCGGCGCGTGGCGATGAGGTCGTCGTGGCCTGGTACACCGGCGCCGGCGATCAGCCGACGGTCAAGCTCGCGCGCAGCACCGATGCGGGCGACAGCTTCTCCGCGCCGCTGGTGCTGGAGCAGGACGACACCGTGCAGGGCCGGGTCGACGTGGCCCTGGATGCCGGCAATGCCTGGGTGCTGTGGCTGCGCGAGGGCGATGCCGGCCAGTCGCTGTGGTTGGCGCGCTATGCACCGGACCTGTCGAAACAGATCGAAAAGGTCGAAGTGGCCAGGTTGCAGGGCCGCGGCCGCGGCACCGGTTTCCCGCAGCTGGCCTTGCGCGAAGGCAAGGCGTATCTCGTCTGGACCGATGTTGCCGGCGGCACGGCGAGCCTGCACGGCGCGGTGTACACGCCCAAAGTCCTGTAGGAGCGCCCGTGGGCGCGACCTGATCTGTGCTGTGCGGTCGCGCCCAGAGGCGCTCCTACAGCAGCTTCTTGCCGATGAACGCGGCGTAGCGCTTCATCGCGCGCTTCAGCGGCGCCTGCTCGCCACGTCGCAGCGCGCGAAACGGCGCGACATCGATCGATACGCCGTCCCTGCCCAGGACACGTTTCCAGGTGCCGACCACCTTGCCGTCGACCAGCACGGAGGCATTGACCAGGCCGTTGATGCCGATCACCTGTCGGCTCAGCGCAGGTTCCACGGCCGCGCGGCGGTCGCGGTAGCCGACCAGGTATTCGTCGAACGGCGCGAGCAGATGCACGCCGCCCGCAGGCATCGGTTCGGCCGTGTCGCCGTGCAGGTAGCGCTTCCCGGCGACCTCCAGCACCTGCAGCTCGGGTTCTGCCAGTGCGGCCGCCAGTTGCGCGTCCCTGACCGTCAACCCGGACCACCAGGCCAGGTCCTGCGCGGTCGCCGGCCCGTGCGAATGGAAGTAGCGCAAGGCAAGCGTATGCAGCGCCTCGTCACGGGTCTTTGGCGTCGTGGGTGCGACCCAGGCGTCGAGCAGGACGAAGGTCGGCTGCCGGCCGACGCGCGGCCCGCCGCAGATCACGCCGTGGTGCGCCAGCCAGCCGGTGACATGGATGCCGCGCATGCGTTCGGTGCCGATGCCGCCGGCGTCGAGCGCGGCGTACAGATCGGTGCGCGCGATTGGCTGGCCTACACCCAGCACCTTTTCCACGATCCTGCGGCTGCGCTTGAGCGTGGACTCGTCAAGACCGAAGTCGCGTTCGATCCGCGCGCGATTGGCGGCAACCACCCGGGGTGCGAGCAGCTGCAGCATCCAGCGCACGTCGGCCGGCGCCACGAAATGCAATGTGCCGCGCATCGGCCAGGTGCGCACGATGCTGCCGTCCGCGATCGCCTGTTCGATCGTCGACTCGCTCGCCGCGCGCATGCGCGAGCCCACTGCCCATAGCGAGCCGTACCAGTCCTGCGCCTGCACTGCGCCGAGCCAGGAAACCACGGCTTCTGGCGTATCGAAGACGGGTTCGGCCAAGCCCAACCGCTGCAAGCGATGTGCCGTGAGATCCGGGCTGGGTTCCGGCGAAGACATCGATGCCACGGCAGATCTCAGCGAAGCAGCTCGAACACCGCGCTGACACTCGCCGCATATTCGACCGTGGGTTGCAGATACCTGCCGCCGGCTGCGCGGGAACCAGTCACCACGATGCTATCCAGCGTCGTGGCGCCGTAACCGCTGGCGAGATGCGAGCCCACGCTGTCGATGCTGTAGACCGACCCGATGCCTGCGCCGAAGGCCTTGGCCATGTCCGCGGCCTTGGCTCTGGCCTCCGCCACCGCTTCGAGCTTTGCCTGTTCGCGCAGATCCTCCGCCCGACGCGATTCGAACACGATCGTGCCGATCTCGCGGGCACCGGACCGAAGTCCGTCGTCGAGAAGCTCGTTCAACCGGTCGATCTCCTTCAGCACGACGGTGACGCTCCGTGTCGCCTCGTAGCCATTGGACACGCGCTTTCCCGAATCCGTGTACTCGACGTCTTCGGCTGCGTTGAGATCGGATGCGGAGATGTCGGCGTCTGCGATGCCATAGCCCTGCAACACTGCCAGCAGCGTATTGACTGAGGAGTCGACGGATTGCTTCGCCGGCAGTGGGCTTTGCGCACGGTGCTCGAAATCGAAACGGATGCGCGCCGAATCGGGTTTCACCGAAACCTTCGCTTCGCCCGACACGACGATATGCGGCCCGTCGGGTAACGGCGTGCCTGCCTGCACGTTCCAGCTCGCTGCCAATCCAAGCAGCCACCACCAGCCCTTCATGCGCATCCCCTTGCCGAAACCGGGCCCAGCTTACTTCTCCTTGCGCCAGTTGACCGAGCCGCGGTTCTCCACGCTGGAGGACTCGATCTGGATGTCGAAGCCCTTGCGCAGCAGGTACTTGAGCATGACCACCTGGCCGGTGCCCAGCAGCGAGACGCCGTAGCCGACGTAGACGCGCGGCGAGAGGTATTTGCCGACGCCAAACACGCTGCCGGCGGTGCGCGACTGCAGCACGCCGGCGTCGTCCAGGCCGATGCTGGCGCCGAGCTGCGAGGCGAGCACGCTGCCGCCGGCGGTGAGCGCGGCGGAGGCGGCGCTGACGTCGCGCGATTCCTCGCCGGACAGCCCGGACAGCGGGCGGCCCAGGGTGAGGTAAGCCAGCGCATCGGACTGGCTGCCGGCCTGGTTGCTGTAGACGTTGGCTTCCGGGGCCGAGGCGCGCCCAGTGACCGCGATCCCGGCGGTGACCTCGCCGACCTCGCGCTCCGCTCGCACGTCCAGGATCGGATCGGAGATCGCGGTATTGCTCCACAGCAGCCGGCCGCGGGTGATGTCGAGCTTCTGCCCGTAGGCGGTGTAGCGGCCGTCGACCTCGAGCGCGCCGCTGCCGGTCATCTCGCGCCCGGGCACCGCGCGCACCCGCAACCGCCCGCCGAGCTGGCCGTCGAGGCCGAAGCCCTTGAGCCGCACGTCCTCGCCCATCGCCAGGGTCAGGTCCAGCGCCAGCGGCGTGGCTGGCGTCGCTTCGGGATCGGCCGGATCGAGCACCACGACATCGTCGGACGCCGACACCCCTTCATCCAGATGCTCGAGCTCGAGCATCGCCTCGGGCACGGTCACGGTGCCGGTGACCGTCAGCGGTTGCCCGGCCTGATAGCGCACAACGAGATCCGGATCGATCACCGCGCGCACGTCGCGGGTGTCGGAGGCGAGCACGTTCTCACCGCGAAGATTGAGCACCAGCGGTGCGTCGCCGCTGCGCCAGTTGAGGCCGCCATCGATGCTGAGCACGCCTTCGCCCGAGCGCACCGCGCCCACGATCCGCGCGCTGCCGTCGGGTTGCGCGACCAGGCGCACGTCGCCATTGGTCAGGACGATGTTGAGCGCGGGCAGCTCGGTGCGGAAGCCGGTCAGCCGCGCCTGCCCGCCCAGCGACGGCGTGCCGCGGGTGCCGCCCAGGGTGATGCGCCCGGCAAGGCGGCCGGTGGGATCGACGATGTCCGGCGAGAACAGTTCCATCCAGGTCAGCTCGCTGGTATCGACCGCGATCTGGCCCGACAGGGGCGCCAGGTCGTCCCAGCCGGTGGCCACGCGCGCATCGACGCGGCCGCCGTCGGACAGGCCGGTGCCGAGCGTGCCGGTGATCCGCTGCGGATCGAACTCGGCGTCCAGGGTCAGATCGCGATAGCCGATCAGGTCGTTGCGCGCGCGTTCGCTCATGCGGATCCCGCCCTGCGCCGAACGCAGCTGCGCGCGCCCGGTCCAGGCATTGCCGTCGGGCCGCAACGATGCCGTCAATGCAACGTCGCCATTGAGCAGCCACGGCCTGCGATCCTCGCGTTCGGGCAGGTAGGGCGTCAGCAGGGCGAGCGGCAAGCCGTCTCCGTTGAGATTCAGGCCGCGACCGGGCCACTGTGCATCGGCGCACAGCGAGCCGCCGGCGCTGGAGGCGAAGCAGCTGCGCGAGAGCGACCAGCTGTTTGCGTTCTGCGCATAGCGCGCGGGCGCGGTGAGTCGCCAGTTGGCGCCGCGCGTCGGATCCAGCTGCAGGCTCTGCAGGGTCCCGCTCCAGCTGGCGCCGCGCTTGAGCGCGCTGCCGGCCAGCGCGATCCGTCCCAGTTCGCTCTGTGCGTCGCCATCGAGCTGCAGGTTTTCGATCGCACCGCGCGCATCCAGGCGCAGGCTGTCGAAGGCCAGGCCGGCGTTGAGTCCCTGCGCCCGCACTTCCAGATGGCCGTCGCCGCCGCGCCAGGGCAGGCGGCCCCGGGCGGTCAGCGCATCGGCCCGGTAGTCGCCGTAGTGCAGCGCCTCGCCGGTGAGGTCGGCGTCGATATCGGGCGCGGCGCGTGCGCCGGTCAGACGCAGCGTGCCGCGCAGACTGCCGCCGATCCCGGGCCCGATGCTGGAAGGCATGACATCGTCCAGCTGCAGCGGGCTGAGCGTCGCGTCCACGTCCAGCGTGTCGGCCACCCGACCCTTGGCATCGACCCGGCTCGCACCCATGCCGATGGCGATGTCGCCGCTGCCGGACAGCGCGCCCTGCGCGGGCAGCACCAGGTCCACGTTGCCGCGCCCGCTGAGCCGGCGCCCGCGCAGGGTGCCGCCGAGACGTTCGGCATCCACCGCGATGTCGAGCGCGCCGTCCGCGCGGCGCTTGCCGGTGGTCGACAGATCGCCGTCGACCGCGCCGCTCCAGTCGTCGAGGAACAGCCCGGGGTCGAAGCCGCGCAGCGTGGCGTCCGCCTGCCACTGCGTGTCGGCGCCGGCCACATAGCTGCCCTTGCCCTGCAGCCGGCCGTCGCCCACGCCCAGCAGCACGTTGCCGTTGTAGCGTTCACCTTCGACAACGACATCGGCATTGCCGATGAGCGCGCGGCCGCGCAGGGTGCCACCCAGGCCGGTGAGCCCGGCGGTGGCGTCGAAGCCGCCCCCGTCGCGCGCCTTGCCTTGCGTCGCCAGCGTGCCGTTGATCGCACCATTCCAGCCGGCGGCGAAATAGCCCGGATCGAAGCCGGCCAACTGCGCATCGAGCTTCCAGTTCGTGGCCGGCGACCAGCCGAGCACGCCGGTGGCATCCAATCGGCCGGTCGGCATCTGCGCACTGAGCGTGCGCAATGTCAGGCGTTCGCCATCGCCGCGACCGTCGAGTTGCACGGTGGCGCGTTCGCCGTCGCGGACGATGCGCGCATTGCCGATCGCCGCCCATGACGCGCGCGTGCCGGCGATGCCGAAATCGGCATCGGCCACGATTTCTGGCGCGGGCTCGGGCAGTGGATCTGTCGGCGTCGGCGTTGGCGTGCCTCCGAACCGCAGTCCGCGCGCATTGACCGCGTAACGCAGACGGGCCGCATTCCCGCGGTCGCCGAAGTCGCCGCTGCCGCGCACCATGACGCGACCGGCGAACACGTCCACGATCAGCGGCTCGAACGCCAGCACCTGGTCCCGCAGCTTCAGCCGCGAAGGCTGCACCACCGCGCGCAGCGTGCCCTGCTCGAAACGACCTTGCAGCCGCGCGCTGCCGCCGATGCCGTCGGCGCGCAGCTCGAACAGGATCGGTGCCGGTGACGGGTCGTCGCCGGCCAGCATGGCCGGGTCCAGGCCCTGCGTGTTCGCACGCAACGACCAGGTGGGTGTGTCCGCGCCGCGCAGGCTCAACGTGGCACGCAGCGGCTTGGGCACCGCGCCGGCGATGCCGACATCCATCCTGGCCAGGTCGCCGCGCGCCACCAGCCCGATGCGCGGCGGCGTGGCGCGCAGTGGCGATAACCCCGGCTTGCGCGGGAAAACCGCGGTGACGGTGAGGTCGGTGCGGTAGTTGTCCTTCGGCGCGTAGTCGCCGTGTGCACTGAAGCGACCCAGGTCGCTGTCCACGGCCAGGTGTTCGACGTGCACGCGGCCGGTGCTGGCATCCAGCCCGCCGCGCACGCTGCGCAGGTCGATCAGGTGTTCGCGCTGGCGGGTCAGCCTGAGCCGGTCGATGCGGATGGTGTCGGCCTGCAGCGCCAGCGGCGGCGCGATCTGCGGCAGCGCGTCGGGCCACTTGGGCAACTCGAACGGCTCGTCGGCATCGGGCAGATCGAGCGTGGCGTCGCTCAAGTCCAGCGCATCGAGCCGCAGGCGCTTGCCGAACAGCGGCCGAATCGCGGGATCCAGCACCACGCGTTTGGCGACGAAGGTAGTCACGCGCGGATGTTGGCAGTCCGGGTAGGCGACCGGCTCTTCGTTCACCGCCGGACAGCCGCGGGCCACGAGACGCACGTCGTGCAGCACCATCGGACCGCGTGCCGGACCTTCGGCGCGCGACCACGACAGCTCCGTGCCCTCGGGCAGGCGCGCCTTGACCTGGGCCAGCAGGAAATCGCGCCCGCCCAGCGTGCTCAACAGCCACCAACCCAGCACCGCGGCGAGCACGATCACCGCCACCGAACCCAGCGCGCTGCGGATCGCCAGCATCCGCATGCGTGCCTTGCGCCGCGCGCGCAGTTCGGCGATGCGGGCTTCCCGCTCCTCGGGCGTCAGGTCGTCGGGAAGTCGGCGGCGGCGCCAGCGCAAGGCCATCAGAGATCCGTTCCGATGTTGAGGTGCAAGGTGAAAGGCGAATCCGGATCGTCGAGACCACGCGCGATGTCGATGCGGATCGGTCCCACCGGCGATTTCCAGCGCAGGCCGATGCCCACGCCGGTGTGCATGTCGGGGCTGCCGCCATCGAAGGCGTCGCCGGTGTCGACGAAAGCCGCGGCGCCCCAGGGTCCGGCGAAATAGCGTTCGTACTCGACGCTCGCGGTGATCACATTCCTGGCGCCCAGCGCGAAGGCCACGTCGCCTTCGTCGTCGAACACGCGCGGCCCGACCTCGCGCCAGTTGTAGCCACGGATGCTGCGGTCGCCGCCGGCGTAGAAACGCAGGCTCGGCGGCAGGTCGTTGAGCGCGTCGGTGAAGGTATGGCCCAGTTCGCCGCGCACGATCAGCCGATCGCTCGGCCCCAGGCCCTTGAACCAGCTGGCGCGCACGTGCGCCTGGGCAAACATCGCATCGCCACCGGAGTCGTCGCCCTTGCCGCTGCCGGCACGGACCATCACGGTGCCGCCGATGCCGCGCCGCGGGGCGAAGCGATCGTCGATATCGGCGTACTCGGCGCGCAGTGCAGGGAAGAAGTAGTTCGCGTAGCGGTAGACGACGGGCGTATCCGGATCGCCGTCGCTCTCGTACTCGTAGGCCCAGCGCTCTCGCAGGGCATGGATCGAAGCGATCAGGTTGAGCTTGCGGTTGTACTGGCCGCTGCGGCTGCCGACCAGCTCGACCCGGCGCGTATCGATGTAGTCGGTCTGCTCGTCGGCGAACTGCGCGCTGGCGGTGTACCAGCCGTCGAGCCAGGCGAAGGCCGGTATCCGGTACTGCAGGGTCGCGGTCTTGCGGTTCTGCGCCCAGTCCACCTGCGCCAGCGCCTTGTGCCCGCGCGAATTCACGTAGCGCCGCTCCACGCCAAAGCTCACGCCAGGTCCACTGTCGGTGCCGTAGCTCACGCCGGCGGTGTAGATGCTGCGCTTGGCCGGCGTCAGGGTGACGGTGACCGGGACCCGGCGGCTGGTGCTGCCGTCTTCCTCGGCCACGGTCACCGCCTCATCCGGCCGCGGCTCGATGTCGATCGCGCTGAAGTAATCGAGCTTCAGCAGCGAATCGCGCAGCCGGTCCAGGCGTCCCTGGTGGTAGTACTCGCCTTCGTTCCAGTACACGAGCTTGTCGAGCAGCTGCGGGCGGACGATCTGCCTGGGCGTCTGCGCGAAACTGACCGGGCCCATGTCGTAGCGATCGCCGCTGCTCCAGCGCAGGTCGATGTCCGCCGCGTTCTGCGCGCGTGTGACCTCGACCCGGTGGGCGATGAAGTCGGCATCGAAATAGCCGCGCTCGGCCAGGCGCCGGGTGATGCGCGCCTTGCTGGCTTCGTACTGCACGTGGTCGAGCACCGCGCCGGGCTGCGGCAGGAACGCGTCGATTTCCTCGTTGAGGTAACGGTCGTCGCTGGCGTCGCCTTCGATCGCCACGGTTTCGTTGCGCACCTTCACCGGCTCGCCGGGCCGGACCGTGATGGTGATGCTGACCGGGCGGTTGGGGTCCGGTTCGCGGGACGCAGGCGCCGCGCCAGTTGCCTGCGCGCGTGGGGCTACGCCGGCCGTATCGCTTTCCGGCGCGCTGCGGTCGCTGCGCTGGATGGTGATGCTGGGCGAGTAATAGCCGAACGGCTCCAGCGCCTCGCGCGTCTCGTCCTCGGCCACGCGCACCAGATAGGCCATGCGTCGCCCCGACACCACCTTGCCGATCGAATCCTGCAGCGACAGGCTGACCCGCACGTTCTCGGTCATGGCCTCGTCCAGGCCCTGGATCTGGATCCGCTCGATCTTCACCGCCATCGCCGGCATCGCGGCAATCGACAGCGCCGCGAAGGCAAGGAGACGGGGGAGGGCGCGCATCGGCCGAGGATACCCGGGCGACGTCAAGATCGGATTAACCGCGAATGCGGATCGCAGCCTGTGGTTCCGGGACATCCGCTCCTCCATGAGCATGGGCTGTTGCTTGGAACAAAACCTTGCGATCTTGGCGACTCGCTCTTGTGCGCCTCTCTGGCGTTGCAGGCGCGAAACAAATCCGTTCGCCCTGAGCGTAGGCGCGTAGCGCCGAAGTCGAAGGGCGTCGGCCGCTCATCTCTGGTGGCGATGCCTGCCTCGCGCTGCGACGCGGAGTCGAAGGACGCTCCACGCGCCTTACGTGGACAGGTGCTCGATCGCGGCCACGCTGCCGAGGCGGTCGGCCAGGCGCTTGAGCAGGGCGAGACGGTTGTGGCGGAGTTTCTCGTCGTCGACGTTGACCATCACCTGATCGAAGAATGCATCCACCTGCGGCCGCAGCCGCGCGAGGTGGGCCAGGGCATCGACGTAATCGCCGTGCGCCAGCGCGTGTCCGGTTTCGGCATACACCGCTTCCACCGATTCGGCCAGCGCACGCTCGGCCGGCTCGGTCAACAGGTCGTGGTCGACGGTCTCGGCCACGACCACATCGGATTTCTTCAGGATGTTGCCGATCCGCTTGTTGGCCGCCGCCAGCGCTTCGGCCTCGGGCAGCTGCGCGAACGTACCGATGGCGTCGATGCGGCGGTCGAAGTCGTAGAGCGAGGCGTTTGCAATCGACCGGATTCTTGTTGCCACTGCTTCGAAATGCTGCACTGGAACATCCGTGTCGGCGTAGTACCCCCGCAGTCGATCGAGGATGAAATCGAACAGATCCTGTCCCATTGTCTCGGTGTTTCGATCGGCATGGGGTTGCATTGCGTCGGGAAGACCGACAATCGCTTGATGGATCAGACCGCGTGCGTCGAGATCGAAGCCACTCTCAATGATCGTCCGCGCCAACCCCAGCGCATTGCGCCGCAGCGCAAACGGATCCTTGTTGCCGGTCGGCTTCAACCCCGCCGCGAATCCACCCGCCAGCGTGTCCAGGCGTTCGGCGATCGCCAGCACCTTGCCCAGCGGCGAGAGCGCGATGTCGTCGCCGGCGTAGCGCGGCTGGTAGGCCTCGTCGATCGCGAGCGCGATCTCGGGCGCTTCGCCCGCGGCGGCGGCATAGTGCCGCCCGGCGATGCCCTGCAGTTCCGGGAACTCATTGACCATGCGCGACTGCAGGTCGTTCTTGGACAGTTCCGCCGCGCGGCGCGCCAGCCGCGGATCGACACCGGCCTGCGGTGCGATGGCTTGCGCCAGCGCGGCTACGCGCGCCACTTTGTCGGCCACGGTGCCGAGCTTGGCCTGGTAGGTAACCGTGGCCAGGCCCGCGCCCATCGCGGCGAGCCCCTGCTTCAGGTCCTCGTCGAAGAAGAATTTCGCATCCGCGAAGCGCGGGCGGATCACGCGTTCGTAGCCCTGGCGCACCGCGGCCACGTCCTTCGACTCGATGTTGGCGATGCCGATGAAATGCGCGGTCAGGCGGCCGCTGTCGCTGAGCACCGGGAAAAATTTCTGGTTGGTCTCCATGGTGGCGATCAGCGCTTCCTGCGGTACGGCCAGGAAGTCGCTTTCGAACGAGCAGGTCACCGCGCTCGGCCATTCCACCAGACAGTTGACCTGTTCGAGGTTGCCGGCGTCGACGCGGGCGACGCCGCCGACCGTCTGCGCCGCCGCGTGCACCTGGTGCTCGATGCGCGTGCGCCGTTCGTCCGGATCGACCAGCACCTTGGCCGCACGCAGCGCGTCGACGTAATCGCCGGCCGCGGACACCCACACGGTCTTGTCGTGCAGGAAGCGGTGGCCGCGGCTCATGCGGTCGGCGCTGACGCCGAACAGACCGCCTTCGACCACGTCGCGACCCAGCAGCATGACCAGCCAGTGCACCGGGCGCGCGAACGCGTAATCGTGGTCGCCCCAGCGCATCGGCTTGGGGATCGGCATCGAGGCCACCGCTTCGCGCAGCAGCTCCGGCAGCAGGCTGGCGGTGCTGGCTCCGGCCTGCACCGAGCGGTGCACGAAGCGCTCGCCCTTGGCGTCGGTGACGCGGTCGAGCCGGGTCCAGTCGACGCCGGCCTTGGCGGCGAAGCCCTGCAGGGCCTTGGTTGGCTGCCCGTCGGCATCGAGCGCGATGTTGAGGTAGGGACCCGGGACTTCGGAGGCCTGCTCCGGCTGCTCGGTCGCGACGCCCGGCAGCATCACCGCCAGCCGGCGCGGGCTGTACAGCGGTTTGGCATTGCCGCGTTCGAAGCCGATGCCGCGCTTGCCCAGTCCCTCGAGCACGCCATCGAACAGCGCCTGCGCCAGGCCGGGCAGGGCCTTGACCGGGAGCTCTTCGGTGCCCAGTTCGATCAGCAGCGGCTGCATGCTCATGCGGCCTCCTGCGGGGCGCGCTTCAGGCCGGGGAAGCCGAGCTTCTCGCGCTGCGCGTGGTAGGCCTCCGCCACTGCCTGCGCGAGTTTGCGTACGCGCAGGATGTAGCGCTGGCGTTCGGTCACGCTGATCGCGCGGCGCGCATCGAGCAGGTTGAAGCTGTGGCTGGCCTTGCACACCTGGTCGTAGGCCGGCAGCGGCAGGCCCAGTCCGACCAGCTTCAGCGCCTCGGCTTCGCAGGCGTCGAAGCGGTGGAACAGTTCGGCCACGTCCGCGTGTTCGAAGTTGTACGCGCTCTGCTCCACCTCGTTCTGGTGGTAGACGTCGCGATAGGTCACCGGCGTACCGTCCGGGCCGTGGGTCCAGACCAGGTCGAAGACGTTGTCCACGTTCTGCAGGTACATGCACAGGCGTTCGAGGCCATAGGTGATCTCGCCCAGCACCGGCCGGCACTCGAGGCCGCCGGCCTGTTGGAAGTAGGTGAACTGGGTGACTTCCATCCCGTTCAACCACACCTCCCAGCCCAGCCCCCAGGCGCCGAGCGTGGGCGATTCCCAGTTGTCCTCGACCAGGCGCAGGTCGTGCACCTGCGGATCGATGCCCAGCGCCTTCAACGAGTCGAAGTACAGCTCGACGATGTTGTCGGGATTGGGCTTCATCGCCACCTGGTACTGGTAATAGCGCTGCAGGCGGTTGGGGTTCTCGCCGTAGCGGCCGTCGGTGGGGCGGCGGCAGGGCTGCACGTAGGCCGCGTTCCACGGCTCTGGGCCGAGCGCGCGCAGGAAGGTGGCGGGGTGGAAGGTGCCGGCGCCGACTTCCAGGTCCAGCGGCTGGATCAGCACGCAGCCCTGCGCCGCCCAGTACGCGTTGAGCTTGAGGATGAGGTCCTGGAAAGTGATGCCCTGGAACGTGGATCCGGCCATGCGTCGCAAGCGCCTGCGCAAAGGCCCGCTAGTATACGGAGGCGGCTGCTTTCGGCCGGATTTCAAGGGCTCACGCGTGCGGTCACCGCTTTTGATCGTCGAAACCGGACAGCCGGTCGCCTCGATGCGCCGCCATGGCCGCTTCCCCCACTGGATCCGAGTAGCCGCAGGGATACCGCGCGACGAAGCCGTTGTGGTCGACGTGGCCGGCGGCGGCGGCGAAGGCCTGCCGTCGGTGGCGGGTTTCGCCGGGGTCATCGTCACCGGCTCGGCCGCGATGGTGACCGAACGTCACGACTGGAGCGAGCGCAGCGCGCAGTGGCTGCGCGACGCCGTGCATGCGGGCATGCCGGTGTTCGGCATCTGCTACGGACACCAGCTGCTGGCGCATGCGCTGGGCGGGGAGGTGGGCGACAACCCGGCCGGACGCGAGATGGGCACGGTGGAGATCGCGCTGGACGCGTCGGCCACGGACGACCCGCTGTTTGCTGGCCTGCCCGCCCGCCTGCGCGCGCAGACCACGCACCTGCAGACCGTACTGCGGCCGCCGCCCCAGGCCACCGTCCTGGCCACCTCGGAACAGGACCCCTGTCATGCGTTCCGTTGGGGCGGGCATGCCTGGGGCGTGCAGTTCCATCCCGAATTCAGCACCACGCACATGCGCGGCTATGTGCACGCGCGGCGCGAGGCGCTGGCCGGCGAGGGCCGATGCGCGCGCGAGCTATCGCGTAAGATCGGCGCAACGCCGCATGCGCGGCGTGTGCTGCGGCGCTTCGTGCGGCATGCGCACGCGCTGGCCGGCTGATTCGACTTCAACCGGACCTCGGAAGGAACGAGATGGTACAGATGCGCAAGGTGCGGCCTTCGGCCGGTGCGGAATGGCTGATGGGCGGATTCGGGCTGCTGCGGCGTTCGCCATTCGGGCTGGGGCTGCTGGGCGCGCTGTTCGGCCTGATCGCGGTCGCCTTGGGATTCGCGGCCATGTCCAGCCCGGCGCTGCTGCTGATCGAGCAGCTGATCATGATGCTGCTGGGGCCGCTGCTGGTCGCCGGCATGATCTGGGCCGCGCGCGAGGTCGACCAGGGCCGCAGCGCCAACCCCGGACACCTGCTGCGCGGCGTGCAGGACGGCAAGACCGGGCGCCTGTGGGCGACCCTGCTGCCGCAGATCGCAGCGGGCCTGCTGGCGGTGCTGCTGCTGTTCGTAGTGGTCGGGCCAACCCATCTGCAGTCGCTGGTGAGCGCGGTCGAGCAGGCCCAGGGCCAGACGAAGCCGGATCCGTCGCTGTTCGCGGGCATCCCGATGGGCCGGCTGTTCCTGTGGCTGCTGGTCGTGATCGCCGTGGGCATCGTCGCCGGCTTTTTCACCTTCACCGCGATCCCGGACATGATGTTCAGCGACATCGGCGCGATCGAGGCGATGAAGCGCAGCTTCCGCGCCTGCATGGCCAACCTCGGCGCGATCGTCCTGTTCTTCGTGCTGCTGGTGATCGCGGCGATCGCGATCACGATCGCGGTGCAGATCGTCGGCTTCATCGTGCGCCTGATCGCGGGCGAAACCGCGATGCTGTTCGTGGTGCAGATCCTGATGATGGCCGTGCTCATGCCGGTGGTGACCGGGGCGATGTATTTCGCATGGAAGCAGCTGATCGCCGGCTCGGATGTTTCGGCACCCAGCAGCCGCGACAGCATCGTGGAAGCGTAGGTCGGGGCGACGTCCCCGACGCAGGTCCCTCGCGCGTCGGCCGCTCGGGACCGACCCGCGCAGCGATCAGTCCGCCGCGACCGTCTTCGGCGCCAGCAGGCGCGAGGCCAGGATCCCGGCCTCGTACAGCAGGCACATCGGCACCGCCAGCAGCAGCATGGAAATCGCATCGGGCGGGGTGATCAGCGCGGCGATGACGAAGATGCCCACCACCGCGTAGCCGCGCCATTCGCGCAGCTGCGCCGGCGTGACCCAGCCCAGCTGGACCAGGATCACCAGCGCCACCGGCAGTTCGAAGCAGGCGCCGAAGGCCAGGAACAACACCAGCACGAAGTCCAGGTACTTGCCCGGGTCCGGGGCGATGGTGACCACCTCGGGGGTGAACATCGTCAAGGCGTGGAACACCGAGGGCAGCACCACGAAATAGGCGAACAGGCAGCCGGCGTAGAACAGCAGCACGGCCGATACCAACAGCGGCATGGCCAGGCGCTTTTCGCGCCGGTACAGGCCCGGCGCCACGAAGCCCCAGGCCTGGTACAGCAGCCACGGCGCACACACGAACACCGCGGCGCAGAACGCCAGCTTGATCGGTGCGAAGAAGCCGGAGGTGGGCTCGCTGGCGATCATCTTCGCCACCTGGCCCGCGGGCAGATTGCTCACCAGCGGCAGCGCGATCCGGTCGTAGAGCGTGCGCACGAACGGCATCAGCGCGACGAGCACCACCACGATCGCAATGACCGAGCGCATCAGGCGCACGCGCAGTTCGAGCAGGTGTTCGAGCAGGCTGCTCTCGGCCAGGTCCTCGGCCACGGACTCCCCGGCCCGGTCGCGATCAGCGGGCGTCATCGCGATCATCCTGGGCTTGTCGGGGGACGCGTTCGGTGGGATCCGCTGGCGCGTCGGCATCGGCAGGCATCGGCGCCGGAATGGGTGCTTCTGGGTGGAAGGCTTCTGTCTGGGGCGTGCCCGTGGCCGTCACCTGGTCGCGCACCGCATCGAATTCCCGCTCCACGTCGCTGCCGGTGCGGCGCACCGAATCCCCGAAGCCGCGCATCGCTTCCTCGGTGTCGTGCAGGCTCTTGCGCAGCTCCTCGGCGGCCAGGTCGCGCTCGAGCTCGGACTTGACCGAATACCACTGCGCACGCGCGCGCCGCACCCACAGTCCGGCGAAGCGCGCGGCCTTGGGCAGGCGCTCGGGGCCGAGCACCACCAGGGCCACGACCGCGATGATCAGCAGTTCGCTGAAGCCGATGTCAAACATGGGAACGGACCGCCTGCGGCGGTATCAACGCGAGATGGTGTCGTCCTGGCGTGGTTTGCCGGACACGGTGCCTTCGCCTTCGTGCTGCTGCGACTGGTCGCTGAGTTCGCCCGACGGCTTGTCGTCCGACATGCCCTGCTTGAACCCCTTCACCGCCTCGCCCACGTCCTTGCCGACGTTCTTCAGGCGCTTGGTGCCGAACACCAGCACCACGATCACCAGCACGATCAGCCAGTGCCAGATGCTCAAACCGCCCATGAGGATTACCTGGAAGTGGGAAAGACGACAGGATAGCGCACGACTTGTTGCGGTGCGGTGTCGATGTCCGGCGCCGTCACGGGCTCAGGGCGTGGCGGGCAGCGTTTCCACCTGCGCGGGGTTGTCGACTGTCTCGAACGGCTGCGGGCTGGTTTCAGCGGCGCCCTCGACCGTGCCTTGGGCCTGCGCCGGACTGGCGGCCGCTGGCGGTACGGAGGCCGCCGAACCCGGTGCGCGCCCCTGCGCGATCACGCCCTCGGTGCCGCGGCGCGCGCGCGCGGTGGCGGTGGCCTCTTCGAGCAGATCGCGGAAATCGACCACGGCGCTCGAGGGCTGACCTTGGGTGCGCCCCTCGAACACCATGCGCGGCGTGGTATCGCGTCCGTAGACCGCTTCGTTGGCGGCGTCGTCGATCGAGAGCACGGCGCCATCCAGCGCCACGCCGGCGAACAGGCCGCGTGCGCGCGACCACGACCAGATCTCGGCCTTGAACTCACCGTCGGTGGCGGTGGCGGCGTTGCGGCCCATCGGCCCGGCCGCGACACCGGCATCGGCGCCGAGGGTGAACTTGCCGTTGACGATGGATTCCAGCCCGCGGTCGCTGCGGAAGGCCAGGACGACGTCGGAGGACTGCACGCCCGCCTGCAGGCCGATGCTGCCGCCGGTGAGCTTGACGAACACCGGATTGGACCAGGTGCCCTCGGGCGTCTTCACCGACATCAGGCCGTGGCCGCGGCGGCCGCCGAATACCAACCCCGCCTTGATCGTGTCGGGCACCACCACGATCGCCTTGGCTTCGTCGAGCAGCTTGTCGGGAATCGCCGATTCCGGGATCGCCTGGATGTCGGTCATGACCCGGATGGCGTTCTGGGCACGCGCATCCTCGTCACGACCGGCCCAGGCCAGCGCACTGGCGCCCATCAGGCAGGCGCAGACCACGGCGCGGAACAGGGGGCGACGGGCGCGGGGCAGGCCGGGCATGGTGACTCTCCGAAGTTCAATGCGTTACGGGGGGAAGCTCAAGCGCAATCTAGTCCCGCGCGGGTGAATCGGCAATAAGCCGACCGTTTCCAGTGGGAGCGCCTTCAGCGGCGAATGCGGTTTCGGATGGTTCGGAAGGAACGGCCAAGGCATTCGCGGCCAAGGCCGCTCCCACAGGCCTGCCAGACTATGGGCATGCCAGCCGATGTCGCCCGCAGTCCCGCCGCCGAACTACGCACGGCGCTCATCCTCGTCAACCTGGGCACGCCCGATGCGCCCACGCCCGCTGCGGTGCGCCGCTACCTCGCCGAATTCCTGTCCGACCGCCGCGTGGTCCAGATTCCACCGCTGCTGTGGCAGCCGTTGCTGCGTGGGCTGATCCTGCCGCTGCGCTGCAAACCGGTGGCGGCCAAGTACGCGGAGATCTGGATGGATGACGGCTCGCCGCTGGGCGTGCTGACCCGGCGGCTGGCCGAGGCGGTGCAGCCGTTGCTGCCCGGGGTGCGGGTGGTGCATGCCATGCGCTACGGCGCGCCGTCACTGGCCACGACGCTGGAGGCGCTGCGCGCCCAAGGCATCGCGCGAATGCTGGTGCTGCCGCTGTATCCGCAGTACTCGACCACCACCACGGCCTCGGTCGGCGACGTGGTGGCGCGCGGCCCGTCGGACGGCGCAGTCCGGATGCTGGACGACTACCACCTCGATCCGGGCTGGGTCGCCGCCGTCGCCGGCTCGATCCGTGCGCACTGGGCGGCACACGGACGCGGCGATCGCCTGATGTTGTCCTTCCATGGCATTCCACAGCGGGTCGTCGATGGCGGCGACCCGTATGCGCGCCAGTGCGAGGCCAGCACCGCGGCGATCGCGCAGGCCCTGGACATGGCCCGCGAGGAGGTGTTGCTGACCTACCAATCGCGCTTCGGCCGCGAGCGCTGGCTGCAGCCCTACACCATGCAGACCCTGCAGGCACTCGGCGCGCAGGGCGTTGGCACGGTGGATGTCGCCTGCCCGGGCTTCGCTGTCGACTGCCTGGAAACGCTGGAGGAGATCGCGATGCAGAACGCGGCCGCGTTCACCGCCGCCGGCGGCCAGGCACTGCGCTACATCCCGTGCCTCAATGACGCCCCGTCCCATGCCAACGCCCTGGCGGATCTGGCGCGACGCGAGTTCGCAACTTGGCCAGCGCAGGAGCACCGATGAGCCAGGGACGCGAAACCGCAATCGACATCGCACTGGGCCGGATCGCCGCGCTGCGCTGGGGCGAGCCGGGCATGCCGCGCGTGCTGGCGCTGCACGGCTGGCTCGACAACGCGGCCAGCTTCGTGCCGCTGGCCCCGCACCTGCCCGGCATCGATCTGGTCGCGATCGACCTGCCCGGGCACGGGCACAGCGCGCACCTGCCGCCGGGCGCGGACTATTCGTTCGCCCTGGCCATGCACAACGTGCTCGACGTGGCCGACGCGCTCGGCTGGGAGCGTTTCGCCCTGCTCGGGCATTCGATGGGTGCCGGCATCGCCAGCCTGCTGGCGGCCGCGTGCCCGCAGCGGATCGCGCGCCTGCTCGCGATCGAGGCGCTCGGCGCGCTGCCCGAATCGGTGGAGAACACGGTGCCGCGCCTGCGCGATGCGGTGGCCGCGACCCGGGCGCTTGGCGGCAAACGGCTGCGCACTTTCGCCGATCTGGAACCGGCGATCCGCGCCCGGGTCAACGGCAACGTGATCCAGGTCGGCGAGGACGCTGCACGCCTGCTGGTGGAACGCGGCGTGCGCAAGGTAGAGACCGGCGGCTGGGAATGGAGCAGCGATCCGCGCCTGACCCTACCCACCATGGTGCGCATGACCGAGGAACAGGTTCGCGCGCTGATCGCGGGCATCGAATGCCCAACACGCGTGATCTACGCCGATCCGCCGCAGCCCTACCTGCCAGAGCCGCGCCGCAGCGAACACGCGGCCCTGTTGCCGCGCGGCGAGATGATCGTGCTGTCGGGCAGCCACCATCTGCACATGGAGCATCCGGCCGAGGTTGCCGCGGCAATCGGGGACTTCTTCCACGCCGCGCCTTGACCGGCTTGCGCCACCGCAACTGCGCCGGTCAGCCGACCAGGACTCGCAGCATCGCCTTGAGACGCCGGCCTTCCGCGTGGAAGTAATCCCGTTCGTCGCGCCACGCGGGGAACCGCGCTTCCACCTCGCGCCAGAACGCACGCGAATGGTCGGCGCGGATCAGATGGCACAGCTCGTGCACCAGCACGTATTCGAACGCCGATGGCCGCGCCAGCACCAGCGACAGGTCCAGTGCGAGGGTCGCATCCGGTGCCAGCGAGCCCCATTGCGAAGAGGTGCGCTTGAATACGATCCGCGCAGGTGGCCGCGGTAGCGCGGCCAGGTACTGGGGCATCCAGCGGCCGAGCGCGGCCCGCCCCTGCGCCTCGTAGAAGTCGCGCAGCGCACGCGCGCTCGCGGCGGCGCTGGCGCGGACCGGGGTTTCGAACCACGCACCGGACTCGTCCACTCCCGCACGATGCACCCGGCCTTCGGTCCAGCGCAGCGGCAACATCGCGCCGTGCAGCGGCAGCACGGCGGTGATGCCCGGCGCCAGCGGTTCGATCCCGGGTTGCGTGAATCCGGCGAACTGCGCGGTCAGCCAGCTGCGATGTTCGTACAGGAAGCGCTCGCCCGACACCAGGCTGGCCCGCCACGGCAGGGTCAGGCGCGCGCCGCGTTCGTCCACCGAAAGCTTCAGCCGTTTCGCACGTGGATCGCGCACCCGCAATACGTCGATGCGGCGACCGTCCTCGAGCACGAACGGAACCGCTTCGCGCAAAAGCTGCGGCTTGACGGCGACGGATTTGGGCGCGAACAGACGAAGCATGCGTGACATGGCACTCAGTGTAGGAGCGCCGCTTCAGCGCGACCAGCATTAGCTGCGGATGGGCGTCGCCGATCGCCGCGCGGACGAGGTTGCAATGAAATCGAATGGCACCGCGCACATCGGGCACGGCGGCCCGACCGGTATCATTCGGCCTTGCTGAGCCTGAGCGCGGGTTCGAGTACCTCGAACAGGCGCTTGAGTTCAGCCGACATCAGGGCGAAGCGCGCATCGAGTTCGGCACGCACGTCCTCGCGTTCGCCCGATTCGAGCTGATCGACCGCACCGTCGAGAAACTTCAGCTTGCGCACGACCAGGTCCTCGCCGAGCACGAACGAGAGGTGGTCGTCCAGGGTCAGGGCAAGGCGCGCGACCTGCTTGCCCGACTCCAGGTGCTTGGCGATCTCGTCGCCCTGCAGTTCCTGGCGCTGGCACTTGACCACCGCGCCGCCGTCGGCCGCATCGCGCAATTCGCATTCGTCGCCCAGCGACAACCCGCCCGGCAGCGGATCGCCGGCGATCCAGCCGGTCAGCACCGCGCGCGGCGCGACCTCCGCATTTAGCGGCAGCGCCGGAAAGCTGCCCAGCGCGTTGCGGATCTCGCTGACCACGGCTTCGGCGGCCTTGCGCGAGGACGCGTCCACGATGCATAGGCCGTGTTCGAGGTCGAGCATGGCGTCGGTCCGGGTGGGGCGCACGAAAGCGCGCGGCAGCAGCTCGTGCACCAGGTCCTCCTTGAGCCGCTTGCGCGCGCGGCTGCCGAGCCTGCGGCCCTCCTTCTCCTCGAGCTCGGCCAGCTTCTTCTGCAGCAGGTCGTTGACCACCGCCGCCGGCAGCAGCTTGTCCTCGCCGCCGACGGTGAGCCAGATGGCGTCGCCGATCCGATGCGAGAGGGCTTCGGCGTCGCGTCCGAATGGCGAGACGAACCCGCGCGAGAACAGCTCCAGACCGCCTACCGGCTTGAGCACGTGCTCGGCCAGCCGGGTGTCGAGGTCGGCGAAGTCCAGCGAGCCGGGAAAACGGAACAGGGTGAGGTTGCGAAAGAACATGGAGCTCCGGGGGAATCCGTGATTGTGGGTGTGGTTGCGATATTCGGATCGGTTGCGGCGATCAGGACGACGCTGCGTGCAGCGCGGGCAGCAAGCCAGGCGTGGTTGAGCGGTGCAGCCCGAAACGGGCGCAGTGCCTAGGAGTTCCTGCTTGCGCAGGAAGGAAGAGAGCTGGGGACATGCTGGAGGTTCAGTCTTCCGTGCTGTCCTGCGGCGCGCCGGCCAGCCAGGCGTGTGCATCCGGCGGCGGGGTATCGCCGCGCCTGCCCAGGATGCGGAAGTCGAACAGCTTCGGATCGCTCAGCTGCGAGGGGCGGATGTCGCCCAGCGCGCGCGCCATGTTCTCGATCCGTCCGGGCGTGTCGCGCTCCCATTGCTCGAGCATGCGCTTGACCTGCTTGCGCTGCAGGTTCTCCTGCGAGCCGCACAGGTTGCACGGGATGATCGGGAAGCGCCTGGCCTGCGCATACGCCTCGATATCGCTTTCGCGCACGTAGGCCAGCGGCCGGATCACGACATGCTTGCCGTCGTCCGAGAGCAGCTTGGGCGGCATGCCGCTGAGCTTGGCGTGGAAGAACAGGTTGAGGAAGAAGGTGTTGACCAGATCGTCGCGATGGTGGCCCAGTGCGATCTTGGTGAAGCCTTCCGCTTCCGCGTACGCGTACAGCGCGCCGCGCCGCAGCCGCGAACACAGCGAACACAGGGTCTTGCCCTCGGGCACGACCCGGGTCACCACCGAATAGGTGTCCTGTTCGAGGATCCGGTAATCCACGCCGATCGATTCGAGGTACTGCGGCAGCACGTGTTCGGGAAACTCCGGCTGCTTCTGGTCCAGGTTCACCGCGGTGATCGAGAACGCGACCGGCGCCTTGCGCTGCAGCTGCAGCAGGATGTCGAGCATCGTGTAGCTGTCCTTGCCGCCGGACAGGCAGACCATGACCTTGTCGCCGTCCTCGATCATGCCGAAATCGGCGATCGCGCGGCCGACCTGGTGGCGCAGGCGCTTGGCGAGCTTGTCGGCTTCGCGCTTGTCGCGCTGGGCAAGCGGTGCGGGTTCGGCGAGGGGCAGGACGGCGTGCATTGGCCGACTAGTTTAACGGCCGCGCCGGATGCGGCGCAGGGCGCCTGGCCGCGTTAAAGTCGCCAGATGCACAGCGACCCCGCCGAGCAGTCACGCATCAGCCAACGCCTGGTCGAGCTCAAGCTCGAACACCGCGACCTGGATGTGGCGATCGCGCGGCTGCAGGCCGGCATCGAGGCCGATGACCTGGCGGTGAAGCGGCTGAAGAAGCGCAAGCTGCAGCTGAAGGATGCGATCGCGCGGCTGGAGAGTGCGCTCATCCCCGACCTGGATGCTTGATTGGCAGACCCGAGCGCGGGCTGTGTATGCTCCGCCGCATGTCGTCGCCCGATAAGGATATCGCCGGGACCCTGCGCCACCCCTGGGTGCGTGCATTGATCGTCGTCGCGATGCTTGCGCTGCTGGCGACGGCGGCACTGGGCGGCTTCCGCAAGGCGGAGTCGCACAAGGACTGGCCCGTGTTCGGTGCCGGCCAGCAGGCCGGGAGCGGCGCGCTGCTGATCACGCCGCTATGCGCCTGGACCACGGCGCAAAAGCCAGGCAGACAGAGCCCGGATGCGGACAAGCGTTACCTGGTGCTGCGGGTACGTGCGGAAAACCTCACCGAACGCGATGGGTCGCGCTACCTCGGCCAGGATGTGGTCTGGCTGCCGGATGGACGCACGGGCGAACAGCGGGCCGGTTCGAGCCAGCGCGCCGACGACCACAGCTACTTCGTGCAGCTGCAACCGCGCCTGCCGGGCACCGTCGACCTGGTGTGGGAGCTGCCCGGAGCGGCGGCGCCCAGGCAACCGGTCACCTGGGGCGTGTACAGGCGCAGATTCGAGCCGCGGACCTATCTGTCTGGCGAGGCGATGTGGGTGCAGGACGGGCCGGCCGCGAAACTGGTGCTGCAGGCCCGCGGGTCGTGCACCGCGGCGGGGCAGGCATGAACACTAGCGCCGCCAACGCGAGCGGAACCGGGCAGGGACGCCGCCTGCCGGTGCGCTGGTCCCTGGTGATCGCGACGGTCGCGGTGCTGGCGGCGATCGTCCTGCTGCGCAAGGCCGAGCCAGGCTACGAGCAGAAGATCGCGCCGATCCCGGTGCAGGGCCATGTCGGGGTCAGGGTGGTGGCGCGCAATTTCGCGGTCACCGTGAAACGGGTCAAGCTTGCACGCGGCTACCAGGTGGCGCCGGGGTTGTTCGAGACCGCCCCGCGCATCCTGAAGCCGGACGGGATCTGGATGTCGGCGCTGATGGAAGTCGAGGCCCTGTCCGCCCCGGGCACCATCAACGCGCAGCTGCGCACGCGCGACGGACTGCTCTATGTCGCCAGTGGGCCGGACCGCCCGGACATCGACGAATTCAACCTGAGCCAGAAGCAGCTGGCCACGGCACTGCCGGCGAGTGGCGCCTATTTCTTCGATGTACCCCCCGACCGCCTGGAAGGCGCGCGCCTGCAGTTCCACTGGGGCGCAGTCGGTGGCTATCCGGAAGGCATGGACCATCTGGTCGACATCGACCTGGGGCTGGATGCCGCCGCGGCACGCAAGCTGCAGGCGGAAGCCCAGCCGGTGATCGACCTGCGATGAACGCGCCGCCGATCCAGGGCCCCGGCGCTCCCGTCGCCGGCTGGGCGCGACGCAACCGCTGGTGGCTGGCGGGCGCGGTGGTCATGGGCATGCTTGCCTTCGTGCTGCCCTACCGCAGCGCCCAGCACGAGTGGGGACGTCGCGGCTACAGCCATCCGGTCGAGGCTCGCGCGCAAGGCTGGACCAACTACCATGGCTCGCGCTGGCGCCTGGTGGAGGTCCTGCGGGACGACGCGGTCGGCAAGGTCGCCGGCGGCTATGTGCATGCCGACGCCTCGTTGCTGCTGCTGGTGTACGAGGTCATTCCCGGCAAGGGCGTGGATGCCGGGACGCTCGACCGGTGCCGGGGACGCCTGAGCGACGCCCGTGGCCGGGTCTGGGGCGGCCCGCCCTGGGGCGTGGACGTCGCGTTCCCCGGCGACGGCTCGATCGCCTGGAAAACCAAGAGCCGGGTCGCCAGGGCGCTTGGACTGGAAACCGGCTGCGGCTCGCGTGCCGGCGCCGATGTCCTGCCGGTCAAGGCGCGGCCGACCCGTCCGTTCCGGTTCTTCCACATGTTCCTGGTCCCACGCCAACTGGCTGCGCAGGGTCTGTACGGCGAGATCGTCGTCGACCCTTACCGGACCACGCCTCCGGGCAGCTACGTGCGCTTCAAGCTCGGCGCGTCGCGCCCGTTGCCGCAAGGCGCGACATCGCGCAACTGAAGGTCGCTGCCAGCAGCACCACCCGCAACAGTTCCGTGAACAGGCCCGCACGCAGCGCCAGCGGCGTGCTGAACAGCAACGCGAACGGCTGGTAGAGCACCTCCTGTTCCGGTTTGCTGTGCGCGCCCACCAGCTTCACTACCCCGAACCAGGCCACGGCATCGACGAACGCGAGCAACTGCCAGCACAGGCACAGGGTCAGCAGCGCCGGCAGCCCGGCGCGCAGCACCAGCCGCAGGCTGTTGACCAGCGGCACGCCCTTGCTGCTCCATCCGGCGCTCATCTTGTCGGCGAGCAGGTGCCAGGCGAACGACAGCCGCCGGTAGCGATGCACGGCATAACGCAGACGGGCGTCGGCGCGATCCAGCCGCTGCCGGCGGCGCAAATCCAGGCCGTAGATCAGCGCGGTGATCGCCAGCCAGACCAGCGGCATGGCCACCGCACCTGCTGCGGTTGAAATCAGATCCCAGACTGGATCCACCGCGCGCTTGAGCGGCTCCAGCGAGACCAGCCCGACGAACGGGTTCTGCCACCACGCCGCCACCGCCACGTACACCGCACGCGCGTGCCACCAGTCGAGGACCCAGGCCATCGCGCTGCTGATCGCGGCGACCCCGACGAAGACCCAGTAGGCCTCGCACAAGGTGGTGACGACGGACCACGCGCCATGTCCGGTGGCCGCCATCCGGCGTTTGGCGATTTCCCTCACCGCCCATGCCACCAGCAGGGCCAACCACAATCCTTTCAGGCTCAGGATGTCGTTCAGATTCTCGCGGTTCTCGAACGACACGCTCAGCGAATACGAGATCCGGAAGTCGCGCTTGATGCCATCCAGCAGCCCCCAGCCCGCGTAGTAGGCGAAGAACGGCAGCAGCGCCACCGCCAGCGCCGTCAGCCAGGGTTCGATCGGGCGTACGGAAGCGGCGCTCGGCGCGGGCAGCGACAACGATGGCCGCAGCGCCAGGAACATGCCGATGGTGGCGACCAGCTGGGTCACGATCAGCAATGCGATCGCCGCGTACGACAGCAGCGCGCTGCGCTCGGCCAGACGGATCGCGAGGTCCATCAGCAGGCCGTAGGCCACACGCTGGGCGAAGAACCAGAACAGCAGTGCCGGCCAGTGCCGCCACAGCAACATCGCCGCGAGCTTCGGAATCTCGAGCCAGACCGGTTCCGGCGCGGGTCGCGTGGAATCGGCGGCGATCGTTTGAATGGCGGACACGTGCTCTTCCTTGGGCATCGGCGGGCGCGTACGCGCTCGAGGTTAGCGCAGCGCGCCCTTGCGCGACCGCGGCGGCGCGGTGGCCGGCTTATTCGGGTAGCGCGCCGGGTTCGGGCTCGCGGCGCGCCAGTTCGGGGCTCACTTTTTCGATCGTGTGCCGGAGCTCGCGGCCCAGGATCACCTTGGCATCCTTGGCCAGCGTATCCAGGCGCTGGTCGAACACCAGCTTGCTGTCCTCGTTGGGCCATACCAGCCGCAGTTCGCGCAGCTTCTGGATGAAGCCGCGGAACAGCGCCTTGTCGAAGAACTCCGGCGCGGCCTCGGCGTAGAGCAGGCTCAGACGCTGCGCGGCCAGCTGGCACAGGCTTTCCAGCTCGCCGGCGCCGAGCGTGCCGGGGCCATTCTTGGCCAGCACCGAAATGGCGATGTAATAGCGCTCGAACGCCTGCTGCAACGGATGGCCCAGCCCGCGCAGACGGAAGACCTCGTCGCTCTGTCCGGCGTTGCGGCCGAGGATGCCGCCATCGTCATGGCTGACTTCTTCCAGCAGGCCTTCGCGCACGAACACCTGGATCGTGCGTTCGATCCGATCGGCGAAACCATCCTCGTCCCAGGGCAGGAACAGCTCGGCGTGCAGGAACGGATAGAGATTGCGGCCCAGGCGCTGCAGGGTGTGGCGCGACATCCGCCGGTTGTGCAGGAAGCAGCAGGCGATCCAGGCCGACGCCGTGAACAGGTGCAGCACGTTGTTGCGGAAATAGCTCAGTAGCACTGCGTTGTCGTCGTCGACGCTGAGTACGTCGCCGAGCGGATGCGGGGTGCGCTGCAGCACCGCGATTTCCTCACCATGGGCAACGATCTGCTCCGGCGTGTGCGGGGTGACGGTGACGCGTCCGGAATAGGGCACTTCCTGGAGCAGGGTCTTGGACAGCGCGATTTGCGCGAGCAGGTCGGCCTCGCCCATCGCATGCTTGGGCGTGGACAGCAGGGCCAGGGCGAGCAGATTGATCGGATTGACGTCCGCGGCCCGGTTGACGTTGACCTGGATCTTCTGCGCCAGCGCGTCGATGGTGTTGGACAGCCACTGCGGGCGGTCGTCGTCGGCGACCGGCTGGCCGTCCCATTTGGGTGCCAGCTCGGCCAGCACCTCGCCCAGCGGGATGGCTTCGCCGAAATTCACCACCACTTGGCCGTAGTTCCGGCGCAGTACCCGGGGTATGCCGGCGAGCAGCTGCCAGATCGATTCCTTCTGCTTGGGTTTGCCGGTGAGCTCGTCGGAGTAGCTGTCGCCTTCCATCAGCTTTTCGTAGCCGATGTACACCGGCTGGAACAGCACCGGTCGCGTGGGCTGGCGCAGGAATGCACGCACGGTCATCGCCAGCATGCCGCCCTTGGGCTGCAGCAGGCGGCCAGTGCGCGAGCGCCCGCCTTCGATGAAATATTCCAGCGAATAGCCGCCGGCGACCAGCTGGGCGACGTATTCGGCCAGCACGGTGGAGTACAGCGCGCTGCCGCGGATCGAGCGGCGGATGTAGAAGGCGCCGCCGCGGCGCAGGAAGCTGCCGAGCACCGGCAGGTCGAGATTGATCCCGGCCACGATATGCGGCGGCACGATGCCCTTGGTGTAAAGCAGATAGCTCAGCAGCAGGTAATCCATGTGGCTGCGGTGGCTGGGCACGTAGACGATTTCATTGCCCGGCGCGATCGCCTTGAGCTCGTCCAGGTGGTGCACCAGCACGCCGCGGTAGATGCGGTTCCAAACGCTGGTCAGCAGGAAGCTGGCCGAGCGCACCACCGGATGCGAATAGTCGGCGGCGATCTCGTAGGCCATCGCATGCGCCTTGCGCCAGGCGGCTTCGGGCTTGGAGTTGTCGCGGCGCGCCTGGTCGGCGATGGCGTCCTTGACCGACTGCGACGCGAGCACCTTGTCGATCAGCAGCCGCCGGGTGGACAGGTCCGGCCCGATCACCGCCTCGCGGATGCGGTGGAAGTGGGTGCGCAGCACGCGCGATAGCTTGCGTACGGTGCGCTCGGGATCCAGGCCTTCGTCGATGATGTCGCGCAGCCCCACCGGCGGGGCGAACCGGACCAGGGTGTCGCGCCCGTTGAGCAGGATCGCCAGCAGCCGGCGGAAGCGCCCGACGATCGCCCAGTTTTCCGAGAACAGCACCGAGAACCAGCCCGAACTCTTGTCCGGCGCGCGGCCGACGAAGATCGATACCGGCACCAGTTGCACATCCAGGGCCGGATCGGCGCGGTGCGCTTCCAGCAGCCGCGCGAGCGACTCCGAATGCGATTTGTTGCCGCCTGCCGGTTCCCCGGTCAGGGTGCGCGCCATCAGCTGGGCGATGGTCTGGTTGCGCCGCGACAGGGCGACATAGGCGCGCTTGCGCGCCAGCGGATCGCCGGGCAGCGGCCGCAGCGGCGAGGGCAGGCCGGCCTCGCGGCAGGCGCGGTCCAGGATCAGGGCGTTGGACAGCCCGTAATCCTCCAGTACATAGCAGACCGGACGGTGGTTGACGTATTCGCTCGGCGCGGGCGGTTCGATCTTCAGCGTGAGCCAGGGAGAGATCAGGCCACCCAGCAGCCGGGCCCACCACGGCCGGCGCCCGCGCAAGGCGGCCACCTGCGGCGGCACCGGCACAGCCTCCGCCGGTTCGCGTTCATCCGGCGGGGTCATCGCATCGCCCAGGGTCATGTCCGGCGGCGGCGCGAAGCGCGGTTCTTCGGCCGACGGCCCCGAGGGGGCGGAGCCGAACAGGCCGGGCTGGTCGGGGAGCTGGGGGCGGTTGGGCATCGGCGGCATTATGCCGCGCCGCCTGAGAACCCTCGGCGGCCGCTGCAACGCGCGGGGCCGCTCATCGAAGAGCAATTAGCTCCGCGTGGTTCTCGCGGTCGTGCAATGGCAGCGAGGCGCTTGTGCTTCGCTGCGCGCGCGCAACCGGCGCGCCGCATGGCTTCAACGCGCCGCCACCGCCTGGCGCGCGTGCCGCAGGTAGTCGCTGAGGTACCAGCGATCGCCGATGCGCTCGACCTCGACCACCGCTTCCACCGGGCTGCCGCCCAGGGTGTAGCGCATCCGCACCTTTGCCTGGGTGCCGCGGCTTTCGACCACCTCCGCCTGCAGCGCGGCCAGGCTGTCGTTAAGCGCCAGTCCGTAGCCGGCCAGGACCTGCTTGAGCGTGCGCAGGAACCCGGACAGCCGGCGCAGGCTGCCCTCCATGCCCGTGCGGGCGAAATCAGCTTCCGAGCGCAGGCCGGTCGCGCGCGCGGCAGCGGCGAGTAGCGGAATCGCAGCCCGGGCGCGGACCGGATCCGCCAGCGGCGCGGAGGCGCCCCATCGGCTGAGCGCCTGCACGAATTGCAGGTAATGCGCGCGTTCGCCGGCGCTGAAATCGCTGCCCTGGCGCACGTACTGGGCGCCGAACAGACCCAAAGTGGTGGCGGCTGCCTTGAGCGCAGTGGTTTCGCCGGCGAACTGGCGGTCGAAGACCCGCTGCAGCCGGGCCTCCGCCTTCGGCTCGGCCAGCGCGCCCAGCAGTCGCGGCAGGCGCTCGTCGAAGGGCAGCTCGTCCAGCGGCCAGCGGGTCTGACCCCGGCGCCAGGCTGCCTCGAGCTGCCGGTGCAGCGCAGGCGGCACCGCGTCCCGGGCAAATGCAGCCAGATCGTTGTCGTGCAGGTGCCGGGTCAGCAACAGCACGGCCTGGGCCGGCTCGCGCGCGCCGGCAGCCGGCGCGGGCCCGGCGCCCGATTCCCGCCGACAGCCGCACAGCACCGCGACCGCCAGCCACAGCAGCCAGAACCATCGCATGCCTGTCCTCCCCTGAGGTCGGCTGCATCTTGTGCGCAGCGCGCGGGCCCGGCAAGGGCGGGACCGCTGTTCTCCGCGCGCAGACGCCGGTTCGTGGCGACCGCGGCGGCGAGCCGCCCGGATCAGAGGTCGCGCACCAGCCAGCCCGACGGATGGTCCGGCGCGGCCGCTACGGCGGCGGCCTGGGCGACCTGTTCGGGCGACTTCCCGGCCCGCCACGCCGCGGCGATCGCCGCCAGGCTATCGCGCGTGACCCGGGTATAGGCGCCTTCGAGCTCGTTGACCGCGTCAGCGGCCAGCTTCTGCGGGTACAGGAGCCGGGCCTCGTCGCTGTGGTTGAACAGCTCGATCAGCCTGGTCAGCGTGTCGCGGTAGCTGTCCGCGCCCAGCACGATCCGCTGGGTGCGCTGCAGGTGCCAGACGGTCAGGTACTCGACCGGTCCCAGCAGCCGGCGCGGAGTGGCGCCGAAGAACTGGCCGGAGAGGGTGTTGAAGTCCAGGGTGCCGGTCTCGGGCAGGCGGGTGGCCCCCCAGGAACTCAAGGCCCCGCCGGGCATGTCCATCCGCCGCAATGCGGCACCGAAAGTGCCCGCGACCAGGGCCTTGGCCGCGTCGTCGTCGCTTTCGGCGACCACCGTCAACAGACGCAGGAACAGCGGATAGCGCTCTTCGCCCAGGCGCCGCGCCAGCCGCCGGAGCACGGTCAGCCGATATTCGTCGTCGTCGTGCGCGGCCAGGGTGGCGACCAGCCGCGCGGCGGCGGTGCGCAGGGCTTCGGGACTGGGGGCGGCATTGGTCATGGCATCGCCGGGCCGATGCGGCAAGAAAGGGGCGGACGACAGGCTAGCTCACGCGGGGCGGCGTACGGGAATGTTGCCGCTGGCGGGTGGCAGGGGACCGACGGCTCAGGCCAGCGGCGCGACCATGCTGTCGACGCCGGCGTCGAGATCCTGGCCGCGGTCGCTGCCGGCCAGCTGGAAATCGCCGGTGGCGAGCAGCCGCGGGCCGGGCTCGTCCCAGGCGGGCGCGTTGAGTGCCAGTTCGCCGTCGTCGACCGCAGGCGACCGCAGCGCTTCCTCGAGCCCGACGTCCGCGACGGCAGGCGCCTGTACGCCACCCTCGAGCTGGGTCTGGCGGCCTTCCAGCCCCTGCCGGTCGAGCGCGGCGAGCGCGTCGAGGTTGGCGAGATTCGGGTTGAGGCGGGTATCGACGGACATGCGCGGACGGCGTGAGTGCCAGACAGGCTGGAGGGAGACGACGCCGACTCTAGCGCCGCGCGCATGGGTCCACCACCTCGGGCCAACCCTAGGTCGGCGTGCCCATTCATGCGGGCCATTCACGCAGGTAAGGGCGACGCCAGCCTCGCGCGGTCGCATGCTAGCCTCGGGCGGGAACGGAGCAAGAGGCACCAGGTCATGGCGTCGAAGGACCAGGGCGCGGACAAGACCGAAAGACCTACCCCCAAACGCATCCGCGATGCGCGCAAGGAAGGCAACGTCAGCAAGAGTCGCGAACTGACCGCGACCGTGCTCACGCTCGGCTGGTTGGTCGGTGGCTGGCTGCTGATGGGCTTCATGTACTCCCGCCTCCAGGAGCTGTTCGACCAGAGCCTCAAGGCGATGCAGCTGCCGTTCCGGCAGGCGCTGCTGGAGACCTCCGCGATCGCCTTCCAGACCCTGCTCTGGCTCAGCCTTCCACTGCTGGGCCTGGCCGTGTTCCTGGGCCTGATCGTGGAATTCCTCCAGGTCGGTCCGATCGCGACCATGAAGAAGCTCACCCCCGACCTGGACAAGCTCAATCCGGTCGAAGGCATCAAGAAGATGTTCTCGCTCGACAACCTGGTCGAACTGGTCAAGTCGATCCTCAAGAGCGTCGCCCTGATCGGGATCGGCTGGTACGTGCTGTTGAAGATGATGCCCGACCTGCTGCTGCTGCCCTATGGCGCGCCTGCGCAGATGGGCAGCGCGATCTGGCACGCGCTCACCCGCATCACCCTGTGGACCATCGTGGTGTTCTTCTTCGTGTCGGCGCTGGACGTGTGGTACCAGAAGTTCTCCTACACCAAGCAGCTGCGCATGAGCCGGCGCGACATCCGGCAGGAAGTGAAGGAGAACGAAGGCGATCCCTACATCAAGTCGCGCCGCCGCCAGCTGCACCAGGAATGGGCCCAGCAGAACATGCTCAGCGCGGTGCGCGGCTCGAGCGTGGTGGTGACCAACCCCACCCACATCGCGGTGGCGCTGCAGTACGAACTCGGCGTCACCGACCTGCCGGTGGTGGTGGCCAAGGGCGAGGGCGACCTGGCCGAGCAGATCAAGCGCGCCGCCGAGGAAGCCGGCGTGCCGATCCTGCAGAACATCCCGCTGGCGCGCGGCCTCAACGAGAAGGTCGGGTTAGACGACTACGTCGACAGCGAGTTCTTCGACGCCGTGGCCGAGGTGCTGTACTGGGCCGAGAGCGTACGCCGCGAGCGCATCGACGGCTGATCGCGCCGCGGCGTCAGGAGAATGCTTTCTGCATGAGCTGCAGCAGGCCGCGATTGGTGTCGAGGCGATCGAGCAGGATCTCCGCGTAAACGCCGAGCAGCAGCAGGATCACGCCGGTCGCGATCCAGGCCTTGATCGGCAGGGTCAGCGCGAACACGTTGAGCTGCGGCGCATAGCGATTCACCAGTCCGAACGACAGGTCGACGATCAGCAGCAGCACCATCGCCGGCGCGGCCATGACCAGGACCGCGGTCATCATGTAGCTGAAATGGCCGACGAACAGCGCCATGCCCTGCGCATGCAGGGTCGGCCACCACTGGGTCACCGGCCACAGCGAGTAGCTCGACAGCAGCAGGTCCAGGAACACCAGGAACGCGCCGCTGGCCATGAACAGCCACATCGCGGCGCGCGAGAGGAAATCGCCGTGCACCGAGGTCTGGTGGCCCTGGATCGGGTCGAACACCGCGGCCATGCCCAGTCCGACCTGGGTATCGAGCACATTGCCGACCGCGCCGATCGCCCAGAACACGATGCCGAAACAGAATCCGATCGAGATGCCGATGAACAGTTCCTTCAGCACCACCGGCACCCATTGCAGCGCGTTGAGCGCATCGACCGGGATTCCGGCCATCGAGATCGGCAGCGCGACGATTGCCAGGCTCACCATGAAGCTGTTGCGCACCATCGCCGGCACGGTTTCGGCGGTCAGCAACGGCAGCATCAGGAACGCGCCGGCGATCCGGGGCAGGGTCAGCCCCAGCGCCATCATCACGTCGCCGACGGTGTCGAACGGCATCAGCGCGCGCCTATCGCCGGATCAGGCCGGGGAATTCGACGAAGATCTTGTCGGCGTAGGTGTACAACGTTCCGCCGATCAGCGCGCCGGTGACGAACAGGGTGATCACGATCACCGTGAACTTGATCGCATAGGCGAACGTCTGCTCCTGCAGCTGGGTCGCGGCCTGCAGGAAGGCGACCGCCAGTCCCACCAGCGCGGCGGCCGCGATCGGCGGCCCCGACAGGATTAGGGTCAGCATCAGCGCCTGCTTGGTGAGTTCGAGTACGGTTTCCATGCGCCAGCCCTCAGGTTCCGTACGTCAGCACCAGGCCGTGCACCAGCTTGGCCCAGCCGTCGATCAGCACGAACAACAGCAGCTTGAACGGCAGCGACACCGTGGTCGGCGACATCATCATCATGCCCAGCGCCAGCAGGATGTTGGACACCACCAGGTCGATGATCAGGAACGGCAGATAGATCAAAAAGCCGATCTGGAACGCGGCCGTCAGCTCGCTCACGGTGAATGCGGGCACGACCACGATGAAGTCGTTGACCGTGATCTCGCCGCGCGAGGCCGGCGGCAGCAGGCGCTGCGCGCTGCGCAGGAAGAACGCGCGCTCGGCATCGCTGGAATGCTGGATCAGGAACTTGCGCAGCGGCTCCTTGCCGGCTTCGACCATGGCCATCAGCCGGTTCATGTCGAACTTGCCGCCGCCGGTGAGCGAGAGCTGGCTGATCGGCGTGGTGCGCGCCGGCACCATTACCGTGGTGCGTGCGGCGGTGGATCCGGGCACCGGAGCCGGCGATGCCGTCACCGGTGTCGCGTCGGGCGAGCCCTGCACGTTCGCGAACAGCGGTCCACGCGCGGTCGGCGCGGCGGGTGCAGCCGGGGCAGCGCCCTGTGCGGCGGCTTCGGCCGCCTGTGCGTCGGCCGCCGCTGGCGAGGCAGGCGCCGGATCGTCGGGCGCACGCGTGGGCGAGGGTGGCGGGCCGGGCGGTTGCTGCGACGTTCCGGTCGCAGGCGCCGGCTGTGCCGCCACCGCTGCGCCCGCGCCCGCTGCCGGCAGCGTGGCGCCCTGGGTTCCGGAGGCCGAGGTCGTTACCGGCGGCAGACCGTTCACCGCCGCGGTGGTGTCCAGGATCACCGGATACATCACGTAGATCGACAGCACGATCGCCAGGCCGTTGATCACCACGTTCGGCGGCACCTGCTGCAGGCCCAGCGCGTTGCGCAGCAGGCTCAGCACGACCACGATCTTGGTGAACGAGGTCACCATCACTGCCACGAACGGCGCCAGCGCGAGCGCGACGACGGTGACGAGAACCAGGGCGGGCGAGAAGTTGCTGAAGTCCATGTCGGGTTCTCAGCTCCAGGAAACCAGGCGCACGCCCAGGGTGTCGCCCACCGCGACCAGTTCGCCGCGTCCGCTGGCCCGCCCGTTGGCACGGATGGTGACGTTGGCGCCTTCGACGAAGGCCGGCAGCGGGAACACATAGCCCGGTTGCAGGCCCGCCAGTTCGCCGACCGTCAGTTCCAGTCGGCCGAGCTCGAACTCCACCAGCACCGGCAGGCTGCGGGTCGCTGCGTCACCGGCATCCTGCGGGGTGGCGCCGTCGGCGGCTGCGTCATCGTGTTCGGTCATGGCGGATCTCTCCAGCAAAGTGGGTAGGGTCTGCATCGGGCCAGTGACCCGGCAGCCATCGTGGTTGGAGGCCAGCGGCCAGCGGCGCCCGTTGGTGTCTGCGTATAGCGGCGGCGGCTGCGTGCGGCTGCCCAGCACGATCACGTCGCCCGGGCGCAGACCGGTCCAATCGGCCGCAGTCAGGCGCGGCCCGGGGCAGGTCACCGAGACGGGGGCGGGCAGGTCGCGCCAAAGCGCGAGCGGAGGCTGCGGGTTGTCCGGATCGAGCGGCTCGGCGCGCCCAAGCAACCGGGTCAGCCATGCCACCGGCACGAGCAGTTCGCCGGCCTGGTAATGGGCGGTTGCGCCCGCTTCGGGTTCGTACATGTCTTCGATGCTGAAGCTCAGCCACACCGCATCGTCGCTGGCAGTCAGCGGCGCCTGCTCGGTCAGCTCGGCCACCGGGAGCAAAGGTGCCCCAAGGGCTTCGCTCAGCTGCACCAGGGTCTGCTCGTGTGTGAGACTCCAGGCGAGCAGGCGCGAACGCCCGCTGTAGTCGCTCCATTGGGGCGATGTGCCGGTGCTGGCCTGGCTGCGGTCCAGACGCACCGCCAGGCGCGTGCCGTCTGCGTCGAGTTCGAACACCCCGCCCGCGCCGCCGGGCCTGCGCAGCGGTGCCAGTGCCAGCATCCGCTCGCTCTGCAGCGGCCAGCACATCTGGCTGGCGAACAGCTGGCGTAGCGCCTCCGCCTGGGACCCACGCAGCGAGGGAATGCGTCCGCGCAGGGAAGCGCCCGCAGGCGCGGCGACGGCGCCAGAGCGCTGCTTACCCATTCAAGGCCACCTTCATCAGCTCGGGAACCGAGCGCACCCCCAGCTTGTGCATCATGTTGGCGCGGTGCAGTTCCACCGTCTTGATGCTGATGCCGAGGATGTCGGCGATGATCTTGTTCGGCTTGCTCGCCACCACCAGGTCGAGCACCTGCTTCTCGCGTGGACTCAGCTTGGCCAGCAGCGCCGCACCGCCACTGCCGCCGTTGCGCGCGTTCGCCAGTGCGACCTCGACCGCTTCGGTCAGCGCCTCGTCACTGAAGGGCTTTTCGAGGAAGTTGGAAGCGCCCTTGCGCATGGCCTCCACGGCCAGCGGAACGTCCCCGTGCGCGGTCACGAACACCAGTGGAATCCGGATCCCGCGCCGGAGCAGTTCTTCCTGCAGCTGCAACCCGCTCATCTGTGGCATGCGGATGTCGGAAACCAGGCAGTGTTCGCCCTCATGGCGCGCCGCGGAATACGCGTCCAGGAATTCGGACCCGGATGGGAACGGGCGGACCGCATAGCCAGCGGTTTCCAGCAGCCAAGCGGTGGAATCGCGAAAACCATCGTTGTCGTCCACCAGAAACACGGTTGCTTTTTCGGCCATGGCTCATGCCCTCCCTTGCGCCAGCGGCAGCGTGAACCCGAACACGCTGCCGCCGCCATCGCGTGGCTCGAAAAACAGGCGGCCTTCGTGATATTCGATGATCGAACGGCAGATCGCCAGTCCGATGCCCAGGCCATCGCTCTTGGTGGTGAAGAATGGCGAGAATACCTGCCCCTGCTGTTCCGGACTCAATCCGGCACCGCGATCGAGCACGCGCAGTTCCACTTCGCCATCGAGGGTGCGCCGCCCCTCGATGCGCAGCGCGCGCTTGGTCGCGGGGATCTCGCGCATCGCTTCGATCGCGTTCTTGACCAGGTTCAGCAACACCTGTTCCACCATCACCTTGTCGGCGTACACCGCCGGCAGGCCTGCTGCCAGCGCGACCTCGATGCGCAGTTGCAGGCGCTCGGCTTCCAGGCGCAACAGTTCGACCACGGTCGCGACGATCGCGGCGATGTCCTGCGCGTCGCGTCGCGGTTCGCGCGCGCGCACGAATTCGCGCACCCGCGAAATCACCGCCGCGGCGTGCTCGGCCTGGGTGCGCGCCGCGCCCAGCGCGCGCGCCACCTGCGCCGGCCCGCCGGCCTGGTCGACCAGGCGCAGGCTGCCGTTGAGGTAATTCATGATCGCCGCCAACGGCTGGTTGAGTTCGTGGGCCAGGGTCGCGGCCATCTCGCCCACGGACATCATCCGCGAGGTGAACAACAGCTTCTCCTGCTGGTGGGTGCGCGAATCCAGCGCCTCGATCCGCTCGCTGATGTCGGTGGCGGTCAACACGTCGGCGTCCGCTGTCCGACCCCAGTGCAGGCTGTACCAGCGCCCGTTGCGGGGGGAGCGCACCTCGCTGGAGGCCACCGGATCGGCTGCGGGCAGCGCCGCCAGCAGGGCGGCGCGATCGGCATAGGGCAGGCCGTCGAACTCGGCCTGGAAGCGGGCGTTGGCGGCGAGCAGCGCGCCGGTGGCGGTGGCGTAGGCGGCGGTGGCCGAGGGCAGCGCCTCGAGCAGCCCGGTCAGCGCATCGGACCCGGTGCGGGCCGTCGCTGCATCGGTGGGCCGGGTTGCCGGCATCAGCGCCCGCCTGCCGGTCGTCTGCCGACCATGCGCCGGCTGTTAACGTGGCACCGCCTCCGTTCCCCAGACCCGGTCATGTCGAAGCCCCCCTTCTCCGCCATTGCATTGTTCATTGGTTCTGTGACCGCGCCAGTCGCCGCCCAGACACAATCCACCGTCGCGGAACCCGTGTCCTTTGTCGGCGAACTGGTATCGATCGTGGTGCCATTGGCGTTCATCATCCTTGTATTGATCACGGTCTTGCATCTAGCCCGGCGCCGTTACGGGATCAGCGGTCAGGACGCGCCGCTGTCGGTGGTGCAGGTCCTGGCGCTGGGCCCGCGTGAGCGGATCGTACTGGTCAGGACCCGCACCGGCCGGGTGTTTGCCGTCGGCGTCGGCGCCCAGTCCGTCACCCTATTGACCGACCTGGACCCTGCCGAGCTGACCCCGAAGAGCCCGCCCGAAAGCGATCCGGATGCAGCCACCGCCCGGCCAAAGGTGTTCGGCCGCTCGTTAATCCCCCGTGACCTGTTCGGCAGCCAGCGTCGGGGACCAGGGGCGCCACCCTGACGCTGTCACAAACTTTTTGCGTCGCACCAACACCATCTTCACCGTTGCCATGGTTGGCTTTTGTATCGTAATTTGCCACTTTGTGACGCATGAGGTCAGGGGGCCGTGCCACAATCCACGCCAGTTTGGGGTACCGACCCCTCCGCAGTTTCACTGGCTCCCTGCCTTAACCCGTTGAATCCGTTCGCTGGCGCTGCCCCGATGGGCGGTGCTTCCGCCCGCCGAGGTCGCCTGGATGCGTGAATTGATCGGCTCGCTGCTCGCGCCCCCGACGGGCGCCGCCCCGCGCCCGCGGGTGGGCTACAACGACATCGTCCTGGCGGTGGGCGCGGTGCTGATCATCGGCGTGATGATCCTGCCGCTGCCAATGGTGGTGCTCGACGCCCTGGTGGCGATGAACATCGCGATTGGCTTCGGCCTGCTGATGCTGTCGATCTACATCCCCACGCCGGTGGCGTTCTCCAGTTTCCCCAGCGTGCTCCTGCTGACCACGCTGTTCCGGCTCTCGATCTCGATCGCGATCACCCGCTCGATCCTGCTCCACGCCGAAGCTGGGCATATCGTCGAGACCTTCGGCAAGATGGTTGCCGGCGGCAACCTGGTGGTCGGCCTGGTGGTGTTCCTGATCATCACCGTGGTCCAGTTCATCGTCATCGCCAAGGGCGCCGAGCGCGTGGCCGAGGTCGCGGCGCGCTTCACCCTCGACGCGATGCCCGGCAAGCAGCTGTCGATCGACTCGGACCTGCGCGCCAACCTGATCGACAAGGACGAGGCGCGGCGCAAGCGCCGGCTGCTGGAAACCGAGAGCCAGCTGCACGGCAGCCTGGACGGTGCGATGAAGTTCGTGAAGGGCGACGCCATCGCCGGCATCGTGATCATCCTGGTCAACCTGCTCGGCGGCCTGGCGATCGGCGTGCTGCAGAAGGACATGTCGCCGGCGGATGCGACCCATACCTACAGCATCCTGACCATCGGCGACGGCCTGGTGTCGCAGATTCCGGCGATCCTCAGCACCATCGCCGCCGGCCTGGTGGTCACGCGCACCACCGGCGAGATCGACGACCGCCATCTGGGCGATGCGATCGGGCGACAGATCTCCGGCCAGCCCCGGGTGGTGCTGATCGTCGGCATCCTGGCGGTGCTGCTGGCCTTCGTGCGCGGCTTCCCGACCATGGTGTTCCTGGTGCTCGGCGGCGGCCTGCTGACCCTGGCCGCCTGGCGTTATCGACATCAGTTCGATTCGCTGCGCAGGGTGTTCCGGGTCAGTGCCGCGGAAATGACCGAAGCGCACAAGCCCGTCGATGCCGACGACCTTGCGCCGCCGGCGCCGCTGCGCCTGGAGCTTTCCCCGGCGCTGGCCGCAGCGCTTGGCGAAGTTCCACTGCAGGCGCGGATCAAGGACGTGGTCACCGCCCTGCGCGAGGAATACGGCGTGCCGGTGGCCCTGCCGGTCACCAAGATCGTGTCCGGACTGGCGGACGACGAGTACCGCCTGACCGCGTTCGGTGCGCGCATCGCCTCCGGGCGCCTGCGCACCGATGCGCAGCTACGCCCCGCGCGCGTGACCGCCGCGGGCAACAAGCTGCCCGGATTCTTCCCGCCGCTGACCGGCGACTGGGTGGCCGAAGCCGGCCCGGACACGCTGGATGCGGGCGAGACCCTGGCCGCGCACACGCGCGCCGCATTGCAGCGCAGGCTCGGCAGCTTCATCGGCATCCAGGAAACCGCCAACCTGTTCGGACGCATGCAGCGCGACTATCCGGACCTGGTCAAGGAGATGCTGCGCGTGGTGGCGCCGCAGCGCGTCGCGGACGTATTGCGACGGCTCGCGGAGGAAGGCATCCCGGTGCGCAACCTGCGCGACGCGTTCGAGGCGATCACCGACGTCGGCGGGCGCGAGAAGGACGTAGTCCTGCTCACCGAATATGTGCGCGTGGCGCTCAAGCGCGAGATCGCCGACCGCTATGCCGATGCCGAGCGCAGCCTGCACGTGCTGCTCATCCATCCGGAACTGGAGGACAAGCTGCGCCAGTCGGTACGCGTGGCCGGCGGCGCCAGCCAGCTGGCGATCGCGCCCGAACTCGCCGCGCGGCTCAGCGCCGAAGTGCGTTCGCACCTGGCGCGCCAGCCCGAAGGCGTGCACCCGGTGCTGCTGTGTTCGCTCGACGTGCGCCGCCACCTGCGCAAGCTGCTGGAAGTGGATTTCTTCGACCTGCCGGTGCTGTCCTACCAGGAACTCGCGCCGGACCTGCGCATCGTCCAGGCGGGGCAGATCAATGCTTGAACACGAGAACGCGAGCGCGCCTTCCGGAGACTCGAGCCACATGAATGCTCCGCATGCGAACCCAGCCGGACCAGCCGCGCCCAAGGTGCTGCGCATCGTCGCCGGGCTGCACGCCGGCGCGAGCCGCAGCCTGGGCGAGCAGGAAATGCTGGTCGTCGGCAGCGGCGACGATTGCGACATCGTGCTCGCCGATACCGGCGTGGCCGCACACCACGCGCTGATCACCCTGGTCGGCGGCAGCTTCACCCTGCGCGCACTCGACGCGCCGGTCCGGATCGAAGGCAAACCCCTGCACCCGGGGGATCCGGCTGAAATCCGCCCAATGCAGCGCATCGATCTGGGCGAAGCCGCGATCGCCTTTGGCGGCAACGACGAAGCCGCGTGGGATGCGCTGTTCCCCGCCATCGCCGATCCCGCACGTAAGCAACGCGCACGCCCGTTCCTGCGCCGGCTGCCGATGATCGCAGCGGTCGCGGTGCTGGCGCTGGCGGCGGTGGCGGTCATCGCGTCCCTGCTTCCGCGCAGCAACGATCAGGTCGACGTGCAGGCGTATCTGCAGGCGCTGATTCCGCAGTACCAGATCTCGCAGGCCAGGGTCGGAAGCGACGTCAACGGTGTCCCGGTGCTGTCGGGCACCGTCGACAGCGACGCGGCGCGCAGCCGGGTCCAGCAGCAGCTGCGCGACGCGGGCATCAACGCCAGCCTCGCGCTGCGCACTGGCGAAGACTTGGCGCGCGACGTGCGCGAGGTGTTCCGCATGGCGGGCATCGCCGTCGGCACGCGTTACATCGGCGAGAACACCGTGCAGATCGAAGGCACGGTCGACCAGGCGCAGTTCGAGAAAGTGCTCGCATCGCGCGCGCTGGCCGACGTCGGCGTCAAGGTGGTGCCCGGGGAACAGCTGGCCGCCGCCTCGCCCGATGGCAAGGCCGACGATGAAAAGGCCGCGGTCGCAGCGCTCCCGCCGGTTGACATCGTCGCGGTCGTGCGCGGACGCGAACCATACGTGGTCGATGCCAACGGCGAGCAATATCCCGATGGCACGGTGATCCCGGGCCACGGCAAGCTGATTGGCATCGGCAGCAAGATCTATGTGGAAGGCCCGGGCGGCGAGATCAAGCAGATCCGGCCGATCACGGCTGCCGAACTGGCCGCGCGCGCGGCGGCTTCGGATTTCAGCAATGTCGTCGGCAGTCCGGATGCGACATCGAACATGAATACGGACGCGCCGCAACAGGCGGTTAACAGATCGCAGGAGAAGATCCCTGCACCGGTCTCGAGCAAGCAGTAGTACGCCGCTTCAGCATGAGCGGTTTCATTCGCAACTTTCTTGTAGTAAGCAACGAGTAAGACTAGCGGTAAGACGGACGCGGTAAGGTGCCAACACGGCGGCGGTAGCCGCCTCACTAATCCAGGAAAGGAGTAGGGGTCATGAGCAATGTCAACAACGACGGCGTGCTGAGCTACATCGGTGCGGTGGGCGCCGGTAGCACCATGAATTCGGGTTCGTCGCGCTCGGGATCGTCCTCGGGCAGCAGCAACAGCTGGTTCGAAGCCATGTCGCGCGCCTGGGGTTCGCGTCTCGACGCACAGGCCTCGCGCATCACCGAGTTGTCCGATGCGATCGGATCGAGCGGCAACGACCAGCCTTCCAACATGGTCGCGCTCACCGCCGAAAGCCTGCGCATGCAGTTCCTGTCGCAGAACGCAGCCACCTCGCAGAACTCCGTCGCCCAGGCGCTCGAATCCCTGAGCAAGCGCCAGTAAGGACAGGAACCGGGTGCCTGCCTCGCGCCGCTGTCGTGGCGCGTCGCAGGCCAGGGTGACCCACGCCGGCGCAGCCGCGCTGGTACAAGGAGTTAGGTCATGATCGAAGCCATTACCGCCGCGGGGCTCGAACCCGCGCAGGCAGCCACCACCTCGTCCGCGGCCAGTTCGCCGCAGGCCTCGCACAACGACATCCGCGATTTCGCTGCTGCGATGGAGCGCAATGGCGCGGTGCAGGCCAATGCGCCAACCGAAGCCGGGGCGATCCAGGCTGCGCAGAAGCCGTCGGAAGGAATGCGCAATGTGCTCGCCGCGTTCGACCGCCTCAATGGCGGCGCCGACGGGATCCGCGCGCTGGCCGACAAGCTGGCCGCGAACCCGGCCGATGCATCGCCGAGTCAGATCATCCAGATGACCATGCAGTGCCATCAGTTCATGTTCCAGTGCGAACTGACCTCGAACGTGGCCAACCGCACGTCCGATGGCATCCAGCAGCTGTTCCGTCAGCAATCCTGACGGCGGCCGCGGCATTGATGGGATCAGGGGAGAAGTTCGCATGCGAGGGTTGAAGGATCGACGCGCGGCAACACCAACGTGGTGGCGCGCAGCGCTGTCCGGTGCGCTGGTGTGCTTGTTGTTGGCCGCCTGCGGCCGCACCGCGCTGTACAGCAATCTGGACGAGCAGCAGGCCAACGAACTGATGGCGGCCCTGCTCGGCGCCGGCATCGGTGCGGAGAAGAGCCAGACCTCGCTGCAGTCCGGCACCGGCTGGGAGATTCGAGTCGGCCAGGGCGACTTCCCCAGGGCCATGCAGGTGCTCGCCGCGCACCGCCTGCCGCGCGAACGCTACGTGTCGATGTGCGAAACCTTCAAGAAGGAAGGTTTCGCTTCGTCGGCGATCGAGGAACGCGCGCGCTACCAGTGCAGCCTGCAACAGGAAATCGCGCGCACCCTGTCGGGAATCCCGGGCGTCGCCGAAGCGCGCGTGCATATCGCGTTGCCGGAACGCGACCCGCTGGGTAACGAAACCAACGATTCCTCGGCGGCGGTCACCATCTACGAGCAGCCCGGCGCCAATGTGCGCGACCGCGAGACCGACATCAAGGTCACGGTCAAGGACAGCGTCGAAGGCCTGGACGACCCCAACAAGGTCACGGTGAAGTTCTACACGCTCGGCGGTCCGCAGGCCTCGCGTGCGCCGGCGGATGCGCGCATGTCCGTCGCCGGCTTCAGTCCGCTGGCGATCGGCATCGCCGCCGGGGTGGTCGCGGTGCTCACGCTGGTACTCGCCCTGTTCGGACGGATGCGTTCGCGCACGGCGGCTGCCGCCGCGCAAGCCGCCAGCGGACGGGTCTGGAACGGATAGGGTCGCCTTGCGGTGTCGTTGCCGACTGTTCTTGCCGAGATCGACCCCGGCTGGTTTGGCGCGGGCACCGATGACGCCGTCGACCCGGGACTGATTGCGCGTGCGCGTGCAAGCGCACTGGGTGAACGGATATTGGGTCGCTGGCTGGCGTCGGGTCCTGGGGCGGCCTTGCTGGCCCCCACCCCACAACGCGAGATCGGCCGGGTGTCGGTGCGTTGGCCGCGCGGGCGCCTGGGTCCGTTCCTGCGCGACCTGGGGGTGCTGGCGATGGCGCCGGTGATCCGCGCCGAAGTCGGGCGCGATGCGGTGCGCCGCCTCAAGCAGGCGCTGGGCAACAGCTATCTGCTGGCGCTGGACCGCACGGTGTGGGATGGCCGTGCTCCGCTCGACGCCGTCACGGCCATGGGCGGACGATTGAAGACCGCGCTCTCCGGCGATGCGGCGGGTCACGCGCTGTTGTACGCGCTGTTCGACCGGCAGGGCCGCAGCGAGCTGTGGGCCTGGGCGCAGGACAACGATCGCGCCCTGGGCGAGTGGGCTGCCCTGCTGCACCCGCGCGAGGACCGGCTTGCCGTGGTCCTGCCGCCTGCGCAGGTGCAGATGCTGCACGACCACCATCTCAAGCGCGAAGCCAGCGCGTGAAATCTCCCGACACAGGCAGCCGCATGCCCGAGCCCAGCGCCCCCGCTGTCCCGCCTGCATCCGCTTCCGCCCGTAACATGGGCGGAGTCGCGGTGTTCGAACGTCGTCAGTTCGAACGCGCCGCCGCCGGCAAGATCATCCGCGCGCGCGAATGGGAACGGCTCGGCCAGCTGGACGCGCTGCTCGCGCGTGCAAATGCGCTCTACACCGAAGCCGGGGCCGAGATCGCGCAGGCGCGCGAACGCGGCCACGCCGCCGGATTCGCCGAAGGCTTCGCCCGGGCGCAGCAGCAGATGGCCGAACAGCTGGCTGCACTCAACGAACGGCGCGCGCGGGTACTGGGCGAGGCCAGCGGGCGCATCAGCGAGCTGGCCTGCGCCATCGTCGCGCGGATCGCGCCCGGGTTCGACGCGCAGACGGTGGTGCCGCCGCTGGTGATGCAGGCGGTGGAGGCCGCGCAGGCCGAGCAGTTCCTGCTGATTCGCGTGCATCCTTCGGTACGCGACGAAGTGGGCGCGGGCCTGTCCGCCGTGCGCCAGGCGCACCCGGGCGTGGGCGTGATCGAGCTGGTCGACGATGAAAGCCTCGATCCGCTGAGCTGCGTGGTGATGTCCGAAGCGGGCGAAGTCCGCGCCGGCGTCGCCCAGCAGATCGAAGCGATCCGCCAGGCGTTGGCCGCCGCCAGTTCGAGCACGGCTCCGGTCGCGCGCGCATGAGCAAGCCAACGGCGCTTCCCGACGTGGACCTGCCGCCGCCCGCCGATGCAGCGCCCGATCCGCTGCTGGCCGCGCTTGGCAGGGTGCGCAGGATCGAGCGCATCGGCAAGGTGGTCGAGGCCTACGGCACCCTGATCCGCGCGACCGGGCTGAAGGCCGCGATCGGCGAGTTGTGCGAGCTGCGCAATCCCGCCGACAGCGGCGATCCGCATTTCCGGCTGGCGGCCGAAGTCGTGGGTGTGTCGCGCCAGCACGCCGTGCTCACCCCGCTGGGCGCGCTCGACGGGGTTTCGCCCGCGACCGAGGTGTACGCCACCGGCCGCCAGGCGACGGTGCGCGCCGGCGATGGCCTGCTCGGCCGCGTCCTGGATGCGCATGGCGAGCCGATCGACGGCAAGGGGCCGATCGCGGTGCCCGGCGGCCCGCCCGTGGAGGACATGCCGATCTATGCGGCCTCGCCCCACCCGCTGTCGCGCAACCTGATCGATGCGCCCTTCGCCACCGGCGTGCGCGCCATCGACACGGTGATGACCGCCGGCGTCGGCCAGCGCATCGGCATCTTCGCGGTGGCCGGCGGTGGCAAGAGCACCCTGCTGGGCATGCTCGCGCGCGGCGCCTCGGCCGACGTCAACGTGATCGCCCTGGTCGGAGAGCGCGGACGTGAGGTCAACGAATTCATCCGCGACAACCTGGGCGAAAAGGGCATGGCGAAGTCGGTGATCGTGGTCGCCACTTCCGATCGCCCTGCGCTCGAGCGCAGCCGCGCGGCCTGGGTCGCCACCGCCATCGCCGAACATTTCCGCGACCGCGGCAAGCGGGTCATGCTGCTGGTCGATTCGGTGACCCGCTTCGCGCGCGCGTTGCGCGACGTGGGCCTGGCGGTCGGCGAGCCGCCGGCGCGGCGCGGTTTCCCTCCTTCGGTCTTCACCGCGCTGCCGCGGCTGTTCGAGCGAGCCGGCAACAACGACAAGGGCTCGATCACCGCGTTCTACACCGTGCTGATGGAAGGCGAGGAGGGCGATGATCCGATCGTCGAGGAAGTACGCTCGATCCTCGACGGCCACATCGTGCTGTCGCGCAAGCTCGCCGCGGCCTACCACTACCCCGCCATCGATGTGCTCACGTCCTTGAGCCGCACCATGCCGCGCGTGATCGAGGAGCCGCAGCTGCGCGCCGCCGGTCAGCTGCGCAAATACCTGGCCAAGCATCAGGACATCGAATTGTTGCTGCAGTTGGGCGAGTACAAGAAGGGCAGCGATCCCGAAGCGGATATCGCGATCCAGAAAATCGAGCCCATCCGCAAGCTGCTGCAGCAACCCTCTGGCGACATCGCCGACTTCGGCGAGTCCGTCGCCGCCTTACGCAAGCTCTTCGCATGAGCCTGCGCAAGCGCTTTCCGCTGGAAACCCTGGTCCGGCTGCGCGAGCACCGCACCGAGTCCGCGCGCCTGGTGCTGATGGAGAAACAGCGCCAGACCCAGGCGTGCCGCGACCAGTGCACCCGGATCGACGGCGAGATCCAGACCCTGCAGCGCGACCGCGCCCACCAGCGCGCGCAGCTGCTCGCGCCGCCGCCACCGGGCATGGCATGGCCGGCTGCGCTGGAACAGCGCGAGCGTCATGTCGACCATCTGGCCGAACTCGCCGTGGCGGCGCAGGAACGATTGAAACAGGCGCAATTCGCGCTGCGACAGGCCGAACAGGCCCAGGACGAGGCGCGCACCGCCTACTTCCGTGCCCGCGCCCGGCAAGAGGCGCTGGAGCAGCGGCGCGAGGTCTGGCGCAGGGAACAGCGCGGTTACGAAGCCCGTCGCGAGGAAGCCGCCGCCGAGGACCTGCTGATCGGTAGGCGCCCATCCCTCATCCATTCGTAATGTTTCGCAGGCCATGATCGGCCGCGGCAGGAAGCCGTCGAAGGAGCAGTCCCATGAGCATCCAGCGCACCCAGTCAACCCAGGCCGAAAACGCCATGCGCGAAGTCGACAAGCCGCGCGATCAGGTGCGCGATCAGGTGCGCGAGCAACCCAAGACCGAGCTGGTCGACCGCTTCCAGACCCTGATGCAGAACCGCGCCGAGGGTAGGGAGCCACGCGTGCAAACAGGACTCGAGAGCGGCGAAGCGGCGCAACCCGACGCGCAGGCCGATACCAGCCAGGTCACGACCGACCAGGCCGTGCTGCGCAAGGGCGAGCATGAGGACGGGGGCCAGCAACAGGCCGGGGGAGACAGCCTGCAGCCCGCGGAACTGGCCGCGCTCTACCAGGCCCAGGTCATGGCCCGGGAAGTTACTGTTGCCCTGCCACCCGCCGCCCCGCAGGCCCATGCCAACCCGCAGGCGTTGGCCGACCTGCTCGAACGCCATGTCCGCCAGCTCGCCGTCAGCCCCAACGGGGTCGATCACGAGCGCGGTCAGGTCCTGCTGCGCCTGAACGACAACACCCTGCCCGGCACAGATCTGCTGCTCAGCCGCACCGACCGCGGCTGGCTGCTGCGCGCCGACGTCCGTTCCCGCGGCAGCTTCGACGCCATCCAGCAGGCCGCGCCGCAGCTGGCAGAGCGGTTCGCCTCGCGCAACCTCGGCACCCTGGAAATCGACCCGCATTTCCATGGATGAGGCGTCCGGCGCGCGCAATGGACATCACATGCAAACCCTAGGGCGCGCCCTAGTGTTGCGCGCGCAGAGCGCCACCTACACTCGTTTGCAACGATGCGCCGGTGCCAGGCCATCGGCCCACACAGGGGAATAACGGCCACTCATGTCCACGCGCCGCACACCGCTACGCAAGCGACCTTCGGACCAGGCTGCTATCGCCGCCCAGCCACCAGCGGCTGCGGCTCCGTCCGGGGCGGATGAGGCCGAGGGCGCGATTGAGCGAGAAGTGCGGGCCAAGCTGCTCGGCATGTTCGAGGACGCGCTGCGCGAAGAATCGGACATGGATCGCGATGGCGTCGAGTTCCTGCTGGGCCATTTCCGCGAAGCGGTCGAACAGGCATCGCTGGCGCCGACGCTGGACCAACCCAAGCCCGACCGTGCCGAATGGATCCGCACGCTCGATGCCTTGATTGGCCAGAACGTGCTCAGCGAGGACGAACGCAATGCACTGGTCAGGCAGCTGGATGCGGCGATCGATCCGCTGCAGCAGCCCGACGCGCAGGTCGCGATGGAGTTCGCCCGGCGCGTGCAGCGCGATGGCGAAACCAAGGCCCTGGAGTGGCTGCGCGAACAGCGCGCGGCCTCGGCTGCGGATGCGGTCGATCCGGCCAAGTCCAAGGCACCGCTGCTGCCAGGGCGCGAGTCGATTACCCGTTCACGCTCGCGCAGGTTGCGCGGCCCTCCACAGTAATCCTGAAGTCCCGGAAACAAGCGCTTTTCAAACGGAACGACAGAGCATTCACTACGGAGAACAGCCATGAGCGAGATCAATTGGAACCAGGTCATTTCCGACATCCAGCTGCGCGATGCGCGCGAGAACAGCGGTACCGAGGATGCACGCGCAGCCAAGCGCGGCGCGGGCTGGCTGGAAGCCTTCGCGATTGCGATGGGCAAGCTGATCGAGAAGCAGGGCAATGCGCTGATGCGCACGGCGGAGAGCATCGGCGACAAGCCGTCCGCCGCGGATTCGACCAAGCTGACGGTCGAGAGCCAGATGTATTCGATGTTTATCCAGGCAGTCAGCACTGCACTGAAGTCGATGGGCGAGGGCCAGACCGCGATGGCTCGCAAGAGCGGCTGACCGTGCAGGAAGGGCGCTCCGCCTGCGGGCGGGGCGCCATGCTGCAAGCAAGCACAGACGACCCCGGGAACGGGGTCGTCTTTTTGTGGCCCTTGCGCTCGTTATTCGATACGGCGATAGCGGTTGCGCAGCTCGGCTACCCGACTCCGCAACCAGGCATCGGCCTGGATCTGACCGTCACGCACGACACGCTGGCGGTATTCGAGCCGGAGACCGGCCATCAAGCGGTCGAAGTCCTGCTGCGAGATCGTGCCGGATTCGACCGGCTTGCGGTCCTGCCGCGTGCGCTCGTCCCCCTCCCGCTGCTCGCCGCGATGGCGCATGACATTGGCCTGGTGGTAGGCGCCGACGGCATCGACCATCGGTGCTTCCTGCGAATTGGCAGCCGGCAGCCACGCCGCGAGGAGCAGGCATACGATCAGTCGCGGCAGGCGCATGGTCGGCGAAGCCATCACGACGTCACCGATCGTTTGGCCAGGTAGCGTCCCAGCCACCACGATGCGACTACCGCCACAGCACCTACGAGCAGGGCATAGGCGCCTACGGCTGGCGCGCCGGCGTCGTCGAACAGCCTCCCCCGGCTGGGGATCATCGCGATGATTGCGATGGCGAGCGCTCCGTAGGCCACAACGGTCAAGGTCCAGAACACCCATTGCAACGACATGGCGTCGGGTCGACTTTCCGCGCGGCGCTTGCGGGCGCCGGGAACCAAAGCGAGCAGCCAGCTCAACGGCTGCTCCGCGCCACGCTTGGCGCCGCGATGGTGCCGACGCAGAAAGCCGGCCAGCGTGTGACCAGCGGGCGCCAGCAGCGCATCCCCACGCACCTGCGACGCATTTTCGGCACCGGAAGCGACGGGAACGACGTTCTGGCCCGGTTGCGCACCGACCGCAGGGATCAGCGGGTTGGCGACCATGGTCAAGCCGGCGAGCTGCGGCATGACCTGGTTGGCCGCCAGTTCCGGGCGCGCCTGCGCAGGCTGCACGGCTTGCGATGGAAGCGACTGTTGCGGCGTGAACCCGCGCGGGTCCGCCGCAGCGAGCGCAGGACGCGCATCCTGCACGCGGTGGCTACCGACGGTCGCCTCCGCCGCGCGCGGGTTGAGCTGCTGCTGGGGGGCCTGTTCACCCATCTGCCGGTTTCCCGCCTGCTGCGATGCAAACTGCGCGGTCGCCTGCTGGGTGGAGAAGCCTGTCGCATGTGCGGCGCCCTGGGGCGCGGCTTGTGCCATCGCATGCTGCGTCGTGAGGCCGCCATGGGCCGCAAGACTGGTGGTCTGCTGCGATGTCGGCCCATCGCTGCGCGACTGCATGGGGTTGGAGGCGTTCTGCGCGCCTTGAGCTTCGCCGCCGCGCTGCAGGGGGCCGCTGGGCACCGGATTGGATTGCGTTCGCTCCGCGCGATGGGCGTCGCCATGGCTCTCGCGCGGCATGGCAACGCCCTGGGTCGTGTCGGCACGAAGGGTTTCCCCGCCCGTGGTCCGAGGCATGGCGTTCGTGCTGTTGGCCGGCTCCATGCGCGCGCCTTCGCCGCTGAAGACACGTTGGATCATCGGACTATGGGTGCTGTCGGCGGGCGCCAGGTTTTGCACGTTGCGCGCCGCGGGCTCCAGGCTCGGGCCAACGCCGTGGCCATAAGCATGGCCCGGTGGGATGCCGCCGTGCCCGACGGCGTTGCCCATCGATGCGTTGCCGGACTGTCCGTAGGTGCTCAGCGGCGCGGAGCTGTCGGTCGTCGCGGCTCCGGGTCCAGGCGACGCGGACATCGTGGCGCTGCTGCGATCGAGGGCCGGGGAATTGGGGGTAGCGGTCGCCCATTGTTCCACGCGGGCCTGCACATCGGACGGCTGGTTGCGGACGATGTCGTTCATTACCGACTGCGGGATGTTCGACAGGTCCACATCGACCTGTTGCAGGGCTTCGCCCAGCGTGACACGCGGGTCGTTCTTCATCAGGTCGAATGCGGATTCCAGCCGCTGCGCGTCGAGCTGGCTTTGCCAGCCTCCTTTGTGGGGTCCGTTTTCCAGCAGCTTCCCGATCGGCGAATTGTGCGGTCCGAAGCCCATCGTCAACTCCTGTTGTGTGCTTGCTTCGCGGCGCCGGACAGGCGCCTGCCTACCCACCACGATGCTGCCGCGGCGAGTGCGCCGATGATCAGGGCATAGGCACCGTAGCCGGGTCTGCCGGCGCCGTCGCTCAACCCGCCCCCGCTGGGGATCATGGCGACGATCGCCACCGCGAGCGCGCCGTACGCGATGACGGTCAGGATCCAGAACAGCCACTGGAAGGAAGTGCTGCTGTCTTCGCCTTCGGCGCGACGTCTGCGCCGGCCAGGCAGCAGGGCCAGCAATGCATCGGCAGGATGCTGGCGGGGCAGGCCTGCGCCACGCTTGCCGGTATCGCGTCGGAGACTGCCGGCCAGGGTATGGCCAGCGGGGGCAAGCTGGTTTTCCCGTGCCTGGGCGCCGTCGGCACCGCGCGCCAGCGGGGCCTGCGCATTCGGTGCGACGACGGTGCCTTGTGGCGCCGACAGGATGGTTGCTCCCGCAGCTTGCGGAAGGACCTGGGCAGGAAGCGCGTCGGCGCGGCCCTGCGGAGCCAGGATGGCCTGCTGCGGGAGGGCCTGGAGCATCGGTCCCTGCGGGCGTTCGGGATTCAGGACGGGACCGGCTGCATCCATGCGCACCGCGGCCGAAGCCTCGCCGACGCGCGCGCCCTGAAGCACCTGGCCGTCGAACTGCGCCCTGTCGCCGGCGACTGGCACCGCACCCGGTTGCGCGGCGATCGTGCCGCTGGCCCGGACGACAGCAGAGGGAACCGTCGCATCGCCCCTGGCCAAGGCCTGCGCAGCGCTTGCCTGTTCGCCGCGCAGCGCCGCATTGCCCTGCGGCATGGCGGTGCTGTCGGCCCGAAGTCCTGCCGGGTCGGCACCGGGGCCAGGACCATCGGCCTTGGTCCGGTCCACGCCGAACTGGTCCAGGACCTCGCGCAGGGCGGGCGGCAGACCTTCGGTCGTTCCGGCCAGCTGGCGCTGATGACCGGGCGACAGGTCTGCGATTTGTTCGGCCAGACGGCCCGGGTCGAGATCCGAGGCAGACAGGTCGCCGGCATCGATGGCGTCCTGCACCGCCTGTTCGAAACTCACTCCAGGAAGCATGCGATCCAGGATCGCTTCCAGAGCGGAGCCGTCGACACGTCCGAGCGCAAGCCCATGGCCCTGCGCGGTCGGCGGCAGGCTGCTGTTGCTGATGGGATCGGCCATGGCCGCGCTCCGGACGCACCTGATCGAAGCCTAGTGCCGTCCGGACTCGTTCGCATCTGGGGCGTGCCCTAGGGGGCGCGTGCCGCAGGCAAAAAAAGGAGGCCGTCAGGCCTCCTTCAAGAGTCCGGCTCGCGCCGGATGGACAGTGCACACATGGGGTGCGGTTGTGGCATGGCTCCGGCGAGGCCGGACGCCAACAGGCTAGCGAAGACCAGAACTTAAAGCAATACGCGAAATGAGCGTATTTAAGTGTTTGATTTTTGGAGTCGCTGGAAACCTGCAAACCGAAACTTTGTGATGGTTTAGCAGAAGTTGGCAGGTTTTGACTGCGATTTCGCTGCTAGTTGGCGAGATTCAGCGCTTCCCGCTTGGCCTGCCGCCGGGCTGCACGCGGCTGGGTCCAGTCGTTGTTGAAGATCGCAGGCTCCCACGAGCCGTAGGTGGGGTTGGGCAGCATCCACCAGCGTTCTCCGAACCAGTCGCGATATTCGTCCAAGAGTTGCTGGCGGCCGGCCGGGGTATTGGCCAGGATCTCGGCGAAATCGCCCAGCTGATCGCCGAACTGCATCAGCACCCGGTAATGCTGGCCGGCCAGGCGTCGGCGGCAGTTCTTTTCGCTGCCGTTCTGCTCGCAACCGGGCACGACCGTTCCCAGCCCCAGGAACACGCTGTCGTCCTTCACCGGCAGGCCCGCGGTGCGCAGGTTTTCCAAGGTTGCTGCCTGCAGGTGCTCGGCGCGGTTGGAGAGATAGAGCAGGGTAATGCCCTGTGCGGTCGCAGCCTTGGCGAAGTCGACCACCCCGGGGACCGGCTTGGCCTTCTTCTCGGCGACCCAGCGGTCCCAGCTGACTTCGTTGTACTCGCGGCCTTCGCGCACCAGGCGCGCCTGGTAGGGAGAGTTGTCGAGCACGGTTTCATCCACATCCAGGATCACCGCAGGCGGCAGGCCGCTCGCGGGATTGCCGCGCTCGCCCGGCACCAGCGCGTCCCAGTGCGGCTCGGCCAGGGCCACATCGAGCTTGTCGGCGGCGGCGCGATACAGGGTCTGGGTCACGGCCCGGTATTCGGCCGAACCCTGGACCCAGAGCACGGCGTTGAGGTTGTCGTCGGGCGCGGCGGCGTCGGCGGTGGTCGCGGCGCCGGTGGGAACTGCCACGGCTGGTGCCGGCGCGGGATCGCTGCGCCTGCAACCGACCGATGCCAACGTCAATGCCGCGACCAACAGCAACGGCGTGGATGCCAACCGACGCATCATGCGCTCCCGACTTGAAGTGGCGGCGAGTGTATCGGACGCTAATCGGCCGCCGATGACAGGATCGCTTCCAATGCATACCGATGCACACAGTCCGGCGGAGCTGCCGCAGCTGAGCGCGCAGCAGGCGCGCGTGCTGGGCTGCCTGATCGAGAAGGAAGCCACCACGCCCGAGGCCTATCCGCTCACGGTCAACGCGGCGCAGGCGGCCGCGAACCAGAAAACCGCGCGCGAACCGCTGATGGCGCTCGATCCGGGCGAAGTGCAGCACGCGCTGCGCCGGCTCGAGGAGCTCGGCCTGGCGAAACAGACCTTCTCCTCGCGCGCCGATCGTTATGCACAACTGGCGATGCCGGCGCTCGGACTCACCCGGCAGCAGACCGCCCTGCTCGGACTGCTGCTGTTGCGCGGACCGCAGACGGCGCACGAACTGCTCGCGCGCAGCGAGCGCATGGCCCCGTTCGAGAGTGTCGAGGATGTGCGGCATCACCTCGGCCGCCTGGCCCAGCGCGAGCCCGCGCTGGTCGTGCAGCTCGCGCGCGCCAGTGGCCAGCGCGAGGAACGCTATATGCATCTGCTGTGCGGGCCGGTGGCGGCCGATGCCCATGGATCGCGCGCGGTCCATCCCGTCGCCACCGCGGCTGCAGAGCAGACGCAATCGCTCGCGCAACGCGTGCAGGCGCTCGAGCAGGAAGTCGCAGCGCTGCGCGACCGGCTTGCCCGGCTGGAAGAATCGTCGGGCGAGACTTAAGGTCTCCGCGCCGCTATGCGTCGAGCAGTGCCTTGATCGCCGCGAAACCGGCGCTCGCACGCTCCTGCTTGCGTTCGGCGTCGGCCGCCGGATCGGCGCCGTCGCGCTGCAGTTCCGCAGCCGGAAGTTCATCCAGGAACCGGGACGGTTTCAGCCGCAGCTTGTTGCCCCAGCGGTTGGCTTCGCGCGCATAGGACAGCCACAGCTGTTCCTTGGCGCGGGTCATGCCGACGTAGAGCAGGCGGCGCTCCTCGTCGAGTCGTCCCTCGTCGACGCTGGCCTCGTGCGGCAGGGTGTTGTCGTCCATGCCGACGATGAACACGAAGCGGAATTCCAGACCCTTGGCCGCATGCAGGCTCATCAGCCGCACCTGGTTGCCGGCATCGCCCTTGTCGGCATGCGAGAGCAGGGCGAGCGAGGCGGCGAGCTCGCCCGGGCCGGCGCCACGGGCACGGTTGTCGTGCGCATGTTCGAACCAGTCGGCCAGCTCGTCGAGGTTACCGCGGCGCAGTGCGAACAGCGCATCGCTCTTGCATTCGGCGCGCAGCGCGGCCACCAGCCCGCTGCGCTCGTTGAGCTGGCGCACGAGTTCGGCCGCTGGCAGGCGCGACGCGTCGCTGCGCAGGCCGCGCACGATGTCGATGAATCCACTCAGCCCGTTCGCCGCGCGTGGCGGCAGCTGCTTGAGCACGCCCATCGATTCGGCGGCGCGCGACAGCGGCAGGTGCAGAGCCTGGGCGATCTCGGCGAGCCTGGCCAGGGTGGTCGCACCCACTTCGCGGCGCGGAGATTGCACCGCGCGCAGGAAGGCGGTGTCGTCCTCCGGATTGGCGAGCAGGCGCAGCCAGGACAGCGCATCCTTCACCTCGCCGCGGTCGAGGAAGGCGGTGCCGCCGCTGAGGTGGTAGGGCACGCGCAGCAGCTGCAGCGCCTTCTCCAGCGCGCGGCTCTGATGGTTGCCGCGGAACAGCACGCAGAAGTCGCTCCATGGCGCGGCATGCTTCTGCTGCAGGAAATGGATCTCGGACGCGACTTTCTCAGCTTCGTGGGTCGCTTCGTTGCATTCCCACACCCGGATGCGCGCGCCGTCGGCGTTGGCGCTCCACAGCTGCTTGGGATGTTCGTGCGGGTTGTGCGCGATCAGGGCATTGGCCGCGCGCAGCACCCGGTTGCTGCAGCGGTAGTTCTGTTCGAGCTTGACGACCTTCAGCGCCGGATAGTCCCGCGCAAGCTGCGACAGGTTTTCCGGATTGGCGCCGCGCCAGGCGTAGATGCTCTGGTCGTCGTCGCCCACGCAGGTGAAGTTGCCCGCCGGTCCGGCGATCGCCCTGAGCATCCGGTACTGCGCGTCGTTGGTGTCCTGGCACTCGTCCACCAGCAGGTAGCCGATGCGCTCGCGCCAGGCCAGTGCGCAATCGGCGTCGCGTTCGAGCAGTTCGACGGGCAGGCGGATCAGGTCGTCGAAATCCACCGCATTGAACGCCGCCAGCCGTGCCTGGTAACGGGCGTACAGCGCCGCGGCCTCGCGCTCGCGCGCCGAACGCGCGGCTTCCTGCGCCTGCTCCAGGCCCAGGCAGGCGTTCTTCGCGCGCGAAATCAGCCCCTGCGCGGCCTGGACCGCGTCGGGCTTGGCGCCGGGCATCAGATCCTTGAGCTGGGCGAGCGTGTCGTCGGCGTCGAAGATCGAGAAGCCGCGCCGCAACCCGACCTGGGCGTGTTCGATCTGCAGGAACTTCAGCCCCAGCGCGTGGAAGGTGCAGATCGTCAGGCCTTCGGCCGCGTCGCCGCGGATCCGGCGCGCGACGCGCTCGCGCATTTCCTTGGCGGCCTTGTTGGTGAAGGTGATCGCGGCGATGCGCCTGGCCGGATAGCGTCCCGACCGGATCAGATGCGCGATCTTCTCCACGATCACCCGGGTCTTGCCGCTGCCCGCGCCGGCCAGCACCAGGACGGGGCCATCGATCTGGACAAGTGCGGCGGATTGCTGGGGGTTGAGGCCGTGCATGCGGACTTCCGGAGCGAGGCGCAAGTTTACAGACGTGTCCGGAGTAGTCGGTGGTACTTGCTCGGCTTCATCGGTCGATCGCGCCGCGCACGCTTGTTGCAGCGCGTTGGGTCAGGGCCCACCCTATGGGCCATGGCCAAGCTCTACTTCTACTACTCGGCGATGAACGCGGGGAAGACCACGACCCTGCTGCAGTCCGCGCACAACTATCGCGAGCGCGGGATGCGGGTGATGATCCTGACCCCGCGGCTGGATCATCGCGACGGCGCGGGTACGGTCGCATCGCGCATCGGGCTCAGCGCCGAAGGCCTGGCGTTCGACCAAGGCGACGATCTGCTCGAGCAGGTGCGCCGCGATGTCGACGCGCACGGACCGTTGCATTGCGTCCTCGTGGACGAAGCCCAGTTCCTGACCCGGGCGCAGGTGTGGCAGCTGACCGAAGTGGTGGACGCGCTGCGCATCCCGGTGCTTTGTTACGGCCTGCGCACCGACTTCCGCGGCGAGCTGTTCGAGGGCAGCCAGTGCCTGCTGGCCTGGGCCGACGAACTGGTCGAGATCAAGACCATCTGCCATAGCGGCAGCAAGGCCACCATGACCGTGCGCGTGGACGAACGCGGCTATGCCGTGCAGGACGGACCGCAGGTCGAGATCGGAGGCAACGAGCGCTACGTGTCGGTGTCGCGCGCGGAGTTCAAGAAGATCGTGCGCGGGGACGGGCGGATCGAACCGCTGCAGGGTTCGCTTCCGCTCACCTGATGCGCGCGATGCCGGGCGGCCCGGCCGAACAGGCGGCATGGATCGCGGCGACTTCGCGGCCCAGCTCGCCTCCTTCCGGTTGCGCGCGCGCCAGTTCGGATTGCAGTGCCTGCAAACTGGCGGCTGCCTCGTTCGCCGCCTCTGGTTGCCGGCAACGCGCCTGTGCGGCGTAGGCGCGTGCGCGCCAGCGCAGCTTGGCCGTTTCGGCATCGGTGCCGGGCACACGAGTGATCGCGTCGATGGCACGCAGCGCGGCCGGGTTCACGGAGCTGCCGGCCAGCGCGCGGAACCGGGCCAGCGAGAGCGCCGCCCGATGGGTATGCGGATGGTGTTCGCCATAGCCGGCACGGGTGAGCCTGCTCGCCGAACGCAAACTGGCTTCCGCGGCAGCCGCTTGTCCAAGCGCCGCCTGCACTTCCCCGATCAGGCGGTCGGTATCGCCCACCAGCGGATGATCCGCACTCACCTGTGCGACGCGCAGGCTGCGCGCTTCAACGAGCAGGGGCAGGGCTTCGCGATCGGCACCCGACTCGTGCAGCACCATGGCCTTGTTGAACAACAGCCCAGCCAGATTGTTCGGCGCTGGCGCCTCGCGCAGGATCGCAAGGCCATGGTCGAACAGGGACAGGGCCTCGCGGGTGCGCCCTTGCTCCCAGGCGATGATCGCCAGGCTGTTGTCGTCGCGGGCGACGTCGGTGTGGTGGGCGCCCAGTCGGGCGATGAGCCAATGCCGCGACTGCCGGAATTCCATCTGCGCCGCTCCGAAGCGTCCTTGATCCACGAACAGCGCCGCGAGCTGACGGCGCGCATCCACGGTCGCGCGATGCTGACCGCCATGCAGGTCCATGGCCAGGGCGAGAGCGCCGCGGCAATGGCGCTCGGCCTGACCCAGACGGCCTTCGCTGCGCTCGAGCGCGCAGATAGTGCGTTCCAGTTCGATCGACAGCGGGTGGCGCGTGCCCACGCGTGCGCGCAGATCGCCCAGCGCTTGGCGGTACTCGGCGAGCGCCTGTCCGGCATTGCCGGCATCGGCATGCAGGCTGGCCAGGTCGGCCAGGTTCTCGACCATGCCGACATCGCTATCGGGCAGCGAGCGTCGCAGTTCGAGCGATCGCTGGAACAGCAGTCGCGCAGTCGCGGCACCTCCCGAGGCGCGCTGGCAGCGGCCCAGCTGCGAATAGAACTCCGCGGCCTGGAGCGTGGCCTGGCGCTCGTAGCGGCGGGCGAATTCGCTATGCGTCTGCATCGTGGCGATGCAGTCCTGCGGATCGCCCTGCAGGCGGCGGATACGACCGAGATCCGCGGTGGAGGACAGCACCAGCGCAGGCGGTGGATCGCGCAGGCTGGCGATCAGCGCGGCCTGGCGGCGCAGCAGCGCATCGGCCTGGCGATAGTCGCTCAGCCCTACCCGCAGCTGGGCGATGACGCCGTACAGCTCGGCCCGGGTCTCGGGCTGACGCGCGAGTTCGCGATCGACGCGCTCCAGGCCGGTGTCGAGCAGGCGCGGCAGATCGAGCTGGCCGTTGGCCGAGGCGTTGCCGGCCTGCTCGATCAGGCCGACGACGAAGGCCTGCATGGCCTGGGCGCGCGTGGCCTCGCGGACGGCGTTCTGCGCCTGCCAGGCCACGATGCCCAGCGCGGCCCCCAGCACGATTGCGATGAGGGCGCCGGTCCCCAACGCCCAGCGATGGCGGGCGACATACTTGCGGATCCGATAGCCGATGCCCTGCGGGCGCGCCTGCACCGGCTTGCCGTCGCGAAAGCGCTGCACGTCGAGTGCCAGCGCCTCGGCCGAGGCATAACGCTGCTCGGGGCGCTTGGCCAGCGCCTTGAGCGCGATGTTGTCCAGGTCGCCTGCAACCATGCGCGCCCGCCGCCGCAGGTTCTGCGCGTTCTCGCGGTCGGGTTCCGCCTCCGCGGTGCGCATCAAGGACAGCGAGGCGCGCTGCGGATCGGCGTGCAGGATCGCCTCCTCCCATTCCGCATCGCTCTGGCGCTTGAGGCGGTAGGGACGCGCATCGGCCAGCAGTTCGAACAGCACCATGCCCAGCGCGTAGACGTCGGTCATGGTGGTGACCGGTTCGCCGCGCAGCTGCTCGGGCGCGGCGTAGTGCAGGGTGAACGTGCGCACGCCGGTACGGGTGTGGTCGGGCAGGGCCTCGGGGCTGTCGAGCAGTTTGGCGATGCCGAAGTCGAGCAGGCGCACCTCGCCCAGCGGCGTCACCAGGATGTTGGAAGGCTTGAGATCGCGGTGCACGATCAGGTTGGCGTGCGCATGGCTCAGCGCACGGCAGATTTGCTGGAACAGCCGCAGCCGCGCGTCGATCGTGATCTCGTGCGCGCGGCACCAGTCGGTGATCGGCTCGCCTTCGACGTATTCCAGTGCGAGATACGGCTGCCCGTCGCCGCTGATGCCGGCATCGAGCAGGCGCGCGATGTGCGGGTGTTCCAGCCGCGCCAGGATCTGGCGCTCGCGGGTGAAGCGCAGGCGCAGGTTGGGATCGGCCAGGCCAGGGCGCAGCAGTTTCAGCGCGACCCGGCGCTGGTACAGCCCGTCGTTGCGCTGCGCCAGCCAGACCTGGCCCATGCCGCCCTCGCCGAGCATGCGCTCGAGGCGATACGGGCCGATGATGCTGCCCGAGCCCAGCCCCGGCATCGGCGCCATCACCGGCTCGCTCAGGAAGTCTTCGCTGTCTTCCTCCAGCCGGAGCAGCTCTTCCAGGTCGTCGGCAAGCTGCGGATCATTTTCGCGCAGCGAGGCCAGGCTTTCGGCGCGCACGGGCGCTTCCTGCTCGAGCAACGCATCGAGCAGCGGAGAGAGGCGGCGCCAGCGTTCGGCTTCCATGGTTATGCCGGGCCTGGCCGGGCGTTGGATCGGACCATGGCGATGGCAACGCGGAAAGCGGCATGGCGCGGCACGGCGGCGCGCGGAGCCATGTGCGCGTGCTCAGCGTTCCTGCAGCGAGGCGAGCAGGAACATCCGTGCCTTCTGCCAGTCGCGGCGGATGCTGCGCTCGGAGCGTTTGAGCAGGGCCGCGATCTCGAGCTCGGACAGGCCGGCGAAGTAGCGCAGCTCGACCACGTGGGCCAGGCGTTCGTCGACCTCGGACAGCCGCGTGAGCGCCGTATCCAGCCCCAGCATTTCCTCGTCCAGGCGCAGCCCGCCTTCCACTTCCTCCGGCAGTTCGGTCACCCGGTGCAGGTCGCCGCCGCGCTTTTGCGCCAGGCGCTGGCGCGCGTAGTCGACCACCACGCTGCGCATGGCCGAAGCCGCATAGGCGAAGAAGTGGGCGCGATCCTCGAACTGCGCCTCGCGCCGGCCGACCAGCTTGAGGTAGGCCTCGTGCACGAGCGCGGTCGCATCGAGCGTGTGTCCCTGCTGCCCGGCCAGCTGCCGCCGCGCCATCGCGTGCAGCTCCTGGTAGAGCGTGGACAGAACTTTGCCCATGGCGTCGGCATCGCCCTCGTGGGCAGCGTCCAACCATTGGGTGATGTCGGCGGTATCGGCCATCGCCCTTCCCCGAGACGAACGATGACTATACCGCGAACGCCCTGGACGACGCGGCGCGGCCAGCGCTCAGCGCTGGCAGTTGGGGCACCAGCTGGTGGTGCGCTGGCCAATCGAGGCCTGGCGCAGGGCGCGGCCGCAGCGCGGACATGGCTCCCCGCCGCGGCCGTAGGCGGCCAGTTCCTGTTCGAAATAGCCGGGCGCGCCGTCCGGGGCGAGGAAGTCGCGCAGGGTGGTTCCGCCGCGGGCGATTGCGTGCGCCAGGATGCGCTTCACGGCCTCGGCCAGCGCGGCATAGCGCTCACGGGAGACGCGTCCGGCGGCGCGCAGCGGCGATATGCCGGCAGCGAACAGGGCTTCGGCCGCGTAGATGTTGCCCACCCCGACCACGATCCGTTGATCCATCAGGAAGGTCTTGACCGGAGCCTTGCGTCCGCGGCTGCGTGCGAACAGGTAATCCCCATCGAAAGCTGCCCCATCGAAAGCCGCGCCATCGAAGCCCTCAGACAGCGGCTCAGGGCCCAGCCCCAGCAGCAGCGGGTGCACATCGCCCGGCGCCTGCCATAACAGGCAACCAAAGCGGCGCGGATCGTTGAAGCGCAGCACCCGCCCGGGTCGCGCCCCGCGCCCGGCGAGCGCGATATCCACGTGGTCGTGTTCGCGCACCGGAGTCGCCGCCGGAAGAACCCGCAGGCTGCCGGACATGCCCAGGTGCAGTAGGGCGCTGCCGGCGGCGGTGTCCAGCAGCAGGTACTTGGCCCGGCGACGGACCGCCTCGATCCGCTGCCCGGGCAGCAGTTCGGCGATCTCGGCCGGGATCGGCCAGCGCAGGTCCGGCCGGCGCAGGGTGACCGCAGCGATCCGGCGGCCCTCGAGGTGGGGGGCCAGGCCGCGGCGGGTCGTCTCGACTTCGGGAAGCTCGGGCATCGGCCGATCTTGGGGTGGGCGGGCACGGAAACCAACACCTGCGGTGTCCGCCGACGGACGGCGAATGGGTGCGCGCGAGCATTGCGGCAGCCCGAATGCGGCCGGCGGGGCTGGTCGGAGCGCAGCGCCTCCCCAGGCCGGGATGGCGACCTGAACACCGTACGCGGGCGACGGGTGACGTGGGGCGCCGCAGGCCCCATCATGCTCCAGGGCGCGACCGATCCTGGGCGCATCTTGTTTGCTGGCGAGTGCCAGTTGGAGTTTCATAATGCCCGTTTCCCTGCTCGACTTCCTCGCCGGCGGCCTGCTGCAGACCGGCTTCTGGGGCCTGGCGCTGTATCTGCTGGTTGCAACCCAGCTGACGATCTTCTCCGTGACTTTGTACCTGCACCGCAGCCAGGCGCACCGCGGCGTCGATTTCCATCCGGTCCTGGCGCATTTCTTCCGATTCTGGACCTGGCTGACCACGTCCATGATCACCAAGGAGTGGGCGGCGATCCATCGCAAGCACCACGCCAAGTGCGAGACCGAAGAAGATCCGCACAGCCCGATGTACAAGGGCATCAAGACCGTGTTCTGGCGCGGCGTCGAGCTGTACCGCGAAGCCCGCAGCGATCGCGCGTCAATCGAGCAGTACGGCAAGGGCTGCCCGGACGACTGGATCGAACGCAAGCTCTACACCCCGCACGCCACCCTGGGTCCGACCCTACTGCTGTTCGTCAGCTTCGCCCTGTTCGGCTTCGCCGGCGTGGCCGTGTGGGCGATCCAGATGGCGTGGATTCCGTTCTGGGCGGCGGGCGTGGTCAACGGCCTTGGCCACTGGTGGGGCTATCGCAACTTCGAGACCACCGACACCGCGACCAACCTCACGCCCTGGGGGGTGTGGATCGGCGGCGAGGAACTGCACAACAACCACCATGCATTCCCGTCGTCGGCGAAGTTCGCGCTGCGCAAGTGGGAGTTCGACATCGGCTGGGCCGCGATCAAGGGGCTGGAGACGCTGGGGCTGGCCAAGGTGCTGCGGGTCGCGCCTTCGCTGGACGTGCGGCCCAACATCAATGTGCCCGATGCCGACACCATGAAGGCGTTGCTGGCACACCGCTTCCAGGCGATGACAGATTATCAGCGCAACGTGCTCACGCCCGCCCTGCGCGAGGAAGCCGCCGCTGCGGGCGCCAAACTGCGGGCGCTGCTGCCGCGGCCGCTGCGCAAGGGCATTGTCGACGATGGCCGCTGGCTCAACCCCGAGGCGCGCGAGCAGTTGCAGACCTGGGTCGCACAGCGTCCGCGCATCCGCACGCTGGTCGAGTATCGCGCGCGCCTGAGCGAGGTGCTCGAAGCGCGCAGCAACGACGCCGCCGAGCGGCTGCGCCAGCTGCAGGCCTGGTGCCACGAAGCCGAAGCAAGCGGCATCCGCGTGCTGCAGGAGTATTCGGCGCGGCTCAAGGGCTATTCGCTGCAGTCCGCGCGCGCCTGAACCTGCATCGTTGCGAGATCGACCCCACCCGCCGGAGCGATCCGGCGGGTTTTTCGTTTTGGGCGCGTGCGCAGCGTGTGCGGTCGATCGATTCATGCCCCACGTGAGAACCCGTTTGGCCTAGAATCCGGCGCATGCGTTTCCAGCTGTTCTTCCTGGTCCTGGCGGGGCTCCCTTTGGTCCTGCATGCGCAACTACGCGGCACCGGCGAGTATCTCGCGCGAATGGATGCCAATCGCGACGCCCGCGTCTCGCCGGGTGAATACCAGGACTGGCTGAGCTATGCCTTCGATGCCATGGACCGCAACCGCGACGCGGTGCTGACGGCCGATGAACTTCCCGGTCGCAAGGGCAAGCCGATCACGCGCGCGCAACACCGCGAGCGCCTGGCGGCGACCTTCAAGAAGCAGGACAGCAATCAAGACGGCTTCCTCAGCGCGAAGGAGCTTGCCGCGCCACCGCGCTAACGGCAAAGCGCGCAAGATTGGCCTGGGGGCCACTGCGCGGGAGCGGAGCGCCCACAAATCCCTCGCCGCGTGAGTCCTTACGCGATCCTTACGCGCCGGCCTGCACAATGCCCGGATGCCGGATGCACTCGTTCCCCGTGCAGCCCCGCCCGCACTGGACCCGCGGACGATGGCGCTGTTTCTTGACGTCGATGGTGCGCTGATCGATTTCGCCGACGCGCCGGATCTTGTGGCGGTCGACGCCGCGCTCGTGGCCCGGTTGCAGTCGCTGCAACGCGGTTTTGAGGGCGCGCTGGCGCTCGTCAGCGGCCGCAGGATCGAAACCCTGGATGCGCTGTTCGCGCCGTTGCAGCTGCCCTGCGCCGGACTGCATGGCCTGCAGCGCCGCCATGGCGATGTGGTCGAACAGGCGCCCAGCGCCTCGGTCGAGGCGCTGGCGCGCGTGCGCGAGGCTGGCCTGCAGATCGCGGCGAAATACGACGGCGCGATCGTCGAGGACAAGGGTGTGGCGCTGGCCTTCCACTGGCGTGCCGATCCGCTGGCCGCGGCCGATTTCGAGGCCCTTGCCGCCACGGCGGCGATGGAACTGAGCGGATATCACCTGCAGCACGGCGACCACGTCGTCGAACTGCGGCCGCAGGGCGCGGACAAGGGCACGGCCATCGAGGCGTTCCTGCGCGAGCCGCCGTTCGCCGGGCGCACACCGGTGTTCGCCGGCGACGACCTGACCGACGAGCACGGATTCGAAGTAGTGAACCTGCGCAGCGGGATCAGCGTGCTGGTCGGCTCGCGGGAGCCCAGCGTGGCGCGCTATGCGCTGCACGATGTCGCAGCCGTGCACGCATGGCTGGGTGTACACAAGGAACCGATCGCGTGAGGGAAGCGGGTCTGGAAGCCAGCCTCGATCTGGGCCTGGTCGGCAACGGCAGCTTCGCGGCATTGATCGACGCGCGCGGGCGCGTGGTCTGGGCCTGCGTGCCGGCCTTCGACGGCGAGCCGGTGTTCTGCAGCCTGCTGTCGCCGCAGGCAGAAGGCGGCGACTACGCAGTGGAACTGGAGGATTTCTCCCACGCCGAACAGCATTACGTCAGCAATACCGCGATCCTGCGCACGGTGCTGCACGATGCACGTGGCGGTGCGGTGGAGGTCACCGACTTCGCACCGCGCTGGCACCAGTACGGGCGGTTCTACCGGCCGGTGATGCTGGCGCGCAGGATCCGGCCCCTGGCCGGCACGCCGCGGGTGCGCATCGTCCTGCGTCCATTGTGCGACTACGGCGCGCGCGCGCCGCAGCGCAAGTGGGGCAGCAACCACGTGCGCTACGAGGTGCCGGGCCATCCCCTGCGCTTCACCAGCGACGTGCCGGTGCGGCTGCTGCGTGAGGCGCAACCGTTCGTGCTCGATCGGGACATGCACTGCGTGCTGGGCGCGGACGAACCGCTGCGCCGCGGCGTGGCCGATTTCGTGCGCCAGGCCGAAGAGCGTACCCACGCCTACTGGCGCGAATGGACGCGCTACCTGTCGATCCCGCTGGACTGGCAGGAAGCGGTCATCCGTAGTGCGATCACCCTCAAGTTGTGCCAGTACGAGGATACCGGCGCGATCGTCGCCGCGATGACCACCTCCATCCCCGAAGCGCCGCACAGCTCGCGCAACTGGGACTACCGCTATTGCTGGTTGCGCGACGCGACCTTCGTGGTGCGCGCGCTCAACCGGCTGGGCGCCACGCGCAGCATGGAGGATTACCTGGGCTATATCTTCAACCTGGCGGTGGGCGAGGACGGTGCCCTGCAGCCGCTGTACGGAATCGCTTACGAGACCGAACTGACCGAGGACGAGCTGGAATCGCTCGCCGGCTATCGCGGCATGGGCCCGGTCCGGCGCGGCAACCTGGCCTGGGTGCAGAAGCAGCACGACGTCTACGGCAGCGTGGTCCTGGCCTCGTCGCAGCTGTTCTTCGATCTGCGGCTCGAGCACCCGGGCGACGAGGCCACTTTCCGCCGGCTGGAACCGCTAGGCGAGCGCGCCTACGCGCTGTACGACCAGCCCGACGCCGGCCTGTGGGAATTCCGCGGCCGCGAGGAAGTGCATACCTATTCGAGCGTGATGTGCTGGGCCGCCTGCGACCGGCTGGCGAAGATCGCGACGCAGCTCGGCTTGCACGAGCGCACGCGCTTCTGGCGCGAACGCGCCGATGCCATGCATGCGCGCATCGCGGCGCACGCCTGGGACGAGGCGGCGGGGCATTTCGTCGAATCCTGGGACAGCCGCCGGCTGGATGCCAGCCTGCTGCTGCTGGCCGATGTCGGGTTCGTGCAGGCGGACGATCCCCGCTTCGTGGCCACGGTCGAGGCGATCGGACGCGAGCTCAAGCGCGGCGATGCGCTGTTCCGCTATGTCGAGGCCGACGATTTCGGCTTGCCGGAGACCAGCTTCACCATCTGCACGTTCTGGTACATCGATGCGCTGGCGGCGATCGGCAGGATCGACGAGGCGCGCGCACTGTTCGAGCGCATCCTCGCGCGGCGCAATCCACTCGGTCTGCTGTCGGAAGATCTGGCGTTCGAAACCGACGGCGAAGCCTGGGGCAACTTCCCGCAGACCTATTCGCATGTCGGGCTGATCATTGCCGCGATGCGGCTGTCGCGGCCATGGCGGGAGGCCGGATGAACGCGGCATCGCGCCTGGTCGTGGTGTCCAACCGCGTCGCCCTGCCCGACGAGGAGCGGCCCGGAGGACTCGCGGTGGCGCTGCGCGCGGCGCTGGCCGAACGTGGCGGGCTGTGGTTCGGCTGGAGCGGACATCGTGCGCCGGCGCCGGCGGGGGAGGTGCACGCGCAGCGCGCCGGCCGCATCACCTATGCGACCACGGACCTGACTCGGGCCGAATATGACGGCTATTACGCCGGCTTTTCCAACCGGACGCTATGGCCGCTGCTGCACTTCCGGCTGGACCTGGTGGAATACAGCCGCGAGAACCTGGACGCCTACCTGCGCGTCAATGCGCGTTTCGCCGATGCGCTGATGCCCAGGCTGCGGGACGGCGACACCGTATGGGTGCACGACTACCACCTGCTGCCGCTCGGCGCGCTGCTGCGCGAACGCGGGTTCGGCGGCCGCATCGGCTTCTTCCTGCATGTGCCGATGCCCTCGTCCGATCTGCTCGCCGCACTGCCCGGGCACGAGGCGCTGTTCGGCAACCTGTCGGCCTACGATCTGGTGGGGCTGCAGACGCGCCGCGACGTCGAGCGTCTGCAGGATTACATGCGCCTGTATCGCGGCGCGGACGTGCGCAACGAGCAGGGCCAGGTCCTGATGGCCGATGGCCACCGCTTCCGCGTGGGTGCGTTTCCGATCAGCATCGACACCGCCGCGATCGAGGCGCAGGCGGCCGACGCCATGCGCCGGGCCACGGTGCGGCGTCTGCGCGCCAGCCTGAGCGTGCGCAAGCTCGCCATCGGCGTCGACCGGCTCGACTATTCCAAGGGATTGACGCGCAGGTTCCGGGCGTTCGAACGCTATCTGGAAACCCATCGCGTACACACCGGCAAGGTCACCTTCCTGCAGATCGCGCCGCCCTCGCGCACGGACGTTGCCGTGTATCAGCGGCTGCGCAGCACGCTCGAGGGGCTGGCGGGCAGCATCAACGGTCGCCAGGCCGATCCGGACTGGACTCCGGTGCGTTACGTCAACCGTAACTTCAGCCACGACGTGCTGACCGGCTTCTACCGGGTGGCCGATATCGGCCTGGTCACGCCACTGCGCGACGGGATGAACCTGGTGGCGAAGGAATACGTCGCCTCCCAGGCCGCCGAGGATCCGGGCGTGCTGGTGCTGTCGCGCTTCGCAGGCGCGGCGTACGAGCTGCACGAGGCGCTGCTGGTCAATCCCTACGATATCGACGGCGTGGCCGAGGCGATCGCGCAGGCGGCGACGATGTCCCTGGCCGAGCGGCGCGAACGCCATGCCGCGATGCTGGCGACCCTGCGCCGGCACGACATCAACGCGTGGCGACGCGGGTTCCTCGAGGTACTGGGCGGGGCTTAGGGCAGCGGCCCATCGCCAGAACGAAGACGCCGGCCAGCGGCCGGCGTCTTTTTCCGCTAAGCGGCCGCGGCTACTTCGTGATATCCACGTCCTTGGTCTCGCGCAGGAACAGCGTGCCGATCACGAAGGTCATCACCGCGATCACGATCGGATACCACAGGCCGTAATAGATGTTGCCGGTCGCCGCGACCAGGGCGAACGCGATGGTCGGCAGGAAGCCGCCGAACCAGCCGTTGCCGATGTGGTACGGCAGCGACATCGAGGTGTAGCGGATGCGGGTCGGGAACAGCTCCACCAGCCAGGCCGCGATCGGGCCGTACACCATGGTCACGTAGATCACGAGCACCCACAGGATCAGCAGCACCATCGGCTTGTTGATCCGCGCCGGGTCGGCCTTCTCCGGGTAACCGCCCGCGGTGAGCGCGGTCTTGAGCTCGGCGCCGAAGGCATCGGCCTTGGCCTTGCCCTCGTCCTTGGCCAGGCCTGCACCTTCGTAGCCCGCCACTTCGGTAGTGCCGACCGCGATCTTGGCGACGGTGCCGGCCGGTGCGGCCTGGATCGTGTACGGAATACCGGCCTTGGCCAGCGCCGCGGTCGCGATGTCGCAGGAGTTGGTGAAGACCTTCTTGCCGACCGGATCGAACTGGAACGAACAGGTGTCCGGGTCGGCATGCACCACCGCAGGTGCGCTCGCGCTGGCTTCGGCGACCGCCGGATTGGCGTAATGGGTCAGCGCCTTGAACAGCGGGAAGTAGGTCAGCGCGGCGATCAGGCAGCCGGCCATGATGATGCCCTTGCGCCCGATCTTGTCCGACAGCCAGCCGAAGAAGACGAAGAACGGCGTGCCGAGCACCAGCGCGGCGGCGATCAGCAACCAGGTCGTGGTGGCATCGACCTTCAGCGACTGGGTCAGGAAGTACATCGCATAGAACTGGCCCGCGTACCAGACCACGGCCTGGCCGGCGGTGGCGCCGAGCAGGGCGAGCAGCACGATGCGGCCGTTCTTGGTGAAGAAGCTCTCGGTGATCGGCGCCTTCGAGCCCTTGCCCTCGGCCTTCATCTGCTGGAACAGCGGCGATTCGTTGAGCTGCAGGCGGATCCACACCGAAACGCCCAGCAGCACGATCGACAGCAGGAACGGAATGCGCCAGCCCCAGGCCTCGAAGGCCTCCGTACCCAGCCAGGTACGCACGCCCAGGATCACCAGCAGCGACAGGAACAGGCCCAGCGTCGCAGTAGTCTGGATGAAGCTGGTGTACAGGCCGCGCTTGCCGTGCGGTGCGTGCTCGGCGACATAGGTCGCTGCGCCGCCGTACTCGCCGCCGAGCGCCAGGCCCTGCAGCAACCGCAACGCGATCAGGATCGCCGGCGCGGCGAAGCCGATGCTGGCATAGTTGGGCAGCACGCCGACCAGGAACGTCGACGCGCCCATGATCACGATCGTGACCAGGAAGGTGTACTTGCGCCCGATCATGTCGCCCAGGCGGCCGAAGAACACCGCGCCGAACGGACGCACCGCGAAGCCGGCGGCGAACGCCAGCAGCGCGAAGATGAAGGCGCTGGTGTCGTTGAGGCCGCTGAAGAACTGCTTGGCGATGATCGCGGCCAGCGATCCGTACAGGTAAAAGTCGTACCACTCGAACACGGTGCCCAGGCTGGAGGCGAAGATGACCTTCTTGTGTCCCTGGGTGAGCGGCGCGGGTGCGGCTTCGACGGTGGTGGTGGACATGTGGTCTCCCCTTTAGAAGCTGAACTTGACGTGGGTGTGCAGGCGGCTCAGGTCGCCTTCGCGGTCGTCCTCGAGAAAACGCTGACCGTAGATCAGCTCCGCGCCCAGGTCCAGCTTCGGGAACGGCGAGTAGATCAGGTTGGCATGCAGCGAATGCGCGCGCTCGGTGACCCCGTAACCGGTGATGTCGACGTCGTTGTCGAAATGCGCCATCGAGTAGAACAGGTTGCCGCGCAGTTTCGGATTGAAGGCATGGCGCCATCCGGCGAAGGCGCCGTAGCCGTCGAGCGCGTGCAGGTCGCCGTTCGCATCCTGGACCACGTCGCTGCCCAGCCCGAGGGCGAGATAGCGGCCGATGCCGCTGCCGGCGTTCACCGCGTAGCGGATGTCGTCGTTGGCGCCCAGATTGAACTTGCCCGAGACGCTGATCGCCGCGCCGGTTTCGGTGTCGTCGCCGAACTTGAACTGGCGCACCAGGCCGGCGACGGTGAAGTGACCCCAGTCGCCCTTGGTCAGCCAGCGTGCGGTGATGTCCGGCGCGACGTTGTCGCCGGTATTGAAGCGCGCGGCCGTGCCGAGGTACGGCGTGACCGTGGTCTGCGGATTTTCCACCGAGACCGACCACGGCCCCTTGGTGTAGCGCAGCTGGGCCTGGCGGACGAACACGGTGCCGTCGGTCGGGCCGATGAAGTCGACCGCGTCCGGCAGCGCGGCCACGTCCATGAAGTTCGACCAGGTCTGGCCGGCCAGCCACTCGTTCCAGCTCACGTAGGCCTGGCGCAGGGTGATCCCGTAGGTATTGGTCGCGGTCTCGTTGCCGGCCAGCGCGTTGTTGCCGCCGCCGAACATGTCGGCTTCGATGTAGGCCTTGAACTTGTCGCCAGCATCGGTGACGTGGTCGGCGCTGAACCAGAAGCGCGAGAACTGGGCGTGGAAATCGGTGTAGGCATCGCCGCCTTCGGCGGTGTCGTCGCCCACCGGGATCTGGCTGGGCAGGTAGAACATGCGTCCGGCGGAACCATCCGCGATGCGTCCGTCGCTGGTGTCGGTGGCCATCGCATCCATCTTGATGAAGCCGCCGTAGGAGAACGTGGTCCCCGGGTTGGCGGTGGCCATGATCGTGGTGCCCTGAATTGGCTGCTTGCCTTCTGGCGCCGGCTTGGGCATCTGCGCCTGCGCGGTCTTCACCTCGGTGACCTGCGCCTGGGTGTCGGCCACCTGGGTCTGGGTCTGCTGCTGCTGCGCCACCAACTGCTCGACCATCTTCTCCAGCTGTGCCACCCGTGCTTCGAGCTCGCGTTCCTTGGCGGTCTGCGCCAGGACCATGCCGGGTGCGGCCAGGGCCAGCGCAACGGCCAGCGACAGCCGCGCCATCCCCGGCGCCCGGCGCCCGACGGTGTGCCGCGCAATGCGGTCCGAATCCGACATGTTCCCCTCCCGCGCAGTCCGGCGGCCCAGTGCCGCGCCGCCGACCATGCCCGCCCGGGCCGGGCGCGTCGATTCGCCAATGGTCGATACGACCAAGGTCTAAGCCCCAGCCATGCCCGCGGCACCGCGGCTGGGGCACACTGGTGGCAAACCACCCGTTATGGGGAGCTCGCCATGACCGCTCAGGACCTCTACCCGATTCCAGAAACGTTTGCCGCAACGGCGCGGATCCGCCGCGACGCGTACGAGCGCCAGTACGCGGCGTCGCTCGCCGAACCGGACGCGTTCTGGGGCCAGGTCGCGACCCGCCTGGACTGGATGCGCGCGCCGACCCGGGTGAAGGACACCAGCTATGCGCTGGACGATTTCCACATCCGCTGGTTCGCCGACGGCGAGCTCAACGCCAGCGTGAACTGCCTGGACCGCCATCTCGAAGCCCGTGGCGACAAGACCGCGCTGATCTTCGAACCTGACGATCCGTCGCAACCGGCCCAGCACATCAGCTATCGCGACCTGCATGCGCGCGTGTGCCGGCTGGGCAACGCGCTGCGCAACCTTGGTGTCGCGAAGGGCGACCGGGTCACGATCTACCTGCCGATGATCCCCGAGGCGGTGGTGGCGATGCTGGCCTGCGCGCGGATCGGCGCGGTGCATTCGGTCGTGTTCGGCGGCTTCGCGCCGCAGTCGATCGCCGACCGCGTGCACGACTGCGCCAGCAAGCTGATCATCACCGCCGACGAAGGCCGGCGCGGCGGCAAGACGGTGCCACTCAAGGCCAACGTGGACACCGCGTTGAAGCTGCACGGCACCAACAGCGTTGAGACCGTCCTGGTGGTCCGCCACACCGGCGGCGCGGTCGACATGCAGATGCCGCGCGACCGCTGGTACGAGGCCGTGGTCGAAGGCCAGCCGGAAACCTGCGAACCCGAGCGCATGAACGCGGAAGATCCGCTGTTCATCCTCTACACCTCCGGTTCCACCGGCAAGCCCAAGGGCGTGCTGCACACGACCGCCGGCTACCTGGTGTATGCGAGCTACACCCACGAAGCGGTGTTCGACCTGCGCGAGGACGATGTCTACTGGTGCACGGCCGATGTCGGCTGGGTCACCGGTCACAGCTACATCGTCTACGGGCCGCTCGCCAATGGGGCCACCGCCCTGGTCTTCGAAGGCGTGCCCAACTATCCGACGGTCTCGCGCTTCTGGGAGGTGGTCGACCGCCACCAGGTCACGATCTTCTACACCGCCCCCACCGCGATCCGCGCGCTGATGCGCGAAGGCGAGGCCCCGGTGAAGCGCACCTCGCGCGCGTCGTTGCGGCTGCTCGGCACCGTCGGCGAGCCGATCAATCCCGAGGCCTGGCGCTGGTATCACGACGTGGTCGGCGATGCGCGCTGCCCGGTGGTGGACACCTGGTGGCAGACCGAGACCGGCGGCATCCTGATTTCGCCGCTGCCGGGGGCGATCGAAGCCAAGCCCGGCTCGGCGACCAGGCCGTTCTTCGGCGTGCAGCCTGCCATCGTCGACGCCAACGGCAACCTGCTCGAGGGCGCGGCGGAAGGCAACCTGGTCCTGCTCGATTCCTGGCCCGGGCAGATGCGCACGGTCTACGGCGACCACCAGCGCTTCATCGACACCTACTTCAAGACGTACCCGGGCATGTATTTCACCGGCGACGGCTGCCGACGCGATGCCGACGGCTACTACTGGATCACCGGACGGGTGGACGACGTGATCAACGTCAGCGGCCACCGCATCGGCACCGCCGAAGTGGAGAGCGCGCTGGTCTCGCACCACGACGTCGCCGAAGCCGCGGTGGTCGGCTTTCCGCACGACATCAAGGGGCAGGGTATCTACGCCTACGTCACCCTGAAGCAGGGGATCGAGGCCACGGACGAACTGCGCAAGGCCCTGGTCGGTCAGGTGCGTCAGGAGATCGGACCCACGGCCACGCCCGACCACATCCAGTGGGCGCCCGGCCTGCCCAAGACCCGCAGCGGCAAGATCATGCGCCGGATCCTGCGCAAGATCGCCGAGAACGCACCGGACCAGCTCGGCGACACGAGCACGCTCGCCGATCCGTCGGTGGTCGAGTCGCTGGTGCAGCATCGACGTGTGCCCTGAGGGCCGGGAATGGGGATTCGGGATTGGGGATTAGCCAGCCCGGAAAGCAAACCGAATCTCCAATCCCGAATCCCCATTCCCCGCTGTTATGCCAACCCTGCTGATCGCCGACGACCACCCGCTGTTTCGCGAAGCCCTGCGCGGAGCGGTCGCGCGGGTGCTGCCCGAGGCGCAGCTGCGCGAAGCGCAGAACGTCGAGGCGCTGTACACGCTGGTCGAATCCGAGCCGGACGCCGACCTGCTCCTGCTCGATCTCAACATGCCCGGCGCGCACGGCTTCAGCGCGCTGGTGCATCTGCGCGCGCTGCATCCGCAGCTGCCCATCGTGGTGGTGTCGGCGCGAGAGGAGCCTGCAGTGATGCGACGCGCGCTCGATCACGGCGCCATCGGCTTCATTCCCAAGTCGGCTGATGCCAAGACCCTCGGTGAGGCGATTTCCGCGGTGCTCGAGGGCGACCGCTGGGCGCCTGCGTCGGCGCTGGCAGCGCCGGCGACCGGGCCGGACGAATACGATGCGGCGCAGCGCCTACGCGATCTCACCCCGCAGCAGTTCCGCGTGTTGCAGATGCTCGGCAGCGGCCTGCTCAACAAGCAGATCGGGTTCGAGCTTGGCGTGTCCGAGGCCACGATCAAGGCGCATGTCACCGCGATCCTGCGCAAGCTCGGCGCCGGCAACCGCACCCAGGCGGTGCTGATCGCCGCGCGCCTGGCCCTCGACCCCGGCGCGATCGTGCCGCCGCCGGAAGAAGCGGACTGACCGGCCAGACCGGTTCCAACCGCACCGCGCGATCTGCTCCAATCGGCGCATGACCCGCGCCCTGCACCTGCCGATCACCCTGGCCTACGCCAAGGGCGCCTACACCGTCGCCCTGTCGATCGGCAGCGGGCGGCGCCCGGCCAACCTGGCGCTCGATACCGGCAGCAGCACGCTGGTGGTTTTGCCGCATGCCTACGATCCCGACCGCGACGCCAGCCACGCGCCGACATCGTGGGCGCAGGAAGTGCGCTACGGCGGCGGCGTCTGGGCCGGGCCGGTGCTGTCGACGGAAATCCATCTGCAAGGCCTGTATGAAGACGTGCACCTGGACGGCGCACCGATCGCGCTGATCGAAGCGCAGGCGCAGGACCTGCATGATGCCGATGGCCTGTTCGGCCTCGCCTATTCAGGCCTGGACACCGCGCACGACATGCGCGACTACCTCGGCGCGCACGGCGTCGACCCGCCACAGACCTGGCCGTGGCCGTTCGACCGGGAAGATTCCGACCTTGCCGCCTTCGCCACGCTGCTGCGCGCGCAACCAGCTGTCGCGCTGCAGCCGCTGTTCACCGCGCTGGCCGACGCCGGCCGCATCGAGAACCGCTTCGGCCTGCTGCTGCGTCGTGCGCTGGTGCACGTCGCGGACGACGGCGCCGACGACGCGCAACTGGCCGCCGACCCGCTCAACCAGGGCGTGATAGTGCTCGGCGGTTCGCTGCATGCCGACCAGGACGACCCGCATCGCCTGCACGAAGGCCGGCTCTACGAAGGTGAGTTCCACGATATCCAGATCGTCCACGATCTTTACTACAACGCGTGCCTGGTCGCGGTGCAGGTCGGCGACGGTCCGCGCATCGTCGCGCCGCCACTGGATGCCAGCTACGCACACCAGGCCGCGAGCAACGCGATCCTCGACACCGGCTGCAGCTTCGTCATCCTCGAGGCAACGCTGTACCAGGCCGTGATCGACGCCTTCGCCCAGCGCGATGCGCGCATCCCCGCACTGGTCGAGCGATTCCAGCAAACCTTCCGCCAGCAACAGCAGGGCGTTGCGAATGCCGACGTGGACGCGCTCGACTGGCCCGAGCTGCATTTCTTCCTGCAGGCACCCGATGGCAGCGAAACGGTGCTCAGTTGCGCGCCCGAGCATTACTGGCCGCGCAATGCGATGCGCGCCGGGCAGGCCTATTTTTTGCTGGCGAGCCAGCTCCAGGGCTGGCCCAACCAGTCGATCCTCGGCCTGCCGCTGCTGGCGGGCCACTACTGCGTGTTCGACCGCAGCGCAGCCAACGGCGGCTGCGTACGGGTGGCATGGGCGCGCGGGACGCCCTGAAAGATGGCGACGATGGAAACCGATCGCCTGCGCCTGCGCCCGATGGAGGCACGCGACGAAGCGATGTTCTGCCACCTCTACACCGATCCCGACGTCATGCGCCGCATCGTGGCGCCGCTGTCGGCCGATGCCGCCGCGCAGAGCTTCCAGAGCGCGCGCAGACACAACGCGAAAGACCAGCCCGGGCACCGCTTCTGGGCGATCGACGACAAAGGCTCAGAAGAGGCGATCGGCATGGCCGCCCTGCTGCGCACGGGAGACAGCGCCGAACTCGGCGTGATGCTGCGCAATGGCTGGTGGAACCGCGGCATCTCCAGCGAGGCATTCGTGCCGCTGATCGACCACGCCTTCCTCGGCATGGGCCTGGCGCTGGTCTACGCGCAGCGCCCGGACGACGACCATGCCCTGATCATCGACAGGCTACTGGGCCGGTTCGGCTTCGCGCGTACGCCCGACCAGGTCGAGGACAAGACCCTGTGCCGCTGGGAGCTGCCCCGGGCCCGCTGGCTGATCCGGCGCGCCCCGGCCTGATCCCATCTTGCAAAATCAGATGGGCCGAGTATCGTCGCTGGGTCTTCAGGGGGATGACGAACCGTGTCCACGACCGGAGAGCCGGGCAGCCTGGTCTGCGTCGGCCTGGGGATGATGCTGGGTGCCCATATCGGCCCGCGTACGCGCAGCCATATCGAGCAGGCCGATGTGGTGTTCGGTGCCGCGTCCGATCCGGTGGTCGAGCTGTGGCTGCAGCAGATGCACCCCGACGTGCGCAGCCTGCAGCCGCACTATGCCGAGGGCAAGCCGCGCCACCAGACCTACCGCGACATGGTCGAAGCCATGCTGGTCGAGGTCCGCGCCGGCCGCACCGTGGTCGGCGCTTTCTACGGCCATCCCGGCGTCTTCGCCAAGGTCCCGCACGACGCCATCGCCCAGGCCCGGCGCGAAGGCTTCCCGGCCCACATGGAGCCGGGCGTCTCCGCCGAGGACTGCCTCTATGCCGACCTGGGCATCGACCCCGGCCGGCTGGGCTGCCAGCACTACGAGGCCAGCCAGCTGATGTTCTACCGGCGCCGGCTCGACCCATCCGCCTACCTGGTCCTGTGGCAGGTCGGCATCGCCGGCGACCGCACCTACCGCCGCTTCGCCACCGGTCCGGAGTATCGCCGCCTGCTGGTCGAGCGCCTGCGCGAGGACTACCCGGCCGACCACGAAGTCATCGTGTACGAGGCCGCCACCCTGCCGATCACCCAGCCGCGCATGGAAACCGTGCGCCTGCGCGACCTGCCGGACACACCGCTGCACATGCACTCGACGCTGGTGGTGCCGCCGTGCGCACCGCTGCAACGCGACGAGGCGATGCTGGCGAAGATCGAGGCGCTGGAGCGCGCCGAAGCTGCCGCGGTTGAACCAGCCGCGGTCGAACCCGCCTGAAACCCAAGCCCGTCCACCACCCACGCAAGGAGTCGAAGATGTCCAACGTCGTGCAGTTCCTGGAAACCCTGGCCCGCAATCCGAAGCCGATGTCGCCGGAAGAGTTCGCTGCGGCAATCGCTGACGCGAGTCTGGAAGCAGCAGAACGGCAGGCGCTGATCGCGCGCGATGCCGATGCCCTGAACCAATTGCTCGGCGGCCGTCTCTCCATGATGTGCTTGATTGCGCCGGCAGAAAACGATGAGCCGCAGGAAGAGGAACAGGAAGGTGAGGAAGAAGCACCTGATCGTGAAGCAACTTCCCGCGCGGCCTAATGGCCTGTGACCGTGATGCCTGGCTACAGGTTCGCAGCCAGGCATCACGGCTCGGTTCCGCAGATCGCTGGAGATGCGAAATGAAGTCGGAAATACTTCGGGTTGGCTTCGTTATATTGCTCCTTGGCTTGCTGCTGCCACTCTCGGTGGCCGCCACGTCAAGTATCGATCCGTTGCTGCGCGAGGCCGAAACACTGCGCACTAGTGACCCAAAGGCATTTGCGACGGCTCTAGTTGAGCTTGGGAAAATGGAGGACTCCGCTACCCCAAACCAAAAGCGACAAATCAGATTGTTGCATGTGTATCAGCAAATGGCCGGAGGGCAATACGACGCTGCGATAAAGGATGCCCTTTCCGTTTACGAAGAGTCGTCGGAAGCTCCTTTGAAGTTTCGGGCCGCTTTACTCGTTGCCAATGGAGCCGCCATCACTCGAGAGTTCTCGCTTGGGCTTCGCTATCTGGAAAGCGCGCTGGCGATCCAAGACCAGGTGAATGACGCGGGGGCGAGAGAGCTGGGTTCACTAACCGCGGCAATTCTTTATAACCAGTATGGGCAGTTTGCACTTGGCCAGCACTTTGCCGAACGCCTTCTTGCACAGGACTCATCGCCACGAAGCAAATGTTTTGCACAGCAATTACGTGTAGAGGCGCTGTTCGGACTAGGTGTGCCACCGGGCGACGAGAAAGAGATCAATGCCGCCATTTCCCAGTGTGTTACGGCTCGAGAGCCGATCGCCAGCAATCTGTTGCGCGGATACTTGGCACGATACTGGGTGTCCAAAGGAAAGACCGCGCAAGCAATCGAGCTCCTGGAGGCACACCTGTCAGAAGTCGAAGCCACGGGTTATCCGCGCCTCATTGGCGAGATCAATGGCCTTCTCGCCGAATATCGGCTAAGCGTAGGTGATCTTTCCGGCGCAGAAGATCACGCCCATCGTGCCTTGGCCAAAGGCGGCAAGGACGCGTACTCGCTACCACTGGTAACCGCGCACAAGGTGCTGTACGAAGCCGCGCTGCGTCGGGGCAATCTGGCCACCGCGCTCGACGAATACCGTCAATACGCCGAAGCCGACAAGGCCCGTCTGGACGAGGTTAAGGCGCGCGAATTCGCCTTTCAGCTCAGCCGCCACGAGCTGCAGCAGAAGAACCAGTCGATCGAATTGCTGCAACGCCAGAACGATGTGCTGAAGCTGCAGCAGGAAATCGCCAAGAAGTCGGCGCTGAACACGCGTCTGGGCATGGCCATGCTGCTGCTGATGCTTGGCGTTGGTGGTTACTGGGCCTACAAGGTCAAGCGCGTGCAGATGATGTTCCGCCGCCTGGCGCAGGTGGACAGCCTCACCGAGATCAGCAACCGCGGCCACTTCCGCGAGCAGGCCGAGGCGCAGCTGGCACGCTGTGCCGGCAGCGGCCGCGAAGCGGCGCTGGTGCTGCTGGATCTGGACAACTTCAAGCGCATCAACGATCGCCACGGCCATGCGACCGGCGACTGGGTGCTGAAGCAGGTGGCGGCCGCGTGCCGCAACGCATGCCGCGAAGGCGACCTGTTCGGCCGCCTGGGTGGCGAGGAATTCGCCATCCTGTCCGGCGGCGCCGACCTGGCGGCCGCGCAACGCATCGCCCAGGAATGCCGCGAGCAGCTCGCACGGATCGACACGTCCTCGATCGAGCATGCGCCGGCGATCACGGCCAGCTTCGGTTGCGCGACGACCAAGCTGTGCGGCCACGCATTCGAGAACCTGTTCATGCATGCCGACCGCGCCATGTACCGGGCCAAGGCGGAAGGCCGCGATCGCGTGTGCACGTACGAGGACAACCCCGCCGTGCCGCTACGCGCGCCTGCGATCGCATGAGAACGTAGGGCGGGTCTTGGCCCGCCGAACGAACGTGCGATGCACGTCGTATTCGAGTCACAAAAGTAGAACGAGTCCCGACCGACCGCCCGGATTCGCGATACATGTGGTGGCGGGTCAAGACCCGCCCTGCGTTTGCTCAAGGACCCGAGCCGCATCGCACGTCGTCTGACGGGCCAGGGCCCGCCCTACGCGACTGCAGCCGTCTGCCGCACCGACGCGAGCAGCGCCCGCAGCGACGCCGGTTTCACCGGCTTGGTCAGCACCACGCAGCCGCGATCGCGCGCGCCCAGCTTCACCGCGTCGCTGCCATCGCCGGTGACCAGCGCCGCGGGCAGTTCGCGCCCGGCGCGTCGGCGCAGCGCGTCGATCAATCCCAGGCCGTCGAGGCGGTCGTGCAGGTGGTAGTCGATCAGCAGGACATCGGGTGGCATCGCGTCCAGCTGCGCCAGCGCCTCATCGACATCGGCGGCGAGCAGCGCGTGCACACCCCAACGCGTGAGCAGTGCGCGCATGCCGTCGAGGATTTCGCGGTCGTTGTCGACGCATAGCACGCACAGGCCGGCGAGCGAGTGCTCCGGCGCTTCGCTGCGCGCTTCTTCCGCCGGCACGGCAGGCGTCGTGACGCCGAACGGCACGGTGATCGAGAACATGCTGCCGTGGCCGACGCGCGAGCGGACCGTGAGCGGATGGTCGAGGGTGCGCGCGATGCTTTGGCAGATCGACAGGCCCAGGCCGAGCCCACGTTCGCCGCTGATGCCGAAGTGCTCGAAGCGGCGGAACTCCTCGAAGATCTGGGCCAGATGATGTTCCGAAATACCAGGGCCGGTATCCCAGACCTGCAATACGACGGCGCCGCCGCGCACGCGCGCGGTCATCAGCACGCCACCGTTTCGCGTGTAACGCAGCGCGTTGGCCAGGAAGTTCTGCAGCGCGCGCCGGAGCAGGCGACGGTCGCTGTATATGGGCATGGGCTCGTCGTGCAGCCGCACGCGCAGTTGCAGGCAGCGCTCGGCGGCCATTGGCGCGTACTGCGTGGCCAGTTCGCGCAGGAGCTCGCCGGCATCGAAGTTGCTGGGTTCGGGCTGCAGCGCGCCGGCTTCCAGGCGCGAGATGTCGAGCAGGCCGTCGAGCAGTTCCTCCGCCGCGCGCAGCGAGGCGTCCACCCGTTCGGCCAGATGCGACTGCTCGCCGCTGCGGCTGCTCTCGCGCAGCGCCGAGGCGAACAGGCGCGCGGCGTTGAGCGGCTGCAGCACGTCGTGGCTGACCGCGGCGAGAAAGCGGGTCTTGGATTGTTGCGCGGCTTCGGCCTCGCGCGTGCGCAGCTCAACCCGCTGCTCCAGGGTCTCGTTGATCTCGCGCAGCTGGCTTTCCGCGCGCTTGTAGTCGGTGACGTCGCTGTAGCTGGTGACGTAGCCGCCGCCCGGCAGCGGCTGGCCGCGCATTTCGATCACCTGGCCGCTGGCGCGCACGCGTTCGAACAGATGCGGCGTACCCGCGCGCAGATGTTCGAGCCGGCGCACCACCTGGGTGTCGATGTCGGCCTCGGCGCCCATCTCGCCGCGTTCGGCGTTCCAGCGGATCAGGTCGCTGACCGGGCGACCGACGTAGAGCATCCCGTCGGGATAGTCGAACAGCTGCTGGTAGCGGCGGTTCCACGCGACCAGGCGCATCTGCGCATCGACCACGCTCACGCCCTGGCTGATGTTCTCCAGCGTGGTCGCCAGGACCTGGCGGTTGAAGCGCAGTTCCTGGCTGGCTTCGTCCAGCAGCGACACCACCTCGCCCAGCTCCATGCCCGAGCCGCGCAGGGCCGAGGTCAGGGTCAGGCGCGCGGAGGCCGCGCCGATCGCCGAGGCGAGCAGGCGTTCGGTGAACTGCATCAACGCGCGGTCGGCCGGCGCCTCGTCGTTCCAGGTGCGGGCCTGCTGTTGCGCATATTCCTCGAAGGCGCGCTGCGCCGGGCGTTCGCCGAGGATGCGCGCGGCCAGTGCGAGCAGATCGCCCGCGCGCACCCCGGCGGCCCATCCGCCCGGCCCCAGCGGCTGGCGCTGGACATAGGGGTCGAGGAAGGGCGCGGCCAGCAGCTGGTCCTGCATGCGCGGGCGATAGCGCACCGACACGAACACGAACGTGCCCAGGTTGAGCAGCAGCGACCAGAACACGCCGTGGGTCAGCGGATCCCAGCCCTGCAAGCCGAGCAATTGCTGTGGGCGCAGGGCAGCGACGTCGAACGGGCCGCGCGCGATCCAGGCATGGTCGAACCAGCCGGCTCCGGCCAGTTCCGGCAGCAGCAGGGTGTAGGCCCAGATGGTGGCGCCGACCAGCAGCCCGGCGAATGCGCCGACGCGGCTGGCCCCGCGCCAGTACAGCCCGCCGATCAGCGCCGGCGCGAACTGCGCCACCGCCGCGAACGCGAGCAGGCCGAACTGCGCCAGGCTGTCGCTGCCCAGCGCGCCGCGGTGGTAGGCGTAGGCGAACAGCGCGATCGCCAGGATCGTGGCGCGCCGTACCCACAGCACCTGGCGGTCGATCGAATCGGTGCCGCGCAGCGCCCGCCGGCGCAGCAGCAGGGGCATGACCAGGTCGTTGCTCACCATCGTCGCCAGGGCCACGCTGGCCACGATCACCATGCCGGTGGCGGCGGAAAACCCGCCGATATAGGCCAGCAGGGCCAGGTCCTCTCGCTCCAGCGCCAGCGGCAACGCCAGCACATACGAGTCCGGCGAGATCCCGCTTCCACCCAGCACATCGGTGCCGGCCAGGGTGATGGGCACCACCATCAGCGAGACCAGCACCAGATAGGCGCCGAACATCCAGCGCGCCGGGCGCAGATCGGCCACGTCCTGGCATTCGACCACCGCAACGTGGAACTGGCGCGGCAGGCACACGATCGCAGCGAAGGCGAGCAGGGTCTGCGCCAGGAAACCGCCCGGCAGTCCCGGAGCGGTCACCACCTGCGCGGCCTGCAACGCGCGCGCGCCGACGCCGCCGCTTCCCGGCAGGTGCAGCAGCGCGAACACGCCGATCGCCAGGAAGGCGAGCAGCTTGACCAGCGATTCCAGCGCCACCGCCAGCACCATGCCGCGATGGTGTTCGGTCGCGTCGATCTGACGGGTGCCGAACAGGATCGCGAACACCGCCAGCAGCAGGGCCACGTACAGGGCCGGGTCGCCAAAGGTGCCGGCGCTGCTGCCGGGCGCGAGCACTTCCACGCTCATCGCCACCGCCTTGAACTGCAGGGCCATGTACGGCACCGCCGCGATCACCGCGACCGCCGCCACCAGTGCGGCCAGGCCCGGCGCGCGGCCGTAGCGCGAGGACAGGAAATCGGCGATCGAGACGATGCGCTGCTCGCCGCAGATCAACACCAGACGCTCCAGGATCCGCCATGCGAACGCGAGCAGCAGCAGTGGGCCCAGGTAGATCGGCAGGAAGCCCAGTCCGGTGCGCGCGGCGGTGCCGACCGCGCCGTAGAAGGTCCAGGACGAGCAGTACACCGCCAGCGCCAGCGCGTACACCGCCGGGCGCAGCCAGCGCCAGCGCGTGGTGAGCGCGCGCTGGTCGCCGGCATAGGCGACCGCGAACAGCACGCCGACATAGCCGGCCGATACCAGCAGCAGCACCCAGCCCGGGATCACGGCATCGCGCCCTCCGCAGTCGCCCTGCGAGTGTAGGCCGGTTCCACGCCGGCGCACGAATCGGCCTGGTCCGGGTTCGGGATGGCGATCGGTGCGCGAGGGTGACGCGGACCGGTGCGCCTGGCGAGGTGCGGCGCATTGCGGACGGCTCGCCGTTTGGCGCTAAGCCGTGTCTTACGGTCGTCGCCGGCCGGAGACAAACAAAAAGCCCGCCTTGCGGCGGGCTTCGAAGACGCTGGACCCCCGCCTACGCGGGGATGACGATTTGCTGGCGCCGCGCTGCGCGCGGCTGGCAGATCGTCACTTGATCTTGCCTTCCTTGTAGATCACGTGCTTCCGGACGACGGGGTCGTACTTCATGACCTCCATCTTGTTCGGCGTGTTCTTCTTGTTCTTGTCGGTGGTGTAGAAGTGGCCGGTGTTGGCCGAGGAGATCAGACGGATCTTGTCGCGCTTGCTGGGCATGGTGTTCTCCTCAAACCTTCTCGCCGCGGGCACGCAGTTCGGCGAGCACGGCGTCGATACCGTTCTTGTCGATGGTGCGCAGGGCCTTGGTGGAAACGCGCAGTTTCACCCAGCGGTTCTCCGAAGCGACCCAGAAACGGCGCTCGTGGAGGTTGGGCAGGAAACGACGGCGGGTCTTATTGTTGGCGTGCGAGACGTTGTTGCCGCTCATCACACGCTTGCCGGTCACTTGGCATTCGCGGGACATCTGTGCACCTCGATTGATTTGGCGCCGTGCTTAGCCAGCACGACTTCGGCTTCCCGCGGGCGATGGAACGGCCGCGACGCGAACGAAAGGATTTCAGGCTGCCGGCGGCGGGCGGGAATCGCGCTTCCCGGGCCCACCCGGTCTGGCCAAAGGCCGACCGGACGCAGCGAGCCGCGCATTATGCAGCGCCGCTCGGCCGCGGGCAAGGACTTATCCACAGGGAACTTGGGGGTCCGATCGTGGGGGGGGGGGGGGGGGCGGGGGGGGGGGGGGGTGGGGGGGGGGGGGGGGGGAGAGGGCGGGGGGCGGGGCTGGGGCCCTATTCCCGCCCCCCCCCCCCCCCACCCCGCCCCCCCCCCCCCCCCCCCCCCCCCGCTCCCACAGGCTCAATGGCTGGCCTTGTCCCGCCGCCAGCCCCGGTGCCGGATGTCCAGGTACAGGCTGTAGGCCGCGGTGAAGCTGGGAAACAGGTTCTGGATGACCCCCACCGAGTCCTGTTTGTGCGAGAACACGAAGTAGCTCAGGGTCATGACGCTGCCCACCAGGCTCATGTACCAGAACGCGCGTGGCATGACCGGCTTGCCGTAACGCTTGGAGGCCGCGAACTGGACCACCCAGCGGCCGCCGAACATGAGCGCGCCGGTCAGTCCGATGAGCTTCCACGGGCTCATGTGCAGGCCCGTCCACTCCAGCCAGGAGATCGGCAGGTTCATGAATTCGGCGGTCATCGGAGCGGCTCCGGCAGTGGAGCGCCAATTGTAGGAGCGCCGCTTCGGCGCGACTGCGCCGCTGCTGTAGTTCCGCCGCGATGACGTTCAAGCCGCCGCAGCGGCCTGGGAGACCCGCTCGCATTTGGCCAGACCCACGCGTTTGCGTGGCGCCGTCGCGCCGAAGCGGCGCTCCTACAGGTGGTCGGAGGAGTGTGGGGACGAACGTACTTCCTCCACTTCGGTGCGCCGGGTGCGCCGGATCAGCCAGGCGACGCCGCGCAGGTCGCGCAGGCCCACCCAGGCGCGCTGCAGGTTGTTGTACTTCGACACCCCGCTGGCGCGGTGGCGGTGGTGGACCGGGACGCTGAGCGTCTTCCAGCCGGCGCGCTGCATCAGCGCCGGCAGGTAGCGATGCATATGGTCGAAGTAGGGCAGGTCCAGGAAGGCGGCGCGCTGGAACAACTTGATCCCGCAGCCGGTGTCGGGGGTGGCATCGCGCAGCGCGCGGGCGCGGATCGCGTTGGCCCACTTCGAGGCCCAGCGCTTGCTGCCAGAATCCTGCCGATCCACCCGCCATCCGGCGAACATCTTCACTTCCGGCGCCGCGCGTTCGCGCTCGGCCAGCAGCTTGGGGATGTCGGCCGGATCGTTCTGGCCGTCGCCGTCGAGCGTGGCGATCCAGTCCGCGCGCGCAGCCTTCACGCCATTGCGGATCGCGGTGCTCTGGCCGCTGTTGCGCAGATGCCGCACCACGCGCAGCTCCGGCGTGTGGGACTGCAGCTGCTTCAGGCGCTCGAGCGTGGCATCGCGCGAGCAGTCGTCGACATAGACGATCTCGAAGGCCGTGCGCCCGCGCAGCGCGGCGACGATCTCGGCCACCAGCGGCGCGACGTTGCCTTCCTCGTTGTAGACCGGAACGACGACCGAAAGCTCAGGCGTGGGCGAGGTGGTCACGTGGGGGGTTTCCGCTTTCGTCAGGCCGGCATGGGAATGGCCGGCACCATTATCGCGGATGCACAACCGCGCCTAGGCATTCGCGCCGAAGTAGGTCCGGCACCATTCCACCACCATCGGCATGCCGGCCTCGATCGACGTGGCCGGGTCGAAGCCGAACGCCGCCTGGGCCCGCGACGTATCGGCCATGGTTTCGATCATGTCGCCCGGCTGCATCGGCTTGTAGACCTTCTGGACGGGCTTGCCGGCGGCTTGTTCGATGACGGCGATGAACCGCTCGAGTTCCACCGGGGTGTGGTTGCCCAGGTTGAAGCAGCGATGCGGCGGGTCGTCCTGGGGTGGGGCATCGAGCGCGCCGAGCACGCCGGCGACGATGTCATCGATGAAGGTGAAGTCGCGACGCATACGCCCGTGGTTGAACACGTCGATCGGCCGCCCCGCCAGCACCGCGCGGGAGAAGATCAGCGGGGCCATGTCCGGCCGGCCCCAGGGACCGTACACGGTGAAGAAGCGCAGCCCGGTCGCACGCAATCCGTACAGGTGCGCATAGGTATGCGCCATCAGTTCGTTCGCGGCCTTGGTCGCGGCGTACAGCGAGCGCGGCTCGTCGATGCGTTGGTCCTCGGAAAACGGCGGCGTGGCCGAATCGCCGTAGACCGAGGACGAGCTGGCATAGACCAGATGCTGCACGCCACGGTGCCGGCACAGCTCCAGCAGGTTGACGAAGCCGACCAGGTTGCTGTCGACGTAGGCGTACGGATTCTCGAGCGAATAGCGCACGCCGGCCTGCGCGGCGAGGTGGATCACGCGGGTCGGCGCCGCCTGCTCGAACAACGCCGTCAGGCCTGCACGGTCGACCAGGTCGAGTGCGCGGACGCCCGTGTCCGGGCACAGTGCCGCGACCCGGTCGCGCTTGAGCTGCGGATCGTAATAGTCGTTGAAGCTGTCCAGGCCGACGACGGTTTCGCCACGTGCCTGCAGGGCGCGACAGACGTAGGCGCCGATGAAGCCGGCCGCGCCGGTAACCAGGATCGTCATGCGCGCATTATCGCGCGAGCGCTGCCGTTGTCGGTGCGGGTGCGCCCGCACCTGTTCTGTTTCTGGATGGTTTCGCGGGAGCGGCCTCAGCCGCGACCGCTTTTGATTTTCCACTCGTGCGATCGACGGCGATCGCGGCCGAGGCCGCTCCTGCAGATTGCAGCAGCGTTCGCTTCAATGGCCGCCGCGAATGGATCAGGGCTTGCCGCGCAGCCGCTCGAGCACCCCGTCGAGCGTATCCAGGTCGCTGTAATGGATCACCAGCCGGCCCTTGTTGCCGCGGCCATGCTGGACCACGACCCGCGTGCCGAGGCTTTCGCCGAGTTCGCGTTCCAGGCTGGCGATATCCGCATGCGGCGCCGCCTTGCCGGCCGACTTGCGCGCCGCGGCTCCCGGGACCTTGCCTGAGGCCAGCTGCTGCACGCGGTGTTCGACCTCGCGCACCGACCAGCCCTGTTCTGCCGCGTCCGAGGCGAGCTTGCTGGCCATCTCCGGCGACAGCGTGAGCAGGGCGCGCGCATGGCCCATTTCCAGGCGTCCGGCCTCCAGCAGCGCGCGGATCGCAGGCGGCAGTTCGAGCAGGCGCAGCAGGTTGGAAACCGCGGCTCGCGATCGGCCCACGGCGTCGGCGGCTTCGGCATGGGTCAGGTCGAACTCATCGATCAGGCGCTGCAGCGCCTGCGCTTCCTCCAGCGGATTGAGGTCCTCGCGCTGGATGTTCTCGATCAGCGCCATCGCCACCACGGTGCGATCGTCGACCTCGCGCACCACCACCGGGATCTCGTCCAGCCCGGCCAGCTGCGATGCGCGCCAGCGGCGCTCTCCCGCGATGATCTCGAAGCCAGCGGCGGTTTCGCGCACCACGATCGGCTGGATGACGCCTTGTGCCTTGATCGATTCGGCCAGCTCGCCGAGCTTGGCTTCGTCCATGCGCTTGCGCGGCTGGTACTTGCCAGGGCTCAGCGCGTCCACGCGCAGCTTGCGCAGGGTGTCCTGGGGCGTGGCTTCCAGCTTGGGCGCCTCGGCGGCGGCCCTGGGGCCGAGCAGGGCTTCGAGCCCGCGGCCGAGCCCACGCTTTTTCGCGGGGGCCGGCTTCGAAGCGGGATGTTTTGCAGCGGTCATGCCGCCTTCTCCGGAATGTTCGATTTGTCCTGCGGGGTGCTCTCGCGCTCGCGTTGGCGGCGCAGCACTTCGCCGGCCAGGCCGAGGTAGGCGATCGCTCCGCGCGAGCCCTTGTCGTAGCCGACGATGCTCTGTCCGTGGCTTGGCGCCTCGGCCAGGCGCACGTTGCGCGGCACGATGGTGCGGAACACCTTGTCGCCGAAATGCTGGGTCAGTTCGGCCGAGACGGCGTTGGCCAGGTTGTTGCGCACGTCGAACATGGTGCGCAACACGCCTTCGATCTCGAGCGCGGGGTTGAGCTTGGCCTTCAGCGCATCGATCGTCTGCAGCAGGGCGGTGAGGCCTTCGAGCGCGTAGTACTCGCACTGCATCGGTACCAGCACGCTGTCGGCGGCGGTGAGCGCATTGAGCGTGAGCAGCGACAGCGCCGGCGGGCAGTCGACGATGATGAAGTCGTAGCGCTCGCGCAGCGGATCGAGCGCGCGCTTGAGGCGCTGTTCGCGCCCAGCTTCGTCCATCAGCTCGATTTCGGCCGCGGTCAGGTCGGTGTTGCCGGGCATCAGGTCGAAACCCTCGGCCGATTTCACGATCGCCGCGTCGGCATGCTGCTCTTCGAGCAGGACATCGCAGGTCGATGCCTGCAGCGCGTGCTTGTCGACGCCGCTGCCCATCGTGGCGTTGCCCTGCGCGTCCAGGTCGACCAGCAGTACGCGCTTGGGCGTGGCGGCCAGCGCCGCGGCCAGGTTCACGGCGGTGGTGGTCTTGCCGACCCCGCCCTTCTGGTTTGCGACAGCAATGATCCGGGCCATGCGCTGGAGGCGCCTCGTTGGAATTTCGCGGGGTCCCGGTGCAGCGGAGGCGCCCGGGTCAGGGATTATGCCGCGCCACGGCCGCGGTGCGGCCGCGGCGGCGATTAAATGCGCCTGCTGGCGCCTCACAACGCGTCCCGGCGCGTCCTGAGGCCGTGCCGGCGGTCGCGCGAGGCCTGGGTCGCCGCCGGACTGGCCTTCGAAAGCTCCAAAGCGCGCAGCAGCGGCGAATGCTTCAACCGACCGGGTCGGCCCGCCGCACCACCACCAGATGCCGTTCCGCCTCCAGCCCAGGTACCCGCAGTGGATGGATCGCCTCCACCTGCCAGCCCGCCGGCAATCCGGCGATCTCGTCTTCCGGCACCACGCCCTTCATGGCCAGCAGCTTCCCGTGCGGCGCCAGCAGGTGCCCGCCGAGCTGCAGGATCAGCGGCAGGGTGGCCAGTGCGCGCGCGGTGATGGCGTCGAAGCGGCCGGAGGCATCGACCGACTCGATCCGGGCTTCGTGCACCTGCACGTTGGCCAGGCCCAGGGCCCGCACGACCTCGCGCAGGAACCGTGCCTTCTTGCCGCTGCTTTCCACCAGCGCGACCTGCAGCTGCGGATGGACGATGGCAAGCGGAATGCCCGGCAGGCCTGCCCCCGTGCCCAGGTCGGCCAGCGATCCGATCCCGTCCAGGTGGTTGTGCATCGCCAGCGAATCGAGCAGGTGCTTGGCCACCATCGCGTGCGGATCGCGGATCGCGGTCAGGTTGTAGGTACGGTTCCAGCGGTCGAGCAGGGCGAGATAGGCGAGCAGTGCATCGGCATGCGCGATATCGACGCCTAGCGCCTGCATTCCGGCTTCCAGTTCGCGGCGCAGAGGCTCGGTCATTGCCACATTGTAGAAGCGACGCTGCGAGGCGACCGGATCGGCGCGCACTGCGGCCCGGCACACCCGTCATGCGCGAGCGGCGCTGTCAGACAGGCGCGCGCCAGGCCAGCGCGGCGTGGTAGCCCGGCAGCGGCATGAACTCATGCAGCGACCAGGCGTGCTCCGGTCCCAGCGCCGGATCGGCCTGCAGCAGACGCATCGCTCCGTCGTGCTCGCCGACCCGGAACCGGTGCAGGCCGAAGGCGATGCCGCGACCATGCGCTTTGAGCACCGCTTCCTTTGCACACCACAGGCGCACGAAGGCGGTTTCGCGCGCAGGCGCCGGCAGCGATTCGAGCCAGGCGGTTTCCCCCGGTTCGAAGAAGCGCCGCGCCAGCTCCAGCGCGCGCGGGCGCGGGCGCAGGCGTTCCAGGTCGGCGCCGACATCCACGCCCTCGCTCAACGCCACCAGCAGCCGGTCGCCGCTGTGGCTCCAGCTCACGTCGTGCCCGGTCGGGGCCGCCGGCAGGCGCGGGCGCCCGTGCGGATCGCGCGACATCGCCAGCGCGGCTTCTTCCACACCCAGTTCCTGCGCCAACCAGGTCTGGGCCAGCGACTGCGCGGCGATTCCGGCCGGGTGCGGCAGTTGCACCCAGCGGACGGGGCCGATCCGGTTGGCGGTGGGCGGGCTGGGCATGCGGACCGTTCGCGCCTGTCAGGCTGGTCAGCGTAAGCTACAAAGCGGGGAGGAACGGCGCTCGACGCGCCGGGAGCAGAATGATGTCCGCGGTTCTGGGACGCGACAACGAGGGCTTCGGCCGCCCAGGATCCGGTCAGGCGGGGCCAAAGCCGATTGCCGACGGCGACGCGCAGCGGGCCGTGGCCTTCGACGCCGAAGGCCCGGTCGCGCTCGGCCGTTTCCTGGGCCATGTCCGCGCAGTGGCGGCGATGCTTCCCGAAGGACGGCACGCGATCAACCTGTGCGAGGACCGGTACCGTTTCGTGGTGACCCTGTGCGCGGCCGCAGTCCGTCGGCAGGTCAACCTGCTGCCGCCCTCGCGCACCCCGGCCGTAGTCGCCGGTGTGCGTGCCAGTCACCCCGACAGCTACTGCGTGAGCGATGGCGAGATTTCCGGGATCCAGTCGTGGAAACTGCCGGCCGTGCTGCCGCTACAGGACGGACCGGTGCCGTGCGTGGACGACGATGCGCTGGCGGTCATCGGCTTCACCTCCGGCAGCACCGGCGTCCCGGTGCCCAACCCCAAGACCTGGCGCAGCTTCCGCACCAGTACCGAGCAGAACCTGGCGGCGCTACGCGATCTATGGCCGCAGCACGAGATCGCCCATGTGGTCGCGACGGTACCGCCGCAGCACATGTACGGGATGGAGTTGTCCGTGCTGCTGCCGCTGTTCGCGCCCGCGGCGGTGCACGCGGCGCGGCCGTTTTTCCCGCACGACATCGCCGATGCGCTGACGCACGCCCGCGGACATCGGCTGCTGGTGACCACGCCGGTGCACCTGCGCGCGCTGGTGGAATCGGGCGTGGCGCTGCCCGCGCTGGCCGGCATCGTCTCGGCCACCGCGCCGCTTCCGGCGGAACTGGCGGCGGCGGCGGAAGCCAGCTTCGGCTGCGAAGTGCGCGAGATGTTCGGCTCCACCGAGACCTGCGTGATCGCCACGCGCCGCACCGCACGCGATGCCGCGTGGTCGCCATTGCCGGGGGTTTCGGTGATGCCGCAGCCCGACGGCGCGCTGGTGCGCGCGAAGCATCTCGCCGCGCCGGTGAAACTTGCCGACCTGGTTGAAGTGCTCGGCGATGGCCGCTTCGAACTGCGCGGTCGCAATGCCGATCTGCTGGAGATCGCGGGCAAGCGCGCATCGCTCGGCGACCTGACGCGCAAGTTGCAGGCGATTCCGGGCGTCGTCGATGGGGTGGTGTTCCAGCTCGACGAACAGATCGGCGGCGTACGCAGGATCGCTGCGTTGGCGGTGGCGCCAACGCTGGACGAAACACGGATCCTTGCGGCTCTGCGCGAAGCGGTCGACCCCGCCTTTCTTCCGCGTCCGCTCAGGCGCGTCGATGCATTGCCACGCAACGATACAGGCAAGTTGCCGCGCGACGCGCTGCTCGCGCTGCTGCGCGGCAGCATGCGCTGATCGCATAATTCGGCTACAACGCAGGGGACCGGCATCCACCCCGTTCCGGTCCGGGTCTCGCTGACGCGACCGTCACGTAGGGCCGCCCAGACTTGCCCCGCCCCCACGCAGGGGAGCACTTCCATCGTTCACCTGTCTAAGGAGTCGAGAATGGGCATCATCATCTGGTTGATCGTGGGTGGCGTCGTTGGCTGGCTTGCCAGCATGATCATGAAAACCGATGCGCAGCAGGGCATCCTGCTCAATGTGGTCGTCGGTATCGTCGGCGCGTTCATCGGTGGCTGGTTGATCGGCCCGCTGGTCGGCGCCGGATCCATCAACGACGGTTTTTCCGTCATGAGCCTGGTCGTGTCGCTGGTCGGCGCGGTCATCCTGCTCGCAATCGTCAACCTGTTCCGTCGTGGTCGCGTACGCTGATCGCGTAACACACAGACAAGACGTTTCTCAGGGATTCGAGTGGAAGGCCCGGCGCAAGCCGGGCCTTTTTCTTTGCAACGCGTCCGCACCAGTCACGCGTCGGCGATTTCAACCCAGACCGGGGTGTGGTCGCTGGGGCGTTCCCAGCGCCGCGGTTCCAGGTCGATGCCCGCGGACGTACAGCGGCCGCGCAGCGCGTCGCTGACCAGCACCAGGTCGATGCGCAGGCCCCAGCCGCGCTGGAACGCCGCCAGCCGGTAGTCCCACCAGCTGTGGTGGCCGGCATCTTCGTTGAACAGGCGGAAGCTGTCGTGCAGCCCGAGCGACAGCAGCGAGCCCAGCGCCTCGCGCTCGGGCGTGGAGCACAGGATCTTCTCGCGCCAGCGCTTGGGATCGTGCACGTCGCGATCGTCGGGTGCGATGTTGAAGTCGCCGAGCACCACCAGGTTCGGATGCTGCTCCAGCTCCTGGCGCAGCCACTCGCGCACCGCGGCCAGCCAGCGCAGCTTGTATTCGAACTTCTCGCTGCCGACGGCCTCGCCGTTGACCACGTACAGGTCGACGATCCGCAGTGCCTGGGGCGAGCCGGGCTCGCCGCCGATCGTGGCCGCCAGCACGCGCTTTTGCGGGTCGTCGAAGGCCGGGATGGCGGTGATGCATTCGCCGACAAACGGGAGACGGCTGACCAACGACACACCGTTGTAGGTCTTCTGCCCGCAGAAGACGCTGCGATAGCCGAGTTCGGCCAGCGCCGCATCGGGGAAACGGGCGTCCTCGAGTTTGGTTTCCTGCAGCGCGACCACGTCGGGCCTGGCTTCGTCGAGCCAGCGTTGCAGATGCGGCAAGCGCACGTTGAGCGAATTGACGTTCCAGCTTGCGATCTTCATGCGCGGGCCTGTGCTGCGGGGACGCGCCGGCGAGGCTACCATGCCCGCACCCCGCACGAGGACTGCAGATGGAGTCGCGCGAACGCTATTCGCCCGGTCGCCGGCGTTTGCACTGGCTGATGGCGCTGCTGGTGCTGCTGGTCTACCTGGCGATGGAGCAGCGCGGGCTGTTCGCGCGCGGCACGCCGCAGCGCACCGCGATGATGCAGAGCCATTTCTGGCTGGGGCTGACGATATTCGCGCTGTTGTGGTGGCGATTGCGTCTGCGCGTGCGCGACCCGGAACCGGCGATCGTACCGCCGCTGCCGCGCTGGCAGCATGCCGTTGCCAGGGCTACCCACATCGCGCTCTATCTGTTTCTGGCCGGCATGCCGCTGATGGGCTTGACCACGCTGTGGCTCGAGCACCGGCCGCTGTACCTGCCGTTCACCGACATCGCGCTGCCCTCGCCGCTGGCGAAGAACGAGGATCTCGCCGCGACCTTCGAGCATTGGCACACGACGGTCGGCGAAGCGTTCTACTGGGTGATCGGCTTGCACGTGCTGGCGGCGCTGTACCACCACTTCTGGCGTCGCGACGACACCCTGCGGCGCATGCTCTGAACCGGCTCAACGCACCAGCATGCGGATGAAACGTTCGATCTTCGCGTACGGTGGCTTGAGCAGATCGCTGCCTGCGCGCCGGGCCTGCCACATCACCGACAGTTGCTTGCTCATTGCGTCAAACCCGGCGCGGCCGTGATAGGCGCCCATGCCACTGGCGCCGACGCCGCCGAAGGGCAGGGCGTTGACGCCGAAATGGATCAGCGTGTCATTGACGGTGACGCCGCCCGCGAGCGTGTTGCTCAGGATGCGCTCCACCCGCGCCCTGTCGTTGCTGAAGGGATACAGCGCCAGTGGGCGATCATGTGCGTTGACGTAGGCGATCGCCTCGTCGAGCGATGCGTAGGTCCTGATCGGCAGGATCGGACCGAAGATTTCCTCCTGCATCAGCTGGGCATCATCTGGCGCGTCGAGGACCAGCGCAGGCGCGAAGCGTCGCGAGGGGGCATCCGATTCGCCGATGCGCAGCACGTGCGCGCCGCGTGCCTGGGCATCGTCCAAATACCCCTGCAGGCGCGCGAACTGCGCGGCGTTGACGATGCGGGTGTAGTCGCCTTCGTTGCCGCTGCCGTAGCGCGTGGCGAGCTCGCGCTGCAGGGCCTGCACCAGCGCATCGCGGCGACCGGCGTCCACCAGCACATAGTCGGGTGCGATGCAGGTCTGGCCGCCGTTGAACCACTTGCCGGTGGCCAGGCGCGCGGCAGCCAGCTCCAGCGGGAAATCCTCGCAGACGATCGCCGGCGACTTGCCGCCCAGTTCCAGCGTCACCGGCGTGAGATTGCGCGCCGCAGCGGCCATCACCTTGCGACCGACGGCGGTGGATCCGGTGAACACCAGATGGTCGAAGGGCAGGGCGGCGAACGCCGCTGCGACCTCCGCATCCCCCAGCGCCACCGCAACGCGATCGGGCGGAAAGACCTCGGCCAGCAGTTCGCGCAGGAACTGCGCGCTGCGCGGCGTGTGCTCGGACGGCTTGAGATAGACGTGATTGCCCGCGGCGATCGCGGTCGCGAGCGGAATCAGCGCCAGGTTGACCGGATAGTTCCACGGTGCGATCACGCCAACCACGCCGACTGGCTCGGGCCGCACCTCCGCGCGCGCCGGCCAGAAGCTCCAGCCCACCGGCACGCGCCGCGGCTTCATCCATCCGCGCAGGTGGCGCAGCAGGTGATCGATTTCGCCCAGCACGGTCATGCCGTCGGCGATCAGGCTCTCGTGCCGCGAACGACCGCCGAAGTCCTGCGAGATCCGCTCGGCCATGGTCTCGAGCTGCGCCTTGAGCGCACGCCGCAACCGCTGCAGGTCGGCCCGCCGCTGCGCGTAGTCGGGCTTGGCCGCCTGCCAGGCCGAACGCAGGCGCGCGCGCGTGGGTTCGAGTTCGCTGACGTGCGTGGCGTCGATCGGGTCCATGCGCGGCAGTGTAGTCGCCGTCCCACTCCGTGGCACTGGCTCTAGAATGACGCCATGAACAACCTGCGCCCCTATCGCGGCACCGTGCCCACGCTCGGCGAGCGCGTCTACGTCGATCCGTTCGCCAGCGTGATCGGCGATGTGGTCCTGGGCGAAGACGTGTCGGTCTGGCCGTTCACCGTGGTACGCGGCGACGTCAACTTCATCCGCATCGGGGCGCGCAGCAACATCCAGGATGGCACGGTGATCCACGTCAGCCACGACGGCCCGCACGCCAAGCTGGGCGGCTTCGCCACCGTCATCGGCGAGGACGTCACCATCGGCCACAAGGCGATCATCCACGCCTGCCGGATCGAGGACGCCTGCCTCATCGGCATGGGCGCCACCGTGCTCGACGGCGCGGTGGTCCGCAGGCACGGTTTCGTCGGCGCCGGCGCGCTGATTACGCCAGGCAGGGAGGTCGGGGAAGGCGAGATGTGGCTTGGCAGCCCGGCCCGTTTCGCGCGCCGGCTCACCGACGCCGAGATCGAGGCGCTGTACTACAGCGCTCAGCACTACGTACGGCTGAAGGATGAGTACCTCGCCGGCCGGGTCTAGGCCGGGATTCGATCAGTCCGCGGTCACCAGCCGCGCATGTTCGGCGCGCAGTTCGCCGTACACAGGGTCGGTATCCGGCTCCACGCCGTGCCAGCGGGCGAAGCTGATCGCGGCCTGTTCGACCAGCATGCCGAGGCCGTCGATCATGTCGTGGCAGCCATTGGCGCGCGCCCACGCGAGGAACGGAATCGCCGCCTCGCCATAGTTCAGATCGACCGCCGCGGTACGTCGCCCGACCAGCGACGGCGGCAGGTGCAGCAACTGCCCGGCGCGCCCGGCCGAGGTGGCGTTGACGATCAGGTCGAACTCGCCGAGCGCGGCCAGGTCGTCGATATAGCGCGGGTGCACGCGTCCGGGCTGGCCGAGCAGGTCGACCAGGGCGTCGGTGCGATGCGAGGTCCGGTTGACGATGAACAGGTCGCCGATGCCCGCGTCGAGCAGTTCCGGAGCGACACCACGCGCCGCGCCACCCGCCCCGATCAGCAGGGTGCGGCGCGCGCGCAGGTCAAGCGCGTGGCGACCGGTGAGATCGCGCACCAGCCCGGCGCCGTCGGTGTTATCGCCGTGCCAGGTGTCGCCGTTGCGCACCAGGGTGTTCGCGGCGCCGGCGCGGCGCGCCCGCTCGGTGGCGTCGCTGCACAGGGTGAACGCGACTTCCTTCAGCGGCGAAGTGATGTTGGCGCCTGCGCCGCCGCGCTCGGCGAACACCGACAGCGCTTCCTCGAACGTCGACGGCTCGGCGTCGATGGCGACGTAATCGACCGGGATGCCGACCTGTCGGCCGAATGCGGCATGGATGCGCGGCGAGAGCGAATGCGCGACAGGATGGCCGAAGACGGCGTAGTGCTTGCTCATCACCGATGACCTCTGTTTGCGTGGCCCTGGCAGTCTACTCCGGCGTGCCAGCGCTCAGCGTAGCGGCTTGACATAGGCATGCTGGGTCTTGGTCCGCAGGAAACCAAGCTGCTCGTAGAACGGATGCGCCTCGGTGCGCAGGACGTTCGAACGCAGGAACAGTTCCGGCATGCCGCGGGCGCGCGCCCAATCTTCGGCGGCGGCGACCAGGCGGCGGCCGGTGCCGGTCCGGCGTGCCTGCTCGTCCACCACCAGGCCGACGATCTCCACACGCTCCCCGCTTTCGATCATCAACCGCTGTTCCAGTCCGACGAATCCGGCCAGTCGATTCCCTTCTCCCTCATGGACGAGCACGGCATGCGTGTCGCGGGACTGCAGCTGGCGCAGGCGCTCGGCGAAGGTGGCGATCGCGGCTGGATACCCCAGCTGGGCCGATAGCCTGGCGATCTCGGGAGCGTCGTCGGCGGTAGCCCTGCGGATCATGCGATGCGTGTGCCGATGAGATGGGAATTCAGCTTCGGCCCGATTTCCGCTCTCCGCGAGCCGTCGCGCCGAAGCGGCGCTGCTACAGGCGATCGCGCAGCCAGCGCGCCGCGTCCAGCGCGAAGTAGGTCAGCACCCCGTCGGCACCGGCGCGCTTGATCGACACCAGCGCCTCGAGCGCACAGGCGCGCTCGTCGAGCCAGCCGTTCTGCGCCGCGGCCTTCAACATCGCGTACTCGCCGCTGACCTGGTAGACGAACGTCGGCGCGCCGAATTCGTCCTTCACCCGGCGCACGATGTCGAGGTAGGGCAGGCCGGGCTTGATCATCACCATGTCGGCGCCTTCGTCGAGGTCCAGTGCCACCTCGCGCAGTGCCTCGTCGGAATTGGCCGGGTCCATCTGGTAAGTGTTCTTGTTGCCCTTGCCCAGCGCGCCGGCGCTGCCCACGGCATCGCGGAACGGTCCGTAGAAACCGGACGCGTACTTGGCGGCATAGGCCAGGATCCGGGTATGGATGAAACCTTCCTGTTCCAGCGCGCCGCGGATCGCGCCGATGCGCCCGTCCATCATGTCGCTGGGAGCCACGACGTCGGCGCCCGCCGCGGCGTGCGAGAGCGCCTGCTTCACCAGTGCCTCGACCGTCTCGTCGTTGACCACGTATCCGGTGGCATCGACCAGGCCGTCCTGGCCGTGCGAGGTATATGGATCCAGCGCCACGTCGGTGATCACGCCCAGTTCGGGGAACCGCGACTTCAGGGCGCGCACCGCGCGCTGGCACAGCCCATCCTCGGCCCATGCGGCCTCGGCGGCAGCCGACTTCGCCTCGGGCGCCGTCACCGGGAACAGCGCCAGCGCCGGAACGCGCAGTTCGCTGGCCTGCTCAGCGATGCGCAGCAGTTCGTCGACCGAAACCCGGTCCACGCCCGGCATGGACGGCACTGCCGCACGGCCATGGAGTTCGTGCACGAACACCGGATAGATCAGGTCGTCGACCGTCAGGACGTGCTCGCGCATCAACCGGCGTGAGAACTCGTCGCGGCGCATCCGCCGCGGGCGCTCGAAGGGGTAGCTCATGCGCGCATTCTAGAGTGGGAGCGGCCTTGGCCGCGATTGCCTTGGACTTTCGATGCAGGCCCGGGAAAAAGCAATCGCGGCCAAGGCCGCTCCCACGGGCTTCAGATGACGCCGCCGCCCAGTCCCAGCCGCCACATGGCCACGATGATCACGATGCCGTTGAGCACCAGGCCGGCCTTAGCGCGCCCGCGCTTCTCGCGCGAGGTCAGGGCGATGCCGATCGCGGCGATGATCGCGCCGACCGCGGCGAAGGGAATCAGGAACCAGTTGCCCCATCCAAGCAGCGGAATCAGGGCGAGCACCATCCACAGCATGGCGAAGATGCCCCAGACCAGGCTGATCAGTCCCATCGTCTTCCTCCGGTGCGGCGGAATCGCCGTCGTTCGGGCGCAATATGCGCCCTGGCGCGTGGCGATCAAGTGCCGTGGACGCCGTCGATCTCCACGGCCAGTTCGCGCCGGCAGATGGCGGCGTGCAGCAGGATCCGCGGCACGCTGTCGCCGAAGCGGGCCTGCAGCGCCTGTTCGACCTGGGGCAGGTCGTGATCGTCGCGCACGTAGACCTTCAGTCGGCTGCTGGCGTCGAAATGGGGCGACAGCTCCGGGCGCCGGACGCGCGCGGCGCCGATCAGGCTGTCGAAATTGCGGAAAGTCTCGTCCAGCTGCGCCTGCAGTTCGCCGGCGTGCTGGGAGGCATGGCCGACCACCGCGGCCGTGCCGGAAATCAGCAGCGGCATGCCATCGGTCGGCGGCAGCATGGCGCGGGCGAAGCTCGGCGGCTGCGGTCCGTACTGGCGCGGGTAGCGGTACGCGCTGACCTGGCGCGGGTTCTCCACCGGCGTCCCGGGCATGCGCGCGGTCAGCCAGTAGACCTGGACCACGCGCTCGGCGTCGCTGCGGCCGATCGCGGTGGCGGCGGGCAGCTGCGTGGCATCGAAGTCGCCCAGCCCCTGTGCGCGACCGACGCAGAACTCGCGATAGCGCTCGGTGTCGCCTTCGCCCTGGGTGATCGCATCCAGGTAGTTCCAGACCCGCAGCAGGTGCGGAGTGCCGCTGGCCTGCAGGAAGCCGGTCATGCGCGCATAGGCGTGGCGGGCCGCGGCGGCGACGCCGATGGCGGCCTCGTCCACTTCGATCGCGCCGAACAGCAATTCGCCATCGGTCGCCCAGGCGATATCGCCTTCGCGTCCGCTATGGACAGGCGCGTTCGCGCGCCAGACTTCATATGGGGTGCTTCCGGACGGTACCGCGCCATGCGGTTGCAGCGGCACGCGCAGATAACGCGGGTCGTCGTACGCCGGCGCAGCGCTGCCGAAGCCGAGCACGGCCAGCACCGAAGCGTCGGCCAGCAGCGCCTGCGGCGAATCGGCATGTTCGTAATCGACCGCGAGGGCGGCCGAAAAGGAAGGCGTATGCGAAACCGGGCGGCTCAAGGGTTTCCCGCCTGGAGCGTGTCGCCGTCGAACGATTGTCCAATCTGGCGACGGCGCTTCAGCCAGCCGCGCACCGCGCGCGGCGCCATGGCCAGGGCATTGGCGGCGTAGAGCAGGCGGAAGATCCGCAGCCGTCGCAGTACGGCACGGTTGTCGAACACGTCGCCGGCGAGCATCGAAATCACCGCCTGCTCCAGCTGCCAGTCGTTGCGCGGATGCGCGAACAGATGCTGCATGACCGGCGTGGTGAAGCGATGAATGAACCAGGAGAAGTGCCCGAGGCCTCGTTTGAGCCGCTTTTCCATCGCCCGCTGCAGCGCGGATTCTCGGCCGGGCTCGCGCAGCGCCCCGTCGACGACCTCGACCGCACGCTCGGCGCTGTTCATGCCAAGGAAGACGCCGGACGAAAACACCGGATCGATGAAGGCGTAGGCGTCCCCGACCATCACCCAGCCCGGGCCCGTCATCCGGCTGCAGGTATAGGAATAGTTGCCGGTGGCGTGCACCGGCGCGATGCGTTCGGCATCGCCCATGCGCGCCCAGACCGAAGGCCTGGCCTGCAGCGTCTGGATCAGGAACGTCTCGTTGTCGCCGCGTCGCTGTTTCAGGTACTCGGGAAAACACACTGCGCCCACGCTCATCACGTCGTCGCGCAGCGGGATCAGCCAGTACCAGCCGTGCTCGAAGCGGTCCACGGTAATGTTGCCTGCATCCGCGCCGTCGCGACGGGTCACGCCCCTGAAATGGCTGAAGATCGCGGCGGACTGGTGCAGCCTGCTCCTGCGCTTGAGCTTGAGCTTGTTGCCCAGGAAGGTGTCGCGGCCGCTGGCATCGACCAGGTAGCGAAAGCGGAACGTGTGTGCGTTCCCGGCCTTGTCGCGCGCGAGTGCGGTGCGCGGACGATCGCCTTCGAACTCCACGCGCTCCACGGCTATTTCGTCGCGCGCATCCACGCCGTTGGCGCGTGCGTGGTTGAACAGCAGCTGGTCGAATTCATCGCGCCTGACCTGGAAGGCGTAGCCGTACTGCGGATCGATCGCGCGTTCGAAGCGGAACACATGGGTGGTGCCGGCCTCGTCCGGGACCGGAAAGTCGGCGCCGACCTTGTGCACGCCGATCGCACGTACCTGTTCCAGCACCCCCAGCCGCTCCAGGATCGGCAGGTTCATCGGCAGCAGCGACTCTCCGATATGGAAACGCGGATGCCTGGCCTTCTCCAGCAGGACGACCTTCCAGCCCTTGCGTGCAAGCAGCGTGGCGGCAGTCGTGCCCGCCGGACCACCGCCGATGACCAGCACATCGGCGTCCTGCACTCGGGGTTCGGCGACCGGGAGGTTCGCTTCCTTGGCTTCGGTGGTCATCGATGACATGCGTGGTGAACCACGGCCCATACGCTAGAATTCGGGGCGCGAATGATAGCGCGCGGCCTGTGTGGCCCCTCCGTACCGCATCTCCGGGAACCCTGAATGTCCGCCCAAACCCCCGCCGAGCTCGAGCTCGCCCAACTGCTCGTGGAAAGCCTGAATCTGGACGGGGTGGATCCGGCGGGGATCGATCCGGAGGCGCCGCTGTTCAACGCCGGCCTGGGCCTGGATTCGATCGATGCACTGGAACTGGCGCTCGCGATCTCGAAGACCTACGGGTTCCAGCTGCGCTCCGAAAACGACGACAACAAGCGCATTTTCGGCTCGCTGCGCGCGCTCTCGGCGCATGTGGAGCAGAACCGGACCACCTGACGCGGTCGCGCCCGCACGCTCGCGTGCAGGCGCGGTCGCCTCCGCCGGACGCGCCATGACTCCGCCGTACTCCCCGCCCTGGCTGGTGCCGGCGCTGCGCGTCGCGCTGGCGATCGCCTATCCGTTCCTGGCGCACGCGGCGAGCCTGCGCGACAGCGGACCGCTGGCGGCCTGCGCGCTGGCGGTGATCGCGCTGATGGCGCTGGTCGAAGGCCTGCTGGCACGACGCGCGCGTGCATGGCTGGTCCTGCTGGTGATCGGCCTCGCCCTGGTCGGGCTGGCGCGCTCGTCCTATGCACAGCTGCCATTGCTGCTGGTGCCGGTGGCGTTCATCGGTCTGATCGGCTGGAGCTTCGGGCGAACGCTGCGTGCCGGGCGGCTTCCGCTCATCACCCGCATCGTCTCGGCACTCGAACGAAAAGCCCCCGATGCGCTGGAACCGGAGTTGCGCGTCTACACGCGCCGCCTGACCCTGGCCTGGACCGTGGTGCTGGCGGCGCTGGGGGCATGCAACCTGGTGCTGGCGGCCATCGCGGTGCCCAACGGCCTGCTGGGCAGCGTGGGTATCGTCCCGCCGGTGGCAGTGACCGAGGCGCAGTGGTCGTGGTTCGCGAACTGGCTCAATTACGGACTGGTTGGCGGCTTCTTCCTGTTGGAGTACCTGTACCGCAAGCGGCGTTTTCCGGGGCGCTACCGCAATTTCGCGGATTTTGCGGGCCGCATGTCGCGGCTGGGGCCCGCGTTCTGGCGCGACCTGTTCCGCTGACGCGGCGAAGTGCGCAGGGCGTCACGGTATCCTTGGCGCTTCGAAACACATGGATCGAAGCCGAATGCGACAAATGGAACTGCGCACCACGTCCAGCCGCGCCCAGCAGGCGAAGGCACTGGCGTGGTCACTCTTCAACGGACTGCAATTCGCGTTCACCCTGTTATGGACCGCCGGCTGCATCAGCGCGGCGATGGCGGTGCTGGCCATCACCGGGCGGCGCGATCTGCCGCTGCGCATGGCCTCGGTCTTGTGGGCGCCTGGACTGCTGGGCGGCGCCGGCGCCGACCTGGTGGTGGAAGGTGCCGAACACATCGACTGGTCGCGCCCGCACATGCTGGTGTCCAATCACCAGTCGGTGATCGATATCTGCGCGCTGTTCCGTGCCGTGCCGGTGCCGCTGCTGTTCCTGCTCAAGCAGGAAATGACCAGGGTTCCGTTCGTGGGCTGGTACGCCCGCGGCATGGGCATGCTGTTCATCGATCGCGACAATCCTCGCGCCGCGCCGGCGGTGCTGCGCAGTGCGGCGCAGCTGGTCAAGGGCGGTGCCCAGCTGTGCATCTTCCCGGAAGGCACGCGCAGCCGCGACGGCGCGGTCGCCCCGTTCAAGGGAGCGGCGTTCCAGTCGGCCATCGATGCCGGCGTGGACGTGCTTCCGGTGGCGCTGGAAGGGACCGGCGCGGTGCTGCCGGCGGAGGGGTTCTTCGCGGTCCGGCCGGGCACCATCCGGGTGCGCTTCGGGCAGCCGATCGCCACCGCCGGCGAGGGCGCGATCGGGCAGCGCCAGGCGCTGGCACGCCGCGCGCATGACGAGGTCGTTGCGCTGCTGCGCCGGCGCCCGGCAGCCTAGCCAGACTCACGGCAGCCACGCTCGCCCACCCGCCCGCGGCCGGCTCCGGAGCACGACAAGGCTTTGCCGGCGGCGTTGCTAAGCTGCTCGAATGCATTTCCCCGTACCCGTCTCCGTCCCTGCGGACCACCGCTGCCTGCCGGGGCATTTCCCCGGGCGCCCGCTGGTGCCAGGCGTGGTGATCCTGGATCGGGTGATCGCCGCCATCGAAGCGGCGAACGGCACGCTTGGCGGCCTGCGCCTGCCGCAGGTGAAGTTCGTGCGGCCGCTGCTGCCGGAACAGGCAGCCACCATCGAGCTCGAAGGCGAGCGGCCGCGCTGGCGCTTCCGGGTCCTGCATGCCGACGGCGCGCTGATCGCCAGCGGCGAAGTGGTGGCGGTATGACCGACTGGAAGCAGCGTCCCGAAGGCGGGGGTCGGTTCGCGATCTGGCTGATCCGTTCGATCGCGCGTTACGGTGGCCGCGCCGTCGCGCGGCTGTGCCTGTATCCGATCACGGCCTACTTCACCCTGGTGCGCGCTCCGGAGCGTCGTGCGTCGATCGAATACCTCACCCGCGTGCTCGGTCGCCCGGCCGGCCTGCGCGACGGTGCGCGCCATGTGTACACGTTCGCTTCCACCATCCTGGACCGGGTGTTCCTGCTGGGCGGCCGCATCGACGCCTTCGACGTCGCGCTGCACGGGCTGGACGACATCCATGCCGCGCTCGACCGCGGCAAGGGCGTGCTGTTGTTCGGTTCGCACCTGGGCAGTTTCGAAGTGCTGCGCGTGCTCGCACGCAGGCGTCCGGAGTACACGATCCGGGTGGTCCTGGACAAGCAGCAGAGTCCGGTCATGACCCAGTTGCTGGACGAGCTGAATCCCGAGATCGCCGCGGGGGTGATCGATGCCAGCCAGGACGGGCCGTCGATCGTCATGGCGATCCATCAGGCCTGCAGCGCGGGCGCCATGGTGGCGATGCTGGTGGATCGGGTGCGCGGCGACGAGCCGAGCCTGCCGGCGCCGTTCCTGGGGGCGGAGGCACGTTTTCCGACCGCACCGTGGCTGATCGCCGCGGCACTGAAGGTGCCGGTGGTGCTGGGCTTCGGCCTGTACCGCGGCGGCAACCGTTACGAACTAGTCTTCGAATCGTTCGCCGACGGCATCGAGGTGCCGCGCGGACAGCGCGCGGCGGCGTTGTCGGCACTTATCCGGCGTTACGCATCGCGGCTGGAGACTTGCGCCCGCTCGGCCCCCTATAACTGGTTCAACTTCTATGACTTCTGGCAACCGCACCCCGACGATGCGCGCGCGCAGCCACACGCTGCGCCTGTGCTGGATGATGCTGCTGTCCAGCGCCGTACTGCCGTGGGCCGCCGCGCAGCCGGCGGTTGATCAGCCGGCGCAGGTCGATGCCGGGTGGGTGCTGGCGCGGCTGGCACGGCCGGCGCCGATGCGTACCAGCTTCGTCGAGGTACGCGAGTCGCGGCTGCTGAAAGAGCCGCTGCGACTGTCGGGCGAGTACCTGCGCCCGCGCGAGGACACCCTGGTCCGGCAGGTACGCAGTCCCTATCTGGAGACCACCACGATCGTTTCGTCCAAGGGCGACGCCGGCCAGGCGACGATCGAGCGGGCAGGCAAGTCGCGGACCTATTCGCTGACCCGCGTGCCCGAACTGGCGAGCCTGCAATCGAGCTTCGGCGCGATGCTCGCCGGCGACCAGGCCAGGCTCGAACGCGATTTCCGCATCGCCTCGCAGGGCACCCGGGCGCGATGGACCCTTGTGCTGACGCCGAAGGACGCCGGGCTGGCGACGCGGCTGAAGCAGATCCTGCTGTACGGGCGCGGCGCCGAACTGCGCTGCATCGAGACCGTACCGGCCAAGGGCGTCGAAGTGCAGCGCACGCTGCTGGCCACGGCGGCGCGCGCGGCCGGCGACGAGGCCGATGCCGCGGCGCTGACCGCGCTGTGCCAGGGCGAAACCGGGTAGCGCGTTCGGCGTCACTCTGGAAGCAGCCTGTGGGAGCGGCTTCAGCCGCGATCGCCCTGTTCGTCATCAGGTGCAGGCAATCGCGAGCAAGCTCGCTCCCACAAGTCATCCGTCCGTGCAATCCGGCTCCAGTGGCGACACTGCGGGCTGCTAGTCTGATGCGATGCCCGCCCGCGTCGAACCTGCCGATCGCAACAACCCCCATGCCGCGCGCGCGGCGGATGATCTGCGCACGGGGAGTATTGGGCTGGCATGAAGCCGTTCGCTGCCAGAACGAGGATCGCTTTGGCCCTGCTGTGGCTGGCGCTTCTGGCCGTCGCCGGCTGGGCGATTTCGCAGCGGCTCGAGCTTAGCGGCGATCTGCGCAAGTTCATGCCTTCCGCCCAAACCCCTGCCCAGAAGCTGCTGATCGACGAACTCGGCGAAGGCCCCGGTTCGCGCCTGCTGCTGGTCGCGCTGTCCGGCGCCGATGCGCAGACCCTCGCCGCGCAATCGCAAGGCCTGCGCAACGCGCTCGCGGACGATCCGAAGTTCACCCTGGTGTCGAACGGAGAGGCTGCGCTGGAGGCGTTTCCAGAGCGCCTGCGTGCATACCGCTACCTGCTGTCGCCCACGCTCGATGTCCAACCATTGGATGCGGACTATCTGCGCAGCGAACTCGACCAGCGCCTGCAGGACCTGGGGTCTCCCGCCGCGGGACTGATCGAACCGCTGCTGCCCTCCGACCCCACCCTGGAAACCCTCAAGCTGGCCGAAAGCTGGCAACCGGCGCACGCGCCAAATCGGCTGCACGAGGTGTGGTTCGACCGGGCGGGCCGGCAGGCGCTGCTGGTGGCCGAAACCAGGGCCGCCGGCTTCGACCCCACCGGCCAGGAAACGGCTGTGAACGCGATCCGGGCCGCGTTCGCCAAGGTGCGAGGCGATGCGTCGACCCAGCTGGCGATGACCGGGCCGGGCGCGTTTTCGGTGGAGATCGGCGGGCGGACCCAGCGCGAGGCCGGCTGGATCGGAATAGTCGACACCATCGGCCTGGTGTTGCTGCTGTGGATCGCGTACCGCAGTTGGAAGGCCCCGCTGCTCGGCGTGCTGCCGCTGGCGAGCGCCGGGCTCGCAGGACTGGGCGCGGTGGCGCTCCTGTTCGAGGGTGTGCACGGCATCACCGTGGCGTTCGGCTTCACCCTGATCGGGGTGGTGCAGGATTATCCGATCCACTTGTTCAGCCATCAGCGCGCCGGGCTTTCGCCCTGGAACAACGCGCGCGCGATCTGGCCGACGCTGGCCACCGGCGTGGTGTCCACCTGCATCGCCTACGTCACCTTCCTGGCATCGGGGGTGGAGGGGCTCAAGCAGCTCGCGGCGTTCACTATCGCCGGGCTGCTGACGGCCGCGCTCGCCACGCGCCTGTTGCTGCCTGCGCTGATCGATCCGGCGCCACGCGATCCTGCCGCATCGCGCCGGCTCGCAATCCTGTGGCGGCGCATCGCCGCGATCCCGCGCCCGCGCTGGTCGCTACTGGCGCTGGCTGTGGCCGCGGTGCTCGTGCTGTGGCTGCGGCCGGGCGCGTTCTGGCAGAACGATCTGTCCAGGCTCACGCCGGTGCCGCCCGCGGCGATGGCGCGCGACACCGCGCTGCGCAGCGAACTGGGTGCGCCCGACGTGCGCTACGTGCTCTCGCTGGAAGGCCCCGATGTCGAAACGGTGCTGCAGGCCTCCGAGCGTCTGCGGCCGGCGCTGGACGCGCTGACCGCCCGGCGGGTCATTGCCGGTTACGACCTGGCCGCGCGCTACCTGCCGAGCGCCGCGACGCAGCGCGCGCGCCAGGCGCGGTTGCCTACGCGCGAACAGCTCGCGCAGTCGCTGGAGCATGCGCTGTCCGACAGTCCGTTCCGCACCGACGCGTTCGCCGATTTCGCCGTCGACGTGGAGCGCGCGCGCAGTGCCACGCCGCTCGCGCCGCGCGATCTTGCTGGAACGCCGCTGCACGCGACCACGGCCGGCTTGCTGCTGGAGCGTCCGGGACACGCGATCGCGCTCGTGTCGCTGACCGGCCTCACCGATCCTGCGGCAGTGGCCACCACTGCCGCCGCGAACGGCGCGCAGCTGCTCGACCTGAAGCAGGCCTCCGAATCGCTGGTGGCCAGCTATCGCGAGCGGGTCCTGCTGGCGCTGACGGTGGCCGCGGTGCTGCTCGCGCTCACCGTCTGGATCGCGCTGCGTGCGCCGGGCCGGGTCGGTCGCGTCCTGCTGCCGATGGCGCTGACCACGCTGCTGATCCTGGCGGTGCTGCGCGGCTTCGGCGTCGAACTGAACCTGTTCCACCTGGTAGCGCTGATCCTGGCGGCGGGCCTGGGCCTGGACTACGCCTTGTTCTTCGACCATGCCGGCGAGGATTACGCCGACCAGCTGCGCACCCTGCACGCGCTGATCGTGTGCAGCCTGATGACCCTGCTGGTGTTCAGCCTGCTGGCGCTGTCCTCGATCCCGGTGCTGCGCGCGATCGGCAGCACGGTGGCGCTGGGCGTTGTGATCAACTTCGTGCTGGCGCTGCTGGTCTCGCGCCGCGCCGCGAGCGCTTACCCCGGGCGACTGACGTCAAGCCGCCGCAGCGGCCCCGGACAAGGGGCGGCCTAAGCGAAACACTGGCTCGACGGATCGCGTGTCGCGACTCGCGTCGCACCTACAATGCGCCCATGATCGACCGCGACACGCTGCTCACGCTGATCCCGCACCAGGGCGCGATGTGCCTGTGGGATGAGGTGATCGAATGGGATGCGCAGCGCCTTCGCTTGCGGACGCACAGCCACCGCGATCCATCGCATCCGCTGCGCAGCGACGATCGCCTGCGCGCGTTGCACCTGTGCGAGTACGGCGCCCAGGCGATGGCGGTGCACGGCGGATTGCGCGCCCGGGATGGCGGCGGCAAGGCGCCGCCCGGCATGCTCGTGGCGCTGCGTGGGATCGCGCTGCATGTGGCGCGCATTGACGATCTGCCCGGCGACCTCGAAGGCGAGGCGGAGGTCCTGATCGAGGCCGAGGATAGCCAGCAGTACGCCTTCCGCATCCGGCATGCGGGCACACTGCTCGCCGAAGGCCGCGCCGTGGTGATGTTGCGCCAAGGTAGCGACGCGGCCTGAGGCCGCCTCGCTTCACGCCGCGCGCAGTGCAAGCGACAATCTCCCCATCTTCCGCTCGTGGACACTCGCATGCCCTCCAGCCCGATGCCGCGTCGCGCACTCGTCACCGGCGGCAGCGGCGATCTCGGCGGTGCGATCTGCCGGCAACTGGCAGCCGACGGCTTGCATGTGATCGTCCACGCCAATGCCAACCGCGCGCGCGCCGATGCAGTAGTCGCCGCGATCCGTGAGAACGGCGGCAGCGCCGAGCCGGTGGCGTTCGACGTCGCCGATGCTGCAGCCGCGCACGGCGCGATCGAAGCGTTGCTCGCCGATGGGCCCGTGCAGGTCGTGGTCAACAACGCCGGCATCCACGACGACGCACCGATGGCCGGCATGTCCGACAGCCAGTGGCGGCGCGTGATCGACGTGTCCCTGCACGGCTTCTTTCACGTGACCCAGCCATTGCTGCTGCCGATGGCGCGTACCCGATGGGGACGGATCGTCAGCATCTCGAGCGTGGCGGCGGTGCTCGGCAACCGCGGCCAGAGCAACTACGCCGCGGCCAAGGCCGCGTTGCACGGCGCATCGAAGTCGCTGGCGCGGGAGATGGCCAGCCGCGGCATCACCGTCAACGTGATCGCTCCGGGGGTGATCGCCGGCAGCATGGCCGAGGCGAGCTTCTCGCCTGAACAAGTCAGCCAGATGGTGCCCGCCGGGCGCGCTGGCACCCCCAAGGAGGTCGCTGCGCTGGTCGGCTTCCTGTGCTCGGACGCCGCCGGCTACATCAACGGCCAGGTGATTGGCGTCAACGGCGGCATGGGTTAACTCCCATTCGGGTTTTCCTGCCGCGGATCACGCCGTCTACGCGATCATTGCGGATGATCGAACCACTCATCGATTCCTGGAGAACCGTCATGGCCGGTTTGTTGCGCTGTCTGGCCCTGTCTGGCCTGTTGCTGCTGGGCGCCTGCGCGAGTTCCCACATGCTCACCGGAACGCCGCGTCCGCCGATCTCGCCCGAGCAGGTGCGCATCTACTACGCGCCGCCGCCAGGCGCCTACGAGGAAATCGCGCTGCTCGACGTGAGCAGCGGCGCGTTCACCTACGGCGAGCAGAACAAGAACAATGCGGTGATCAAGCGGCTGAAGAAGGAAGCGGCGAAGCTGGGTGCAAACGGCGTGGTGTTCGGCGGCACCGCACGCGGCTACGGAGGCGGCGGAGTGAACGTCGGCGCCGGCGGGGGCCGCATCGGTCGCCACAGCTATGGCGGCGTCGGAGTCGGCGTGGACATCAGCCCAGAGCAGAAGTACGGCCACGGCACCGCGATCTACGTGCCGAACCCGCCGCCGCCCCAGCCCTGATCCGGCCGCTCGCCGGCGGTCACACGCCCCACGTCCGGGCGCGGTCCCGCGCGCCGCGCGGCGGCGTGAACTTCCGCGCGTTGCGCACGGACCGGTAACATGCGTGCCGGCAGCCGGGACGGGGAAAGGATTCCCGGCGCCTTCCATCGACACAGGGGACAACATGATCAAAGTCATCAGCAGCGCGTTGCTGGCGTTCTGCCTTGCCGGCGTGGCACGGGCACAGGAGGCAACGCCGCCCGCCGAAGGCGCCATGAATGCGCCGGCGGCCGTTGCGCTCAATTCGTTCCAGCGTTTCGAAATGGCGCCGGTCGCCATGGGCGCTCCGTTTGCCGGCCAGAAGGGCAATGAAGCGGCGAAGACCATGCTGCAGGCCAACCTCGACGAGCGCGTCGGCACGGTGCTGGCGGAATGGAACGCGAAGGCAGGCGCAGGCGGCAGGACCCTGCGGATCCAGCCCGAGATCCGCTACGTGCGCTTCATCACCGGCGGCAAGCGGTTCTTCGCCGGCGGCCTGGCCGGCGGTTCCTCGGTCATGGTCAAGGTCAGGCTGACGGATGCGGACACCGGCCAGCTGGTCGGCGAACCCGATTTCTACCAGCACGCCAATGCCATTGGAGCCGCGTGGAGCTTCGGCGCGACCGACAAGACCATGCTGATCCGCATCGCCAGCATGCTGCGCGGCTACCTGCAGTCGAACTACGAGGCTCCCACGGCCATATCGATCAGTCAGGCCCCGGAAGTGCAGGACTGACGGCGACAGAAGCGAAACACAGGACGCGGCCCCACGCGCAGACACGCGGGCCGCGGCCCTGCAAGCCGGGTGCCCTCAGGTACCGAACCGCCTACGGCGTAATCGTGTGGAGCAAAGCTCCTCGCACTGGTGCGCTGTAACGAGCCTCAGGCCGCCTCGGCGTACCACTGCGACGACAGCGAGGGTCGTTGCGTGGCTTCACGAACGAGCAGGGCATCCAGGCCGTGGTCGCCGATCTGCGGGTGCGTGGCGCGCGCACGGGTCAGGATCTCGTTCGCCAGCCAATCCATGCGCGCCACGTTGTCGGCGATGCGCGCCTCGAAGGCCGCGTCGTCCAGGGTGTCGTTGAGTGCGCGGTTCATCTCGTGGAACCAGTCGATCCGGTACTGGTCGAGCATGCGCCCGTCGTGCACCGCTGCAGATACCATCCCGGCCGCGCGATTGCGTTCGCCCCATTCCCGCAGCAGCGGCTGCATCGCCAGGTTCAAGGCGCGCGCGGCATCGAACTTCGGCCGCAGCCGGCCCAGCATGGATACATCGGTGAGCTTTCCGGCGAAGAACAGCGGCGCCAGCAGCGCCCAGTAGAAGGTGTAGTCCCAGATCACCTTGACCGGCATCACCTGGGTATCGCCGAACAGCGGGTACTGATCCTGGTACAGGGTGAGCGTGTTCTCGTAGAACGAGAAGTACAGCTGCTGGTAGATCTCCGCATGCGAGCCGAACGGCTTGCCGGCACGCTCGCGCCCGATCAGATCGCAGATGTAGGTGTTGGCGATCCCGATGAAATCGGTGCCGGGCGAATAGAACGGATCCAGGAACAGACCGGCTTCCCCCGTCAGCGCCCAGCGCCGCGGCGAGAACACCTGCTTGCAGCCGTAGGAAAAGTGGCGCAGGAACAGGAAATCCTGCAGCGCGTGGCCAGGCCGCTCCAGCGATTCGGCAACCTGCGGCTGGTGCTCGCGCAGCCAGGACATCGCCTTCTCGTGCGTGTTCATGGTCTCGAGCGGGTGCATCCTTGCATCGCAGACGATGCCCAGCGAATGCGCGCCGGACGCCAGCGGGATCAGCCAGAACCAGTAGCCCGGGCCGCACATGTGGTTGGTCGAGCGCCAACGGTCGGGTGGGATGCAGCGCGCCAGCCATTCAGGATCGTGGGACCACGCGTTGGGATCGACGATGCCGTCCACGCGCCACCACACCGCGTTGACGTCGTGCGCATTGTCCTGCGCCAGATCGAGCTTGCGCTTGAGCAATCCGGCGCGGCCGGAGGCGTCCACCAGCCAGCGCGACGACAGCTCGGCCTCGCCACCCGCGGACTCGTATCGCACCACGTGATCGCCGTCGTCGTCGGCCAGGGCGATCTCGCGCACGACCGAGCCGTCGAGGAAGCGCACGCCCAGGGCACGCGCGTGCTCGCCCAGGAAATTCTCGAACCGGCCGCGATCGATCTGCCAAGACGGCGTCGGCAGCAGTTCGCTCACCCCCAGTTCGGTGCAGCGGTCGATCGCACGGCTGCCTTCGGAGAAGAAGAAGCGGAAGCCGAACTTGCGGATCTGCCCGGTTTCCAGGTGTTCGCGCAGCCCCAGGACCTCGGCGAGATAATGCGCACCGATCTCGACCGTCGATTCGCCGACCTTGAAGGCCGCCTCGCGCACCGGGTGGCTGCGGCGCTCCAGGACCGTGATCGCGATCGCCGGCTGCTGTCGGCGCAGCTGGATCGCCAGGGTCAACCCCGCGAGCCCGCCGCCCAGGATCACCACGTCGCTGCGCGTTGTGTTCATCCCCGCACCTGCGCCGGCGCAAACACGGTACCGAATTCGCCGTTGGCATCGTCGATCACCGGCGGGTGGGCATGCGAGCGCCGGCAGTAGGCGAGGGTGTTGCCGTAACGCAGGCCCTGCGCGACCACGTGCGAGGTGATCTTGTACAGGTCGCGGAACACGCGGAAATGGCTCTTGCGGAACTGGTCGCCCGAATGCACGGTCTTGTATCGCGATTCGATCGGCACCGACACCACCCGCATGCCCAGTTCGCGTGCTGCAGACAGCAGCAGTTGCGCTTCGTAAACGAAATCCTCGCCCGGGATGTCGCCCAGCGAGCATAGCGCGGCCGGGTACAGACGCTGGCCGCACTGGGTGTCGCGGATCTGGAAGCCGCACACCAGGCTGATGCCCCAGTCGCCGAAATCGTTGCCGATCCGCCGGTACAACGGCTGCTGCGAGCGCTTGCGCAGGCGCGCGCCGTTGATCAGGCAGTGCGGGTGGCGGTTGGCCGCTGCGATCAGGCGCGGCACGTCCGCGCCCAGGTGCTGACCGTCGCCGTCCATGGTCACCACTGCGCGCATGCCGCGGCGCATCGCTTCGGCGAATCCGTCGCGCAGGCTCGCGCCCTTGCCCATGCGGTGCGGATGGCGCAGCAGCACGATCGGCAGGTCGGCGATCGCCTCGGATGTGCCGTCATCGGAACCGTCGTCCACCACGATCACATGCGGACAGTACGCCAGCGCGTCCTGGACCACCTCGCGGATCCGCAGGACTTCATTGAGCGCCGGAATCAGCACCGCGACGTTGTCGCGATGCAAGCCGTTGGGTTCAGTCATGCTGCAACTCTACCCGCAACACGCGGCCAGGCCCTGCATGCAGTATCGCGCCCGGGGCGTAAGCGGCCAGTGCATCGAACAGCGGCAGCATCGGCGCCATGGCATTGCCAGCGCCATGCGCGGCGAGCGGACCGGTAGCGGTGGACACCCTGCCTTCGCCCAGGGTCGCGGTCAGGCGCGGGCCGGCGCCGGTGCGAGCCAGGACCAGCGCTCCGCCGAGCAGCCCGGTGCTGGCCCAGAGCGTGGCCGCCGGGCCGACCGCGGTGGTGTCGTAGGCGGCCAGCAGCACCGCCTCCTCACCCGCGGCCAGCTGCGAGAGCGCCTCGAGCAGGCCCTGGGCGAAGCTGGCATCGAACGCGCTGATCGCGGTGGTGGCCGCGGTGCAGCCGTTGCCGATCGTCCAGTAGCCGGCGGCGGCGTTGTGCACGGAGTTGTGGAAGCGGGTGGGCGAGAGCGCCGCTGGATCGGTAGCCAGCGTGGCGCACATGTAATCGGTGATCGCCAGGTCGCCATGGGTGGACGCGAATACGCTGGGCAGCGTCGCCGGATCCAGTTCTGCGTCCGTGCAGGCAGCCAGCGCGACCTCCAGCGCGACGGCCACCGATTCGGGCGCGCGACGGCGTTCGTTGGGCGCGAGCAGCTGCGGCTGGGGTTTCGCCGGCGGCTCGGAAGGCAGCGCTCGGTTGGCGACGAAGTCGCGCGCGGCCTGCCAGGACGGCAGCCCGTTGCACCAGAAGCCGATGCCGGCGATGCGGGCGTTGAGTGCGGTCATGAGCGGCCTGCCCATGATCCCGTATGTAGGAGCGGCGTAAGCCGCGCGCCTTTCGCCGAGCCTGCGTGGAAGATCAAGAGCTCGCGGCTTACGCCGCTCCTACGGGGCGATGGTCTCGGCATCGTCATGCCCGTCCGAATACCAGCGAGCAGTTGTTGCCGCCGAAGCCGAACGAATTGTTCATGGCGTAGCGGATTTCGGCATGCGCATTGTCGAAGCGGATCTGCGGACCGTTGCCGGGGTCGGGAGCATCACCGCCGAGGATGCCGGGCAGCAGTCCGTGTTCCAGCGCCAGCAGGCTGAAGACCGATTCGACGATCCCGGCCGCACCGAGCGTGTGCCCGGTCCAGCCCTTGGTCGAACTCGCATGTAGCGTGTCCGGGAACAACGCCGCCACCGCGCGCGCCTCCACCGCATCGTTCGCCGGCGTGGCGGTGCCGTGCAGATTCAGGTAACCGACATCGCCGGCGTCGATGCCGGCACGCGCCAGCGCATCGCGCATCGAGATGCGCGCGCCCAGGCCTTCGGGATGCGGTGCCGACATGTGGTGCGCATCGCTGGACTCGCCGTAGCCGCGCAGCTGCAGTCCGCCTTCGGCGTCCGCCTTCTCCAGGATCGCGAAGCCGCCGGCTTCGCCCAGGGACAGGCCGTCGCGGTGCGCGTCGAACGGGCGGCAGGGCGCTTCCGACACCAGTCCGAGCGAATTGAACCCGTACAGCACGCTGCCGCACAGGGTGTCCACGCCGCCGACCAGGGCGGCGTCGGCCTGGCCCGCCGCGATCAGGCGTGCTGCCTGGGCGAAGACCTTGGCGCTGGAGGAGCAGGCCGTGGCCACGGTCACGCACGGCCCACGCAGGCCGGTTGCGGCCTGCACGAAGCGGCCAGGCGAATGCGGGGTGTGCACGATCGGCCGCAACAGGTCCGCGGGAAGACAGGGATTGCCCTGTTCGTCGCGTTCGAGCCGGGCATAGCCTTCCTCGGTGGCGCCGATGCTCGAGGTCGAGGTGCCGATCACCACCGCCACCCGCTCCGCGCCGTAGCGTTCGCCCAGGGCGATCGCGTCGGCGAGCATCGCGTCCTGCTGCAGGGCAAGCCAGGCGAGGCGGTTGTTGCGGCACTCCCATGCGGCCAGGTCGTCGGGTAGCGCTGCCAGCTCCAGTCCATTCACGCGCCCGATCCACGTCGGCAGCAGGCTGCCATCGCTGCGCGCGGGGCCGAAGTCGTTGCGGCGCAGCCCGCTGCGCCGTTCGCGCAGCCCCGCCAGCTGGGCGGCGCGGCCGGGGCCGAGCGCGGTGGTGGCGGTGAAGTTCCTGATCCGGAGTGGGCGGATCGCCAGCGGCGGCATTGCAGTTGGCGGGGACAACGGACGCTCTCTCGCGAAAGGGCGGCGAGTATACCCAGCGCCCTGGGAGCGCCCGCTGACCGGACTGGCTTGCGGCCGGTCGGCGCAGTTCGGTCCACGCCGCAGGCTGAACAGGTTCACAGACGAGCTCGGATTCCTGCGCGCGCGTGCTCAGCGCGCGCCTTGGGCCAGTCTCAGCGCGCGCCTGCCTTGTGCGCTGGAATGAACTGCGTGCGTACCGCCTCGGCGAGCAGCTTCGGCGGCAGCCGGCCCTGGTCGAGCAGGAAATTGTTGAAGGCGAGCCGGTCGAAGCGCTCGCCAAGGGCGAGTTCGGTTTCCATACGCAGTTCCATGATCCGGCTGTAGCCATAGAAATAGCTGCCGGCCTGGCCGGGGGAGCGGAACTGATAGCGGTCCAGTTCCTGGGTGGCCATGCCCTTGGACAGCACCACGTCCTCCATCAGTACCTTCTCCGCGCGCGGGCGGTCGATCAGGCCCAGGTTGAGCATCGGGTCGAGCATCGCCCGCGCGGCGCGCATCAGGCGGAACTGCAGCGCGATCAGCTGTCCGTCGAGCGGCTCGTACGGCACCATCTCGGCCTCGGCATACAGCGCCCAGCCTTCGGAATTGACCGAGTTCCCGGCGAACAGCGCGCGCGCCAGCGACACGCCGCGCTCGATCATGCTGGCCGACTGCAGCTCGTGGCCCGGGCGGCCCTCGTGTGCGCTCAGGGTCCACGCCGCGGAGGGATAGTTGAAGTCGTCGTACATCGCCTCCTTGCCCGCGGCCGGGTTGCCCAGCGGCAGCACGAACTGGCCCTGCTCGCCGGTGTTGCCGATCAGCTGCGCGCCGCGGAAATGCGGCGCCGGCTGGGCCGCGCTTTCGGCCGGCGTGCCCAGGCGCATGATCATCGGCCGCGTCGGCACGTCGACGATCTTCTCGCGGCGGATGATCGGATCGATGGCATCGATCACCTTGCGGTATTCGGTTTCGAGCTGGTCATTGGGAATGGTGTCGCGCTTCAGCGCGCGGATCACCTCGCGGTAATCGCGGGCGTCAAGGTTCTTCTCCTTCGCCACCAACGGCGCCAGTTGCTGCATCGCCGCGCGCGTTTCCATGAAGGCGGCCTGCGCGCGCTGGATCAGCAGCTCCGGCGCGATGTCGATGCCCACCTGGCGCAGGTTGTAGGCATACAGCTCCGGCGGCAGCTTCGGATCGGTGCGCGAGACCGGCAGCACCTGCGCGCGCAGCCATTCGGCATAGGCCGTGGCCTGCTGTTCGAATGCGGCGAGCGCGGCATCCGAATCCGGCTGCGGATATTTCTGGTACAGCTTGCGCACGCCGTCGACATAAGTCGCAGCATTGGCGATGGCTTGCTCCACTTCCAGCCGCGTGGGTTCGAGCTTGCCGGCACCCTTGCTGTCCTCATAGCGGGCGCGGGCCTGGTCGAAGATCGATGTGCTCTGCGGCCACAGACCGACGTAGCGCTGCAGCCGTTCGAGCGCCTTGGGCCGGCGCGCGGCCGCGATCTGTTCCTGCAGCAGCGCCTGCTCGCCGTCGAACACGCGCAGCGCGGCGTCGGTCCAGTTGCGCTCGTATTTCTGCGACAGGTCGATGCCTTCGATCCGGCGGTCCACCGCCTCGATCATGATCTGCAGGTCCTGGCGCACGTTGGGATCGCGTTCGCGCGCAAGCCCGGCCTGCAGGTCCGCCTTGGCCTTGACCAGCGCCGCGCGCCGGCGCTGGTCGACGTCTGGCCCGAGGTCCGCGGCCAGTCTGTCGAACTGCGTTAGCCCCCTTTCCGATACGCTTTCTGGATTGAACTGCGCTTCGGTTTCCAGCAGCGCGTTGGCGTAGCCATTGCTCGTGGCGACCCAGGCGGGGGTAGCGCGTTCGACGGTGGCGGTCGGCGCCGCCTCCTGCGCCCACAGCGGAGCGGGCAGCGCGAGCGCCAGGGCGATGGCGAGGGACAGGATTTTCATGGCGGGCTCGGGGTCGGGAAGCTGCCGACCCTAATCCGGGTGGCGGAGCGGCGCAATCTGCAACGCGCCACCCATGCGCGCGGAGCCCGGGACCACTATCGCCTTATCGCGACGCGCCCCTGACCAAGGTCATGCGCCCCGAGCAGGGGCCGCACCTACAATGCCGCGGCAAACAACGATCGGGGAGTCCGGATGACAGGCAGGGCGAGTTGGCAGGGATTGGCGCTGTTGCTGCTCGCGCCGATGGCATGGGCGCAAACGCCGCAGCTGACGCCAGCAGACTACGCGCGTGCCGAGTCGCGACTCGCGCACAAGGCCACGCCGCTGGTCGACAACGCGCTGTCGGGCATCACCTGGCTCGAGGACGGCAGTGTCTGGTTCAAGCGGCATGATGCGTCGGGCGACCATTTCGAGCGCTTCCAACCGCCTGCCGGCAAGACCGAGCCGCTGTTCGACCACGCCCTGCTCGCCGCTGCGCTGTCGAAAGCCGGTGGCAAGGCCGTCACTGCGGACAAGCTGCCCATTACCGAATATTCGGCCCGGGCCGATGGCGGTTTCACGATCAAGGCCGGCGACAAGCGGTATGCGTGCTCCATCGCGGAGAAGGTCGGTCGTTGCACCGAAGTAAAAGGCCCCGGGTCCGAGCCGGGCGTGCTTTCGCCGGACGGCAAGCGCGAGGCCTTCATCCGCAACTGGAACCTGTGGCTGCGAGATGCCGAAGGCGGCAACGAACGACAGCTCACCACCGACGGCGTCGTCGACTACGGCTATGCCACCGACAACGCCGGTTGGGTGCACAGCGACCGCCCGATCCTGGTGTGGTCGCCCGACTCGCGCAAGATCGCCACGTTCCAGCAGGACCAGCGCAAGACCAGCACCATGACCTTGGTCGCCACCAACGTGGGCGCGCCCAGGGTCGAGCAGTGGAAGTATCCGTTCGTCGGCGACAAGGACATCACGATGATCGAACGCGTGATCATCGACCTGACCGCCGAGGCGCCGAAGACGATCCGCCTGCAGATGCCGCCGGACCAGCACCGTTCCACGTTCTGCGACGACGTGAGCTGCAACGGCGGCTGGGAAGACGTGCAGTGGGCGAAGGACGGCAACACCCTGGCGTTCGTCAGTACCGACCGCGGCCACAAGTCGGCGCAGCTGCGCATCGCCGATGCCGCAACCGGCAAGGTCCGCGACGTCTACAAGGAAACCGTCAGGACCCATTACGAAAGCGGGCAGGGCGAGGCCAACTGGCGCTATCTGCCGGACAGCAACGAGTTCATCTGGTTCAGCGAGAAGTCCGACTGGGGGCATCTGTATCTGCACGACCTCGCCACCGGCAGGCGCAAGCGCCAGATCACCCAGGGCGAGTGGAACGTCACCCAGATCGCGCACGTCGATGAAGCTTCGCGCACCGTCTGGTTCCGCGGCGTGGGCCGCGAGCCCGGACGCGATCCGTACTACGTGCACTACTACAAGGCGAGCCTGGACGGCGGCGGGGTGCAGCTGCTCACGCCCGAGGACGCGAACCACGCGATCACATTGTCGAAGGACGGCCGGCACTTCGTCGACGTGCATTCGACCATCGGCACCGCGCCGGTCGCGCTGGTGCGCGACGCCGATGGCGCGCAACTCGCCGAGCTGGCGCGCGCAGACTTCACCCGGTTGAGGGCCAGCGGCTGGGTGCCGCCCGAGTCATTCACCGTGAAGGCGCGCGACGGCCGGACCACGCTGTACGGGCAGATGTTCAAGCCATCGGGCTTCGATCCGTCGAAGAAGTACCCGGTCATCACCTACATCTATCCCGGCCCGCAGGTCGGCTCGATCCGCTCGCGCAGCTTCCTGCCCGCGCACCTGGACCATCAGGCGCTCGCGGAACTGGGCTTCATCGTGATCGCAGTCGACGGGATGGGTACGCCGCTGCGCAGCAAGTCGTTCCACGACACGTGGTACGGCGACATGATCGACAACACCCTGCCCGATCAGGTCGCCGCGCTGAAGCAACTGGCTGCGCGGCATGCATGGATCGACGCGAGCCGAGCGGGCATCTGGGGCCATTCGGGAGGCGGCAACGCGACCGCGACGGCGATGTTCAAATACCCGGACGTGTACAAGGTCGGGATCGCCGAATCCGGCAACCACGACAACCTCAGCTATGAGGACGACTGGGGCGAGCGCTACCAGGGCCTGCTGGTGAAACGCAGGGACGGGAAGAACAACTACACCGGCCAGGACAACGCCACCTACGCGAAGCAGCTGAAGGGCAGGCTGTTCCTGATCCACGGCATGATGGACGACAACGTGCCGCCGCAGATGACCCTGCTGGTGGTCGATGCGCTGATCAAGGCCAACAAGGACTTCGACCTGCTGCTGCTGCCGCATGCGCGCCACGGCTACGGCAACGATGGGTATTACGTCATGCGCCGGCGCTGGGATTACTTCGTGCGGCACCTGCTCGGCGCCGAGCCGCCGGCCCAGTACCTGCTCAAGGCACCGGAATAACCGACGCCTTCAACCAATCGGAGCGTCGGTAGGAGCGACGGTAGAGCGTCGCTCCTACAGCGGATTGGTCCGCATTTGGGCCGATCAGCGCGCCCCCTGCCCGAACAGCAGTTTCCTTTCCTGGTCGCCCATCGGCTTGCCCGCGTCAGGATTGACCTGCTTGGCCAGGGCATACGCGCGCTGCGTCGCCGGGCGCTGCCGGATCGCCGCATGCCAGCGCCGCACATTGGCGAACGGCGTCAGGTCCAGCGGCGCCTTGTCGTAGGGATTGATCCACGGATAGCTGGCCATGTCGGCGATGCTGTACTCGTCGCCGGCGATGAAGGCGCGTCCAGCCAGGCGCTTGTCGAGCACGCCGAGCAGACGTTCGGCTTCGTTGCGGTAGCGGTCGCGTGCATACGCGATCGGCTCGGGGGCGTACACGTGGAAATGGCCGTACTGCCCGGTCATCGGCCCGAGCCCGCCCATCTGCCAGAACAGCCATTCGTTCACGGTGATGCGTGCGCGCAGCGCATCGCCGGCGTCGGCGCCCGGGGCGATGCCGAGGAACTGCCCGGTCTTGTTGGCCAGGTAGAGCAGGATCGCGCCCGATTCGAACACGCTGATCGGGGCGCCGCCGTCGACCGGGGCGTGGTCCACGATCGCGGGCATCTTGTTGTTGGGCGAGATCTTCAGGTAATCCGGCTCGAACTGCGCGCCCTTGCCGATGTCGACCGGCTTGATCGTGTAGGCCAGCCCCTGTCCCAGTTCGGCAAGCTCTTCCAGGAACAAGGTGATCTTGTGGCCGTTGGGAGTGGGCCAGTAATGCAGGTCGATCATGACGGCGTCCGCAAGCGAGTGGGGTGGAAGAGTCTAGGCGTCGGGCCCGCATGCAGGTGGCGGGTGGATAAAACACTCAGTCCCGGCAATGTCGCCTCCGGTACCACGTTCCGGTTCGCACGCCGGAACGGCGCTTGGCAGTTGCGCGCGGGCTCGTTACCCTGCGCGCAGTTTTGCGCCCGCCGAGCACATGTCGAACCAACGCCCCGAACGCCTCAATCCGCTGCCCGCGCTGATCTTCTCCTCGCGCTGGCTGCAGCTGCCGCTGTACCTGGGCCTGATCGTGGCCCAGGGCGTGTACGTGATCCTGTTCCTGAAGGAGCTTTGGCACCTCGTCCACGGCGCCACCACGCTCACCGAGCAGGACATCATGCTGCTGGTGCTGGGCCTGATCGACGTGGTGATGATCAGCAACCTGCTGATGATGGTGATCGTGGGCGGTTACGAGACCTTCGTCTCGCGCATGCGCCTGGAGCGTCATCCGGACCAGCCCGAATGGCTGAGCCACGTCAACGCCAGCGTGCTCAAGGTGAAGCTGGCGATGGCGATCATCGGCATCTCCTCGATCCACCTGCTCAAGACCTTCATCGAAGCCGGCACCCTGGGCGCGCTGCCGGTGTGCGGCACTGCACAGGCCTTCGCCGGAGCGCAGGCGGCGGACCTGGTGGACTATCTGGGCAAGACCTGCACCACGGTGTCTCCAACCGGGGTGATGTGGCAGTCGATCATCCACGGCCTATTTATCCTGTCGGCCATCGGCATCGCCTATACCGACAAGGTGATGACTGGCAGCGCCGGCAAGCGCGAGCAGCTCGCACACTGAGCCGGATCGAAGCGCGTGATCAGCGCGCGCGCATGATCGTCGTGCGCAGGCGCGCAGCGGCATCACCCTGGCTGAAGCGCAGCGTTGTCCCATTTCCGGACAGCCCAAGCGCGCGGTAGGCGGCGGCGAGATCGGGAAACGCAGTTGCGGCCGCGTACTTGCGGTACAGGCGAACGAACATCCCATGCCCGTCGATGCGGTCCAGCGCCTGGGCGAAGCCCAGTGGCGTGGACTCGCTGCGATCCGACAGACAGCAGCGCGCGTAGGCCGAGAGCACCGTGTCCAGCGACGAGCCGCGCTCGCGCAATGCAAGATCCGCGTGCAGCCAGTACGCGGCTCCGGCCCAGTAGATACGCATGGTCGCGCCGCGTCCCTTTGCCGAGGACAGCGGCCTACCGGCCGGGGCACCCAGGCCGCGCCCGAAACCCGCATCGAGCCGGCGCCAGGCCTCATCCGGGGACATCAGGCCGGCGCGCGCGCGCAGCACGTTCTGGTAATAGCTGGCCAGGCCTTCGGCCATCCAACGCCCTTCGCGGCCCAGATACGGATGCATGAGGTGCGAGAACTCGTGCACTGCGGTCCAGTCGTCGCGCAGCTGCTCGAGCGTGGCATCGGGCCGCACGTAGAGCAGCACCGCAACGCCGTCCCTGCGCAGGGTCTGGCCCCAGGGCACCGGGCTGGGGTCGCGGCTGTCGGTCTCGCGCACCACTGCGCGAACGCGCGGGAGCGGGAAGCGGTCGGAAGCCGTCAACAGGGTCTTGGCAGCCTCTTCGGCCCATTGCTGCAGCATCGCCTCGCGCGCGGGATCGTCGATGCCGTTCACCACGATCTCCAGCCGCCCGCTGCCCGCATGCAGGATGCGCTCGCCCGCGAACGCCTGCGTCATCGATGTGAACGCGAGCAGGCAGCCGAATGCCACCAGCGGGGAAGCAGGCCGCTGCCGGCGCGATGAAACCGGTTGGGACGCGCGCATGACGCGTAAAATACGGCAATGGATGTTTCGTACCTGCTCGACGACCTCAATTCCGCCCAGCGCGAGGCCGTCACCGCAGAATCCGGCCACTACCTGGTCCTGGCCGGCGCCGGATCCGGCAAGACCCGCGTGCTGACCCACCGCATCGCCTGGCTCAACCAGGTGCACGGCGTGCCGGTGCACGGGATCTTCGCCGTGACCTTCACCAACAAGGCCGCGGGCGAAATGCGCCACCGCGCCGACGCGCTGCTTCGGCACGGTTCGCGCGGCCTGTGGATCGGCACCTTCCACGGCCTGGCACACCGCCTGCTGCGCCTGCACTGGCAGGATGCGAAGCTGCCCGAAGGCTTCCAGGTGCTCGACAGCGACGACCAGCTGCGCCTGGTCAAGCGCGTGGTCCAGGCGCTGGAGATCGACGAGGCGCGGTTCCCGCCGCGCCAGATCGCGTGGTGGATCAATGCGCAGAAGGACGAAGGCCGGCGCCCGCAGCACATCCAGTCCGATCGCGACGAATGGTCCGACGTGATGCTGCGCAGTTACGCGATGTACCAGGAACGCTGCGACCGCGCGGGCCTGGTCGACTTCGCCGAGCTGCTGCTGCGCGCGCATGAAGTGCTGCGCGATACCCCGGCGCTGCTGGCCCACTATCGCCATCGTTTCGGCGAGCTGCTGATCGACGAGTTCCAGGACACCAACGCCATCCAGTACGGATTCGCGCGGTTGCTCGCCGGCGACACCGGCCGGGTGTTCGTGGTCGGCGACGACGACCAGGCCATCTACGGCTGGCGCGGGGCCAAGGTCGAGAACGTGCAGACCTTCCTGCGTGATTTCCCGGGCGCCAAGACCATCCGCCTGGAGCAGAACTACCGCTCCAGCGCCAACATCCTCAGCGCGGCCAATGCGGTCATCGCCCACAATCCCGATCGCCTGGGCAAGCAGCTGTGGACCGACAGCGGCGAGGGCGAGTCGATCGACCTGTACGCGTCCTACAACGAGATCGACGAGGCGCGCTTCGTGATCGAACGCATCCGGCTGTGGGTGCGCGATGGCGGCGGATACGGCGAGACCGCGATCCTGTATCGCAGCAATGCGCAGTCGCGCGCGTTCGAGGAAGCGCTGCTGGCCCAGCAGATCCCGTACCGCGTGTACGGCGGCATGCGCTTCTTCGAACGCGCCGAGATCAAGGACACCCTGGCCTACCTGCGCCTGGTCGCCTCGCGCGCCGACGATGCGGCGTTCGAACGGGCGGTCAACACGCCCACCCGCGGCATCGGCGAGCGCACCCTGGACGAGGTGCGCAAGCGCGCGCGGCTCGATGGCGTGCCGCTGTGGGAAGCGGCGATCCGCATCGCCCGCGAAAGCATGCTCGCCGCGCGCGCGCGCAACGCCCTGGCCGGATTCCTGGCGCTGGTCGACGGCATCGCCGCGGAAACCGACGACCTGCCGCTCAAGGACAAGATCGACCACGTGCTGTTGCGCTCCGGGCTGCGCGAACACTACGCCAACGAGTCGAAGGGATCGATCGATTCGCGCGTGGACAATCTCGACGAGCTGGTTTCGGTCGCCTCGCGCTTCGTGCGCGGCGACGACGAGGAAGCTGCGGCGCTGACCGAACTGGTGGCTTTCCTCTCCTACGCGGCGCTGGAAGCGGGCGAAGGCCAGGCCCAGGCCGGCGAGGACGGTGTCCAGCTGATGACCCTGCACAGCGCCAAGGGCCTGGAGTTTCCGCTGGTGTTCCTGGCCGGGCTGGAGGAAGGGCTGTTTCCGAACGCGCGCTCGATCGAGGAGCAGGGCCGGCTGGAGGAAGAGCGCCGCCTGGCCTATGTCGGCATCACCCGCGCGCGCCAGAAGCTGGTGCTCAGCTACGCCGAGGCGCGGCGCCTGCACGGCCAGGACATGTACGGCATCCCGTCACGGTTCCTGCGCGAGATTCCGAAAGAGTTGCTGCACGAGGTGCGTCCACGCATCCAGGTTTCGCGGCCTGGCTTCAAGGGACCGTTCATGCCCGGTTCGCGCCGCGACGCGGCGTTCAACCGCGGCCACGCCGCCATCGAAACGCCGCAGATCGCGCTCGGCGCCAGCGTGCGCCATCCCAGCTTCGGCACCGGCACGGTGACCGACTACGAGGGCAGCGGTTCGCACGCGCGGGTGCAGGTGAATTTCGACGATGCGGGGAGCAAGTGGCTGGTGCTTGCCTACGCGAACCTGTCGCCGGCGTGACCGCGCGCTGAAGCGCAAGGATCAGCGCCTGCTGCGCCAAGGTGGATCGGACGGCGCTTGATCGCTCGCGGCGCGGTACGCGTGACAACGCATACGCAACGCCAGCACGACGGGGCTTTGACTTGCCTGCAGGTACGGTCGCAGGTCCGTGTCCCACCAGGAGCCAGACCATGGCCTCGCGCAAGCCCGCCAAAGCGTCCGCGACCGCCAGCCGCCAGCGCAGGATCCAGCAAGGCATCGACGCCAGGCCCGCGGCGAAGAAGAAGACAGCGAAGAAGAAGGCGGTGCAGGCCGGTGTACGCCGGCAGCCGGAAAACCCGATGCCCGCGCAGCACCTGAAAAAGCCGGGCCGGGAAGCCGACCTGGACCTGCAGCCGCGCTACCTGGCGCCCGCCTATGTGGGTAGCGGCAAGCTCGAAGGGATGGCGGCGATCATCACCGGCGGCGACTCGGGCATCGGTCGCGCGGTGGCCGTGCTGTTCGCGCGCGAAGGCGCGGACGTGGCCATCCTGTACCTGGACGAGCACGAGGACGCCAGGCAGACCAAGCGCGCGGTGGAGGAGGAAGGTCGCCGCTGCCTCGCGATCCCCGGCGACGTGCGCGACCCGGCCTTCTGCAAACACGCGGTCGACCGGGTGAAGAAGGCGTTCGGCCGGATCGACGTGCTGGTCAACAATGCCGCCTTCCAGCTGCATGCGCAGCGGATCGAGGACATCAGCGACGCGCATCTGCAGGAAACGCTGCAGACCAACATCGCCGGCTACTTCCACATGGCGCGCGCCGTGCTGCCGCACATGCAGCGCGGTGCCAGCATCGTCAACAACGGGTCGGAAACCGGCCTGTTCGGCAGCAAGCACCTGCTCGACTACTCGGCGACCAAGGGCGCGATCCACGCCTTCACCAAGTCGCTGGCCAGCAACCTGCTGGAGCGCGGGATCCGGGTCAACTGCGTGGCGCCGGGCCCGGTGTGGACCCCGCTCAACCCTGCCGACAAACCTGCGCAGGAAGTCGCGAAGTTCGGGCAGGATAGCGACATGGGGCGCCCGGCGCAGCCGGAGGAGATCTCGCCGGCGTTCGTGTTCCTGGCCTCGCCGGTCACCGCCTCGTACATCAATGGCGTGATCCTGCCGGTGATGGGCGGGCCGCGCGGCTAGTCACCCGGCGTTGCGGATGGCGAAAGGACAGGGTCGCAGAGGATCGGATACCCGGATGATCGCGCTGAATCTGCTCACCGCCAACATCCACATGGGTTTCAGCTTCTCGCGCCGGCGCTTCGTGCTGCCGGAGCTGCGCGAGGCCATCCGCGAAGTCTCCGCCGACGTGGTGTTCCTGCAGGAAGTGCAGGGCGCCCACAGCGGCCACGCGCGCCGCCACGCACGGTGGCCGGATGTTCCGCACTACGAGTTCCTCGCCGACAGCCTGTGGCCGCAGTTCGCCTACGGCCAGAACGCGGCTTACCCGCACGGCCATCATGGCAATGCGCTGCTGTCGAAGTTTCCGATCGTGCAGCAACGCAACCTGGATGTATCCGTGGACGGCCACGAGGGTCGCGGCCTGCTGCACTGCGTGCTGGAGATCCCTGGCAGCGCGGTGCGGTTGCATACGCTGTGCGTGCACCTGGGCCTGCGCGAGGCGCACCGCCGCCGGCAGCTGGACCTGCTGTGCCGGACCGTTGCCGAGCAGATTCCCGCCGATGCGCCGCTCGCGGTCGCCGGCGACTTCAACGACTGGCGCGGGCGCGGCCACGCGGCGCTGGCCCGCTGCGGATTGCGCGAGGCGTTCCTCGACGCACATGGGCGGCTGGCGCGCACCTTTCCCGCGCGCTGGCCGCTGCTGCCGCTGGACCGCATGTACCTGCGCAACGTGCAGGTGCATGAGGTGGCAGTACTGTCGTCGCGGCCGTGGTCGCACCTGTCCGACCACGCCACGCTGTTCGCGCGCGTGGGCATCGACGCGACGTCGATCGTTGCAGAAGGTCATGGGCGGCAACGATCCCTGGCGTGAAGGCAACCGCGTCGCGCTGCTCGAGAACGGCGAGGCGTTCTTTGCCCGCGCGTTCGCGGCGATCGCGCAGGCGCGCGAAGAAGTCCTGCTGGAGACGTTCATCCTGTTCGAGGACAAGGTCGGATGGGAACTGCACCGGCAGCTGACCGCGGCGGCGCGGCGCGGCGTGCGGGTCGAGGTCATGGTCGACGGGTACGGCTCGCCGCGATTTTCGCCATCGTTCCTGGATGGGCTGGCCGAAACCGGCGTGATCCTGCGCGTCTTCGATCCCCATCGGACCCTGCTCGGCCTGCGCCTGCACATTTTCCGCCGCCTGCACCGCAAGCTGCTGGTGGTGGATGGCACGCGCGCCTTCGTCGGCGGCATCAACTACTCCGCCGACCATCTCGAGGATTTCGGACCGACTTCGAAACAGGACTACGCGGTCGAGCTGCAGGGTCCGGTGGTCGACGACATCCGCACGTTCGCGGCCGCGGCCATGCGCGGCAACGCGGAGTCGTGGCGACACCCACCGTCCGCCGCGACCGTACATGCCGGCAACGGCAGGGTGCTGTTCGCGCTGCGCGACAACGCCGCACGGTCGACCGAGATCGAGCGGCAGTACCGCATCGCCATCCGCGCAGCGCGCGACGAGATCGTGATCGCCAATGCCTACTTCTTTCCTGGCTACGGATTGCTGCGCGATCTGCGCCACGCGGCGCGCCGCGGCGTGCGGGTGTCGCTGATCGTCCAGGGCGAGCCCGACACGCCGCTGGCCCTGTTGGCGGCCAGGACCCTGTATCGGCACCTGATCGCCGCTGGCGTGTGCATCCATGAGTACTGCAGGCGTCCGTTCCACGGCAAGGTGGCACTCGTCGACGACACATGGTCGACCGTCGGCTCCAGCAATCTCGATCCGCTCAGCCTGTCGCTGAACCTGGAGGCCAACATCTTCGTTCGCGACCGCGGTTTCAATCGTGATCTGCACGCCCGGCTGGCGACGTTGCGGGAGCGCGACTGCCGGCCGGTCGATCCGGCCGGGCTGCCGGAGCGCCGGCTGTGGCCGCTGCCCTCGTCGCTGCTGTTCCACGTGCTGCGTCGCTTCCCCGCATGGGCTGGATTGCTGCCCGCGCATACGCCCAGCGTCGTTGAGCTGGCCCCGCGCGACGGCCCCCGGATGGAAAGCCGATGACCGGGCGCCGGAGGCGTCGCGATCGCGCGATCCAGATCGTCACCCTGGCGATCACCGCGATCGCGCTGGTGCTGCTGATCCGCCATGCGCGTTCGGTGGACTGGCCGCAGGTGTGGCAGGCGCTGGCAGGATACCGCCTGCATGAGGTGACGACCGCCGCGGCGCTGGCGGCACTGAGCTACCTGTTGTATTGCAGCTACGAACTCGGGGCGCGGCACTACGCGGGCCATGGCCTGTCGACGCGGCGGACCATGCTGATCGGCTTCACCTGCTACGCGTTCAGTCTCAACATCGGCGCGCTGATCGGCGGCGGTGGCTTCCGCCTGCGCCTGTACTCGCATTCGGGATTGCGCGCCGGGGCCATCGGCCGCATCGTCGCGTTCGCCGTGAGCACCAATTGGTCCGGCTATCTCGTGCTGGCCGGCGGCGTGCTGATCGCGCAACCGATCGTCTTGCCCCAAGGCGCTGCCAGCATCGCCGGGCGCGTGCTCGGTCTCGCGATGCTGGTGGTGGCGGCTGCCTATCTGTTCGCGTGCGCCCGCTGGCACGACCGCGCCTGGCATCTGCGCGGTCATGCGTTCAAGCTGCCGTCCCTGCGCATGGCATTGCTGCAGCTGGGTCTGTCCAGCGCAAACTGGCTGACGATCGCTGCGTTGCTGTTCGTGCTGCTGCAGCAGCGGATCGATTACCCCACGGTGCTCGGCGTGCTCCTGCTCGCGGCCGTTGCGGCGGCGGTCACCCACATCCCGGCCGGCCTGGGCGCGTTGGAAGCGATCTTCCTGGCGATGCTCGGCGAGCGGGTCGCGCAGCCGGAACTGCTCGCCGCGCTGCTGGCTTATCGGGCGATCTATTACCTTGGGCCGCTGTTGCTTGCTGCGATCGCGTACCTGGCGTTCGAGTCCGGGGCCGTGCGTAGACGCGGCCCACATCCGGATGATGTCGGATGACGGGAAGGGTGAAGCACAGCACAGCTTTCGCTTGCCGGCGAGTTACTTTTCTTTGCTGGTGCACTGCGCCGAAGGCGCGAACGGCGAAGCCGGCCCGAAGGGCGAGCCACGTAGTGGCGAGTAAAGAAAAGTAACCAAAAGAAAGCACCCTTCTCGTGAGATCAAACCCGCTCAAGGGATGTGCGGTGTCGTTGCCATTTTCGCAGCGGACATCCCTGTCCGCTCCGAAAACGGCCGGCATCCATGCCGGCCGCCCTCCGGGTGTCCGGATGCGGATCGCATGGCCCATGCCTTTGACTTTCCTGGTCCCGCAGTAGCTGTCAGCCCCCGGAAACCCCGAAGGGGCGGCGGCCATGGATGGCCGCCGTTTTCGGACCGAGCCATGGATGGCGAGTCCGAAAATTGCTTCGGCATCCACATTCCTTGAGCGATGTGGATCCACTGAGGTGCTTTCTTTTGGTTACTTTTCTTTACTCGCCACTACGTGGCTCGCCCTTCGGGCCGGCTTCGCCGTTCGCGCCTTCGGCGCAGTGCACCAGCAAAGAAAGTAGCCCGCCGAAAGGCGGAAGCTCTAAGCCCTTAACGCGAAAACTCCCGTTTCCCGGATCAACGACGCCAGGACGCCACCGTCATGGCTTGGTATAGGTGATCTCCAGCCGGTAGCTGCCTGCCGCATAGCCGCGCACCATGACGTGAATCTTGCTGCGGTTGCCCGGCACCTCGAGCTCGCAGGTTTCGTTGGCGTGGCTAAGGTAGGGACGGCAGTTCCAGCGGCTCGTGTCGGGCGGGCCGAGATAGCGCACGTACAGATCAGGATCGCCTGCATTTGCGCCGACGGCGGTCATGCGCACGGTCGCGATCGATCCGGGTTTCACGTCGAAGGCGCCGTACTGCTTCTTCTCGCCCTTGGCGACGGCCTGGTTCTCGAAGACCTTGGTTTCCACGGTGCCGGTGGTCGGTGCGTCGGGGGCCTGGTAGACGCATTGCGCCAGATCCTCGGTATTGGCCGTGCCCTTGCCGTAGAGGCAGGCCGAACCGGCCTTGTCCAGCGCCGTCAGCTGCAGCGACCAGTCGCCGCCGCCGTTGCACTGCGGGTAGTGCATGACCGAGAAGCGGTCGTACTCGGTGATCGGAGTGAAATTGCTGTCCTCGAAGCAGGTGCCGGCTTCGGGCCGGGTATGTTCGTGGCGCAGCCCGAGCGCATGGCCCAGTTCGTGGCGCAGGATGCCGACCAGCGTCAGCGTGTCGTCCGGATCCATCTCGAACGATGAATTGTCGATCAGCACATTGCGGTCGGTGCGCGTGTCCGCGGGGAAGAAGGCGCGCGCCAGGTATTCGCCGTCCACGTCCACCGGGCGCACGTCGAACTCGACCTGGGGATTGCTGGCCGTGCAGCTGGCATCCTGAGCGGCGACATGCACGAAGTCGACATCGGCCGCCTGTTCCCAGGCGTTGGTTGCCGCCACCATGTCGGCCACGACAGCGGCCTTGCGCGGGCCGAACTGATCGCTGACGCAATAGTTCAGGCGCTTCCTGCGTGCGCTGGTCCAGATGTCGACGCCGCCGTCCACGCCCTGGGCCGCCGCGAGCGCGCGGACGGTGAGCTTGCCATGTGCGGTTTCGTCGTCCTCGCGCTGCAGGCTTTCGAAGAACTCCTGCAGGTGCTTGCGGTCGGCAATGGCCAGATCGCCGCTGACGATGTACTTGCCGTGTTCGCCCGGTTCCTTGAACACCGATGCCTCGAACTCCTCGAAGGTCTTGCCGCGCCACTTCTCGCGCGCGGCCTTGGCCGCGTCGGCGAGTTGTTGCTGCGCGGCTTCGATGGTCTGCTCGTTGGCTTCGACCGCACCGGTTGCGGGCCTGATGTCGTGGCTCGGCGGTCCTACCGGCTCCGCGGGAGGTGGGGTGGTGGTGGCCGACGGTGGCGTGGCGGGCGCGACAGGCTCGTCGCGCTTGCAGCCCGCAAGCGCGAAGGCGACGGCGACTACCAGCGCGAACGCCGGCATGGAGGAATTTGACCGTAATGAGGGCAGGTTCATGGCTTGCTTTCCTTGGGGGACGGGCATGGCGCGTCGGAGACGTCGAGCAGCTCGACGCCCGCGGCGCGCTGGCGGATTTCGGACAGGGCGGCCTGCGCGTCCTTCGCGCTGCGGAATTCGGCGCACAGACGGGTTTCGCCTTCCAGGCCGATGCGCTGGGCGCGCAGATCGGTGATGGCGTACGCGGAGCGCTGCTTGTCGAGCAGCGCGCGGATGTCGTTGTAGGCCGCGCGCGTGGCCTCGGGTACGCCCTTGCCGCGCGAGAGCATGGTGACGGTAACCGTCGTCGGCGCCGTGTCGCCGGTTTGCGCAGCCGGGGGCGTCGGTTCCGGGGTGGTGGCCGGAGAGGGTGGCGGCGGCGGAGCGGGCGTCTGTGCCGGCGCTTCCGAAGAAGGCGTGGGCGATTCCGGCGGTGGTTTGGTTGCAGAAGGCGACGCAGACGTCGGCAATTCGCTTGTGGAAGGGGATGGCGGCTGTGGCGGCGAAGGCGCTGCCGCAGACGCATCCGCGGCGTCCTGCGCAGGCGCTTCGTCCGGGGGCGGCGGTGCCGGTGCGCTGCACGCCGCACCGATGCAGGCCGCGCCGAACACGGCCAGCGACAGGCTCGTCGGCTGGCGCGCTGCGTTCACGGCGTGGCCTGCAGCTTCGCGGCGAGCGCGCGCGAGGCCTTCGGCCGCAGGGTCGCAGCCGGCGCACGCAGCGCATCTGCACTGGGCGCATCGAGCGCCTGCCGGAAGGCATCCGGGTCGCGCATGGCCAGGTCGAGCAGTTCCGGCCCGAAGCGCCGTAGCGTCGCATCGAGCGTCCCCGGTTCCGCGGACAGCATGCGCTGCAGGCCCGATCGGACTTCAGCCGGATCGCGGTCGAGCGTACGCGAGAGCAGGTTCACCGTGTCGTCCTGCGGCGGCGCGCGCAGCTGGGTGCGCGGCGCGCCGAGCGGCTGCCGCAGCAGCGCGTCCAGGTCGAGGATGCCCGCGCCGAAGCGCGAGGTGTCGAAGCCGGCCGGCTTGCGCGCGCTGGCCTGCATCGCCTGGACGAACAGGTCGCGCCGGGTCAGGCTGCCCCGCGCCGCGTCGATGCGCGCGCGTCCGTGGAAGGCGAGCCAGTCCGCGGCTGCACCGGCGACCGCTGCGGTGGCGAATGAAGTGCCGTTGCCCGGGCTTGCGCGCGTGCCGGTCGTCCCCGCGACCGCATCGGCGACATACACGTCCTCTCCGGGAGCGGCGATGTCGACCGCGCGGCCCTTCGACGAGCCCTTCCATGGCTTGTCCTGCGCATTGGTCGCCGCCACCGCGATCGCGTTGTCGTAGGACGCCGGCGCCACCACCATGCCGATGCAGTTGCCGGCAGCGTTGACCACGATCGTGCCGCGACGCACCGCGTCGTTGATCGCGCGCTCGAGGCCGAAGAACGCGCGCCCGCCCAGGCTCATCGAGATCACGTCGCACTGCGCGGTGGTCGCGTGCCGCACAGCGCGCGCGGTATTGCTGTCGAGCACCCGCACCACGCTGTTGAAGGTGCGGATCGGCACCAGCGTCGCCTTCGGCGCCAGGCCGACCACGGTGCCGGGCGCCGTGGTGCCGCTGGAGGCGCCGAAGCCGCCGTCGCTGACGATCACACTGCCGGTCTTGGTGCCGTGGCCGGGATTGCCCTGATAGCCGAGCGGATCGCGCGCGTCGCTGCCGCCCTCCATCAGGTTCAGCGACTGGCTGCGGTCGATGCGCGCGCCGTCGAGATCCACGTGGTCGGTCCATCCGCTGTCGGGATGGCATACGCGCACGCCCTCGCCGAGCGTCTTGCCGCCAGCGGGCGGCGTCAGTCGGCGCGCCTGCGGCACGCGCATCGCAGCCAGCGACCAGGCCGGATCGGCAGGCGCCGGCACGCCGTCGTCGCCGAAACACGCGGTCACCGCACTGCGCTTCTGCGCCTCGACCAGGGTGTCCTCGGTATCGGGTTCGACGCGGACGAATCCGCCGCGCTCCTGCAGCGCGTAGGCCTGGTCCCAGGCGCCAGCGCCGCTGGTGACCGGATCGGCCACGCGCACGCGCCAGATGCGCGACAGGCCCTCGGGATCGTCGGCCGCATCGGCGTCGGGGAACAGGCGTTCGATCGAAACCACGTCGGCGAAGATGTCTTCGGCGGCGCTGCGCAGGTCGGCTTCGGTCTGCTGCGGTGCCAGTTCGACCGCATAGCCCTGGGCGTAGGCCGCGGGCGTCGCCGGCTCCGGCACGGGCGTGGAAGGTGGTGTCGGGGTCTGCGCGGGCGTCGGCTCTGCGGGCGGTGCGGCGCGGTTGCATGCGGTGGTCGACACGAGAAACAGGAGGCAGACGGCGAACACAGCGCGCATGTGGATGACCCCGGACTGGCTTTGAAGGGAAGGGCGGATGAACGATCGGACGTGCGGGGGTTCCATCACGTCCCCGGCTGCACGCATACGCGCGGATCGCTGCGCCATTCCGGGGCGGCGGCGTCCAGGCGTTCGATGACCTTGGCGATCGGCAGGACCGCCTCGTGCGAGCGCCAGCCCGGTGCCCAAGGCTGCGACAGGTCTTCCTGCCCGTCGAACAGCAGCCCCACGACCGCATGACTGCGGCGGTGGTAGACCGGCGAGCCGGAATTGCCGCGATAGGTATCGCTGTCCACGCCGATCGTGGGCTGCTGACCGAAGCGCACGCTGATGTACTCGTAGTACGGCGCGTCGCCGTCCTCGCGGCGCTGGTAGCTGTCGACGAATTCCTTGAGCTTGCCCTCGCGATAGGACTGTTCCTCGGCCGCGATCGAATCGAACTCCGCGCTGACCAGCAGCTTGAGTTCGATGTACTCGTCCTCGCTCAGCCGGAACGGGAAGTACACGAAGGTGTTGTCGTGCACGGTGCGTGGTTCGCCCAGCGGATAGCCGACCACGTACAGCGGCTCGTCGCGCAACACGCGTGCGGTCGACAGGCACTGCACCGGATACAGCGCGCCGGGCAGGGCGCCGGTTTCGTTCGCGCCCAGTTCGAGCAGGACGAAGTCGAGCTTGCCGCGCTCGTCCTCGTCGGTCAGGCGGATCGCATTCACGGGAAAGGTCTTGCGCGGCAGCTGGTTGCCAGCCAGGTCATCCTCGTAGTCGAACATCGCCTCGAATTCGTCCGGCGCCTCTTCGAAGATGCAATGGTTGTTGGTCAGGGCCAACCGCTCTCCGATCAGCACCGCGCTGCAGCGCGGCTTATCCTCATTGCGCGAACGCAGGGCGAAGGCGCCGCGCGAGTTGGCGTAGATGCGCTCGTAGGTCTGCGGCGGATAGCGGTCGTCGCGGCCGTACAGCGATTTCTCCAGGCGGCGCAACTCTGCGTGCTGCTCGACCAGGGCGCGCTGTTCGCTGCGGTCGCCTTCCGGCAGCGTCTTGTAGGCCGCGACCACCTGTTGCTGCGCGACATCGGTCGCCTGCTTGAGCTGTCGCAGGTCGGCCTCGCTTGCGTCGGGCGCGAGCGCGCGTTCGGCGACCGCGTCCAGCCGCTGCTGCGCGACATCGACGTTGCGGTACTTCGCGCGCCAGGCCGGCGAGCGGTCGTTCCAGTTCTTGCTCGCCTGCAGCTGCACGTCCTGCACCTGCACCGCTTCGCCCGGCGCATCGCTGATCACGGCCTGCACCGGCATCTGCCGTACCTGCTGGGAGATGACATCGGGGTTGGCCACCGGCACCGCGCCGTCTGCGGTCTGCAGCACGGCGCGATCGCCCTGCTTGGTGATCTCCACCGGCACTGCCACGCCTTGCGGTCGGGACAGGACCCGTTCGCGCAGGGCATCGCTGCTGATGCGCTGCTTGGCGGGAGCATCCTGTGCGGAGGCCGCCGCCGCTGACAACGAAGCTGCGATCGCGCCGAGCACCAGCGCGTGGCGGACGTACCGAAATCGGGAACCCATGACTCCAACCTCCGGGGGAAGGTGTGTCGCACTGCGCATTGGCGCAGCTGATGGGGACAACGCCGTTTGTCGCGGGTGTGGGCCAACATTGCGGCCTTCACGCGTGCGCTCACACTTTTGCCGGGCAGCCGACACATTTTGGCTGCGGCTGTCCGCTGTGGGCGAAGGCCTGCGTTGTCGCCATGAAACGGCACCAGGCCGCGTCCGCCGTGCGACGCAGCCCTCGCGATGCTTCCCCACGCCCGCGCCCCCGCGCGAGGAGGTTTCATGCACATCCGTCGTACGCGGCTCGCCATCGCCTTGCTGGCACCGCTCGCCCTGGCGACCTGCGCACGCGAGGACGTGCGCGATGCGGCGCCCGCCGCCGCAACCGGGACATCGGCGACCGCAGTCGCCAGGGAAGAAGCTGGCGATGCCGTCGATGCGCGCACCGCGCTGCTACCCGCCGCCAGTGACTGCGCGCCCGGCGCGCGCTGCCTGTCGGTCACCGGCACCGGGCGCCCACAGGCGAGCGGCAGCTTCGTCGCGCAGTGCCGCGGCAGGTTCGCCGACTTCATCGTGCCGAAGGCGACGTTGCCCAATGGCTACGACGGCCCATGGTTCCAGCCCAACCTGCTCGAGCAGGCGTCGACCGGCGTTCCGAGCGGCTCGCGACCATGGCGCGCATTCGATCCGCGCGATCCGGACGAACGCCTGGCCTACGCACTGGCGCTGCGCAATTACGCCTTCAGCAGCGCCGCCGCGCGCGCGCTGACGCCTAACCTCAGCGCCGATTCGCACTACTTCGACCCTGGTGGCGGCAGCGTGCCCGCGTCCCAGCGCAACCAGAAGTGGTATCCGGCGCCACGAATGTTCTACGGCCCGACCAACGCGCCGGGCACGCGCGAAGCCGCGCACGGCATGACCCTGGAGCGCACCGTGCGCGTCGGCGAACTCGGCGACAACACGATCGCCTTCCAGAACTATGCGGTGGCCTACTACGATGCCCGCGGTGGGCGCATCTTCCAGCGCCTGTGGAACACGTCCGAGGACGGCGTCGACACGCCGCGCCTGAACCGCATGCGCTTTGCCGAGCACAGCTTCGTGTTCAAACTACTGTTCAGCGCCGCACCGGCGAATGCGTTCCCGCAGGACCTGCTCACCGGTGCGCTGCAGGTCGATATCCTGCCGAACCCCGATGCCGATCCGGTGCGGGTGCGGCTGATGCAGATCGACATCGCGGTGAAGGACAAGCGCGCCGGTGCCACCGGCTGGTACTTCGCCACCTACGCCTACGACCGCAGCCTGCCCGGCACCTCGCCGTGGAAGAAGATGGCGCCGGTCGGACTGATGTGGGGCAACGATCCGGGCGGTCCGCCGATCGAACAGTCATGGATCAATCCCGACGCGCCGGCATACGCGCGTGCGCATCTGGGTGTCGACGACCGCCTCAACGGCCCGGTCGACAACCCGGCCTCTGCATGCATGAGCTGCCACAGCACCGCGCAGGCACCGGTGGTTGCGAGCATGCTGCCGAGCGGCGCGTGCGCGCAGACCCATCGCGACGACTGGTTCCGCAACCTGTCAGGCACGACCGCGTTCGGTCGCCGCCAGAACAGCGGCGGCAGTTGCCAGACGTCCGCCTCCGGCCTCGACCTCGCCGCCGCCGATTACTCGCTGCAGATGGCCGCGACCGTGGATCGCGCGCTCGACGGCGATACGTTCAACCCCTGCACGTGGGACGAGGACAACCCGCCCACCGCGCTGGTCGCGGCACCGGTGGATGCGCTCAGACGCGAGGACGTCGAACGGTTCGAGGTGACCCGCGATCCGCCGGAGTAGGTCGGGCCTACGCGCCCGACGCGTGCGCCGGCCGTGATTCGTCGGGGACCTAGCTCCGACCTAAGCGCATGAGGGAAGCCCCTGGCCGGCGGAAGCCGGTCACCACTTGAACAGTTCGTAGTAGGTCATCGGCGGATTGTCGCCGGCCTTGTCGACGAGGCCGTCGCCGTCGCGGTCGTACAGGTAATAGGTCGGGCCGCGCGCGGGCACGACTTTGACCACCCGCAGCTGGGTGCCGACGCGGTACTCAGTGATCACATCGCCGTTGGCCTCGGTCCGCGTGTTCTCGACCGCGTTCTCCGGGATCTCCGGTCCCATGCCGCCGCTGGCGCAACCGGCCAGCGCGATCGCAAGCAGGGCAGTGGCAAGTTCGGTCTTCATCGCGAGCTCCTCTTCACGCACTGCGCGGGCGCCGCGATTATGACGGGCGAGCGCGTTGGGCGGGTGTGAGCGCGACCGCGGCCTGCGTAGAATCGCGGGATGAAGCGATTGGTCCTGATCGACGGCTCCAGTTATCTGTACCGGGCCTTCCACGCGCTGCCGCCGCTGAGCAACGCTGCCGGCGAGCCGACCGGCGCGCTGTTCGGCGTGGTCAACATGCTGCGCGCGCATCTGAAGGAACAGCCCGATTTCGCCGCCTTCGTGGTGGACGCGCCGGGCAAGACCTTCCGCGACGACCTGTATCCGCAGTACAAGGCCAATCGCCCGCCGATGCCGGACGACCTGCGGGCACAGGTGCAGCCGATGTGCGACATCGTGGCCGGGCTGGGAATGCCGATCCTGCGGATCGATGGAGTGGAGGCCGACGACGTGATCGGCACCCTGGCCCTGCAGGCCGCGGGCGAGGGTATCGACGTCACCATCTCCACCGGCGACAAGGACTTCGCCCAGCTGGTGCGCCCGGCCGAAGCCGGGCAGGGAGCGGTCGCCCTGGTCAACACGATGAGCGGCAGCCGGCTCGACAGCGTCGAGCGCGTGATCGAGAAGTTCGGCGTGCGGCCCGACCAGATCGTCGACATGCTGGCACTGATGGGCGACGCGATCGACAACGTGCCCGGCGTGGACAAGTGCGGTCCCAAGACCGCCGCCAAGTGGCTGGGTGAATTCGACACCCTCGACGGCGTCATCGCCAACGCCGGTGCGATCAAGGGCAAGATCGGCGACAACCTGCGCGCCGCGCTCGATCGCCTGCCGCTCAACCGCACCCTGGTGACGATCAAGACCGATGTCGCGCTTGATCAGAGGCCGCAGACGCTGGTGCTGCGCGAGCGCGATGCCGAAACGCTGCGCGGCCTGTATTCGCGCTACGGCTTCAACCAGGCGCTGAAGGAGCTCGACGGCGGTGCGGCGCCCGCATCAATTGCCGAGAAGGAACCCGGCCGCGCGCGCGGGACCGGCTTCGTCGCGCCTTCAGCGCCGGTGGAGGCGGCGATCGATCCGGCGCTGTCGGCCAAGGGCGATTACGAATGCGTGCTCACCCAAGCGCAGCTGGACACATGGATCGCGGCGCTGCAGACGGCCGATGCGTTCGCGTTCGACACCGAGACCGACAGCCTGGATCCGATGCGCGCGAATCTGGTCGGCATCAGCCTGGCGGTGGAACCGGGCCGCGCTGCCTACATTCCGCTGGCGCATGACTATCCGGGCGTGCCGGTGCAGCTCGACCGTAGCGCCGCGTTGCGCATGCTCGCGCCGCTGTTCGCCGACCCGCTCAAGCGCAAGATCGGCCAGCACGGCAAGTACGACCTGCACGTATTGCGCAGGCACGGCATCGACGTGGCCGGCTATGCCGAGGACACGATGCTTGAAAGCTTCGTGCTGAACTCAGGCAGCAGCCGGCACGACATGGATTCGCTGGCCCAGCGTTTCCTGGGCTACGAGACGATCCGCTACGAGCAGGTCGCCGGCAAGGGCGCGAAGGCGATTCCGTTTTCGCATGTCGCGCTGGACGATGCCACCTGCTACGCCGCCGAAGATGCCGATATCACGCTGCGCCTGCATCGGGTGCTGTCGGAGAAGCTCGCCGCGGTGCCGAGCCTGCAGCGCGTCTATCGCGAGATCGAAATGCCACTGGTGCCGGTGCTCGAACGCATCGAGGCCAATGGCGTGCTGATCGACGGCGAAGAACTGCGCCGGCAGTCGGCCGACCTGTCGCGGCGCATGCTCTCGCTGCAGCAGCAGGCGACCGAGCTGGCCGGGCGCACCTTCAGCATGGACTCGCCCAAGCAGCTGGGCGCGCTGTTGTTCGACGAGCTCAAGCTGCCGGCGATGGTGAAGACGCCCAGCGGCCAGCCCTCCACCAACGAGGAAGCGCTGGAAGCCATTGCCGATCAGCACCCGCTGCCGCGGGTGATCCTGGAATACCGCGGTCTGGCCAAGCTGCGCAGCACCTACACCGACAAGCTGTCTGAAATCGCAAATCCGGACACCGGGCGCGTGCACACCAGCTATCACCAGGCGGGCGCGGCCACCGGGCGGCTGGCGTCGAGCGATCCCAATCTGCAGAACATTCCGATCCGGACCGAGGACGGGCGCCGCATCCGCCGTGCGTTCATCGCTCCGCCCGGGCGCAGGCTGGTGGCCTGCGACTACTCGCAGATCGAGCTGCGGATCATGGCCCATCTGTCGGAGGATCCGGCGCTGCTGCGCGCGTTCGAATCCGGCGACGACGTGCACCGCGCCACCGCGGCGGAAGTCTTCGGCAAGGCCTCGCTCGATGAGGTCAGCGCCAACGAGCGCCGCGCCGCCAAGGCGATCAACTTCGGCCTGATGTACGGCATGAGCGCGTTCGGGCTGGCGCGCCAGCTCGGCATTGCCCGTGGTGAGGCCCAGGATTACATCGCGCTGTACTTCAGCCGCTATCCGGGCGTGCGCGATTACATGGAGCGCACCCGGCAACAGGCGCGCGAACAGGGTTATGTCGAAACCGTGTTCGGCCGCCGGCTGTACCTGGACTACATCCACAAGGGCAACCAGGCCCAGCGCGCGGGGGCCGAACGCGCGGCGATCAACGCGCCGATGCAGGGCACCGCTGCGGACATCATCAAGCGGGCAATGGTCTCGGTGGACGGCTGGCTGGCGGACCATCGCCACGACGCCGGAAAAAGCCCCGCGCTGATGATCCTGCAGGTGCACGACGAGCTGGTATTCGAATGCGACGAGGCCTTCGTCGGCACGCTGGTGGGCGAGGTCGGGCGGCGGATGGCCGCGGCCGCCGAGCTGCGCGTGCCGTTGGTGGTGGACAGCGGCACCGGGCTCAACTGGGACGAGGCCCACTAGGCGTATTCAGTGGCCGGACGTGACCCGGATTGCAGGTAAACCCCGGCTGAACCCAACAAATTCTTAACCTACGCCTTCACGAACTATCAATCCGCGGGGTGGTCAGATATGCCGCGACGGATGCAACGTTCGTCGCTGATCTCTCCCTCCCCTGGAGTGATCCCGGAACGGCAAGCCCCTCCCCAGGCTCCGTTCCCCGAGCCCCGCCGGCCCCCCCTGCCAGCGGGGCTTTTTATTGGGCTACGCCCAATAAAAACCCAAGGTTTGCGTTGCAAACCTTGGGCCCCGCTATGTGCTTCCAATCCCCGCGCCTTCGGCGCGCCCCCTTACTAAGGGGGCTCTTCTCCTTGATGCGCAGGGAGAACACGGTAGCTGCGCTCACCTCGTGTCCCGCATCGCTTCCAATTCCTCGACGCTGTCGCCGTGCCCTTGCTAAGAGGGCTCTCAACAATGCCGTCATCCCCGCGCAAGCGGGGATCCAGGGACGCTAGCCCTTCAAAAATCGGATGCCCTTGGGGTTACCGTTGGCGCAATCCCCGCCGAGGATGGGCCATGTCCGATCTGTTCCAGCTTTCCGCGCCGTGGTGGCACTTCGTGCTGCGCGCAGTGGCGGTGTATCTGATGGTGATGGTGCTGATGCGGGTGTCGGGCAAGCGCGCGGTGGGGCAGTTCACGCCGTTCGATCTGGTGCTGCTGATCCTGATCGGGAACGCGGTGCAGAACGGAATCAATGGCGGCGACAATTCGCTGACCGGCGCGTTTGTGATGGCTGGCACGCTGATCGCGCTGAACTACGCGGTGGCGTTCGCCACATCGCGCAGCCGGCGCGCGGAACAGATCATCGAGGGCGTGCCGGTGGTGGTGGCGCGCGACGGCAAACTGTTCGAACAGGTGCTGCGGCGCGAGCTGGTCAGCCGCGACGACTTCGACGAGGCCTTGCGCACCAGCGGCGTGCGCCATCTGCACCAGGTCGGGATCGCGCTGCTCGAGACCAACGGCCGGATCAGCGTGGTGCAGAAGGAAGCGAGCGCCGGCGACGCGCAACCGGCCCGCTAGAATGGCGTGCTAACGACCCACGCCGTGTGGCGTGATCCATCCCATCCAGATCGACAGGACCACCATCAGGATCAGGGCCACCGACAGGCCGATGCGGCGGGTGAGCGCGTTGACCGTGCGTTTGGTCTGGCCCTTGTCGACCAGCATGTAATACAGGCCGGCGCCCAGGTTCCACAGGATCAGCAACAGGAACGCGATGATCAGCAGCGTCTTCAGCGAGTCGCTCATGTCTGGCTCCGGCGAGCGGGTCGAATGACGCCATTATCCGCGCAATCTGGCCCATCCTGCCGTGCGGTGGCCGGGGACCGGGCGTGAGCCGCCGCCGCACCCTGGCGGCCGGATGGTCGCTCGCCGTGCTGGCGATCGCGGCGTTCGCCTCTCTGGGACGCTGGCAGCTGGCGCGCATGCACGAGAAGCAGGCAATGCTGGACGCCGTGCAGCACGTGCTCGATGCGCGCCGCGCGCAGCCGCTCGCGAGCGCGGGCGACACGCAGCGTGCGCGCGACTACGACTGGGCCGAAGGCGAGGGCACCTTTGCGGCCGCGCCGCCGGTGCTGCTCGACAACCAGTCGCGCGACCAGCGCCCCGGCGTGCGCGCCTATCGCCTGTTCCTCGCGCGGGATGGGTCGCGCCTGCTGGTGGAGCTGGGCTGGCTGCCGCTCGCCGGCGACCGGCGCATGCCGGCGGTGGCAGCGGTACCCGGCCCGAGGCGCATCCGCGGCCTGCTGATGCCGCCCCCGTCGCCCGGGCTGGCGGCTGCGGTCGCCGCCCGCCAGGCCGATGGCACAATAGTCACCACCGCCGTGGACGCGGACGACGTTGCGGCCCTGCTCGGGACGCCCGCGTTGCCGCCGCGGGTACTGCGGCTGGATCCCGCGCTCCCGCTTGGTTACGCCCGCGACCTCGACATCCTTCCCAACACCCTGCCGCCGCAGCGGCACCTCGGTTATGCGGTGCAGTGGTTTGCGCTGGCCGCTGCGGTGCTCGCCACCGCGCTGCTGCTGACCTTCCGCAAGCCACGCCCAACCCGATGACCCAGCCCGTTCCGGAACTTCGCCGTCGCAACCGCAGGATGCTGCTGGCGCTCGCCGTGCTGTTCTTCGGCAGCTTCCTCGTCGCCGGCGCGCTGCGCTTTTCCGGCTGGCGCCCGGCCCAGCTGAAGAACCGGGGCGAGCTGCTGCAGCCGTATGGCGATCTGCGCAACGTGGTGCCACGGCTCGAGCGGGGCGGCGATTACGCGTGGGATCCGAAGGCGCGGCTGTGGCGCATTGCCGTGGCACCGCCGGAGCGCTGCGGCGCGCCCTGCGTGGAACTGGCGGGGCAGCTGGAGACGGTATGGCAGCTGTTTGGCCGCGATGCCGACCGGGTGCATCTGCTGTGGATCGGCGCGGCGCCGGACAGCGCCCGCAACCATCCCGCCGCCCGACTGCTGCAGGACGACCCAGCCCTGCGCGCGCAGCTGCCGCGCCTGCGCGATCCGGCCGGCGTGCCGGTGTACGTGATCGATCCCAATGGCTTCGTCATCCTGCGTTACGCGCCCGGCTTCGATCCGGCCGACCTGCGCACCGACGTGGCGCGGCTGCTCAAGCTGAGATGACATGGCGCGCATGATCCGATCCGCCCCGCAGCGGGTTCGCCCTTATCGCCACTTCCACCGCATCGCCTGGCTTGCGGTCGCGCTGGCCCTGGGGGTGATCGTGTTCGGCGCCTTCGTGCGCCTGTCCAACGCCGGCCTGAGCTGCCCCGACTGGCCGACCTGCTACGGGCGTGCCGCCTGGCCAACGGCCGCGGCGCAGGCCGCCGACCATGCGGCGACCGCGATCCGCCCGGTGGAACCGCACAAGGCCTGGCGCGAACAGGTGCACCGGCACCTGGCTGCTACTTTGGGCCTGCTGGTCCTGGTGCTGGCCCTGCTGGCTGCGCGCCGGCAGCGCTTCGGCGTCGCCTGGATTCTCGGCGCGACGCTGCCGATCGCGCTCGGTATTCCGCTGTACATGCACGGACAACACGTGTTGGCCTTCGCACTGGCGGCCTTGGGCGAAAGCCTGCTGCTGGCGGCCGCGCTGCGCTGGTCGATCCCCGCGCCGGATGCGGCACAGGCCCCGTTGCCCGCCCCGAACACGGGCGAGGGCCTGGCGCCGGTGGCCGCACTGATCCTGATGGTGATCGTGTTCCAGGCCCTGCTCGGTATGTGGACGGTGACCTGGCTGCTCAAACCGGTGGTGGTTATGGGCCACCTACTAGGCGGGCTGCTCACGTTCGCTCTGCTCACCTGGATGGCGTGGCGCGCGACCGACGCGCCGATCCGCCTGGCCGAGGCGGTCGCACTGCGGCGCTGGGCGCTGGTGGTGCTGGCGCTGCTCGGGCTGCAGATCGCGCTGGGCGGCTGGACCAGCGCCAACTACGCCGCGCTGGCCTGCGGCAACGACTTCCCGCGCTGCGTGGGCCAGTGGTGGCCGCGCCACGATTTCCGCGAGGCTTTTGTGCTGTGGCGGGGCATCGGCGTGGACTACGAAGGCGGCGTGCTGGACGGCGAATCGCGCATCGCCATCCAGCTTGCGCACCGGATGATGGCGGTGGTCGCATTCGCCGCGCTGCTGGCCTTCGCCGTGCGGCTGTGGCGCAGCGCGGGCATGCGCGGCTGGGCGGCATTGCTGGCGCTGCTGGCCTGCGCCCAGGTCGCGCTGGGCATCGCCAACGTCAAGCTGCAGTTGCCGCTGACGATCGCGGTACTGCACAACGCCGGTGCGGCGGCGTTGCTGTTCGTGCTGGTCACGCTGCTGGCGCGCGTGCGCCGGCCGACGTGAGCATGTTTCGCAATAGGGTGCGCCCAGGCGCACCGCATCGCGGAGTCCGCACGGGCGGTGCGCCAGGGCGCACCCAGTGTTTGCCAAGGGGCGCGACAAGCCCCTGACCACAGCCCGCCCGAAGTGGGGGGGCCGCGGGCCCCCGCCTCGGGGGGGTGCGGGGGGGGGGGGGCCCCCCCCCCCCACCCTGTGTTGGCCATGGGGCGCGACATGCCAGTGACCACTGCCCGCCCGAAGTCGATGCCGCTGCGCAGCTACTGGGCGCTCACCAAGCCGCGCGTCGTCGCGCTGATCGTGTTCACCGCACTGGTGGGCATGTTCCTGGCGGTGCCGGGGTTGCCGCCATTGCGGCAGACGCTGTTCGGCCTGCTCGGCATCTGGCTGGCGGCCGCATCGGCCGCGGCGATCAACCATCTGATCGACCAGCGCATCGACAAGCTCATGGTGCGCACCGCCGACCGTCCGCTGGCGACCGGCTCGCTGCGGCCGGCACAGGTGCTGGCGTTCGCGGTGCTGTTGGGTGTGGCTTCGATGACGGTGCTGATCGCGCTGGTGAATCCGCTTACCGCCGCGCTCACTTTCGCCTCGCTGATCGGCTACGCGATCGTCTATACCGCCTGGCTCAAGCGCGCCACCCCGCAGAACATCGTGATCGGCGGCATCGCCGGCGCTGCGCCGCCGCTGCTGGGCTGGGCGGCGGTAACCGGCATGCACGGCGAATGGGATTGGGCGCATGCATTGCTGCTGGTGCTGATCGTGTTCGTGTGGACCCCACCGCATTTCTGGGCGCTGGCCATCTTCCGCCGCGAGGACTACGCGCGCGCGCTGGTGCCGATGCTGCCGGTCACCCACGGCGTGGAGTACACGCGCTGGCAGATCCTGCTGTACACCGTGCTGCTGATGGCGGCGACCGTGCTGCCATGGGCCACCGGCATGAGCGGCCTGTTCTATCTCGGCGGCGCATTGGTGCTCGGCGCGGTGTTCGTCTGGTACGCATGGAAACTGCTCGACCCGCCGGACGAACTGTTCGCGATGAAGGTCTTCAACTACTCCATCGTCTACCTGATGGCGCTGTTCGCCTTCCTGCTGCTCGACCACTGGCTGCTGCCATGGCTGCAGCCGACGCCGGTGTTCGAGTTGCGGGCGGCTGGCTAGCGACGTCACGGCGCTGATCTTCAAACGAGAATGTTTTGCATTTGAGAATGGTTCGCAATAAGATGCGCGCTCCGCGCCGGCGCTGAGCCGCTGCGCGGTTCTCGCTCCTGTAACGGACCATCATGGAACACCCACTCAAAGCGACGCCCCTGGCGTGCGCGATCCTCCTGGTGACTGGCCTGCCGATCGCCGCGCTGGCCGACGAAGCCGCCGCACCTGCAACCGACCTCGACCGCATCGTGGTCAGTGAAACCCGACCTACGGGATACGCACCGCCGCCCAGCTTCACCGGCACCGGCCTGACGCTGAGTCCGCGCCAGACCCCGCAGTCGGTCAGCGTGCTGACCCGCGAGCAGCTCGACGACTTCGGCCTGGACAACCTCAACGACGCGCTGGAGTCCACCACCGGCATCGGCGTGGAGCGGGTCGAGACCAGCCGCACCTACTACACCGCACGCGGCTTCGATATCACCAATTTCCAGTTCGATGGCATTGGCGTGCCGCTGCCCTATGGCATCCAGAATGGCGACATCGACACCACAGCCTTCGAGCGCATCGAGGTGCTGCGCGGTGCCAATGGGCTGATGTCGGGCACAGGCAATCCTTCGGCCACGATCAATTTCGTGCGCAAGCGACCCGGCGATGATTTCGCCGGCTCGGTCATGGCGACGTTCGGCAGCTGGGACCGCAAGCGTATCGAAGCGGATGTGTCATCGCCCCTCGGTAGCGGCGACGTGCGCGCACGCGCGGCGGCGGCATACGAGGACAGCGACAGCTATCTCGATCGCTACGCGCTGGAAAAGTCCGTCGCCTACGGCGTGGTCGAGGCAGACCTGGGCGAACGCACGCTGCTGACGGTGGGCGTCTCGTACCAGGACAACAACGCCGACAGCCCGCTGTGGGGCGCGCTGCCGCTGTACTACACCGATGGCACGCCGACCGACTACGACCGCAGCACCAGCACCGCGAGCGACTGGTCGTATTGGGACACGCGCGAGACGCGCGCCTTCGCCGAGCTGGCTCACGATTTTGGTAACGGCTGGACCCTTGAGGGCACGCTGACCCACCAAGACAAACGCGAGGACGCGGAAATCTTCTACGTCTATGGCACGCCGGATCGCGCGACCGGGCTGGGCCTGTTCTCGTATCCGTCGTCCTACGACAACAACGTGCGCTTCCTGTATGGCGATGTGCGCGCCAGCGGGATGTTCGCGATCGGCGGGCGGCGGCACGAGCTGGTATTCGGAGCGAGTTCCGCCGACGGCAACGTCCGCGAACTGTCTGGCTACGGCACCGACATCGGCACGCCGCTGCCGCCGCTGGAGCAATTCGACGGAGGTTATCCGAAGCCGTCGTTCGATGCGTTCTCCGATGGATCGGACTTCGACTTCCGCCGCGAGACGCTCTACGCCACCGCGCGCTGGAACCTGGCGGACGCGTTCAAGCTGATCACCGGCGCGAACCATGCCCGCGTGCGCATGGACGGCAGCGGCTACGGCACGCCCAAGGCCACCGAAACCTCGCGCACCACGCCGTTCGTGGGCGCGGTGTGGGACTTCGCACAGAGCTACTCGCTGTATGCGAGCCATGGCGGGATCTTCGCCCAGCAGACCGAGCTGGACGCGAACGGTGCGCCGCTGGATCCGATCGAAGGCACCAACACCGAGGCCGGCATCAAGGGCGAGTGGTTCGGCGGGCGCCTCAACGCGTCCGCATCGGCATTCCGCGTCGAGCAGGACCACCTGGCGCTGTACGCGGGCTTCGATCCGGAAACCGGGCGCTCGATCTACGAAGGGCAGGATGCGCGATCGAGCGGGTTCGAGCTGGACGTGGCCGGCCAGCTCGGCAGTATCTGGTCGCTGGCCGCCGGCTGGACCCGGCTCGACATCGAGGATGGCGACGGCAACGCGTCGCGCACCTATGTGCCGCGTTCGATGCTGCGTGCCTCGGCGGTGGCCCAGGTCGCGGTGGTGCCGGGCCTGCGCGTCGGCGGTTCGTTGCGCTGGCAGGACGGCATTCACCGCGAGGCCTTCCTGGCGGACGGTGCGGCGACCACGATACGCCAGGACAGCTATGCGATCGTCGGGCTGATGGCCGGCTATCGCGCGTCGAACGGCTGGGAAACCACGCTCAACCTCGACAATGTCACCGATGAGAAATACCTGCCGAGCCTGTACTGGGAGCAGGGCTATTACGCGGCACCACGCAACGTCTCACTGACGGTGGGCTATCGGTTCTGATGCGATTTCTCGCCCGCGTCGCAAGCGTATGTCCCGACCTCGCGACGCGCAGCGTAGCTGAGGACCACGTGCAAGCGGCGAGCGTCGCGTTGCAACTGAAACGAGGTGGCTCACTCCGTCCTTGACGGCCGGGCACGCTCGGCCACCTCGTTCAGCGTGTCGGACGCGATATCCCAGCGCTCGGGCCTGTCGTACTCGAATTCGGCATGCAGCTTGCGGGTGTCGCGGCGGATGCGGAATACGCAGGCATCCCACGGCGCCTTGTCCGCGATACGTGTTGCCTCGCGCAGTGCGTCGAGTGCCGGCCCCAGTGCTTCGGTTCGCGGAGTGGCGGCTTCAAAGCCGCCATCGTCGAGGTAGCGAAAGCCGCTGATCCGTCGGGCCAGGTCCGGTTCGCCATAGCGCACGATCAGGGCATAGCCGTCCCAGGGAGCTGCGTCGACGGCGGGGTCGCCCACCAGCAGCATCCCGATGCGGTCGATCAGCGCGTTCTTGTCCAATGCCGCTTTCCTGGTCGCGCCGGCCCGCAGTGCGTTGCTCGCGAGTGTGCCGTCAGGCATTGGCGGTGTCGATCATTTCCTCCATCCGCGATTCGGCGATCGCATCGAATGCCTGTCCGCCGCGGTTCTCGAACACGATCAGCGACGGGTCGTAGACCACGTTGCCGGTGGCGGGATCGATCACCTCGTAGTCGACCTGCACCTCGTCGGGGCGCCGCACGTCGTTGGGCGTCAGGTCGACGTCGATCCGCACTTCCATGCCGTTGGCCAGCCAGTCGCTCCATTCCTGTTCCATGCGCGCGTAGACGCGCTGGTTGAGGTTGCTTTCCTGCGGGAACATGTTGACCGCGCCGTGGCCGTTGACGAAGCGGTAGGCGATGATGTGGCCGACGTCGTCGCCGCTGCCCTTCATGTCGTTGTCGCTGCGGAACCGGCTTTGCGCGTTGGCCTCGATGCGGTCGGACTCGCGGCCGCCGCTGCCCGGCTCCCAGGTCAGCGTGGCTTCGGCCTCGGTCGGCCGGCCTTCGCCATCCAGAGTCCAGATCACGTCGTTGACCTCGCCCGAGCCGGATTCGGTCACGGTGCCGCGGATGCTGTCGCCTTCGACGTCCTCGACCGTGCCCACGGTGCCGTCGAGGAAGGTCCCGTGCAGCAGCATCGCGCTGTAGCCGGCCCGGTCGGCCCCGGCGGGGTCGGCCAGCATCACAGTGTGGCGGCTGAAATCCTCGCGATCGCCCGGAAGCGAGGACGGCCCGTGCTCGCGTGGCGCGTCGAACAGTGCGTTCGAACCGGTCATCACCCGTAGTTCGCCGTCCTCGGTCATTTCCAGCGACAAGCGCAGGTCGTCGATCGAGGCCAGGCCGTTGGCGTCGGCGAGCGCGCGGAAGCTTTCCTCCAGCGGCGTGCCGGCGTAGTCGCGGCCGTAGACCTCGATCCGCGTGCGCTCGGGAATGGTGGCAGGATCGAACGGGTTCACCGCGCGCATCTGCGCCGGCGTGGCGTTCTCGTTGCGCAGGGTCACATCAAACCTGACCGGTACGGTGGTGGTGCCCGTGCCGGGTGCGGACAGCTGCATCTCACCGCTGGCGGTGTAGCGGGTGTTCCACTGGTCTTCATGCTCGCCGGTGATGCGGACCGACTGCGCATCCAGATCGAAGTCGACTTCACCGGGATCCGCCTGCAGCAGGCCAGGCGACAGACCCTCGCTGGCGGGCTGCGCGAACAGATCGCGGAGCGGAGACGGCAGCTCGGCGTAAGGTGCAATCGGCGGCGGAAGGATATGGAACGCTTCGAAAGTCATCGCGGCGCGTCGGAGGCGGTGTCTGAAGCCGTGCGCACCAAACTACAGGGCAGGGAGCGTCGGTGACATCTAGGACGAACCCGAGGTCAAGGGGAAATTTGGATGGCGATGCACGGCGATTGCCTGCGCTCGCCATCGCAACGCGTTGGAAGCTAGGGCAGGTTGTGGCGGGGTTTTTCTTGAAGCCGAACGCTTCGCCGACCGCAACACCGTGCTGTGCAACCCTCGGTCGACGTGCCGCCATTCAGTGAACGGTACCGTGCCCCGTCGCCGGGATCGTGGCCGCAGCGACCGGCCTTCACCTCAGTTCGCTTCGTAGCGCAGATGCAGACGCACGCTGGTGAGCGGATCGTTCTCCGTGGAGCGGTCGGGGTCGCGCTGTACCTGCAACGGCACGTAGACCACTTCCGCGCCCCAGCGCCAGCGCCTGCCGAAACCGCGTGTCGTGCCGAACGCAATGGCGGGCAGCACGTCCTTGGCGGTCAGGCGGGAGAGGTCATGCACGCCGTAGGTCAGAGCATCCACCTGCACCTCGGTTTCGACCCGCACGGCGGCCAGGCTGGCGTGCCATTGCCAGGCGCCGTGGCGCAGGGCCGGGGTCAGCTCGAGGCCGTAATAGTTGAGCCGAAGCCGGTCGTCCGACGGCGCCTGGCAGCCGTAGGGGTTGATGGTGCCGTCTTCGACGCCCGCCAGTTCGGCGGGGCAGGTGATGTCGCCGCTCACCGACCCGTGCTGGCCGAACAATCGGGCCGACAGCGAGAAATCGCCGCGCTCAAGCAGGAGCCGACCGATCGCCGCCGCGACCAGGGCGCGTGGGCGCGCGCCGTCGATTTCCACCGGCGGCGTATAGCCCAGTTCGGCGACCCAGCCGCCAGGCAACCCCAGCAGCCCGCGCAGGCGACCGATCACCGGCGACTTGTTGAGATCCTCGGACTTGGAGCCGCTGAACCCGACCCGCTGCTGCTGGTCGTTGAGGCTCGGGACATGTCCCAGTTCGACCGCAGCCGCCCATTGCCCGGGACGCAGCGTTGGGGTCTGTCCGAATCCCGTCATGAAACTGGTGGCGGTAAAGTAGTGCATCGCCCATGCCTCCGGGCGATCGGGATCCAGCTGTTCATTGCCGCGATGGATCGTCTGGGCACTCGCGATCGTGCTCACGCCAGACAGCAGTAGGGCCGACAGCAGGAAGGATCGTCCGCGCATTCCAGTTCCTTCTCCGTGGGCCGTGGCGATGATGCTACGGTCCGGCCCCTCCGTGCGCAGGTGCCACGGGCACTGGTCCCCCGCGCATAGGACCGTCGGTCAGATGAATGGCATGGCGGGCTGGCGGTGATATCCGGCGCGCGGCGACCGGCGTAAAGTCGGCAAATGGTGTCGACAATCGTGGCACCCAGCTGTGGCAGACGCGGTTCCAAACCCAATAACCGCTCCGAGGTGTGCCATGCGAATGACTGAGACGGTTTGCCCTCGTCTTCCTGCTGGCGATCGAGCGAAGCCAATGGCGACTGCCCTATCGCCGTCCGGTGCTGATAGCGATCATCGAGCTGACGAAAACGATCGCATCATTTGCCGTCGAGCCGGCCGTCGCCGCATAGGTGTCAGATTGTCGATCGCGGTCCTCGGGCTGTTGTTCCAGGCGGCGGCGTTCGCCGCGAATCACACCGTGACCGCGCGTTCCGACCTGACCTTTTCGCCGAGCAGCCTGACCATCACGGCGGGCGATACGGTCACTTTCCGGAATGGCGGCGGATTCCATAACGTGGTTTCCGATCCCGGATCGGTGACTTCATTTCGTTGTGCCAACGGCTGCGATGGTGCCGGTGGAAACGGGAATCTGAGCAGCCAGTCATGGTCGGCAACCGTGGCCTTCCCAACGGCAGGAGCCGTCGGTTATTTCTGTGAGGCGCATGGGTCGGCCGGTGGCGTGGGCATGTCTGGCAGGATCACCATCCAAGCCGCGCCAGTTACCACGCATTGGAGCGACTTCAACGGTGATTTCGATGCCGATGGTCGCTCGGACATCCTGTGGCGCAATGGCAGCACCGGGGCGAACGCGATCTGGCGCTCGGCCAACTCGACGACGCAGCAAGCGGTGCCCGTCGTGTCGACGAGCTGGCGGGCGGTGGGTTCGGGCGACTACAACGGCGACGGCCGTGCGGACATCCTGTGGCGCAATTTCAGCACCGGCGCCAACGTAATCTGGCGTTCGGCCAACCAGGCCACGCCCCAGGCGGTAACGGCGGTGGCCAACCAGGCGTGGGCCGTCGTCGCTTCGGGCGACTACAACGGCGACGGCCGCTCGGACATCCTGTGGCGCAATGGCAGCACCGGTGCAAACACGATCTGGCGCTCCGCCAATTCGGCGACACCACAGACGGTGCCTACCGTGTCAACGAACTGGCATGTGGTCGGTTCTGGCGACTACAACGGTGACGGTCGCTCGGACATCCTCTGGCGCAATTTCAGCACTGGGGTCAACGCGATCTGGCGTTCGGCCAACCAGACCACGCCGCAGGCGATAACGGCGGTGACCAGTCAGGCGTGGGCCGTCGTCGGCTCTGGCGACTACAACGGTGACGGTCGCTCGGACATCCTGTGGCGCAATGGCAGCACCGGCGCGAACACGATCTGGCGCTCGGCCAATTCGGCGACGCAGCAGACGGTGCCCGTCGTGTCGACGAACTGGCGGGTGGTCGGTTCGGGCGACTACAACGGTGACGGTCGCTCGGACATCCTTTGGCGTAGTTTCAGCACTGGCGCTAACGCGATCTGGCGTTCGGCCAATCAGGCAACGCCGCAGGCGGTGACGGCGGTGACCAACCAGGCGTGGGCGGTCATGGGCGCCGCGAACTAGCGTCCTCACGAACCGGACGCCATGATCCGGCGGGCGCTGCCCGCCGGATTGCGTGCCGTTCGCCGCTACGGCGCGAGCAGATGCCGCTACCAGAACAGGATGCTCGCCGAGTCGAACAGCTCGGCATTGCTCTTCTTGCGGAAGCCGTGGGTTTGGTCGTCGAACATCAGGAAACACAGGCTCACCGGGACCGCGCACGGCCTGCACGATCTGTTCGCCTTGGGTGTAAGACACGCGGGGAGCGACGTTCTGTAGCCGCGAAATGCGGTCGAACACCGCCTTAACTTCTAGGCACGCTCGTCGTCGTAAAGGACACGGTGCAGATTCCGGCGATAGTGCCCGCTTGGTCAGAAAGGGGGTGAAGTCGGAGATGCCGACCGCGTCGACGCCAGCGTTGATCCGCCGACCCCCGGCGACGGAATGGCGGCTAGCGCGGCCTCCCGCATGCGTTGCCGGGACGGCATGCGCTAGAGTCCGCCGTCGGGCGAGACCGGATCGGGGAAGCGCATGACGAGTCGACGCGCATTCGTGCAGGGAACAGGATGGGCCGCGCTGGCCGCGTTCACCGGCGTGCCGGCGATGGCCGCTGCCGCGCCGCGCTGGGCGCCGTATCGCGACACGATCTCGATCGACGCGCTGTCGGGCTCCGAGCTGTTCTATCTGCCCGAGGGCGACCCGGGCGTGCCCGCGGCGCTGCAGGCGCTGCGCGACAGCGGCATGACCGCGCTGATGGTCGCGCCCGCGCCGCAGGGCCAGTTCTGGTACACCGACGCCGCGTTCGAGAAGACCAAGCGCGAGATGGAAGCCTGGAAGGCGGTGGTCGCTCGCCATCCGGACGTGCTGACGCTCATCGGGGAGCATGGCGACCTGGAGCGCGCGCGCCGCGAACGCAAGGTCGGCGTGATCTTCACCTTCCAGGGCACCGAGCCGCTGGGCGAGGATCCCGACCGCATCCCGATGTTCCGCGCCATGGGTCTGCGCGTGCTGCAGCTGACCCACAACCGCCGCAACCTCATTGGCGATGGCTGCATGGAGCCGGGCAACGCCGGCCTGAGCAACCTGGGCCACCAGGTGGTGGAGCGGTTGAACGCGGAGAAGGTCGTGATCGACCTGGCGCACGGCTCGCAGCGCACCATCCGCGAGGCGATCCTGGCCTCGAAGGCGCCGGTGCTGATCGGGCACACCGGCTGTCGCGCGCTGGTGGACGTGCCGCGCCTGGTCCATGACGCGGAGCTGAAACTGATGGCCGACCGCGGCGGCGTGGCCGGCATCATCTTCTGGCCGTACCTGCGCGAACAGGGCCAGCAGACCGCGGCCGACGTGATCAGGCACATCGAACACGCGCTCAAGGTCTGCGGCGAGGACCACGTGGGCATCGGCACCGATATCAACCTGACCCCGGTCGACGTGACCCCGAACTACGCGCGCGAGAACACCGAGATGCTTAAGGGCATGATCGCCGACGGCATCTTCGAGAAAGGGCGCGATCCGAACCTGCTGCTGTTCGTGCCCGACCTCAATATGGCCAACCGCTTCGAGGTGCTCGCCGGCCTGCTCTCGGCGCGCGGGCATAGCGATGCGCGCATCGCCAAGATCCTGGGCGGCAACTTCGCACGGGTGATGGGCGAGGTCTGGGGCGGCTAGAGGCGGATCGGGCGTTCCGGACGCCATCGTCGAGGTTCTAAACGGCCCCGCCGACGTTCCGGCGCGTTGGATGCGGACTAGTGGCTGCGGCTGCTCAGCAGCGCGCGCAGCTCCTGCTTCTCGGCGTCGCTCAGTTCGGCCAGGCGCGACTGCAGTTCCTCGCGCCGCTGCTGCAGGGTCTGTGCATCGAGCTGCTCGATCGCGCCGAGCAGATCGGCGCGCCAACCCGCTTCATCGCCCGGGATCGCTTGGCTCGCCAGCTTCTGCAGCGCGGCGCTTTCTTCGCGTTCGGCGAAATGCTCGAGCAGCGCGCCGGTGGCGATGTCGGGGCGTGCATGGATGGTGTCGAGCATCTCCACCAGCAGTTCGACGCCCGGCTGACGCAGCTGCGCGAACGCGAACGGCGGGGTCACGGCCAGGCCGATCGCCGGACGCTGCAACAGCAGCGCGATGGCGCTGCGCACCAGGCTGCGGCGCGGGGTCCCCGAGGCCGCCTGCGACGGCCGCTGCGCCGGCACATGGGTCTGCGGCGCCGCGTTGCGTGCGCCCACGCCGGTCAGCTCGGTCAGGCGCTGCTGCATCAGGTCGCCGAAGGCGCCGTCGGGAATCTGCGCCAGCAGCGGCCTGGCCCGCTCGGCCAGGCGCGCCTTGCCGTCGAGCGTGGCCAGGTTGACGTCGCTGGAGAGTTCGTCGAAGAAGAACTGCGACAGCGGCGTGGCCTGCTGCAGGCGCGCATCGAAACCGGCGGCGCCTTCGTGGCGGACGATGGTGTCGGGGTCCTCGCCTTCGGGCAGGAACAGGAAGAACGCCTGGCGACCGTCGCGCATGCGCGGCAGCACCGATTCCATCGCCTTGCTCGCGGCGCGGCGGCCGGCGTTGTCGCCATCGAAGCAGAAGTACACGTCCGGTGCGTTGCGGAACAGCAGCTCGGCATGGTCGGGCGTGGTGGCGGTGCCGAGGGTGGCCACCGCTTCCAGGATGCCGTGCTGGGCCAGCGCGACCACGTCCATATAGCCCTCGACCACGATCAGCCGCGGGATCCTGGTATGCGTCTGCCGCACCTGCCACAGGCCATACAGTTCGCGGCCCTTGTGGAACAGTTCGGTTTCGGGCGAGTTGAGGTACTTGGGCGAATCTTCCGCATCCAGCACCCGCCCGCCGAAGGCGATCACCCGCCCGCGCCGGTCGTGGATCGGAAACATCACCCGGTCGCGGAACTTGTCGTAGGTGTTGCCCTTGTCGTTTTTCGAGAATAGGCCGGCGCGCTCAAGCAGCGACACCCGGCGCGCGTCGGTACCCAGCGCATCGCGCAGCGCGGAGAAGCTGTCGGGCGCGTAGCCGATCGCGAAGCGCTCGCGCGTGGCCGCGTCCACTTCGCGCCGGTCCAGGTAGGCGCGCGCCTTGTCGCTGGCGGTGAGCTGCTTGACGAAGAAGCGCGCGGCGGCTTCGAGCGCGGCGTAGAGGTCGCGGCTGTCGTTGTTCTCGTTGTGCTGGCGCGTATCGCGCGGCACTTCCAGGCCGGCACGCTTGGCCAGCTCCTCCACCGCATCGAGGAATTCCATGCGGTCGTAATTCATCAGGAAGCTGATCGCGGTGCCGTGCGCCCCGCAGCCGAAGCAGTGGTAGAACTGCTTGGTCGGCGAGACCGTGAACGAAGGCGATCGCTCGTCGTGGAACGGGCAGCGCGCCGAATATTCGCGGCCCTGTTTTTTCAGCGGGACGCGCGCGCCCACCACCTCGACGATGTCGCTGCGTGCGAGCAGTTCGTCGATGAAAGCGTCGGGAATGCGGGCCATGCCGACATGATCGCATCCGCTGCGTATTCATGCGGGTTGCCGCACGGGCCGACCTAGGGTCCTCCCGGATACAGCGGCGCGGAACCCGGCGCTAGCATCCGGCCATCCTCGCGTACCGGGAGTCGCTATGTCCGTCGCCCTCGATCCGGTCGGCTCCACCACCCCGGCCGCGCCCGCCGTCGACGACTTGTCGGCGCCGTACTGCCTGGGCCCGGCCCAGCAACAGGCACTGGCCGAACGCTACGCCCCGGTCCTGTACTTCCATCCGGACGAAGGCAATTTCCTGCAAGACCCCAATACCTTCCTCGAGCAGTCGACGCTGCGCCAGGAGCGCGATTTCTGGGGCGACAAGGAGCTGCACGGACTGGGCGATATTCCCGCCGACGAACTGCCGGAGATCGGCCCGGACAACGCCGATGCCGACGGCCAGATCTTCCTCGACCACCGCGAGGAGGATCTGGGCGATGGCGTGCGCGATGGCGACCTGGCCAACAGCCGCAACCTGTTCCTGTACGACTCCGGCACCAACACGCTCACCTACTACTTCTTCTACGCCTACAACGACGGTCCGCCGGGCCTGGGCGACGTGCAAAACCACGAGGGCGACTGGGAGCGGATCACGATCCAGCTGGATTCGGATTTCCAGCCGGTCGAAGTGCGCTACGGCGCGCACAACGGGCTGAACATCTCGCGCAGCTGGGCCGATGCGCCGCAGGAAGACGGGCGTCCGGTGGTCTATGTGGGCCAGGGCTCGCATGCCAGCTACCCCGAGCCCGGCGAATGGACCACCAACTTCCCGGGCGTGAACGACCAGGCCTCAAGCGATGGCATCCGCTTCGATCTCGCCGACCGGCCCACGGTGAACGTGACCAGCGAACCCTACTTCGGCAGCCACGTGCTCTGGGGCGAGCGCGGCAGCGCGCAGGAATTCGGGATCGGCGACACCAGCGGACCGACCGGGCCGTCGTGGGAGAAGGGGCCGATCACGGACGCCGACCCGCGCGAACCCGAATGAGGTTCAGCCCGACGGCGCGGCCGGAGGCGCCGCATTGGCCTGCGCGATCCGCCGTGCCCGCGCGCGCTCGTCGATCACCGCGGTGATCAGCGCGCCGCCGAAGAACACCACGGCGGCGTAATACATCCACACCAGCAGCAGCACCATCGCGCCCATCGAGCCGTAGGCGCTGCCGGGCGCGGCGCTGGCCAGGTAGATTCCGATCGCCCAGCGTCCCAGCACGAACAGGCCGGCGGTGATCAGTCCGCCGAACAGCGCCTGGCGCCAGCGCACGCGGCGATCCGGCAGGAAGTGGTAGAGCAGGGCGAAGGACAGCGCGTACAGGGCCAGCGACGCGAGCGAGCCGAACACCGGCAGCAGTGAGGGCATGCCCGCCAGGATCAGCTGCAGCAGGGTGCTGACCGCGGTCGCGACCAGCAGCAGGAAGCCCAGCGCCAGCACAACGCCGAAGGACAGTACGCGCTTGCGGATCCAGGCGCGGAGCCCCGGCAGGCGGGCGGCATCGGTGCGGAAGATCAGGTTGAGCGCGTCCTGCAGCCGGGCGAATACGGCGGTGGCGCCGACGAACAGCAGCAGGGTGCTCCACAGGCCGGCTATCGAACCGATCCCCGGCCGCTGGTCGGCATTGGCGATCACGGTGTCGGCCACCGACGCCGCCTCACGCCCGGCGAGCTCGCCCACCTGGTCCACGATCGCCTCCTGCGCCGAGCCGTAGAGCGAGGCGGTCAACCACAGCAGCAGCACCAGCAGCGGCGCCAGCGAGAGCAGCGCGTAGAACGCGAGCGAGGCGGCGTGGGTCAGGATGTCGAGTTCGATGAAGCGCCTGGCCAAGGCCACCGGCAGCGAGCCCTTGAGCCGGGCCAAGCGTCGTTCGCGACGCTGCGCGCGTTGGCGTTCCCGGGTCGGGGGCGGGACACCGGACAAGCAGCGCTCAGCCCGAGAGCTTCTGCTTGACCAGGGCCGAGACCTGGCCCATGTCGGCCTGGCCGGCGAGCTTGGGCTTGAGCGCTGCCATCAGCTTGCCCATGTCAGCCGGGCCGCTCGCACCGGTCTCGCCGATGGCCGCGTCGATGGCGGCCAGGATTTCGGCTTCGCCCAGCTTGGCCGGCAGGTAGCGTTCGATCACGCCGATCTCGGCGCGCTCGATCGCGGCCAGGTCCTCGCGATTGGCCTTCTCATACTGGTCCACCGAGTCCTTGCGCTGCTTGACCATCTTGTCCAGCACCGCGATCACCTGGGTGTCGTCCAGCTGGATGCGTTCGTCGACTTCCTTCTGCTTGATCGCGGCGTTGACCAGGCGGATCACACCCAGCGAGTCCTTGTCGCCGGACTTCATCGCGGCCTTCATGTCGTCGGTGAGGCGTTGCTTGAGGCTCATGGGATCTCCGTCACGTGGAAGGGATTCGTCCAACCCTCGTCGCCACGGGCGCGGCGGGACCGCGCGAAGGTCGGGAGGACAATCTGGGACCCGCAGGTTGCGCAGCAAACCACAGGCCTGTCATGCGCAGCATGAAAAAAGCCGGCAACGCTCGCGCGTGCCGGCTTTCCGGATCGTCAGGTCGGGCCTGGGCCCGTCGCGATCAGTACAGGCGCTGGCGCTTGGTGACGTCGCGCGAACTGCGGCGCGCCTGGCGCTTCACCGCGGCGGCGGCCTTGCGCTTGCGCTCCTGGGTCGGCTTCTCGTAGAACTCGCGCTTGCGGGTTTCGGCCAGCACGCCGGCCTTCTCGCAGGTGCGCTTGAAGCGGCGCAGGGCAAACTCGAAGGGCTCGTTTTCGCGGACTTTGACGCTGGGCATAGGAATCTCGGGTGGGTCGGAACAACCGGGCCTGGCCCGGCGAGCCGCGTATGATAACGGGGCGTCCTGTACAGGCGCAACCTGGCGGGCCGTCGCCTGCGGGCCCGGCTCTTTTCCCAGCCCCTAGCCTCCCCCGTATTGCGGTCATGAAAGTCCTCGGCATCGAAACCAGCTGCGACGAAACCGGCGTGGCCGTCTACGACACGTCCCGCAAGGGGGCCGACGGGCTGCTTGCGCATGCCGTCTACAGCCAGATCGCCCTGCACGCCGAGTACGGCGGGGTGGTGCCGGAGCTGGCCAGCCGCGACCACGTGCGCAAGCTGCTGCCCCTGATCCGCCAGACCCTGGGCGAGGCCGGCCTGGGCGTGGCGGACCTCGACGGCGTGGCCTATACCGCCGGGCCGGGCCTGGTCGGGGCGCTGCTGGTGGGGGCCGGGGTTGCCCGTTCCCTGGCCTGGGCCCTGGACGTGCCCGCGATCGGCGTGCACCACATGGAAGGGCATCTGCTGGCGCCGTTAATGGAGGACGATCCGCTGCGCGGGCCGCCCGAACCGCCGTTCGTGGCCCTGCTGGTCTCCGGCGGGCATACCCAGCTGGTCGCGGTGGAGGCCATCGGCCGCTACCGCCTGCTGGGCGAGACTCTGGACGACGCGGCCGGCGAGGCCTTCGACAAGACCGCCAAGCTGATGGGCCTGCCCTATCCGGGCGGTCCGCAGCTGGCCGCACTGGCGGAGCAGTCCGACAAGGCGCCGGGCCAGCCCGGCGCGTTCAGGTTCTCGCGGCCGATGACCGATCGGCCCGGCCTGGACTTCAGCTTCAGCGGGCTCAAGACCCAGGTGCTGCTGGCCTGGCGCGACAGCGACCAGAGCGAGACGACCAAGGCCGACATCGCGCGCGGTTTCGAGGACGCGGTGATCGACACCCTGGCGATCAAATGCGAGCGCGCGCTCGACGCCGCGGCTTGCGACGTGCTGGTGGTGGCCGGCGGCGTTGGCGCCAACCGGCGTCTGCGCGCAAAGCTCCAGCTCATGGCCGAACGCCGTGGCGGGCGCGTGTGCTTCCCGCGCCCGGCGTTGTGCACCGACAACGGCGCGATGATCGCCTTCGCCGGTGCGCTGCGCCTGCAGGCTGGGCAGCACGACGATGCCGCGGTGCACGTGACCCCGCGTTGGGACATGGCGAGCCTGCCGGCGGTCGCCGCCTAGATGGATCGGGTCTTGATCGAAGGCCTGCAGGTCGAAGCGCTGATCGGCGTGTATGCGCACGAGCGCGGCGCCGTGCAGCCGCTGCTGCTCGATATCGAACTGGGCTACGACAACCGCAAGCCGGCGGCCAGCGACGACGTCGCCGATACGCTCGACTATGCCGCGGTGTGCGCGCGCGTGCGCCAGCTGGTCGCGGAGCGCGAGCCGCAGTTGCTTGAAACCCTGGCCGAGGCGCTGGCCGCGGATTTGTTGCGCTCGTTCAACGCGATCACGGCGAAGGTGCGCATTCGCAAGCCGCTCGCGGCGGCGGCCCTGGGCGCGGCGTCGGTCGGAGTGGAGATCGTGCGTGACGCCGGCGACTAGCGGCGCGGAAGACACCGGCGCTGCAGAGCATGCGCTGGTGATCGGGTCCAATCGGCGCCGGGCCGCCAATATGCGCCATGCCCGGCGGCGGCTGCAGGAGCATTTCGAAGTCATGGACTGCGCCCCGGCGCGGCGCACGCGTGATGGCGACGGGGCGCGTTACCTCAATGCCGCGGTGCGCGTCCGTTCGGCCCTGCCGCCAACGGCGCTGCGAACGATCCTGCATGCGATCGAGGATGAAACCGGCCGCGCGCGCGGCGATGCCGCAGTGACCCTGGATATCGACCTGGTCGCCAGTCGCGATGCGCAGGGTCGGGTACAGGCGCACAAGCCGGACGACCTGCAGCGCGACTACGTGCGGGAACTGCTGGCGCAGATCGGCTTCGACCCGATGTAGGTCGGGCTACGGCCCCGACGAAGGGCATGCATTGCATGGATCGGGTGCGACAACCGCGTCGTGCGCGCAGGCCCGACTTGCGGCGTTACCCGATACGCGTAGAGCGGGAAGATCGCCGATTCAGATCGACAGGTTGCGGCCGCCATCCACGGCCAGCACCTGACCGGTCACGTAGGGCGCTGCGGTCAGCAGCCAGAGCACGGTGCCGGCGATATCGTCGGGCTCGCCCTGGCGCGCGAGCGCGGTGCGTTTTTGCACCGTGTCCAGTGTTTCCGCCTTCACCGGATTGTCCGACCACAGGATGTTGCCGGGCGCCACCGCGTTGACGCGCACGTCCGGGCCCAGCTCCACGGCCAGCGCCTTGGTGGCCATCACCAGCGCGGCCTTGGCCATGCAGTAGACGCTGTGGCCGCGCAGCGGGCGGTCGGCATAGATGTCGGCGATGTTGACGATCGCGCCGCGCGCGGCCTGCAGGTGCGGCGCCGCCGCCTGGGCCAGGAAATAGGGCGCACGCGCGTTACTCGCGAACAGCGCGTCCCATTGCTGTGGCGTCGCGCTGCCAAACGGCGTGGAAAAGTAGGTCGAAGCATTGTTCACCAGCGCATCCAGCCGGCCGAAGCGACCGACCGTCCGGGCCACCAGTTCCGGCAGGCGATCGAATTCGGCGAGCTCGGCCTGCAGCGCGATGACGCTGTCCGCGCGCGCCGATTCCAGTTCGCGCACCAGCGCGTCCATCTCGGTCTGCGAACTGCGGTAGTGCAGCGCCAGGTGGTACCCATGCGCGTGCAGGCGCCTGGCGATCTGCGCACCGATGCGCTTGGCGGCGCCGGTGACCAGGGCGACGGGGCGGGCGGAATCCATGGCCCATGTTCGCATGCCCCGCCATCGCCGTAGGAGCGATGTGAGTCGCGAGCTTTTTGCTTCTGTACGATCGGGGCAAGCGCTTCGCGACTCACGTCGCTCCTACAATGGGTGCCTGTGCCGCGTGCCTGCCGGAGCTTCGCCTGAGTACATTGCCGCCCCCCGATGCCGACGCGCTGGCGCATAGCGAGCGCCTGGGTGCGCTGATCCGGCACGAGATCGTCGCGGGCGGCGGGGCGATCCCGTTCCATCGCTTCATGGAGCTGTGCCTGTACTCGCCCGGACTGGGCTACTACAGCGCCGGCGCGGCCAAGTTCGGCGAGGCCGGCGACTTCGTCACCGCGCCGGAACTGGGGCCGCTGTTCGCCGCCTGCGTGGCCGATGCGGTGGCGCCGGTGTTGCAGCAGCTCGGCCCGCAGGCGCAGGTTCTGGAGCTGGGCGGCGGCAGCGGCGCCTTTGCCGAAACCGCGCTCAAGCGGCTGCTGGCGCTGGATGCCGTGCCCGATCGTTACGCGATCCTGGAACCGAGCGCCGACCTGCGCGCACGCCAGCAGCTGCGGCTGCGCGAGCGCCTCAACCCGCTGCTGTTCGATCTGGTGGAATGGTTGGACGCGCCGCCACCGCAGCGCTGGAACGGGGTGCTGTTCGCGAACGAGGTGATCGATGCGCTGCCCACGCCGCGCTTCACCCTGCGCGAGGGGGAAGTGTTCGAGGAACACGTCGTACTGGCGCCGGATGGCGGCTTCGTGCGCGAGGACCGCCCGGCCGATCCGCTGCTGGCCGCGGCGGTGCGTCACGTCGAACGTTCGCTGGACGAGCGCTTCGCCGACGGCTACCGGTCCGAGCTGCTGCCGCAGCTGCCTTACTGGGTGCAGGCAGTGGCCGGCGGCCTGGACGCGGGCGCGATGCTGTTCGTGGATTACGGCTATCCGCGTCGCGAGTACTATCAGCCCCAGCGCAGCGAAGGCACCCTGCGCGCATTCCGGCGCCACCACGTGGTCGCCGACGTATTCGCCGCACCGGGGCTGCAGGACATCACCGCCTCGGTGGACTTCACCGCCTTGGCCGAGGCTGGCACCCAGGCCGGCTTCGACCTGGCCGGTTACTGCACGCAGGCGAGTTTTCTCATCGGCAATGGTCTGGAACAGCGCCTGCAGGAAGCCGAATCCCGCGCCCGCGGCGAGGCCGCGCTGCAGCGGCTGCGCCAGCAGGCCCGGACGCTGACCATGCCCGATCAGATGGGCGAACGCTTCCAGGCGATGGGGTTCGCGCGCGATGTGGAATTCGGCGCTGCGTTCCTGGCCGGCGACCTGAGCTGGCGGCTGTGAACGGTTCCGCGCCGCGGTTTGCCGCCGGCCGTTCGCTCAAGCCGTTCCGGCGTCCCTGGCTGTGGGCGGGTCTGTGGACCGCGGCGGTCGCGGCGGTGTGCGTGGCTTCGCTGGTGCCGCCATCCAGCCTGCCCTCGGTGCCGGCGGGCACCGACAAGCTCGAACACCTCGTCGGCTACGCGTTGCTGGCGGCCGGCGCGGTGCAGCTGTTCGGACGCCGGCTCTCGCTGCTCTCGGCCTGCGTGGCGCTGGCGCTGATGGGCATCGGCCTGGAATATCTGCAGGGCCAGATGGGCCTGGGCCGCGCGATGGACACGCGCGATGCGCTGGCCAACACGCTCGGAGTGCTGGCCGGACTGGCGACCCAGTTCACCCGCTGGCGCGATGCGCTGCTGCGTTTCGACAACAGGCGACCGTAGCTCGGGGCTACCGCCCCGACGCGCATCTTCCAGCGCAAGCAGGGGCAGGCGCGTAGCCCGACCTGTACGAATGCATGAGACGCGAGAGGTGTCCGGGAAACGAGTCCTTTCGCGTCTATCGGAAAACGCAAGGGCCCGGCCGAAGCCAGGCCCTTGCATGGGAGCGCGGGATGGCTGCGCTCAGAACTTGAAACGCAGACTCAGGTAGTACTGGCGCCCGTTCTCGTAAAACGCGTACGGCAGCTTGCGACCCTCGCCGTTGACCTGGCTGTAGTACTCCAGCTTCGGATCGTTGAGGTTGAGCGCATCGAGCGAGATGCTCATCCAGTCGGTCGCCTTGTATCCCAGCGATGCCGACAGGTTGCCGACGCCGGCCTGGAAGAAGTCGTCCGTCCTGGCCACGCCGGCATAGAAATCGGAACGGTAGGTGTAGCTCAGGCGCGCATTGAACAGATCGTTCTCGAAGTAGCCCGACAGGTTGTAGGTATTCTTCGACGTGCCATACACCGGCTTGGCCCCGTCCGAATCGCTGTCGGCATAGGTGTAGTTGGCGGCGATGCCGAAGTGCTCGCCGATCGGCTGCTCGTAGGTCACCTCGACGCCGCGCACCTGCGCATCGGTATTGGTCGGGCTCGATACGGCGTAGTCCGACACCACCAGCTGACCGGCTGCGGCGCTGGCTGCCTGGTCGATGAACTGCTGGGTGGTGGTGCCGAAGGTCACGTAGTCCTTCATATCCATCGAGTACAGACTCACCGCCAGCAGCGCGCGCGGGGCGAAATACCATTCCAGCGAGGCGTCGAAGTTGGTCGACACGATCGGGTCGAGGTTCGGGTTGCCGCCGCTGCCGGTGTGGGTCAGGTCATCCAGCGACACCGATCCGGCCAGGGCCGAAAAGTCCGGCCGGGTCAGGGTCTTCGATGCGGCCAGGCGTCCGACCAGGGTGTCGCTGAAGTCGTACTTGAAATTTGCGCTCGGCAGCAGTTCGGAATAAGTCTTGCGCACCGGCGTGGGTAGGTAGGGCCCGAACGCGGACCCGTTGATCGTGCCTTCCGGCTGCTGGTCGAGCGGCAGGGTCGGGTTGACCGCCACGTTGCTCACCGTGAGCTGGTTGGTGCGCACGTAACGCAAGCCCAGGTTGCCGCTCCAGCGTTCGCCCTGGAAGTTGGCCTGCACATAGCCCGCGCCGCTCTTTTCGTTCACCCGGTACAGGTCCGGCCAGTAGAAGCGCTCGACCGGGTTGCGGTTGGCGAATCGCTCGTTGAGCTCGGCCAGCTGTTCCGGCGTCCAGTACCAGATGCCGCCTGGTGCGTTGCCGCCGATGCCGCTGCCGTGGTCGCCCGGATAGTTCTGGAAATCACCCAGCGGATAGTTGGCCGAGTTGGTCCAGTCGGTGGCCCAGTTCGGTCCCTGCGCCACTTCAAACAGGTTCTCGCGGGTGTGGTCGGAATAACGCACGCCGAAGTCGAGCGAGGCGAGCGCGCCTTCGACGAAGGTGAACTCGCCGTCGGCCTGCGCCCACTCCTCTTCGTCGAGCGCGTCGATGCCCTGGCCGCCGAAAATCCACCCGGACCCAAGCAGCACTCCCGCGGGCGAAGTGTTGTCGCCGCCGAGGGTCCAGTCCGCAGGCGAATGCGCGCCGTGCATGGTCCAGCTGGCGCCGGCGTTGCCGGCGGTGCCGGTCTCGATCACGTCCTGTGTCGGACTGCGACCATGGCCTTCGGTGTCGCCACCCTTGAACTTGAGATTGAAGTTGTCGGTCACACGCCAGTCGGCGCTGAAGGTGATGTATTTGGATTCGGAGCTGGCGTTCGGCCGCGAGATCATGTCGTACACGCCGTACGGGCGCACCGTGGTCGACGTTTCCGGGCCGTACTCGGCGTGGGTCAGCACGCCATCTTCGATGGTGTAGCCGGGCAACGGGGCCACGTTCGGCACGAACTGGCTTGCCCACATCATGTAGTTGCGGTTGTAGTTGTCCGCTTCCAGCCTCGAATAGAACGCGTTGACGCCAAAGGTGACGTTTTCGCTGGGCTTGACCTGCATGTCCAGCACGCCGCCCTTGCGAGTGCGCTCCTGCTCGAACAGAACGGCACCCATCAGGTTGGGGAACAGCACACCCGCCAGGTCGGGATTGGTCGCGACTACGGGCGCGTCGTCGGCGATCGTCTGGAACCCGCCCACGATCTCCTGGCCGTCGCGGCGCAGGCTGCGCTTTTCGTAGAACGCCTGCACCATCACGCCCAGGGTGCTGTCTGCGTTGCGCCAGTTGAACAGGCCGTTGAACTGAGGATCGGTCTCGCCCGGCAGGTCCGCGTACACGCCGCCGATCATCGCCTCGGCGGTGATCTCATCGGCGAACTGCAGCGGCCGCCGGGTGATGATGTCGACCGAACCGGCGCTGCCGCCTTCGGTGAGTTTGGCCTGGGACGACTTGTGCACCACCACCTGGCTGACGATCTCCGAAGGCAACAGCGAATAGCTGACGCTGCGGCCAACCGTCTGCACCTGGCTGAGCACGAACCAGTCGCCGGTGCCGACGGTATGTCCGTTGACCAGGGTCTGGGTCAGGCTGGGGCTGGTGCCGCGCAGGCTGATCCGGTCGCTCTCATCGAACCCACCTTCGGTCGCGCTCGATGAGCTGATGTTCACGCCCGGCAGGCGTTGCAGGGTGTCGGCGACGTTCTTGGCCGGCAGCTTGCCGATGTCCTCGGCGGTCACCACTTCCACGTGCGAATCGGCATTGCGCTTGCTGTCGAGCGATTTCTCCACGCTGCCGCGGATGCCCACCACGGTGATCGCGTCGAGTTCCTCGACATCTTGCTCGTCTGCGGTTTGCGCGTCGCCGGCGACGGGCTGCGCTGCGCTCTCCTGCGCCCGCACCGGTGTGGACAGGCCCAGGCAGGCGACGATCGCTGCGGACAGGACGGAAGTGCGGTACGTCATGGCGGGTTCTCCTCGTGGATTGGGTGCGATCCGTCGCTTGGTTGTCGTGGTCATCGCATCCGTCGCGGCGCGGCGGATGCGAGTGGAATCAGGAGGGGCCGGACTGGCCCAGGTACCAACTGGCGGCGCCGAGCACCCCGAGGCGGCCGTGCTCGACCAGCTTTACCGGGATGCGTTCGAGCGCCTCGCGCATCAGGCCCTTGTCCAGGAACCGCTCGACGAACCGGCTGCGCACCAGGAACTCGCGGATGCCCGGCAGGATCCCGCCGGCCAGGTACACGCCGCCCTGCGCCCCGTAGGTCAGCGCCAGATCCCCGGCGGTGCTGCCGAGCAGGCCGCAGAACACGGACAGGCTTTCGACCGCACGCGCTTCGCGTCCGGTGATGCCGGCGTCGCTCACCTCGCGCGGCGTGGTGCAGACCGGCGCCTCGCCGTGCAGCGCGCATAGCGCCACATACAGGTTCAGCAGGCCCGGTCCTGACAGCAGGTGCTCGACCGGCAGGTGCGAGCGCGTGCGCAGCAGTTCCTGCAGCAGGGCGATCTCGAGATCGGTGCCCACCGCCAATGCGGCCTGGCCCGCCTCGGTTGCCAGCACCGCCGGGCCCGCGGCGGAGGGGATCCACAGGGCTGAGCCGAAGCCGGTGCCCGGGCCCAGTACCAAAACCGGGCCGGAGACCGCATGCGCCGGACCTGCCAGATGCAGGACTTCACTGGTGTCGAAATAGGGCGCGGCGTGCGCGACGGCCTCGAAATCGTTCACCAGCCGCAGATCGCCCAGGCCCGGCATTGCGCGCAGCTGCGCGAGCTGGACGACCCAGGGCAGGTTGGCCGAAATCAGGCGTCCGTCTTCCAACTGGTACCCGGCGCTGGCGACGACGCCGCCGCTGACTGCGGCCTCGCCGCCCGTTCCGAGAAAATCCGCGATGACCGGTTCCAGTCCGTCGTAGTCCGCGCAGACGTAGGTGCGGTAGTCGAGGACGGTGATCGGCTGCGCTGGGTCGCCGCTTGCGCACACCCGCCCGAGCCGCACGTGGGTTCCCCCGACATCGGCTGCCAGGAACGGCTGGCGGCGGGTCCGATCCGCTGGCGGGGCATGCGCAAGGCTCACGGGGTTCCTCGATCGGACGGTCGAGCGGAGTCTCGGCAGGTAAAGACAACGTTGTCAAGACCTGGCCACGAAGCATGGTCCGGCGCATGGCATCCCTTGGCGCCGGAGGGCGGCTGGATCCGGAAGCTCTGCGCCAGTTGTCTGAATAAGTCTTTGAATCTTATGGAATTTCAGCTATTGCGTGGACCAACCCAGCTCGAAAATGGCGCGACTTGGAGGGTCGTCGAAAAATGCTGCAGTGCACCGTGAGTCTGCGCGGAAATCGTTGACCATTCCTTGGATGATGTGACAACGTTGACAGCACCTGTTCCGCAGAGGCGCCCTTGGCGAACCCAACGTGGCTCACCACCGCAGCCGATACCGCCGCCCGTGCAGCCGCGTCGCCGAACGCGACGTGCAGGAGGTCCCGATGAGCCAACGCCGGGTTTGTACGAAATGAGCGGATCCGAAACCAGCTCGCGGGCACCGCGTCGGGCGACCATCAAGGACGTCGCCGAGCGCGCGAAGGTGTCGCTCAAGACCGTTTCGCGGGTGATCAACAACGAGCCGTCGGTGATGCAGGCCACGCGCACCCGTGTCCTGCATGCGATCGACGAACTCGACTACGAACCCGATTCGTCCGCGCGCAACCTGCGCAGCGCGACCTCGTTCGTGATCGGGCTGGTGTACGACAACCCCAACGCGTACCACATCATCGGCATCCAGAACGGCGTGCTCTCGGCGTGCCGGGAAACGGGCTACGACCTGCAGATCCATCCCTGCGATGCGAGCTCGCCGCTGCTCGCCGACGAGTTGACCGAATGGGCCAGACGGTCGCGGCTGGCCGGCCTGGTACTGACCGCACCGATGGCCGAATCGCTCGAACTGGTGAAGACCCTGGCCGCGCGTGGATTGCGGCTGGTCCGGATCATGGCCGCCACTGAGGATCCTGGCGACGGGTTTCCCTGCGTGTATGTGGACGACCGCGATGCGGCCTACGAAATCACCGAGCACCTGATCCAGCTGGGCCACGAACGGATCGGCTTCCTGTGGGGCGGGTCCGCGCACCGTTCGAGTTCCGAGCGTTACCTGGGCTACGAGCAGGCGTTGAAGGATTACGGCATCACCCTGGACAAGCATCTGGTGGTGCCGGGCGACTACACCTTCGATGATGGCTTCCGCGGTGCCCGCCGGCTGCTGGCCCTGCGTGATCCGCCGACCGCAATCTTCGGCTGCAATGACGAAATCGCTGCCGGCGTGCTCGCGGCCGCGCGCTCGGCCGGCATGAACGTGCCCTACGATCTGTCGATCGCCGGCTTCGAGGACAGTCCGTTCTCGCGCCAGTCCTGGCCGGCTCTGACCACGGCCAAGCAGGCGACCGAGGACATCGCGCGGCATGCCGCGCGGCTGCTGATCAGCGGGCTGCGCGAGGACGCCTACGACGACCATCCGATGCCCGTGCTCAACCAGGGCTTCGTTCCGCAGCTGGTCGTGCGCGGTTCGACGGCGCCGATGCGCCCGCGCAGCGTCCCGCACGGGGATGGTTGAGCCGGGCGATCGGCCGCGCCGATTCGCATCGGTCGACGCGCTGCGTGGCATCACCGTCGCGGCGATGCTGCTGGTCAACAATCCCGGCGACTGGGCGCATGTCTACCCATGGCTGCGGCATGCCCCGTGGCATGGATTCACACCGACCGATCTGGTGTTCCCGCTCTTCCTGTTCGTGGTCGGCGCGTCGATCTCCCTGGGCCTGGCGCCGCGGGCCGATGCGGGCATGCAGACGGCGGAGTTACGCCGGGCTGTGCTGCTGCGGGCGGTCCGGATCGTCGCGCTGGGTCTGGTGCTGCACGCGCTGGCGTATTGGCTGCTGCCGCGCGGTGACTTCCGCCCGTGGGGCGTGCTGCAGCGCATCGGCATCTGTTATGGCGTGGCGGGCCTGCTGGCCCTGCATGCCACGGCGCGCACGCAGTGGGCGGCGATCGCGGCACTGCTGCTGGGTTACTGGGTCTTGCTTGCCAGTTACGGCGGATTCGAACCCGAGGTCAACCTCGCCAGCCGGGTGGACACGGCCCTGCTCGGGTCGATGGTCTACCAGTTCGATCCCGCCAGCGGCCGCGGGCACGAGCCCGAAGGCCTGCTCAGTACGTTTCCGGCCATCGCCACCACGCTCCTGGGCGTGCGTGCGGGCGAATGGCTGCGGCATGCGCGCACGTTGCGCCTCTGGGCCATGGGCGCTGCGTTGTTGTTGCTGGGCGGGTTGTGGAGTCTTCTGCTTCCGCTCAACAAGAACCTGTGGACGCCCTCCTATGTACTGTGGAGCGGCGGCTGGGCCGCACTGGCCCTGGCGACGTGCCATGCGCTGATCGACCGCCGGCACTGGCCCGCGCTCGGGCGCCGCTTCGGGGCCAATGCGATCACCGCCTATGCCGGCTCGGCGGCGATGGTCTACGCCCTGTCGGCAGCCGGATGTTGGGAACCGCTCTATCGCGTCGGATTCGCGCAATGGATGACGCCACGTTGGGGGCCGCATCTGCCGTCGTTGGCCTTCGCCACGACGTTCGTGCTGACGTGGTGGGTCATCGTGTACGCCATGGATCGACGCGGGCTCCGTCTGCGCATCTGATGTCGGCCAGAGGCGCCCCGCACCGGTGAGTTCGGCGTTCGGAGCGGCGTGACCGTTGCCGCGGTGGCGTCGCGTTGGGCCTGGTGCGGGATCGTCCGCGCGCGGAGCATGCCCATGCCCAGATTCATCATCGAACGCGAGATTCCCGGCGCCGGGGCGCTGCCGCCGGAGGAACTGCGCGGCATCTCGCAGAAGTCCTGCGACGTGCTGCGGGAGATGGGACCGCAGGTGCAATGGGTGCGCAGCCACGTCACCGCAAACAAGGTCTATTGCGAATACATCGCCCCCAGCGAAGCCGAGATCCTCGAGCACGCGCAGCGCGGCGGCTTCCCGGCCAACGCCGTGAACCGGGTCACCGCCACCATCGACCCGACCAGCGCGGAATAACGTCGGGCTTCACGCGCGCGCGGCGCGAATGGCGGCGATACGCGCCTTGCGCAGGGCCTCGCCGAAGGCCGGGCCCTGCAGATCTTCGGCGCCGATGTCATCGCTGCGCACCGCCAGGGCAGCGGCATGCAGACGTACCAGTTCGGCCGCCTGCGGATATGCATGGTCCTGCAGTCCGGCACGTCCGCGCTTGTCGGCTTCGCAGGCGACGGCCAGCTGGGCGATCCGCGCAGGCTTGCGGAATGCATCGCAGCGCACCAGCAGGTCGTGCACGGTGCTGTCCTTGAGCTCGAGCAGGCGGTGCACATTGAGGTGTTCGCGGCAGGCCATTTCGGCCAGCTGGCGGTGTTCGCTCGGCACCCGCAGTCGGTCGCACAGCGCGCGCAGCGGCGCCAGGCCGCGGTGTTCGTGCATCAGGTGCCTGGGCAGTTCCTGCGCGGGCGTGAGCGCCTTGCCCAGGTCGTGGGTCAGCGCGGCGAAGCCGATCACGGCATCGCCGGGCGCCAGCGTCGCGGCCATGTCGCAGACCAGCTCGACGTGCACGCCGGTATCGACTTCCGGATGGTATTCGGCTCGTTGCGGCACGCCGTAGAGCGCATCCGCCTCCGGCAGGACCACCGCCAGCGCACCGGCATCACGCAGCGTGCGCAGAAATGCAGATGGCTGCCGGGCCGCGAGGCCGCGCACCAGCTCCTGCCAGACGCGCTCGGGGGTGAGTGCATCCAGTTCGCCGCCTTCGACCATCCTGCGCATCAGGGCCATGGTTTCGTCGGCGATGCGGAAGCCGAGCGGCGCCAGCCTGGCCATGAAGCGCGCCGCGCGCAGCACCCGCAGGGGATCCTCGACGAATGCCGGGCCGACATGGCGCAGCACCCGCGCATCGATGTCGCGCACGCCGCCGAACGGATCGATCAGGTCGCCTTCCTCGCTCTGGGCGATCGCATTGATGGTGAAATCGCGCCGCGCCAGATCCTGCTCGAGCGTCACCGAGGGATCGGCGTGCACCACGAAGCCGGTGTGGCCGCGCGCGGACTTGCGCTCGGTGCGCGCCAGCGCGTATTCCTCGGCGGTTTGCGGATGCAGGAACACCGGGAAGTCGCGCCCGACCTGTTTGAATCCGGCCGCCAGCATCGACTCGACGCTTTCGCCCACCACGACGTGGTCGCGGTCGCCGCCTTCGATGCCGAGCAGGCGATCGCGGACCGCGCCGCCGACGAGATAGCTCTGCATGCGGACAGCCTTGCCGGAGCCGCTATTTCGACGTGTTCTGCGCCAGCACCGCCATGATCTGCGCGGCACCGCCGCCGCGTTCCAGATGCAGGTCCAGCGGCGCGGCCTGGCCGTTGATCCAGATCCGCAGGTCGGTCTCCAGTTCGAAGTGGCCCGCGGTTTCGAGCGCGAACATGTTGATGGCGCGGTAGGGAATGCTGCGGTATTCCACCTTCTTCGCGGTCACGCCCTGCTTGTTGACCAGGATCATGCGCCGGTCGGTGAACACAACCAGATCGCGGACCATAGCGAAGGCGCGCTGCAGGGTTTCGCCCGGCGCCAGCAGCGGCGCGAATTCCTCCGCGATGGCGTCGATCGGGGTCTCGCCAGCGTGGCCGAGGAGGGTGTCGATCAGGCCCATGTGTCTGACTCCGATATAGACAGCGACAGTATTGTAGGTCGGCCCTACGCGGCCGACGCTCGGTAGATTCGGCTCAAGCGCACGTCGCGTCGCCCCGACCTACCTCGCCAGCGGGCAGGTGAACTTCTTGCGCGGGCCGCTGCGCCCATGCATGCGGTCGGTCAGGCGCAGGGCATCGCCCTCGCGCTTGTCCGAAGCGCTCATGCGCCAGTCGTAGACGGTGGAGAAGGACAGCACCCGCGCCACGTAGTCGCGGGTTTCCTTGTAGCTGATGGTCTCGATCCAGATGTCCGGATCCATGCCGGGGCGTTGGGTCTTCCAGCGGGCGAGCGGCGCGGGCCCGGCGTTGTATGCGGCGATCACTTCATAGGGCTTGCCTTCGTATTTGTCGAGCAGCTGGCGCAGATACGTGGTGCCGAGGACGATATTGGTGTCCGCGTCGTACAGGCTCTGCGCGCCGCCCCAGGGCAGCCCGGCCTTGCGCGCGACTTCGGCGCCGGTGCCGGGCAGCACCTGCATCAGGCCCATCGCATTGGCGGGCGAGCGCGCACGCGGATCGAACACGCTCTCGGCGCGGATCTCGGCGGCCACCCAGGCCGGATCCAGCCGATGCTTCGCGGCCTCGCGCCGGATCGTATCGGCGTGGTGAATCGGAAAGCGCAGCTGGTACAGGCGCGTTTCTTCGGGATAATTTTTGCCGCCGACGTTGACCAGGCCGAACACGCCGCGGTCGAACCAGCCGCCTTCCTGGGCCACGGCGACGGCCAGCCGGCGCTGGGCCTGGTCGAAGCGCGATAGCGCGTCCTCCCACTCCTTTTGCGCCCAGGCCTTGCGCTCGGCGCGGAACAGGGAAATCGCGCGGACCAGGGCGGGATCGCGCGCGACGGCGGCTTTCGCTGCCGCGCTGTCGTCCGGTAGCCACGGGCATAGCGCATAGGGCTGATCGAGGCGGTCGGCGGCGAGGAAGCCGTGGAAATCGGATTTCTGCGCCGCCTTGCGATACAGCGCCTGCGCGCCGGCCTTGTCGCCGGTGAGTTCCGCGGTGCGGGCCTCGAACCAGGTCCAGCGCGAATCGCTGCGCTGCTTGTCGCCCATCCGCCGGATGGCCTCCAGCGCTGCGCGCCAGTCGCTGCGCGCCAGGGCTTCGCGCACCCGCCATTCGTGCAGGCGCTCGTCGTAGGCGGAAGCAGGCACCGCGGCCAGGCGACGCGCCGATTCGGGTTCGTACGAGGCCACCGTCCACAGCGCGATCTGGTACAGCACGCGAGCGCGGTCTTCTTCGGTGAAGCCCAGCGCCTGCGCGTACTTCGGCAGTTGCGCTTCGGCGGTGCCCGGCACCGACTTGCCTAGGCGGGCCAGCCCATGCGAGGCGATCAGCCGGCTGCGCGCGGTCTTGGGCCAGTTCAGTGCGCGCGGGTGGATGGCCTGGACGAAGGCGGCGTAGTCGTTGGCGAGCGCGGCTTCGTCGGCGGGCAAGCCCGCGGCGGCGCTGCGCATCACTTCCGGGTCCCATTCGGCTGCGGCTTTCTCCAGGCGTTCCCAGCGCAGCGCCGGGGTCAGGCCGCCGCGCATGGCCAGCGCCGCGAATGGCTCGCCGCATTCGCTGGGGAAAGCCTTGGCACTGCTGCGCCACAGCGCCTGGGCATCGCTCGTCCACTGCGCGTCCGCCGCACCGGCGGCCAGGCGTGCGTTGAGTTCCGCGCAGCGCAGCGACGTGCTCCGCACCTGGGGCGACCAGGCTGCGCGGAAGCCTGCCCAGTCCTTCACCCGAGAACGCGAGGCCAGCCAATCGGCCCGGAAGGCCTCGGCCACGGGCTGGTCGCGATAACGGCCCAGGAATGCCTGGGCCTGCGCGGGCAGCATCAGGTCCATGTTCCGCCGCAGCGCGGCGTATTCCACCCAGCCGTAGGCAGGATGCGCGGCGATGCCGGGATACTGCGCGGCGTCGAAGCGGCCCGCTTCGGCCGCGGCGATCGCGGTGCCAAGGACGCTGTCGTCGGGCGGGCGTTGCCCAAACACGGGCGAAGCGATGCCGCACAGCAACAGGGTCAGTGTCGGCAAACGTCGGGCAATCAAGGATTTAGCGGGGGATCGGGCAGGCATCGGGCGACTATAGCCGAGCGATGTGCAGGCGATGCCGACGCTGCGTTGGCTGCCGCCATGACGGCACGTGGTCGGTTCAGCAAATGGATGCGCTCCGTGCGCGCGCCTGCAACGTACGCGGCGGAGGTTGGCGCCGCGATGACACACTGCACGGCATCCGTCCTGGGTTGCCAACGCATGGAATACGTCGCCTACCTCGTCCTCGGCGCGATCGCCGGCACGCTCGCCGGCCTGCTCGGGATCGGCGGCGGTCTGGTGCTGGTGGCGGCGCTGGCCTGGATCCTGCCGCTGCTGGGCGTGCCCGCCGAGGCTGCCATGCACGCCGCGCTGGCGAGTTCGATGGCCAGCATCGTCCTGACGGCCGCGTCCTCGGCGCGTGCCCACCACCTTCGCGGCAGCGTGTTATGGCCCACTGCCGCCTGGATGGTGCCCGGCGTGCTGGTGGGGGGCTGGTTGGGCAGCCGCTTCGCGATCGGTCTGGATGGCGACGTGTTGCGCTGGTGCGTGGCGGGCTATTGCTTCCTCGCCGCCGCCCAGTTGCTGTTCGGAGGCGAGCGGGTGCGTGCCGACGGCGCGCCCGCACCGCGCGGGCCCGGCTACACCGCGGCGGGCATCGGCATCGGCGCGATCTCGGCCGTGGTCGGTATCGGCGGCGGCAGCATGACCGTACCGCTGCTGGTCTGGCGTGGGGTGGCCCCGGTGCGCGCGGTGGGGACGTCATCGGCCTGCGGCATCTTCATCGGCATCGGCAGTGCGCTGGGCTATGCGCTGCAGGCCCCCGCCGGTGCCCTGTCGCTGCCTGGCGCGGTCGGCTATGTCTACCTGCCGGCCGCCGCCGGCGTGGCCGTGGCCTCGGTACTGGCGGCGCCCTACGGCACCCGGCTGGCCCATCGTCTGTCTGGACGGGCGCTCAAACGGGTATTTGCGGTGTTCCTGATCGCGGTGGGTTGCAGTTTCTTCTTCCAGTAAGCGGTTACATCCGAAAGGGACTTGCCGAGCCTTTACGAAACGTTTACAAACCTGGTCAGGCCGCGTGACAGGGGACGCGGACGCATGTTCATCCACAGGTCCGGGAGAGAACCCATGTCCACCCCACGCCGCCATCGGCTGGCCACCGCTGTCCAGATTTCGCTGCTCCTGACCCTGCCGGCGCTGGCCGCCGCGCAGGAACCAACGCCTGCTCCGGCTGCGCCCGAGACTGCCGAGGAGGCCCGCACCCTCGACACGGTGGTAGTCACCGGCACCCGCATCCGCAGGGCCGAGGTCGAGGGCCAGGTACCGGTGCAGGTGCTGACCCGCGAGGACATCGACCGCTCGGGGCAGACCTCGATCGGCGACATCGTCCAGGAACTCACCGGTTCGGGCTCTGCGCTCAATACCAGGTTCAACTCGTCCGGCAACTTCGGCTTTTCGCCTAACGGCGACGGCGTGGGCGCGGGTTCGGCCCAGGTCGACCTGCGTCACCTGGGTCCCAAGCGTGTGCTGGTGCTGGTCGACGGCGTGCGCTGGGTCAACGAGTCCTCCGCCTCCGGCGTGGGCGCGGCGACCGATCTCAACACCATTCCGCTGGCGATCGTGGAGCGGATCGAGGTGCTCGAGGACGGCGCCTCGTCGCTGTACGGATCCGATGCGATCGCCGGTGTGGTCAACATCATCACCCGCCGCAATTTCGAGGGTGGCCAGGTCACGCTCAACTACGGCCAGTACGGCGAAGGCGATGGCGCCACCAGCGGGGCCGACTTCGCCTGGGGACACACCACCGATCGCAGCAGCCTGTTCGTGGGCGTGAGCTACGTCGATCAGGACGTGGTGTATTCCAAGGACCGCGAGCAGTCCAGCTTCCCGGTTCCCGGCACCGGCCTGACCTTCGCCAGCTCCGGCACGCCGAACGGTCGTTTCATCTTTTTCCCGGGCACGCCCAGCAGCGCATGCCCGCTGACCGATCTGGACGACGATCCGGCCACGGCTCCGGTCGCGTTCTGCAACATCACCACGCCCAACGGCAGCAGCTTCAGCCCGATCCCGGTCTATCCGGACGATTTCATCGGTTTCGGCACCGCCAATCGCTTCAACTTCGCCCAGTACAACCTGCTGGTGACGCCCTCCAAGCGCACCGGTGTGTTCGGCCAGTTCCGTTTCGACATCAACGATGGGCTGCAGTGGTACGTGAAGGCGCTGGCCAACCGGCGCGAATCGGTCAACCAGGCCGCGCCCGAACCGATCTTCCTCGGTCCCGACGCCGGCACCGGCAATCCGCTGGCCGACAACATCAACATTCCCGCGAGCCATCCGTTCAATCCGTTCGGCATCGACCTGAACTCGCGCGGCCCCGACGCCAACCTGGTGCTGATCGGGCGCCGGCCGGTCGAAGGCGGACCGCGCATTTTCGAGCAGGAAGTCAACACCCAGTACCTGTCGACCGGACTGGTGGGTAGCTTCGACGCCGCCGACCGGCTCTGGTCGTGGGACGTGAACCTGGCCTACAGCCGCAACAAGGCCGAGCAGACCAACTATGGCAGCTACAACATCCGCAACCTCGCGCTCGGTCTGGGCGATACGCTCGCCGACGGTTCCACCTGCGCGACCACGCCCGGATGCGTGGACGTCAATATCTTCGGCGGTCCCGGCACGCTGACCCCGGCGATGCTCGCGTGGATCCAGCCGGTGGTACGCGACGAGAGCGAGCAGAAGCTCTCGCTGGTCTCGGCCAACATCTCTTCTGACCTGTTCGAGGGCTGGGCCGGTCCGATCTCGTTCGCCACCGGTTACGAGTACCGCAAGTACGAAGGCTGGTACCAGCCCGATCCGATCACAGTGGCCGGCTTCTACAACGGCGTGCCTTCGCTGCCGACCGAGGGCGAATACGACGTCAACGAGGCCTATCTCGAACTCAACATTCCGCTGCTGAGCGATTCGGCCTGGGGCAAGAGCCTCGACCTGAGCCTGGCCGGACGCTACTCGCGCTATTCCACCTTCGGCAGCGAGTTCACGCCCAAGTACGGCCTGCGCTGGCAGCTGACCGACGAGTTCCTGCTGCGCACCACGTTCGCCAAGGGCTTCCGTGCCCCGTCCATCGGCGAGCTGTTCGGCTCGGCCAGCCGCGCCGACCTGCAGATCGACGATCCCTGCCTGATCGGGCTGGATGGCTCACCGCCCACCGGCAATGCCGCCAACTGCACGGCGCTGGGCGTGCCGGGCGGTGCGCAACAGTCCAACGCGCAGATCTCGGTCACTACCGGCGGCAACGAGGATCTGGATCCGGAGCGCGCCAACAGCTTCACCGCGGGCATGGTGTACAGCCCGGGCTGGGCGACCGACGCGAGCTGGTCCGAGCGCCTCGATTTCGAGGTGACCTACTACCGCCACGACATCGAAGGCGCGATCCAGGCCATCGACGCGCAGACCCAGCTCAACCTGTGCGTGGAAACCCTCGATCCGATCTACTGCGATGGCATCACCCGTTCCTCGGTGGGCAGCATCAATGGCTTCGCCAACCGGCTCACCAACCTGGGTTCGATCCGGACCAGCGGTTGGGATGCCGATCTGTTCTGGACCCTGCCCGCGACCGATCTGGGACAGTTCAAGCTGACCTGGCAGAACACCTTCGTCAGCGAGTACGAGGCCATCGGCGCGGCCGGGCAGGTGCAGCCGCGCGCACCGGGCATCGAAGTCAACGACAGCGCGATCCCGGAATGGACCTCGACCGCGACCCTGGATTGGAAGCGCGACGCCTGGAGCGGAGCGTGGACGGTGCGCCACATCTCCGACCTGACCGAGAATTGCGGCGATGCGGTGGATTTTGCGGTGTGCAGCTCGCCGGACACCGGCACCAACGATCTGCCGGACACCACCTATGTCGACGTGCAGCTCGGTTACAAGTTCGACCTGCTGCAGGGGCTGCAGCTGACGGCAGGCGTCAACAACCTGTTCGACCAGGATCCGCCGATCTGCCTGTCGTGCTCGCTCAACGGCTACGACGCGTCCACCTACGACATCCCGGGCGGTCGCTTCTGGTATCTGCGCGCCGATCTGCGGTTCTGATCGGCCACGGCATGGCGTGAATCCAGCGGGCGGCGATGCGAATCGCCGCCCGCTTCATTGCGACCGTCGCGGACCGGATCCGGCTTCGTAGGAGCGACGTCGGTCGCGAGCCTGCCTTCGGGCGACCGGCGTTTACGTGAAGCGCTTGGCAGCGATTGAAGTCGCGACGGTATCGATTCACGCCGAGCGAAAGCCGCGACTTCGATCGTTCCCACGGAAAAGGCGCGCGACTGACGTCGCTCCTACGGCAGGGTGGTCAGGCCTGCAGCGCCGCTTCCGGCACGTCGAGTTCGATCGACAGCGCGAGGTGATCCGACGCGGCCGCGGCCAGCGCGCGATGCCCGGTACAGCCGCCCAGGCCCGGGGTGACCAGGATGTGGTCGATGGCGCGCTGCGGACGCCAGCTGGGGAAGGTGGCCACCACGCATTCGGGCGGCTGCAGGCGCGTGCGCCTGTACAGCTGCAGCATCTCCGCCGAATCCGGCGGGCAGTTGAAGTCGCCCATGAGCACGGCGTGCTCGTGCTGGTCCAGCACGTCGGCGATGAAATCCAGCTGCGAGCGCCGCGACTGCGCGCCCAGCGACAGATGCGCCACCGCGACGACCAGTCCCGCATCGCCTTCGCCGAACTGCGCCAGCAGCAGGCCGCGCCCGGCGATCCGGCCGGGCAGGGGATGGTCGGTGACGTCCACCGGTTCGAGCTTGCTCAGCAGTCCGTTGGCGCTGGAGGCGACGCCGCCGACGCTGCGATTGGGCTGGTGGCTCCAGTAACCGAAGCCGCCACGCTCGGCCAGGTAATGGGTCTGGTTGGTGAAGCCCGAGCGCAAGCTGCCAGGGTCGCTCTCGTTGAGGCCGACGATGTCGTGTTCGGCCGCCACCTCGGCGATCGCGTCGAGCGCGCCGCGCTTGCGCCCCGCCGGCAGCGCATGCGACCAGCTGCGGGTCACGTAGTCGCTGTAGCGGCGGGTGCTTGAGCCGGCCTGGATATTGGCGCTGAGCAGCTTGAGGCGGCGCGTGCTGGGCGGCATGCGGGTGGGGCCCGGCGTGGCCTGATGCGTCAGTTCCCGCTGGCCGCCGAGCGTTCCATTGCGATCAGCTGGTTGGCGATACGGACCTGGTCGGTGCGGGTGGTGCCGCCGGTCACGCGGTATTTGCCGGCCACGATCAGCGTGGGCGTGCCCTCGACGCCGCTGCGCTGCGCAAACTGCTTGGCCTTGGCGAGCTTGCCTTCGACCGCGAAGCTGCCCATGGTCTCGGCGAACTGCGTCGGGTCGGCGCCGTAGGCCTGGTAGAACCGGCCGATGTCCTGCGGCGTGTCCTGGCCGCGCTCGCCCTTGAGGCTGCGGTCGATGTGGATCGCGCGGTACAGCGGGTCGTGGGTCTTGTCCTGCAGCCCCAACGCCTGCGCGGCGTAGAACGCGCGCGCATAGGTATCGAATGGCCCGCCGAACTGGGCCGGCACGTAGACGAAGTTCACGTCCGCCGGCAGCTTGGCTTTCCACGCGGAAATCAACGGCTGGAACCCGGCGCAGGCCGGGCAGACATGGTTGAACACCTCGACCACTTCGATCTTGCCGGCGATCGGCTCGAACGGCTGGCCGTTGGGAATCACCACGTAGTCGGTGCCTTCCACCGGCGGCGGACCGGCTTCGGACAGGAGCTGCGAAATCTCGGCGTCCGCGGCCCGGGCCTGTTCGGCATCGGCGGCGCTGGCCTGGGCCGGCGCAGCGGTTTGGTCGGCAGCGGCAGGGGCGGCGGCCGGATCTGCGGTTTCGGGCGCCTTCGGCTTGCATGCGGCCAGGCCAACGGCGAGCAGCAGGGCAAACGAAAGCATTGCGAACGATCGACGGGTCATGCGTAGTGCTCCTGCAAACGTTGCCGCTAGGTTATCAGCGGGCGGGTGTACGCAGCTGCGCGATCACCGCATCGGCATTGCGCAGCAGTTCTTCGAGCGAACGGCCCAGGATCCGGTAGCGCCCGTTGACGATGAGGGTGGGCGTGCCCTCCACGCCGCTGCGCACGGCGAACTGGTGCGCCTCGGCCAGGCGGTCGGCCAGCGCCGGGCTGGCCATGGTGGCGCGCAACTTGGCGGCATCCAGGCCGCGCTGGCCGTACCAGGCGCTGAGTTCGTCGATGCTGGGGTTGCGCGGCACCAACTGCTCGTCATGCACCGCCACGAACAGCGGCGCATGGACTTTCGCCAGGGCACCTGCAGCCTGGGTCGCGAAGAAGCCGCGCGCGAACGCGTCGTCGCGCCCGGAGGGCAGGGGCACGTAGCTCAGGCGCACGTCCTTGGGCAACTTGCGCTGCCAGGCCTCGACCATGGGCTGGAACCGGGCGCAGTGGTCGCACCAGTAGGCGAAAACCTCGGCGACCTCAATGCTGCCGGCCAGCGGCTGATATGGGGCGCCGTCCTCGATCAGGGCGTAATCGCGGCCTTCCACCGCGGGTGCCGACCAGGCGAGGACGGGCAGCAGGGCGATCACCAGGGCGAACAGCACGGCTAGGCGTTTCATGGTCGGCGTTGCTCGAGATGTGAGACCGCGGGCAAAAGAATGCCGGCACAGCGGGCTGGCCGGCGGAAATTCTGCAAGGGAGCTGTTCGGGATGGGACCGCGCGCAGCGGCGCGAGTTCCTTCGCGGCGGAACAACTGCCCTATTGCGCGGTCTCGGGAGCCGTCGGGGCTTCGTCTTCGGCCGGTTCCGGAGTCGTCGGTGCCGCGGCCGGGGTCGGGGCAGCGGGAGCGGCAGGGGCGGGCGCCGCTGCGACAACCGTGCCTTCGGGCGCTTCGTCGCTGCGCGCATGCAGGCCTTGCAGGAAGCTGCCGAGCGACTGGATTTCCTCGTCGGTGAGCGACTTGGCCACTGCGGCCATCGTGTCGAACAGGGCCGGGTCGCGTTCGTTGGTGGTGCCCGCGCGGTATTCCTCGAGCCGACGTGCGACGTACCAGGCCTGCTGGCCACCCACGTGCGGGTAGGCCGGGCCAGGATTGCCGGCACCGGCAGGGCCGTGGCAGGCCATGCAGGCGGGAATGCCGCGGGCCGCATCGCCGCTGCGATAGAGCTTCTGCCCGACTTCGTAGAACTTCATCCCGGCATAGGGCCCCTCCGCGATCGCGGTGTCGTCGGCGATGCCGGCGCCCGCCTTCTGGGTGGCGTAATGGGCGCCCAGGTCGCGCATGTCCTGCGCGCTCAACGGCTGGGCGAAGGGGATCATCAGCGCCGCGCTGCCGCCAGTGCGCACGCCCCCTTTGAACAACGCTAGCTGGCGCGCGATGTAGCGCTCGCTCTGGCCGGCGATGCGGGGATACAGGTTGGGTGCGGCAGCGGAGTTGCCGTCCAGGCCGTGGCAGGCCGCGCAGGCACCGGCCAGGGCCGCGCCTTTCTTGGGATCGCCCCAGCGGGTCTTGGCCAGCTCAGCCACCGCCGATGCGTCCAGCGGCGCGGTTTCCACCGGCCCGTTGTCGGGCAAGGGGGTAACCGTGGTCTGGGCAAAGGCGACCGCGGCGACGGCGACGATGGCCAGGCCGGCGATGGCGAAAGCGCGAGCGTGGCGCATGGAGGCTCCGTGATCCCTGGGCGGCGCGCCGACGGCACGCACAACGACCCGAAATTATCGTTGGCCGCCGCAAGCGACGTCAAACCGGAGCGCGCCGGGAGGAAAAACGTACGCGGGCGGGGCGCCGGCGGCTTCCAGAAGGATTCCATCCGGCCTCCAGCCGCTGCCATGCGAAGCTAGGCCGATGAGCCAGCCCAATCCCTTCGCCCGAGCCGACTATCTGCTGGCCGCCCACAACGCCCGCCAGCTGCCGCCCGATGAGGGTCTGGAGGTGGCCTTTGCCGGCCGCTCGAACGCGGGCAAGTCCAGCGCGCTCAACGCGCTGTGCGGGCGAAACGCGCTGGCGCGGGTGTCCAAGACGCCCGGCCGCACCCAGCAGCTGGTGTACTTCAGCCTGCCGCCGCACGAGGGCCGCTACCTGGTCGACCTGCCCGGCTATGGGTACGCCAAGGTGCCGCAGGACCTGCAGGCGCATTGGCAGGCGTTCCTGGACGCCTGGTTCGGCAGCCGCATCGGGCTGCGCGGGCTGGTGGTGGTGATGGACATCCGCCACCCGCTCAAGGAATACGACCTGCAGATGCTCGGCTACGCCATGCAGCGTGGCCTGCCGGCGCACGCGCTGCTGACCAAGGCCGACAAGCTCAGCCGCGGCGCCGCTGGCAACGCAGTGCTGGCAGTGCGCAAGGAGCTGCAGGCGCGCTGGGGCGATAGCGTCGGGGTGCAGGCGTTCTCGGCCGAATCGAAGCAGGGCGTGGAAGAGGCGCGGAAAGTGGTCGCGGGCTGGCTGGAGCTTTAGCCGCCCTGCCATCCCGGAAAGCAAGAACCCCGCGCTGGGCGGGGTTCTTGCATGCATTGCGGAATTGCGGACGCCGGCGATCAGAACTTGTAGGTGAGACCCAGCAAGGCGGTGCGCCCGTACTCGTTGAACATCCGCGGCAAACTGACGAAGTCCGGGAAGTATTCCCGGTAGGGCTCGTTGGTCACGTTGTTGATCTGGAACAGAAGCGACAGCCCGTTGAGTGTGCTGCCCTCCGGGAAGGCATAGCCGATCTGGAAATCGACGATGTCCTCGTGGTTGATATAGCGATCCTGGCGGTCGTTGCCGAAGCCGGTGACTTCACCCAGGAACGGCGAACGATGGCGGCGGCTGACGCGGGTCGAGAAGCCGTAGCGCTCGTAGTACAGGGTGACGTTGGAGACTTCCTTCGACAGGCCGGGCAGGTCGATCGCGGGTTCTTCCGGATCGGGCTTCACGCTGCTGTGGGTGGTCGAGTAGCTGGCCTGGATGCCGAAGCCCTCCAGCGGCGCCCATAGCAGGTCGAACGGCACCGATACCGCAGCCTCGAAGCCGTACAGGATGCCGCCGTTGACGTTCTCCGGCCGGGTGAACTCGCCCACCGAGGAGATCGGGCAGATCGGACGCGTGCCGCAATCAGGGTTGCCGAAATCGTAGGGCACCGTGGTTTCGCGGATCCAGGTGTGCAGATCCTTGTGGAAGCCGGCCAGCGAGAAGTAGCCGCGGCCGCCGAAGTATTTCTCGTAAGAGAGGTCGAAGGCGGTTGCGCGCCAGGGCTCGAGCTCGGGGTTGCCGCCGCTAGCGGTCCAGATTCCCCGATCGTTATTGATACTGATGTTGTTGTTGGCGCGCATCTGGTCCATGCGCGGCCGCGCCATCTGCTCGCCAAGACCCACGCGCAGGGTCTGGTCGTGCGGCAGGCTGAAGGCCAGGTTCAGGCTCGGCAGGAAATCGGTGTACTTAGCCCCGCCGCTAAGCGGGATCGGGTTGTCCGCTTCGGAGAACGGCACCTGGTAGCCGCTCGAGGATTGATCCGCACGCACCATCTGGAAGCCGACATTGCCGCGCAGCGGGATCGAACCCCAGTCGGCGTTGATGTTCCACTGCACGTAGCCGGTGGTGAGTTTTTCCTCGACGGTCCAGTTCTTGTTGGTCACGTCCTGGTGGATCAGCTGGTCGACGTCGTACAGCCCCATGATCTGGTCGAGGTCGTAACCGATGCTGCCGGGGATGCCGGTGAAGCCCAGATCGGCCGGGTCGAGCAGCGCACCGGACGGGATCGCGACTTCATCGCCGTCGCGCAGGCGCAGGAAGGCTTCCAGGCCGCTCTCGCGGGTCTTCTCGCGGTCGGCGAAGTTCACGCCGAACTCGAAGCTGCTGAAGATGCCGGTTTCGAAGCTGCGCTCGGCCGACAGGCGCAGCGAGGACAGCTTGTCCTCCACTCGCGGCACCTTGAGGAAGCCGTCCTGGCCCCAGCCGCCCGGATCGGTCAGCACGATGTTGGCCGGGTCGCCGTAGTCCTCGCCATAGCTGAACTGCGGCAGGCCGCTGCCGCCGATCACGAAATCGACCGTATCGAAGGCGTCGGGGTTGCTGGCATGTCCCAGGCCGGAATACGTCTCCAGAATCGTCTCTTCGCGCTCGGCCTTGGAAAAGCTCACGTCGGCCACCGCCGACCAGTTTTCGTTGAACTCGAACTCGTTGCGCCAGCCGGCGGCGAAGATGGTGTCGTCCTGGGTGTTGCGGTCGTTGCGCAGCACGGGGCGCACGCCGGTGAAGGTGCCCGAGACCACTGCGCCGTTTTCCACCACGGCATTGCTCAGGGTGGCGCTGGACCAGGCGAGGCCAGTCTCCATGAAGCGCAGGGTCTCTTCCTTTTCGAAGGTCGAGTAGTACAGGTCGAGGATGCCGTGGTAGAAGTCGTTCGGCTTGAACTCGACGGTGGCCATCAGGCCGTCGCGCACGTTGTCGACCGACGAGACCTGCGATTTGAAGCCACCGAGCACACGGTCCCGATTCGCCCCATATTCGGGATAGCCCCACGATTCCCAGCGATTGGCCTGTCCGGGCGAATCCAGACGCGCATAGCCGATCGCCACGCCGAGACGGCCGTCGAGGAACTGGTCGATATATGAGCCGCTGACGCGATAGCCCGTGTCGTCGCTCTCGGGGTTGAGCTTGCCGAGCGAATTCTGCTCGCCGCGCACGTTGAACGCCATGACCCGCTCGTTGAACGACAGCGGTCGCACCGTCTGCAGGTCCACCGTGCCTGACAGCCCCTGGCCGATGAGCGACGCGTCCGGCGTCTTGTAGACGACCACCGCGCTCATCAGCTCCGATGGGTACTGATCGAATTCGACGCCGCGGTTGTAGCTCACGCTGACCTGCTCACGGCCGTTGAGCAGGGCGGTGCCGAAATTCTCCGACAGGCCGCGGATGTTGATCGTCGACGAGCGACCCGCCACGCGCTGGGCCGTGAGGCCCGGCAGGCGTGCGATCGATTCGGCGATGCTCACGTCCGGCAGCTTGCCGATGTCTTCGGCCGAGATCGCCTCGACGATCGAGTCAGACGACTGCTTGGTGTCGATCGCGTTTTCAATGCCGCGGCGAATGCCGGTGACCACGACCGCGTCGAGTTCGGTGGCCTCCTGGTCGGCGGTCGTGGCAGTCGTGGCCTGGTCGGTCGACGTGTCCTGCGCCTGCGCGTTGGCGGCCAGCATCAGCGTTGCCGAGGCCAAAGCCACGGACAGCAGGTTGCGCTTGAGTTGCATCGTTGTTTCCCCTCCCAGGGCCCCTGGCACCGTGACCGCATGCGAACGCGCACGCTAGGAATTCACGGAACCGTAACGTTGTGGCCATGGTAGTCGCGGGCACCGCCGTGCACCGCTGCCTGCATACGTATTCAATGTTCAGGCCGCAGCTCGCGCAACTTGAACATGCACTGCTGCAACGCAGCAATCAGCGGGCGCGCACTCCCAGCAGGAAGATCAGCGGGATATCGACCCGCGCGCGCCACGCCCGCTCATGATGCTCGGCGCCCGGGTAGACGCGGCTGATCCAGTGGCTGCCTTCCCGATAGCCGCCTTGTCGCAACGCCGCATCCATGCGCTGCTGGTAGGGCGCGTAGTTTGCATCCAGCGTGACCGTGCCATGGTCGAAGTACAGCCGGTGGGTACGCGGGTTGGGCAGGTGCGCGCCGAACCAGTCGACCATTGCACCATCGCCCGCCAGCCAATGGGTCGAGAGGGCGCCGGCGCCGCCGAACACCTGTGGATGTTCGGCGATCGCGTAGAGCGAGATCATCCCGCCCATGCTCGAGCCCATCACGAAGGTGTCGTCGCGGCCAGGCAGGGTGCGGAAGTCGCGATCGATCGCCGGCTTCAGTTCTTCCACCAGGTAACGCAGGTAGGCGTCGCCCAGCATGTCGCGAGCAGGAACTGGCGGATACGCATCGACGCCGGTGGCGACCGATTCGCCGTTCACCGCTTTCTGCGGCATGTATTCGGCGAAGCGTTTGGGGGAGTTCCAGATGCCGACCACGATCGCCGGCCGCACTTTTCCCGCTGCGATCAGCCGGGTCATGGCCTCGTCCACGCCCCAGTCGACCCCGGCATAGGTGTGCTTCGGGTCGAACAGGTTCTGCCCGTCGTGCACGTACAGCACCGGATAACGCCGGCGGGCGTCGGAGTCGTAGCCGGGTGGCAGCCAGACGTCGACCTGGCGCGCCGCGACGTGTCGCGACGCCAGCGCCGGCAGCGTACGCAAGTCGCCGGTGACGCCTGCGGGTGGCGGCTGCGGCGATGGTGGCGGGGTGGCGGCGGCTGGGGTCGGCCCGGATGGTGCCGGAGTGCTCTGGCAGCCGCCGAGGCATGCCAGCAGCAAAGCGCAGGCAAACCGATGTGATGGTTTCATGTGTCGAGCCGGCGAGTGCAAGTGAAGAAGCCGTTGATGGTCAGCCGGCCGCGACTCGGATCGTCGTCGAGCAGGTCCGGGCGTGCGATCTCGCCGGTGTGCAGGATCGTGCCGGAGTAGAAGATCAGTCGGTTCCAGCGGGCCGGGATGCTGAGCACCTTGCGGAACCAGTCGTTGGAAGCGGTCATGTAACCGGAAGCGATGCCGTACTCGGCCGCGAATCGCACTGGCGGCAGAGTGCTGGCAGCCTGCTTCATCGCAGCGATCTCGGCCAACGGACGGCTGGGCACGTAGAACCCGGTCCCACCGAGGTCCGGTTGCCGGAACAAGTACAGCACGCTCGCCAGGATGCATTGGCCCGGCTCGAGTCGGGCGTTGTCGACGTGGCACATCCATTGCAGCGGATGCAGTTGATCTGGCTTGCGCGTGGTGAGCGACAGCCGCGCCCGGCTGTCCAGAGTGCGGCGGCCGCCCAGGGCAGTGCGCACATGCGTGTTGAAGTAGCGCGCGAACGCCTCGAGTAGCGGCTGCGGGAAGCGCAACTCCGGCCCGGGGAAGGCATTATCCGGGAAGTCCCGGAACTGGTCGCGATGCGCGACCGCGTACTCGACCCAACGTTCCGGCTCCAGCAAGGCGTCGTCAATCACGTAGCAGGCGTGCCGCGGCGTGATCGGGATGGCCTGGATTTTGGGGTTGGGCTTGAACACGTACGGTGCCTAACGCGGTGCCACGAAGCGGATCGCCTGTCCGCCGCCCGGCGCCAGGCGCAGGGTCAGCGTGTCCTTGGCGGTGACCTGGCGTGTCTCCTTTTCGAACCTGAAGCGCTTCTCGCCCTGGTAGCTGCTGTCCTTCGCATCGCGATAGATCTGCGCCTCGTAAGCCCTGCCTGGTTCCAGAAAGTCGAGCCTGACCTTGAGCGTGCGCGGGTTCTCGTCGGTCACGCTGCCCAGGTACCAGTCGGCGCTGTTGCGGTCCTTGCGCACGATGGTGGCGTAGTCGCCGACCTCGCCATTGGACACGCGCGTGATTTCCCAGTCGGCAGGTACGTCCTTGATGAACTGGAACGCATCCATGTGCTTCTCGTAGTTTTCCGGCAGGTCGGCCGCCATCTGCACCGGGCTGTACAGCACCACGTACAGCGCCAGCTGCTTGGCGATGGTGGTCTGGATCGGCATGCCGTTCTTGCCCACCAGGCTGAGCACGCCGGGGGTGAAGTCCATCGGGCCCGACAGCATGCGGGTGAAGACCAGCATCGCCTCGTGCTCGGGTGGATTCGGCGGTTCGCCCCAGGCGTTGTACTCCATGCCGCGCGCGCCCTCGCGCGAGATCCAGTTGGGATAGGTGCGGCGCAGGCCGGTGTCCTTGATCGGCTCGTGGGCGTTGATCGCGATGTGGCGTTTGGCCGCTTCGGTGACGACACGCAGGTGGTGGTTGGAATTCCACTGGCTGTCGTGCCATTCGCGGATGACCGGGCCGTTCTTCTTCTCCTGGCGCTCGATCTGGCCGGCGTCGCAGACATAGCCGGTCTTGATCACGTCGATGCCCAGCCGCTCGTACAGGGCGAAGGCGTCCTTCATCTGCCGCTCGTAATGACTCACCGCGCAGGCGGTCTCGTGGTGGCCGATCAGGTGCACGCCCTTGGACCTGGCGTAGGCGGCGAGCTTTTCCAGGTCGAAATCGGGTGTGGGCTTGAGGAAGTCGAACACCCAGCCGTTCGCGAACCAGTCCTTGTCCCAGCCCGTGTTCCAGCCTTCCACCAGCACGCCGCGGAAGCCGTGCTCTGCGGCGAAGTCGATCATGCGCGTCGTGTATTCGGTCGTCGCGCCGTGCTTGGGGCCGACGCCCCAGCTCTGCGTATCCAGATGCATGCCCCACCACACGCCGACGTACTTGGCCGGCTTGAACCAGCTCACGTCGCCGAGCTTGTTGGGTTCGTTGAGGTTGAGGATCAGATTGGACGACTCGTACAGCTTGCCGGCGTCGGCCGCGATCTGGATCGTGCGCCAGGGCGTGTGGAACGGCGCCTGCTTCAGCACGGCGCCCGTGGAGGTGGGCGACAACACCGCACGGAACTTGCCGCTGTCGATGCGCTGCAGCCACATGCCGGAATAATCGACCAGCGCGGCCTCGTGGAAGGCGACATGGGTGCCGTCGCCGAGTTTGATCGTGATCGGCGTGTGCGCGATGCCGACGTTATCCAGCGGCGTCGTGCGGTAGATCTGCTCGTAGCGGTTCCATTCGCCGGCCGGGATCCACCAGGCCTTGGCCGATGCAGGATCGGCCAGGGTGAACTCGGTGAACTCGCCCTGGATCGCTAGCTCCTGCTGTTTCGGCTGCTTCGGGAACTCGTAGCGGAAGCCCACGCCGTCGTCGAAGACCCGGAACACGATGTCCATGCGCCGCTGGTCGCGGCCGGTTTCGGCGAACTGCGTGCGCAGTTCGCTGTAATGGTTGCGCACGGTCCTGCTCTCGCCCCAGGGTTGTTCCCAGGTGTCGTCGACCGTCGAGGTTTGCTGGCCCTGCAGCTGGAACCAGGGGAACAGCTGCGCACCATCGCGCAGGCGCAGGCCCAGCAGCGAGTCGGTGATCACTGGCTTGCCGTTGCGCTGCACCCGGTAGCTGATGCGGCCTTCCTTGGACAGGTCGATCTCGACGTTGAGTACCTTGCCCGGAGAGGCCACGGTGGCGATCGTGGCAGCGTGCACCGGCAGGCTGGCACCGGCGAACGCCAGGACAGCGGCCAGCGGTATGCGCAACCTGCGTTGCCTGGTCTGGGCTGGCACGGTCATGGCGTTCTTCCTCTGCTGCGGTTCGATGAAAAGGGTGGTCCGAGGCTGTCAGCGACGATCAAATCGGAACTATCGCGATCATCGCAGGACGTAGACGACCGCGGTCCGGGCCGGGACGTGGAATCGGCCGGTCTGCGGATCGTACTGCGCCTCGCGCAGCGCACGCGCGTCGGCTGCGGACGGGCTGTGCTGCACCGGGTGCAGGACGTAGCGTTTTGACGCATGTTCCGGCAGGGTCAGCGTCTGCGCATCCAGGGATACGTTGACCAGGTACAGGATCTCGCGAAACGCAGCCTGCGGATAACCCGCACCGTCCAGGTGCCCGGCAATGACCGACGGGTTCTGTTCGGGCCCGCTGTTGGGAAAGCGCAGGCGTTCGCGGATGTCCTGCGCGGTGCGCATCCGGAACAGGGAGGAGCTGGCGCGGATGCGCAGCAGATCGTTGAAGGCATCCCGGGTAAAGGCGATGTCGGCTGGTGTCGGCTTGATCTTTGCGTCCATCAGCAGCGGCCGCATCAGCGGCCAGTCTTCGCCGTTGTCCGGCTTCGGCGGCAGGCCGCTGCCGTAGAAGTTGTCGCGCCCGCTCCAGTCGACGCGGTTGAACCAGTCGCCGGAATCGAAACTGTTGCGGTCCAGCGATTTCGAGCGCAGCAGTTCGCCACCGGCGTGGAAATAGGCGATCCCCTGGCTGAACGCGTTCAGCGCCAGCGCGAGCAGCTGCACGCGCGCGCGATCGTTGCGCGAGGTGTCCCGCGGCAGCTTCCAGACGTTGATGTCGAACAGGGTCTGGTTGTCGTGGTTCTCGACATAGTTCACCACTTCGCCCGGCTGGCTGACGTAGCCGGCGGCCTGGCCCTTGTAGTCGACCTGCTCAAGCGCGACTTCGCGGCCGCGCGCATCGGTCATGCGGTAGTCGCGCAGGCTGCCGGCTAGGCCCACGCGCACCAGGTCGGCGGCGTGGAGCAGTTCGTTGGACGGTTTCGCGCGAAGAACGTCCTTCGACTTCGCGCCTGCGGCGCTGCGCTCAGGACTAACGGAGTCCTTGTCCGCCACCAGATCCGTCACCGGATTCCCTGATTCCGTTTGCCCAGAGCGTAGCGGGACGGCAGTCCCGCGAAGTCGAAGGGGGCGTGGACGCGCAGCGCCGAAGGCGAAGGACGCTTCCGCAAGTCCATTGATGTAGCCCGGCACGAACAGCGCCCCGCCATGATCCGCCGGTCCGCCGCCGCGGATCGCATCGCGCGTGCGGTCGCTGAAGGTGCCGATGCCGCTGCCGTTCAACGACAGCTGGGAGGCCTGGACGAAGCGTTTGCCGTCGGCGATCTCGCCGAAGTTCCAGCCCTCGCCGATCAGGTCGACATGGCGCCCGGCGGCGGCGTCCACCTCGCGCTGCAGGCGTTCCATTTCGGCGCGCGGCTGATGCCCCATCAGGTCGAAACGGAACGAGTCGATCCGGTAATGCCTCGCCCACAGCGCGACCGAGTCGCGCATCAGCTTGCCCATCATCCGGTGCTCGGTGGCGGTGTTGTCGCAGCAGGTCGAGCGTTCGACCGAGCCCTTCGCATCGAGCCGGTGGTAGTAGCCTGGCACGATGCGGTCGAGCACCGACTTCGGATCCTGGCCCGAGGCGCTGGTGTGGTTGTAGACCACATCCATGCCCACGCGCAGGCCGGCGGCATGCAGCGCCTGCACCATCGCCCGGAACTCGCGGATGCGCGCGGCGCCATCGCCCGGATCGCTGGCGTAGCTGCCTTCGGGCGCATTGAAGTGAAACGGGTCGTAGCCCCAGTTGTAGCAGTCGCCGGCTGCGACCCGCATAACCGCCGCCTGCTGAGCCTCGCTGTCGGGCGCCGCATCGGGGATCGCCGGCGCGACGCAATCGCGCTCGGGCACGCTGGCGATATCGAATACCGGCAGCAGATGCACGTCGGTCATGCCGGCCTGGCGCAGCGCGCGCAGGTGGCGCATGCCGTGGGAATCGGTGTCGGTGAAGGCCAGGTACTTGCCGCGATGTGATCCGGGCACGCTGGGATCGTCGCGCGAGAAGTCGCGCACGTGCAGTTCGTAGATCGCCATGTCCGTGGGCGCGGGCAGCGGATCGGGGCGCGGCGCGGCGTCCCAGCCTGCCGGTTTGGTCGCAGCCGCATCCAGGCTGGTGATGAAGCTGCGCGTGGAATCGGCCGCCAGGCCGACCGAATACGGATCGGTGACGCGGTTGCGGATCATCCCGGCGCCCGGCACGTGGACTTCGACCAGGTAGGTGTAATAGCTGCCCGACAGGGCCCGCCCCGGACCTGATCCGGGGTCGCGCGGCAGGCGCAGCGACCAGGTTCCGGTGGCGTCGTCGCGCCGCATCGGTTCGGCCGCAATCGCAGGCGACACGCCGTCGCGGTACAGGCACAGCGTCACCATGCGTGCGGTCGGCGCCCACAGCTTCCATTGCGTGGCGCGTCCGGACACGGTGACACCCAGGTCGGGCTGCGCCTCGGCGGCTGCATAGAGCGCATCGAGTGCGCCGGGCAGCTGCAGTCGCGTGGCCTCCAGCACGCGGCCCTGTGCGTCTTCGCGCACCAGCAGCAGCTGGCCGCGCAGCAGTTCCGACAGACGCGCGGCGTCGGCGTCCGCCAGCACCAGGTCGACGCCCGCGCCGGTGAAGGCGAAGCGTTCGGCCACTGCGGGCGGCAGCGGTCCGGCCGGCGCCAGGTCGAAGCCGTGGTCCGCGCCCGTGATCGCGCTCCCGGTCTGCGCACGCATGCGCCCGTTGGCCGAGGCATACAGGCGGTAGCGCCCGGGCGCCGCGCCGGGCCAGCGCAGATGGCGGCCGTCGAGCCAGTAGCCGCGTGCGTCGCTCGCGCCGTCCGCGATGGGCCGGGGCGTGCTGGCGACTTCCGTCGCATCGCAGCCGGCCCGACGCCAGCGTTCCAGCGATGCAGCCGGCGCCTGTTCGGCGCGAATGAACGGGCTGCCCAGCGCGCTGCATACGAATGCAACCACCCAGAAGCGGGCCAGCCGCAGCGCAGAATGACGGGCGGACCGCGGCGCCGCATACTCGCCGCCTGCACGGGAACGGGTTTCAGTCATGATCGAGCGCATCCGGGACATCGTCATCGTCGGTGGCGGCACCGCCGGCTGGATGACCGCTGCGGCGCTGTCCAAGGTGATGGCCGGCACCTACAACATCCGCTTGGTCGAATCCGACGAGATCGGCATCGTCGGCGTGGGCGAGGCCACGATTCCGATGATCAAGCTCTACAACCAGGCGCTGGACCTGGACGAGAACGAGTTTGTGCGCCAGACCCGGGGCTCGTTCAAGCTCGGCATCGAATTCCGCGACTGGGGCCGGATCGGCGACAACTACATCCATGGCTTCGGAAAGATCGGCCAGGACCTGGGCGTGGTCAGCTTCTACCACTACTGGCTGAAGATGCACCAGGCCGGCAAGGCCGCGCCGCTGGAAGACTATTCGATCAACACCGCCGCCTGCCGCCACAACAAGTTCATGCGCGCGGTGACCGACCGGCCGAAGTCGCCGCTGGCCGACATCGCCTACGCCTACCATTTCGACGCCGGCCTGTACGCGCAGTTCCTGCGCCGCTACGGCGAGGCGCGCGGCGTGCGCCGCACCGAGGGCAAGGTGGTGGATGTGCAGCTGGACGGGGAAACAGGCTTCGTCGATGCGATCGTGCTCGACAGCGGCGAACGCATCGCCGGCCAGCTGTTCATCGATTGCTCCGGCTTCCGCGGCCTGCTGATCGAGCAGGCGCTCAAGACCGGCTACACCGATTGGTCGCACTGGCTGCCCTGCGATCGTGCGGTGGCGGTGCCTTCGGCCAATGCCGGGCCGACCACGCCGTACACCCGCTGCACAGCGCGCAGCGCCGGCTGGCAGTGGCGCATCCCTCTGCAGCATCGCACCGGCAACGGCTACGTCTTCAGCAGCCACTACATCAGCGAGGACGAAGCCGCCGCCACCGTGCTGGCGAATCTGGAAGGCGAAGCATTGGCCGAGCCGCGCGTGCTGCGTTTCACCGGCGGCAAGCGCAACAAGACCTGGCACCGCAATGTTTATGCGATCGGCCTGTCGAGCGGGTTCCTGGAACCGCTGGAGTCCACCAGCATCCACATGATCCAGTCCGCGATCGCGCGCCTGACCGCGTTCTTCCCGCATGCCGGGTTCGACCAGGCCGACATCGACGAGTGCAACGCCCATGCCAATTTCGAGATCGACCGGATCCGCGACTTCCTGATCATGCATTACAAGGCGACCGAGCGCGACGACTCGCCGTTCTGGGATCACTGCCGCACGATGGAGATCCCCGATTCGCTGCAGCAGCGCATGGATCTGTTCCGCAGCAACGGCCGGGTGTTCCGCGAAGGCAACGAGATGTTCGCCGAGGTCAGCTGGTTGCAGGTGATGAACGGCCAGCGCGTGCCGGTGGCCGGCTACCACCCGTTGGTGGACGTGTATCCGGAAGCGAAGATCGCCGAGTTCCTGGAGGGCGTGCGCAGCGTGATCGGCAAATGCGTGGAAGTCATGCCCGGCCACGATGCGTTCATCGCGCGGCATTGCGCCATCTCGCCAGAGACCATGGCGGCCTGAACCTGGCCCTGGCGTAAGCGGCCGGTGGGAGCGGTCCTGGTCGAGAATGCTCTTCGGAACACGGTGCCGGCCGCCGAGTGGGGAATGCGATTGCGATGATTGCGCAAAAGCATTCGCGGCCAAGGCTGCTCCCACGGGAAGATTAATCGCGGCCAAGGCCGCTCCCACGGTGCACGTTAGATCTCGGCGAACGCGGCGGCGTAGGCGGGCAGGGTCACCGATGAGTCCTGTGGTTGGGCGCCGATCTGCCCGGCCAGTTCGAGCCAGCGCGGCGAGAGTTGCGAAGGCAGATCCCAGGCCACCGGCTGCGCCGACAGGTTGAACACGGCCAGCAGCGACTGCCCATCATGCTCGCGCACGAAGGCCAGCACCGGTTCGGGCGCATCGAGGAAGCGGATCGATCCGAGCACCAGCGCCGGCTGCGCGCGGCGCCAGCGCAGGAACGCACGGGCGGCCTGCAGGACCGAATCGGTCTCGGCTTCCTGCACGGCGACGCTGCGCGCGGCGTGGCGCGCATCGACCGGCAGCCACGGCGCGACCTGGCTGAAACCCGCGTGTGCGTCGCCGGCATCGGATGTCCACGGCATCGGCGTTCGGCAGCCGTCGCGTCCCTTGAACGTGGGCCAGAACGCGACGCCGTAGGGATCCTGCAGTGCTTCGAACGGAACATCGGCTTCGACCAGGCCCAGTTCCTCGCCCTGGTACAGGCAGACCGAACCGCGTAGCGCGCACACCAGCGCCACCAGTTGCCGGGCCAGCGCTTCGGCCGCATCCGCGCCGCCCCAGCGGCTCACCGCGCGCTGCACGTCGTGATTGGAGATCGCCCAGCACGGCCAGCCCTCGCCGAGTTTCGCTTCCAGCGTTTCCACCGTGCTGCGGATGTAGGCGGCGGAGGATTCGTCGGTGAGCAGTTCGAAGCTGTAGCCCATGTGCAGCCGGCGCGGCGTGACGTATTCGGCCATCGTCGCCAGCGAATCCTCCGACGAGATCTCGCCGAGCATGCCCACGTCGGTATAGCCGTCGCTCAGCGCGCGCAGCCGTTCCAGGTAGTCCAGCATCTCCGGCTGGGTGTTGTTGTACAGGTGGTACTGGAAGGCGTAGGGATTGTCGGGGCTGAAGCCGCGGCCGGTGCGCAGCTCGGCCGGCTTGGGCGGGTTGTCGCGCAACGCGCGGTCGTGGAAGCAGAAGTTGATCGCGTCCAGGCGCACGCCGTCCACGCCCTTGTCGAGCCAGAAGCGCACGTTGTCCAGCTGCGCGGCCTGCACTTCGGGATTGTGGAAATTGAGGTCGGGCTGCGCGGCCAGGAAGTTGTGCAGGTAGTACTGACCGCGCCGCGGCTCCCACTGCCAGGCCACGCCGCCGAAGATCGACAGCCAGTTGTTGGGTGGCGTGCCGTCGGGCCTGGCGTCGGCCCACACGTACCAGTCGGCGCGGGGGTTGTCGCGGCTGGCGCGGCTTTCGCGGAACCAGGCGTGCGCCTCGGAGGTATGGCTGAGCACCTGGTCGATCATCACCTTTAGGCCCAGCGCGTGGGCCTTGGCCAGCAGGCGGTCGAAATCGGCAACCGTGCCGAACAGCGGATCGACATCGCGGTAGTCGGCGATGTCGTAGCCGAAATCGGCCATCGGCGAGGTGAAGAACGGCGAGATCCAGATCGCGTCCACCGCCAGCGCGGCGACGTAGTCGAGCCGTTCGGTGATGCCCGGCAGATCGCCGACGCCATCGCCATTGCTGTCGAGGAAGCTGCGCGGATAGATCTGGTAGATCACCGCGCCGCGCCACCAGGGGGTGTGGGTCATTGCCGCGTCTTGCATCCATGTGCGTGCCGCGCATGGGGCGCGCGAGCCGGCGCACATCCTGTCATGCGCCTGCGCCGATCCGGGCGGACCGATGCGCGCGCCGCGCTCCACAGGGCGATGAATACGTATGCATGCCGGTGGGGTCGCACGCGACCGCAGTGCAGCAAGCCAAGTTGCCAGGCATTGGTCACACTTGCCCGATTCCAAGTTCAGGCAACCACGCCATGCAGGCCGCACGCGAGAAACCGCAACTGACGTTCTGGCAGATCTGGAACATGTGCTTCGGCTTCCTCGGGATCCAGTTCGGGTTCGCGCTGCAGAACGCCAACGTCAGCCGCATCTTCCAGACGCTGGGCGCGAGCATGGACGACATCCCGATCCTGTGGATCGCCGCGCCGCTGACCGGGCTGATCGTGCAGCCGATCGTGGGCTATCTGTCGGACCGCACCTGGACCGGCCTCGGCCGACGGCGGCCGTATTTCCTGGTCGGCGCGGTGTTGGCTTCGCTGGCGCTGCTGTTCATGCCGAACTCGCCGGCGCTATGGGTCGCGGCCGGGTTGCTGTGGGTGCTGGATGCCTCGATCAACATTTCGATGGAACCGTTCCGCGCCTTCGTCGGCGACCAGCTCGCTCCGCGCCAGCGCCCCAGCGGCTATGCCATGCAGAGTTTCTTCATCGGCGTGGGGTCGGTGGTGGCCAGCATGCTGCCGTTCCTGCTGGAGAAATGGGGCGTGGCCAATACCGCCGGTCCCGGCGAGGTGCCCGATACCGTGCGCTATGCGTTCTACGCCGGCGGCGCGGTGCTGCTGGGCGCGATCGGCTGGACCGTGCTGCGCACGCGCGAATACTCGCCCGAGCAGCTGCGTGCGTTCAGCGATTACATGCCCGACGAACGCATGCCGCACGTCGACGGCGCGGCGCAGCCGGCGCCGGCCCCGGGACCGTTGCGCAGGGGCGGGCAGGGGGCCGCGTGGCTGGCGGCCGGCGCGTTGGGCGCGCTGGCGGTGTGGCGATACGGCCTGGACAAGCAGCTGTACGTACTGGCCGGGCTGGCGGCCGGCTACGGGCTGGCGCTGATCCTGGCCGGCTTCACCCGTCCCCAGGGCATGCTCGCCAGCATCGTGCGCGACGTGCACGACATGCCGGCGAACATGCGCCGGCTGGCGGTGGTGCAGTTCTTCAGCTGGTTCGCGCTGTTCGCGATGTGGATCTACGCCACCGCGGCAGTGACCGGCGTGCACTACGGCACCAGCGATACGACATCGGCGGCCTACAACGAAGGCGCCAACTGGGTCGGCGTGCTGTTCGCGGCCTACAACGGCTTCGCCGCGGTGGCGGCCATCGTGATTCCATGGATGGCGCGGCGTTTCGGGCTGCGTGTCAGCCACCTGATCAATCTCACCCTGGGTGGGCTCGGTCTGCTGTCGATGCTGCTGATCCGCGATCCGCAATGGCTGTTGCTGTCGATGGTCGGCGTGGGCTTCGCCTGGGCCTCGATCCTGTCGCTGCCCTATGCGCTGCTCTCGGACAGCGTGCCGGCGGAGAAGATGGGCGTGTTCATGGGCATCTTCAATTTCTTCATCGTGATCCCGCAACTGGCGGCGGTCGCCCTGCTGGCGCTGCTGGTGAATCTGCTCGGCGGTGCGCCGATCCAGGCGATGGTGATTGGCGGCGTGTGCATGATCGTGGCCGGGCTGTGCACGCTGTGGGTGGCCGAACCGAGGCTGGCGCAAGCTCCCGTCGCGGTGCCATAGCCGCAACGGTTCCGTGGGAGCCAAGTTTGTGGGAGCGGCCTTGGCCGCGAATGCTTTTCTCAACGTCGCAGCCAAAGGCGAAGGGCATTCGCGGCCGAGGCCGCTCCCACAACCACAAAGGCGCTATCCCCGGGCGGGGCAGGAGCGCCGCACCACCAGTTCGGTCGGCAGGCGCTGGCTTTGCGCCGGGTGCCCGTCGACCAGGCTGACCAGGGTCTCCACCAGCAGCTCGCCGGCGCGCACGGTGTCCTGGCGCACGGTGGTGAGCGCGGGGGTGGTGATGCGCGCGGCGGGGATATCGTCGAAGCCCACGACCGCCACGTCGCCGGGCACGTCCAGGCCGGCCTCGGCCAGCGCGCGCATCGCGCCGATGGCGATCAGGTCGCTGGCGCCGAACACGGCATCGAAGATCGCGCCGCGGCGCATCAACTCGCGCGCAGCGGCATAGCCGGCGTCCTCGGAGCTTTCCGCATCCACCTGCAGCGCGCGATCCATCGCCAGGCCGGCATCGCGCAGCGCCGCATCACAGCCGAGGAAGCGGTCGAGGAATTCGGGGTAGTGGCTCGACGCATCGCCGAGGAAGGCGATGCGCCGGCGCCCGCAGGCGAGCAGGTGCGCGCCGGCCTGGCGGCCCCCGCCCATGTTGTCGCAGCCGATCGAAATGCCGGGCTGGTCGGGCATCACCGCGCCCCAGCGCACGAACGGCGTGCCCTGTTCCACCAGCTTCGACAACTTGCCCAGGTAGGCCAGGTAATCGCCGTAGCCGAGCAGCAGCAGGCCGTCGGCTTTCTTGCTGTCGCCGTAGTCGGCATGCCAGTCGTGCGAGAGCTGCTGGAACGAGATCAGCAGGTCCTGGCCATGGCTTGCGCAGGCGCGGGTGATCGCGCTGAGCATCGGCAGGAAGAACGGATTGATATGGGATGCGTCGCTGGTGGGATCCTCGAACAGCAGCAGCGCCAGCGTGCCAGCGCGCTGGGTGCGCAGGCTCGAGGCGTGCTTGTCCACGGTGTAATGCAGCTGCTCGGCCGCTTCCAGGATCCGCCGGGTGGTTTCCGGATTGACCAGCGGGCTGCCGCGCAGGGCGCGCGACACCGTCGACTGCGAGACGCCGGCCAGGTAGGCGATGTCGAACGAGGTGGCCTTGCCTTTCGCCATATCGGGCGCTGTGCCTCATGGACGCCGAAGGGAAGTCTAAGTCATGTCGTCTGCGCTCGCCGTGGCGCGCAACAGTGGTGGAACGCTGCGGACGGCGCGCGCCTGCTTTCGTCAGGCAGGCGGAGGCTATAGTGCCGCATCGCGACGGCCCGGCCCGCCCGCGCAACTGCATTCCCATCCGGTCGCCCGCATGTCCAGTCCCAGCAACGTCGCCGATTCACCCATCACCCATCGCGACCAGCTGGTGGAGTACATCGCCTCGGGCGGCAAGCCCAAAGCCGACTGGCGGATCGGCACCGAGCACGAGAAGTTCGGCTTCCAGCTCGACGACCTCAGACCGCCGACCTTCGACGGGGAGCGCGGCATCGAGGCCCTGCTCAAGGGCCTGACGCGGTTCGGCTGGGAGGAAGTACGCGAGCAGGTGGGCGATGCGCCGCCGCGCACCATCGCCCTGCTCAAGGACGGCGCCTCGGTCACCCTGGAACCGGCCGGCCAGCTCGAGCTCTCCGGTGCGCCGCTGCTGCGCGTCCATGACACCTGTTGCGAGGTCGATACCCACCTGCTCGAAGTCAAGACGGTGGCCGACGCGCTGGGCCTGGGCTTCCTCGGCATGGGGTTCCAGCCGAAATGGCGGCGCGACGACATGCCGTGGATGCCCAAGGGTCGCTACAAGATCATGCGGTCGTACATGCCCAAGGTGGGCGGGCTGGGCCTCGACATGATGACCCGCACCTGCACGGTGCAGGTCAATCTCGACTTCAGCGACGAAGCGGACATGGTGAAGAAGTTCCGCGTGTCGCTGGCCCTGCAGCCGGTCGCCACCGCGCTGTTCGCGGATTCGCCGTTCACCGAAGGCCGGCCCAACGGCTACCTGAGTTATCGCTCGCACATCTGGACCGACACCGACCCCGATCGCACCGGCATGCTCGACTTCGTGTTCGAGGATGGTTTCGGCTTCGAACGCTATGTCGATTACCTGCTCGACGTGCCGATGTATTTCTCCTACCGCGACGGAAAATACATCGATGCGTCCGGCAAGTCGTTCCGCAGCTTCCTGCGCGGCGAGCTCGACGTGCTGCCCGGAGCGCTGCCGACCCTGCGCGACTGGTCGGACCACATGACCACCGCCTTCCCCGAAGTGCGTCTGAAAAAGTACCTGGAGATGCGCGGCGCCGATGGCGGCCCATGGAACCGGCTGTGCGCGCTGCCCGCGTTCTGGGTCGGTCTGCTGTACGACGACGCGGCGCTGGATGCGGCCTGGGACCTGGTCAGGGATTTCAGCCTGGCCGAACGCAACGCATTGCGCGATCACGTGCCCAAGCTGGCGTTGAAGACGCCGTTCCGCAACGGCAGCCTGCGCGATCTCGCGCTGCAGGCGCTGCGGATTTCCGCCGCCGGCCTGCAGCGCCGCAACGAGCGCAACGCCAATGGGGCCGACGAGAGCATCTTCCTGACCCCGCTGATCGATTTCGCCGAAACCAACGAAACCCCGGCCGAGCGCAAGCTCAAGCTGTTCCATGGCGAATGGAACGGTTCGGTGGATCCGGTGTTCCGAGAGTTCGCCTACTGATCGATCCGGGCGCGGGCGCCGCTTCCGCGAGGCCGTTGGCCGGCGCATGCTGCACCGCGTCAAAAAAAGCGCTAGCCTGCGGGGATGAACCTTCCCCAGCCGGACGAACCGCTGCGCGGGCCGCTCGCATTCAGCCAGACCGATGCGCTGCTGCGCGACGACGTGCGCGAGCTCGGGGCGCTGGTCGGCGAGATCCTCGCCGAGCAGTGCGGCCCGGCCTTCCTGCGGCACGTCGAGGACATCCGCCGGCTGGCGATCGCGCGCCGCGAACAGCACGCCCCGGTCGATGCGCTGGCCGGGAGCCTGGCGCAGGTGACGCTGTCGGAAGCCGAGCAATTGGTGCGGGCCTTCTCCAGCTACTTCGGCGCGGTCAACCTGGCCGAGCGCGTCCACCGCATCCGTCGCCGCCGCGACTACCAGCGCACCGGTGCGGCGCCGCAGCCGGGCAGCCTGGAAGACGTGCTGCGTGGCCTACGCGATGCCGGCGTATCCCTGGCCGACCTGCAGGCCCTGCTGCCGCGGATGCAGGTCGAGCCGGTGTTCACAGCGCATCCCACCGAAGCGGTGCGGCGCGCGCTGCTGTTGAAGGAACACACCATCGTCGAGCGGCTGGTCGCCGATATCGATCGCACCCGTACCCCGCCGGAGCGTCGCGCCGACCAGGCCCGCATCCGCCAGTCGCTGACCACCGCCTGGCAGACCACCGAATCGCCCGCCCACCAGCCCAGCGTCACCGACGAAGTCGAGCACATCGGCTTCTACCTGGTGAACGTGCTGTTCCGGGTGCTGCCGGTGTTCTACGAAAGCTTCGGCGACGCAGTCGAGGCCGTGTACGGCGAGCGCATCGCATTGCCGCCGGTACTGCGCTTCGGCACCTGGGTCGGCGGCGACATGGACGGCAATCCGAACGTGGGCGCCGATACCATCCGCGCCGCGCTCGCCGCGCAGCGCAGCCAGGCGCTGGCCGCCTATCGCAGCGACCTGCGTGCGCTTGGCGACATCCTGACCCAGGGCAGCGCCCGCGTCGCGGTGGATGACGACATCGGGCGACGCACCGCGCGCTATCGCGCGATGTTGCCCGCAACCGAGGCCGAAGCGAAACCGCGGCTGGCCGACATGCCCTACCGCCAGCTGCTCGAGCTGATGCGCCTGCGCCTGGCCGCCACCGCCGGCGAAGCCAGCGGCCTGGGCTATCGCGATGCCGCCGACTTCATCGACGACCTCGAGGCGATCGACACCAGCCTGGCGCGCCACGGCGGCGAGCACGCGGGGCGTTTCGCCCTGCAGCGCGTGCTGTGGCGCGCGCGCAGCTTCGGCCTGCACATGGCCGCGCTCGACCTGCGCCAGGATTCTGCGGCGCACGACGAGGCGCTGGCGGCGCTGGAAAACGTCGACTGGGCTTCGCGTTCCCCAGCGCAACGCATCGCGCGCCTGCACGCGCTGATCGACGGTGCGCCGCCGGCATCGCCAGACGCGGAAGGCGCCTCGTCCACGCTGGCCGTGTTCCGCGCCGTCCGCGAGCTGCGCACACAGTTCGGTGAGCACGCCTTCGGCCCCTATATCATCAGCATGAGCCGCAGCGCGGCCGACGCACTGGCGGTGCTGGCGCTGGCGCGCATCGCCGATTGCATCGAAGGCGATGGACGGGTGCCGCTCGACATCGCGCCGCTGTTCGAGACCGTGGCCGACCTGGAAGCGGCGAATGGCGTCATGCGCGCATTGTTCGACGATCCGGTATATCGCCGCCATCTGGCTGCGCGCGGCGACCGCCAGGTGGTGATGCTCGGTTACTCCGACAGCGCCAAGGATGGCGGCCTGCTGGCCTCGCGTTGGGCGCTGCAACGCGCACAGGTGGAACTGCTGGAGCTGGCGGGCGCGGCCGGTGTGCGGATCGTGTTCTTCCACGGCCGCGGCGGTTCGGTCAGCCGCGGCGGCGGCAAGACCGAGCGAGCGATCATCGCCGCGCCGCGCGGCTCCATCGACGGCCGCCTGCGCGTGACCGAGCAGGGCGAGGTGATCCACCGCAAGTACGGGATCCGCGCACTTGCATTGCGCAACCTGGAGCAGGCTGCCGGCGCAGTGCTGCGCGCTTCGCTGCGCCCACGTGCGCCAGAACCGCGCGAGGCGCAATGGCGCACGATCGCGGCCGAACTCGCCGGCGTCTCCAGCGCCACCTATCGCGCGCTGGTCCACGAACGCGAGGACTTTCCGGCCTACTTCCGTGCCGCCACCCCGATCGACGTGATCGAGCGGATGCGGATCGGTTCGCGCCCCTCGCGCCGCCGCGACGGCGGCATCGGCAATCTGCGTGCGATCCCCTGGGTCTTCGCCTGGTCGCAGAACCGCTCCGGCCTGACCGGGTGGTATGGCGTCGGTACCGCGCTGCACCACGGCATCGCCACGCACGGTCTGGAGGCGATGACTGCGATGGCGCGTGAATGGCCGTTCTTCGCGGCGATGCTCGACGATGTCGAGATGCTGATGGCCAAGTCCGACCTCGACATCTTCGAGCGTTATTCGCACCTGGCCGACGATGCGCACGACGCGTTCTTCCCGGAGATCGCCGCCGAGTTCGCGCGCGCCCGCGACGCGATCCTGCAGCTCAAACAGCGCAATGCGCTGCTCGCCGGCGACTACCGGCTGAGCCTGTCGATCCGCCTGCGCAATCCCTACGTCGATCCGATCAGCGTGCTGCAGGTCGAGCTCCTGCGCCGCTGGCGCGCGGGCGACCGCCAGGACGACGCGCTTCTGCACGTGTTATTGGCCACGGTCAACGGGATCGCCGCGGGCATCCAGAACACCGGTTGAGGGCCGCCCGCGATCGCCCGGCCCCGCGGCCGGTCACGCCGCGCCCATGCGTTTTTCCCTGCTGGCCGTGCCGCGTCGCAGCGTGCACATCGGCCACGGCTACGTATACTCCCCGCCAGTATCCATCCGGGTCGCACCCTTGCCACATTCTCCCGAGGAAAAAAAACGCGCCATCACCCGCCTGCGCCGCATCCGCGGCCAAGTGGAGGGGCTGGAACGCGCGATCGCGGCGGGGACCGACTGCGGGCCGGTGCTGCAGCAGATCGCGGCGTTGCGCGGCGCGGTCAACGGCCTGATGGCGGACATCCTGGATGGTCACCTGCATGAGGAGTTCACCCAGGTCGCGGTCGATCCGAAGATCCGCAAACAGCACCAGGCGAGCATCGAACAGGTGATCGCACTGGTGCGTTCCTACCTCAAGTAATCCCTGAAGCGATTCCCCAAGTAATTCCTGTTCCGGAGCCGTGCCCATGAAATCCCGTGCCGCTGTCGCCTTCGCCGCAGGCGAACCCCTGAAGATCGTCGAGATCGATGTCGAGCCGCCGCGCGCCGGCGAGGTGCTGGTCAGGATCAGCCATACCGGCGTCTGCCACACCGACGCGTTCACCCTGAGCGGCGACGACCCCGAAGGCATTTTCCCCTCGGTGCTCGGCCACGAGGGCGCCGGCGTGGTGGTCGAGGTCGGCGAAGGCGTCACCTCGCTCAAGCCCGGCGACCATGTGATCCCGCTGTACACGGCCGAATGCCGCGAGTGCAAGTTCTGCAAGTCCGGCAAGACCAACCTGTGCCAGAAGGTGCGTGCGACCCAGGGCAAGGGCCTGATGCCAGACGGCACCAGCCGCTTCTCCTACGAAGGCAAGCCGATCTACCACTACATGGGTTGCAGCACCTTCAGCGAATACACGGTCGTCAACGAGATCTCGCTGGCGAAGATCAACCCCGAAGCGCCGCATGAAAAGGTCTGCCTGCTCGGCTGCGGCGTCACCACCGGTATCGGCGCGACCCGCAACGCCGCGCGCGTGGCCGAGGGCGACAGCGTCGCGGTCTTCGGCCTGGGCGGCATCGGCCTGGCGGTGATCCAGGGTGCGCGCCAGGCCAAGGCGGGCAGGATCATCGCGATCGACACCAATCCGGGCAAGTTCGAACTGGCCAGGTCGATGGGCGCCACCGACTGCGTCAACCCGAAGGACCATGACAAGCCGATCCAGGAGGTGATCGTCGAGATGACCGACGGCGGTGTGGACTGGAGTTTCGAGTGCATCGGCAACGTCAACGTGATGCGTGCGGCGCTGGAGTGCTGCCACAAGGGCTGGGGCGAGAGCGTCATCATCGGCGTGGCCGGCGCGGGCCAGGAGATCTGCACGCGCCCGTTCCAGCTGGTGACCGGGCGCGTCTGGCGCGGCACCGCCTTCGGTGGAGTCAAGGGCCGCACCCAGTTGCCGGGCATGGTCGAGCAGGCGATGTCGGGCGAGATCGACCTGGACCCGTTCGTCACCCACACCCTGCCGCTGGAACGGATCAACGAAGCCTTCGACCTGATGCATGAAGGCAAGTCGATCCGCACGGTGATCCATTACGACTGACCCGGTTCCCTCTCGCGCGAGCGGGAGAGGTCAGGACGGGGGCCGCCTTTCATTGCCGCGGCCACTCGCCCGGCGCGTCGCGCCACCCTTCTCCGCAGGCGGGGAAGGCTTCCTCCTTCGCAATGATGAGGAGTCCAGCATGGCTACGGTCCCGATCCATCCTGCGGTCGACAACGGCATCGTCAAGGGCGATCCCAACTTCGCCGGCGGCACGCTCGAATGTCATTGCGCCAGCGACAAGGTCGAGGTGAAGGTGGACAGCAACGTCGCCCACAACCACGCCTGCGGCTGCACCAGATGCTGGAAGCCGGAAGGTGCGGCGTTCTCGGTGGTCGGCGTAGTCCCGCGCGACAAGGTCACGGTGACCGCGCACGAGGAAAAGCTCGCGGTCGTCGACGACAAGGCCACCATCCAGCGCCATGCATGCAAGGGCTGCGGCACCCACATGTACGGGCGGATCGAGAACAAGGATCATCCGTTCTACGGGCTGGATTTCATCCATACCGAGCTTTCGCCGCAGCGTGGTTGGGAAGAGCCGCGCTTCGCTGCGTTCGTGTCCTCGGTCATCGAGGGCGGCGGCGCCCGGCCAGAACAGATGGACGCGGTGCGCGCCCGCCTGGCCGAGCTCGGCCTGCCGCCATACGACGCGCTCAATCCGCCGCTGATGGACGCCATCTCCACCCACATCGCCAAGCGCAACGGCGTGCTGTAAAGCTTGCCCCGGACCCGATCCGGGGGCGGGTCTCGACCCGCCGCACGGTGAGATGGAAGGCACGGCGGGTCAAGGCCCGCCCTACGAGGTCAACATGCAACAGCTCGAATCGCACGCCTGCTTCGGCGGTACCCAGCAGGTCTGGTCGCACCGCTCCGACGCGCTCGACTGCGAGATGAAGTTCGCGATCTACCTGCCGCCGCAGGTGCAGCAGGGAGCGGTGCCGGCGCTGTACTGGCTGTCCGGCCTGACCTGCACCGAACAGAACTTCATCATTAAGGCCGGCGCGCAACGCTACGCGGCCGAATACGGCATCGCCCTTGTCGCGCCGGATACAAGTCCGCGCGGCGCCGGCGTTGCCGACGCCGAGGGCTACGACATCGGCCTGGGCGCAGGGTTCTACGTCAATGCCACGCAGGCGCCATGGTCGGCGCATTACCGGATGTACGACTACGTGGTCGATGAACTGCCCGCGTTGGTGGAAGGCGAGTTTGCGGTTACGTCCGCGCGTGCGATCAGCGGACATTCGATGGGGGGACACGGCGCGCTGGTGATCGCGCTCAGGAACCCGGACAGATACCGCAGCGTGTCGGCGTTTTCGCCGATCGTGGCCCCGTCGCAGGTGCCCTGGGGCGAGAAGGCGTTCCGCCAGTATCTGGGCAACGACCGTGAAGCCTGGAAGGCCTACGACGCCACCGAGCTGGTGCGCGACGGCAGCGGCGACCTGCCGCTGCTGGTCGACCAGGGTGAGGCCGACGAATTCCTTGCATTGCAATTGAAGCCGCAACTGCTGCAATCCGCGTGCGAAGCCGCAGGCCGTCCGCTGAACTTGCGCATGCAGCCGGGTTACGACCACAGCTATTACTTCATCGCCAGCTTCATCGGCGAGCACGTCGCCCATCACGCGGCCGCGTTGAAGGCATAGCAATCCCTACGGCGATCCGGCGAGCAGGAAGTCGGTATAGGCGAAGCGGCCGTCGCGCAGTACGGTTTCACCGCATTGCAGCGCGAGCGGACGGGCGAACATCGGGCCGGCCCAGGCGCAGGTGTGGAACTCGCCGTTCTCGCCGCAGAGGTCGATGCCCGCAGGCAAGGCATCGAGCAGGGCGGCGTCGAATGCGCGGCCCGCGAACCTGGCGTCGAGCTGCGTGGTGTCCACGCAGCACACATGTGCGCGCAAGCCGCCGTCGATCATCTCCCGCGCCAGCATCGACGTGTCGCTGTCGAACAATGGGAACAGCGGCGTCCACCCCAGCGTCGCGCACAGCGTCTCGCGCCAGGCGCGGATGTCGGCCAGGAACAGGTCGCCGAATGCGATCGTTGCAAGGCCGGGCCAGCGCGTGCGGGCTTCGGCCAGACCCGCCGCGAAGCTCGCGACATAGGCCTCGTTGTCGGCATCGCGCGGGATCCGCGCTTCGATCACCGGCAATCCCACGGCGTCCGCCTGGGCATGCAACACCGCGGTGCGGATGCCCTGCATCGAGATGCGTTCGTATTCCGCGGTGATGGTACTCAGCAGCCCGACCACCTCGACTCGGTCGTGCCGGCGCAGCGCGTGCAAGGCCCAGGCCGCATCCTTGCCACCGCTCCAGGACAGTAGAACCGGTGCGCGCATGGCGTTCTCGCGGCGGGAATAACACAAAAATAACCGATCGTGCCGTGTTGTCGCAAAGCCGACGGAACGTCATACGACGTACGTTCTGCAGTTGCGAGGGCGGCCCGAACTGGGAACCAGTCCTCGGTCCGACATGGCAATCCTCCCCATAATACCGCCCGTCGGATACGCACGGCTTTGGGGAAGTGCGCATCCGCTGACGATGCAAGGAGGTGTCGGAACGGATCCCCCGGATCCAGTCCGGAACGCGCCTGCGCGTTCCGGCACCGGCCTGAAGGCCGGCGTCCAGAGCCCTCCACATCCGGTAGTTCGCCAATGCATTTGTCCCGCGCGTTTCGCCACGCAGGAAGATTCACTGCAGCCTTGCTTCTTCTTTCCGGCATCTTGGCCGGCGTCCCGGTCGGCGCCAGCCTGGCTGCAGCACCCGTCACCAGCACCGGCAAGCCGGTTGCCCTGGAAGGCGAACTCGACGTGTTGGTCGAAGACTATGCCGACGGTCGCAGCGTCACCCGGCACTTTCTCAAGACCACGCATGGCCGCGTCGAACTGAAGTTCGGCCGCAAGCCAACAACGCTGCTCAGCGGCACGCGCGTGCGGGTCCGAGGTCAACTGGCTGGTGGCACTCTGGCGCTGGACGATGGGTCGAGCGCCAACGTCGAGGTGGTCCAGGCCGCGCTCCCCTACACGATGGGCGAGCAGCGCACGGCCGTGATCCTGGTCAACTTCCAGGACGACACCTCACAGCCGGTCACCTCGTCCGCGGCGCACAGCCTGGTGTTCACCACGGTCAGCAACTTCTACCAGGAAGCCTCGTTCCAGCAGACCTGGCTCGCCGGTCAGACGTTCGGTTGGTACACGATCCCGGTGAGCAAGAGTGTTTGCGATACCGGCGCGATCTACACCGAAGCAGACAAGGCGGTCGCCGCCAGTGGCGCCGATCTGTCGGGCTACGGACGCAAGATCTACATGTTCCCGAGGAATGCCTGCGGGTGGACCGGGCTGGCCAACGTCGGCGGCTCGGTCACACGCGCCTGGATCAACGGTTCATTCACCCTGCAGGCCGTCGGTCACGAGCTCGGCCACAACCAGGGCCTGAGCCACGCGCACAGCCGCGACTGCGGTAGCGTCACGCTCGGCGGCACCTGCACCGTGAGCGATTACGGCGACGTCGCCGACATCATGGGCGCCGTACGCGTCGGCCACTTCAGTCCATTCCAGAAGGAGCTGATGGGTTGGCTCAACGACGGCGTGTCGCCGCCGATCCACACAGCCAGCACCAGCGGCCGTTATTCGATCGAACCCTATTCGAGCAGCAGCGTCGGTCCGAAGGCGATCAAGATCCCACGCGGCACCGACACCAGTGGCAGGACGCTCTGGTACTACGTCGAATACCGCCAGCCGATCGGCGCCGATGCGTCGATGGGTACGGTCGGCAATCTGACCAAGGGCGTGCTGGTCCGCCTGGCCACCGAAGGCGATCGCTACAGCAGCGACCTGCTGGATACGACCCCGGCCAGCTATTCGGGCAGTACCGGCGACTTCCAGGACGGCGCGCTGGCGACGGGCCAGAGCTACAACGATGCGGGCGCGGGTGTGACCATCACGCTTGCGTCCGCCGACACCACCGGCGCGACCGTTGACGTCACCTTCAGCGGCTCCACGCCGCCACCGACCTGCACGCGCGCCGCACCGACGGTGAGCATCAGCGGCTCGACCGCCGCCGTCGCCGCCGGCAGCACCGTCAGCTACACGGTGAGCCTGAGCAACAAGGACAGCAGCGCGTGCGCGGCGACGACGTTCAACCTGGCGAAGAGCATTCCGGGCGGTTGGACCGGGACGCTGGCCGCCGGCACGCTGAGCCTGAGCCCCGGCGCCAGCGGCAGCACCACGCTGAGCGTCACTTCGCCGAGTACCGCCACGGCGGCGGGCTATGGCATCGGCGTCGGTAGCAGCAGCGCGGTCGGTAACGCCCACACCGCGAATGCCTCGGCGATCTATACGGTTGCGAGCAGCGGCACATTGAGCGAAACCGTCGGCACCAACAAGACCAGCTACCTGCGGGCCGAGACGGTGTCGATGAGCGCGCTGGTGAAGAACAACGACGTGCCGGTGAACGGCGCCAGCGTGAAGTTCACGGTGACTTTGCCGAGCGGCAGCACCACGGTCATCAGCGCGACCAGCGGCAGCGACGGTTATGCGCGCGGCACGTACAAAACCGGCAAGGGCAAGGGCGCGATCGGCAGCTACACGCTGCGTGCCGACGCCACCAGCGGCAGCAGCACCGCGACGGCCAGCACCGGTTTCAGCGTGCAGTAGCCGCCGAACGCGGAAGAGCGACTGCAGAATGCAGCAAAAAAGAGGGCGGTGGAGGCAACTCCACCGCCCTCGTTCATTAGCACGACCGGGAAAGTCGTGCTGAAGGGCCTCATGCCCGTGCGCTCACCATATCAATGCACGGACTCCGATTGCGGCGGCGGACACAGCTTGCACTGGATGTTGTCAGTGTCGCTGGCTGCCACCTTGCTGATGGCGCCATCGGCGGATGCCAGTGCTTCGTTGCTGAACGTCGCTTCTTCAGGCTCCTCAGTGTCGTTGTCGGTGGCGGTCGGGATGTAGCAGTGGTCGATCGGCGTGATCGATGCGCCCGGCGCGAGTTCGCCGCCGCTGATCAGCGTAGTGCTCGGTGCGTTGGCCGGATCATCGACCAGTTCGATGTTGACCAGCTTTTCGTTCGAGGTGTTGGTCAGCGTGATCGTGTTGCACACCTGCGGTTGCAGGGTGCCATCGACCTGTACCAGCAGGACCGTCTTGCACTCCTTCTCGACGTCGATCATCGGGGTGACGAGCAGTTCGCAGGTGTCTTCGGAAGACATCTGGTAGCCGTCCGTGATGTCGCGAGTGCCGCCCGGGGATGCCGATGCACGCGCGGTGACGTTGTTGAATACCGTGCTCTTGGTGTGATCGCACTCCAAGGTGGCCGTGACCGAGGCGCCAGCGGCCAGTTCGCCTTCCAAGATCTCCTTCAGCTCGTCCTTGTCGAGGTCATTGTCGACCACCGGCGAAATCAGGCGGCAGGCCAGCACGCCCGTGTCCGCATCCGGGATTTCGATGTCTTCTTCAAACGCGGTGTTGAACACCGAGCCGAAGCCGTTGTTGGTCACGGTGACATCGAGCGTGGTGGTCAGGAACGTGCCGGTGGGATCGATCACCGGCGCCGTGCCGTCCTTGCACTTCTTGGTCACCAGGATGGAGCACAGGTTGAAGTCGCCCAGCGCGAAGTCCTTGAGTTCGGCAGTCTCAGAGTGCGAACTGCGTGTCTCAGCCATGAAGCTGGAGAAACACACTTCACCCAGTAGTGCTGTGATGTCGATGCCGCCTTCGTAGAAGCTTTCCTGCGGGAAGGTGCCAGCGGGGCCGGACTTGGGCGTGTAGTTCCACGGGGCGGGTTGCGGACTGTTGTTGGTAGTTGCACATGCCGTGTCGCCATCGGTGCACACGGTGGTGCCGTTGGCCGCGGCGAAGGCAATCTCCTGCAGGTTGCCGAAATCGCCGCTCCCGTCGCCGACCCACTTGAAGATCTGGATCTCGCTGCTGCTGCCGCCCTGGACGAAGTCGACCTGGATCAGCAAGTCGTTGACGATGTGCTCGCCGTCGAAGCCGCCATTGTTGAGGGCCACATCATCCTGGAAGAACCAGAAGCCCAGCGCGGCGTCGCCGTTGTTGGCAAAGCGGTCGGCGCCGAAGTAGATAATGAGGTGGTTGGGCGTCGTCGGATCGTCGTCGTGGTCGACGGAGTAGGGCTTCGCGTAGGCGTTGGTGATGTTGTCCTTGTCAGGAGTGACTTTGGAGGTCATGCGCTCCCAGGTGAGGATGGTGTCGATGTCCTTGTTGCTGCCCTTCCAAGCGCTGGTTTCTTTGCCACCGGCGGCGTTGGGTCCGTCGTTGACGAAGGTCTTGTCTGGGCCGGGGACGGGAACGCCGTTGACGATAGGAGCCAGCGCAGAGTCCCAGTCGTCCAGGGCACTGGTCTTCACGGCGTTGCCATCCAGCTCAAATGGGGAATTCAGGAGGGGAGATGCATCGTCATGCACTGCTTGGGCTGGCTGGGGCGCAAACACCATGACGCTGGCCAACACCAGGCCAATGGCGATACCCAAGGTGGCGGTCAGCCAGCTGGGCTTCCAGTTGAAGGTTTGATTGGCCATGTTCGTAGTCCTCGCCGGTTTGGGGGGCGCAGCCGCCCGGACAGACCGGGCTGCGGGCGCTGGCACAGTGCGGCGCAGGTCGGGGGGAAAAAATCCTGATATCGGGTGATGGGGGATGTGACCGGTTCTGTGGAGCGACGGCGTTCTGGGGGTGTCCGGCTAATTTGGGCGACGGAAACCTTCGCTCACGGGGTTCCGATATGGCAGCGATGCCAGTACTGGCGATCGGATTCGACCCGGTGTGGCGGGCGCGGATGCAGCGCTTGCTCGCCACGCGGGGCGAGCTGGACTGGCTGGGGGCCTACGCCCCAAAGCAGCCGCGCCGCAGCGGCCATAGCGTCCCGGCGTTGCTGCTGCTGGACGGTGACGATCCGCTAATTGAGCGCGAACGCCGACGTCCATTGCTGCCGGCGCCGCGGCGGCTGTACTTCTACCGGCATCCCAACGTGGCGGCACTCCAGCACTGCATCACCAGCGAGGCCAATGCCTGCCTGGACAAGGATGCGTCGCCGGACACGGTGTTGCGCGCAATCCACGCTGCCGAGTCAGGCTTGTTCGTGGTGGCGCCGGAGTTGTTGCTGCGGGCAATGCACGAAGGCGGCGAAGTGCCGATGCCGGCGCCGGCTGATCCACCGGGCGACTGGTCGGCGCTGACCGAGCGTCAACGCGAGATCGTGCGCTGGGCCGCGCGCGGGATGAGCAACAAGCAAATCGCGCGCCAACTTGGGATCAGCCCGGAAACGGTAAAAACCCATTTGCACCATGTGTTCGAGCACGAAGGCATCAGTGGCCGCGTCGCTTTGCTTGTCGCGCATCTCGACGACATCGAAGCGCAAGTGCGCACAACCTGACGTGCGTTGGCTTGGGCGGCGGTGACGTCCGCCCGCGGCTGCCTTCAGGCAGCCGTGACATCCCGCAGTTCCCAGCCGCTGCCGGCCAGCAGGCGCAGGCGATGTTTGAGCACGGCGCCCGGCAGCGTGGTGGTGACGACCAGATCGATGTGCACATGATCCTGCTGACCATGCACGGTCGCGTCCGGATCGGTTGCGCCCAACGTCGGATCCACGGCGTCCGGGTCCTCCTGTCCCGCGCGCCAGCGCTCGAACAGCACGTCGCTGCGCAGCGCGTCCTGCAACTGCGCGGCGAATCCGTCCGCGCCCTGCGCGGAGAACGAGCATGCGCTGTCGCTGCCGCGCGCCTTCTGCGGGTCGGGAAGGCTGAGGTAATAGCGAGTCGCCATGGTCGCATCCCCGTGCAAAGCCAGGGAACAGATTAGCGAATGCATGTTAGCGGCATATCAACGCAGCGGCCCGTCGCCGCGATCCGCGCAGATGTCTAGTCGAATGCCGCGGCCTCGCCTGCGAAGCCCGCGACCAGCGCGCCCTTGCCCACGTTGACCATGCCGGTCAGGCTCATCACGCTTTCGAACACTTCGACATTGTGTTCGGCGCAGACGTCGATCAGGCGCGAGTAGCCCGGCAGGGCACGCATCGCCTCCAGTTCCCCGCCATAGCTCAGCGCGACCGTGGGCGTCATCAGTCCGGCGGCCACGCGCCTGCCGACGAAGCCGAATAGGCGCTCGGCCGCGGCTTCGAACCCCTTCACCTTCGCGACCGGACCGGTCTCGCCGCGGTGGCAGTGCAGGATCGGCTTGATGTCGAGCGCAGTGCCCATGGCCGCGCTCAGGAAACTCACGCTGCGGTCGCCGCGACGCCGGATCCGGTTGCGCAGGTGGTGCAGGTCCGGCGGGACCATGTACCCGTGCGTATGCATCGCCAGGTTCTCCAGCCGCGCGCGGATCTTGGGCGCGCCTTCGCTGGCCGCGCGCAGGCGGGCGGCTTCCACCGCCAGCACGCCGGAGGCGGCAAACACGTTCTGGCTGTCCACCACCCGCAACGAGAACGGCGTGGCGTTGCCCGCGGCCGCCCGCACCGGCTTGTAGTCGTTGAGGATCGAGAAGCTGGCCTGCATCGCGTTCTCGTAGATCGCGCTGCGGGTCCGGGTCATGGTGATGCAGAACACATAGTCGTAGTCGAGCACCAGCCGCGACAGGAACAGGTCGTGGATCTGCTGCACCGTGAACGGCGTGGTGTCGGCCTCGGCCGCGCGTGCGGCGACGTCGCCGCTGAGGAAATTCAGCGCGGCTTCCTCGTTGCGGGTGTCGGCGAGGACGGCGTTGCCGATCTGCACCGTGACCGGCAGGATGGTGACGTGCTCCTGCTCGTAGAACGAGGGGGGCAGGTCGATCGAAGAGTCGACCACGATTCCGATGCGCATGCGCTCTGGTCCGGCGGAACTGCAGGCCCGCAAACTACCGCATCGCGATCAGGCGCGCATGCGGCGGTGCAATGCGTTACAGGCTAGCGGCGCCGCACCCCGACCGGAAGCGAGGCGAGGCGACGCATCTGCGCATCGTCGAACAGCGCTGGGTCGCGCAGCGCCTCCAGGGCGAACGCGTGCGCATCATTGCCCCAGAACAGCAGGTTGCCGACGGCCAGCGTCGGCACGCCGAAGACGCCGGCCTGCAGCGCTTCCTCGGTGTTCTGGCGCAGGGCCTGCTTCACCGCGGCGTCGGCCGGCAACGCCGGGTCCATGCCGAGCCGGGCGCACACGGGCGCAAGCGCCTCGACGCTGTCGCCGGCCCGGCCCTGCACCCAGATCCAGTCGAAGATCGCATCGATCGCCTCCACCGAGGCCCCGGCCGCAATCCCCAGCCGCAGTGCCGCAAGCGGGTTGAACGGGTGTGCGGGCGGGAACACGAGCGGTACGCCTGCGCGCCGCGCCTGCCAGAGCACGTAGCGATAGGTGAACTCGCGCTTCCCTGGAATCTCCGCGGGGCCCTTGTGTCCATGCGCATCGAGCACCGTCGCGAACAGGATCGGCACGCACGCGACCTCGCGTTCGCCCATCAGCGCCCGCACCTTGGGCCAATGCAGATAGGCGAACGGCGAAATGAAGTCGAAATACCAGCGGATCGGCGGCGCGTCGCTCATTGCGTCAATGCCATAGCCCCAGGATCAGTCCGTACAGGGCGAACTGCAGGGTGTGGTAGCTGGCATCGATCAGCCACAGCTTGAGCGAGCGTCCGGCGAAGGCGTAGTTGATGCCGAAGCTGGTGGCCACGTACGCCAGCCCGACCATCAAGCCGGCATGCACCGCGTGGTGCATCTCCGGGCGCGGCCCGAGGAACCAGGCGAAGGCGAAAGCAGCAGCCAGCGAGGCGATGGCCGCGGTGCCGAACACCCGCGCCGGATGGCCGTTGGGCTTGTCCGGGTCCACGCCCGCTTCCCGGCACCAGACGCGCTTGAACAGCGGCCCGTACCAGATTCCGCCAAGCACGAAAGCCGATGCTGCCGCGACCAGCACAGCCCATAGATTGAGATCGGGCATGTTGAGTTCCGGCATGGTGTTCTCCCCAGCGTGGTTGCCCCGCGGCGCAGCTTACTCCGGGCCGCTTGCTGACACCGCCGCATCGTCCGACACTGCGAGCCTGGCTGGGGGATCGACCATGGCGCGCGTGCTGTTCTGCTGGCTGGCTGCGTGTCTGCTGGGTCTGGTATCGGGGCAGGTGGGCGCGCAGCCGAGCGGCATCGTCCAGATCAGTCCCGAAGGCCATTCGGGCGGGCCGCCAACCACGGCGCGCGTGATGCTGCTGACCGGTGCGGTGCAGGGCAGCGGACAGTGGGTCGTGCGACCCGTGCCTGCCGCTGGCCCACGCCTGTTGCTGGTCTATCACCCCTACAGTGCGCGCGTGACGGTTGCGCGTGCGGGCGGCCCGGCCCAGACGAAAACCGTCTTCGATCGCCAGCTGGACCCGCGCTTCTCGCGCCGCGCACTGGTGTTTCCGTTCGAGGGCGACCAGCCGCTGGTGGTGTCGGTGCAGGGCGCGCGCTATCCGCTGCAGGTGCAGGTGCTCGGGCCCGACGAGCATCTGGCCACCGACCTGGTCCACGTCAGGGTGGTCTCGGTCGTGGTCGGCGTGCTGGTCGGCATCGCCCTGGTCGTCATCCTGTTCTGGCTGCTGCTGCGCGAACGCGTCTACCTGCTGTACTCGGCGACAATGGCGCTGCAGCTGCTGTATCTGCTGTGCGCCTATGGCGAAGCGTATGCGCTGCCTGGCCTGCGCGAACTGGCCCGCTTCGGCGCGCCCGGCATCTGGACCGTCGCCACCCTGTCGACCGTGGTCTCGTCGCTGTTCCTGATCGAACTGGCCGACCTGGACACCTATACGCCCCGGCTGAGCCGGCTGTTGCGCTGGATCGGCGCCTGGACGCCTGCGCTGCTGCTGGTGCCGCTGTGGCTACCCTGGCCGGCGGACAAGAGCTGGTTTCCGAACGTCGGCAACCTGCTGCTGCTGGTCGCCAACGTGCTCGGTCTGCTGGCGCTGGCCAACGCCTGGCGCCGGGGCAACCGGCGCGCTGCGTATGCGCTGCTGGCCTGGGTACCGCTGGTGGTGTTGTCCACCGCGCGGGCGGTGCAGCTGTCGACTGGCGCACCGCTCGGGCCGGCGGTCGAGTACGGCCTGCCCGTGGTGCTGGCGCTCGCGGCGGTACTACTGGTCCTGATCCTGGCCGACCGGATGCTTGCGGTACGGCGCGAACGCGACGACGCGCAGGCGGTCGCCGAACGCGACGTGCTGACCGGCGTGTTCAACCGCCAGGGCATCGAACGCCAGCTCGAGCGCGAAATGGCCGAAGCGCGCCACACCGACGGCGATCTTTCCCTGCTGTTCCTGGACCTGGATCACTTCAAGCAGATCAACGACACCCACGGTCACGCCGTGGGCGATGCCTGCCTGCGCGCGATGGTGCGCGCGTCGGTCGGCGAAATGCAGCACCTGGATACCATCGGCCGCCTGGGCGGCGAGGAATTCCTGGTGCTGTTGCCCGGCAGCAACCGCAGACACGCGCGCGATGCCGCCGAGCGCATCCGCCGCACCATCGAAACCCGCTGCGCCACCGTCGCGGACCGGCCGGTTGCGCTGACGCTCAGCATCGGGGTGGCCGAATTCGGCCACAACGACACGCGCGAAGCCCTGTTGCGTCGCGCCGATCAGGCGCTGTACGAAGCCAAGCGCAGCGGACGCAACCGGGTGGTGGTCAGCGCCGCCGAAGCCTAGCGACCCTGCGCGGGGTAGGCGCGCGGCAGGCCGCCGGCTTCCGCAGGCGTGAGCCCGTGCAGATAGCGATCGCGCAGCTCGGTCTGGCGCGAGCGCATCGGGATCGCACGCCCATCCAGCCACACCTGCTGCGCCAGGCTGCTCACTTCCAGCGGATCGCCGCTCCACAGCACCAGGTCGGCCCGGCGCCCCGGTGCGATCTCGCCGATCTGGTCGGCCACGCCCAACGCTTCGGCCGGCACCGAGGTCAACCCGGCCAGGCCGGCTTCCCAGGGCAGGCCATTGGCCACCGCATTGCCGGCCAGCTGGCGCACCTTGCGCGCGTTGTGCGAGGCATCGCCCGATTGGGTGAAGCCGACACGCACGCCCGCGGCCTGCAGCCGCGCGGCATTCTCCATCGTCGCGCCGATACGGTCGAAGTTGCCGGGCAGGTTGGCCAACGGGTCGACGAAGACGGGCACCTTGGCGGCGGCCAGCTGCGGCGCCAGCCGCCAGGCTTCGGCACCGCCGGAAATGGCGATGCGCACGTTGCGCCGCTGCGCCCAGCGCAGCAGCTGGCGGATGTCGGCGGCGCGATCGATGCGCACCATCACCCGGCCACCGCCGCCGAAGTATTTCGCCAGGGTCGCGCGGCCCGCGGGCGTGAGCAGGGCCATGCTCGAATCCTGGCCGATGCGGCCGCGCGATTCATCGATCAGCTGGTCGAGCAGCATCCACTGCGCGGCGCGCGATTCGCCGGTCAACTCCGCCGCCCCGCTGCCCAGGTCCACGAACAGCACGTGCGCGCCGATCGGGTCGGCGCTGCCGTCGAGCCGGACAACGCCGCCCTGTCCGCCGATGATCGAGCCACCGGCGGCGGTGCCGGCGCCCAACAGGGTCCAGCCGATGCCTTCGACCCGCGCCACCGGCACCAGCAGCGAGTCGGGGTTGTAGGCCAGGGTCACGTCGAACTCCGGGCGCACCGTCATGTGCTTGGCGTCGGCCCCGAGCGCGAGCGAACCATCGGTGGTGGCGTCTTCGCCCGAGACTTCCTCGATGCCGATGCCGGTGATGCCGCCGAACAGCGCCGGCGTGACCGGCCGTCCCTGCGCGTCGACCACCTGGGCATCGCCCGCCGCCAGGCCGGTACCAACGGCGGCGATGCGCCCGCCGCGCACCAGTACGTCCGCGTTCTGCAGCGTGCCGCGTGACGTCGCCGTATGCACGGTGGCATTGCGGATCAATACGTCTTGGGCGAGGGTAGGGCTGGCGACAAGCACGGTTGCGAGCACACAGGCGACCAGCCATAGCGGTCGTGGGAGCGGCTTCAGCCGCGAATGCTTTTCGTCGCAGGAGCATTCGCGGCCAAGACCGCTCCCACGCTGGCCGTTCGGACACTCGGCGCCGACACGTGTCATCGCACACCTCCGGTGGCCGCCGCGCCCTGGCCGAGCATGAAATCCGACTTGGGCTGGCGCGATGGATCTGCGCGGTCGTAGACCCGCGCGCCGTCCACGTACACCTGTTCGGCGTGCGCATACACGCTGAAGGGATTGCCGCTCCACAGCACCACGTCGCCCATCTTGCCCGGCGCCAGCGTGCCGGTCATGCCGTCCACGCCCATCGCCTTCGCGGGATTGAGCGTGATCCAGCGGATCGCGCGCTCGGGCGGGATGTCGATACCCACCTGTCTGGCATGCGCCATCACCTTGGCCGCTTCCTGGTTAAGCCGCTGGATGCCCTCGTCCGAATCCGAATGCACGATCGCGCAGCCGTTCTGCGGCCGGTCCACCAGGGCGATGTTCTCCTGGATGCCGTCGAAGGCCTCCATCTTGAAGCCCCACCAGTCGGCCCACAGCGCGCCGCACACGCCTTCCGCGGCCAGGCGATCGGCCAGCTTGTAGGCCTCCACGCCGTGGTGGAAAGCGGCGACCTTGAAGCCGAATTCCTTGGCTAGGTCGAGCATCGTCGCCATCTCGTCGGCGCGGTAGCAGTGGATGTGCACGCGGATGTCGCCGTTGATCGCGCCGGCTAGGGTGTCGAGCTTGAGGTCGCGCTTGCCGCCGGCATCCTTGTCGGAGTCTTCCTTGCCCTCCTTGGCCGGTGCGGTGCGCTTCTTCAGGTACTCGGCCGCATCGATGAAGGCGGCGCGGTAGCCGGCCACGTTGGCCATGCGCGTCGCCGGCCCGCCCTTCTGGCCGTACACGCGCTTGGGATTCTCGCCGCAGGCCATCTTGAGGCCCCAGGGCGCGCCGGGGAACTTCATCCCCTGATAGGTGGTGGACGGCACGTTCCTCAGGGTCACGCCGCGACCACCGACCAGGTTGGCCGAGCCGGGCAGGATCTGCAGCGTGGTCACGCCGCCGGCCATCGCCGCCTGGAAGCCCGGATCCTGCGGCCACACCGAATGCTCGGCCCACACGTTCGCCGTCACCGGCGCGGTGGCTTCGTTGCCGTCGCTGTGCGCGTTCATGCCGGGGCTGGGATACACGCCCAGGTGCGAATGCACGTCGATCAGCCCGGGCGTCACCCACTTGCCGCTGCCATCGACGCGGATCGCGTCCGCCGGCGCCGACAGCCCGCTGCCGACCGCGGCGATCTTGCCGCCCTGCAGCAGCACATCGGCATTGTCGATGCGCTCGCCGCTGCCGGTGAGCACGGTCGCGCCGGAAATCAGCACCGGAGGGGAGGCGATCGCCCGATAGGTGCTGGGATAGGGATCGTCGGTGAAGGACGGACGCGCGGCCGATGCGGACGGGTCCGGGGCATCGGTCCGCGCCGATGTGCTGGCGCAGCCCAGCAGCAACGTGGTCGCCAGCGCGGCGGTCAAGGGTCTGAGCATGGCGGTTCCCCGGGAACGATCAGGAAACCTAGCCGCTGCGCGTCGTGCTGCCAAGCCTGACGATGGTCATGGGACGGTGTGACGAAATACCTGCGTGCTCGGTGAGCGTCCTTCGACTTCGCTGCGCTACGCTCAGGACCAACGGTCCAATACTCCCCGTTCGCCCTGAGCGTAGGGGCCGGAGGCTCCGAAGTCGAAGGGCTTGGAACAAACGGCTTCGTCCCTTCTGGAAACATTGGTCCCCGGATCAAGTCCGGGGCAGGCTCTGAGCGTAGGCGCGCAGCGCCGAAGTCGAAGGACTCGGGGCAGCGGTTTAAGCTAGGCGCATGAAGGAAAAGTCCCAGATCGTCGACAACTGGCTGCCGCGCTACACCGGCGTCCCGCTGGATGGGTTCGGCGAGCACATCCTGCTGACCAATTTCGGCGGTTATCTCGGCCATTTCAGCCGGCTGACCGGTGCCGAGGTCGTCGGCATCGACCGGCCGATGCCCAGCGCCACCGCCGACGGCATCACCATGATCAATTTCGGCATGGGCAGCCCCAACGCCGCGACCATGATGGACCTGCTCTCGGCCATCGCGCCCAAGGCGGTGCTGTTCCTGGGCAAGTGCGGCGGCCTCAAGCGCAAGAACCAGCTCGGCGACCTGGTGCTGCCGATCGCGGCGATCCGCGGCGAAGGCACCAGCAACGACTATCTGCTGCCGGAGGTCCCGGCATTGCCGGCGTTCGCCCTGCAGCGCGCGGTGTCGACCATGATCCGCGACCTGGGCCACGACTACTGGACCGGCACCGTCTACACCACCAACCGGCGCGTGTGGGAACACGACGATGCGTTCAAGGAACGCCTGCGGCTGATGCGCTGCATGGCGATCGACATGGAAACCGCCACCATCTTCGCCGCCGGATTCGCCAACCGCATCCCCTGCGGCGCGCTGCTGCTGGTCAGCGACCAGCCGATGGTGCCGGAAGGCGTCAAGACCGAGGCCTCGGACGCGAAGGTCAGCGCGGAGTACGTCGAGCGCCACATCCAGATCGGCATCGAGGCGCTACGCCTGATCCGCCGGCACGGCAAGTCGGTCAAGCACCTGCGGTTCGACGAGTGATGCGCTGTTCCAGGCCGCTTCGTGGGAGCGAGCTCGCTCGCGAATGCTCCTGGCGAGCTGCTGTGTCCTTTTAAGCATTCGCGGCCGAAGCCGCTCCCACCGGAAGTGAATCTGTTTCGACAAGGAGACCCGAATGGCCATCCAGACCTACACCGGCAGCTGCCACTGCGGCAACGTGAAGTTCGAGGTCGACCTCGACCTGGCCGAAGGCGGCGGCAAGTGCAACTGCTCGATCTGCCGCAAGACCCGCAACTGGTCGGCGAGCGTGAAGCCCGAAGCCTTCCGCCTGTTGAGCGATCCGGAGGCGACGACCGACTATTTCCGCAATGGCGTGGTGCACTGGCCGTTCTGCAAGACCTGCGGCGTCCGGCCCTACGGGCACGGCGACATTCCCGAGGCCGGCGGTCCGTTCGCCTCGGTGCAGCTGGCCTGCCTGGACGCACCGGCCGAGGAGCTTGCCGCGGCGCCGGTGCGCTACGCCAATGGACGCGACAACGACTGGTGGCACGAGCCGTCCGAAGCCGAGAAGAAGTTTCTGTGACGAATCGGACCGATGCTGGCGACGTCGTAGCGTTCTGGCGCGACGCCGGTTATCCGAAGTGGTTCCAGGGCGGCACGACGTTCGACGACGACTGTCGCGACCGCTTCCACGATGCCCATTTCGCCGCGGCGCGCCGCGAGTGCGAAGCCTGGATGGACAGCGCCGAAGGCGCGCTCGCGCTGGTGCTGCTGCTGGACCAGATCCCGCGCAACGTCTTCCGCGGCAGCGGGCATGCGTTCGCGACCGATCCGCTGGCGCGGCATTACGCGGCCCGCGCGCTCGCAGCCGGCTTCGACCTGCAGTGCGATCCGGCGCTGCGGCTGTTCTTCTACATGCCGTTCGAACATTCCGAGGACGCCGCCGAGCAGGCGCGTTCGGTCGAGCTGTTCGCCGCGCTCGGCGACGACAATCTGATGGGCTACGCGGTCGCGCACCGCGATGTCATCGCGCGCTTCGGCCGCTTCCCGCACCGCAACCGCGCGCTGGGTCGCGACAATACGCCCGACGAGCAGGCGTGGCTGGATGCAGGTGGAGGCTTCTGAAGTTGTGTAGGGAACGTTCGCGACCGGAGTCAGGACAGGGTCAGTACCGCGGAATCGACGGATCGACCGCCTCGGCCCAGGCCTCGATTCCGCCTTCGACGTTGTAGACCTCGCGGTAGCCCAGTTCGCGGAAGTGCTCGGCCGCCTCCTGGCTGCGGTTGCCGTGATGGCACAGGAAGGCGAGCGGCGTGTCGGTGGGCAGTTCGCGGATCCGTGCGATGCCCTCGTCCAGATGCAGATACGGCAGCGGCACCGCGGCGAGTGCGCGTTCCTCCGCCGGACGCACGTCGACCAGGGTGAGACTGCCGGCGCGCGTGCGGGCTTCGGCGTCGATCGGCGAAAGCGCGCGCACCGGTGCAGGCGCATTCGGATTCTCGATCACCAGGCCGCGGCCGCGGTCGTCGTCGGCCCAGTCGATCGACAGGCCCTCGGCGCGACGCGCGCCCGCCAGGTCGAACTGCAGCGGGATGCCGTCGACTTCGGTCACGATCGCGGCGGGGTTGCGCGGCGCCAGCTGCAGCCGGGTGCGGAAGCGCGGATCGATCTGCAGCTGGATCACGACCTCGCCACCGGCGTCGTCGAGGGCCTGGCGCAGCATCTTCACTGCCGACGGCGTCAGACGGACCTGCGGCGGGGTGCGGTCGGGCTTCGGCAGGCCGAGCGCGGCATGCAGTTCGCCCGAATTGGCCATCTGCTCGACGATGTCGCTGCCGCCGACCAGTTCGCCGCCGATGTACAACTGCGGGATCGTCGGCCAGTCGCCATAGGTCTTGATGCCTTCGCGGATCTCCGCGTCGGACAGCACGTCGACGTGCGCGTACTCCACGCCCAGGTCGCCGAGGATGCCCACGGCCTTGGCCGAGAAGCCGCACTGCGGCGCCGCCGGTTCGCCTTTCATGAACAGCACCACGCGGTGCGTCTGCAGCAGCGTTTCGATGCGTTGGCGGGTATCGGGGGACAATGACATGACGGCGATCCAGGGCGGGGGCAGCGATTCTACGCCGTGCGATCATGCCGGCATGTCGTTGCCCCGCTTCCATCGGCCGCCGCGCCGTCCGCATGCGTGGCTATGGGCGCTGTTGCTCTCGCAACTGCTCGTGGCGGCGCTGTGGTGGCGCTTCGGCTGGCGGCTGGGGCTGCCGGTCATGATCGCCAGCCACCTGCCGTTATGGTGGGGCGTGCTGTGGCCACAGTCGCGGCTTTACGGGCCCGTGCTCACGCGATTGCCAGTCGAGGACCGGCGCGTATGGCTGACCATCGACGACGGGCCTTCGGCCGACACGCGCGCCATCCTCGACCTGCTGGACGCGCATGGAGCCAGGGCGACGTTCTTCCTGGTCGGCGATCGCGCGCGCGCGCGACCCGACGACGCGCGCGAGATCGTGCGCCGCGGCCACGGCATCGGCAACCACAGCGCGGGCCATCCACAGGCGTGGTTCTGGGCGCTGGGTCCGCGCACCATGGCAGGCGAGATCGAACGCGGGCAGGAAGCGTTGCGCGCGATCACCGGCGTGAAACCGCACTGGTTTCGTGCCGTGGTCGGCATGGCCAATCCGTTCGTGTCGGCGCCGCTGAAGCGGCTCGGGCTCGCGCGCGTGGCCTGGAGCGCGCGCGGCTACGACGGCGTGGGCGCATCGCCCGAACGCGTGGTCCGGCGGATCGCCGGCCAGTTGTCGCCCGGCGCCATCGTGCTGTTGCACGAAGGCGGTGCGGCGACGCGTAGCGTGGAGACCATCGCCCTTCTGCTCGAGCGCATGCGCGCCGAAGACTACCGCACCGTGCTGCCCGAGCAGCTGTAGGCGCTTACGTCCGGGTCGCCACGATCAGCCAGTTATTGAACGGCGTCTTGCCGTACAGAGGCTGGAAGCTGGATTCCAGCCCGGCGGCGTGGAGCCGCTGCTCAAGGAAGGCGCGGCTCGGATAGCGACGCGGATTGGTCTGCATCCATCCGGCCAGATGCCCGAACCAGTCCGCCGCGCGGGTGGTGCGATGGCGCCCACTGTCATCGCCCAGGCCGCTGCGGATGACCAGCCGCGCACCCGGCACCAGCATCGCGGCGGCCGCGTCGAGCATGGCGTGTTGCGCCTCGTCCGGCAGGTAATGCAGCACGTCGAGGATCGCGACGCTGCCGTGATGATCGGGCAGCGCCTGGACCAGATCGGCGGTCGTGAAGCGCGCGTCGTGCAGGCCGGTGCGCTCGGCGATGCGCGCGGCGCGCGCGATCTTGCCGGCGTCGATGTCGACGCCCGCGTACGGCTGGCGCTGGCCGTCGCCGCGCAGCGTATGCGCCAGCAGCCCCAGCCCGCAGCCGAGATCCATCAGCGGCGCATCGCAGCCGCGCAATGCGGCGAGGACCCCCGGATACAGCGGATCGCTGCGCAGCTTGGCGAGCGTGTAGTAGTAGTCGTAGCGGTTGCCGTGCCAGCGTGCGGGCCGGAAGGCGCGCGCGATGCGCGCGGCCGTTTCCCGGTCGAAGGGCTGTACGTCGTTGATCATGGCGTCGATGCGCTCCGGTGAAGCGGCAACCTAGCAGACGAGGCTCACAGCATGCCGCGGTCGGCGCGACTTCGCGCCTGCATCGTGACTCGCGGTCCAACGGCGTTCTATGTGCCGTTCTTCAATGCCGCGCGCACCGCGGGCTGCGCCAGCTGTGCCCAACGCGCGTACATCGCCGGCCCCGGATGCAGGCCGTCGGCGGCGAGCATTGACTCGTCGCCACCACATTCGCGGCTGAGCGGCGTGATGTCGACGAAGGCGACGCCGTGCCTGGCGCAGACCGCGCGCGCGGAGGCGTTGTAGGCGTCCAGTTCTGCCGATACCTGCGCCAGGGCGCGCCCGCTGCCGGCGCCGAATCGGGTAGAGCCCCAGTCCGGAATCGACAGCACCACCACCCGCTCCGGCCGGCCGCCGGCGAAGCCGATCGCGCGCGCCAGCAGGCGCTCGAATTCGGCCGCGTAGTTGTCGAGGTCGCGCCCGCGGTACTGGTTGTTCACGCCGATCAGCAGCGTGACCAGGTCGTAGTCGCTCGCCGGCGCCTCGGCATCGATCGCCGCATCCAGCTCATCGGTCGTCCAGCCGGTCATGGCGATCGTGCGCGGGTCGTGCAGCGCAATGCCCGCGTCGCGCAGCGCGGCGGCGAGCTGATGGGTCCAGCGTGCGTCGGCCGCGACGCCTTCGCCGATGGTGTAGGAATCGCCGAGCGCGAGGTAGGACAGTCCGGTCACATCGCCTCCGGCGGGCATCGCCGGCGGGGGATCACGCTGCAGACTTCGCGCCGACCTTCAGCGGGACGACCTTGCCCGCCGCCTCGGCGCGCCGCGACAGCACCCGGTCGATGCGGGCGAAGACTTCCCGCAGCACCGCGGCCTCGGGCAGCAGCGTGACCCGGAAGCGGTTGCGATAGGGCACGTTGAAGCTGGAGCCGGGCACGATCAGCACATCCTCGGTCTCGAGCATCTCCAGCGCGAAGGCATGGTCGTCGAAGCCGCGCGCCGCGTCGCCGACCACGCCGGGGAAACCGTACAGCGCGCCCTGCGGCGCGACCAGGGACAGGTGTTCGCTGGCCTGGCAGCTTTCGATCAGCGCGCGCCGGGTCTCGTACAGCCGTCCGCCCGGCTGGCACAGCGCGCCGATGGTGTCGGCGCCGTGCAGCGCCTGTTCGATCGCGAACTGCCCCGGCACGTTGGCGCACAGGCGCAGCGCGCCGAGCAGGTCCATGGCGTGGTGGAAATCGCCGCTGGCCAGCGGATCGCCGCTGAGCACCGCCCAGCCCACGCGCCAGCCGCAGGCCCGGTGCACCTTGGACAGGCCGCCGAAGCTCAGGCAGGGCACCTCGCCGGCCACCGGCGCGATCGGCTCGAAACGATGGCCGTCGTAGAGGATGCCGTCGTAGATCTCGTCGGCCATCAGCAGCAGGCCATGCTTGTGCGCGATCGCGACGATGCGCTCGAGCAGCGCGCGCGGGTAGTTCGCACCAGTGGGGTTGTTCGGATTGATCAGCACGATCGCGCGGGTGCGCGCGGACACCAGCGATTCGATCTGGTCCGGGTCGGGCAGGAACCCGTCCTCGGGCGTGCAGCGGTAATACACCGGACGGCCGTCGTTGAGGATCGTCGCCGCGCTCCACAGCGGATAGTCCGGCGAGGGCAGCAGCACCTCGTCGCCCGGGTTGAGCAGTGCGCGCAGCGAGATGTCGATCAGCTCGCTGACACCGTTGCCGATGAAGACGCGCTCGGGCGACGCGTTCGGCGTGCCGCGCGCCTTGTGGAACGCGGCCACCGCCTCGCGTGCCTCCGGCAGCCCCTGCTGGTGGGTGTAGGGGTCGGTATGCGCGATGTGGTCGGCGATCGCGCGCTGCAGGTGGTCCGGCGCGCGGAACCCGAACGCCCCCGGATTGCCGATATTGAGTTTGATCAGGGTGCGGCCCTGGGCCTCCAGTTCGCGGGCGCGCCGGGCCAGTTCACCGCGGATTTCGTAGCGGACTTCCGACAGGCGCTGGCGGGTCTTGAGGCTAGGGGGTGACATCGGGCAGGCGGGCGGGGCAGGGAATATGCCAGCCTAGCGGAAACCGGCGCCGGGTTCAGCCCGGACGAAGCAGATTTTGCGGCGATTTGCTTTTCCCCTGAACCGGATCGAAAGTCGAAGGCACCCGACCCCGGCGACCCACGGGGGCGCCGAAACGGCGCGCTCACGATACCTTTGGTCCCTCCCATCGCTGTTGCTACCGATCCCTGCATGGCTGATATGCCCGTCGAGCTTCCCGAAACCATCGAACGCAGCACCGGCGATGCGCCGGGCTGGAGCGTGGTCTGGCTGCACGGCCTGGGCGCGGATGGCAACGATTTCGTGCCGATCGTGCCCGAGCTGCTGCGGCCGGAGTGGCCGGCGATCCGGTTCGTCTTCCCGCATGCGCCGGTGCGCGCGGTGACGATCAACGGCGGTGCCCGGATGCGCGCGTGGTACGACATCCGCGACATGGACCTGTCCAATCGCGCCGACGCCGAGGGTGTGGACCAGTCGATCGCACAGGTCGGTGCGCTGATCGCGCGCGAGGGCGAGCGCGGGGTGCCGCCTGCGCGCGTGTTCCTGGCCGGGTTCTCGCAGGGCGGCGCGATCGCCCTGGCGGCGGGTATCCGCCGGCGCGAGCCGCTGGCCGGCCTGATCGCGCTCTCCACCTACCTGCCGCTGGGCGCGGCGACCCTGCAGCCGCTGACCGCACAGGCCCGCACGCAGCCGATCTTCATGGCCCACGGCCTGCACGATCCGGTGGTGCCGTACACCGGCGGCAAGCGCAGCCGCGATGCGCTGCGCGACGCCGGATTCGATGTCGACTGGCACGCGTGGCCGATGGCGCACCAGGTGTGCGCCGAGGAAATCGGCGCGCTCTCGGCCTGGATGTCGCGGCGCTTCGCGCAAGGCTGATGGCCGGCGACGCGCCCGCGCCCTGGCTGCCGGATCTGTGCCGGCTCAGCCGGCTGGCGGTGCTGTTCGGGGTGGCGGAAATGGTGGTGCTAGTCGTGGCGCTGGCCCCGGACGGTGGCGCGCCCTGGAATTTGAACCGGTTCGTCTCGGGCAGCGGTTTCGCCCTGTGGCTGGCGCTGACCGTGGCGGTGTTGCTGTGCGTGGCCCGGAGGCGGCTCTCACGCCTGCCGCGCGCGCTCGGCGGTGCGCTCGCCCTGCTGCTCGGGGCCTCGGTCGCGGCGGGCGGCGCGGCGCTGCTGTATCTGATCGACACCAACCTGGGCGCGGGACTGGTGCCCGAGGCCGTGACCGTGCAGCGCTTCGCCTTTGGCAGCGCCGCGCTCACCGTGCTGGTCCTGGCGGCGGTGCTGCCCTACCTGTACGCGGTGGAGGCCTGGCGCGATCAGGTCCGCGCCAGCGCCCGCGCCGAGGTCGACGCGCTGCAGGCGCGGATCCGCCCGCACTTCCTGTTCAACAGCATGAACACGATCGCCGGGCTCGTGCGCAGCGACCCGAAGACCGCCGAGCGCGTGGTGCTCGACCTGTCCGACCTGTTCCGGGCCGCGCTCCAGGCCGGCGAGGTCGAATCCAGCCTGGCCGAGGAGGTCGAGCTGGCCGAGCGCTACCTGGCGATCGAGTCGCTTCGGCTCGGAGCGCGCCTGCAGGTCGAATGGCACAAACAGGACCCGCTGCCCTGGCGCCTGCCGCTGCCCCGGCTGGTGCTGCAGCCGCTGGTGGAGAACGCCGTGCTGCACGGCATCTCGCGTCTGCCCGAGGGCGGCACGATCGAGATCGACCTGGCCGAATCCGACGATCTGCTGCGCATGCGGGTGCGCAATCCGGCGCTTCCGCCACGTGAACGGGATGGCGGCGCCGGGGCTGGACATGCGCAGCGCAGCATCGGCCATCGGCTGGCCTACGCGTTCGGGCCGCGCGCGCGCATGGCGGCCGGGTGGGAGGATGGCTACTATCAGTGCGAACTGCGCATTCCGACGACCCCCCAGCCGCTGAGGACCTGATGGCCGTGGCAGCGATCCAGGTGGCGACGTGCAAGGTAACGGCATGAAAGTGGTCATCGCCGACGACGAGCCGCTGGCGCGCGAACGCCTGCGCAGCCTGCTGGCCGAGCAGCCGGATGTGGAAGTCGTGGCCGAGGCCACCGATGGCCACAGCGCCCTGCATGCCTGTGCCGAACACATGCCCGACGTCGTGCTGCTGGACATCGCGATGCCCGGCATCGACGGGCTGGAGACCGCGCGCCATCTGGCCGCCTTCGAACCGCGCCCGGCGGTGGTGTTCTGCACCGCCTACGACGCGCACGCGCTCTCTGCATTCGAGGCCGCGGCGGTCGACTATCTGGTCAAGCCGGTGCGTCCGGAGCGCCTGGCGGGCGCGCTCGAGCGCGCGCGGCGCTTCATGGCGGGGCGTCGCACCGCCGAGGAACCGGGCGCGGGCAAGCGTCGCACCCATCTGTGCGCGCGCATGCGCGGCTCGCTGCGCCTGATTCCGGTCGACGATGTGCACTACCTGCAGGCCGAAGAGAAATACGTGGTGGTGCATCACGCACGTGGCGAGGACCTGATCGAGGAGTCGCTCAGATCGCTGGAGGAGGAATTCGGCGAGCGCTTCGTGCGCATCCACCGCAATTGCCTGGTGGCGCGCCACGAGCTGGTCGAACTGCGCCGCGCCGCCGACGGCCACGTGCACGCGATCCTGCGCCACGGCCGCGAGCCGCTGGAGGTCAGCCGACGCTGCGTCGGCCAGGTGCGCGAGACGGTGAAGCATCTTTGATGCCGGGATTCGGGATTCGGGATTCGCGAAAGCGGGCGACCGCTAGAATCCGCTAGCAATCCCCAATCCCCAATCCCGAATCCCGTGCTTCTTCGCATCGCCACCCGCAAGAGCCCGCTCGCCCTGTGGCAGACCGAACACGTCGCCGCGCGTCTGCGCGCGGCGCACCCGGACCTGGCGATCGAGCTGGTGCCGCTGTCGACCCGCGGGGACGAAGTTCTGGATCGTTCGCTATCGGCGATCGGCGGCAAGGGACTGTTCCTGAAGGAACTGGAAGAGGCGATGCAGCGCGGCCACGCCGACTGCGCCGTGCATTCGCTCAAGGACGTGCCGATGGCGCTGGAACCGGACTTCGCCCTGCCGGCGATCCTGGCGCGCGCCGACCATGCCGATGCCTTCGTCAGCAACGGCTACACCGGCATCGATGCGCTGCCGCCAGGCGCGCGCGTGGGCACGTCCTCGCTGCGCCGGCAGGCGCAGCTGCGCGCGCGCCGCGCCGACCTGCAGCTGCTCGACCTGCGCGGCAACGTCAACACCCGCCTGGCCAAGCTCGATGCGGGCGACTACGACGCGATCGTGCTGGCCTGCGCCGGATTGCAGCGGCTCGGCTTCGAGGCGCGTATCCGTGCCCGGCTCGATGCTCCCGACTGGTTGCCCGCGCCGGCGCAGGGCGCGATCGCGGTGGAATGCCGGGAAGGCGATGACGCCACCCACGTGCTGCTGTCCGTGCTGGACGACGCCGCCACGCGCACCTGCGTCGAGGCCGAGCGCGCCCTCAACCGCGCGCTCGATGGCAGCTGCCAGGTGCCGATCGCGGCCTTTGCCGCATTGCAGGCCGGACAGTTGCGATTGCACGGCCTGGTGGGCGATGCGGGCGACGGACGCATCGTGCGCGCGGACGGGCAGGGCGATAGGGGTGATCCGGAAGCGCTGGGCCGGCGCGTGGCGGGGCTGCTGCTTGAGGATGGTGCCGGCGCCCTGCTCTAACGTGAGTGCGTGCCGCGCGCGTTTTCACCGTGTCCGGGGTTGCTAGAAGGTGCGGCGCAGCTGGAAGCTGCCCTGGGTCGAAGGCGCGCCGTCGTTCGTCGTGTCGTCGCGAAGCTGTTCCAGGCGGGTGGACAGGGTCCATTCCGGGCGCAGCAGCATTTGCAGGCCGATCGCACTGCGCAGCTGCATGCCCTGGTCGCCGGCCTCGACCAGGACCTGCTGGGTCAAGGATGCGCGCTTGCCGAAATCGCGCTGCATGGTCAGGTTGCCGAGCATGTCGGTGCTGCCGCGACCGCCATCGCCGGCGCTGTCGTGCTCGATCTGCAGGCCGGAATTCAGGCGCAGCTGGGGCATCAGGCGCATGTCCACCCCCAGCGCGTTATGCACATAGGTATTGGCGCGCCCGGTTTCGATCACCAGCTCCTGCTTGAGGTCGGCGTTTTCGCCGATGCGCTGCTCCAGCAGGACCCGGCCGCGGGCGATCGGCCCCAGTTTCGCGGTTCCCTTGTCCAGGTAGGGCTGCAGTCGCACGCCGGTGCCGGCCTCGATCTGCAGCGTGGTGTCGCCATTGCGGATCGGGGCGATGCCGTAACCGGTGACGGCACGGCTGTAATCCACGCGCTGGTAGATCCAGTCAGGACGGGAGACCGCAACCTGGAGTGCGGTGCCGCCGCGTTGCTCGCCCGGAAGCGTGGAACGCACCACCGGCTGCTCGTCATCGCGGTAGGCGTAGGTCGTGGCCGGTGCCGGCGGTTCCCACTCGGCGCCCACGCACGTCAGCCGCAGGCAGGGCCGACGCAGCGAGACCTCGCCCGCGGCGAGCGCGATCGCGGCAGGCTGTTCGGGGACGGCGGCGAAAGGCTGCTGGAAGACCGGAAGACCGGCGACCACGAGCCAGAGCGAGGCAAGCATGGACAGGCTGGAAGCGGTTACAACCCCATTCTGCCGGCCCATCACGACAAATTCCACCGCCGGCGGCGGTCCACGCGCGCACGCGGTTCACGCTTCGACGATTGCGCAGGGACCGGCCGCCCGACGCTGCGGGCCCCTCAGTAGTACAGCGTGACCATGTGCCGTGCCTGGGCGAAAAACAGCCAACGCTCGACGAAGCTGCCTGCCAGGATCGCCGCCGCGGCCGCGCCCCAGCCCCAGCTCGCCTCCAGCCCGGCGTGCATCGTCAGATAGACGGCCAGCAACGGCACGCCAGTGAACAGCAGCAGCGCCAGCGCACGCAATCGCCGCGCATGCCGGCGCGCGACCACGAACGCCATTTCGCGCGTGATGTAGCTGGCTTCGGTATGCGGACGCTCGAAGACCGAGACCGCACGTCCCGGCAGCCCGACCGCGTCGCCGCGATCGGCGGGCAGTTGCGTCCGGTCGAGGGCGCGCCAATAGCCCAGCTTGAGCCCGGCCGCGAGGGTCGCCAACAGCGCCAGCGCCGTGGCGACGATGCGCATCGCAGGCAGAGCGGCAGCTGCGGACAGGATCGCTGCCAGCAGCGCCAGGCCGCCCAGCAGCGCGAAGACCAGGTAGACCGGGACGACCAGCCGGTGGCGCCAGGCAGGTATCGGCTTGAGCGAGGCGTAGATCATCGCGGTGCAGACGATCGTCGCCAGGGCGCAGGCGATGGTGGCCAGGGCGATGACGAGCACTGCGACCGTCGGTCCGGACGAGCGAAAAACGACGGACTCGGGATCGAGCCATTCGAGCCAGGCCATGCCGGCCAGCAGCAGCGCGGGAATGTAGGTGACCACTGCCATCACCCCTTCCCGCGACAGCCAGGAGGTGCGCCACTGCGAGAAGGCGCGCCAGGCGCGCACCGGTTTGCCCAGGTGCAGCATCGAACTGAGCAGGCCGACGGTCGCCAGCACCAGGCCGGTGAGCGCGCACACCAGCAGTCCGCCGGCATCGCCCGGCCGCGCATACAGCGCGACGAGCGCGGTCCAGATCAGCAGGCCGTAGCCGGCGCCGGACAGGGTGGTGAACAGGATGACGGAAAGGGCTGGATGCACGGCGCGGTCGCGGATGGAGGTGCGAAGGAAGGATGCGGTCAGGATGCGCGCGGGCGCTGGCAGGCGGCCGCGCCGGTCACCGCCGCAGGATGCGGTTCAACCAGCGGCCGACGCCGGAATCTTCCGGCTCCGGCTCTTCGGCGACTGCTGCGGCGCCGCCTCGCCGCGGACGCGGCGGCAGATAGCGGTTGACTGGCGCATAGCCGAGTTCCGGCATCAGGGCCACACCGCCGCGCTCGGCGACCAGCTTCGACACGTCCGAGTCGGGATCGCCCAGGTCGCCGAAATGGCGCGCGCGCGTGGGACAGGCTTGCACGCAGGCGGGCTGCCGCTCGCTTTCGTCCAGATGTTCGTTGTAGATCCGGTCGACGCAGAGCGTGCACTTCTTCATCACGCCCTCGACCTCGCTGTATTCGCGCGCGCCGTAGGGGCAGGCCCAGCTGCACAGCTTGCAGCCGATGCACTTGTCCTCGTCCACCAGCACGATCCCGTCTTCGGCGCGCTTGTAGCTGGCGCCGGTGGGGCACACGGTGACGCAGGCCGGGGTCTCGCAGTGCAGGCACGAACGCGGGAAGTGCAGGGTGATCGCCGGCTGCGCCGGGCTTTCGGCCACTTCGTAGCTGTGTACGCGGTTGAACCACACGCCCTGCGGGTCCTTGCCGTAAGGACGTTCGTCGGTGAGCGGCCCGGCGATGCCGCCGGCGTTCCATTCCTTGCAGCTGGTGGCGCAGGCATGGCAACCGACGCAGGTGTCCAGGTCGATCACGAGGCCGAGCTTCTTCGTCGATGGCGGCGGCAGGGCGGTCATCGCGAGGGCTTTCCCTTCTTCAGCAGCCACACCCCTACGGCCAGCAGTGCCAGACCGACCGCAACCAGCGGCAAGTGCGCCATCAGTGCAGGCGAAGCCGGCGCGGATACGCCGGACGCGCCGCCGAGTGCGAACAGCACGATCAACGCCAGCGCGGCCACGATGCAGGCCCAGCCGGCCAGGATGCGCAGTACGTTCATGGGCCGGTCCTGTTGCGGCGGCGCAAGCTGGCGCCGTAGCGCAGCGGTCGGTCATCTGCCGGATGCGCGTGCAGCGGCGCGAACTGCGGCTGCGACACCTCGGACTGCGCTGGCGCCTTGCCGATCGCCACGCGCAGGTCGAACCACGCGGCCTGTCCGGTGACCGGATCGGCGTTGGCGTAATCGCCGCGCGGAGTGAGGTCGGAAATCAGATGGTTGAGCAGGAAGCCCTGCGCCGCTTCCGGTGCATCCTTGGCCAGCTTCCACGCGCCGCGCCGCTTGCCGATCGCGTTCCAGGTCCAGACCGTGCCCGGCTGCACATTGGATGCGAACTTCGCCTGCACCGTTATGCTGCCGTGGTGCGATGACACCGTGATCCAGTCTTCGTCGGCGATCCCGTGCTGTTCGCCGGTGGCCGGATGCAGGTACAGATAATTGCGTGCGGCGATCTGGCGCAGCCAGGCGTTCTGCGAACCCCAGGCGTGGTACATGAACATCGGGCGCTGGGTGACCGCGTTCAGCGGGAACCGCTCGCGCGAGGTCTGGTCGTGCTCGAACGGCTCATACCAGATCGGCAGCGGATCGAAATACATCTCCACCCGTGCGCGGTGCGCCTGCGGCGGCTGGTGTTCGCCATGGCCCTGCGCGGCGAGCCGGAATTTCTGCAGGGTTTCCGAGTACAGCTGCAGCACGATCGGTTCGGTCGCGCCGACGAAGCCGAACCGCTGCGCCCATTGCAGGTAGTCGCGGTTGGCCATCTTGAAATAGCGCGCCGATTCGGGCACCGGCGCGTGCCAGAAGCCGCCGTGCTCGATATAGCGCTGCAGCTGTTCCGGATTCGGCGCGCCCTTGCCTTCCTCGTCGCCCTCGGCGCCGCGCCAGCCGGCCAGCAGGCCGACGCCGGGCGCGCGTTCGTGGCGGACGATGTAGTCGGCGTAGTCGCGGTACCGCGCCGAGCCGTCGGCGTGCACCATGCCAGGCAGGCCCAGGCGTGCGCCCAGGTCGAGCAGCACCGACTGGAAGCCGCGCACGTCGCGCGGGCGCCCCTGGTCGTCGGGCTGCGTGGCCGGTTCGAACACCGGATGCCGGATTGCGTCGCTGGCGGCGTCGGCGTCGGAGATCGGCCGGTCGAGCAGGCTGATCGCGTCGAAGCGTTCCAGGTAGGTCGTGTCCGGCAGCACCAGGTCGGCGTAGGCGACCATCTCCGAGGCATAGGCATCGGAATAGATGATGTGCGGGATCCGGTAGTCGCCGGCTTCGTCCTTGTCGGTCAGCCAGTGCATGGTCTGACGCGTGTTCATGGCCGAGTTCCAGCTCATGTTGGCCATGAACATCAGCAACGTGTCGATCCTGTACGGATCGCCCGCGTGCGCGTTGCGGATCACCGTGTGCAGCATGCCGTGCGCGGAGAGCGGATACGCCCATGAGAAGGCGTGGTCGATACGGCGCGGCTGGCCATCGGCATCGACGACGAGATCTTCGGGTCCGTGCACGAAGCCGAGTGGCGGTGCGTCCAGGGTGCCGTCGTCCCGGCGCGTCCGGCCCGGCCGGTTGGGCGGTGGGATCGGCTTGGGATACGGCGGCTGGAAACGGAACGAGCCAGGCGCATCCACCGCGCCCAGCAACAGCTGCAGCAGATGCAGCGCACGGCAGGTGTGGAAGCCATTGCTGTGCGCGCTGATCCCGCGCATGGCGTGCATCGACACCGGGCGGCCGACCATCTGCGCATGCTCGCGGCCCCAGGCATCGGTCCAGGCGATGGGCAGCGAGAGATTCGATTCGAAGGCAGCTTCAGCGAGTTCTCGTGCGATCCGCCGGATCGTGTGGGCCGGGATGCCGCAACGCTCGCTGACCGCGTCGGGCGAATACTGCGGATCGAGATAGCGCTCTGCGACGAGCTGGAACACCGGCACGGCGCGATGCCCGTCGGGCAGGGTGTATTCGCCGACGATCGCCGGCGAGATGCCGATGGCATCGGCGCGTGCGGGGCGCGCGTCGTCGCGATCCCAGCACAGCACATCGCCCCCTTCGTTGCGCGCGAACAGCCCATCGTCCGCGCCGCCCGGATTGCTGACCACGAGCCAATGCGCGTTCGCGTAGCGCACCAGGAAGTCCAGGTCGATGCGATCCGATCGCAGCAGTTCATGGATCAGCGCGAACGCGAACAACCCGTCGGTGCCGGGACGGATGCCGATCCATTCGTCGGCGATCGCGCCGTAGCCGGTGCGCACCGGGTTGACCGCGATGATCTTCGCGCCACGCCCCTTGAGCTTGCCCAGGCCGAGCTTGATCGGATTCGAGTCGTGGTCCTCGGCCACGCCCCAGAGCATCAGCAGCCGGGTGTGCTCCCAGTCGGGTTCGCCGAATTCCCAGAAGCTGCCGCCGAGCGTGTACAACCCGCCCGCGGCCATGTTCACCGAACAGAAGCCGCCATGCGCGGCGTAGTTGAGCGTGCCGAACTGCTGCGCCCACCAGCCGGTCAGGGCCTGCGACTGGTCGCGGCCGGTGAAGAAGGCCAGCTCGTCGGGATTGCGCTCGCGGATCGGCGCCAGCCAGGCAGTCGCGATCTGCAGCGCTTCTTCCCACTCGATTTCCCTGAACTCGCCGCTGCCGCGCTCGCCAGTGCGCAACAGTGGCTTGCTCAGCCGGGCGGGCGAATAGTGCTGCATGATCCCGCTCGCGCCCTTGGCGCACAGCACGCCCTTGTTGACCGGGTGTGCGGGATTGCCCTGGATATAGCGGATCTGCCCGTCCTGCAGCCACACCTTGATGCCGCAGCGGCATGCGCACATGTAGCAGGTCGTGGTCTTGACCTCGTCGCCGGGCGAAGGCGACAGATTGAGGATGGGCTGCCTCATGCGCACCTGCCGGCGCGCGCACACACGCAGGTCGTGGTCTTGACCTCGTCGCCGGGCGAGGGCGACAGATTGAGCTGCGGTTTGCGCATGGTGCACATTGTGCCGCATGCGTCCCCGGCGGGAGCGACCTTGTGGGAGCGGCCAAGGCCGCTCCCACAGGTTCCCGAATGATTACTGCGGCGGGTCGATCGTGATCGCCGGGTCGTTGTAGCGGGTGTAGCGGATCGTGGTGGTGATCGGCGTACCCTGGTAATCGCTCTGCATCCGCGCCTGGTGGACGAGATCGTCGCTGTTGATCCAGACCGTCACGTCACTGGGCTTGGGATCGGTCTGGTGGATCAGGTACTTGCGGGTGGGCACGCCGTCGATGGTTTCGCGGCCCTGCGCCTCCACGTCCATCGTTTCCTGGCTCTTGTGCATGATGTCCTGCCACTGGTCCATGGTCCCCGGCGGCATGGTGACCTTGCTGGTCCGGCCGTTCATGGTCATCCAGGTGTCGTTGCCGATACGCACGTTGTGCACTTCCATGCCGCGGCTCTTCATGGTGATGCGGTAGCGGTCCGGGGCGACGAAGTCCATTTCATTGGTCATCACCCCTTCCGGACCGCCCTCCATGCGCATGCTGGCGTGGTAACTGCGCACGTCGCGGAACGCCTTCATCGAGGCCAGCATCGCGTCCTTGGGCGTGGCCAGCGGGTTGAGCGCCTGCGCGGTGGCAGCCATGCCGGATTCGCGGCTTTCGCCGCTGGCTGCCGTCGCGGCCGTGCTGCCGTCCGCAACCGGTGCGGCGGGGGAGGAGGCCTTGCAGGCGCCCAGCGTGGCGATGAGGACGATCGCGCTCGTGGCGACGACATAGCGGGTCATGGACTGCTCCGGCGGGCGTGGAACGCGACGATCGCGACCACCATCTCCCTTCAAACGGCAAAGCGGCTGCCTGGCGGCCGACGCGGCATAATCCGCGCATGGACCGTTACGAACGCATCAACGCCCTGCATCGGATTCTCAAGGCCGCGCGTTATCCGGTGACGGTGCCGCGGCTGCAGGAAGACCTCGGCTGCTCGCGCGCCACCGTGTACCGCGATCTGGCCTTCCTGCGCGATGCGCTGATGGCGCCGGTGGTGGGCGACGGTGAGGCCGGTTTCCGCTACGACCAGAAGGAAGGCGATCGCTTCGAGCTGCCGGGTCTGTGGCTCAGCTCGGAGGAGCTGCATGCCCTGCTTGCGGCGCAGCAGCTGCTCGCACGGACCGGCGGTGGGGTGCTCTCGAGCGCGCTCGCCCCGTTGCAGGGGCGGGTCGAGGCGCTGCTGGCCGAACAGGCCGGAGGCAAGCGCTGGCCGGTGGAGCGGGTGCGGGTGATCCCGCACCGCACCCGCAAGCTCGACGAGCACGCCTTCCGCGCGGTGGCCAGCGCGGTGCTGGACCGCAAGCAGCTCGCGTTCGACTATCGCGCGCGCTCCACCGACGAAAAGACCAGGCGCACGGTGTCGCCGCAGCGCGTCACCCATTACCGCGACAACTGGTACCTGGACGCCTGGGACCATGAGCGCGACGCGCTGCGCAGCTTCTCGGTGGACCGCATCGCCGCGGCGCGGGTGCTCGACGCCGCCGCGCGTGACATCGACGAGGCCGAACTCAACCAGCACCTGGCCGGCAGCTACGGCATCTTTTCCGGCGAACCCAAGGGCTGGGCCACCATCGTGTTCAGCCCCAAGGCCGCGCGCTGGGTGGCCGACGAGCACTGGCATTCGCAGCAGCAGGGCCGGATGCTGTCCGATGGCCGCTACGAGCTGAAGATCCCCTACAGCGCGCCCCGCGAACTGCTGATGGATGTGCTGCATTACGGCAGCGACGCCGAGATCGTCGAGCCGCCCTCGCTGCGCGAACAGGCCAAGTCGCTGCTGGCGCTCGCGCTGTCCAACTACGACCGCTGATGGCGGCCGAAGCCCCGAAGATCGCGCAGGGCGAAAAGGTCGCGCTCGCGCTCGGCGCCGGCGGCGCGCGCGGCCTGGCCCAGATCGGGGTGATCGAAGCCCTGCAGGCGCGCGGGCTGCGGATCAGCACGGTCGCCGGCTCCTCCAGCGGCGCGCTGGTCGGCGGCATCTTCGCCGCAGGCAAGCTGTCCGAATTCCGCGAGCAGCTCGAGCGCATGAGCCGCGCCGACTTCCTGCGCCTGCTCGCCGATCCTGCGCTGGGGCAAGGCGGGTTGTTCCATGGCCAGCGCCTGGTGCGGGCGATGCGCGATGTGGTGGGCGATCCCGATATCGAGACGCTGCCGATTCCGTTCGTCGCCGTGGCGGTCGACCTGCTGCGCCAGCGCGAGGTCTGGCTGCGCACCGGGCCATTGTGGCAGGCGATCCGGGCCTCGTTCGCCATCCCCGGCTTGTTCACTCCGGCCGAAGTGCACGGACGCGAACTGGTGGACGGCGGCCTGCTGGCGCCGTTGCCCATTGCGGCGACGCGCCTGTCGGACGCGCACCGGCTGATCGCGGTGGACATGCATGGCTGGCCGGCGCATCCGCCCGGATCTCCCGCGCCCGAGGGCGAAGCGGAAAACGGCGACCCCGGGCGCAACCGGTTCACCCGCTGGGTCGAGCGCCAGCTCGACCAGCGCCTGCGCGACGACGACGAGGCCATCAGCCTCACCGAGATCATGGCCCGCTCGCTCGACACCATGCAGGCCCAGATCTCGCGCGTGCAGCTGGCGCTGGACCCACCCGAACTGGTGATCCGGATTCCGCGCGACGCCTGCCTGTTCTACGAATTCTGGCGCGCACGCGAAGTCATCGCCATCGGCCGCGCCGAGGCGGACAAGGCGTTGGACGCGGCGGGTTATTGAAGCCTGCGGGAGCGATCGTAGGAGCGACGTCAGTCGCGAGCCTTCCGCCAATAGCCGCCCGAAGGCCGTGGAGCGTCTCATGCGCGCTACCCGCTATTCGGTGGCGCGCAAGATCCAAATGTTCCAACCCAATCCATCTCCAAGCCGCTGCGCCGGCCTGGAAGCCGTCGCCGGCGGATACACGCCCGCGGCGCGGCTATTCGTTCTTCGGAATGTCGTAGCCGCGACGGCCGACTTCCTCGGCCGTATGCGGGACGCGCCAGACCTTGTCGGTATCGATCCCATGCGCCTGCATACGCTTGCGCAGCGCCAGGTACTGGGCGTCGTCCATGGTCGGCTTGCGCGAGAAGATCCACGCCAGGTCGCGTCCGGGCGAATCGATCAGCGCCCACGAACCGTCCGGCGCGACCTCCAGGATCCTTTGCCGGGTCGGCACGATCTTGAAGAAGCGCATCCGCCACTCGCGGTTGCCGGTGCCGGGCAGCACGGTGGCCACGATGTCCAGCATCTTCTCCGGCTCCCGCGGTCCGGTGCGATACACGTAATGCACCGCGATCTTGCCGTCGGGCTGCAACGTGTATACGTCGCGACTGGCCATGTGGCCGCGTTCGAGCGCGTTGGGAATGCGCGCCATCACGTACCAGGTGCCCATGAACCGCGGCAGATCCACATAGGCCAGCGGCTCGGTATGCCGTTCGGGCGTACTGCCGCAGCCCGCCATCAGCAGACCCAGCAGCATGGCGGCGAACAGCAGGAGCAATCGGGGGCGTCGGGTCATGGAGACGGGGTGCCTGGATCGGGAAACCGGGTGGATCGGCGATGCATAGCCTAAGTCGCAAGCTGTGAGATGGGGGTGCAGGAGTCTGAACGGCATCGCCAACCGAAGGATCTTCGCCATGTCCAGTGTCCTCGCCATGACACCCGCGGTGCGCCGTCCGCTGTTCCATTCGCCCGACCCCCGGCTCCGGGCTGCGGTGTTGCGGACGCTGTGGCTGGGCGCCACGCTCGTGCTGTTGTTCCCCGCGGCGCGCGGACACAACGCATGGCTGGGCTGGATGCCGTTATGGCTGCTGGGCATGCCGTTGAGCGCGCTCTGGGCATTGCATCGCTTCCGGATTCCGCATTGGCCGGCATCGGCCGCCGCGCGCCGGCAGCCGCGGCGCCGGCGGGGTGGCCAGGCGCGCCGGCGTCCGCTGCGTCCCGGTGCGCGGCGTTCGGTACGCGCGGCCTGAGCGTCGCTTCGGCAAGGGCCGGAACGTGACCTTGGGCAGGCCAATGCGTGCGGACGCCTGTGCTAGCGTTGCCCGCCCTTGAACCGGAGCTCCGCCGCATGTCCAAGCTTGCCCATGCCTGCCATGCCGTAGGGATCGCGGCGGGACTGGCCGCCGCCGGTGCGCATGCCCAAGCCCCCGCCAGCGACGACCCCTATGCCTGGCTGGAGGACGTCAGCGGCGACAAGGCCCTGGACTGGGTCCGCGCGCAGAACGCCAAGGCCGAAGCCGAGCTGGCCAGCACGCCGCAGTTCAAGCAGCTCGAGGCGGACATCCTCGCGATCCTGGACTCCGACGCCAAGATTCCCGGCGTGGAAAAGATCGGCGATTACTACTACAACTTCTGGAAGGACAAGCACCACCAGCGCGGCCTGTGGCGCCGCACCACGCTGGAGGAGTACCGCAAGGACAAGCCTGCCTGGGAAACCGTCATCGATCTGGACGCGTTGAACGAAGCCGAGCAGATTCCCGACGGCAAGAAATGGGTCTGGCACGGCGCCGATTGCCTCAAGCCCGATTACAAGCGCTGTCTGATCGCGCTGTCGCCTGGCGGCTCGGATGCCGACGTCACCCGCGAATTCGACCTCGAGACCAAGCAGTGGGTGAGCGACGGCTTCTTCCGCCCCGAAGCCAAGGGCGGCCTCGGCTGGATCGATGCCGACACGGTCTACGTCTATACCGATTTCGGCCCGGGTTCGATGACCTCATCGGGCTATCCGCGCATCGTCAAGCAGTGGAAGCGCGGGACCCCGCTGGAATCGGCCACCCTGGTGTACGAAGGCGGGCCGGGCGACATGTACATCGCCGCGCTGCGCGACCACACGCCGGGCTTCCAGCGCGATTTCGTCAGCCGCACCATCGCCTTCTACAACGACGAGCTGTACCTGCGCCGCGGCGACGGCACGCTGGCGAAGATCGAGGCGCCCAACTCGGCCAACAAGTCGGTGCATCGCGAATGGCTGACCCTGGAACTGCGCGAACCCTGGGAAGTCGGCGGCAGGACCTACCAGGCAGGCTCGCTGCTTGCGACTAGATTCGACGACTTCATGGCTGGCAAGCGCGAGTTCGAGGTGCTGTTCGAGCCCACCGCGAACAGTTCGCTCGCCGGTTTCGACTGGACCCGGTCGCATCTGGTGCTGAACGTGCTTCAGGACGTCAAGAACCAGCTGAGCGTGGTCACGCCGGGAGAGGGCGGCTGGACGCGCACCGACTTCATCGGCGCGCCGGGCATCGGCACGCTGGCGGTGTCGGCGGTGGATCCGGACGAGAGCGAGGCGGTCTGGCTCACGGCCACCGATTTCCTCACCCCCACTACGCTGTCGCTGGCGCAGGTCGGTGCAGCGCCGGAGAAACTCAAGTCCAACCCGGTGTTCTTCGATGGTTCGAAGCACACGATGGAGCAGCATTTCGCCACCTCGAAGGATGGCACCCGGGTCCCGTACTTCCTGGTGCGTCCGCGCGATCTCGCTCTGGACGGCACCGCGCCGACCCTGCTGTACGGCTATGGCGGCTTCGAGATATCGATGACGCCGTCCTACTCGGGTGGTGTCGGCAAAGGCTGGCTGGAGCAGGGCGGCGTGTTCGCGCTGGCCAATATCCGCGGCGGCGGCGAGTACGGCCCGCGCTGGCACCAGGCCGCGCTCAAGGCCAACCGGCACAAGGCTTACGAGGACTTCGCGGCCGTGGCGCAGGACCTGGTGGATCGCAAGATCACCTCGCCCGCGCACCTGGGCACCCAGGGCGGCAGCAACGGCGGCCTGCTGATGGGCAATATGCTCACCCAGTATCCGGACCAGTTCGGCGCGATCGTGGTCCAGGTGCCGCTGCTGGACATGAAGCGTTACAACCAACTGCTCGCGGGCGCTTCATGGATGGCCGAGTACGGCGATCCGGACAAGCCGGAGGAGTGGGCCTTCATCCAGAAGTTCTCGCCCTACCACCTGTTCGATCCTGCAAAGGATTATCCGCCGGTGCTGTTCACCACCTCCACCCTGGACGACCGCGTCCATCCCGGCCATGCGCGCAAGATGATGGCGAAGATGGCGGCGGCGCAGAAGGACGTGCGCTACTACGAGAACATCGAAGGTGGGCATGGCGGCGCCGCCGACAACAAGCAGGCCGCGCACATGCAGGCACTCGCCTATACCTTCCTCTGGCAACAGCTCGGCGAATGACCGCCGGCGGAGCCGGGTCGTCGCCCCACGCAAGCTGCGTGCCGGCGTCTTGATGACCGTCTCAATCAACAGAAAATCCCGGCCTGCGCCGGGATGACGGAACAAGGATCCGGCGAATGCCGTTGCGATCCCCACCCACGGACCCCATCCATGAAGCCGACTCACTTCTTGCTCGCACTAGGCCTGATGACCACGACCACGCACGCCGCCGCACCGATACCGCCCACCCCGCCTGACGCGGTCAAACAGCCGCACGTGGTCAAGGCTCCGTTCGGCGCCGAGCGCCAGGACGAGTACTACTGGCTGCGCGACGACAAGCGCGAAAACAAGCAGATGCTCGCCTACCTGCAGGCCGAAAACGCGTATACCGATACGGTGATGGCGCCGCTCAAGCCGGTGGAAGAGCGGCTGTACCAGGAGATCGTCGGCCGGATCAAGCAGGACGACAGCTCGGTGCCCTACCGCGAACGCGGCTGGTGGTACTACAGCCGCTTCGAGACCGGGCAGGACTATCCGGTGCACGCGCGGCGCAAGGACGGCCCGGGCGTGGACGCGGCATCGATCCAGCAGGCCAACGCCGCCGGCGACTTCGATGGCGAAGAAGTGCTGCTCGACGTCAACGCCCTGGCGAAAGGCAAGGACTACTACCAGGTCGGCGACTACGAGGTCACCCAGGACAACACCATCCTGGCCTATGCCGACGACACCAACGGCCGCCGCCAGTACACGATCCGCTTCAAGAACCTGGCCACCGGCGAGACCTATCCCGAGCAGATCACCGGCGTGTCCGCCAATCTGGTCTGGGCGGACGACAACCGCACCCTGTTCTACGTCGAGAATGATCCCGAGACCCTGCTCACCAAGCGGGTGAAGAAGCATGTGCTGGGCACGCCCGTCGCCCAGGACGCGCTGGTGTACGAAGAACCCGACGACAGCTTCTACATGGGGATCGACCGCAGCCGCGACGACAAGTACATCTGCATCGGCGTGGAAAGCACGGTCTCGAGCGAGCAGCGCTGCGCGCCGGCCGCCGACCCGGCGCAGTTCGTGGTGCTCGCGCCGCGCCAGCGCGACGTGGAATACCAGGCCGAGCACCTCGGCGACCGCTGGGTGATCCGGACCAACGCCGACGGTGCGAAGAACTTCAAGATCGTCACCGCGCCGAGCGACTCCACCTCGCGCAAGGACTGGAAGGACTGGGTGCCGCACCGCGACGACGTCTACATCGAAGGTTTTGAGCTGTTCGACGGCTTCACCGCCGTGGCCGAGCGTTCCGACGGGCTCGAGCGCGTGCGCATCCTCAAGGCCAAGGGCGAGGAGGAATACGTCAAGGCCGACGAGCCGGCGTATTCGATGGGCCTGGACGTCAATTCCGAGCCCGACAGCGACTGGCTGCGCTACAGCTACACCTCGCTGACCACGCCGGCCACCACCTACGAGCTCAACGTCAGCTCGGGAGAACGCCGGCTGCTCAAGCGCCAGCCCGTGCTCGGCGGCTACGATCCCGCCCGCTATGTCACCGAGCGGGTGTGGGTGCCGGCGCGCGATGGCACCCGGATCCCGGTGTCGCTGGTCTACAAGAAGGGCTTCGAGAAGAACGGCAAGGCGGCGATGCTGCAGTACGGCTACGGCAGCTACGGTGCGTCGATGGATCCGGGCTTCAGCGTCACCAACGTGAGCCTGCTCGACCGCGGCATGGTCTACGCGCTCGCCCATATCCGCGGCGGCCAGGAAATGGGTCGCAAGTGGTACGACGACGGCAAGCTGCTGAACAAGAAGAACACCTTCACCGACTTCATCGACGTCACCGAGTATCTGGTGCGGCAGGGCTACGCGGCGCCCGATCGCGTCGCCGCGCTCGGCGGCAGCGCGGGCGGGCTGCTGATGGGCGCGATCGCCAACATGGCGCCGGACAAGTACCGCGTGATCCTGTCGCAGGTGCCGTTCGTGGACGTGGTCACAACCATGCTCGATCCGAGCATCCCGCTGACCACCAACGAATACGACGAATGGGGCAACCCGGAGCAGAAGGAGTACTACGACTACATGCTCTCGTATTCGCCCTACGACAACCTCAAGGCCCAGGATTATCCGGCCATGTTCGTCGGCACCGGCCTGTGGGATTCGCAAGTGCAGTATTTCGAGCCGGCCAAATACGTCGCACGCCTGCGCGACCTCGACACCGGCAGCCAGCCGGTCGTGTTCCGGATCAACATGGAAGCCGGCCACGGCGGCAAGTCCGGTCGCTTCCGCAGGTATCGCGAAACGGCGGAAATGTACGCGTTCATGCTCGACCAGCTGGGAGTGGCCGAACCGGCGCCGTAAATGCGCATCGCTGCGCGATCGGGTGCCCGCGACCTCTCGTGCCGCGGTGGCGCTCCTACAATCGGGCCATGACGCGTTGGGTGTGGTGGCTGCTGGCCTACGCCAGCCTCGGGATCGGCATCGTCGGCATCTTCTTGCCGGTGCTGCCGACCACGGTGTTCGTGCTTCTGGCAGCCTACGCCGCCGCGCGCGGCTCCAGGCGCCTGCATCGCTGGCTGCTGCGGCACCGGACCTTCGGTCCGGCGATCCGCGACTGGCAACGGCATGGGGCGGTGAGCCGGCGTGCCAAGTGGTCGGCGACGCTGGCGATGCTGGGAAGCGCGTTGATCCTGCTCGCGATCATGACCCGCTTCCCCGCGCATCGCTGGTGGATGACCGTGCTGCCGATCGCCTGCATGGCGATCGTCGGTTTCTGGCTGTGGCGCCGGCCAGAACCGGCCCAGCAGCCACCCTCCTAGCGTTCCGCGTTACCATGCGGACATGAACACGATCATGCGTTTACTGCTGTGCGCCGCGTTGCTGGCGGGTTTGTCGGCCTGCGGCAACAAGGGCCCGCTGGTGCAGGCCGATGCCCCCGAAGCGCAGGAATCCGACACCGCGCCGACCACGGAAACGCCGACCACGACCGAGTCAGCCACCCCCGTGGATCCGGCAACCGAGCCGACGGTGGAGGAGGACGAACCCGCGCCGGCCGATCCGGTCGAACCGCCGCCGCCCGCGGACGATGGCACACCCTGATCCCCGGCGCCTGCGCTTCACCAAGATGCATGGTGCGGGCAACGACTTCGTCGTGCTCGACCTGCGCAGCGGCGCCCCGGATCCTTCGCCCGAATTGTGCCGCGCGCTTGCCGACCGCCACACGGGCGTGGGCTGCGACCAGATCCTGACCATCGAGGCTGCGCGCAGCAGTGCGGCGGTCGCGGCTTACGGCATCTGGAATGCGGACGGCTCGACCTCGCGCCAATGCGGCAACGGCGCGCGCTGCGTGGCCGCCTGGCTGGCGCGCGATGGCGCCGCGCCGGGCGAGCGCTTCGTGCTCGATAGTCCTGCCGGCAGTCATGCCGTGCAGGCACTGGGTGCAGGCCGCTACCGGATCGCAATGGGCGTGCCGCAGTTCGCGCCGCAGGCCGTGCCGTTGCGCGGTTTCGCCGAAGCGCAGGACGAGTATGCGCTGGAGGTCCACGGCGAGCCGCTGCATTTCGGCGCGGTGTCGATGGGCAATCCGCACGCGGTGATCGAGGTGCTCGATGTGGACGCCGCGCAAGTGGCACGTATCGGCGCGTTGCTGCAGGCCGACCCGGCGTTCCCGCAGTCGGTCAACGTCGGCTTCGCACAACCGGTTGCGCGCGATCGCATCCGCCTGCGCGTCTACGAGCGCGGGGTGGGCGAGACCCAGGCCTGCGGCAGCGGCGCCTGCGCGGCAGCGGCGGTGCTGATGCGGCGCGGTCGCCTCGATCGCGAGGCCGTCGTATCGTTGCCGGGCGGCGAGCTCGACATCACCTGGCCCGACGACACGTCGCCGATCCTGATGGGCGGCCCTGCTGCATTCGTTTTCGACGGGGAATGGCTGCAATGATCGATTCAACCGAGAAGCTCGGCGCGCACGAGGTGGCTGCCTTCCTGCGCAGGCACCCGGAATTCCTGCGCCAGTTCCCGGACCTGGCCGTCAGCCTGGTGGTCCCGCGCGACGCAGGCCCGGCCGCGTCGCTGGCCAGCTACCAGCTGGAAGTCCTGCGCGACAAGAATCGTGAGCTCAACCGCCGCCTGCAGGAGCTGTTCGGCAATGCCCAGGTCAACGAACGTCTGGCCGTGCGCACCCACCAGCTCACGCTCGCGTTGCTGAAGCAGAACAGCGCCGCCGACACCCTGCGCGCGATGGCCGCCGCGCTGGCCGAGGATTTCCAGGGGGATCTGGTGCGGATCGTGTCGTTCCGCCCGGTCGTCGGTCTTGACGACGCCGACTGGCTGCAGGTGATCGACCAGGGCGACAAGCATGTCGATCCGTTCCGCGACTGCCTGGCCGATGGCGAACCGCTATGCGGCCGTCTGCAACCGGACAAGCACGCGCTGCTGTACGGCGCGCGCGCCGACGAGGTGCAGTCCAGCGCGTTGCTGCCGATGCCGGGCCAAGGGCTGATCGCCGTCGGCAGCCTCGATCCGAATCGGTTCTATCCCGGCATGGGCACCCTGTTCCTGCGGATGATGGCCGAGTCGCTGGCCACCGCGCTGCGCCGCTTCGATGGGTGACATCGAAGCACTTGTGGGAGCGGCCTTGGCCGCGAATGCCTTGCCCTGCCGAGTCGGTGGCGCGAAAAGCATTCGCGGCCAAGGCCGCTCCCACAGCGGGCTTCCCATGCATTGGCCGCGTCGACGATGATCGACGATTACCTCGCGCATTTGCAGGTCGAGCGCCGCATGTCGGCGCATACGCTCGATGCCTACAAGCGCGATCTCGATGCGCTTGCCGCGTGGGCACAGGCGCAGGGCAGCGACGACCTGTCGGCGCTGCAATCCGAGCAGCTGCGCGCCTTCATCGCCGCCGAGCACCGGCGCGGACTTTCGCCCAAGAGCCTGCAGCGGCGCCTGTCCGCGTGCCGCAGTTATTTCCAGTGGCTGCTCAAGCACGCGCGCATCCCCGCCAATCCCGCCGCCGGCGTGCGCGCGCCCAAGGCGCCGCGCAAGCTGCCACAGGTGCTCGATCCGGACGAGGCCGCGCGCCTGGTCGAGGTGCCCACCGACGTTCCGCTGGGGCTGCGCGATCGCGCGCTGCTGGAACTGTTCTATTCCTCCGGGCTGCGCCTGTCGGAGCTGTGCCAGCTGCGCTGGCACGACCTCGACCTCGACGGCGGCACGGTCACCGTGCTGGGCAAGGGCAGCAAGCAGCGCGTGGTGCCGGTGGGCTCGCACGCGCGCACGGCTTTGGCCGAATGGCGCGCGCACGCGCAGGTGGCAAGCGCTGCGCCGGTGTTCCCGGGCCGCAACGGCCCGATTACCCCGCGCGCGGTGCAGCTGCGCCTGCGCCAGCTGGCCCAGCGTCAGGGTCTGTTCAAGCGCGTGCACCCGCATCTGCTGCGGCATTCTTTCGCCAGCCATGTGCTCGAATCCTCCGGCGACCTGCGCGGCGTGCAGGAACTACTCGGCCATGCCGACATCGCCACCACCCAGATCTACACCCACCTCGACTTCCAGCATCTGGCCAAGGTCTACGACGCCGCGCATCCGCGGGCCAAACGGAAGTAGGTCGGGGCTACGCCCCCGACGCGCGATCTGTGCGTGGGAGCGGCCTTGGCCGCGAATGCCTTCCTGCGGCGTCAAGGAAAGCTTCGCCGCGCACCACCAGGATCGGTTCGCCGGCGATCTCGCAGGTGGCGTAGTCGCCCGCCCCGCGCACCTGGTCCGCGCGCCCGGCAAACTGCCAGGTGCGGGCGAAGGTGCCCCTGTTCACGGCCCCCGCGGCGGCGCGAGGCTGATCGCGATGGACCATCGATCGCGGCGCGGGCTTGCGTCGCCTCGACGGCATCCCCATCCATGGAGCTTCCGCAGGAGGCCGCATGGATCCCAGCCGCAATCCCAACGTATTCCACGCCACCACCATCCTTTCGGTTCGCCGCGAGGGCCGGGTGGTAGTCGCGGGCGATGGCCAGGTCACGCTCGGCAACACGGTGATGAAAGCCAATGCGCGCAAGGTGCGCCGGCTCGGCAAGGACGGGCAGGTGCTGGCGGGGTTCGCCGGGGCTGCGGCCGATGCCTTCACCCTGTTCGAGCTGTTCGAATCGAAACTGGAAAAGCACGGCCAGCTGACCCGCGCCGCGGTGGAACTGGCCAAGGATTGGCGCACCGAACGCCGGTTCGGCAAGCTGGAGGCGCTGCTCGCGGTCGCCGACCGGGAAACCTCGCTGATCGTCTCAGGCACCGGTGACGTCATCGAGCCCGAGGACGGGCTGGTCGCGATCGGTTCCGGCGGGCCGTACGCGCTGTCCGCGGCGCGGGCGCTGCTGGCGCATACCCAGTTGGATGCCAAAGCCATCGCCACCGCAGCGCTCAACATCGCCGGCGACGTGTGCATCTACACCAATCGCAACATCGTCGTCGAAGAACTTTGATGCCCTTGTAGGAGCGCCTCTTAGGCGCGACCGGTGCCGAATCTCCATCCGGAATAGCATGTCGCGCCTAAGAGGCGCTCCTACAGGGAGCTCTTACGCAATCGCTCCCCACGCAGGATCCCATGTCGAAGACCCAGAACAACTCCGCCACCATGACCCCGCGCGAGATCGTGCAGGAGCTCGACCGCCACATCGTCGGCCAGCAGGCCGCCAAGCGCGCGGTCGCCATCGCCCTGCGCAATCGCTGGCGGCGGATGCAGCTCGACGACGAGCTGCGCAACGAGGTGATGCCTAAGAACATCCTGATGATCGGCCCCACCGGCGTGGGCAAGACCGAGATCGCGCGGCGCCTGGCCACGCTGGCCAATGCGCCGTTCGTGAAGGTGGAAGCCACGCGCTTCACCGAGGTCGGCTATGTCGGCAAGGACGTCGAGCAGATCATCCGCGACCTGGCCGACACCGCGGTCAAGCTCTACCGCGAGCAGGCCAAGGCGCGCGTGCGTCACCAGGCCGAGGAGCGGGCCGAGGACCGGATCCTCGATGCGCTGCTGCCGCGCCGCGCCGGCGGCTTCGGCTTCGGCGCGCCGAACGCGCAGGACATCGCGGCCGAGCCCTCGGCCGCCGACAGCGATACCCGCGCCAAGCTGCGCCGGCAGTTGCGCGCAGGCGAGCTGGACGAGCGCGAGATCGAGATCGAAACCGCGATCAATGTCGGCGTCGACATCATGGCGCCGCCGGGCATGGAGGAAATGGGCCAGCAGCTGCGTTCGATGTTCTCGCAGCTGGCCGGCAGCAAGACCAACCGCAAGACCATGCCGGTGCGCGCAGCGCGCCCGCTGCTGATCGAGGAGGAAGCGGGCAAGCTGGTCAACGAGGATGAGGTGCGCGAAGCCGCGATCGAGGCCTGCGAACAGCATGGCATCGTCTTCATCGACGAGATCGACAAAGTCGCCAAGCGCAGCGAAGGCTACGGTGCCGACGTCAGCCGCGAAGGCGTGCAGCGCGACCTGCTGCCGCTGGTGGAAGGCTCCACCGTCAGCACCAAGTACGGCGCGGTCCGCACCGACCACATCCTGTTCATCGCCAGCGGCGCGTTCCATCTGGCCAAGCCGTCCGACCTGATCCCGGAGATGCAGGGCCGGTTCCCGATCCGGGTGGAACTGGGCGCGCTGGGCAAGCACGAGTTCGTGCGCATCCTGACCGAGCCCAAGGCATCGCTGACCCGGCAGTACGTGGAGCTGCTCAAGACCGAAGGCGTGGCGCTGTCGTTCTCGGCCGACGCGATCGATCTGCTCGCCGAGATCGCCGCCCAGGTCAACGAACGCCAGGAGAACATCGGCGCCCGCCGCCTGCATACCGTGCTCGAGCGGCTGCTCGACACCCTCAGCTTCGACGCGCCCGACAAGGGCGGCGAGGTCGTGATCGACCGCGCCTATGTCGACGCGCACCTGGGCGAGCTGGTCCAGGATCCGGACCTGAGCCGCTACATCCTCTGAACGGCAGTCTCTGAACGGCAGCCTCTGAGCGCCAGCGGACGGCGCGCCGGGGTCCGGAATCCGGCAGCGACCGGCAGGCGGCGGTCAGCCGCGCGAACGCGAGGTGCGTGCGGACGCGCCTGCAGCCGGCTTGCGCGCTGCTGCGTAGGTGCGCACGGGCAGCAATGCATGGCGTTCGACCGCGAAACGTTCGCTTGGATCCAGCCATGCACGCAGGCGCAATACATCCGTGGGTCGCTCCAGCACCAGCGGCAGCGAGATCCTGCCCAGGGCGTCGGGCCGGACCCAGTGGGTCGCAACGATCTCACCTTGGGCGGAGACCGCTTCCAGCCAGAACGGCGTGCCCGGACGCTGCTGGGTCCACAGCTGCAGCAGGTAACGGCCGCGGTCGGCGTTCTCGATCCGGTTGGCGATGGTCACCGGCTGGCGCGCGCGTGCGCCATGGCGTGCCGGTCGCCCGGAGACCGCATCCACGTGCACGCCGCGCCGCAGCTGGGTTTCACCGACCAGGCGTGCGCCACGCTCGCGGTCGACCAGTAGCGCGCACCACTCGTTGTCGAGCACCCGGTCCTCGAAGGCGATGCAGCGCTGCACATAGGCCGCAACGTTTCCAGGCCGCATGCGCGCGAGCTGGCGCACGGTGTCCTCCAGCGTGATTCCACTCAACCTGCCTTCGTCGTCGTACTGCAGCAGCACCGGCGGCTCGACCCGCTGTCCGCCGATCGCGATCCGGCCATCGCCGTCCATGCGCAGGTCGCCGCTGCTGTCCGGGGTCCATAGCGAGCGGGAATAGGCCAGATAGCGCGGATAGGCGTCATCGTCGCCCGCCCGTGCGGCCGCGCTGGCGCTGCGAGCCGGTCGGGCGGCCAGCAGCGAACGGCCGAAGCCGATCGCTTCGATCGAGGGGTCGAGCAGCTGCAGCAACGTGGCGCCGGCATCGAGCGGACTGCCCCGGCTGGCCGTGAACTGGCGTGGTGCGATGTCCTTGCCGAGGAACAGCAGCAGATTCTCGCGGTGCAGATCTGCCAGCACCGGACTGAGGTCATTGGGCATCGCCAAGTGGTCTGAGGACACCACGATCAGGGTGTCGTCGGCGTATGGGCTGTTGCGGATCCGGTCGACCAGCGCCCCGATCAGGCGATCGCTGCATTTGAGCGCGTGCAGCAGGCCGATGTCGCCATGCCGGCTGCGATATGGCTGGCCGCGACATGACACCGGCAGGTGCCCGGCCGGATGGTGGGTGTCCATGGTCAGCGCCACCAGCATGAACGGGCGCTCGGCACGCGACAGGCTCTGGAAGCGCTGCCAGGCGTCCTCGAGGAGCACATCGTCGTGCAGGCCCCATTCGGAGAAATGCGCGGGCGCGACGCCGCGGTCGCGGTAATAGGCCATGTCGCGCACGTCTTCGAAGCCGTGGCTGCGCAGGAACCGGCCCTTGCCGGCGAACGCGGAATCGGCCCCGCCGACGAAATGATTGCTGTACCCCTGCCGGCCCAGGTAGTCGGCCAGGCAGTCCGCGTCGGGGAGAAACCGGGCCATGCGCCCCATGCTGTTTTCGTCGCCGGGCGTGGTGGTCAAGGGCACGCCGCACATGGAAGCCACCATTCCGGCGATGGTCCAGCCGGTGCCTTCGACCGAGTCCAGGTCGCGCACGTCCAGGCCCTGGGAGGCCAACCGGGTCAGGTTCGGCGTCAGCCCGGGAAAGGCCACCGGATCCAGATAGGTGCGCTCCAGGCTCTCGGCGTAGATCCACACGATGTTGCGGGGACGGCGGATCGGCTGGGATGGCTTGACGTATTCACCTGCGACCGCGCTGTAGTCGACCGGGCGCTGATTGCGGTACAGGCGCAGGGCATCGGACGGCAGCGGGCTGATCGCCACCGCCACCAGCAGTACGCAGGCGAAGGCCGCCAGCGCCCCGCCGCCATGCGCGATGTCGCGGAAGCGGCGCACGCGCGGGAGCAGCAACGCGCACAGTGACAGCACGACCAGCCCCAGGAAAGTCGCGATCAGGCCGCTGAATTCGCTGATCCCCGCGCCCTCCAGGTCGGCGTGCATGTGGTAGAGCGCGGCCGCATTGAAGCCATCGCCGCTCAGGCGATCGATCAGCCACCAGCTGCTCAGCGCCAGCATGAGCAGCGACAGCGTCGCGGCCTTCCAGCGCACCGCCTTGCCGGAGACAACGACCAGCGCAACCAGGAGCGCCAGAACGGGGAACAGGGTCCAATGCATCGATCGATCCACGCTTGCGCGTCCGGCGGGAAGCCGGAAGCGGAATTCCGGGGGAGCGGAGCGCCAGGACGGGGGTCATGACAGCCGCGTGACACGATCTTGCCGGAGCAATCCTGACTGAAATGTTGTCGCCCGCATTGCGTCCGCGGCCCTCGGCGTCGCGGCGACATCGATGCGCTCTCCCTATCGTCGGGCCACCGCCCGGTGCCGTCGGGGCGGGATGCCGACTGCTGCCAGGTGGATCCTCGTCGAAGTCCCGCCAGCCCCGGCAGCCTCTGCGACCTGCCTGCCACGCATCAGCCCATGGGGAAGCTTGCCGGGTTGGCGACCGGGTCCGCCGCACCTGCAGCCCGGAAAACCCCGCCCCGTTGCCTTCTGCCGGCAGGATTGGGTGGTCCGGACAGGCCTGGAGTTGGCCCAGCACGCAGTCATTGAACGTGGTCAGCGCGTGCCGTGGCCGCCGCCGCTGAGGGGCCTGGCACCGTCGGCTGGCTTGGACCGACCTCGATGTCCTCGCTCAGGAACAGGCGTCCATCGCGGTTGCCTCCAAGCCATTCGCTTGGCGCGCATCCGGGCCATACCACTTCAAGCCTCGCCGATGTCCTCGTTCCACACGTCCGGATTGGCGGCGATCCAGTCGCCGAGCATCGCGATGCAGCGCTCGTCCGCCAGGTCGATCACCCGCACCCCGGATTCGCGCAGCCAGTCGATCCCGCCGTGGAAGTTGACCGATTCTCCGACCACCACCGTACCGATGCCGAACTGCCGCACCAGGCCGCTGCAGTACCAGCACGGCGCCAGCGTGGTCACCATGATGGTGTCGCGGTAGCGTCGCTGCCGGCCCGCCTTGCGGAACGCGTCGGTTTCCCCGTGCACGGACGGGTCGTTCTCCTGCACCCGGCGGTTATGGCCGCAGCCGAGCAGCCGGCCGTCGTCGTGATACAGCGCCGCGCCGATCGGAATACCGCCTTCGGCCAGGCCCTGCCGCGCCTCGGCGATGGCCGTATCGAGCAATGCGCGGTAATCGGGTGTCGCGATCATGCTTGGCGGGAATTCGTTCCCGGCGATGGCGCGATGATGCGCGGCCGGGTCTTTTCAATCGCAAACGGGAACCCCGGCCGCGGCCGGGGTTCCATGGACGAGGGCGCGGAACGACCGCTCAATGTCCGCCGCTGGTGGCGAGCTTGTCCAGGTCGATGCCCTGCTTCTTCAGCACGCCGCTGGCGCGCACCGCGTAGAAGGCCAGGTAGGCAAAGCAGGCGACGCCGACCCAGAAGCTCATGTGGATGCCCACGCTGTCGGCCAGCGTGCCCTGCAGCCAGCTCACGATGCCCCCACCCATGATCATCATGATCAGCAGGCTGCTGCCCTGGTTGGTGTTGTGACCCAGGCCGGTGATCGCCAGGGCGAAGATGCACGGCCACATGGTGCTGCAGAACAGGCCCACGCTGATGAAGGCCACCGCGCTGGCCTTGCCGGTGGTGAACATGCCGATCAGCAATGCCGCGATGCCGCACAGCGCGAAGTAGAGCAGCATCCGCGCCGGGTTGCCGCGGCTGGCCAGGGTGGCCAGGATCATGGTCACGATGACGAAGACATAGCCGTAGAACTGCGACACCTCATGCTGGGCGATCCGGTTGACCGCCAGGAACACGCCGAAGGCGAGGTAGGGCAGGATCAGGGTGAGCATTCTCTTGGCGCCGGCGCCGATCTCGAACGCGCCGGCCGCGCCGGTCCAGCGGCCGATCATCAGGCTGGCCCAGTACAGCGACACGTAGGGCGCCAGCTGGCTGGTGGAGATGCCCAGGTCCTCCTCCAGATAGGCCGGCAGGTTGGCGATGGTCGAAACCTCCACGCCCACGTAAACGAAGATCGCGATCATGCCCAGCACCAGCTGCGGATAGGCGAAGGCGGATTCCTTGTGGATCAGCTTGCCCTCGTCCTGCGCTTCGGATTCGGTCACCGCATCCAGGTCGATCTTGTTGGGGACGGATGAGAACTTGATGAACACCGCCACCAGGATGAAGGCCAGGCCCAGCACCAGGTACGGAGTCTTGACGCTTTCGATGCTGGCATCGGTGCCACCGGCTGCGACGCTGCCGAAGATCGCCACGCTGACCAGCAGCGGCCCGATGGTGGTGCCGAAGTTGTTGACGCCGCCGGCCATGGTCAGCCGCTGCGCGCCGGTGCTCGGGTTGCCCATCACGATCGCCAGCGGATTGGCTGCGATCTGCTGCAGCGAAAAGCCCAGCCCGACGATGAACAGCCCCGACAGCATCAGGCCGAACGAACCCGCGTTCGCCGCCGGATAGAACAGCAAGGTGCCCAACGCCGAGATCACCAGCCCCAGGCAGATGCCGTTCTTGTAGCCGATCCGGTTCAGCACGTCCTGGCCAATCGATTTGGAAATGCCGAAATAGATCAGCGAGCCGACCGTGTACGCCACGTAGAACGCCACCGACACCAGCTGGCTCTGGCCCTGCGTCAGGTCGAAGGCCTTCTTGAACACCGGGATCAGGATGTCGTTACTGGCGGCGACGAACCCCCAGAAAAAGAACACCGTGATGAGCACACCGAACTGCGACCAGCGGGTTTGTTGTGTCGTCATGAAGGTTGCCGTGCCAGAGGAGGGAATGCGTCGCGCCATGTCCCATGCCGCGCGCGTCCGGGGGAGATCCGCACCGGACGTGTCCTTGCGTCCGCGCCGACACCATACTGGCTGCCGTCCCGTTGCGGAACCCTGTCCCGTCGCGATGCCGATCCGTGCGGTGCGCGCGGCGCCGCATCCCATGGTCCCCGCTGCGACGCAGCTTCGTCTGGCGCGGCTACTTCCCGCCCGGCTCTCGGCGCGCGCTGTCGGTGAGCAGCTCGGCGCGCGCTGCCGCCTGCAGATCCGGTACCGGCACTGTGTCCGGGGCACGTCCCAGACGCGCCGTCAACGCCGCGATCAGGCGCTTGTTGGCATAGGTATGCGGCGAATCGATGTTGTCGCTCTGGGCGGTCATGAAACCGCGCAGCCGCTTGCCGCTGACCGTTTCGGCCTGCGCCAGCTCGACCAGCTTCGCGCGGTACTCCAGCTCCCACGACGCCATGCCCGGATAACGGTTCTGGTCGGCGAAGTGCTGGGTTTCGTGCCCCAGGAACACCACCTGGAACGCCTCCGATGCGAGACCTCCATCCTTGTCGTAGGCCGGCACGATCGCGTAGAGCTTTTCGGCCGTGGCCCAGCCGCCGCTGGAGCCGCGTTCGCAGCGGCCGTAGGCCGACCAGCCGCGGGTGACGAAATCATCGAGCAGTTCCACGTGCACGGTATGCGGCCCCTCGGGCAAGCGCACGTCGTAGCTGCGGCTGTCCTGCCGCCGCCACAGCATCAGTTCGCGCAGTGGCGGGGTCCGGCCAAGCTGTGCGTGGAAGCCGCGCCGCTCCAGTTCGGCCGTGAGGATCGGTTCGAGCGCGTCGAAATCCGCAGCACCCTCCGCCGCGGAACCCAGCAGTGCCTGCAGCTGGGCGTGCAAGCGCTGTTCGAGCGATTGGCGTTGCGCCGGCGCCTGCAGTGCGTGCCACCAATAGTCCCGGTACAGGCGCAGGACTTCCACGACGAATTCGTCCTCGATGCTTTCGACCAGGCGCGGCGGTGCGGAGCGCTGCAGGCGGGCGAACATGCAGGCGCGATAGCCGGCATCCTTGGCGGAAAACTCTGCTGCCGGCACGGGTTCGAGCGCGGCGAGCGCTTGGCCGGCATCGCCTTGCAGAATGGCGCTGGTCGACGCGGCGATGGCGTCCTGGGCTGCAGGCGAGCTTTCATGGCGGCTGGCGGCAGCCGTACCGGCGATCAGGGCGGCCAGCAGGCAGCTGCCGGGAAGCGAGCGAATCGTTGACATGGGGTTTCCGGCGATGGTGGCCGTGGAGCGGCCGTCATGCCGATTGCGCCATGCGCGAACCGGAAGCGTCTTGTACGCATTTGATCTGGGCGCGCAGCCGCGCCGGGGTCAGCCCGCTGCAGCCCCGGACCACCCGGTTGAAATGGCTCTGGTCCGCGAAGCCTGCCAGCGCAGCGACGTCGGCCAGGGAAGCCGCCCCGCCCAACAGGCCCAGCGCGCGCCGCCAGCGCAGCTCCAGGCGCAGCGCCCGCGGACCCATGCCGTGCGAGCGCCGGAATGCGCGGCTGGCGTGGGCGGCGCTCACCCCGAGCCGGGCGGCGATGGCACCGCAGGACTCATCGGAGTCGCGCAATGCCGACAGGAAGGCCGCCTGCCAGTCCGAGGCGGCCGGTTGCAGGGGCTCGGAGGCTTCGAACAGCGCGCGGACCGCCCGGGGGCCGGCCATGCGTAGGACCTGCTGCGCCTCGGACAGGCTCGGCACCGTGCAGGCCACCGCGCGATGGAGCTTGAGGTCGGCTTCCAGCGGCAGGTTGAGCACGCGCGCGCCCTGCCGGCCGAAGGTATTGCCATGCGCATGGAAAGCCGGATGCAGCAGCAGCGTGCCGGGTTCGCACAGGATCGGTCCGTCGATGCTGGCTTCGACATGGCTGCCGTCCACCACCAGCGCCGCGTAAGGTCGGGTATGGCGATGCGTGTCAAGAGCGTTCCCGCCGCCGTGACGGGTCTCGTAGCAGCCGGCTGAGTCCATCGTCCGGATCGTACGGCGCGAGTCTGGAAGGTCACGCCCCGAAAGTCACGGCGCAGGGCCGGGATCGGCCGCAAAGGGGTGCGATAATGCGGTATGGGTACCGACCAGACCACCAGGCCAGCCACCACCCACTTCGGCTACCGCGAAGTGCCTGCGGCCGAGAAGCAGAAGCTGGTCGGCGAGGTGTTCTCCTCGGTGGCCGGGCGCTATGACCTGATGAACGACCTGATGTCGCTCGGCATCCATCGGGTGTGGAAGCGGTATTACGTCGCGACCGCGCCGGTGAAGCGCGGCGACCGCGTGCTCGACCTCGCGGGCGGTACCGGCGACATCGCCGCGCTGCTCAGGGATCGCGTCGGTGAGACCGGCGAGATCGTGCTGGGCGACATCAACGGCGCCATGCTGCGCACCGGCCGCGATCGCATGACCGACCGCGGCAACGTGCGCGGCTTCGAGTACGTGCAGTGCAATGCCGAGGCGCTGCCGTTTCCCGACGCCAGCTTCGACCTGGTCACCATCGCCTTCGGCCTGCGCAACGTCACCGACAAGGACGCCGCCCTGGCCGAGATGCGGCGCGTGCTCAAGGTCGGCGGACAGGCGCGGGTGCTGGAGTTTTCCGAGGTGAAGGCCGAGTGGTTCAAGCCGGTTTATGATTTCCATTCGTTCAACATCCTGCCGCGGCTGGGCAAGCTGTTCGCGAACGATGCCGGCAGCTACCAGTACCTCGCCGAATCGATCCGCAAGCATCCCTCGCAGGAAGCCCTCAAGGGGATGATGGAAGCCGCCGGATTCGATCGCTGCAGCTACCGGAACCTGTCCGGCGGCATCGTGGCGATCCATATGGGGTATCGCGTCTGACCAGGGCTTGAAACAGGCGGTGAGCCAGGGTGATACCGGCATCGGCCGGACTTCCTGACAGACACTTTTCGGGGGACCCGGATTTGCCGGGTGCGGCGCAGTGGTTTGCGCAAAGGGGGGGAGATGCACGTAGCAACGTGGACGCGCCGGGCGGCCTGCATCAGGCCCCGCGCGCATGGGCTGCCGCGATGAAGACATATGCGGTCTTCTCGCACCTGTTTCCGCATTCCTACCGGGCCAAGATCATGGCGGTGATGCTGGTGTGCATCGCCCTGCCGATGCTGGCGCTGGTGGCGTGGCTGGCCAGCAACAACGACGCGGCGCCGGAGCGCATCCTGCTCGGCATCGGCATCGGGCTCGCCGCGACGCTGGTGGGCACGGTGGTGGCGCTGCTGCTGGTCTACCACCTGCTGCAGCCGTTGCGCCGCGCCGTTGCGGCGCTGGACGATTACGAAGGCCAGCGCGTGCTGCCCCGGCTCGTGCCGCACGAGCTGGGCCAGGATGAGATGAGTCGCCTGCTCAACGGGATCCAACGGGTCCTGCATAACGTCGACGGGGCGCGACGCCACCTCGAACAGTACGCGCTGGAAGACCCGTTGACCGAAGCGATGAACCGTCGCGGCTGCACCAACGCCCTCAATGCCTCGGTGGAGGAAGCCCGGACCGGCCGTACCCCGTTCACGCTGTTCGTCGTCGACCTCGACAACCTCAAGACCATCAACGACGAACACGGGCACGCCGCAGGCGACTTCGCGCTGGTCTCGCTGGTGCGGATCGCACGCGAATGCTGCCTGGGCGAGCGCGACTGGATCGGCCGCTGGGGCGGAGACGAGTTCGTGCTCGGCATGCACGCCGATCCCGACATCGCGCTGGACCGGATGCGGGTCTGGATCGAAGTGCTGTCGCGGCCGGTCGATGGCATGCGGCCCGTGCATGTGAGCGTGGGCGCCGCCGCGTGGCGTCCCGGGCTGGAGGCGGGCCAGCTGTATCGCATGGCCGACGCGGTGATGTACCAGGCGAAGTTCGCGGGCGGGCGCAGGGTGCTGGTGCACGAAGCGCAGGACGAAGACAGCGAGATCGCGAGCCCGCTCCGCGCCTGACCGGCGCGCGGGGGCAAGGCCTTACACTGCGGGTTTCCCGATCACGCAGGCCAATCGCCCGATGCGCCATCCGATCCTGATGCTGTCCCTCGCCGCCATTCTCGCCGCCGGTTGCAACCGCGATCCGGCACCGGCCACTGAAACCGCCCAACCCGCCGCGCCTGCCACGGCAGCGGCGCCCGCCGCGGCCGCGATCACCGACGAATTCTCGTACGCGCAGCCGGACAAGGTGCGGATCGCCGACCTGGCGCTGGACCTGGCGCTCGACTTCGCCGCGAAGCAGCTGTCGGGAACCGCCACCTACACCCTCGAGTGGAAGGACCAGTCCGCGACCGAACTGGTGCTGGACACGCGTGCGCTGACCATCGACAAGGTCGAGGCCGAGGGCGCCGGCGGCGCCTGGGCCCCGCTGCAGTTCGCGCTCGCACCGGAGGACAAGACCCTGGGCAGCAAGCTCACCATTCAGACGCCGCAGCGCCCGGCCAAGGTGCGGGTCACTTACAAGACCTCGCCGGAGGCCTCGGGCCTGCAGTGGCTGGAAGCCTCGATGACCGCAGGCAAGCAGCATCCCTTCATGTTCAGCCAGTCGCAGCAGATCCACGCGCGTTCCTGGGTGCCGCTGCAGGACACGCCGCAGGTGCGCTTCACCTACACCGCGCACGTCACCGCACCGGCGGAGGCGATGGTGCTGATGAGCGCCGACAACGATCCCAAGGCGGTACGCGACGGCGACTACAGCTTCAAGATGCCGCAGAAGATCCCGTCCTACCTGCTCGCCATCGCCGCGGGTGACCTGGTGTTCGAGCCGATCTCGCAGCGTGCGGGCGTGTGGGCCGAGCCGGACATGGCATCGAGGGCGGCGGAAGAATTCTCGGACACCGAGAAGATGATCCAGACCGCCGAGAAGCTGTACGGCCCCTACCGCTGGGACCGCTACGACATCCTGGTGCTGCCGCCCTCGTTTCCCTACGGCGGCATGGAGAACCCGCGCCTGACCTTCGCCACGCCCACGGTGGTTACCGGCGACAAGTCGCTGGTCTCGCTCGTGGCCCACGAGCTGGCCCATAGCTGGTCGGGCAACCTGGTCACCTTCGCCACGCCCAACGACGCCTGGTTGAACGAAGGGTTCACCAGCTACGTCGAGAACCGCCTGATCGAGGCGCTGTACGGCCAGGAGCGTGCGGCGCAGGAAACGGTCATTGGCCGCAACGAGCTGAAGGCGGAATACAAGACCATCGACCCGAAGCTGCAGGTGCTCTCGCTCAAGCCCGGCGCGGTGGCCGATCCGGACGAGGCCTCCAGCTCCACCGTGTACACCAAGGGCGCGTGGTTGCTGCAGTTCCTGGAGCAGCGCTTCGGGCGCGCGGATTTCGATGCGTTCCTGCGCGGCTACTTCGACCACTACGCGTTCCAGAGCATTCCCACCACCGAGTTCCTGAAGTACGCCAAGGCCAATCTGCTCGACAAGCATCCGGGCAAGCTGACCATGCAGGAACTGGAGCAGTGGGTGTACGAGCCCGGCATTCCGCCCGGCGCACCGCAGGTGCAATCGCGCGGGTTCAGCGTGGTCGATGCCGCGCGCGTGGCCTGGCTCGGCAGCGCGCAGCTGCCGGCGCCGGCGGTGACCTCCGCCTGGAGCACACAGGAGTGGGTGCACTTCATCGAAAGCATGCCCGAGACGCTCACCCCCGAGCAGCTCAAGCAGCTCGACGATGCCTACAAGTTCACCGGTACGCCCAACGGCGAGATCGCCCAGCGCTGGTATCCGCTCACCGTGCGCAGCGGTTATGCCGAAGCGCGCCCGGCCATTGCCGAATTCCTGCAGCGCATCGGCCGGCGCAAGCTGATCATGCCCACCTACGAGGCGCTGGTGAAAACCGACGACGGCCTGGCCTTCGCCAAGGACGTGTTCGCCAAGGCCAGGCCCGGCTACCACCCGATCACCACAGCTTCGGTGGAAGCGACGATCGCGCAGGCCAAGCCGGCAGCGGCCAGTGCGACGCCTGCGTCCGATGCTGCGGCGGCGGAAGACAAGCCGACCGCAGATGACGCGGAGAAGAACGCTACCCACACCGACGGCACCTCCGGAACGGCGGAGCCCGCCGAAACGAACTAGGCGTGCACCTGGAGCGAACACTCCGTCGGATCCTGATCGCGGCCGCCGTCATGGCGGCCGCGCTGTTCGCGATCGCGGCGATCGTGGTCTGGCGCGATCCGTACGCCGTGGTTCGCACCGAGTACGCGCGCCAGCGCATCGCCGCGGGCCTGTCGCAGGCTGTCGTGCATGCTGCCGGACACCGATGGGTGTATGCCTACAGAGACAGCGCGTCCACGGGCGCCCCGACCGTGGTGATGCTGCATGGCTTCACCGGCAGCAAGGAGAACTGGTATCCGGTCGCGAAACGCCTGCAGGGGCGCTACCGGCTGCTGATCCCGGACCTGCCCGGCTGGGGTCAGAGCGAACGCAGGCGTGGCGTCGACTATGGCTACATCGCAGAGGCCGAGCGCGTCGCTGCGTTCCTGCGCGCGATCTCGCCCGGCAAACCCGTCGTGCTGCTCGGGCATTCCATGGGAGGCGGCATCGCGCCGCTGGTCGCGGCGCGCCATCCCGACCTGGTGTCGCATGTGGGCCTGCTCGCTGCGGCCGGCGTGCGCTTCCGCGACAACCAGTTCGGCAAGGATGTCCTGGCCGGGGAGAATCCGTTCGGCGTGCAGGACGCCGGGTCGCTGCAGCACTACGTGGACATCCTGTTCCAGTCCGACGCAGCCAAGCCGTGGATTCCGTGGCCGGTGTCGGAAATCGTGATCGCGCGACGTCGCGCCGATGCGCGTTTCGAGCAATCCGTGCTCGACCGGATCGGGCGCAGCAACGAGCGCTTCGCACCCGGCAATGCCGCACGCGAAGCGCACCAGCCGGCGCTGCTGCTATGGTGCCGCCAGGATCAGGTCATCGACGCCAGCGCGATGGAGTTGTATGCCGCGGACATGCCGCAGGCGCGCAAGGTGCTGCTGGAAGGCTGCGGGCACATGTCGCTGGTCGAGCAGCCGGACAATGTCGCGCACGCCATCATGGAACTGATCGAAGAGGGCAAGCCCAGATGAAATCCACATCTCTACCTGATTCCGTTTGCCCTGAGCGTAGCGCCGCAGGCGCGGAGTCGAAGGGCGGTTCTTGCGAAACTCCGGACGGATCCTTCGACTTCGGCGCTGCGCGCCTACGCTCAGGACGAGCGGTGATCCTGGCGCTCGCGGTCTGTGGCGCGATCCTGTTGCCCGCCTGCAAACGCAGTGACCCGCAGGCCGAGGCCGCAGCCGCCGCCGCGAAAACCGCCGCCGCAGAAGATGCGGCCAGGCAGTCCGCCGCCGCCTTCGATGATGCGGTCTCCAAACAGAACTGGCCGCTCGCCAAGGCCCAGGGCGACGTGCTGCTGGCGCAGTATCCCGATACCGAAGCGGCCAGGCGCGTGCGCGCGCAGTTCGATGAAGTGAAAGCCAAGGCCGACGCGATGCGCGAGCAGACGCGCATGGCCTCGCTGTGGAGCTACAACAGCGAAACGGTCGAGGGCGGACAGCAGCTGTCGGCATCGATCTACGCGAAGGAGGACATCGACACCGACGGCAGCGGCGCGAAGCCGGTCCGCCTGATCTTCCGCGACCATCCTTCCTGGGGAAAGAGCGCCTACCTGGTGCTGCAGGCCGGCGACTTCGACTGCTACGGCGGCTGCCGCGTGCCGGTGACGCTGGACGACAAGCCGGCAAAGACCCTGCCGGCCTCCCGCCCGAAGACCGACGAGGCCATCGCCATGTTCATCGACGACGAGCGCGCGCTTTGGCGGATGACCAAGGGCGCCAAGGTCATGCGCATCGAGTTCCCGACCAAGGCCGTGGGCAAGAAGACCGCGGTGTTTGAAGTGGGTGGGTTGGACCGGAGCAAATTACCCGGTTGGGATTAACGTAGGGCGGATCTCGACCCGTCTAACCATGTTGCTTCTTGCAAGGCGGGTCGAGACCCGCCCTACAGGGTTGAGTGCGACAATCTGGACCGGCGATTAATCATGGTCGCGAGCTTTTCGAAATCTGCATGCAATCCAGATGCAGATCGCAATCCCAGCGCCTGAAGCGACTAGGACCCACCAGCCACCTGCGTATATCAGCCATTCCCACGTCTGATCAGCGCTGCAATAACGACCCGGTTTCCAGCCATTGCAGAGTCGTGCCGCAACGTTCCATGCCAAGAAACAGCATAGGGCGATGGCGATGACAATCAGGCCGAAGCTACCCGTTTCTACGTGTTTCGGAAAAGCGGATCGTTTGCCGCGCCGCTTCATTGGTATCGATTACAACGCATACCCGAACTGCTGCTTGAACTGCTCGGCGAATTCGTCGTAGTCGAAGCGCTGGTTCTGGGTGCCGGGATGTTCCACTTTCAGCGCGCCCATCAGGTTGCCGATGCGGCCGATGGTCATCCAGTCGCAGCCGCGTTCGATGCCGAAGATCAGGCCGGCGCGGAAAGCGTCGCCGCAGCCGGTGGGATCGGTGACCCGGCGCTCGTGCGCAGGCGGGACGTCGTAGGTCCTGCCGTCGGCGTAGATCACCGCGCCCTTGGGGCCGCGGGTGGCGATGTAGGCCTTCACCTTGCCGGCGATTTCGGCCTCGCTCCAGCCGGTGCGTTCGACCAGCAGGTTGGATTCGTAGTCGTTGACGGTGACGTAATCGGCCTGCTCGATGAACTCGCGCAGCTCGGCGCCGTTGAACAGCGGCATCGCCTGGCCGGGATCGAAGATGAAGGGGATGCCGCCTTCGGCGAATTCCTTCGCGTTCTGCAGCATGCCCTCGCGGCCATCGGGGCTGACGATGCCGATGCTGACGTCGGCCACGTCGCGCACGTGGTTCTCGTAGCTGCGCATCATCGCCCCGGGGTGGAAGGCGGTGATCTGGTTGTTGTCGTGATCGGTGGTGATGAACGCCTGCGGGGTGAACAGCTCGTCGATGACCTTGACGTGGTCGAGCACGATCTCGTGCTCGGTGAACCACTCGCGATACGGCCCGAAGTCCTGGCCGACGGTCGCCATCGGGATCGGATGGCCGCCGAGCAGCTTGAGGTTGTAGGCGATGTTGCCGGCGCAGCCGCCGAACTCGCGCCGCATCCGCGGCACCAGGAACGACACGTTGAGGATGTGCACCTTGTCCGGGAGGATGTGGTTCTTGAACTGGTCGGGAAACACCATGATGGTGTCGTAGGCCAGGGAACCGCAGATCAGGGCTGCCATCGGAATCGGACTCGGTCGGGTGCGTCAGGGCCGGGTAGGGTAGCCGGGCGGGCGCAGGCGGGCCAGTTGCGTCCCGCTGCACAAGCACCGTGCCGGATCGGAAGCAGCGGTGGCAGGGCGTCGTACCGCATGTCGATCGCACCCGGTCGCGCAACCGACTCTGGCGCCGCCTGGCAGTCTCGCGCCGGGCTCGGCCGGTGGGAGGGAAGGAGGTAAAGCTGCTAGGCTAACGCCCCTTTTTCACCGATTCCTCACGGCGCCCCCGACCGATGTTCAAGAAGTTCCGCGGCATGTTTTCCAACGACCTGTCCATCGACCTGGGCACGGCCAATACCCTGATCTATGTCCGCGGGCAGGGCATCGTGCTGAACGAGCCGTCGGTGGTGGCGGTGCGCCAGGACCGGCTGGGTGGCGCGCGCTCGGTGGCGGCGGTGGGCAGCGAGGCCAAGCAGATGCTCGGCCGCACCCCCGGCCACATGCACACGGTGCGGCCGATGAAGGACGGCGTGATCGCAGACTTCACCTACACCGAGGAGATGCTCAAGCACTTCATCCGCAAGGTGCACAAGTCGCGCTTCCTGCGGCCCAGCCCGCGGGTGCTGGTGTGCGTGCCCTGCGGCAGCACCCAGGTCGAGCGCCGCGCGATCAAGGAGTCGGCCGAGGAAGCCGGCGCACGCGACGTCTACCTGATCGAGGAGCCCATGGCGGCCGCGATCGGCGCCGGTATGCCGGTGACCGAGGCGCGCGGCTCGATGGTGGTCGACATCGGCGGCGGCACCACCGAGGTCGCGGTGATCGCCCTCAACGGCATCGTTTATTCGCAGTCGGTCCGGATCGGCGGCGACCGCTTCGACGAGGCGATCATCGCCTACGTGCGCCGCCATCACGGCATGCTGATCGGCGACACCACCGCCGAGCGGATCAAGCTGGAGATCGGCTGCGCCTATCCGCAGCAGCACGTGCGTGAGATGGAGGTCTCGGGCCGGCATCTGGCCGAGGGCGTGCCCAAAATGATCTCCATCAATTCCAACGAGGTGCTCGACGCCCTGCGCGAGCCGCTGTCGGGCATTACCGCGGCGATCCGCCAGGCGCTGGAGCAGACTCCGCCCGAGCTGTGCGCCGACGTGGCCGAACGCGGCATCGTGCTCACCGGCGGCGGCGCCATGCTGCGCGACCTGGACCGCCTGATCAGCGAGGAAACCGGCCTGCACGTGCAGGTTGCCGACGACCCGCTGACCTGCGTGGCCCGTGGCGGCGGCCGCGCGCTGGAGCTGGTCGACATGCACGGCAACGAGTTTTTTGCCTCGGAATGAGCGCGTGCGGGCACCGGACGCTCGACCCTAGGCCCTGAAACGAGCTGCGGGAGGGGGCAGGGTGAGCCGCGTGGTCCCGCCAGTTCCAGGCGCGTCCGGAAAGGGGAGGGCGCAACGCCCGGTGTCCAGCGTCGAGCCTCGCCACCGTCCGCGTCGCCCGCGTTCCAATCGTTTCAATCCGTCGCCGAGTCTTCGCCCCTGACATGCCCCGATACGCCGGCCCCACTGCCAAGCGCACCGGCGACGTCGCCGGCACCCTGCGATTGCTGGCCTATCTGGCGGCGGCGATCACCCTGATGGTCGTGGACCACCGCGGCGGCTGGCTCGGCCAGCTGCGCGCGCAGGGTGAGGTCGTGATGCAGCCGGTGTGGTGGCTGGCCGGACTGCCCGGCCGCATCGGCGACAGTGCCCGCGGGACCGCGCGGACCCATTCCAGCCTGACCGCGGAAAACCGCACGCTGCGCAACGCGCTGCTGGTCAGCGGCGCGCGCGTGGCCCGGCTGCAGGCGGCGGCGGACGAAAACCAGCGCATCCGCGACCTGCTGGGGGCCGCCCGACGCGGCCGGCTGGACGTGCAGCTGGTGCCGATCCTGGACATCGACCTGGACCCGAGCCGCCAGCGCGTGGTCCTGGATGGCGGTGAGCGCGACGGGGTGCGCCTGGGTCAGCCGGTGATCGATGCCGGCGGAGTGGTAGGCCAGATCATCGCGGTCACCCCCACCACGGCCACGGTGCTGCTGATCACCGATCCGGCGCATGCCATGCCGGTGGAAGTGGCGCGCAGCGGTGTTCGACTGATCGTGTACGGCAACGGCCGCAGCGACCAGCTCAGCCTGGTCAACGTGCCGCTCTCGAGCGAGGTGAAGGTGGGCGACACCATCGTGACCTCCGGGCTGGGCGGCCGCTTCCCGGGCGGCTTCGCGGTCGGCACGATCACTGCGCTGCGCCCGGACGAGAGCCGCGCGTTCCTGGTCGGCGAGGTGAAGCCCGCAGCGCGGCTCGATCGCGGCCGCGACGTGCTGCTGCTGCGCGAATCCGCCATCGCCGCGCGCGCAGCGACGACCGGTGCCAGCCGTCCCGCCGGTGCTGGTGTCGACGCGCCGGCCACGGCGATCGGTGCGGAAGCCTTCGCCCGCCCGGCCGATGCGCCGACCCGTCCCGCGCCCGACGGTGCAGGCAGCCAACCCGCCGCTGCGCAGCCGCCCGCGCCCACCACGGAGCCCGCGCCATGAGCCGCACCCGCAACAGCTGGCTGCTGCCGGTGAGCCTGCTGCTGGCGTTGCTGCTGGGCCTGTTGCCGCTGCCCACGTCGTTGCAGCCGTTCCGGCCGTATTGGCTGGCGCTGGTGCTGGCGTACTGGGTCCTCGAGGAAGAGGACCGTGCCGGCCTGGGTCTGGCGTTCCTGGTCGGGGTGGCCGCCGACATCGCCTACGGCGGCCTGCTCGGCGAACAATCGCTACGGCTGGTGGTCATGGTGTTCATCCTGCAGCGTTTCCGGACCCAGCTGCGCTTCTTTCCGATGCCGCAGCAGGCCCTGGTGGTGGGCGGACTGCTGCTGAACGACCGCGTGATCAGCGCTGGCCTGCGCCTGGCGCTGGGCGAACCGCAGCTGCCGTGGAGCTACTGGTGGGCGCCGCTCGCCGGCCTGCTGCTGTGGACGCCGCTGTTCGTGCTGCTTGATTCGCTGCGGCGGGAACGGCGATAGGCAGGCCCTGATGATCCAGCGCCGCCAGCGCAAGGCGTTGAAGAACCCGCGTGCCGAAGCGGACCTGTTCCGGGTACGCGCGGCGATCGGTTTCGGCGTAGTGTTGCTGTCGCTGGTGGGGCTGGGCCTGTGGTATTTCCGCCTGCAGGTGCTCGAGCACGAGGACTACGCCACGCGCTCGGAAGCCAACCGGATCAAGCCGCGCCCGGTGGTGCCCGGACGCGGTCTGATCTACGACCGCAAGGGCCGGATCCTGGCGGACAACGTGCCCGCGTACCGGCTCGACGTAGTCCCCGACGATGCCGGCGACATCACTCGCCTGCTCGCCTCGCTCTCCAGGATCGTCTCGCTCACGCCCGAGGACATCGCCCGCTTCCAGGAGGCGCGCAGGGCGGGGCGTGGCTTCCGTCCGATCACGCTCAAGCTGCGCCTGAGCGATGCCGAGGTCGCACGGTTCGCGGTGGACCGCTGGCGCTATCCGGGCGTCGAGATCGTGCCCTACCTGAGCCGGGTCTATCCCTACGGTGAGCTGCTGGCGCACGTGGTCGGCTACGTCGCCCGGATCGACAAGCAGGACATGGCGCGCTTCGGCGAAAGCACGCCGTTCACCCATATCGGCAAGACCGGACTGGAGCGCTATTACGAAGACGCGCTGCGCGGCAAGCCGGGTTTCCAGCAGATCGAAACCAACGTGGACGGGCGTGCGATCCGCTCGCTGGGAACCGTGCCGGCGGTGCCGGGCACCGACCTGCGGCTGTCGATCGACGTCGACCTGCAGCGCGCGATGGTGCTCTCGTTCGGCGAGCTGGAAGGCACCGCGATCGCGGTGGATCCGCGCACCGGCGAGATTCTGGCCATGGCCAGTCTGCCGTCCTACGACCCCAACCTGTTCGTCAACGGCATCTCGCACGCCGACTTCAAACGGCTCAACGAAAATCCTTCGCGTCCCCAGTTCAACCGCGCGGTGCTCGGTGGGGTCGCACCGGGCTCCACCATAAAGCCGTTCTTCGGCCTGGCCGGCCTGGACAGCGGCGCGCGCAGGGCCGAAGACCGGACCCTGTCGACCGGCATGTTCTACATCGGCGGCCAGCGCCGCGGCTACGGCGACTCGCACCGCGGCGGCCACGGCTGGACCGACCTGCGCAAGTCGATCTACGAATCGGTCAACACCTATTACTACAGGCTGGCGCTGGACATGGGCATCGCGCGCGTCGATGAGTACATGGCGCGCTATGGCTTCGGCCAGCCCACCGGGGTCGATCTGGCCGGCGAGATCCCCGGCATCCTGCCATCGCCGGCATGGAAGCAGAAGAATGCGGGCAGCCAGGGGCGCTGGTACCCCGGCGATACCGCGATCACCGGCATCGGCCAGGGCTTCTGGAAGGTCACGCCGCTACAGCTGGTGCAGGCGACCGCGGCGCTCGCGAACGACGGCTGGTTGCGGCGTCCGCACCTGGTGCGCGATGTGCGCACCGGTTACGCCGCGGCCTGGACGCCCGCGCCGCAGCCCGAACCGAGGCGGATCAGCGACAACCCCGCGCACCTGGCTGCCGTACGCGAAGGGATGATCGCGACCGTGCACGGGCCAGGCACCGCCACCAATATCCGTCCCGGCCTGACCTATCTCATCGCGAGCAAAACCGGCACCGCGCAGGTGGTCAGCCGCCGCAGCCAGGGTGCGATCAACCCGCGAAGCCTGCCCATGCATCTGCGCCATCGCGCGCTGTTCATCGCCTACGCGCCCGCGGACCAGCCGACCATCGCGGTGGCGGTGGCGATCGAAGGCGGTGGTTACGGCAGCGCCACCGCAGCGCCGATCGCGCGCAAGATCCTCGACGCGTGGGTCGTGGGCAAGATGCCGGAGGTGCCGGACGACACCCGGATCCAGGTCGGCACGATCGCCGTGGAAGAGGCCGCACCGCCCGCCGACGACGTGCCCTCGGCCTCGACGGCGCCTGCGGCGACCTCCCGGCAATGAGCGCCATCCTGCGCTGGCTGCTGGACATCTTCGTGCGTCTGACGCGCACCCTGGACTGGCCGCTGTGCGCGGCGCTGATCGCGCTGATGGCGATCGGTCTGGCGGTGCTGTACAGCGCCGGTGGCGAAAGCCCGCGCCTGGTCTACGCGCAGGGCGCGCGCTATGCGGTCGGCTTCGGTGCGATGTGGCTGCTGTCGCGCCTGTCGCCGCACAGACTGCGCAACGCCACCCCGCTGGTGTATGCGCTGACCCTGGTGCCGTTGCTGCTGGTGCTGGTGATCGGCGAAGGACGCAGCGGCGCGCACTGGATCAACCTGGGCGTGTTCTATTTCCAGCCCGCCGAGCTGCTCAAGCTCAGCCTGCCGATGATGGCCGCCTGGACCCTCAACCGCGGCCGCTTGCCGCCCGGTTTCGGCACCGTGCTGGTGAGCTCGGCGATCATCGCCCTGCCCACGGGGCTGATCCTGCTGCAGCCCGATTTCGGCACTGCGATGCTGGTCGCCGCCAGCGGCGCATTCGCCCTGTTCCTGGCCGGGCTGTCCTGGTGGTGGTTCGTGGCCGGCGCGGCCGGGATCGCCGCGGCCGCGCCGGTGGCGTGGTTCTGGCTACTGCGTCCCTACCAGAAGGACCGCATCCTGACCTTCCTCAACCCAGAATCCGATCCGCTCGGGACCGGATGGAACATCATCCAGTCGAAGATCGCGATCGGCGCGGGCGGGTTGAGCGGCAAAGGCTGGGGGCAAGGCTCCCAGTCGCACCTGGATTACCTGCCCGAGCACACCACCGACTTCATTTTCGCGGTGCTGAGCGAGGAATTCGGCTGGATCGGCGTGGCCACGGTGCTGACCCTGTACCTGTTCGTGATCGGCCGCTGCCTGTGGATCGCCAGCGAGGCGCGCGATGGCTATTCGCGCCTGCTCGCCGGCGCGCTGGGGCTGGCCATGTTCGTGTACGTGATCGTCAACGGCGGCATGATCTCGGGCCTGCTGCCGGTGGTGGGCGTGCCGATGCCGCTGCTCAGCTACGGGGGGACGGCGGCGGTGTCGCTGCTGGCGGGGTTGGGGGTGGTGATGTCGGTGCGGGCGCACGCGGTGCGGTAAGAGACCGCAACTCCCTGCGCGTCTCCGGAGTGCGGGGTCGCGCGACTGATCAACGTGTGGGGCATATCGAATTTTGCTTCGGGCGTGAGCAGCTTTGATTTTCGGCGGCTACTGCAAGACTTGGAATTCCTTGTCATCCCCGCGCAGGCGGGGATCCAAGGACGTTGCTGCTTGCCCTGCTCGTGGGTTTCGCGCTGATTACCTTTAAGAGCAGGGCTTTCGCCTACCGGCGAGTTACTTTTCTTTGCTGGTGCAAAGAAAAGTAACCAAAAGAAAGCACCTTTCTCGTGAGATCAAACTCGCTCAAGGAATGTGCGGTGTCGACGCCATTTTCGCAGCGGACATCCGTGTCCGCTCCGAAAACGGCCGGCATCCATGCCGGCCGCCCTCCGGGTGTCCGGGTGCGGATCGCTTGCACAGGGTTGGGAAGGTCAAGGGCCCGGTCGAGCCATGAACCGCAGGCGCGTTCGGCGAATGCATTGCTTCTGCTTTTCAGCTTTTGACTTTCTTGCCCCGCCAGCAGCCATCAGCGTTCGGAAACCCCGGAGGGGCGGCGGCCATGGATGGCCGCCGTTTTCGGACCGAGGCAGGATGCCGAGTCCGAAAATTCCTTGGCCACCCAGAGACCTTGAGCGACTTGTCGAGGAAGGTGCTTTCTTTGGTTACTTTCTTTGCACCAGCAAAGAAAGTAACTCGCCTTCAGGCGAAAGCTCTTTCATAAATTGCCGGTGGACGACGCAACTCATGATTTCCAGCTGTCTTGGATGGGCGCACTTAGGCGCCTCCACGATCCAAGAACCCACCACAACAACCCTGTATAAGCCCCTGATGTGATTGGGGTCCGTGGCTTTACAAAGGGGCGGGTCGTGCTACCCTCGCCGCCGATGATCCGACGCGCCGCCATCGCCTCCGCGCCCGCCGTGATCGCAGCGCTGCTGCTGGCGGCCTGCGCGACGCAGGTGCCTCCGCCCTCGCCGCAGCCGCAGGCGTCCGTGCCGCCATCGCAGCCCGTGGCGCCGGCCCTGTTGCCGCCCGTCCCGCAACCGCCCGAGCGACCGGTCGCCCCGCCGTCGGTCACCGATCCGGCGATTCCGCAGCCACAGCGCGAGGCCGCCTTCGTCGAATACGCGGCCAGCACCTATGGCGTGCCGCCCGAGACGATTCGCGCCACGCTGGCCCAGGCGGTGTACCAGCAGAAGATCATCGACGCGATGACCCGTCCGGCCGAGGCGGTGCGGCCATGGCGCGACTACCGGCCGATCTTCCTCAACGATGCACGCATCAACGGCGGTCGCCAGTTCTACCTCGACAACCGCGTCGCCCTGGATCGCGTCGCCGCCGAGACCGGCGTGCCCGCCGAATACATCGTCGCGATCATCGGCGTGGAAACCAGTTACGGGAAGATCACCGGCAACTACCGGGTGCTCGATGCGCTCTACACCCTGGCCTTTTCCTATCCCAAGCGCGCGCCGTTCTTCGCTGGCGAACTCGCGCAGCTGTTCGGGCTGGTCAAGGCCGAGCCGCAGCTGGACCCGCTCACGCTCAAGGGCAGCTACGCCGGCGCCATGGGCATGGGCCAGTTCATGCCGTCCAGCTACCGCCTGTGGGCGAAGGACGGCGACGGCGACGGGCGCCGCGACCTGCTGACGCATACGCCGGATGTGTTCGCCTCGATCGCCAACTATTTCGTGCTGCACGGCTGGCAGCGCGGCGCGCCCGTCGTGGCGCGGGCACAGCGCGCGCCGAGTGCCGCAGACTTCGTGCCCGAGGGCGATCCGAAGTCGCTGGAACCGAACAACCCGCTAGCGCTGCTGGCGCAGCGCGGCTACACGCCGATGGCGGGAGAGCCAACCGCGGAAGGCGCCACCGTCATCTCGCTCGATGGCGACGCCGGCCGCGAATACTGGCTGGGATACCGGAATTTCTACGTGATCAGCCGTTACAACCGTTCGCCCATGTACTCGCTGGCGGTGCATCAGCTGGCCCAGGCGATCCGCGCGGGAGTGCCCTCGCAATGAACCGTCTCGCTCTGGGCGCGTGCATCGCGCTCGCGCTGTCGGCGTGCGCGAGCGCGCCGAAGAAATCGGACTCCCAGGCCGTCGCGCTGGGCGACCCGGGCAGCATCGCCCGCGCGGAGCTTCCGCCGGCGCAGCGCAAGCGTTCGCCCTACGCGCCCGCGCAGGAAGACATCGGCAAGCGCGGCAACTACACGAGCGGCGGACTGTATGCGCCGCATATCCAGGACAGTGCGCCGGACGACCCGCTCCACGACGTGGACCAGATTCCGGAACCCGACGTGGTCGACGAACCGCGCTCGCGCTACGGCAACCGGTCTCCGTACAAGGTGCTGGGCAAGTCGTATTCGGTGCGCGATTCGGCCGAAGGCTATGTCGAGCAGGGCCAGGCCTCCTATTACGGCAACAAGTTCCATGGGCGCCGCACCTCCAACCTGGAGGTGTACGACATGTACGCCCTCACCGCGGCGCACAAGACCCTGCCGCTGCCCAGCTTCGCGCGCGTGACCAACCTGGAGAACGGCAAGTCGGTGGTGGTGCGGGTCAACGATCGCGGGCCGTTCCACGCCGGGCGGGTCATCGATTTGAGCTATGCCGCCGCGGTCAAGCTCGGCTACCGCAGCAAGGGCACAGCACGGGTGGAAGTGCGCGGATTGAGCGCCGGCGAGAACGCGCGCGAGCGCTACGACGGCGTCGCGAAAGCCCCTTCCTCCGCACCCGCCAGAACGGCCCCGGCGGAATTGACCCTGCCACCGGGCGTGCGCATCGCCACCGGCCGGCCTGCGACCATCCCGGCTGCGGCGCAGACCACGGCCTCGACCGCGATGGACCGCCTGGTCGGCATGTTGCCGGTCGCGGCTGCCAATGCCGGTGAGCGCCCGCCGCAGGGGCAATCGGGGGGCGCAACGTCGGCCGCCAGCCGCACCGTGGCGGCTTCCGCGCCCGTCACCGCCAAGCCCGGCACCGAATGGCGCTTCGATATGCTCCAGGACGGCAAGGCGATGACCGCCGACGAGTTCGACGCCTGGATGAAGTCGCGCAAGGCACGGGTCGCGACCGGCAAGGCCGGCACCCCCGATCCGACCGGGTCTGCCGCGCCGGGCTCCGCCGTCGCCGCTGCTTCCTCGCCTGCCGCACCGCCACCGCCGACACCGCAGGCGGCCGCCGCGCGCGTCGCCGCCGTCGCGCCGGCCGGCAGCGGCCTGGTCACCTTGCAGGTTGCCGCCTTCGCCAACCAGCAGAACGCCGGACAGGCCCTGGCCATGCTCCGCGATGCCGATATCGCCAATGCGCGCCTGCTGGACGCCAGCGTCAACGGCAAGCAGGTCTGGCGCCTGCGGGTGGGGCCGGTGGATGCGGCGCGCGCGCCGGAACTCGCCGCCCGCGTCGTGGGTCTGGGCTTCGACCAGCCGCAACGCGTTCGCGAATAGCGTTCAGACTAGAATTCCGGGCTGCCGCACGCGGCATCCACCTGTCGAAACCACCGCCCGGCGCAGATCGGGCGCTCCGGAGCCTCTCCAGTCGATGAAGTCCCTTGCCCCGAAGTCGAGCCTGCTCGCTGGTATTGGCGCCAGCCTCATAGTCACCGCCACTCTTGGGCTCGCCTTCGCGCAGACGCCATCCACGCCCCGCCCGGCCACCCCGAAACCCGCCGCCGCCGCGCTGAGCGACAACCTGCCGGTGCCGCCGGCGCCGGCGCCTGAGACCTCAAAATCCTGGGTGCTCATGGACTACGCCACCGGTCAGATCCTGGCGGGCGAGAACGCGGATACGCCGGTCGAGCCGGCCAGCATCACCAAGGTCATGACCAGCTACGTGATCGCCGCAGAGATGGCCGCCGGCAAGGTCAAGGCCACCGATCCGGTGATGATGAGCGAGAACGCCTGGCGCAGCGGCGGCGCCGGCACCGACGGCAGCTACAGCGGCTTCGAGGTCAACAAGACCGCGCCGCTGGAACAGATGGAAAAGGGCATGGTGGTGCAGTCGGGCAACGATGCGGCGATCGCGCTGGCCGAACACATCGCCGGCAGCGAATCCGCCTTCGCCGCGCTGATGAACGCGTATGCGAAGAAGATCGGCATGCGCAACAGCCACTTCGTCAATCCGCATGGCCTGCCCGCGGAGGGACACATCACCACCGCGCGCGACCTGGCGCTGCTCGGACGCGCGCTGATCCGCGATTACCCGGTGGCGTATTCGTACAACAAGATCAAGGAATTCACGGTCGGGCCGATCACCCAGCCCAACCGCAACCTGCTGCTGTGGCGCGACCCGTCGGTGGACGGCATCAAGACCGGGCACACCTCCAGCGCCGGATACTGCCTGATGGCGTCGGCCAAGCGCGGCGACCAGCGCCTGATCAGCGTGGTGATGGGCGATACCAGCGAGAACCAGCGCGCGGTGGATTCGCAGGCGCTGCTCAACTGGGGCTTCCGCTTCTACGAAACCCACCAGCTCTACCCGGCTAACAAGCAGGTCACCCAGCAGAAGGTCTGGAAAGGCCAGGCCGACGCGGTCTCGCTCGGCGTCGCCGAGCCGCTGCTGGTCAGCACGCCGCGCGGCAAGTACGGCCAGCTCAAGGCGACCATGGACGTGCCCAAGGTGCTGGAAGCGCCGATCGCCAAGGGCCAGAAGATCGGCACGGTCAAGGTCAACCTTGGCAACCAGGTGGTCGCGCAGCAGCCGCTGATCGCCCTGGAAGGCATCGAGCAGGCCGGCTTCTTCAAGCGCCTGTGGCATGCGTTCCTGATGTGGTGGGATTCGGTGTAGGCACCGGTCCATCGAGGGCGCGCGGTGTTCGGCTCTGCGCGCCAGCGTTCACCGATCGCAGCTGCGGGGCGCCATCTGGCCGGAACTTGGCTTTGATGCGCCGGACCCCATAATCCGGCGATGGAGATCAAATCCGACAATCCCCAACACGGCTTCCAGTTTCCCGGCACGTTCGAACTCTCGGCCATGGGCGCGGCGGAGAAGGACCTGGAAACGGTGCTGCCGACCCTGTTGATGGACGCCGGGATCGAGGTGCTGCACGAATCGGTGACCTGGAAGCATTCGTCCAACGGGCGCTACGTGTCGGTGCGCATCGCCTTCCGCGCCGATTCGCGCGAACAGTACGACGCTGCGCATGCCGCGCTGCGCGCGCATCCCGAGGTGAAGTGGACGCTGTAGCCCCCGGCGCCCTGGAGGTGGTCCCGGCTCCGGGCGCGGCCGAAACCGGCATCGTGCGCGACCTGGGACGCCAGCCCTACGAGCCGGTCTGGCGGGCGATGCAGGCCTTCACCGATGCGCGCGATGAGGCGACGCCCGACGAGCTGTGGCTGGTCGAACACGAACCGGTGTTCACCCTCGGCCAGGCCGGCAAGCCCGAACACGTGCTGATGCCGGGCGACATCCCGGTGCTGCACGTGGACCGCGGCGGGCAGGTGACCTACCACGGCCCCGGGCAGATCGTCGCGTATCCGCTGCTCGACCTGAGACGGCTGAAGATCGGGGTGCGCGAATACGTGCATCGCATCGAGCAGGCGGTGATCGACACATTGGCCGAATGGAACATCGAAGGCGCGCGCCGCGAAGGCGCGCCCGGCGTGTACGTCGCCGACGCCAAGGTGGCTGCGCTCGGGATCCGGGTGCGACGCGGCTGTACCTTCCACGGCCTGGCCTTCAACGTCGCGATGGATCTGGAGCCGTTCGGACGGATCAATCCCTGCGGTTACCAAGGGCTGCAGGTGGTGGCCATGGCCGACCTGGGCGGGCCGTCGAGCCCGGACGCGGTCAAGCCGGTGTTGCTGGAGGCGCTCGCCAGGCAGTTCGGATTGCGGCTGCCGTCGGCCCGGGCCAGCGGCTGAACCGCGATGGCGACGCCGGTCCGCGCCTCGTCGCTGCCGCCCGGTGCGTTGTTGGCCGCCTATCACAGCGCGGGGCATTACACCGACTGCTACCAGACGCGTATCGACGCGCGGCCCTCCCAGGCCGCCTACGTCGAGGCCTTCTACACCTCGTGGCTGTTCAAGCTCGAGCGCCGGATCCTGGCGCTTGCGTCGATGCCGTCCACGGATGTCGAAGCGGCGGAACTCGCCGCAGGCACGCGCGAACATTTCGCCGCCTGGCGGGTCGAGGCACGGACTCCGGAACAACTGCTGCTGTGCGACGTGCAGGGGCGCACGCGCTCCTGGCTGATGAGGGCGGACGCCGCGCCTGGCACCGGCAGAACGCTGTATTTCGGTTCCGCCATCGTGCCCGCCCCAGACGCCCGGCCCGGCGCGGCGGCGCTGGATTTCCCCTACGGCGCGCTGCTCGGCTTCCACCGGCTCTATTCGCGGCTGCTGCTGGCGGCGGCGGCGCGTCTGGAACGCGGCGCCAGCCGACTACAATGAGGCCCTCATGAGCACCACGTCCTCCCGCAGCATCCCCCTGCAGATCCTCGGCGAGACAGCGTCCGCCGGTACCCAAACCGCCCCGCTGCAACCGGGGGCGAAGCAGGTCGCGGGCGACAAGATCGCGCGCTCGCCGGTGCAGTTCGCCGACGCGCCAGTGCTGCGCAAGCCGTCCTGGATCCGGGTGCGGATCCCGTCGGACAACTCGGTGGCCCGACTCAAGGCGAAGCTGCGCGAGAACCGGCTGGTGACGGTGTGCGAGGAAGCCAGCTGTCCGAACATCCATGAGTGCTTCGGCCACGGCACGGCCACCTTCATGATCCTCGGCGAGGTCTGCACCCGGCGCTGCAGTTTCTGCGACGTGGCCCACGGACGGCCCAAGCCGCCCGATCCGGCCGAGCCCCTGCACCTGGCGCAGACCATCAAGGACATGGGCCTGCGCTACGTGGTGGTGACCAGCGTCGACCGCGACGACCTGCGCGACGGCGGCGCCACCCATTTCGTCGACTGCATCAGCGCGATCCGCGAGTTCAGCCCGGCGACGAAGATCGAAATCCTGACCCCCGACTTCCGCGGCAAGGGCCGCATGGAACGCGCGCTGGAAATCCTGGCGGCGAATCCGCCGGATGTGTTCAACCACAATATCGAGACGGTGCCCGACCTGTATCCGAACGTGCGTCCGGGCGCCGATTACCAGTGGTCGCTGACCCTGCTGCAGAAGTTCAAGGCGCAGCATCCCGGTCTTCCGACCAAGTCCGGGATCATGCTCGGCCTGGGCGAGACCATGGAACAGGTGCAGGAAACCCTGCGCGACCTGCGCGCGCACGATGTGAACATGGTCACCATCGGCCAGTACCTGCAGCCCAGCGCGCACCACCATCCGGTGATGCGCTACTGGACGCCCGACGAATTCAAGGCGCTCGAGGAATTCGGCATGGCGCTGGGGTTTACCCACGTGGCGTCCGGCCCGCTGGTGCGCTCCTCCTATCACGCCGACCGGCAGGCGGCCGAGGCCGGCGTCGCCGCCGCGTAGGACGCCCGGCCGGCTTGAAACACACGCTCGCTTCCTGCGTGCCCCCAAGACCGCCCTCCACCACCCTGAATAGCAGCGGACCGGCGGTACCGGGGCGCCGACGATTCGTTCACATCCGCACCGTTTGCCGCGGTTAGAGTGAATCCGACGCTGGCGAAGCAACTTCCGGCACTGTCGTGTGGTCCGAGGCCTTCCCAAGCTGTCCTTGACGTTCAGACCGATGCGACGGCCGTATGGCCGCGAGAGAACTAGATGAAGACGCAACAAACCTTGCTGTTCCTGTCCCTGACCCTCTCCGCCGCCCTGTTGTCCTCGGCCAGCGGCCAGCAGACGTCTCCGACCAGTCCGGCCGAAACGCCGGCCGGAGTCGACAAGTCGCTGATCAAGGACATTCCGCCGGCGCGCGCGGTCGATGCGCCGGAAGTCAGCGCCGCGCAGACCACCACCTCCAAGCTGGTCTACGGCCTGCTCTCGGACAGCCGCTACGCCTACCGTCCACGCGCGCTCGACGATGCGCTGTCGCAGAACATCTTCACCGATTATTTCGAAGCGCTCGACGGCGCCAAGCTCTATTTCACAGCCCAGGACGTAGAACAGCACGCCGCGCTGCGGACCGGCTTCGACGAGGCGATCAAGGAGGGCAACGTCGGCCCGGCCAACGAGATCTTCGCCCTGTACCAGAAGCGCGCGGTCGAGCGCATGGACTACGCGCGCAGCCTGCTCAAGCAGGACATCTTCGATTTCACCGGCAACGAAAAGTGGTACTACGACCGCGAGGATGCGCCCTGGGCGAAGGACACGGCCGAACTCGACGGGTTGTGGAAGCAGGCGGTCCGCAACGACTGGCTGCGTCTGAAGCTGGCCGGCAAGCAGCCGGCGGAGATCGTCAAGACCCTGGACAAGCGTTACGCGAACCAGGCCAAGTCGGCGCTGGAACTCGACGGCGAGGATTCGTTCCAGCTGTTCATCAACGCCTACGCCAACGCGATCGATCCGCATACCGATTATTTCAACCCGCGCGCGGCCGAGCGCTTCAACCAGAGCATGTCGCTCTCGCTCGAGGGCATCGGCGCCGTGCTGCAGAAGCAGGACGACGTGGTGGTGATCCGCGAAATCGTGCCAGGCGGTCCTGCCGACCTGAGCAAGAAGCTCAAGCCCGGCGATCGCGTGGTCGGCGTGGGTCAGGGCGCCGGTGGCGCGATGGAAGACGTGATCGGCTGGCGCATCGATGACGTGGTCGAAAAGATCAAGGGCCCCAAGGGCACCCAGGTGCGGTTGGACGTGGTGCCGGCCGAGGCCATGCTCGACAGCAAGCCGGCGCGGCTGCTGATCACCCGCGCCAAGGTGCGGCTGGAAGAGCAGGCGGCCAAGTCCAAGGTGATCGAGATTCCGGCCAATGGCGACATGCCAGAGCGCCGGATCGGCGTGATCGAGCTGCCCGCGTTCTACCAGGATTTCGAGGGCCGCCGGAACAGCAATGGCGACTATGCCTCCGCCACCCGCGACGTGGGCAATCTGCTCGAGCAGTTCAAGCAGCAGAAGCTCGACGGCGTGGTCCTGGACCTGCGCAACAACGGTGGCGGTTCGCTGAACGAGGCGGTGGAACTGACCGGCTTGTTCATCGACCAGGGGCCGGTGGTGCAGGTGCGCGAATCCGGCGGTCGGGTCGCTGTGGAAGGCGACCGCAATGCCGGCGTCGCCTGGGAAGGGCCGCTGGCGGTGCTGATCAATCGCGGCTCGGCGTCGGCGTCGGAAATCTTCGCTGGCGCGATCCAGGACTACGGGCGCGGCCTGGTGATCGGCGAGACCACTTTCGGCAAGGGCACCGTGCAGAACCTGGTGGACCTGGATCGCTGGCCGGCGAACGAAGGCCAGCAGTTCGGCCAGGTGAAGCTGACCATCGCCCAGTTCTTCCTGCCCGGCGGCAGCAGCACCCAGAACAAGGGTGTGGTGCCCGACATCGCCTTCCCGGTGACGGTGGACGCGAGCGAGTTCGGCGAGAGCACCTACGACAACGCGCTGCCGTGGTCGAAGATCGCGGCCGTCGAGCACACCCGCTACGGCAATTTCGAGCCGCTGCTGCCCAAGCTGGACGCACTGCACGATGCGCGCGTGGCCAAGGACAAGGAATTCCAATGGACGCTGGAGGACGTGGCCGAGTTCAAGGCCGAGCGCGACAAGAAATACGTCAGCCTCAACGAAACCGAGCGTCGCGCCGAACGCGACAAGCAGTCGAGCAAGACCAAGCAACGCCAGGCCGAACGCAAGGCGCTGGGGCTGCCGCTCGATCCGCTGGCCGACGACTCGGATGACGACGGCCTGACCGCGAACGAGCGCGACGTGGCCAAGGACGCCGCGCGCGAAAAGGCAGCCGAGGACCGTCCCGATCCGCTGCTGCGCGAGTCGGCCGCGATCCTGGCCGACGCGACCACCCTGCTGCAGACCGATCGCGCGCTGTCGGCGCAGGTGCTGACTGCGGCGAAGACGCCGGGGCACTGGGCAGATTGATCCGCGCTGCGCACGGATCAATCCCCAAAATTTGCTACGCAAATCTTGGGTCCCGGCCTGCGCTGCCAATCCCCCGCCCCTTCGGGGCCCCCCCTTTACCAAGGGGGCTTTCCTCCAGCAAGCGCATGGAGCGCGGCAATAGGTTCGAACTCGCCGAACCCGCATGACAAGGCGCAAGAATCGGATAGCGGGCGCCCTGGGCGCCCGCTATCGTTTTCGCCATGGACAAGAACACTGACAAACTCGAACGCGTCCGCCAGCTGCTCGACGGCGGAGAGCCGACGCTGACCGAGCTCGGCAAGGCGGTCGGCATCAGCCCCTCGCACCTGCAGCGCCAGTTCAGCGCGCGCTACGGACTGAGCCCGGCCGAGTATCTGCGCCAGCGCAAGCTCGGCACGCTCAAGGCGCAGCTGCGCGAAGGAAGCGACGTGACCACCGCGCTCTACGACGCGGGCTACGGCTCGCCTTCGCGGGTGTACCAGGACGGCGCCGCGCAGCTGGGCATGACGCCTGGCCGCTATCGCGCCGGAGCGCCCGACGAAGACATCCGCTGGAGCCTGATCGATACCGCGTTGGGCACCGCGCTGGTAGCGACCACTGCCCGCGGCATCTGCATGGTCGAGCTGGGCACGGATCCGCGCGCGCTGGAAGCCGGGCTTCGCCGCGAGTTTCCGCACGCGCGTCTGCAGCGCGTCGACGCCGGCCGCGACGAGTTCCTGGCGCCGCGCGTGCGCGCCGTTGCTCAGCGGCTGGCCGGACGGGGCGACGAGGTCGAGCTGGATCTGGTCGGGACCGCGTTCCAGAAGCGGGTCTGGGATGCGCTGATGAAGATTCCCCGCGGCCAGACCCGCAGCTACGCCGAACTGGCCGCCGCGCTCGATGCGCCGCAGGCCACGCGCGCGGTCGCGAGCGCCTGCGCGCGCAACAAGGTGGCGGTGGTGGTGCCTTGTCACCGCGTGGTGCGCGGCGACGGCTCGCTCGGCGGCTACCGCTGGGGCCTGCCGCTCAAGCAGCAGCTGCTCGAGCGTGAGCGCGCGGCGTGACCCGACGGTGGGAGCGCGCTTGCTCGCGAATGCCTTTGAATTCCTGCCGGAGTGTGGGGAAGAGCAATCGCGGCCAAGGCCGCTCCCACGTGTCGATTTACTTCCGCGGCGCCGCACGCGTGGGCAGGGCCAATCCGCGCTTGACGGTGTCGAACACCAGATGGGTGTCGTAACGACGGATGTTGCCGTCGTCCTTGAACAGGCGTTCGGCGGCTTGCCGGTATTCGGCCAGGCTGGTGGTGGCCATGATCACCAGATAGTCCTGCTCGCCCGCCAGCTGGTAACACTGCTGGACTTCAGGCGCGGCGCGCATGCGGGCATAGAAAGCCTTGAGCTGGCGCGTGGACTCGCGCTCCATCGTTACCCACACGGTGGCGAGCACCAGATTGCCGAGCAGCTCCGGTTCGAGCACCGCCATTTCCCGCATCAGTCCACTGCTGCGATAGCGGGTCAGGCGCCGCTGCACGGCGCTGGCCGACAGGCCCACGGCGTCGCCAAGCGCAGTCAGCGTTTGTCCGGCATCGGCCTGCAGCAGGTCGAGCAGGCGGTGATCGAAATCGTCGAGCAGAAGGGGAGCGTCGGGCACGCAAAATTTTTGCGCGTTTGCGCAGGAATTTTCAAGCGACTTCCGTCATTCAACGCTAATCTGATCGCATGAATACGATCACGGCAGCCTCCGCCCAGCCCACGCCGGCGCGCTGGAGCGTGCCGCTCGCGCTCGCCGCCGTGTACCTGATCTGGGGGTCGACCTACCTGGCGATCCGCTTCGCGCTGGAGGGCGGTTTCCCGCCGTTCCTGCTCGGCGGGATCCGCTTCACCCTCGCGGGCGTGCTGATGTTCGGCTATCTGCGCCTGCGCGGTGCGGCGGTGCCCACCCGCGCGCAGTGGGGCAACGCCGCGGTGATGGGCGTGCTGCTGCTGCTGCTGGGCAACGGCATGGTGAACGTGGCGGAGAAGACCGTCTCCTCCGGCATGACCGCAGTCGCGGTGGCGTCCGCTCCGCTGTGGATGGGCATCTTCGCCGCGATGCGCGGCGAGCGCCCGACCCGGATGGAATGGACCGGCCTGGGCGTCGGCTTTCTCGGGGTGCTGTGGCTCAACGCCGGCAGCAGCCTGACCGCCTCGCCGGTCGGCCTGGTCTGCCTGCTGGTGGCGTCGGTGGCGTGGTCGTTCGGTTCGATCTGGAGCCGCGGACGCGACATGGCGCCTCCGTTCATGGGTGCGGCCGCGCAGATGCTGTGCGGCGGTGTGGCGATGCTGGTGGTGGGTGTGGCGACCGGCGAGCGCCTGCACGCGATGCCCACACCGGGTGGGCTGGCGGCGTTCGCCTATCTGGTCGTGCTCGGCTCGCTGATGGGTTTCACCGCCTACATCTGGCTGCTCAACCACGTGCGGCCGGCGTTGGCCGGCAGCTACGCCTACGTCAATCCGGCGATCGCGGTGCTGCTGGGCGCGTTGCTGGCCAACGAGCGTTTCGGCGCAGGCGAACTGGTGGCGATGGGCGTGATCCTGCTGGGCGTGGTCGCGATCACATTCGCCAAGGCGGCCAAGGCCAAACAATGATGCGGGAGCGGCCCTGGCCGCGACTGCTTTCCCTGCGTCGCCAGTAAAGTCGATGGCAATCGCGGCCAAGGCCGCTCCCTCAGGCTCTCGCGAGACGCCCGACGCTTCGGCGCTCCGCTTGTTACGGACCGTATCCATGTCCTCGAATCGACGCGACACCATCGCCGGCCTCTGGGTCGCCGCGGCCACCTTCGCGGTCTGGGGCCTGATGCCGTTGTACTGGCATCTGCTCAAGTCGGTCCCTTCGCTGCAGATCGTGCTGCACCGGATCGCATGGAGCGCGGTCTTCGTGTGCGGCTGGCTGCTCTGGAAACACGGCCGCGGCTGGTTGCGCAACGCATTGTCGCAGCCGCGCCTGGCCTGGATGCTGGCCTGCAGCGGCGTGCTGATCGCGTTCAACTGGGGCCTGTACATCTGGGCGGTGAATGCCGGGCACGTGGTCGAGACCAGCCTGGGCTATTTCATCAATCCGCTGCTCAACGTGGTGATCGGCGTGCTGTTCCTGCGCGAGCGGCTGTCGACACTGCAGTGGCTGTCGGTGGGCATCGCCGCGGCCGGGGTGCTGTGGCTCACCTTCAACTACGGCAGTTTTCCGTGGATCGCCATGGCCCTGGCGCTGTCGTTCGCGCTGTACGGCCTGATCCGCAAGCTGGCGGCGGTCGACTCGGTCGTCGGGATGGGCGTGGAAAGCGCCTACCTCTTCGTGCCGACGCTGGCCTGGCTGCTGTGGAACGAAAGCCACGGCATGGGCGGTTTCGGCGCAGGCTACGGTGCGTGGACCAGCGCATTGCTGGTGTTCGCCGGCATCCTCACCGCGCTGCCGCTGGTCGGCTTCGCCTTCGCGGTGCGCCGGATTCCGCTGTCGACCGTGGGCCTGATGCAGTACATCGCGCCGACCCTGCAGTTCCTGATCGGCGTGTTCGTGTTCCACGAGCCGTTCGACCGCGACCGCGCGATCGGCTTCGCCTTCATCTGGCTCGCGCTGGCGGTGTTCGCGGGCGATGGCCTGCTGCGCTCGCGCAGGGTCGCGTTGCCGGCCGCCGCATGAGCGGCGCGGGCGAAAAGGACCGCACCATGATCGACGCCACCACGCTCCAGGCCCTGCGCGACTTTCCCCGCCAACTGCAGGCGCACTACCGCGCGATTCCGGAAGGTCGCGCGCACTGGGCGCCGCGCTCCTGGGACGGCATTCCCAGCGAGCGCTTCACCGCGCACGAGCAGGTGTGGCACGTGCATGACATCGAGCTCGAGGGTTACCGGGAACGCTTCCGCCGCACCCTGCATGAGCATGCACCGGTGCTGGTGGACATCGACAGCGAGGCGGTCACCCCGGCGCGCAACTACGCGGCGCGCGATATCGAAGCGGCGTTCGCCGGTTTCGCGCAGGCGCGCGCCGAGACGGTCGGGATGATCGCCGCCTGGGACGACGCCACGCTCGCGCGGCCGGCGGTGTTCGAAGGCTATGGCCCGACCACGCTGCGCGGTCTCGTGCACTTCCTGTGCAGCCACGATCAACAGCATCTCGCGGGGTTGCAGTGGTTGGCTGGGAAGATCGCCGCGGAGGGCATGCAACGCGGCTAGCGCGGCAGTAAGGCAACGGTGGACACTTTTTTCATACCCCCGTGCCGGGTCATGTGGTTGGGCAGGGCGACATCGGCGGGACTGCCATGGCGGCCGCCTCAGGCTTTGCCCGGTTGGGTCGCCGCGGGTTCCAGTGGCAATTCGCGCAGGCGTTGGCCGGTCAGCGCGAAGACCGCGTTCGCCACCGCCGGCGCGATCGGCGGCACGCCGGGCTCGCCGATGCCGGAGGGTTTCTCGGTGCTCGGCACGATGTGCACCTCTACCTGCGGCATCTCGTTGAAGCGCAGCACGCGGAAGTCGTGGAAGTTCGACTGCTGTACGCGGCCGTCCTTGAAGCTGAGCCGGCTGTGCAGCGCGGCCGCCAATCCAAAGGCGATGGAGGATTCCATTTGCGCACGGACGCCCTCCGGATTGACCACGATGCCACAGTCTACCGCGCACACGACGCGATGCACGCGGATCGCGCGGCCGGCGACCGGGTCGTCTTCCATCGATACCTCCGCCACTTCGGCGACGTAACTGCCGGCAGTTTCGAATACCGCCACGCCGCGCGCGCGGCCCTGCGCCCGTGGCGTCTTCCAGCCGGCCTTTTCCACGGCCAGGTCGAGTACGCCCAGGTGGCGCGGATAATCCTTCAGCAGCAAGCGTCGGTATTCGACCGGGTCCTTGCCGGCCGCGTGCGCGAGTTCGTCGATGAGGCTTTCCATCACGAACACGTTGTAGCTGGGCCCGACCGAGCGCCACACCAGCACAGGTATGCCCGTCGCGGGCGAATGCAGGTCGACGCGATGGTCCGGGATGGCCTTGAGATAGGGCGCATCGATGACGCCACCGACCGAAAAGGCGTCGACGCCGTTCCTCACCATCATCGGTTCGAGCGGCGTGCCGGCGGCGAGCGACTGCCCGACCAGCGTGTGCTGCCAAGCGACCGGCAAGCCGCCGGCGCCGAGTCCGACATGCACCTGTTGCACGAACATCGGCCGGTAGTAGCCGCCCCGAATGTCGTCCTCGCGCGTCCACACCGTCTTGACCGGCGCACCGGCGGCCTTGGCGACATGCACGGCCTCGATGACGAAATCCGACGGCAAGCGCCGGCCGAAACCGCCGCCGAGGAACATCGTGTGGAGCCGGACCTGCTCGGGATTGAGGCCAGTGATCTTCGCGGCGGCCAGCTGGTCACCGGTCTGGGACTGGGTGCCGGTCCAGAGCTCGCAGCCATCCTTGTCGATCTTCACCGTGCAGTTGAGGGGTTCCATCGGCGCGTGTGCGAGATAGGGCACGGCGTACTCCACGTCCAGCGTCTTCGCCGCCTTCGCGAGTGCGGCCTCCACGTCGCCTGCCTGTGCCGCCACGTTGCCGGGCGTCGCCGCGAGCCTGCGGAATTCCTCGCGCAGCTGCGCAGTGTCGAGGCCGGCATTCGGGCCGAGGTTCCAATCGATCTTCAGCGCATCGCGGCCGAGTTTGGCGGCCCAGAAGTGATCGGCGACAACCGCCACGCCACTGGGCACTTGCACCACATTGCGTACGCCGGGGATGGCCTTGGCCGCGGCGTCGTCGAACGATTTCACCGTGCCGCCGAACACCGGCGAGCGCGCGACCAACGCGGTCAGCAGGCCAGGAAACTGCACGTCCATGCCGAACTGCGCGCGGCCACTGGTCTTCTCCGGCGTGTCGAGGCGTTTGGTGGGCTTGCCGATGAACTTCCAGTCCTCCGGGTCCTTGAGCTTGAGCGAGGCCGGGTCGGGCGGTGCGAGCTTGCCGGCATCGTCGGCAAGCTCGCCATAGCGAATGCGCTGCGTGCCGGCGACGACTGTGCCGTTCTCGGTGCGCAGTCGTTCGACCGGCAGGTTCAAGCGCATGGCCGCGGCCTGCAGCAGCATCGCGCGCGCGCCGGCGCCGGCCTGGCGGTAACGATCGAACTCCGACCAGGTGGAGCTCGAACCGAAGGTAGTCTGGCCGCCGAACGCGGAGTGCATGTAGGCCGGCGCAACCGGCGCGTGCTCGACCCTGATCCTCGACCAGTCGGCGTCGAGTTCCTCGGCGATCAGCATCGGCAGCATGGTCCAGATGCCCTGGCCCATTTCCGAATGCGCGCTCAGCACGGTGATACTGTCGTCAGCGGCGATGCGCAGGAAAGCGTTGGGGGCGAAGGCGGCCAAGGCCTGCGCTTCCTGCGCGAGCGCAAACCGCTTCGCCACTGGGATGGCGATGCCGATGACCAGGCCGCCGCCGGCCAGCGTGGCGGTTTTGAGTAAATTGCGGCGGGACAGCTTGCTTGCGGCGTTCACGGAGGCCTCCGTCGCTGGTCTTGTCCTTCTCCCTCCGTGAGAAGGTGCCCGGAGAGCTTGCCCCGGACTCGATCCGGGGGCGGATGGGGGTTTGCCTTCGACAACGTGATTGGAGGGCGAGACCGGTTGTTGTCGCTGCGTCAGGCATGACGGGCTTCTGCAGGGCCGGGCTTGCCTGGAACCCAGGAGCTAGCTGTCCGGGCAGACTCGGATCTACAGACAAGCTGCGGCTTGCCGGGCGTATTCAATCGATCGCGCGGCGGGCACATGAACGTGCCCGCCCTGCGCCGTTCGAAGTCACTCAAGCGCCGGGGCAGGGGGCGCCTGCGTCCATCCAGGTCTTGAATGCGGCCACGAAGCGCTCGTGCGGCACCGGCACCGGCTTGCGCTCGCCGCCCGGCTCCCAGCCCCACAGCACCAGCTTGTCCTCGCTGACATGCTTGAACATGGCGTCGAGGTCGCGATCGCCGTTGCGCTTCTTGTCCTTGATCATCGCGCACAGCTCCGCCGCGGGCACGCCGATCCAGGCCATCTTCTGGTCCGGCGGCGGCAGGCCCCAGTGCGGGGCGCCGGGCGGCGCGTGCGGGCCGTAGCTGGCCGGCGAATTCTTCTCGCCATGGCAGGTGCTGCACGGCAGGCCGGGCGCGCCGTGTCCGTCGGGGCCGCGCACCACGTTCATCGCATGTGGCGTCTGCGTATCGAACTGCAGCGGCGCGTCGCCGGGGATGTGGCAGTTGCTGCAGCGCGGGTGCTGGAACACCTGCTCCACGGTCTTGAACGCCTCCAGCCCCTGTGCCTGCTGCTCGGGGCTCGCGCGCTTGCAGGCAGCGGGCGCGAGGGCGAGAAGGATTGTCGCGGGAAGGATCGCGAGTAACCGGCGCATGCGCATGCCTCCTCAGGACTTCGCCGCGGAAGTGGCGGCGGTGTCATTGGCGGCGAGCCGCAGCGGCAGCTCGCGCAGGCGCTGTCCGGTCAGCGCGAACACCGCGTTCGCAACCGCCGGCGCGATCGGCGGCGTGCCCGGTTCGCCGACGCCGCCCATCTTTTCGCTGCTCGGCACGATGTGGACCTCGACCTTCGGCATTTCCGACATGCGCAGCACCCGGTAGTCGTGGTAGTTGGATTCCTGCACGCGGCCGTCCCTGAAGGTCAGCTTCGAGTACAGCGCCGCGCCAAGACCGAATGCGATCCCGGATTCCATCTGCGCGGCCACGGTCAGCGGGTTCACCACCGGACCGCAGTCGATCGCGCAGACCACGCGATGCACCTTGATCGCACGGCTGCCATCGCGCATGTCCTCGACCGAGACTTCCGCCGCCTGGGCGACGAAGCTGCCGAAGGACTCATGCACGGCGATGCCCTTGCCGCGGCCCTTGGCGAGTGGCGTGTCCCAGCCGAATTTTTCCGCCGCCAGGTTGAGCGCGGCCAGATGGCGCGGATGGTCCTTGAGCAGCTGGCGTCGGTATGCGAGCGGATCCTTGCCGGCGGCATGGGCGAGCTCATCGACCAGGCTCTCCATCACGAAGCCGTTGTAGCTGTGCCCGACCGAGCGCCACCACAGCACCGGGATGCCGGTCTTGGGCGAATGCAGGTCGACCCGATGCGCCGGCGTGCCCTTGACGTAGGGCGAGTCGGCGACGCCCTCGACCGAGGTGGCATCGATGCCGTTCTTCACCATCATCGGCTCGAACGGCGTGCCGGCGAGGATCGACTGTCCGACCATCACCTGCTGCCAGGCAACCGGAACACCATCGGCGTCCAGCCCGACCTTCGCCTTCTGCACGTAGGCCGGTCGGTAGTAGCCGCCGCGCATGTCGTCCTCGCGCGACCACACCGTCTTGACCGGCACCTTGGCGGCCTTCGCCACTTCCACCGCCTCGTTGACGAAATCCGACGTCGGCGTGGCGCGCCGGCCGAAGCCGCCGCCGAGGAAGGTGGTGTGAATGAGGATCTGCTCGGGCTTCAGACCGGTGATCTTCGCGGCGACCTGCTGATCGATGGTCTGGAACTGGGTGCCGGTCCAGATCTCGCACTGGTCGGCATCGATCTTCACCGTGCAGTTCAACGGCTCCATCGTTGCGTGCGCGAGATAGGGCACGGTGTATTCGGCTTCCACCGTCTTCGCCGCCGTGGCCATTGCCGCGGCGGCGTCGCCGGCCTGCACGGCGACCGCGCCGGGCGTGCCGGCGAGCTTCGCGAACTCGGCGTGCAGGGCCTGCGTGTCGAGCGCGGCGTTCGGGCCCGGATCCCAGTCGACTTTGAGCGCGTCGCGGCCGAGCTTCGCGGCCCAGTAATGGTCGGCGATCACCGCGACGCCGCTGGGCACCTGCACCACGTCGCGCACGCCGGGCACGGCTTTCGCGGCCGTGGCGTCGAAGGATTTCACGCTGCCGCCGAACACCGGTGCGCGCGCGACCATCGCGGTCTTCAGGCCATCGAACTGCACGTCGATGCCGAAGATCGCACGGCCGCTGATCTTTTCCGGCGTGTCCAGGCGCCGGGTCGGCTTGCCGATGAGTTTCCAGGCCTTCGGGTCCTTGAGGGCCAGGGACTTCGGATCCGGCGCGGCGAGTTTGCCGGCGTCGTCGGCGAGCGCTCCGTAGCGCACGCGCTGATCGCCGGCGACGACTTCGCCGTTCTCGGTTCGGATCTCCGCCGCCGGCACGCCGAGCCGCGCGGCGGCGGCCTGCACCAGCATCGCGCGCGCCGCAGCCCCAGCCTGGCGATAGCGGTCGAACTCGCTCCAGGTCGTGGTCGAACCGCCGGTCATCTGCATGCCGAAGCCGGTATGCGCATAAGCCTGCGCGGCGGGCGCATGCTCGACCGTGATCCTGGACCAGTCGGCGTCGAGCTCCTCGGCGATCAGCATCGGCAACGCGGTCCAGATGCCCTGGCCCATCTCGGAATGCGCCAGCAGCACGGTGATGCTGTCGTCGCCCGCGATACGCAGGAAGGCATTGGGCGCGAAAGAAGCCGTGGTGGCGGCTTGCGCCTGCTGCGCCAACGCCATGCGCGCGGCGACGGGCACCACGAAACCGATCACGAGTCCGCCGCCGGCGAGCGCGCCGGCCTTGAGGAACCCACGCCGGCTGGTTTTCTGGATGGCGTTCATCGCGCGGTCCTCAGGCCTTGGACAGTTCGGCCGCGCGATGCACCGCCGCGCGGATACGCGGATAGGTGCCGCAGCGGCAGATGTTTCCGCTCAGCGCATGGTCGATGTCGGCATCGCTGGGGGTCGGTACCTGCGCCAGCAGCGCCACGGCCGACATGATCTGCCCGGACTGGCAGTAGCCGCACTGGACCACGTCGAGTTCGGCCCATGCCTTCTGCACCGGATGGCTGCCGTCGGCCGACAGGCCCTCGATGGTGGTGATCTTCTTGCCGGCGACTGCTTCGACCGGGGTCACGCAGCTGCGCAATGGCGCCCCGTCCACATGCACCGTACAGGCGCCGCATTGCGCGATGCCGCAACCGAACTTGGTGCCGGTCATGCCCATCAGGTCGCGCAGCACCCAGAGCAAGGGCATGTCGGCCGGGGCGTCGACCTCGTGCGTACTGCCGTTGACGATCAGTTTCATGCACAACTCCCTGGCGGCGGCTGGGGGTGCTTGCAGCTTACTCCCGACAGGATGCGGACCGTAACCGGGGTTTCGTTCAAACCGGATGACGCAGCCGGCACCGTCCCTCGACCTGTGAGGGCTCGACCGCGCAGCCGCGGCGGCCCGGCCTGCGGGCAGCGGACCGCAAGCTCAGCGCTGCAACAGCAGCCAGCCGACCAATGCCGCGATCAGCGCGCTGGCGCACGACACCACGGCCCATGCCCGGCGTGCGCGCAAACGCGCGCGTGCGATCAGTTCGTCGCGCAGCCTGGCGCCCTGTGCCACCAAGGGCGCCGCTTCGGCTTCGGCCCGGGCGAAGTGGGCCTGCGCGCGCTGCGGTTGCGCGTGCGCGCGCAGGGCGGCGTCGTCGTGGATCTCGAGGATCCGCGCCTGCAGCTCCGCCAGCTGTCGGCCCTGTTCGGCCAGCGATGGCCTGCGCGCGCCGCTCACGCCGCGCGCAGGGCCTCGGTCACCGGCATCCGCGCCGCGCGGATCGCCGGGAACAGGCCGCCGACGAAACCGATCGCCAGCGCCCACTTCAGTCCCGTCCACAGCACCTCGGGCGAAACCTGGAACGCGAACGTAAGCTGGCCCACGCCGCCGGCGATGGTCGAGGCGGTGTAGCCGTTGAAGATCAGCCAGGCGATGAGCCCGCCGATCAGCCCGCCGAGCAGGGCCAGCAGCATCGTCTCCAGCATCACCGCAACGACCACGGGCACGCCGCGGAAGCCGATCGCGCGCAAGGTGGCGATCTCGCGCGCGCGCGAGGCGACCGTGGCGAACATGGTGTTGAGCGCACCGAACACCGCGCCGATCGCCATGATCGCCCCGACCACGATGCCGATGATGCGGATGATCTTGGTCATCTGCTCGGACTGCTTGCTGAAATAGTCCAGCGTGGTCTGGGTGTCCACCTCCACCCGCGGATCGGAGGCGAGGTTCGCCTTGAAGGTCTTGAACGCGTTGGCGTCGGCCAGCTTGACGGTCACCGAGGTGCGGGTACTGCCGCGGCGATAGGTGGCCGCGACGATGTCGGCGTCGCCCCACACCTCCGAATCCATCGCGTCGCCGGCATGGAACACGCCCGCCACCGTCCACAGTTCGCTGCCCAGACGGATCTGCTTGCCGACCTCGAGGCCGCGGAACTGGCCCTGCGCGCCGGTGCCGACCACGACCTCGCGCCGGCCGGATTCGAACTTGCGGCCCTGCACGATCTTCAGGTCAGGACGCACGGCCCACGCCTGCGGACCGACGCCGCGCAGCTGCACGCTGCCGTCCTCGTCCGGGCCACCGTCCTTCAGCGGCAGGTTGGCCGCCACCACGATCTCGGGCGAGGCGATCGCACGGCCGTCGGCATCGCGCGCGATGCCGGGCGCCTGCTCGATGACCTTCACCGCATCGTTCATCAGCGTCGACATCACCTCGGCCGCCGAAGCACCGCGCATCACGATCGCGGTGTCCTCGCTGCCGCTGGCCCGCAGGGTCTGGCGGTAGCCCTCGGCCATCGCCAGCATCGCCACCAGCACGCCGACCACGCCGGCGATGCCGAGCACGATCACCGACGAGGCGCCCAGCCGCTGGCGCAGCGTGCTGATGCCCACGCCGGTCACCGAGGCCGCCTGGCGGCCGCGCCGGGTGACCAGCATCCACACCGCAAACAGCGCCGCGATGCCCAGCAGCACGAACCACGGCAGTACCAGCCAGGCGACGATGCCGGCGAGCACCGCCAGGAACAGTCCGAAGCCGCCGAAAAAGTTTTTCACGCGATTCATTGCAATGTCCTCATTGAGTCCGCGTTATCCATCCGGCCGGCCCGGCCCGGCACGCCGGGTGTTCGCCATGACCGTGCGGCGATGCCGCGCAAACGGTCGCTGTCCATCTTCAGCGTCCGGCCAGTGCGTCGACGATGTTCAGGCGCATCGCCCGCAGCGCGGGCAGCGCCCCCACCAGCAGGCCGATCGCGACCATCAGGGCCAGGCCGAGCAGCCAGCTGCTCAGCCCGATCGGCGGCAGGTTGATCATGCCGCCCGAACCCGCACCCACGATCGGCCCGAGCACGGCCGCGAGTGCGAGTCCCAGCACCCCACCGATCAGCACCAGCAGCACCGATTCGGCCAGCACCAGTCCCAGCACGCTGCCGTCGCGGAAGCCGATCGTCTTGAGCACGGCCAGTTCCGGGATGCGCTCGCGCACCGCCTGCGCCATCGTGTTGCCGGTGAGCAGCAGCAGGGTGAAGAACACCGCGCCCATGATCGAACCCACGATCAGGCCGATATCGGCGGTCTGCTTCATCCACGCCGCGGTCGCGGCGGCTTCGGTCTGGGTCTTGGTTTCGTTGGCCGAATTGGCTGACAGCGCATCGATCGCCTTGGCCACGCGGTCGGCCTGGCTGGCGTCGTTGACGCGGACCACGTACCAGCCGGCCTGGCCCTGGTTGTAGGGCGTGGACTCGTCGAAGTACTTCCATTGCAGCAGCAGCATCTGGTCGTACCAGCCGCCGCTCTTCTTGTCGGTGGCGCTCAGAGTGCCGACGATGTCGAAGTCCCAGTTCTTGCTGCCGTCGCGGTTGGGGAAGATGGTCGACTGCAGCGGGATCTTCTGCCCCACCTTCCAGCCGAAGCGCTTCATCAGGCCTTCGCCGACCAGCACGCCGGTGCGGGTGCTGTTGAACGCAGCGCGCTGCTTGGGATCGACCGCGATCTCCGGATACACGTCGAGATAGTTCGGTGCCACGGCGAAGCTGAAGATCTGGTTGCGCGGATCCTGGTAGGCGCCGCCGAACCAGTTGGCGTAGGTGACGGTCTTGACGCCGTCCACCTGCGCGATCCGGCTGTTGAGGGCCATCGGCAGCGCCTGGATGAAGGACAGGCGCGAGCCGACCTGCAGGCGCTCGGCGCCCTGCGCGCTGCGCCCGGCCTCGGCAAAGCTCTCGCGTACGCCATTGAGCAGGCCGAACAGCAGGAACGCCGCCAGGATCGACAGCAGGGTGAGCACGGTACGGGTCTTGCGCCGGAACAGCTCGGCCCAGATCAGATGCAGGTATTTCATGTCGGTATCCCGTTGTCGGAAAACAGGAACTAGGGGCTAGAAACTAGGAACTAGCGAGGACGGATGCGGCAGCTTCCCCTCTAGTTTCTGGTTCCTCATCACTAGTTCCTTTCCACTGCGTGCTCGACCTGTTCCACCAGCACACCCTTGTCCAGGTGCAGCGTGTGGGTCGCGTACTCGGCGGCCTTCGGATCGTGGGTCACCATCACGATCGTCTTGCCGTGCTCGCGGTTGAGGGTCTGCAGCAGGCCCAGGATCTCCTCGGCCGACTGGCGATCCAGGTCGCCGGTGGGCTCGTCGCAGATCAGCAGGGTCGGGTCGGACACGATCGCGCGCGCGATCGCCACGCGCTGCTGCTGGCCGCCGGACAGTTCGTTCGGCTTGTGTTTGATACGGTCGCCCAGGCCGACCAGCTTGAGCGCGGTTTCCGCGTTCTGCTTGCGCTGCGATGCGCCCAGCGGCGTGAGCAGCAGCGGCAGCTCCACGTTCTTCTGCGCGCTCAGCATCGGCATCAGGTTGTAGAACTGGAACACGAAGCCGACATGGTCGCTGCGCCACTGCGCCAGCTGGCCGCCGCGCATCTGGTCGATGCGTGCCCCGTCCACGGTGATCTCGCCCGCGGTCGGCGCGTCCAGCCCGCCGATCAGATTGAGCAGGGTGCTCTTGCCGGAGCCCGAAGGTCCCATCAGCGCGATGAAATCGCCGCGGTCGATCTCCAGGTCCACGCCGTGCAGCACCTCGATCCTTTCCGGGCCGCGCTGATAGGTCTTGCTCAGGTTGCGGGTCGATACCAGGGTTGCCATTGCGTCACTCCGTTAGGTAGTCCTGCGTTGCTGTTTGCATTGCCGTACAAGGGTGCCGACGGATGGGGAGGCGTCATTTCGACGCTTCCGCCTCCGCCTTGCGTACCTTCCCGCCGTCCTGCAGCTCTGCCGGCGGATCCAGCACCACGGTCTCGCCGGCGCTCAGGCCGGACAGCACCTCGCGGTCCCCGCCCAGCGCGCGGCCCAGCTTGAGCGTGCGCAGTTCGGCGCGATCCGCGTCCTCGCCGGTGACCGCGAAGGCCACGTCGCCACCATCGCGCTGCACGATCGCGTCCGACGGCACGCGCACGCCACGGCGCGCGGGTGCGTCGGCCGGGCGCGCGGCCTCGAGGAAGCTGACGTTGACGCCCATGTCCGGCACGATCCGCGGGTCCTTCTGTTTCAGCGCCACCCGCACCTTGACCGTGGCCTTGCCGCGGTCGGCGGCGGGAATGATCGCGATCACCTCGGCCGGGATCTTCCAGTCCGGATACGCATTGAGCGTGGCTTCCACCGGCATCTTCGGCTTGACCCGGCCGATGAAGGCCTCGCCGACTTCCACCTCGATCTCCAGCGAATCCATGTCGACCACGGTGCCGATGCCGGTGCGGGTGAAACCGCCGCCTGCGGACAGCGGCGAAACGATCTCGCCCGGCTGCGCGGCCTTGGCCGTCACCACGCCTGCGAACGGCGCACGCACGATGGTGTTGTCCACGCCGAGGTCGGAGATGTGCAGCGAGTCCGCCGCCACCTTCGCGTTGCGCTGCGCGGTGACCAGTTCGGCACGCAGGGCATCGCGCTCCGCCACCGCCTGGTCGTACTGCGCCTTCGACACCAGCTGCTGGCCGACCAGGCGCGACAGCCGCGCGGCATTCGCCTCGGCCTCGCGCAGGCGTGCCTGCACGCCGGTCGCCTGGCTGCGCGCCGCCTGCAGCTGCGAGGCGCTGAGTTCGCGCTGGGCATCGGCATCGATCGGGTCGAGCGTGGCCATGACCTGGCCTTCCTCGACGCGCTGGCCTTCCTCGATCAGCACTTCACGCACCTTGCCGGTGATCTTGGCCGAGACCGTGGCCATGCGCCGCGCCACCACATAGCCGCTGGCATCCAGTACCGACGCCGCCGCGCCGCCATTGCCACCCGTGGCGGTGACCGTCGCGGTTTCCACCACGACGCCCTGGTCGCGGGTGAAGAACAGCCACGCCGCCGTGGCGATGAGCACGAGCGTTGCGACCACCGCCAGCGCGATCCACAGGCCCTTGCGCGATGCGGGCGGTGGCGGGGCGCTGCGGTCGATCCTGAGCGAATTGAGCAGGTCGGCGTTCGAACTCATCGGCACAGCGCTCCTTGCAGCCTCCGGTCGCGGGGCGGGGCGTAGTTTGACTACCCACCCGACGGTGGGGAAGGGCCACTTTCGACCCGGCATTGCCCGCGCGCTCGTGCGCTGCGGCCATCCCCAGGCTGTCCGTGGTTCGCGTCAGGGCACGGTTTCTCACAGGTTCGCACTCATCCGGCGGCGGCGATCACATCGCGCAGCGCACGCAGGTGGCGGTCGAGCGCCTTGCGCCCCGGTTTCGTCAGCGCGTACCAGGTCACCGGTTTGCGCTCGACGAAATCACGCCGCAGCGATATGTAGCCGGCATCCTCGAGCTTGCGCAGCTGCGCGCCCAGGTTGCCGTCGCTCATGTCGAGCTGCTGCTTGAAGCTGGCGAAGCTGATCTCGCCGTGCCGCGCCAGCAGCACCGCGATCGCCAGCCGGGCGCGGTGTTCCAGCACTGTATCGAGCCCCTCCAGGGCTTTCATGCACCCGCGTCCTGCGCGAGCGCGCGCTGCGCCGCCAGGCCCGCCCACACCAGCGACAGCGCGATGACGACACCCGTGATGGTCCAGGCATAAGGCGGCACGAACACGGTCATGACGCCGTAGGCGGCGAGCATGAGCACGCCGCTCCACAGCAACGGGCGTTCCAGGTGCACGCCCGCCAGCGCATACAGCAGGCCTGTGGTGAACAGGAAACCGGCACCGCCCTGCTGCGGGCTCACCCGGCCCATGAACATCGGCAACGCGGTGAGCAGGAAGGCGATGCCGCCGATGCCCCAGTGCAGGCCGTAGCGCAGGCCCAGCTCGCGGTCGTTGATGCCGCTGCGCTGTTCCGCGCGCGCGCCCAGCCACCAGCTCAGCAGTCCGCCGCCGACGCCGGCCGCGAGCCAGAATAGGTTGGTGGCCCGTGGCGCGAAGTCGGGCAGGGCGAATCCCACCGCAATGATCGCGGCCCACAGGAAATAGATCGCCGGCACGCCCATCGGCCGGTCGCGGCGGCGCACGGCGCCGGCGATGTAGTCGAGATCCTGCTGCAGCTGCTCGTGACTGGGCATGTGTGTGCTCCGTTCGTGGAGATATCGCAGAGTACTCTATAAACTAGAGTTGTCAAGGGTATCAATGGCGCATATGCACGCGGATAGCCGCGCCGTGCGCCGCTGTCGATTGCGTATGATTCCGGCGGCAGGCGATGGCCTGCTCCGGCAAGCGCGAACCGCCACCATGGCGGATGCCTGCCCCCGGCGCCGGGTGCGTGCTGGCGCAACGCCGGCTGGGCGAAGAAGTGTTGCGGCAGCGGTATGCGCCGAAGCCGTAGAGGAGACCCGCGTGGATGCGATGGCAGCGTTGAGCGTATTCGTCGGGGCGGGCCTCGGGGCGCTGTTGCGATGGGGTCTGGGCAGCGCGTTGAATCCGCTGTTTCCGAACGTCCCGCTGGGCACCCTGGCCGCGAACCTGGTCGGCGGTTTCCTGATGGGCCTGGTGCTTGGCCTGTTCGTGCAGTTCGAGACCCTGCCGCCGGCGCTGCGGCTGGCGGTGACGACGGGCTTTCTCGGCGGCCTGACCACGTTCTCGACGTTCTCGGCGGAAACCACGACCCTGCTCCTGCGCGGTCAGTACGGCTGGGCTTCCGTCGCCGTCGCTGCGCACGTGGTCGGTTCGCTGCTGGCCACGCTGGCCGGCATCCTCGCCGTGCGCATGTTGCTGCGATATTCGGGAGGTGGCGCATGAAGGGCGTGCATCTGCGGCTGTACACCTACGAGTACCGCAAGCATCACGGCGAGCCGGTCTACGCCTGGCTGCTCGACCACGCGCGCAAGCTCGGCATCCCGGGCGGCTCGGCCTACCGCGCGATGGCCGGTTACGGCCGGCATGGCCTGCGCCACGAACAGCATTTTTTCGAGCTTGCGGGGCAGGAACCGGTGCTGGTCGAGTTCATCGTGTCGGCGCAACAGGCGGACGCGTTTATCGCGGCACTCGAAGCCGAAGGCCTGGATCTGTTCTACGCCTGCCTGCCGGTCGAATATGGCGTGACCGGTGCGCGCGAGGCGCCGCCACGAGATGACGACTAGCCTGCGACGCCTGCGATCCGGCCGCCGGCGCCGGCCTGGTCGTGCCGCTTAGGCGTAGCGCGCTTTCAGCATTGCGAACGCGGCGCGCAGCGCCTGCGCCTCGCCGCCCACCGGGCGGCCCGCACGCTCGCTGTCGTTCCAGCTGTACACGTCCAGATGCGCCCAGGCCTGGCCCTTGGGCACGAAGCGCTGCAGGTAGATCGCGGCGGTGATGCTGCCGGCCATGGTCGAACTGCTGGCGTTGGCGATGTCGGCCACGTGGCTGGTCAGATAACGCACGTACGGCTGCCATAGCGGCATCCGCCACAGCGGATCGCGGGTCTGCGTGCCGGCCGCCAGCCAGTCGTGCGCCAGCGCATCGTCGTTGCTGTACAGCGCCGGCAACTCGGGGCCCAGTGCGATGCGCGCCGCGCCGGTGAGGGTGGCGAAGTCCAGCAGCAGTGCGGGCGATTGCTCGCCGGCGTAGGCCAGCGCATCGCACAGCACCATCCGGCCTTCGGCATCGGTGTTGTCGATTTCCACGCTCACGCCCTTGCGCGTGGCGACCACCTCACCGGGGCGGAAGGCGTTGGGTCCGATCGCGTTCTCCACCGCCGGCACCAGCAGGGTCAGCCGCAGCGGCAGCCTGCGCGCCATGACCAGCTCGGCCAGCGCGATTGCATGCGCCGCGCCGCCCATGTCCTTCTTCATGTTGCGCATGCCGGCGGCGGCCTTGATGTCCAAACCGCCGGTGTCGAAGCACACGCCTTTGCCGACCAGGGCCAGATGCGGATGGCTGGCATCGCCCCAGCGCAGTTCGATCAGGCGCGGTGCGCGGTGCGAGGCCCGTCCCACCGCATGGATCGCCGGGAAATTGGCCTCCAGCAGCGCATCGCCTTCCACCACCTCGACTTCAGCGCCGTGGGCCAGCGCGATCTCGCGCACCACCTGCTCGAGCTCCTGCGGGCCCATGTGCTCGGTCGGGGTGTTGACCAGGTCGCGCACCCGCGTGCAGGCCGCGATCAGGTCGGCGGTTTCGGCATCCGCATCGTCCAGCACCAGCCGCGCGGGTGCGCGCGTGGCCGCCTTGTAGCGGGTGAACCGGTACGCGCCCAGGCCCCAGCCGAGCTGCAGCGCACGGCGCGCGTCATCGTCCAGTTCGCCCTGCAGGCGCCAGTCGCCCGGCGGCAGCGCATAGGGCGCGTGCGCGTAGGCGAATGGATCGTGCGGGTCCGCAACGCCGAGCACCGCGCCGCCGATGCCGTTGCCACCCGGCAGCAGCACCAGGCTGCCCGTGCCCGCGCTGAAGGTCTGCGCGTCCAGCCACTGTCCGATTTCCGGCAGCTGCGCCTGGCGCCATTCGTCCAGTCCGGCCTGCTGCACGCAGTGCAGCGGACGGGCGTCGGCGGAGCTGGCGGCGAATGCGTCGGCTGGATTCATGTCGATGCGCTGCGGAAGGGCCGTTGGTCGGCCACGGAGCCATTCTAGCCGGGCGCCGCGGTGCCGGTTTGGCGCGCGCGTGTGGATGCGCGAGGCGCTCACGCGGTCGCATGACTGTCGCCACTGCCTGCGGCAGGCGTGCCCATGATGGAATCCGGGCGGATTTTTTACCGAGGTGATGCGTGATGCGTTGGCGCTGCTTGCTGTCGACCGTGCTGCTGCTGTGTGTGTGCGTCGCTGCGCGCGCTGAAGGCCCGCAGGCCCCGGCGCCCACGCGCGTGGTGGTGCTGGGCGTGAACCACGCCGCGCAGCTCGTGTCCGAGGCGGACCAGCCGGGCATGCTGCTCGCCTTCATCCGGCAGCTGGCGCCGGACGCGGTGTGCGTGGAGCGCGAGCCGGAGGCATACGCGCGCAACGACCACTACGAATTCACCTACGAGATCCAGGACGTGGTGCTGCCCTATGCGCGCGAGCACGGGTTGGAGATCTGCCCGTTCGATTGGGAGCCCCCGCGCGAAGACCAGATGCTCGGATGGGGCCTGGCCCTGTCCGAGCCACCCGAGGTGCGGCGACCCTCCGGGTTCCAGGGCTTCCTTTCGTTCCCCGAAGTCGAGGCGCTGCGCCGCGGATTCTTCCAGGCCGACGATGTCGAGTCGCTGGCCAAGGTGCACGAATGGATCCGCACCCCCACGCAGCCTGCCTCGCGCGACCTGGCCCGGCGCATGTATCTGTACCGCACGTTCATGCAGGCGCAGCGGATCCGGGCCGCGGCGCGGCGCTGGCCCGGCGGCACCGTGCTGGTGGTGGTGGGCGAGTTCCACAAGCACGACATCGAGTCGATCCTCGCCGACGATCCGCGCATCGCGCTGGTGCAGCCGTCCTCGCTGCCGGCGCCGACGTTGCAGGAGGCAGAGCGCGTCAGCAACCGCGCGCACCGCGTCGCCATCGCCAGCTTCAACCTGCTCGGTGCCCAGGCGGGCACCGGCAACGTCGACTGGCCCTGGGTGGCGCGCGTGCTCGATGCGCTGGAACGCGAGCGCGAGGATCCGGAAACCCGCTTGCTGCGCACCCGGCATGCGCGGCTGACCGGGCGCATCGATGCGGCCGCCGCCGTCGTACGCTACCGCGCCATCGCCGCCGACCCGGCCGCGCGTGCGATGCCGACCTGGAACGGCGTGCTCGACCGCAGCCGCGTGGATTCGTATTTCGATCCGTTCGGCAATCTGCGCACCGACCAGCGCGCACGCGTGGAACTGGCGCGCGAACTGTACCGGCAGGGCGATGCCGCAGCGGCCGATGCGCTGCTGCCCGCGCTGCAGGCCGAACTCGAGCCGAAGGAGGCGCGCCAGCTGCAGGCCTACTGGCAGCGCGAACTGGCTGCCGTCGATGCCGGGCAGGGCGCGGCCGGCAAGGAAGCCGCGCGGCCCAGGTGATCCGCGCCGCCGCCTAGGCGGCAGCCGATCTCACCGCCGCGGCATCCAGCCAGTCGGCGAGCGCGGTCAGCGAATCGAACTGCAGGTCGGGCGCGGGTTCGTGCGCCGGCCACGGCATCGCGTCGCCGGGCTTGTCGCCGCGGTGGATCCAGCAGCTGCGCAGTCCTGCGCGCGACGCGCCGAGCATGTCCAGCGCGATGTCGTCGCCCACGTGCAGCACCTCGTCCGGCGCGCATTGCAGCCGGGCGCACGCGGCCAGGAAGATCCCGGCTTCGGGCTTGGGCGTGCCGTGCATCAGTGCGCTGAGCTGATCGGCGAACAGATGGTCGATGCCGATCGCCGCCAGGTCGGCATTGCCGTTGGACAAGGCGAGCACCGGCACGCGTGCGGCGATGCGCTGCAGGCCGTCAAGCGCATCGGGGTAGAAGTCCACCCGGTTGCGCTCGCGGTGGAACAGCGCATGTGCGGCGTGGGCCAGGCCCGGATCGCCGCCGGTCTCGCGCAGCGCGCGCTCGATGGTCAGGCGCCGCAGCGCGGACAGGTCGTGCACCAGGTGCGGATTGTCGGCGTGCACCTGGCTGCGCAGGGCGTGCATGCCGGGGGACGTGCCGTTCAACAGCGGAAAGCGCTCGGCCGTCGCCGGACTGTGTTCCAGGAACCAGTCGTGCAGGCTCTGTTCGATCCTCGCGCCGATCGGCGCGAAGGGCCAGAGCGTGTCGTCGAGATCCAGGGTGATGGCGCGGACGGTGAAACTCACGCGCGCATTGTAGAGCAGAGCTTGCTCCGCTTTGTGGGCTACGTCGTCCGCGTCTTCCGGTGCTCCCGCAGCAGCGGAGCAGGTCTCGCGCTACTCCAGCACCTTCGCCCAGCCTTCCAGCCCATCGATCTTGGTCAGCACGATCTTGACGCACACGATCAGCGGCACCGCCAGCAGCAGGCCGATGATGCCCCAGGCCCAGCCGAACACCATCAGCGCCAGCATCAGCACCAGCGGCGAGATCGCCATGCGCTTGCCGAGCACCAGCGGGGTCAGGATCTGGCCCTCGATCGTATGCAGGCCCAGGTAGATCGCGGCCGGCAACATCGACGGCAGCGGATAGTCGAACTCCACGAAGCCCATCAGCAGCATCAGCAGCACGCCGATCAGCGGGCCCACGTAGGGCGCGAAGTTCAGCACCGCCGCGACCGTGCCCCACAGCAGCGCTTCGGGCATCGACAGGTCGCAGAACCAGTGCAGCGCGGCCGCCAGCACCAGTCCTACCGCCACGTTGATCAGGCTGATGGTCAGCACGTAGCGCGAGATCTCCTGCTCGATCGACTGCAGGATGTCCACCGTCAGCCGCTTCTGCTGGCGGTTGGGCAGGTTCGCGATCGCCGCATGCTGCAGGCGTTCGCCGAAGATCATGAAGAACAAAGTCAGCAGCACCACCGCCAGCACCGAGGCCAGCAGCTTGGGCGTGGTGGTGAGTGCGCCGTAGGGATCGTTGAGTTCGGTGCGCACCACCTGCACGTTGCGGGCGCTGCCGTCGGCCGCGCGGGCGATATTTTCCGCGGCCTTGTTGGCGTCGGCCATCGGCTTGGTCATGCGCTTGAGCTGCGGCCCCAACTGGCGCAGCTCGCGCGGTACCTGCTCCACCCATGCGCTCGCCGGTTCCACCAGTTCGCGCCCGAGCGCGACCACGCCGGCGATCCCGGCGGCCACCAGCAGCACGGCCGCCAGTGCGCGCGGGATCCACAGCTTGCCCAGGACGCGGATGATCGGATTGCCGACCAGGGAGAAGAACAGCGCCAGCAGGATCGGCAGGATCAGGTCCTGCGCGGCCCATGCGGTGAAGATGATCGCCAGCGCGGCCAGGATCCGCAGCGAGGTGCTGGCGCGGACGACCCCACCGCGCTCACCCGGTGACGCGGGACCGGTCGTGCCGCCGGCGGCGGCAGGTGCCGGCGCAGCGGGCATGGCGTCGGGCGTGCTCACAGGTGGCCGCTGCCGCGAAAGGTCTCCGGAACCTCGTAGGGCGGCGGTGGTTCCGGGGTGTCGTCGTTGGCCGGCGGCGGCATGCCGTCGGTCTTACGCTCGACGGTTTCGGCGGCCTGCTTGGCATCCGAGGCCTCGCTCGCCGCGGCCTGCGCGCTGCCGCCGGCGAACAGGCTGCTCAGCGCGCTGATCAGCTGCAGGGTGCCGCCGCCCGCCGCCTTCTTGAACGGCTCGGCGCGGCCCACGATGAAGCCGCTCACCAGGCCCGCGATCACGATCCGCCCCGGCGTCCACATCGCGCGCCAGGACGATTTCACCTGGCGCCAGTCGGCGCCGGTCTGGCGTTCCTTGGCCTCGAGCGCGACCTCCGCCTGTCGCACTTTCTCGATCAGTTGCTCGAAACCCACGTGGGTCTGCTCCAGGTGCGATGGTGCGTTGGACGGATGATCGCTCACGGCAGCGTGTTATGGCGACATGCCTATGGCGGGGTGATGTCGACGCCGAGTCCTTTCTTCACGGGTTGGCCGTCGGTGCTTTCGGCCACTTGCTCGGCCGCTTTCTTGGTGGACTGGCCCGAACTCGGCTCGGGCATGAAGTCGGCCAGCTCGCCGATGCCCAGCCGCGCCAGCTGCCGGCGCGTGGCCTGCATCCGGGTGTGGTCGAAGTAGCGCTGCGCCTGCCAGATCGCCCAGCCGGTGATCGCGGCGCTGAGCACCGCGCACAGCAGCAGCGCCGCGGCGAACGACATGCCCAGGCCGCGGCTGAGCCAGGTCACCAGCGCGGCCATCAGCAGCAGCCAGCACGAGGCGCCGAACGCGATCGCTACGCCGGTGAGCGCCAGCGTGCGGCCGAAGGCGCTGCGCGCCAGCGACACGTCCGCACTGAACAGGATCCGGAACGCCTTGAACGCATCGTTGCCCGCGCTCCAGGTGGCGCGTCCGGTGTCCTTGAGCTGCGCGAACGCCTCGTCGATGCCCGGTGCGCGCTGGGCCTCGTCCCGCCGCGTTCCCGGCTGGTCGCCTTCTTCCGCCATCGTCGCGTGGGCTTACTTGTCGCCGCTGCGCGCCAGCTTGGCGATGATCCAGCCGGCGGCGAAGGCCATGCCGAACGAGGCCAGCGGGCGTTCGCGGATCAGGTCCGAGGCGCTCTCGATCAGGTCGCGGCCCTTGTCCATCAGCACGTCGACCTGCTCCATCGACGCAGCGCCCGCGCTCTCGAGCGCGGCGATGCCCGACAGTGCGCCGTCGGCCAGTTCGGCCTTCACCTGCGCCTTGCCGAGCTTGGCTTCATCGCCAGCCGCAGCGGCCACGCCCTTGATCGCATCGCCCGCCGCGCCTGCGGCCTGCTTCAGATGCGCGCCGGTTTCACCCAGGTTGCTCTTGAGGTTGTCGGTGGCGGTCGGTGTCATGTTCGGGTCCTCGTTTTGTTGGAAGGCACGCGCCGCGGCGCAGTGGGTGCAGCATGGTCAAGCCGGTGAAAAGCCCGCGTGAGCGTAACGCCAGCAAAGCTCTGAACCACCAAACCGGCGCCAATTAATGTGGGAGTGGCTTTTGTGGGAGCGGCCTTGGCCGCGATTGCTGTCCCCAGGAAACCCAGCTTCCGATTCCGATTCGGAACGCCGAAAGAGCAATCGCGCGCAAGCGCGCTCCCACAGGCCTCCCTAGCGCAGCAGCAACCGGCCTTGTTCGCGGCCACGCAGCACCTGCAGCGCCAGCTGCTCGGGCGCACGCGCCAGGCTCGCGCGGAATCCGTCGAGATCGCTGAACGCGCCGCTGCTCGCGGCCAGGATCACGTCGCCCGCCTGCAATCCGTTCTGCGCCGCGCGGCTGCCGCGCGCCACGCTTTCCACCAGCACGCCGCGGATGCCCTGGCGGCGCAGCGCCTCGGGCAGGTCGGCAAAGACCGCGCCGGCCAGGCGCGGGTCGAAGCTCGCGCCATCGCGCGGCGCCAGGCTCAGCCCGGTGGTCAGCTGCAGCGCGCGGCCATCGCGGCGCACGTCCAGGGCCACCTGCGCATCGGCCGCCTGCAGGCCCTGGAAGTTGCGCAGCGCTACGCTGCTGTCGATGCGCTCGCCGTTCGCGGCCAGGATCACATCGCCCACCTGCAGGCCCGCCTTGGCGCCCGCGGATCCCGGATAGACCCGCGTCACCACCACGCCGCGCGCCTCGTCCAGCCCCAGGCCGCGATAGGTGCGCTCGTCCACGTCCTGGGTGTCGATGCCGAAGGTGCCGCGTCGGACCACGCCATTGTTCGCCAGCAGCTGGTTCTTGATGCTCACCGCCAGGTTTGAGGGAATGGCGAAGCCCAGGCCGATGTTGCCGGCCATCGAGCCGCGCGGATTGAAGCTGGCGGTGTTGATGCCGACCAGCTGGCCGGCCAGGTTGACCAGCGCGCCGCCGGAGTTGCCCGGGTTGATCGAGGCGTCGGTCTGGATGAAGTTCTGGAAGCCCACGCCCGGCAGGTTGGCGCGGCCCACCGCCGAGACGATGCCCGAGGTCACCGTCTGGCCCACCCCGAACGGATTGCCGATCGCCACCACGAAGTCGCCCACCTTCAGGCTGCCCGAATCGGCCAGCGGGATCGCGGTGAGCGGCGCGCCATCGGTGGGGATCCGCATCACGGCCACGTCGGTATCGGCATCGGAGCCTTCGAACTCGGCCTTGAGCGTGCGCCCGTCGGCCAGGGTCACCGACACGTCGTCGGCGCCCTCGATCACGTGGTGGTTGGTCAGCACCAGGCCCTGCGCCGCGTCGATGATCACGCCCGAGCCCAGCGATTCGTTGATCCGCTCCTGGGTCAGCTCGGGGAACATGCGGCGGAAGAACGGATCGTCGCCGAACGGGCTGACCCGCACCCGCTGCTTGGTGTGCACGCTGACCACGGCCGGCATCACCCGCTGCAGCATCGGCGCCAGCGAGGGCAGGGGCTGGCCGGGCAGCGATGCCGGCAGCTGGGCCACCGCGGGCACGCTCGCGGCGGCGCCGGGTTCGGCCCGCGCCGGCTGCTCCAGGCCGTCGCGCAGCGCGGTGGCGGCAAAGCCGCCGAACGCGGCGGCAAGGGACAGGGCGAGCAGGGTGGTCAGGGGCTTGGGGCGTTGCATGGACGTTCTCGAAAATCGTTCGGGCGGCCGCAGCCGCGCAGGCATTGGGGCAGGAGCGCTATCAGATCGCGTCCCGACGCGGGGATTCAAGCGTCCGGCGCGTTCGGGGGCTGCCGCCGGGGATCCACTGCAGTGTCCGCCCGGCGCCCGAAATCGGTGCTGAAAGCGGTTTCGCGGCAGGTCGCCAACCGGGCGCCGGGAATGTCCGGGGAATCTGCGCATTCATCGAAATACTGTTGACATGCCAACTGTGACGGGCGTAGCGTGGTATCCCGCGCCGCCACTACATCTTGGGGTCGACGCGGCGGGCAGGGCCCAGACATTGGGGGTTTGTGCAAAGCACCAATCCTCAAAACAGGCCGGAATACCGCGGAGCAGTCGCTACACCAGCCGGAGTAACAGCCGGAAAACCGACGCCTTGGGGAGGGCTCGTGACGGCAGTCGAGGCACAACGCAGAACAGTCAGCATCCAGGCGGCAGGGCGTGGCCCCACGAGGGCACAGCCGGTCGCGGCATCGCCGTCGGCGCGGTTCGCGCCCCGGCGCCGCTAACGGTTTTTTGCCCGCACGGGCACAGGCAAGGCGCTACACCTACAACCACAAGAAGGCCGCCGCCCCGCGGCACGCAACACGGAGAACACCAGGAATGAGCACAGTACGTCTGGAGGCGGTGAAAAACCCGGCGGGCGGAGCCCCTGCGCAGCAGGAAATCCCGATGCAGCCCGCCTCGACCGACATCTGGGACAAGAAATACCGCCTCAAGACCAAGGCCGGCGTGCCGATCGACACCGACATCGACGCCACCTACCAGCGCGTGGCGCGGGCTCTGGCCGATGCCGAGCCCACGCCCGAGCTGCGCGCCTACTGGAACGAGCGCTTCACCTGGGCGCTGCGCCGCGGGGCGATCCCCGCCGGCCGCATCACCTCCAACGCCGGTGCGCTCGAGCACAAGCCCGCCACCAGCACCATCAACTGCACCGTGTCGGGCACCATCACCGATTCGATGGACGGCATCCTCGACAAGGTCCACGAGGCCGGCCTCACCCTGAAAGCCGGCTGCGGCATCGGCTACGAGTTCAGCACCCTGCGCCCGCGCGGCGCGTTCGTGGCCGGCGCCGGCGCGTACACCTCCGGCCCGATGTCCTTCATGGATATCTACGACAAGATGTGCTTCACCGTGTCCTCGGCCGGCGGCCGCCGCGGCGCGCAGATGGGCACCTTCGACGTCAGCCATCCGGACGTGCGCGACTTCATCCGCGCCAAGCGCGAGGACGGCCGCCTGCGCCAGTTCAACCTCAGCTTGCTGATCACCGACGGCTTCATGCAGGCGGTGGCCGACGATGCCGACTGGCCGCTGGTGTTCCCGATCAACGAGAAGGAAATCGGCGACGTCGACCTGGCCAACGCCGACCAGGTGGTCTGGCGCGACTGGCCCACCCACACCAACTACGTGGTCCGCGACGACGGCATGGTCGCCTGCAAGGTCTACGGCCACCTCAAGGCCCGGCACCTGTGGGACATGATCATGGTGTCCACCTACGACTACGCCGAGCCGGGCTTCATCCTGATCGACAAGGTCAACGAGATGAACAACAACTGGTGGTGCGAGAACATCCGCGCCACCAACCCCTGCGGCGAACAGCCGCTGCCGCCCTACGGCGCCTGCCTGCTGGGTTCGGTCAACCTGACCAAGTTCGTGCGCAACGCCTTCACCGACCAGGCCAGCTTCGACTGGGAGGAATACAAGGAAGTCGTGCGCGTGTTCACCCGCATGCTCGACAACGTGGTCGAGGTCAACGGCCTGCCCCTGCAGCAGCAGCGCGACGAGATCCTGCGCAAGCGCCGCCACGGCATGGGCTTCCTGGGCCTGGGCAGCACCGTGACCATGCTCAAGATGAAGTACGGCAGCAAGGAGAGCTGCGAGTTCACCGAGCGCATCGCCCGCGACATGGCGGTGGCCGGCTGGGAAGTCGCGCTCAGCCTGGCCGAGGAAAAGGGCCCGGCGCCGATCATGGAGGAGCGCTTCACCGTCACCGCCGAGATGCTGCGCAAGCGCCCGGAAATGGCGGCCGACGGCTGGAAGCTCGGCCAGGAAATCCCCGGCAAGGTGCTGCACGCCAAGTACAGCCGCTACATGCAGAAGGTCGCCGAAGTGGCGCCCGAGCTGGTCGAGCAGCTGGCCGAAACCGGCGCGCGCTTCACCCACCACAGCTCGATCGCGCCCACCGGCACCATCTCGCTGAGCCTGGCCAACAACGCCAGCAACGGCATCGAGCCCAGCTTCGCCCACCACTACAGCCGCAACGTGATCCGCGAGGGCAAGAAGACCAAGGAGAAGGTCGACGTGTTCTCCTTCGAGCTGCTGGCCTACCGCCACCTGGTCAATCCCAAGGCCGTGCCGTTCGCCGAGGACCCGGCCGCCAAGCTGCCGGACTACTTCATCTCGGCCGACGACATCACCCCCAAGGAGCACGTCGACGTGCAGGCCGCGGCGCAGAAGTGGGTGGACAGCTCCATCTCCAAGACCGCCAACGTCCCCACGGATTACCCGTACGAGGACTTCAAGGACATCTACCGCTACGCCCACCAGCAGGGCCTGAAGGGTTGCACCACCTTCCGCTTCAACCCGGCCGCCTTCCAGGGCGTGCTGGTCAAGGAAGCGGACCTGGAAAACACCCTCTACCGTTTCGAGCTGGAGGACGGCTCCACCGTCGAGGTCAAGGGCAACGAGCAGATCGAATACGACGGCGAAATGCACACCGCGGCGAACCTGTTCGACGCGTTGAAGGAAGGCTATTACGGCAAGTTCTGAACACGCTCCCTCCCCCGATTGCGGGGAGGGTCGGGTGGGTGCGCGGCGCAAGCACGCGGCCTACACGCTGCAAAGCATGCAAGTCGGGTATAGGATCGCGCCAGCAGTCAACCTGCTCGCAGTACCCGTGAAACATCGCAACCTGCAACGCAAACAGAACTTCCACCCGATTGACCGCCCTTAAGGAGGGCACCCATGGCCAGGAAAAAGAGCAAGGGCAACGGCGTGACCGCAACCATTTCGGCCGCCGCCAGCAACGTCGCCGACACCGCCGCCAACGTCGGCAGCACCATCGCCTCCACCGCCGGCGGCGCCGTCGCCACGGTCAAGAAGGCCGCTTCCAAGGCAACCAAGGCCGTCAGCAAGACCGCGGCCACCGCCAAGAAGGCGGTCACCAAGCGCGTCACCAAGGCCAAGAAGACCCTGGCCGGTGCCAGCGCCGCCGCCAAGAAGGAAGTCGCCGCACTGCGCCGCAAGGGCGCCGGCAAGAAGGCCGCCAAGAAGAAGACGGCGAAGAAGTCGACGGCCAGAAAGGCACCGGCCAAGAAGGCCGCCGCCAAGAAGGCCGCACCGCGCAAGGCGGCCAAGAAGTCGACGGCCCGCAAGGCCACCGCCAAGCGCGCCGTGAGCAAGGCCGCCAAGGCCGTGCGCAAGTCCACCGCCACCGCCAAGCGCAAGACCGCCGGCGTGGCGAAGAAGGCCAAGCGCAGCGCCGCAGGCAAGAAGGCCGCCGCCACCCGCGCGGCGAAGAAGTAAGCCATTCCTCTCCCTCCCCTGCGAAGGCAGGGGAGGGTTGGGGAGGGGTGCTCTCCATCGCCTGTCGCCCCCATATCAATAGCAACACGCACTGCACCAGGACCCACACGCAATGGCCGTCAAGATCGACAAGAAAATCAAGGGATACGCCGTGGTCACCCCCGAGGACAAGGCGCGCGAAGGCGCAGCCCCGGTCTCCGGCGAAAGCGTGCCCCGCTCCACGATCGAGGCGGAAGTCTCGGCCAAGCCCATGGCCGACGTGATCCAGATGCACGAGCGCATCGAGCGCCCGGAAGTGCTGATCGGCTCCACCTACAAGATCAAGTCGCCGCTGGTGGAACACGCCATGTACGTGACCATCAACGACATCGTGCTCAACGCCGGCTCCGAGCACGAGCAGCGCCGCCCGTTCGAGGTCTTCATCAACTCCAAGTCGATGGAGCACTTCCAGTGGATCGTGGCCCTGACCCGGATCATGTCCGCCGTGTTCCGCAAGGGCGGCGACGTGACCTTCATCGTCGAGGAGATGAAGGCCGTGTTCGACCCCAAGGGCGGCTACTTCAAGGCCGGCGGCGTGTACATGCCCAGCCTGGTCGCCGAGCTCGGCACGATAGTGGAAGACCACCTCAAGACCATCGGCCTGATGCACGACCCGGAACTGAGCGAACACCAGCGCGCCATGATCGCCGAAAAGCGCCGCGCCTACGACGAACAGCAGAACAACGGCTCAAAAAAAAACGCTGAAGTAGCCAAGACCTCCGCTCGCACCGAGCAGCGGAGCGAAGTCGAAGGGCAAGCCCCCGACCGCAGCACCGCCGAAGGCCGCTCTGAGGAAGTCATCGAAGTCACCGGCGACGGCGCGTCTTTCCCGCCGTCCGCCACCATGTGCCACAAGTGCAACACCAAAGCCATTGTGATCATGGATGGGTGTGCGACTTGTTTGAATTGTGGGTATAGCAAGTGCGGATAAGGCGTCTTGCGATCCATGCCTAAGGCAAAGGGTTAGGTCCAGCAAAGGGCTTAACCCTTTTTAGTTTATGGCCTTTGTTGATTGCGGTTTGCGTAGCTATATTGAGCAGAGCAACTGGAGGAAACATGTTGGCGAAGGCGCTCAATTGGGAAAATCTCCTCGCGACCGATCGGCTCGATGGCCCAGATAGAAAAAAAAGCATTCATGCGAAAATAATTGATCACAGAACCGATCATGAGCGTGACTTCGATCGGGTCGTTTTCTGCGCTCCCGTCCGTCGACTAAAGGACAAAACACAGGTTTTCCCTCTCGACATGCACGATGGGGTCAGGACGCGGCTCACGCATTCAATAGAAGTCTCAAACCTTGCTCGGTCAATGGGCACGTCGATTTCGTACGATGTGCAGGAGATAGCCGCTGTTCCGAATTCAAGTAGGAATGTGCCTGCTCTGCTCGCGGCAATTGCATTGACTCATGACTTAGGTAATCCGCCATTCGGTCACCAAGGTGAAGTCGCGATCCAGCAATGGGTTGCTTCTAGGGAGGATGAGATCCGTGCGCTGACCACTAAAAGGGAGTTCAAGGCAGCCCTATTCAAAGATTTCCTTCATTTTGAAGGAAATGCTCAAGGATTCCGTATTCTTGCGAGACTTCAGCATCAAGACCATCGCTCATCTCTGCGGCTGACAGCGTCTACGCTAAGGTCATTCATGAAGTATCCGTGGTCGTCAGAGCGGATATCTGATTCAAGCGATTCAACCAAGTTTGGCTTCTTTCAATCTGAGAAGAATGTCTTTGAGTGGGCAAGCGCGAAAACTGGTTGCGAGGGGCGCCATCCACTTAGTTATCTGATGGAGGCGTGCGATGACATCGCATATTCCGTTCTCGACATTGAGGATGCGGTTAAAAAGGAATTGATCAGCGTTGCTGACTTGGCTGTATTTATGGGTTCTATCGAGTATCGAGACGATGATCGCGTGAACGAATTGATAGCCCAGTATCGGGACGACAGGGATTGGTTGAGTTCTTTAACCATGCCTGGAGAGGACGGCAAGCAGGTACAAATAAGCAATAAAGAGATACGAGATTCGCAGGTAGATCTACTTCGAAGCTATGCAATCGGGTTGATGGTTTCAGATGCTATTGAGCGGTTTAAGGAGTTGGTCATCGATGGCATGCTTGGAAAAATAGAGAAAGACATAGCAGGTGATTTTAGATCCGCCGTTTTAATGAAGGCTCTGAAGAAGTTTGCAAAGCTAAGAGTTTACAAGCATCCCGATGTCCTGAAAGCTGAGTTACAAGGGCATCGCGTTATTCCAGCACTCATGGATGTGTTCTGGAGGTCAGTGGTCAATCATCATCGGGGGACTCAATCCAAGATTGACGAGTATGTTATGTCGCTTATATCTCCGAATTACATAAGGGTTAGTAAGCAATCAGAAGATTTGAAATTACCGCTTTGGTATCGGCAATTGCAACTTGTATGTGATCAAGTATGTGGAATGACGGATTCATTTGCGATACGCACGTACGACTCTCTTTCTGAGCTAGGCGCTATTAGGTAGCCAAAATGGCGGCATCTCAAGTTGATGGAAGGCTAAGGCGTTACGTGCTTGCGCTAAAGAAGCACGATGGTCTCGCGTCTTTCATTCAATCGATTAATAGTTTCGGCGAAGCCTACATTTTTGGTGGCGCAGCGCGCGATGTCGCGTTCGTTGGTCAAGGTGTTGTGAATGACCTAGACATAATCGTTTCGGGGGGAATAGACCTGGAAGAGTTGAATAAATTCTCTGAAAGCTGGCATCGAACCAACTTTGGTGGTCTGAGAGGAGTTGTAGGTCGTTTCGACGTTGATATATGGGATTTGAGAAAGAGCTACGCATTTCGATATGACAGCTCTAGTTTCATATCAGTCCGAAACTTGCTAAACACTGTGTGCTTTTCCACTGACGGAATTGCCGTTTCTCTGAAGAGCGGGAGATCGATCACGAGTCCAGCATTTGATAGGGCGTTCTCGTCAAAACGGCTCGATTTCATTGTTCCACCAACGAAGCCGGAGCCTGTCGTGGCGGCACGTATTGCCAGGCTTATGATGAAGCTTGAGCTTGAACTGACTCCTTCAGTAGCGAGCTACTTCATCAGTTGCTACGAGACCTTCGGCGTCTCCGAGCTCATAAAGGCCGAGTCGAGATGGGGTGGGAAGCGGATGCTTAACGAAGTGTCCATCGAGCTAATCAAGGCCGATATAGATAATGCAATTCGATCAGTCTATCGCCGGCTTGCGGACGAAGCTTCTGGCAGAGCGCAGAAGCAGCAGATGGGGCATCCCTCATAAGGTTTGCACGGCAGTCAGTCTCTGATCCGTATCGCACCTATTCTTTCCGTCCGGAATCGGGATGGAACGTTGCCAAGAGTTGTTAGAGAGGTTGGCAACCGAATTTAAAGGGGAAGGAGGAAATTGAGCCGCGCTAATTCCCTCAGTCCCTTTTGCGGCAAGGGGACGCCATGGAACGTCAGGAACCAAAGATGGGCCAGGACATGGCCGTAGAACGGCTGGAGCGCGTCAGGTATGGAACTCGCGCGCTGCATGGTGCGCTTGAGCCTCTCTGGGATGAGTTGCCAGAACCTACTAGCAAGCGCGTACTGGCGGTGCGCGGTTTCGCGAACATAGTCAGACAGCATGTGGCGGCCCAGTGGATTCTCGTGCAACAGGAGCTGGATGTCTCCGCAACGGCACTTGTTCGGCCGACCTATGAAGCGTTGGTGCGCGCCATCTGGCTATTACGCGGCGCCCAGGATGCATGGGTTGCTGGCTTTTTCACCCCTCGCCAGGAAGCAGTCGAATCTGATGCAGAGACCCGCAAGGGTCCTGACGTAACCGCAATGCTGGAAGTCATTGCGCTGCATCATCCCGCCGACATCCACCAGCCACTCGTCGCATTGAAGGAAGCGACATGGCGTGCCATGCACTCCTATGTGCATGGCGGCATCCGGCCCGTTGTCCAGAGCTTTGTCGCCTTCCCGCACTGGGAGGCGGGGTCGCTACTCATCAACGCCAACGGCATGCTAATGCTGGCGACGAACGTCGCCCGCATGGCCCATGGCCTAAGCTCGCCCACGTTGTCAGTGTTGCAGCAGCAATATGCGGACTGTCTACCGAACGCCGGGTGAGAAGGATCGACTGGCAGTGCTTAATTAACCGGTCCGAGGAATCAGGGGGCGCTCACAGGGGATTGATAATCCCCGTGTCTGGAAAAAAAGGCATCAGGGACAGTTTCTAAGCCACACTGTCGAGGCGGTCCGCGCGGGGCGCAATATTCGCCAAAGCGGAAGACGGTCCTATATCCGCCAGTACTGGGTTGGAACTGGGAGGAGAGGAGAAATGAGCGAAAACCAGGATGGTGGCGAAGAGCCATCCAGCGCGCCGATCGAAAAGGAGAGCGTGCGCAAGTTCGTCCTGCGCATGTCGCAGCCGTTCTTGCTCGACACTGCGGGACTGGGGACGATCCAGTGCCGGCATTTAACGATGAAGGCCTTCCAAACCTTCATGCAGCGGATGCCCTCGCTTGCCGAAGTGGATGATGAAGCGCTGGTCCGCGCCTATCTGGGAGCGGTTTCAGGCTTTCCTGTCGACGACGATGAGGCACTCCCCCCGCCATTACCGGAAGAGGAGGTCGCACTGCTCACTTCGGCCGATGTTAGTGCGTTCGCTCAGACCTATTTGAAGCAGATCGTTAAGGCGGCGGAGGTCGTTCATCCCGTTCCCGAACTCGCTGCCTTCATCCGCGCCGAGCGGGGACGTATCGAAGAGAGCTTCAAGAAAGCCGCCGAAGCCATTCGTGGGGCGGTCGATGTTAATGCGGTCGCCGATGTCATGAAGAATTGGCGGGCGCTCCACACTAATGTAGCGGGCTCAGTGCTCGGGCTGCGAGACGAGATCAAGCGCCTGTTCGGAACAATGGCTCCCTCCATTGGGGATGCGATTCGCACTCTCCAACAGGATCGTCAGATACAGATTGGAGCCGCCTTGGGCCGAGATCAGGAGCGCTTGAAGGATATCTTGGACGGCCAGCGCGAGATCACAGGCTTGCCGGGGAGCGAATTGAAAGCGCTCACAGACAGGTTCAGCACGACGCATGGGGGGCGCTATGAGCCATTCCGGGTGGAGACCCCTAGGTTCGATACAGACGACTACGTCTCTCGAATTCCGGTCTGGGAGCCGCCAGACGACGAAGAAACGCCTGTCGGCCGGACCGCGATTGCCGTGGAGGAGTTGCGTCAGGTCGGCGTGCGCATGGAAGACGCAATGGACTTGATTGTCGAGCAGGCCGGCAATGTCTCTGGCTTGGTCGGCCAGGTTGTCGTCCAGATCAAGGAGGAGGCGGCCAAGAGCCAGAAGGGGGCAAAGTTCGCCATGGGCGTTGCGGTTCTGGCGCTCCTGGCCTCGCTGGCCACTGGTTTGGCGGGCTACATGGCGGATCGGAGCGAGGCGAAGGCGGGCGATGTAGCGGGTGACCGAATGGTTGCCCACTTGGCGGAGCAGAACCGATTGCTGCGAGCAATGCTGGCGCGGGAGAGTCAGGCTGAACGTCCAAGTCACACGCCTGAGGGCCCGCCGGCTGCGGCGTCGCCACCTTCGAAAACCGAGCTGGCACCGGACTTAAAGGGGACGGCGGCAATTAAGCCGCGCTAGTTCCCTCCGTCTATTTTGATTGCTGCGAAAACAGGGGTCAGAGAACAATTTCTGCTTGAATGTCGTTGCGGAGCCAGCCGTCTCTTTTGAATCGAGTCGCAGCTCATGTCCACAATGACCACCACAAACCACGACGCCCTCAAGGTCATACATATCGACGCATCGCCCGCGCAGGTCTGGCGTGCGTTGACCGATGCGCGCAGCGTGGTCTCGTGGATGTCCGCCGAAGCGCTGAGCATGGAGACCAGCTGGCAGGTCGGCAGTCCGATCGTATTTCGCGGCGTCCTGCACGGGAGGCTCCGGTTCGAGAACACGGGCACGGTGCAGGCCTTCGAGCCGGAGCGCCTGTTGCGCTATACGCACTGGAGCAGCCTGTCCCGGCGTGCCCTGGACGACGTGCCCCGGAACCACGTGACGCTCACCTTCTCCCTGTCTCCCGATGGCAACGGGACGCGACTGCAGTTGCTCCTGGGCAACATGCACGACACCGCGGTGCGCGGACACATGGATTTCCACTGGGATATGACCCTGCCCGTACTGAAGCGCTACTGCGAGGCGACCCGCGCAAGGCGGGCTTGAGCCCGCCCTGCGGCGCTGCGGGAGGTTCCACCCCAGGGCTGACGAGCGGGTGGCAGGCGGTCACCCCCGTCCCCCGACTGCAAGCCTCGCCCGCCCGCGCGCAAGCCAAATTGGGTCGCGGTTGGTATGCGGGAGCCTTGCGCGCAAGCCAAATCCGGTTGCGCGCAAGCCAAATCGGCTCGCGCTTGGACCAAATCCGCTTGCGCGCAAGCCAAATCGGCTTGCGATTGATACGCCGGTGCCTTGCGCGCAAACCAAATCCGGTTGCGCGCAAGCCAATTTGGCTTGCGATTGGGCGAAATCCGCTTGCGCGCAAGCCAAATCCGGTGGCGGCTGGGGCAAATCGGCTTGCGAAGGAGCCTGCGGGGGCGGTTGGGCACCCGTGGCCCCGGGGGGAAAGGCTCAGGAAGGGGCAGTTCACTTAGGGAAATAGGGGTCAGAGAACCATTTCACATTCACTGCCGCAGGAATTAGTTCTCTGACCCCTGCTTTTCGGAGATTGACGGCCGCGCCTTCAAGGAAATAAGCGTCGTCGGCCAGAGCGATGCCGGGCCGACGTAGAGCCCCGGTAATGCGGCCAGGCTCATTCTCTTGGCAGTGCTCGCAGGACGTGATGGAGTTCAAGGAAAGACCAGCACCGACATGCGCGTTGTCGGATGCAAGGATCGAGGTTGTTGTCCGAGGGACGGTCGCCACCAAGTGCCAGCAGGCATCACCCGCTATCGCGTTCCTGCGCCTTCCTTTGGGCACGTCCGATAAAGTCGAGCATCAGCGACGCGGCCACGGCCGCATGCGTCTCGAGCAGCAGGTGGCCGGCGTCGAGGACATGGGCTTCCATCCTCGGCAGCGCGCGCATCCACGACAGCACCTCGGCGAGATCGAAGTAGATGTCATGCCTTCCCCAGACCATCAGGGCAGGGGGCTGCCAGCGCTCGAGGTACTGGGCGATGGCGTCGAAGCGGGCGGCGTAGTTCGCATAGTCCGCAATCAGCGCGCGCTGCGTGTCCATGTGGCCCGGCAGGTTCATCACCCGCCAATCTTCTTCCCAGTGTTCGGCGGGGATCCGCTCGGCCACGTCCGCCGGGACGCCCGAGATATACGTGTCGCGCGTGCCTGCCAGGGTCAGATGCGCGGTGGCCGCCGCTTCGTTCTCCGCGTTGGGCTGCGCCCAGTAGGCTTGCGTCGCGGCCCAGCCCGGTCCCCAACCCGTGCGATGCGCGTTGGCGTTCTGGACGACGAGGCCCAGCACCTGCTCGGGCGCCTGCATGGCGATCTGCAGGCCCACCGGCGTTCCCCAATCATGCAGGTAAATGAAACGCGGCCCGATGCGCAGCCGGTCCAGCAGCTCGCAAATCGCGTCACCGATGGCGGCAAACGAGACCGCCGGCAGCGCGTCGGATTCGCCATGGCCGGGCAGATCGGGCGCAATCACGTAAGCGGACTGCGCCAGCGCGGGCATGAGCTCCCGGAACATGCGCGCCGAGTTCGGCGTGCCGTGCAGCAGCAGCACGGCCGGCCTGGACGTCTCGCCCGCCGTGGCGTACGCCAGCTCAGTACCGCCCGACAAACAAAGTCGTTCCATTTCCATGGATTGCCCTCCATCCGGAATGCAGGGCCGTTGATAGGTGTTGCGGCGTTACCAGTCGGTGAGAATCACAGCAACGCTGGCTAACAACTCGTGCGAAATAGGTCTCAGGGACAGTTTCTACTTCTCGCGCGAAGCGTAATTTGTCCCCTCAGACGACTTTTCTTACGGTGCAATGGCCCGAGGGCCGCTGATCCCGGAGCCACGTAATTGTTGAGCGCCTCCGGGGGTAGTAGTAGTCACCTGTGCAGTGCTGCTTCCGGCGAAGAACGGATTGCTTGGGCGAGCTATATCGCGGACGAATGCCTGGCCGCGGATGGTCGTCTCTTGCGTTGCAGACTCTGATAGATCGGGCCAGGAGCGGCCATGCGCAAATGCTTGGGAGGAACGATGCGATACGCCCTAATGCTGGTTCTTGTTCTGCTATGGCCCGCTTCCGGCTTCGCACAATCGCCGAAGACGTTTTTGGCGATCTTTCCTCATCCAGATGACGAATCCGCAATCGGCGAGGTTTTGGCCAAGTACGCGGATCTTGGCTACAAGGTGCAATTGATTATTGCCACCGACGGTAAGGACGGAACTAGAGTGACGAAGATTCCTCCGGGTGAAGTGCTGGGAAGTATGCGCAAAGACGAAAGTCGCTGTGCTGCGAGAAAACTTGGCATCGAAGAGCCGATCTTTCTTGGGATCGAGAGGCTCGATACGAAGATCGGTGTTGGAAAGTATTTCGGTGAACACAAGAAGCTATTGGAACATCTCAAGGAAAAGATATCAGCCATCGATCCGGAGTTCATAGTCACGTTCGGCCCCGATGGCGACACATCGCATTCGGAACACATCGTGGCCGGTGCGGCGGTGACGGAATTGCTCCTGAGAGAAGGTTGGGTCGACAAGTACCCGCTCTATTACTTGGCGTGGACCAAGGAGCAAGGAAGGCTCTTCGATCTTGGTTATGTGGATAATCAGTACTTGAACGTGAAGATCGAATACACCCAGGAAGCAGAGGACAAGGCGTTGGAAATGATGCCTTGCTATGTAACGCAGTACACCGCAGACGAGCTCAAGGAAGACCGTCAGAAGAAGCTAGTGGACGCATCAAACGCCATTCACTTCCGGAAGTTCGCAGTGGTTGAAGGATTGCGAGGTGGATTCTGAGTCTCTTGGAGAGGGTCCGCTTTGACCTAAAAAGGGACAGATGAAATCAACCTGCGCTGATTCTGCCCGTCCCTTCTGATTTGCCCTCCAGTCATGGGCGGACGTTTCGGCGTAGCGCGCCGTTCTGCATGCGCTGCGATCTGCAGCATCGCCGCCATGCAGCGCGTGCAGCCTCAATGCACGTAGTTGAACGCGACTACCGGCGTCGCGGAGTCGGTTGTCGCGGCTGTGGATCGGGCGCGCGCCGAAGATAATGCCGAAGTGGGGCTGACGTTGTATTCCACCGCGGGCGCCAGGAACCAGGCCTCGCTGGAACCTGACGCGAAGCGCAGCGGCGTGGGCGTGGGGTCCTGTCCGCCGTTGTTCCGCCGATTGGCATTGGTATCGCGCGAGTCCGATCGCGTCGCCCTGCGGCGCCCGATGCGGTGGCGGTCGCGCACCGCGTGTCCGCGCCGAGTTGCTATGATCGGTGCGAGCAAACGCCGGTGCGGGAATCGTCCCGCCGCCGCGCACGCGCGCCGCGCTGGAGCGTCCCGCCGCGTCGCGCCGACTCTTCGATCCGGAATCGCATGCGGCAACGCGCCTGGCATCTTCGGTGGAACGCGGCCGTCCTCGCCGCCATTGCTGTGGCGTGGGCCGTCGTAGCGCTGGTGTTCGCCGCACAGGGCTACGCGATCAGCGCCTACCGGGGCGCGCCCCAGCCGTGGTGGCCGTCGCTGGGGTATTCGCTGGCGATCTTCTCGGTGTGGGCCCTGCTGACCCCGGCCATCGTGCAGGCCGTGGCCCTGATCGAGGCGACGGTGGCGCGGCGTTCCGGTCGCGTGCTGGTCTACGTCGCCGGCCTTCCGGTCGTGTCGGCGCTGCATGTCGCGTTGTTCGCGCTGCTGTACTGGCCCGTCTACAGCGACGGCGGGCGCGTGCCCACGCGTGCGGCGATGGCGGCGCGGATGTTCATGCAGAACGTGGACACCAACACGCTGTTCTACCTGCTGGTCGTTGGTGTCGCCGTGGTCGTGGTGAGGCGTCGCCAGGAGGCGCGGCCAGCCGTGACACCCACGGCCGCGGCACCCAGCGATGCGGCCGAACCGGCCCCGCTGCAGGTCAGGACCCGGGGCCGGCTGCAGCTGGTGCCGCTGGCGCAGATCGACTGGATCCAGGCAGCCGGCGACTACGCGGAAGTGCACGCCGGCCGCCATGCGCACCTGCTGGACGAGTCGCTGAGCTCGCTGGCCGAGCGGCTGCCGGCGGCGGAGTTCGCGCGGATCCACCGGCAGAGCGTCATCCGCGTCGACCGGGTCAAGGAGGTGCGCAGCCTCGGACGCGGCGACGCCGCGGTCGTCCTGGCGAACGGGACCGAGCTGAGGTTGAGCCGTCGCTACCGCGCAAACCTGCTGGGCCGGCTGCCGCGCCCCACGCCTGCCGATCCCGCTCGCCGGTAGCGGTGGTCCCGCTCGCCGAAAACCCGTAGCGCGGCGGCACCGGCGGCGACAGCATCGCCGCACCTCCACTGCGGGACCCTGCGACATGTCGATCCGGTTCACTGCGGCCTGCGCCGCCGCCCTCGCGTTGTTGTCTTTTGCGGCTGCGGACCGGCCACTGCACGCACGCGAACGCTCTGCAGCGCCGGTGCGGCAAGCGGTCGACCTGCAGGTGCCGCATGTGCCGACCGCGCTGCGGACTGGCGATGAGCGGCGGCTGGTTTACGAACTGCACCTGACCAACTTCGCCTCCCAGCCGCTGACGCTGGCGCGGGTGCAGGTGCTCGACGGCGACACGCACTCCGTGGTCCTCGACCTCGCCGACGCACCGTTGCATGCCGCCGCCGCGCTGCCCGGCGCGCCGGAGGCCGAGCAGCGCGCGCGGTCGATCGCCGAGGGTCGCCGCGCGATCGTGTACCTGTCCGTCCCGGCCACCGACACGCGCCAGCGCCTGCTGCATCGGATCGAACTTTCCCCGCCCGGTGCGTCCGCGGTGCCGATCGAGGTGGTGGGTGGCGCGGTGCGGGTCGCGCCGGGTGCGGCACCGGTGCTGGGTGCGCCGCTGCGCGGCGGGCCGTGGGCGGCGTTGTACGACCCGGGGATGGAACGGGGCCACCGCCGCGTGATCTACGCCGTCGACGGCCGGGCGCGCATTCCCGGCCGGCACGCGGTGGACTGGATGGTCGCCGCTCCCTCCGGCCGACACGGTGCCCGCAACCCGTGGGCGGAGAGCGACGGCTTCGGTGCGGACGTCTTGGCGGTCAGCGATGGGGTCGTGGCCGCCACGCGCGATGGCGTGCCCGAGCCAGAGAAGGGCGCGGTGCGCGCGCCCGTGGCCCTCGCCGACGCGCCCGGCAACTATGTCGCGCTCGACATCGGCGGCGGCCGGTACGCCTTCTACGAACACCTCGCCCCGGGTCTGGCTGTGCGGCCCGGCCAGCGCGTCCGCCGCGGGCAGGTGATCGCCCGCGTCGGCTCCACCGGGTCGGCGAGCCGGCCGCACCTGCATTTCCACGTCAGCGACGTCGGCGCGCCGCTGGCGGCGGAAGGTCAGCCGTTCGAACTCGCGGGCTGGCGCGCTCTCGGCGCGTACCGCTCAATCGACGCGTTCGACCGCGACGAGTCGTGGGTCGAGTCCGCGGCCCCTGAAACGCAGCCCGCAGAGGCCGGCTTCCCGACGCCCAACGCCGTGGTCGTTTTCGATTAGCGGTGCGCGAAGCGGAAAAACGGGGTGAAAACAGGGCTCGGAGTTGATTTTCCTGGTGAACTACGAGAAGCGCGACTCTGGCCCCTGCTCTTCATAGGTGGCTCGCGACCGCCTCTGGTGCGACGGCAGCTGGATCCGGGATTTCGAGCGTCATGTAGGTGCTGTTCGGGTCCTCGACGTACGTGCCGAACGGCGCGCATTCGACAAAGCCGAACGATGCATACAGCCGCCGCGCCGGCTCGAAAAAGGCCATCGAACCTGTTTCCAGGCTCACGCGCTGGAACCCGGCCAACCGCGACTCGGCAAGCAGATGCTGCAGGATCGTGCGTGCCACACCTTTGCGCAGATGCGCGCGGGCGGTCCGCATCGACTTGATCTCGGCATGCGCATCGTCCAGTCGTTGCAACGCACCGCAACCCAGTAGCGCATCGCCTTCGTGAAGAGTCCACACGCAGACGTCCGGTTGACGCAGGCCGGCCAGGTCGAGCGCGTGCTGACTTTCCGACGGCGCGGTCGCCTCCATCGCAGCGCGGTGCTCTTCCAGCAGCGCGATAAACGCCGGACTGTCGAGGTCGGCTCGTTTGATCAGCATGGAGTCGTCCTCTGCGACTATCTGGAGGACTCGCAGGGTAACAAAGCAAGCGATGGGAAAGGAGGCAATTAGCCCGCGTCGTCGCGACCGAAAGAGGGCCGGGTCACAAGCTGCGCTAGTGTCCTCCGTCCCTTGATTCGGTAACCCTCATGAATGTCGGGTCCTTTGGCTCCAGGCGCGGACTCACCCGCAGCCCCGTCTGAAGTAATGGCGCATCATCGAAACGGAACCCTACCCGCGTCGGCAGATGCCCATCGGTCGCAAGCAGGTAGGGTTCTGGCGCCAGGCGACGCCATCAACAGGACAGCAGCTTTGCTGCAACTTTTGGGGGTGAACGCAGATGCGCTTTTCTCGAATGGGGATGGGTCGCCGAACATTGCTTGCACTGGCAATTGGCTGTTGTATGCAGGTGGCTCTGGCCCAGGGCCTGGAGACGCAGCGCAACTACGATCTTCCCGCTGGCCGGCTGGTCGAGGCGCTCGATGCCCTCAGCGAGCAAAGCGGTCTGCAGATCGTGTACGACCAGGCGATTCTCTCGAAGACCAACGCCCAGGCGATTCGCGGCGTGATGACCGCGGAACAGGCCCTCAAGGCGCTGCTGCAGAAGCAAGGGCTGGAATTCGAGCATGTCAGCGAACGGACCGTGCGCGTAAAGGTGGCGACCCCGAGCAGAGCGCCAGCGCCGCCGCCACCGCCACCGCGCCAGGCGCAAGAAGCGGTGATCGACCTGGACAAGATCACCGTCACCGGCTCGCACATTCGCGGGGTCCATGCGAGCGCTTCACCACTGCTGACGTTCGACCGCGAAGACATCGAGCGGAGTGGGTATACCTCCTTCGGCCAGTTCGTCGAGAGTCTCCCGCAGAACTTCGGTGGTGGCGCAAGCCAGGACACCGTCGGCACGGACGGCAGCGTTGGCAACGACGGCTTTGGCAGCGCGGCCAACCTGCGTGCGCTGGGCCCAGGCGCAACGCTGGTACTCATCAACGGCCAGCGCCTGGCATCCGGCGGGAACTCGGGGCAGTTCGTCGACATTTCCATGATTCCGCTGTCCGCCATCCAGCGAGTCGAGGTGCTGACGGATGGCGCTTCGGCGCTCTACGGCGCAGACGCTGTCGGTGGCGTCATCAACGTCATCACGCGTGACGACTACGAAGGCGCGGAAACGATGCTCCGCTACGGCAATGTCACCAACGGCGATGCGCCGGAGGTCCTGGCCAGTCAATCGATCGCCGGCAGCTGGGCCACGGGCAACGCGATGCTGGTCGCCGAGTACGGTCGTCAGGACCCGCTGCGCGCGGGCGATCGCGATTTCGCTTTCGCCGCGGATCCGGATACGACACTTCTCCCGCAGCAGCGGCGCAACAGCGTGTTCGGAAGCATCAGTCAGCAGATTACAGGCAACCTATCGGTCTTCGGCAATCTGCTGTACACCAGGCGCGACTCGGAGCACGAGAAAGTCCTTCTCTTTCCCGACACGCTGCATGATCGTCAAACGGCCCGGAACACACAGCTCACCGGTTTGGTCGGGCTTCGCCTGGACACGGACAACTGGAATGGCGAGCTGGTCGCCAATCGCTCCGAATTCTCTTTCGATTCCGAGCTCGATCGTGAGGGAGAGATCACGCGGACGGACGTGGACACCGATGTCAGCGCGATCGACGCCCGGATCAACGGCGCAATCGCCCGCACATCCGCCGGTGACATCAGCGTGGCGCTCGGGGCCGGCTATCGACGGGAAAACGTCGACACGATCTTCGACGACGTGCTTCCTGCCCGAGACGTGCACGTGGCCTTCGGTGAGCTGTTTGTTCCGATTGTGGGACAGGGCAATAGGATGCGCGGCATCGAAGCCCTGGAGCTGAGCATCGCGGGTCGCTACGAGAAGTTCAGCGACTTCGGCAGCAAGCTCACGCCCAAGTACGGTGTTCGATGGAGCCCGGTGCAGGGGCTGGCTTTGCGCGGCACCTACGGGAAGTCGTTCAAGGCCCCGACGATGGCCCAGCTTGCCGGCGGCACCGAGTCCTTTCTCGCGTTCATCCCGAGCGATTTCGGGATCAGTGTGCCTGGAGACCCGTTGATCCTCGCGCGCACCCAGGCCGCTCATCCCGACCTTGATGCCGAAGAGTCCACCAGCTGGACGGTTGGCTTCGACGTTCAGCGGCCTGGCTCGCCCTTCAAGCTGAGCCTGAGCTACTACAACATCGAAATGAGTGGCCGCATCTCGGACCCCTTGGTGGCCGGGTTCGACGCTTTCTTCAATAATCCAGAGGCGTTTGGCGACCTGCAGGTCAGGAACCCCTCGGCAGATTCCATCAACCAGCTCCTCGCCGGCGCGACATCGTTCCTGGATCTCACGGGCGGCGCGTTCTCGCCCGATACCGTCGGCCTGTATGCCGATCTTTCCCTGACCAACCTGTCTTCGGAACGTCAGCGCGGATTCGATCTGGAAACGAGCTACTTGTTCGACACCAGGTGGGGCCAGATCGACGCCTCCCTGAGTGCGAACTACATCACCAAGTTCGAGAAGGCGGTCACCTCGACCAGTCCGGCCGTCAATGCACGCAACGTGTTATCCGCCCCGGTCGACTTTCGCCTGCGCGGCGGTGGAACATGGACGCGAGGGGCTTGGACGTCATCGCTGTTCGTCAATTACACCGACGATTATCGGGTGAGCGACGAACCGGGGACGGCCAAGATCGACTCCTGGACCACGTTCGATGCCAACGTGCGCTACGCCCTTGAATCGGAAGAGGGCGCCTTCTGGCATGGGTTGAGCTTCACGGTCGGGGTGCAGAACCTGTTCGACCGCAACCCGCCGTACGTGGCCACGCCGGTATTTCTCGGTAGCAACCCCGGCTATGACCCGACGAACGCGGACCCGCGCGGTCGGTTCGTGTCGTTGACGGTGGCGAAGTCATGGTAGGCGCAGGCCGGATTGCGCAGCGGATCCGGGTCCTGCTGATCGCGTCGCTTGCCTCCGGATTTGCAATGGCGTCCACACCAATGAGTCGCAAGGATGCTGCTCAAGCGGGAGGATTCGAAATTGCCGACTACTTCCGGTTGCAACGGGTATCCGAACTTGCACTCTCCAGTGATGGCGAGTGGCTGGCCTATATCGTCGAGGGGCAGTCGCTGGAGAAGAACGCGAGGACGCGCGAAGTTCGTATACGACCACTCACTGGACCCGAATCGGTCGCCCCCGAATCGGTGGCCGACGCGAGTGCGATCGCCTGGATCCCCGGCACCCATCAGCTCGCCTTTCTCTCGGATCGGGAGAGGGTGACGCAAGTGTTCTCCTTCGATGTGCAGACCAAGGAACTCCAGAAGCACACCGCCAGCGATCTGCCCGTCGAGAGCTTTCTGTTCGCGCCTGAGGGGGCGTCGATTGCCTATTTGGCGCGACAAACCTCCAGTCCGGAGGCCTCCCTCTATACGCGATTTCGAGAAGACAACACGGGCATCGTCATCGATCCGGCGACCACAAGCTCCCACGACTTCGTCAATCCGAACTGGCACGGGCAAGTACGGCGATCGAATCCGACACTGTGGTTGCGCAGATCCGGGAAGCCCGCAGTGCGCATCCCGGTGCCTGGCGATCCGTCGGACAATGACGGTGCGTACCACTGGTCGTCTGATAGCCGATGGCTGTCGGTCACCTATCTGGCTACCGACCTGCCCGCAGCCCAGTTGCGCGATGAGCGCACGAGCCTGGGCGTATACGCACCGGGTACGGGAGCGTTTCGCGTGCTGGCGGAAGCAACGCCTCGCGAAGGCCAGAAGTTTGGAGAGAGCTTTGCGGGCGGCGAGTGGATTCCCGGGAAACGACGGATGCTCGTAAGGCGGGTCAAGGAGAGCGAACCTTGGGTCAGTTGGGACTTTCCTGAGTGGACCGTCGCCGATCCATTCGCGGAGCTGCCGCGAGATTCCTCGAGATGGCATGCCACGGAAATCTATCCCAGTGGCTTGAGGTTCACTGCCATCGACGACTCGAAGGTACTTGTCGAGAACACCGTGCAGGGGGTGCATTCCCTGTTCGCTCTGCTACCTGGGGGCCTGCGCCCGGCAGAAGTGGTTTCGACCCTGGACGGAAGCAGCTCATTGGTAAGATTCAGCGCGGACGCCAAGGCCGCGGTCTTCGTCAATGAGAGCCTCACGCGCCCGCCCGAGATCTACGCATGGCGCGAAGGTCGGCCGCCACGCCCGATCAGTGACCTCAACCGGTCCATCGCCGCGAAGGTCCACTTCCGTGCGCGAGAGGTGCGCTGGTCGGCAGCTGACGGGCAGACCATCCAGGGATGGTTGCTCGAACCGCCGGCGTCGGCCGGATCGCGTCCATGGCCGCTCCTGACGCATGTGCACGGGGGTCCCGACTTCCCGTACCCCAATGCATTCCAGGCCTATTTTCACTATTGGCCATATGCCCTCGAGGTACTGGCGGAGCAGGGGATTGCGGTCTTCCTGCCCAACTACAGAGGGACGCATACATTCGGCAAGGTGATCGCCCAGGCGCAGGGCAATGAGCCGGTCGAAGACATTGTTGCGGGCATCGACCGGCTGATCGCCGACGGAGTCGCTGATCCGGAGCGGCTGGCGCTATCCGGTCACAGTCACGGCGCGGTGGTCGGACCGCAGGTCATGGCCCGAGCGAAGCGCTTCCGTGCCGCAGCGTTTGCTGAAGGCAGTGCCAACAGTGTCGTGATGTACGAATTGATGAGCGAGCAAGCCAATCGTGAGATCCACGATCCTCTGATGGGCGTCAGTCTGTACGAGGCGCCGCAGCGCTACATCGACGATTCGCCTGATCTGCACTTTTCTGGAGTACCAACGGCGACCCTCTTCGAGGGCGGTGCCTACACCGCTGCAATCCATATGCTCGGTTATCCGAAAGCAGCCCGCCGGGCAGGAATGCCGACGAAGTTCATCATCTATCCCAAGACCCAGCACAACATAGCGCTGCCAAATTTGCAGAGGGAGTCCGCATCCCGATCCCTGGACTGGTTCAAGTGCTGGCTGACCGACCTCGATCGACGGAACCATGGCGCGCTGAGGCCCATACGCGATCAAGCACCGATCTGCGGCGTGACCGACTGAACGACAGCGTGTTTCGAGTTGGGTTCCCGCTATCACGATGGCCGCTGACGCGCACGTTCAGGGGCGTCCGGAAATCCTCCTCCGAACGGGATGCTGCCGGCCCACTCTCGGCATTCCCCATGAAAACCTCGGGGGTGGGGCTGGATTAGCAGCTTTTTGTCCCGCACCCATCGGGGCGCTCATGGCTTCCCAGGCGCAGTCGGGCATGGGAAGGTAGGGTCTGGCCCTGCCTGGCCGCCTTTCACCGTGGAAGGCGCAGAAGCGGGCGGTTCAAATGGTGCATGGGCAGGTGAAGCCGGGTGCGGACATTGAGGGCATCGACCGCGATGTTGCCGCCGGTGAACCGCGGCACCTTGAGGTCTGGTTGCAACAGCTGCGCCCGGCGCTCATGGCATTCCTGCGCCGCAAATTGCACGACCCTGCCGATGTCCACGATGCCCTTCAGGAAACCAGTCTGCGTGTATGGAGCTACGCCGCCCAATCAGAAGTGAGGGCGCCGGTTTCAGTCTGCTTTCACATTGCAGGGCGCGTGGCGATCGACTTCGCCCGGGCCAAAAAGCGTGCGCCCTACACCGAGCAACCTGACGCGCTCGAGCAGAGGGTGGCTACGGAGCCCGGCCCGGAGCGTTCTGCCTCGGCAGCGCAGACGCTGGAGCTGGTGAAAGAAGTGATCGGTCGTTTGCCGCCGGGTTGTCGGCATGTATTTCTGCTCAGTCGCAGCAATGGATTGAGCAATCTCGAGATCGCGAAGCGCTGCGGCGTTTCCATCAAGCTGGTGGAGAAGCAGATCAGCCGCGCACTTCGAGAGCTGCGCGAGCATGCGCGTGTATGGGAAGGAGAATGACGATGACAGGGGCAGCTGTCGGCGACCTGCAACGCATCCAGATCGATTCCCAGGCGCGGGAGTGGCTCCGGAATGTCCAGCGCGGCGATATGAAGCAGGAAGAGCTCGAGGAATTCGGCCGATGGATGGCGGTGGCCGCGCATGCGGAAGCGTTTGCCGTCAGCGAGTGGAGCGGTGCCTGCATCGACGCGCTTGATCATCGACCCGACCCGCAATGGCGCCGCTGGAAGCAGGAGGCGATGCAGCGGGCAGTGCTCGGTACGCCCAAGGTCGAAGCGCTGGCCAATTGGAGCGACCTGGTCTTCTCGCCAACGTCGCGTTCCCGCCAGCACACACGTACAAGGTTCCTCAAGGCTGCGCTCGCTCTGGCGGCCACCTTGGCGGTAGTCGCCGTCGGCCTGCGTTGGCAGCAGACCCCGACGCCGAACGTATTGCATTACCAGGCTGACGAGACGACGCGCGCAGTGCTGCTGCCCGATGGGACGCGCCTGACCCTGGACGCAGGCACGGCTGTCGACTACGTGAGGCTTGGCGATACGCGCCGTCTTGTGCTGCCCGCTGGCCGCGTGTACCTCAATGTAACCAAGGATCCTCGGCATTCACCTTTCGTGGTGGCTAGCGGTCAGGTCGAGACGGTCGTCTTGGGCACGCGCTTCCAGGTCAGTCAGACCGCTGAACGTACAGAGGTCGTACTGGAAGAAGGAAAGGTGCTCATGCAGCGTTCCGGCAGCTCGTTGTCCACGACGCTTGCGCCGGGTCAGCGCGGTTGGTGGACGGTAGGGGCCTCCAGTTTCCAGACAGCTACAGCGAATCCATCCTCAACCTTGGCGTGGACACGCGGACGTCTGTTGTTCGAGAACGTGTCCCTGGCCGAGGCCATCGTCGATGTGAATCGATATTCCAGGCACGTCAGGATCGAACTGGCAGATCCGAAGCTGGCAGAGCTTAGAGTCAGTGGCAGTTATATGGCCGGCGATCCGGAACTCGTCGTCGCGGCTTGGGAAGCGACGATGCCGGTGCGAGCGGAGCACGTAGGCAATCAGATCAAGTTGATGCGCAAATGAAGATTGCACTTGAAGAGGGCTGGAGCTGAAGGGAGCGGAAGGGGCAAGCCGCGCTGATCCCGTCCGTCCACTCCGGTTTGGCCCCCCGTCACAGGCGCACCTTTCGGCGTAGCGCGCCGATCCGCAGCCTCTGCGATCTGCAGCATCGCCGCCATGCCGGCGCAGCCGCTCAATGCACGTAATTGAACGCGACCACCGGCGTCACCGAGTCGCTGGTGTTGCGGCCGCGGATCAGGCGCGCGCCGAAGAGGATGCCGAAGCGGGGGCTGAAGTTGTATTCCACCGCGGGCGCCAGGAACCAGGCTTCGCTGGAGCCGGATTCGAAGCGCAGCGGGGTGGGCGTGGGGTCCTGTTCGCCGTCGTGGACCACGCCGCTGACCTTCGTGCTGTCGCTATGGCGGTAGGCCAGGTCCAGTGCCAGCACCCAGTTCCGGGTCAGGCTGTATTCCCAGGCGGCATTGACGTTCCAGCTGTCGCCCGGGCGGGCGTGGCCGCGGAAGCCTTCCGGGGTGCCGTAGACGCTGACGTCGCGCAACTCGGCCTCGCGCGAGCGCGTGGCGCCCAGGTTCAGGCGCATGCGCAGGATGCGGCCGGTGGGCATCCAGAAATAGGTCTGGGTATTGAGCTGCAGCAGGGTGCCGTGCGCGCCGCCGCCGAAGCCATCGACGCCGCTGGGGTCGAGCCGGTCGTACTTGCCCGTCGGCAGGGTGTGTTGCAGCTGCAGGGAAACGGCGGGCAGCCAGCTGCCTTCCTGGTACTGGCGCAGGCGGTACTGCAGCAGCACGCTGGAATCGGCGAGTTCGGGGCCAGCGCTGTGCATGCCGTCGCCGCCGCCACCAGCCTTGTTGTAGCCGAACACCGGCACCAGGCCGACGGTCAGCGCGTCGGTGGCGCCGTAGAGCATGAAGGTGAGCGAGCCGAAGCTTTCCGCGTCTTCGGAGATCACGTCGTAGAGATAAGGCTCGATCAGGTAATGACCCTGCGGCAGGGTGACGGCGCTGTTGGCGATGATCGGCCCGGTCCACCAGGCATCGTCCAGGGCCTGGCGCGGCGGTGCGCCCGCAGCGAGCGCGGGAATGGCGGCGGGCAGCAGCAGCGAAGCCAGCAGCAAGGCAGACAGCAAGTGGCGTGGCGGCATCGGTCCGTGTGCGGTGGCGGAGCCAGCCCGGATTCTGCCCGCGCGGCGGCGTTGGCGGGCGCGAACGCGCGATTCCTGCTGACGGCGTGTTGGCAACATGTTGCATTCCCCGAATGGCGGCGCGGCGGCCGTTGGCGTGCCGGGCATGCTGGCAGGGCAGCGGGCGCGGAACTATCAAGTTCTTTCGCTGTTAACCCGACGGGGATGGAGTAAATCGAAGGGCGGCGTCACCCGGCTGAGTGGCCGGTGCCGCTTGCGGGCGCAGGTTTAATGGGAGGGAGCCCACATCGGCAACAAAAAAGTATCAGGGACGATTCATGATGCGCAGCGCGGCAGAAGATGTTTGGGATATTTGCTGCCTGAGGAAGGGGAAAATGCGTCAGGGGTGATTCCAAACTGGGCCTCTTGGAAACTGTCCCTGACGCCGTTCTCCCTTTCGGGCATCCGGTGCTCGACCTCAAATCCCGGCTGCGGCCTTCGGCCCTACCCGGGGCTCTGCTACAGCGGGTTGGGCCCCGCGCGATCGTCCTGCTACCAGTTGAAGCGCACTCCGGCCTGCGCGCCCCAGTCGCGTTCCGTGCCGTTGCCGGTCGCTCGCGACGCCTCGAAGAACACGCCCGCGCGCTTGCCGACGCCGAGGTTGGCACCCAATGCGAATTCGCCGCCGGCGCCGGTGCGGTCGACGGTGTCGGGGACGATGCTGCCGCCGTCGCGGGAGGCAGTGATGCGTGGGTCGTCGCCGAAATCCTGTCGTGCGGCGGCTCGGGCGTAGACGTCGCCGCGTAACCGCTGGCCTTGCAATGTGCGGCCGATGGCGACGCCGGCGCGGACGTAGGAGGCGTCGTAATCGTCGTGGCGGACGAGCACGCCGTTGCTGGTGGTGTGCTCGCTGCCGTTGACGCGGCCGACTGACAGGCCGACCTGCGGTTCGATGTACCAGTCCTGCGCGACGTGGATTGGAAAGCCGCCTTCGGCATGGAGCCGGTGCGCACGCGTGTGGTAGCGGCCGCGGATTTCGGCGCCGGTGGAGTCGCGCGCGGCGTAGAGGTTCTCCAGTGAGGCGGTGTCCGCACCGACGAGCACATAGGCGCTGCTGTCGAAGATCCATGTGCTGTACAGGCCGAAGCTGGTACCGGTGAGTTCCCCGTCGCCGCCGGTGTAGTCGGCATTGGCGCGGACGCGGCCTACGCTGATGCCGGTGTAGTTGTCGCCGGCATCGAGCGCGAAGCGGCGGTCGGCGCCGATGGTGAAGCCGGTGTAGTCCTGCTGGTGCTTGCGCGCGTACGCGGCGTCTGCGGTCAGGCGACCGCCATCGACGCGTGCCCAGACGCCGCCGGCCTGCGCATCGCCGTGACCGCGCGCCAATCCCTGCATGCGCCGCTGGCTGCCGGATTCGGCGAGTGTCCACAGGTTGAGGACACTGTCCACGGCTTCGGCTGCGGTGAGGACGGTTTCAGAAGGGCGGATGTCGATGTCCGGACCATCGCCATCGCCGCCACTGTCGCCGTCGCCATCGCCGCCACTGTCGCCGTCGCCGCCATTGTCGCCATCACCATCACCATCACCGCCACCGTCATTGTCGCCATCACCATCGCCGCCACCGTCGCCATCACCATCACCGTCGCCGCCATTGCCGCCATCGCCATCGCCATTACCAGAACCCTGGATCTCGATCCCGGTCAGCATGATGGTGCTGCCGTCGGCGTCCAGTTCCACTTGCGGCGTATAGGTGAACTGCACCAGCGCGTTTTCGAAGGTGCCGCTCCACTGGCGGTCGAGGCCCGCTACTGCCGCGAACGCGGCCGCGCCGCCGGCGGCGGCGCTGGCATCGACGATGACGATCGGTGTCGTGGCCGGGATCGTGGTGCCGTCGCTCAGGGTGGTCTGATTGACCCATGAGGTGTCGTCGAGCACCGGGTCGTAGACGATGGCGATGCCCTGCGCGCCGGTCGCGGAGAAGTTGCTGATGCCACCGCCGAACACGATGCGGTCGGCGGTGGCGGTGCCGGACTGGCCGGTGATGTCGCTGAGCAGATGGAAGCGCGCGCCGTCGCCGAGCGCGACCGTGCCATTGCCCGTGCTGCTGTCGATGACCAGCGTGCGGTAGCCATGCGCGGGCACCGCGCCAGGTTCGAAGCCGCCCCAGTGCGCGGCCATGTCGATCGTGCCGCCGTTGCCGAGGGTGAGCGTGCCTGCGCCGACGTCGTTCGACAGCGTGCCGGCGCCCTGCGGCATCCACGCAGCGCCGTTCGCAAACGTGAGATCGGCGCGGCCGACGCTGTAGCTGGTACTGGTCTGCACGCCGCCGACCAGGCCGCGCAGCCAGGAGTCGGAGGTGTCGAAATTGATGTCGACCGAGCCGATGTTGTCGTTGACGGCTTCGGTCGCGGTCGCGATGTCGCCGTCGAGCTGCACGCGCTGACCGCCGGCCTGGTTGACGGTGACGCTGGCGTCCTGGATATCGATCGGTACGCTCCAGATCGAATACGCAGCGCCGGTGCCGAACGGGCTCGTCGACACGGTCAGTCCCCCGGCGACGTTGACGGTGCCGAAGTTGCGGATGCCGTACACGTCGCGGTCGCGGTCACAATCTGGGTGGTCGGGCGGGTTGCAAATGGCGGTGACGGTGAACGACACCGGCGCGGTGGGCGAGGTGAACTCGATGTGGCCGCTGCTGACCAGGCCGTAGGTTTCCGCCTCCGAAGTGACATCGACGTTCACTGCGCCCTCGAAGCGCATGAGCGCACCGGGGGAGCGGTCATTGTTGAGGCCGGAGGGATTGCCGAACGGCGCGTAGCCGTTTTCATTCCCTTCGCTGAACACACGCACGTCGACGTCGCCGTGCCAGATCATCCACGCGTTGCGGTGTTGGTTGGAGATGCCATGCGCGGAGCGCGTGCCCGTCACGCTGACGGTGGCATCGCCGAAGACCTCCATGTCGCCCTGGTTGCGCACGCCGAATGCGGTCGAGCCCGAGGCAGCCGTGGTCAGCGACAGGTTGCCGTTCACCGTCAGCACGCTGTTGGTGTTGTCGTTGTAGATCGCATGGGCGTTGTCGCTGGGCCAGATCGACAGCGCCGAGATGGTGGTGTCGCCGTTGAAGGTGATGTTGCTGCCTTGCGAGTTGTAGACCGCATCGAGCGTGCCGCGGCTCTCGGCGAGGATCGTGGTCGGGCCGTTGAAGATGATGGTGCTGGCTCCCTCGGCCCAGACCCCGCGCGCAAAGCCCTGCGTGCGGGCGTGGAAGTCGGTGGCGCCGTTGAAGACCGTGGTGCTGCCGCCGCGGCCGATCACCGCTTGCGCGCTGTTGCCGAGGCCCATGCCGTGATCCGTGTCGTCGGCGTTGGCGGAGATCCTGGTGTTGCCGTTGACGGTGACCGTATTGCCATCGTTGAGGATGCCGACAGCTGAGCCACGGACGGTGCTCTCGCCGCGGATCGCCGACAGCTCCAGCCAGCCGCCGCCGGCCACGTCCAGCACCACCGGCGGGTTGCCGCGGGTCACGGACATTGCATGCAGGTCGACGTCGACGCCTTCCAGCGCCACGCTGTCGCCGTCGGCGAACGCGTAATGCAGCATGCCATCGTCGTCGATGGCAATGTCGTAGCCGGGATCGTAGCCGCCGCTGCCGCCGTCGCGATCGTGTTCGGCGACGCCGGTGATCGTGTCGTTGTAGTCGACCGCATGCACCGCGCCGGGTCGTGCGAATGCGCCGGCAACCAGCGCCGTCGCCACGGAGAAAGACAATGTCTTCAGGCGGCGCTGCGACTCTAGGCGACGGGCTTCGAGCCGCGCGTTGTCGATCAGGGATTGTTGCCAGAGCGGCGGGAGTTGCGATTGCCGGATCGCTTGGTACGTGGTGCTCGGTTGGTACGCGGTGCGTGTTGCAAGCAGGCGCTGATCGCGCCTCGACCGTGGATCGGACATGGATCTCCCCAAAATGGTGCAAAGGACTGCATTGCTGGTGCATGCAGTCCGAAATTTCTCCCTTCAGAAAACTAGCATAGTGCCCGCAGAACTGATCGATACGAAGGTCGTTGTGTGACCGCGTTCGCGTGCAGCGGTATGTGGTGAGCAAACGTTGCAAGGGAAGTTCCACGCGCTAGGGCGACGTAGAAAAGCAGCGATCAAGGTTGGGCTTCTGATGCGCGGACATCCCGGCGGCGGGCCGCGCGCGCGCGGCGCAGTGCCCGCCCGATGGCGGATCACTACCTAAACGCGGACATCTTCAGGGCAGATGGCAAATCCGGAAGAGGTGTCGTGGACAATTCCTGAGCTGGTGAGTCCCGGCGCAAGAATCGGATATCACCCATCGTGTCTACCCCGGATCATGGAAGTGCTTGGAACGCATCTCTCGACCAAGTCGATGGAGGGCCTTCCACCGGTAACGCCGGCGCCGCAGTCGCGCGCAGTTCGAACGCAGCACGCGAAGTCCCCAAGCGACAACGCAACCGGAAGAGTTCGCATCACACACTGGAGCATGCATGAAAGCAGGCACAAAACCCGCGGACGCAACCGAACGTGACGTGCGCTGCCTTGCCGGCAGTGCAGGTATTGGCAATCGCATTGATACGCTGGATTGGACCCGGATCGCCACGGATCTGGACGAGCAGGGCAACGCCCTGATCCCGGGCCTGCTCTCGCCAGGCGAATGCGACGCTTTGGCAGGGCAATACGACAACGACCATCTCTACCGGAGCCGGGTCGTCATGGCCCGTCATGGCTTCGGTCGCGGCGAATACAAGTACTTCCGCTATCCCCTCCCCAACATCGTCCAGCAGTTGCGCGCCGCGTTCTATCCACAACTGGTGCCGGTCGCCAATCGCTGGCACCAGGCGCTGAACATCGATGTGCGCTTTCCGGACAGGCACGAGGCATTCATCGATCGGTGCCACCATGCCGGCCAGGTGCGGCCCACGCCCCTGATCCTCAAGTACGGCGCAGGGGACTACAACTGCCTGTACCAGGATCTGTACGGCGAACATGTGTTTCCGCTGCAGGTTGCGATCCTGCTGTCCCAGCCGGAGCACGACTTCACTGGCGGCGAGTTCGTGCTCACCGAGCAGCGCCCGCGTATGCAATCGCGCCCGATGGTGGTTCCCTTGCAGCAGGGCGATGCTGTGATCTTTGCGGTGCACCACCGCCCGGTCAAAGGCACACGTGGCGCGTATCGGGTCAACATGCGCCACGGCGTCAGCCGCCTGCGCTCTGGTCATCGCCATACCGTTGGCGTGATCTTTCACGACGCGACTTGAGCCACGCAAACTCCCTAAGATACGCCGGGCACGGCGTTTGCGTCTCCCATCGGATCGTGCCGCGAGAGGAGGCCAAAAGCCCGCTGAGGCAATCAGTCGGGGCCGTGGGTTGGATCGGCTCCATCAGCCCTGCGTCTCTGATTCAAGTCCTCCACGATGCTTGGTTGGTGGATCCGGCTCATGTGTTCTCGTCGTCCGCACGCCAAGGTCGTGCCGGCCTTAGGCGGCGACCATGACGCCAGAACTGCAATGCAGACAGGATATGTCGCCGGCGTCCTTCGGAAACACCCGGTTACAACTGGCGCGGCAACACCGCTTGCACCTGTTCGCGGCGCCCGCCATCGTCCGGACCACACGACGCGGAACTCCCGGCCGCAGCAGAAGCCGAGCACCTGCCATGTTCAAACATCTCATCACTGTGATTTGCCTTCTTGTGGCGCAGTGCGCTCCCGGTATCGCGAGCGCAGCGGAAAGCGATGTGCCCGCGGGCACGCGGGTGCTGGCCGACATCGCGTACGGGCCCGATCCGCGCCAGCGCTTCGACGTTTACATCCCGCCCGAGGCCAGGAATGCCCCGGTCCTGTTCCTGGTGCATGGCGGCGGCTGGCGACGCGGATGGAAGGATCATCCCGGGCTGATCCCCAACAAGGCCGATTACTGGCTGCCGAAGGGCTACATCCTGGTGTCAACGGGGTACCGGCTGATTCCGGATGCGGACCCGATGGCGCAGGCGCGCGATATCGCCCGCGCGCTGGCGGTCGCCCAGAAGGAGGCGCCGGCCTGGGGCGGCAATCCGGATCGCTTCGTGCTCATGGGGCATTCGGCGGGCGCGCACCTGGTCGCGCTGCTGAGCGCCGATCCCGCTGTGGGCCAGCCCTTCGGCGTGCGTCGGCCGCTGGGCGCCGTATTGCTGGATAGCGGCGCGCTGGATGTGGTCCGGATCATGCGATCGCCACGCCACCCGCGCCTGTTCGACGAGGCATTCGGTGAGGATCCCGCGTTCTGGCGCGCTGCATCGCCGCAGCATCGCCTGACCCCGGCCGCGCTGCCGATGCTGGCGGTCTGTTCGACACGCCGCCCGGACGACCCTTGCAAACAGGCCCGCGCGATGGCGAACGAAGCCGCCCGCCTGCGCACGCGCATGGAGGTCCTGCCGGCGGCTTTGTCGCACATGGCGGTCAATCGCGATCTGGGCTTGCCGGGCGCGTACACGCGGCAGGTGGATGCGTTCATGGAAAGTCTCTTGCACTGAGCACTCGGCCGAAGTGAGGCGACCCGCAGCCGCCCCGATGCGCTTGGAGTAGGCGTATCGATCCGCACTCCAGCGCGTTCATGTCGCTCGCAAGCTTGGAGGTCGCGCTTGCGCGATGCGCTGCCTTGGCGGCAAACAATTCCGGATCGAGCGCCCCGTGGGCTGCACGCCGAAACGCAGTGCTCAGGCTCGGCCAGATGTCCGCGGGTTACGAAACCACGGCACACGATCCACGACCGATTGCGGCGCCTGGGTTTCATCCCGGCTGCTTCATGCGACCGCGCCGCTCCGGTCCGGTCGATCGTGTCGTGCGGCGACGGGCATCGCGCCTTTACGGTGACTGATCGCGGCAATGGTGCCTTGCGCAACCGCGCACAGAACCTCGCCATCCCTCCCCAGGCTTGAAACGTCGCAACGGCAGACGGCCTGCACGGCGCCCGCATGGACGACGCTCGCACGGGCGATGAGCACATCGCCGACAGCTGGACGGACATAGTTGATCTTGAATTCCGAGGTGACCACGGACGGCCCCAGTGCATACCCACCGGCGAACGTGAGGGCGTTGTCCGCCGCGTAAGAGATGACCCCGCCGTGTACGAACCCGTACTGCTGTTTGAGGTGCTCCAGGATGGGGACATGCAGCTCGACCATGTTCTCCGAGAACCGCACGACTTCGGCCCCAAGGAGTTCACTGAATGGCTGAGCCCGCAACACCCGTTGCGCGGCTTCGAGAGAGATGGACATCGCGTTGGACCATTGGAGAGGAAGTGTGGTGACTGCTGGCAGGCTCGACAGGGCAGGGCGCGCTCCAAGCCATGGTCCTGATCGATCAAATCGGCAGCGCTCGATCCACGTGATGCAGGAGGCGCAGAACCTGCGCACCACCGAGACGGGCGCGGCGATTACGGGCACACATCGCCTTCGCGCTGCCCGCGCCTAGGTAGCCGGGCGGATCGAAGTCGGTCAGTGTGCGTCGGTACCCGTCGGTGCGGCGGCAGGCGTGCTCTGGAAGGGTTTGTATTCCGGCGGACCGAACAGGACCTTGACCCGCTGGCTCCAGCCGCGCGCCTGTCGCATGTCGCGGAACATCGTGGTCCAGGCGTGGAAGGCGATGCGCACCGGATTGTAGGAGTGCAGTGGGCTGGTCAGGCCGTATCGCGGCGGTTCCTCTTCACGCTCGCGGCGGAAGCTGCCGAACAGGCGGTCGAACACGATCAGGATGCCACCGTAGTTGCAGTCGATGTAGCCCGGGTTGCTGGCGTGGTGCACCCTGTGGTGGGACGGGGTATTGAAGATGTACTCGATCGGGCGCGGCAGCCTGCCGATCAGCTCGGTGTGCAGCCAGAACTGGTACAGCAGGTTGCCGGCCACTGCCGCCACCACCAGCGGTACCGGAAAGCCGATCCACACCAGTGGGGCAAAGATCACTGCTGCGCCGGTGATCTTGCCCGTCCAGCCGAGCCTGTATGCCGCAGACAGCGTGTACTGGTTGGAACTGTGATGCACCGAGTGGTTCAACCACAGCCAGCGCACGCGATGATCGGCGCGATGCATCCAGTAGTAGCAGAATTCCTGCCCCAGGAAGAGCAGCGCCCAGTGCCACCAGCGATCCATGTGAAAGGTCGCCACGCGCCACTCCCAGACGGCGTACAGGACCACACCGACGACGCCTGATTTCAGCATCAGGTTGACGGCGATGCGGCCTGCGGCGTCGCCCAGCGAGGCCCAGTAGGCTTTCCAGTCGTGGTCGCGGCCGATCCGCCGCAGCAGCCAGCCTTCGACCGCTGCGATCAGCGCCAGCAACGGCAGCGGCGTCAGCACCAGCGCGAACGGTGACACCTCCATGGCTCCAGCCCCTGACGTTTAGCGGCGGAACCGCTGGCGCGCCATGCTCGCGGCTTGCTTGAGTTCGTCGCTCGACAGCCTGCCGTCCTGGTCGGCGTCGAGCTGGTCGAAGCCCTTGGCCACGCGCGGCAGGCTGGCATCGGCCTCCTCGCGGTCGATGTAGCCGTCGTTGTTGACGTCGGCGGCTTTCAGTTTGTCCATCATGGCTTGCCTGGCTTGCGCCCTGCGATCGCTGTTCTGCGCGCATGCGGTGGTGGACACGGCGAGCAGCACGGCCGCGAGTACGTAAAGGCTGGACTTGGACATGGAAAGGTCTCGTGGGTTGAAGAAAGGTGGCCGTCCCTGGCCGGGGGAGGACGGTCAGTTGCGACAGGCGATGACGTCACCGGCCGCATTGGTGCAGCTGTGGCTGTGGGTGACAACGCCGTTGTCGAGCGTGGTCGAACCGTTGTAGCTGTTGCCGTTCCGGCCCGTGGCGCTGGTACTGCGGCTGCCGTCGACATTGCCATCGGCGTCGCGCGTGATGTTGCCGCTGGTGTTCGCAGTGCCGCCATTGGCGCCGTTGACCGAAGCGCTGCGCTGACGGCCGGCGCTACCGTCGGCGTTGCGGTAGGCGCTGTCCTGACGCTGCGCGCTGCCGCCATCGGCGCCGTGCACGGATGCGCTGGCCTGGCGACCGGCGCTGCCGTCGGCATTGCGATAGAAGCTGCCCTGGCGCTGCGCGGTGCCGCCGTCGGCACCGATGGCGTAGGCACGGCTGCGTCCATCGACGTTGCCCTGGCCGTCGCTGTACACATTGCGACCTCGGGCATAGGCCCCGCGTTCGCCGTGGCCGGCGGCACGCGTCGCGGCGAAGCGGCCGCCCTCGGCGGAATGGGCCACGCCACGGCCGCGGACGCGACCCTGCGCGGACGCGTCTGGAACCGTGGAAACCAGGGCGCCGGTCAACGTCAGCAGCGCAAGAAGCACTGGAGTCTTGTTCATGGGTGTCTCCTTCCGGTAGGTGCGACGCGTCGTGCATCGCGGTGGGCACACGCTAAGCCGCCGGTTGGGGAGGGATGTGTCGTATTGGCCATCGGATGTGTCGGGAACGCCGCACGGAAACATCCGATTACAAACTTGCCGGCGGGGGGCGTTTGCGCGGAGCTGCGGCCATCCCCGATAGTGGATGCCATGGACGAACCACTCGCGCGCATCCTGCTGGTCGACGACGACATCCGCCTGCGCGACCTGCTGCTGCGCTATCTCGAATCGCAGGGCTTCGAAGTCAAGGGCGTGGGCGACGGCACGCAGATGCAGCAGGCGCTGGACCGCGGCCATTACGACCTGATCGTGCTGGACCTGATGCTGCCGGGCGAGGACGGGCTGGAGATCTGCCGCCGCCTGCGTGGCCAGGGAGACCCCACGCCGATCGTCATGCTGACCGCGAAAGGCGACGAGATCGACCGCATCGTCGGCCTGGAAATCGGCGCCGACGACTACCTGCCAAAACCGGTCAATCCGCGCGAGCTGCTGGCGCGGATCCGATCGGTGCTGCGGCGCGCGCGCCCGGTGCCGGGCGCGCCGCAGGTGGAAGGCGGCGAGATCCGCTTCGGACCGTTCCGCCTGGATCTGGGCCGGCGCGAACTGAGTCGGGATGGCGAACCGCTGCGGCTGACATCGGGCGAGTTCGCGGTGCTGGCGGTGCTGTTGCGGCACCCGCGCCAGCCGCTCAGCCGCGACCGCCTGATGAGTCTGGCCCGCGGCCGCGAACACGATGCCTTCGAGCGCAGCATGGACGTTACCGTCGGGCGCCTGCGCCGCGTTCTGGAGGATGACCCGCGCAACCCCCGCATCATCCAGACTGTGTGGGGCGTGGGCTATGTGTACGTGCCGCCGGGAGGCTCGGCATGATCGCGCTGCCCCTGCCGCGCAGCGTGTTCTCCCAGCTGGTGCTCGTGATCGGCCTGGTGCTGCTGGGCGCAGCGGTGCTGGCCGTCGCGCTGGGCCGCGAGCTGGCCACCGGGTCTGCGGCGGGACAACTGCTGCGTGCGCTGGACGCGTTCGCCGACGTCGCCGAGGAACTCGCGCGCAGCCAATCCCGGGACCGCGCCGCGCAGCATTTGCGCGAGGCCGGCCTGGAGGTGCGCGACGGCGTTCCGCCCGCGCGGGAAATGCGCATCGCGCCGTTCATGCGCGAAGTGCTGGAGCAGGCGCCGCAACAGCTCGGCCCGGGGCGCGAACTGAGGCTGGGTGCCGTCGGCAAGGCGAATGTGGTGTGGGTGAAGCTGGATACGCGACCAGTGCTCTGGGTTTCGTTCGCCTTCGATCGCGGTGGCAAGCGGGCACTGCGCTTCTCGCTGCTGATGCTCATTGTCGGTGCGGCGCTGGTGTGGCTGGCGGCCGGCTACTACGCGCGCCGCCTGGTGGTGCCGCTGCGACGCCTTGCGCATGCGGCGCCGGCGCTGGTGCGCGGCGAATCGCCACCGCCCGGGATCATGGCCGGGCCGCGTGAGGTCGAGGAACTCTCGCGCGCATTGACCGATTCCAGCAAGGATGTGCGCGAAGCAGCCGAAGAGCGCACCCTGATGCTCGCCGGCATCTCCCACGATCTGCGCACACCGTTGACCCGGCTTCAATATGCCCTTGAGCTGCAGCCCGGCGCCGATCCGGAACTGCTTGCAGGCATGCATCGCGATATCGCCGAGATCGACGCCATCCTGTCGCAATTCATCGCCTATGCGCGCGACGGCCGCGACGAAGCCAGCGAGACGCTCGACCTGGCGGTGCTGTGCCGCAACGCGGCCGGCGCGTCGGAGCAGGCATGGCAGGTCGAAACCCCCGTGTACGCGCCGATGACGGGGAAACCGATGGCCTTGTTGCGTGCACTGGAAAACCTGCTTGCGAATGCGCAGCGGCATGGCGCGCCGCCGTACAGGCTGCGGCTGGCACGCGAGGGCGACGCCTGGCGCATCGACGTGGCCGACCAGGGGCCGGGCCTGCCGGAAACGATGGCCGACCGCGTGCGCCAGCCGTTCGTGCACGGTGACGGCGGCGGCACCGGTCTGGGCCTGGCCATCGTGGATCGCGTGGCGCGACAGCATGGCGGCGCGCTGCTCCTGTCCAGCAACGGGCCCCGCGGCCTGCTGGCAACGCTCGTGTTGCGCGGCAGCTGACGCGTGCAGACTGAACCTGCGCACCACGAATGAAGGAAACAGTACGCATGCCCATCGGATTTTCCCGCAGGCGCCTGCTGCAAGGGGCAGTTACAGCACTGGGCGCCGCCGTGCTGGGCACCAGCGTGGCCTCCAGCGAGCGCAGGACCTATTGCCTGCTGCACGGCTCCACCCATGGACCTGGTGGTTGGCGCTGGCTGGCGCGGGAGCTGCGTCGCCTCGGGCACCGCGTCGTCACACCGAGCGTGCCGTATGAAGATCCGGCTGCGAGCACCGAGCGTTGCATCTCGGCCATCGATGCGCAGCTGCGCGAAGTGTCGGTACGCGGGCCGCTGGTCGTGGTTGCACATTCGATCAGCGGTCTCCTGTTGCCCGCGATAGCGGCCCACAACCACGCGGCGCAACTGATCTACATCGCCGCGGCCGTTCCCGCCGCGGGCTTGAGCTTCCGCCAGCAGTTCGAGCGCACGCCGGACATGTACTGGGCGGACTGGGTGGAAGCGGGGCATCGCAGTTCGAAGGACGAGGCGATCGCGCGCCAGTTCCTGTATCACGACTGCGACCCGGCGGTCGTCGAGGAAATCAAACGCCACCGGATCCAGTTCGCGGCGAAACGGATCTGGCTGGATGTCTTCGCGGACCGGCATCCGGCGATCCAGGCCCGCTATCTGGTCTGCGCGCAGGACCGCGTGTTCCAGCCGGCCTGGATGCGCAGGACTGCGCGGGAAATCGTTGGCGTGACGCCCGAGACATTCGATTCGGGCCACTGCCCGCACCTGGCTGCGCCGCAGGCGCTTGCGCAGGCCTTGGCGCGCGATACCGGACCTCGTGCAGGGAAGGCGTAGCGTTGATGAAAATGGGGCCAGGCCCGGTGGCATTGCGCAGCGTTCGAGGGATGGCGTGCGCCGGGAAGGGCGCACGCACCTATGGATCTTCTCCAAGGCTTGGCGATTGCTGGTTGCCCGGATTGACCAAGCGGGAAACCGGCCCAGGTGCACGTCCTCGAAATCGGAGTATGCGCACGCATGCCGGCTGCGCAGTCACTTGCCTTGCACTGCGGCCTCGATCGCGGCGATGTCGATCTTCTTCATCTGCATCATCGCCTCGAACGCGCGCTTGGCAATGGCCGGGTCGGCGTTGGTGACGGCGTCGAGCAGGACGCGCGGCGAGATCTGCCACGACAGGCCCCACTTGTCCTTGCACCAGCCGCACATGCTTTCCTCACCGCCGTTGTCGACGATGGCGTTCCACAGGCGGTCGGTTTCGGCCTGGTCGTCGGTGGAGATCTGGAACGAGAACGCCTCGCTGTGCTTGAACGTCGGGCCGCCGTTCAGGCCCACGCAGGGAATGCCCATGACCGTGAACTCTACCGTCAGGATGTCGCCCTGCTTGCCGTCGGGGTAGTCGCCGGGCGCGCGGTGCACCGCGGTCACCGCACTGTCGGGAAACGTCTCGGCGTAGAAGTTGGCCGCATCCAGCGCGGTCCCGTCGTACCAGAGGCAGATCGTGTTCTTGGCGGGGTTGGTCATGGCAAGGCTCCTGGGTGAGTGAAGGGGCGCCAAAGCGGCCGCCTGTAGTCCCTCGACGGTTGGCCGACCCTGAAATCGACAAGGAAGTCCGTCCCACGCATCCATGCCGGCGTAGGGTGCAAGGCGGGACCCAGGCCAACCAGAGCCCCGCACCCGCCCCTGCCTCACGCAGCGACCGCCGAGGCTTGCGCGCAAGCCTCTTAGTTCGGCCTTCCGGCCAATTTGGTTTGCGCGCAAGCGAAATCCAGTCGCGCGCAAGCCGAACCGGCTTGCGATTGGTATGCCGGTGCCTCGTGCGCAAGCGAAATCCGGTTGCGCGCAAGCCAAATCGGCTTGCGATTGGTATCGCGGTGCCTCGCGCGCAAGCCAGATCCGGTTGCGCGCAAGGCTTTTTCGCTTGCGCGCAAGCCTCGGCGGTTGGCGTTCGGACCAATCTGGTCGGCGCCTGGAGCTCCGCGCTTTGCGCGCAAGGGTCCAGGGCTTGCACGCAAGCTTCGGGACCTTGAGACAGGCTCCCGGTCAGGTGCGCTCTCACCTTTTCGCTGGACCAGGGGACCCTTCGTTACGGCCCGGCGTTCCACTGAACCCTGCGACGTTTCCCGACGCCCGGCTCAGTCGCTCGTCGACGTGCGGGAGGCGATGACCGTCCGCACTGTGTAGCCGAGCATGAACGCCATGCCAGCGGCGACGACGGCGACCGAAGCGATTTCGGCGCCGCCCCGCGGTGCGAACGCCCACAGCGCGGCGAAGGCGAGGCCCGACAGCGTCATCGCCCAGCCGCCCACACGCAGCACCGACTGCGCCGCCGTCGCTTGGCGGATGGAGCGGGGCGGTCCATCGAGCATCTTCGGCATGGTGTTGCCGAAGGCCGCGAGGCCGAGGCCGATCAGCACCATGACCCCGCGGGTCACGGTTTCCCCGTCGATCATTCCCTGCTTGCGGGCATAGCTCAGCAGCAGGGCGCCGCCGACCTGCACGCCCGCGATGATGAGGGCACTGACGATGCGTTTCCTGGCGGTGCGGGAACTGGGCGTGTCGTTCATTCGACGGCTCCTTTTTGGGCCTGTTCGGGTGCGATCTGTTCGGCGGCATCGGCTGTCGCGGGGGTTCCGGTACCGGCGCCGAACAGCCGCGCGAAGCCCAGCAGCGCGTCCTCCAGCACCGACAACTTCAACTGATAGATGATGCTGGTGCCGATCCTGCGCGCCTCGATCAGGTCCGCCTCGCGCAGCACCGTGAAGTGCGCCGACATGGTCGGGCGCGACACCGGGAAATGGTCGGCCAGCTCCCCCGCGGCCATCGGCCGCTGGCGCAGCAACTCGAGCACCTTGCGGCGGGTCGGGTCGGCCAGAGCCTTGAAGACGGCGTTCATTGTCGCTATTTAGCTAAGTATCGAATATAAAGTCAAGCAGAGCTTTGATGCTTGGCCAAGTGCTTGTTAATTCTGGGGTTCTGGGACCCGCGTGGTCAGACCATCACCTTTCGCTTCGCCGACCAGGAACATCGGTGACGCGTTTGCGCGCCATCCCGGCGGCCCATCAGGCAGGCTAGCGCTCCTGGTCCGCCAGATGCCATGTGTCGAGAATCAGGCCGTCGCGCACGCGGTTGATGGTGAGATGGTCTTCGATGCGTCCGTCCGGGAAGCGGAACTCCTCGATGTCCGCAACCCACTCGCCGAGCGCCACCGAGTCGGTGATGCGCACCTGTGCAGTGGGCCCGTTGGCGAACATCTCACGGTGCGCGCGCGTGCGGCTGGCCCGATCGAAGACCTTTGGCGATGGCGCGCCGCCCAATACGCTGGGATCGCGGCGCGGATGAAAGTGTCGGGCATCGTCGTGAAACAGGCCCACAAAGCCATCCGCGTCTGCGCGATTGGCCGCGATCTGCAACTGCCGCGTCACGGCTTGTGCGTCAGCACCCAGATCGGGCGTGGCATCCTCCACCATGGCGATGTGCCAGATGCGATCGATGGCACCATCACGCACGCGGAAGGCCGTGAGCACATGGTCGGGAGGCGTGTGGTCGGGCAATGTGATGGCCGCCCGCGACACGACCAGCTCCCCGAGTGAAACCATGTCGACGATCTCGTGCCGGGGCCGTGGCTTCTGGAATTCGTCGCGGAAGTAGTTGTGAACCCGATCGTGGGTCCCGACCTGGTCGGAAAGCAGTCCCACCAGGCGATGCGGGTCCTTGGGTCGCTCGTATATCTGCACATCGGGCGACAGCACCGCAAGCAATGCATCAGGATCGGCGCGGTTTCTTGCTTCGAAATGCTTGAGCACGATCGCTTCGGCGACATTGGCGGAGGCGATAGCTGCGAGTGCAGCGGGTGGACACAGCCATGAAGCGATAAGCAGCAAGAGGGCGCGCATGGGTTCGATTCCGTGATGTCTGGGCGTCGCCATTGCCTTTGGAGGGTGGCAGGGGCAGGGCAATAACCTCCCGTCCTTGCCATAAGAAGGCCTTGGCAAGGATTTCCTATAAGGCGGAAAGCGGCGGAGTTGGGTCTTTCAGGATGCTATGGGGAGCTCGAAAGACCCACAACGAGAAAAAGCATCACCAGGCATAAGTGCGGTTTATGTATAAGCCGCCCATCCCCGCCGTTGGGCAATATGGAGCCAATCCAGCTTATGGGCTCGAGCTGCGGGCAATGCCCGCCGCGACCTCCGCAAGACAGCCCGCTTTGGTCGAACGTTGGTTCGTTGGAGAGCGTTTTACGTGGCCGTGCGATATCGCTCCGCGACATGCGCCTGCCTGATGTCCGAAAGGAGGGTCTGCCGTGCTGCATCCAACGCGTCCCAGCGCGCGGCGGCCTGCAGTGGCGGGATGGTCACCAGCTCGCGGCGGTCGAAAGCAACCAGCGCTGCGTCAACCAATTCGCCCACTTCCATCAAATCGGGGAGCGCATTGATGTCGATGCCCGCACGCTCCCAGATCTCCGTGCGGGTACCCGCGGGGAGGACTGCCTGCACGTAAACGCCCTTGGGCGAAAGCTCCAGGCTCAGGCCCTGGGAGAGGAACAGCGCGAAGGCCTTGGTCGCACCGTAGACCGACATGCCGAACTCCGGCGCCAATCCAACCACTGAACCGATATTGACGATCGCGCCTTCGCCGGCCCGGGCAAGCCGCGGGGCGATTGCATTGGCGAGTCGGACAAGAGCGGTGGTGTTGAGCGCGACAATGCGAGCGACATCATCGGTCGCCTGATCGATGAAGCTGCCGGACTGGGTCGCCCCGGCATTGTTGATAAGGATCCCGATGCGGGAGTCGTCGCGCAGGCGCGTTTCGACGGCGGCCAGATCGTCGGTCTGGGTGAGATCGGCCTGGAGGATATCGACTGCAACTCCGTGTTCTTCGCCCAGTCGAGCCGCAAGGGTTTCCAGTCGTGATTGGTCTCGGGCAACCAGCACGAGGTCGTGTCCGCGACGGGCGAAGCGCTCGGCGTAGGTCGCACCGATACCGGACGACGCGCCGGTAATGAGGACTGCAGGAGTAGTGATCATGGTTTGGCTCTCTTTTGCGGGGAGGTGTTTGGTGAATTCATGAAGAGAAATGCGGCGTGCGACAGCGCGGCGTCCGAGCGTTCAAGCCGCACGAGGCGTCAGTGGCGGCGTTCTGACTATTTGACCTTGAGCACGACTTTGCCTTTCGAGCGACCGGATTCGACGTAGGCCAAAGCCTCGTTGGCTGACTCAAAGGCGAAGCTGCGATCGATCACCGGGCGAATGACGCCAGCCTCGACCAGCCGGCCAATCTCCCGCAGCTGTTGGCCGTTGGCCCGCATGAAAAGGAAGGAGTACTTCACAGACCTGCGTTTTGCTCTTCTTCTGACGCCGGCACTCAGCAGGCGAATGACAAGACGGACCAACCACGACGCCCCAATGCCGGTCGCGAATGCCGGGTCGGGAGGGCCGGAGATCGAAATGAGCGTCCCGCCTGGTTTCAGGACACGCAGGGACTTCTCCAAGGCGCCCGCGTCCTGGCTATGCAGAACGACGTCGTAGTTCCGCAGGACCTTCTCGAAATCCTCGTTCTTGTAGTCGATGACGGTGTCCGCGCCCAGGCTCTTCACCAGATCGACGTTGGCACTGCTGGTCGTCGTGGCGACCGTGGCCCCGAGCTGCTTCGCCAGCTGGATGGCGGAGATGCCTACACCGCCGGACCCTGCTTGGATGAAGATCTTTTGCCCGGCTTGCAGATTGGCTCGTTCAACCAGCGCCTGCCAGGCGGTCAGGCTCACCAACGGAAGCGATGCGGCTTCTTCCATGGTGATGTTGCCTGGTTTCAGCGCGACATCGTTCTCGTTCACGGCGACGAACTCCGCGAAGGTGCCGATGCGCAGATCCGAAGGCCGCGAATAGACCTCGTCGCCTACTTTGAACTGCCGAACACGAGGGCCAATGCGGGTCACGATACCTGCCACGTCATGGCCCAGGACGAGCGGCATGCGGTAAGGCAGCATGAGCTTGAATTCACCGCTCTTGATCTTGGAATCCAACGGATTCAAGGCTGCCGCGTGAACCTGGATCAGTACTTCATCGTCCCGGAGCACGGGCTCGGGCACTTCGCCTAACCGCATCGGTTCCTTCTTGCCGTACCGATCGATGATGAAAGCTTTCATGGTGTTTTTCTCTCGTAGATGCATCGAGTTGTGGCAAATGACGAATGCGGTGGTTCGCTTGCGCAGGGCATAGCCCGGCCATTGACCCCAAGGGCGCTTGGAGCGATGCGATATGCGCCTGCTTGCCTTTATCGCGGGCATGGATCGAAGCGATATTCTAATATGACGAATATCATATTTTGTGGCGGCAAATAGGTCGCGGAGTGTCCTCTGCGTTAGTTGTTGGAAATGAGATGGTTCAGTGCGGCCTTGCGCAACGCATCCGAGAGCCGCGGATCATCGACGGCGCGAGCCAATATCAACGCTCCGACCATGGTGGAGGCAGTCACCATGGCGCGTTCGTGCACACCGGGTTCTCCCCAGTCGGGAAACTGGCGTGCGATAAGGTCGATCATTTCCTTGATGCGGCGCGTGGCGGCTCGTCGTACTTCTGGCGCCTGGCGGGGCATCTCCGAGCCGAGGGCGGCCGTCGCGCACCCCGTTTCGATACTGTTTACGTGCATTTCAGAGAGGTAGGCCTGCACCATCGCCTGAAACGTCTGCCCGGGAGGCACGGCCGCAGCCACGCTCTCCATCGCCTGCACGGCCTCGCTACCCGCACGATCCGCCGCCTCGGCCAACATGGCCTCGCGCGAAGCGAAATGGGCATAGAAGCCGCCGTGGGTCAGGCCAGCGGCCTTCATGATGTCCGCAACGCCAGTGCCGTTATAGCCGCTACGTCGGATCGCACGCGCCGCTGCCTCGACGATGCGGTCGTGAGTGGCTTCCTTGGATCGGGTGGCCGTCTTTTTCATATTACACGCATCATATAATATCTGGCGCCTGATGCAAGCGGAGGGCGACGAACGGTAGATGTGGGTCGCGGGATACCGGTGGGTGCCTGGTGGCAGTGACTTCCTGTGCCGTTGGTCGATTTGCCCTGCAACGGCGTTTTAGCCTGGCGAAGCCAGCCCTGCCTATGTGTTCGAGCTGCTGGTAGTGTCCGCGGTGACGTCCGCAAGATCGTCGCCGAACTGGTGTGCGGGCGTGCGGCCAATCGCCCGCCAGCCGCGTGGCGGCATCGGCGGGCAACGGCCCATGGAGTTCACCGGCAACCGGCGCTGACGATCCACGCCCGCGAGTCGAACCACACGCCGTCATCGCGATGATGTTGCGCGACGATTGCGCGGAGTCGCGCCCGCTCGCGCTCGGCGGAAGCCGCATCCAGCGATCGCGACGCTTCGCGCGTGGCCTGGAATTGCCCGATCCATTGCAACGCGGCTTCGACGCTGTCGCCGTAGTACACGGGTTCGTGCACGTCCTGGAACGTCGCATCCGCGAAGCCGGCTGCATCGAGAATCCGCTCGACGACCGCGGAGTCTGCAAGCGAGAACGCGGCCGAGGACTGCGGACGGTCTCCCTGGATCGCCAGGGACCACTCGTTGGCCTCGAGTGCCTGCCACACCATCATGACCAGACGGCCGTCGCCCGCCAGCGCGCCACGGACGTTGCGCAATGCCGTGATGGGATCGGCGAAGAACATCGTGCCGAACCGACTGATCGCGACGTCGAAACCCTGCGCCGGCAACGGATGCGTCTGCGCGTCGCCGTGCTCGAATCGCACGTTGCGCACCCCTTCGGCTGCGGCAAGTTCGCGTGCGCGGGCGATCATCGGTGCCGAGATGTCGATGCCCAACGCGCTGCCGGCCGATGCGGCGCGCGCCGCATCGCGGGTGGTCTTGCCGGCTCCGCATCCGATGTCCAGCACGCGCTCGTGGGCATGAATCGCGCACGCACGGCGGAACGCGCCGTCGTGCAGCTGGAGCTCCGCATCGTAGTCCACGGCACGGACGCCGCTCGTTGCGCGCTCGTCTGGCGAAGTCGTTTCGGGAAACTCCATCATTCTTCCCTGCGTCCTGTCGGCCTCGAGTTGGCAAGCGTAAGGGAAACGGGAACAGGTTCGGTGTTGTGCGAGAGACAAGGCATCCGGGATCGGCGCGGGTACCCCGCATGGCCGGTTCGCTGATGCCCGCTTTCACTCAGCGATCCGGCGATACTGCAACCGGATCGCTTCCCGGAAATGCCCAGGCATGAGTTCGGAATCATCATCCGCAGCAAAGCAGACTGACGCATCCGCCGTCCGGATCGGCGCGCTGGTACCGCTGAGCCGGCCTGGCTGGGTGGAGGCGGGCCAGCACCTGCTCGCTGGGCTCGAGCTGGGCGTTTGCGAAGTCAACGGCGCCGGCGGAATCGACGGAAGGCCACTCGAGCTGATGGTGCGAGACACCACCGCTGATCCGCACCGGGCCGCGGCGGCCGTGGATGAATTGGCTCGCCTGGGCGCGGTTGCCTTGGCGGGGGAGTATCACAGTGTGGTCGCTCGCGCGGTGGCTGCCAGGGCCGACGCGCTCGGCCTGCCCTTCCTGTGCTCGTCGGCGGTGCTCGACGCGCTCACCGAACAGCCAACGCACTGGGTCGCGCGCCTGGCCCCGGCGCAGTCCCGCGGCTGGCGGATCTACGCGGATTTCCTGCTCGGCGCGGGCCACAGCCGGATCGCCGTGGCAGCCCAGTCGAGCGTCTACTGGGCATCAGGAACCCGCATTCTGCGGGATACCCTCGCGCCGCGCGGCGGCACGGTGATCGAATTCGACATGGGTGCGCTTGGCGCCGCGGCGGTGTGCGACGCACTCGTCGACAACCGCGCGACAGCCCTGCTTCTACTGGTCGGCACTCCGGAGCCGGCAGTGTCGATCGTCAAAGCCGTCCGCCGCGATCCGCGCCTGGCCGGGATCATGATCGGCGCGCCGGCCGGGCAACCGGAGTTCGCCGAATGGGCGAGGTTGCTGGGTGACGACGGCGCCGCGATCCCGTTCCTGCGCTATCTGCCCGAGCGGCTCGGGGCACTCGGGGCCCGAGTCGAGACGGCACTGCGTGAGCGGCTGGGCGAAGTACCCTCGTTCGTCGCCTTCGAAGGCTACGACACCATCACCGTGCTCGCTGATGTGCTGCGTTCCCACGGCGTGGACCGGCCGCGCATCGCCGAATCATGGCCGGGTGTTTCCGTCGAAGGCACGCGTGGCCAGATCACGTTCTCGCGCACGCCAGGCATCGGCGTCTGGCAATGGGCCTGGCCGCCCATCCAGGTCGTCGATCGGGATCCGGTGCAGCCCGATCGCTTCCGGATCCTCCACGCCGCGCCTTAGGGTGCGCCCTGGCGCACCTCCGGGCGGTGAGCCAGCCAGTCCGCGTAAGGCGGGTCAAGACCCACCCTGCAAGAGCGGGCTTGAAGCAGGATAGTGTCGGTAATCGCTGGAGATCATGATGCAAAGTGCGGATCACAAGTTCGACCTGGTTCTGTCCTATCCGCAGTGGCAGGGATCAGGGCGTTCGCAGCATCTGCGCAGGGGCGCACTGGCTGCGGCTGAGGTCTGCCGCCGGTACGGGCCGCTGGTGCAGGTTCCCGATGCCGGAGCAGGCGAGGATGTCGGCGGGATCCATCGCTGGACCGCGATCGTCGAGCAGTTCCGTTCGGCCAAGGCGATGCTCGACGAGAAGCAGCCGCGTTCCGTGTTGACCGCTGGTGGAGACTGCGCCTGCGACGTCGCCGTGATCGATTATCTGCATGGACGCTACCCGGACCTGACCGTGCTCTGGGTGGACGCGCATCTGGATGCCAACACGGCAGCGACTTCGCCCAGCGGCAACTTCCACGGCATGCCGGTCGCCGCGATCATGGGCTCGGCCCCGGCCGATCTGCGGGCGCTGCTCTCAACGCCGCTGCCGCCCTCGCAATTCCGTTATGTCGCGGCGCACGTGGGCGATGATGGCGACTGGGAATTCCAACGCAATAACGCCTTGTCGTGGCTCGATCCCGATCGACCGGTTTCGGGGCCTATCCATGTGCATTTCGATCTGGATGCGCTCGATCCCGCCGCATTCCCCCATGTGGCCTATCCGGAGGGCAGGCTGTCGATGGAAGCAGGCCTGGCTGTGGTGCGCGGGGCCGCCGCCGGCGGCGCGCTGGTCGGGCTCACGATCACCGAATTCGCGCCCGCCGACGGGCGCGGTGCGATGGAGGGCAGCCGCTTCCTCGAGCGGTTATGCGAGGCGGCGGTCGCAGGCTGACGCTACAAACAGAACAGGTACGGCTCGCTCTTCCCACATCACTGGAAACGCGTTTTCGTTCGCCTCGTTTGACCGATCGCATGTTCGTTGCGAACGAAAATATGTCAGCGGCAACCGTTACCGGTGCGCTGATGCCATGTGCCATCGGTGCGCTGCGACTGCCACTCGTGTCACGGAAGCGGGTGTTTGCGATTCCTATACTCGGTCGCTGTCTACCCCCGGAGACAGCGCATGATCACACGCAGGCAGTTCCTCGCCACCAATGGACTGATCGTCGCCGGCACGGCAACCGGCGCGGTGAGGAGCGGCTTGTTTGGGCCGAGCCCGCAGGCGTTGGCCGCACCCACCGCAACCGCGTCGGACTCGGGCATACGGTGGACGACCGGCCGGCTGCTGCCGACGTTCGCCGAGCCGGTACATCTGCATGCGGCGAGCGTTGCGAGCCTGCCGGGCGAGGATCAACTCCTGCTCACCACCCTGCAGGGCCTGGTGAACCGGCGCAAGCCCGCGCTGTATTTCGTCTACGACCGCGGCGCGGACACGCCAGACGAACGCTGGCTCGCCGGCTTCGACCAGGACCAGGTAACCCTGCACGCCGACGCGTTGTCGTTGATCGCCGCGTATCGCGATCGCGCCGCGGGCGCGATCGTGTACGACCCCGAGGTGCCGGATTCGATCAACATCGCGACCACCCTGGCCGGACTCGAGAACGCGGTAGTCGCCACCGCGGAGCAGGCGGCGCGGTACGGTTTCCCGATCATCGAGGACCTGCGCGCGCGCTTCGCCGGCCAGGACAACGTGCAGATCTACCGCTGGCAACTCGAGCACCTGTGGCCGCGCTGCGAACACCGGCTGCTCGCCGGGTTGCCGCCAACCCGCGTGGTCGACGTCGAAGGCGTCAGCTGGCGCGAAGTCGCGCGCGAGACGCAGGAAATCCGGGATTCCTCCAACCGCGCGTTCCTGACCTTCGACCTCAGCCAGGAACTGGGCGGCGAAGAGGTGTACCTGCGCTTCGCCGATGCATTCACGTTCGATGGCTGGGGCGCCTCGGTCGGCGGCCTGGTCGCGACCGCCGATGGCGCGGTGATCGCCGAGTTCATTCCCGGCACCGCCGACGAGGAACCGTTCCTGTTTTCCGGCAATTCAGCGATCGGCGGCGACCAGAACCGGTTCGCCGATGGCGGCAACTATTTCGTCTACCGGTTCCAGCCGCCGGCGGGAACGACATCCTTCACCGTGACGGTCGACATCTGGAACCAGTACCTGGTGACCGCGACCGACACCGCGCCGTCACGGCGCGAGCCGGTCGCGTACTTCCGCGACTACGTCGTGGCAACCAGGGCGATGGTGGTGTGGCTGGATCCCAACGGCGAGCCCGGCGAGCTGCTGGCCGAGATCTTCGACCGCACGGCGAGCACCACGCCGTACCTGGGCTGGTTCTCCAACGACGTGGCAGGGGAATGGGGCGGCGTCGATCTGGCGGCGGCGCATCGGGTCGAAGTGTTCGCCGCGGATTTCTACATGAACGGCACCGTGCATGGCGGCGTGCATGCGGACATCTCGACCCGGCCGAGGCGATTGCGGCAGGCGCCGCTGGAGAACAGGATCTATCTGACCCTGACCTTCGGCGAAGGCGACAACCTGCAGTTCTGCCAGCGCCATCTGCGCGAGCTGTGGGACCACCCCGATCGGGGCAGGGTCCCGACCAACTGGACGATCAGCCCGGTGCTTGCAGACGCCGGGCCCGCGATCTACCGCTATTTCCAGAAGACCGCGACCGCCAACGACCTGCTGATCTGCGGGCCGTCTGGCGCCGGCTATACCTACGGCGGATCCTGGCCCGGTGCGAGCTTCGCCGACTACGCCGATGTCACCGAGCGCTATCTGCGCCGCACAGGCCTGGATCTGGTGTATGCCTACAACAATCGCAACGGCAGCGACAACGGCTGGGTTCCACTCGACGGCGCGGTCCTGGAGACCTACCGCACGCGCACCAGCCTGCGCGGCATCATCCAGTCCTGGGAGACGGGCGGGATCCTGGGCACCGGCGAGCTGCCGGTGATCGGCAACTACAGCAAGCCGGGCAATGCGGCCGAATACAAGCAGGCGCTCGACGCGCACGTCGGCGAGTGGAATGGCGAATCACCGTTCTTCATCGCGGCCGGCATCAATGCCTGGAACTGGAACCCGCACGACATCGTCGAGCTGGCCGCGCTGGTGGCCGAAGACGATCGCTACCGGATCGTGCTGGCGGACACCTTCTTCGATCTGCTCAGGCGCGCGCCGAACCCGCAGCCGCGCTAGCGGCTTCGTCGGCGCAGCCCGGTAAGCGAAACGCACCCGGCGCCCTGACGCTGGTGCTGCGAACCACCGGGGCGCGGTCTGCGGCCCGGGGTGCGGCGAGCGCATCCGCACGCGAATGCGAGTCGCTCGGCTCAGTCGGCCGTGGCCCTGTAAATCATGTGTCCCTGGCGAAACGCGCACCGCACCCTGGCGAAGTTGCGCGGATCGTCTGCCGGATCCGCGTCGAGCACGACGATGTCGGCGTCCATGCCCATCGCAAGCCTGCCGCGTCGATCGCTCTCGCGCCACGTCTTCGCCGGCTCCGTCGTGAGCGAGGCGAGAATCTGCATCGGCGACAGGCCGGCGTCCGCCATCAGTGCGTATTCCTGCGCGGGGTCGTAATCGGTCATGTAGCCGACGTCGGTGCCGAAGATCACGCGCCCCCCGGCGGCGGCGAACGCGCGAAAGTGGTCGATCGTCATCTTGATCAGGCTCCTGGCGACATCGTCGGGCACCTGCTGCTTTTTCAACTCGTAGCCGAGCAGCTTCAGCGTCGGAATCATCGCCATGTCCGCATCGACGAACTGGCGCAGGACCTCGTCCGGCCACGGTGTCTCGGCGCCCAGCGTCGTATGCGCCAGGATATCGACGCCGGCGGCGATGGCGGTGCGCACACCCTCGATGTCGGTCGGATGCGCGATCACCAGCTGATCGTGGCGATGGGTCTCATCGGCGGCCGCACGCGCGATGGCTACCGGCATGCGCTTGATGGTGCCACGCTCGTCGGTGGGCGGCGCAACGAAGAGTTTGGTTGCATCGGCGCCGGCGGCGACGTTGTCGCGGACTACCTGAACCGCTGCCTGAGCGGTTCCCGGCTGAGGCAGGCGATCGCGCACTTCCTTCGGGAAGTGCGACAAGTAGATGGGGATCCCCTGTGGCGGAAACACGGGCAGCCCGACGGTCAGTATTCTCGGCCCGGGCACTTCGCCGCTTTCGATCCGCGCGCGCAACGCGAGCGAGTTGTCGCGATCGAATGCAGCGGTGTCGACGACGGTGGTATAGCCGTAACGGGTGAGCATCGAGGTCAGCGCGTCCTTCAGCGATGCTCCGGACTTGTCGCGCGCATTGGTGAACGCCTCGCCGATGAAATGCACGTGGCTGTTCTGAAAGCCGGCAGTGACGATGCCGCCGCTGCATTCCGAGATGGGCGTTCCGTCCGGAATCGCGATCTCGCCAGCGCCCACTGCGGCGATCTTGCCGTCGCGCACGAACACCGCGCCGTTCTCGATGGGTCTGGCATCCGCTGCGACGTAGAGCCTGGTTGCCTTCAACGCCCAGGTGGCGTTGGCGTCGCTCGCGAGCCCGGGCGTAGATGCGACCAGCGAGGCGAGAACGGCGAGATGCGCCGCGTGCCGGATTGCGAGCATGGAAGAGTTCCGGATGACCGCGTCGGCGGCATGATTGCAAATCGGCACCTGCGTTGCCACCAACGGGAGATCTGCATGGGGTGCGCCCTGTCGCACCACCCTGGCCGCCGGGCCAGCGAATCCGCTTAAGGCGGGCTTGAGCCAGCCCCGTCTCAATGGTCGGAAAGAAAGTGCCGGACGATGTCGTTTTCCGAAAGCCCCGTTCGTCGTTCCCGTAGCACGCCGCTGAGGCTGGCTCGAAACTGACCATAGGGTGCGCCCTGACGTACCAGCTGGCCAGGACGACAGATCCAACCCAAGCAGGAATCGCCGCGCACAAAGCCTTGGCAATCAATCATATGGCGCACGATGGCGTCATGCACTCAACTGGAGCCTTGCAATGACCCCCACTATCACCGCCTTTGCAACGTCGCCCGATCGCGGCAAGGGTCTGGCGCGCGACATGCGCGTGCGCTGGGCGCTCGAAGAAGTAGGCCAGCCGTACGACGTGCGTCTTGTTTCGTTCGAGGAGATGAAGCAGCCCGCGCATCTGGCGCTGCATCCTTTCGGGCAGATCCCGACCTATGAAGAGGACGATCTCGTCCTGTTCGAGTCCGGGGCGATCGTATTGCATCTCGCCGAGCGCCATGCGGGCCTGCTGCCGGACGATGCGAATGCCCGGGCGCGCGCGATCTCATGGATGTTCGCCGCGCTCAACACGGTGGAGCCGCCGATCGTCGAGCGTTCGATGATTGGACTGCTGGAGCGCGATGAGACCTGGTACGCGCAGCGCCTGCCGGCTGTCGAGGGTCGCTTGCGCAAGCGGTTGGGCGAACTGTCCCGCCGCCTGGGCGATGCCGACTGGCTCGATGGCGCCTTCAGCGCCGGCGATCTGATGATGGTGTCGGTGCTGCTCAGGTCGAAGAGCTCGGGAATCCTGGACGAATATCCGAACCTCTCCGCCTATGTCGCCCGAGGCGAAGCGCGGCCCGCCTACCAGCGTGCGTTCGCCGCGCAACTGGCGGTATTCGAGACGCAGGGCCGAGCCTGAGGCAGCGTCGCCCGGGTAAGCGACGCGCGGCTGGGTTAGCCATCAGCCTGCAGGCGCTACGGTTCCGGCACGCGCGTCAATTGGGTGTACGCGATCTGCCAACGGCCTTCGCGCCTGGTCCAGACATGCGCGATCCGCAGCACGCGACGGTGCTGCGCACCATCCTGTGTCCATGCCAGGTGCAGCAGGCCGCGGACCAGGGCGGTATCGCCCCACACCGCTTGCGCAGACTCCTCCACGACGTATCGGTCGATCCTGAATCCGGGCAGCCTGAAGTCGTCGAGATACGATTGTTTGGCCTGCAGCGAGGAATCCGAGTTGACGAGGATGTAGTCGTCGGCGACGAGATCCGAAAGTGCCGCGATGTCGCTTCGCATCGTCGCCTGTCGATATGCGCTTACGGCTTCGGCAAGTTCCGGCGGCATTCCGGCGGCGCCGTTGTGCGATGCCTGTGAGGCAAACGTCGCGGTGGGCACCGCCAATACCGTCGCAGCCAGCGCCAATAAAACCAGGCGCAGCAGGCCGATCGCATATCCGCCTCTGTTCGGCATGATGGTTTTCCTCCAAATCGGTCCGCGAGACATTCGTCGTGTCCGGCCGGCACAGACTCCGGCACGAACGACTCATGGACTGAGTAGGGGAAACCCGTATCGCGTTCAAGAACGCACTTCCGGGTAACCACAGGAGGGAATCCGCTACTGAGGCCACACCCGGCGTGGATGCGGGCGACGCATTTCCGTATCAGTCGTCCCGCGCGCCGGCGGTGAAGACGTAGCGTCCCGATCCGACGTCGATCGCCACGGCATCGCCATCCATCGTGGCCGAATGCACGCCGTTGGCGGCGTCGAGCGGAACGCCGGACTCGCGTACCACCGCGGCGCTGGCGGCCGGAATCCGAACGGTCGCCGTCGTTCCCACCGGCACCTGCGCTACCAGCTGCAGTCCCCTGGCCGTGCGCTGCCAGCTGCACGACACCGCGCCGTAGGGCGTGGACAGCGAGGCGCGCGCCGATGCCAGCTGGCCGGTGAGCCGCGGCGCGATCGAGATCCTGCGCCAGCCCGCGCGCTCGTCCGGCCGGATGCCGGCGACGTCGTGGTAGAACCAGTCGTCGATCGTGCCCAGGAAGTAGTGCCCGCGCGAGCGCGCCTCGCGCGCCCAGTGTTCCCACATGGTGGTTGCGCCGTTGGCGAGCTTGTAACCCCAGCTCGGGTAGCTGGTCTGCACCGCGAGCGCGTAGGCAAGGTCGGCATGGCCGTATCGGGTGAGGACCGGCAGCAGGTACTTGGTGCCGAGGGCGCCGGTATTGAGATGGGTGCTCTTGGCACGCACGTCGGCGGCGATGCTGTCGGCGACCCGCTGGGCGGCCGCCGCGTCCGGCGCCAGCTCGAACGCGAGCGCCAGCACGTTGTGCGTCTGGCGGTAGCCGCGATCGCCGGTGCCGCGGTAGTGGCCGGTTTCGGGATCGAGGAACTCGGCATTGAACGCGGCTTTGACGATCCGCGCCCGTGCCGCGAAACCGGCGGCATCGGCGGAACGGCTGCGCACTTCGGCGATGCGTTCCATCGTGCGCAACATCCGGTAGAGAAAAGCGGTTGCGGAAACGCGGGTGTCCTCGGGCGCATTTCCGCCCGCGGGGCTCGCCTCGGGGCTGACCCAGTCGCCCAGGCGTGAGTCGGCGATGCCACCCGGAGAGCGCGCATACTCCAGGTCGACATAGGCCTTCATGCCGTCGTAGTGCGTATCGAGCACCCGCCGGTCGCCCTGGTACTGGTAGAGCCACCAGGGAATGAGCACGTAGGCCGAGTGCCAGGGCGGCGCGATGCCCCAGTCGCCCCAGTCCGCAGAACTGGGCGCGATCACCATCGGCGCTCCGTCCGCGCGACGACTGTCGTGGACATCGCGCATCCATTTCGCAAACAGCTCGCCGGTGTCGAGATTCATCAGGAACATCTCGGCGCCCAGAGCCGCATCGCCGGTCCAGCCGTTCTTCTCGAACATCGGCGTATCGGTGGGAATGCCGTGCAGGTTGTTGTACAGCGTGCGCACCACCGCTTCGTGCGTGGCGTTCATCACCGGCTCGGCGCTGGTGAACGACCCGGTGCGCGCGGCGGCGGTATGCACGACCAGTGCCGTGAACGCCGACAGCGGCGGCGCGCCGCCGGGCCAGCCTGTGACCTGGATGTACTGGAACCCCTTGTACGAGAAACGCGCGTTCCAGCGCTCCGGCGCGCCGGTGCCCGCGAGCACGAACCGGTCGGTCTGGAATCCGGAACCGAATCCGCCGTTGTTGGACACGTCGACCAGGCCCGATGCGAGCAGTTTTTCGCCGTACTGGAACCGGATCGTCGTGCCCGCCGGGCCTTCGGCGACGACGCGCACGTTGCCTGCGATGACGCTCGGGAAGCCGATCACATAGGTCCCGGGCACCGGTTCGGCGATCGACGTGGCGGGCAGCTCCTCCGCGATCCGGATAGGCGGCTGGCGCTGGGCGACGAGCTCGCCGCGCGGCCCGCCGACCACGCTGGCCGCGGCCCAGCCTGCGTCGTCGAAGGCCGCCGTGCCGTAACCGGGCTGCAGGTGGGCGGCATCGTAGGTTTCGCCGGCATACAGATCGTCGAACCGGGTGGGACCGTCGTGGATGCGCCAGGTGTCGTCGGACACGACATCCTGGATGCGGCCGTTGGCGTACTCGATCCGCAACAGCGCGCGCACCACCGGTTCGTCGTGCCAGGGCGCCTGGTGCCACCGCCACACGTTCGCGCCGGTCATGCCGTAGAACCCGCGGCCGAGTTCGGCGGCGATCGCATTGCGCCCCTGGGCGAGCCGCGCCGTCAGGTCGACCGCGACGTACTGGACCGTGTCGTCGTAGTCGGTGAACCCGGGCGAGAGCAGATCCTGGTTCACGGGTCGGCCGTTGACCCGGAAGTCGGCGTATCCCCCGGCTGCGTAGTACAGCGTGGCCGCGGCGATGTCGCCGTCGATCTCGAACGCGCGGCGGACCAGCGGCGCAGGCATTGGTGGCGCCGCCGGGGGACGCGCATCCGTGGCGGGCGGACGCCGGTTGCCAATCCAGCGTGCTTCGCCCCAGTCGCCGTCGTCGAACAGGCCGGTACGGAACCACGACGAAGCACGGGTCACGCCGGCATTGGTCCGCACTTCGACCGTCCACGTATAGCGCGTGCCCGGTGCGAGCGCAGGCCCGGCGTACTCGACTTCGATGGAAGCATCTCCCGCCACCGCACCCGAGTCCCACTGCGTTCCATCGGGCGCGCTCACGACCAGCCGGTAGGACGCCTGGCGCACGTCGCGCGCATCCGAGTCGATGACCCACGAGAAGCGCGGCCGCGCCACGTCGATGCCGAGTGGCTCGGCCCTCCTCTCGACCGCGAGCGCGCGCAGGGCGAGCGATGCCTGACGCGCCGCAGTGGCCGGGAAAACGGCGATGACGAGCGCGAGGCATGCGATCAACTCGCGTAGGCCAGGTGCGATGCGCTGCGCCGGACTGGGGGCACGTGCGGCCATGGTATTGGCGATACATGGCTCCGCCCTTGGGATGCGTCTATGCACGATGTCTCCCTCGTTGCCCGTCAATCGGTCGCGTCTCGGCTCAGCGCAACCGCATGTGTGGTCCATGCCATCTCGCATCTCGGTGGCTGTGCACAGGATTGCATACCGCGCAACGCGCATACCTCGACCCGGACAAAACGGGGCGAGGTGAACGCATGCTCAGCGCGCGTCTTGTCGTTCTTGGCAGCACGCAGCGGCTTGCGCGAGCAGCCAGGTGCGGAAGGCGCGGATTTTTTCGCTGGTACGGAGCGTGGTCGGATAGGTCAGCCAGTAATCGCGCTGGTCGCGCACGACCAGTTCGAACGGCTGCAGCAGGCGGCCGGCCGCGATGTCCTGCTCGAAGAACAGCGGCGAGCTGAGCGCCACGCCGTGCCCGGCGATCGCGGCGGTCACCGCGTGCTGCTCGACGTCCAGCTCGACGCCGGGTTTCGCGGTGAGGTCGGCGTCCGCCAGGCCCGCGGCGGCGAACCAGGCGCGCCACCAGCGCTCGCGGCCGAAACGCGGCAGCGCCAACATGTCCGCCGGCGTGCGCAGACGTTCGCGCAGCGCTGGGCTGCACAGCGGGGTGAACAGGCTGGGCAGCAGGAAGTCCGCATCCAGGCCGGGCCACTCGCCGGCGCCGATGCGGATGCCGACATCGAACTCGCCCCGGTTCAGGTCCACAAGTTCCACTGCGGTGTCCAGCCGCACCGCGAGCCTGGGATGCGCCAGCTGGAACGCGCCCAGGCGCGGGACCAGCCACGCCGCCGCGATCGTCGGCAGCGCGGTGATCGCCAGCTCGGTTTCCACGCGTTCGATCGCCTGCGCGAACGCCGTGCGCAATTGCTTGAACGCATCGAGCACGGCGGGCGCCAGCCGGTGCCCGGCCGGCGTGAGCACCACCTGCCGCGGCTGGCGGTGGAACAGACCCAGGCCCAGGCGCTGTTCCAGCTGCTTGATCTGGTAGCTCACCGCCGCCTGGGTCATGTGCAGCTCGTCCGCGGCCCGGGTGAAGCTGCCCAGCCGGGCCGCGGCCTCGAAGGCACGGATCGCGGGCAGGGGAGGCAGCACTTTTGACATAAGGACACCTTATTGATGAGAGATGGATTTCTCGTTGTGTACGTCGCAGCGCGGACCCTAGGATCGCTGTCATGCAGCGATTTAGCGCCAGACGCGTTCACCACACCCGGCTTGCGGGCGACTATGTGCCAGTAGCCCTGCTAGGGCAAGGCGGCCTGCGATGAACGCCGGCTCCGGCCTGCTCTTCGCAATGGCATTGGCGGCGGCGGTCGCCATGCCTGGGCCGAGCACGGCCGCCGCCGTGGCCCGGGTGCTCACGCGTGGCCTCGGTGGCGCGGTCCGGCTGTGCGCCGGGCTGGTGCTGGGGGAACTGTTCTGGCTGTCGTGCGCCATTCTTGGAGTGGCCGCACTGGCGGACCGCCATCAGGGCCTGTTCGTGGCGATCCGCTACGCAGGCGTCGCCTACCTGCTGTGGTTGGCATGGAAGCTCTGGCATGCGCCGGCCGTCGCAACCGCTGCGGGCGATCGCGACGACGCGCGCCTGCCGTTCGCGGGTCTGGCCATCGCCCTGGGCAACCCGAAGACGATGCTGTTCTACGTCGCGCTGCTGCCCGGCATCGTCAGCCTCGACGACCTGTACTTGCGCGATGCGTTGCTGCTGGGCGCACTCGCGATCTGCGTGGTTGCCGGCGTGCTTGCCGCGTACGTGCTGGCGGCCGAGCGCCTCCGCCGCCACCTCCATTCCCCCGTTGCCTTGCGTCGCGTCGGCCGGGGCAGCGCACTGCTCATGACCGTGGCGGCGGGCGCGATCGTCAGCCGCTAACCACCCAAACCGGAGTACATCATGCGAATCCTGATCCTGTTCATCGCCATGCTGGCGGCGCCGCACGCGCTCGCCACCGAAACCACCGCGACCAATGCCGAAGAGACGGTCGTGCTCAAGGATTCCGCCGCGCTCAATAACGCCGATCTGGATGCGTTGATGGCGGTGCTCTCGCCGTCGTTGCGCATCTACAGCCCCTCCACCGAGCCGCACACCCTGGTCGGGCCGCTGTCGGAGCGGATCGGCACGCGCGAGCAGGTCCAGCGCTACTTCAGCGAAGCCTTCAAGCAAGGGCCGCAGGGGCGCCACGAAGTCGTGGACATGGTGTCGCTGGGTGACCTGGTGCTGGCCCGCGTCGAGTTCCAGCTGCCCGGCGAATCGACGATCCGCCCCATGATCACCGGGTTCCGCGTCCGCGATGGCCAGATCGACAGGATCTGGCATATCGCGCGGTTCGACAGCGAACCCGCCGGGTCCGATGCCGCGCAGGCGGTGATCGATCGTTTCAACGGGGCGGCGGACCGCAACGATGTCGAGACGTTTCTCTCCCTGTTCGCCCCGGACGCGCGCAACTTCCATTTTCGCGCTGCGCCCGACACGCTGGGCGGCGGCCCGTCGAAGAGCATCACCGATGCCGCCAGCCGCGAGCGCGTGTTCCGCACCATGTTCACCGAGCGACCGGCGCGGATCGAAGCGCTCGACGGCTTCGCCTTGGGCGAATGGGTGGTCAGTCACGACCGCGCCACGCAGCAGGATGGTTCGGTCAGCGAGGGTCTGTCGCTCTACCGTGTGCAGGGCGGCCGGATCGTCGACGACTGGTACCTGGCCCAGCAGGCGCGCCCGTCTTCGCGTTCGGCGTTGAATGCGAAACAGTCGGGCGAGTGATCTGCGGCCGGCGCCGGTCGATCGTCACTCGCGCGTGATGCCGCCCGGGCGCCGTGAGTGACGGACATTCATGGTGGGTGGCGTCATCCACCCGGGACGAAGAGAGGGGTTCGCGTCAACCTGCTCCGCAAGCTGGGAAAGCCGCTGCGTTGCCCCTGCGTCGACCAGCTTTTTGCTGCACCCAATCGATCCGATGCGGCCGCCAAAAAGGGCTGTCAGGCCCCTCATTTTTGTTACTAAATCCCAACAATTGGCATCGCACCCTTTTCACTTCAGGGGGCGAATGCTCCGCAGGGTTCAGGGCACCCGCGAGGAGGCCTGCGATGAACCGTCCCGTCCATGAGCCGGGGTCGCCCCGGATCCTGATGGCCGCGTTGGCGGCTGCACTGACCGGCGGTTGCGGCGCGAACGCTGCCGGTGATTCTCCCACCGCAACGCCTGCGCCATCGTCTTCCCCTGCGCTGGTCGCGCAGGGCAAGCAGATCTTCCGTTTCGAAACCTTCGGCGACGAACAGCTATGGACCGACAAGCTGGCGCTGCATACGGTCGTCGAGACCAGCGTCGATCCCACCACTGCGCTCAAGGTCGGCTTGAAGGTCGATGCCGATGCGCTACCGCCGGGGATACTGGAATCCGTGGACCTCAAGAGCCCGGCGACCACCGTCGCGCTGCTCAAGTTGAACGCCGTCGTCGGGTTAAGGGCCACGGTCGATGCGGACAATCACATCACCCGGCTGGGTGTGACCTGCGCCCTGTGCCATTCGACCGTCGACGACTCGGTGCAGGCGGGCATCGGCCGGCGCCTGGACGGCTGGCCGAACCGGGATCTCGACGTGGGCGCGATCATCGCGCTGTCGCCGAACCTGCCCGCCGACAAGAAGGCGGTCTACACCAGTTGGGGGCCGGGCAAGTACGACCCGCGCTACAACATCGATGGCAAGAACACGCCGCTGGTGCTGCCGCCGGCCTACGGGCTGGCGCACATCCGCAACGAGACCTATACCGCGGAAGGGCCGATCTCGTACTGGAATGCCTACGTTGCCGTGACCCAGATGGGCGGGCAGGGTGATTTCCACGACGATGCGCTGAACATTCACATCGACCACGACCCGGACCTGGTCACGGACAAGCTGCCCGCGTTGCGCGCCTACCAGCACAGTCTGGCGGCGCCCGCGCCGCCGGCCGGCAGTTTCGACCGCATGGCCGCCAACCGTGGCCGCGCGGCCTTCGGCCGCAACTGCATGGGATGCCACGTCGGTGCGACGGGGACGGACAACAACGGCGGCAAGCTGCACGCGCCGGAGGAGACCGGCATGGATGGCGCCTATGCCGCCCGCACGAAGAACAAGGCGTACCGGACCACGCCCTTGCGCGCACTGTGGCAGCACCCGCCTTATTTCCACGACGGAAGCGCAGCCACGCTTCCAGACGTGGTCGCGCATTACAACCGCCAGCTCGAACTGGGCCTGGCGGAGAATGAGCAGCGCGACCTGGTCGAATATCTGAAATCCCTGTAACCCGGCCTCTGGACGCAGAGGAGACCGGGGTTGCGATCGAAGGACAGTCTGCGGCGTTCTTGCGGATCGGAAAGCGGGCAAAAACATGTCGGCTTGAATCGTCGGGAGGCATGAGTTGCGGGAAGCATGTCTTCCCCGCCGCATGCCTTCACGGCTCGCACAGTCCCTGTTCGTCGCCCTCAACCGGCCTTCGTCGGAAAGCCCTTGGCGACGGGAGCCGGGCTGACTGACAGTGGCCAACCCCGAAACAGGGATTCGCCATGCGCCGCTTCCTCCTGCTTGCCTTGCTGTCCTGCACCGCCGTCCCGTCCGCCGCCGAGCCGCCAATGCGCGAAGCGCCGATCCATCTCACGCCCGGCGCCGCGCCGGCATCTCCGGAGCTGGTGGCGACGCTGGCCGAGAAGGACAGGCAGTTGTTCGATGCGGTGTTCGGCTGCAAGCCGGAGCTCTTGAAAACGCTGGTGGCGGAGGACTTCGAGTTCTTCCACGACAAGCACGGGCTGACCACGCAATCCGGTGCGCAGTTCGTCAAGGACATCACGGGCATGTGCGCGCGGCAGGCGGCCGGTACCGATTTCCGCGCGCGCCGCGAGCTGGTGCCGGGCAGCATGACCGTCCATGTCATCGGCAACTACGGCGCGATGCAGATGGGCACGCACCGCTTCTTCGCGTTGCGATCCGGCGAACCGGACCGCCTCACCGAAACCGGAAAGTTCATCGACCTGTGGAAGCGTGAGGGCGATGCGTGGAAGCTGGCGCGCGTGATCAGCTACGACCACCAGCTGGCGGAATGAGCCGCGCGAGTGGCCCCGAGTTCCCTTGCATTGAAGCTGCGGATGGAAGGGCGGAAAGGGATCGATGGCCGGCGCCGCCAGTCAGTTGTGTCCGTGCCGCTTCTCGGGCGGATTCTCGCATGGATACCCTCCGGGTCGTCGCCCGAGCGAACGAGTGGGCGACCACGAGCCTGGATGTGCCTGGCAGCTCGCCCGCTTGCGCCTCAGAGCGACATGCCAGGCTGCCAGCCGCTGTCCGCGAAAAATGCCTTCGGATCGGCCATGCGCAGGATTTCGCCGACCGCGCGTCGCTTGTCCGGCGCATTGCGGTAGTAGGCCTTCACGATTCGATAGCCCACCCAATAGCCGAGATCGCCGGGCGTGTCCGCGGTGGCGTTGTCGAGCCATCGCGACAGGTCGGTGTCGTCCATGTCGGTGACGAACTCGGTCTCAATCTGTTTTTCGCGGCCGCGGGTGAGCGGCCCGAAATGGGAATACGCGACCTCGCCGGAGATCAGTTCGGCGATGAACTCGGCGGCGCCCTCGGCCAGCGAACGCTCGAGCACGGTCGGCTGCTCCAGCGCCGCGGTTTCCGCTGCGAGTTGCACATGGGCGTACTCGTGCGCGATCACGTGCACGAACCGGTCCTCTACGTCGGGATTCATCCACTTCACCGCGCACAGGGCTTCCAGTCCGATCTGCAGGCCGGTGTCGGGATAGCCGATGCCCACGGGTTTGCCGCGGCCCACGGCGATGGTTACCGGTGGCATGCGCGCTTCCGGGTACAGCGTGCGCAAACGGTCCAGGGCCAGCGTCAGGCGCTCGCGCACCTGCGGCAGCACGCGCATGCAGCGCCTGGCTTCCACGTACATTTCGGGCTTGCTTTCGAGGGTTTCAGCGATGCGTGCGCCGGTGACCCTGCGCAGCTTGGCGAGATGCCCGAGCCCCTCGGATCCGGCGTCCAGATAATCGCGCTGCAACTGTTCGGCGGTCGGATGCCCGTTGGCGTCGTCGTAGATGCGGTAGAAGCGCGCGACGTCGTCGACCACGACCATCGGCGTGGCTGCGCCGGCATCCTCGGTTTCCGCGGCACGGATCTTGGCCGACGCGGCCGCGAAGGCCAGCAGGCCAAGCAGGAACGCGGCCAGAATGTGCTTTGGGTTCGAACGTGTCATGCAGCAATTCCCAGTGTGGTGAACGAACCGGAGTCTGTCGCTATCCAACAACGATTCGACCTCCCGGCCAAGTCAGCGTAGCGAGGGTGATTGCAGCGTACCCGGGGCATTGGTCATGTCGCGATCCGGCCGGTGCAGGGCCTTGCCCGGACGAGGTGTCCGGTCGAATGCCCGCCTGGAGCGCCAGCATCCGCTCAACGCATCGGCGAACGTCGGGTTCGATCGATGACTGGATGCCACCGCTGGAAGCAAATCCTCCAGGAAGAACGGCGACAGTTCCGGACGACCCGCAAGTCCGGACTCCGCATAACTCGCGCCGGACACACGTGTGCCATCTTCTCGGCGGTACGACGTGCGGTGGGGGAACGTTCGCCAGCAGACGGGCCGCCGCCCGCGCCGTGCCGACAGAAGGTGCCGGCATCTGTCCGTCCTGGCTGCCTGTCGGCGTTGTCTGCGACCGAGCGGATGCGGCTCGGCGCATCGTGCGAGTCACCGGACAGTTTCCCAGCCGAGCCCGGCAGGAGCCAGCCGCGGTCAATGGGTGCGGATGATGCGAAGTGTGGAGCCGGCAGCGCCGGGGCCATGGCCGGGCGTCCGCGTTCATGCCCACGCGTCAGTGGCGATCACCCGGCCGGTCGCGTCGCCACAACCGGAGACATCCCATGAATCGAACCATCATGCTGGCCGCCTGTGTCTTCACCCTGGCCGTGCCCCTGTCGTCTTCCGCTCAGGACATGGCGGTGACGGCGGGCGAGCAGGCCAAGGTCGTGCTGGACAACGACAAGGTCCGGGTGATCCAGCTGGACATCGCTCCCGGCGGCAAGACCGGCATGCACTCGCACGGCGACAGCCTCGTCGTATTCCTCACGGGGGCCGATGCGACCCAGACCGGCGCTGACGGCACCAAGACGCAGCGGCGTACCGAAGCGGGTGAAGTCATGTGGAGCGAGCCGGTCACCCACGACACCGAGAACACCGGCAAGGAAGCGGTGAAGGTGCTGGTCGTGGAGTTGAAGGAGCCGGCGAAATAGGAGGGGCGCTGCCCGGGTTGGGCGGTCCAGCCCGGGCTCGGCTGTGTGGCTTGCAGAGCTGGGATGGAGGCAGCCGCTCGCATAGTCGCGTTCCAGTGGATGCCTCCGCCCCGACCTCTGCGTCTGCATGCCGAAACGGCGCTCAATCCGTCGCTCCGCAGCGCGAAAACGGGCCCGCCGCCAAGCCTTTTTGCACCGCAACATGCCTCTGGTGGATCCGCTGGTAGAGTTCGCCCTCTGCGCGCAATTCGGATCGCAAACGATGTTCCCGATCAGCCGTGCCAACGGCGCCTCCCCCACAACCGGCCGGACAGCGCCTTTTTTTAGGCCGCGTTCTGTTAGCGCTAACATCTACTTGGCCCAAATTGCCGTCGTGCCGGCCTTCCGGCGAGAACGAAGCCATCTGCCGGCTCCAGCCGGGAGGCGTGCATGAGCCTGTTCCTCGGACTCGATGTAGGCACCCAGAGCGTCAAGCTGATCGCCTATGACGCGCAGGCGCGCAAGGTCGTCGCCAGCCATGGCCATGCGCTGGAGCTGATCGCCCACGACGACGGCAGCCGTGAGCAGCGCACGGAGTGGTGGATCGATGCGATCCGCGCGTGTTTCGCCAGGCTTGAGCCCGTGCAGCGTGCGCAGGTCGTGGCGATCGGAGTGTCCGGGCAGCAGCATGGGTTCGTGCCCCTGGACGAAGCCGGGGGAGTCTTGGCCCCGGCCAAGTTGTGGTGCGATACCAGCACGCAGCTGGAATGCGACGAGATCATGGCCGCAGCCGGCGGCGCGGCGAAGAGCGTGCAGCTGGCCGGCAACCCGATCCTGGCCGGCTACACCGCATCGAAGCTGCCGTGGACACGCAAGCATCGGCCCGAGACCTATGCGCAGCTCGCATCGATCCTGCTGCCGCACGACTACGTCAACTTCTGGCTGACCGGCGAGCGCTGGATGGAGCATGGCGATGCGTCCGGCACCGGCTGGCTCGACGTGCGCACGCGACAGTGGTCGAAGCCGATGCTGGCCGCGACCGACGCGCAGCGCGACCTGTCGGCGCTGCTGCCGCCACTGGTCGCGGCCGATGCGAACTTCGCCATCTCACCGGACATCGCAGATGAACTCGGACTGCCGCGCGGCGTGCTCGTGAGCGCGGGCGGCGGCGACAACATGATGGCGGCGATCGGCACCGGTAACGTCGAGCCCGGCGTGCTGAGCATGAGTCTGGGCACCTCGGGCACGCTGTTCGCCTACGCCGACCATCCGGTGGTGGACGATACGGCTGGATGGGCGGCGTTCTGCTCGTCCACCGGTGGTTGGTTGCCGCTGATCTGCACCATGAACTGCACGGTCGCCACCGAGAACGTGGCGAAGGCATTCGGCTTCAGCACGCGCGACGGCGATGCGGTGATGGATGGCACCACGCCTGGCGCCGATGGCCTGGTGATGCTTCCGTTCTTCAACGGCGAGCGCACCCCGGATCTGCCGAATGCGCGCGCCAGCCTGTTCGGCATGGACCTGAACAATCTGAGTCGCGGCAACGTGTACCGCGCGGCGATGGAAGGCGCGACCTACGCGCTGCGCAATGGTTTCGATGCACTGCAGGCCGCGGGCCTGCGGTTCGATGCCATCCGCCTGACCGGCGGCGGCAGCCAGAGCGCGGCCTGGCGGCAGATGGTGGCCGACGTGTTCGAAGTGAAGGTGGATGTCCCGGAACAGGCCGAGGGCGCCGCGTTCGGTGCCGCATTGCAGGCGCTGTGGGCGCACGGTCGTGCCAGCGGCGGCGACGCCGACATCGCCGCCATCGCCCGCGAACACGTGCGCGTGGAGCCCGCGCTGTCTGCGCATCCCGATCCCGTCGCGGTAGCGGCCTACCGCATGCATTACCCGCGCTTCCTGCGCCATCTGGATGTGGCGAGGGAGCTCAATGCCAGCCAAGCAGGGACCGGCATGACCTGATGTCCCGCCGGGCAGCGCGCCCGGCGCGGTCCTGTTCATGCCCCAGGTTTACGGATTCCAGAATTCAACCCACGTCCACGAGCACAGCCATGAGCACACAACCCTTCATCGGTGCCAGGGAGTATTTCCCTGGTATCGGCCGCATTCCCTTCGAGGGCCGCGATTCCGACAACCCGCTCGCGTTCAAGGTGTATGACGCGAACAAGCGCATCGGCGACAAGACCATGGCCGAGCACCTGCGGTTCGCGGTGTGCTACTGGCATACGTTCACCAATGCCGGCCACGACCCGTTCGGCCCGGGCACCCGCAGGTTCCCGTGGGAAGCCGGTTCTTCCATGGCCACCGCCGAAGCCAAGGTCGATGCCGCGTTCGAGTTCATCACCAAGCTCGGCGTGCCGTATTACTGCTTCCACGACGTCGATCTGGCGCCGGACGCCGAAGATATCGGCGAGTACGAGAAGAACCTCAGGCACATGGTCGCCAAGGCCAAGGAGCGCCAGCAGGCCACCGGGGTGAAGCTGCTGTGGGGCACGGCCAACCTGTTTTCGCATCCGCGCTACATGAACGGCGCGGCGACCAATCCCGATTTCAATGTCGTCGCCCGCGCGGCGGTGCAGGTCAAGGCCGCGCTCGACGCCACGGTCGAGCTCGGCGGTGAGCATTACGTCTTCTGGGGCGGCCGCGAAGGCTACGCCTGCCTGCACAACACCGACATGAAGCGCGAGCTGGACCATTTCGCGCGCTTCCTGTCCATGGCCCGCGACTACGGCCGCCTCATCGGCTTCGAGGGGTATTACTTCATCGAACCCAAGCCGATGGAGCCGATGAAGCACCAATACGACTTCGACAGCGCCACCGTCGCCGGCTTTCTGCGCGAGCACGGCCTGGACAAGGACTTCAAGCTCAATATCGAAGCCAACCACGCCACGCTCTCGGGCCACACCTTCGAACACGACCTGCAGGTCGCCTCCGACCATGACCTGCTCGGCAGCATCGACGCCAACCGCGGCAACCCGCAGAACGGCTGGGACACCGACCAGTTCCCGACCGATCTGTACGACACCGTCGGCGCGATGATGGTGGTGCTGCGCCAGGGCGGCCTGGTCGGCGGCCTGAACTTCGACGCCAAGGCGCGGCGCGAATCGACCGACATGGAGGATCTGTTCATCGCCCACATCGGCGGAATGGATGCGTTCGCGCGCGGACTGGAAGTTGCGCACGGGTTGCTGACCGCATCTCCCTGGGAGCAGTGGCGCAAGGACCGGTACGCCAGCTTCGATGGTGGTGCCGGCAGGGACTTCGCCGACGGCAAGCTGTCGCTGGCCGAGCTGCACGCGCTGGCGGTGAGGAATGCCGAGCCGAGGCAGATCAGCGGCAAGCAGGAGCGCTACGAGAACCTGTTGAACCAGTATCTGCTGAAGGTTTGAGTTGCGAGGTGAGCCCTTCCCCGCAAGCGCGGGGAAGGCATGGACGGGAAGTTGTGGAAGGCGGCTTGTCCCGCACTTCAGCCTCCTAGCCCTTCCTGCAAACGGCGGAAGAAGCGGTGGATCGCGTGGTGAGCGGCGTCCGCGGGGCATGCGGATGCAGGGGTTTGACCACTACCAGGGAAGCAGCGGGCATGCGCAGCGCAATGCTTGGAAGTGCCACCTCTACGAACAGCGTGGCGAACATCCGCTTCATCGTTTCCGCCGCTGCTCGCGGTTATCGGACTGGCCAGTGCTCATGTGGAGGGCTGGGCACGCAGCTTCATGCCACCGACCACAGGCGCATTCCGCCCGCTGCGTCCCGGTCAGGCTCCGCTCCTCGTACCCGAGGTGCGCGCAGCCACCGAACCACGCTTGACCAGCACGTGCGCCACGACGTGGTCGACCACCACGCGCGTGTGTTGTTCCTTGCCCCGAATACTGCGCTGCAGGATGTTGACGGCCAGGTCCGCCATCGAGGCGACGGGCTGGTGGATCGTGGTGAGTTCCGGCCAGACATTGGTTGCGGCCGACGTATCGTCGAAGCCGACCACCGACAGGTCGCGCGGAACATCGAGCCCGCGACGGTGCGCCACCGAAACCACGGCTGCGGCCATGTCGTCGTTGCTGGCGAAGATCGCGGTGGGCGCCTTGCGACGGGCCAGCAGCTTTTCCGCGGCTTCCAGCCCGGACCGGTAGGTGTAGTAACCCTGTTGGACCAGGGAGTCATCGAGGTCGATGCCGGCCTCGCCCAATGCAGCCACATAGCCCTGGTAGCGCAGTTCGCTCGCGGTCTGGTTGGGGTGCCCCTTGATGTAGCCGATGCGGGTGTGGCCCAGCGCGGCCAGGTACGCGGTGATTTCCTTGCTTGCATGGAAGTCGTCGATGCGTACGCAGGAAATATCGTCGCTGGAGCGTCCCGACGCGATCGCCACCACCGGAATGCCGGCGCCGACCAGCTCGGAAACCACCGGCCTGGATTCGCACAGCGGCGGTGGCAGGATCACGCCGGCGACGCGCTTGGCGAGCATGCGCGCGGCGTGGCGCTGGGACTTGGCATCGGCCTCGTCCCAGGCCTCGATCACCAGTTGGGTCGCGGTGCGCGCGGTGCCTCGCAGCGCGCCCACCAGCAGCTCGCTGAGGTATGCGCCGCTGGGGTTGGTGTAGATCAGGCCGATGCGGGTGGCCTGGGCGGCGGCAAGCGAACTGGCGGCGAGGTTGGGTGTGTACCCCAGTTCCTCGACCGCGCGCATCACCCGCTCGCGCGTCGACTCACGCACATTGCTGGTGTTGTTGACCACACGCGATACGGTCATCGGCGATACGCTGGCGTGGGCCGCCACTTCGTCGATCGTGACCGCGTGGCCCCTGCGACGAACCGATTTCCGGGACTTTGCTTTCTTGACGTTCCCCAAAGCTCGTCCCTCCAGGTGTGCGATGGCCGCAGTCGCAATCGAAAATCGCCGCCGCGCCGGCCGGATCGTGCAAGGCAAGAACCGGCAAGGCATAAGCCGGCAGCACGCAAAGGCGACGCGACGCGAGGCATGACGGTATTGGCCATGTTAGCGGGTACCGGCTGGACCGGCGACATGGCGCGCCGAGCCGCGAGCCGGGCGGACGCGATGAGGATGGACGGGCAGGGCAGATGAAGGAACCGCTCGCACTGCAACCCGCGCCCGGCCGCCGCTACGGCACTTTCGCATTGAGCCGGGTTCTGGTTGCAGGCGCGGTGGTGCTGGCCTCGATCCTGCCCGTGCAGCAGCTGCGCGCCGAGGACGGCTACGAGCTGTGGCTGCGTTACCGGCCGGTCGAATCCGCGCATGCAGGCGAGTACCGCGGTGCCGTCATGCAGCTGGTCGCGGCTGCCACGACGCCAACGCAGATCGTTACGCGCGCGGAGCTGCGGCGCGGCCTGGGGGGATTGCTCGGTGCCGCCGTGCCGCTGTCGGACGTGGTTACATCCAATGGCGCGCTCATCGTCGGCACGCCGGCCTCGTCGCCGCTGGTCGGGAAGCTGGAGCTCGACACCGACCAACTCGGCGGCGACGGTTATCTCATCCGCAGCGTCATCGTCGACGGACATCGGGCGACGGTGATTGCGGCGAACGATGACCTCGGCGCGCTGTACGGCGCCTTCCACTTCCTGCGCCTGCTGCAGACGCGGCAATCGCTCGATCGGATCGACGTGCGCGTAATCCCTCGGATCAAGCTGCGCGTGCTCAACCACTGGGACAATCTCGACGGCCATGTCGAACGCGGCTACGCCGGGGCCTCGATCTGGGACTGGCACAAACTGCCCGACTGGGTGGATCCGCGCTACACCGATTACGCGCGCGCCAACGCCTCGCTCGGCATCAACGGCACCGTGCTGAACAACGTCAATTCCAACGCGCTCAGCCTCACGCCGATGTACCTGGCGAAGGCGGCCGCGCTGGCGAACGTGTTGCGTCCCTATGGCATCCGCGTCTATCTCAGCGCGCGCTTCTCCGCGCCGAAGGAAATCGGCGGACTGAAGACCGCCGACCCGCTCGATTCGGCGGTGCGACGGTGGTGGAAGGACAAGGCGGACGAGATCTACAAGACGATCCCGGACTTCGGCGGGTTCCTGGTCAAGGCCAACTCCGAAGGCCAGCCCGGTCCGCAGGATTACGGTCGCAGCCACGCTGACGGCGCCAACATGCTCGCCGACGCGCTCGCTCCGCACGGGGGCGTGGTGATGTGGCGCGCCTTCGTCTATTCCAGCGAACAGCCCGACGACCGCGCCAAGCAGGCCTATACCGAGTTCGTGCCGCTGGACGGCAAGTTCCGCGACAACGTGATCGTGCAGGTGAAGAACGGCGCCATCGACTTCCAGCCGCGCGAGCCGTTCCATCCGCTGTTCGGCGCGATGCCGAAGACGCCGCTGATGATGGAGTTCCAGATCACCAAGGAATACCTCGGCTTCGCGACCCACCTGGCCTACCTCGGCACGCTGTACCAGGAGACGCTCCAGTCCGACACGATGGCGCAGGGCCAGGGCTCGACCGTGGCCCGGGTGATCGACGGGTCGCTGCACGGCCACAAAGTCACGGGCATGGCCGGTGTCGCCAACATCGGCACCGACCGCAACTGGAGCGGCTCGCATTTCGACCAGGCCAACTGGTACGCCTACGGTCGGCTCGCCTGGGATCCATCGCAGTCCTCGCGCGAGATCGCCCGGGACTGGGTCCGGATGACCTTCTCGAACGACCAGCCCTTCGTGGACTCCGTTGTCGACATGATGATGGGTTCGCGCGAAGCGGTGGTCGATTACATGACGCCGCTTGGCCTGCACCACCTGATGGGCCGCGACCATCATTACGGCCCCGGCCCGTGGGTCGCCGGCGGACCGCGTGCCGACTGGACCTCGGTCTACTACCACCGCGCCGACCGAAACGGCATCGGGTTCGACCGCAGCGCAACGGGCAGCAATGCCGTTGCGCAATACGCGCCGCCACTGGCGGACAGCTTCGGCGATGTGAAGCGAGTACCGGAGCAGTTCCTGCTGTGGTTCCACCATCTGCCCTGGGATTACCGCACCCGGTCCGGGCGCCCGCTCTGGGACGAACTGGTGCACCGCTACACGCGCGGCGTGAACGAAGTGAAGAAGATGCGCACGACCTGGGACGGCCTGCGCGGTCATGTCGACGCCGAACGCCATGCACAGGTCGCGGCCTTCCTCGCGATCCAGCAGAAGGAAGCGCAGTGGTGGCGCGACGCCAGCATCGCCTACTTCCAGCGCATCAATGGATTGCCGCTGCCGCCAGGATACGCGCCGCCGGCGCAGCCGCTCGAGTACTACGAAGCGCTCTCATTTCCATATGCTCCGGGGAATGGGTGATGGCCAGGGCCTTGCTCTCGAAGGTACTGTCTATGTGCTCCGCGGCGGGTGCGCTGCTGGCGGTTTCGCTGTGCTCTGCGCTTCCCGCGCATGCAGCCGGAGGCGACGCAGCGCTCCTGCACGCGATGTTCCAGGACCACGCCGTGCTGCAGCGCGACCAGCCGATCCGGATCTGGGGTCGTGCGAGGCCGGCGGAGGAAGTACAGGTCGACTTCGCCGGCCACAAGGCGCGTACCCACGCCGGCGACGATGGGCACTGGGAACTGCAGATCCCTGCGCAACAGGCCGGCGGTCCCTATACGCTGACCGCGACCGCAGGCGACAAGGTCCAACGTATCGACGATGTGCTCGTGGGCGATGTGTGGCTGTGCTCGGGCCAGTCGAACATGGAGCTGCAGGTACACCGCGCGCTCGACTCGCATTCCGAGATCAGCGGTGCCGGCAGCGAAACCATCCGCTTGCTCACGGTTCCACAGGCCGGCAGCGCGTTGCCGCAGGAAACCTTCCCCAAGCCGACGCAGTGGATAAAGCTCACGCAGGAGACCGTGCGCGATTTCTCAGCCACCTGCTACTACTTCGCCCGCGAACTGCAGAAGACCGTCGATGTGCCGATGGGGCTCATCAACGCGGCCTGGGGCGGTTCGCGCATCCAGGCCTGGATCAGCGGGGATGCCCTGCGCGCCGCCGGTGGGTTCGATGCCGAACTCGACGTACTTGCCCAGTACGCAACCGATCCGGCGACCGCAGCGGGACGCTGGGGCGAACGCTGGCAGCGGTGGTGGCGGGCGCTCCCCACGGTCGCGCCCGGCGAAGAGCCGTGGAATCCGGAGTACGGCGCCGATGAGGGCTGGGGCGATGCGCCGCGCGAACTGGGTGCGTGGGAGCACTGGGGCATCCCGGAGCTGGCCGACTTCAACGGCATGCTCTGGTTCCGCACCACGGTGGAGCTGACCGCCCAGCAGGCGGCGCAGGAAGCACGGCTTTCGATCGGCGCGGCCGACGAGATCGACGTCACATGGGTCAACGGACGCGCTGTCGGTAGCGCCTATGGCGGCGATGCGCGCGAGTACGCCTTGCCGCGCGGCCTGCTGCGCGAGGGGCGGAACATCGTCGCCGTCAGCGTGCTCGATACCTATCGCGAGGGAGGCCTCACCGGTCCGCATTCGGTACGCGCGCTGCGGTTCGGCGATGGGTCGAGCGTGCCGCTCGATGGCGCGTGGAGATACCGCATCGTGCGGGAAGACGCGAGCCAGGCGCCGCGCGCACCCTGGCAGACCGTGGCGGGCCTGACCACGCTGCATAACGGCATGATCGCGCCGCTCGGCCGCTACGGCCTGCGCGGCGCGCTCTGGTACCAGGGCGAATCCAATACCTTCGAGGCCGATGCCTACCGCGACCTGCTGCGCATCCTGCGCAGCGACTGGCGCGCGCGTTTCGGCGCCGGGCTGCCATTGCTGGTCGTGCAGCTGGCCGCCTACGGCGATGCGCCGACCAAGCCGGTGGAGAGCGGATGGGCGGAACTGCGCGCAGCGCAGCGCGACGTCGCCACCGAGGAAGCGCGCAGTGCGCTGGCAGTCACCATCGACATCGGCGACCGCTACGACCTGCATCCGCCGAACAAGCAGGAACTCGGGCGCAGGCTCGCGCGCGCGGCGCGACACGTCGTTTATGGCGAAAAGCTGCCGCCGTCCGGGCCTGTGCCCCTGTCGGCGCGACGCTTGGCCGAAGCGGGCAAGGGCGACGCGGTCGTGGTCGCGTTTGGTGATGTCACCAACGGCCTGGTCGCCTACGGCGCCGACGCTCCGATCGGCTTCGAGCTTTGCGGCTCGGACGCCGGCTCCTGCCGCTACGCCGATGCCGAAATCCGCGGCAACGAGGTGCTCCTGCGCGCGCCGGTCGCGCAGCCCACGCGCGTGCGCTACGGCTGGGCCGACAGCCCGGTCGTTACGTTGTTCGACGGCAGCAGGATGCCGGCCGGCCCCTTCGAGATCCATATCCAGTGATCAGCTCAAGCAACCCATCCAGGCGAGTCCTTCCACGATGAGCGCAGCATCCCGCACCGAATCCACCTTCCATCGCTCGTCGAACCGATGCGGGACGGGCGAGGCAATGAAGCAACGCCTGAAGGCGATATCCCTCCTGCTCTTCGCGCTGGCTGGCACGGCTCAGGCACGCGAACCGGTACTGTTCGACTGGTTCGAGTACCGCGGCAACGACAAGGCGTTCGAGCAGCCGCTCCCGCCGGGTCATTACCGCAACCCGGTGCTGGCCGGGTTCCATCCCGACCCGGCCGTGACCCGTGCCGGCGACAAGTTCTACCTCGTCAACTCGACATTCACCTACTACCCCGGCATCCCGGTGTTCGAGAGCGAGGATCTCGTGCACTGGAAGCAGATCGGCAACGTGATCGAACGGCCATCGCAGCTCGACTTCGATGGTCTGGACGTATCGCGTGGCGTGTTCGCACCCACGATCGCCTTCCATGACGGCATCTTCTACGTCGCCAATACCGCGGTGGACAGCGGCGGCAACTACATCGCCACCGCGACCGATCCCGCAGGCCCCTGGTCCGATCCGATCTGGCTGCCGACCATCGGCGGCATCGACCCCTCGCTGTTCTTTGACGACGACGGCAAGGTCTACATCCTCAACAACGATGCGCCGGAGGGCACGCCGCGCTACGACGGCCATCGCGCGATCTGGATGCAGGAATTCGATCTCGCCGCGCGCAAGCCCATCGGCCCGCGCAAGGTGATGATCGATGGCGGCGTCGATCCTTCGACCAATCCGATCTGGATCGAAGGCCCGCACATCTACAAGCGCGAAGGCTGGTACTACCTGGTCTGCGCCGAGGGCGGCACTTCGGTCAACCATTCGCAGGTGGTGCTGCGCAGCCGCAAGGTGTGGGGACCGTACGTACCCTACGAGCACAACCCGATCCTGACCCAGCGCGACCTGGCCGCCGATCGCGAGGGCCCGGTGATCAATGCCGGCCATGCCGACCTGGTCGAGGGACTGGACGGCCGCTGGTGGGCGATTTTCCTCGCCAGTCGCGCCTACGACCAGGGGCACTACAACACCGGGCGCGAGACCTTCCTGTTGCCGGTCGAATGGAAGGACGGATGGCCGGTGATCCTCGAAAACGGCCTGGCGATTCCCCAGGTCGCGAAAGCGCCCTCGTTCATGCGCGGAGAAGCGAAGCAAGCACCGATGAGCGGCAACTTCGTCTGGCGCGACGAATTCGACACACCGCAGCTCGATCGCGCATGGATGCACGTGCGGGTACCGAAGCAGCCGTGGGCCGACCTGCGCGCGCACCCGGGACGCCTGGCGATCCACCCGCTTGCGGAAGGCCTGGACACGCTGCGCAATCCTTCCTTCCTCGCGCGCCGACAGCAGCACATCGCCTTCGAGGCCAGCACGGCGCTGGCGATACCGGACGATCCCGGTACCGTGGCCGGCATCGCCGCGTTCCAGAGTGAGATGCACTGGTATTTCCTGGGCGTGCGCCGCGCGGGCAGGGGTGCAACGGTGTTCCTCGAAAAGCGTGCGGGAAAGGCCGTAGAAACCCTCGCCACGGCGAAGATCGCGCCCGGCGAAGCGCTCAAGCTGAAGATCGCTGGCAACGGCGGCGCCTATTCGTTCGCGCACGATGCCGACGGCAAGGGATGGAAGTGGCTGGTACGGGGCGACGACGGCACGATTCTCAGCACCGAAGTCGCCGGTGGTTTCGTCGGTGCGACGGTCGGGCCGTATGCGCGCGTCGAGCCAAAACAATAGACATGGGAGAAGCAGATGCATTCGCGTAGCGTTTCGATGAAGACCGTAGCCCTGAATGTCGCGGCGGTGCTGTTGCTCGCCTCCGCGCAAGGTGCCATCGCGCAGACCGCCGATGCAGCGCGGCCCTGGCTCGATACCAGCCGCAGTTTCGAGCAACGCGCGGCCGACCTCGTTTCCCGCATGACCCTGGAAGAGAAGGCCGCGCAGATGCAGAACAACGCGCCGGCGATCCCGCGCCTGGACGTTCCGGCCTACGACTGGTGGAACGAGGCCCTGCACGGCGTCGCCCGCGCGGGCGCGGCGACGGTATTCCCGCAGGCGATCGGCATGGCGGCGACGTTCGACATTCCATTGATGCAGGAAGTCTCGACCACGATCAGCGATGAGGCCCGCGCCAAGCACCACGAGTTCGCGGCGCGCGGCCAGCGTAACCGCTATCAGGGCCTCACCTTCTGGTCGCCGAACATCAACATCTTCCGCGACCCGCGCTGGGGCAGGGGCCAGGAGACCTACGGCGAGGATCCGTACCTGACCGCGCGCATGGGCGTGACCTTCGTGCAGGGCCTGCAGGGCGACGATCCCAGGTACAGGAAGCTCGACGCGACCGCCAAGCACTTCGCCGTGCACAGCGGCCCGGAAGCCGATCGTCATCATTTCGATGCGAAGCCGAGCGAGCGCGACCTGTACGAGACCTACCTGCCGGCGTTCGAGGCGCTGGTGAAGGAAGGCCAGGTCGCCGCTGTGATGGGCGCTTACAACCGGGTGTACGGCGAGTCGGCCAGTGCCAGCCAGTTCCTGCTGCGCGATGTCCTGCGTCGCGACTGGGGGTTCAAGGGCTATGTGGTGTCCGACTGCTGGGCGATCGTGGACATCTGGAAGAACCACAAGATCGTCGCCACGCGCGAGGAAGCCGCAGCGCTCGCGGTGAAGAACGGCACGGAGCTGGAATGCGGCGAGGAGTATTCGACGCTGCCGGCGGCAGTGCGCAAGGGGTTGATCGGGCAGGCCGACATCGACGATGCGCTGACCCGTCTGTTCGCCACCCGCATGCGCCTGGGCATGTTCGATCCGCCGGGACAGGTTCCATGGGCGCAGATCCCGTATTCGGTGAACCAGTCTCCGCAGCACGATGCGCTGGCGCGCCGCGCGGCACGGGAATCCCTCGTGCTGCTGAAGAATGATGGTGTGCTGCCGCTGTCGAAGGATCTCAAGCGCATTGCAGTGGTCGGGCCGACTGCGGACGACACGATGTCGTTGCTGGGCAACTACTACGGCACGCCGGCTGCGCCGGTGACCGTGCTCAACGGCATTCGCCAGGCGCTACCGGACGCGGAAGTCGTGTACGCGCCGGGCGCCGACCTGGTCGAGGGCCGCGACGATCCCGCAGCCGCACCGCTGATCGAAGCGCGCTTCCTGCGGCCATCGGCGGATGCAAGCGAACGCGGTCTGCTCGGCGAATATTTTCGCGGCCGCCAGTTCGATGGCAAGCCGGTGCTGACCAGGATCGATCCGCAGGTCGGCTTCCGCTGGGACCGGGAGGCGCCGACCAGCGACCTGGTCGCGCGTGGTGAGCTCGCGCCGGATACGGCGCTGAACGACGACGATTTCGCAGTGCGCTGGAGCGGGCAGTTGCTGCCGCCGGTGAGCGGCAGATACGAACTGGAAGTCGCCGCCAACGATGGCTATCGCTTCTGGCTCGACGGGAAACTGCTGATCGATGCCTGGAGCGACGCACCACGCCTGCGTGGCAAAAGCGCCCCAGTCGAGCTGCAGGCAGGCAAGGCCTACGACATCCGGCTCGAGTACTACGAACACGAACACGACGCCGCAGTACGCCTGGCATGGCGGCTACCGGGAGCGAAATCCGCCTTCGACGAAGCGCTGGACGCCGCGCGCGATGCCGAGGCGGTCATCTTCGTCGGCGGCCTGACCGGCGACGTGGAAGGCGAGGAGATGGAAGTCAGCTATCCCGGCTTCGCCGGCGGCGACCGCACCGACATGCGGTTGCCCAAGCCGCAGCAACGACTGCTCGAAGCCCTGCATGCGACCGGCAAGCCCGTGGTGCTGGTACTGACCACTGGTTCGGCCATTGCCGTGGACTGGGCCAAGCAGAACCTGCCGGCGATCCTGGTCGCCTGGTATCCGGGCCAGCGCGGCGGCAGCGCCGTCGCCGACGTGCTGTTCGGCGATGCGAATCCCGCCGGTCGCCTGCCGGTGACGTTCTACAAGGCCGACGAGAAGCTGCCCGCGTTCGACGACTACGCCATGCGCGGCCGCACGTACCGCTATTTCGGGGGCGAACCGCTGTATCCGTTCGGCCATGGACTGTCCTATACGAACTTCGCGTACTCGGGGTTGAAGCTGGATCGCAGCAATGCCGGCAGCAGCGACCAGGTGCGCGTCTCGCTGAAGGTGAAGAACAGCGGCGCCCGTGCCGGCGAGGAAGTCGTGCAGCTGTACCTGCGCCCGAACGAACCGCGGCGCGAGCGCGCGATCCGGGAGCTGCGCGGCTTTCAGCGCGTGAGCCTGCAACCTGGCGAGGAGCGCACGCTGTCCTTCGTCATCTCGCCCGCAGCCGATCTCAGGCACTACGACGATCAACGCGATACGTACGCGGTCGATCCGGGCGACTACGAAGTGCAGGTCGGCGCTTCCAGCGCGGACATCCGACTGAGCCAGGGTTTCAGGGTCACGGGAGACTAGCGATGCCTGGGAACAGGTCGCGTCGCCGCGCCAGGCAACGCCTGGACGTGTGCGGTGACGCGACCCCGCTGCGTTATCGCGTGCGCTAGCGACGCGGGCCCGCGCCTAGCGGGGAAACCCGAGGCCGGTCGCGTTCACCCGGACGCGCGCTAGGAAGGTATGCGAGCTCATGTAGAGCGTTCGGCCGTCATCGCCGAAGGCGCAGTTCGAAACCGCGGTGCCGGTCTCGATGCGCCCCAGGCGCTTGCCGTCGGCGTCGAACACGAGCACGCCGCCGGGCCCCGTCGCAAAGATGCGGCCGTCGCCGGAGACGGCCATGCCGTCGGGCAGCCCCGGGCTGGCTTCGCCGACAAGGTCGGATGCATCGGCGAACACGCGTTTGTCGAGCACGGCGCCGCGGGCATCGAGCGCGTACGCCATCCACACCGGTCTGGCCGGGTCCGAGTTGGATACGTACAGGGTGCGCTCGTCCGGCGACAATGCGATTCCATTCGGAAAGCTGAGCCCGTCGTCCAGCAAGTGGACCGTGCCATCCGGGTCGACCCGATAAACGCCATTGAACTTCAGTTCCTTGACCGGTGATTCGTCGAGGTCCTTCAGGCCGTAGGGCGGATCGGTGAAGAACACCGCCCCGTCGCTGCGCCGCACGACATCGTTCGGGCTGTTGAATCGGTGCCCGTCGTAGCTGGAGGCGAGCGCGGTCTTGCGCTTCGTCGCCGGATCGAGTCTGGCCACGATGCGCGTTCCGGAGTCCGCCATCAGCACCGTTCCCGAGGGTTCGGCAAACAAGCCGTTGGCGCCCGGTTCGCGCAAGGCGCCCAGGTCGGGACCGTCGTAGCCCGAGGGCTTGAGGAACACCGATAGCCCATCGCGTTCCGACCAGCGATACAGCGTGTTCTCGGGCACGTCCGTGAACAGCAGATAGCCCCCGGCCCGGATCCAGGCCGGGCCTTCGGACCAGGTGAAGCCTTCGGCGATCTTCTCGATGCGCGCGTCCGCCGCCACGACATCCTGGAAGGACGCGTCGAATGTCGTCAGGCGCCCGATCGCGGGAGAGTGCTGCGGTGGCGCTTCGGCCGTCGCGCAGGCGGCCAGCATCGCCAGCAGCGGGATCGCAAAAGCAGAGCGGGGCAGGTGGCTCATCGGGATTCTCCTGCGGATCGCCCACACGGCTTCCGGCGCCGGACAGGTCGGTGTCGTTGGCAATGGCAGCCGCGATACGAGAGTCTTGGCCAGATCATCGAAGCCTCTTGTGTATTCAAACCCGCTTCCCCCTGCCTTCCCATACTTCGGGAGGCGCCTTGCAGTAGCGTTCGATGAATTCCTGCTGCGGCGGCATCTGCGTCACCACGCGCGAGATCGGCTGCCGGATCGAGTCCAGCAGGTTTCGCAGGTCCGCATCCGACAGCGCCCGCGCCAGGGGATGGTGCTGCTCCGGCACGATACCCTGGCCAAGCAGGACGTGGGTCCACGAATCCAGCCGGAACAGCTCGTCCGCGCCCTGCCACGCGTGGGCGCGCTCGCGCCACGCGCGCAAGCGGATCGACAACGACTCGGGCAGGTCCATTTCGCGGCACTGCTTCCACATCGGTTCGTCGCGCTGGTTGGCGTGGTAGTGCAGGATGATGAAGTCGCGCACGTGTTCCATCTCGGCGCGGCTGACGTCGTTGTAGAGGTCGACCAGCGACGGTGCGATGCCGTCGAAGGGAAACAGCTGGATCAGGCGCACTACGGCGCTGATGGCGAGGTGGATGCTGGTCGACTCCAGGGGTTCGATGAAGCCGCTGGCCAGGCCAAGCGAAACCACGTTCTTGTTCCAGGCCTTCAGCCTGCGGCCAGTGCGGAACGGCACCAGCCAGGGATCCTTGATCGGCCGCGCACCGACGTCGCGTAATAGCTTGGCCCGAGCTTCGTCGTCGGACATGTGACGGCTGGAGAAGACGAGTCCGCAGCCGACACGGTGCTGCAGCGGGATATGCCAGCGCCAGCCGGCCTCGTGCGCGATCGCGCGCGTGTACGGCACCGGCGGGCCGATCGATTCGGTCTGCACCGCCACAGCACGATCGCTGGGCAGCCAGTGGTTCCAGTCTTCGTAGCCGGTGTGCAGGGCCTGTTCGATCAGCAGGCCGCGGAAGCCGGTGCAGTCGATGAACAGGTCGCCCTCCACGATCTGTCCATCCTCCAGCACCAGCGCTTCGATGGACCCGCTTTGCGAGTGCTGCCTGACCTCACGAATCTTGCCTTCGACGCGTTTCAGTCCGTAGCCCTCGGAGATACGGCGCAGGAAGCGCGCGTAAAGGCCGGCGTCGAAATGGTAGGCGTAGTTGACCTGGGGCTGTGTTTGAAGCGCGAACTGATCGCCGCGCGAAGCAACGGTTTCCAGGCAGAAGTCGCCCAGTTCAGATTGCATGCCGCGACGCAGACTGTCCAGCCAGAAATGATGGAAAGGACAGACCAGGGTGCCCTGCCCGGTGATGCCGAATGGATGGATATAGCGCTCGCCTGGCCGGCGCCAGTTCTCGAAGGAAATGGAGAGCTTGAAGGTGCCGGCGACCGCGCGAAGGAACTCCTGCTCGTCGATCTGCAGGAAGCGGTGGAACGTGCGGATCGGCGGTACCGTGGATTCGCCGACGCCGACGGTGCCGATCTGCTCCGACTCGACCAGGGTGATGTCCAGCCGGTCGCGAAACTGATGCGACAGCGCACAGGCGGCAAGCCAACCAGCGGTGCCGCCGCCCGCGATCACTACCTTGCGTATCTGCCCGGTCTCCAATGCGGTCCCCTTGATGCGTGCCGGCGCAGCCGGCTCAACGGTTGAGTTTGCCGATCAGCATCGCGCGGATCTGGCGTGCCAGCGCATCGTCCACGGGTCCCAGCACCTTGCGCGCCGCTGTAGGCAGGTGCTCGCCGGCGCGTTCGCCGGGCCCGAAGACGTAGTAGTCGAAGACCTGACGCCAGGCCTGCTTTTCGCGCTCCGGGCGGTCGCGGATCGTCCACAACGCGTGTTGCAGCGCGAGCACCGGCGCCGGAATGTGTGCCGGCACGCTGCTCCACCAGTAGTTCACCAGCACGTTGAATGGCTCCAGCCCCTGCACATGGTGCCACCACAGGCTGGGAATGAAGATCGCATCGCCCGGTTCCAACACCGCGCTTTGTCCCGCCGCGAGCGCTTCGCGAAAGCGCGGATAGCGCTCGAAGTCGGGCGCGTCAAAATCGACCACGCTGACCGCCTGGCCGCCGGGCGTGGGCTCCAGCGGACCTGGATACAGGTTGCCGATCTGGTCCGGCGGAAACAAGGTGAAGCGGCGACGCCCGACCGCACAGCAGGCGATGTTGTTCTGCGCGTCGTAATGGCAGGACGCGGTCACGCGGTTGCCGATCCAGATGCTCGGCGGCGCGTGGATGCCGTGCGCGGCGAGGTCGAGGTCGTTCTCCGCGCGCAAGCCCGGTAGGCGCGTATCGACCAGCAGCGAGGCGAGGTACCAGGTCGGCGGCCGTGGGTCGTCGGCGTGCGCGGCGATCGCATCGAGCACCTCGTCCAGCGCGCCGCGCCGTACTTCGATGTTCAAGGCGGTGAAGTCGTCGTTGTAGAAAGGCCGCCCGGCGATCTCCGGGCCGCCGTAGGAGTAGGTCACCGGCTGGCCGTTCCAGGCGCCGCGCAACACGTCCATCGCCGCATCCATGCCGCGCTGGCCGGCGCGGACCAGGCCCCAGTCGCGCGCCACGCCGCGCAGCACCGCGGGCTGGCCAGCGGCGAGCAGTTCGGCCAGCGGCAACGTGCCGGGCCGGCAGTCCGGCACCTCGCGCACGCTGGCGGCGGCCGCGGCCATCGCGCTCAGGCCGCCGCGGCGTCCTGCTGGCGCAGACGGCGCTGCTTTTCCGCCATCAGCCTGCGCAGGTTGTGCATCGAGCCCAGCATCAGGTACGCGCCTTCGAGATAGCCGCTGCGGTGCAGCCGGTGCAGTGCGTCGGCGTCGAGTGCGGCCAGGCGTTCGCGGTCGATGCCGTGCAGTCCGGTCAGGCTCGCGCCGTGCTGCCCGTCGAACTTCAGTTCGACGTTCATCGGCTGGATCAGGCCCAGCTCATCGAATGCGGCGAACATCGCCGTGCCGGCCTCGGCGCCGTCACGGATGCCGCGCAGCACGGTGATGACGTGTTCCAGGTAAGGACTGTGGCCACCGTGCGGCAGGAACACCGCCTCGCCTTCGCCCGCGCCGATGCGCGGGTGTTCCATGTCGACGTGTATCACCGGCTCCTTGCGCAGTTCGCCGTCGACGGTCTGTTCCTGGAAACCGATCAGGAACGGCCCGCGCGCGACGTAACCGGGCAGGTAGCCGGCGTTCCAGCGGTCCTCGCGCAGGAACAGGTTTTCGTTCGCCTCGAAGCCGAGCAGCGCGACCGCCTGCCATTGCCCGCCATCGCGCTCGCGGCGCAGGAAGATCGGGTATTCGCGCTGCAGCTCTGCGAACTCGGTGGGGAACGCCGGCACCATGCCGACCTCGTCGCCAAACGCGCGACCGAAGCCGGTGACGATACGCAAGTCCTTGTGCGTCACATTGTTGAGCAGTTCGTATCTGGCCATGCGGGTTCGACTGCGGAGCCGGCGCGGGACACCGTTATGCCCCGCGCCAGCGGAAAAAGAAAGGGGACCACTGCCTGCGCAGCGGTCCCGTTCCGTCACGACATGCCAAGACTCAGAACTTGTAGCGGACCCCGATCATGTAACGCGGGTTCTGGTCCAGCAGCTTGATGACCTGCTCGTCGGTGCGGCCGTGCCAGCGCACGTCCTCGCCGGTCAGGTTGATTACCTCGAAGCCGGCAGACCAGTGGTCATTGAACGCGTAGTTCACGTTCAGGTCCCACTGCTGATAGGCCTCGACGTAGAACGGATTGCGGCTGCCGCCCTGGTTGGCCATGATCAGGTACTCGTCGCGCCAGTTCCAGGCCAGGCGTGCGGACCAGCCGTACTTCTCGAACATGAAGGCGGCGTTGGCGCTGTCGCTCAGGCCGGTCAGCGAGAATTGGTCGATGCCCGGGTCGCCGCCGTCGTCGAAGCCCACGTCGCCCTTGACGATGGTGTAGTTGGCGAAGATGCCGAACCCGCTATCGCCGAAGAAGTGCTGGCCGGCCAGTTCCCAGCCATGCAGTCCGGCCTTGTGCTGGTTGACCGGCTTGTTGACGTCGAACATGTACAGCGGGTCGTCGGCTTCGCCGACCAGGTTGTAGGCATTCTCCGTCGCCAGCGCCTGCGCGTCGGTGCCGTCGAAGGCTGCCAGCCCGGCCGGATCGTTGCGCAGCAATGCCGTCGCGGTGAACAGCGAAGTGTCGTTGGCCGAACAGGCCGCGGCATTGGCCGCGCCGACCTGGTCCACGCAGGCCTGGCTAGTCAGGAAGGCCAGCGCCGCCTGCGCGTCGGGACCGGACGTCGGGTCGGTCAATCCGTACAGGTTCTCGCGGACGACGGAGTTGCCGACGAAGTTGTCGACCGTCTTGCGCCAGTAGGTCGCCGCGATGAAGCTTGCGTCGTCGAAGTACCACTCCAGCGCCAGATCCAGGTTTTCCGATTCCAGCGGCAGCAGCCCCGGGTCCTGCGCGCTGCCGGTGGCGCGGGTGGACGGGTCGGTGAGGATCGAGCCGCTCGGGGCGTTCGGGCCCGGGCCCGCATAGAGGTTGCCGTAGGGCGCGCGTGCGATGGTCTTGCCGAACGAGGCGCGGCCCTTCAGCTCGTCGGTGAAGTCGATGCTGAAGTCCAGATTCGGCAACACGTAGCTGTAGCTGGCCTTCTCGCTGAACGGCTGCGTCTCGGCGGAACGGACGATGCGGAAATCATTGTTGGCCTGCCATTCGATCGCGCTGGGAATTGCCACCGCCGAGGTCGAGACCACATCGGTCTTCTCGTAGCGCACGCCGATCCGGGTGGCCGTCGGCATGCCGCCCAGTTCGCCCTCGAAGTCGACCTGCACATAGGCAGAGTTCGTCTTTTCCTCGACCCGGTTGTCGGCGGCGAGCACGTCGCTGACGCTGTTGCTGACACCATAGTGCTCGGCGGCCCATCGTGCCAGGTCGTTGGCGTCGCCGGCCCAGGCGCCCTGCGCCGCGCCGGAACCGTCGTAGTCGTCGAACAGGCCGACGATGCTGATCGGGTGCAGCAGTCCGATCAGGCCGTTGGCGCCGTCCTCTTCCACGTTGGCCACGCCCCAGTCGCCGAGGGCGGCATACATCTGGTTGGCCTGCAGGCGATGGGTCGATGACTTCGTGTTGTCGACACCGAACTGGAAGCGGCCATTGTCGAAGTTCCATTCGCCGTCGACGCGGGCCTGCTTGATCTCGCTGATCTGGGTCTGCGACTCGATCCGCAGCACCTGCGAGCCGAGCTCGCCCGGGGCGAAGTCGGCATTGATCACGCCGTTGGTCCCGGCGAGGGCATCGGCCTGGGTCGGATACCAGGTGCGCGCGGAGATGGGTAGGCCGTTGTTGAACCAGTACTCCTGGGCGTAGTAGCCGCCGCAGTGCGCGCTGGCGCTGCAGTTGTTGGTGCCGGCCAGGCTGAAGTAGGTGGCGCCACCGCCGGTCAGCGGGTCGTTGGGCCGGCTCTCGTTCTTGGAGTCGTGCATGTCGAGGCTGAGACGGAGACGGTCGTTGACGTCCCATGCGGCGTTGAAGCCGAGCGAACCGAGCTTGTACTTCTGCCGGTTGCTCTGCTGCTCGAGGCCGAAGTCCTTGGTCTGGACGATCTCGCGGATGTACACCGGCGTGGCCACGGCCCCGCTGGTGTCGAACTCGACGTCGGTGTATTGGCTGTTCTGCAGCCACATGCCCTGCTCGCCGCGGTCCTCGGCGATCTCATTGGTCGAGTAGGTGTAGTCCAGGGTCAGGGTGACGCTGTCGACCGGTGCGAACTGGATCACGGCCTGGCCGTTGATACGCTCGCGCTCGAAATCGGCGAAGGCATAGCGCAGGTCGTTAGGCCGACCGTATAGCTCGCCGAGCCCCGGCGCGTTGACCACGTCGGGGCCGCCCGGCATCGAGCCGGTCCACGGCTGGATGTTCCAGTTGTTCTCGGTTGCCTGCACCGAACCGCCCTTGCGCTTCTGATAGCTGGCGTTCAAGCCGATGCCGAAGGTCTTGTCGGGATTGGTCCAGCTGAAGATGCCGGACAGTTCCGGGGTCGCGTCGTCGCCTTCGAACGGCTGTGACTTGTCGTAGCCCAGCTTGGCGCCGGCGCTGGCGACCACGCCGGAGTGGTTGAGCGGCTTGTCGGTGAGGATGTTGATGGTGGCGCCGATGCCGCCGCTGGGCACGTGCGCCTGGCCGGTCTTGTAGACCTCGATGCCGTTGATCGCCTCGGAGGCCAGCTGGGCGAAGTTGAACGCGCGGGTGCCGCCGTCCACGCCGCCAACCGGCACCTGGCCGGCTGCGCCGAAGGCATCGGCGCCGGGGATCTGGCGGCCGTTGAGGGTGACCATGTTGAACTGCGGGCCGAAGCCGCGCGCGGTGACCTGCGCGCCTTCGCCATCGCGGCGCTCGATCGAGATGCCGGTGATGCGCTGCAGCGACTCGGCCAGGTTGGTGTCGGGGAACTTGCCGATATCCTCGGCGCTGATCGCGTCGACCACGCCGGCAGCGTTGCGCTTGGTGTTCATCGAGTGCGCGAGCGCGTTGCGCATGCCGGTGACCACGACCGTATCGAGCGTGGTCGCGTCGGCCGGCGTCGGCGACGGCTGCGCCTGCTCGGTCTGCTCGGCCTGCTCCGTCTGCAATGCCGGCGGCGGTGCCTGCTGCGCCTGCGTGTCCTGGGCGAACGCAGGATTGATGACGATCACACCACCGATGATGGTGAACATGGCCTTCGATTTGAATCGCTTCAGCTTCTGATTCATGAGCGTGTCCTCAACCCTGGAGTTGTGCGGCCAACAGTGATGTGATCTCCGGTGTGCGACGCGGCTTGAGCAGCCATTGGGCTGTCACAAACCTGCGTCGCACCCTTCGTCATTGGTGCGAAGCATCGGCACCTGCAACCTCTCATCTGGATACCTCCCCTCTTGCGTTCGATGAATGTGATCGCCCCTCCCAAGGCATCCACAGGCTCGCCCTTCACGAACCGGACACGCAAAGCGCCCGGTTCGGCCATGCCGGCTTCGAACCCGCCTCAGAAACAAAAATCTGTGCGACAGCGCCACCGCCCCTTGGCCCCTTACCGATGGCGCCAAGCCCCCGTTAGCGGTAACAATGCGCATTGATAGCGCTATCATTTGCACTTGTCATCGTGCGGTGCAGCAAGGACATCATGGTTCCCTCGTCGCCGATTTCAGCAGCGCCTTCGTCCTCGGCAGCCGGGACGCTTTCGGGCCGGCTGCCCCAGGATGGTCGCGTTCGCGCGGCGTGCTCGCATGTCGGACACAAGGCCGCGTATCGCCTCGCCAGCCAGACCCCGCCGCAGGACGGCGACATCACGACCCGGCCATGAACGACGTCGCGCAAACCCTCTCCGTACGCGAAAAGGTCGGCTACAGCCTCGGCGACCTGGCGGCCAACCTGATCTTCCAGACCCTGGTCACCTTCATCGCGTTCTTCTACACCGACGTTTACCGGATTCCGGCCGACGTCGCCGGCACGGTGATCTTCACCGGCGGCCTGCTCGGCGCCTTCGTGTTCACGCCGATGATGGGGCTGATCGCCGACCGCACCCGCACGCGCTGGGGCAAGTTCCGGCCATGGATCCTGTGGACGGCGATTCCATTCGGAGTGCTGTCGCTCCTCGCCTTCAGCACTCCGGACCTGGGCGAGCGCGGCAAGGTCATCTACGCGATGGCGACCTATACCTTGCTGGTGCTGGTGTACGCCGCCAACAACCTGCCGTATTCGGCGCTCAGCGGCGTGCTGACTGGCGACATGGCCCAGCGCAACAGCCTGTCCTCCTACCGCTTCGTCGCGGTGATGATCGCGCAGTTCATCATCCAGGCCCTACTGCTGCCGCTGGTGCTGATCCTCGGCGACGGCGATAAGGTGCGCGGCTTCGAGAACACCATGCTGGTGTTCGCCGTGATGGGCACGATCTTCTTCCTGATCACCTTCCTGACCACGAAGGAGCGCATCGTCCCGGCGCCCGAGCAGAAGTCGACCATCCGCCAGGACCTGGCCGACCTGGCGAAGAACACGCCATGGCAAGTGATGCTGGTGCTGACCGTGCTGGTCTTCGTGACCCTTGCCCTGAAGGGCGGCCTGTACGTGTACTACTTCAAGTACTACCTCGATGAAGCCGCGCTGGCGAACTTCCTCGAGAACGTCGGCTTCAACCGCCTCATCGCCGGGTTGAACACGGTGCTCACCGGCGTGGGCCTGACCGAGTTCCAATGGCCGAAGGACGCGCCGACCTCGGCCTTCAGCCTGTTCAACGGCAGCGGCATCATCTTCATGATCGTCGGCATCGGTTTCTCCAAGGGCCTGGCCGACCGCTTCGGCAAGCGCGACGTGTTCGGCGGCGGATTGTTCGTCTCGACCTTGTGCCTGCTGGCGTTTTGGCTGTTCCCGCCGCAGGCGGTGGGCCTCGCGGTCGCGGCCCAGGTCCTGCACGGCTTTTTCTACGGCATCACGATCCCGCTGCTGTGGGCGATGGTGGCCGACGTGGCCGATTATTCGGAATGGAAGAACCACCGCCGCGCCACCGCGATCGTGTTCTCCGCGATCCTGATCGGCCTGAAGATCGGTCTGAGCACGGGCAGCGCGCTGGTGGCGAAGATCCTGGCCGCCTACGGCTACGACCCCGACCTCGCCGTGCAGTCGGCCGGTGCCGTGCGCGGTATCCAGATGGCGGTGAGCGTGTACGCATCGATCCCGTTCCTGCTGTGCGTCGCGCTTCTGTTCTTCTACAAGATCGACAAGAAGGCCGAGACGCGCATCGAGCAGGAACTGGCCGCGCGCCGCGCCGCGGGCATCGCGACTCCCTGATCGTCGCCGCAACGCAGCAGGAGCCCGCATGTCCGAAGAATTCGATCCGGTCGAGCTGCAGGCGCTGGCCGAGAAGGCGATTTCGCCGCCGCTGGTCACGCACATCTACACCGCCGACCCATCGGCGCATGTGTTCGACGGAAAAATCTACATCTATCCATCGCACGACATCGATGCGGGCATTCCGTTCAACGATGACGGCGACCATTTCGGCATGCAGGACTACCACGTGCTGCGGATGAACTCGCCCGCGGATGGGGCAGCCGAGGATTGCGGCGTCGCATTGCGCGTCGACGACGTGCCGTGGGCCGAGCGTCAGATGTGGGCGCCGGATGCGGCGACCAAGGACGGCAAGTACTACCTGTACTTCCCGGCCAAGCGCGCCGACGGCCTGTTCCAGATCGGCGTGGCGGTAGGCGACCATCCCGCCGGTCCCTTCGTGGCCGAACCCGAAGCCATTGCCGGCAGCTATTCCATCGACCCGGCGGTGTACGCCGACGACGACGGTGCGTTCTACATGTATTTCGGCGGCCTCTGGGGCGGGCAGCTGCAGAAGTATCGGGACAACGCCTATTCGCCGGCGCACGGGGAACCCGCCGATGGCCAACCCGCGCTGGGGCCGCGCCTGGCGCGCCTGTCCCACGACATGAAGCAGTTCGCCGAGGCGCCGCGGGAAGTTGTGATCCTCGATGAGGCCGGCGAGCCGTTGCGCGCGGGCGACCACGACCGGCGCTTCTTCGAGGCGCCGTGGCTGCACAGGCACGAGGGTCGCTATTACCTCTCGTACTCCACCGGCAACACGCATTTCCTGTGCTATGCGGTGGCCGACAATCCCTACGGACCATTCGTCTACCAGGGCCGGATCCTGGCGCCAGTGGTCGGGTGGACCACGCATCACTCGATCTGCGCGTTCCAGGACCAGTGGTACTTGTTCTATCACGACTCGCTGCTGTCCGGCGGCATCACCCACCTGCGCTCGATCAAGGTCACGCCGCTGCATCACGACGGGCAGGGCAGGATCCGCACCATCCATCCCTATGGAGAGTGACCCAAGGCGGTGCGATCAGGCGGTTCTTGAGCACGAATGCAAAGCGCAGCATCGTCCTGCGACGCAATCTTTCGTCGCGTCACCGGTGGCGCGGGTCGTCAGGCGTGCGCCGCCCAGGCCGGCGATCCTGCGACGTAATCGATGCAAGGGTCGTAGCGGCCCGGCACCTCGGTATAGCGCAGCGCCTGGGTGCAGCCGATCTCGGAAGTGAAGTAGCCCAGCAGAGCGAGCTCCTTCATCATGCGGAAGAACGTGGCTGGCTCGACTGGAGCGTCGGAAGTGATCTCTTCCGCTTCGATGGAATCGTACGGAGGCAGCTGCGCCAGGCCCTGGCGCTTGCGGTCTTCTGCCTCCGTCTCGTACGCCTCCCGGTGTGCCTGGCGATCGAAGGCGGTCAGCACGGCCAGGCGTTGCTGAGGCGTGGCCTGCATGAACGGCACGTTGGCCGCCTTCGTCGCGGCGGCGTCGACCCGGCGCATGCCGTCGCGGAAAGTTTTCTGTTCGCCGGGGTCGTAGCAGTCGGTGACCATGAGCGCCATGAACGCGCCGACTTTCGCATCCTTCGCGCCCGGAGTCCTGGTGGCGGGAACGATCGTTTCCGCGACCTCGTCGAGGAACGCGATTTCCTGGGAGCTGAACTGGCCAAGACGCGTGTTGGCCGGGACGCTTGCCGCCTTTTCTGCCGCCTTCTCCACGTCCTCCACGCGGCCGCAGCCGATCAGCGCCGCGCCGCCGAGCAGCAGGCTCACGCGTCGGATCGCCTCGCGCCGGGTGATCGTCGGGGCCTGTTCGGATTCGGATGGCATGGGTTGAGAGGACATGTTCATGTCGGCCCCGGTCACAGGTTGCGGCGCTTGAGCTCGTCCACGGCGAAGTTGGCCGCACGGGCGGTGATCGCCATGTACGTCAGCGAAGGATTCTGGCAGGCGGAGGAGGTCATGCAGGCGCCATCGGTCACGAAAACGTTGGGGGCGTCCCAGACCTGGTTGTGCGCGTTGAGCACCGAGGTCTTGGGATCGCGCCCCATGCGCGCGGTGCCCATCTCATGGATCGCCATCCCGGGGTAGGAGCCTTCGTCGTAGGTCTTGACCTTCTTCACGCCGGCCTGCTCGAGCATCTGCGCCATGTCGTCGATCATGTCCTTGCGCATCAGGCGCTCGTTCTCCCCGAGCGCGCAATCGATCTTCAGCACCGGCAGGCCCCATTTGTCCTTCTTCTCCGGGTCAAGCGCGATGTGGTTGGAATGCGCAGGCAGCATCTCGGCGAACGCGGTGGAGCCGATCGTCCATGGCCCCGGTGTGGTCGCCTCGTCCTTCATCTCGGCACCGATCCCGAGCTCACGCACCGCGCGCTGCCAGCCCTGCCGGCTCGCGCCACCCTGGTAGCCGAAACCGCGCAGATACTCGCGCTTGTCGCCGAACAGGTTGCGATAGCGCGGAATGTAGAACCCGGTCGGTCGGCGGCCGTAGTAGTACTTGCCTGTCAGGCCTTCGATCTCGCCTTCCGCACCGCAGCGGAAATGATGGTCCATGAGATTGTGACCGAGTTCCCCCGAGCTGCTGCCAAGCCCGCCCGGCCACACGTCGGTCGCCGAGCGCATCAGCAGCCAAGTCGAATTGAGCGTGGACGCGCACAGGAACACGATCTTCGCGCTGTAGTCGGTGACCTGCTCGGTCACCGCATCGATGACGCGCACTCCGCTGGCGCGCTTGCCGGTCTTGTCGAGCAGGACCTCGGTGACGATCGACCAGGGCTTGAGCGTGAGCCGGCCGGTCTTCATCGCCGCCGGCAGCGTGGACGACTGGGTGCTGAAATAGGCGCCGTACGGGCAGCCCAGCCAGCAGGCGTTGCGATACTGGCAGGGCGCGCGCCCAGGCAGTGCCTGGGTGGCGTTCGCGGTGCGCCCCGGGATGATCCGGCGCTTGCCGCCGAACGCGTTGCGCAGGCGTCCGGCAACCAGCTCTTCACCGCAGTTCAGCGGCATCGCCGGCTGGAACTGGCCATCGGGAAGCTGCGCCATGCCCTCGCGGGATCCGGCAATGCCGGCGTGCCTTTCCACGTGGTCGTACCAGGGCGCAAGGTCGGCGTAGCGGATCGGCCAATCGACAGCCACGCCTTCCTTTTCGTTGGCCTCGAAGTCGAAATCGCTCCAGCGATAGCTCTGGCGGCCCCACAGCAACGAGCGCCCGCCCACCCGGTAACTGCGGAACCAGTCGAAGCGCTTCACCTCGGTGTACGGCGATTCCTGTTCGTTGACCCAGGCCGACTCGTTGGTCTCGTCCAGGAGGTCCCGCTTGAGCACGCTGTGCGCCTGCTCCATCGAATAGGTGGCCCTGCCGCGATGCAGATACTCCCAGGGCGCCTTGGTCGCGTTGACGTAGTCCTTGATGTGCTCGACGTTGCGGCCACGCTCCAGGAGCAGGACGCGCAAGCCCTTCTCGGTGAGCTCCTTGGCCGCCCAACCGCCGGAGATGCCTGATCCGACCACGATTGCGTCGTAATCTGTGGATTGCGCCACCATTGCCTCCGGGAAATTGACGAGGGACAAGCGCTGGATGCGTGCGCGTGATGCTATCGTATTTTCCGGATGAATGACTTGCGAGAAGCGATGCCCGCCTTCGGCTCGACTGCTTGCCGACTGCTGTCGCGTCCGTCCGCTGATTTTGCAGAGCGGCGACGCAGACGCCTGGGCACGATCGGGTTCGGAGCACGCACGATGCTTTCGGTCCTGCCCCTTCACTCAAACGAAAGAGTCCGCCATGACCACGACGCGTAGACAATTCCTGGTTCGTTCGATCCAGAGCGGGGCGGCGCTGCTTGTGCCAGCCGTGCTGCCCGGCCGCGCCTTCGCCGGCGAGTCGGGCCGGCCGTTTGGCATCCAGGTCTACGCGGTCAACCAGGCGTTCGAAAGTGATCCGGCAGGCACCTTCAAGAAGCTCCGGCAAATCGGCTTCACGGAAGTGGAATGCTATGCGGGCGGCAAGCTGTCAGCGAGGGAATACCGTCGAATGATCGACGACGCGGGCCTGGTCTGTCCCAGCACCCATCTGGATTTCGATCCGGTCAATCTGGAAGCGTCCTTCGAAACCGCGCATGCGCTGGGGGCGAAGTTCGCCGCCAGTTCTGCGTTGCGCTCGGCCATCGATCCCAAGGTATCGTGGGAATCCGACTTCAGTCTGGACGAAGCCAAGCGCACGGCCGAACTGGCCAATCGGATCGGCGAAGCGGCCAAGCGTGCCGGCCTGCAATACGCCTACCACAACCACGATTACGAATTCGCCGACGTGGGCGAGGGGACGAGCGGTTTCGACTTCCTGTTGCGCGAGACCGACAGCGATCTGGTCAAGTTCGAGATCGACTGCGGCTGGATGACGTTCGCCGGTCGCCGTCCCGAAGAGTATCTCGCCAGAGAGCCGGCCCGGTTCCCGATGCTGCATATCAAGGACTATCTGGCCGCGAGCAAGCCCGCGGCCACGAAAGGTCCGCGGCCGGCCATGGTCGGCGCGGAACTGGGGCGCGGCACGGTCGATTACCGTCCGATCTTCGCCGCGGCAAGAAAGGCCGGCGTGCAGCACTACTTCGCCGAGCAGGAGGGGCCGTTCTCGCGTATGGATCAGCTCGATGCCGCCAAAATCGCCTACGAGTACCTGCGTTCCGTGCCGTGAGCAGGAAGATCGTGCGCAGTACGAGAGGACGGGCAAGTCGCTGAAGCGGCATCCACCCGTCTTCCGTCAGTGAAGTGGTTCGGCGGCGAAGCGCCCCGCTTCGTTTCGACGTTGGCGATTTTGCGCCTGCGCGGATGAAAAACTGAATCGTAGCCAGCATCGGAACGCGCATCTCACCGGCGTTTCACCACCGCAGCGGTATTGGACCTGCACCACACCCTGGAACGGAGGTTGTCGTGCGCAGGCTATTGCTTGGAATGTGTCTTGCCCTGGTGGCATCGGCCGCCAATGCTGATGGGGTGGAAAACAAATGGCGTCTGGAGCTCAGCGGCGGAGCCGAGTCGGCCGGCCGCATCGTGCTGCAGTTGGCGCCGGCCGAGGGGGATCCGATCCGTGCGACCGTGGACGTGGTCCAGGGACGCAGCGAGAACGGCATCGCCAATGACGTGCGCGATGCGCTGCAGGCGCAGGCGGGCAAGCGCTACAGCGTCGAGGTCGACGATGGCGAGGACGTGCTGGTGAAGAAGCACGAGGGCGAGCGCGACTTCGTCGTCACCATCGTCGAGAACAGCGTGCGGGGCGTGCGTATCAGCGTCAATGCCGAGTAGGCGCGCGATCCGGTAGGGGTAGGCGCGGGGTAGGGCGGAACCGCTGTGAGGCGTCCGCCCGTGTCGGAAAGTCGACCTGGATCTGATCTGGCAGCTGCCGCGGGCGGGGCTCTATCCGGGCGGAATCTGCACGATCGTTGCAACCATTGGCTCGGTGGGCGCATCCCATGCACTTCGACCCGATCGGAGGCAATGCGATGCGCAAGCTGCAATGGGGAATGGTGCTGATGCTGGTGGGGGCCTCGTCGGCCTGGGCGCAGGACGACTGCGCGTTCAGCGCGCCGCGCAACCTGGACCTGCCGGCAGGCGCGGTGAAGACCCTGGTGGTCCGCGCCGCGGCGGGCGGGCTGAAGATCGACGGCGAGCCAGGGCTGACCCAGGTGCAGGTGCGTGGCCTGGCCTGCGCCTCGAGCCAGCAGATTCTGGACGGGATCCGCCTGGTGCAACGGCGCGAGGGCGACCGGCTGGTGGTGGCCGCCGAGCTGCCCGAGACCGCAGGCCTGTTCGACGGCCAGCGCAGGCTGGACCTGGAGCTGCGGGTGCCGTCGCGGCTGGCGCTGGAGGTCAGTGACAGCTCGGGCGCGGCATCGGTCGAGCACGTCGCCGCGCTGCGCATGCAGGACAGTTCCGGCGATCTGCGTATCGCCCACATCCCGGGTGCAGTACGCGTGGAGGACAGCTCGGGAAGCCTGAACGTGCGCGACGTCGGCGCATTGCATATCCCCAACGACAGTTCTGGCGAAACCAGCGTCTCGGGCGTGCGTGGCGATGCGATCATCGATGTCGACAGCTCGGGCTCGATCGAGATGCGCGACATCGGCGGCAACGCACGCGTGGGCCAGGACGGGTCCGGCAGCATTGTGGTCGAAAATGTCGCTGGCGATTTCACGGTCGAACGCGACGGTTCGGGCGGGATCGAGCATCGCGGGGTGCGCGGCAAGGTGCGCCTGCCAGAACGTTGAGCGCACCCGTCGCGAAACAGGGCGGGTACGCACATCGGTCGGGCACGAAGCGAGCGCATCCTATGCAGTGGCATGGGTTGCGCCTCGGTGCGGCTGTAAGTCATAACGGCGGCCCCGCAAGCGCAGGTTTCGCAGGAGTGCGATGGCGGGGACTGGGGCTGTCGCTGCCACGTATCACCGCCGGGACTCAGGAATCACGAACGAGTGACTGACACATGGGATGCCTGGATCAGCCGGCTGGAACGCGACCATTCGCTGTTGGAACCGAACCGGTTGCGCCAGCGTATCGAGGTGCTGGATCGACTTGAAAGTCATCCCACCTGGGGGGCGGGTCGAGGTGGCGGCGCAGACCCACGGCTATCGACAGAGCTCCATGACCGGATGGGTCTCCTGTGTGCGGATCTCGAAGCGGCCAACCAGCGGGTCTACGCCTCGATCCGCGAAGCGATACAGCAAGGTAACGGCGCGCAGAGCCTGCTGGAGTGGGCGGCTGCAGTCGGTCCGGTCGACGATGTACGGCACCGGGTCGATAGCGAGGGTTACGACGGCCTCGATGCGCTGCTCAGCGGTGTCCTGCAGATTGAGGAACCCAGCCCAGAAGCCCAGCTGGCGGCTGAAATGGTGTTCTATCAACCCACGCCGGCGCGCCATATCTTCGAACTGATTGTCCGTACCGGACTTTCCGAACATGACGTGCTGTTCGATCTAGGGTCCGGGTTGGGCCACGTTCCGCTGCTTGCCGCCATCTGCACTCGCGCCCGTTGCGTCGGCATCGAGTGGGAAGCGGCCTATGTCGATTGCGCACGGCGCTGCGCGAAAGCACTCAATCTGGCCAATGTCACCTTCGCGCGCCAGGATGCGCGCGCGGCCGATCTGTCGTCGGGGACGGTGTTCTACCTGTACACGCCGTTTACCGGTGCAATGCTGGGCGACGTACTGGCGATGCTGCGGCGGGAAGCGGCCGCGCGCGAGATCCGCATCGGCACACTCGGGCCCTGCACCGCGAACTTCGCCCGCGAGCCTTGGCTGGAGTACGCGGGCATGCCCAATTCGAGTGGGTTGGCGGTGTTCCGGAGCGTGGATCTGAGGGTTTGACGTCTGTATAAGCGGCTGGCTATTTGTCGACTAGCGTAGGCGACTAACGGTCGTGCCGCGGGTTTGGCCTGAGTGGGTGATCTGTCACGTCATCATCTTCCCCGCGAACCGGCACCACAATCCACGCGATATAACTCTTCCGGTGACGCAAGACCCCGCAGAAATGCGGAGCCTTCTATTGCGCTTTCCAGCAGCCAGTCACAGGTTCAACGCACGATTTTCCAGGACTGGTTTGCCACAGACACCAGCGTCTGGGAATTGCTGGCGCTACCGGAGCGCCACAGGACATTTGCCCCGGTGGTCTGGTTGCGCATGAGGATGTCGGAGCGCCCATCCCCGTTGTAATCGCCTATCGCGCTGATGGCGAACTGGAGATTCACATTGGGCAAAGATGTTTTCCTTGCATAGTCGGCATTGCGCCAAATGACGGCCTGGCCGGTGGTGGGCTGGAACCAGAGGATGTCCGATTTTCCGTCGCCCAGAAAATCTCCGATGCCCGCGACCTGCCAGGACAGATTTGTCAGGTGTGTGATTGCCTGCGGCGTAGTGAAGTCACCGGAAAGCCAAATCGCATTCGCGCCCGTATCACTGTGGCGCCACAGAATGTCGGAGACGAAGTCGCCATCGAAATCGCCCAGACCTGCCACCTTCCAGGCAGTGTCGGTCACGCTCCTGACGGACTGCTGCGTCGCGTAGTCGCCCGACAACCACACCGCATTGGCGCCCGTACTGCCATGACGCCACAGGATGTCCGAGCGGCTGTCCAGGTTGAAGTCGCCTATCCCAACGATTTGCCATTTCTGATCCGTCACGGCGTGGAGAATCATGACGTTGCTGGAAGATGCGCCCCTCCATATGTGATTCGCGCCCGTACCCGAATTGCGCCAGAGGATGTCGGCCCGGGCATCTCCGTCGAAATCTCCGGTTCCCACCAACTTCCACGGACCAACCGGCACGTTCGTAAGCGTCGTCGTCGTCGTGCCACCTGCAGACCGCCACACGGCGTTTGCCCCGGTGGAAGAGTTCCTCCAGAGAATGTCGTCGGTCCGGTCGGCGTTGAAGTTGCGTGCGTTGGTGCGCATGCTGCGGATACCGTAGCGGGTAACGAACGCGTCCGAAGCACCGCTGTTGGCCGATTTGAACGGCAGCAGTGTCGAGAAGTTGGTCGAAGCCGTCGAGCCACCAAGGAAAATGCTGCTCGATCCATAACGCGCAATCGCCGCGCCTTGTTCGTTCCCGCTTCCTCCCAGATAGGAGGCCCAGAATCTCTCGCCTTCGTCGGAGTAGCGCGCGGTCATCGCGTCGAAGCCGCCGCCATTGGCGTGCTGCAGGCCAAAAACCGACGACGTTCCGATCAAATCAGTCGAATTCGTCGTGCCGATCACATACGCAGTTCCAAAGTCGTCGACCTTCACGTCCGTCAGGCGATCCTCTCCCGAACCTCCCAGATATGTGCTGTAGGCGAGCGCGGGAGTGGCACCGAGGGTAATCTTTGCCACGAATCCATCTATGCCGCCGGCCGACTCGTCCTGCGCAGGGTTCGCGGTCGGAAACGGCGCTGCCGAGGTTGCCTCGGTTCGGCCTACGACGATTACGTTGCCTTCTGGATCCAGATCGATACCCTCGCCAGCATCTGTGTTGGCGCTGCCGAGGTAGGTACCCAACTCCATTGCGATGTATGGGGCGACAGCAGCAGGGCTTAGCACCACGACAAAAGCGTCGGATCCGCCTCCAAGGCTGGTCTGGATCGCGGTCCCGGCCGACACGGGAAAATCGGTGGACGCGGTTTCGCCCGTGAGGTAGATCGCGCCTGAGCCTCCCGGTGACGGATCGACCGACATCGCGCTGATCTGATCAGTTCCGCCCCCACCAAAATACGTACTGAAAACCAGCGTGTCGCCCGACCGCGTCAGCTTCGCGAGGAATCCGTCTCTCGTTCCCCCGAGCGAGGCATCCATCGCAGAAACCCTTGGAAAGTTGCCCGACTCGGTTGAGCCGGCCACATAAAGATCACCCGATGGAGGCAGATCGATTGCAGTGCCCAGGTCCGCACCAGAGCCCCCGAGGTAGGTACTGAAAGCGAGAGCTCCCGCGCTATCGAGCCGTGCAACAAAAGCATCTTCCAGACCCCCATCCGCGGCATGCGTTCTCTGCAACGCATTGGCCACCGGAAAATTCGTGGATTTCGTGTGCCCGGTGATGTAGGCATTTCCGTGGATGTCGACGGCAATGCCCGTGCCGCCGTCGGCATTGCCGCCTCCCATGAAGGTGCTGTAGATCAGAGCGTTGCCATCCGTGTTGAACTTTGTGACGAAGATGTCGCCGCCACCGCGATTGCTGGACTGGATCGCGTTCTTGAGCGGGAAGTTGAGCGAAGCGGTGGTGCCTATGGCGTAGAGATTGCCGGCGTCGTCGGCAGACAGCGACGCAATGCCATCATCCCCACTTCCGCCGAAATAGCTCGAGTAACCCAGCACCGGGTCGATGATGAGGGGTTTGGCCGTGTCGTACGCCGCGACCTCGAAACCGACGCGATCCCCGCTCAGGAGACGGTAGCCGCCTTGCACAGGCTTGCGCCGGCCATCCACCTGCTGGTAGAGCACAGGTTTTTGCTGGGTGAGCGTGCCCGAGGCGGTTTCCAGGATGAGGTTGCCGTCCGGGTCCAGCCGCAGCCCGTCGACGCCACTGAACTTGACGTTGATGCGCCCCGGATTTCTGCCGGGCGCCACCACGAAGTCGTACTCGAGCTGCTGTTGCTTGCCGTAGTAGACCATGTCGATGCCGGGGTATACCTCGCGGTAGCGCACCCGGTCGTAGCGCTGGACATCGCGTTGCCATTGGTTGGGCGTGGAACCGTAGTAGTAGTGGCTCTTGCCTTGCTGCAGGCCGGCGCCCTCGACGACAGGCTCAGTGCTGGCGCCGAGCAGGGACATGCGTACCACCGTGGGTGCGCCCGCCTGTGTGGACACCTTCGTGGACCCGGGCTTGGATGGCAGGCTCAGCACTGCTTCGGTGGCGGTCAGGAAGATGCCGTACCCCGGACCCCGCGCCAGGAACAGAACCTCGGGATCCGTCTGGCCCACATTGCGCTCGAACGCAAGGGGGATCTGCGCATACCTGTGTTCGGTGCTGGCCACTGCACTGGGAACAGCCTTTGCCAGGATCGGCATCTCTTCGGAATCTGTGCTTGCCCACAGCGCGACAGCGGTACCTATGGCGCCTACCGCAAGCCAGTACGTCTTTTTCATCACTCAACCCGATGTGGCTGGAAGTCCCAGAAAACCCATTCTACTGATTGGCCGGACGTCGTCCATCGACCATTTGTAAGCGTAGCCGTCCACTTCCGGGCCGGCTCATGATGTGCGAGGTGTGGACCACGCTCGATCGGAGTCGGGCCGCGACAACCCGGCATTCCGACGGGCGCCTGCACCCTGTTCAGGAGGACTTGCGCTCCGAGAACACCCCGGGGGCAGTCCGCGGTCCAGGGCTCGATGCACCGACCACCGGCTGCCGGACCAGAAGTCCCGGCTGGAGGCTTTGGGTGGACGGTCACAGTGGGGCCGCGGTGGGTGGCGACATCTGCAGGAGCATCGACGACACCCAGCAGTGTGTAGTCGGACCGCACGACAGCAACGCGCCCGAGCCGGCCAGAGCGGAAATGATGGCTCGCGTGAACGCGGCTAAGACGACGCCCTACTCTTCGGTGCCTACCGATGCTCCAGGCAATAATGCGACAACGGCGTCCGCGATCACCTGCGGCTGGTCGAGCTGCATGTCGTGCGAGGAGTCGGGGACGTGCTGCATGCGACCTTGACGTGAACTGGCGACGATCGCGTCGTGGGTCGCTGCGCGCGCGGCCTGCATTCCCTTGCGCAGGTCTTCCGGCACGCTTGCATGCCCGTTGCCGGCGGCCAGCAGCACCAGCGGCGTCGTACCGTGCGACTCGTCCGGCGACACCGCCGAGCCGAAGATCGCTGCATTCTCGGTGAGTTCCGAGCGCAAGGTGCGCCAGTAGGCCGGCCGTTGCTTGTAGGCAGCAACGGAAGCGGCGACGCGTTCGCTCATCCACGGTGGTGCTGCCCGCAGGCAGCCTTGCAGCTCGGGCGGTGGTACTGCGAGCCTGCCGGTCTGCGCTCCCTGTTCACAGCGATCGAGGAACTGGTCGCGCTGCGCGATCATCGCGGTGTCCTGCACCTTCCACTCGGCTGGGAGGAAGGCGGCCAGATTCTGCTCGGGCGGATCGACCAGTACCAGGCCCGCCACATCACCGGGGTGCTCTTCAGCGTAACGCCGTGCGATGTTGCTTCCGAGCGAATGACCGACCAGCACGACCGGGGTCCGCACACCGGCGGCCTGGATCAGGGCCCGCAGGTCGGCCACGTCGGCGTCGAGCGTACGCGGCTTCGGTCCCTCGTCGCTGAACCCGTAACCGGCGCGATCGTATGCACATACCCGCGTTCGCGCGGCGATCAGCGGCTGCACCCGGAACCACGCGGTCGAATCGGCGTTCGCACCGGCCTCCAGGATCACGGTGGGCGCGCCATCACCCTCGCAGCGGAGATTGAGGCGACGATTCTCCGCGATGTTCACGAGATCGCCAGGGTCGGCGTAGGCGTCGGGCGTGCGTTCCGTAACGGTACTGGCGCCCGCTGTCGACGTGCAGCACGCTATCAGGAGCGCGGCGAGCAGAACGCGGCCCGAGTGGGTTGCCTTCATCGGGGTCTCTCCATGGGGCCGGGAGCCGGGATTTTATCCCGTGTACCTAGCGCGGCATGGTCAGCTTCAATCAGCACCATCTTCCAAATCTGGCGTGCCGGGGCAAGCGGGCTCATCATTCCAGTTCGCCATCATTCCCTGTCACCCATGACTCCATCCGCTGGCCCCCATGTCCACAGCAGTTCGCTCCGCCTTTCGCCCATCGTCGCCGGATGCTGGCGCATGGTGGAGTGGAACAAATCGGTCGAACAGCGCCTGCGCTGGATCGAAGACTCGCTGGCTCTTGGCGTCACCAGCTTCGATCACGCCGACATCTACGGTGGCTACCAGGCGGAGGGTCTGTTCGGGGAGGCATTGGCGGCAGCGCCGGGCTTGCGCGATCGCATGCAGATCGTGAGCAAGTGCGGCATCCGGCTGGTGTCCCCGCAGCGGCCGAGCCATCGCGCCAAGTGCTATGACACATCGCAGACGCACGTCGTGGCATCGGTGGAAGAGTCGCTGCGTGCGCTGCGCACCGACCGGCTGGATCTGCTGCTGATCCACCGGCCCGATGTGTTGATGGACCCGCACGAGCTCGCCCGGGTGTTCGAATCGCTGCATACCGCCGGCAAGGTACTGCACTTCGGCGTGTCCAACCATTCGCCTTCGCAACTTGCGCTGCTACACCAGTTTCATCCGCTGGTCGCGCATCAGATCGAGCTTTCACCCCTGCAGCTGGCGTCCCTGCATGACGGCACGCTGGATCAGTGCATTTCGCTGGGTCTGCGTCCCATGGCCTGGTCGCCACTGGGCGGCGGCCGGTTGTTCAACAACGACGACACGCAGGCGCTGCGCGTGCGCGATGCGCTCGCCCACCTGGGCAAGCGCCACGGGGTGTCGGAGGCGACGATGGCGTATGCATGGATCCTGCGACATCCCTCGGCGCCGTTGCCGATCACCGGCAGCGGCCGCATCGACGGCCTGCGCGATGCCGTGGCCGCGCTCGACCTGCGGCTGTCCGCGGAAGACTGGTACGCCGTCTGGCAGGCGGGCGCGGGTCGCGAAATCGCGTGACGGCGGCGGACCGACTTTGTCAGCGCAGCGATATTACCCACGCTTGTGATCTCGTTCACAAGTCGGGTGCTCCTGCAGCGTAACAGCCAGCCGCACCAGCCTTCCTACCGCCAACCGGAGGCGATCGAGCGAACGCAGATCGCGCGCGATGCTGTCCTGGCGCCAGGACGCCGCCAGCAGGACGGGCTGATTGCCGCCGTCGTTGTCCTCGTCAATACTCGGTGACACTGACTACATTGCTACCTGGTACACGGCGCGGTGGATGTCGCCAGCCGCGCAATAAGGACCGGATGCTACTCAGGGCCTCAATCATCTGGTTGTCGATTGGGCTGGCCGCAGTCGCTGTTGGCGGGTGCGCGTACGGAAGCATGCCGGCGGCAGTCAGGGCGCCACAGGTCGCCGAGGGCGGAAGTGTTCCACGTAGGTGGTCGCAGGCGGTCGTGCGCGCCAGGACCATCGAGCCTGGCGGGAAGCAAAGGCCGGCCGGGCCGGCGTTCGAGTATCAGTACCTGGCGCCGGAGTCGCCCGCGTTGCAGCCGATCTACACGCGGGTGCGTGAAGCCGATCTGCTGCATCGGCTCCCGGCGGTGCAGCAGATCGACGGAATGTTCCAGCTGCCGCGCCCGCTGCGTTATGTCACAGCGGAGTGTGGCGAGTTCGGTGCGTTTTACGTGCCGGAGACCACACGGATCGTGCTCTGCTACGAGACCCTGCGGACGTTGTACGAGCGCGGTCAGATGCAGCATAAGGCTGGCGGCCTCGATCCGGATTATCCCCTGCGCTACACGCGCGCCAATGTGCGTTTCATCGTGCTGCACGAAACCGGTCATGCGCTGGTCGACCTGCTCGATCTGCCGGTGACCGGTCGGCAGGAAGATGCGGTCGATCAACTCGCGGCGATGCTGATGCTGCATTTCTCCGGCGTCGACGAATCGCCCGAACAGGTCATCGAAAGCCTTCGCATGGCGGCCAACTGGCTGCTGACGCGCAGTACCGGCGCATACGACCTGGACGCCTATGCCGATGAGCACGCGCTGGGCGAGCAGCGCTATTTCAACCTGCAGTGCCTTATTTTCGGCACCGACCCAGTCAGATATGCCGAGATCGTCACTGCCGGCGACCTGACGCCGGCGCGCGCCAAGGCATGTCCAAGAGAAACGCGTCAGGTCGGACGCGCCTGGTTGCGCCTGCTCCTGCCGCACCTGGCTCCGAAGTACGAGATGACCGAGGCCGAAGCGATCCGCTACTTCGAGCGGCGGTGAGTGCGCCTGGCGGGAGGAAAGGCGCGCGCCATGATGGGGCAGGGCCCGGATCGCAATTCAGTGAGGGCCGAGAGAGACCAAGGCGCTCACCGGCATGTCGCCCTGGTCACCCGCGCGCCCGTGGACAATGATGAATCCCCGGGTGACGGATGTTTCGGGATTCAACGGCGCATTCATCGCATCCCAGACTTCATCCAGGCGAACCCAGACAGGCGGATATTTGTGCGCGGCAACATCGAGGATGAGCACTCGGTCGCTCTGCGCATGGTAGGCGGCCAGTGGTGAGATGTGCCCTGACTGCGCCTGTCCAATGTGCTTCCGCTCGTAGTTGATCAGCACGTAGTCGCCGTCACGGTTGAGGTTGGTGCGCACCACCTTTCGAAAGGCATCGGCATTCGTACTCGATGCGTTGATGACGCTGACGTTGGCGCCGTGCGCCGAAAGCAGGTCCCCCAGGTCCCGCAGCGACATCCCGATGAAGCTGACTTTCCATGGATTTGCATCCACGGATGGATTGGCGAACAAGGTCTGCTGATCGAGCGGCGTCCCGGCCACCCCGGCGGCATTGAGCGTCGTAATCGCAGTGGCCACACCGCAATACCCCTTGCGCGACTGGGCGACGAAGTTCGCCAAAAGTTCGTCGTAATCGGCGACGGCGTCGCTCTCGTCCAGAAGAGCCTGCCCCATCGTTGAGTCAAGCGGGATCAGGTTCGACGGGAGTGGTTGGTGCTCGACGGGTGGCGCGCGCAGATACTCGTTCCACACGACTCCCGTGCCCAGCAGAAGGGCAATGCCCGTCACGAACGCAAAACCAATAACCAGCCGCTTCATGGCGGTGTCGGAGCCTGGAACGGGGCGCGAACGGTGGCGCCATGCGATGAGATCGCGACAGGCATCAAGTCGTGGTGAAAGCAGTTTTTCGCGGCCATCGCCAGCGGCCGACGACAGAACCGAGCTCACTCCAAGGCGAGCGCGAAGGGGGTGGCTGAACCGAGCGCGGAAATCCATGCGATCGCCGCCCAATGGCGCAGGGCGACATCCACCTGCGATGGTTCGATCGATCGACGACGCGGTGTCAGGAACTGCCGATACCAGGTACGCCCGGGCGCCGACGCGCACGTCGTTCGCGCAACGACATGCGCATCTGCCGCAGCGGTTCCTTGAAGGGCAAGGCGATGCGCCGATAGAAGAAGGATAACGCGCGCCGCGAATCAGGTATCCGGTGCGCCAGTCCTTCCTCGATGGTGTACACGCAAGGCGCACAGATTCCGCAGGGCCTGCCGTGGGCCGGACTGTGGCAGAACCATGTCATGTCCATGATGCCGCCCCAGCCTTCGGCGTCGGCCCGCTGGCCCATGCGCACCTTGTCGAGGTGGAACAGCGGAAAGCCGAAGTAGCGGAACAGTCTGAACTCGGCGGAGTCCGCGTGCCTGGGGTCCACGCGGATGCTGCGATAGCCAGCCGGATGTTCGAATTCCATGGCGAACGGACGCACAAGCGCCTGGACCTTGTCGTCGATGTGGACGCCCAGCTCCATGTCGACGACTCCGTTCTGCTTGCAGAACGCCGGCAACCACGCGTACTGACTGCCAATGAAGACCCGCTTGCGGATCTGTTGCAGCGCCGCCGCGATCTCCGGATCCTCGGCGACATCGCCGACTTCAGCGATGCGCAACGGCTGCAGCAGCGCGCGCGTCTGCGGGTACATCTCGCGCAGGTGGTCGCCGATGCGCGCCATTGTCGAAAGTTCGGTCTGGGTCGAGGCGCGCGTCGGATCTTTCAGGTAATGGGGAACGACCTGGACCCGATGCAGCAACAACAGCTCCAGCAGCCGAAAGGTCGAATCCCAGCCGCCGGTCCAAAGCAGATTCGCGCAAGGGCTGTCTGCAGTGGCGAGGGGTGCATTCATCGGCGGGACTTTCCTCGTATACCTGCGCAGCCACATCGTTTTGGCATGCTGCCGGATAAGTTGCGTAATCGTGTCCGCTCGTAACGAAACATAAACATCACGATCACGTTACGAAGATGAATGCGACTTTGTCGCGTACGAAAGCGCTGCGAGGAGCATGGCAGCGACGGAGTCGACATTACGTTGCGTTCGTTAATGCAAAATGAACTGTGATGCCGATGTCGCAGAGTGTGATCGCAACGAGGTGTTATTCGACTGCCAAGGGCGCAATCGGACGCTACACTCATGCGCGATTTCGTTACTTGGATTGGAAGCGTGACATTGCAGAATGAACTCGGCACGTCAGCGACGCGTTCGGTTCCGGGCCTGGCGATACCGCCCGGTGCGTGGGATCGACAAACCTTCTGGCGCTTCGCCGACAATGCGAAGGAGGCGACCGAAGCCCTGGCCCAGCAGAAGATGAAGGCGTTGGCGCATGCGCCGGTCGAAGCGATGCGCCAGATCTGCACGCAGTACCGCTTCTTCACCATCGACTACATCAGCGACCTTGCACTGCTGGTGGCCAAGCTGCCCTTCGGCGGCTTGCGCAGCCTGTTGAGCCAGATCCTTGCCGAGGAGCTCGGTGAAGGCGACCCGGACAAGGCGCACCCCGAGGTCTACGACCGCTTCCTGGCGAGCATCGGCGTGGAGCCGGAGCAACTGGAGCGTCCCCTGCCCGCGAACCACGCCATCCTGAGCGGGCTGACCGAGGAGTTGTCGCGTCGCGGTCCGGCCTTCGGCGTGGGATTGCGCGGGATGGGCGGCGAATGCCTGTGCCAGACCTATTTATCGGTCATGTTCGAGCACCTGCGCGGGCACCCGTATATGCGCGAGCACGAGAGCAGCATCGACTGGGAGTTCTGGACGATCCATACCGGCGAAGTGGACATCGTCCACGGCGAACTGACGCGCCAGGCCATCGACGATTACATCCGCCAGGACCCCGGCGCGCTGCCGGAGCTGGCCCAGGGCTACGAGCGTAGTATCAATGCGTGGAACCTGTTTTGGCACAACATCTTCGATGCGTATGGTTCCCGGCCCAGAGCCGTGTCCCATGAGCACGCTGTCATGAGCATGACGCCATGAGTTCGATTGCCCAGTTCCACCTCGCTTTCCCGGTGCGTGACCTCGACGAGGCGCGCCATTTTTATGGCGAATTGATGGGTTGCCCCCAGGGCAGAAGCGACACGACCTATCAGGACTTCGATTTCTTCGGTCACCACCTGGTGGCGCACATCTCCGGCGAAGGCGCCCCACTGCACAGCGGGCGCTTCGATGGCGAGGCGGTGCCGATTCCGCACTTCGGCATGAATCTCGACCGCGGATCGTGGGAAGCGCTGGCGAAGCGGCTGAAAGCGGCCGACATCGAGTTCCACGAGGAGCCGCATCTGCGGTTGAAGGGCAAACCGGGGCAACACGTGACGATGTTCCTGTTCGATCCGTCGGGCAACGCGCTGGAGTTCAAGTCCTTCGACGACCCCGAACAGACCTTCATTCCCTGAGCGCGGCGATCCAATGCGCGACGTGAGCGTCGATGCCGTATCTGCTGCCCGCGGCAGCGATCGCAGGCATGTGCTGCATTCGTGGTCGGCACACGGCACCCTGGAGCCGGTCGTGGTTGCGGGCGCCGAAGGCGCACACTTCTGGGACGAGGACGGACGACGCTGGCTCGATTTTTCCAGTCAGCTGGTCAACGTCAACGTCGGCCACCAGCACCCGAAGCTGATCGCAGCGATCAAGGCGCAGGCCGAAACCCTGTGTACGGTGGCGCCGTATCACGCCAATGCGGCCACCAGCGAGGCGGCGCGCCTGATCGCCGAACTCGCCCCGGGCGACTTGAACCGGGTGTTCTTTACCAATGGTGGTGCCGAAGCGGTCGAGAATGCGATCCGCATGGCGCGCCTGCACACCGGCCGCCACAAGATCCTGACCGCCTACCGCAGCTACCACGGTGCGACCGCCGGCGCGATCGCCGCGACCGGCGAGCCGCGACGCTGGCCGTCCGAACCGGGGCCGCCGGGGTTCATCAAGTTCTGGGGGCCGTATCCGTACCGCTCGGCATTCCACTCCGGCAGCCCCGAGGAGGAATGCGAACGCGCGCTCGCGCATCTGGCCGATACGATCATGGTCGAAGGCCCGCAGGGGATCGCGGCGATTCTGCTGGAGACGGTGGTCGGGGCCAATGGCATCCTGGTGCCGCCGGACGGCTACCTGCAGGGCGTGCGCGCGTTGTGCGATGCGCACGGCATCATGATGATCGCCGACGAGGTGATGGCCGGGTTCGGTCGTTGCGGAGAATGGTTCGCGGTCGATCGCTGGGGCGTCGTGCCGGACCTGATCACCTTCGCCAAAGGCGTCAATTCCGGGTACGTGCCCCTGGGCGGGGTGATCCTGAGTGAAGCGATCTCCGCCAGCTTCGCGAACCGCGCCTATCCGGGCGGCTTGACCTATTCCGGCCATCCGCTGGCCTGTGCGGCTGCGGTCGCGTGCATCGGCATCTACAAGGAAGAGAACCTGATCGCCCGCGCGCGCCGTTTGGGTGAAGAAGTGATCGGACCCGCACTGCACGCGATGCAGGGGCGGCACCCTGCGATCGGCGAGGTACGCGGGCTCGGTGCGTTCTGGGCGATCGAGCTGGTCCGCGACCGCACGACCCGCGAGCCACTGGTACCGTTCAACGCTTCCGGCGCGGCCGATGCTGCCATGGTCGAACTTGCCGCGGCCTGCAAAAGGCAGGGCCTGTGGCCGTTCGTCGTATCCAACCGGATGCACATCGTGCCGCCGCTGAGCATCGACGAACAGGCGTTGCGCGATGGCCTGGCGATTGTCGACGAAGCGCTGCACGTCGCGGATCGCCACTACGTCGGGTAGCGGGTGGCCGCAGTTTTTAGACACGCCGCGAGGCCGCCCCAACGCGGCCCCGCGGCGCTCTCCCCGAATCAGAAGAAGCCGAGCTTCTTCGGCGAGTAGCTCACCAGCAGGTTCTTGGTCTGCTGGTAGTGGTCGAGCATCATCCGGTGCGTCTCGCGCCCGATGCCGGATTGCTTGTACCCGCCGAACGCCGCGTGCGCGGGATAGGCGTGGTAGCAGTTGGTCCACACGCGTCCGGCCTGGATCGCGCGGCCGAAGCGGTAGGCGCGGTTGGCGTCGCGCGTCCACACGCCGGCGCCGAGGCCGTACAAGGTATCGTTGGCGATCGCCAGCGCTTCCTCGTCGGTCTTGAACGTCGTCACCGACACCACCGGCCCGAAGATCTCCTCCTGGAAGATCCGCATCTTGTTGTGGCCCTTGAACACCGTCGGCTGCATGTAATAGCCGCCCTCCAGGTCGCCTTCGAATGCCTGCCGCTCGCCGCCGATCAGCACCTGCGCGCCTTCCTGCCGGCCGATGTCGACGTAGGACAGGATCTTGTCGAGCTGCTCGCTGGAAGCCTGCGCGCCGATCATCGTCTCTGGATCCAGCGGATGGCCCTGCTTGATCGCGGCCACGCGCTGCAGCGCGCGTTCCATGAAGCGCTCGTAGATCGACTCTTGGATCAACGCGCGGCTGGGGCAGGTGCAGACCTCGCCCTGGTTGAGCGCGAACAGCACGAAGCCTTCGATCGCCTTGTCGAAGAAATCATCGTCGGCGGCGGCGACGTCCTCGAAGAAGATGTTCGGCGACTTGCCGCCGAGTTCCAGCGTCACCGGGATCAGGTTCTGGCTGGCGTATTGCATGATCAGCCGGCCGGTACCGGTTTCGCCGGTGAAGGCGATCTTGGCGATGCGCTTGCTGGAGGCCAGCGGCTTGCCGGCCTCCAGGCCGAAGCCGTTGACGATGTTGAGCACGCCCGGCGGCAGCAGGTCGCCGATCAGCTCGGCCCAGACCAGGATACCGACCGGCGTCTGTTCGGCCGGCTTGAGCACCACGCAGTTGCCGGCGGCCAGCGCTGGCGCGAGCTTCCACGCCGCCATCAGCAACGGGAAATTCCACGGGATGATCTGTCCGACCACGCCCAGCGGCTCGTGGAACTGGTAGGCGACGGTGTCCTCGTCGATCTCGCCGATCGAGCCTTCCTGCGCGCGGATGCAGCCGGCGAAGTAGCGGAAGTGGTCGATCGCCAGCGGGATGTCGGCCGCCGTCGTCTCGCGGATCGGCTTGCCGTTGTCCCAGGTCTCCGCGCGCGCGAGCAGGTCCAGGTTCTGTTCCATCCGGTCGGCGATGCGGTTGAGGACGTTGGCGCGCTCGGCCGGCGAGGTCCGGCCCCAAGCGTCCTTCGCGGCGTGCGCGGCGTCGAGCGCGGCTTCGACATCGTCGGCATCCGATCGCGGGATCTGGCAGAACACCTTGCCGGTGATCGGCGTGATGTTGTCGAAGTAGCGGCCGTTGCGCGGCGCGACCCATTGGCCGCCGATGAAGTTGCCGTAGCGCTGCTTGAACGACGGTGGTTGCGTGAACTGAACCTTTTCCAGCTTGGTCATGGCGGCCCTCCCGTGGGCGGGTGAGTGTGCGGAGGTGCGCGTCACGCCAATGGAAGCGGATCGCGTCAGGGGCAGGATGGGCGCCCTGCCGGCACCGCGCCTTGAGCTGGGTCAAACCGGGATGCGATCGTGGAATCGGAAGGGCTGCCCGGCTTTCCGGAGAAGCGGTAGGGGTGCGCTCGCGTCTTCCGACGCCCTGAGACCGGACGCACGGCCTGCCGGCCGACCCGGCGCGGTCAACGCCCGCAGTCGGCCGGGAGCGAAGCGCCTCAGCGTTGCTGCATCGCTGCGCCGGCGATCGCCGGCGTTGACCCGGACGCCTGCGGCGGCGGCTCGGCGATATCGCGAAACAGCAGCATGTCGCCGATCCGCAACGACGCGCCGTCGTAGAAGCCGGTCGCAGGCACGAAATCGCGCGGATTGTGGAAGGTGCCGAACAGCAGATCGAACACCGGCAGGTTCGCGTAGTTGTCGCGATGCACCCCGGTGGCGTGATGGTACGAATGGCTCTCGGGGCGCTGCACGAAGTAGCCGAGCCAGCGCGGTGTGCGCACATTGGCATGCTGCAGGATTGCCAGCAGCGTCAGGAGCAGCAGCACCACGGTCGCTGCCGCGGGGGTGATGCCGACGACGACGGTCAGGGCGAAACTCGACACCGCGCTCCAGCCGATCATGTCGGCAGGGCTGAACCAGAACGCGCCGAACGTGTCCAGCCGCTCGGCGCTGTGGTGCATCTGGTGCAGGCCGCGCCACAGGATCGTGCTGCCGTGCATGCTGCGGTGCCAGGCGTATCCGCACAGTTCGTACACCAGCAAGCCTGCCAGCGCACCGCCCCAGGTGCCCAGGGCGCTCAGGTCGAACAGCTGCAGCGGCAGCAGGTACTCCGTCCACAGCAGCGGCAGGTACGACGAGAGCAGGAAATAGACGGCGAAGGCCGCGAGCCCACGCAGCTGCCAGCCGCGCGCGGCGGGCAGCTGCCGGGCCGGAAGCAGGAATTCCCACAGCATCAGCGCGGCGTAGATCGCCAGCACCGTCAGCGAGATGGGGTCGAACAGCAATTCAAGGATCGATGGCATGGCCGTGGCCTGTCTGGTTTACTGGGGCAGGCACGTTAGCCCCGGTACCCTCGACCGGATCAAGCCGATTCGGCAGCGGAAAGGACATTTCGGCCATGTCGCCCGATCCGCAGCAAAAAACCGTCGCCATCCTCGCGATGCCCCAGGCCGGCGCCTCGGTCATCTACGGCATGTACGACCTGTTCCGCTCCGCCGGGCGCGACTGGCAGCTGATCGTGGAGGGAACGCCGGGAGCCGGCGTCCTGCAGCCGGTCGTGGTCTCGGCCGACGGCGCGGCGATCGCCGTGGTCAACGGGGTGCAGGTGGTACCCGAGGCCTCATTCGATGACATTCCGATCCCGGACATCGTCTGCGTGCCGGAGGTGGCGGTGCATCCGCACGAACCCCTGGCGGGACGATTCGATGCCGAGATCGACTGGCTCAGGCGCTGCCATGCCCACGGCGCGATTCTCGCGTCCGCTTGTTCGGGCGCCCTGTTGTTCGCCGAGGCCGGACTGCTGGACGGTCAGGAGGCGACCACGCATTGGGCGTTCTGCGATGCGCTCGGCGAGCGGTTTCCGACCATTCGCATGCGCCCGCGCAGTGCGTTGATCGCCTCCGGCGAGGGCCAACGCCTGGTCATGGCCGGAGGCGGAACGTCGTGGGCCGACCTGACGCTGTATCTGATCGCGCGCGCCGCCGGTGTGGAAATCGCCATGCAGGTCGCGCGGGTCAATGTCATGGACTGGCATACCGTCGGGCAGCAGCCGTACGCGCAGCTGGCGCGCACGCGCCAGGTCGAGGATGCGGCGATCGCGCGCTGCCAGGTGTGGCTGGGCGAGCATTACAACGAGCCGGCACCGGTCGCGGCGATGGTGCGCCTGAGCCGCCTGGCCGAACGCACCTTCAAGCGTCGCTTCGAACACGCCACGGGACTGTCGCCGCTGGAGTACGTGCATACCCTGCGCCTGGAGGAAGCCAAGCACCTGCTGGAGACGGGCGAAGAACCGATCGAAGCGGTGGCCAATGCGGTCGGCTACGAGGATGCGGGGTTCTTCGGCCGGCTGTTCAAGCGCAAGGTCAACCTGACGCCGGCGCAGTACCGGCGGCGTTTCGGATCGATGCGGCGGATGCTCGAAAGCGGGCCTTGAGATGCGTGACCGTGTTTCGCTGGCATCCGGCCGGGCATGGGAGATGGGCTGACAACCAATCCGGTGCCAACGAGGCGCAGCGGACATCGCCAGCGCGTCCGCACGACGATGGCTGCTGGCGATCAATGCCGCATGCGGCTCGCGCGTTCGGCGATCGCCTTGAGTTCGGCGCCCGAAAGCTGGCCGTCATCGTTGGAGTCGAGCCGGTCGAAGTGCTTGGCGATACGCGGCAGGCTGGCGTCGGCTTCGGATCGCGAAATGAGCCCGTCCTGATTGGCGTCCGCGGCCACCAGGCGTTCCTGCACGGCGGCGGGATCGGGGCGCGACGATGGCTGGGTCTGGGCCATGGCAGAGATGGACTGGGCGAACACGGCATAACCGACGAACAGACGCATAACGGAGTTCATTGCGGGATCCTGGACATGAACAGTGGGGTTGGCCGTCCTTGGCCGGGTGGGCCCGGCGGTCGCCACACGATGGGCGCGAGGGGTCGCCGATGCGTGCCTATTGCTGATTGCTCAATTCGCGCGCTGCGCGAACCGGAGGTTCGATCGCCGGGGTGGAAATACCCTATCGCCGCCCCCCGCAGCCGGCGCTGCCCATGCGTCAGCGGATGTGTCGCCTCAGGCCGACTGAAACACCTGCTTACAAAGCCGATGGAGAATGCGCCAGCCGGCAGCGCGCGAACGCCCGGACCATCGCCAGGCGCCTGCGAAAGAAGCCTCCGAGGAGGGGCTTGTCCGTCGGCGTCGGTGCCGCGCTGGCTGCAACGCCATGCGAGGCCCGCGGACGATTAGGACCCGCCGTTCCGGCGCTTCGATGCGCGGCGTTGCCACCAGCGTTCGAGCGCATCGAGCGCGCGTCCTGTCGGGCGGCGGAGAAACGGCAGATCCTGCGCCAGCAGCAGCACGCCCAGCGGCAACATCCACACTCCGAGAATCGGCAGGAACGACAGCACGCCGCCGAGGATCAGGACGATCCCCAGCGGAATGCGTACCCAGCCCGATGCGGGTTTTCTCACCCACCCGAGGAACCGGCCGAACGGCCCAGGCAAGGCCTGTTCCAGGCGTTGGTAGCGCTGCTCGAATTCGTCGTCTCGCTCGTCCATCGTTCCGGATTCCGACCCTGCAGTGCAGGGACGAGAGTTTGCCTGTTATGTGTAGACAGGGTCAGGTCCGTTCATTTCGCAAGCGCGAGCTCGCAGCCGACGGGCCCGGGGGAACGGACCCACGCATGGGTTCGCGTCGATTGCGGAGCCTGACCACCGCCTTCATCGCCCGCCGCTATCTTGTCATCTCCCGAGCACCCGATCCCCATGAATCAACACACCGCTCAAGTCCATGTTGCCCTGATTGGTTACGGCTTTGCCGGCCGCACCTTCCACGCGCCGTTGATCCAGTCGGTGCCCGGCCTGTCGCTGGCGCTGGTCGCTTCGCGCGATGCGGGCAAGGTCCGGGCGGACCTGCCGGATATGGAGGTGATCGGCGAGCCGCTGCAGGCAGCAACCGATCCGCGGATCGGGCTGGTGGTGATCGCCTCGCCCAATCACACCCACGCGCCGCTCGCGCGCGCGGCGCTCACGGCGGGCAAGCACGTCGTGGTCGACAAACCATTCACTCTCGATCTGCGTGAGGCCCGCGAACTGGTGACGCTGGCAAGGCGGCAGGACCGGGTGTTGTCGGTGTTCCAGAACCGGCGCTGGGACAGCGATTTCCTGGCGGTGCGCGAAGCGATCGATGCGGGTCTGATCGGCGAGGTGGTCCATTTCGAATCCAGGATCGAGCGTTTCCGTCCCCAGGTCCGCGCGCGCTGGCGCGAGCAGGCCGGCCCGGGCAGCGGCCTGTGGTGGGACCTGGGGCCGCACCTGGTCGATCAGGCGCTGCAGTTGTTCGGTCTGCCCGACACGGTGCATGCCAGCCTCACCGCGCAGCGCACGGGTGCGACAACCGACGATTGGGCGCACGTCGTACTCGGTTTCGGCACGCGTCGCGCGATCCTGCACGCAGGCATGCTTGCGGCCGGAAGCGTCGCGCGTTTCATCGTGCATGGCTCGAAGGGCAGCGCGGTCAAGCAGCGCCCCGACCCGCAGGAGGCGCAGCTACTCGCAGGCGTGCGTCCCGGGGCCGCACGCTGGGGCCTCGATGACGACGCCCTGCAACTCCATGACGGCAGCGGCATCCAGCTTCGACCGGCGCCGCGCGGCGACCAGGCGCGGTACTACCTGTTGTTACGCGATGCGGTGCTGGGCATCGGAGATAACCCGGTGCCCCCGGCGCAGGCGCTTGCGGTCATGGCGGTGCTGGAGGCCGCTGCGGCGTCCGCGGCGCAGGGACGCACCCTGGCGCCGGCATTGACCGAAGAGGAACGCGCGGCGTTCGGGGAATGATGGACGCGGAGGCGCGCTGTTGCAGCGCGCGTCACTCGGAACCCCATGGAACTCGCCATAGCCAGCCCGGAGGCCCGGAGCGCCACGGACCGCACGCGCCGATTCAGTCGAGTCTGACCACCACCACCGACTTGGCCGGAAGCGCCAGCCGGAGTCTGCCGTCGACCAGGCGCGCACCGGAGTAGGGTGCGGGCGCCAGAGCGGCGGGCTGACCGGGCACGTTGTGGGCATCCATCCTGTCCGCCGTCAGGACTTCCCCCGACACGGCCTTGACCTGCAGCCCAGCCAGATCGATGTCCAGATCGACGCTGTCCCGTGGCGCCATGTTGGCGATGCCGATATGGATCTTCCCGTCGGCGCCGCGTGCGGCCGACGCGCTGACGGCGGGCACCGGGATGCCATCCACGACGGCATTTGGGGTGGTCAGGTCCAGCGGGAGCGAGGTCGCCTCCTGGAACGGCACGTACATGCGAAAGGCGTGGTACGTTGGCGTGAGCGCGATCTTGGCGCCGTCGGTCAGGATCACCGACTGCAGCACGTTGATGGTCTGGGCGATGCTGGTCATGCGCACGCGGTCGGCATGCCGGTGGAAGATGTTGAAATTGACCGCCGCGAGCACGGCATCGCGCAGGGTGTTCTGCTGGTAGAGATAGCCGGGATTGGTGCCCTTCTCGACGTCGTACCACGTGCCCCATTCGTCGACATACAGGCCCACCCGCTTGTCCGGGTCGTGCTTGTCCATGATCGCCGAATGACGGCCGATGTAGTCGTCCATCTTCAGGGTACGGGCGAAGGTATCGGCCCATTCCTTCGCGCTGAAACCGGTGGCGGGGCCTTTGACCTTCCAGTCGCCGGTGGGCAGGGTGTAATAGTGCAGGCTCAGCGCATCGAAGGCGTCTGCGGCGTTCTCCATCAGCACCTGTGTCCATCGCGTGTCGTCGCCGTTGGGACCGGTGGCCACGCGCAGGCCCGTGTTGTCCTGGTTCTTGTGGAAGAAGGCGCTGAAGCGGCGAACTTCGTTGGCGTAGTACTCGGCGGTCATGTTGCCGCCGCATCCCCAGTTCTCGTTGCCGATCCCCCACAGCGCCACTTTCCACGGCTTGTCGCGCCCGTTGCGGCGCCGCTCCTGGGCTAGCGTGTCCTGGCCGGGCGAGGTCATGTATTCGATCCATTCGCGCATCTCCCGCGGCGTCGAGCTGCCGACATTCACCGAGACATAGGCTTCGGCCCCGATCTGCTCGACGAAATCCATGAACTCGTGGGTGCCGAAGGCATTGGTTTCCGGTGCGTCGCCCCACCAGTTGTTCTTGCGGACCGGCCGCTGTGCACGCGGGCCGATGCCATCGCGCCAGTGGTACTCGTCCGCGAAGCATCCGCCGGGCCAGCGCACCAGCGGCGTCTTGAGCGCTTTCAGCGCGGCGACTACGTCGCTGCGGATGCCGCGCACGTTGGGAATGGGGCTGTCCTCGCCCACCCAGATGCCATCGTAGATTCCGCCGCCCAGATGCTCGGAAAACTGGCCGTAGAGGTTGCGGCTGATCTGCGGTCCAGGCTTGTCGGCATGCAGGATCGCCTTCGCCTGAAGCGTCTCTGCGATCGCTGCGTGGGTGCTCAGGCCCAGCGTCAGTGAGATGACGGTCACCGCAAGTGCCTTGAGCATCGAATCCTCCTCGTGTGTCGGCGCAGGTCTGCACACGGATTGGATACGTTTTTGCGCGTTTTATCCAGCGCCGCCGCCATATCGTGATCGCGCATGAACAATGCATTCGACATGTTGCACAGACATATATCGTTTGCCGCGGGCGCGTATATGGAATCTGGATACGAACGCCGCCTCGAGGCAGGTGCCACGGGCCAACAACGGGCTTGGGAATTTCGGAGCTCTGCTCGACCGTCCGCATGATCGCCAGACGCATGGCTGGGCGGCGGCTTTCGCCGCGACTCACTTCCGCTTCGACTTTCTCTTCGGCTTGCGCTTCGCAGCCTGCTTCTCCGCCGCTTGTTGCGCGCGGACCCGCTCGATTTCCGCGGGTAATTGGCGTTCCAGCAGGGCGAGCAGATCGGCGGCCGCGTCGCTGTCGATGGGCCCGCCCCGCAGCGAGGTCGCGGTGACGCGGGTGGCGGTGACGGTGTCGCCGCTGGCCAGCGGCAAGCCCCGCGTGATCAGCAGGAACGGTTCGCCCCGGTAACGCACCGAGTACAGATCCATCATCTGCGAGCGACCGTCGTACACGGCGTCGGGCAGGCGCACGACGATCTGGCCCACCGCATTCCAGGTATCCAGTTTGTCGGCTGCAAGGACGAACTCTCCGCGCGTGCGCATGGGGGTTACCGGTGCAGCCGCTGCTTCGGCCTGGGCGGGTTCCGGTGCAGGTCGGGTCGCGCAGGAGGCCAATGCGATCAGCAACACAGCTGCAGCAGGAAAGCGGGTGTGCATGCAGGCGGAGCGATCAAGTAAAGGAGGCGCTGCAAGTCTGTCCATGGCCGATGCAACGCGGTGTAAACAGCAGCGATGCGTCGCGCCCGACCGCACGGGCGCCCAGTGGCGCTGCGGGCCAACCGCGGGCAGATGCGTGGAAACGATCGAGCGGCGGCGCCAAGCGTGCGGATGACGACGGACTCAGCTCCACATCCGCAGTGGCATCAGTCCCCACCCTGCCAGCACCGCAGCGAACTGCAGCACGGCCAGCATCGACACCACATCGATCCAGGCCAACGCGCGCCATGGCCGGCGCGGCAACATCAGCGCCAGCCCGGCCAGCATTGCCACCGGCAGCAAACCGGTCACCGCGGCAAGCAGGCCACTGGCCGGGGTGAGATCGCCGAGCTGCAGGAACGACTGTTGCAGGAACAACGGCAGCGGCAGCAACAGCGCGGCAACACCGAAGAACGGAACGATCGCGGGATGCGACCATGCAGCGCGTCGCAGTGCGACCAGGCGCACGATACCGGCCACCAGCAGCCAGGCCAGGCCCAGCAGCCCGGCGACCAGGCTGATCCACAGCGGCATCAGCCTGGAGAGCGACACTTGCTCATAGTTCTGCGTGCCGGTGCTGATCGCGCGCCTGCCTTCGGGTGTCGCCACAAACGCGTGCGAGGCGATCACCCGGTCCTTGGCGCGGAACAATGCGCCGCCGGCAGGCGTCAGCGCGACATCCTCCGACTGGAAAGGCTCGAGACGTAATCCGCTCCCGTCGCGGGCGACGCGCAGGAAGTTCAGCGTCGTGTCGAGCCAGGCGAGGCTCGCGAAGCGGTTGGGCGAGGGCACGTAATAGCCTTCCCACGCGCGCGTATCGACCCGCGTCGCCGCCGGTTGCCGTGCTGCCGGGGCCTGCACGCGCAGCGCCTCGATCAGCAACCGGTCGAAGCGTCCATAGTCCGCTGTTTCGTGATCGGCGTTGTGCGCGACAAAGAACGCGCGCTGCTGTTCCGGGAACAGGCAGAGCATGGCGCGATAGCCGACGGTACTCCCGCCATGACATTTGCCGACCGCACCATGCCGGTCGCGCAGCGCCATGCCCAGGCCATAACCGACGCGCAAGCCGGCCACCGCGGCTTCGGTGGTGCTCGCCCGTCCCATTGCCGCCAACAAGGTGCTGTCGACGAACGGACGTCCGTGCACGCTGCCATCGCCCATCAGGAAACTGGCGAAGCGCCCCATGTCTGCGGCCGTGGTGGTGAACTGCGTGGCTGGCCGCACATATGTGGGCACCGCGGCCTGGCGCTTCCCGTCTTCGAAATGGCCCATGGCCAGGCGCGGATCGGCATGCGGCCCGTCCTGGGTAGTGAAGGCGAAAGTGCTGTCGTGCATGCCCAGCGGCCGCAGCAGATGCGTTTCCAGATAGGTTTCGTAGCGCGCACCGGTGACCGCCTCGATCACCATGCCGAGCAGGGTGAAGCCGGTGTTCGAATACGAATGACGGCTGCCGGGCCGGCTGCGCACGCGCAGCGGGCCGCGCCCGCGAAAGGCATCCGCCAGCGGCGTGTCGGCGTTGGGCTGCAGGCTGAAGACCTGGGAAAAACGCGCATCGTCCAGCCCGGCCGTGTGATCGAGCAGATGGCGGACAAGCACCGGATGGCTGGAAGACCACGGATTGTCGAAGATCATTCCGGGCAGCAGTTGCGACACCGGCGTTTCCAACGCGAGCCGGCGCTCGGTGACCAGGCGCAGCACCCCGGTCGCCAGCAGTGTCTTGGCCACCGAACCGACATGGACGCGCGCATCGGCGCGCAGCGCCTGGCCCGTGCGTGCGTCGGCAATGCCCGCGGCACCGGTGGCGATCGTTCCCTCCGCCACGGTCGACCAGACCGCGCCTTCAAGCCCCTGGGCCCGCAGCTGCGCAGCCATCGCTTCATGCAGGCGCGCGCTTGCCAGCGGGGTCTGTGCATCCGACGTCCAGGGCATCAGCAGCCCAAGCAGGAGCACGGCCGTGAACGCCGGTACCCGCATCACGTGCGCCAGGCAGAGGTGGAAGGGGTGCCGTGCATGGAGCGGCAGCTGAGTGGTCTCATGCCGCCAATGTCGGGCCGGCCCGATCCGCTGTCCCGTGTCCGAGGTCATGGTGCGATGCGTTGCGTATGCGGTGACCACGCGGCCTTGCGGCGAAAAGGTCGGTCATCGCGGCCGCACTCAGCCGCATCGCCGCGCAATCCGGGATGCGGTGCAGCGGCAGTCGCGCTACATCACCAGCGCCGCATGCAACGGGGCGTTGCCGTTCCAGCGCCCGCGTCCGCCCAGTGCGGCCAGCTCGATCAGCACCGTCGCGCCCACGACTTGCGCCTGCAACTGTTCGGCCAGGCCGTGCGCCGCAGCCAGGGTGCCGCCAGTGGCCAGCACGTCGTCCACCAGCAGAACGCGCGCGCCAGGGGGCAGGGCTTCGGCCTGCACCTGCAACGCATCCTGGCCGTACTCCAGCGTGTAGGCCTGTGCCAACGTGGGCCCCGGCAGCTTGCCCGGCTTGCGCACCGGCACCAGCCCCGCGCCCAGCGCCCGCGCTAACGGCGCGCCCAGCAGGAACCCGCGCGCCTCGATGGCCAGCACCGCATCGATCCGTTGCGTTCGCCAGGGTGCGGCCAGCGCGTCGATCGCCGCGCCGAACGCCTGTGCATCGGCAAGCAGCGGGGCGATGTCCCTGAAGACGACACCCGGCTTGGGGAAATCCGGCACGTCGCGAATCAGTCGGGTCCAATCGGTCATGCAGGGCGCCCGCGGGAAAGCGCCATCATGCCGCGCCTGCGGCGCTCATGTCTGGGGGCGCGTGCCCGCACCCAGGGCGCGCGATCCGGCCAGGATCATCCGCACCATCTGGGTGAGCTGCGCAATCAGCTCCCGGTCGCGTTCGGCCGGCAGATCCATGGCGGTGGCGCCCATCGCGAACACCAGGCGGGTGATGGCGCGTGCGACCAGCCTGGGTTCATGCAGGGCGACGCCATCTGCGCGGCTCAGCCGCAACAGGTCGGCGTGCAGTTCCTCTTCGAAGAAGGTCAGCTCGCGGTCGACGGCTTGCTTGAACGCATCCGATCCCACCGTGCCCTCGCGCAGCAGCACGTGCAGCAGCTTGTCGTCGGCGCGCACCTGCTCCATGAAGGCCTCCACCGAACCGCGCACGATGCTGCGACGGGTGCGCGCGCGCTGGCGCGCTTCGCCGACGATCCGGCGCAGCGACTCGCCCGCCAGGCCGATCAAGGCCACGGCCAGCTCATCCATGTCTCGGAACTGGCGATAGAAGCTGTTGGGTGCGATCCCGGCCTCGCGCGCTACCTCGCGCAGGCTGAGCGTGGACACGCTGCGATGCGGGCCGATCAGGCGCAGCGCTGCGGCGAGGAGGTCCTCGCGTGAAATCCCGGTCTTGCGGGCAGAGGCCAGGTCGGTGTCCGGGGGAGGTGGAGGGTTCACGGGCTCAGGCTGTGACGTCGATCCGGCTTTGGAACCTGAAGCTACACGTGATCGTCTCGACGCACGAATATACATGTGTATACACAGTTGTGTTTCCGCCTGTATAGTCCTCGCATGACCACTCTGACCCTGCTTTCCGCCCCCTCCAGCCTGCCGCGCCGCCTGCTGGCGCCCGTGGTGGACCCGAAGGTGTTCGATTTCTGGGCCTCGCGGGTGCATCCGGCCTGGTCGTGGGCACGTCCGCTGGCGCAGATCGTCGAGCGCCACCGCGCCAGCGCCGATGCCGTGACCCTGGTGCTGCGCCCCAACCGTCATTGGACCGGCTTCCGGCCGGGGCAGCACGTGAACCTGGGAGTGGAGGTCGATGGCATCCGCCTGACCCGCAGCTACAGCCCGAGCGCCGTGCCGGGCAGAGGCGGGCGGATCGCGATCACCGTGCGCCAGGTCGACGGCGGCAAGGTCAGCACCCAGCTGTGCCGTGACGCCCGCATCGGCGACGTCATGGAGATCGGCCCTGCCTTCGGTGCCATGACCCTCGATGATGCGCCGGCCTGCCCGAGGCTGTTCCTGGCCGCTGGCAGCGGCATCACTCCGCTCATGGCGATGCTGCGCCAGCGCACGGCGCAGCCGATGCCGGCACCGCTGACCCTGGTGTACTGGGCGCGCCGACGCGCCGAGTTGTGTTTTACCGACGAACTGCGTGCACTGGCGCAATGCGACGCCGGATTCCGGCTGCATTTCGGACTGACCGGCGAAACGCCGGACCAGCCCGACGAATTCACCGGACGGATCGATCCGGCGCTGCTTGCAGCGCTGGTGCCCGACCTGGTGCTACAGCGCGTCTACGCGTGCGGGCCCGGCGGCTTTGTCGACGCTGCACGCGCCGCCTGCGCGACCGCGCAGGCGTTCGATGCCGAAGCGTTCACTCCGCCGCCGCGCGCGAGCGATGAATCTGGCAGCGTGCAGGTCACCCTGGCGCGCAGCGGCCGTGTGCTGGAACTGCCACGCGGCGAACCGCTGCTGACCGCGCTGGAGGCGCAGGGCTTCAAGCCGGCTTCCGGGTGCCGCATGGGCATCTGCAATACCTGCGCTTGCGGCAAAGCGTCCGGCAGTACCCGCCATCTGCATACCGGCATCGCCGAGCACGAGCCAGTGTCCGCCCTGCGCCTGTGCGTGAACGGCGCCGCCAGCGACCTCGTCCTCGATCTGTGAACGCCACCATGACCTCGAACCGCAATCGCGCGCTCAGCGTCGCCGAACTCGAATCCTTCGGCGCCGAGCTCGATGCCGTGCGCGCACGCACCGCCGCCACCATCGGCCAGCGCGATGCCATCTATATCCGCCGGATCGTCGCGGCCGTGCGCTGGACCGGCTTCGCCGGACGCGCGCTGCTGATGCTGGGCGCCGTCGGCGGCGCGTTCCTGCCGGCGCTGCTGTGGCCGGCGTGCATCGCCGGCATGGTGCTGCTGGGGCTGTCGAAGATCCTGGAGAACATGGAGCTGGGCCACAACGTCATCCACGGCCAATACGACTGGATGCGCGATCCGCAGCTCGATGGCCGCACCTACGAATGGGACATCGCCGGCACCAGCGAGAACTGGCGCCGCTCGCACAATTTCAAGCACCACACCTATACCAATGTGCGCGGGCTCGACGACGACATCGGCTACGGCCTGCTGCGCATCTTCCCCGAACAGCGCTGGCGTCCGTTCTACCTGCTGCAGCCGGTGGTCGCGGTGGTGTTTGCGGTGCTGTTCGAGTGGGGCGTGGCGATCCAGGAGCTCAAGCTCGGGCGCTGGTTGGCCGGCAAGATGAGCACGGCGACGCTGCGCAAGAAATTCCGCCCGGTCGGGCGCAAGATGCGCCGCCAGATCGTCAAGGACTACGTGCTGTTTCCGCTGTTGGCCGGCCCGTTCTTCCTGCCGGTGCTGCTCGGCAACATCGGCGCCAACATCCTGCGCAACCTGTGGACCTACATGATCATCTTCTGCGGCCACTTCACCGCGGACGTGGAAACCTTCCCCAGGGAATCGATCAAGCACGAGTCGCGCGGTCAATGGTATGTGCGCCAGCTGCGCGGGTCGTCCAACATCGGCGGCGGTCGCTGGCTGGACCTGCTCTCGGGCAACCTGAGCCACCAGATCGAACATCACTTCTATCCGGACATCCCGGCCAACCGCTACGCGGAGATGGCGGTGGAGGTGCGCGCGATCTGCGCGCGCTACGGCCAGCACTACAACACCGGCTCGCTGCCGCGCCAGTTCGGACAGGTGATCTGGCGCATCCTGCGACACGCCTTTCCCAGTCGTCCGCCGAGACGGGCGCTGGTCGCGCAGGCCGCATAAGGCGCCGATCTCCGCGTTGCCAGCGTTGGCAATGCGGCGATGATTTCGCGATGTGCTCGAGCTGTGACGGCGCGCGCCGTGCCGGAGCGAGAAGCACTGCCGAGACAGGCTTGCGCCTTGGGCACGTCTGGTCGAATCCGCAGGTGATCGGGATACGATGCACTGCCACCAGCCGGATCCGTTGAGGAAGCGCAATGACCCTGCATACCCTTGCCGAGCAAAGCCAGTTTCATCACACCGGGCGACTCGACGAGGTCGATGCGCTGTGCGCGGCGTTCGTCGCGCGCTGGCCCGACGCGGCGCGCAGTTTCGTCTACGGTCGTTCGGCCGAAGGGCGGCCGATGCGCGCGCTGGTGGTATCGCGCAGCGGCGCGCTGACGCCCGAGGCGCTGCGCGAGCGCGGCGTTCCGCTGCTGATGATCCAAGCCGGCATCCATCCGGGCGAAAGCGACGGCAAGGATGCGGGCTTCGCCGCGCTGCGCGAACTGCTCGGCGGCGAGTGTCTGCTTGAGGTCGAAGCCGGGTCCCATATCGCCATGCATCCAGCTGCCGAGGGCCTGCTCGAGCGCATCGCCGTGCTGTTCGTGCCGGCCTTCAACGCCGACGGCCATGAGCGCTTCGGGCGCTGGAACCGACCCAACCAGGTCGGGCCGGAGGAAACCGGCTGGCGCGCCACCGCGCACAACCTCAACCTCAACCGCGACTACACCAAGGCCGACGCACCCGAGATGCAGGCCATGCTCGCACTGCTGCGCGAGTGGGACCCGCTGGTCTGCGCCGACATGCACGTGACCGACGGCGCCGACTTCGAACCGGATATCTCCATCCAGGTGGAGCCGGTCAATCAGGGCGATCCGCAGCTCCGCAACGACGGGATCGCGCTGCGCGATGCGCTGATCGGCAAGCTGGCGGCGCAGGGTTCGCTGCCGCTGCCGTTCTATCCCGACCTGACCGAGCCGGACGATCCGTCTTCGGGCTTCCAGCTCAGCGTGTATTCGCCGCGCTTTTCCAGCGGCTACTTCCCGGCGCGCAACCGGTTCACGGTCCTGGTCGAAACGCATTCGTGGAAGGATTACGCAACACGGATGCGGATCGCGCGCAACACGATCGTGGGCCTGGCCGAGCTGATGGCCGCGCGCGGTGTGCAGTGGCGCGCCGCCGTGCTCGATGCCGACGAGCGGGCGAGCCGCCTCGGCGGCGAGGAGGTCGAACTCGATTACGCCGCGGGCTGGCGCGAGCCCACGGCGGGCGAGGCTGCCGCGCCGGCGGAGGCGGGCGCCGAGGCCCAGGTCACCACGATCGAATTCCGCGGCTACGCGTATACCCGCGAGCTCTCGCCGATTTCCGGCGAGCCGGTGACTGTGTACGACCCGCGCACGCCGCAGGTCTGGCGGGTGCCGTTCCGCCGCAACGTGGCGCCGACGCTGAAGGTGCGCGCGCCGCGCGGCGGCTACGTCATCCCGCTGGCCTATGCGCCCGCGATCGGCGAGAAGCTGGCCCTGCACGGACTTGCGTTTCGGCCGTTGCAGCAGGACATCGCAGCGCTGGATGTGGAAGAGTTCCGCGCAACCCGGATGCGTTTTTCCGCGACCCCGTTCGAAGGCCGGATGCCGCTCAGCCTGGAGGGCCAGTGGCATCAACAGGCGCAACCAGTGGCTGCCGGCGCGCTGTTCGTGCCGATCGCGCAGCCGCGCGCACGGTTGCTCATGGCGCTGCTCGAGCCGCAGGCCCCGGACTCGTTCGCGGCGTGGGGCTTCTTCAATGGCCATTTCGAGCAGAAGGAATACATCGAGGACTACGTCACCGAGATCTTCGCTCTGAAGATGCTGGAGGAAGACGCCGCCCTGGCCGCCGAATTCAGGCGGCGGCTTGCGCAAGATGCGGAGTTCAGCGCCAATCCCGAGGCTCGGCGCGAATTCTTCCAGCGGCGGCACGCGTCCTGGGATGCGCGCTACGGCGTTTATCCGATCTACCGCACGGACAGCCTTCCTGTCCTGGCGTGAGCCAAGGGCGGCACACCGCGTGCTTGCGTGCGTCGCGTCCACGCCTTCGATACGGCGGCGCGCTTAGGATGCGGCTCCGACCCCCGGATCCGGAGCACGCCATGGCCGAGGCCACCCGTGAGGACATCGTCATCAAGCTCGACCAGATCGACACCGCACTGGAGGCGCCCGATGCCGACAAGGCGGCGATCCTGCGCGCGAGGACGCCGATACGCTGTATTTCGCCGAGCGCCTGCAGGCCATCCGCGTCCGCCACGGCGCCTGATCGCGCCATGCCGTTCACCGCACGCTACGCAAGCAGCGAGCCGACACCCGCGGAAATCGATGCGCTCACCGGCGACACGCTGCTCGAGTTCGGCGCGCCCTGGTGCGGACACTGCATTGCCGCGCAGCCAGCGATCGAGGCGGCGTTGGCCAGGCGCGACGTCCGGCACCTCAAGATCGAGGATGGACGCGGCAAGCCGCTGGGACGGTCGTTCCGGGTGAAGCTATGGCCAACCTGGTGTTGTTGCGCAACGGCATCGAATGCGCGCGTGCGGTGCGTCCCACGACCCTAGCGGAAGTCGGGAGCCTGCTGGAGGAGTGCCCCAGCGGCGGCGATTGAACATCTGCATTTCGCATTGCAGCACGAATGCACAACGCCTCCACACGATGACGACATCGCTGAATGCAGTTGTCTGAACGCATTCAACACTCGCGGCACCAGTACGCTGCAATATCACGGCGTGTAAAGGAACTCGCGTGCATGTTGTCGCCACCTGCGCAGGGGCGCGGGTTTCGATTCCCCTCGCGAACACACCGGAGATACAGAATGAAACTCCAGAACCATACTCTTGTCGCGCTCGCGATCGGCGCCGCGTTGGCGGCACCGGTAGCGCTTGCGCAGAACGCCAACGCCAATGCCAGTGCCAATGCTGGCGCGCAGGTGCAAGGCGCCGCCAATGCGCAGGTGCCAGATCCGGTGCCAGCCGCGGACCGCGCGGTCGAGCGTACCAGCGGCGCGGTACAGGACAGCACCCAATCCGCGCTGCAGGTAACCGAGCAGGTGCAGGACAAGGCGCACGACAAGATGCAGGACACCACGACTGCCCAGACCGACGACATGGACGATGCACAGGACGCCACGCAGGATGCACCGCCTGCACCGCCGACCCAATCGCAGGGCGCCGCCAATGCCGCCGCGCATGCCTCGGTCACCCAGCGCGATCTGTGGAATCGCCTCGATGCCGACAAGGACGGCATGATCAGTGCCACCGAAGCCGATGCGGATGCCGATTTCGATGGTCGCTTCGCGGCGATGGACAGCGACGGCGACGGATCGATCTCAGATGCCGAATACACCACCTATGCCAAGACCAGCCTTGCCACCAGTGGCGAACACGCCGCCGATCATTCCCAGGCGGCGATGACCAGCGTCTGGAGCAATTTCGACCAGGACGATGACGGCAAGCTGAGTGCGACCGAGGTGGAAGCCGACGCGAACCTCAAGGTGTCGTTCGCCGACATGGACGGCGACGATGATGGGTTCGTCACCCAGGACGAGTATCGCGATTATGCGATGGTCAATCGTAAACCGGCCGAGCCGGAGTCGCCGTAAACAACTAGGCTACAGACGTTGAGCAATCGGCCGGGGCGCGTTGCGCCCCGGCTTTGTTTTGCGCTGCACCATGGGTATGCGCTCGGCGCGGGCCAGATCGTGCGAATCCTCATGGACAATGCGCTGCCATAACCCTTCAGCCAGTACCGTATCTGCTTTGCTCCGAAGGAGACGTACGATGAACAACACGGTGGTCATTCCCCCAGGCACGCGCGTCGTGGTGGCCGATGGCGGCGGCGCGCGCATCCTGCGCAATGCAGGTAGCGATGGCGAACTGTCGCTGGAGCAGGTGGAACTGATCGACCCGGCGCAGCTGCCGCTGGCCACACCTGCGGGCAGCCAGCCGCCGGAGCAGAGCGGGGAGGAAGCCGAGGAAGCCGGTTTCGCCAAGCGGCTGGCGCAGCGTCTCAACGACGACGCGCTCAAGCACCGCTACGAGCATCTGGTGCTGATGGCCGATGCGCAGACGCTCGGCCAGATGCGGCCGCTCCTGCACAAGGAAACCCGGGCGCGGCTGCTCGCGGAGTACGACAAGAACCTGGCCAACTCGCCGCTGGAAGACATCGCGAGAGCGCTCTCCTGAGCGCGAGCGTCAGGCGGCGGGCTGGGGCCCCGGATTGGTGCGTCTGAAGCGGTACAGCACCGCACCGGACGCCAGTGCGATCGCCCCCGCCAGCAGGTTGACGGCGCTGGCGCTGGCGAGCAGGGCCGCCGCCAGCAATGTCGCGGCGATCGGAATCGCCGGACCACCGGGCAGCTGTAGCGCGGCCTCGCGCTCGCCATGACGACGACGCAGCACCAGGACCGAGAGCGCCGTGCCGATGTAGGCGCACAGGCGTGCCACCACCGACAGCAAGGCCAGCTGCACGAACGAGCCCGACAGCGCCAGCACCAGCGAAAGCGCGCCCACGGTCAGGATCGCCGGCACCGGCGTGCGGAAGCGCGGATGGATCGCGGCCAGTACGCGCGGGCCGTAGCCATCCATCGCCAGCGCATGCAGATAACGTGGCCCGAGCATCACCGTGTTGCTGTTGGTGCCCAGGATCGAGACCGCCGCGCCCACGGTCATCAACAGCGCCAGCCATCCGCCGGCGAAGCCCGACGCGGCTTCGGCCAACGGCGTCTGCGACCGGGCCAGGCCCGGCAGCGTGCCGAGCGCGACCCACTGCACGCTGAAATAGATCAGGGTGACCGTGGCGATCATCGACAGCATGGCGAACGGCACGTCGCGCTTCGGATTGCGGTACTCGCCGGCGGCGGCCGGCAGGTTCTCGAAACCCGCGTAGGCGAACATCAGCAGCAGCGCGGCTTCACCCAGGGCGCGCGGCGCGGGTGAGGAAGCCAGGGGCGCGGCCAGCGACATGTCCACGTGCCATGCGCCGATCGCCACGAACAGCAGCAACGGCAGGACCTTGGCGATCGACAGCAGCACGCCCGTGCGTGCGGCCGCGCGGACGCCGACCACGTTGATCGCCACCAGCAGCGCCAGGGAACCGGCGACGATCGCCACCCGCATGCCGCCGCTGGCGGCGTCGGGCCAGAAGTGGGTGACCGCTTCGGCCAGGCCATTGCTCAACGCCGCCGCGCTGGAAATGCGCGTAAGCAGCAGCATCCAGCCCACTTCGAATCCGATGAAGGGCCCGAACGCCTCGCGTGCATACAGATAGCCGCCGCCGGGCTGGTCGAAATAGCTCGCCGCCTGCGCGTAGCACAGCACCAGCAGGCTCACCGCCAGCCCTGCCAGCAGCACCGCCCACAGGCTCGAGGGTCCCAGCAGGGCCGCGGCCGCGGCGGGCAGCAGATAGATCCCGCTGCCGATCACGTCGTTGATTGACAATCCGTACAGCTGCCAACGGCCCACCGCCCGGCGCATGGTGGGCTCCGCCCCAGGCGAGATGGATGTGCGTGCCGGAGGACTCATGCGCGGCACGCTAGCACGATGCGCGGCGAGTCCGGCGGCCGCGCGCGGCGCACGGGCGCCGGTCGAATCGTTTCGTTTACATCTGGCCGGGGCTCGGCATTACGCGCCAGGCTCAGCGCGTGCGCACCGCACGCTTGGCCGTGGCAGCCTTCTTCGCCGTCTTGCGTCCCGTCTGCTTGCGTGGCCCGGGCTTGACGGCCGTCTTCGCCTTCTTCGCCGCCTTCGCAGGCTTGACGGGCTTGCCGGCGCCGCGCTTGCCGATCGCCTTCCTGGCTGGGGCCTTTGCGGTTCTGCTGCGCGCGCCGGCTCCGGGGCGATCGCTGCCCGGCGGCTTGCGGCTGCGTCCGGTGGCCACGTCGACGATCCGGTTTTCCGCCATCACATCGTCGTTGCCGGTCACGCTGGCGATCGCGAACGTGACCGCCTTGCCGATCCAGGTGCCCGGACCGTCCCAGTACTCCACCGTGCGCAGCGCAACCTCGATCAGCACCAGGTTCGGATCCTGTGGACCCTTGGGAAAGAACGCCTTCAGCGCATCGTTCCAGAACCGGTCGATCAGCGCCTGGTCGCGATTGATGCGCGCATCGCCCGCGGCCGAGAGGTAGGTGTTGGCATCCTTCGAGCTGTAGGCCACGTTGATCCTGGGATGGCGACGGATCTCGGCGACCTTGGGACTGTCCGCTTCGGTGAAGAACCACACGCGTTCGCCGTCGAACGAGGCCGCCTGCGTGGACAGCGGACGGCTCACCAGGTAGCCGCCCTGGCCAACGGTGGTCAGCATCGCGATGTCGATCTTTTCCATCAGCTTGGCGAGGTATTCGAGCTGCTGTTTGCGCGTGGTCATCATCGGCTCCCTGGCGGCGTGATGCCTGAGTTTGCGAATCCGTCGACGCGCGGCGCGTGAAGACGCGGGCTCATCCACTTCCGGATTAACAGGGTGAGCTGAAAAGTTCAGGCTGTCCGCCTCGCCGTTGGCGCAGACCTTGATGCGCGGCGTATCGCGGTTGGAACCTGCATGCACGCAGTCACCGATGGAACGCGGACTACACCGGGCCTCGTGGCGCCAGCTGGCGCCGGGGGGCGCATGCATCGTTAGAATCACACCCTTCGCACGGGAGTCGTCCATGGCCATCCAGTCGTTGCAGGATTTCATCGCCAGGTCGAAGGAGAAGGACGCCAGCGGCGAGGCCTTCGAGCTGGAAAGCCCGTACATGCTGGAAGTACGACTGGACGGCATGGTCTGGGCCAAGGCCGGCGCCATGGTCGCGCGCAAGGGCGAGGTGAAGTTCACGCGCCAGGGCGTGCTGGAACAGGGGCTGGGCAACCTGCTGAAGAAAACCATCAGCGGCGAAGGCATGAGCCTGATGAAGGTCGAGGGCCGTGGCCGGGTCTACCTGGCCGACGCCGGCAAGAAGATCACCCTGCTGCGGCTGGCCGGCGAGTCGATCTTCGTCAACGGCAACGACGTGCTGGCGGTGGAATCGGGCATCCGCCACAAGATCACGATGATGCGCAGCATGGCGGGCGCGATGTCGGGCGGGCTGTTCAACGTGCAGCTGTCGGGCAGCGGCATCGTGGCGATCACCTCGCACTACGAACCGCTGACCCTGCCGGTCGGCGGCGATGCCGGCGATGTCTACACCGATCCCAACGCGACGGTGGCCTGGTCCGATGGCCTGCGCACCGAGATCGTCGCCGACATTTCCTTCGGCACCCTGATCGGCCGCACCAGCGGCGAGACCGTGCAGATGAAGTTCAGCGGCAACGGCTGGGTGGTGGTGCAGCCCTACGAGGAACGGCCGATCCTGCAGCCCCAGACCTGAGCCGCGCGTCCCCGGCCGCGCAGGTCGGGGCTACGTCTCCGACGCAGGCATCGACAACCCCATCGCGTCGGCGCGGTAGCGCCGACCTACCGCAATGTGCGCTCGAACAGCGCCAGGGTGCGTTTCCACGCCTCCCGCGCCGCAGCGGCGTCGTAGCGCGGCGTGGTGTCGTTGTGGAAACCATGCTGCGTACCGTCGGGCTGATACACGGCATATTTCAATTTCGCCGCCTTCAGTGCCGCTTCGTACGGTGGCCAGGTCGCATTGACGCGCTCGTCGGTCTCGGCCAGCACCACCAGCAATTCGGCCTTGACCTGTTTCGCCTCCTCCGGCGCCGGAGCGGGGCCGTAGAACGGAGCCGCCGCATCCAAATCGCTCAACTGCGTCGCCAGCCAGTGCGACATGCCGCCGCCCCAGCAGAAGCCGACTACGCCAAGCCGGCCGTTGCCGCCATCGAGCTTCTTCGCGAAGCGCGCCGCGGCCAGGAAGTCCTGCTTGCTCTTGGCCTGGTCGAGCTTGGCGAATTCGGCGCGGGCCTTGTCCTCGTCGCCGGGATAGCCGCCGAGCGGGAACAGCGCATCCGGCGCGAAGGCGATGAAGTTCGCGACAGCAAGGCGTCGCGCCACGTCCTCGATATGCGGATTCAGGCCGCGGTTCTCATGGATCACCAGCACCACCGGCAGTTTGCCATCGGACCTGGCCGGCCTGGCGAGATAGCCGCGCGCCTTGCCGTAACCGTCGGGAGAATCGAAATCCAGATGCGAAGTGGCGATGCGCGGGTCGTCCGGCTTCACCTGCTGCGCCGCCGCGAACTGCGGCGCAAGCATCGCCAGCAGGCCGGTCGCTGCCGCCATGCCACCGGCGATGCGCGCGGTGCCGGACAGGAAGCCGCGGCGATCGATGTCGCCGTGCACGTACTGGTCGAACAGGCGCAGGACTTCCGGGTCGAAATCGCGTGCGGTGGGGCGTGGCATATCGGACATGGTCGCCTCGCGCGGGAGTCAGGATTACGGGAGCCTAGCCCAGCCGATGTTAGTGCCGCGCCAGCGGTCACGCGCGCGCGGTGTTCGACGGTGAATTGCGGATCGAGAAGCGCCGCGGCCGGCGCGGCTCAGCCGCGCGCGCCGCAATAGACGGCATGCAGGGTTTGCAGGATGCGCTCAGCGGGCCCGGGCGCGATCGAATACACGATGCTCTGCGCCTCGCGACGGGTGCGCACCAGGCCGTCGGCGCGCAGCACGGCCAGGTGCTGTGAGAGTGCGGACTGGCTCAGGTCGAGCTGTTCGTTGAGCTCGTTCACCGACCGCTCCGCCTCGACCAGCAGACACAGGATCATCAGCCGCTTCTCGTTGGCCAGGGCCTTGAGCAGCTGGGCGGCGTCGCCGGCGTGATCGCGCATCTGCTCGGCGTCGATGGGGGAACTGGCAGCGCGTCGCGCCATGTCCGCTCCGTTACGGTGTCAGTGGGCAGGTTCGGGCACATGCACCGGCAAATCGGCTTCGGCCCAGCCCATGATGCCACCGGCGATGGAGCGGACGTTGCCGAAGCCCAGTTCGCCCAGGGTCAGCGCCGCCAGCGCGGCGCGGCCGCCGCTGCGGCAATACACCACGACCGGCCGCTGCGGGTCTTCGAGCGACGGATGCGATCCGACCTGGAATTCGAGCACGCCGCGCGGAATGTTGACCGCGCCCGGCAGGTGCCCGGAGACGAACTCGGCGGGTTCGCGTACGTCGATCAGCACGCACGCGGCCTCGGCGGCGACTGCGTGCGGGGGGATTTCGACAATCCGATTGCGGGCCTCGGCAACCAGCTGGTCTGTGCTCGGGGGCATGAGTGGATCCTAAATATTAGTTGACACTAATATAAGCAAACCCTAAAGTAAATGCAAGCAGCGCGTCGCGGGCTTGATCAGGGTCAATACGGCCCTGGCTGGCTCCGACCAACATGAGCCATTACCGGAGGTCCGCCATGGCCAATATCGTCGTTCTGGGAGCAGGCCTGGCCGGCATGAGCGCCGCCTACGAGCTGCGCGACCGGCTGGGAAAGTCGCATCCGATTACGGTGATCGGCGACGGCGAGCGGTTCAGTTTTACGCCCTCCAATCCGTGGCTGGCGGTCGGATGGCGCCAGGCCGACGACTTCACGTTCGCGGTGGGCCAGTACCTGGCCAGGAAGGACATCGAGTTCGTACCGCATCGGGCCACGCGCATCGACGCAGCGGGCAACCGGGTCGAGACGGCCGATGGCCGCGCCTTCGATTACGACTACCTGCTGGTGTGTACCGGCCCGCGCCTGGCCTTCGAGGAAGTGCCCGGCACCGGGTCCGTATCGGGGCATACGCAGTCGGTCTGCACCACGCCGCATGCGCAGGCCGCATGGGAGGCCTACCAGGCCTTCCTCAAGGACCCCGGGCCGATCGTGATCGGTGCGGTGCAGGGTGCGAGCTGCTTCGGCCCGGCCTACGAGTTCGCGATGATCGTCGATGCGGACCTGCGCAAGCGCAAGCTGCGCGACAAGGTGCCGATGACCTTCGTCACCAGCGAGCCCTATATCGGTCACATGGGGCTGGGCGGGGTCGGCGATTCCAAGGGACTGATGGAATCGGAAATGCGCCAGCGGCACATCCAGTGGATCACCAACGCGAAGGTCAAGGAAGTGCGCGCGGGCGAGGCGCTCGTGGTTGAACACGACGGGCAAGGGCAGCCCACCGGCGAGCACACGTTGCCGTTCAAGTTCTCCATGCTGCTGCCTGCGTTCAAGGGCGTGGACGCGGTGGCCCAGGTCGAAGGGCTGTGCAATCCGCGCGGGTTCGTGGTCATCGACAAGCATCAGCGCAGCCCGCGCTACCCGAACATCTTCGCCGCGGGTGTGTGCGTGGCGATCCCGCCGGTGGAGGCCACGCCGATCCCCACGGGCGCGCCCAAGACCGGCTTTATGATCGAGTCGATGGTCACCACCATCGTGCGCAACATCCAGGCGGAACTGCAGGGCAAGCCCGCTGATTTCGAAGGCACCTGGAACGCCGTGTGCCTGGCCGACATGGGCGATACCGGCGTGGCGTTCGTGGCGCTGCCGCAGATCCCGCCGCGCAACGTGACCTGGACCAAGGTCGGCAAGTGGGTGCACGTGGCCAAGGTCAGCTTCGAGAAGTACTTCCTCTACAAGATGCGGCACGGCACCTCGGAGCCGATCTACGAGAAATACGTGATGAAGGCGCTGGGCATCGAGCGCCTCAAGAGCAACGGAAACGGCAAATAAGCCCCGTTCGCGACGAGCAGGAGAGACCCGGCCATGCAATGGAAGAACACCACCGATCGCTACGGCTCGCTGTCGATCGCGATGCACTGGCTGATGCTCGCGCTGCTGGTGGCGGTGTATGCATGCATCGAGCTGCGCGAGTTCTATCCCAAGGGCGGCGATCCGCGCGAGGCGTTGAAGCAGTGGCACTTCATGCTCGGGCTGGCGGTGTTCGCGCTGGTGTGGCTGCGGCTGGCCCTGCGGATGGCGGGAGCAGCGCCGCAAATCCGGCCCGCGATCGGCGTCTGGCAGCACCGCGTGGCGGTCGCCATGCATCTGGCGCTGTATGTGTTCATGCTCGCCATGCCGCTGCTCGGCTGGCTGCTGCTGAGCGCCGAAGGCGAGCCGGTGCCGTTCTTCGGCCTCGAGCTGCCGGCCCTGGTCGGCCCCGACCCCGCGCTCGCCGATTCGGTCGAAGAACTCCACGAAACCATCGGCACCGTCGGCTACTACCTCGTCGGCCTGCACGCGGCGGCGGCGCTGTTCCACCACTACTTCCAGCGCGACAACACGTTGCTGCGGATGCTGCCGCAGCGTCGGCGCTGATCAACGGCTTCGCCAACCCTTCTGCAAGGAGAACTGAAATGAGTCTGGACCGTGCCGTCATGGCCTTCGCGGGCGTGATGATCCTCATCAGCGTCGCGTTGAGCCAGCTGGTTTCGCCGTGGTGGTGGCTGTTGACCGCCTTTGTCGGCCTGAATCTGCTGCAATCGAGCATCACCGGCTTCTGTCCCGCCGCGATGCTGCTGCGCAAGCTTGGCGTCGGCAAGGGCGTAGCCCCGGGCTGCGGCTTCCGCTGATCGAAGCCAGAGAGCGAAGCACCGTCATGCCGATCCGCAGGAAATTTCTCGTGGCAGCCCTGCTGCTCGCCCTGACCGCTTGCGGCAGCGAGCCGCCGCAGGCGGGATTGCCACCATTGCCTGCGTTGCAGACGGTTGTGGCGCGGGCTGCGGACGACACGCACGGTCGCAGCTGGGACGGCGTAGTCGAGGCCGTGCAGCAGGCGGTGCTGACCGCGCAGACCAGCGGGCGGGTCGTTGAGGTCGACGTCGACGTCAACGACCGGGTCGTGGCCGGCCAGGTGCTGTTGCGCCTGAGCGCGGTCGAGCAGCAGGCCGGAGCGAACACCGCCCGGGCGCAATTGCGCGCTGCGGAGGCTGCGGCGGTCGAGGCCGAAGCCAACTACCGGCGCTTCGCCGCATTGGCTGCGGACCGATATGTTTCCCGCGCCCAGATCGACCAGGCGCGCGCAAGCCGGGACAGCGCGAACGCCGCGCGCGATGCCGCGCGTGCGCAGCTCGCGCAGGCCGGTCAGCAGGCCGACTACACCGTGGTGCGTGCGCCCTATGCCGGAATCGTCAGTGCGCGCGAGGTGGAGCCGGGCGAGAGCGTGGCGCCGGGCCAGGACCTGCTGTCCGTGTACGCGCCCGGCGCGTTGCGCATCCAGGTGCAGGTGCCGCAGTCCGATGTGGCCGGCATCCGCGCCGCGAATCGCGCGCGCATCGTGCTGGGCGACGGACGCATCCTGGATGCCGCGCAGGTGATCGTATATCCGGCCGCGGACCCTTCCACCCATAGCGTGGCCGTGCGGGTGATGCTCCCCGATACCGCGGATGCGCCGCAGCCCGGCGTCACAGCCAAGGTCGTGTTTCCGATTGCAGGCGACACCGGCCTGGTGCGCTTGCCTGCCGCCGCAGTCGTGCAGCGTGGCGAGCTGAGCGCCGTCTACGTGCTGGCCACGGGCAATCGCCTGGTCCTGCGCCAGGTGCGGCTCGGACGACGGATTGGCGACGAGTTCGAGATCGTCGCCGGGATCAAGGCGGGCGAGAAGATCGCGCTCGATCCGGTCGCGGCCGGGCAGGCGCTCGCCGTGCAGCGCAAGGCGGTCGCCGGAGTCGGACATGGCTGACAGCACCCGGATGGGACTGTCCGGGCGAATCGCCGCCGCATTCCAGTCCAATCCGCTGACCCCGATCCTGGCGATCATGGGCCTGATGCTGGGCCTGGTCGCGGTGCTGATCACGCCGCGCGAGGAAGAGCCGCAGATCGACGTGACCATGGCCAACGTGTTCGTCCCCTTCGCCGGGGCCAGCGCGCGCGACGTCGAGCAGTTGGTCAGCACGCCGCTGGAACAGAAGCTGTCGGAAATCGAGGGCATCAAGCACATCTATTCGATCAGCCGTCCGGGCATGGCGGTGCTGACGGTGGAGTACACCGTGGGCGTGGAGCGCCAGCCGGCGATCGTGCGCCTGTACAACCAGGTCTATTCCAACCAAGACTGGATGCCGGCCGGTGTCGGCGTCGGGCAGCCGCTGATCAAGCCCAAGGGCATCGACGACGTGCCCGTGATGGCCCTGACCGTGTGGACGGACGACCCGCAGCGCGGCGCCGCCGAGCTGGCCGAGGTCGCGCACACGCTGGAGACCGAACTCAAACGCATCCCCGGCACCCGCGACGTCTACACCATCGGCGCGCCGGATCGGGTCGTGTCGGTCACGCTGGATCCCTCCAGGTTGGCCGCATACGGCCTGGCGGTATCCGACCTGACCCAGGCCCTGCAGGCGGCCAATGCGGTGCGCCAGGTCGGCGAGCGCATCGGTGCGCAGGGCCCGGTGCCGGTGACGGCGGGCCGGTTCCTGGCCAGCGCGGACGAGGTCGCCGAGCTGGTGATCGGCCTCGATGGCGGCCGCCCCCTGCACCTGGCCGACGTCGCGGACGTGCGCGCCGGCGGCGACATCGCCCTGCGCTACGCCTGGCACGGCGCGCCCGCCGGGCGCGAGGGTCCGGCTTCCGGGCTGGCGCCTGCGGTGACGATCGCGGTGGCCAAGAAGCCCGGCAGCAACGCCGCCGATATCACCGGCGCGATCGCGACGCGCCTGGACCAGCTGCGCGGCGAGCTGATTCCCGAGGGCGTGCATGTCACCGTCACCCGGGACTACGGGCTCACCGCCACCGACAAGGCGCAGAAGCTGATCCAGAAGCTGGCGTTCGCCACCGCTTCGGTGGTCCTGCTGGTGCTGTTCGCACTCGGCTGGCGCGAGGCGATCGTGGTCGGCAGCGCGGTCGTGCTTACCCTGGCGATCACCCTGTTCGCCTCGTGGGCGATGGGGTTCACCCTCAACCGCGTTTCGCTGTTCGCGCTGATCTTCTCGATCGGCATCCTGGTCGACGATGCGATCGTGGTGGTGGAGAACATCCACCGGCACATGGTGCGGGGCGGCAAGACCCTGCGCGAGGCGATTCCGCCGGCGGTGGACGAAGTGGGCGGACCGACCATCCTGGCCACCTTCACCGTGATCGCGGCATTGATGCCGATGGCCTTCGTCTCGGGCCTGATGGGGCCCTACATGCGCCCGATCCCCATCAACGCCTCGGTGGGCATGCTGATCTCGCTGGCGGTGGCGCTGGTGGTGACGCCGTGGCTGTCGCTGAAACTGCTGTCGCGGCATGTGGCGACAGCGGAGCAGGAGGCACACAAAACCGCGGACTCCCAAGGCGGGGAAACGCGCCTGCACCGCCTGTTCGGCGCCATCATGCGACCGTTCCTGGACCCGGACGCGGGCAGCCGCCGGCGCAAGCTGCTGTTCGCCGGCATGGCCGCGCTGGTGGTCCTGGCGGCGTCGCTGACGGTGCTGCAGTGGGTGGTGCTGAAGATGCTGCCGTTCGACAACAAGTCCGAGATCCAGGTGGTCGTGGACCTGCCCGAAGGCAGCACGTTGGAAGACACCAATGCGCTGCTCGTCGACCTGGCAGCCGTGGTCGACACGGTGCCCGAGGTGCTCGATTACCAGGGCTATGCCGGCACCGCGGCGCCGATGAACTTCAACGGCCTGGTGCGGCAGTACTTCCTGCGCAGCGGCAGCAACGTCGGCGACCTGCAGATCAACCTGGTCGACAAGCACGAGCGCGACCGTCAGAGCCACGAACTCGCGCGCGCGCTGCGCCCGAAACTGGCAGAAGTCGGCGTGCGCCACGGCGCGTCGGTGAAGGTGGTGGAGGTGCCGCCCGGGCCGCCGGTGCTCTCGCCCGTGGTGGCCGAACTCTACGGCCCAGATTACGCGCGCAGCCGCACTCTGGCGCTGGAGCTGGAAAAGCGCTTCCGCAAGACCGAGGGCATCGTCGACGTCGACACCAGCGTGGAGAGCGATGCGCCGCGCGAAGTGCTGACCGTGGACCGCGAACGCGCCGCGCGCCTGGGCGTGCCGCAGGCCTCGATCGCCGACGCCCTGGCCGCCGCGGTGTCGGGGCTGGACGCGACCTACGTGCACGATGGCAGCTCCAAGTACCCGCGCGCCGTGCGCCTGCGCCTGCCCGCGTCGGAGCAGGCCGGCATCGAGCGCCTGCTGGCGCTGCGGGTACGCGGTGGGGAAGGGCAACTGGTGCCGCTGTCGGAACTGGTGAGCGTGCAGCGTGCGCCGTGGGACGGCGCGATCCATCACAAGGATCTGCTGCCCGTGGTCTATGTCACCGCCGACGAGGCCGGGCGGCTGGACAGCCCGCTGTACGGCATGTTCGATCTGGTCGGGCAGCTGCGCGATGCCAGGGTGGGCGGACAGCAGATCGCCCAGACCTTCATCGCGCAGCCGCAGGACACCAGCGATTTCGCCGTGAAGTGGGACGGCGAGTGGCAGATCACCTACGAGACCTTCCGCGACATGGGCATCGCCTACGCGGCTGGCATGGTCCTGATCTACCTGCTCGTGGTCGCGCAGTTCCGCAGCTATCTGGTGCCGCTGGTGATCATGGCGCCGATCCCGCTGACCGTGATCGGCGTGATGCCGGGCCACGCGCTGCTCGGCGCGCAGTTCACCGCCACCTCGATGATCGGCATGATCGCGCTGGCCGGCATCATCGTGCGCAACTCGATCCTGCTGGTGGACTTCATCAACCAGTCCGTCGCCGCCGGCCGCAGCGCGGCGGACGCGGTCGTGGAAGCCTGCGCGGTGCGCGCCAAGCCGATCGTGCTGACCGGATTCGCGGCGATGCTGGGGGCGTTCTTCATCCTCGACGATCCGATCTTCAACGGCCTTGCGGTGGCGTTGATCTTCGGCATCCTGGTCAGCACCGTGCTCACGCTGGTCGTGATCCCGCTGCTGTACTACGTGCTGCTGGCGGCGCAGGCGCGCCGCGCCGTGGCCTGATCTTGCTACCGGAGAACACGATGAGCGTAGATGAAGCGATCCGCGTCACCCTGGAACAGGAGGACGATTACGCCTTCCGCATCCGGTTCGACAAGGCAGGGATCGCGCCCCTGCTCGGCGACGAAGCCGCCCCGTTGGGTCAGGACCGCGGTCCCAATCCCTCGCGGCTGCTGCTGGCCGCCGTCGCCAATTGTCTCTCGGCCAGCTTGCTGTTCGCGCTGCGCAAATACAAGAACACGCCGGGCCCGGTGCGCGCCGAGATCACCGCCACGCCGATGCGCAACGCCGAAGGACGCTGGCGCATTCCCAAGGCCTTCGCCGAGATCCGTCTGGCCGAGGGCGGCGAAGCTCACGAACACCTGGACCGGATCCTCGAGCAATTCGAGCAGTTCTGCATCGTGACCCAGAGCGTACGCGAAGGCATCGATGTCGAAGTGACGGTGAAGGACGCGCACGGCCGGGTGCTGCTCGGCAACAAGAGCTTCGAAGCCGGATCATGAGCGACACGATCCTTGTCGTGTGCCCGCACTGCCACGCGCCCAACCGGGTGCCGCTGGCGCGGCTGTCCGAAGCGCCGGTGTGCGGACGCTGCAAGCGCGCGCTGTTCGATGCCCAGCCGGTGGCGCTGGATGCGGCCTCGTTCGAGACTCACGTCATGCGCGGGGAGCTGCCGGTGCTGGTCGACTTCTGGGCGCCATGGTGCGGGCCGTGCCGGATGATGGCGCCGCAGTTCGAGGCCGCCGCCGCGCAGCTGGAGCCGCGGGTGCGCCTGGCCAAGGTCAATACCGAGGCGGAGCCCGCGCTGGGCGCACGCTTCGACGTGCGCAGCATTCCCACCCTCATCCTGTTCCGGCAGGGGCGTGAGGTGGCGCGCCGGGCCGGTGCCAGCGGCGCGGCCGGCATCGTGCGCTGGGCGCGTTCGCAGCTGTCCTGAGGCGCGCACTGCGGGTCCAGTTCGCCCAACCGCAGGGGAGCGACCGGCTGCGATAATCGGCCCGGCCCGCCCGGGCGCCGACCGGTGATTCAGCCATGCAGCACTCTGTAACCACGACCGAACTGTTCCTTGTCGCGATGGCGATCATCTTTTCGGTGCCCTACCTGGTATGGCGGGTGGCCCGCACCGAGTATTTCGCGCCCCTGGTCGTCGTGCAGATCGTGGCCGGCGTGCTGCTCGGGCCGGGTGTATTGGGACATGCGTTCCCCGAGTACTACGCCACGGTCTTCACCAAGGACGTGATCACCGCACTCAATGGTGTCGCCTGGTGGGCGGTGATGCTGTTCGTGATGATCGCGGGCATCGAGCTGGACGTGCGCAAGGCCTGGAGCAGCCGGCGCGAAAGCGGGATCACCGCCGGGCTCGCACTGGGAGTGCCGCTGCTGTTCGGCTGCGCCGCGGCGACGGCCCTGTCGCTCTTCCCCGGGTGGATGGGTGCACGGGCGCAGTCCTGGCAGTTCGTGGTGGGCGTGGGCATGGCCTGCGCGGTCACCGCGCTGCCGATCCTGATCCTGCTGATGGAAAAGCTTGGCCTGCTGCGCCAGCCGATCGGCCAGCGGATCCTGCGCTACGCCAGCCTCGACGATGTCGCGATCTGGGGCGTGCTCGCGCTGGTGCTGATGGACTGGGAACGGATCGGTCGCCAGGGCGCGTTTCTGGTTGCATTCGCCGTGGCCTGCATCGGCTTCCGCGCGCTGATGCGGCGCCTGCCCGAGCGCGATCGCTGGTACGTGGCGCTGGTCTGGCTGGCAGCCTGCGCGTTCGGCGCGGACTGGTCGGGCCTGCACTTCATGGTCGGCGCTTTCCTGGCCGGCGTGGTGATGGATGCGGAATGGTTCGACCAGGAAGCGATGGACAAGCTGCGCCACCACGTGCTGCTGGTGCTGATGCCGGTGTTCTTCCTCAGCACCGGGCTGCGCACGTCGTGGACGCTGGGCGGCAGCGTGGTGTTCCTGGTGGCAGGCGTACTGCTGCTGGCATCGGTGAGCGGCAAGCTGACCGGTGTGCACCTGGCGGGACGGATCCTGAAGTGGCCGCGTGGCGAAGCCTCGATCATCGGCTGGCTGCTGCAGACCAAGGCCCTGATCGAGATCATCTTCGCCAACATCCTGCTCGACAAGCAGCTCATCACCAGCGAGATGTTCACCGCGCTGCTGCTGATGGCGGTGGCCAGCACCATGCTGACGGTGCCGGTCGTGGCGCCGAAGCTGCGACGCGCGCTGCTGGACAAGGCGAGTCGCATCGGTATCGTGCGTCCGGCGGATGCGCCCTAGACAGCCGCGAGCCCGCGACCGCCTTCAGCGCAGTTCGACCAGCAGCGGGAAATGATCGGAGGGATAGCGGCCAGCCTCGTTGGTGTCGAGCGTGGTGGCGGACAGCACCTCGAAGCCGCGCACCAACACCCAGTCGATGCGCTGGTCGGGCTGGCCGGTGAAGCCGTGGAAAGTGCCCTCCGGGCCTGAACGCCGCGCCGCGACGGTCCAGGCATCGCGCAGGGCCGATGTCGCCGCGGCATGGGTCGGGCTGCCCGGTGGGGTGTTGAAGTCGCCGGTCACCACCACCGGCACGTCGGACGGCAATGCGGCGATGCGCGACAGCAGCAGGCGCGCGCCGCGCACGCGCGCGCCCTCGTCCTCCTCACGGTAGGGCAGGTGGGTGTTGAACAGGTAGAAGCGTCGGTCGTCGGAGATACGCTGGAACAGCGCCCAGGTGACCATGCGCGGATAGAGATTTCCCCAGCTGATGCTTCCAGGCACTTCGGGCGTGTCCGACAGCCAGAAATCGCCCGCCTCCAGCACGCGCAGGCGGTCGCGGCGATAGAACACGCCCATGTGTTCGTCGCTGTGGTCGCCGCGCCGGCTGGTTCCGAACCAGGCATAGTCCGGCAGCTGCGAGACCAGGTAATCGCCCTGCGGCTTGTGCAGCTCCTGGGTGCCGATCACATCCGGGTCCGCGTCGCGGATGGTTTTCGCCGCCAGGGCGCGGCGCGCTTCCCAGCGGTTGGGTCCGTCGGACTCCACCGGCAGGCGCACGTTGAAGCTCATCACCCGCAGCGTCGGCGCATCGGTCCTGGTGGGTGGGGCCGATGCGCAGGCGGACAGCAGCATCAGCATGAACAGCGCAAGCATGCGGCGTGGAAGCGTCATGGTTCCGGGGCACTCCGATGGCCTGGGGCGAGGATAGCGTCTGCACTGCGACACTGTGACGACGTCGTGCGAGACTGCCCTCGTGCCCGAGCTTCCCGCCTCAGACCCCGGATCCGACCCCGCGTCCAGGCGCGCCCGGCGCCTGCTGCCGGCCTGCCTCGCGGTATTCATGTCGGCCTTCGTCGCCGCCGTGGTGACGGCGATCAACACGGGCGTGGACCGGGGCTATCCGGCGCGCTGGCTGCTGGCCTGGATCATCGCCGGGCCGGCCGCGATCGTGGCTGCATACGTATTCCGGCCGCTGGCCTGGCGCCTGGCGCGTCGCTTGGCGCGCTAGCCGGCTTATGCTCGCGGGCCGACTCAAACGGAAGCCCCGCATGTCAGCCATCGCCCGCATCGGATCCGCATTCGCTCTGGCTGGCCTGCTTGCGGCCGGGTACGCGCCGGGCGCATCGGCGCAGGATGCCGGCGCGTCCTATCGCGGCCGCCTGCCGCAGGACGAAGTCGTGTATTTCGTACTTCCGGATCGCTTCGCGAACGGGTCACCCGACAATGACCGCGGTGGCATTCCCGGCGAGCGTCTGCAGCACGGTTTCGACCCGACCCACAAGGGCTTCTACCACGGTGGCGACCTGGCCGGATTGCTGTCCAGACTCGATTACATCCAGGCGCTTGGCGCCACCGCCATCTGGCTGGGCCCGATCTACAAGAACAAGCCGGTGCAGGGGAGGCCGGGACGCGAATCCTCTGGCTACCACGGGTACTGGATCACCGATTTCACCCAGGTCGATCCGCATTTCGGCACGCGCGAGGAATTCAAGGCGCTGGTCGACGCGCTGCACGCGCGCGGCATGAAGATCTACCTGGACATCATCACCAACCACACCGCGGACGTGATCAAGTACCGCGACTGCGATGCCGACCCGTGCCCCTATCGCGCGCTGGCCGACTATCCCTACACCCGGCGTGGCGGTATCGACGGCGCGCCGATCAATGATGGTTTCCTCGGGGACGATGCGGCGCACCAGGACGCGGCAAACTTCGCGCGGCTGCGTGATGTCGACTATGCCTACCAGGCCTACGTGCCCGATGGCGAGCAGGATTCCAAGACGCCGGCCTGGCTCAACGAGCTGCGCTATTACCACAACCGCGGTGATTCCACCTGGAAGGGCGAAAGCGTCACCTACGGCGATTTCTCCGGGCTCGACGACCTGCTGACCGAACATCCGCGCGTGGTCCAGGGCTTCATCGACATCTTTGGACAGTGGATCGACGATTTCGGGATCGACGGGTTCCGCATCGACACGGCCAGGCATGTGAAGCCCGAGTTCTGGCAGGCCTTCGTACCGGCGATGCTGGCGCGGGCCAAGGCGCGCGGCATTCCGAATTTCCACATCTTCGGCGAGGTCTACGATCCGGATCCGGGCATGCTGGCGCGCTTCACCCGCGTCGACCGCTATCCGGCAGTGCTGGACTTTGCGTTCCAGTCGGCGGTGGCCGATGCGATCGCAGGCAAGGCGGGCACGGACCGGCTGGCACGGCTGTTCTTCTTCGACGCTGATTACGAAGGCGGCGCGCCGGCGGCGCTGCAGTTGCCCACCTTCCTCGGCAACCACGACATGGGGCGCTTCGCACATTTCGTGCGCGAGGCGCGTCCCGGCGTCGGCGAGGACGAATTGCTCAAGCGGGTCGAACTGGCGCATGCGCTGCTGTTCCTGGCCCGCGGCGTGCCGGTGATCTATTACGGCGACGAGCAGGGATTCGCCGGCGACGGCGGCGACCAGGACGCGCGCCAGGACATGTTCGCCAGCCAGGTGGCCTCATACAACGACGACGCCCTGGTGGGCAGCATGCAGACCACGGCGGTGGAGAATTTCGCCAGCGACGGCCCGCTGTTCCGGACGATCGCGCGGCTCGCCGGGCTGCGCCGCGACGACCCCGCGCTGCGCCGCGGCGAGATGCGCGTGCGCTACGCCGGCGACGCGCCGGGGCTGTTCGCCTTTTCGCGCCTGCTCGATGGCGCCGAAACGCTGGTGGCGGTCAACACCGGCGACAAACCGGTGTCCGCGCAGGTGCTGGTCGATGCAGGCTCGCAGCGATGGGAATCCGCGGCCGGCAGCTGCACTCCCACCTCATCGGCGCCGGGCAGCGTCCGCGTCGAGTTGCCGCCGCTGTCGTATAGCGTGTGCCGGGCCAAACCCTGATACTGGCGGCGGGGAACGCGCCCGAGGGCGACAGGGGGTCTCATGCTGAAGGAAGTGCTGGCCGTGCTTGCGCTGGCCTGGCCGCTGGTGGCCATTGCGCAACAGGACGACGGTGCGGACGCGACGGCCGAGACGATCGAATGGCCATTGCCGTGGAAACAGGGCACGAGGATCGAGTACGACCAGAGTTACCGCGCAGTCGAGAGCCGCGACGGCAAGCAGGTCGCGATCACCGGCAGCGACCGGATCGTGCTCGAGATCGTGCGGGCCGACGAGGCCGGCTTCGTGCAGCGCTGGACCAGTACCGATCCCAGGATCGAGACGGGCGATCTTCCGGAGAGTCTGGCGGCGACGCTCAGGGCCACGATCGAAGCCATGCGCGACCTGGCGATCGACGTGCAGCTCGACAAGGAAGGCGCGTTCGCCGGCATCGCCAATCTGGAAGAGATCCACCCGCGCTACCGCGAGGCAATGCGCGAAATGGTCGAGAACCTCACCGCGACGGGCAAGCCCGACGCCGCCGCGAAAGCGGCCGTGGACCGCATGATCGACATGCTCACTGCCAGGCCGGTGCTGGAACAGCAGCTGGCTGACATCCCCGCAGCCTACAACTTCGTCTCAGGCGGTGGGCTGGAGCTGGATGCCGAGTACGAGTACGAGGACAGCGGCACCAATCCGCTGGGTGGCGAGCCGATCCCGATGCGCAACCGCCTTCATCTCACCACGGCAGACGATCCCCGGTTCCATGCACTGACCTGGGAAGTCGAGCCGGACGCACAGGCGGCCTCGGCACTGGCCGCACAGGCAGCCGAACAGATGCTCGCGCCTCAGGCGTTCGGGCAGGACGCGGGCGCGCAGGAGAAGCTGCAGCAGGCGCTGGAGCAGGCGCGCGCCGACGCGAAGTTCACGACCACCGTGAGCTATCTGGTCGACAAGGCGACCGGCGTGATCGAGCGCATGGAACAGGTCGAGGTCAAGCGGTTCGGGGGCAAGGACCAGAAGACTACGACGCTCCTGCAGCGTCGTCACTGAGTTCAATCGCGGGGTCAGGACGCAGTAACCGCCGCACGTCGGGCACGTGCGCAGGCGGTTCAGCTTCCGCGCCTAGAATGCGCGCCATGCTGTCCCGCGGCCTGCTCCTGCTGATGTTGTTTGCGGCCTGCGCCCTGCCGGTGCAGGCGCGCACGGTGTATCGCTGCCTGCGCGATGGCACGGTCAGCCTGGCGACGGCGGCCGAGCCGGGTTCGAAGTGCGAGGCGAAGCAGATCGAGGACCATCCGGCCAAGGTCACCAACATCTGGGGCGACCTGGGCGTGATCCACGGCACGCTGTACGAGTGGGAATCCGAGGGCAAGACCATCTACACCACGCGCAACCTGCCCGGCGCGAAGCCCTACCTGAAGTTCACCGTGGAAACGCCCAAGGGTTCACCCGCGCACGAAGGCCTGGGCAAGGTCGGCAAGCCGCGCCTGGACATGTACGCCTGGCAGTTCAAGGCTGCGGCGAAGGCAAACAAGCTCGACGATGCCTGGCTGCGCGCGATCGCCCACGCCGAAAGCGGATTCGAAGCCGATGCGATCTCGAGCAAGGGCGCGCAGGGCGTGATGCAGCTGATGCCCGAGGTGGCGCGCGAATACGGCGTCGCAAATCCGTTTGCCTCGTCCGATTCGATCAATGCGGGGGCGAAATATCTGCGCAGCCTGCTGCGCCGCTACAACGGCGACCTGACCCTGGCCGCGGCGGCCTACAACGCCGGCATCGGCGCGGTGGCGAAGTTCGGCGGTGTGCCGCCGTACCGGGAGACCCTGGCCTACGTGGGCAAGGTGCGCGCCCTGCACGAGCGCTACCGCGCCGCGATGAAGCTGCCGCCGCTACCGGGGCCGCTGCGCGCGGCGGAATGATCGCGCCACCGATCACCTGCCCACCGCGACTGCTGCAAGCCGCCGCAGCGGCCCTGGACATAGACTTGGCGTGGTTAATCCGGCTTGCCGGCTCATCCGTCGTAGCGGAACGACACAGTAAGAATCTCACCCCGCCGGCATCAGCTTGAGCAGCCGTCCGCCACCGCCGTTGCGCTCGTCCTCGAGCAGCCAGACCGCGCCATCGGGACCCTGTTCCACTTCGCGGATGCGCGCGCCCATCTCGTAGCGGGCGGCTTCGCGCGCGCTGTCGCCGTTGACCTGCACATCGATCAGCGCTTGCGAGGACAGGCCGCCGATCAGCAGATCGCCCTTCCAGTCCGGAAACAGATCGCCCGAATAGATCACCAGCCCGGCCGGCGAGATCACCGGGTTCCAGCTGGTCGCCGGCGCGTGGAATTCCGGGCGCGTGTCGTGGTCGGGGATCGGCCGGCCGTCGTAGTGGTCGCCGTTGGACACGATCGGGTAGCCGTAGTTGTCGCCGCGCACGACCAGGTTGACCTCGTCGCCGCCTGCCGGCCCCATCTCGTGTTCCCACAGCCGGCCCTGCGCATCGAACGCGATGCCCAGCACGTTGCGATGGCCGAGCGTCCACACCTGGGAGGCGATCTCGCCCTGACCGGCGAACGGATTGTCGGTCGGCACGCTGCCATCGTCGTTGAGGCGCACGATCTTGCCCAGGTTGGACTTCATGTCCTGGGCCGGATCGAACTTCTGGCGCTCGCCAGAGCTGATGAACAGCGATTTGCCGTCCGGCGAGAAGACCATGCGATGGCTGTAATGACCACGTCCACTCACTTTCGGCACCTGCCGCCAGATCACCTTCACCTCGGACAGCGCTCCGGCGCCGCTCGCGTCCAGGGTGAGTTTGCCGCGCGCGACTGCACCGCCACGGGTGTCGCCATCGCCGGCTTCGGCATAGCTCAGGTAGACCAGGCCGTTGCTGGCGAACTGCGGATGCAGCACCACGTCACCCAGCCCGCCCTGTCCGCCGTGGTCGACCTCCGGTACTCCGCTGACATCGCCGGTCTTCTTCGATGCGATGTCGAACAGCTTGAGCTGGCCGGTCTTCTCGGTGACCAGCAGGCGCCCGTCCGGCAGGAAGGTCATCGCCCAGGGCTCGTCGAACTCAGCGAACGGCGTCGCCGTAAACGGTTTGCCGGGGGAGCGTTCCGCGGTGCCGGCCTGCGCCGTCTGCGCTGGCTGATCTGTCTCGGGCGCCGAATCGGCAGTGGCGGCGGTGCCGTTGCAGGCGACGAGTACCAGGGCGAGGCAGGTGGTCAGGGGCGCAATGCGCATGGCGATCTCCGAAGGAAGGCAGGCGGGCGTTGTAAACAAGCCGGTGCAAGCGCGCCGTGATGCCGCGCAAGGCGGCGGCTGCTAACGTGCCGAGTGTCTTCCCCCGGAGCGTCCCATGTCCAATATGTCCCTGACGATCCTGTGCGTGATCCTCCTGGCAGCCGGCTGTACGCGTACCCCGCCGGCACCGGAACAGGACACACCGGCTCCTGCCGCAGCAGCGAAGCAGCCGCCCGCGTCCGCGTTGGAAACGCCGCCGCCGATGCCGTCGAACGGGCAGGCCGATGCGAATGTCCCCGCCTTCGCCGACAAGGTCTGGCGCGTGGTTTCATCGACCGGCGTCGAACCGGGCACGACCTACGCGTTTCTGGCCGACGGCACCCTGGTGATCGAAAACCCGATCGGCAATCCGCCCGGCTACGGCAAATGGCGTTACCAGGACGGCAAGCTGTCGATCGAGGAGGAAGGCATCGCCTATCCCACCGACATCCTGCACATGGATGGCAACCGGCTTGAACTGCGCAGCCACAATCCTGGTGGCACTCTGGACATCATCCTGGAGCACGTGCCCGGCGCCACGTTGCCCGAAGCGCCGTAGGCCGGGGTCGTCAATCCGACGTCGTTGTCGGATCCGGGGCCGCATCGGGGCTCGCGCGCCGCGCCACCACCGCGGTAGCGGTCAGGTCGCCGGTGACGTTGCCCACGGTGGCGAACACGTCGGGAATCGTGTCCAGCGCCAGCAGGATGCCCAACGGTTCCAACGGCAGATGCATCGCCTGCGCCACCGGCAGGTTGGTGGCCATGAAGATGGCCTGGCCCGGCAGGCCCACCGAACCCATGCTCACCACGACCGCCAGTGCCGCGCCGCCCGCCAGCGTCACCGGATCGAGCGGAATGCCGTAGGCCCAGGCGATGAACGACGCCACGCAGATGTACTGCACCGGGCTGGTGATGCGAAACAGCGACACCGCCATCGGCAGCACCAGCGATGGCACCGCGACCGGATAGCCCAGCCGCGTGCGCGCCGATTCCATCATCGCCGGCAGCGACGCCAGCGAGGACTGGGTGCTTGCCGCGATCGCCTGCGCGGGGATGATCGCCGATGCAAAGCGGCCGAATCGCTCGCGGCCGGCCAGCACCGCCACCGGATACAGCAGCAGTGTGGTGATCACATACATCACGATCAGCAAGGCGATGTAGTACCCCAGCGCGGCCAGCAGGCTGTGGCCCACGGTCGCGGTGACCGCCAGCGCCAGCGCGAATACGCCCAGCGGTGCGGCCAGCAGCACCCAGCGCACGATCACGATCATGGTGTCGGCGATGCCGTGGACGATGCGCAGCAACGCAACGCGCCGCTCCTCCTCGATCCGGGTCAGGGCGAAGCCGAAGAACAGCGAAAACACCACCAGCGGCAGCATCGCCCCGGCCGCAGCCGCAGCGACCGCGTTGCTGGGGACCACGCCGGCGAGCCACTCTGCGAGTCCGGCGGTTCCGGCGGCGGCTTCGGTGGGTGCCATCGCACCCCGCAGCGCCTGCACCAGGTCCGGATTGCGCGGCAGCAGCGCGAGGAAGGTGGGGGCAAGCACGGCCGTCAGCGCCGAAGCCAGCGACAGCAACACCACGAACACGATGACCGCAGTGCGCGCCGTGCGTCCCGTGGAGGCAGCGCTGCGCGCGGCGTTGATGCCGATCACGATCATGGCTGCGACCAGGGGCACCACCGTCATCTGCAGCGCGTTCAACCAGACCTTGCCGATGGGCTGGGCGATGGCCGCGACGCGCGCTGCCGAATCCGCATCCCAGAAACCCAGCGCCAGGCCGATCAGGGCGCCAAGGGCGAGGGCGAGCAGTACGCGGGTGGTGTTGGACATCAATCGACCTCGGATGTGGGCAGGGAACGGAACGGCGCTGCGAGGATTGTGGGGGCGACATAAGTCGCGAGCTTTTTGGGGGGAAGCGTTCGCGACTTACGTCGCTCCTACGCACATCAGGGCAGATCCCAGCTCTCCTGCAGCCGCTGGTATTCGACCTCCGGCAGCAACACGAACACAGGCTGCATTTCCGGTTTCAGCCAGCGGTACAGCCGCGCCATTGATTCGGGCGCCATCGCGGTGCAGCCCGCGGTGGGTTGGCCCGGCGCTTTCCACAGATGGGCGAAGATGCAGCTGCCGCCGCTTTTGATCGCTGCGGCGTTGTGCAGGATCACGAATCCGTTGCGGTAGCGCTCGTCGCCCTGGTTGTGCAGGTCCAGGCGCATCGGCTCGGTCGAGCCTTCCACCGCCGCCGCGCCCACCTCGCGGGCGTCGACGATGCGGTTGTACAGTGGCGAAGCAGGTACATCCATGCACCAGCTGTCCGCGTGCATCTGCTGGTAGGGCAGGGCCGTGTCGGCGCGCGCCGCGTAACCGAAGGCCGGGCCGATGGCGAACACTCCGGCGGGAGCGCGACCGTCGCCTTCGCGTTTCTGCACGCCAGGCTGGGTCGGGTGCAGGCCCACGCCCCAGGCGCTGCCGCTGCGACCGACGGTGATTGCGACGCTATCGCCCTGTTCCTGCCAGCGGCCGCCGGCGCTGCGTTCGTAGGTGCGCAGCAGGCCCTGGGTCGCGTTCCAGTCGGCAGTGGTCACCAGGATCAGCTGCCGCGACTGCGACCATGCGTTGCCGCCAGATGCGCGCCCGCCCTGCGTGGCACAGGCGGCGAGAGCGAACGCGTAGATCAGCGCGATGGTTGCGGTCAGGATTCTGGACGACACGAAGCCACTCCGGGCCTGCAGGGGATTCAAGTATCCAGCATCGGCTGGATGCGTTCGAGGTTGGTCTCCAGCTGGTCCAGGCGTCCGCGATCCTCGCACAGCACCAGGCCGACCAGATCCAGCAGCTGCTGCAGTGCCGCCTGATACAGCATCGGCTCGACCTGGGTCCGCTCGTCATGAGCCGAAACAAGCAGCGACAGGTTGGCGTGCGCACGCAGCGGATTGGCGCTGTGCCGGGTGATGGTGACCACGGTGCCATGGCGTTCGCGGAACAGCTGGCCGATCCGGCACAGCGAGGCCTGGCGACCGTGTTCGGAGAATACGAACAGCACATCGCCGGCGCCAGCCGACGAGACGCCTGCCGGCATCATCACCGGATCGAAGTGATAGATCGCCAGCACGCCGAGCAGCGACAGCTGCATGGCGAAGGCGCGGGCATGGATCCCGTCACGGCCCAAGCCGATCACGAACACCTTGTCCGCGCCGCGGATGGCGTTGGCGATGGCGTCGATCTTCTCCGGCGGGTTGAGCGAGCGGGTCTCGGCCTCGGCGCGCGCCTTGGCGTGCCAGAGCTCTCCGGCGAGGGCCGCATGCGGATCGTCGGGGTGATCCGCGGCAACGTCGCCGCTCTCGGCGCCATCGCCGCGCGCCAGCGATTCGCCGATCGAGAACTTCAGGTCCGGATAGCCCTTGAAGCCGAGTTTCTGGCTGAACTTCACCACGCTCGACTGGCTGATCCCCAGCGCGTCGGCGAGCTGCTGCGAGGAGTAGTCGCGCAGCAGCTGGGCGTTGTCGAGCAGGAAGTCGGCGATGCGCCGCTCGATCGCCGACATGCTGTCGCGCTCGGCGCGGATCCGGAGCAGGGGCGACATGTGCGTGGCTCAGCCGGGAATCGGTTCCAGGCCGCGGATCTCGCGGATCCCCAGCCCCGGTGCGTCGGAGATCGAGATCTCCGACTCGTTGAAGGTCACGCCACCATCGACCGGGTCGAACCTGGCGAGCGAGGGCCCGTCCAAGTCGACCTTGGTGATGACGTCCGCCTTGGCCACGGCCAGGTGCACCGCCGCCGCCACGCTGATGCTGGTCTCGATCATGCAGCCAATCATGCACTGGACACCGTACAGCGCGGCGATGTCGGCGATCCGCACCGCGTTGGAGATGCCGCCGGTCTTCATCAGCTTGATGTTGATGATGTCGGCCGCGCGGCGCTCGATCAGGTCGATCACCTGCAGCGGCCCGAACACGCTTTCATCAGCCATCACCGGCGTATGCACCCGGTCGGTCACGTACTTCAGACCGCTGATGTCCTGTGCCTTCACCGGCTGCTCGAGCAGTTCCAGATGCACGCCCGCTTCTTCGAGCAGATGCATGGCGTGCACCGCCTGCTTCGCGGTCCAGCCCTGGTTGGCGTCCAGCCGCAGCAAAGCCCGCCCTTCGACCGCGGCATGGATCGCCTTGACCCGCTCGATGTCCACGCCGATGTCCTTGCCGACCTTGATCTTCAGCGACTCGAATCCGCGATCCACGGCCGAAATCGAATCGGCCACCATCTTGTCGATGTGGTCGACGCTGATGGTGATGTCGGTGGTGATTACCGGCTCGCCGCCGCCGAGCATCTGGTACAGGGGCGCGCCGTAGAGCTGGCCCCACAGGTCGTAGACCGCGATCTCGACCGCGGCCTTGGCGCTGGTGTTGCGCTCCAGCGCGGTCTGCACGATGCGGGTGATGCGGTTGAGGTTGGCGATGTCCTCGCCCACCAGACGCGGCGCGATGTGCTTGCGGATCGCCTCGATGATCGAGCCATGGGTATCGCCGGTGATCGGCGCGGTGGCCGGCGCCTCGCCGTAGCCGACGTTGCCGCTGTCGGTATGGATGCTGACCACGATGTCCTCGACGGTATCCACCGTGCGCAGCGCGGTCTTGAACGGTGTCTTCAGCGGCACCCGCAGCATGCCCAGCCGGATCTCGGTGATCTTCATCGTTTTCCTTGTTGCGTAGGGCGGGTCTTTAGCCGCCATCGTGTTGTTGCAGTTCGGCTTCGGGTTCGACGGGCCAGGGCCCACCCTACGGCCGGATCCGTTGGATATTGGTCATCCGATCGATGTAGCTGTGCTCCTGGTCGAACCGCAGCGGCGTCAGCGGCGTGACCGAGACGCCGTTGAGGTGCCCGGAGACCAGCCGGCCGTCCGCGCCACGCCAGCTGCCGCCATTGGTGTCGTGGATCACGTAGGGCATGCCCTGGTCGTGCCCGATCACCATCATGACGTGGCCGGGAATGTAGACCAGGTCGCCCACCCGCAACTCGTGCGCCAGTTGCGCGCGCCTGGCCGCGTCGTCGGCCGCGTTCAGGGCGATGCGGTTGAGCGCCGGGCTCACGCCCTGGTCGCGGGTGTTGCGCGGCAGGATCACCCCCATGCTGCGATAGACCTCGGACACGAAGCCGCTGCAGTCGCGCGCGTCGTAGTCGTGGCCCCAGCCGTAACGTTCGCCGAGGAACTTGAAGCCCTGCCGGAGCAGGTTGCCCGGAGTGAGCGGCAGGTAGTCCGGCGACACGTCCGCGGTGCGCGGCAGCAGCGCCGGCGCGATCCGCAGGCGTCCATCCGCGTCGCGCACCGGCAGCTCGATCACGTACGAAGCATAGGCCGCCTGGCCGTTGACGCCGCGCTCCCCGGGAAAGTCGCGCAGCCACGGCACACGCACGCCCATGTCCAGCTGCAGGTCCGACAACGCCGGTTGTTCGGGCGTGGTGGTGGTGCGGACCTCGGCCCCGGTGACCACGAGGTATGGCGTCCTGTCGGCGTAACCGAGCACCGTGGCCTTGTCTCCTTCCGCCACGAAACGCTTCTCGATCCATGCCGCGTAGAGATTGCCGACTACGAACCACCAGTCGCGGTCGCGGCTCTCGTGCACGATCGCCACCGGAGTACCGGGAAAGAACGCGTTCTCCTGGAAGCGGTCGATGTCGGTGTCGCCGATGCGGTTGAACACGCGGGTCCGCGTCGGGAACGTGCGCAAGGGCGCGCGCTGGACGATCAGGCCATAGCGGGTCGGCTGCGACGGCGGGATCGCCGCCAGATCGAGCGCTTCGACCCAGCCGTCCACCCTCGCGACCGCGATTTCCGCGCCGCCCTGGTCGTAGAGCGTGCGCGCCGGGCGCGACGACAGGGCTTCGATCCAGGCGCGCACCTGCGTCGCGGACAGCGCGTCGGGCAAGGTAGCGATATCGCGGGTCGAGGCGTCCATCTGCAGCAGCCGCCGGTTCTGCGCGGCGATCGCGTCGCGCTCGAGGACGATGGCGTCGGGCCTGCGCTGGAGACCAATCCAATAGGCAGGGTCGAGCTGTGCGGTGTCGACGCCGACGACGCCGGTCGCGCGCGTGGTTTCGCGTGCCTGCAGTGCCGGCTGTACCAGCAGCAGCGCGATGGCGGCCAGCCCGATCCAGCGTCCCAACGCCCACCTGTGCCTGGTCATTGCAGCCTCGCGGGCAAGCGGCCCGAGGGCATCATGGAATACATATTTCTTGATTTGCAAGTTCCTAGAATAAATTATTGACGCCCCCCGGACGCCGTGTTACACAGCGATGACGGGGGATCACAGGGCAAGGGGACGAGACCGGTGCAGCGCGGCACGCCCCAGACAACGATGCGGGTCGGCGGCAGGGCGGTTCCGGCCCTGCTGTATGCCTGCCTGCTGGGTCTGGCATGGGCGCAACAACCCGCCCAAGGCAACGACCCCGAAGCGCAGGTGCTGGCACTGATCGACGCGGGGCGCTTCCGCGACGCCGAAAGCGCCATTGCGCAGGCCCAGGCCAGGCCGGGCATCCCCTCCGACCAGCGCGACCGCCTCGGTTTCCAGCGCGAGCGCATGCGCCGGATCCTGCTCGACTTCACCCTGGACCGGGCCGCGCTCGAGGCCGGCGTACGCAAGCAGATTCCCGACCTGACCGATGCCGAGTTCGGCCGCTGGCTCGCAGCCGGCCTGTTCGAAGCCAGGACCATCGACGACAGGACGCTGTACTTCAAGCGCGCCCCGTCCAACCTGTTCCGCCTGAGCGCCGAAGCGCTGGGCAGACGCGATCCGAAGCTGCCGCCGATCACCGACGGACCCATGGAAACGCTCAACCCGCACCAGCGCGCGATCCGCGATGCGGCTTTGGAACAGGGCCGCACCAGCGTGCGTCCGCTGCGCGTACGCATGACCCAGACATTGACCGTCGACGCCGACGCGGTGCCGGCCGGGGAAACCGTGCGCGCCTGGATTCCGTATCCGCGTGCGATCCCGGGCCAGCAGCAGGACATCCGTGCCATCGACAGCCAGCCGGCGCAACGCAGCATCGCGCCGGAATCCGCGCTGCAGCGGACCGCGTTCCTGCAGCAGCCGGCGGTGGCGGGCAAGCCGACCACGTTCTCGGTCAGCTACGAGCTGACCATCTTCGGGCGCCACCACGCCATCGATCAGGACCGGGTGGTGGCCGCCACGATCACACCGGATCTGCAGCCCTTCGTGCAGGAGCGCGCGCCGCATGTGGTGTTCACCGATGCGATGCGCGCCTATTCGCGCAAGGTGGTCGGCGGCGAAACCAACCCCTACCGCATCGCGCAGAAACTGTTCGCGGCAGTCGACACGATTCCATGGGCCGGCGCGCTGGAATACTCGACCATCGGCAACATCAGCGACTACGCCCTGCACGCCGGCCATGCCGACTGCGGCCAGCAGACCCTGCTTCTCATCACGCTGTTGCGGCTCAACGGCATCCCGGCGCGCTGGCAGTCGGGCATGGTCTTTTCCGACAGCGCCTACGACAACATCCACGACTGGGGCCAGCTCTACCTCTCGCCGTACGGTTGGGTGCCGATGGATGTGACCACCGGTCGCCTGTCCGCCGACAAGGGCACCGGCGACGACCCGTCGATGGAATGGTTCTACCTGGGTGGCCTGGACAACTGGCGCATCGCCTTCAACGACGACTGGTCGCGCGATTTCGTCCCCGCCAAGCGCCACTTCCGCTCCGACACCGTCGACTCGCAGCGCGGCGAAGTCGAGTGGGACGGCGGCAACCTGTACTACGACCAGTGGGATTACAGCTTCCAGTGGCGGCTGCTGCCGCTAGACGCAAACGACAAGCGCACGGCCGTAGCCGTGAAAGACAACCAGTAACGCCAGCGAGGGAAGCAACATGAGCAGGTCCGCCAAGCCAGCACGCCGCAACACACGCAAGACCATCCTGAGCCTTGCCACCGGATTGGCCCTTGCGGTGATGGCCGCGCCGCCGCTGCTTGCGCAGAGCGCAACCGGCGCGATCGCCGGCCGTGCCAGCGCGGGCGACCAGATCACGGTGACCAACGAGGACACCGGTTCGAGTCGAACGGTAACCGTCGGCGCCGACGGCAGCTATCGCGTGACCCAGCTTCCCATCGGAAATTACAGCCTCCAGGTCACGCGCGCCGGGCAGGCGGTCGGCACTCCGGTCCTGGTTGGCGTTTCCGTGGGCGGAACCACCAACGTCAATCTCGGCAGCGAGGGCAACATCGCCAACCTGGACACGGTTCAGGTGATCGGTTCTCGCATCGTCAACCGGGTGGACGTGCACTCCACTGAGTCGGCGACCAATATCACGCGCGAGGAGATCGCGCGTTTGCCGGTGGACCAGAGCCTGAGTTCCGTCGCCCTGCTCGCGCCGGGCGTGGTTGCATCCGGCGCCACCTTCGGCGGTCTCACCTTCGGTGGCTCGTCGGTGGCGGAGAACGTCGTTTACATCAACGGCCTGAACGTCACCGACCCCTACCGGCGGCAGGGCTTTTCAACGGTGCCGTTCGCCTTTTACGAGGAATTCCAAGTCAAGACCGGCGGCTATTCGGCGGAGTTCGGCCGCAGCACTGGCGGCGTCATCAATGCCGTGACGCGCTCGGGCGGCAACGAGTTCCATGGTGGCATGGAAGTCACGTTCGAACCGGAGGGCTGGGCGTCGTCGAAAGAAGATCACTTCCATAGCGACGGCACGCTTGACGAGCGGGATCGAACGAGCCGTGACGAGAATTCGCTGTACAAGGCCAACGTGTGGGCGTCCGGGCCCATCGTGAAGGACAAGCTGTTTTTCTTCGCGATGTACGAAAAACGCGATGCCGTGAACAGGGACGTCGACACCACCGAGGCCTTCCTTTCCAAGGGCGACAACGACTTCTGGGGCGCCAAGCTCGACTGGCAGATCAACGATGATCACCTGCTGGAATTGCTGGCTTTCTCCGACAAGGCGGATACGGTCACCACGACGTACGCATACGACTGGGACACCGCCACGCGCGGTGACGATACGGGCGAGGCAACTTCCGGCTCGGGTGGCGACAACTGGTCGCTGACCTATACGGGCTATTTCGCCGACAACTTCGTCGCCAAGGCAATGTACGGCGTGAACGAGCGCCGCGCCATCGGCAGCAGCCCGTGGGATGCCGATTGCAGCATCGTCACCCGCGCTGGCAGCTACACCGAAATCTTCGGCCCGGCGACCCAGCAGGAAGGCTGCCATCCGACCAACAGCAGCATCAACAACCGCTACGACAAGCGCGAGGCGGCACGCCTCGATTTCGAGTGGACGCTCGGCGACCATCTGCTGCGCTTCGGCATGGACCAGGAGGTCATGGATTCCGACAGTTCGAGGGTGTACCCCGGCGACGGCGTGAGCTACCAGGTGATCGGCATCGCCGCAGACGAGGAGGATCGCGAGCTTCCCAACGGGGAAGACGTTCCCGACGGCGTGACGGCCTATGTCGACGCGCGCCGTTACATAACCGGCGCTCCCGTGTCGACGAAAGCGCAGGCGATCTACATCGAGGACAACTGGAGCGTCACGCCAAATCTGCTGCTGAGCCTCGGCGTCCGCGCCGACAAGTTCGAGAATACGCTTGCTTCAGGCGCGACATTCGCGAAGGCCGACTTCAGCGACATGATCTCCCCCCGTCTCGGCTTCAGCTGGGACATGAAGGGGGACGGCACGACCAAGTTGTTCGGCAACGCAGGCCGTTACTACATCCCGCTGACCAACAAACTCACCGACTACTTTGGCGGTGGGACCACGGATGAGCACACGTATTACGTGCTCAATGGCTGGACCGAGGAGATCGACCCGATCACCGGAGCCCCCTACCTCGCCCCGGAACTGGGCACGCAGATCGGTCCTGTCAATACCGATGGAAACGCGCCCGCGCCCGACGACGTCCGCACCGCGGTCGCCCGCAACCTGAAGCAGGTCTTCCAGGACGAGTTCATCCTCGGCTTTCAGCAGGCCATCAATCAGGCATGGTCGTACGGCATCAACGCCACCTACCGCGAGGTGACCCGCGCCGTAGAAGACGCGCGCATCAACCACGTCGAGGGATGTCCCTGGTATTCCGGCGACTGGCCCATCATCAATCCCGGCGAAACGACAACCCTGTGGTGCCCGGACACCGAAGACTGGGTGACCTTCGACAGCTCCGAGGACGGATACGAGGCGCTGGGCAGCGGCTTGGTCATGGGCTACAAGAAGCCCAAGCGCACCTACAAGGCGGTCGAGTTCCAGCTCGACCGCGCGTGGGACGAGAAATGGGCCTTCAACGCCAGCTACATCTGGTCCAAGTCCGAGGGCAACATCGAAGGTCCGGTGAACTCGGACGCCGGCTACAACGACACAAACCTGGTGCAGTTCTACGACCATCCGGCCGTCAACGAGCGTTACGGCGTCCTGTTCAACGACCATCGTCACCAGTTCAAGCTCCGCGGCAGCTACAAGCTCAACGACATGTGGAGCTTCGGCGCGACCTTTTCCGCAATCTCCGGCGGGCCGATCACCGCGTTCGGCGTGCGCTGGCCCAACGACAACCGCAGCGCCGGCGGCCCCGGCGAGTTCAGCGGCGGCGGCTCCGGCTGGCTATGCGTGTCCGGTTGTGACTCATGGGAGACGCGCGAAATGGTCTACACGGGTCGTGGTGCGTTCGGCCGGATGCCATGGGTCAAGGACCTGAGCGCCAACGTGACCTGGACGCTCCCGGTAGAAGGCATCGACCTGAGGGCGCGTTTGTCCGTCTACAACCTGCTCAACAGCCAGACGGTCGTCAACGTGCATTCCCGCTACGAAAGTACACCCGGTGCCGAGATGCCGTACTTCGGGCAGGGCACTGTGTGGCAGTCGCCCCGTTACACGCAGTTGGTCGTGACCTGGAACTTCTGATGTTCGCTCGTTGGCGGCCCTCGCGTAGGGCCGCCCTCTGTGCCTGCGCGGGGTTCCAGGATGCAAGGGTGCCGCGCGAGATGCGATGCAGGTGCCCCACCTGCTGATCTGCGCAACCCGTGCGCAGCGTCGGTTCCCTGGTGCCCTGACCTGATCCAGCAGACCACTCCGACAGTGCCTTCGGCGGCGTAGGCTCCGCCGACTGGCGTCCGTGCCTGGTTGACGCCCCAGAGTTCGCATGACTCAATGCGGTTAGGGGCAAAGCGGAAGACGCGGGGGCGGGCCCGTTCACAGCCACAATCGAGCTACGGGGAGGTGGTCATGCGAGTGCATCGTCTTGGCAGCGTGCTGTGTACAGGGATACTGGCCGCATCTGCGGTTCCTGCTGCGGCGCAGTCGGCAGACACCGCGGAGCGGGCCGAAGTCACCACCCTCGACCGGATCGCGGTCACCGGCTCGCGCATCAAGCGCACCGAGGTGGAAGAGGCGCTGCCGATCACGGTGATCGACAGGGCGCAGATCGATCGCGAGGGCATCACCTCGGCCGAGCAGCTGCTGATGCACCTGAACATCGCCGGCAACGGCTCGGACAATCTGGCCAGCAATGCCGGCATCGTCCACGAGGAGCAGCGCGGCAACAACGGCGTGTCCGGCGCGAATCTGCGCGGGCAGGGCGCCGACGCCACGCTGGTGCTGCTCAACGGGCGTCGCGTCGCCACCCACGGCCTGAAGGGACGGGCGGTCGACCTGAATTCGATTCCGTTCGCGGCGATCGACCGGGTCGAGGTGCTGCGCGACGGCGCATCGGCGATCTACGGCACCGATGCCATCGGCGGCGTGATCAACTTCATCACCAAACGCGATTTCCAGGGCGGGCAGGTGTCGGCCTTCGTGGATGCGACCGAAGCCGGCGGCGGCAACATCTACCGCACCAGCCTGCTGCTCGGCGGCGGCGATGTCGAGCAGGACGGCTGGAACGCCTTCGGCGCGCTGAGCTTCAAGAAGAACGAGATCCTGCGCGGCACCGACCGCGATTTCTCCAACGCTTTCCAGCCCGAACGCGGGCTGTCGCCGGACACGCGCGGCACGCCGTTCGCGACCGTATTCAACCGTTCGTCCGATCCCAACCTGATCGGTGCCGGCCTGACCGATCCCGGCGACGGCGCCACGGTGACAGCGATCAACCTGCTCGACCTGCCGGGTGGGCCGGGCTGCGAGAGCGGCGGCGAACTGATGGGCCCGTACGACCACCGGCTGTGGGGCCTGGACTCGTCGCGCTATGCCTGTGCCTGGGACTACCCGGCGGCGGCGGTGATCCAGCAACCGCAGGAGAGCGTCGACTTCATCGGCCGCGCCACGTTCAAGATTGCCGACAACCACGAAGCGTATGTCGAGCTCACCGGCTCGCGCGTCGACGTAGAGAAGACCTTCGAGCCCAACCAGATCTCGCCCGGATCCACGTTCGGCCCCGACACCTGGTATCCGGTCACCGGTCCGGCCTACGACATGATCTACGACGGGCTGGCCGCGTATTTCGGCGCGGACCAGCTCAACTACGGCGAGCGCATCGCCTACCGCTGGCGCTGCATCGCCTGCGGGCCGCGCAACATCGAAACCGAAACCACGGCCTATCGCCTGCTGGTCGGCTTCCAGGGCACGCTCGGACGCTGGGATTACGACGTCGGCCTGGCCCGGGCGTCGAGCAAGTCCGAATCCACGCTCGGCGGTGGCTATCACTACACCGACGGCCTGCAGGCGCTGCTCGGCAGCGGGATGCTCAACCCGTTCCTGCTGCCAGGCCAGTCGCAGACGGCCGAAGCGATGGCGGCGCTGGAAGCGATCTCCGCCACCGGCGCCAAACTCTACGGCGGCGAGTCGATCCTGACCCAGTTCGACGCGACCCTGTCCGGCGACATCGGGCTGGAGCTGGCCGGCGGCAGCATCGCGATGGCGGCCGGCATCGATCTGCGCCGCGAGGAGTTCGAGTTCACCGCCGACGATCCCGATGAGCGGCGCCCGATCTTCAACGCGCCTTTCGATGACAACAACGTGCTGGAGAACGTCAGCCGCGACATCAAGGCGGTGTTCGCCGAAGTCTACCTGCCGATCTTCGACAGCTTCGACATCACTCTGGCCGGCCGCTACGACCGCTACGACGGGTTTGGCAGCACCACCAACCCGAAGGTCTCGTTCAAGTACCAGCCGATCGATTCGCTGCTGTTCCGCGGCGCCTACAGCACCGGCTTCAAGGTGCCCTCGTTCAACCAGCTGTTCAACGGGGTCAGCGAGCTGCCGTACACCGGGCTCGATCTCGCCGACCCGGAAACCTGCCCCGGCGCGGTCGCCGATCCCAACGTGCCCGGGTGCGAACTGATCCAGCCCGACGAGCTGTTCGGCGGCAAGGAGGATCTGGAGCCGGAGGAATCCACCCAGAAGAGCTTCGGCGTGGTGTTCGCGCCGAACGAATCGCTCAACATCGCCGTGGACTGGTGGGAGATCGAGCGCGAGAACACGATCCAGGCGGCCAACCGCGACGTGCTGATCGAGTTCTACGACGTGTTCCGGGACAACTGGATCCGCGACGCCAGCGGCGAAGTCGTGGCGATCGATCGCCGCTACATCAACTCCGGTGGCAGCCTCAGTCGCGGCGTCGAACTCGACGCCAACCTGTTCGGCGAGTTATGGGGCGGGCGCTGGCGCATCGGCCTCAACGGCAGCTACATCGACACCTTCAAGACCAAGGCGCTGGAGTCGCTGCCGTACACCGACAACCTGGTGGGCGAGTACGTGCGCTATTACAACCTGCCGATCAAGTGGAAGCACACGCTGAGCCTGGGTTACGAGTACGGCGACTGGTCGCACAACTTCAGCCAGCTCTACCGCGGTGGCTACGACGACGAGGAACCTGTCAGCGTGGCCAACGGCAGCTACGTGCCGCCGGATTGGGATCCCGAAGTCGACAGCTACATCACCTACAACTACAGCCTCACCTACACCGGATTCGAGCAGCTCAAGCTCGGCTTCGGCGTCAAGAACCTCTTCGACGAGGATCCGCCGTTCACCGCGCACCAGAACGACTTCGCCGCCGGCGCCGGTTGGGAAGCCAGGGTGGGCGACCCGCGTGGTCGCTCCTATACCTTCCTGGTGGAGTACAACTTCTTCTGAGCAGGATCGGGGCAATCATCTGGACAGGAGGCGCATGAGGATCGCTTTCGCGGCAGGATTGGCCGCTTTGCTGATGCATGCCGGTTCGACATCCGCGTCGGATGCGGTCTTTGACCGTCATGTCGACGAGGCGATCGCGCGCTACGACTTGCCGGGGATCGCGGTCGGCGTCGTACAGGACGGGAAGGTGGTGTACACGCATGCCGCCGGGGAGTTGGTCACAGGCAGCGGGCGAAAGATCGACAGCGATACCCTGTTCAAGATCGCCTCCAACAGCAAGGCGATGACCGCAGCGCTGCTGGCGCGGCTGGTCGACCAGGGCAAGCTCAAATGGGACGATCCGGTAGTGAAGTACCTGCCGGACTTCCGCATGCATGACCCCTGGGTGACGCGCGAGATGCAGGTGCGCGACCTGTTGATCCACAACAGCGGGCTGGGGGCCGGTGCGGGCGACCTGATGCTCTGGCCAGACCCGAACCTGTTCACGCGCGCGGACGTAATGCACGGGCTGCGCTATCTGAAACCTGTCTACAGCTTCCGCTCGCGCTACGCCTACGACAACACCTTGTACATCGTCGCCGGCGAAGTCGCGGCCGCGGCGGGCGGTGCGACGTATGAGGAACTTGTCCGGCGCGAGCTGTTCGAACCGCTGGGCATGCGCCGCTGCCAGGTCGGCGAATTCAAGCGCGATGCGGTCGGTAATGTCGCACAGCCGCACGCCAGGCGCGAGGGCAGAAACGTGCCGACCCGCGTGGATGGCGACACCATCCCCAACGTGCCGATGATGGCCGCCGGCGGTATCCGCTGCAGCCTGGACGACATGCTCACATGGACGACGATGTGGCTGCAGCCGGACAAGGCCGGCCTGATGGACGGCAAGCCCTGGCTGTCGCAGCAGCAGCGTGAGGAAGTATGGAAGCCGCACACGATCATGCCGCTGAGCAAGCGCATGCGCGAGTGGGACCACAGTCATTATTCGGCTTACGGCTACGGCTGGCGCCTCACCGACGTCGACGGCACCTGGAAGGTCTCACATACCGGCACCCTCGGCGGCATGTACTCGGCGCTGACCCTGCTGCCGGAAAAGAACGTCGGCTTCGTGATCATGATCAATGGCGATGCCGACGACGCGCGCACGGTGCTGACCCAGGCGCTGGTCAAGCATTTCACCGCACCGCAGTCGAATCCCGGCGTCGCCGGCTACGCGGCGATGCTTGAGGCCGGGCAGCGACAGGCAGCCGTTGCCAGGCCAGTGGCGGACACTTCCGACCGGGTACCGGCAACGGCCGCCGACCTGGCCGGTAAGGCCGGCGTCTATCGCGATCCCTGGTTCGGCGAGGTTTCGCTCTGCGCGCAAGACAACGGCGTCGCGTTCGCCGCAGCCAAGTCGCCGAAGATGTCCGGCAAGGTCATGCGTTCGGGCAAGCGTCTGCTGGTGCAATGGCACGGTCCCGATGCCGAAATCGAGCCCTGGCTCGAGTTCCCCGCCGTCAGCGGCAACGCGTCCGTAGCCATGCGCATGGCCAAGATCGACCCGGACGGCGATTTCAGCAGCGATTACGAAGACCTGGCGTTCGAACGGATTCGCGACTGTCCGTGACGGTCCCTATACCGGCCCTGTAAAGCCACATTGCCCGTGGGAGCGGCCTTGGCCGCGAATGCTCTTGCGGTCGATCAGCAGGCAAAAGGCGTTCGCGGCCAAGGCCGCTCCCACGCAATCATTTCACCGGCCGCATGCGCACGATCGCGGTGATCCGGTCGGTCATCGCCTGCGCTTCGCCTGCACGCAGCGGCAGCAGCGGCGTCACCGACACCGCGTTGAGCGGGATGCGTTGCAGCGCGCCCTGGGCGTTGCGCACGCTCACGCCCTGCACGTCGTGGATCACCCAGGGTTCGCCGCGTTCGCGGCCGATCACCATCATCACGTGGCCGGGCACGTAGACCAGGTCGCCGACCTGCAGCCGGCGCAGGGCCGCAGCGCGCTGTTCGGGCGTGGTTGTTGCATCGAACGCGATGCGATCGAACGCGGGGCTGCGCGCCTGGTCGCTGGTGTTGCGCGGCATCAGCACGCCCATGCTGCGATAGACCTCCGACACGAAACCGCTGCAGTCGCGGCCGTTGTAGTCGTGGCCCCAGCCGTAGCGTTCGCCCAGGAACTTGAAGGCCTGGCGCAGGATGTTGGCGCGGGTCAGTGGCAAGGGTTCGCGCGCCACGTCCGCGTTGCGCGGGATCAACGCCGGCGAAAACGCAAGCTGGCCGTCCTCGGTGCGCACCGGCAGCTGCACCGGCCAGGCCGCATACGCCAGCTGGCCGTTGATCACCGCGGTTGGCGGCACAGCGGTCAGATGCGGCACGCGCGTGCCCATGTCCAGCTCCAGCTCCGACAGCGCTGGCGCGCCGGGCGTGTAGACGGTGCGCACCTTGGCGTCAGTGACGGTCAGCGTCGGCGTGCGGTGCACGTAGCCGAACACGTCATCGCGCGTTCCTTCCGCGACCGCCAAACGTTCGATCCAGCCGGTGTAGAGCGGGCTCACCACGAACCACCACTTGCGGTCGCGGCTCACGTGAGCGATCACCACCGGCGTGCCCGGAAACAGCGCGGTTTCCTGGAAACGGTCGATGTCGGTGTCATCGGGCGCGGTGAACACGCGCAGGTGGGTGGGGAAGGTGCGTAACGATGCACGACGCACCACCAGCCCGAAACGGGTGATCTGGGTCTGAGGAATCGCGCCCAGATCCAGCGCTGCCACCAGGCGGTCGATCTGGCGCTCGTTGCCCTGCTTGCCGGCCTCGTCGTACAGCGTCTGCTGCGGCCGCTGCGAGCGGGCGTCCACCCAGGTCTTGACCTGCTCCGCGTCCAGTGTCTGCGGCAGCGCCTCGATGTCGTGCCAGGTGGGATCGGATGCGCGCAGTCGCGCGTTCTGGGCCTCGATCGCCGCCGAATCCAGGATCCGCTGGTCGGGACGCTCGAGCTTGCGGATCCAGTAACCCGCGTCGAGTTGCCCCTGCGAGACGCCGAGTGGATCGGGGGGCGGAAGCTCGATCTCCTGCGCGCGCGCCTGCCACGCCAGCGATGCCAGGCCCAGGCACAGCGCCTGTAGCCACCAGAGCGGACGCACCATCGCGAATGTCATCGGCAACAGCCAACCCGAGCGGAAAAAGCAAGGATACTATCGACTGGTTAAGGTGAAGCAGAAGGCAGGGCAATGCGCATATCGATGCTCGCGGCCGTTGTCCTTGCATGCACGGCCTGCGCCAGCGCCGGTGGCGTGCGCACGTCCGGCGCGGCGGACGCGCAGGCAGCGGGCATGGTGGACGTGGCCACACTGGCACCCGGCATCCGCTTCGACATGCGCTATGTGGGCAGCGCCAACTTCGTTGGCGCGCCGGTACGCGGGTACGAAGCACCGCGCTGCTACCTGCTACGGCCGGTCGCCGAGGCGCTCGCACGCGTGCAGGCCGCCGTCGTTGCACGCGGACAATCGCTCGTCGTGTTCGACTGTTATCGCCCGGTGCGCGCGGTACAGCATTTCGTCGCATGGTCGAGGGATCTCGGCGACCAGCGCACGAAGGCCCAGTATTACCCCAGGCTCGACAAAACCGCGCTGCTCGGCGATTACATCGCGGAGACCTCGGGCCACAGTCGCGGTGCGACCGTCGATCTCGGCCTGCTGACCTGCGCGGATTCGCATTGCCAGGAGGTCGACATGGGCACACCCTTCGATCTATTCGATCCACGCGCAAACACCGCGTCGCAGGAAGTCACGCCGATGCAGCAAGCCAACCGGCGCAAGCTGCTCGAAGCGATGCGGGCTGCCGGCTTCGTCAACTATCCGATGGAGTGGTGGCACTACACCTTCCAGCCCGAGCCCACGCCTCAGACGGCCTACGACTTCCCGGTTCGCTGATCCAGCCATGCTCCACGCACAGATCTGCCAATGCCCGTACTGCGGCGAAGCCATCGAACTGGTGACCGATGCGTCCGCCGGCGCCCAGGCCTATATCGAGGACTGCCCGGTGTGCTGTCGCCCGATTCAGGTGCGGGTTGATGTGGACGACGCCGGTGAGGCGGTCCTGAGGCTCGCGCATGAAGATGACGCGTGATCATCGCCAGTTTGGCGGCTGGGGCTAGCGCTTTTTTTTTATTGCGTGGTTAAGACAACGTAACCATAACAATCACTGAACGGCGGAGGTTCATTTCGCCGCTGGCATGGTGGCCGCACGTGGCGCAGACCGCGTACTCCAAACCCCCCTCCATGGAGACCGAAATGAAGTCCCGCAATGTACTGTTGACCGCCCTGTCACTGGGCCTGACGCTGTCGGCGCCGCTCGCTTTCGCGCAGGACCAGACCGCGTCACCGACCGCGCAGGAGCAGACGGCCGCCGATCCCGCGACGCCTGCCACCCCGGCACAGCCTGCCGATCCGGCCGCGCAGACGGCCGCCACCCCGGCAACGCCGGCCACCCCTGCTTCCCCGGCAGAAGGCGAAACCAAGAAGATCACCTGGTCGGATCTCGACGCCGACAAGGACGGCAAGCTGACCAAGACCGAAGCTTCCTCGGTGCAGGCCCTGACCCAGGTGTTCGATGATGCCGACGCCGACAAGGACGGCGCGCTGACCCCGGACGAGTACAAGGCCTTCGTCGCCAAGAACCAGGCCGACGCCGCGCAGCCGCAGAACGAGGGCTGACCGCAACCCAGTCGCCGCGGCCCGCGCTGCGGGTCTGCGGCGGCGTACCTTCGCTAGTCGCGCATCGCAGGAAGATGATGCCGTCATGACATTCTGGAGCACACACAAGATGAAGACCCTTCGCACCCCGGCGCTGGCTCTGCTCGCGTTCGCCACGCTCGGCCTTGGCGCCTGCGCCAGCACCAACGACGAGAATGCCGAGTCCCCGGCCGCCGAAGCCGCGCCGATGGACAGCAGCACCGCGCCGCCCCCGGCCGATCCGTCCGCGCCGCCGCCGGCCGACGCGACCGCGCCGACCGAAACCCCGCCGCCGGCAGGTACGCCCTAGCCGCGACCTGGCGCGCAGGCGACATGCAACATGCGAAGGCGGCCGAGGGCCGCCTTCGTCGTTCCGGGCGACGTAGACTGTCGCCATGCGCAATGCTTCCGCCATCCGTCTGGTCGGCTTCGATGGTGACGACACGCTCTGGAAGAGCGAGGACTACTACCGTGCCGCGCAGGACGAGTTCGAGCGCATGCTCGCCACCTACGTCGACCTGGACGACGTGTACCAGCGTCTCTACGCCGTGGAGAAGCGCAATCTGGCGCTGTTCGGCTATGGCGTGAAGGGCATGGTCCTGTCGATGCTCGAGGCCGCGTTCGAGATCACCGACGGCGCGATCGGCAGCGACGACATGCATCGCATCGTGCTGCTGGGCAAGTCGCTGCTGCAGCATCCGGTCGAACAGTTGCCTGGGATCCGCGACGCCGTCGCGGCGATCGCCGCCGACCACGCCGTGGTGCTGATCACCAAGGGCGATCTGTTCCACCAGGAAGCCAAGGTTCGCGATTCCGGCCTGGCCGATCTGTTTCCCAGGATCGAGATCGTCAGCGAGAAGGATGCATCGACCTACGCGCGGGTGCTGGACGAATTCGGGCTGCAGCCGCATCAGTTTGCGATGGTGGGCAATTCGCTGCGTTCGGACATCGCGCCGGTGGTCGCGCTCGGCGGCTGGGGTGTGCACATGCCCTACCACGTGACCTGGGCCCACGAGGAGGAAGCCGAGCCCATCGCCGACGGCGCAAGGGTGCGACGGGTCCTGACTCCGGCGGAAATCCCTGCCGCGATCCGCGCGCTGGGGCCGGCATGATCAAGCGCGCCCCGATCCGTGGTTGGGTGCTGCTGGCGGCAGTCATGCTGGTTCTTGCCGCGTGCAGCCGCGACGCAGGGGACGCGCCGGCGATCCTGGCGCCGGTGGAGCAGGGCGACGGACGGCTCGAGTGGGCCGGCATGCAGCCGTGCGCCGATTGCGACGGGATCGAGACCCGGCTGGCGCTGGTGCGCGAAAGCGGGAAGCGCAGTTTCGTGCTGACCGAGACCTACCTTGCCGAGCGGCCGGTGCGCTTCGTCTCCAGCGGCCGCTGGGAGCGCGAGGCCGATCTGCTGGAACTGCAGGCCGACGATGGTGCACGACTCAACTATGCGCTGCTTGGCGACGGCAGCCTGCAACCGCGGGATGGGCGTGGGCGTCGGCTGGCGGGCAACGATGCCGACGGCCTTCTCGTGCCGGTGACATCCTCGCCCCGCCGCTGAACGCCTCAGGGCGGCGCGGTGCGATTTCAACACGCATTCACGGCCGCGTCGCATGATGGCGTTCTCGGCCGCGCAGCAGCGACCACCCCACCGGAGGCTCCCCATGCGGCATCACAGGATCAAGGCCATCGCCCTCGCCGTTGCGCTGACGGCTGCGGCAGGCGCCACATTCGCACAGGACTACGTGTTCAGCTGGAGCCCCCGCACGGGCGACGTGTGGGTGGACACCCGGCTCTCCGACATCAACGACTACGGCTACCGCTATCGCGAGCCCTTCATCAACGAGATGACGCGCTATTACGGCGCGCCGCGCGATCTGGTGTTCGACCTGATCGTCAACCGCCGATGGGCGCCGGGTGACGTTTACTACGCCTGTTCGCTGGCCCAGATCATCGGCCGGCCATGCCGGTACGTGGTCGACGAATGGGAGCGCGACCACGGCCAGGGCTGGGGTGTGGTTGCCCAGCGCCTGGGCATCAAGCCGGGTTCGGCCGAGTTCCATCGGCTCAAGCGCGGCTTCGTGCCGACCTACGACCGCTGGAACCGTCCGATCGTGCTCGACCGCGATCTGGAGCGTGATTTTCCCAATCGCGGCAAGGGCCCGTCAAAAGCCGCGCCCGGCAAGGGCAAGCCGGTGCAGGCCGGCTCGGGCCGCGGCAAGAGCGATGCGCAACCGGCAGACAAGTCCGGCGGCGGCAAGTCGAAAGCGCAGGGCAAGCCCGCTGGCAAGAGCAGCGGGCAGGGCAAGGACAAGGGCGACAAAGGAAAGGGCAAAGGCTGATCGCCTTTCCAATCCGTTAAAGGACCGGCGGCCATGCGCCGCCGGTCCTGTTTGTGACGGACAGCGACGCAGACAACGGGCGGGAACGTTCCGGCGCGAGCGCATCCCGTGCGGCCCCCGCCAACGATTTCGAACCGTGCCGCGGGATTCCCGTCGCCACGTAGAACCTTTGGGGGTCACCCTGGTTTTTGCGACGGCGTACCGTCGTAATTGGACTGGTGCTTGCCGCGCTGCCCGTGCTGAAGGAGCATGGCGCACATGCTGCCCTCCAACGACACCGCGCCGCTCGTCGTCGCCATCCTGCGCGGTATCACCCCAGACGAGATCCTGGACGTCGCCGAAGCGCTGGTCGCGCGCGGCGTGGGGGCCATCGAGGTGCCGCTCAATTCCCCCGACCCGTTCACCAGCATTGCCCGTCTGCAGAAAAGCTTCGGCGCCGATTGCCTGTGCGGCGCCGGGACCGTGCTCGGGCTGGCGCAGGTCGAACAGTTGCACGCCACGGGGGCACGCCTGCTGGTGGCGCCCAATACCGATGCAACGGTGATTGCACGTGCGCTCGAGCTCGGCCTGGTGCCGATGCCGGGCGTGGGCAGCGTCAGCGAGGCTTTCCAGGCAATTGCCGCCGGCGCCACCGAACTCAAGCTGTTCCCGGCCTCCACTTATGGCCCCGGGCATCTGCGCGCGCTGCGCACGGTATTGCCGACCGGCGTACGCGTGCATGCGGTGGGCGGCGTGGACGCGCGCAACGCCGCGCAGTGGCTCGAAGCCGGCGTCGACGGTTTCGGTCTGGGCGCCAGCCTCTATCTGCCCGGCATGGCCGCGGCCGAAGTCGGCGCGCGCGCCGATGCATTCTTCGCGGCGCTGGCCGCATCTGCCGAACGCGTCGAGGGAGGCGCGACCTGATGCTCTCAACCATCGACCTGGCGGTCATCGGCGTTTACGCGGTGGCGATCTTCGTCCTGGCGCAGTGGGTCGCGCGCGAGAAACACGGGCACCAGAAGGACAGCAACGACTACTTCCTGGCATCGAAGGCGTTGCCGTGGTGGGCGATCGGCGCGTCGCTGATCGCCGCCAACATCTCGGCCGAACAGATCGTGGGCATGTCCGGCTCCGGTTACGCCATCGGCCTAGCGATCGCCTCGTACGAATGGATGGCCGCGCTGACCCTGCTGATCGTCGGCAAGTGGTTCCTGCCGATCTTCCTGCGCAACCGCATCTACACGATGCCGCAGTTCCTCGAGCAGCGTTACGGCCCGACCATCCGCACCCTGATGGCGGTGTTCTGGCTGGCGCTGTACATCTTCGTCAACCTGACCTCGATCATCTGGCTGGGCTCGATCGCGGTGACCAAGATCGCCGGCATCGACCAGGACACCGCGCTGTACCTGCTGGCCGCATTCGCCTTGCTCTACCAGCTGTACGGCGGGCTCAAGGCGGTGGCACTGACCGATATCGTGCAGGTGACCTTGCTGGTACTGGGCGGCCTGCTGGTGTCGGGACTGACGCTGGCGAAGATCGGCGGCGATGCCGGGATCCTCGGCGGCTTCCAGCTGCTGACCCAACGGGCGCCCGACCACTTCCACATGATCCTCAAGCCCGACAATCCCTTCTACAAGGACCTGCCGGGGCTGTCGGTGTTGCTGGGCGGCATGTGGGTCGCCAACCTGAGCTACTGGGGCTTCAACCAGTACATCATCCAGCGCGCGCTGGCGGCCAAGGACCTGCGCGAGGCGCAGAAGGGTGTGGTATTCGCCGCGTTCCTGAAGATGCTGATGCCGGTGATCGTGGTGTTGCCGGGCATCGCCGCGGTGATGCTCGCACCGGACCTGGCCAAGCCGGACGAGGCCTACCCGACGATGATGCGGCTGCTGCCCCCGGGCATCCTCGGTCTGGTGTTCGCCGCGCTGATCGCCGCGGTGATCGCCAGCACCGCGTCCAAGATCAACTCGATCGCCACGATCTTCACCCTGGACCTCTACGCCAAGTTCCGGCACGTTCCCAGTCGTGTCGAAGACGGCATTTCCGCGAATGGCGGCGGCGACGCCGCGCACGAGCGCCGGCTGGTCCGGGTCGGACGCATCGCCGCGACGGTCGCGGTGATACTCGCGGCTCTCACCGCGCGGCCGCTGCTGGGCAAGTCCGACCAGGCGTTCCAGTTCATCCAGGAATTCACCGGCTTCTTCACCCCCGGCATCACCGTGATCTTCCTGCTCGGGCTGTTCTGGAAACGGGCCAACGAGGCCGGGGCGATCGCGGCCGCGGCCGGCTCGGTGGCACTGTCGTATCTGTTCAAGATCTTCTGGCCGGAACTGCCGTTCCTGGACCGCATGGGCCTGGTGTTCCTGATCACCCTGGCGCTGGCGGTGGTCATTTCGCTGCTGGTACGTGCGCGCGCGAACGCCAACCGCATCGACACCCAGGATGTCAGCTATCGCACCAGTACCGGGTTCAACATCGGGGCACTGGCAGTCGTCGGCGTCCTGGTGGCGCTCTACGCCACCTGGTGGTGAACGCATGACGCGATTGCTGGAAGTGCTTCCGGTCGCGCATCTGCACGGCGAAGGCGTGCAGTGGAATGCGGACGATGGCTGTCTGTGGTGGACCGACATCAGCGGTTGTGCGCTGCATCGCTATCACCTGGGGCGGGGCGCGCTGGAATCCTTCGCCACCCCGGAACGTCCGGGCTGTTTTGCCTTCATCGAAGGCGATGCGCGCCTGCTGGTGGCGTTCGCCACCGGTTTCGCGCTGTTCGATCCGCGCGACGGGCGGGTGCGCTGGCTGGATCGATGCGAACAGGCCGACAGCGGGCGGCGCTTCAACGATGGCAGGGTGGATCGCCAAGGGCGGTTTTGGGCCGGGACGATGGTCGAAGATGCGACGCGTGCCGTGCCGTACAGCGCAAGCCTGTACTGCCTGGACCCGGACGGCAGGGCAGTGGAGCGGGAGCGCGGGATCGGCATTTCCAACGGCCTGTGCTGGAGCCCGGACGGACGCACCATGTATTTCGCCGATTCCCCCCGGCACACGATCCATGCCTATGACTTCGACCCGGACAGCGGCCTGCCGTCGCGGCGCCGCGAATTCGCGCGCACCGGCCCGGGCGCGGAGCCCGATGGCTCCACGGTCGATGCCGAGGGCGCAGTGTGGAACGCGCAATGGGGCGGTGGCCGGGTCGTGCGTTACTCGCCCACCGGCGAGGTGCTCGAAACCGTCGATACACCCGGCGCGATGCAGCCCAGCTGCGTGGCGTTCGGCGGCGATGCGCTCGAATTACTGTGCGTGACCTCGGCGTGGATCGGCCTGGACGCAGCCGCGCGCGTGACACAGCCGCAGGCGGGCCATGTGTTCCTCTACGAGACCTCCGCACGTGGCCTGCCGGAGAACCGCGCGCGGCTCGCGCCTGCGGTGCTGGCGGCATGAACGGCCGGCGCCGTCGGCTTTGGAACGGACATTTGTTCGAGACGAAAGCAAGGCGAACCAGCAAAGGGGTTCCTGGTCCTGCATCGCCACGAGTGTTTCTGGCGAAACCTTGGCCGTTCCCAGCGCTCCGATTCTTCGTGTTGGTCGTTCTCGCTCAGCCAGGTGCGTTGTCGCAGTCCCGTCCCATAAAACGCCTTCTTCTTGTCTTCCGACCTACACCACATCGCACTGTCAGCACGGACCCTGCGGATGGCTGGATCCGCGGTCAAAATGATCGACCGGAGTCGCGAGCCGGCGTCCTGGCGATGGACGTTGCGTTCGCACGCTGGTAGCGTTAACAGCGAAGCGTTGCGCGATGGTTGCGCCGGGCCGCGGCGGCGGTACTTGGGGACAACCCGGATGCTGGAACGCATTGGCAGGTTCGGCGCCACGGCGCGACGCCGGTACGCAGGGTCGGGCGAGGGAAATCGTGAGGAAGCGGGCATCGCCCTCGCGCCATCACCGGGCGGGTGACGGCAGCGGCGGTGGTCGAAGGGGAAGACGTTGATGGAATTGCAGGGAAGTTACGACGCGGGAGGCTCGGATTCGGCCCGCGATGCATCGGAAGCGCGATCGACAAGCGACCGGATTACCCTGGCGGTGGTCGAAGACGATGCCCAGTACAGGGAATCGTTCCTGGTTCCCAGGCTGGCGGCGGCCGGTTTCTCGGTGGACGGCATGGCGAGCGCGCTGGATCTTTATCGGGCCATGACGGCCCGGCGCTACGACCTGGTGCTGCTCGATGTCTCGCTCCCGGACGAGGATGGCTTCGGCATCGCCGCGCACCTGCGCAGCCTGTCGGGCTCGATCGGAATCGTCATGCTGACCGGCCTCAGCTCGGTACAGGACCAATTACGCGGCCTGCGCGCCGGCGCGGACGTCTACCTGCACAAGCCGACCGACATCGAGACGCTGACGGCCACGCTGTGGAACCTGAAGCGCCGTGTCGAAGCCGCACCGGCCGCGCCAGCCCCCGTTCGAGCGCAGGGCTGGCGTATTGACGAGGCCGCGTGGCGGATCGTGACGCCGGTCGGTGCGGAGGTCGAGATGAGCCTGGCCGAACGCCAGGTGCTTTCGATGCTGGCGGCGCAGCCGGGCATTCCGGTCCGGCGCGATGCGCTGATCGAACGATTGGTGGAGAACGTGCACGATTTCGATCCGCACCGGCTGGAAATGCTGGTCTACCGGTTGCGCCGCAAATGCCTCAAGCACGCGGGAGTGGAACTGCCGCTGCGCGCTGTGCGCGGGATCGGCTACGTGCTGGTGTGGTGATCGGCCGCGACCTACCGCCCCGGCTCCGATCCGGAGCACGTCATCCGCGTTTCGTGCAGGCGTGGCACCGCCCGCGCCGGCCTTCCGCCGCCGCCGACATGGGAAGCCGCGTACGGTGAGGTCGATGCGCCTGCCGCTGGCGGCGTTCGTCCTGCTGACGATCTGCGCCGTGGCCATGGCGGAGGAGCGCGTGGTTCCGGACTACCGGTTCGTGCCGCGGGCGTTCACCCACGACGACGGATTGCCGCAGTCGGGCGTGAACGCCATCGTCCAGGGCCGCGACGGCTACCTCTGGCTGGGGACCTTCGGCGGGCTGGCGCGATTCGACGGATCGACGTTCCGCATCTTGCGCGAACGAACCGCCCGGGACGCGCCATCGGCGATAGGCGGACGCCGCGGCGGGCCGGCCAGCGATCGCGTCCTGTCCCTGTTCGAGGACGACCGCGGGCGCTTGTGGATCGGTACCCAGGACGCCGGGCTGAGCGTGTTCGAGCGCGGTGCGTTCCGTCATCTGTCGATCTGCGGCGGTACCTGCCAGGTTTCCGCGATCGCGCAGGCGCCGGACCGCTCGATATGGGTCGCCAGCGGCGACGGCATTTTTCGGCTCGATCCCACCAGCATGCGCGCCATGCGCCTCGCGCGTCCGGGCCGCGCCGGCTACAACAACCTAGTCATCGACGGCAGCGGCCGGGTGTTCGTCGGCGGCTACGAAGGCTTCCACATCGTGTCCGGGAACAGCTTGCGTGACGTACCGCTGCCCGATGGCGAGACGGACGTATACATGCTCGAGCGCGACGGCGACGGCCTGTTGGTCGGAACTCCGCAGCGGCTCTACCGCTACCGTCACGACGACCGGCGCTGGACGTCGCAGGACGTGATCCAGCCCAGGTACGCGGCCCGGGACGCGAACGGCCGGTGGTGGGTCGCGCAGGGCGACAGGCAGGTCTTGCGCGAACACGCTCCGGGAAGCTGGCGCCGCGTGTCCGAACTGTCCGGAACCGGCATCAGCAGCCTGGCCCGCGACGATGAGGGCAATCTCTGGATCGGCACCACCAGCAGGGGCCTGCTGCGGCTTCGCGACCCGGTGTTCGGCCTGCTTGCGAAGGCGCAGCTGGGAAGCGGCCGATCGGGGCGCGCGGTGGCGCCGGACGGTCGGGGCGGGTTCTGGTTCGGCTTGGCCTGCGGTGCATTGCGCCATTTCGGCGCCGACGGCCGCGTGCGCGAATGGCCGATCGGCGAGGTCCTGGGCAACGACTGCGTTTCCAGCCTGCTGCTGGATCGCAGCGGTGCGCTCTGGATCGGGACCAGTTCGGGCGAGTTGGGGCGGATGACCGATGGTGCGGTCGAGCGCATTGCCTCCTGGCCGCGAATCGGCTCCATCGGCATCGGGCAACAGGACGATGGCGGCCTGCTGGTCAGCGCCGGCGCGTCGACCTTCGTGCTGCGGGTGGACGGCGAAGGGCGTGTGCTCGATCGGCGGCGTATCGCCGCGGTGCAGGGCATGCGCATCAATCGGTTCGTAAAGTCCGCACGCGCCGGGACCTGGTTCGTGGGCGACCAGGGCGTGGTGCGGTTGGTGGGCGATCGGGTCGTCGAACGCTGGTCGCCGCAGCAAGGTCTCTCCTCGCGCTTTGCCCGCGACCTCTACGAGGACCGCGACGGTGCGCTATGGGTGGGAACCTACGGCGGCGGCCTCAACCGCATCGTGGGCGATCGCGTGCACAGCTACGGCAGCGACAATGGCCTGTCGGACGAGGCCGTGTCCTGCATCCTTGCCGACGACCGCGGTCGGCTGTGGCTCGGAGGCAACCGCGGCGTGACCTTGTTGCCGGCGCCGGGCGGGGCGGGAGAGACGATCGAGTCGGTGGTGTTTGCGGCGGATGAAGGCCTGATGCCGCCCGAGATCAACGGCGGGACCACCTCGCCCTGCCTGCGCGACGCACAGGGGCGGCTGTGGTTCTCGCTGGTGGAAGGGTTCGCCGTGCTCGACCCGGAGCGTATCCCCGAAGTCCGTCCGGCGCCGCCACGTGCGCATATCGAAGATGTCGCGGCGGCCGGTGTGGCGCGCGAGATCCCCGATGCCGTCCTGAATCTGGCCTCGTTCACCCGCAATCTGCAGATCCGCTACACCGCGATCAATCTGAGCAGGCCGCGGGAAACCCGCTTCCGTTTCCGCCTGTCCGGTTTCGATGCGGACTGGGTGGAGGCCGGACAGGACCGCAGCATTCTCTATCCCTCGGTTCCGTGGGGCGAGCACCTGTTCGAAGTGCAGGCACGCGTCGCCGGAGGCCCGTGGTCGCCGGTGGCGGCCAGGCTGCGCATCATGCACCCGCAACCGTGGTACCAGCGACCCTGGATCTGGACGCTGGCGACCTCGATGGGGCTGGTGGTGTTGGTTGGCGGCACCCGGCATGAGCGCGTGCGGCTGCCGTCCGCGATCGGCCGCCGCCGGCCTGCCGGTAGCCTCGGCCAGGGACGCGATCGGCACCGCGAGCCCGGCGCCGCGCCCCGCGAATGATCCGAGTAGATCGTCGCTTCGCCGCGCCCGTGTAGAGCTCTTCGAAGGCTCGGCCCCATTGTGAATGACTGCCGTCATTCCAGCGAAGGTGGGAATGACGAGCAAACCAGTGGTTCGGATCTTCCTTAGGCGGCGCGCAGGGCCTGCAACAATCGCTCGTTGTCGAGCGGTTTGGGCAGGTGCACGATCCGTAGGTCGTCGAGGTCAGAGAGGAAGTCGTCCGCCAACAGCATGCGCCGTGCATTGGGCAGCACGTTGCCCAGCTGCCACAGCAGCGTGGCGCCATCGATATCCGGCAAATCCTGGTCGGCGATCACTACGTCGACGTGGCTGGTGTACAGCGCGCACGCCAATGCTTCATCGCCTAGCTTCGCGGCATCGACATGGCAGCCGCCGGCGCGCAGCGCCTGCGCGGCCTGCGTCATGATCGCATCGTCCCCGGTCACCAGCAGTACCCGCAAGCCGTCCACCGCGTCCGTCCGCGGGTCGTCGCCTGCCGCGGCCAGCGGCAGGCGCAGGTGGATGAGCGTGCCGCGTCCGGGCGCGCTGTCGACATCGATCCGCCCACCACTGTCGGCGACGAAGCGCTGCACGATGGTCATGCCGATGCCGGTGCCGCGATCCCGGGGTTTGGTGGTGAAGAACGATTCGAACAGGCGCGCGCGCACCTCGTCGGTCATGCCCGTGCCGGTGTCTTCGACGCGGATCAGCGCGTGGTCGCCGTCGCGTTCGACGGCCAGTCCGAAACGGCCGCCCTCGGGCATCGCATCGCTGGCGTTGCTGGCCATGTTGAGCAGCGCCAGTTCCAGCTCATCGCGGTCGGCCTCGACGAACAGGCGCAGCGAGGTCCTGTCCAGGCGGACGCGGACGCCGGAGTGGAACATCGGTTCGATCAGCGGGCCCATGCCGGCGACGGCTTCGGTGAGATCGAACACCGATACCTGGCGCTCCTGGTTGCGGCTGAAGCTCAGCAGGCGGCGGGTGACCACCGCGCCGCGCTGGGCCGCCTGGAGGATCATCGCCAGCGTGCCGTCGCGTTCCGCTTCCTGCGAGGTGGGCGAGCTGGCGAGCCCCAGGATCACATGCAGGATGTTGTTGAAATCGTGCGCCGCGCCCGCTGACAGACGACCGATCGCCTCCATCCGTTGCGTGTGCAGCAGGCGCGCATGGGCGCGCTCGTTCTGTTCGATCTCGCGTTCGAGTTCCGCGTTGGCCGCATCGAGGGCATTGCTGCGCTCGATCGCGCGCTGCGAGGACAGGATCAGCCGATCGAGAATCACCGCCAGGACCAGGAAGTTCAAGGTCGACAGCACCAGGTCGGGCAGGACCTGCGCAGACGCCGCCGCGTTCGCCGCCCGCATCAGGTCGATGCGCGCGCCGAGCGCAAGGGCGACGCCGCTGGCCAGCGCCGTCCACCAGACCGCGGCGCGGCCGAGCAACAGTCCGGCGAACAGCAGCGGAATCAGATGCGTCATCTGCAGGCCGGCCTGCGCCTGCAGTCCGTAGTTGGCGTAGCTCACGCCGATCAGCACCATCCCGCCGCAGACGGCGAAGGCCGCCGACAGCCGGTAGCGGCTGCGGCGCAGCAGCCACAGGCAGCCCAGCGCGTAGACGGCGATGGCCAGCGGCCCCCAGGTTTCGCTGCTGGCCGCGTCGCGTCCGCCGAGCAGCGAATGCACCGCCATCGATCCTGCGGCGGCAACCGTGATCGCGAGGACGGTCTGCAGCATCAGCGCGTTGCGGCGGTCCTGCGGCGGGACGGCGGGTGCGAGCCCGGGCGGGTCCGCCATGCGCCGAACGGCGCGCTGCGCCTCGGCGCCTACCGTCAGCGGTTCCATCTCTCTTCCCTTCGCGCGTGTTGGTGGCCAGCGGTGGACAGGATAGACACAGGCGTCCCGGAGCGATTGTCAGGTCTGTCGCAGAAACAACCCGCTTCCGGTGAGGATTGGTGAGAGAACGTGATTGATGTCGCATTTTTCCCTGCCTAAAGTGCGCGCGCTTCTTGACGCACTTCACAAAGCCTGGGACTGCACCGGGCGCGTCGGAAGCCCGGTTGGGAAGCCAAGGCTTCGCATCGATGAAGTGTCCGGCGTGACGGACGCCTACCCCTGACCGTGACCGCATGACGAAGACGGCACCGACGCGCACCCATGCGCGCCGGTACGCCGCGGACTTTCCAAGGGGGTTGCAGGTGCGATCGAACAGTATCCGGTGGGCCAGGGCGGCCGCCGCAAGCATGGTGCTGACGCTGGTGGCCGGGTTCTGCGGGCTGACCGCCCCGCCCGCCCGAGCGCAGGCGGCTTCCGTCACCAATACGGCGACGATCGCTGCACCGGACGGCACCAGCGACACCAATCCGAGCAACAACACCGACAGCGCGACGGTCGCAATCGCAGCGGCGGCGAACTACAGCTTCTGCACGGCGCCGGGCGGAGGCGCGACTTCGAACGCCGTCTACAACATCGTCAACGGCGTCCAGGTCTGGCGCTACGAGCCCGGCGCTGGCGCGGATGCGGTGGTGCCCGAGCTGGCATTGCCGACGGTGAGCGGCAACGTCAACGCGCTCATGGTCGACCCGGTCAACGATCGCCTGCTGTTCCACGCCACCACCGGATCCATGCTCTGGGCCTACGACGCCGACAACGGTGGCTGGTACCAGGCGCTTCCCGCGGGCATCCCGAACGGCGACCTGCCGCGCGCCGGCATCGGCCCGGACGGCGTCGGCTACCTGATCGGTAGCGGCAGCTCCCCGGTGGTCTACCGGCTGACCGCGAACGGGACCGGCTTCGGCTACGGCGTGCAGCAGATCGGCAACCTGCAGTACGACGTCCCGCCGACCAACACCGGCTCGGGCGATCTCGCCTTCGACGGCGAGGGCTTCGGCTGGATCGCGACCGGGCAGGACCTGTACCGCATCGACTTCTCGGCGCCGGGCAACCCGCTGGCCGTCCGCCAGACGCGGCCGCTGCTGGGCGGGCAGCCATCGACAATCCAGTGGGCCGGCATCGCCTATGGCGACGACGGCCGCCTGTACTTCGCCAACAACAACAGCCCCAGCCAGTACTACGCCTACGATCCGGCAACGGGCGCCCTGACGCCGTCGGCGCCGACCGGCGCGGGCGGCGCGCGCGACCTGGCCTCGTGCGCGTTCCCGATCCTGGCCGAGCCGGAACTCTCGGTCGAGAAGACCTTGGCCCAAGTCAACGGCCAGCCCTACGTCGACGGCGCCGCGGTCGTTCCGGGCGACGTGCTCACCTATGCCATCACCATCGAGAACACCGGTGGTGCCGCCGGGACGCTGTTCGGTGGCGACGTGGCCGAGACCGTGCCGGCCAACACCACCGACGTGGCGACCGGCAACGACTTCACCTGCACTGGCACCGCCTGCACCAACACCAGCGCGGTCAACCTGCCGGCGAACGGCAGCGCGGTGCTGGACTTCGTGGTGCAGATCGACGATCCGGTGCCCGCGGGCGTGTCCGGCATCGCCAACGCGGTGACCTTCCCCAACGATTCCATCGACTGCACGGCCGCCGGCAACGACTGCGAGGAAACCACGCCCTTGGGGCCGGCGACCAGCGTCGCCAAGAGTTCCGATCCGGCCTCCGGCACGGCGGTAAGCGCCGGCGACACCATCGCCTACACGCTGACGGTGACGGTGGCGAATACCGCGACGACCGAAGACATCACGCTGACCGATACGCTGGGCGACGGCCTGACGCTGGCCGGCGCGCTGCCGGCCGGCTGCTCGGCCAGCGGCCAGGTGGTGAGCTGCGTGCTGGCGGCGGGCGCCACGGTCGGTCCGCACACCTTCGCGTACGGCGCGACGGTGGACGCCGACGCGATCGGTTCGGTCGGCAACGTGGTGGTGCCGACCACGCCGCCGGGCGGCAGTCCGGAGCCGGAGTGCACGAGCTGCGAGACCGAGCATCCGCTGACGTCCTCCGCGACGGTGGCGAAGACATCGAACCCGGCCAGCGGCGCGGCGGTCGCGGTTGGCCAGACGATTGCGTACACCCTGACCGTGACGGTGGCGGGCGCGCCGACGACCGAGGCGATCACGCTGACCGACACGCTGGGCGACGGCCTGACGCTGGCCGGCTCAGTCCCCATAGGCTGCACGGCGAGCGGTCAGGTGGTGACCTGCGTGCTGGCGGCGGGCGCCACGGTCGGTCCGCACACCTTCGCGTACGGCGCGACGGTGGACGCCGACGCGACCGGTTCGGTCAGCAACGTGGTGGTGCCGACCACGCCACCGGGCGGCGGTCCGGACCCGGAGTGCACGAGCTGCGGGACCGAGCATCCGCTGACGCCCGCAACGGCGGTGGCGAAAACATCGAACCCGGCGACGGGAACGGCGGTGAGCCCGGGCGGCACCATCGCCTACACGCTGACGGTGACGGTGGTGAATGCGGCCACGACCGAGGCGATCACGCTGACCGACACGCTCGGCGACGGCCTGACGCTCGCCGGCACGGTCCCTGCAGGCTGCACGGCGAATGGCCAGGTGGTGACCTGCGTGCTGGCGGCCGGTGCCGCGGTGGGCTCGCACGCCTTCGCGTACAGCGCGACGGTGGACGCCGACGCGACCGGTTCGGTCGGCAACGTGGTGGTGCCGACCACGCCACCGGGCGGCGACCCGGACCCCGGCTGCACGAGCTGCGAGACCGAGCATCCGCTGACGCCTGAAACCGCGGTGACGAAGACGTCGAACCCGGGAACGGGCGCGACGGTGAGCCCGGGCGACACCATCGCCTACACGCTGACGGTGGCGGTGGCGAACGCCCCCACGACCGAGGCGATCACGCTGACCGACACGCTCGGCGACGGCCTGACGCTTGCCGGCGCGCTGCCGGCCGGCTGCACGGCCAGCGGCCAGGTGGTGAGCTGCGTGCTGGCGGCCGGTGCCGCGGTGGGTCCGCATGCCTTCGCGTACAGCGCCACGGTGGATGCCGATGCAACCGGTTCGGTGGGCAACATGGTGGTGCCATCGACGCCGCCGGGCGGCGATCCGGACCCAGATTGCACGTCGTGCACGACCGAGCACGAACTGGACGAAACCTCGATCGCGGTAGTCAAAAGCGCCGACCCCGCGCCGGGCAGCGAGGTGTCGCCGGGCGACACGCTGACCTACACGCTGATGGTGACGGTGGCCAACTCGGCGACGACCGAGGCGGTGACCCTGGCCGACACGCTGGGCGAAGGCCTGACCTTCGGCGAAGTGACGAACGCGGGCGCGTTCACCTGCACCGGCACGCTGACCTGCACGCTGCCCGTGGGCACGGTGCCGGGCACATACCCGGTGAGCTACACCGCGACGGTCGATGCGGACGCCGCCGGCACGCTGCGCAACGCGGTGACGGCGAGCAATCCGCCGGGCGGCGATCCGGATCCGGAGTGCACCACCTGCACGACCGAACACGTCGTGGTGGCGCCGGTGATCAGGGTGGCGAAGTCCTCCAACCCGGGCAGCGGCACCGAAGTGCGCGCGGGCGACACCATCGTCTACACGCTGACCGTGACGGTCGGGAACTCGGCGACGATCGACACGCTGACCTTGAGCGACACCCCGGGCGAGGGCCTGACCTTCGCCGAAGTGACCAGCGCCGGCGCGTTCGCCTGCACGGGCGCGCTGACCTGCACGCTGCCCGCGGGCACGGTGCCGGGCACGTACCCGCTGAACTACACCGCCACGGTGGATCCCGATGCAGCGCGCATCGTGAGCAACGTGGTCGCCGCCACCGGCGGCACCGGTACCGGCGGTCAGCCGCCGGCGTGCACGACCTGCAGCACGGAACATCAGCTGGTTTCCCCGCGTGTGGTCCTCGCCAAGAGCGCCACTCCGGGCGAAGACCAGGAGGTCGCCGTCGGCGACACCATCGAGTACACGCTGACCGCGACGATCGAGAACTCGGCGACGCTGGTGGACGTGCGCCTGGTCGACACGCCCGGACCGGGCCTGGCCGTGGGCGCGCTGCCTGCCGGCTGCACGGCCGAAGGCGCGAACGTGGTCTGCGTGCTGCCGGCCGGCTCGGTGCCGGGCGCCTATATCTTCGCCTACCCGGCGACGGTGACCGCCGCGGCCTCGGGCACGGTCGAGAACGTGGTGATCGGCCAGTCCGATGGCGGGCAGGGCCAGCCGCCGCCGGAGTGCAGCGACTGCGACACCCGCCACGAGCTGTCCGACGACGTGCAGCTGCGCATCGTCAAGACCGTCGGCGTGCGCGACGTCGCCATCGGCGACCTGGTCCGCTACACGCTGACGGTGGAGAACGTGGGCGCGGTGAACGTGACCGGCGCCGTCGTCGTCGATACGCCGCCGGCCGGCTTCAGCTACGTCGAAGGATCGATGGCGGTCGCCGACGGCGACGGCGGCTTCGCGCTGGACGGCAAGCATCCGCTGCGCATCGGCGGGCTCGACATCGACGCTGGCGCACACGCGACCATCGTCTACCTGCTGCGCGTGGGCGCCGGCGTGCGCGCGGGCGTGCACGTCAACGAGGCGGTGGCCGTGGACGAGTCGGGCGATCCGGTCTCCAACGTCGCCACCGCGCAGGTCGCGCTCGACACCGATCCGCTGCTCGACGACAGCTTGATCTTCGGCACGGTGTTCGACGACCGCGACGGCGACGGCTGGCAGGATCGCGCCGACCTGGTCGACGTGCGCGTGCAGGGCGGCTTCGCGCCGGGCGCCTACATCGCCGGCTCGACCACGATCGACCGCGGCGACGGCCCGCAGCCGCTGGCCGACGCCAGCGCGCCGCTGCTGCACGGCGTCGACGTGGGCGCGATCTCCGCCCGCCAGTCCGAAGCCGATCCGGTGCAGGCGCATCGCATCACGCTCCGCCAGCGCCTGACCTCGGCCGAGTTCACCGACGACTTCGTGCTGACCAGCGCCCAGGGCGTCACCGTGCGCATGGATGCCGCAGGCAACACGAGGGTGGAGCGCGCAGGCGAAGCCGCCAAGGGCCTAACCGTGGCCGAGCCGACAGTGGAGCGCACGGTGTCCGCGGTGGAGGGCGGCTTCGAGGTGGCCTATGTCATCTCGAACCAGGGTATCGACGAGCGCGGCATCCCCGGCGTGCGCATCGCCTCGGTGGAAGGCCTGCTGATCGAGACCGACCAGTACGGCCGCTACCACCTGGCCGACGTCTGGGGTGGCGACTGGGGCCACGGCCGCAACTTCATCCTCAAGGTCGATCCGGCCACGCTGCCTCCGGGCACGGTGTTCACCACCGAGAACCCGCGCCTGCGTCGCGTGACCCCGGGCATCCCGGTGCGCTTCGACTTCGGCGTGCGGCTGCCGGTGCAGGTGCTGGAAGGCGGCGAGCGCAAGGTGGAACTGGAGCTGGGCGAGGTGATCTTCGCCCCGGGCAGCGCCGAGGTGCGCGAAGCCTACCTGCCCGCGATTGAGCGGATGGCCGAAAAGGTCGATGCGTACCGCGGCGGCGAAGTGGTGATCACCGCCGATGGCGACAGCGAAGCCCTAGCCTTCGCGCGTGCCGCGGCGGTGCGCGACGCGCTCAAGACGCAAGTGGACGCACAGGCGCAGGCCAGGCTGAGCGTGGTCCTGCGCACCGAGGTGAACGACCCGCACAGCCTGGTCGCGGGCGTGGACGCCGGCGGCGCATTGCTAGGCACGGTGCTGTTCGACACAGACAAATCGGACATCCGGCCCGAGTTCGAGGGTCTGCTCGACGCGGTCGCACAGCGGCTCGAAACGCTCGGTGGCGGCGTGGTGGCGATCGTCGGCCACACCGACGTGCGCGGCTCGCACGCCTACAACGCCGCGCTCGGCCTGCGCCGGGCCACCGCCGTGCAGCAGGCGCTGGTGCAGCGGCTCGGCCCGGAAGTGGCCGCCAAGGTGCGCGTCGAGGCAAGCAGCGATCCGACGGCCCCCGTCGCTACGGAACGCAAGTGAGGGGGATCCGGATCATGAAGATGAAACTGCTCGACACCACCCTGATCGGCATCCTGGCCGGCATGAGCGCCACCGCATCGGCGCAGGACGCCGCGCCGATGCAGAACACCACGCCAGCGCCGGCGGGTGCGCCGATCGAATGCGCAGGCGACGCCTGCAGCGACAGCAACGGCGAGCTGGTGTTCCGCGTGCGCACGCGCAGCTACGACCAGCCGGCCACCACCGGCACCAGCGCGGGCTCGTCGTCACAGGCGCTGCAGCCGGACCGCCGCGTCTCGGTCGCGCTCGAACAGCCCGGCCGCGCGCAGGCCCAAGGCACGTTCTCGGCGCAGTTGCCGGGCGGCGGCGCGGTCTGGGCCACCGAGGACCCGGGCTTGGGCGCGCCGGAACTCACCATCACCGCGCCGGCGATGGTCGCCTTCGACGGCGGCCGCATCGCCGAGCCGGTGCGCTTCTTCGTGCGCAGCAACTACGTGGCGTTCGTGAAGCGCTACGAGCTGAGCGTGTACCGCGGCAACGACGCAGACCTGATCGCGCCGGTCATGCAGCTTTCGCTGCCGGTGCAGGCCGCCGCGCAGGCAGAATGGGACGGCGCGCTGCCGGCCAGACTGCAGCTGCGCGACGGCGACGAGCTGGTGTACGTGCTGCGCGCCTACGACGACAAGGGCAACTTCGACGAGACTGCGCCGCGCAAGCTGCAGCTGGTACGCCCCGACGAGGTCGAGCGCGGCCGCATCCAACTGCGCGAGGGCGCCGAGCGCGCGCTCGGCACCGCGCTGAGCGCCGACCAGGCGCTGACCCGGCAACTGGTGGAAGACGCGTTCGCAGGCAACGGCCTGCGCCAGCAGAACATCCCGATCTACGGCTCGCGCGTGCGCGTGCAGGGCCGCAACCTGCCCGAAGGCTACGCGCTGCGCATCAACGGCGAGAACTACCCGGTCGACCTGGAACGCAAGTTCGTCGCCGAATACCTGATGCCCGTGGGCCGGCACCGGTTCGAGATCGGCCTGCAAGGCGCCCAAGGCACGCCGCCGATCACGCAAGCGCTCGACGTGGACGTCAGCGGCCGCTACTTCTTCGGCGTGGCGCTGGCCGACATCACCGTGTACGAGAACAGCGCCAGCGGCACCGGCCAGTCGCTGGCACTGGCCGGGCGCGAGGACGACATCCTCAGCGACGGCCGCCTGGCCTTCTACGGCAAGGCCAAGCTGGGCGGCAAATACCTGTTCACCGCCCAGGCGGATACGCAGAACCGTCCGCTCGAGGATCTGTTCGACGGCTTCACCTCGGCCGACCCGCAGGACGTGTTCCGCCGCCTCGATCCGGACCTGTATTACCCGACCTACGGCGACGACTCCAACGTCTGGCGCGATGTCGACACCATGGGCCGGTTCTACGTGCGCGTGGATTGGGACAAGAACGAGGCCCTGTGGGGCAACTTCGCCACGGGCCTCACCGGCACCGAGTACGGCCAGTATGTGCGCTCGCTCTACGGCGCCGCGTTCAACTGGCGCTCGCGCATGGCCAACGCCTGGGGCGATCCGGCCACGCAACTGCGCGCGTTTGCATCCGAAGCGGAAACCGCGCCCGGGCACAGCGAGTTCCTCGGCACCGGCGGCAGCCTGTACTACCTGCGCCACACCGACCTCCTGCCCGGTTCCGACCGCGTGGTGCTGGAGGTGCGTGACCGCACCACCGGCCGCGTCGAGCAGCGCGTGGAGCTGCTGCGCGGCGCCGACTACGAGATCGACGAACTGCAGGGCCGCGTGCTGCTGACCCGGCCGCTGGCCCAGGTCACCCGCGAAAACATCCCGACCCTGACCCGCGACGCGCCGCTGGACGGTTTCGAGCAGCGCCTGATCGTCGACTACGAATGGCTGCCCAGCGACTTCAACGCCGACGAGGTCACCGCCGGTGTGCGCGGCAAGCACTGGTTCGGCGACCACCTCGGCGTCGGCCTGACCTACGTGGACGAGAACCGCGCGGGCGAGGACTACACCCTGATGGGCGCCGACGTGACCCTGCAGGCCGGCAAGGGCACCTACCTCAAGCTCGAGCACAGCCGCACCGAGTCCACCGGCGCGCCGGTGTTCTTCTCCGACAACGGCGGCCTGAGCTTCACCCGCCTCAACCCGGAAGGCGTGCGCGAGGGCGAGGCCACCGCAGTCGAGGCGCGCGCCAACTTCGAGGAGCTGGGCTGGACCGCGCAGCCGTGGAGCGCCGGCGCGTGGTGGCGGCAGGTGGATGCCGGCTATTCGATCTCGCGCTTCGACACCGGCGCCGACATCGAAGAGTACGGCGCCGAGGTGCTCGGCCAGTTCGGGCCGGACGTGGGCGTGTTCGCGCGCTACAGCCGCGCCGAGCGCGCGGGCGACGTGCTGACCCAGGCCCAGGCGAACGCCGAGTGGCGGATCGGCGACTTCGACGCGCTGGCCTTCGAGCTGCGCCGGGTCGAGGAGCAGCGCGCCGCGCTCGACGCCGCCGGCCTGCTTGGCGCCGCGCGCTACACCCATCGCTTCGGCACCGCGTTCGACCTGTACGGCACTGCCCAGCTCACGCTCGACGACGACGGCGGCCGCTACGCCGACAACGACGCCTTCTCCCTGGGCGGCCGCTACAACTTCGCCAACCTGTCCACGCTCGGCGCCGAGATGACCACCGGGGACCGCGGCGACGCGGCCCAGGTCAGCGGCGAATGGCGGCGTTCGGCGCAGCACAGCTATTACGGCAGCTACACCTATTCCACCGACCGCAGCGACTACGACCCGCTATTCAACCCCAATGCGCAGAACGGCTGGACGCTGGGCCAGCGCTGGCGGCTGTCGAACCAGGTCAACCTGTTCAACGAGAGCCAGTTCCTGAAGAGCCGGCGCGAGAGCGGCCTGGCGCACACCTTCGGCATGGACTTCTACCCGGTGCAGGGCTGGAACGTCGGCTTCACCCTGAGCGAGGGCGATCTGACCAACGCCGGCGGCGGCGATGTCGACCGACGCGCGATCAGCGTCAGCGGCGGTCACACCTCCAGCGACACCACCTGGCAGAGCAAGCTGGAGCTGCGCGAGGACACCGGCGCCGAACGCGTCACCCAGTGGGTGAGCACCAACCGGCTGACCCACAAGTTCGACGAGAGCTGGCGGATCGCCGCACGCCTGAACTACGCCGACACCCAGGACGACATCAACCCGGAGGCGAGCGCGAAGTTCATCGAGGGCAACTTCGGTTTCGCCTACCGGCCGTGGAACAGCACGCGCTGGGGCCTGTTCGGCCGCTACACCTACCTCTACGACCTGGCCACGCTGGGCCAGGTCGGCGGCGCGCAGGTCGACCAGAAGTCCCAGGTGCTGTCGTTCGAGGGCGTGTACCGCCACGACCGGCACTGGGAGTTCGCCGGCAAGCTGGCGCGGCGCGAGGGCGAGGTGCGCTTCGGCCGCGGCACAGGCGACTGGTTCGATTCGGCCACCACCTTCGCCGCGGCGCAGGTGCGCTACGAACTGGTGTACCGCTGGCACGCGATGGCCGAGTACCGCTGGCTGGACGTCGACGATGGCGGCACCCGCCAGGGCTGGCTGGTCGGCGTGGACCGCGACCTTGGCCGCAACTTCCGCGTCGGCGCCGGCTACAACTTCACCGACTTCAGCGACGACCTGACCGACTTCGACTACGACCACAAGGGTTGGTTCGTCAACTTCGTGGGGAGCTACTAATGGCCAGACAAGCCGGGAAACCACGCTTCGGCGCATACACGATCACCGCAGGGGCGGCAATCATGGATTTCGCATCACGCCGGATCCGCCGACGCGGCGGCAGCGCCGCCGGTTCCTTCCCCCGCGCCCTGCTGGCGTTGCTCCTGCTGCTGGGCGCGGTGCCCATGGCCTCAGCCAACGAATGCCGCCTTGCCGATCCGAACTCGAACGGCCTGTACGTCGGCACCATCTGCTGGTTCCAGTTTGGTGCGATCGATGAGGACCTGCCGAGCGGAACGAGCAATGCGCCGCTCGAGTTCGATCTGCCAGACGGCTCCAGGATCCAGCTCAATGTCAGCGTCAGCGGCGGTAGCGCTGCGAACCCGCGCCTGACAGTGCGCCAGGCGCCGACCTGGACGGGTTCGAACTTCAGCGGCAACTCCGGCTTCTACACCATCCTCACGCCGAACGCAGCGGCGCTGCATTCGCCGGACGGGCGCGGCAACAACGCCGTGCTGACGCTGGCCGACATCCGTCTGTACGCCCCGGACGGATCCGAGGTGACCGATCTGCCGTTCGAGATCGTGGTGGCCGACGCCGAGCGTCTGAACGCCAACCCCGAGTACCTGGACTTCGGCGTGGTCTCAGGCGGATCGCCCTGGAGCGTGCTGGAGTGGCTGGGTAACGCGCCGGCTTCGGCCGTGCAGCAGGGCACGCCGGCCACGCTCGATCCAGGAGTGGCTTCCGCCTGCCTGGGCAGCTACGTCGACTGTCTTCGCTTCAAGGGCATGACCGCCGGCAGCGATGCCAATGCCGTGGTGCTGGCGTCACAGAAGGCGGTGGGCAGCGCGCAGCCGTTCACGGTGATGGGACAGATCCACTCCGCCGCCGGGCAAGGCATCGCGGTCGGCGTGCGCTGCTGCGCGATGCGCCTGCGCAAGGTGCTGCCTGAAGGCCGCGTCGACGCTTCGGACCAGTTCATCTATCGCATTGTCAACGTCGACGGCCTGACGGTCGCTTCTGGCACCACCAGCGGTGCGGCGACCGGCGCCTATCCGTACATCGGCACCATGGCGATGTCGGGCAATGCGCTGACCCTGGTCGAGGAGATGGCGCCCGGCAGCGCGTCGACGCTGGATTCCTACGCGCGGCGCGTCGTCTGCGTCAATACCGGTAGCGGACAGACCGTGCTCGACGACGAGTACGACCCCGCCTCGCCGCCGGTGCTGAATATTCTGGAGATGGGCGACGTGGTGGATTGCGATCTGATCAACACGCCGCTGCCGCAGACCGACCTGTCGATTGTGAAGACAGCCGATCCGGCGACGGTCCCGTCCGGCGGTCAGATCGTTTACACCCTGACGGTGGCCAACGCTGGTCCCGCGGCTGGGGACGGAGCGGTGCTGCGCGATCCCGCCGTGGCCGGGCTGGACTGCAGCGCCGGGCCGCTGACCTGCAGCGCCAGCGGTGGCGCGGTGTGTCCCGCGACGCCGACCGTGGTGGACTTGCAATCGTCTTCCGGCATAGCGATTCCCACCCTGCCAGCGGGCGGGCAGGCGAGCTTCGCATTGACCTGCACTGTGACCGCCAGCGGAACGCCGTGAGAGCGGGCGCGATGGCGGCCGTTGCAAGGAGACCGTTTTAAGATGCGCGCCGACGCCCGATCGACCGCATCATCTGCCGAACCTGCATCTGCATTGAACGATACGGCTTCACGCGCGGCGGGATCTGCGCGCATGGATCGGGTTCCCCGACGGGGTTGGGTATAACCTAGCGCCGTACCGGTCAGAATCCAGACACCACTGCTGCGATCGCTCATCGAGCGTGGCCGACGCCTGATGACCGCCTTTTAGGCCCTGTCGCATGTTGGCATCCCTTCGAATGCGCGAGTTCTCGTTGCACGATACGTCTTTGCGGTTATCCGTCGCCCCGATGATGGACTGGACCGACAGTCACTGCCGCGTGTTCCACCGGCTGCTGGCTCCGCATGCGCGCCTGTACACGGAAATGGTGCACGCGAATGCGGTGATCCATGGCGACCGCACCAGATTGCTGGCGATGGATCCAATCGAACATCCGGTCGCGCTGCAGCTGGGCGGCAGCGAGCCGGCGCTCTTGGCGCAGGCCGCACGGATCGGGCAGGCGCACGGCTTCGACGAGATCAACCTCAACTGCGGCTGCCCCTCCGATCGCGTGCAGGCCGGCCGCTTCGGGGCTTGCCTGATGCGCGAACCGCAGCTCGTGGCCGACAGCGTGGCGGCGATGATCGCTGCGGTCTCGATACCCGTGACGGTCAAGTGCCGGCTCGGCGTCGACGACGACCACGACTTCGGCCGCTTCCTCGCTTTCGTCGATGCCGTCGCCGCCGCGGGTTGCGGCATGTTCGTGGTGCATGCGCGCAACGCATGGCTCAAGGGGCTCTCGCCGAAGGAGAACCGCGAGGTGCCACCGCTGCGCTACGACTGGGCATGGCGGCTCAAGCGCGAGCGTCCGCAGCTCCAGGTCGTGGTCAATGGAGGCATCGCCGATGCGGCGGAAGCCGCTGCGCACCTGGCGCATGCCGACGGTGCCATGCTGGGGCGCGCGGCGTATCACGATCCCTATCTGCTGCATCGGATCGATGTCGCCTGGTTTGGCGAAGCATTGCGTACGCGCGGCGAGCTGCTGCGCACGCTCCGGCCCTACGTGGAGGCGCACCTCGCGCGCGGCGTGCCGCTCAACCGCATGAGCCGCCACTGGCTGGGGCTGTTCGCGGGCGAGCGCGGCGGGCGCGCCTTCCGGCAGGTGCTCAGCGAAGGCGCGCACCGCCCGGGCGCGGGCTGGGCGCTGGTGGAGCAGGCGCTCGCCCTGACTGCATCCGGCGAGTGCGCCGCGGCATGAGCGCGCACAGATGCTGACGCGCGATATCGATGCCTTCGTGAACCGTGCCCGTACCTTGCGCACGGACTTCGGATCGCCGACGGCCAGGGCCGCATTCCTGGTGGCGCCGGAAGGATTTGCGCTGGCGACGGAATCGGCGCGCGACAATCGCTACATGGCCTCCGCCGCCGATTTCGAGCCGGCGCGTGCCATGGCGCAGCACCGACAGCTGCACCGTGCGCTTTCGGCCCAGCTCCCGGTCGTTGGATTCGCCGGTGATCCCGATGCGCCCGACGGGCTGTTTCCAAACAATGTGTTCGCCACCGCGCCCGGCAGGCTGATCGTTGGGCGGATGCGGCACCCGGTGCGCCAGCGGGAGGCCGGGCGCGAGGACATCCGCGGCTTCTTCCAACAGGTGCTCGGCTACGAAACAGTGGACCTGTCGCGGCAGCCGCACACTTGCGAGCTGACCGGTGCGCTGGTCATCGACCGCCTGCGCGGCATCGGTTTCTGCGGTTTGTCGGAGCGCTGCGATGCCGAGGGCGCGGCGCTGATGCACGCCGCGTTCGGCCTGCGTGCGACCCTGCTGTTCGACCTGGCGCCGGGCGAATACCACACCAACGTCGTGCTCGCGGTGCTGGCCGGTCGCGCGGCCCTGCTGAGCCCGGCGGGTTTCGCCGATCCGGCGGTTGCCGACGCGATCTGTGCGCTGTACGAGCATGGGCTGCGCGTTGGCCCAGCGGCCCACGCCGCATTCGCCTGCAATGCGATCGCCCTGACTTCAGACGCGGCATGGATGAGTGAGGGCGCGGCGGGCGCGTTGGGCGAGGAGGTGGAGGCGGGGCTGGCGGACGCCGGCTTCGCGTTGCGCGCCGTGGCGCTGGACGCAATCGAGGCCGCGGGCGGCTCGCTCCGGTGTTGCGTCGCAGAAATCTTTTGAAAACAACCGCTTGCCCGCTATAGGCAGGTCTTTGAATTGCTGCCGTTCAGCAAATTAAGGACGGATTCACTGCTTCCTTTCGACAATCCGCATCCACCTGGAGCCGGCTGCATGCTGGCCCGCAGGCCCAGGGGGCCTGCCTTTTGGCCCATGCTGTCGTCGTCTACTGTGGAAACACCGAGTTCTCCGATGCCCCGTTCGCCTGCCCTGGTCCTCGTGCTGACCGCCCTGCTGATGCTGGGGATGGGCGCCGCGTGGGCGCAAGGTCGCGGCCGCGGCGGTCCACCGGCGCCGCAGTTTCCGCCGCAGCCGCAACGCGACCGGCACGACACGCTTTCCGACAGCGTGCGCCGGGTCGAGCGGGATACGCGTGGGCAGGTGTTGAGTGCCGAACGCGTGCCGTTCGACGGCCGCGAAATGCACCGGGTCAAGGTCCTCGACGACCGGGGTCGCGTGCGCGTGTACATGGACGATCCCCAGCGGCGTCGCAGCGAAGAGCGACGCGCCGAACGGCGTCCGCCTACACGCGACGACGACGATTGAGTCATCACGCTGTCGCAACGAGAAGCGTTTGACCGCTTCATCGCAATGCCCGTCGCGCTGAGGGCGGTCCAATTCCGGAGAATCGTATGCGAATCCTGCTGGTCGAAGACGAAGCGCCGTTGCGCGAGACCCTGGCCGCGCGCCTCAAGCGCGAAGGCTTCGCTGTGGATGCGGCGCAGGACGGCGAAGAAGGCCTGTACATGGGGCGCGAGGTTCCATTTGACGTGGGCATCATCGATCTGGGCCTGCCCAAGATGTCGGGCATGGAACTGATCAAGGCGCTGCGCGACGAGGGCAAGCAGTTTCCGGTTCTGATCCTGACCGCGCGGTCGAGTTGGCAGGACAAGGTCGACGGGCTCAAGCAGGGCGCGGACGACTATCTGGTCAAGCCTTTCCACGTCGAGGAACTGCTCGCGCGCATCAATGCGCTGGTGCGCCGCGCGGCGGGCTGGAGCAAGCCGACGCTTGAGTGCGGACCGGTGGTGCTGGATCTCGCCGCGCAGACGGTGAGCGTCAACGGCAGCAACGTCGACCTGACCAGCTACGAGTACAAGGTGCTCGAGTATCTGATGATGCATGCCGGCGAACTAGTGTCGAAGGCCGACCTGACCGAGCACATCTACCAGCAGGATTTCGATCGCGACTCCAACGTGCTGGAGGTGTTCATCGGCCGCCTGCGCAAGAAGCTCGATCCGGAAAGCACGCTCAAGCCGATCGAGACCGTGCGCGGCCGTGGCTATCGTTTCGCCATCCCGCGCAGCAACGAAGGCTGATCCCGCGCGCATCGCCGTCCCGCGGGAATTGCATCCATGATGAGCGCGCGCGCGCCTGGCTTCGGATGGCGGCCGCGCTCCCTGCAATCGCGCCAGCTGTGGGCCGCAAGCCTGGGGCTGGTGGCGTTTCTCGCCCTGACCGGCTATGCGCTGGATCGCGCCTTCATCGACGTTGCCGGCCATGGCCTTCGCGACCGGTTGAAGGGCTACGCGCTGGCCTATGCGCAGAGCATCGAGTTCGCACGCGACGGCAGTCTGATTCCGCCCGAACTCCCACCCGATGCGCGCTTCGACCGGCCCGGCGCCGGCTTGTACGCCGAAGTGGTGCTGCCCAGCGGGCGCTGGGTCTCCAATTCGGCGCAGGGTCCGACCCTGCCGCAGGGCGAGATGCTGGCGCCGCGCGAGGAACAGTTCAGCGAAGCGCTGCCGATCACGCGCAGCAACGGCATGAGCGGTGAGGTCTATCGCTATGGCATCGGGCTGGTGGATGCGACGCGCGGGGATGCGGCTGAATTCCCCTACACGATCTACGTGATGGAGGACGCCGGCAACCTGCCGCTGCAGGTGCAGATCTATCGCCAGGCCCTGTGGGGCTACCTCGGCATCGCGGCGGTGATCCTGCTGCTGCTGCAGGCATTGATCCTGCGCTGGAGCCTGCTGCCGCTGCGCCGCGTGGTGTCGGAACTGGCGCGCGTGCAGCGCGGGCAGGCCTATCGCATGAGCGAGCGCCACCCGCGCGAACTCGAGCCGCTCACCGAAAGCATCAACGCCCTGATCGAGAGCGAGCGCGAGCATCTGGACCGGCAGCGCAACACCCTGGCCGACCTGGCGCACAGTCTCAAGACTCCGTTGGCGGTCCTGCGCACGCGCCTGGACAGCGGTGCGAGCGAGGCCGAGCTGCGCGAGGACCTGGATACCCAGCTGCGGCGCATGAACGACATGGTCGGCTACCAGCTCAGCCGCGCCGCGTCGGGCGGGCACAAGCTGTTCGCTGCGCCGGTGGAAGTCGAGGGCCACGCCGAACAGATCGTGCAGGGGCTGGAAAAGATCCACGCCTCGCGCGGGGTGCTGTGCGAATTCGATGTCGACCCGGCCGCGCGTTTCCACGGCGAGCCCGGGGACCTGCAGGAATTGCTGGGTAACCTGCTGGAGAATGCGTTCAAGTGGGCCAGGTCACGGGTGCTGTTCACCGCGCGCACCGGGCAGACCGCACCCAACCGCCGACCTGGCCTGCGCATCGTGGTCGAGGACGACGGTCCCGGCATTCCGCCCGAACGCATCGCACATGTATTGCAACGTGGCGTGCGCGGCGACGAGCGCGTGCAGGGCCATGGCATCGGCCTGGCGATCGTGCAGGACATCGTGCACGGCTATCGCGGCGAGCTGCACGTGGGCGCGTCGGAGGAACTGGGCGGCGCGCGCTTCGAAGTGGTCCTGCCGCCAGGGCTGTAGGGCGGGGCCGGGCCCGCCATCGTGGAATCCGGACACACCGAAGGCGGGCCTAGGCGCGCCCTGCGTCAGCCAAAGGGGGATGGTCCGTAAAAGCGCCGCAGATGCGTTGCGACCGAGGGCATCGTTTCGTGCAGCAGGGCCGGGTCGCTGAAGTGGTATTCGCTGCAGACCGCGAAGAATTCCTCAGGTGCCTCGGCCGCGTAAGCGTCGATGGCCGTTTCGCGCCCGCCGTCGACCTGGGCTGCGAAATCGTCATACGCGCTCTGGAAGTCGCGCGCCCATTCGCGCTGCCAGTCGCGCGGCAGCGGCGGGGTGCCATCGAGCAGACCGTCGAGCGCATCGAGCTTGTGCGCCATCTCGTGCACCGCCACGCAATAGCCGGCGTCGGGTTCTTCGAGATCGGCGCACACGTCCGCCCACGACAGCACCAGCGGACCCTGCTCCCAGGCCTCGCCGATGAGCTCGTCTTCCCATTCGTGCATCACTCCGGCGGCGTCGACATGGCTCCGGTGCGCACGAAAGGCGTCCGGATATACCAGGACCTGCGACCAGCCATGCAGGCCCTCCGCTCCGAACTCGAGCAGGGGCAGGCAACACAGCGCGGCGAGCAGCACGCGATCGCCGTCCGAAAGCGTGAGCCCGGCGAGCGGCGTGATCGCCTTGCGTTGCAGAAACGTCGCGCTCAGTACGCCCAGCCGTACGTCCCGCGCATTATCCAGTCGCGCGAGCCACGGCAGGCGGCGTTGTGTGTCGCGCCAGAGCTTCGGATCGATCGGTTCGGGGCGGCGCTGCAGAAAGCGCAGCAGCGATCGCGGCATCCCAGGCAGACGCTAGCTGCGCGATGTCAGCGGAACATGCCCGGCAGCACGCTATGCCAGCGCGGCCGCGCCGCACTGTCGCCGCTGCTGCGTACCATCGGCATGGACTTGGTCTTTTCCCGGATAGGCTGGCGCTTGGAAGCAACCGGTGCCGGGGCTTCGGTCTCGATCGTCGCGTCGGGACAGGTGCCGCCTTCGCCGTTGGGCCCGTGCATGCGTCCATCGCGGGCGCTTGCGCCGACGGAGACTGTCAGCAACGCGCCGAGGAGCAGCGCACGTGCGGTCCGGGTACGGAAGAGGTCGGTCATGGCGGCGGCCCTGGTGGCTCGTCCAGCGGACGGGCGTCGTGAACTATAGCTTGGATGCGGCGGCGGCGCAGAAGGTTGCATGTTGCGGCGCAATAGCTACCGATCGGTCGAATTCCGGATCGGCAAGCGAGCTGGCGGATAATCCGGTTTCCTTTCCCGGGCGGGCTGCATGAACGAACACGACCTGCTGCAGCAGCTGATCGCAGGTCCGGCGTCGGGCGATGCGCTCGCCGGCCGCTTCGGAGTGACCCGGGCGGCCGTATGGAAGCGGGTGCAGAGCCTGCGCGAGGCCGGCGTTGCCATCTCCGCGGTCGCAGGGCGGGGTTATGCCCTCGCCCAGCCGCTGGACCTGCTCGATGTTCCCGGCATCCGCGCTGCGCTTTCCCCATCTGCTGCGGCGGCGCTGGCCCGGCTGGAAGTGGCGTGGTCGCTGGATTCGACCAATGCCGAGCTGCTGCGTCGCGAACCCCCGGCAGAGGGGGCGGAAGTGCTGTTGGCTGAGCGTCAGACCGCCGGCCGCGGACGTCGGGGTCGCATATGGTCATCGCCGCTCGCAGCAAACATCTACCTGTCGCTCTCGCGGCGCTACGCGGGCGGGCTCGCGCGGCTGGGTGGCCTGAGTCTGGCGTCCGGAGTGGCGGTGGCGGACGCACTCAATGCCCTGGGTGCCACCGATGTGCAATTGAAGTGGCCCAACGACATCGTCGCGGACGGGCGCAAGCTCGGCGGACTGCTGGTGGAAGGGAGCGGCGAACCGGCGGGAGTTGCCCGCGCCGTCGTTGGTCTGGGCCTCAACGTCTACATGCCGCCAGGGCGGGCGGGCGGCATCGACCAGCCGTGGACCGACCTGGCCAGCCTGCTCGGCGTCGTCCCACCACGCAGCGCCCTTGTCGCGCACCTGCTCGAGTACCTGTTGCCGGCCCTGGATCTGTTCGATCGCGAGGGGCTGGCGCCGTTCCTGCCGGGTTATGCCCGGCATGACGCGCTGTACGGGCGCACGGTGTCGGTGCTGGCAGGCGACGGCAGCGCCCGGGCAGGCACCGCTCTGGGGGTGGCCGAAGACGGCGCCTTGCGCGTGGAGATGGAGGGCACGGAACGGCGCCTGCATTCGGGCGAAGTCAGCGTGCGTACCTCGTGAGGGTGCAGGTGACTGGCGAATGGCTGTTCGACCTGGGCAATACCCGGCTCAAGTTCGCGCCCGTGCTGTCAGGAGGCGAGATCGGCGAGACCGTGGCGCTGGCGCATGTCGATGGCGATATCGCTGCACTTGCGCTCCCCCAGGGCGCAGTGGCGCATGTGGCCAGCGTGGCGTCGGCGGCGACAACGGTCGGCTTGCTCGACGGGCTTGCCCGGCGTTTCGGGCGGATCCAGATCGCGCGGACCCAGGCGCACTGCGGGCCATTGCGCATCGCCTACGCCCAGCCGGCACGGCTCGGCGTCGATCGCTTCCTGGCGCTGTTGGCCGCCGCGCATAGCCGCAATGCGACGGGGGTGCTGCTGGTCGCCGTGGGCACTGCGCTCACCATCGACCTGCTGGACGCAGGAGGCCTGCATCGGGGTGGCCGTATCGCGCCTTCGCCGGCGCTGATGCGCGAGGCACTGCACGCCCGCGCGGCGCAGCTGCCGGCAACCGGCGGCCGGCTGGTCGAGTTCGCTGCCGATACCGACGATGCGCTGGCCTCCGGCTGCGAGGGCGCGGCGCTGGCGCTGGTCGAACGCAGTCTGGTCGAGGCGCGGCGCCTGGTCGGCGCAACCCCGGCGTTGTGGCTGCACGGCGGCGGCATGGCCGCGCTGCTGCAGCATCTGCCGCAGGCGATCCCGGTACCGGGTCTGGTGCTCGAAGGTCTGGCGCGATGGGCACGCATCGGGGTGACCTAGAATCGGCCGCATGTTCGCGCGTGCGCTGATCGTATTGCTGGTGATCCTCAACCTGGGCGTGGCCGCCTGGTGGCTGCTGCGTGCCGATCCGCCTGCACCGGCACCGACGCCGCACCCCCGCGGCGTGCCTCGGCTGCAGCTAGTGTCGGAAACGGCCGCTGGAGCATCGGCCCAGGTTGCGGTTCCGCAGGCCGGCGAACCTCCGTTCACGCCAGCACCGCCGCCGGCAGGTCCAGCGCCGGATGCGCCGGCACCGGCCATCGACGAAACCGGGCAGCCGCTGGCGACCGCTGCGCGGTGTTTCAGCTTCGGACCGTTCCCGGATGCGGCGACCGCCTCCGGGGCGCAGGCGAAGCTGCCGGAAGGCGCCCGCAGTGCACGCATCCGCAGCGAGACCCTCCGCCGCGGCGGTGCCTGGACCGTATTGATGCCGCCGCAACCCGATCGCGCCGCTGCGCAGGCGTTGGCCCAACGGATCGACGCGGCTGGCTTCAAGGACTATTACGTCATCGGCGAAGGCGCATCCATCAATGGCATCGCCCTTGGACGGTTCGGCGCGGAGGAAGCCGCCCGCCGCCATCAGGCCGCGCTGCAGGCTGCCGGTTTCCAGGCGCAGCTTCAGGCGCCGGCCAGCGCCGGCAGCGCCACGTGGCTGGACGTCGAAACCAGCCCGTCCTTCGACGCCGATGCGGCGCGCGCGATGATCGGCGCGACCCGGGCACAGACGCGCGCATGCACGGCCGCGACTGGGGCGTGAGCCCTGCTGGGATAGAATCGCGGGCATCCGCAGCGCCGCCCGGCGCCGTGCGGTTTAACGCCGGCATAGCTCAGTTGGTAGAGCAACCGCCTTGTAAGCGGTAGGTCGTCTGTTCGAGTCAGACTGTCGGCACCATCCGGAGTCGCGTCTTGCTGCACATATCCGCGAAGCTGCGGGCTTTCGCACTGTTGCTGGCCATTGCGCCCGCGGCGCTTGCCGGAACCCCGGTCACTCCGGGGGAACTGGCGTCGCTGCTCGCGCGCGGCCACGAGCAACGTCCGCTGGTGCTCGACGTGCGTACCCCCGAAGAGTACGCGGCCGGCCATGTTCCGGGCGCGATCCTGATTCCCCACGACCAGCTGGCGATGCGGCTCGATGCGCTCGGACGCGATCGGCCGATCGTCGTCTATTGCCGGACCGGTCGCCGCTCCGGCCTCGCGGAAACGCTGCTGCGCCAGCATGGTCATGAGGTGAGCCAGCTGCAGGGGAGTTGGCAGGCGTGGCAGGCCGCGGGGCTCGAATTCCAGACCTCGCCGCAACAGGATGCCTCGCCATGAAGTCGTTTCCCCCGGTCTCGCTGATCGGCGCGCCGACCGATATCGGCGCCGGCCACCGGGGCGCCCTGATGGGCCCGGACGCCCTGCGGATTGCAGGCTTGGGCGAAGCGCTGACCGAGCGTGGCGTCGACGTGGCCGACCGCGGCAACCTGATCGGCCCGGGCAATCCCTGGGCGCCGCCGGTGAACGGCTATCGCCACCTGGAACAGGTCGTGGCCTGGAACCGGCTGGTCATGGACGCGGTCGGCGCCGAACTGCAGGCCAGCCGGCTGCCGATCCTGCTCGGCGGCGACCACTGCCTGGGCGTGGGTTCGATCACCGCCGTCGCGCGTCATTGCCGCGAAACCGGCAAGCAGCTGCGGGTGTTGTGGCTGGATGCGCATGCGGACTTCAACACCAGCCAGGTGACGCCTTCCGGCAACATCCACGGCATGCCTGTGGCCTGCCTGTGCGGCATCGGGCCCGAGCCGCTGGTGCATCTGGGTGGAAACGCGCCCGCGATCCGTCCGGATCAGATCCGCCAGATCGGCATCCGCTCGGTGGACCTGGGCGAGAAGCGCCTGGTCAAGGAATACAACCTCGACATCTACGACATGCGCTACATCGACGAGGTCGGGATGAAGCGGGTGATGGAAGAGGCCTTGGATGGCGTGGATGCCGGCACCCACCTGCATGTCAGCTTCGACGTCGATTTCCTGGATCCGGCGATCGCCCCCGGCGTGGGCACCACCGTGCCAGGTGGCCCCAACTATCGCGAGGCCCAGCTGGTCATGGAAATGATCGCCGACTGCGGACGCATGGGCTCCCTGGATATCGTCGAACTCAACCCGATGCTGGACAATCGCAACGAGACCGCGCGGGTCGCCGTCGACCTGGTCGAAAGCCTGTTCGGCAAGTCGACCCTGATGCGGGATTGAGCGTCACCTTTCGAATCGCCATCAACAAACCGGAGACTCAAGATGAAGCGTGTACTGGCCATGGCCCTGCTGCTGGCGTTCGCCGGCGCCGTGCTCGGGGGATGCAATACCACCGAAGGATTCGGGAAGGATCTGAAGAAGGTCGGCGAGAAGGTGGAAGGCGCCGCCGAGGAAACCGGCGGAACCGATCCGCGCTGACCGCTTCGGCATCCTGCGCAAGCCTTCTGTGTCCTGAACACTGGTGCGCGGTTCATCGCGGGCTCGGCAAGGTCCGGGCAGGATCGGGTGCGCAGCGTGGGCGCATCCACGTAGGCTTCACGCTGCAGTGCGGTTCCATAAGCTGCGTGCCGACCCGGCCCGACCAACGATGAGGATTATTCCATGAAGCGTTTGACTGCCCTGCTGCTGTTGGCCCTGTTTTCCGCCGGCACCCTGACCGCCTGCAACACCGTGAAAGGTGCTGGCCAGGACGTACAGAAAGTCGGCGAAGAGGTCGAAGATGCCGCCGAGGACACTGGCGCAACCGACGACTGAGCCATCGCTGGACGGCGCTCGTCGCCTCGCGCGCCGCGCCGAAGGGCTTCCGTCAGGAAGCCCGCAAAGTGAATCGCAGAACGGGTCGCCTAGGCGACCCGTTCTGCTTTGGGCGTTGCGTAATGCATGGCATCGGGATTGCAACGACTTCTTGACCGTGATTGAAGGTGGTCGCTGCCATGCTCGCGTAGCGGCATTCCCTGCCGCGTAAGTAGTCGAGGTAAACGCATGAACAAGGACATCATTTCCGGCAAGTGGACCCAGATCAAAGGTCAGGCGCAGCAGAAGTGGGGAAAACTGACCGACGACGTGTTCGACGTGGCCGAGGGCGACAGCAAGTATCTGGCCGGCAAGCTGCAGGAGCAGTACGGATGGGACCGCGACCGCGCCGAGCGCGAGGTCCGCGATTTCGAAAATACGCTGCAGTAGCGGTCTGAAACGATGCGGGCCAGCGCCCGTACCCGCTAAAGAGGAAGGGCCGGCTTGCGCCGGCCCTTCGCTTTCCGCCTTCCCTGGCGGCCCTGCCTGGCCCTCGTCCGCCCGGCGTGGGTCGTCGCATCGAATCGGTTACCAGCCGGGAGGGTCAGCGACGAATCCATGGGGGAAGGCGCGCGGCTCGTCGCCGCGGCCGTAGCGCCAGTCGTAGCGCGGCATGACGCCCATGGCGGCCAGCACCTCGCCAGCGTCATAGCGCAGTTGTGTGACCTGGGCCGGGCGCGAGGACGCGCGCACGAAGTCGGTTCGACTGATCGGCGCCCATTCACGCGCGCCATGACCGGTGCCGATGCGCTGCTCGGCGATCGCATCATGGGCAGCGCCCGCCGCCGCCGACTCGCGGGCCGCCGATGGCGTGTGTGCGGATTTGGAGTGCGCACCATCGCGTTCGCGCTCGCCGCGCGCAACGGGTGGCCCCGGCATGGGATAGGGCAGGTAACGCTGGCGCTCGCGGAACACCGCGATCCCGATCACGCCTACGTCGTCCGGGCGACCGGTGCGCGCCGCATAGCTGTCGGGCAGGTCGGTGAAATAGAACTGGGCCACGTCGTCGAGTGATTTGCGCCAGCCGGTGATCTCGGCGCTCTCCCAGGGGGAAAGCACGTAGCCGGCCTGCGAGGGCGAGGCCGTTTCGCCGGTGACCGCGTTGACCCCGTCCACCGACAGCACCACCAGTACCCGTTCACCGGTCTGGTTGCGCAGGCGCACGGCGTAGCGATGGCCCGGCTCGCCGGGCACGTAGGTCCGGCCGCGATGGTCGTATTCGGGCAGTTGCTGGCCGCTGTCGCGGTCGATGAGGTCGATGTCGACCAGCGAGCCGGCCTGCAGCGGCAGGCACGCCGCGGCCGATGCCAGCGCAGCCGAGAGCAGGAGCAGATTGCGGAACATGGGCGTTCTCCTCGATGGGCGAGGGAAGGAACGGGCGGTACCGGAGAGTGGGGTTGATCGATCGGCCGCGGTTGGGCATGGCCGGGAGCGGCGGACGGGCCCTGTACCATTACCGCCCCGCTCATCTGCGCATCTCCATGGCTTCCGGCAACACCCGCATCCTCACCGGCATCACCACGTCCGGCACGCCGCACCTGGGCAATTACGTCGGCGCGATCCGGCCGGCGATTGCGGCCGCCAACGCCGCCGGCGTGGAAAGCTTCTATTTCCTCGCCGACTACCACGCCCTGATCAAGGTCCAGGACCCGGCGCGGATCCAGCGTTCGACCCTGGAGATCGCTGCGGCGTGGCTGGCCTGCGGCCTGGATCCCCAGCAGGTGTGGTTCTACCGCCAGTCGGACATCCCCGAGATCAGCGAACTGACTTGGCTATTGACCTGCGTGGCCGGCAAGGGGCTGCTCAACCGCGCGCATGCGTACAAGGCGGCGGTGGACCGCAACCGCGCCGAGGCGCTGGACGACGATGCTGGCGTAACCGCCGGGTTGTTCATGTACCCGGTACTGATGGCCGCCGACATCCTGCTGTTCAACGCGCACCGGGTACCGGTCGGCCGCGACCAGGTGCAGCACATCGAGATGGCGCGCGACATCGGTCAGCGCTTCAACCACCTCTATGGCGGACCGGCCGGGAAGGAGTATTTCACCCTGCCCGAGGCGGTGATCGAGGAAAGCGTGGCCACGCTGCCGGGCCTGGACGGCCGCAAGATGTCCAAGAGCTACGACAACACCATTCCGCTGTTCGCCCCTCGCGAGCAGCTGCGCAAGCTGATCTTCTCCATCGTCACCGATTCGCGCTCCCCGGGTGAGGCCAAGGACACCGAAGGCTCGGCCCTGTTCGAGATCTACCAGGCCTTCGCCTCGGCAGACGAAACCGTCGCCATGCGCCGCGCCTATGCCGAGGGCATCGCCTGGGCAGACGCCAAGCAGCAACTGTTCGAACGCATCGACGCCGAACTGGCGCCGCTGCGCGAACGCTACGAGGCCCTGATTGGCAGACCCGCGGACATCGAAGCGGTGCTGCGCGATGGCGCGCGGCGGCTGCGTGAACGCCATGCCACGCACTTCCTCGCCCGGCTGCGGCACGCGGTCGGGTTACGCGATCTCGGCATGCAGGAAGCACGGGTGGGCAAGGCGGAGAAAACCGGAACGATGCCCGTGTTCAAGCAGTACCGTGAGGCGGACGGCAAGTTCTACTTCAAGCTGTCCGTCGGCGAGCGTGTGCTGCTGCAGAGCGTAGGGTTCGAATCGCCGCGGGACGCCGGACAGAAGATCGCGGCACTGCGTGGTGCCGGTTTCGACGGCGCCGATACGGAGCTGTCGTTGGCCGGCGACGCCGCGGCTTCGGAGGTGCGCGCAGCGCTGGATGCGCTGGATGCGGCGGACGCCGCGAAGGCGGCGGCGAAAGCAGACGGCGCATGAGTCCGCTGGTCGAGGTCAACCTGGCGCTGATCCTGTTCCTGCCCTGGTTCCTGATCCTTGGCGCTTTGTTCTGGCTGTTTCCGCGGCAGCCGCGTGGCGCGACGCGACGCGGGTTCGATCTGACCGCGCTGCTGGGCGCGGCCATCGCCTTCGTGCTGTCGGTGCAGTGGGCGCATGCCAGCGCCGACCCCGGTTACGGACGCATGTGGAAGCAGGTCTTCGCCACGTCGGTAGGGTACGGCGTGTTCCTGGCGGTGCTGGGGCTTGCGTTCTGGCTGCGCGGCCGCTGGTTGCGGCGGCGGCAGGTGAAATCGCAGGCATCTGAATCCGCCTGACGGTGGGGCATGCGGGCTTGCGGGGCGATTGGCGGGACGAGCCGCTCATCGGGCATGAACTGAACGAGACTTGCGCGACCGGCTGTGCGCGAGGTCAGTGCTCGTCCTCATCGGACGTGGCTTCCGCAGCGTCGCGGTAGATCTGGTATTCGGCGCGGTCCAGTTCGAAATTCTGCAGCGCGAACACCGCCGCGGCCCTTTCCTCGCGCCCGCTCTGCGGATTGTTCGCGATGTCGAGCAACGCATCCTTGATCCGGTCTGAGCGGGTGGCGCTGGAGGTCACACCGGCGATCGCCGCCTCGCGCACCTGCGGCTCGGGATCGAGCAGGGCGCGCTGCAGGATGTCCTCGACACCTGCGCTCTTGTCCCACTGCGCCGATTGCAGCACGGCGGTGGCGCGTACGCCGGGATCGGCGTGATGCCGCAGGCGTTCGAGCTGTCCGAGCATGGGCGCGACGTCCTCGCTGGCGAGCGGGGTGGGCGCGAGCAGCTCCACCAGGGTCTTGAGCAGCGCCGGATCCTGCTCCTGCCCCATCTGCCGGAGCAGCAGTGCGCGCACCGGTGCCTCCTCCACCGAATAGGCGGAGAGCAGGGCAAGTCCGTCGCGGCGCGTGGACGGATCCGGGCTGCCCGCCAGCTCCAGCGCGAATCGCTGCACGTCCTGGTTGGCGACGCCCTGCAGGATGGCGAGCAAGGCACCCTTGCGGTCCGGCTCGGATTCGCCGCGGTAGCGGGCGAGCAGTTGCTGCAGGTAGACCGGATCGGCGGAAGCGCGCGCAACCTGCCTGCCGAGGTCTTCGTCCGCCGGGACCGTGGGGCCGGCACCGCGCCTGCTGGGGATCGACCCGCGCTGCGCTGTCGCAGCATCGGACTGCGCTGGACGCTCCCGAGCGTCGTGGTCCGTCCGTTGCCGGCCCAGTTGGTAGCCGATCGTGCCCGAGAGCGCGACGGCTACCAGCAGGCTGGCCAGGAAGTGCGGTCTGGTCATGGCCGACAGGATGCGCCAGGCGGGCACCTCCGGCAGGAAGGTGCCCTCCCGAAGGTCAGCAGTTGGGTGCGACGCGGCCATCGGTGCCCGTGTAGGTATAGGCGTCGGGAATGTAGCGGCCGCTGCCGATCCGGTTCCACAGATTGCTGGTGCCGTAGGTCCCGGTGATGGATTGGCCCGCGATCTGGCAATAGATCGTGACCTGGGTGCCATCGGCCAGGCTGCCGACGACGGAATAGCTGGTGCTCGGTCCGCTGCGCACGTTGAGGTTCGCGCCGCTGGTATTGACCGTGCCGGTCGCAGTGCCGCTGCCGCAGTTGGCGCTGGTGTAGTTGCGGGTGCCGTAGTAGTAGACGGTCGAGCCGTTGAACTTCGGCCAGACCGGCGATCCGTTGTAGCGCTGTTCGAAATGCAGATGCGGTCCGGTCGAACCGCCGGTACTGCCGACCGTGCCGATCTGGCGTCCGCGTGCGACGGACTGGCCCACGGAGACCGAGAACGAGTTGAGATGGGCGTAGTAGCTGGTCCAGCCGCCGCCATGGTTGATCACCACGTACTTGCCGTAACTGGTGCTGCCCAGGTTCCTCACGGTGGACACCGTGCCGGCCGCGGAGGCGACCACCGGATCGCCGTAATCGTCGGTGCGGTTGAAGTCGATCGATCGCACGGGGCTGTGGTTGCTGCGGGTCTGTCCGGACCAGACCTGACCGCAGGGGAACGGCAGCTGGAACGCCGGTGCAGCCAGCGCTGGCGCACTGGAGACGCTGCTCGCGGCGGCGACGACGCCCGCCAGGAAGGCGGCTGGAGTGATTCGGAACGCAGTGGTCATCTTCGGACTCCCCATTTTCGTTGGTGTTCGGGCGTCCCCTGTCGCGACCCGTGCGCGGTGCGCAGGCCCAGTCTAGGCAGCCGTTGCACGGCACTGCACTTAGGGGTAACCCTATGCGCTTCGGCCAACGCGGCGTTTGCCCTGGTTGCGGCCTTCGACAGCGGAAACCAATGAAACGACTCATACCCGGCGCGCTTTGCGCGCTTTGCGTTGCCGCCGCCGTCGCGGCCGCCGCGCCCGACCAGGGCATCGACGCCGATGCGCTGTCGCGCCACGTGCGCATCCTGGCTTCGGACGAATTCGAGGGTCGCGCGCCGGCCACGCCGGGCGAGGAAAAGACGGTCGCCTACCTGATCGACGCACTCACCAGAGCCGGAGTGCAGCCCGGCGGTGAAAACGGCGAATGGGTGCAGCCGGTGCCGCTGGTGCGGGCGCAGGTCGATGGGCCGGTCACCGCGCGATTGACGGTCGGCGGCGAGAGCCAGGCGCTGGTCAACGGCGACGACGTGGTGCTGCAGACGCTGCAGCCGGTGCAACAGGTCGAGGTGGAACGCGCGCCGCTGGTGTTCGTCGGCTATGGCGTGGACGCGCCCGAACGCGGCTGGGACGATTACAAGGGCGTCGACCTGCGCGACAAGGTGGCGGTGGTGCTGGTCAACGACCCCGACTTCGAAAGCGGTGCAGGCGATTTCGACGGCCGCGGCATGACCTACTACGGCCGCTGGACCTACAAGTACGAGGAGCTGGCGCGCAAGGGCGCACTGGGCGTGCTGATCGTGCACGAGACCGCGCCCGCCGCCTATGGATGGGCGACGGTGCGCGCGTCCGGGCTGTCGCCGGTGTTCGACATCGAACGCAGCGATGCGCAGCGCCACCACACCCATCTGCGCGGCTGGATGCAGCGCGATCTGGCGGTCTCGCTGTTCAAGCGCGTGGGCCTGGATTTCGACGCGGAGAAAACCAAGGCGCAGCGCCGCGACTTCAAGCCGCTGCCGCTGGGCGATGCGAGCTTGTCGGCGCGCTTCGCGGTCAAACGCGAGCGGGTGGTAAGCCGCAACGTGATCGGCAAGCTGGAAGGCGCGAAGTACCCGCAGGAGAGCGTGATCTACTCGGCGCACTGGGACGCGTTCGGCGTCGGCGAGCCGGACGCGCAGGGCGACCGCATCCGCCACGGCGCGATCGACAACGCCACCGGCGTCGCTTCGGTGCTGGAACTGGCGCGCGCGCTGGCCGCCGGTCCGCGTCCGCAGCGCAGCGTGCTGTTCATCGCCTTCTCCGCCGAGGAAAAAGGGCTGCTCGGCGCCACGCACTACGCCGCGCACCCGCTGATGTCGCTGGAAACCACCGCGGCGGTGATCAACATGGAAATGTTCAGCGCCAACGGGCCGATGCGCGACATCGCCTCGTGGGGCAATGGCCGGGTGTCGCTGGAGGGCGACCTGGAGCGCGTCGCGAAGGCGCACGGGCGTGCCTACCTGCACGATCCCAGCCCCGAATCGGGTTTCTTCTACCGCGCCGACCACTTCCCCTTCGCCCGCGCCGGCGTGCCGGCGATCACGGCCGGCGCAGGCGAAGACCTGGTCGACGGCGGCACCAGCAAGGGCAAGGCGCTGATCAAGGAATACTTCGCCGATTGCTACCACCAGCCCTGCGACCGCTGGACGCAGGCCTGGAACGCCGAAGGCCACGCCCAGGACACGCGGCTGCTGCTCGCACTGGGCAAGGAAATCGCCAACGGCCACGCATGGCCGCAGTGGCAGGCAGGTTCCGAGTTCAAGGCCGCGCGCGACGCCAGCGCGCGGGCGCGCGAGTAAACCAGCGCGTTGCGGCGCCGATCAGTCGTTCCAGACGTTCGGTGCGCCGCCCTTTTCCGGGTGCTTCATCCGGACCACGCAGAAGCGCTGGCCGGTCGGCGCTTCCATCACCCACCAGCGCTTGACGAAGCCGATCTTCTTCGCGCCCAGCCGCTCGAGCCGGTCGGCTTCGGCGTCGATGTCGTCGGCTTCGATATCAAGATGCACGCGCGAGGGATGCGCGACTTTCTGCACCTCGATGTGCAGATCGCCTGGGGTATCGCCGAACATCTGGTACTGCGCGGTCTCGTCGCCCGCGTCGCGGTCGGCGATGCTGCAGCCCAGCGCGCGGCTCCAGAAATCGGCGGCGGCGTCCAGGTCGTCGGTGTTGCAGTCGATGATGAAACCGGCAAGACGGCTGCGATGGGTCATGGTGATCTCCGGGGAGGCGCTGGCATCCATTGTAGGAGCGCACCTGGGTGCGACCGCGGCTGCGATCAATGCCTCCGAACCGAATCCGTGTCCAAGCCCGCTGCGGCGGCGCGGGATGCGTCGCAACGGGGAAGGTACTCGCGGCGCGGTCGCGCCAAAGTGGCGCTCCTACATCGGCAATGCTAGATCGTCCAGCATCGCCTTGAGGAAGCGCGCAGCCTCGCCACCGGTGCAGGCGCGGTGGTCGAAGGTCAGCGACAGCGGGATCACGCGATGCGATTCGAAGCCGCCGATCACCGGAGTCATCTGGTGGCGGCCACGGCCGGCGGCGACGATCGCCACGCAAGGCGGCACCACGATCGGCGTCGCGTAGCGGCCGGCGAACATGCCGAAATTCGACAGCGAAATCGTGTAGCCGCTGAGTTCGCTGGCAGGGATGCTGCGATCCCCGACCTGCGCGCGCAGGCGATTCACCGCTTCGCGCACGCCGCGTGCGTCGAGCACGTCGGCATTGCGCAACGCCGGCACGAACAGGCCGTCGTCGGTGTCCACCGCAATGCCGATGTCGACGTGTGGGTGCAAGGTGCGGGTGAGTTTGTCGCCGTCGAACCAGGCGTTCAGCGCCGGCACCGCCTTGCACGCGGCGACGATCGCACGCACCAGGCGCACGGTGACGTCGTTGCCGGGTGCCCATGCGTGGATGTCGGCGTCGTCGCTGAGCGTGGTGGCCACCACCTTGGCGTGCGCGTCGGCCATCACCCTGGCCATGTTGCGGCGCACGCCCTTGAGCTGCTCGGGCTGGCCGCTGACCGAGACGCCGGGCGGTTGCGTGCGCATCGGCTTGCCGCTGGCGGACAGCGCGGTGCGTTCGCGTTCGCTTTCCCTTCTCCCTCCGGGAGAAGGCGCCCGCAGGGCGGATGAGGGTTCGGATGAGGATGCAGCAGCACGATGCTCCGCACCCTCACCCCCGGCCACTCTCCCGGTGGGAGAGGGAAGCAGGGCGCTGGCTTCGCCCGAAGCGGCGCGCTTCACATCATCCATCGTCACCACGCCGTCGCTGCCGCTGCCGCGCACCCGGGCGATGTCGACGCCCAACTTGCGCGCGGTCGCACGGACCGCGGGCATGGCCTTCACACCGCCCACTGCGACCGCGGCCTCGCTGCGCACCGCATCGGACGACTGCATCGCGCCCACCACGGTACCGCTGTCGCTGCGCTCGGTTTCGGCCTGCGCCTTCGGCGCGGGCTGACCGGTCTGCACGATTTCCCCGCCTTCGTCGGACGCGACCACCCGGTCGCCGTCGTCCGGCGCGGGCGTACCGGCACCATGCGATGGACCATGGTGATGGCCGGTGTCCTGGCCCTCGGCACGCTGCGGCTGCTTGGGGTCGATTTCGAATTCGGCCAGCATCGCGCCGGTGACGATCACGTCCCCCGGACCGCCGGCCAGCTTGAGCACCTTGCCCGAGACCGGCGAAGGCACCTCGACCACGGCCTTGGCGGTCTCCATCGACACCAGGTTCTCGTCCAGCCGGATCGTGTCGCCCTCCTTGACGAACCATTCGACGATGGTGGCGTCGGGCAGGCCTTCGCCGAGGTCGGGAAGCTTGAAGGTCTTCTTGTCGGCCATGTGGGTCTTCCGTAGGGCGGGTTTTGACCCGTCGTTTCAAGGTTAGGCAAAGGCGGGTCAAGACCCGGCCTACGTCAATCGTCGAGCAATTCGAGTTTGCGCGCCGGGACCCATCCGCTGTCGCCGCGTGCATTTTCCACCCACCACCATCCGGCGATTTCGCGATGCAGGGTCAGCACCTCGTCGTGATCGACATCCAGTTCCCTGGTGTCGTAATCCTGCAAGGCGCTGGCCTGGCCGCGCTCGGCGTCGAACAGGGCCGAGGGGACCCAGCCGCCCAGGCCGCTGGCGAGCGCGGTCCAGACGAATTCCGGCCATTCGGTGTCGCGGTCGCCCAGGGTCACGCGGTCGCCGGCCTGCACCTGGATCGCAGCGCGCTCGGGTGCGCGGTGCTGCTCGATCACGCGGGCGCGCCTCAGATCCATACGTCGTCGGACGCGGTCATCGCGCCGCCCGCATCGCCGGTGTCGACCGTGCCGCGCGGCTCGATCGGCAGCACATGGCACTCGGTTTGCGCATGCGGCCGGTGCTCGACGCCGCGCGGTTCGAGCCGCATCCCGCCGGCGCCCAGGGTACGCGTCGCGTCGCGGAATTCGATGTGCAGTTCACCCGACTGCACCAGGAATGCCTTGTCGGTGTCGTCGTGCCTGTGCCGGACGAAGTCGCCCTGGATCTTCACCAGCTTGAACATGCGATTCAACGGAATGCCATCGTTGAGTTTCGCGACCACGCGTGGCGACCACGGCGCGTCGATGCGCGCGAGCTGCTCGGCGAAATTGATGGCGGCCGGCATCATGCGTGCGTCACCCCGCAGCCATCGCCCGCTTCGCCGCCGCGACGATCTTGTCCACGCTCGGCAGGTACTTCATTTCCAGGCGGAACAGCGGGATGTGGGTGTCGTAGCCGGTCACACGCTCGACCGGCGCGACCAGGTCGTACATCGATTCCTCGGCCAGGCGCGCGGCGATCTCGGCGCCGAAGCCGGCCGTCTTGGGTGCTTCGTGCACGATCACGCAGCGCCCGGTCTTGCTCACCGATTCGGCGATGGTGGCGAAATCGAGCGGCTTGAGCGTGGCCACGTCGATCACCTCGGCGCTGATGCCGTCCTTCGCCAGGGCTTCGGCCGCTTCCAGGGTTTCCTTGACTTGCGCGCCCCAGGTCACCAGGGTCACGTCGCTGCCATCGCGCAGCACATAGCACACGTCCAGCGGCAGGGCTTCGCCGTCGTCCGGCACCAGTTCCTTGTATTGCCGGTAGATGCGCTTGGGTTCGTAGAAGATCACCGGGTCCGGATCGCGGATCGCCGCCAGCAGCAGGCCGTAGGCGCGCGCGGGCGAGGAGGGCAGCACCACGCGCAGGCCGGGGACATTGGTGAAGATCGACTCGTTCGCCTCGGAGTGGTGCTCCGGTGCGCGGATGCCGCCGCCCCAGGGCACGCGCAGCACCATCGGGCAAGTCAGGCGGCCGCGGGTGCGGTAACGCAGGCGCGCGGCGTGGCAGACGATGTGATCGATCATCGGATAGACGAAGCCGTCGAACTGCGCTTCGGCGACCGGCCGCATGCCCATCGCGGCCATGCCCACGGTCAACCCGGCAATGGTGGTCTCGTCCAGCGGCGTATCGAGCACGCGCTCGGGTCCGAACACCTGCTGCAGGCCGGCGGTGGCGCGGAACACGCCGCCATTGACGCCGACATCCTCGCCCAGCACCACGACCGAGGCGTCCTTGCGCATCTCGTAGGCCAGCGCCTGGGTGATGGCTTCGATCAGGGTGATGGCGGCAGCGGTCACGGGCTGACCTGCGGTCTTCGTTGCGGCGGCTTGCTTGTTCATGCGCGTGGCCCCCGAGCGGCGCGGTCCAGCGCGATCGCGGAGGCGCGCTGCGCCAGCAGATCCGGTGGCGGATCGCCGTAGAGATAGTCGAACATCGCCTCGACCGGCTGCGCCTTGCTTTCCAGGTAGGCGTTGATCTCCTCGTCGACGCGCCGGCCGCAGTCTTCGATCCACGCCTTTTCCTGCGCGTCGTCCCACAGCTTCTGCCCGCCGAGCCAGGTGCGCAGGCGTGGAATCGGGTCGCGCGCCCATGCGGCCTTCACTTCTTCCTCGCCGCGATAGCGGCGCGCATCGTCGGCGGTGGTGTGGTCGTGCAGCCGATAGGTCATGAATTCGATCACGCTGCCGCCGTGGCCGCTGCGCGCGCGATCCATCGCGCGGCGCATGCCTTCGAGTACCGCGATCAGGTCGTTGCCGTCGACCTGCAGGCAGTGCAGGCCGCCGGCGATGCCCTTCTGCGCCAGCGTCTTGGCGCCGGTCTGCGCCTTGCGCGGCACCGAGATCGCCCAGCCGTTGTTGATGATGCATTGCACGAACGGCAGGGTGTAGGCGCCGGCCGAGTTGATCGCCGCATAGGTGTCGGTCTTGGACGAACCGCCGTCGCCGCACGCCGTCACCGCCACCCGCGGTTCGCCGCGCAACTTGAACGCCAGCGCTGCGCCGGCCGCGTGCAGGCACTGGGTCGCGATCGGCACGCACCAGGGGAAGTCGTGTCTGGGCACGGCGAAGTCGCTGCCGCGCTCGTCGCCGCCCCAATACATCAGCACCTCGCGCGGGCGCACGCCGCGCATGAACTGCGCGCCGTACTCGCGGTAGCTGGGGGCGAACACGTCTTCCGGGCGGGTCGAGGCGCCAATGCCGACATGGGTGGCCTCATGTCCCAGGCAGGAGGCGTAGGTGCCGAGCTTGCCGGTACGCTGCAATGCGATCGCCTTGCTGTCGAAAGTGCGCACGAACAGCATCTGCTTGAACAGCGGCAGCAAGGTCTTGGCGTCGAGACCTTCGGGCAAGGCCTGCACCGGCCTGCCTTCCTGGTCCAGATACTGCAGATATTCGATTTCGAAGCTTGCGGCGATGGTCATGCGGGCCCTGCATCGCAGTCGGTACGCGCCGATGATACCCGCAGCCGCCCGCGCGACCGTTGCGCAATGCCGCAAGCGCAGAACGCGGCCCGAAGGCCGCGTCCGTGTGGCAACCTGCGCCCTAGGGCACGCCGACGATGCGGTTGGTATAGGTGTCCGTATTGTCGCTGCCGTCCGGATCCTCGCCCAGCGCATCCACTTCCGCGGCGAGACTGAACGAGCCAGTGGCGTCGGGGCGTGCCGGGATCGCGATGTCGAACCGCAGGCGCTGCGCGGTCCCGACCGCGAGCGAGCCGGTCGACGTGCAGCGCGCGGCGAAGCTGTCGCCGTCGCCGTCGAGCGTGCACTGCCAGCCCGCGGGTGCCGCAATCGAGACGTTCGCCGATGGCGCATCGCCACTCAGCAGCAGCACAGGTTGCCAAGCGACATCCGGGCCGGCGTTGCGAATGGTGGTGGCGAACGACGCGGTGCGGCCGTAATGCAGCTTCTTGCCCGGACCCGCGAGCGAAACAGACAGGTCGGCGAGCGCGTCCACTGCGATGCCGGCGTCGTCGTGGTTGTTGACGCTGTCCGGGTCGTAGCTTTCGGCATCGACCGACGCGGCCAGCGTGACGGTGCTTCCGATGGCATCGACCGGCGCAGTCGCCTGCAGAGCGAACGTCGCTTCGGCTTGAACACCCAGGGAAGTGCCGGCACACGCCACGACGGTGGTTCCGTTGGTGATGCCCGGCGCATCGCAGGACCAGCCCGCGGGCGCGGTGACGACTACGTCCTCCAGCACGGCATCGAACGCGAAGCCCACCCCCGGATAGGACGCCTGCGAACCACCGTGGTTGTGCACGGCCACCTGCCACTGCATCGCATCACCCGCGCGCACCGACGCCTGCGCCGCGGCCACGTCGACCGACAGATCGGCGCTGGCGATGCTGAAGTAGGCGATGGCCGGATCGTGGTCGGCCAGGCGCGAAGCGCTGTCCGGATTGCTGCGATTGGTCTCCGGGAAGTCCGCGTTGATGCGCGCGTGGTCGAGCGCATACGCACCCACCGCTGCGCCCAGCGCCTGGTTGATCAGGATGTGGTCGAGCGACTGCGCATTGCCATCGAACTCGAACGAATAGCGCTGGTCCTCCGGCTCCAGCACGTACAGGTTGAGCAGGTCCGGATCGACCAGGTCGACGCCGTCGCCGGTCACTGCGGTGGCTGCGTCGGCGGATGGCAGGCCGGTCACGGTGCCCATCGCATCGGTCAGCCCATCGTTGAACTCGAAGGCGTTGAAGTCGCCGGCCACCGCGATGTTGCGCTCCGGATCGGCTGCCTGCATCGCCTGCAGCTGCGCGGCGAGATAGTCGGCCTGGCGCTGGCGTTTGGCGCGCACGCGTTCGCCGCCGGCCGTATCGTCGTCGGCGCCATTGAGCGAGCGCTGGTGCACCACCACCGCGGTCAGCGGCACCGCGCGGCCATCGGCGTAATGGATCACGGCGTCGAGCTGCAGCGGCGGGCGGTCGTTGAGCAGGCTCACCGCGCCCGACGGCTCGGTCCAGGTAACGTCCTTGCCCAGCTGGACGACCTGGTCCACCTGCACGCGCGCAACGCCGGGACGCACCACGCCGGTCTTCACCAGGAAGCCCACGTCGATGCCGCCCACGTCGTTGCCCTCCTCCAGGTAGGCGACGTAGGCCGGATCGGGCTGGCCCGCGGCGATCGCATCGGCATTGATCTTCGCGGCCAGCGCCTGCAGCGTGGCCAGGTTCTCCATCTCCACCACGCCCACGATGTCGGGCGCATGCAGGAAGTCGCGGATTCCCAGTGATGCCTTGTGCAGGCGCGTGGCGAAGGCGGCCGGCGTCAGCACGGCTTCATCCACGGCGGGATCGTTCACCGTGTCGAAGAAGCGCTCCAGGTTGTAGCTGGCGAACGTGAACTCATCCGGCGTCGGCGCGCGCGCGGCCGAAGGGGCGGGACCCTGTGTGATTGTCGTCGCCACCGTGGGATCCTGGTGCACGCTGTAACGGCGGAAGCCGTAGTCCAGCGGGCCGACGTAATTGGTAAGCGTGGCGCCCACGGCGAGTTCGTAACGCTGGCCGCCGAGCGCGTCGGTGTCGCTGAACAGCAGTTCGGGATTGAAGTCCCAGCGCGGGATCGGCGGGATGCTGCCGCCGCCCGGTGCCGGATCGGGCGCCTGGATGCCCGGCTCGCGGAACGGCCGCGGCGTGCCGGTGACCACCAGGTTGAGCTGACCGTTGCTGCTGCCGGTGGCATTGGCTTCGCTCACGTTGCCCGCGGTGGCCGCGACCACGGTGAAGCTGGCCGCGGTGACGCGCATGCCCTCCACGCGCTCGAGTTGGTCGAGCGGCCCGGATGGGCTCGGGAAATCGGGCGTCAGCACGACCGGCGTCGGCAGCGCGTTGCCTGCGCTCACGAAAGTCACGGTGGGGCTGCCGATCTCGGTCAGGTTGAGCTGGCCGGGATCCGCTGGTGGAAGGAACTCGATCACCGTGCCCTGCACGATGACGGCATTGCCGATTTGCGCGGCGGTCGGCGGCGCGCTGCCGGTGAAGACGAACACGCCTTCGGAGGTTGCAGGATCGGCATCGGCTTCGGCATCGGGCGTCTGTACGAAGAAGCCGTTGCTGCGACGACCGGTCACGATGCCGCGCGTGGCGACCTGCTGACCCACCAGCGGCGAGGTGTCCGTCGTGCCCTGGATCGCGTGGATGGCGACGGTGGCGATGTCGTCGTTGGCGATGGTGCCGGTGGCGTGCGCCCTTGCGACCGTTGCGCCGGTGGCACCGGTGATGTCGACGAAGAAGGTCTCGTTGTCCTCGGTGACGTCGTCGCCGAGCACGACCACGCCGATGGTGACCGAGGTTGCGCCCTCGGCAATGATCGCGGTGTCCGCTTCGGCGGTGTAGTCGGAACCCGCCGTGGCGGTGCCGTCCCCGGTGGCATAGGTCACCACCACGCCGCCGCTGCCGGCCGGCCGGTTGAGCGAGAGGGTGAACAGGAATTCGGTGCTGCTGCCCGCGCCGCCTTCCGAGGCGGTGGCGTCGCCGATGGACAGCGCCGGTTCGCCGCTGCCGCCGCAGGGATTGAGCGGGCTTGCGGTGTTGCGTGGGGCCGGGGCAACGGCGGCGAAGTCCACGCCGTTGTGGTCGCTGTCGGTGCAGCCGGCTTGTGCGCGCACCGCTGCCGTGCTGTTGCTCAGCGCCGGCGCGGGCGAGGCGCCTTCGAAGTAGTTGGCGCCGCCGAACCCGACCAGGTCCAGGATCCGCGCGCTCTGTTCGGCCGAGCAGGGCGTACTGCCGCCGTTGCAACCCAGGCTGGTCGTGCCCTCGGCCAGCGCCACCTTGCCGGCGCTGCCGGACATGTTGATGGTGCCGCTGGCATCGGTCGCGGGCAGCGGTTCGCCGACGCTGCCGCTGGCAAGCCCGACCAGGTAATACTGCCCTGGCTGCAGGGCGACGTCCGGAAGCGCGACCAGCAATCCGGAATTGGCGCCGAAGTTGCCGGTGCCCGTCGCGCTGGTGTACTGCAGCGATTTGCCCGCCAGCGGGATCGCCTGGTCGCCGCGGTTGAACAATTCGACGAAGTCGCGGTTGTAGGGCGCCCCGGTGTTGCCGCCGCCGCCATAGACCTGGCTGATGGCGAGCTGCGCATGTGCGGATGCCGCGGCGCAGGACAGGACGAAGGCCAGCGCAAGCCGGCGTGCAAGTCGATTCATTCGAAGCATCCCCTCGTGGAAGACGGGCAGCTGCCTGCGCCCGCCGGACGCGGGATTCTGCCCGAGCCGGATTGCCGTTGCATGACTGCGCCCCACGCAGCTGCGGTACCCTGATCGCCATGAGCATCGACCAGAACGAACGCCCGCTCGAGGCCGGCATCCACACCGATCTGTCCGGGCGGATGACCTATGCCGGCTACCTGCGGCTGGACCGGTTGCTGGCGGCGCAGCAGCCGCTGTCGGACCCGCCGCACCACGACGAGATGCTGTTCATCGTCCAGCACCAGGTTTCGGAGCTGTGGCTGAAACTGCTGATGCACGAGCTGTCGGCGGCCATCGGTCACCTGCACAACGACCGCGTGTGGCAGTTCGGCAAGGTCACGGCGCGCTGCAAGCGCGTGCTCGAACAGCTCACCGCGCAGTGGTCGGTGCTGGAAACGCTCACGCCCTCGGAATACATGGAGTTCCGGCACATCCTGGGTCCGTCCTCCGGGTTCCAGTCGCTGCAGTACCGCAGCGTGGAATTCTTGATGGGCAACAAGAACGCCAACATGCTGCGGGTGTTCGCGCACGATCCCGAAGGCCAGCAGGCGCTGCGCGAGAAACTCGAGGCGCCAAGCCTGTACGACGAGTTCCTGCGTTACCTCGCCCGCTGGGGCCATGCGGTGCCGGACCGCCACCTGCAGCGCGACTGGTCGAAGCCGCATGTGCTCGATCCGGAGCTGGTGCGGGTGTTCGAGCGCATCTACGAGGACACCAACCGCTACTGGCGCGAGTACGCGCTGTGCGAGGACCTGGTCGATCTGGAAACCCAGTTCCAGCTGTGGCGCTTCCGGCACATGCGCACGGTGATGCGGATCATCGGCTTCAAGCGCGGCACCGGCGGTTCCTCGGGCGTCGGCTTCCTCAAGCAGGCGCTGGAACTGACCTTCTTCCCCGAACTGTTCGAAGTGCGCACGAGCATCGGCCCCGACGACGGGTACGGCGGCGCGCCGGCGCAGCGCGACGCCGGCGCGTGAACCCAACCGCGTTCGCGCACGATTGCGCGGGCGCGTTGCTGGTGCGTGGCGACGAGGTTCTGCTCGGAAGGCGCAGTGCGGCCCGTACCTGGCTGCCGGGCGCGTGGGACGTGTTCGGCGGGCATATCGAAGCTGGCGAAACGCCCGATGGCGCGCTGCGCAGGGAGTTGCTCGAGGAACTGGGGGTGCATGCCGTCGCCATGCGCGAACTCGGGCTGTTGGAGGCACAGGACGGCGGCTGGCGCTTGCGCCTGTTCGCCGTGGATGCGTGGGAGGGCGAGCCGGCCAACCGGCAGCCGGAGGAACATGTCCAGCTGCGCTGGATGCAGCGCCAGGACGCGTGCGCACGCCTGGCGCCCGCGCATCCGGGCTTCGCCGCGATGATCGATGCGGCATTGGCTGGGGCTCCGCCGCATGGCGGAGGAAGTGCGGCGACGGCATGAAGACCCGCCCGTAGCTGAAATCGATCGGGTGCCCAGGCGTAGATGCGCTGCGTGGGGCGCGCTATTCCACAGCGCTCGTGTTGCGCTGCAACACCCGTGACGGTTTGACGCACCGCGTCGCCGCGGGCCATTCTCGCGCGTCCCCGCGCCGCGGGCACTGTTTCCTGAACACGATCACGGGGGATCCTGCCGCATGAGTTCCACCACCAACGTCGAACCCTCCGGTCCGGGCATGCACGCACCACCGGGCGGCACCCAGCCGCCTGCCTTCGCCACCGTCCTGGGCCATCCGCGTCCGTTGTGGATGCTGTTCATGACCGAGTTCTGGGAACGCTTCGCGTTCTACGGGATCCGCTGGGCGCTGGTGCTGTACATCGTGGCCGAGTTCCATGCCGGCTCAGGCACCGGAGAGGCGCCCGCCAACAGCATCTACGGCGCCTACCTGGCGCTGGTGTACGCGGCGGCGATCTTCGGCGGCTATGTCGCCGACAAGGTGATCGGTTACCAGCGCTCGATCCTGCTCGGCGCAGTGATCATGGCGGCGGGATTGTTCATGATCGCGATGCCCAGCGAGGAGATCTTCAAGCTCGGCCTGGCCACCATCATCGCCGGCAACGGTCTGTTCAAGCCGAACATCTCGACCATGGTCGGCAAGCTCTACACTACGGCCGACCCGCGCCGCGATTCGGGCTTCACCATCTTCTACATGGGCATCAACCTCGGCGCGATGCTGTCGCCGATCCTCACCGGCTGGCTGGCCGCCCGCGTGTTCGGGACCGAGGCGATGCCCGACTACAAGGTGGTGTTCATCACCGCCGGCATCGGCATGCTGATCAGCTTGCTCTGGTTCTGGTTCGGACGCCGGCAGCTGGAGGGCATCGGCCGGCCGATGGCGGGAGACGAGAACAAGCTGCGCGTGCTGTACACGCTCATCGGGGCGCTGCTCGCGATCCCGGCGATCTACTTCCTGTTGACCATCGATGCGGGCACGCTCAACTGGTGGGTGCTGACGCCGATGTTCGTCGCGCTGTGCGTGCTGATCATGGCCGAGGGCATCCGCGAGGGCGCGGTGCAGCGCGATCGTGCGCTGGCGATGCTGATCATCTTCGTGTTCAACATCCTGTTCTGGATGTTCTTCGAGCAGGCCGGCAGCTCGTTCAACTTCCTGGCCGAAAAGATCGTGGATCGCGATTTCGGCGGCTGGATCTTCCCGGTCGGCTGGTTCCAGTCGGTCAACTCGCTGGCGATCATCACCGTCGCGCCGGTGCTGGCGTGGCTGTGGATCCGCATGGGCAGTGCCAATCCGTCGATCCCGCGCAAGTTCGGCCTGGGGCTGATCTTCAACGGGCTGGCCTTCCTGCTGCTGATGTTCGCGCTGTCGAGCCTGGTCGACGACTTCGGCAAGATCCCGTTCTGGACGCTGTTCATGGTCTACGTGATTCAGTCGGTCGGCGAGCTGTGCCTGTCTCCGATCGGCCTGTCGATGGTGACCAAGCTGGCGCCGCTCAAGCTGGTCGGATTCGGCATGGGCGGGTGGTTCCTGTCCACCGGGATCGGCAACAACCTTTCGGGCATCTTCGCCAGCAGCGTCAGCGGCGAAACCGGGATGACGGTGGCCTCGGCCCATGCCGGCTACACCTTCGGGTTCTGGCTGCTGATGGGCGCGGGCGTGCTGCTGTTCCTGATCGCGCCACTGATCCAGCGATTGATGCACGGCGTGAAGTAGGCATCGATCCGATGCGCCGGAAACGGCGGCCTGACGGCCGCCGTTTTCGTTTGAGCCACCACGACGCTTTCGCCAACCCGGCCCGCAGGAGCCCGAGCATGAACCGTCGCGATTTTCTGATCACCGCGTCTGCCGCAGGTATCGGTGCCGCCCTCCCGTGGAGCCAGGCCCGGTCAGCGCGTGGCGAGCGTCTGCGCCTTGCCATGATCGGGACCGGGATGCGCGGGCAGTCGCAGCTCGGTCCACTGCTGAGCCGCGACGATGTCGACCTGGTGGCCATCTGCGACACCCAGCAGGTCATGATCGATCGCGCGCTGGCCATCATCGAGTCGGCCGGCAGGCCGAAGCCGCAGGTGCATGGCAGCGACGGCGACGTCAACGCGTGGAAACGCGTGCTCGACCACAAGGGCCTGGACGGCGTGCTGATCGTGACGCCGTGGGAGTGGCATGCGCCGATGGCCATCGCGGCGATGGAAGCGAAGATCCCGGTCGGCTGCGAGGTCGTCGCCGGCGTCACCCTGGCCGACCACTGGGACGTGCTGCGCACCCAGCTGCGCACCGGCACCCCCTACATGCTGATGGAAAACGTCTGCTATCGCCGCGACGTGATGGCCGTGCTGCAGATGGTGCGCGCCGGCTTGTTCGGCGAGCTCGTGCACCTGCAGGCCGGTTACCAGCACGACCTGCGCGCGGTGAAGTTCAACTCCGGCGATCCCGACCAGCCTTACGGCAGCGGCGTGGAGTTCGGGCCCGGTGCGTTCTCCGAAGCCCAATGGCGCACTCAGCATTCGATCGAGCGCAACGGCGAGCTGTATCCCAGCCACGGCATCGGCCCGGTTGCGATGTACGCCAACATCCATCGCGGCAACCGCTTCACCCATCTCAACGCCTTCTCCACCAAGGCGCGTGGGTTGCACGACTACATCGTCAAGCATCCCAAGGGAGGACCGCAGCACCCGAATGCAAAGCTCGGTTTCAAGCTGGGCGACGTGGTCACCACCACGCTGCGCTGCGAAAACGGCGAAACCATCCTGCTGCAGCACGACACTTCATTGCCGCGCCCGTATTCGCTGGGCTTCCGCGTGCAGGGCACCGAAGGGCTGTGGATGGACCTCAACCAGTCGATCCATGTCGAAGGTCGCAGCGAGGCGCACAAATGGGAGAACGCGCAGCAGTACTACGACCAGTACGACCACCCGCTGTGGAGGAAGTACGCCGACCAGGCCGCCGGCGCCGGCCACGGCGGCATGGACTGGTTCGTGATCCACGCCTTCGTGGAGGCGCTCAAGGCCGGCGACCCGATGCCAATCGACATCTACGACGCGGTCGCGTGGAGCGCAATCACGCCGCTGTCCGAGCAGTCGATCGCCGAGGGCTACCGAACGCTGGAGTTCCCCGACTTCACCGAAGGCAAATGGAAGGACCGCAAGCCGATCTTTGCCTTTGACGACCGCTATTGAGTAGGTCGGGGTTACGCCCCCGACGCGCGCGGTCCGGACAGCCGGCGTCGGCGCGGTAGCGCCGACCTAGGCCGCATCGCCCTTCGTCGCCGACAGCCGCGCGTCGGCCATCGCCATCGCCGCGAGCCCGGCTTCGGCGCGGATCTCGTCGGCGTCCAGGCGGTCCAGCAGGCGATAGAGCAGGGCGCGGTCGGCCTCGTCGAAGCCCTCCAGCAGGCGAGCCTCGAACGCCAGCGCGGTGGGGGCGACCGCGTCGTAGATCCGGTAGCCGCCCTCGCTCAGGGTCAGGACCGAGCGGCGGCGGTCGTCGCCGTGGGTTTCGCGGTCCAGCCGACCGGCGGCGATCAGCCTGGCCACCGCGCGGCTCACCGCGACCTTGTCCATCGCCGTGCGGTCGGCGACCTCGTTCGCCGACAGGCCCGGAAAGCGGCCCAACACCGCGATCACCCGCCATTCGGTAATGCTCAGGCCGAAGCGGTCGCCATAGATCCCCGAGATCGCATGGCTGATGCGGTTGGAGAGCACCGACAGGCGATAGGGCAAAAACCGCTCGAGCGCGAGCACGGCGTGATCCGGGCCGCGGGGAGGAGAATCGGAAGCGGGCGCATTCGAGGCCGTCATGCTGGATCAACTCCTTGCAACTGGTTGCACATGAAACTATAAAGTAGAATGGGCGATGGCCCGGCGGATCCGTCCGCACGTAAGGCCGCATCGCCCGCCAGGCAACACCGTAGCAGCAGGAGACCGTCATGAGCGCGCAACCCCGGACCGCCACCCCCAACCTGGGCATGCAGGTCACCACCTTCGAGAACCCGATGGGCATCGACGGGTTCGAATTCGTCGAGTTCGCCGCACCCGAAGGCCAGGGCGAGGCGATGCACGATTATTTCCGGCGCATGGGCTTCAGCGCCGTCCTGCGCCACAGGACGCGCCCGATCACCGTATACCGCCAGGGCGGAGTGAACTTCCTGCTCAACGAGGATCCGGACTCGTTCGCGGGCGATTTCGCCAAGGCGCATGGGCCGAGCGCCTGCGGCTTCGCGATCCGCTTCACCAAACCGGCCAGCGAGGTGTACGACATGGTGCTGGCGAACGGTGGCGAAGCGCCGGCGGGTCGGGTCGATACCAAGGCGGTCGACGCCCCGGTGGTCAACGGCATCGGCGACTGCATGCTCTACCTGGTCGACCGCTACGGCGACCGGGGATCGATGTACGAGGACTACCTGCCAGTGCAGGGTGCGGAATTGCATCCGCAGGGATTCGGCCTGACCTTCATCGACCACCTCACCCACAACCTGTACTTCGGCAACATGCAGAAGTGGTCGGACTACTACGAGAAGCTGTTCAACTTCCGCGAGATCCGCTACTTCGACATCAAGGGCGCCAAGACCGGCCTGGTCTCCAAGGCGATGACCGCGCCCGACGGCATCGTCCGCATCCCGCTGAACGAGTCGAGCGACCCGAAGAGCCAGATCAACGAATACCTCGACGCCTACAAGGGCGAGGGCATCCAGCACATCGCGCTGTTCACCGACGACATCTACGCCACGGTGGAGAAGATGCGCGAGCAGGGCATCGCCTTCCTCGACACGCCGGATGCGTATTTCGAGGTGATCGACCAGCGCGTGCCCGATCACGGCGAGGACGTGGCGCGTCTGGCCCGGAACAAGATCCTGATCGACGCCGACCCGGAGACCAAGCAGCGCAAGCTGCTGCAGATCTTCACCCAGAACGCGTTCGGCCCGATCTTTTTCGAGATCATCCAGCGCAAGGGCAACGAGGGCTTCGGCGAAGGCAACTTCCAGGCGCTGTTCGAGAGCATCGAACGCGACCAGATCAAGCGCGGCGTGCTGTAGGGTTTCTGGCCCCTCTCCCCTCGGGAGAGGGGCGGGGGAGAGGGTGCGGTAAGTGACGATCATCAAGCCGCCGCTGCCAACTCGTGCGCTGGCAAATGCACGCGACTTGCGACATGAGTCGACCGGTGCTGAGCGCAATCTTTGGCAGCATCTTCGGGCCGGGCGACTGGATGGCAGGAAGTTCCGACGACAGCACCCTATGGGCTGGCGTGTCCTTCGCTTCTGGGATCATGATGCACTGGCACGTACTGAAGCCGTTTTCGACGCGATCTGGAAGGTCGTCGCTGCGCCGAACCCTCTCCCCAACCCCTCTCCCGTCGGAAGAGGGGCTTTAGAGCCGAGTCCATGAACATCGTCACCGAAGACAACGTCATCCACATGCCGCAGCGCGACGCGCGCGGCGCCCACACCAGCTACATGAGCGGCTTCGGCAACGAGTTCGCTACCGAAGCGTTACCGGGCACGCTGCCGCAAGGGCAGAACTCGCCGCAGCGGGTGGCCCACGGGCTGTATGCCGAGCAGCTGTCCGGCACCGCCTTCACTGCACCGCGCAGCGAGAACCGGCGCAGCTGGCTGTACCGGATCCGGCCTGCAGCGATGCACGGCACCTTCGTGCCCTATGCGGACGAGCACACATCGGGAACGCCCGCAGCGCATCGCGCTTTCCACAACGATTTCGGCGATGGTCCGGTCACGCCCGACCAGCTGCGCTGGGATCCGTTGCCGGTACCCGAGACGCGGGTCGATTTCATCGATGGTCTGTACACGATGGCCGGCAACGGTTCGCCCGCCGGTCAGCAGGGTGTGGGCATCCATCTGTATGCCGCCAGTCGCTCGATGGACGGGCGCTACTTTTACGATGCCGATGGCGAACTGCTGATCGTCCCGCAGCAGGGCCGGCTGCGTATCGCCACCGAGCTGGGCGTGCTGGATGTCGAACCCCAGGAAATCGCGGTGATTCCGCGCGGCATCCGCTTCCGGGTCGAACTGCCCGACGGACCCTCGAGCGGCTACGTGTGCGAAAACTTCGGCGCCCTGATGCGGCTGCCGCAGCTGGGGCCGATCGGAAGCAACGGCCTGGCCAATCCGCGCGATTTCCTGACCCCGCATGCCGCATACGAGGATCTCGAAGGCGACTTCGAGCTCATCGCCAAGTTCCAGGGCCACCTGTGGCGCACGACCATCGACCATTCGCCGCTGGACGTGGTCGGCTGGCATGGCAACTACGCTCCGTACAAATACGACCTGCGCAGCTTCAATACCATCGGCTCGATCAGCTTCGACCATCCGGACCCGTCGATCTTCACCGTGCTGACCTCACCCAGCGATACGCCCGGCACCGCCAACCTGGACTTCGCCATCTTTCCGCCGCGCTGGCTGGTGGCGCAGCACAGCTTCCGCCCGCCGTGGTTCCACCGCAACGTGGCCAGCGAATTCATGGGCATCGTGCACGGCGTGTACGACGCCAAGGCCGAAGGCTTCGCCCCCGGCGGCTGCTCGCTGCACAACTGCATGAGCGGGCACGGCCCGGATGCGCAGACCTTCGACAAGGCCAGCCACGCCGACCTGTCGCAGCCGGATGTCATCCGCGACACGATGGCCTTCATGTTCGAGACGCGCGGTGCGCTCCGGCCCACGCAGCAGGCGCTCGATGCGGCGCACCGGCAGCGCGACTACCAGGCGTGCTGGGCGGGCTTGCAGAAGCGGTTCGTTGCGCCGGAGTGAAGGACCCGACCCGCGTTCGCGAAGGATTCACCGCACTCGCTTAGGCTGCAGGCTCCGCAGGAACACGGAGTCGACATGTCACGCACCTTCCTGATGCTCGCACTGGTGGCTTCGCTCGCCGCCTGCACCGCCGAGCGCGCACCCGTCGCCGCCGAACCGCAGCCGGCGCCGGTAACCGACCAGCCGGCGGAAGACGTGCCCCCGGCCACCGCGCCGGCAGCGATGCAGATCGAGCCGGAAACCGCGACCGATGGCGTGGCGCAGAACAGTGGTCCGGATGGCGACCGGGACCTGGCGCGTTTCGACGGCTATGGCGATGTCCGCTTTGGTATCGCGGCCGCCGATATGGAGCGGGCCTGGGGCGGGCGACTGGCGACCCTCGGCAAGGAGGGCAACGAGAGCTGCTATTTCATGACCCCGACCTGGGTGGAGATGCCTGCCGAGTTCAATTTCATGATCGGCGACGGCAGGTTCGCGCGCTACGGCACCGAGAGCGACAGGTTCACCGCGCCCGGCGGCGGCAGGGTCGGCATGACCAAGGGCGAGATCGCGAAGCGCTATGACGGGCGCATCGAGGAACGGCCGCACAAATACACCGATGGGCAGTACCTGCGCATCACCGATCCGGCCGGCGGCAAGGGTGTGCTGGTCTTCGAGACGGACGGCAAGGCCGATGCCGCGGCCGTAACCGAATGGCGCGTGGGCCTTGCCCCCGAGGTCGATTACGTCGAAGGGTGTTCCTGAGACAAGTGTGTTCTGAAGCAGGGAGTCTCGCCGGCGGGCTGATGTCGCCGCCTATACTGCGGCGATGACCTCCGATCCCGGCATCCTCGAGCGTGCCAAGCACGGACTGTCGGAATTCTTCCGGCTCGAGTCCGCCGGCGGCATCCTGCTGATCGCCGCCGCCGCGCTGGCGCTGGTATGCGCGAACTCGCCGCTGGAGGAGTTCTACGACGGGTTCCGCGAGCTTCCCGTCGCGGTGGTGATCGGCGAGCTGCAGATCGCCAAGCCGCTGCTGCTGTGGATCAACGACGGGCTGATGGCCATCTTTTTCCTGCTGGTCGCGCTGGAGATCAAGCGCGAGGCGCTGAGCGGTCAGCTGTCCAGCCGCGACCAGCTGGCGCTGCCGCTGCTGTGCGCGGTCGCCGGCGTCGCGGTACCTGCCGCGATCTTCTGGTGGATCAACCGCGACGATCCGGTAGCGATGCAGGGCTGGGCGATTCCGGCGGCCACCGACATCGCCTTCGCCCTCGGCATCCTGTCGCTGCTCGGCCCGCGCGTGCCGATCGGAATGAAGCTGCTGTTGTCGACGATCGCAGTGGTCGACGACCTGGCCGCGATCGTCATCATCGCGGTGTTCTACACCAGCGGGATGTCGATGGCCGCGCTGGCCTGGGCCGGGGCCGCGATCGCCCTCATGTTCGTGCTCAACCGGCGCGGGGTCCGGGCGCTCACGCCCTACCTGCTGCTCGGCATCGTGGTCTGGGTGTGCGTGCTGAAGTCGGGCGTGCATGCCACCCTCGCCGGCGTCGTCACCGGGCTGATGATTCCGCACTACGACCGGCGCAATGCCATCGACGACGCCTCCGAGTATTCGCCGCTGGAGACCCTGGAGCATGCGCTGCATCCCTGGGTCGCGTACCTGATCCTGCCAGTGTTCGCGTTCGCCAACGCCGGACTCGCGCTGGGCGGATTCGCGCCACGGGACGTGCTGGCGCCGGTGCCGTTGGGCATCGCGCTGGGACTGGTCCTGGGCAAGCCGGCGGGCGTGGTCGGCGCTGCGATGCTCGCGCGTGCCTTGGGCATCGCGCGGTACCCGGACGGCATGGACTGGCGCGCCATGATCGGGCTCGGCCTGCTGTGCGGGATCGGTTTCACCATGAGCCTGTTCATTGCCTCGCTGGCCTTCGCCGACGACGGCGACCTGTTCCAGGCCTCGGTACTCGGCGTGCTGTGCGCGTCGGTGATCGCCGCCGTCGCCGGTTACGCGTGGCTGCGGGCGACGCTGCGCGAGGGAACGGCGCAGGACGCGGGTTAAACTCGCGGCAGTTCCGTTCGAGCTTGTGCCGATGCCCTCATTGCCGCGTATGCCGCAACGCGCAGCGATCATCGTCCTGTTGCTGCTGACCCCGGCCCTCGCCCTCGCGGCAACGCCGGGTGCCGTCGATCTGACTGCGCATTGGGCCGGTTACGCCGCGATGGCGGTTTTCGCCCTGGCCTACGTGTTCGTGGTCGCCGAGGAGTTCACCGGGCTGCGCAAGTCGCAGCCGGTGATGCTGGCCGCCGGTGCGATCTGGGCGCTGCTGGCGATCGCCGCGACGGGTCTTGGGCATGGCGAAAGCGTGCACGAGGCCGTGCGCGAGTACCTGCTCGAGTTCGGCGAACTGCTGCTGTTCCTGCTCGCCGCGATGACCTATGTCAATGCGATGAGCGAACGCAATCTGTTCGAGGCCCTGCGCCTGCAGCTGCTAAGGCGTGGTTTCGGCTACCGCCAGCTGTTCTGGATCACGGGCACGCTGGCGTTCTTCCTTTCGCCGATCATCGACAACCTCACCACCGCGCTGGTGATGTGCGCCGTGGTGCTCGCGGTCGGCCGCGACAGTCCCAAGTTCGTGGCGCTGGCGTGCATCAATATCGTCGTGGCGGCGAACGCCGGGGGCGCTTTCAGCCCGTTTGGCGATATCACCACGCTCATGGTGTGGCAGCGGGGCATCGTCGGCTTCTGGACCTTCTTCGCGCTGTTCCTTCCGTCGCTGGTCAACTGGCTGGTGCCGGCGGCGCTGATGCACTTCGCGCTGCCTGGCGGGCAGCCGCCCGCAAGCCAGGGCAGCGTCCGACTCAAGCGCGGGGCGTGGGTCATCGTCGGTTTGTTCGTGGTCACCATTTTCCTGGCCGTGTCGTTCCACAACTTCCTGCACCTGCAGCCGTTCATGGGCATGATGACCGGGCTGGCGCTGCTCAAGCTCTATGGCTGGCACCTGACCCGGGTCGCGCGCGGCCTCCAGGCGGACGAGTTCGCGCGTGAGGGTGCGCCGGGCGACGTGGATGCCTTCGACAGTTACGAGCAGGTGGCGCGCGCGGAGTGGGACACGCTGCTGTTCTTCTTCGGCGTGATCATGTGCGTGGGCGCGCTCGGTTACTGCGGCTACCTGGCGCTGGCCTCGCAATGGTTCTACGGCGATCTGGGACCGACCAAGGCGAACATCCTCGTCGGTCTGGCATCTTCGATCCTGGACAATATCCCGATGATGGTTGCGGTGCTGCAGATGCAACCGCAGATGGACACCGGGCAGTGGCTGCTGGTCACGCTCACGGCCGGCGTGGGCGGCAGCCTACTCTCGATCGGTTCGGCTGCCGGCGTCGCGCTGATGGGGCAGGCGCACGGCCAGTACACATTCTTCAGCCACCTGCGCTGGACCTGGGCGATCGCCCTGGGCTACGCGGCCAGCATCGCGGTGCATCTGCTGCTGAACGCGCGTTATTTCACGGGAAGCTAGACCGGTGCGGCACGCCCTGGTATTCGGCGCAAGCGGCCAGATCGGCCGGCCGCTGCTCGACCTGCTGCAGGCCGCCGGTTGGCGGGTCACCGCGCTCAGCCGCGAGTCGCGCAGCGACGAGCCCGGTCTGCATTGGCTGCAGGGAGAATTCGCGCAGCTGCCCGCGTTGCCACGCGGCGTGGACGCGATCTTCAGCTGCGGTCCGCTGGATTCGTTCTCGCACTGGTACGCGAAGGCCGCGCCGGACGCTGGGCGCGTGGTCGCCTTCAGTTCCACCAGCGCCGACGTCAAGGCGGAGTCGGCCGATGTGGACGAACGCGATGTGGCGCTGCGCCTGCGGATGGCCGAGGCGCGCATCCTCGACAGCGCCCGCACACGCGATGCAGGCGCGACCCTGCTGCGTCCCACGCTGGTGTACGGCGCGGGGCGCGACCGCACGCTGGCCCGCATTGCCGGGCTGGCGCAGCGATGGGGGCGATTCGTGCTGCCGCGCAGGGCCAACGGGCTGCGCCAGCCGGTGCACGTCGACGATCTCGCCGATGCTGCCTTCCGTGCCAGTGCGACGCCCGCAACCGCGGGCAACACCTACGCGCTGCCCGGGGGCGAGACGTTGCCCTATCGCGAAATGGTGACAAGGGTGCTGGCGACGCTGCGGCCGCCGCCGCCGCTGATCGAATTGCCCGCGCCGCTGTTCGCGCTGGCCCTGAAAACGGCCCAGTCGCGCGGCATCGCCACCGGCCTGGGGCAGGCCGCGGTGGACCGCATGCGCAGCGACCTGGTGTTCGACATCGAGCCGGCGCGCCGCGACTTTGGCTACGCACCGCGACCGTTCCATCCGCAGCGCGGCATGTTCGAATCGCGCTGACGCGCGCGCATTCCTACAGGCACGTCCCTACAGATCGGTTGCAGGTACCGCGGTGCGCGATCTGGCCAACGCCCGCAGCGCGATCACCAGCACTCCGCCCAGCACCATCGCGCCGCCGAGCCAGAGCCGCGGACCCGGTCGGTCGCCCCAGAACGTGATGCCCAGACCCACTGCGAGCATGGGCGAGAGCAGCAGCCACGGCGTCACCTGCGCCACCGGATGCCGCTGCACCAGCACGTAGTACAGACCGTGCCCCAGCAGCGACGCGACGTACGCGGCGAAGGCCGCGCCGAACCAGGCTACCCAGCTGGCATCGGCCAGCGCGGCAAAGCCGCCAGGCTCCCACCATGCGCTTATCGCCAGCAGCGGCAGCAGGCTGATCAGCGCCATCCATCCCTGCTGGCTGCGCACGTCGATGCCGCGCAGCGGTTTCATCAGCACCGTGCCAACCGCCAGGAACATCGCAGCGCCGAGCATCAACAGCAGGGATGCCGGTCGGTCGAGCACCAGCGGATCGAACCCCAGCACCAGCACACCGGCGAAGCTCAGCGCGATCGCCGCGCCGGTACGCCAGCCGAAGCGCTCGCCCAGCCACCACCACGCCAGCACCGTGGTCATCGGCACGTAGCTCTGCATCACGATCGCGGGCGAGGATAAGTCGCCTGCTAGCTTCAGCGCGGTGAAGCTGAGGCCGAAATGAAGCACGCCCACGCACAGGCATACCGCGAGCAGCCGCGGCCATTGCCCGGGTGGCGGGCGGCGCACGAACGGGAGCAGCGGCACGGCCAGCAATGCGAACCGCAGCGCGGTGAACAGGAAAGGCGGCAGCTCGCGCAGCGCGAGCGCCGAAGTCAGGATGTTCACCGACCAGGCCACGACGATCAGCAGCACCAGCACGATGTCGCGCGGAGGCAGGGCGTGCGCGCGCACCGGTGCGTTCAAACGGGCCGGCGCCGGCTCACCACGGTGTGTTCACACCGCGGACTCACCAAGTCAGGCCAAGCCGCCGATAGGCCTTGGCCAGGATCCAGGCCGGACCGATCAGCAGATAGCGCAGGTCGGTGAAGAAGCTTGGACGCTTGCCCTCGAACAGCTTGCTGTGGCCCACGAACTGCGCGATCCAAGCCAGCACGAACACGCCCGCGGCCGCCACGAGCAGGCCCTGCGTGCCCAAGACCAGGTGCAGCCAGCGTGTGAGCCAAGCCAGCGCCACGAACACCAGCAGCATGCCGAAGCCCAGCCGGCGTGATGCGCGGAAATAGAACATCCACGCGGCGAACATCGCCAGCGCGGCCCAGAACCCCGGCAGGAACCACGTGCCGGGCACCGGAATGCACCACAACAGCGCGATCACGCTCCACAGGATCGCAGGCACGGCGAAGACGTGAATCCACTGGTTGGTGTCGTTGCGATGGTCACCGGAATAACTGGCGAACCAGCGATCGATCGGGCGGTCGGTCGCATCGGATTGCATGTTCATCGCGGCGCTCCGCTGAAGGGCCGACGCCAGCATAGCGCCTGCGCCAGTGCTCTCATGCGCGAAGGCGGGCCGTGAGAAGCACTGGGTGTCAGGGACCGGCGAGCGAGTGCAGTCCGCCGCTCCGGCGGCCCGAAAGCAGTCGCGTCGGGAAAGGCTGCGCGGCGCAGTCAATCGACCGAGATGCCCGCCAGGCGTTCCAGCGCCTCGGCGTACTTGGCCCGGGTGCGTTCGATCACCTCGGGCGGCAGGCGTGGACCCGGCCACCGCTTGTCCCAGTCCAGCGTCTCCAGGTAATCGCGCACGAACTGCTTGTCGTAGCTGGGCGGACTGGTGCCGACCTGATACTGGTCCGCGGGCCAGTAGCGTGAGGAGTCCGGCGTGAGCATCTCGTCCATCACGTACAGGCGCCCATGCGCATCGGTACCGAATTCGAATTTGGTGTCGGCCAGCAGGATGCCGCGCCCGGCCGCGTAGTCACGGGCGAAGGCGTACAGCCGCAGGGTGGCGTCGCGCACTTGTTCGGCCAGCTCTGCGCCGACCTTGCGGACCATGGTGTCGAAGTCGATGTTCTCGTCGTGATCGCCCACCGCCGCCTTGGTGGATGGAGTGAAGATCGCGTGCGGCAGCTGTTCGGCCTGGCGCAGGCCGTCGGGCAGGGCGATGCCGCTGACCCGGCCGGTGCGCTGGTAGTCCTTCCAGCCGCTGCCGATGAGATAGCCGCGGGCGATGGCTTCCACCGGCACCGGCTTGAGCTTGCGGGTTACCACCGAGCGCTGCGCATACAGGGCCGGGTCGACGCCAGCTGGCAGCACCGAGGCCACGTCGATGCCGGTGAGGTGGTTGGGCATCAGATGCGCGGTTTTGCCGAACCAGAAGTTGCTGATCTGGCACAGCATTTCCCCCTTGCCGGGAATCGGATCGGGCAGCACCACGTCGAACGCGCTCAGGCGGTCGGTGGCGACCATCAAGAGCAGATCGTTGCCCAGGTCGAACACGTCGCGCACCTTGCCGCGGTGGCGCAGGGTCAGTGCGGGAAGGTCGGCTTCGAGCAGGGTGGTCGCCACGTGCGCGGGGTCATCGGTCGCGGGGCGTCGTAGTGTACGCCGCCGCGCCTGTAAACTGCGGCGATGGAACGATGGTATGGCAAGCTGCTCGGGGTGATCGCTGGCGCGCTGCTGCTGCGCGGCAACCCGCTGTTCGGCGGGCTCGTGGGCCTGATCGTGGGCCACGCCTTCGACGCCGATTGGTTCCGCAGCCCGCGCGACAACCCCTACCGCGTGCTCGGCCTGGATGCCGAGGCCAACCAGGCGGAAATCGACCTGGCCTACCGGCGCCTGATGAGCCAGTACCACCCGGACCGCTTCGCCGGCGCCGCGCCGGAACTGCGGCGCCAGGCGGAGACCAAGGCGCGCGCCATCAATTCGGCCTACGACCGCATCCAGCAGCTGCGCAAGCGCAAGGACTCCTGAGCCCATGCAACCGACCGTGATCGCCCCTTCCATCCTGTCGGCGGACTTCGCCAGGCTGGGTGAGGAAGTCGACGCCGTGCTCGCCGCGGGCGCGGACTGGGTGCACTTCGACGTGATGGACAACCATTACGTGCCCAACCTGACCATCGGGCCGCTGGTGTGCGAAGCGCTGCGCAAGCACGGCGTGACCGCGCCGATCGACGTGCACCTGATGGTGGAGCCGGTGGACCGGATCGTGCCGGACTTCGCAAAGGCCGGTGCCACGGTGATCAGTTTCCATCCCGAGGCCAGCCGCCACGTGCACCGCACCGTCCAGCTGATCAGGTCCGAAGGCTGCCAGGCCGGCCTGGTGCTCAATCCGGCCACGCCGGTCGAGGTGCTGAACTACGTGCTCGAGGAACTGGACCTGGTGCTGCTGATGTCGGTCAATCCCGGCTTCGGCGGCCAGGCGTTCATCCCGTCGGCGCTGGACAAGCTCCGCGCCGTGCGCGCCAGGATCGACAGCTGCGGCAAGCCCATCCGTCTGGAGATCGATGGCGGGGTCAAGCCCGACAACATCGCGCAGATCGCCGCGGCGGGCGCAGACACCTTCGTCGCCGGTTCGGCGATCTTCGGCCATCCCGACTATGCGGACGTGGTCAGGCGGATGAAGGCTGCGGTTGCGGCGGTGCGCTAGCTTCAGCGCGCACGGGAGGCGCGAAAAAGCCGATGCCTTGCGGCATCGGCTCGGTGAAGATGGAGACATCCTGTCTCCGCGTTTCGTCCTTGGCTATGACCTTTCACGCTACGCCGGGATTGTGACGGGCTAGCGACAGCGGCTGGTCCGTCGCGCGCTGCGGCGCGTTGTCACTTTCAGGCGCTTGCGATGCCAACGCGGCGCGGCTATGACCTTCAACACTACGCCGGAATTGTGACGTGTAGGCGACAGCGGCTGGTTCATTGCGCGCTGCGGCGCGTTGTATTCCGCGGCACTTGCCTTGCCAGCGCGGCGCGAATAGGCAGGCGTACGCGTTCACCTGCGCGCACGCGCCGCTGCGCTAGCCTGCGCGCATGGGCGACTCCCCGAAGCGCTGGCGCCTGATCCTCAACGGCAAGTCGGCAGGCGACGAGCCACTGCGCGCCGCGGTGGCCGCGATGCGTGCACGCGCCATCGCGCTGAGCGTGCGGGTGACCTGGGAAGCCGGCGACGCCGAACGCTACGTGGCCGAAGCGATCGCTGACGGCATCGACACCGTTATCGCAGCCGGAGGCGACGGGACGCTCAGCGCAGTGGCCACTGCGCTCGCGCACCGCGACGAGGGCGCCGATGCGCTGCCCACGCTCGGCCTGGTGCCGATGGGCACGGCCAACGACTTCGCCGATGCCGCGCAGATCCCCGAACCCGTCGCCGATGCGTTCGATCTGATCCAATCCCAACCTGCGCGACCGATCGACCTGCTCAAGCTGGTGGCCAATGGTTCCGTGCACTGGGCCGCCAACCTGGCCAGCGGAGGCTTCGGAACCCAGGTCACGGTGGACACGCCCGATGGCATGAAGAAGCTGCTTGGCGGCCTGGCCTACCTGGTGACCGGCATGTCGAAGCTCGGGCGGATCGAGCCGCTGCGGGCGCGGATCCATGGGCCCGGGTTCGAATGGGAAGGCGGGTTCATCGCGCTGGGCGTGGGCAACGGCCGGCAGGCGGGCGGCGGGCAGGCGCTGTGCCCGGATGCGCGGATCGACGACGGGCTGCTGGACGTGACGATCGTGCCCGAGCTCGAAGGCGAGGTGGCGGCGACGCTCGCCACCATGTTGACCGACGGCAGGCACGCCGCTTTGGATCGCATCGCCACCCGTCGTCAGCTGTCGTGGCTGGAAATCGACGCGGTGGAACCGATCGTGCTCAACCTGGATGGCGAACCGGTGGAATCGGGCCATTTCCGCATCGACTGCGTGCCCGGACGCGTGCGCATGCATCTGCCGCCGGACTGCCCACTGCTTCTAAATCGATAGTCAAACCCCGGCGGATGCGGCCCACGGCGCTTCGTGGCTACAACCACAGAGGTGGATTGGGTACATTAGCTTGCATGACGCACCAGGCGACCCCGCATTCCCTCAGGGCCGGCACCGGCTGGCGATGGTGGCCGCACGCCGCTGTTGCCAAACCGAAGGCGCATTCCGCCTGCCCGTCCCCGAAGGAAAACCAGCGTCATGTCGCACGTCCCGCTCACCCAAGCGCAGTTCCAGCAGCTCGCCGCTGACGGCCACACGCTGATCCCGGTGGTGCGCGAGGTCCTGTCGGATCTCGACACGCCGCTGTCGGTCTACCTCAAGCTGGCCGACGGCCCGTATACCTACCTGTTCGAGTCGGTCGAGGGCGGCGAGCGCTTCGGCCGCTATTCGATCATCGGCCTGCCCGCGCGGCGGGTGTTTTCATTCCGAGGTCATACCCTGGAAACCAGCGAACTCGGCGAGGTGGTCGAACGCAGGGAAGTGGCCGATCCATTCGCCGAAGTCGAGCGCCTGCGCGCGGCGCATGCGGTTCCGCGGATCGAGGGCCTGCCGGGATTCACCGGGGGGCTGGTCGGCTGGTTCGGCTTCGAGTGCATCGAATACATCGAGCGGCGGCTCGCCGATGGCGGCAAACCGGACGAGCTGGGCACGCCCGACATCCTGTTGATGCTCAGCGACGAGCTGGCGGTGTTCGACAACCTCAAGGGCAGGCTGTACCTGATCGTGCACGCCGATCCGCGCGAACCGCAGGCCTACGCGCGCGCCGCGCGCCGGCTCGACGCGCTGACCCACCGCCTGCGCCATGCCGGCGCGGGCTATCCGGAAACGCTGGTGCCCGAAGCGATCGACGAGGCCGACTTCCGCTCATCCTTCACCCGCGAGCAGTACCACGAGGTGGTGCGCAAGGCCCAGGACTACATCCGCGCCGGCGACATCTTCCAGGTGGTGCCGTCGCAGCGCCTGAGCGTGCCGTTCCAGGCGCGCCCGGTGGACGTGTACCGCGCGCTGCGTGCGCTCAATCCCTCGCCCTACATGTATTTCATCGACACCGGATCGACCCAGGTGGTCGGCTCGTCGCCGGAAATCCTGGCCCGGCTGCAGTACAACGCGAACGGCGAGGGCGTCGTGACCGTGCGTCCGATCGCCGGCACGCGTCCGCGCGGCGCCACGCCCGAACTGGACAGCGCGCTGGAGGCCGAACTGCTCGCGGACCCCAAGGAGCGCGCCGAGCACCTGATGCTGATCGATCTGGGTCGCAACGACGTGGGCCGGATAGCCGAGCAGGGCAGCGTGGAGGTGGGCGAGCAGTTCGTGATCGAGCGCTACAGCCACGTCATGCACATCGTGAGCGAGGTGACGGGGCGCCTGAAAGCCGGGCTGACCTACGCCGACGTGCTGCGCGCGACATTTCCCGCCGGGACCGTCAGCGGTGCGCCGAAGATCCGCGCGCTGGAGATCATCCGCGAGCTCGAACCGGTCAAGCGCAACGTGTATTCCGGCGCCGTCGGCTACATCGGCTGGCACGGCGACGCCGACACCGCCATCGCCATCCGCACCGCGGTCATCCAGGACGGGCGCCTCTACGTCCAGGCCGGCGGCGGCGTGGTCCACGACTCCGACCCGCAGGCGGAGTGGGAAGAGACCATGAACAAGGGCCGCGCCCTGTTCCGTGCGGTGGCCGAAGCGGCGAGGGGTCTGTGATGCTGCTGATGATCGACAACTACGACAGTTTCACCTGGAACCTCGTCCAGTACCTGCAGGCGCTCGGCGCCGAGGTCAAGGTGGTGCGCAATGACGAACTGTCGCTGGAGGCGATCGACGCGCTGGCGCCGGAACGCATCGTGATCTCGCCAGGGCCCTGTACGCCCAACGAGGCGGGCGTCTCGGTGGGGGTGATCGAATCGCTCGGCGCACGGGTTCCGATCCTCGGCGTCTGCCTGGGACATCAGAGCATCGGCCAGGCCTATGGCGGCGACGTGGTGCGCGCCGGCCGGATCATGCACGGCAAGACCTCGCGTATCCACCACCAGGGCAAGGGTGTGTTTGCGGGGCTGCCCGATCGCTACGAGGCCACGCGCTACCACTCGCTGGTGGTCGACAAGGCCACGTTGCCGGCATGCCTGGAAATGACGGCATGGACCGAGAACGACGACGGATCGGTCGAGGAAATCATGGGCCTGCGCCATCGCGTGTATCCGGTCCAGGGTGTGCAGTTCCATCCCGAATCGATCCTGACCGAGCATGGACATGCGTTGCTGAAGAATTTCCTCGACGGATGACGGCCCTACGGACCCACGCCATGCCCATGACCCCGCAAGAAGCCCTGCAGCGCACCATCGAGCATCGCGAGATCTTCCACGACGAGATGGTGGACCTGATGCGCCAGGTCATGCGCGGCGAGGTCTCGCCGGTGATGACCGCGGCGATCCTGACCGGTCTGCGGGTGAAGAAGGAGACCGTGGGCGAAATCGCCGGCGCGGCCCAGGTGATGCGCGAACTGGCCCTGCCGGTTGTCGTGGCCGACCGCCGACATCTGGTCGATATCGTCGGCACCGGCGGCGACGGCGCGCACAGCTTCAATATCTCCACCGCATCGATGTTCGTGGCCGCCGCCGCGGGCGCGCGCGTGGCCAAGCACGGCAACCGCAGCGTGTCGTCCAAGTCGGGCAGCGCGGACGTGCTCGAGGCGCTCGGTGCGGACATCGAGCTCGCGCCTGCACGGGTCGCGCGGTGCATCGACGCCTGCGGCATCGGTTTCATGTTCGCGCCCCTGCATCACCCTGCGATGAAGGTGGTCGCGCCGGTCCGCCGCGAGATGGGCGTACGCACGCTGTTCAACATCCTCGGTCCGCTGACCAATCCCGCCAGCGCGCCGAGCGTGCTCATGGGCGTGTTCCATCCGGACCTGGTCGGTATCCAGGTGCGCGTGCTGCAGAGACTCGGCGTCGAACGCGCGCTAGTGGTCTGGGGCCGCGACGGCATGGACGAGATCTCGCTCGGCGCCGCTACCCTGGTCGGCGAACTGCGCGACGGCGCGGTGCGCGAGTACGAGATCCACCCCGAGGACTTCGGCATCGCCATGGCCGCCAGCCGCAACTTCCGGGTGGAAGACGCAGCGCAGTCGAAGGCGATGCTGCTCGGAGTGCTGGACAACGAGCCGGGTCTGGCGCGCGACATCGTGACCCTGAACGCAGGCGCCGCCCTGTACGTGGCCGGCGTGGCGGAGTCGATCGATACCGGCATTGGCCTTGCGCGCGATGCCATCGGCTCCGGCGCCGCGCGCGCGCGCCTGGACGCCTTCGTCGCGGCCACGCGCCGCGCCGCGGACGAGCGTGCATGAATCCGTGAGGGCACGCGGCGAGGCACGAACGCGGAGCAGGTGCCGGCACGAGCATTTGCAGGTGCGGAGCCCGAGCCGGGTGCGGCTGCGGCCGACCCCAGGAACAGCCGGAGCCCGTGCTATGTTGCCCCGCCTGTCTCATCGAAAGCGGGGTTTGCGGCTGCATGTGTCCTAGCAGGGTCGCCGAAGGCGAGGAACGGGGCTGGATCATTCCCATCGGCGGTGCGGAGGACAAGGAGAGCAGGCGCCGCATCCTGAAGCGTTTCGTGCAGCTGTGCGGGGGCCGCGATGCGCGCATCGTCGTCATTCCGACCGCCAGTCGCCTGGCCGACACCGGCACGCGTTACGAGGAACTGTTCGCGCGGCTGGAAGCCGGCAGCGCGCGTTCGATCGATTTCCAGGTGCGCGAGGACGGCGAGCGCGAGGAATATCTGCGCGCGCTCGAGGACGCCACCGGTGTGTTCTTCACCGGCGGCAACCAGCTGCGCATTTCCACGATCGTCGGCGGCACCTCGGCGGCCAAGCTGATCCGCGCGCGCAATGCCAGTGGCGTGCACGTGGCCGGCACCAGCGCCGGTGCCAGCATCCTCAGCGAGCACATGATCGCGTTCGGCAAGGAAGGCAGCTCGCCGCGGGCGGGCAGCGTGCGCCTCGCGCCGGGGCTGGGGTTGACCAACCGTTTCATCATCGACCAGCACTTCCGCCAGCGCGACCGGCTGGGCCGGCTGACCGCGGCGCTGGCGTTCAATCCGTTCGCCATCGGCATCGGCCTGGACGAGGACACCGCGGCCTTCATCGGCCCGGACAACACGATGGAAGTGGAGGGCAGCGGCGGGATCACCGTGGTGGACGCCAGCGGCCTGCAGTTTTCCTCCATGGCCGAGGTACGCCAGACCGAGGCGGTCTGCCTGCTCGGCCTGACCGTGCACATCCTCACGGCCGGCGCTACGTATAACCTGCATACCCGCCAGGCATCGCCCGGCAGGCTCCTGACCGAAAAGAGCTGAGCGAGGGCTCGATGCGCATCCTCAACCGCAACGTCTACGTCGGGCCTTCGCAGTACGCGCACTTTCCGGTGATCCGGATCGAGCTCGACCTGGGCGTGCTGGAGGACTGGCCCACCGCGAAGCTCGGCAACGATTTCATCGACGGCCTGGTGGCGGCGCTGCCGGGCCTCGCCGAGCACGGCTGCTCGTATCGCGAACCGGGCGGCTTCATCCGCCGCATGCGCGAGGGCGAAGGCACCTGGCTCGGGCATGTGATGGAACACGTGGCGCTGGAGCTGCAGAACGTCGCCGGCGAGGACGTGACCTTCGGCAAGACCCGCAGTCTCTCCGACGACCGGCCGGGCGTCTATTCGGTGGTCTACGAATATGCGCAGAAGGAGGAGGGCATCGCCGCCGGTGAGCTGGCGATCAAGCTGATCGATTCGCTGCTGCCGGCGCAGCTGCGCGATTCCGGTGCGCCGGGCGAGGACTGGAACTGGGATGCGGCGCGCGACGACTTCATCCGCTATGCGCAGCGCCGCGCGCTGGGTCCGTCGACCGCTTCGCTGGTGCGCGCCGCCGAAGAGCGCGGCATCCCGTGGCTTCGGCTGAACGAGCAGTCGCTGGTGCAGTTCGGCCACGGCAAGTACCAGCAGCGCATCCAGGCCACGGTCACCGGCAAGACCCCGCACATCGCGGTGGAACTGGCCAGCGACAAGGAGGAGACCAACAAGATCCTGGCCTCGCTGGGGCTGCCGGTGCCGCGCCAGGAGCTGGTGGCCAGCCAGAGCGATGCGCTCAAGGCCGCACGCAAGCTCGGCGGCCCGGTCGTGCTCAAGCCCTACAACGGCAACCACGGACGCGGCATCACGATCAACATCAGCGGCGACGACGAGATCCGCGACGCGTTCAACGCCGCGCGCGAGCATTCGCGTTCGGTGATCGTGGAAACCTTCCAGCCAGGCGACGACCATCGCCTGCTGGTGGTCAACGGCGAACTGATCGCGGCGACCCGGCGCACGCCCGGGCACGTCGTCGGCGACGGCAGCCACACGATCGCCGAGCTGGTCGAAGCCGTGAACCAGGATCCCCGCCGCGGCGTCGGCCACGAGAAGGTGCTCACCCGCCTGGAACTCGACGCACAGGCGAAGCTGATGATGGAGCGGGCCGGCTATAACGCCGACTCGGTCCCGGCCGATGGCGAGGTCGTCTACCTGCGCTCCACCGCCAACCTGTCCACCGGCGGCACCGCCACCGACGTCACCGACGTCATCCATCCGGACAACCGCGACATGGCGGTGCGAGCGGTACGCGCGATCGGCCTGGACGTGGGCGGCGTGGACTTCATCACGCCCAACATCGCCGAGAGCTACAAGGACATCGGCGGCGCGATCTGCGAGGTCAACGCCGCGCCCGGATTTCGCATGCACGTGGCGCCCAGCGAAGGCACGCCGCGCGACGCGGCGGGCCCGGTGATCGACATGCTGTTCCCGCCCGGCACCCCGTCGCGGGTGCCGATCGCGGCGGTGACTGGCACCAACGGCAAGACCACCACGGCGCGCATGCTCGCGCACATCGCGAAGATGGCCGGCTACGCGCCGGGGCTGACGACCACGGACGGTGTCTACATCGACGGCCAGCGCACCGTGGCGGGCGACATGACCGGGCCGGTGTCGGCGCGCATGGTGCTGCGCGATCCGCACGTCGACCTGGCGGTGCTCGAGACCGCGCGCGGCGGACTGGTGCGGGCCGGCATGGGCGTGCCCGAGGTGGACGTGGGCGCGGTGCTCAACGTGCAGTCCGACCACCTGGGCCTCAAGGGCATCGACACCCTGGAACAACTGGCCGAGATCAAGCGCATCGTGGTCGAGATCGCGCGCGAATGCGCGGTGCTCAACGCCGACGACGACAACGTGCTGAAGATGTCCGGCTACACCGATGCCAAGGTCATCTGCTACGTGACGATGAATCCGTCGCATGCGCTGGTGCGCGAGCACATCCGCGCCGGCGGCCGTGCCTGTGCGCTCGAGGCCGGGGTCAACGGGCACATGATCACCCTATACGACAAGGGCAGCCACATCCCGCTGATGTGGACCCACCTGGTCCCGGCCACGCTCGAGGGACGCGCCACCCACAACGTGCAGAACGCGATGGTCGCCGCGGCGATGGCCTTTTCGCTCGGGATCAAGCTCGATGCGATCCGCCAAGGCCTGCGCACCTTCGATTCCAGCTTCTTCCAGGCGCCGGGGAGGATGAACGTGTTCGCCGAGCACCCGTTCAAGGTGGTCATGGACTACGGCCACAACGCGCACGCGGTGGAGATGATGGCCGGGCTGGTGCAGCGGCTCGACGTCACCGGGCGCAGGATCGTGGTCCTGGCCGGGCCCGGCGACCGCCGCGACGAGGATCTGCGCGCGATCGCGGCGGCGGCCGCGGGCAAGTTCGACCATTACATCGCGCGCCGCGACGACTCGCTGCGCGGGCGCGACGGCGACGAAGTCCCGCGGATCATCGCCCAGGCCCTGCGGGACGCGGACGTGTCCGGCGAGGCGATCAGCATCATTCCCGACGAACAGCAGGCGATCGATGCGGCGCTGCGCATGGGCCTGCCGGGCGATCTGATCCTGGTGTTCGCCGATGCGCTGGCGCGGTCGTGGAAGCAGATCATCAAGTTCAAGTCCGACGGCAGCAGCCCGCGCCCATCGCCGGGCGCCGCCGGGCCCCAGCCGATGCCGCAATCCAGCGCCGACGAGGCCGTGGTCGCCGCCATGCAGGGCGTGGTCCGCGACGAGCGCGGCCTGCGCTTCGAGCGCGAAACCGACGACTAGGGCTTGTCATCCCATGCGAAGCAGATCGCGTTGCTTTTCAATGGCCGCAAGATGGTGTTGCGCGGCGCAGTGTCTAGCTGGCCGCCAGGTCAAGCAGTGCGTCGCCGCATGACGGCCATCGAAAAGCAACCCAATGAGCCGGCCCTGACGCCGCGCAATGCAGCGTCATCGCTCGGTTGCGTATCGACATACGCGCCCTCGCTCTTCCTTGCCTTGCACGGCCTCAGGACCGGCGCGACCCACTCCGCATGGGACGACTAGCCCTGATGCCCGAACCATTCGTGGATTCGCGCCGGCTGACCGGCTGCAACCTGTATTTCGACGCGACCGGTGCGGCGCTGGAGACCGCGCCCGGCCTGGCCTTCGACGATGCGACGTTGGCCCGATGGGCGGACAACATCGCCGCCGCGCGGGATACGCTCGGGTGGCCGGCAGGCGAGGTGCATGTGCGGCGTCACCGGAGCGGAGCCTCGCTGGCCTTCGCCGCGCCGTTCGACCAGCTGTACGCGGCCACCGAAGTCGCCGAATGGGCCTGGTACGACGCGCTCGGACTGCAGGCCACCGAGCCGGTCGTCGATGACGAGGGTGCCTCACGCTCGCATGCGGCGACCTTCCCCCGCGACGAGGCCCTGCGGCGGCTGCAGGGGCTCGCGGCCGGCGAAGCCAGGCCGGCGCTGGTGGCGCTGCGGGCACAGGCCACCGCGCGCGGGCTGCCGTTCCTGGCCGACGACGATGTCGTGTCCATCGGTGCGGGCACGGGCGCTCGCAGCTGGCCGATCCAGGCGTTGCCCGTGGTCGACGATGTCCCATGGTCGCAGCTGCATGCGATCCCGGCGGCGCTGGTCACCGGCTCCAACGGCAAGACCACCACCGTGCGCCTGCTCGCCGCGATCCTGCGCGCGCACGGCCTGCACACCGCGCACAGCTGCACCGAGGGCGTGTACTTCGACAACGCGCTGATCGAGGGCGGCGACTTCTCCGGACCCGGCGGCGCGCGCACCGCACTGCGCCACGCTGAAGCCCAGGCGGCGGTGCTGGAAACCGCGCGCGGCGGCATCCTGCGGCGCGGGCTGGCGCTGTGCGACGCGGACGTGGCTGTGGTCACCAATATCAGCGCCGATCATTTCGGCGAATACGGCGTGCACGATCTCGGTGACCTGGCCGCGGCCAAGCTCGTGGTCGCGCGCGCGATCGGGTCGGACGGATTGCTGGTGCTCAATGCCGATGATCCGATCCTGCTTCGCCAGTCCGCGATGCTGGCTTGCGCGATCGGATGGTTCGCTGCGGATTACGACCTTCCGCTGCTTGCGGCGCATCGCGCGCGCGGCGGCGCGACCTGCGGGGTGCGGGCAGGGGAGCTCTGGCTCTCTGGCGCCCACGATGGGGCGACGCTCGGCGCCGTCGCCGCCATGCCGCTGACGCTGGAAGGTCGCGCCGCCTACAACATCGGCAACATCGCCGCGGCAGCGCTGGCCGCGTCGGCCATGGACGTGCCTGCGCAAACCATCGTCGGGGTCCTGGCCGGGTTCGGCGCCTCGCCGGACGACAATCCGGGTCGCTTGCAGGCCTGGCGGTTCGGACAGGCCCGGGTGGTGGTCGACTACGCGCACAACCCAGACGGACTGCGCGGCCTGCTGCACGCGATCGGCGCGGATGCCCGGCAGGGACGCATGGGCGTGATGCTCGGCCATGCCGGCAACCGCGAGGACGACGATCTGCGCGCGGTGGCCACCACGGTCGCCGGCTACCGGCCCGAGCGGGTGATCCTGAAGGACATCGCCGGCTACGAGCGCGGCCGCCAGCCGGGCGAGATCGCCGCGATCATGCGCCAGGCGCTGCGCGAAGCCGGCCTCGCCGACGAGCGCATCCAGACCCATCTCGATGAAGTCGCCGCTGCGCGCCTGCTGCTGCAGGACATGCGCGATGGCGACCTGGTGGTGTTGCCGATCCACGAGACCGCGGCCCGCGACGCGGTGGTCGCGGCGCTGGATGCCATGCGTGCGCGACAATGGCGTCCGGGAGATCCGCTGCCGGAGCGGAACGGAACCAGCGCATGAGCGACATCCTGCAGCGGATCCTGCAGCGCAAACGAGAGGAAGTGGAGCAGCGGCGGGGCGAGGTCCCGCAGGCGGAATTGCAGGCGCGTGCGCGCGCCGCAGCGCCGGCGCGCGGCTTCGCCGATGCCATGCGCGCGAAGCTCGCGCGTGGTCGCCCCGCGGTCATCGCCGAGATCAAGAAGGCCAGTCCGTCGCGTGGCGTGATCCGCCCGGACTTCGACCCGGCTGCGATCGCCCGCAGCTACCAGGCCGGCGGCGCGGCCTGCCTGTCGGTGCTGACCGACGTGGACTTTTTCCAGGGCAGCGACCAGCACCTGCAGGCGGCCCGCGCCGCCTGTTCGCTGCCGGTACTGCGCAAGGATTTCGTGATCGATCCCTACCAGGTGTTCGAGGCACGCGCGCTGGGGGCCGATTGCGTCCTGCTGATCGTCGCCGCGCTGGAGGACGCCCAGATGCAGGCGCTGGCAGGCCAGGCGATGCAGCTGGGCATGGACGTACTGATCGAGGCGCACGATGCCGACGAACTGGAGCGTGCGTTGGCGGTCGACACGGAGGCCGGACGGGCGCCGTTGCTGGGCGTCAACAACCGCGACCTGCGTTCGTTCGAGGTGTCGCTGGACACCACCCTGGCGCTGCGCGCGCGCGTGCCCGGCGATCGGCTGCTGGTCACCGAAAGCGGCATCGCCACCTCCGGGGACGTCGCGCGCATGCGCGGCGCCGGCGTGGACGCGTTCCTGGTCGGCGAAACGTTCATGCGGGCGCCCGATCCGGGCGCCGCGCTGGCCGAGCTGTTCGCCACCCCATGAGCGCGCGCTTTCCTTCCGCCGAGCCTGGCGCGCCGCTGGTGGTGTTCGACTTCGACCACACACTGTACGACGGCGATTCGGGCGGGCATCTGTTCCGCTGGTTGGTCGAACGCGCCTGGTGGCGGCGCCTGCTTGCGCTGCTGGTCGCTCCAGTCGCCGGACCGATGATCGCCTGGCTGCCGACCCGGCGGGCGGGCATCTCGACCTTCGTCTGGGTCGGGACCGTCGGCCTGCACCGCCGCCGCGACCTGGACGCGCTGATCGACCGTTACGTCGCCGGGCATGTCGACGAGATCCGCTCGCGGCTGCTGCCGGTCGCGTTGGAGGTGCTGCACCGCCACCGCAGCGCGGGCGACCTGGTGGTGATCGCCACCGGCGCGCCGCCGGAGCTCGCGCGCGCGATCCTGGCCTTCGTCGCGCACGAGGATGTGCCGGTGATCGGCACGCTCGTCGGGCCGAAATTCGGTGCGGTCGGCGCCAAGCGCCATTGCCACCATCGGGAGAAGGTGCGGATGCTGTGCGAGCGGGGCTACGTGGACATCGCGATCGCCTATTCGGACAGCCGCGCGGACCTGCCGTTGTTGCAGGCGGCGCGGCGTCCGGTGGTGGTCAATCCGAAGGAGGACGCGGTTGCGGCGTTCCGGCGCGACCTGCCGCCGGGCACGCCGATCCTCAACTGGGGCTGCGAAGGGCGTGCGGGCGAGGTGGTGTCGTCGGGCGTGGGAGTCCTGTCGGAGCCCACCTAGGGCGGGTCTTGACCCGCCGTCGCGGTCTCGCGATGTCCGAACCCGCCCTACGCGTCGCCGAGCCGCTTGATGAAACGCAAGGTCCCGTCGCTGTAGCCGCAGGCCTTGTAGAACGCGTGCGCATCGGCGCGCTGCGAACCGCTGGTGAGTTCGATCCGGGCCGCGCCGCCGGCCCGTGCGCGGCGTTCGGCCTCGCGCAGCAGCTGGCGGCCCAGGCCGCGGCCCTGCGCCTCGGGCGTGACCACCAGTGCAGTGACGCGGCAGGTATAGGTGCCCAGGGGAAGGTAATACATGAAGTCGAGCGCGATCAGGCCCGAGACCACGCCGCCCAGGCGCGCAACCACCAGCACCTGGCGGTCGTTGTCGATGATCGAGGAGATGCGCTCGAGCGCCTCGCTGCGCTCGCATGGGTAGCCGAGTTCGGTCAGCAACCCGGCCACGTCGTCCGCATCCATGAGCGAGGCGCTGCGCAGATCCGCGTCCACCTCCTCATGCGCGGCGCGGCGGACGGTCATCGTGTGCCGTACAGCACGACCGTCTTGCCGCGGGCATGCAGCTTGCCGTCGACCTGGAGCTTCTTCAGCACGCGGCCGGCCATCTCGCGCGAGCAGCCGACCAGCCGCGCCAGCTCCTGCCGCGAGACCCGCAGCTGCGTGCCCTGGGGATGGCTCATCGCCTCCGGCTCGCGCGCCAGGTCGTGCAGGGTGCGCACGATGCGGTCGGTGACGTCGAGGAAGGCCAGGCGCCCGGCCTTGCGGCTGGTGTCGAGCAGGCGGCGCGAGAGCTGGGTGCCGATCGCATAGAGCAGCTTGGGCGCGTCCGCGGCCAGCGGGCCGTCGAAGAGCTGGTACACGCGCTCGTAGCTGATCTCGGCCAGCTCGCAGGGCACGCGGGTGCGCAGGATCACCTCGCGCGCCTCGGATTCGATGAACAGGCCCATCTCACCCACGAACTGGCCGCCGCCGAAATAGCCCAGGATCAGTTCGCGATCGTTGTCCTCTTCGGTGAGGATCGCGACTGAGCCGCTGATCACGTAATAGAGCGTGCCGGCCGGATCGCCCGGACGGAACACATCGGTACGGCCCGGATAGCGCCGGCGATGGCACTGTGCGAGGAAACGCTCGATCGTGGCTGCATCGGGTGCCAGCGGGCTCGTGGGGCGCCTGCTGCCGATCAGGAGGTTCAGGGGGGATGGATTCATATCGGCGCGGAACGGAGCAAGTCGCAAGAGTAGGCGGTTGCGCCGGTCACGGCAATCGATACACGCCGGTCCGGTCCTGTCTGCGCGTTCGCCCTATAATCCCGCCCCTCGCCGTACCCCGGGATTTGCCGCTGTGGTCAAACCGCTGCCGCGCCTGAAGCTGCAGGGCTTCAACAACCTCACCAAGTCGCTGTCGTTCAACATCTACGACGTGTGCTACGCGGCCTCCGAGGACGAGCGCCGGCGCTACATCGAGTACATCGACGAGGAATACAACGCCGACCGCCTGACCCAGATCCTCACCGACGTTGCGGAGATCATCGGCGCCAACATCCTCAACATCGCCCGCCAGGACTACGACCCGCAGGGCGCCTCGGTGACGATCCTGATCTCCGAACAACCGGTCATCGACAAGGCCGATGCCAAGGGGGTGATTTCCGACGCCGTGGTGGCGCACCTGGACAAGTCGCACATCACCGTGCACACCTACCCGGAAACCCATCCGGACAACGGCATCGCCACCTTCCGCGCCGATATCGACGTGTCCACCTGCGGCGTGATCTCGCCGCTGAAGGCCCTGAACTACCTGATCGAGAGCCTCGAGTCGGACATCGTGGTGATGGACTACCGCGTGCGCGGCTTCACCCGGGACATCAAGGGCCGCAAGCACTACATCGACCACAAGATCAATTCGATCCAGGACTACCTGGCCAAGAACATCAAGTCGCGCTACGAAATGCTCGACGTCAACGTCTACCAGGAAAACCTGTTCCACACCAAGATGCACCTGAAGGACTTCGACCTGGACAACTACCTGTTCGAAGAGAAGGCCAAGAACCTGTCCTTCAAGGAGCGGATGAAGATCGAGGCGCGGCTGCGGCGCGAGATCGAAGAGCTGTACCAGGGGCGCAACCTGGTCGAATAGGCCTGCTCGAATAGGCATTTCCCGGGCTCGCGCCCGGAAAACCCCAAAGTTTGCTGCGCAAACTTCGGGCCCCGCCGCGCGCTGCCACACCCCCATTCGCGCCAGCGGCGCGAATCGCCCCCTGACTCAGGGGACTGGTGTCGGGACGACGGATGGGATGCGCGGGTACCACATCAGATCCGGTACGCGACCGTCTTCATTAGCTTCGAGGCCGCCGCCATCAGCGAGGGCACCGGTTGCGGCAGGACCCGGGCGCCGGCTTGCTCGGCGTTGTCGGCGTGGCGGGCCTCGTCGGCCTTCATCTGTTGCAGGATCGCGCGGCTGCGCAGGTCGGCTTCGGGCAGGGTCTGCAGGTGCTCGGCCAGGTGTGCCTCGACCTGGCGCTCGGTCTCGACCACGAAACCCAGGTTCCAGCCGTCGCCGCGCAGGCCGGCGAGCACGCCGATGGCGTAGCTGCCTGCATACCAGACCGGATTGAGCAGGCTGGGCCGGCTGCCGAGCTCGTCCAGACGCTCTGCGCACCAGGCCAGGTGGTCGGTTTCCTCGGCGGCGGCGGCGAGCAGATCGGCCTGGGTGGCCTCGTCGCGGGCCACGGCCGCCTGGCCGCTGTACAGGGCCTGGGCGCAGATCTCGCCGACATGGTTGATGCGCATCAGGCCGGCGGCGTGGCGACGTTCGTCCGCGTCCAGGATGATCTCGGCATCGTCCCCGGCCGGGTTGGGGCGTTGGGCGGCGGGGCGTCCGAGTACGCTGTCCAGGCCCCGTTGGGCCTCGATCAGGACACGGTCGGCCAGGGTCAGGTGGCGTGCGGTCATGGCGGTCATTGTGCGGCAAGCGCCGCCCGGCGCGCCCGCGGCGCCCGCTGGCTTGCGGCGAAACGCCCATGGAGCTATGATTCCGCTTCTTTGTCGCCCGGTCCCAGGCCGGACGCCAGACAACGCGAGGCGAAGTTCCCACGGGCAATCCGGCGGAACCAACCCGACCACGTAACCCGCCATCAGAGTCCAGTGATGAAGACCTTTTCTGCAAGGAACGAGACCGTCCAGCGCGACTGGTATCTCGTCGATGCTTCCGGCAAGACCCTCGGCCGCCTCGCCGTCGAACTCGCCCGCCGCCTGCGCGGCAAGCACAAGCCCGTCTACACCCCGCACGTCGATACCGGCGACTACCTGGTGGTGGTCAATGCCGAGAAGATCGTCGTCACCGGCAACAAGCTGGCCGACAAGCAGTACCACCGCTTCACCGGCTACGTCGGCAACCTCAAGACCGAGACCCTGGCCCAGGCGCTGGAGCGCCATCCCGAGCGCGTCATCGAGATCGCGGTCAAGGGCATGCTGCCGAAGAATCCGCTCGGCCGCGCCATGTACCGCAAGCTCAAGGTCTACAAGGGTGCCGAGCACCCGCACGCCGCCCAGCAGCCGCAAATCCTGGAACTCTAAGTCATGGCAATCAACCAGAATTACGGCACCGGCCGTCGCAAGTCCTCCACCGCCCGCGTGTTCCTGCGCAAGGGCGAGGGCAAGATCACCATCAACGATCGTCCGATCGAGGAGTTCTTCGGCCGCGAGACCGCACGCATGATCGTGCGCCAGCCGCTCGAACTGACCAAGAACACCGACAAGTTCGACGTGGTCGTCACCGCATCGGGCGGCGGCACCACCGGCCAGGCCGGCGCGATCCGCCTGGGCATCGCCCGCGCGCTGGTCGAGTACGACGAAACGCTGAAGTCGGAACTGCGCAAGGCCGGCTTCATGACCCGCGACGCGCGCGAAGTGGAGCGCAAGAAGGTCGGCCTGCACAAGGCACGCCGCGCCACCCAGTTCTCGAAGCGTTAAGTGGGATCGACGCCGCCGCGCCTGCGGCGGCGTTACAATCGCCTTCATAGCCCCGTCGCCAAGCGGTAAGGCACCTGACTCTGACTCAGGCATTCGGTGGTTCGAATCCATCCGGGGCTGCCAGATTCCTCGCAAGTCCACGCACCACGAAAGCCCGCCATCGGCGGGCTTTTCGTTTTCCATTGCCGAAACGTCCGGCCGCGATGCGAAAATGCCGCATTCCCCTGCCGCCGCCGCCATGGTCGCCAGTTTCCAAGCCCCCTATACCGCGTCTGGTGCGCTCGACGCCGACCTGGAAAGCCGCGGCTATGCCGTCGTGGCGCCGGCGGACGTCATGGCCCTATCCGGCGATGCGCAGTCTGCGCTCGATGCATTGAAGCCGAGCTGGGACGATCTGCGGCCGGACACCTATCTCAAGGATGGCGGCCGCTACCGCAAGCGGCGGCATTCCTGCTTCGTCCTCCAGGACGGGGCGCTGGCCCAGGCGCCGCACCGCGCGCACTGGCAGTCGCTGGACTACAACGCGCTGCACGGTGGCATGCGTCGCTGGTTCGAGCCGGTCGACCCGGCGGTCGTCGCGCAGTCTGCATGGACGCACCTGCTGGCGTCCATCGGTACGATCTGTTCGCGCCGCATGCCGGTCGCGCGCTGGTACATCGAGGCCCACCAGTTCCGCATCGACACCAGTGATGGCATCGGCCGGCCGACGCCGGAAGGCGCGCATCGCGACGGGGTCGACTTCGTCGCGGTCGTGCTGGTGGACCGTCAGGGGATCAAGGGTGGCGAAACCCGCGTGTTCGAGGCACAGGGCCCCGCCGGCCAGCGCTTCACCCTTTTCGAACCGTGGTCGATGTTGCTGCTCGACGATGTGCGCATGATCCATGAGACCACCCCGATCCAGCCGCTGTCCGGCTATGGCCATCGCGACACGCTGGTGCTGACCTATCGCGCCGCAGGCTTCCAGGGCGACGACTGACACGCCCCTTTACCGGCGCCAGCTACAATCCGGATCCATTTTTCGCGAGTGGCCGCATGAAACTTGGCTCACTGAAGGAAGGCGGCCGCGACGGCACGCTGATCGTGGTCTCCCGCGACCTGCAGCGTGCGGTGCGGGCAACCGGCATTGCGCAGACCCTGCAGCGGGCGCTCGAGGACTGGTCGAACGCGGCGCTGCGCCTCAACGCGCTGTCCGACGCACTGAACCAGGGCAGCGCCGACGGCGTATTCGATGTCGATTTCGCCCAGCTGGCCGCGCCGCTGCCGCGTGCATACGAATTCGTCGATGGCAGCGCCTACCTGCCGCACGTCGAGCGCGTGCGCCGGGCCCGTGGCGCCGAGGTGCCGGAAAGCTTCTACACCGATCCGCTGATGTACCAGGCGACCAGCGCCGGCTTCTACGGGCCGCGCGATCCGGTCAGGGTCGTGAGCGAAGAGTACGGGATCGACCTGGAAGCCGAGCTGGTGGTGGTCACCGACGACGTGCCGATGGCGGTGACGCCGCAACAGGCGGCCGCGCACATCCAGCTCATCGGCCTGGTCAACGATGTCTCGTTGCGCAACCTGATCCCCGGCGAACTGGCGAAGGGGTTCGGCTTTCTGCAGTCCAAGCCGCGCTCGGCGCTGAGCCCGGTGTTCGTCACGCCGGACGAACTCGGCGAAGCCTGGCGCGGCAACAAGGTGCACCTGCCGCTGCTCACTCACATCAACGGCGAATGGTTCGGTGCGCCCGAGGCGGGCGAGGACATGCAGTTCGATTTCGCCCAGCTGGTCGCGCATGCGGCGAAGACGCGGCCGCTGTCGGCCGGCACCATCGTCGGGTCGGGCACGATCGCCAATCAGGACACCACCCGGGGCGCTTCCTGCTTCGCAGAGAAGCGCACGGTCGAAACCCTGGAAACCGGCAAGCCGGTGACCCCCTTCATGCGTTTCGGCGACACCGTGCGTATCGAGATGCTCGACCGGGCGGGCGCCAGCCTGTTCGGCGCGATCGAACAGCGCATCGAGCGCCAGCCTGCGCCATGACCGGCGCGCGTCGCGGTGCGACCGGCGGCGCCCACGGGCCCGGGAAGGCAGGCTAACGTGTGGGACAACTCGGAACCGCAGGGGAACGGTGCCGTGGTCGACAAGCTGGTCCTGTATTCGTACTGGCGTTCGAGCGCCGCCTACCGCGTGCGCATCGGGCTAAACCTCAAGCGCCTGCGCTACGAGACGGTGCCGGTGCACCTGCTGCGCGATGGCGGCGAGCAGCATTCAGAGGCCTACCGTGAGGCCAACCCGCAGCAGCTGGTGCCGGTGCTGCAGCACGGGCATCGCATGCTGCGGCAGTCGCTCGCGATCCTGGACTACCTGGACGAGGTTTGGCCCGAGCCGGTGTTGCTCCCCGCAACCGCACGAGGCCGCCAGCGGGTGCGGGCGCTGGCGCAACTGGTGGCCTGCGACATCCATCCGCTCAACAACCTGCGGGTGTTGCAGTACTTCGAACGCGAATGGAATGTCCCCCAGACCGAGCGCGACGCCTGGGTGCGGCATTGGATGGAGCAAGGCTTCCACGCGTTCGAGCAGCTGCTCGCCGACAACCCGGCGACCAGCGCGTTCTGCGAGGGACACGCGCCTACCGTCGCCGATTGCTGCCTGATCCCGCAGCTGTACAACGCGCGCCGCTACGGCATGGACCTGGCGGCGTTTCCGACATTGCTTCGGATCGAAGCCGCCTGTCTCGCGCTGCCCGCCTTCGACGACGCCCGGCCGGAGCGGCAGCCGGATGCCCCCGAACATCAGGGCTGAGCGGCGAAATACCGGCGTGCGGGCGGTGCACGCACCGCGGCCTCAACCCTTGGAACTGGTGTCGAACACCTCGGCGTAGGGGTCGTGTTCGCCGCTGGCGCCCTCGGAAAAGCGGAACTTCAGCGCCAGGCCGTCGCGCGAGTCGGCTGCCTGCAGGGCTTCCTCGCGCCCGATCCGGCCCTCCTTGTATAAGCGGAACAGGCACTGGTCGAAGCTCTCCATGCCTTCCTCGAGCGACTGTTCCATCGCCTGTTTCATCTCGTGCACCTGGCCGCGGCGCAGCAGGTCGCGAATCACCGGCGTGTTGATCAGCACCTCGGTCGCCGGCATGCGGCGGCCGTCGACCCCGACCACCAGGCGCTGCGAGACGACCGCCTTCAGGTTCAGCGCCAGATTCATGAGCACGTTCTTGTGCGCGCTCTCGGGGAAGAAGTTGAGGATGCGCTCGATGGTCTGGTCGGCGTTGTTGGAGTGCAGCGTCGCCAGGCAGATGTGACCGGTCTCGGCGAAGGCGATCGCCGCTTCCATGGTGGTCGCGTCCAGGATTTCGCCGATCAGGATCACATCCGGCGCTTCGCGCATCGCGTTCTTGAGTGCGTTGTGGAAGGCGTGCGTGTCCAGGCCGACTTCGCGCTGGTTCACGATCGATTTCTTGTGCTTGTGCAGGTACTCGATCGGATCCTCGATGGTGAGGATATGGCCCGACGTGAGGTTGTTGCGGAAGTCGATCATCGAGGCCAGCGTGGTGGACTTGCCCGAACCGGTCGAGCCCACGATCAGCACCAGCCCGCGCGGGGACATGATGATTTCCTTGAGCACCTGCGGCAGCTGCAGCTCCTCGATGCTCGGGATCACGCTGCGGATCGCGCGGATCACGACGCCGATTTCACCGCGCTGCTTGAACACGTTGACGCGGAAGCGGCCGGATTCCTGGGTTGAGTGGGCAAGATTCATCTCCAGGTCGCGTTCGAACTGCGCAGCCTGGGTTTCGTTCATCAGCGAATAGGCGATCTTCTTCGTCATCCCTGCCGGCAGGGGGGTCTCACCCATCGGGTAGAGCTTGCCCTCGACCTTGATGTAGACCGGCGCGCCGGTGGTCAGGAACATGTCCGACGCGTTCTTCTCGTTCATCAGCTTGAGGAAGTAGCCGATTTCCATGCATCGATTCCCGTATGTCTGCCGTTATCGTTGCGTATAACGTGCCGGCTGATGAAAATGGCCGCGTCCCCTGGATACGCCGCCGCCCCTTATGAATCGAAGCTTCGCACAAATCCGCTGGCTGCTGAGCACGGGCGTCTTGGTTCTGGGGCTGGCCGGGTGTGCCAGCCTGCCGCCGCCGACGGGTGAACTGTCGGCCGCGCAGCAGGCGCTCAACCGCGCCGAGGGGGCGGATGCGAGCCAGCACGCGCCCGATACCCTGAACCAGGCGAGCTCGGCCCTGGCCCGCGCGCAGGCCGCCATGTCGGCCGGCAACGAAGAAGACGCGCGCACGCTGGCGCTCGCCGCGGCGGCCGACGGCGACCTTGCCTATGCCGAAAGTCGCGCGCTGGCGACCGAGCAGGAATACCGCCAGCGCCGCCAGGAAGTCGCCGGGCTGCGCCAGCGGCTCCAGGTCGACGATGGGCAACTGCCACCGGCGCTGCCCGACATCGGCCCGGGTAATACCGCGGTCGGCGGCGAGGCACTGCGCCTGCAGCAACTCGACGCCGACGCCAGCCTCAATGGTTACGCCGCCTACGAGCGCCTGCAGGCGCGACAGGCGATGGCTGCGCTGCTGGAGGCGAGCCGGCGCGAGCGCCCGGACGCGCAGTACCTGGCCAGTCGCCGGGTGGCGATCGCGGAATTGGCCGCGCGCACCGAGGCGATGCGGCGTGAGCTCGACCGCCTGGAGCGCGACCGCAGCGATCTGCTGGTCGAAGCCAGTCGCCAGGAGGCCGAGCGCGCCCGCCAGGAGGCCGAGCGCCTGCGGGTGGAGGCCCAGATCCAGGCCGAGGAGGCCCAGCGCCTGCGTGCCGAGGCCGCGGCTGCCGCGCTCGCCCGCCAGGAGGCCGAGGACCTGGTCATCGACGTGGGCGGTGCGGAGGCCGAGCGGCTCAAGGCGGCGCGCGCAAGGGAAGCCGAGCTGGCTCGCCAGGAGGCCGAATTGCTGTCCGAAGGGCAGGACGACGAGGCTGCCGACGACCCTCGCCGGTAAACTGAATGCGGCTCCGGTCGCGTGACGAGTTTTCACCGCTAAATCAATAACTTGCGAAACAGTCTGCGCAGTCCGTGCGCCGCGTCGTGGCCCGAATGCGACGCAAATCATGGACTTGCACGGCGTGCCTTGCGACGTCCACGGAGCAGGAGTAGGGTCGAATACCCAAGCGGCTGCGGTTTCCATCCGCCGCTTGGCCAGCGAGCCAGGCCCCAGATGACCCGATCCCCAGATCCACAGGAACTCGCCGCCGCAAGCACGTCTTGCGGAGGCGGCCTCCGGGGTCGCATCCGCACCGCTCGCAGCATCTCCCCCGCTCCAGTGCTCACCCGCAACGCCCCGTGCCCTCGCAGGCCGGGGCGTTTGCATTTGACCTAGAAGGAGGCACCCATGTTTGAAGGGCAACCGCAGGCGGAACTCGACGAGATCATGAAGGCCAACAGCGAGTTCCGGCAGCTGTATTACCGCCACAAGGAACTGGACAAGCAGGTGCTCGACGCCGAGCTCGGAGTGCTGCCGATCGACGACAGCACCCTGTCCCAGATGAAGCGCGAGAAGCTGGCCGCCAAGGACCGCCTGACGCGAATGTACGAATCCATCCAGCACTGATCCTTCGTTCCACGGCGCGGGCGGAGGCGGCCATCCTCGTCGGCCGTCGCCGCCCGTGCGCATTGTTTGAGTGCGGGGCACGCAAGCAACCCAAGGTTTGCGGAGCAAACCTCGGGCCCCATGCCCTTGCTTCCAAACCCCGCCCCTTCGGGGCGCCCCCTTGCTAAGGGGCTTTCCTCCAGAAAGTATCTCGCGCGCGGCGCCTGGCGCCCGGTATGCGCAGGCGCCCGGCGCGGTTGCTGCCACATGGCCGATAATCTGCGGCTCCATCCGCAGCCGGGCGGCCAGCATTCCATGCCTATCCATCAGTCCGTCCTCGAACTCGTCGGCAACACGCCCATCGTGCAGGCCCAGCGTCTCGACACCGGCCCGTGCACGCTGTACCTCAAGCTGGAAAGCCAGAACCCCGGCGGTTCGATCAAGGACCGGATCGGGCTGTCGATGATCGAAGCGGCCGAGCAGCGCGGCGACATCCGGCCGGGTGACACGCTGGTCGAGGGCACCGCCGGCAACACCGGCATCGGCCTGGCCCTGGTCGCGCAGCAGAAGGGCTACAAGCTGGTGCTAGTGGTTCCCGACAAGATGAGCCGCGAGAAGATCTTCAACCTCAAGGCGATGGGCGCCCAGGTCGTGCTGACCCGGTCGGACGTGGCCAAGGGTCATCCGGACTATTACCAGGACCTGGCCGAACGGATCGCGCGCGAGACTCCGGGCGCGTACTTCATCAACCAGTTCGGCAACCCCGACAACCCGGCCGCGCACGAATTCGTGACCGGGCCGGAGATCCTGCGGCAGATGGACGGGGACCTGGACGCGATCGTCTTCGGCTGCGGCAGCTCGGGCACGATGACCGGCCTGTCGCGCTGCTTCGCGCAGCATTCGCCCGAAACCGAACTGATCCTGGCCGATCCGGTGGGCTCGATCCTGGCCGAGTACATCAACGAGGGCACGCTCAGCGAAAAATCCGCCAGCTGGATGGTCGAGGGCATCGGCGAGGATTTCCTGCCCACCATCTCCGACTTCAGCCGGGTCAAGCGGGCCTATGCCATTACCGACAAGGAGAGCTTCCTCACCGCGCGCGAGCTGCTGGAGAAGGAGGGCATCCTCGGCGGCTCGTCCACAGGTACCCTGCTGGCCGCCGCGCTGAAGTACTGCCGCGCGCAGACCGAACCCAAACGGGTGCTGGTGTTCGTCTGCGACACCGGCAACAAGTACCTGTCGAAGATGTACAACGACTACTGGATGCTGGACAACGGCTTTCTCGAGCGCGAGCCGAGCGGTGACCTGCGCGACCTCATCCTGCGTCCGTACTCGCAGCGCGACACTGTGGTGGTGGGTCCCGGCGACCTGTTGGTCACTGCCTACCAGCGGATGAAACTGTACGAGATCTCGCAGCTGCCGGTGATGGACGGCGAGCACCTGGTCGGGATCGTCGACGAATCCGACGTGCTGCTGCATGTCTACGGCGACGAGGCCAGGTTCAAGGATCCGGTCTCGACCGCCATGGTCAGCAAGATCGACTCGCTGGACGTCAAATCCCCGATCGAGTCTCTGCTGCCCCTGTTCGACCGCGGCCACGTGGCCATCGTCAAGGACGGCGAGAAGTTCCTGGGCCTGATCACCCGGATCGACCTGCTCAACTACCTGCGCAGGCGGGTGCAGTAGGGCGGGCGAGGGCGAGGCGAATGCTAGAATTCGCCGATTGTTTCAGGGCAAAAACATGAACGAAACCGACGGCGACGCAGCCCCCGGCGCGTCCCGCTGGGGCTTGGGTACCCTGGCGATCCACGGCGGCCAGGCGCCGGACCCGAGCACCGGCGCGGTGATGCCGCCGATCTACGCGACCTCCACCTACGCCCAGTCCAGCCCGGGCGTACACCAGGGGTTCGAGTACTCGCGCACTCACAACCCCACGCGCTTCGCCTACGAGCGCTGCGTGGCAGCGCTGGAAGGCGGCAGCCGCGGGTTCGCCTTTGCCTCGGGCATGGCAGCGACCTCGACCCTGCTGGAGCTGCTCGACAGCGGTAGCCATGTCGTCGCTATGGACGACCTCTACGGCGGCAGCTACCGCCTGTTCGAGCGCGTGCGCCGCCGCTCGGCCGGGCTGGACTTCAGCTTTGTCGACCTCACCGATCCGGCCGCGTTCGAAGCCGCGATCCGGGCCGACACGCGCATGGTCTGGATCGAAACCCCGACCAACCCGATGCTCAAGATCGTCGACCTGCAGGCGATCTGCGCGATCGCGCGCAAGCGCGGGCTGGTCTCGGTGGTCGACAACACGTTCGCTTCTCCGATTCTGCAGCGCCCGCTGGAACACGGCGCAGACATCGTCATGCATTCGGCCACCAAGTACCTCAACGGGCATTCGGACATGGTCGGCGGCATGGTGGTGGTCGGCGACAACGCCGAACTCGCCGAGCAGCTGGCCTTCCTGCAGAACTCGATCGGCGCAGTACAGGGGCCGTTCGACAGTTTCCTGGCATTACGCGGGTTGAAGACGCTGCACCTGCGGATGAAGGCGCATTGCGAAAGCGCGCAGCAGGTCGCGGAATGGCTGCAAGGCCATCGTGCGATCGAGCATGTGATCTACCCGGGCCTGGAGTCGCATCCGCAGCACGCACTCGCCGCCCGCCAGATGGACGGGCCCGGCGGCATCGTCTCGATCCGCCTGAAGGGCGGTTTCGAGGCGGCCAGGCGCTTCTGCGAACGAACCGAACTGTTCACCCTGGCCGAATCGCTGGGTGGCGTGGAGAGTCTGGTAAACCATCCGGCGGTGATGACGCATGCGTCGGTGCCGGTGGAAAGGCGCAAGGTGCTCGGCATTGCGGATGATTTGGTGCGGTTGAGTGTCGGTGTGGAGGCCCTTACAGACCTGCTCGCCGACCTGGATCGGGCATTGTTGTGAAGTCGGGATCGCTTTTTGGCCGAGGCGCAGCATGAGGTCGCTGAGCCACGACCTTGCGGAGAGCATGAGAGCTCCAGAGTTCTGGGCGCTTTCGAGTTGGCTCGATATCGTGGTGCGATACCGTCAATCCCGCCTCGGGATTTTCTGGCTCGTTGCTCCGGCGATCGTCTATATCTGGGGTTTGGGAGCGTTTTTTGCCGCCATGATGGGCGTCAGCGTGACCAGATTCGCGGCCCATGTGGCAATCGGTTACGTGGTCTATCGATTGGTCAGCAGCGCTATCGTCGAATCGACCACGGCTTTCTCATCCGCAGGTGCGTTCATCCAGGATGGCCACATGCGGTTGACCGACTTCGTGCTCAGGGTATTGGCCAAGGCACTGTTTTACTTCGTGATGTCGCTGCCGGTGGTCGCGGTGGCTCTGGCGATCTATCCCGACATCCACTGGAGCGGATTCGCCTATGCGCTAGCTTCATTTCCGCTGGTAATCCTCAACGCGCTGTGGGTTGGGATCTTGTTTGCCTTGGTCGGTGCCCGCTTTCCGGACCTCAGCCAGTTCATTGGCAACGTCTTCATGTTCGCGTTTCTCCTCACGCCAATTATCTGGCAGGCGGACTCGATGCCTGCCGATAGCTTGCGTGGATTGCTGATGCGTTTTAATCCCCTGTTCCATATGGTCGAAGTGGTTCGAGCGCCGATCCTTGGTGAGCAGCTGGAGGGTCTTACTTTGTATTACCTTGGCGCAATGACCTTGCTGGGTTGGGCCGCGGCGATCTTCGCCTATCGGCGTTACGCGCGCTTCGTGCCAATCTGGATCTGACGGCGATGAGCGCCTCCATCACGGTTGAACGGCTCACTCTGTCGGTGCCGATCTACTTGCAGCGCGAGCGCCGTGCCAGCGGCTGGGCGAGGATGTTCCTGGGCGCTGCGTTTGATCCGCCACGACGCGAGCTCATCCGGCTGCTCGACGACATCAGCTTCGAGGCGCACGAAGGGGATCGCATAGCCATTCTGGGCCGCAACGGCGCTGGCAAGTCGACCCTGCTACGCGTGCTGAATGGCGTGTATGCTCCTACTTCGGGTCATGTGCGAGTGGATGGCAGCTGCCAGGCGCTGCTCAATATGTCGCTGGGATTCAATGGCGAGGCGACCGTGCGCGAGAACATTTTCCTGCGCGGTACCGCGATGGGGCTGAAGGCGGCCAGCCTGCGCGAGCAAATTGAGCCGATTCTGGATTTTTCCGGACTTCACGACAAGTCGAATCACCGCTTGCGCACATTGTCGGCCGGGCAGAGGATGCGGCTGGGCTTCGCGATCTCGACCACGTTCCAGCACGATGTGATCCTGATGGACGAATGGGTTGGGGCGGGCGATTCAGAATTCATGGCCCGGGCGACCGAACGGATGAAGGGGCGCGTCGGTGGTAGCAAGGTAGTGATGTTGGCCAGTCACAGCGTCGGCTTGCTACGCGATATTTGCAACAAAGGGCTCGTACTGGAACAGGGACGGGCCGTGCACTTCGGGGACATTCTGTCGTCGCTGCGGGCCTACCACGACTTGCTTGCGTCGCTGCGCGAACAGGACGTCGTCCCCGAGTTGCAGTCGACTTCCGCCGAGGTGATCTACGGCTGCGTAGAGAACCTGATCGTGGCGCATGGCGCGATCCATCTGCAAGGCTGGTGTGTCAGCAATACCGGAAAGGTTCCGCGGACGTTGGCTTTGGCGATCGGCGGCACGCGCCATGCGGCCACTGTATTCGAGTCCTGCCCACGTCCCGATGTGATGCGTCACTTTGGGTTGAGCAACGACCAGTGTGGTTTTCGTGCGACTTTCGCGGTCCCGGGTCTCGAATCCGCGAACGATATCGACTTTGACCTCAGGGTGCTGGGCGGGCACTCGATCGAGGATGCACACGCCCCGCTGCGCATCGCGGGCGCGGTGTCGGCGATGCTTCGCCCCTCAACCCGTTCAACGACAGTCCAGTAGATCGCAACGAGAATGGCTCAGTATCAGTCCTTTCCCGACGCCACCGGCGACTCCCGTACGCTCGAGAAGCTGAAAGCGCTACGGCTGCCTCCGCTCGCGGGTAAGCGGTTCCTGGACGTGGGATGTAATGAAGGTTTTTTTTGTGGTTACGCGCTGTTCGATGGCGCGCTTCGTGCAGTCGGCATCGACAGTTCTGCACTATTCATATCGCGAGCGCGCCGCCGGTTTCCTGCCGGTGAGTTCCTGCACCAGGGATGGGAAGAGCTCCCGGACGGGCCATTTGACGTCATCCTCCTCGCCTCGGCATTGCATTATGCAGAGGATCAACCCGGGCTCATCAGGTCGCTTGTTGCTCGGTTGGCGCACGATGGTGTGCTGGTGCTTGAACTCGGCATCGCGTCGTCGCCGAAGGAGGAATGGGTCAACGTCGAGCGCGGAATCGACGAGCGTCTGTTCCCAACCATGCCGTTGCTGCGTAGATTGCTGAACGACTACGCCTGGAAGTGGATGGGACCGAGCGTCGCCCAGTCCGGCGATCCCGTTGCAAGACATGTAATCCACGTGTACCGGCGTCGTCCAATTGCGTACCTGCTGATGGAGCCGCCGGCGTACGGGAAGACGAGCATTGCAACGGGCTTGTTCGCCGAAGCCCGGATTCCCGTGGTTTCCGGGGATTCCGTGATCGCAGATCTGGCCGCAGGCAAGCGCTCGGCAAGCGATGCGCTACGGAACCTGCTCGCTGACCGGTACTCCCCATTCCGGATCGACGAACTAGTGCGGGAAGCTTTCGACCATGGCGGGGGTGGCGAGCTTGTGGACGCATGGGTTTCCGCTGCTGAAGGGGAAACCTTCGCTCTCGACGGGTACGTTCCTGCGGAATGGCAGGATTATGTGAAGCGCGCCTTGATAGAGGCGGGATATATGCCCGTAGCAATGCACTGGGAGCGGGTTGGCGCTGCTCTGCCAGCGGCCGCCGACCGGGACGCGAGTGCCGAAAACTATTTCCTCCACCTGAGCGAGGAACTGACCGAGGCGCCCTCAAGCGAGGGGCCTGATTCCCGGCTGCCTATGCAAGGCTTCATCGACGAAGTAAGCGTCGAGGAAGGCTTCCTCGTGATACGGGGTTGGGTAGTAGGGCAGGATGGCAAAATGCCCCGATGCCTCCAGATCCGGTCGGTGGCGGGCAGCCATCTGCTGGAAGAGTTTGAGCGTCAGCTTCGACCGGATGTGCAGAAGTATCTGGGCTTGCCGCATGCAGTCTGCGGTTACCGCGTCCGGGTGCCGTTGGCGGGCAAGGCGGTCAACCTCGCCAAGCTTGTTCGGACACTGGAAGTGCGCGCAGGCAACGGCGCGAACAGCCTGGGACCAGCGCTGACGCTGGCCGGTCACCTCGCACTCCGCTCTCGAGGATAGGCAGGGCTTGGCTGATGGCTTCATGGAACCCTCGGGCACAATGGCACTCGGCGGCGGGCTTCGGTTCGGCGCGCGGATACGCGGGGAAATGACGACATGCAAATGATCGTGCTTGGCATGCATCGATCGGGCACGTCCGTGCTCGCACGGGTACTGAACCTGATGGGTGGATATTTTGGCCCGGAAGGGGTCAGCACGGGCTCGAACCAGGAAAATCCAAAGGGCTTCTGGGAGCGACGCGATGTGCGCGCCCTGAACGACTGGGTCCTGCATTCCGTTGGCGCAGACTGGAATCGGCTGGCCCGATTCGACGTGGATAACCTGCCGGAATCCATCGTCAGCGAGTTCTCCCAGCGGGCGGCGCGATTGGTGCTGGAGCTCGATGCCCATCGTCCTTGGTTCCTCAAGGAGCCGCGCTTGTGCATCCTGCTTCCGCTGTGGCTGCGCGTGCTTGAAGTGCCCATAGCCATCCACATCATCCGACACCCGGTGGAGGTCGCTGCTAGCCTGCGTACGCGCAACGGTATTCCAATTGCCGCGGGACTGGCGTTGTGGGAGAAACACGTCAGATCCGCAGTTGCGATGTCAAGGCATTTGCCGGGCGTCCTTGTCACGCACAGACAGCTGGTACTGGAGCCCGCACAGGAAATTGCACGCCTTCACAAGGAGCTTGCTGACCTCGGCGTTGCCGGTTTGAGGTTGCCAGGCAAGCAAGAAATAGATGCGTTCGTAAGCACGGATCTCTATCGGGAACGCGAATCGAGCATCGACGTGAACGAAAACGACGGCGCGGAACAGGTCCGGCTCTTCGGGCGATTTAAGGACGGCCTCCCGCATTTGGAGCTCAAGCTTCCGGCGGGTAGCGTCAAGCAACTGGTGCACTACGAGTCGACGTTGCCGCCTATGGACCCCACTCCGAAGAGCCAAGCCATGCCGCAATCGGTCGACGTCGCCCTGCGAGAAAAAGTAGCGGCACGCGAACAGGAGGCGAAATCGCTGCGCGAGTCCGTTGCGAAGCTCGAGGCGAGCCTGCTACGTAAGGAGGAGCGACTCACTGCAGAGCTGATGAGCATCGGCCAGTTGCAAGCCCAGGCAATGTTCGTCGAGCAGCAGTCCGCCGCTGCCAGAATGGAGATCGGCAAGCTCCAGGCAGAGCTAGAGCGCAGCCTCGTTAAAGCAGCCGGGCAAGAGCGGGAACTCCAGTCCCTGCAGTCCAGAGTCGCGACGCTATCGGCAGCCAACGCGTCCGCGGAGTCGCGTTTAGAGCAAGCCATTGCCAAAGCAAAAGCAGAACAAGCCGATCACTCGCGCCTGTTGGAGAAAAGCGAGGCCGCCCGCTCAGAGGCGGAGCAGAACTCCGAGACGAGATTCCAAGAATTGGCCATGCTCACACAAGTGCTGCTCGAGCGTGAAACGGCACTTGAATCTGCACGGAAGGATCTAGAGGCAGCGAACGCTGATTTGTCCGAATGCAGGACGGAGCGCGATACAGCGCACGAGTCACTGGCGCGCATGCGAAACAGTCGGTCCTGGCGGATCACGGCGCCCATTCGCGCCCTTTTTGGCGGACGACCAAATCGTCCGCATGGTGCACCGGCTAAAGAAATCGACATCGTCTCCCGTTCCGGATTGTTTGACCGCCAGTGGTACCTGGAGACCTATCCCGATGTCGCAGCCAGCGGGATGGACCCCATCGAGCACTTTCTGCGGTTCGGTGCCGTTGAGCGCCGCAATCCCGCGCCGGGCTTCGATGTGGAAAGCTATCTGGCAAAGAATCCCCATGTCGCACAGTCGGGCATGAATCCATTGGTCCATTTCATCGTCAACAGGTCGTCGGAGGGGCAGAGTCGCACATGACCGTGCTTTCGGTTCCATGTACAGCGCTGCTTCGTAAGCAGATCGTCGCCTCCGGTTTTGTGGACGACAGCTGGTATAGGGCACGTTACCGCGACGTAGCGATGGTGGGAATGGATCCGGTTGAGCACTATCTGCGAATTGGAGCTCTTATCGGCCGTTCTCCAGGCCCCTTGTTTGATGGCCCCCGGTACCTTCGCGAGTATCCGGACATTGCGGCCTCAGGAAAGAATCCGCTCCTCCACTACCTCCAACATGGGATCCGCGAGGGACGGATTCGCCATCCCCTGGAGCGAGTACCGGTCGGGGATCCCGCCGAGCACCTGGAATCGCTAGCCAATGCCACGCTCGACGGCGCGCCAAAACGGATGTTCGCAGGCTTCGACTTCGATGCTCAGGAGGAATTCCTCGGATGCATCGCCAAGCTTGTCGGAGACTCCGAGGCATGTAAGGTCAGCGTGATCATGCCAACCTATAACCGGGGTGGCATGATCGGAACGGCAATCGAGTCGGTACTGGCGCAGACGCATCCGTCCTGGGAGCTGTTGATCGTCGACGACGGCAGTAGCGACAACACTTTCGATGTGGTCGGCTCATTTGCCGCAGACTCACGGATTCGTATTTTCCGCCAGCATCACAGAGGTGTCAGCGCGGCGCGCAACACTGGGCTGGCGAATGCAGAGGGTGATTGGATTTTCTATCTGGATTCCGACAATCGTTGGGCACCAGATTTCTTGCGTTCGATGGTGGTCTACCTCAAGCATGTCGGGCGCCGGTGCGGGTACAGCGCCATCGCCGTTCAAGACGACGACGGTGCCGTCGCAGGCTACCGGGGCGAGCCGTTCGACTGGAACGAATGCATCAAGGGGAACTACGTCGACCTGAATGCGTTCTGCCACGACCGGACCCTGTACCAGCTCAATGGCCCATTCGACGAAAGCCTTCGGAGGATGGTGGACTGGGACCTCATCCTTCGTTACACCAAGGCCGAATCGCCTGCTTACGCGCCCTTCGTTGGATGCTATTACCGCAACAGCAACGCCGACACCTCGCGCATCTCGGTATCGCAGCCGCTGGCATACCGCAGCGTTGTCCAAGCCAAGAACAGGCTCGAAGACCCAACGCCGGAGGCGATCGCGACCGACTTGAGGCTGCGCTTTGCCATTAAGATCCCCGCCCCGTTCGAGAAGCGCCAGGAGTGGGGCGACTTTCATTTTGCGGAGTCGCTCAAAACCAGCCTTGAACGTCTGGGCCATACGGTAGTCATCGACTTCCTCGGGAACTGGTACGACCGACCGGTTAGCCACGACCAGGTGGTACTCGTACTTCGTGGCCTCACCGCCTACGAACCCAGGCCGGGGCAAATCAACATCCTGTGGAACATCAGCCACCCCGACCAGGTTGCCTATGACGAATACGATGCGTACGACATCGCGTACGTTGCTTCCTTGTCGTACCCGAGGCTTCTCAACCAGATAGTGTCAAGTCCAGTGCGGCCGCTCCTGCAATGCACCGACACTGATCGCTTCTGTCTTACTAGCGTCGCTGCCGCGAATGAAGACGCTATATTCGTGGGAAACTCACGCAACGAATATCGGCGCATCGTTCGTTGGGCGGTAGAATCTGGTGCCAGAGTCAAGGTCTACGGCAGTCGCTGGCAGCAGTTCATCGACGAGGACCGCATTGCCGGCGAGAACATCGATAACCGTCTGCTCGGCGAGCATTATGCTTCCGCCAAGGCTGTACTCAACGACCATTGGGACTCGATGCGCGATTTCGGGTTCGTGTCCAACCGCGTGTTCGATGTTCTGGCCGCGGGCGGACGCTTGATCTCGGATCCGGTGCCTGCAATCTCGAAAATATTCACCAATGGCGTGTACGAGGTGGATTCGGCGGAGTCGCTTTCTCGCGCGCTCTTGGAAATGGACGGTACGGAAGGTCGGCCCGATCGCGGGCTTGCGGCCGATGTAGCCCGGCAGCATTCGTTCGATTCGCGGGTCATGCAGATCTGCAACGATATTCTTGTCTTTCTTGGTCTGCCAAAAGTGCATGCCGGCAACGACGGTACCGCCGAGCTCAGGTTTTCGCCCGAGCCCACTCGCGTAGGCGTACTCATGCAGAAAGGCAGGTATGGACCCACCAGTTCGGGCTACATTCGGCTGCTCGCTCCGCTGACCACGGATGAGGCGTTGGGGAAAGTCGAAATCGTGGTGCTCGACGGGGTGGACGACCCCGCCGGGGAGGAGTGCGAAGCTTGGGTCGTCCAGCGCACCGCCATCGGTGATCCGCATGCGGCCGAAGCACTCGTGGACCGACTACAGCAGCGGGGTGCGGCCCTCTTCGTTGACATTGACGATGCGCTTGCATTGCTCGATCCGTCGCACCCAGAAGCCGACGATTATCGGGTCAAGGATACGTCGCTGCGTTATCTCATGGGCGAGGCAAGGCAGGTTTGGTTTTCGACCGAGCATCTGCAAAGCGTCTACCCTGAGGTGGGCGCGCGCGGACGAGTATTCCGCAACAATCTGGACCCGCGTCTCTGGCGAAACTACCGCAAGCGGCGGCGATCCGTGGGAAGCAGCGACATGATGGAGCTGCTGTACATGGGAACGGCGACCCATGATGCTGATTTTGCGCTACTCCTTCCGGCACTCGATCGCTTGCACGAAGCGCATCCCGGCCGGTTCCGCCTGACTGTCATCGGTGCGTTGCGTCGGCCGCCGGATCGGGAATGGTTGCAGGTTACGACACCGCGCGGAAACCAGGGCAACTATGCAAGGTTTGTGCGTTGGCTGGCGCTCCAAGGTCCTTTCGATGTCGGATTGGCTCCACTGGCCGACACTCCATTCAACACTTGCAAGTCGGACATCAAGTTCCTTGACTACAGCGCGCTGGGGATAGCTACAGTACTCTCGGACAGCCCAGCTTACGGTGGCCTAGCAGGACGGGGTCTGGCGTTTGCATGCGGGAACACTGCGGACGCCTGGTTCGAGGTGCTGCAGGGGATCTTGGTTGGCGAACTGGATGTGGACGCAATTGCGAGTCATGCGTGGGACTATCTGTGGAACGAACGCACGGTTCAGGCCGAGCCCCTGATGCAGGCGATCGCGTCCGCTACATCGTGCGAGACCCGATGAAGCGAATTGCCATCCTTCAGTCCAACTACATACCTTGGAAAGGGTATTTCGACATCATCGCGGCGGTCGATGAATTCGTCGTCTATGATTGCGTTCAATACACCAAGAACGACTGGCGAAACCGCAATCAGATCAAGACGCCACGGGGCAAGGCGTGGCTCACCATCCCGGTTCGCCAGCGGAGCTTGGAACAGACCATCGAGCGGACCGAGATCGCTGACTCAGCCTGCTTCTCAAAGCATTGGTCGACGTTTCGGCAGAACTATGCGAAAGCCCCTCACATTGGCTTTTGCGCAGAGGCCCTGCAACCATTGTTTCAGGAACTCGGCGCATATCGCCTTCTATCACAAGCTAATGTCCGCATGATCAGGGCAATCTGCGAGCTGATCGGAATCAGCACCCGCATCCGGCATTCCGGTGAATTCGAGCTGTTCGGCGACCGCAACGAACGGTTGGTGAACATATGCCGCCAAGCCGGAGCTTCGTATTATCTCTCGGGTACGGCGGCGAAGACTTACTTGGACGAGAGTCGGTTCGCGGAGGCGGGCGTGGTGGTCGAATGGATGAGTTACGACGGCTATGCGGAGTACCCGCAGCTTCATCCGCCGTTCGACCATTACGTCAGTGTGCTCGACCTCATTGCTTCCGTCGGCTCGAAGGCGTCCGAGTACATGCTGCATGCCCGAAGGAAGGCGACATGAACCGTTCGATCAGCGTCGTCGTGCCGGTATTTCGCAGCGGGCCCATGTTGTCAGTTCTATATCAGCGCCTGAGCGCCGTTCTGTCTGCGTTGACCGAGCGCTGGGAGATCGTGCTTGTGGACGACGCGAGTAACGACGGTACGTTTGACCATATGCTTGAGATAAGGCGCATCGACCAACGAGTCAAGCTCATCCGTTTCGCGCGCAATATGGGCCAGCATTACGCGACCCTGCATGGATTGCGTCGCTGTTGCGGAGACTATGTCCTGACACTGGATGACGACCTGCAGAATCCGCCCGAGGAGATCCCGCGGTTCATCGCCAAATTGGACGATGGTTACGACCTGGTAATCGGCCGGATCGAAGGCGCAAAGCGGCATTCTTTTCTTCGCAACCTCGCCAGTGGCGCCGTGCAGAAGCTGATCGGCCGGATTCTCGGCAAGCCCCCTTCGTTGTCGCTGTCGAGCTACAGATGCATGAGTGCGCGCGCGGCGAGGGGGATTTCGTCCTATTCAGGAGCGCAAGCATATCTGCCAGCACTGATATTCGGCGCGGTGCCGCTGGACCGGATATGCAATCTCGATGTCGCCCACCATTCGCGCCTCGACGGACGCAGCCAGTACACCTTGCGCAAGCTGTTGAAGCTGTCCTCGTATCTGGTCGTCAACCATTCCTCCATTCCCCTGCGCTTCGTGACTGCCTGGGGTACTTTCTTGAGCATCGCCAGCCTGATCTATGCGAGCTACGTGGTGCTGGACGTACTGTTGACAGGTTCGAAAGTTACCGGTTGGCCGACGCTGGCGGTACTCGTCTCGTTCATGTCGGGCAACATCCTGATGTGTATGGGTATCCTCGGCGAGTACATCGGCCGGATCGTCAGCGAAAGAGCACGTATGGGGCAATCTCCCGTGTTCGAGGAATTCCTGTGACCGGCCAGTTGTTCGTCACGGGCATGTTGCGGTCTGGCACCACGCTACTGCAGACCTTGCTGACAAACCATCCGCAGTTGTTCGTCGCATATCAACCGTTCCATCAACTCTATGTGGACGTGAAAAGGATGTTTCTCGAGGAGCAGGGCTGGAATCGCCTGCTGCCGCTCGGCGACGGCATGGATTCGTCCAGCGACGAGCCAGACCGATTCGCGGCCTGGCTGAGGTCACGCACCTTCGATGCCGACGAACTCAGGTTGCTTATCAGCCGAGCAGCTACCGGCAAAGGTGGCGGCGCGGCCGATTTCTCGGCACCGCCTTTGCCCGCGCCTCTCGGGTTCTTCGGGCTCAGTACCCACCTGCATGCCAGCCTGGCTACCCGGTTTTCCAGGGACGACGCGGGCCAGGTTGGTTCCAAGGAGGTGCTATGCGAAGAGTACCTGCCGGCCATGACCAGTGAGGGCATCCACTGTCTGCTGATCGTTCGCGACCCGCGTGCCGTTATTGCGTCCGCCAACCACGGCCGCTATCGGGCTCAGGTTGGAGACCGTTATCCGTTGCTGATGCTGGTCCGCCTGTGGCGGAAGAGCGCACGGGCCTGGTTGGCCATGGCGGGCACTGACAACGCGACCGTGGTTCGTTATGAAGATCTGGTTGCGAGACCGGACGCCGTACTCGAAGCGGTCGCCTCTGCCTTGTCGATAGCTTCGTTCCCCGATCAGCTCCTGCATTCGCCGTTGCGGGACCATCGAGGTGCGCCGTGGAAGGGGAATTCCTCGTTCGGCGACAAGATCAACGTCGACGCCGCCAGCGACGGCGCGTGGATGACCAAGCTTTCCACTGCCGAGGCGCGCTTCATCGAGGCATGCGCGAAGACGGAAATGGAGGCGCTTGGTTACGCGCCTGAGGTGCCGCCGCGTCGCATCGCGATTTCGGAATTCACCGAAAACGTCGTTGGGGTGCGCCCCGGGTATCTTGAACACTATGCACTTGGCCCAGCGAACCGCGAGATCGAGTTGGCGCGATGGGACGCGGGAGCCGGTGATGGACCGGCGTCGCCATGACCGATGACGTGATTGGTAGCGGGAGACCGGAGCCTGGATCAGTGGCGCTACTGGTGATGCTCACGCTATTCAACGTCGGCTTGCAACTGGGAAGCGCGTTGATGCTTAAGTTGGCTCCCGACCTGGGCTCAGGCAGGTATGCTTGGATCGGCATTCTGCTGGGCGGAGTCCTTGTGCTCAATGTCGTGCGGTTCGTGATTTGGGGTGCGGTGCACCGGCGCTACCCCCTGAGTGTCGCCTATCCGGCGTCGGCCGTGTTTTTCCCGGGGATTCTGGCGATGGCATGGTGGTTCGGCGAGACGGTAGGGCCGTCCCAGGTTGCAGGCGCTGGTCTGGTTATGGTTGGGGTCGTAGTTCTGCTGTCGGAACGGAGCATGGCATCGTGACGAGCGACATGCGATGGCATGGCAAGCTGCTGGCGAATCATGCGTACCTTTATGCGCTTAACGCCTATTATCTTTTGCTTGGCTGCCTTCCCGAGCCTCTGCGGGGGCTAGGGTACCGGTTTGTGCTTGGTCGCTTGGGAAGCGGCGTATATTTCGACGCGCGGGTTTATATCAAATTTCCATGGCTGGTCGAGATCGGCAGCAAGGTGAGTATCAACCGGGGAGTGGAGATTTACCCGAGCTATAGAACTGGTAACAAGGTCGTAATCCACGACGACGTGCGAATTGGACCTCATGCAAGGTTTCATGCCGCCGGCCACGACATCGAATCGCCTGATTTCACGGAAACCGGTGCCGACATCGTCATCGGTCCACGCAGCTGGATCGGGGCGGGCGCAGTGATCCTGCCTGGTGTCCATGTGGGAGAAGGGGCGGTCGTCGCGGCCGGAAGCATCGTCACCCGCAGCGTTCCCGACTACGCCGTCGTCGCCGGCGCACCGGCGCGCGTCATCCGCGACCGTGGCGAGTCGGCGAGGCAAGTACGATGATGCTGTCGTTGTTCTCGCTGCTCGGCGCCTTGGGCGCTACCGCGGCAGCCCAGATCTCCTACAAGAAATACAGCATGGAGCATGGCCGTCGTAGCCTATGCCTCACGATCGTGTTGTTCGGCATCGCGCCTCCATTGACCTATCTTGCTGTCAAGGGGTTCGGTGTCGGTACGGTCTACATGAGTACTGCCATTACCTACGTCCTAGTCGCACTCGCAGGCTGGCGCATGTTTGGCGAAAAGCCAACCCATCGCAGGATCGTCGGGATGGGGTTCGTCCTTGTCGGAATATTGGTCTACGGGATCGGTCTCTGATGTCTATTCCATTCAACAAACCCTATATGACCGGGCGCGAGCTATGGCTTATCAGTCAGGCGCACGCCAACGGTCATCTCTCCGGAGACGGCCGATTCACAAGACAATGCCATACGTGGCTTGAGCGTGCGATCGGTTGCCGCAAGGCATTGCTCACCCACTCATGCACCGCAGCTCTGGAAATGTCGGCTCTGCTGCTCGATCTCCAGCCGGGCGACGAAGTCATCATGCCTTCATTCACGTTCGTGTCCACGGCGAACGCTTTTGTTCTAAGGGGCGCGATTCCGGTGTTTGTCGATGTTCGACCGGATACGTTGAATCTCGATGAATCGCTGGTCGAGGCGGCGATCACGTCCCGGACCAAGGCGATCTGCGTCGTGCACTACGCCGGAGTCGCTTGTGAAATGGACGCGATCACCGCCGTTGCCGAACGGCATGGGCTGAAGGTAGTGGAGGATGCCGCTCAGGGCATATTCTCTACGTACAAGGGGCGCCCGCTAGGCAGCCTGGGCGCATTCGGGGCGCTCAGCTTCCACGAGACCAAGAACGTGATCTCGGGGGAGGGCGGGGCGCTTCTGATCAACGATCAGGCATACGTTGAACGTGCGGAGATCATCCGCGAGAAGGGCACGAACCGTAGCAAGTTCTTCCGTGGTCAGGTCGATAAGTACACGTGGGTGGATGTCGGATCTTCGTATCTGCCGGGCGAGATCATTGCGGCATTCCTCGCTGCGCAGCTGGAGCAAGGTGAAGAGATCACCCGTATGCGCCTGTCGGTGTGGGATCGCTACCACGCATGGGCGCAGGCCTTCGAAGACCAAGAATTAGTGCGCCGGCCAGTGGTTCCTGAGCACTGTGGACACAATGCCCACATGTATTACCTGCTGTTGCGTGGCCTGGAGCAGCGCACAGCGTTCATCGAGGCGATGAAGGCGAAGGGAGTAGGCGCGGTATTTCACTACATTCCGCTACATTCGTCGCCGGCGGGCCAGCGATTCGGTCGTGCCGCCGGGCAGCTGCCTGTGACCGACGACGCGGCCGACCGTCTGGTGCGCTTGCCTCTGTGGACGGGGCTCGCCGAATCCCTCGACGAAGTGTTGGATGCGGCCGGCGATGTGCTCGCGACGCTGCGCTAGCCGCAAACCCTGTGCCCCCGCATTCGTGCACCAACGCCCCTGACGAGCCATGGCCTTGATCAGTACCGCGAAAACTCCCCCAGCCAGGTTTTCCGCCGCCGCGTGGGTGTTCGGCCTGCTCGCGTCCACGATCTTTGTCTGCAGCAGTGTGTTCTTTTTCAATGGAAGTAAGGTCGATGAGTCCGAGGTCGTCCTGAATGCCCTTGCGATCGCGGCTGGCGGCTGGGCCCCTGAGTGGTCGCCTGGCTACGGACACCTGGCGATGTACATACCAGGCATTGCGCTGGCTCTATCCTCCATTTTCCTGCAAGCGATGGGGGCGGCCGCGAGCCACGCGGACGCGGTGTACCTCCTCTTCGAGAGTGGGGGAGCGTACCGGATCACACGGTTCGTCTATGCGTTAGCCGACGTGGCGACTGCGTTGGTGTTCGCCCGGATCATAACGAGAGTTACCGGGATGCGGCTGGTCGCAGCGATGTCGGTCCTGTACTACCTGTTGGCGCCAGACACATGGCAATACGCCAACTATGTGCGTACCGACACATTGGTCTCTCTGTTCACGGCAATCGCCTTTTACCTGCTGGTCGCGCCGCGCACGAAGTACACTCCTTATCTGCTTGGCATTGCATTGGGCGCCGCCATCGCGTGCAAGTATTCGGCGGCGGCCTACCTCGGGCTGGTCGCACTGTTGCTGTTGCCGGAAGGAGATGGGGCGGCTAATTTTCGTCAGCGAATGGGCGCCGCGCTTGTCGCTGGCGTCACGTCGATCGTGGCGATGATTGTATTCCAGCCACATTACGACTATTCCAGCATTTTTTCGGCTGTCAACGTCCACCTTTCCGGGTCCAAGTTCACGCAAGAAGCGGTTGGGCCGGCCGAACGCCTATCTCGACTTTGGGCTATCGCCAAAACCCTTGAGCCGCTAGCGCTGGTCTTTGCGGCGACGATGTGGCTGGGCTTGTTGCGGCCGCGGCGTTTCGCGCCCCTGCTTATGGGCGTTGCGATTGGCGTCGCGCCGTTCTTTTTCTCCAACTTTCCGCGCGATTACTGGCTCATTCCGTTCGCAGACGTCCTTCGTGGCGCGGGTTGGTTTGGCCTGGCCTGCGCAATCGCGGCGCTGGGGTCCCGATCTGCAGTGGCCTCGTCCGTCCTGAAGGCGCTGGTTGCCGTGGGGCTGCTCTCAGTGGTCGTGACCCGGCTGCCGGATTTGCAAAAGAATCGGATGGCCCCCACTAGAGCGACCAATGCCGAAGATGCCAGGCGTTGGCTCTACGTAAACGTTGCGAACCGGGAACGCTTGGTCTACGCCTACGAGAAGAACTTTCTATTGCCGCGGGCGTATTCCTTTCACGACTACAAGGCCGCCGCCGATTTCTCACGGGTATTCATCTTCTATCGCGAGGGCTTCGAATCGCTTCACAAAGCATTCCGCAGGCAGTTGTACACGGTCGAGTATGCCGATTTCGCCGGCATGGGGCAGGTGCCCCCTATGTGGCTGCGGGTCGATTCCGATGGCAGCGGACCCGCCCCACGCCTGTGTGCGGGTGAACGCTGCTATCCGGCCAAGGTTGTCGCCTGCGAAGCGCTTCCCAACGACGCTCGGCCTTGCCGCAAGTACATGTGGAACATGGGCCGCCCGGAATTTCGGATTGATCTGTCACGCATGTCGCTTGAATTGCCTTCATCAGTCAAGGCTTTTGGGGTGTGTTGGTACAACTGCAGGCCAGGATCACTATCCGTGTCCGTACCCACCCGACAGAGGGGACAGGTGCCGTTCTTGGACCTGGCGGCAAGTCTTTTCGCCCCCGCGGAGGTCAAATCCCTGACCGCTATACGCGCGATGCCGGCTGACAACAGGCGTCTGTTCATCGTTACAACGCCGCAGGCCTACCAGCCCTGGTTGGGCGGCGCAGGCTTGTCACCCGCCGAGACACGCAAGCCTGGCGCATTCGAGCGCATGTTCAAGGCCAGGTTGGTACAGCGTTTCCATGAAGGCCATGGCCCTGTGATCGAGATATACGAGAAGATGCCAGAATCCTCCAAAGCTTCTAGGACTCCGTCGCACGCCCATGCAGCGAAGTGAGCCAGGATTGAAACGCGTCGCCGCGGAGTGTTGGCTGTAGAGTCAAGAGGAGGCCGTTGTGCGCACACAAGCTCAGGATGCCCACGTATGAGTGCAGCAATGGAAGTCGACAGACTCGCCTTGGTTAGGGACCAAGGTGATTCCCGCTTGTCTTGGCGCCGTCGCCAAGTGCTCACCGGCGCAAGCATCGTCAAACCCGATATCGCGCTGGAAATCGGCGCCTTTGACAATCCAACTTTGCGCGTCACCGACGGTTTTCAGGTGCGTTACGCTGATTACTTCTCTTCCGACGAACTTCGCCAAAAGTACGCCGACAATCCACGGCGCGATCTCTCCCGCATTGTAGAGGTGGATTACGTCGTCAACGGCCCGCGCTTGTCACGTTTCATTCTGGAACGCATCGGTTTGGTGGTCGCAAACCACGTAATCGAGCATGTAGGCGACCCTATCGGCTGGCTCGTCGACATGGCATCGTTCTGTTCTGACGACGCTTCGATCTTTATGGCAGTTCCAGACCAGCGCTTTACGTTTGATTACTTCAAGCAGCCTACCGATGTCGGGTGCCTCGTCAGGGCGCACGAAGAAGGTAAGGTTCAACCAGATTCTTATGACGTTGCGCGTATGCGTTATCTGCATACACGAGTTGATCCTCTAGCGCTTTGGGACGGAGCCGTCCCGGCGCGGCCAGGCGATGAGCGGCCCACTTACCGGCAAATTCTGGAAAACGCGCGTGCAGAAGTTGAATCGGGTTACACCGATGTGCACTGCACCTACTACACAGCCGACTCGTTCATGCAAATATTCGGTGAGCTCCATCGCTCGCGATACGTTCCATGGAGGGTCGAACTCCTGCAGGGGGTAGAGCGGGGCGGCAACGAGTTCTACGTATTGATGGAGCGCGATTGAAAGAGCGCCCCAAGGGAGGGCGCTCAAGGTCACTGACCCGGAGTGGTGGGTACAGTTCGAGCGCCCGAAGTCGGAAGAGCGCGCAGCGGCCATCCCATCGTTACGGATCCCTTTGCAGAGGGGTTCTGCATTTTCTCGTCACCGCCAGATCGGATTTGCGCGCGTAGCTGTCCGAACCCTGGCTTGTCCGCAACGAAATGGATGCTCCCGTCCTTCTGCACGCCCCACATGCCTTTGGAGAAGCCCACGGCGATGGCGCTTTGCGTCAAGCTGCCCGCGATCGACGCGGCGTCGCCTTCCAGAAATTCGACCGTGATCCTCTGTCGCTGCTTGCGCCCACGCACCACCTCCTTCTTGGTGTAGTGGTAGGGAAAGGCGAGCTGGAACCCCTGAGGCAACGCTTCAGGTAAAGCAGTTCCGGAAGCGGTTGCGGGGGAAGACGGAGATGCGTCGGGCGCACTCGGGTTACTCGCAGGCTGACATGCAGCCAGTGCGAGCAAAGACGACAGTGCAACGGTGGCGTATTTCTTCATGGGTCCCTTCGAGGTGAGGTTGGATCTTCTGCGGACTGCATGGATGCGTGTCAGGTGAGACGGTCGACGATGCTCTGGGCTAATTCGTCGGGTGAGCTCGTTGTTGTCGCAAGTACGAATTCGGCATGCTCGGGACGTTCGTAAGGGGAGTCGATCCCGGTGAAGTTCTTGATGTGGCCAGCGCGGGCTTTCGCATACAGGCCCTTGATGTCGCGCTGCTCGGCCACTTCCAGGGGGGTATCGACGAACACCTCGAGAAACTCACCCTCTTCGAACATTTCCCGCGCCATCCTTCGTTCTGCCCGGAATGGCGAAATGAAGCTGACCAACACAATGAGGCCGGCGTCGACCATCAGTTTCGCGACTTCGGCGACACGACGAATATTCTCCACCCTGTCCTCATTGGTGAAGCCAAGATCCTTGTTCAGTCCGTGGCGGACGTTATCACCGTCGAGGATGTAGGTATGCTGCCCCATCGCCAGCAGTCGCTTCTCGACTAGGTTGGCTATGGTCGATTTTCCGGAACCCGAAAGCCCAGTGAACCAAAGGCAACGGGGCGTCTGGTGTTTGACCCGGGCGCGAGCTGACTTGTCGACTTCGAGATGCTGCCAGTGGATGTTGCCAGCACGACGCAGCGCAAAGTCCAGGGTGCCTGCCGCGACGGTGGCGTTAGTCTGGCGATCAATCAGGACGAACGCGCCGAGTTCGTGGTTGTCGGCATACGCTTCAAACGCAATCGGCTGGTCGAGGTAGAGGTTGCAGTACGCCACCTCGTTCAGATCCAGGTGCTTGGCAGCCAGTTGATCCTGGGTATTGACGTCGATCTTGTGCTTGATCTCCGTGACTTGGGCGCCGACGGTCCGGGCGCCAAGCTTCAGCCAGTATGGGCGCCCTGGGAGCAGAGGCTGTTCGTCCAGCCATAGCAGATGTACCGCGAACTGATCGGCTACCTCCGGAGGGCTGGAGGCGAGTGCAATCACGTCGCCACGGCTGGCGTCGACTTCATCGGCCAAGGTGAGGGTGACCGCGTGGCCCGCGCCGGCGCGCTCGAGGTCGCCGCTTGAGGTGACGATCCGCGCCACGGTTGAACGCCGCCCGGAAGGCAGGACCATAATTTCCGTGCCCGGCGAAATTTCGCCGGAAACAACCTGGCCCGCAAAACCGCGGAAATTCTGATCGGGGCGGCAAACCCACTGTACCGGCATCCGGAAGCCCAAGTCATTGCCGGCAGGTTCCACCTGAACGGTCTCCAGGTACTCGAGCAGGGCGTCGCCCGTATACCAGGGCATGGCTGGCGAAGGGGCCAGCATGTTGTCGCCGTTGAGCGCCGATATGGGGATGCAGGCGACGTTCGGTATACCGAGCTGGTCGGCCAATCTCCCGTAGCCGGCGACGATCGCGTCGAATACGCCTTGGTCGTAGTCGACCAGATCCATTTTATTTACCGCCAGCAGTACATGGCGAATGCCGAACAGCGAGACGATGTAGCTGTGGCGGCGGGTCTGGGTGAGCAGCCCTTTGCGTGCATCGACCAGGACAATGGCGACGTCAGCAGTGGAAGCGCCGGTCGCCATGTTGCGCGTGTACTGCTCGTGGCCGGGACAATCAGCGACAATGAACTTTCGCCTGTCGGTACCGAAAAAACGGTAGGCGACGTCGATGGTAATCCCTTGCTCGCGTTCGGCGGCGAGGCCGTCCACCAGCAGCGCGAAGTCAATCTCGCCGTTCTGGGTACCGTGCCGGCGGCTATCGGACTCAAGCGCCGCAACCTGGTCGTCCAGAAGCAACTTCGTATCGTGCAGCAGACGTCCTATCAAGGTGCTCTTGCCGTCGTCGACGCTGCCGCAGGTAATGAAGCGCAGGAGGCTCTTGGTCTCGTGCTGCTGCAGGTAACCCGCGACCTGTGCCTGGGGGTTCTGCGGGACATCCATCAGAAGTACCCCTCCTGCTTTTTTTTCTCCATCGACGCGGAGGGATCGTGGTCGATTACGCGTCCCTGCCGTTCTGATGTAGTGGCTACCAGCATCTCAGCAATGATTTTTTCCAACGTATCGGCATCCGACTCGATCGCTCCCGTGAGCGGATAGCAACCCAGAGTGCGAAAGCGCACTTTCTTCACCGCCGGCGTCTCGCCCGGGCGGAGCGGCAGGCGTTCGTCATCGACCATGATCAGTGAGCCGTCGCGCTCCACCACCGGGCGCTCAGCGGCGAAGTAAAGCGACGGCACCGGAATCTTTTCACGGTAGATGTAAAGCCAGACATCCAGTTCGGTCCAGTTGGAAATCGGGAACACGCGTACTGACTCGCCCTTGTGGATGCGGGTGTTGTACAGGTTCCACAGCTCAGGGCGCTGGTTCTTTGGGTCCCAACGGTGCTGGGTGCTCCGGAACGAAAAAATGCGTTCCTTGGCGCGCGATTTTTCCTCGTCGCGGCGTGCACCGCCGATCGCTGCGTCGTAGGCCTGCAGTTCGAGAGCCTGCTTGAGCGCCTGGGTCTTCATGACGTCGGTGTGCACCGTTGCGCCGTGACTGATCGGGCCAATCCCCTGCGCCACACCTTCCGGATTGGTGTGGGTGCGCAGTTCGATCCCCGTTTCCACGGCGCGACGGTCGCGGAAGCTGATCATTTCCCGGAATTTCCACCCGGTGTCCACGTGCAGGAGGGGGATCGGCGGGCGGGCTGGGAAAAAGGCCTTGACCAGCAGATGCAGCAGAACCGAGCTGTCCTTGCCGATCGAATACAGCATGACCGGGTTGCGGAACTCGGCTGCGACTTCTCGCAGGATATGGATGCTTTCGGCTTCGAGGCGGTCCAGGTGGGAGAGCGGTAGCGAACCGGACATTCAGGATAGCGATCAGGTCGGGACCGCTGATTCTAGCCGGAAGTGCCGCCCAATTTGGCTTTTCCTACGAGCGCCGCCGCCGCTTCGTTCAGTGCCATCCGGTATTCTTTGCATGGCTCGGCGGCTTCATCTTTGTGCCCCCGGATCCGCATGGCGGGGCCGCGGTTCGTACCCGGTTCGTCCCGGTCCTGGTTGCCTGCCATGCCGCTGGGTTTCCATTCCCCGCGCCCCGACATTTTCAATTCGCACAGGAGGAGGCGTTGTCCGAGAAGCCAAGCACGATCGACACTGTCATGCCTGATTGGTACATAACCGGTGGCGCGGCTGGACCGCGCTGGTTACGGCCCATCCCCGATGCCAGTCTACGGCCGGCTGCGGCCGACGGTGCGCCGGGATGGCATTCCTCCGGCGAACGCCCTTGTTTCCGGCTTCCTGTCGGCAGGCTTCCGGGAGGGTGGTACTGGCTGGATGGCCGACTGCAGGTCCTCGACGGGGCCATGGCGCGACCCTGCCTGTATCCGGCTTACGAAGCGGCACCCGAGGGCGGAATCACGCTGCCTGACCCAGACGACGAAGGTCGGTTGCGTTCGCTGGTGCTGCTCAAGTACGAAACTACCAGCTTGCAGTTCGGACCTGGCCCTGGACCGGCCCGGTTCCGCATGCAGGACTTCACGCTACGCCGGGTGTCTCGGCTGCGTGCGCTGATGTCGATGCTTGCAGCGCAGCCGGGTGAGAATCTAGCCGTGGCATTGGCGCGTGGCATCCACTTTGTCCGGGACGTGATTGGCCATGGTCTGTCGCGGGCAACTGACCGCTCGTTCGGGGACTACAAGCAACGAGTGTTGCCAGGAGTCTCGAGCGAATACGAGTCGTGGGTCGCGCGCCACGACACGCTCACCACCGAACGTTTGGAACACCTGAGGGAACAGGCTGCGGAGCTGGGTGCGTCGGCACCCCTCATTTCGATCCTGTTGCCGGTCTACCAGACGCCGGAACCATGGTTGCGACGCTGTATCGAGAGCGTCCTCAGCCAAGCCTATCCGCATTGGCAGCTATGTATCGCCGACGACGCCTCTCCCGACCCTAGGGTCATGGCAGTCGCGCGCGAATACTCGGACGCGGACCCGCGTATCCAGGTCGAGCGACGGTCGGTCAACGGACATATTTCAGAAGCGTCCAACACCGCTTTGGCGATGGCGCGCGGCAGCTATGTCGCGCTACTCGACCATGACGATGAGCTCCGGCCGCACGCGTTGCTGGAAGTGGCCCAAGTGCTCACGGCCGACCCCGACGTTGCGTTGGTCTATTCGGACGAAGACAAAATTGACGCCGAAGGACGGCGCTTTGATCCTTATTTCAAGCCGGACTGGGATCCGGATCTACTCCGTAGCCAGAACTATCTGTGTCACCTCACTGTGCTGCGCACCGACCTGGTGCGCGTGGTCGGCGGGTTCCGGCGCGGATATGAGGGCAGTCAGGACCATGACCTCGTCCTACGATGCAGCGAGCGGCTGCGACCACTGCAAATCCGGCACATTCCCCGAGTTCTTTACCACTGGCGGGCTATTCCCGGTTCGACCGCGCATAGCCGGGACGCCAAGGATTATGCGGCCGAGGCTGGCCTAAGAGCGGTTGCCGCGCAACTTGATCGACTGGGCACTGGGGCCCGTGTCGAGGCGCTGTCTCACGGCCACTATCGCGTCATCTGGCCACTTCCCGATCCGATACCGAAGGTCAGTTTGATCATCCCCACCCGCAATCGCGTGGAGTTGCTGCGAAACTGCGTTGAAAGCGTATTGGAAACGACACGATATCCGAAGTTCGAACTTGTCATCGTGGACAACCAGTCCGACGACCCCGAGGCCATAGCTTACCTGCAGACATTGTCGCACCATGAAAAGGTACGAGTTCTGCGGTATGACAAACCGTTCAACTACTCGGAGATCAACAACTGGGCAGTGCGCGAATGCGACGGCGAGATAATCGGCTTGCTCAACAACGACGTCGAGGTGATCTCGCCAGGATGGCTGGAGGAGATGGTGGCCCATGCCGTGCGCGATGAGGTGGGCGCTGTCGGGGCGATGTTGTACTACCCCAACGACACCATCCAGCATGCCGGGGTGATCCTCGGCATACACGGTGTGGCCGCTCACGTGTACGCGGGTTGTCCGCGCGATTATCCCGGCCATGGAGGACGGGTTCGCGTTGCGCAACGGCTGTCCGCAGTCACCGGCGCATGCCTTGTGGTAAGGCGGGCGGTGTTTGAGCAGGTAGGTGGACTCGACGAATCTCTGGCGGTGGCGTTCAACGATATTGACTTCTGCCTAAGGATTCGGAGGCGCGGTTACGCGAACATATGGACGCCGTTTGCGGAGCTTTATCATCACGAATCTGCGTCAAGGGGGGCGGAGGATACCGATGAAAAGAAGCGCAGGTTCAGCCGTGAGATCCAAACGATGCAGCAGCGTTGGGGAGATGATCTGCTCAGGGATCCCGCTTACAACCCAAATCTCTCGCTGGAGAGCCGTTACTGCGATTTCGCTCAATCACCTCGTCACTGCTGAGAACGCATTCGGATCATCGCCCTCGCGGAATTGCCGTCAGCAGGGCAAGGATGCCTGCGGCTAGTGTGCAGACCCAGCCCAGCAGAAAGGCGCCATGGCCAACTCGAAGTGCCGATGCGGTATCGACACGTGTGAGCGAGGCGACGCTCAGCGCAAGCCCTTTGGTCTTCAATGAAGCATCAGGAAGCTGCGCAGTCCCGAGCCGCGTATCGCCAACCAGCCACACCGTTGGCGAGTTCCCCGGTTTTCCGTCTATGCCAGCAATGGAAATCACGTACGGTTCGTATATCCGAAAATCAACATTCGGGCAAAAATGCCGATAAGTGTTATCAGCAAGGTCGGAAGCTTTGATCGTCCAAGTCAGTTGATGCCCGGCTTGCGTCCATCCGACTTGCAACTTCCCGGCATTTGAGCGCGCATATGTGGCGAACTGAATGGCAAAGCAGTAAGGTGCAGGCGCCGGCGGTTGCGCGATCCTGATAGCCGCGGGTTCGACTATCTGCAGCAAATGGAACCCCGCCGCGATCTCTCCAGCAGGAACGGCGCCGTGGCGCTTGGTGCCATATACGTCCGTATACGCATCAAACGGTAACCAGATGACGCATGCCATCAGGACAAAGACCAGAATGGCGGCATGACGTGTATTCATGACAGCAGTCCGTACATCGGTATCACTTGGTGCAGGAAGAAGATGTCGGAGACAATCAGCCCGCCCATCGCTGCATAAAGAAGCGCATGACTCGCCATCCTGCCACGGAATGGGTAGGCCAGCACGAGAAGTAGAAACGGAACGACCGGGTAGAAGTAGCGACCATGAGTGGCTCTCATGCCGCCGGTGAAGGCGGTCCACAGATGCTGGTAATAGATCAGGGCGAATACCAGAACGCATAGGCCAGCCGTTGCGATAAGCCATTCGTGGCGGTCGGCGCGCACGAACCCCCGGACGTGGACCAGGAATGTGCAAATCAGCGCGATCACCAGAATCAGGCAAGTCCACACAGGCAGATTCTTGAGCGCCACAAGGCTGTAGACAAGCGCGATTACGACCATTCCAGCGGCGGTCAGGCCGCGGCGCCACTCCGCATCATGTAAGCGCAAGAGGAATGGCCTTGCGATTACGGCTAGGCTGGAGGAACCAAATAGAGCGAGAAAGTAACGCGCCATCCAGCCGTTCGCTTGGATCCAAGCCAACTTTCCACTGCCGCTGCCGTTCCAGCCAACCAAAGCGATGAAGTTGAGGATGGTGTGCTCCCAAACAGGGAAGTTGAGCATGAATGAGAGATAGCCAATGCCAACCCTAGCGTCATCGGTCAGTATCGAGGCGTCCGGAAAAGGTTGTCCAAACAGGTATAAGCTGCGCGCGATCCACAGGCAGATCGGAACGAACATGAGCAACCAGGTCAATGTTGCGCGTGAAAACCAGGCTAGAAACCCACCTTGCGGCGCGTAAAAGCGCCATAGTCGCCAGGCAATGGCGAAGAACAACGGCACCGCCATCGCGAGTGCCGTAATCTTTGTGACGGTGCAAGCTCCCACCAGAAAGCTTGCGTACAACAAGTGGCTTAAACGGCTCGACTCCAACCAGCGTACACACCAGTAGGCTGCCCAGGCCGCGGTGCAGGCTACCAACGTGTCATGGCTGACTCCGGTGCTCAGATGCGTAAACATCGGGGTCGCGGCAAGCAAGACGCCTCCAGCCAGGCCCAGCGTCGCGTGACCGGTTGCGCGTGCCAGGAAGAGAATCAGCCCTAGTATGGTCAGCGCACCGAAGAGCGCGGATGGAATGCGGGCTGCACGTACTCGCCCCTCGAAATCGACACCGGCGGCTTTTGCGGCGAGGATCGCGGGGGCATCCAATACATAGAAGAGCGGCGGATGCTGCGCAATCCAGTTGCGCCCGGGTTGGGCCCCGGGGCTGATCCAGGAGTGGGCAACCTCCTCATCAACGCGCGTCTCACCGAGGATCGGAAGCTCTCCTCTGGAAACGTCATTCGCGTAGGAATAATGGCCGGATTCGTCCGGAATATCCCACAGCGGCGTTATAAACCACGCGTATGCGGTGAACTTGGCGAAGAAAAGGAATGCCACGAGCGCGGCAACCGCCGTGAATCGGGGTGACAGCATCACTATCGCTCCGGCGGGTTGAGTTTTCTGAGGTGCACGATGATCCGTTCCAGGAGCTTCCGGTTCGTCGCGATCAGATCGCCGATGAGACCCATCATGTAGAGCAACCCGCCGATCATGATGAACAGAGAGGAGAAGACCACGGATTGCACATGCCCCCCGCCGTCGCCGTGGAGGTAGAAATAGAGAAAGCGCAAACCCAGCACTATGCCCGTGAGGGTAATTATGGTTCCGGCATAGAAAAACAGAGCCAACGGGCGATAGGTGATGAACACGCGGACAATCGTCAGCAGGGAGCGCTTGACATAGCTGGGGATGCTTTTGACAAGCCGGGAAGGACGCAGGTCAGCGTTGGTGCGGACAGGGACCGACACCACGCGCAGATTGCTCTGTCCGGCCTGGATGATGGTTTCCAAAGTGTACGTGTAAACGTTGAACACATTGATGCGCAGAGCAGCATCCCGTGAGATCGCGCGAAAACCACTGGGAGCGTCGGCGACGTCGGTCTTGCTGGCAATGCGTACAGCCCAACTGCCGAGCCGCTGCAGCTTCTTCTTCAGCCATGAGAAATGCTCGGTATCGTCGATTGGACGCGCGCCGATCACCATGTCGGCCTTGCCCTCGATGATCGGCGCCACAAGACGGGGGATATCGGCTGACTCGTACTGGTTATCTGCGTCGGTATTGACAATGACATCGGCCCCCAGGCTCAGACAGGCGTCGAGGCCGGACATGAAGGCGGTGGCCAAACCACGGTTGACGGGATGCCGGATTACGTGGTCGACACCGAGTTCCTTAGCGAGTTGTGCGGTATTGTCAGTCGAACCGTCGTCGATCACCAGCCACTCGACTGCGTTGAAACCGTCGACTTCTCGCGGAAGGGTGTCTAGCGTGATCGCCAGGGTTTCCGACTCATTGAGGCAGGGAATCTGGATGATCAACTTCATGCTGCGATGATCCATCGTTTGGCAGGCGCAGCTGGCATTAGAGCATGCGCTAAGCGAGCGAGAAAAGGAGATGCTTGTCAGGCTTCCCTTGCCTGCGGTGGAGTGGCTGCGGTGCCGCGCAGCAGCCATGTTCCCAGCACGAAATGCAGAAGATCCCCCAGTGTCGTTACCACGCGCAGCAGTGCGATCACAGTGACGCCCGCGGCGCCGGTGACGATGCCGCTCAACAGCACGACAAGAATTCCTTCGCGCACGCCGAGCCCGGCGGGCGCACCCGGAACGAGCAAGCCGACCACCCAGGCGGCGGCGAATGCGCCGCATAACGGAAGGAACGAAAAACCATTAGCCGGTGCGACAGCGTGCACCAGTAGTGTGAACGCAAGGCCGAGCGAGAGGAAGCTGGCGATAAACACGCCATACGCTAGCAGCAGCCTCCCGAGTGAAAGATTGAATTCATTGCCATCGCCTGCGTCGGGCATGCGCTTGCGCTGTAAATATTCCGCCAGACGGGGCAGCAGCAAAAAGGCCAGCACCGCAGCGGCACTGGCAGCAATCACCACCAGCGAAATCGATCTCATCGGCAGCCATCGCTCCAGACCGGACGAGGACCGCGATGCAAGAAACACCATGGTGATATGGATTGCGGCCAACAGCGCGATCACGTTCTCGTAGATCAGCGACAGCGTCAGTGTCGGTACGCCGCCGCCGAAGCTGCGCGCGACCGCGACCCGGCCGATGTGCTGTGCGACGTTGCCGGGCAGATACTTCGCGAACTGCGTGGAGGCGATCACCGCGTACGCCGACCGCGGGGACATCCGGACATCCATGTCCGCCAGGATCCAGCGCCAGATCATGGCCGTGATCGGAATCTGCGCCAGATATAGCACCAGCGCCGCAAAGGTCAGCGCGATGGATTTGGCGGAGAGCAGGACCTCCAGATCCACGCCGTTCCATGTGGTGGCGGCCTGCCGAATGTAATAATAACCGGCGGCGATGGCGACGAGCAGGCCCAATAGCCGCGCTGTCTTTTTCATACGGCTTTGGCGACCACGAGGTATCCATTGCCGATATCGGCCGACAGGAAAGGCCGCTGCGCGAACTCTGCGCCACGAATGGCCAGCTTCCCGAGGGGGCTTTTGAACAGCGGAAACCATTTCATCATATGGCGGCGATCGATGCCGCTCCGGCTCGAGTTGGCGTGCTTTCCCTCAGGGGTCTCATCGATGCCTGGATCGACCTCGGGCGCGTACTGCGCCGCGCGCACCTTCTCGGCGATGTTGGCGAGTGGAAAGCCGTAGCACTCAACGGTCAGGGTCTCGAATCCGGCGCTGCTCAGAAGTTCGATCAACGGTGCTCGCTCGTATCTACGAAAGTGTCCCGCCCACACGTCGGATGGATTCCATTTCGCCATGTGCGCAGGCACGGAAAGCAACAAGATGCCGCCGTTTGGCATCCATTTGCGCCAGGTCTGCAACGCTTCCAGGTCGTGCTCGATATGCTCCAGTACTTCAAACGCCATCAGCAGGGGAAAATGTTCGTCCCAATCGGCACTGGGCGTTTCCAGGATCTGGATGTCACGGCCTGCGCCATGTGCCAATGCGTTGGCCAGTTCGCGCGCTTCCGGAGACATTTCCAGTGCGGTGCAACGGAACCCGAGCGCATCGAGTTCATGCAGTAGCGCGCCGGCACCACAACCTATCTCCAGGGCATCCGTGGGCGGAAGGCGACGAATGTGCTTGAGCACGCGTGCGCGGCGCAACAGATAGCGCGGTGCAGGCACCCAGCCGGCGTCGGGCGCTGCGGGGCCTATGCTTCCATAGTTCTTCATGCCTGCGGGCTCCAGGATCTTGGGACGGATGCTGCGATCCGGGCTAGGTAGCGACGGAAGCAGGGTACAGAATAGCGAGCAACTGGCGGCCGATCGCAGCTTGGTCGAAACGCGGAAGCGCGTCTTTGGCCAGTCGTACTTGCGGGTGCGCGCGATGATGCCGACAAAAGTGCATCACCGCTTCGGCCAGCGCAGCTGCGTCCCCGGCCGGCACCAACTGGATGAGGTCTGAAGGTGCCGCGATCAGCTCACGGATCGCTGCAGAATCCCGCGTTACCAGCGGTTTCGACATCGCCAAGGTCTGGAAGACCTTGTTGGGGATCACGCTGGCGGCTTTGTCAGAGGTGCCGAAAATACCCAGGCACAGGTCGGCTTTGGCGATATGCCGGAGCAGTTCCGGATAGTCGGCCCATTCGATCCAGCGCAAATGCGGTAGCGGTTCACGATCGATCAGCGCGCGGACCCGGGGGGCCTCCTGACCGGTGCCAATCAAAAGCCAGTCAATCGGCTCGTCGCGCAGGAGCCGGGCGGCCTCGATGATGACGGGAATGCCATGCAGCGGGATGAACTGACCGTAGAACAGCACGATGGGCGCGGTTCCTGCGGGCTGCGCTGCGGCAAGGTCGGGATCGGTGCGGAATACGTCATCCTCGACACCAACCCACACCCAGCCGCAGGTCCCCGGCCGTAGCGAGAACAACTGTTCCATCCTCGCAGCGTTTGCCCGGGTGTCCATGAAAGCCCGGTCGGCAGTGCGCACCGCCAGCCACTCGATCGTGCGCAACGAGCGGGCCAGCAGGTGGCCAGGACCGACCATGCGCCGGTCGAGTACGACGGTATCGTAGGCGGAAAGGAACCAGTCCATGGCCACCCGCGCTCCGCGAAGCCACGCGAACATGCGGATCGCGAAGACGTCGCTTACGGCCGGATAACCCAGCAACACCCAATCATGCGCCGGGAGCAGTAGATAGCGCCACAGCAGACGCGGATAGGCGAACAGAATTCGTGCCAGCAGTCGTAGCCAAGGCCGTGCGCCCGTGATTTGGCTCTTATCGCGCACTCCGCTCCAAAGATCGACGTGGCATTCGATGAGTTCGACCCCGTTTGCGCGCAATCCGTCACACAGAATGCGCACACGCGGTTTGCTCAGGTCACATGTCCCCCACAGGACGACGCGCATTGCTGGAGCACCAGGATTGAATCCGGTCAAAGCGCCGCTTCGAGGTCGGGCAAGAGCTTGAACAGGTCACCGACAAGGCCGATGTCGGCGATCTCAAAGATCGGAGCCTCGGCGTCCTTATTGATCGCGACGATGGTGCCGGCGTCCTTGATGCCGGTCAGATGCTGGATTGCGCCGCTGATGCCGATGGCGACGTAGAGTTCCGGAGCGATGATCTTGCCGGTCTGGCCCACCTGCAATTCGTTTGGCACGTAACCGGCATCGACCGCGGCGCGCGAGGCGCCAACCGCAGCGCCAAGCTTGTCGGCGAAGTCGTAGATGATCTTGAAATTCTCCGCCGAGCCGACGCCGCGGCCGCCGGACACCACGCGTCTGGCGCTTTGCAGGTCGGGGCGGTCGGACTTGCCTGCGGCGAGACCCACGAAGCGGGTGTGAGTCGGCAAGGCAGGTTCGACCGACGCGGCTTCGACAGTGGCGTTGCCGCCCTTGGAGGCTTCCGGCCACGAAGCCGTGCGCACGGTGGCGACGACCGTGTGATCGGCGGGCGCCTCGACCGTCACGATGGCATTGCCGGCGTAGATCGGTCGTTTGAAGGCATGGCTGCCCTCCACGGTCATGACGTCCGATACCTGGGCCACGCCGAGCAAGGCGGCGACGCAAGGCATGAGGTCTTTGCCAAAGGTGGTGGACGGGCCGAAGACGTGGCTGTAGCCGTTCGCCAGTGCCGCCACCTGGGGCGCCAGCACCTGGGCGATCGGATTTGCATTGGCGGCATTGGCCACGGTCAGCACCCTGGCGACGCCACCGATCTGAGCGGCTTCGCCGGCGACCGCGTCCGGATCTGCGGCCAGCACGAGGATGTCGATCGACTCGGGCTGCAACGCCTGGGCGGCGGAGACGCACTTGGCGGTGGAAGGATTGAGCTTGCCGGCCAGGTGTTCGGCGACGATGAGAACCTTGGCCATCACAGCAACCCCTTCGACTTCAGTGCGGCGACCAGCTCGGCCGCGTCCTTGACCATGACGCCCTTGCTGCGCCTGGGCGGCGGGGCGTAATGGGTGGTCTTGAGCGTGTCGCCGGTATCGACGCCGAGATCGGCGAAGGCAAGGGTTTCGAGCGGCTTGCTCTTGGCCTTCATGATGTCCGGCAGCTTGATGAAGCGCGGCTCGTTCAGCCGCAGGTCGGTGGTGATCACCGCCGGCAGGTCGACCTCCAGCGTCTCCAGCCCGGCGTCCACCTCGCGGGTCACGGTCGCCTTGCCGTCTGCTACCTCCAGCTTGCTGGCGAACGTCGCCTGGGGGCGGCCCCACAACGTGGCCAGCATTTGCCCGGTCTGGTTGGCGTCGTCGTCGATGGCCTGTTTGCCCAGGATGACCAGGTCCGGCTGCTCCTTCTCGACCAGCTTGAGCAGGGTACGGGCCGCGGTCAGCGGCTGGATCGGCTGGTCGGACACCACGTGGATGGCGCGGTTGGCACCCATGGCCAGGCCGTTGCGCAGGTGGGCCTGGGCGTCGGCCGGGGCGATGGTGACGACCACGACCTCGGTGGCGATGCCCCTGTCACGCAGGCGCAGGGCCTCCTCGAGGGCGATTTCGTCGAAGGGGTTGGCTGACAGCTTGACGCCGTCGGTGACCACGCCGGAGCCGTCCGGCTTGACCTGGATGCGGACGTTGTAGTCCACCACGCGCTTGTAGCCGACGAGGATCTTCATCGTGCGGGAGTTCCTATGGGACTGGGCAGCAGCGGGGGAGGGCAGGCGCCGCGGAAGACCGCCGATTCTACCGGCCTGGCCTGCAGGACGCGACCGCATGCCTTGGCGCCGTGGTACCAATGGACGAGGGTCGCGCACGCATGCCGCGATAAACTGCCGCAATCCACCAGGGAGACGAATCCATGGCCGACGGTGATGGCCACAAGAGCAAACAGGTCGATAGCGCCGCACAGGCGCTGCAGGGGTTGGTGGCCGATGGACAGACGCTGGCGGTTGGGGGATTCGGCCTGTGCGGTATACCCGAAGCTCTGATTGGGGCCCTTCGCGATTCCGGGGCCAGGGAACTGACCGTGATCTCCAATAATGCCGGAGTCGACGGATTTGGCCTGGGCCAGTTACTGGAAACACGTCAGATCAGGAAGATGATTTCCTCCTACGTTGGCGAGAACAAGGAGTTCGAGCGCCAATACCTGGGTGGCGAGCTGGAATTGGAGTTCAATCCGCAAGGGACGCTGGCCGAGCGCCTGCGCGCCGGCGGCGCCGGTATCCCGGCCTTTTTCACCGCCACCGGCTATGGCACGGTGGTGGCGGAGGGCAAGGAGACCCGCGAATTCGATGGCAAGCACTATGTCCTGGAGACTGCGCTCAAAGCCGACGTGTCGTTGATCAAGGCCTGGAAGGCCGACAAGGCCGGGAACCTCGTGTTCCGCAAAACCGCACGCAACTTCAATCCGGCCTGCGCCATGGCCGGCAAGGTCTGCATCGCGGAAGTGGAACAACTGGTGGAGGTGGGCGAGCTCGATCCCGACCAGATCCACCTGCCGGGCATCTATGTGGATCGCATCGTCGTGAATCCCACCCCCGAGAAACGGATCGAGCAGCGCACCCTACGACAGGGAGACAAGTGATGGCCTGGACCCGCGACCAGATGGCCCGGCGCGCCGCGCAGGAACTGACCGACGGCGCCTACGTCAACCTCGGTATCGGCCTGCCGACCCTGGTGGCGAATTTCATCCCGGAGGGGGTGGATGTGTGGCTGCAGTCCGAGAACGGCCTGCTGGGCATCGGCCCGTTCCCGACCGAGGGCGAGGTCGACGCCGACCTGATCAACGCCGGCAAGCAGACCGTGACTGCGCGTCCAGGCGCGAGCTACTTCGGCAGCCATGACTCCTTCGCCATGATCCGCGGGGGACACATCGACCTGGCCATTCTGGGTGCCATGCAGGTCACCGACAAGGGGGATCTGGCCAACTGGATGGTCCCGGGGAAGATGGTCAAGGGCATGGGCGGGGCGATGGATCTGGTCGCCGGGGTAAAGCGCGTGGTCGTGCTGATGGAGCACGTGGCCAAGGACGGGAGCCACAAGATCCTGCGCGAATGCACGTTGCCGCTCACGGGTCTGGGGGTCGTTGACCGGATCATCACCGACCTCGCGGTGCTGGACGTCGCGGAGGACGGACTCAGGCTGGTGGAACTGGCGCCCGGAGTCGATCGCAGCGATCTGGAGGCGCAAACCGGGTGTCCCATTCAGGATGGTCCTTCGGCTGTGATCTGACTGCGTTCAACCGGGCAATTGAATTGCGCGTGCGGGCAGCGCAGGATAGCCGCGACACTGATTGGACAGCGAAGACGATGAGACATCTCCTATTTCTGGCCTTGGTGGCACTGGCTGCTTGCTCGGGAGCAAGCCCCGAGGGCCCGGCGACCAAGAACACAGCCGTGGCAGCCGCAACGGGAACTGACCTGCATGTTGCCGGGTTCGACCCTCGCGGAACACGAGCTGGCCAATACGGAGAACTAGCGCGCCTGCCGGATCGCGGGCAATTGATTTCCTACCCAGCCGGCACAATCGCGCGGCAGGATGGCGCCTATACCTGGCATCGGGCGGGGGTGAGCGAGGAACATGCCTTGCGCGCGATTTCCAGTCGCAGCTTGCGGATGGTTACACCTTCGGGTGACGTGCTGGATATCAAGTACGACCACCACGTGGAGCATTCCTCCGGCGACTGGAGTTGGGTTGGTCACCTGGCAGGCGACAAGGCCGCACAAACGATCCTCACGTTTGGTTCCAAGGCGGTATTTGGAACTATCGGTCAAGCGGGGAAGCGGTCGCTCCGCCTGACCTCGCGCGACGGTGCGGCGTGGATAGTCGAAACCGACCCTGACAAGCTGGTTGGTCTCGCCAGCGAAGGCGCCAATCCAAGCAAACCCGATCACCTGTCTATTCCTAGACAGCTGCTTTCCAGCGCACGGGTCAAAGCCGCTAGTGCACAGCTATCTGTCGCTTCGGCCGCGGCCGCGGCTGCCCCAACTACCATCGATGTGCTGGTAGGTTATACGGGTGGTATTGCATCGAGGACCGGGGGTGCGTCAGCGGCGCAGACCCTAATCAATAGCCTGGTGGCAGTCACCAATGAGGCCTACGCCAACAGCCAGGTCAATGCTCGGGTCAGGTTGGTGCATGCGATGCAGGTCAATTACACCGACTCAAGCACGAACGACAGCACGCTTGAGCAGCTGACCGGGTACGACGTCAGCAGCCAGCAATACACGGCGCCGAATGCCGCATTCAACTCCTTGCGTGCGGCGCGCGAGCAGTATGGCGCCGACCTGGTCGTCTTGCTGCGTCAGTTCCGGGACCCGGACCAGGACGGTTGCGGAATCGCATGGTTGATCGGGGGTGGAAAATCAGGCATTGCACTTGGGGAAGGACTGGACTATTTCGGCTATTCGGTCGTGAGCGATGGGCAGGATCGCAACGAGCAGGATGGACAGACTTATTACTGCCGACCGGAATCGTTCGCGCACGAGCTAGCCCACAACATGGGTTCAGCTCACGATCGAGCGTCTGCGATGGGCGACGACGGCGTCCTCGACGACCCAGACGATTACGGCGCATTCCCCTATTCGTTCGGCTACAAGTCCGGAACAGGAAACTTTTTCACCGTGATGGCGTACGGGGACGAGGGCCAACAAGATTACCGCGTGTTTTCCAACCCGCGCATCACGGTGCCGTGCGGAAATCGTGCTTGTGGGACAGCGAACGACGACAATGCGCGCAGCTTGGCCCAGACGATGCCAGTTGTGTCCGGTTTCCGCGGTGCCGTGGTTCCCATCACGATGAGCCCGTTCAACTATCTCAGCGGCGACTTCAATGGTGACGGAAGCGCCGATCTGCTCTGGCGAAACCAGGCAACAGGCGCCGACAGTATCTGGAGGTCGGCGAACAGCGCCACCCTGCAGTGGATCGCTGCCGTCACCAATCTGCAATGGCGCGTCGCCGCCGCCGCCGACTTCGATGGCAACGGACGCGACGACATCCTGTGGCGCAACACCACGACCGGCACCAACACAATATGGAAGGCCGCAAACAATACCACCCAGCAATCCGTCACCAGCGTGACGAATACCCAATGGCAGGTCGCTATGGCCGCCGATTTCAACGCCGATGGCAGGGCTGACATCCTGTGGAACAATCCGGCGACCGGAGCGAGCGTCATATGGCGGTCCGCGCAGTCAACGAGTCCGCAGTCCGTTACCACCGTCACCAATCTCAGTTGGCGAATAGTTGGCGTTGGAGATTTCAATGGTGACGGACGTGCTGACATTCTGTGGCGCAACGGCACGACCGGAGCGAATACGATCTGGAAGTCGGGGAACAGCAGCAATCTGCAGAGCGTGGCCAGTGTCACGAATCTGAGTTGGCAGGTGGCTGGAGTAGGCGATTTCAACGGTGATGGCCGTGCCGACATCCTCTGGCGCAATGAGACGACAGGGGCGAACACAATCTGGAAATCCGGTAACAACGCCACTCTCCAGTCGGTACAGAGCGTGACAGCCGCTGGCTGGCTGGTTGCGGCCGTGGGGGATTTCAACGGCGACGCGAAAGCGGACATCGTCTGGCGAAATGAGCAGTCCGGTGCGAATGCGATCTGGTATTCCGCGAGCAACCCTTCGGTCCTACCCTCGGTTCCAGATTTGAACTGGACAATCGTGCCTTGATCGTGGCACGGCAACGCGTTCTGCGTGGCCGTCCCGATGAGGGCCGGTGCGCAATGAGCGCTATGTTGAGCTGCTTGCCGATGTCTTTAAACCACAGGCGATATCGCTTTCAAGGCGGTGCGCCGATGGATTCGAATGCGGGCTCGGCCTTCAAGAGGCGCTATTTCCAACTCTTGGATTACAGGTCCGCAGCGGATGCGTATATGTACACTTCGAAGCGCTTGCCATCGGCTGAGGGCACTTCGAGCATTTGTGTGACGGGTAGAGTCTTGGCGAATTTTGTGAGCAGCGGCATTACGAATTTGTCCGATTCGGCACCGTCGGCGAGATTGAGCTGGATGCGGCATGTCTTGCTTCTGCAATCCACTCGCGCACCTTCCGGCGTAGGAGCCCCTTCGGCCGCCACCTCGACGATGGCCTCCTCCACGGTGTGAATCGTCTTGCCCGCCCAGGCTGCGTTGATGGGCTCGGAAGCGAAGCTGGTGTCCAGCGTGGTCTTCGATGTAGCGATCTCCCGCGCCCGCGCGGCGGGGCTCTCGTTTCTGCGCTCCTCGCCCGGAATGTTCGCGGAGAACGACGCTCCTGGACCAGGCGCGCGAGAGGTGGCGGGTGACGCGCCGAAGCCCGCATCTGCCCTAGAACGCATTTCGGGGCGACGGTGTTGGGTCTCGAGTTTTTCCAGCCGGGCGGAAAGCAGGTTCAAAGCCGTCTGCTGCCGGTACTGGCCGTAGACAAGCACCGCTGCGGCAACGATCAGCGCGGCCGAGCCGATCGCGATGGGCGTGGGTTTCATCGTTTCAAGCAACCTCGATGGCAATGGCGGGAATCACATACGGGAACGGCGGATGACCGCCGTTCCCACACCTGCGTCAGGCGGCGTAAGCCGACGGCATCACAGAGGCGGCGTGTAGTAGTAGTGCCCCGTCTCGCCGTATTCGTAGATCTTGTAACCGATCAGGGCGACGTTGTACGGCTGCAGACAGCTTACCTGCAGGCTGTAGTTGCTGCCGATCGACAACCCGGTCCAGGTCGCTCCCTCGAAAACCAGCGTTTGCGGGGTGGAAGTGCGTCCTGAGGAAATTGCGAGGGTCTCGGTTTTCGTTGCGCTGCCGCCGTCGAGATCCCGGCCCGCGAGCGTGCATGAGGTTTCGTAGGTCGTCCCCACGATATCGGGCACTGCGGAGTAATCCAGATACACTCGGATTTCGATTGCGCCGGCCCTGGTTGTATTGTTGAAGTCCGCCTGGTTGACCGCGTCCTCGGTGTCGAACGTGATAGCGCAGGAGGTATAGCGCGGTGCTGCGTTATCGTTGCGCAGCCGGCCCTGCACGATGGTGAAGTCCTTCGAATGAATGCCGTAGGCAGGCTGGCACTGCGCGCCGGTGTAGGTCTTCCGATCGTAGGAGGCCCAGTTGTCTCCTGCGAACGCGGTTCCGATCGCTCCCAGGCCAATTACGACCAGAGCAGTATGGAGGCAGGTTCTTGAAATCGATTTCATGGATATATTTCCTCAGCATGATGAATAGGTTGGCAGCCGCATATCGCACGCCGTCGTCCACGAGCGTGCTGCCAACACCAACAAACGCGCCCGGGGCTTTGAAACGGACAAAATGCGTCATGCTGAACGACGCACGAGATCACAGTTTGTGAGCATGCGCGTACCGTAGCGAGGACACGCTAAACCAGCGAGGCGGTTGCGTACGGGCGGATAGTAGCTGTGATCGTGGATCCCCCCACGTCCCGGCTTCACTCGTCAAAGGTCTCGCAGTGCACGCATTTGGCGGTGTTGATCTACAGGCGCCCAGCTTCACCACCGCCAGGGGCTGGTCGGTTACGATCCCGAAAACGCCCGCGGATGACAGGAGGGGTCGGATGCGTGCTCGTATGGTGGTTATCGCCTTGCTTTGCGGTCTGATGGCCGGCTGCGCGGAAGATCGGGGCCAGACATCTTCAAGTCGCTTACACGCGGCCGTGCCGGACAAGGCCCGGCAGCCCTTGCCCATGCGCCAGGTGCTGGCGCAACGCGGGCTCTCGGATGTCGCCTCGCTTCCGGACCGCGGAGAGTTCATGGTGAGCGATCTGAGTCGCGCTTCAGTGCGGCGAGGCGCGCAGACCTTCCATCCGGTGCAATTGAGTGAAGAACACGCGTTGATGGCCATCTCCAAGGGGGAGATGGTCATTCCTGCTCCCAATGGTCAGCCGATACGGCTGCGCTATGAGCGGCACGTCGAACATGCAGACGGAAACTGGACGTGGATCGGCAGGTCCGAGCGCAGCAAAGGGGCGGACGCCATCGTCACATTCGGCGAGAAAGCCGTTTTTGGCAGCATTCCCTACGGCGACGAGGCGCCCCTGCAGCTGATGGTCACCGCCGCAGGCAGCTGGCTGATCGAAACCGACCGGCGGCTGCTCGGCAAAGCGGGCGCGATCGAGCCGTCGTCGGAAGCCGACTTCCTTGCCCCCTTGATGCGGGCCGGCCTGCGGGCTTCCTCCTCACGCAAGACTGCCTTGCGCGCGACGGCGAGCAAGACCGCCACGTCGGAAGCCGCCGCACAGGCGAGCGCAGGCAACACGGTGGATCTGGTGCTGGGATACACGAGACATTTCTGGAGTCGCTACGGGGGCCGGCGGGCGGGAACAACTCGCCTGAACTATCTCGTCGATCTGACCAACCTGGCCTATGCCAACAGCCAGCTGGACGCCAGGGTACGGCTGGTGCGGACGGTCATGGTGGACTACCCGGAGAACACCTCGAATACAACCGCGTTGTTCGAGCTGACCGGCGTCGCCTGCTCGACGTCCAATGCCAGTGACCTGAGACTTCCCGATCGCGGTGTCAACTGCACGCCGGCCGCCGTGCCGGCCGCCTTGCGGCCGCTGGTGGACGCTCGCGACCATGCTGGCGCCGATCTGGTTGGACTGGTTCGAAATTTCACCGCTCCCGAGAATGGCAGTTGCGGGGTAGCCTGGCTGCTCGGGGGTGGTCAGCGGCCCATCGAAAGCGTCAGCGCGGACTTCGCTTTCTCCGTAGTGAGCGACTCCGGCGGAGACGCGTTTCCGGATGGGGGGATGACCTGTCGTGAAGAATTCCTCGCCCATGAGTTGGGGCACAACATGGGCTTGCAGCACGACCGCGCCACTGCCCAAGGGTCGGACGATACCGACGGCAACGGTGTGCTGCTGGACCCCGAGGAATACGGCCGGTATCCCTACGCCTTTGGATATACCAGTGGCAGCTTCTATACGATCATGTCGCCGCGCTACGTGGGCCAGACGGGGTTCCGTTACTTCTCCAATCCGCGGATCAGCATCTGCGCCGGTTCCCCATGCGGTGTCGAGAATGAGGCTGACAGCGTACGCGCGCTCGAACAGACCATCCCGGTGGTGGCAGCGTTCCGTGCGATGGTCATCCCGCTGACGGGAATGCTGCGGCGCGATTATGACAATGACGGGCGGTCGGATTTCGTGTGGCGCAATTCTGACACCGGCGACACTCTCCTGTGGTGGCACCCCAGCGGTGCCCCGCTCTCTCCATTGGCGCCAGTGTCGATTGCATGGACCGTCGCGGGCATCGGCGATTTCGACGGAGACAACCATGCGGACCTCCTCTGGCGTAATGCCGGTACGGGCGCTAACGTCATTTGGCGGTCCGCCAACCATGCGCAGTACCAGACGATCAGATCGGTCGGTGCCGGCTGGATCGTCGCCGCGGTAGGCGACTTTGACGGCGATGGAAGCGCCGATCTTCTGTGGCGCAACGCGAGCACTGGCGTCAACGTCATCTGGCGGTCCGCCAGTGCTTCCACCGCCCAGACGATCAGATCGGTCGGCGCGGGATGGACCGTGGCTGGGGCCACGGACTTCAATGGCGATGGAAGCGCCGATCTTCTGTGGCGAAATCCAAGCACCGGCGTGAACGTGATCTGGCGATCCGCAAATGCGAACACTGCGCAGGTGCTCACGTCGATGACGGGGGCGGGCTGGGGCGTGGCCGGCGTCGGTGACTTCAACGGCGATGGCAGGTCCGACATCTTCTGGCGCAATTCGAGCACCGGCGCAAACGTGATCTGGAGATCGGCCAACTCGGCCACGATCCAGACGGTGAAATCGGTTGCCGTCGCATGGATCATCCCCGTGGTCGACGACTACGATGGAGATGGCTCGATGGATATCTTCTGGCGCAATACCAGTACCGGTCACAACGTCATCTGGAAATCCGCCAATCCTGATACTCCGCAAGCAGCGGGCAGCGTGGGCAGCATGAGCTGGGTAGTCATGAAGTAACCCAGGGTCGAGGCGGAATCCGGCGTCGGGCCACCGCGGTCGAGCTAGAGGTTCTGGTAGTTCGGCCCTGCTCCGCCTTCCGGTGTCACCCACGTAATGATCTCGTACGGGTCCTTGATGTCGCAGGTCTTGCAGTGCACGCAGTTGGCGGCGTTGATCTGCAGGCGCTTGCCGTGTTCGGCGGATGCGTCGTCGACGATCTCGTAGACGGCGGCGGGACAGAAGCGGGTGCAGGGGTTGCCGTATTCCTCGGCGCAACGGGTCACGCAGATGCTGGTGTCGGCGACCTTGAGGTGGACGGGCTGGTCTTCGTCGTGCTCGGTGGCGGCGAAATAGACGCCTGCCAGGCGGTCGCGCGGCGGCAGCGGGCGTTGCACATAGTCGCGCCTGGGTGATTCCTGTTCGCCGAGCTTGTGCAGGGACGACCAGTCGGCCTTGTTGCGCAGGGTCCAGGGCGACAACCCGCCGGTGGCCGTTTCCCAGGCGGCATTGAGCATGCCGAACCACAGCCCGCGCTTGAACCCGGGCTTGATGTTGCGCACCTTCTTCAGTTCGGCCATCGCGTCGGATGCGCGCAGCTTGGCGTCGTAGCCTTCCGGCGCGAGCCGGGAGGACACCAGATGCTCGGCGGCGAGCATGCCGCTGCGGATCGCCTGGTGGGTGCCTTTCACCTTGGGCACGTTGAGCAGGCCGGCGGTGTCGCCGATCAGCAGAGCGCCGGGCATCTCGGTCCTGGGCAGGGATTGGTATCCACCGGTGACGATGGCGCGCGCGCCGGCGCTGAGGATGGTGCCGCCTTCCAGCAGCGGCGCGATCGTCGGATGGTTCTTCCACTGCTGGAAGGCTTCCCACGGCCGGTATTCGGGATCGTTGTAGTCCAGACCGCTGACATAGCCGAGCGCGATGCGATCCCCGTCGAGGTGGTAGAGGAAGCTGCCGCCGTAGGTCTTGTTGTCGGCGGGCCAGCCGAAGCTGTGCACGATCCTGCCCGGCGATACGCGTCCGGCAGGCACCTGCCAGAGTTCCTTGATGCCGATCGAATAACCCTGCGGATCGCTGTCGGCATCCAGGCCGAAGCGCTTGACCAGACGCTTGGTCAGATGCCCGCGCGCGCCTTCGGCCAGCACCGTGACCTTGGCGTGGATGTCGATGCCCGCGGTGTAGCCAGGCTTGTGCGAGCCGTCCTTGGCCACGCCCATGTCGCCGATGCGTACCCCGATGACGCGTCCATCGGCATCGTGCAGGGTCTCCGCGGCGGCGAAGCCGGGATAGATCTCCACGCCCAGCGCCTCGGCCTGCGGCGCGAGCCAGGCGCACATCGCGCCCAGGCTGACGATGAAATTGCCGTGGTTGTTCATGCCCGGCGGCACCGGCAGCTTGCGGCCGCCGGTCTTGGTGAGCAGCCAGAATTCGTCGTCGGTGGCGGGGACGCAGATCGGCGGCGGGGTGTCGCGCCAGCCCGGGAGCAGGGCATCGAGCGGTCCGGGCTCGATCACCGCACCGGACAGGATATGGGCGCCGATGGTCGAGGCCTTCTCGATCACGCACACCGAGATGTCCGGATCGAGCTGCTTGAGCCGGATCGCAAACGACAGCCCGGCCGGACCGGCGCCGACGGTGACGACGTCGTATTCCATGACGTCGCGTTCGACCTGTTCGGCGGCGTTGGCGTCGTGTTCGCTCATGCTGGCGGCCCGGCTGGCAATGCGCGCGATTGTCGCGTTTTTGAGGTCGAGCCGGCAAACCGAGGGTGCCTTGAATGGCGCGGCGGGAATCGCATCCAGCGGATAGGCCCGTCGAGGCCTCGTCTGCTAGCGTCCGCGCATGGCGATGACGCAACTGCAGCTGCCGGGAGCCGAACTCGAATTCGATCCGCACTGGCTTTCCCGGCACGAAGCGGACGAGCTCATGGACGCGTTGTTCGACGCCGTGCCGTGGGAAATCCACCGGATCCGATTGTTCGGGCGCGACGTGGATTCGCCCCGGCTGAGTTGCTGGATCGGCGATCCGGAGGCGCGCTATCGCTACTCCGGCACACTGTTCGCGCCGCGACCATGGCATGCATGCCTGCTCCCGGTGCGCGCGCGCCTGTTGCGGCAGCTGGATGTCGCGTTCAACAGCGTGCTCGCCAACCGGTATCGCAGCGGCCGCGACGCCATGGGCTGGCACAGCGACAACGAACCCGAGCTCGGTGCGCGGCCGGTGATCGCGTCGTTGAGCCTGGGCGCTACCCGACGGTTCAAGCTCAAGAGCCGCACGCCGGACGGGCCAGGCATGGACCTGGACCTGACGCACGGGAGCCTGCTGGTCATGCGCGGCGATACCCAGGCGCATTACCGGCATGCCCTGCCCAGGACCGCGAAAGCGGTGGGCGAACGCATCAATCTGACGTTCCGGCGGATATTGGACGTGGCCGGTCCGCACAGGATCGAACCTTCGCAACGTTGAACTGAATCCCGGCGAGCGGCTTCGTCCGCGGAATGAAGGGGCAGGGCTTGGCTATTTCGCCGGGTGGCTGCCGCTTTGCTCGTGGGCGTCGCCGGCCGATAGCGCCCACCCGGCGATTTCGCCGCCGACACGACCGAGCGCCTGGGAGAAGGCATCGGCGACCGAGCCGACATCGGTGGCTCCCGCGGGCACGGCCTGCAGGAAGGTGCGCGATCCGACGATGTCGTTGCCCGGAGCGTGCAGGAGCTTGGCGTTGACCTCGATCGTCGCCGCAGGCACCGCATCACCGGCGTAATCGGCCTCGTAGCGACGCAGGTCCAGGATCAGTTTGTAGTTGGCGGCGACGCCACTGCCCTGGCGGCCGACCGCGGGTATTTTTCCCGAGTCCTCCAGCGCGCGCAGCAGGGTGTCCTGCAGCTGTTCGGACGGGGTCTTGGCCCAGTTCGCGCCTTTGTAGACCTGCAGTTCGCCCGGCGTGGGACGCACCGCGATGCGCAGGCTGTCCACCATGCGTGCGGCCGCGGGATGACCGATCGACAGCTGCCAGCCGACCTGCGGCCAGGATGGGTCCGCCTGGATGCGCGGATCGGGCGCGTAGATGGTCGCGGCCTCCTTGGGCCCACCTCCGAGCAGGCTGCAACCACCCAGGACAAGGGCCAGCGCCAGCGGCAGCGCGCCGCCCGCGAGCCGGGCGCCCACCGATCCACGATTGCCGTTACGCATGTTCATTCGGGTTCGAACTCCTTGGGTGCGTCGCGGCCCAGCAGATAGCGCGCGGGGCTGCCGTCGAGCCGGTCGGTGACGCGGCGCAGATCGCGGACCAGGGCCCGCAGTTCTCCGAGGGTCGGACCGAGCTGTGCCAGGCCATCGTTGGCGAAGCTCTGGATCGCGGCGCGGTTCTCGTTGAGGATCGCGTCGGCGCCGCCGGCGGCCGAATCCAGCCGGGTGAGGGTGGCATCGAGCTTGCGCAGCAGGGCCGGCAGTTCCCGGTCGATGTTGGCGACCGCGCCATTCGCGCTTTCAAGCGTGGCGTTGAGCTGTTCGCTGGCCAGGCGCGCATTGCGCACGAGCGCGCGCAGGTCTTCCTTCTGGGTCGCATCGCCCAGCGCGGCGGTAATGTTGTCCAGGTTGGTCAGCGTGTTGTCGATGTGCTCGATGTTCTCTTCGCTCATCAGCTTGTCCAGGCGCGCGACCAGCTTGCTCGCGGTATCGGCGATGTTCTGCAAGGCGGACGGCTCGGTCGTGATCACCGGGATCGTGTCGGCATCGTTCGATACCAGGCGCGGCGCGTTGGGGCTGCCACCGGTCAGCTGGATGAAGGGACTGCCGGTGATGCCGGCCTGGGACAGCTTGGCCTTGGTGTCCACCTTGACCGGCGCGCTGGCTTCCAGTTTCAGGCGTGCGCGCACCTGGCGCGGATCGCGTGGATTGAGCGAAAGTTCTTCGATGGTGCCTACCGAGATGCCGTTGTACTGGACCGAGCCGCCTTCGGTCAGGCCGGTGACCGGCTCGTTGAAGATGACGTAGTACTCCTGGAAGCTCTTGTCGGCCGAGTACTTGGCGGCCCAGAGCGCGAACAGCAGGCCGAACACCGCCACCAGGATGGTGAAGGCGCCGATCAGCACGTAGTTGGCCTTGGTTTCCATGCGGATCAGGTCGCCTGTGGTTCGGGTGTGCCAGCGGCGCGGGCGTTGGTATCGCGTGCCTGCTGCGCCGCGCGTGCGCGCGGACCGTGGAAGTATTCCTGCACCCACGGATGCTCGAAACGTTCCACTTCGGCGATCGGCGCGTTGATCACGACCTTGCGGTCGGCGAGTACGGCGATACGGTCGCAGATCGCGTACAGGGTGTCGAGGTCGTGGGTGATCAGGAACACGGTCAGGCCCAACGCCCGCTGCAGGGTGAGGATCAGCTGGTCGAACGCAGCCGCGCCGATTGGGTCCAGGCCGGCCGTGGGCTCGTCCAGGAACAGCAGCGGCGGGTCCAGGGCCAGCGCGCGCGCGATGCCGGCGCGCTTGCGCATGCCGCCCGACAGCTGCGAGGGCAGTTTCTCCACCGTGTCCGCCGGCAGGCCGGCCAGTTTCACCTTCAGCAGCGCCAGCTCGTAACGCAGCGAATCGACCATGTCCGGGTAGTATTCCTTCAGCGGCAATTGCACGTTCTCGCCCACGGTCAGCGACGAGAACAGCGCACCGTCCTGGAACAGCACCCCGGTATTGCGTTCGATGTGGTGGCGATCGGCCGGATCGTCCGAGCGCGCATCCACGCCCATGACCTCGATCTGTCCCGCATCGGGCCTGCGCAGCGCCAGGATCGAGCGCATCAGCACCGACTTGCCGCTGCCCGAGCCGCCGACCACGCCCAGGATTTCGCCCCGGCGCACGTCCAGGTCCAGGTCTTCGTGTACGACCTGGTGGCCGAATTGATTGCGCAGCCCACGGACCCGGATGATCGGCTGTGTGCCGGGATCATTGCTCTTCGATGGGCGGTCCGGATCGCTCATCTCACCAGCCCATGTACATGAACCAGATCGCCGCGATCGCGTCGATCACGATTACCAGCGAAATGCTCTGCACCACGCTCGAGGTGGTGCGCTCGCCCACCGACTGTGCGGTGCCCTTGACCTGTAGTCCCTCCAGGCAGCCGATCAGCGCGATCAGCAGGGCGAATACTGGCGCCTTCGACAGGCCCACCAGCATGTGCCGCATCTTGAAGGTGTCCTGCATCCTGGCCAGGTAGGCCGGTGGCGCGATGTCCAGGGTGAAGGCGCCGACGGTCAGGCCGCCTGCGAGGCCGGCCATCATCGCGATGAAGGTCAGCAGCGGCAACATGACCATCAGTGCGATCACCCGCGGCAGCACCAGCAGGTCGATCGGGTCCAGGCCCAGGGTGCGGATCGCATCGACTTCCTCGCGGCTGACCATGGCGCCGATCTGCGCGGTGAACGCGCTCGCGGTACGGCCGGCCAGGATGATCGCGGTCAGCAGCACGCCGAACTCGCGCAGGAAGGCGATGCTGACCAGCTCGACGACGAAGATCACCGCGCCGAAGTCTTCCAGGATGTTGGCGCCCAGGAACGCGATCACCGCACCGACCAGGAACGACAGCAGGATCACCAGCGGCACCGCGTCCAGCCCGACCTGCTCCATGTGGAAGACGGTGGCGGTGGGACGAAAGCGCCGCGGTTCCTTCACCAACCGCATCAGCTTGGACAGGTTCTCGCCCAGGAAGCTGACCAGGGCGATGGTCTCGCTCCAGTTGTCGGCGACCGCGAAGCCCAGGCGGCCGAGCGCAGCCCTGAAGCCCAGGTCGCGCTTGCGCTTCGGGCGGTCGTCCACCACGTCCTCGATCGCCGCCACCAGTTGGCGATGCTGCGGGTCGAAGGTGAAGCGATCGAAAGGCAGGTCATTGCGGCGCGCATAGCGCAGCAGCTGCAGCACGCCGAGGGTGTCCAGGCGCTCGACGCCGGTGGCGTCGATCGTGGCGATGCCCGGCGGCGCGGCCCGGAGCGCATCGCCGACGTCGCCGGCATGGCGCAGGGTCCAGCGCCCGGTCAGGCGCAGGCGCGAGCCGTCGCCTGGATCGGTTTCGGCCCTCGGCGGCTGGGTGGAGGCTTGGCTCAAGCGCGACTCGCGGTTCCGCCGTTGACGGCGGCTAAAGCTTACGCACCTGCGTCTGCGACGTGTGAACGCATTGGGCGGGGCCGTGCGCCCATGCGATCCTGTCGGCATGCGCGCCGCACCCTATTCCCCGACCGCCGCGAGCTACGCGGCGCGGATCGCCTTCGTGACCGAACTGGCTGAACGCCTGCACGGATACGGCACCACGGCCCAGCGCCTCGAGGGCGCGGTGGTCGCGGTCTCGCAGAAGCTCGGGCTGGACTGCGAGCCGTGGTCGAATCCAACCGGCATGATCCTGGCCTTCAACGATCCAAGCCGCGCGCTGGGCGAGAGCGACACCACCCGGGTCATCCGGCTCGGTCCCGGGGATACCGATCTGTACAAGCTGTGCGAGGCCGACCGCATCGCCGAGGAGGTGATGGCCGGCCGGCTCGACCTGGCCGAGGGGCACCAGGCCCTGCGCGCGCTCGACCGTCCGCGCAGCGCGCGCTGGCATGCGATGCAGGTGTTCGGCTTCGGCTTGGCCTCGGCAGGGGTCGCTGGATTGCTGCGACTGCCCTGGCTCGAGATCGGCACAGCCGCCACCACCGGGCTGCTACTGGGCTTGCTGGAACTGGCGACCCGCGACCGTCCCCGGCTCAGGGAGGCCGGTGATGCGATCGCGGGCATCCTCGCCGGCACGATCGCGATCCTGGTTGCCGCGTTCGTGGCGCCGATCAACCTCAATACGGTCATCATCGCCTCGCTGATCGTGCTGTTGCCCGGCATGGGCCTGACCAATGCGGTCAACGAACTGACCAGCCAGCATCTGGTCTCGGGCACCGCACGCTTCGCCGGGGCGGTCACCACGCTGCTCAAGCTCACCGTCGGCACGATGATCGCGGTGACGTTGCTGGCGCTGCTGGGAATCGATGCGCAGGTGCGCGCATGGCGGCCGCAGCCGGACTGGGTGGAAGGCGCCGCGCTGCTGCTGGCGGCCTATGCCTTCGCGGTCCTCTTTCGCACCGCGCGCCGTGATTACGGCATCGTGATGCTGGCGGCGATCACCGGCTACCTGATTTCGCGGCTGGCGGGCGATGCATGGGGCAGCCCGGTCGGCGTGTTCCTCTCGGCGCTGGTGATGACGGCCGCGGGCAACGGCTATGCACGCTGGTGGAACCGGCCGGGCGCGGTAGTGCGGATGCCCGGCATCATCATGCTGGTGCCCGGCAGCGCCAGCCTGCGCGGCGTGATCAGCCTGTTCCAGCAGCAGGAGCTCGCGGCGGGGCAGGATGCGATCGTCGGCGTGCTCAATATCCTGCTGGCGCTGATCGCCGGGTTGCTGTTCGGCAACCTGCTGCTGCCGACGCGCCGCAACCTGTAACCCGGCGGATCACCGCAAAACAAAACGCCGGCATCGGGCCGGCGTTTCGCGCAGGAGAAGTGTCCGGCTTTATTTCCTGATCAGGAAATCCTCGCGTTTCTTGCCTTTCTTGATCAGATCCGCCATCCAGCGCGGCGGCAGGCCACGGCCGGTCCAGGTGTCCTTGGCATCGGCCGGATTGCGGTACTTCGGCGCGACCTTGCCGGTCTTGCGCGCCTTGGCGCTCTTGCGGCCCGCGGTTTTCGATGCTTTCGCGGCTTTGGCTGCACCTGCACCGCCGAACAGTTCGGCGATGGAATAGCCCTCGGCCTTGGCCATGGCGGTGAGTTTCTTGCGTACCTGCGCGGCCGGTGTGCGCCGGGTCAGCGCGGTCTTGCGCTGGTTGGCCTGCTTGATCAGCGAATCCAGGTCCTTCGCCGAGAAATTGTCCAGATCGAAAGCCATGCGTACTCCAGATGGGGGAACGGAACTCGCCATGTGTCTGGCGTGCTACCGATAGTAACCTGCGAAAATACGTCCGCAAACCTGTTGCGCCGCTTTGCAGCGATGTCGATCGCGAATGCAATCGGCGATTCCATACCTCCATCCGCTTCGTTGCGAATGGAATCACGGAGCCATCACCTCAACGTGAAATGCCGAGCTTCGCGTGCAGCGCGGCCAGGTCGAGCTGTTCTGATTCCGCGGCGCTGCGGGCGCGGTATTCGAACGTACCTGCGGCGAGCCCGCGTTCGGACACCACCACCCGGTGCGGAATTCCGATCAGTTCGATGTCGGCGAACATCGCGCCCGGACGCAGGCCACGATCGTCGAGCACGGTTTCGATGCCGGCGTCATTCAGTTCCCGGTACAGCGCTGCTGCGGCGTCGGCCACCGCGGCATCGTTCTTGGGGTTGATCAGGCACACCGCCACCCGCCACGGCGCCATCGCTTCGGGCCAGAGGATGCCCGCGGCGTCGTGGTTCTGTTCGATCGCAGCCGCGACGATGCGCGACACGCCGATGCCGTAGCAGCCCATGGCCGGATGCACGTTTCTGCCGTTGGCATCGAGCACGGTGCAGGCCATGGCCTCGGAATACTTGCGTCCGAGCGCGAACACGTGCCCGACCTCGATGCCGCGGGCGATGCCCAGTGTGCCCTTGCCGTCGGGCGAAGGATCGCCGGCAACGGCGTTGCGGATATCGGCCACTTCCGGTTCGGGCAGGTCGCGTTCCCAGTTCACCCCGGCGAAGTGGAAACCGGCCTCGTTCGCACCGACCACGAAGTCGTGCATGGCGGCGACGCTGCGGTCGGCGACGACCCCGATCGATTTGCGCGGGTTCACCGGGCCCAGGAAGCCGGGCTCGCTGCCGAGGTGTTCGGCGATCTCTGCTTCGGTGGCCAGGCGGTAGTCGCCCAGTCCCGGGAGCTTCGCCAGCTTGACCTCGTTGACCACGTGGTCGCCGCGCACCAACGCGAGCACGAACTGGTCGGCGCCGTCCGCGTCCTTGCCGACCACCGCGATGGACTTGACCGTGCGCTGCAGCGGGATGCCCATCAGCGCAGCGACGTCCTCGCAGGTCTTCTGGGTCGGTGTATCGACCTTGCGCATCGCCTCGGTCGCGGGCGCACGTGCGCCCGGGGACACGGCCTCGGCCAGCTCCACGTTAGCGGCGTAGTCCGAGCCGTCCGAATACAGGATCGTGTCCTCGCCCGACTCGGCGATCACCTGGAACTCGTGCGAGGCGCTGCCGCCTATGGCGCCGGTATCGGCCGCCACCGCGCGGTGCTCGAGCCCGAGCCGGGTGAAGATGCGCGCATAGGTGTCGTACATATTGCGGTATTCGGCGGCGAGCGAGTCGTCGTCGACATGGAAGGAGTACGCGTCCTTCATCAGGAACTCGCGCGCGCGCATCACCCCGAAGCGCGGGCGGATCTCGTCGCGGAACTTCCACTGGATGTTGTAGAAGTTCACCGGCAGCTGCTTGTAGCTGGCCAGCTCGTTGCGCGCGAAGTCGGTGATCACTTCCTCGGCGGTGGGGCCGTAGCAGTAGTCGGCCTCCTTGCGGTCGCGGATCTTCAGCAGCTGGCCGCCGAACTTCTGCCAGCGCCCGGTTTCCTGCCACAGCTCCGCGGGCTGGACGGTGGGCATCAATAGCTCGATCGCACCGGCGCGATCCATTTCCTCACGTACGACGGCTTCCACCTTGCGCAGGACGCGCAGGCCCAGCGGCGACCAGGTGTACAGGCCGGCGGCCAAGCGCCGGATCATCCCGCTGCGCAGCATCAGCTGGTGGCTGACGATCTCGGCGTCGGCCGGGGTTTCCTTGATGGTGTGGAGATGGAATCGCGACAGGCGCATCGGCGGTGTAATGGCAAACGGATCGCCATTGTGCCATGCAGCAACCCCCGGGTCGGGCGGCCGGACAGGCCCTACTGGCGGTCGCCGTGGACCTCGATGCCGTCTTCGGGTTCGCGCTCGATGCGCTGGTACTTGCGGCCTCGCGGAGCCTGGTCGCTGTAGTGGACGGTGCCGCGCTCGTCTTCCCAGCGATACAGCACCGGACGTGCGTCCTCGGCTTCGGCCGCGGCGGCGCGTGTGGCGCGGACCTGCTTGGCCTGTTGCTGTTCGGGCGATTCGCGCAACGACCACCAGCCCGCGACACCGCCCAGCAGCAGGCCGCCGGCAATCGCCCAGGGCCAGGCCACGCGCACGCTCGTGGCTCCGGTCAACCCGCCGCAGCGGTTTCGGTGCAGTTGTAGGCCTTGAGGGTGGAACGGGCCAGCTCCATCTGGTTGCTGCGTTCGGTGTCGGTCAGGGGCTGGTCTGGCTTGCCATCACCATCGCTGTCCATCTGCACCGGCTGGCCGCTCTGCAGGTTGGCCAGGTTGCGGCGTGCCGTCGTGCAGCGTGAGTCCACGGCCGATGGTGCGTTGTCCGTGGCGCTGGCGGATGCTGGCGCAGCCGTCGCCGGATCGCGCACGGCGTCCTGCGTGGTGTACTGCCCGGAGGCCGGCGGCTTCTCCGAATAATGGGTGACGCCGCGCGCGTCCTTCCACTTGTACACCTGTTGGGCCGCAGCCGGAGACGCCGTGAAGACGAGGGCCACGGCGAAAGCCGCGAGGGCGGGAGCGGCGAGCTGGCGCATGGGCGTGTCCTGGACGGGTCGTGGAACGATTGCAGCACCCGCGGGCGCGGCGCGCAAGCGCGGTGAACGCCGTGGATCGGCGCGTTCAGGCCGTTGGCGCTGCGGCTACACTTAGGGCCCCCAACGGGCCCTAGCATGAGCCAAGACGACAGCGTCCAGCGCCCCCGCGGGCGCGGTATCTACCTGCTGCCGAACCTGTTCACCACGGGCGGATTGTTCGGCGGGTTCTTCGCCATCATCGCCGCCTCACAGGGTCGGTTCGAAGCCGCGTGCGTGGCGATTTTCGTGGCCGCGATCCTCGACGGCGTCGACGGCAGGGTCGCGCGCCTGACCAACACCCAGAGCGAGTTCGGCGTGCAGTACGACTCGCTGGCCGACCTGGTCAGCTTCGGCATGGCGCCGGCGCTGGTGATGTACCACTGGGCGCTGCTGTCGCTCAAACTCGACGGGCCGACGCCCGGCAAGATCGGCTGGCTGGTGGCATTTCTCTATGCGGCCTGCGCGGCGCTGCGACTGGCGCGTTTCAACAGCCAGGTCGGACAGGTGGACAAGCGCTGGTTCATCGGCCTGGCCAGCCCGGCGGCGGCGGGACTGATCGCCAGCTTCGTCTGGACCATGCACGACTTCGGTCTGGCCGGAGCCGACTATCGCTATCTCGCGCTCGGCGTGACCGTGTTCGCGGCGCTGCTGATGGTCAGCCGGATCCGCTACAACAGCTTCAAGGGCGGCATCGGGCCGAAGTCCGACCGGGTCCCGTTCGTGGCTCTGCTCGTGGTCGTGGCGATACTGGTGGCGCTGGTGATCGATCCGCCGCGGGTGCTGCTGGCCGCTGCTGCCCTGTACGCGCTGTCGGGACCGTTGTTGTGGTTCCGGCGGCGCCGCCATCCGGTGGAGCCGGCATGAGCTGGGACGGTTTCATTCTGGATGAGTTCCGGCGCGAAGTGATGGCGGAACTGGGCCTGCACCCCTATGCGCTGGCGCCCGCACGAGGGACAGCTGCTTCCGTCTCTCCGGCCCTGCTCGAAGCGCTCGCGCGCGCGGCCGGGAGCACTGTCGACGCCGTCGCCGCGTTGCCAGGGCTGGACGCGCTGCCCGCCAGCGCGGCCAAGCGTGCGCTTTGGCCGCGGCTGCGGCGGATGCGCACGGCAACGCGATGAGCGCGGTGGCGGCAAACGAACGCCAGCAGCCCGCGCGGCTGCGGGTGATGCGCGAGGACGACCTCGACGCGGTCATGGCGATCGAACTGCGTGCCTATCCCTTCCCATGGTCGCGCGGCATCTTCCGCGATTGCCTGCGCGCCGGGTATCCGTCCTGGGTGCTCGAGGACGACGAGGACATCATCGGCTATGGGGTGTTGAGCGTGGCCGCGGACGAGGCGCACATCCTCAACCTGTGCACCGCACCGCACCGGCAGGGCCATGGTCATGGCCGCCGGCTGCTGCGCGCCCTGTTGCAGCAGGCACGGAGCCGCGGCGCGCAGCGATTGTTCCTGGAAGTCCGGCCTTCGAATCCGCAGGCGGTGGCGCTGTATATGGGCGAGGGCTTCAGCGAGATCGGCCGCCGTCCGCGTTACTACCCCGCGCACCACGGGCGCGAAGACGCGATCGTGATGGCGATGGAATTGCCGCCGCACCCATAGGCGCGGCGTCCGCGCGACGGACAGGATGGGTCGTGCGGCGGAACCTCAGCCCAGCCGCGTACGCTGCGCGGCGAGCGCCTCGCTCTGCGCGGTCCAGTCGGCCAGGCGCTGGCGCTCCTGTTCCACCACCGGCCCCGGCGCGTTCTGCACGAAGGTCTCGCTGGCCAGCTTGTTGCGCGACTTGGCCAGTTCCGCCTCGACCCGCTTGAGCTCCTTGTCCAGGCGGGCGCGCTCCGCATCCAGGTCGACCAGGCCTTCGAGCGGCACGAACAGCTTCAGCTCGCCGACCAGGCCGGCCGCGGCCGGCGGCGGTTCGCCCTGCAGGGTGTCGATCGAGGCCAAGCGGTTGACCGACTGCAGCTGCGAAGCGAAGCGTTCGAGGCGTGCGGCGTCGTCACCGCTGCCACCTTGCACCAGTAGCGGCACCTGCTTCGAAGGCGACACGCCCAGTTCGCTGCGGATGCGGCGCACGGCGGTGACCATGGTCTTGAGCCACTCGACGTCGGCTTCCGCGCGCAGGTAGTCGCGCGTGCTGATGTCCAGCGCCTGCGGATAGGACTGCAGCGAGATCGTTTCGCCGGCGATGCCCAGCCTGGGTGCGACCTGCCGCCACAGTTCCTCGGTGACGAAGGGGATCAGCGGGTGCAACAGGCGCAGCAGCGCCTCGAGCACGTACAGCAGAGTGTGGCGGGTGCTGTCGGCGGCTGCGGTGTCGTCGCCGGCGAGCGCGGGCTTGGCGAGTTCGACGAACCAGTCGCAGAACTCGTTCCACGCGAACTCGTACAGCGACTGGGCCAGCAGGTCGAAGCGATACGCGGCGAAATGGGTTTCGGCCTCGGTCGCAGCCTTCGCCAGGCGCGCCAGGATCCATTTCTCCGCATCGGTCTTCGGCTCGGGCATGCCGGTGGCGTTGTAGCCCTCGGTGTTCATCAGCACGAACCGGGTTGCGTTCCACAGCTTGTTGCAGAAATTCTTGTAGCCCTCGGCGCGACCGAGGTCGAACTTGATGTCGCGCCCCGGGCCGGCAAGCGCAGCCATGGTGAAGCGCAGCGGATCGGCGCCATGTGCGGCGATGCCGTCGGGGAACTCCTTGCGCGTGGCTTTCTCGATCTTGCCGGCCATCTTCGGCTGCATCAGTCCGGTCGTGCGCTTGGCCACCAGCGCGTCGGCGCTGATGCCGTCGATGATGTCCAGCGGGTCGAGGATGTTGCCCTTGGACTTGGACATCTTCTGGCCGTCCTTGTCGCGCACCAGGCCGGTGATGTACACGTCCTTGAACGGCACCTTGCCGACCAGCGCATCGGTCATCACGATCATCCGCGCGACCCAGAAGAAGATGATGTCGAAACCGGTGACCAGCACGCTGGTCGGCAGGAAATGCTCGAAACCGCGTTCGGCCATCGCCTGCGGATCGGGCCAGCCCATGGTCGAGAACGGGAACAGCGCCGACGAGAACCAGGTTTCGAGCACATCCGCGTCCTGGCGCAGGGCGGAGCCGCCGTGGCCGCGGGCCACTGCCTGCTGCCGTGCTTCGTCCTCGCTGCGCGCGACGTAGGCATTGCCGGCGTCGTCGAACCATGCGGGAATCCGGTGTCCCCACCACAGCTGGCGGCTGATGCACCAGTCCTGGATGTTCTCCATCCAGTGGCGGTAGGTGCTGAGCCAGTTCGGCGGGACGAAGCGCACCTGGCCCGCCACGCCGTCGACGCCCTGGACCAGTTCCAGGCCGCGCCTGGCCAGTCCGTCCATCTTCACGAACCACTGATCGGTCAGATACGGTTCGATCACCTGGCCAGTGCGGTCGCCACGCGGCACCTGCAGTTTGTGCGGCCTGGCCTCGACCAGCAGGCCCTGCGCCTCGAGGTCGGCCAGCACCGTCTTGCGCGCCTCGAACCGGTCCAGGCCGCGGTAGCGTTCCGGCGCGTTGTCGTTGATCGTGGCGTCGTCGTTGAACAGGTTGATCAGCGGCAGCCGGTGGCGCTGACCCACCGCGTAGTCGTTGAAGTCGTGCGCGGGGGTGACCTTGACCACGCCGGTGCCGAATTCCCGATCGACGTAGTCGTCCGCGATCACCGGGATCGTGCGGCCGGTCAGCGGCAGGGTGATGGTCTTGCCGATCAGGTGCGCGTAGCGCTCGTCATGCGGATGCACCATCACCGCGGTGTCGCCGAGCATGGTTTCCGGACGCGTCGTCGCCACGGTGAGCGAGCCGCTGCCGTCGCTGAGCGGATACGCAATCGACCACAGGAAGCCGTCCTCTTCCTCGCTCACCACTTCCAGGTCGGAGATCGCGGTCTTGAGCACCGGATCCCAGTTGACCAGCCGTTGGCCGCGATAGATCAGGCCCTGCTCGTACAGTCGCACGAACGCTTCGGCGACGGCCTGCGAGGCCATCGGATCCATGGTGAACATGCTGCGCGACCAGTCGCCGCTGGCGCCGAGGCGGCGCATCTGGCGCTCGATGGTGTCGCCGGACTGCTGTTTCCATTCCCACACTTTCCCGATGAATTTCTCGCGGCCCAGCGAGTCGCGCGTTTGGCCCTTGCCCTCGATCGCCAGGTTGCGGCCGACCACCATCTCGGTGGCGATGCCCGCGTGGTCGATCCCCATCTGCCACAGGGTGCGATCGCCGCGCATGCGGTGATAGCGGATCAGCGCATCCTGCAGGGTGTGCTGGAACGCGTGGCCCATGTGCAGCGTGCCGGTCACGTTGGGCGGGGGCAGCAGGATGGTGTAGGTCGGCCCGTCGCCCCGCGGCGCGAACACGCCGGCGCCTTCCCACTCGGTGTAGAGGCGGGCTTCGAAGGAACTCGGGTCGTAGCTGGGGGCGAGGTTGGACATCGGGTTGCGTTGCGGAGTCTGATTGGGGAATTCGTAGGAGCGGGGGGGGGGGGGGCCCCCCCCCCCGCGGCGGGGCGCGCCGCCCGCGCCCGCAGCATGGGGGGTTTGGGGTGGCGTTTTCTTTTTGGGTATTTCGGCGGCGCGCCGCTGGGGCGCAACCGGTAGCGCGGCGGTCGCGCCGAAGCGGCGCTGCTACATGTCGTGTTTGTTCACTTCCATCCCGCGCGCCTTGTACTGCTTCCAGCGTTCGCGCAGGGGCCCGCGCGCGTCGTCGTCGGCCGGCACCACTTCGAGCACGCGCTCGAAGCCGCCTTCCACCGCGGCGTCGCGCAGGTTGATCACCAGCGGCCTGAGCGGAGCGTCGGCCTCGGGCGGCGCGATCAGCACGGGTGCCTCGTCGTCCTCTTCGCCGCCGGCGATCTGGTGCGGGAGATAGACATCGTCGCCCATGTCCCAGAGCAGGTCGTCCAGCGCCTCGGCCTGCGCCGTGTCTCGCGCAAGCACCAGCAGCGGCAGGTTCGCCTCGTAGGCCTTCTTCGCCAGCTCGCACACCAGCCGCAGCGGTTCGCTGCGGAAGCGGGGCTTGGCGATCAGGTAGAAGTCGGCGCGAGACATGGTCAACGGGGTTGTGCCTCGACTTCGCGCTGCGCGTCACGCAGCGCTGCGCTCGGCACGATCGGGAAGATTGGTGTTCCGTTCGCCCTGAGCGTAGCGCCGCAGGCGCGAAGTCGAAGGGTCATCAGGCGGCCCGATCCATCAGCCACTGCGCCAGCAGGCCGACCGGGCGGCCGGTCGCCATGCCCATCTTGCCGTCGCCGTTGGCGACTCCGGCAATGTCCAGATGCGCCCAGCGCTGGCCTTCGGTGAACCGCGACAGGAAGCAGCCGGCGGTGATCGCGCCGGCCCAGCGGCCGCCGATGTTGTAGACATCGGCGAAGTTCGAATTGAGCAGGCTCTGGTATTCGTCCCACAGCGGCAGCTGCCAGCCGCGGTCGAAGGTGGTTTCGCCGGCGGCGATGAGTTCGGCTGCCAGATCCTGGTGCTTGCTCATCACGCCGGTCGCGAACTTGCCCAGCGCGATCACGCAGGCGCCGGTCAGCGTCGCCACGTCCAGCAGCGCCTGCGGCTCGAAGCGCTGCGCGTAGGTCAGCGCGTCGCACAGGATCAGCCGGCCTTCGGCATCGGTGTTGCCGACCTCGATGGTCTTGCCCGACATGCTGGTGATCACGTCGCTGGGGCGGTAGCTGTTGCCGTCGGGCATGTTTTCGACCGCGGCTGCGATCACCACCAGGTTGATCGGCAACTGCATGCCCACGGCGGCGACGAACGCGCCCATCACGTTGGCGGCGCCGCACATGTCGTACTTCATCTCCTCGATCCCGCCCTGGGTCTTGAGGTTGATGCCGCCGGTATCGAAGGTGATGCCCTTGCCGACCAGCACGTAGGGCTTGGCGTCGCCACCGTTGTTCCACTTCAGGACGATCAGCTTGGGCGGGTTCGCCGACCCTTGCGCGACTGCCAGCAGCGATCCCATGCCCAGCTGGGCCATGTCGTCGCGCTCGAGCACCTCGCATTCGGCCTTGGCGAAGCGCGCGGCGAATTCCTGCGCCTGCTGCGCGAGGTAGGCGGGGTTGCAGACGTTCGGCGGCAGGTTGCCCAGTTCGCGCGCGAACTGCACGCCGGCAGCAATCGACTTGCCCTGGGCGAGCGCGCTGGCGTCGTCGCCCTGGATCGCGAACGCCTTCAGCCCGGTTTCGCTGCGCTTCTTGTTCTTCTCGCCCAGCGTGGCCAGGTAGCGGTAGCAGGCGTGATCGGCGGCGACGGCGGCGCTGCGGATGTTCCATGCGGCATCGCGGCCTTCGACCGCCAGTTCGCTCAGGGTGAACAGAGCGGTGGAGACCGGACCGTTCCTAAGCGCGCGCGCGGCGTCGCCCACCGCCTTGAGGTACTGCGGCACGCCGAACTTGCCCGCTTCGCCCAGGCCGACGACGAGCACCCGCGGCGCGGTCACGCCCGGCAGGTCGTGCAGCAGCGTGGTGACGCCGGTCTTGCCGCCGATGTCGCCGCGCTCGAGCAGCGCGGACAGCTTCCCGCCGCTGGCCGCGTCGATGGCCTTGGCGCCGGGCGTGAGCGTCTTGTCGGCATGGATGCCGACCACCACGCAGTCGAGCGGCGCCTGTGCCGGGTTGCCTTGGTTCAGGGTGAATTCGAGGGCCATCGACCAGATTCCGTACACTGTTGGGTCAGACGACGGCGCCTCGCAGCGCCGTCGACGCGATCTGCAAGTCTAAAGCACCCGCCAGTCCCCCCGATCCGCAGCCGCTCACCGGTCCCACCTTGCCGAGCCACGATGCAGCAGCTTGACCGATACCTGTTCCGCGAATTCGCCCAGGCGACGTTCGCGGCGCTGGTGGTGCTGCTCATGGTCAGCCTGGGCGGCGTGTTCGCCGACGTGCTCGGCGACATCGCCCGTGGCCGGGTGCCCGCGGCGATGATGCTGTCCCAGCTCGGATTGCAGGTGATCCGCTACCTGCCGCTGATCCTGCCGCTGGGCATGATGCTGGGGCTGCTGCTGGCGGTGGGGCGCCTGTACCGGGATTCGGAGATGCCGGTGCTGACCTCGATCGGGGTCGGACCCGGTCGGATGCTCAAGCCCCTGCTGCTGCTGGTCCTGCCGGTGGTGCTGGTGATCGGCGCCTGCTCGCTGTGGCTGGGGCCCTGGGCGCAGCGGACCTCCGACGCGATGATCGTCGCGGCCAACCGCACCCTGATGGTCGCAGGACTGGAGCCTGGGCGGTTTACCGAGCTGCCCGGGGGCGACGGCGTGGTCTACGTCGGCTCGATGTCCAACGATGGCACCCGCCTGAGCAGGATCTTCGTGTACCGCCAGGATGGCGACCGGCTCGATGTCACCACTGCCAACAGCGGGCACATGAGCTTCGAGAGCAGCAGCGAGCGCTACCTCACCCTCGACAATGGCTTCCGGGTCGAAGGGCCGATGGATCAGGGCCGCGACTTTCGCCTGATGCGCTACGCGAGCAACGACCTGCGCCTGCCGGAAGGCGAAGAGGAGCGAGAAGAGGACGACCCCGAGGCGCTGCCGACGCTCTCGCTGCTGGGCGATGTGCGCCCCGAGGCGACCGCGCAGATCCATCGCCGGATCGCGCCGCCGCTGCTGGCGCTGGCCTTCGCGCTGCTGGCGATTCCGCTGGCGCGCAGCTCGCCACGGCAGGCGCGCTACGGCCGCATCCTGGTCGGCTTCCTGGCCTACATCTTCGGCATGAACCTGATGCTGCTGGGCACCGACTGGCTCGCCGACGGCAAGGTCCCGCTGGCGCTGGGACTATGGTGGCTGGTGCTGCCGCTGCTGGGCACCGCGCTGTGGCTGTATTTCAAGGACGGACAGATGCGGCGCCCGCGCTTGGCGAAGGTGCGCCGATGAAACCCTCGCTCTCATGAAGCCCTTTCCCAAGATCCACGACCTGTACGTGGGCCGGGTGATGCTCGGCACGGTGCTGCTCACCTGGTCGGTGCTGATCGGCCTGGATGCGCTGATGGCGCTGGTGACCGAATTCAGCGACATCGGCAAGGGCAATTACGACTTCGCCACTGCACTGACCAACGTGGTCTACACCCTGCCACGGCGTGCATACATGCTGTTTCCGACTGCGGCGGTGATCGGATCGCTGATGGGGCTGGGCCAGCTGGCGGCCACTTCCGAACTCACCGCGCTGCGCGCGCTGGGGCTGTCCCGGCGCCGTCTGAGCATTGCGGTGGCGGCGACGCTGGCGGTGTTGACCGCACTGATGGTGGTTAACGGCGAAACCCTGGCGCCATGGGCGCAGAAGCGCGCCGACGGAATCAAGGCCTCGGCCAAGTCGAAGGACATGATCGTTGCCCAGTATTCGGGGCTGTGGGCGCGCGAGGGCGATACCTTCCTCAATGCCCAGACCGGACAGGAGAAGAGCGACGGCGACCAGCGATGGCTGGAACTGCGCGATGTGCGCCTGTACGAGTTCGACGATGCCGGGCGCCTGGAGTCGATCGCCCGCGCCGGCGTCGCCGAACACCGTCCCGGCGGATGGCTGCTGCGCGACGTCAGGCGCACTTATTTCGAGGCCAGGGCGGTCAACCAGACCGACGTGGCCGAAGAACGCTGGGAATCCAAGCTCGACCCGGCCGCGTTGGCGGCCAGCGTGGCGCGTCCGCGCTATCTGACCGCCGCAGCTCTGAAGAGCAGCATCGACTACCGCATGCGCAACGGCCTGGACGCGGGCGAATACGAGGAGCACTACTGGGGCCGCTGGTTCTATCCGGTCAACGTGCTCGCGCTGTGCCTGGCGGCGATCCCGTTCGCGTTCGGCACGCTGCGCAGCGGCGGCATGGGCAAGCGCCTGTTCGTCGGCATCGTGTTCTCGCTCGCATTCTGGCTGCTGCAGACCCAGTTCGTGAAGCTCGCGGCGGTGTACAAGTTCGACTTCCGCGTGGCCTACATGATCCCGCCGGCGCTGATGCTGGGAATTTCGGCCTATCTGTTCCGCAAGCGCAGCGGTTAGCCTGCATCGCGCGCACGGGACGCGCACGCAACTCGGATGACAACGTGCGCAGGGCGCTATGCCTGCTTCGGCATCCGGATCATGCGCGTGGCGCTGAGGCGATCGTGCAGCGTCAGCCGGTCACGGTCGAACCAGGCCCACCAGAAGCCCGCCCCGGCAGCCAGCAGCGAGACCGTGCCCAGCGCATAGCGCTGCACCAGCGCACGCGTGGAGGCGGGGTTGCCTTGCGCATCGGTCACCCGCAGCCGCCAGGGCCGCATGCCCAGGGTCTGGCCGCCGCGCCGCCAGCTCAGTACCGCGTATGCACCGGTCACGATCCAGCAGCACAACCAGGCCAGCCATTGCAGTGCGCTGAGCGGCGCGATGTTCTCGCGTGGCGGGTGCCCGGATAGGACGTACCCGAGCGTGAACGCCGCGCCCACCAGTAGCCACAGGGCGAGCACGGGCAGGGCGTCGTAGACCAGGGCGAGCAGGCGCCAGCCGACGAGTGCGCGGGCTCGGGGAATGTTGGCGGCGACGGTGTCCATCCGCATTAGGATAGAGCTGCGCGCGGCGATGTCGGTTACGGCGAAGCGACGTGCACTATTGTTCCGTCATGCCCAGCCCAGCCGAACGCCGCCAGCTTGCGATGCAGTTGCCGCCGCTGCGCGATGCGGACGCGCGCGCGATCGAGCAATTCCTCGATGCCTACTGGGCCGAGCACGGTGCGGCCAAGCAGACCCTGGCCAGCTACCGGCGCGACCTGGAAGGGTTGGCGCGATGGCGCGACGGCGCCGGCGGCGGCATCGGTGCAGCCGACCGCGCAGGCCTGTTCGACTACCTCGCCTGGCGCACCCGGCACGGCTATTCGCCGCGCAGCAATGCACGCCTGCTGTCGGCGCTGCGCGCGTTCTATGGGCTGCGCGTGCGCCGCGGCGAGCGGCCGGACGATCCCACCGCACTGCTGGAGCCGCCCAAGCTGCCGCGCTCGCTGCCCAAGGCGCTGTCGGAAAGCGAGATCGAGGGCGTGCTGGGCGCGCCCGACATCGCTTCGGCCGAAGGCCTGCGCGACCGGGCGATGCTTGAGCTGATGTATGCCGCCGGCCTGCGCGTGAGCGAACTGGTCGAAGTGCCGGCGACCGGGCTCAACCTTCGCCAGGGGGTTCTGCGCGTGCAGGGCAAGGGCGGCAAGGAGCGGCTGGTGCCGCTGGGGGAGGAAGCCCAGCACTGGCTGCAGCGCTATCTGGACCAGGCGCGCCCGCAGCTGGCCGCCAAGCGCAGCCCGGCGGCGCTGTTCCTCACACGGCAAGGTATGGCGCCGACGCGGCAACTGTTCTGGCATCTGGTCAAGCGCTACGCCGCCGTGGCCGGGATCGATCCCAGGCGGATCAGTCCGCATGGACTGCGGCACAGCTTCGCCACCCATCTGCTCAACCATGGCGCCGACCTGCGCGCGCTGCAGATGCTGCTCGGCCATGCCTCGCTGTCGACGACCCAGATCTATACCCTGGTCGCTCGCGAACAATTGAAACGACTCCACGCAAAGCACCATCCACGTGGTTGAGCGGTTCGCCGCCCGCGGCGAGCGACAGCTGCTCATCAGCCGTCGGGCCGCTGCCCTGAATCCGATCCGGCACTGCCGCTTGCCGGCCCGGTTCCGCCGTTCAGCCATTGCGAGCCGGTGCGTCACAACGCGCATGCGAGAATCGTGGAACCTTCGACAGGCGACCGGGTCGAACCGCCCCTGCCGCCGAGCCACGGAATCCGCATGACCTACAGACTGTTGTTGTCTCTGCTGCTGACCGGCGCCAGCCTGTCCGCCTGCGCCCAATCGACCCTGCCGGCCGGAAGTCAGGCGCAATCCGCCAAGACCGCCACCGATCAGCCGCGGGTGAACGCGCCGGCCGCCCCCGAGCTCAAGATCGCCGCCGGCACCCCTGCCGCCCGTGCCCTGCAGGCGCTCAAGCGCGTGAACCAGGACATCGCCCCGGAGCAGATCACGGATGCGCCGGTGCCGGGCTTCCAGCAGGCGATCGTCGCCGGCCAGGTCGTCTACGTCAGCAATGACGGCAAGTACCTGCTGCAGGGCACCCTGTACGACATCGAGGCGAAGAAGAACCTGGGCGAGGAGGCCATGGCGACGCTGCGCCGCGACCTGATCAGGACGATCCCGGCGGCCGACCGCATCGTGTTCGCGCCGCCGAACCCCAAGTACAGCGTGGTCGTGTTCACCGACGTGGAATGCGGCTACTGCCGCAAGCTGCACAGCGAGATCGCGCAGTACAACAAGCAGGGTATCGCCGTGGAATACGTCGCATTCCCGCGCATGGGGCTGGCCAGCGACGACTTCAGGAAGATGGAGGCGGTGTGGTGCGCCAAGGACCGCAACAAGGCACTGACCGACGCCAAGAACGACCGCAAGGTGGCCAAGGCCAGCTGCAAGAACCCCGTCGCCATGCAGTACAACCTGGGCCAGCGCGCCGGCCTGACCGGCACCCCGATGATCCTGGCCGAAGACGGCACCCAGCTGGGCGGCTACATTCCCGCCGCAGACCTGCGTGCGGCCCTGGACGCGCACGCGGCCGATTCCGCGCCGAAGACCGCCGCCACCGGCAGCTGATCCTGCCCGGGGACCCCGCCGGAACGAAGCCGCCCGCGGGCGGCTTCGCTACAATTGCATCCCCGTGTTTCGTGGTTCCCCTTCGGACATGATCGTCCTCGAGGGCCAGCCGGCCCTGTCGCCGTTCCGCCGTGAACGGCTTGAAGCCCGCCTCCGGCAGATCCATCCCGCCCTGCGCATCGCCGAAACGCGGTTCACCTACTGGGTCGAACCCGAGCCGGGTGCGCAGATGGACCTCGACGCCCTCGCGCGGATCCTCCAGGCCGGCACGGCCGTGGAGGCCGCCGCCGGGGGTGCCGTCTCGCGCTTCGTCGTTCCCCGCCTGGGCACCATCTCGCCCTGGGCGAGCAAGGCCACCGAGCTGTTGCACGGGGCCGGCCTGCCGGTGCGGCGGGTGGAACGCGGGACGCGCGTCGACCTGCTCGGCTGGCCTGACGCTCCGGATGCGGCACTTTCAGGGGCGCTGGCGCGCCTGCTGCACGATCCGATGACCCAGTCGCTGCTCGACAGCCGCGAGGCCGCGGCGGCGCTGTTCCAGACCCCGCGACGCGGTGCGCTGGAAGTCATCCCGCTGGCAACGCTCGAACAGGCCAATGTCCGACTGGGCCTGGCGCTGGCCGACGACGAGATCGAATACCTGCGCGCGCGCTATACCGAGCTCGGGCGCGACCCGCACGACGTCGAGCTGATGATGTTCGCGCAGGCCAATTCCGAGCACTGCCGGCACAAGATCTTCAACGCCAGTTGGACCATCGACGGCCGCGACATGCTCCACAGCGGCGGGTCGCAATCGCTGTTCCGGATGATCAAGCACACCCACGCGCGCACCCCGCAGCACACGCTCTCGGCGTACAGCGACAACGCGGCGGTGGTGGAAGGCCTGCCCGCACGCCGCTTTCGCTCGGATCCGGCGACATTGCGCTATCGCGCCGAAGGCGAGACGCCTTCGGCGTTCTGCATCAAGGTCGAGACCCACAACCACCCGACCGCGATCGCGCCGTTTCCGGGCGCATCCACCGGTGCGGGCGGCGAGATCCGCGACGAGGGCGCGACCGGCCGCGGCGGCAAGCCCAAGGCCGGCCTGTGCGGATTCTCCGTCTCGCATCTGCGTATCCCCACACTTCCCCAGCCATGGGAAGGCGAGCGTGTGTTGAATCCGCGCATGGCGCCTGCGCTGGAGATCATGCTCGACGGCCCGATCGGTGCGGCCGCGTTCAACAACGAGTTCGGGCGCCCCAACCTCAACGGTTACTTCCGGAGTTTCGAACTCGCCGAGGGCGACGGACTGGCCCGCGCCTACGACAAGCCGATTATGCTGGCCGGTGGCCTGGGCGCGGTGGATCGCATCCAGGTGGACAAGCGCAAGCTGGCGCCGGGCGACGCGGTGATCGTGCTCGGCGGCCCGGCGATGCTGATCGGGCTGGGCGGCGGCGCCGCCAGCTCGGTGGCATCCGGCGACAGCGCCGAAGACCTGGACTTCGCCAGCGTGCAGCGCGACAACCCGGAAATGGAGCGGCGTTGCCAGGAAGTGATCGACTGCTGCGTGGCCCTGGGGCTGGACAACCCGATCATGAGCGTGCACGACGTCGGCGCCGGTGGATTGTCGAACGCGATTCCCGAACTGCTGCACGATTCCGGCGTCGGCGGCGTAATCGACCTGGACCGCGTGCCCAGCGACGATCCTTCGCTGTCGCCGATGCAATTGTGGTGCAACGAGTCGCAGGAGCGCTACGTGCTGGGTGTCCCGCAGGGGCGGCTGGCGGAGTTCGAAGCGATCTGCATGCGCGAACGCTGTCCGTTCGCGGTCGTCGGCACGGCAACGGCGGAAGAGCGGCTGGTGGTCGGCTATGGCGCGGTTCCCCATTCCCAGGCGGGGGAGGGCGTGCGTTATGCGATCGACCTGCCAATGGACGTGCTGTTCGGCAAGCCGCCGAAGATGCACCGCGACACCCAGCGCCTGCCGGCGCATCGCTGGCCCGACATCGACACGGCCGCGCTGTCGCTGCACGAAGCCGGGCTCAGGGTGCTCGCGCATCCCACCGTTGCGGCGAAATCCTTCCTGGTCACCATCGGCGATCGCAGCGTGGGCGGACTGACCGCGCGCGACCAGATGGTGGGTCCGTGGCAGATGCCGGCGGCCGATTGCGCGATCACGCTCAGCGGATTCGACGGCTATGCGGGCGAGGCCATGGCCATCGGCGAGCGCACGCCGCTGGCGCTGATCGACTCCGCGGCCGCCGCGCGCATGGCTGTGGGCGAGGCCATCACCAACCTGTGCGCCGCGCCGCTCGGTGCGCTGGACACGATCAAGCTTTCGGCCAACTGGATGGCCGCCGCATCGCACCCGGGCGAGGATGCCCGGCTCTTCGACGCCGTGAAGGCCGTGGGCATGGAGCTGTGTCCCGAGCTCGAGCTCAGCATCCCGGTGGGCAAGGACTCGCTGTCGATGCAGGCGCAGTGGCAGGCCGACGGGGTCGCGCAGAAAAGCGTGTCTCCTGTTTCGCTGATCGTCTCCGCGTTCGCACCCGTCGCCGACACGCGCGCCCAGCTCACGCCATTGCTTGCGCGCGAGGAAGACAGCGAGCTGTGGCTGATCGGCCTGGGCGCAGGGCGCCGACGCATGGGCGGATCGATCCTGACCCAGTGCTACGGCGGCTTCGGGGTGCAGCGGCCGCCGCACGACGTGTCCGACGTGCCCGACCTGGACGATCCGCAGCGGCTGCGGGCCTTCTTCGAGCTGATCCGCGATGCCCGCGAAGCCGGCATCCTGCGCGCCTACCACGACCGTTCCGACGGCGGCGCCTTCGCCGCGCTGTGCGAGATGGCGTTCACCTCGCGCGTGGGCCTGGACATCGGCCTGGAAGGCTGGGGCGACGACGGCGGCGAGGATGCATTCCGCGCGCTGTTCAACGAAGAACTCGGTGCGATCGTGCAGATCGCGGCCGAGGATCGTGCCGAATTTGCCGACCTGGTCTCGCGCCATGGCCTGGTGGAATGCGCGCAGCGCATCGCGCGCCCGACCACCGCGCCGGCGATCCGCGTGCTCAACGAGGGCGAGCCGATCGTCGAATGGCGCTGGGAAGAGCTGTTCGACGCCTGGTGGTCGGTAACCCATGCGATGCAGCGGCTGCGCGACAATCCGGACAGCGCGGATGCCGAGCGCGCAGCCGCGCGGCGCTTCGATGCGCCGGGGCTGAAGCCGAAGCTGACGTTCGACCCGGCCGCGGACATCGCCGCGCCGTTCATCGCCCGCGGCGTGCGCCCCAAGGTCGCGATCCTGCGCGAGCAGGGCGTCAACGGGCAGATCGAGATGGCCTCGGCCTTCGACCGCTCAGGCTTCGATGCCTTCGACGTGCACATGAGCGATCTGATTGGCGGACGCGTGCAGCTCAAGGATTTCGTCGGCTTCGCCGCCTGCGGCGGCTTCAGCTATGGCGACGTGCTCGGCGCGGGTCGCGGCTGGGCGACCTCGATCCTGGAACGTAACGCCCTGCGCGACGCCTTCGCCGAATTCTTCGCCCGCGGCGAGAGTTTCGCGCTGGGCGTGTGCAACGGCTGCCAGATGCTGTCGCAGCTGAAGGACATCATTCCAGGCGCGGACCACTTTCCGGATTTCCTGCGCAATGCCAGCGAACAGTTCGAGGCGCGCTTCGGCATGCTGGAAGTCGTGGATTCCCCGTCGCTGTTCTTCCAGGGCATGGCCGGCTCGCGGATTCCGGTCGCGATCGCGCACGGTGAGGGCCGTGCGGTGTTCGCGTCGCCGGCCGATGCCGCCGCCGCCCGCGTCGCGCTGCGCTACGTACAGGGCGATGGCACGCCGGCGGTTTCGTATCCGGCCAACCCCAATGGTTCCACCGATGCCATTGCGGGGCTTGCCAGCGAAGACGGCCGCGTCAGCATCCTCATGCCGCATCCCGAGCGCACCCCGCGCAGCGCCAACCTGAGCTGGCATCCGGCGGACTGGCCCGAGGATTCGCCCTGGATGCGGATGTTCCGCAACGCGCGGGCGTTCGTGGGCTGAATCCGGGCCGTGCAATGCGGTGATCGGCCTTGATGGGGCCGGTCCGCCGGCCCCTTTTTCATGCTGACGTCAACGCACCGGCGACACCTCGATCGTCACTGCGAACGGCTCCGCCCCGGCGACGGCGATGCGGCTGCGGCCTGGCCGCACCGCGCGCAGTTCCCAGCCGCGACCGCTTCCGGCCTGGACGTTGTCGATCCCGATCACCTCGATTGCGTTGCCATCCACTGTTGGCTCGGGTGCAAGCGCATCGCGCGTGCGCAGTTCGCGGGTTTCGCCGACCCGCATCACGAGCACACGGCCGTCGTCGGCGCGCGTGACGAAACGGCCGGCAGGCAGCGGGCGCGAGGCGGCGGTGGCGCGTCCGGGCGCGGACGGCGTGGGCATCGTCGTTTCCTCACTGTCCGGATTGGTCCCGGCGGCCCGAGGGCCGCCGGGTGGAGAGGTTGGCGCGCAGGCGGCCAGCGACAGCATCCAGGCCGTCGCCGCCGCCATCGTGCCGCTACTCGTCACGCAGCACGATCCTTTCGACGATGTCCTTCTGCGCCTTGACCTGCGCATTGGTCGAGGCCGGATTGTTGGCCACCATCTCCGCCGTCAGGATCGCCGCTGCCCAGGTGGTGTCGGCCAAGCCGTCGCCATCGGTGTCGACCGGCGTGTCGAACGTCACCGCGCCGTTGGCGAAGTTCAGCCATGCCGCCAGCAGCTGTTCTCGCAACACGGTCAGGATCGGTGCCTTCGCTGGCGCATGCAGGATCTGCGCCGCATCGGCGCGCGTCAGCGGCGTGTCGAACACGGCGCTGAAGAACGTGACGATGTCCAGGTAGCACTGCAGTTGCGCGTCGCTGAAGTCGTTCGGCGGCTTCGGCCGGTACTGGTTCAACCACCAGCCGCTGCCCATCGACAGGTCGGCGTTGCCGGTCACCACCACGGCCGCTTCGTCGCTGGCCGATCCGCCATCGTCGTCGGCGACGCCCAGGCCGATCTGGTACAAGCAGGCGTCCGCATACAGGTGCGACTGCGCCAGGCTGACGTCCCTCGGCTGCACGCTCGGGCTCTTGGCCGGATCGTTCGCCGGCGGGTTGACCAGGGAGACCTGCACGTCGTCCGGCGTACCGTCGTCCCAGGACCAGGTGAACGTCAGGTCGTCGCTGCCCGGGTCGGTCGCCGTGCCCGGTACTTCCAGCGATTCGCCGAGCTCAAGCACGAAGGCCTGCTTGCCGTTGTAGTCCTGCATGGCGCCGGTCTGGATCGCCACGGTCGGATCGACATTGTTCACCTGCGCCTGCGCGGTGTAGCAGACGTCCTGCGCATTGGGTGCGCCGCCGACAAGGTCCTGTCCGCAGACCCGCACGTCGTAGGTGCCGTTGTCGCCGTACTGCTTCTGCACTTCGAAGCTGAACACCGCATCGGGCCGGTTGTTCTCCAGCGAACCGGTCAGCGCCGCGGCGCCGGCGCCATCGTCGAAATCGATGGTCGCGGTCAGCGGCTCCAGCCAGCCCGGGTCGGTGATCGTCCCGGAGATGGTGACGGTGCCGTGCTCGTCGATCGGTGAGATTGCGTCGATCGAGACCGTGGGCAGCACGTTGTCCACGGTGACCGTGGTGGTGGCGGTGTCGGTCAGGCCGAACTCGTCCGTGACCTGCACGCCGACGGTGAACATGCCGTCCTGCCCGACGGTGCTGAAGTCCGCGGTGACGCCGGTGGCGTCGTCGTACTGGCCATCGTTGTCCAGGTCCCAGGCGTAGCTGAAGCTGCCGCTGGCGCTGGCATGCGAACCGGCCGTGGTGCCGGCCGCCGACAGCTGCACGTCGCTGCCTTCGTCGGTGGTGTACGGTCCGCCGGCGCTGGCCACCGGACTGCACACCGCCGGCGCGGTGAAGTCCTCGGTCGGCACCGCATGCAGGCCATTGGACACCGCGTCCTCGCCCATGCCGCGCTGCGCGAAGCTGGCCCACAGCGCGCAGAAGCTGGCGCTGCCGTTGTTGACCATGTCCGCGGCGAGGATGCCGTTGCGCGCGTCCAGGAATGTCGGCGTCGGGCCGTTGACGGTGCTGCGCATGCCATCGAGCACCAGCTGCGTGGTGGCGTTCAGGCCCAGCCGGGTGCGGATCAGATACATCGCCGCCGCCCAGATCTCGCCGTTGCGGTGCGGCGAGTTCACTCCGGTGCTGTAGTCGCCGTAGGTGTCGGGGTGGGTGTCGTAGGCGGAACTACGGATGCCGCGATCGGCGTTGCCGGTGACGTACTCGCCCACCGTGGTGTCGCCCCAGCGCAGCAGCGACAGCGTGTCGCTCCAGCCCTCGCCGAGCGAGCCGGCCTGGTTGGTGCCGCCACTGAGCGTGCCCGCCACCAGACGGTTGGAAACACCGTGGCCGTACTCGTGGGCGATCACGTCGCCGTCGAAGCTGCCGTCGCGGTATGGACGATTCGGCCGGATCCACAGGTACATCTGCATGCGCGCGGTGCTGCCGTCGGCGTTGGTGCCGAAGTTGGCGTTGTTGGCGCAGCGGATCGCCACCGGTGGATTGACGTCGTCGTCGACGCAGCCGAAGTCGATGCCATCGTGCGCCTCGGCCAGCACCGGATCGCCGTCGGCGCCGCCCAGGCCGAAGTTGTCGACCTGGAAGTTGCCCGAGGCCTCGTCGAAGCCGAAGCCGTACAGCCAGTCGTGCATGTCGTTGGTGTAGTGGAACAACTGGGTGATGGTCGCGTCGCGGTCGGCGGCGATCGCGGCGTCCCAGGTCGCCTGCGGGATGTCCTCGAAGTCGGTGCCGTCGGGCAGGCCGCGCCAGGCGTCGGTGAAGCCGAAGTCGAAGGTCTCGTCGTCGGGCGAGATCGGCTGGTAGTTCACGCTGTCGTTGTCGGCACGGTCCTGATAGGCGTTGACGTTGTTGCCCGAGGTCGTGGTCGCGCCGGGCACGATGGTCAGCCAGCCCGCGAAGCTGGACAGCTCGCGCGTGGGATCGGCGTCCGGATGCTGGCCGGTGAAGACCCGGCCCTCCTGCGCATGATCGTAGTTGCTCTGGCGCGACAGCGTGGCGCCGCTCTCGGCGTCGATCAGGGTCTCGTGCCAGGACTGGCCGCTGAGCTCGACGTCGGTCCGCCAGGCCAGGCGCAGGCTGCGGTCGCGCTCGATGAACCACACCAGTTCGGCGCCCAGCGGCGTCGGCTTGCGCAGTCCCTTGGCGGCGGTATTTTCGAAGCGATGCGTACCCTTGGCGAGCGTACGCGCGGCCGACGGTAGCGACAGGCGCGCGCCGCCGAGTGCGGCCGCGCGCTGCAGCGCGTCGGCCGCGGTCAGCCGCGGTTGACCACTGGTGCGCAGGCTGCCGGTGCGACCGCCGATGATCGCCAAGCGGCCTTCGGCATCGATGGTCGCGTTGATCAACGCGTTGTGCACGCGCAAGCCTTCGATCCGTTGCCCGATGCGCAGGTAATGCGCGCCACTTGCAGGCGAGGTGTAGTGCCTCTCCACCACCAGGGTGCGCACGTCGTTGGGCGCCAAAGCAAAGGCTGCGGCGTTGCGCCGGATGTAGTCGAATGCGATTGCCTCGGGCGTGCGGCCCGACGGCTTGGTCAGGAACCGCCCCTCGCGGTTGAAGATCGAGTGCCACTGCTGCTGCACGAAGCCGGCCGTCGCCGCGGCAAGCGGCCGCTTGTTCAGGGCGCCCGGTCCGATGCCGGCGGTCAACGCCGTGCCGGTAAGCAGCAGGCCGGAGGCCATCAATACGGCGCCGGCGGCGCCGAGTCCGGCACGCTTGCGTGCATCCGGATTCGTGACCCCTTTGCGGGGCGCGTGGTTGCGGGTTATCACCAGAACATCTCCCTTGTCGATTCGTCGTGCTCCCCTGCACACCAGCGAAACGAACGCGTCAGCATGGTGCGGCCACGCGGTCTGATCGGTAATCGCGAAGCGCAACCGGAATCACGTTTCGAAAACCGCAACATGGCGGCGCCGTCCTGCCCCCGCTGCGGTTTGCGTTTGGCTGGCGAATGCGCCGGGGCGACCTGTTAAAGTCAGCGTTCCGCAGCGGAGGTGGCGCGTGAACGCAGTCGTCGTGCCCAGCACCGGCATGCCAGCCGAAATCGATTCCAGCGCCGACGCGCGCATCGTGGCCGCCCTGCTCGAAAAAGGCCGGCTCAAGGACGCGGACCTGCAGCGCGCGCGTCGCCTGCAGGAGGAAACCGGCGGCAGCCTGCTGAGCCTGCTCGGGCGCCTGGGACTGGTGTCCGAGCGCGACCATGCCGAAACCAGTGCCGCGGTGCTGGAACTGCCGCTGGTCAGCGCCAAGGACGCACCCGACCTGCCGCCCGAAGGTGTGGCGCTGTCGGTCAAGTTCCTGAAGCAGTTCCACCTGTGTCCGATCGAATGGACCGAGCACGAGGTCGGCGTGCTGATGGCCGATCCGCACGATGCCTATGCCCTGGACGCCGTGCAGCTGGCGGCGCAGCGCACACCCAAGGTCGCGGTGGCGCTGCGCAGCGAGATCGACGACCTGATCGAACGCTGGTACGGCCAGGGCCGCAGCGCCATGGGCGCGATCGTGGAAACCGCCGACGGCGAGGGCGGCGGCGACCTGGACGACGTCGAGCATCTGCGCGACCTGGCCTCGGAAGCTCCGGTCATCCGCCTGGTCAACCTGGTCATCCAGCGGGCGGTGGAACTGCGCGCCTCGGACATCCACATCGAGCCGTTCGAGAACCGGCTGAAGGTGCGCTTCCGCATCGACGGCGTGCTGGAGGAGGGCGAGAGCCCGCCGGTCAACCTCACCGCCGCAGTGATCAGCCGCATCAAGATCATGGCCAAGCTCAATATCGCCGAGCGCCGTCTGCCGCAGGACGGCCGGATCATGCTGCGGGTGCAGGGCAAGGAGCTCGACCTGCGCGTGAGCACGGTGCCGACCGCGCACGGCGAATCGGTGGTGATGCGCCTGCTCGATCGCGAGACCGTGGTGTTCGACTTCCACAGGCTCGGCTTCACCGACGAGTTTTTGCCGCAGTTCCAGCACGTGCTGGCGCAGCCGCACGGCATCCTGCTGGTGACCGGGCCGACCGGTTCGGGCAAGACCACCACGCTGTACACCGCTCTGAGCAAGCTCAACACGCCCAGCGTCAAGATCATCACGGTCGAGGATCCGGTCGAATACCAGATCGAGGGCATCAACCAGATCCAGGCCAAGCCGCAGATCGGCCTGGATTTCGCCAATGCGCTGCGCAGCATCGTGCGCCAGGACCCGGACATCATCATGATCGGCGAGATGCGCGACCTGGAAACCGCGCGCATCGCGATCCAGTCCGCGCTGACCGGACATCTCGTGCTAAGCACCCTGCACACCAACAACGCCGCCGGCGGCATCACCCGCATGCTCGACATGGGCGTGGAGGACTACCTGCTCACCTCCACGGTCAACGGCATCCTGGCGCAGCGCCTGGTGCGGCGGCTCGAGCAGACGCACGCGCAGCGTTACGCCGCTTCGCCCGAGGAAATCGAAAAGTTCGAATTGCGCCGGTTCCAGCCGCAGGGCGAGATATACCTCTACCGCCCCGGGTCGTCGCCGCTGTCGCCGACCGGCTACCTGGGGCGCACCACCATCGTCGAATTCCTGGTGATGGACGACGAACTGCGGCGTGCGGTGATGCGCCACGCGGGCATGGGCGAACTCGAACAGCTGGCGCGCAAGGCCGGCATGCGCACCATGTACGAGGATGGCATCGTCAAGGCGCTGCGCGGCGAAACCACGATCGAGGAAGTGCTGCGGGTCACTGAGGACGCCTGATCGATGCCCCTCTACCGCTACAAGGCGCTGAACTCACGCGGCGAGATGCTCGACGGCCAGATGGAGGCCGGCAGCGACGGCGAGGTGGTGCTACGCCTGCAGGAACAGGGCCATTTGCCGGTCGAAGCCAGGCTGGCGAGCGAGGGGGGCGGTGAGTCGGCATGGCGTGCGCTGTTCAAGCCCAAGCCGTTCGCGGGCCAGCGCCTGGTGCAATTCACCCAGCAGCTGGCGACCCTGCTCGGTGCAGGACAACCGCTGGATCGCGCGCTGACCATCCTGCTCGAGTTGCCGGAAGACGAGATCGCCCGTCGCACCATCACCGACATCCGCGACGCGGTGCGCGGCGGCGCAGCGTTGTCGACCGCGCTGGAGCGGCAGCACGGCACCTTCAGCAAGCTCTACATCAACATGGTGCGCGCCGGCGAGGCCGGGGGCAGCCTGCACGAGACCCTGGCGCGCCTGGCCGATTACCTCGAGCGCAGCCGCGCCATGCGCGGGCGGGTGATCAATGCGCTGATCTACCCGGTGATCCTGCTGGCGATGGTGGGCCTGTCGCTGCTGTTCCTGCTGGGTTTCGTGGTGCCGCAGTTCGCCGCCATGTACGACAGCTTGGACGCGGAACTGCCGCTGTTCTCGAAGATCGTGGTGAACCTGGGCCTGTTCGTGCGCGACTGGTGGATCCTGCTGGTGGTGCTGCCGGCGCTGGCGCTGTGGTGGTTCGACCGCAAGCGGCGCGATCCCGCCTTCCGCGCGCGCCTGGACGCATGGCTGCTGCGACAGAAGTTCGCCGGCCCGCTGGTGGCCAAGATCGAAACCGCGCGCCTGGCCCGCACCCTGGGCACCCTGCTGCGCAACGGGGTGCCGCTGCTGACCGCGCTGGGCATCGGCCGCAACGTGCTGGGCAACCGGGTGCTCGCCGACGCGGTCGAGGCGGCCGGGGACGAGGTCAAGAACGGTATCGGCCTGTCCACCGCCCTGGGCAGGAGCAAGGTGTTCCCGCGCCTGGCGCTGCAGATGATCCAGGTCGGCGAGGAATCCGGCGCGCTCGACAGCATGCTGCTCAAGACGGCGGACACCTTCGACACCGAAACCGGCTTGGCCCTGGACCGGATGCTGGCGGCGCTGGTGCCGGTGGTGACGCTGTTGCTGGCGATGATCGTCGGCGTCGTCATCCTGGCGGTGCTGACCCCGATCTACGATCTGACCAATGTCATCGGATGAGGAAGCCGGGTCGCCGATGCCTGAAGGAACTCATGTCGCCGCCATCGATCACAATAAGCAGCAGATGACCACAAAACCCAGAAGGATTTGTCCATGCGTCGCACCCGTTCCCTGAATCGAGAATCCAGGCCCGAGCCGCTGAAAAGCAACGACCGTCGCCGATTCACTCCTGTCGGCCGTGGCGCCGGCACAATTCGCGTCGCAGCGGGACGTTATTCGCAGGGCGGCTTCAGCCTGATCGAGATCATCCTGGTGGTGGTGCTGATCGGCGGCATCGTGGCCTTCGCCGCGACCCGCATCCTCGGCGGCGGCGATCGTGCCAAGGTCAACCTGGCCAGGGCCCAGGTGCAGACGCTGAGCGAGAAGGTGCAGCAGTTCGAAATGGATACCGGTGGGCTGCCCAACTCGCTCGAGGAACTGGTGTCCTCGTCCGGCGCCGGCTGGCTGGGACCGTATGCGAAGGAATCCGAACTCAAGGATCCCTGGGGCACCGCGCTGGAATACCGCATGCCCGGCGAAGGTCGCCCGTTCGATATCGTCAGCCTGGGCGCCGACCGCAGGGCCGGCGGCGAGAGCGTGGCGGCCGACATCCGTCTCGAATAAGGGCGGCCGCCACATGTACAGCGCAGCCTTCATCTGGGAACCGGGAACCTACGACGCCGAATTCCATCGGCTCAACGCGCTGATCGAGGAAGTCGCCCGTTCGCTGCCGGGATTCCTCGGCGTCGAGTCGTGGCAGGCGCCGGATGCGACCCGGCGTAATGCCACCTATTACTGGGATGATCTCGAGACCCTGAAAGCGTTCTCGACCCATCCCGTGCACCAGGAAGCCAAGCGCCAGTACGCGCGCTGGTACGCGGGCTACCACATCGTGGTGTCGCAGGTGATCCGCTCGTACGGCGATGCCGCATTCGCGCACATCACGCCGAACCAGCGTCGCGCGGCCTGAAGCCGCGTCCGGACGCCACGGGATGCGCCAGGTTTCCCGCTTCGCGCAGCGCGGCCCACGTGGGTTTTCGCTGCTGGAGATGCTGCTGGTGGTGGCGCTGATTGCCGCCGTCGGCGTGCTGACCGCGACCGCGCTGACCGGGGGCATGGACGGCATCCGCCTGCGCGCCGCCGCGAAGCAGGTGGCCGCGCAGCTGCGTTTCACCCGCGCGCAGGCGATCGCGACCGGTCGTCCGCAGCGTTTCATCATCGACCCGCGCGCACATGCCTGGACCGCGCCGAAACAGCGCAGCGGACGCATCCACGAAAGCCTGGGCATCGTCTTTACCGGTGCGCGCGAAACACAGCCGGCGCGGGGCGTCGGTGCGATCGTGTTCTTCGCCGACGGCGCCTCCACCGGCGGCCGTGTCCAGCTCAACGCGAAGCGCGCGGCCTGGAACGTGGACGTCAAATGGCTCACCGGCGAGGTGACCGTGCGCCGTGGCGAGGTGGGGCGGTGAGGGCGCAGCGCGGCTACACCCTGATCGAGGTGATCGTCGCCTTCGGCGTGCTTGCCCTCGGCCTGACCCTGCTGCTGGGGACCCTGTCCGGTGCGACCCGGCAGGTGCGCAATGCGGACGATGCCGGTCGTGCAGCCCTGCACGCCCAATCGCTGCTGGACCAGGTCGGCGTAGGCGAGGTGCTGCAGCCGGGCCGGCGCGACGGCGAGTTCGAGCAGGGCCGCTATCGCTGGGTGCTCGATGTGCAACCGTATCGCGATCCAACTGCACCAGCGGCCGCACCCGTCGAGCTCGCCGCGCCGCAGCTCATGCAGCTGGCACTGACGGTGCAATGGGGCGAGGGCGCCCGCGAGCGCCTGCAGGTGCAGTCGCTAAGGCTGGTGGCACCGGATGCCGCCGCGGGCGTGGCGCTGCCATGAGGGCTTGCCAGACCGCTTCCAGCAGGCAGGGCGGCTTCAGCCTGATCGAAGTGCTGCTGGCCACGGTGCTGTTGGCGGCAGGCCTCGCGCTGGCGTTTGCCAGCCTGCGTGCGGCGACCGGCACGACCCAGCGCGGCGAGAGCCTGGCCCAGCGCAGCGAACGCATGCGCGCGGTCGAGGGGTTCCTGCGCCGGCGCATCGCCGGCGCGCGCCCGATCCTGTTCGGCACCAACCTCGACAGCGGGCTGCAGGAGCGTTTCATCGGCGATGAGGCGCACATGCGCTTTGTCGCGGACACCCCCGACTATCTGGGCCGCGGCGGCCCGCACCTGCACGAACTGGCGGTCGAGGACCAGGGCGAAGGCGTGCGGTTGACCGTCGCGCTGACCATGGTCCAGGCCGGGACGCTGGTGCCCGAACGCCCGCCGCGACCCCCGGAGGCGTTGGTGGAAGACATGGACGAAATCCGCTTCCGCTATCGCGCCATGACTGCCGACAACCGGCTCGGTGAATGGCAGGACACCTGGGAAGACGTCGAACGCATGCCGCTGCAGGTGCAGGTGCTGCTGCGCGACCGCGACGGGCGCGATTGGCCGGCCCTAATCGTGAGCCTGCCGCTGGCGAGCAGTTACACCGCGATGGCGGGGATGGGGCAGTGAGCCGATCGTATCCGCAGGCAACGCGCGGTGCGAAGCGGGGCGGCATGCTCCCGGATCGCCGCGGCCGGCAGACGGGCGCCGCACTGTTGCTCGTGCTCTGGCTGATCGCGCTGCTGGCCGCGTTGATCGGGGGCTTCGCCATGTCGGCGCGCATCGAACATCTGCAGGGGCAGGTGCTCAGTCGCGGCGTGGTGGCCGAAGAGGCCGCCCGTGCGGGCGTCGAATACGCACTGGTGCGCGTCGTGGACGAAGATCCGCGACGCCGCTGGCAGCCGGATGGACGCAGTTACCGCTGGCGTTTCGGCGGGGCCCAAGTGCAGGTGCGGATCATCGACGAACAGGGCAAGATCGACCTCAACACCGCGCAACCGGCCTTGCTGGCCGGCCTGTTCCGGGTACTGGGTCTCGAACCACCGGAGGCCGAGCGCCTGGCCGGCGCGATCGTGGACTGGCGCGACCCGGATACGTTGTCGCAGCCCGCCGGAGGCGGCGAGGATGCCGATTACGAAGCCGCTGGCCTGCCTTACGGTGCCAAGGACGCGCCGTTCGACACGCAGGCCGAGCTGCTCCAGGTCCTGGGCGTGAGTCCGCAGGTCTACGCGCGCGCGGCACCGCATCTGACCGTGTTCAGCGGCCGCGATTCGCCCGAACCCGCGTTTGCTTCTGCGGTGGTGCTGGCGGCGATGGGGCTGGATGGCGAGACCATCGTGCAGCAGCGCGAACGCTGGGATCCTGCCTCGGGGCAGCCGCCCCCGCTGCTCGGCGGCGGCGTCTCGCTCGTGGGGACAAATAGCGGCACGTATAGTATCTGGAGCCGTGCAAGGCTCCGCGATGGTCGCGAGTCGTTGCTGCGCGTGGTGGTGCGCTCCGGCGGCACAGGCCTGCCGGGCATGGCGTATCTGCCGCTGCAATGGGAGGAAGGCACATCGCTGCGATGACCACGCCCCAGGCAGGCGCGACTGCGCGACGCACGCTGCGCGACCGACTGCGCATGCGCGGCGCCGTGGCCGCTTCCGGCGGCTTGCGCGGATTCGTGGCCTGGTGGGGACGCGCGCTCATGGCGTGGCTGCCGCGTCGCTGGCGCCTGGCGTTGGGCATGGATCGCGGGCGGCTGCTGTTGCAGCCCGGCGGCGGTGGCGTGCAGCTGCGTTTGGAGGATGGAGAAGGCCTTCGCGATCTTGCCCGTCTGCCGGATCTCGAGCCGGAGGTCTCGGCCACCGACACGCTGTTGCGGTTGCTCGCCCCGGCAAGCCAGGACCTGCCGCGCTGGCTGCTGCTGCCCGCGTCGGTCGCGCTGCGCCGGCGCATGCTGCTGCCCGCTGCGGCGAGCGAGCGCCTGCGCGACGTGGTCGGGTTCGAGATCGAGCGGCAGACGCCCTTTGCTGCGGATGCCGTCGCATTCGACGCACGCCTGGTCGCGCGCCGCGATGGCGATGCGCAGATCGACGCCGAGCTGATCGCCGTGCCGCGCACCGCTTTGCAGGCGGCCGAAGCCGCGCTGGGCGATCTGGCCGGCAACCTCGCCGGAATCGACGTGCTCGGCGCCGACGGCGCGACCCTGGGGATCAACCTGCTGGATCCCGCCCAGCGCCGGCAGCAGGCCGACCCGCTGCGGCCCTGGAACCTGGTCCTGGCGACGGTGGTCGTGGTCGCCACCGCGGCGATGCTGTGGCAGACCCTGTACAACCGGCGCGCTGCTGCGGACGCGTTCGAGCAGGTCGCCAGCGAACGTGCCGGCGCGGCGCGCGGCGTCGCCCTGGAACGTCAGCAGTTGCTGGACATCGTCGACGGCCAGGCCTTCCTCGATCGCACCCGGGCCGGGCGTCCGACCGCGGTCGAGGTGCTCGAAGACCTGAGCAAGCGCCTGCCCGACAGCACCTACCTCGAAAAACTCGCGATCGAAGGCGGGCGCATCACCCTGATCGGGCGCAGCAACGAAGCCTCGGCCCTGCTGGGCCGGCTCGAAGGCTCCAGGCTATGGCGCGCCCCTGCACTTGCGGGCGCACTGCAACCCGACCCCCGCACGGGGCGCGACATCTTCACCCTGACCGCCGACCTGGCGACCGCGCCGCAGGAGCCCCGACGTGCATCCGGTCAGTAATCGCGACCGTTGGCTGGCGCTCGGCCTGCTCGGCGGCGCGCTTGCCCTGGCCTACCTGGTGCTGGTGCATCCCTGGTGGACGGTGCCCATGCTGGCCGAAGGCCAGCGCATCGCCGCGCTCCAGCAGCGCGAGTTGCGCGCGCGCATGCAGCTGGGACAGGCCCTGCAGGTGCGCCAGGCGCTGGCGCGAGCCCGCGCGCAGCAAGCGCGTACCCCCGGCTTCCTGCCCGAGAGCAGCGCCGAACTGGCGACCGCCGGCCTGATCAAGCGCCTGGAAACCGTGGTCGGCCAGGCGAGCCCCGGCAACCGCGCCTGCGCGATCACCAACCGCTCGCCACTGAGCGAACCCAGTGCCGATCGCTATGCCCGCGTCGCCGTGCAGGTGCGCCTGCGTTGTGGCGTACCGGAAACCGGCGCGGTGCTGCACGCGCTGGAAAGCGGCACTCCGCGCCTGTTCGTGGACAACCTCAACATCCTCGCCCAGCGTTACTTCGCCATGGCCGACCAGGTATCGCAGAGCGGAGGGCTCGACGTCAGCTTCGACCTCTACGGCTACCTGCGTCCGCGCCCGGGCCAGCCGACGTCTCCGTCACGGTCAGGGGGCGACGGTGCGCGCTGAGGACATCGCACCGCGTACCTGGCTGCTTGGCGCATTGGCGGCCTGGGCGCTGTTGGCCTGGATCCTGTCTCTCGCCGGCCTGGGCGGACGGGTCGCACCGCTGGCCGAGGATCCTTCGCTGGTGCAGCGGCTGCCGCAGCTGCAACCGTCTGCGCCCGAGCGCCTGGGGCCGTACACGCAGTACGGAGAACTCGCGTCGCGGCCGCTGTTCTCCGAAGACCGGCGTCCCAAGCCATTCTCGCTGCGCGGCGAAGGCGAGGGCGAACAGACCAATGCGTTCGACTACGTATTGACCAGCGTGCTGCTGACTCCCGGCCTGAAGCTGGCCATCCTGCAGCCCGCGGGCGATGCCCAGGGCGGGGCGCCGATCCGGGTCAAGCTGGGCGAATCGGCGGAGCAGGCCGCCGCCTGGCGCCTAGTCTCGCTCGAGCCGCGACAGGCGGTGTTCGAGGGACCGGACGGCCAGCGCACCATCGAACTGCGCGCCTACGACGGCACCGGCGGCGAACCGGCCACGCCCGCCAGCCAGCCGGTCGCCCGCAGCGGCGCCCCTGCGATCCGTCCGGTCGTGCGCAGCAATGCCGATGCCGCGAGCGCCGATGCAGCCGCGAATGCCGCGGCGGCGGCGGCCGCCGTCGCGCCACCTGCGTCCGCCAAGCCGCCCGAGGCGGTGACCGACGCCACCTCGAGTGCGGCCGAACCTGCCGTCGCCACCCCCGATGCCCAGATCGAGGCGATCCGCAAACGCATCCAGGCCCGGCGCGAACAGCTCCGGCGCGAGGCGCAACAGCCGCCGCCGCCGCCCAACACCGACTAGAGTGGCAACGATGAGCCTTTCCCAGATCCGTCCGATGCTCGTGGCGCTGCTCGCCACCCTGCTGGCCGCATGCGCCAGCAATCCCGCGCCGACCATGCGTCGGGACGCCGCCCTCGGGGTCGCGCCGCCTCCGGGTACATCGTCCGCAGACGAGGACGCGGTGAGCCGGCAGCCGCTGGAGTCTCCGGACGTCGACCCGCGCCCGGTCATCCGCCGTGGCACCGGGCAGACCATCAATCGCGAGGCGGCCAGCGCGCCGCCGCCCAACCTGGGCGGGAGCACCGGGCAGGCCACGTTCAACTTCGAGGGCGAATCGCTGCATGCGGTGGTCAAGGCGATCCTGGGCGACATGCTCGGCCAGAACTACCTGATCGCGCCGGGCGTGCAGGGCACCGTCACCTATGGCACGCCCAAGCCGGTGAGCGCGGCCGAGGCGATGAGCGTGCTGGAGATGATCCTGGGCTGGAATAACGCGCGCATGGTCTATAGCGACGGGCGCTACAGCATCGTTCCGGCCGACGCACCGCTGGCCGGCAGCGTCGCGCCGCGGATCGGTCCGGCGTCGAACGCGCGCGGCTTCGAATCGCGCGTGGTGCCGCTGCGCTACATCTCGGCGGCCGAGATGAAGAAGGTGCTCGAGCCCTACGCGCGGCCGAACGCGATCGTCAACGCCGATCCGGGCCGCAACGTGATCACCCTGGCCGGCACCCGGGCCGAGCTGGAGAATTACCTGCGCACGATCGCGATCTTCGACGTCGACTGGATGAGCAGCATGTCCGTCGGCGTGTTTCCGCTGCAGTCGGGCAAGGCCAGCAAGGTCGTGGCGGACCTGGAGAAGGTGTTCGGCGAACAGGGCAAGTCGCCCGTCGCCGGCATGTTCCGCTTCATGCCGCTGGAAGGCGCCAACGCCGTGCTGGTGATCACGCCGCAGCCGGATTACCTCGACGACATCCAGCAATGGCTGGAGCGCATCGATGGTGCCGGCGACGCAGTGCGCCTGTATTCGTATGAACTCAAGTACATCACCGCCAAGGATCTGGCGGAACGCCTGGCCGAGGTCTACGGAGCGGCCCGCCGCGGAGGGGATTCCGGCGATGGCAACGTCTCGTTGATGCCGGGACTGGAATCCACGTCCATCGAAGACGGTGGCATCGACGGCAAGAACGGCAGCAGCGCGACCATCGGCGACACCGGCAACGACGGCTACAGCGGTGATACCGGCTCCGGGCCGGGCGGCACCGGTGGCCAATCGATGACACTGGGCCGTCGCGAAGGCGGGGACACTGCGGTCAGCTTCGAGGTGGACGGCAGCCAGGTCGGCGTGTCGGCCGTGGACGAAACCAATTCCATCCTGGTGCGCAGCAGCCCCCAGGCCTGGCGCTCGATCAAGGAAGTGATCGAGAAGCTCGACGTGATGCCGATGCAGGTCCATATCGAAGCCCAGGTGGCCGAGGTCACGCTGACCGGCGACCTGAGCTACGGCGTGAACTGGTTCTTCGAACGCGCCGTCACCGACGCCGGCCTGCCCAGCGCGGTGGGTCGCACGACCTGGAGCGGGCTTGCGGGCAACGTATCGGGGACGCCGCTCGGCGGCACCGCCGCCGGCATGGCATGGACGTTCCTGGGCCGCAACGCCGCAGCCATCATCAGTGCGCTCGATGAGGTCTCGGACGTGCGCATGTTGCAGTCGCCGTCGCTGATGGTGCGCAACAACGAGGAGGCCACGCTCAACGATGGCACGCGGATCCCGATCGCTTCGGTCACGGTCAACCCGATCGTCGGCGACAACACCTACAGCCAGGTGCAGTACCTGGACACGGGCACGATCCTCAAGATCAGGCCACGCCTGACCAAGGATGGCACGGTGTTTCTGGACATCGTGTCGGAAGTGAGCGCGCCGCAGGGCGAACCGGACCAGAACGGCAACGTCCGGATTTCCAGCCGCAAGGTCAAGACGAATGCGATCCTGCAGAGCGGGGATACCACGCTCATCGCCGGACTCATCCAGGATGGGACGGTACGCGGATCAACCGGATTCCCCGGCCTGAGCCGGATACCGGTCCTCGGCGGCCTGTTCGGCCGTCAGTCCAGCAACAAGTCGCGCACCGAGGTAATCGTCCTGATCACCCCGACCATCGTGCGCGATCCGCGCGAAGCCCGCGACCTGACCGACGAATACACCCGCCGCTTCCGCGCCATGGAGCCATTGCGCAGCACGCCTTCGGGGAACTGAGTGCAGGTGGTGGGCCACGCACTCCCGATCGTGCTGTTGCCGGTCGGTGTCGACGACGACGCGCTCGACGCGTGCCTGGCGGCACTCGACGCCGGCACGCCGGCCGCCGCGCGCGTGTGGCTTGCGGACGATGCGCAGGCCGGGCCGCGCGCACTGGCGATCATCGAACGCTGGCTGCAGTGCACCCCGCTGCGTGCGGACTACACGCGACGGCAACGCGCGCTCGGCGAGGTCGCGCATCTCGACCAGATGCTGCAGGCCTGCGGCGACAGTGATGTGATCGTGCTCGCGCCGGACGCCATGCCCACTCCTGGCTGGGCCGTGCAGCTGCAGGCCTGCCTCGCGCGCGATCCTTCGATCGCCACCGCGACGGCCTGGTGCAATGCCGGCGAGACCGCGGCCTGGCCCCGGGTCGGAGAGATCAATCCGATCCCAGACGACCCGGCGCGCCTGGCCCAAGCCTGCGTCATGATGCCGCCCCTGCATCCCGAACTGCCCGCCGCGGTGGATCACGCCTTCGCGCTGCGCGGCAGCGCCCGCCAGCGCGCCGGCGGCCTGGACGCGGCCAGTTACGGCTCGAGCTACGCGGCGCTGATCGATCTCTCGCTGCGGCTGTCCGGACTGGGCTGGCGCAATGTCCTGTGCGAAACCGCCTTCGTCGCCCGCGGCGGCGAGGGCGGTCCGGCCGAGGGCGATATGGAAGCGCTGGCTGCACGCTGGCCCGAGTGGCACGCGCGGCTGGCGCACTTCCTGATGGACGATCCGCTGCACGCCAGGCGCGGACAACTTGCGGCATGTTTGCTGCAGGTCGGCGCGCCGCAGCAGCAGGCGGAGCTGTTCAATTGAACGCGCCAGACGGCATCGCCGCGGTCGTGGTGACCTACCAGAGCAACGAAACCATCGACAGCTGCCTGCGCCGGCTGCGCGATGCCGACGGCGTGGTGCAGATCCGCGTGGTCGACAACGGATCGGCCGACGAAACGCTCGCGATCGTGCAGCGCCATGCGGCCGCCGACCCACGCCTGCACTTCATCGCCAATCCCGACAATCCGGGGTTCGGCGTGGCCTGCAACCAGGGTGCGGCGGATTGCGATGCGCCCTGGCTGGCGTTCGTGAATCCGGACTGCTTCGTCGCCGAGGACAGCCTGGAGCGACTGCAGGCGCACGCCGTCGCGATTGGCGGCGAGGCGTTACTGGGCGCGGACCTGGTGGACGAGACCGGCGAACGCGACGCCGCCGCGCGTCGCCACGATCCCGACTTCGGGCATATGCTGCGCGCGGTTTCGACCTCGCAGCTGGACGCGCCCTACGACCGCACCCGGACGCTGCAGCGCGTCGATGCCACTTCGGGCGCGCTGATGTTCATGTCGCGTGCGCTGTTCACCCGGATCGGCGGCTTCGACGAATGCTACCGCCTGCATGCCGAGGACCTGGACCTGTGCCGGCGCGCGCGCGACGCCGGTGCGGTGGTGGCGGTGGCCAACGATGTGCGCGTCGTGCATCTGCGCGGCGTATCCAGCCGCAGCAGGCCCTGGTTCGTGGAATGGCACAAGCACCGCGGCCTGATGCGCTACTTCGATCGTTACGAGGCGCCGCGCCGCGGCCCGCTCACACGCTGGGCCGTGCGGGCGCTGATCTGGTTGCGGTTTCCGTTCGCGGTGTTACGCGCGCACCTGCGCGCCTAGCGGGGGCCCGCGGCGACGGGAAAAGTGGGCCACTTCCCACCAGGCCGTCCGCATCAGAAACGGCGCAAGCGCGCGCCACAGCGCTGCTTCCCGCGCTCTATCACTTGCGGTAATGGTTGATCTCGTCGCGCAGCGCGCGCGCGGCTTCGGCCGCCGCTTCGGCGTAATCGGCACCTGAAGAGGCGTACAGGATCCCGCGCGATGAGTTGATCATGAGCCCCATGCCGTCCGCAGTCCGGCCGTTGCGCACCGTGGCCTCGACATCGCCGCCCTGCGCGCCGATCCCGGGGATCAGCAGCGGCATGTCGCCGACGATGCCGCGGATCGTCTTCAGCTCCTCAGGAAAAGTGGCACCGACCACCAGCGCGCAGTTGCCGTCGGCATTCCACTCGCCGGCGATGGTGCGGGCGATGCGCTGGTAAAGCGGTTCGCCGTCCACCAGCAGTTCCTGAAAATCGCGCGCACCGGGATTGGAGGTGTGGCACAGGAACACGCAGCCGCGGTCGTTGCGGGCCAGGAACGGCTGCGCAGAATCGCGACCCATGTAGGGGTTCAGGGTCACGGCGTCCGCGCCATAACGGTCGAAAGCTTCCACTGCGTACTGCTCGGCCGTACTGCCGATGTCGCCGCGCTTGGCGTCCAGGATCACTGGAATGTCCGCATGGACGGCGTTGATATGGGCGATGAGCCGTTGCAGCGCCAGCTCGCCATCGTTGTGCGCGGCGAAATAGGCGATCTGGGGTTTGAATGCGCAGGCGTACCCGGCGGTCGCATCAACGATGTCGCGGCAGAACCCGAACAGCGCCTCGCCGTTATCCATATGCTCGTCGCTGGCGAAGGCGTCCGGAAACCTGGCCGGATCTGGGTCCAGACCCACGCACAGCAGCGAGTCGGCGGTCTTCCAGCGTGCGCGCAATCGTTCGACGAAGCCCATGCCATCCTCCTATGCCTGTATACGAAGACGCCCACGTTGCCGTGGGCGTCCCGCTGTCACTTCAACGCCTTGAACCGCAACCGGTGCGGCTGTGCCCCGGCCTCGCCCAGGCGCCGCTTCTTGTCTTCCTCGTACTCGCGGTAGTTGCCCTGGAAGAACTCCACGTGCGAGTCGCCCTCGAAGGCGAGGATGTGCGTGGCGATGCGGTCCAGGAACCAGCGGTCGTGCGAGATGACGAAGGTGTTGCCGGGGAACTCCAGCAGCGCATCTTCCAGCGCGCGCAGGGTCTCGATGTCCAGGTCGTTGGACGGCTCGTCGAGGAGCAGCACGTTGCCGCCCTGCAGCAGGGTCTTGGCCATGTGCAGGCGGCCGCGTTCGCCGCCCGAGAGCGTTCCGACCAGTTTCTGCTGGTCCTGGCCCTTGAAGTTGAAACGGCCGATGTAGGCGCGCGACTGGATCTCGACGCCATTGATGTTGAGGATGTCCAGTCCGCCGGAGACTTCCTGGAACACGTTGTGGTTGCCGGTCAGCGCGTCGCGGCTCTGGTCGACGTAGGCCAGCTTGACCGTCGGCCCGATTTCGATGCTGCCGCTGTCGGGTTTTTCCTGGCCGGTGATCATGCGAAACAGCGTGGATTTGCCGGCGCCGTTGGGACCGATGATGCCGACGATCGCGCCAGGGGGCACGCTGAAGCTCAGGTCGTCGATCAGCAGCCGGTCGCCGAAGCGTTTGGACACATTCTTGAATTCGATGACCTTCTGGCCCAGGCGCTCGCCCGGCGGAATGAAGATCTCGTTGGTCTCGTTGCGGCGCTGGTAGTCGACCGACTGCAGCTCCTCGATCCGGGCCAGGCGCGCCTTGCCCTTGGAACGGCCGCCCTTGGCATTCTGCCGGGCCCACTCCAGCTCCTTCTGGATCGCCTTCTGGCGCGCCTTTTCCTGGCTGTCTTCCTGCTTGAGGCGCGCGTCCTTCTGCACCAGCCACTCGGTGTAGTTGCCCTTCCACGGAATGCCGCGACCGCGGTCCAGCTCCAGGATCCATTCGGCGGCGTTATCGAGGAAGTAGCGATCGTGGGTGACCGCGACCACGGTGCCGGTGTAGCGGGCCAGGAACTGCTCCAGCCATTCCACCGATTCGGCGTCCAGATGGTTGGTCGGTTCGTCCAGCAGCAGCATGTCCGGCTTCTGCAGCAGCAGCCGGCACAGCGCCACGCGGCGCTTCTCACCGCCCGAGAGCTTGCCGATCACGGCATCCCATGGCGGCAGGCGCAGCGCATCGGCCGCGACTTCCAGCTGGTTTTCCAGCGTATGCGCATCGCCCGCGGCCAGGATCGCCTCCAGCCGCTGCTGCTCGGCGGCGAGCTTGTCGAAATCGGCATCGGGTTCGCCGTAAGCGGCGTAGACCTTGTCCAGCTCGGCCTGGGCGCTGAGGATCTCGCCCACGCCTTCTTCCACCGCTTCGCGCACGGTCTTGTTCGGGTCGAGCTCGGGTTCCTGCGCCAGGTAGCCGACCTTGATGCCCGGCTGCGGGCGCGCCTCGCCGCTGAAGTCCTGGTCGACGCCGGCCATGATCTTCAGCACCGTGGACTTGCCCGCGCCGTTCAGGCCGAGCAGGCCGATCTTGGCCCCGGGGAAGAACGACAGCGAGATGTCCTTGATGATCTGGCGCTTGGGCGGGACCGTTTTGGACACGCCGTTCATGGTGTAGATGTACTGCATCGGGGCTCCGGGCACGCCGCGGCTCCGGAGCGGGCCGGGCGTCGTGATGTCACAGGGATGCGGGAATTATAGCGGTGCGGCCCGGCCTGCTGCGCGCTGAATGCCGCCGCCAACGATGTGGCGGATGCGGGATGCATTCAGCCCAGGCGCCGGATAGTTCGGGCCATGCAAGCGCGAGGCGCGGGCACTCACCGGAGGACGCCATGAAGCAGGTTCTGAAACTCGCCCCCCTGATGCTGGCGCTGGCCGCCGTTGCCATTCCGGCGGCCGCCAAGGACAAGTGGCGGGGCCACGACAAGCACGACCGTTACGGCTATTACGACGGCCGTTATGACCGGCGTGACGACCGCGACGACGACCGGCGCTGGGATCGGGACGATCGTCGCGCTTATTACGCAGGCTATCGGGATGGGCGGCGCGACGATCGGCGCTGGGATGACCGTCGCTGGGATGATCGCGACCGTCGCTACCATCCGGTCAGCGGTAATTGGGACAACGGCCGCCGCGGGCCGCCGCCGTGGGCGCGTGGTCGCGATTACCGAAGCTACGGCTATCGCCAGGTGTACTACGTGCCGGTGAACGACTACGGCCGCTATCGCCTGTACCGGCCGGACTATGGTTATCGCTGGGTCCGCGACGACCGCAACAACTTCCTGCTGGTCGCCGCGACCAGCGGCATCATCAGCCAGATCCTGTCGCCGGGCTATTAAATTCCAACCGGAAGTTCCTGGAAGGCGCGCCTGAGGTGCGCCTTCTTTCTTTCGGCCGCGCCGGGGCGGAATTGAGTCGGTGGAAGTCCGGCTACAGGCTTCTGGGGCAGGGGTTCCTGACCTTGCCTGTGTCCAGCGCCGTTGCTGCGGCGCGGTGGATCGTGGATCGCGGCGTGGCGAGCTAGAATCCACGTCTCCCCAAGCTTCCCGGAGCACCGATGTTCCCCCGCGACGCCCGCATCGAAGGTTACGACCCCGAACTGGCCGCGGCGATCGCGTCCGAAAACGACCGCCAGGAACATCACGTCGAACTGATCGCCTCGGAAAACTACTGCAGCCCGCGGGTCATGGAGGCGCAGGGTAGCCAGCTCACCAACAAGTACGCCGAGGGCTATCCGGGCAAGCGGTATTACGGCGGCTGCGAGTTCGTTGATGTGGCCGAGCGACTGGCCATCGACCGGGCCAAGCAGTTGTTCGGGGCCGACTACGCGAACGTGCAGCCGCATTCGGGGTCGCAGGCCAATCAGGCGGTGTACCTGGCCCTGCTCAGTCCAGGCGACCGGATCCTGGGCATGTCGCTCGCCCACGGCGGCCACCTCACCCACGGCGCCAAGGTCAACATCAGCGGCAAGCTGTTCGACGCTGTGCAGTATGGCGTGAACGACGAGGGCCTGATCGATTACGACGAGGTCGAACGCCTCGCGCTGGAACACCGCCCGAAGATGGTGGTGGCCGGCTTCAGTGCCTATTCGCAGGTGGTGGACTGGGCCCGCTTCCGTGCGATCGCCGACAAGGTCGGTGCGTACCTGTTCGTGGACATGGCCCACGTCGCCGGGTTGATCGCCGCCGGCGTATACCCCAATCCGGTGCCGCACGCGCACGTTGTGAGCTCCACCACGCACAAAACCCTGCGCGGGCCGCGCGGCGGCATCATCGTGGCCAGCCGCGCCGGCATGGGCGAGGGCGCCGAGGAGATCGAGAAGAAGCTGCAGTCGATCGTGTTCCCGGGGATCCAGGGCGGCCCACTGATGCATGTGATCGCGGCCAAGGCGGTCGCGTTCAAGGAAGCGCTGGAGCCCGAGTTCAAAGCCTACCAGCAGCAGGTAGTGAAGAACGCGCAGGCGATGGCGAAGACCATCAGCGCGCGCGGCTACAAGATCGTCTCCGGCGGCACCGAGAACCACCTGATGCTGGTCGACATGATCGGCAAGGACATCACCGGCAAGGCTGCCGAGGAAGCACTCGGCAGGGCGCACATCACGGTCAACAAGAACGCAGTGCCCAACGATCCGCAGAACCCCTTCGTCACCTCCGGGCTGCGCATCGGTACGCCCGCAGTCACCACGCGCGGTTACCAGGAAGCAGACTGCGTGGCGCTGGCCGAGTGGATCTGCGACGTGCTGGATAATCCGAAGGACGAAAAGGTGATCGCTGGCGTGCGCGAGAATGTCACCGGGCAGTGCAAGCAGTTTCCGGTTTACGGCTGAGGGCGTCCGACGGTGCCGCAGGTCATCGCACTGGTGGGAGACCGTAACGATGCAGTGACCGCGCATCGCGCGATTCCACGCGCCCTGGATCTCGCCGCGCAGGCCTGCGGCGTCGAGTTGGAAGCGCGGTGGCTGCCGACCGACGGCATTCGCGACGACCGCGACCTGGCCGGCTATGACGGCTTCTGGTGCGTGCCCGCGAGTCCGTATCGCAGCGCGGCGGGCGCACTGCGCGCCATCGGCCATGCGCGCGCACGGCATCGCCCGTTCCTCGGCACCTGCGGAGGCTTCCAGCACGCCGTCGTGGAGTACGCGCGCTCCGTGCTGGGCTGGGCCGACGCCGATCACGCCGAAACCTCGCCCGACGCATCACGCGCGGTGATCGTGCCGCTGGCCTGTTCGCTGGTCGAGGTGGCCGAGCCGGTCATTTTTTCTCCCGGCACGCGCATCGCCGCCGCCTATGGCGTCGAGCGAATCGAGGAGGGCTATCACTGCCGCTACGGACTGGGTCCCGTGTTTCGCGAAGTTGCATTCGCCGATGGCGCGCTGCGAATCGGCGCGGTCGATAGCCAGGACGACATCCGTGCGATCGAGATGCGCGACCATCCGTTTTTCGTGGCGACCCTGTTCCAGCCCGAGCGCGCCGCATTGCGCGGCGAAGTGCCGCCGCTGGTTTGCGCCTTCGTGCGCGCGGTGGCCGATGGCGCCACGGCCGGACGCGAAGCGGCGTAAGCGATGCATTGTCCCTTCTGCCAGCACCAGGACACCCGCGTGATCGACTCGCGCGTGAGCGACGATGGCGCCACGATCCGGCGCCGGCGCGAGTGCGAAGCCTGCGGCGAACGGTTTTCGACGCTGGAAACCGTGGAGCTCAAGCTGCCGGCGATCATCAAGTCCGACGGCCGGCGCGAGCACTTCGATGCGCGCAAGCTGCGCCATGGCTTCGACCGGGCGCTGCACAAGCGGCCGGTGTCGGAGGAGCAGATCGAATCGGCGGTGCGCTCGGTCGTGCATCAGCTGCGCATGACCACCGAGCGCGAGCTGCCTTCGCGCCGGGTCGGCGAATTCGTGATGGCCGAACTGCGCAAGCTCGATCATGTCGCGTTCGTGCGATTCGCTTCGGTGTACCGCGCGTTCGAGGACGTGGCCGACTTCCGCGAGGAGCTCGACCGACTCGAACGCGACCTGCCCGGCGAAGGCCAGCTGCCACTGCTTGGCGCCGATGTGGTGCCCTTCGACAAGCATGCCGAGAAGGGCAAGAAGCGTTGATCCTCGCGTCGAGCGCGGCGCATTGCGCCGGACCGCTTGCTCGCGCTAACGCCATCTTCGCCGCGGAAGGGCAGCATTCATAGCTCAGCCATAACCGGAGCGCGTGTGCCGAACGCCCAGCCCCCAATCCCTGAACCGGGTTTCACCGCCACTGATCACACACTGATGGCCCACGCCCTGCGTCTGGCCGAGCGCGGCGCGTTCACCACCAAGCCCAACCCGATGGTCGGCTGCGTGATCGCGCATGGCGACGAGGTCGTCGGCGAAGGCTGGCATCAGCGCAAGGGCGGGCCGCACGCGGAGGTGCTCGCGCTGCAGCTGGCCGGCTCGCGGGCGCGTGGTGCGACCGCGTACGTGACGCTCGAACCATGCGCCCACACCGGCAACACCGGGCCGTGCGCGGATGCGCTGGTCGCGGCCGGTGTGTCGCGCGTGGTCGCGGCGATGCGCGATCCGTTCCCGCAGGTGGACGGCGCGGGATTCGAGAAGCTGCAGACAGCCGGGATCGTGGTGCAGACCGGGCTGATGGAAGCGCAGGCCCGCGTGCTCAATCGCGGCTTCCTGTCGCGGATCGAGCAGGGACGTCCGTGGCTGCGGGTGAAGCTGGCGACCAGCATCGACGGACGCAGTGCACTGGCGTCGGGCGAATCGAAATGGATCAGCGGCGAGGCCGCGCGCGCGGACGTGCACCGCTGGCGCGCGCGCAGCGGCGCGATCCTGACCGGCTCGGGTACGGTGCTGGCGGACGATCCGCAGCTGACCGTGCGCTTCGACGACGACACCCCGTTCGTCGCGCCGGTCCGCGTGGTGCTGGACCCGGGGCTGGCCACGGTCGCCCGCGGCCGGGTACGCGAGGGCGACGCGCCGACCCTCTATCTGCATTCGGCCAACGCCAAGCCGCCGGCGGGCCTGCTCGCCGAGCATGCCGCCGTGCCCGAGCGCGGGGGACAGCTGGATCTGTCGGCCGTGCTCGGCCTGCTGGCAGGGCGCGGCATCAACGAGGTGCAGGTCGAGGCGGGGGCGACCCTGGCCGGCGCGCTGCTCGCGGCTGGTCTGGTCGACGAACTGCTGCTGTACGTGGCGCCGGTGCTGCTCGGCGACCGCGCGCGCCCGCTGTTCGACGGGCTCAGCATCGACCAGATGACCCAACGGCTGCACCTCGAGATCGTCGACACGCGCCGCATCGGCCACGACTTGCGCGTGCTGCTGCGGCCGCGGCCGGTGGCGACTTGAGTTTCAAGGACCATTTCTCCGCCGTCTCCGGCGACTACGCCCAGGCGCGGCCGGAGTATCCGCGGGCGCTGTTCGACTGGATCGCGTCGGTGGCGCCCGGGCGCACACTCGCCTGGGAAGCCGGTTGCGGCAGCGGCCAGGCCAGCCGCGACCTGGCTGCGCGTTTCGCCCAGGTCTTCGCCACCGACCCCAGCGATGCCCAGATCGCGCAGGCGCGCGCGCCGGCCAACGTACGTTTTGCGGTGGAGCCGGCCGAGCGCTGCAGCCTGGCCGATGCCAGCGCGGACGTGGCCTGCGTGGCGCAGGCCCTGCACTGGTTCGATCGCAGTGCGTTCTTCGCCGAATGCGGGCGCGTGCTGCGGCCGGGCGGCGCGCTGGTCGTCTGGGGCTACCAGGACATCGAAGTGCCGGCGCCGTTGCAGCCGGTGAACGACGCGTTTCAGGCGCTGATCCGTAGCGATTGGCCGTCAGAGCGCGCAGACGTCGACGCCGCCTATGCCGGCTATGCCTGGCCGTTCGAGCCGCTCGCCGCGCCGCCGTTCGAGCTGCAGGCGGAATGGACGCTGCCGCGGCTGCTGGCCTACTTCTCCAGCTATTCGGCCAGCAAGCGCCATCGCGAGCGCACCGGGATCGATCCGCTGACCGTGCATGCCTCCGAATGGCGTCGCGCCTGGGGTGACCCCGAGGCGACGCGGATCGTGCGCTGGCCGCTGTTCGTGCACGCGCGCCGCAAACCGTCGGCCTGAGGATCGGCCCCGCAAGCTTGGTAGAATCGCGCCACAGAACGTCTTCAGGGCGGGGTGCGATTCCCCACCGGCGGTAGGTGCGATGGCAATCCAGTTGCCCGCGCGAGCCCGCGAGCGCTGACGGGCAGCGGTCTTTCGCCCGTCAGGTCAGCAGACCCGGTCCAATGCCGGGGCCGACGGTCGGAAGCGGCAGCTTCCGGAAAGTCCGGATGAAAGAAGGCGTCGATGCGCGGCCGCATGGCTGCGTTGTCGTGCCGTGCCCTGTGGACGTTTCCCCTTTACGGAACGGGAAACGCGACATGTTCACCGGTTTGATCGAAGGCGTCGGCCGTCTGGCCGCACGCGAACCCATGGGGGGCGACGTGCGCCTGCGCGTTGAGGTCGGCAGCCTGCCGTTCGAGCAGGTGCAGCCGGGCGAAAGCATCGCCATCAATGGCGCCTGCATGACGGTGGTCGAGTTCGATGCGGCTTCCTTCGGCGTCGACGCGTCCAGCGAAACCCTGTCCCTGACGACCCTTGGCACCCTGCCGCTGGGCGCGGCCGTGAACCTGGAACGCGCGATGCGGCCCAGCGACCGGCTCGGCGGCCACCTGGTCAGCGGCCACGTCGACGGCCTGGGCCGGGTGCAGCGGATCGCCGACGACGGCCGCGCCCAGCGCTGGCGCTTCACCGCGCCCGCGTCGCTGCTCAGGTACATCGCGCGCAAGGGCTCGATCTGCGTTGACGGGGTCAGCCTGACCGTCAACGCCGTGGACGGCGAGGGTTTCGAGGTGGCGCTGATTCCGCACACCATTTCGCATACCGCGTTCGCCACCACCGCTTTGGGCGATGCAGTGAACCTGGAAGTGGACCTGGTGGCCCGTTACGTCGAGCGGCTGCTGTCCGCGGAGGTACGCGCATGAGCTTTTCCACCGTTCCGGAACTGCTGGAAGAGCTGCGCCAGGGTCGCATGGTCGTGATCGTGGACGACGAGGATCGCGAGAACGAAGGCGACCTGATCATGGCGGCCGAGCTGGTCAGGCCGTCGGACATCAATTTCATGGTCACCCACGCGCGCGGGCTGGTGTGCCTGTCGCTCACGCGCGAGCGCTGCCGCCAGCTCGGCCTGCCGCCCATGGTCCGCGACAACACCTCGTCGCACGGCACCAATTTCACGGTCAGCATCGAAGCTGCCGAGGGCGTCACCACCGGCATCAGCGCCTACGATCGCGCGCACACCATCCGTACGGCGGTCCGGCCCGATGCGAAACCGGCCGACCTGTCGCAGCCGGGCCACATCTTTCCGCTGCAGGCGCAGCCGGGCGGGGTGCTGAGCCGCGCCGGGCACACCGAAGCCGCCAGCGACCTGGCGCTGCTGGCCGGGCTGGAGCCGGCAGGCGTCCTGGTCGAGATCCTCAATCCGGACGGCAGCATGGCCCGCCGCCCGGAGCTGGAAGCCTTCGCCCACGAGCGCCATCTGCTGATGGGATCGATCGAGGACCTGATCCGGTATCGCCTGCATACCGAGCACACGATCGAGCGCATCGACGTGCGCGACATCGACACCGCGCACGGCCCGTTCCGCCTGCATACGTATCGCGACCGCATCGGCCACGGACTGCATTTCGCCCTGCTGCGCGGGCAGGCCGATGCCGCGACGCCCACCCTGGTGCGCGTGCAGCCGGTCAATCCGCTGGCCGATGCGCTGCGCTGGAGGCGCGCGGATTTCGGCCCCGATGCGGGCGATGTGCTGGCCCGGATCGCCGCCGAGGGCACGGGCGCCCTGGTCCTGCTGGCCGACGCATCCGGTCCTGAAGCCGTGCTTGCGCGTATCCGCGAGCAGTCCGAGCCGCGTTCGCGCCACGGCGCATTGCAGGAATGGCGGATGACCGGAACCGGCTCGCAGATCCTGGCCGACCTGGGCCTGGGCCGGCTGCGCGTGCTGGGAACCCCCAGGCGCCAGGTCGGCCTGGCCGGATTCGGTCTCGAGGTGGTGGAACACGTCGAACTGTAGCGCGGGTCTTGACCCGCCATCGGTGACTGGGTGAAGCCGCGGTTCGAGACCTGCGGTCCGCGCCCTCGAACGGCGGATCGAGCCCGCTCCCGGATCGAGCCCGGGGCAGGCTCTACAATGACAATCCTTTCAACGACCCCGATCTCATGCCCCATTACGAAGGCGATCTGCGCGTCACCGAAGGTGCGCGCTTCGCGATCATCGCCAGCCGCTGGAACCCGCGCATCAGCGATGCGCTGGTGGCCGGCGCACGTAAGGCCTTCGCCGACCACGGTGTCGCCGAGGGCGTGGTCGACGTGGTGCGCGTTCCCGGTGCATGGGAGATTCCGCTGGCCGCCGCGCGCGTGGCCAGGGCCGGCGGGCACGCGGCGATCGTGGCGCTGGGCTGCGTGGTCCGCGGCGACACCCGTCACTTCGAGCAGGTGGCCGACGGCTGCTCCGACGGGCTGATGCGCGTCTCGCTGGACTATCGTGTTCCGGTGGCGAACGGGGTGCTGGCGGTGGATGCCTTCGTCGACGCCGAAAAGCGCGCCGGCGGCAGCCATGGCAACAAGGGCGAAGAGGCCGCGCTGGTCGCGATCGAGATGGCGCACCTGCTGGAGCAACTGCCGTGAGCCGCCCCCGCCGCAGCGACGGCATCGATCCGGTCAAGCGTTCCCGTGCGCGCCGGCGCGCGCTGCAGGCGGTGTACGCCATGCAGCTGTCGGGGGCGGACGTGCGCGACATTGTCGGCCAGTTCGCGCACGAGCAGATCCACGAGGAAGCCGATCTGGAATATTTCGAGGATCTGGTTCGAGGCGTGGCCGCGCATCGCGCGGAACTCGACCGTTCGCTGCAGCCTTACCTGGATCGCGGCATCGAGGAAGTCGATGCGATCGAACGGGCGATGCTGCGGATCTCCGCCTACGAACTCCAACACCGCATCGACGTGCCTTACCGGGTGATCATCGACGAGGCACTGCGCACCACCAAGCGCTTCGGCTCCGAACACGGCCATACCTATGTCAACGGCGTGCTGGACAAGGCCGCGGCGGACTGGCGCGCGGTCGAAATGCAGGGCACGCGCAGCTGACGACGACTGCGCCTTGCTGTCCGGCGTCGAAGGCATCGACGCCTGGCGTTCCATTGCGCGCTGCGGCGCGTTGGAGGTCATCGTGACCGGATCCGGCCGCGGCGCGGAATTTGAGCTGATCGAACGCATCCGTGTGCGGGTATCCACACGCGCCGACGTGCTGCTCGGCATCGGCGACGATGCCGCATTGCTGCGCGTCCTCGAGGGTCACGACCTCGCGGTGGCCACCGACACGCTCAACGCCGGCGTGCATTTCCCGCACGACACCATCCCGTCCGCCATCGGCTGGAAGGCGCTGGCGGTGAACCTGTCCGACCTGGCCGCGATGGGCGCGCGCCCGGCCTGGTGCACGCTGTCGCTGTCGTTGCCGCATGCGGACGAGGCCTGGCTCGACGGCTTCGTCGATGGTTTCCTGCAGCTCGCGGCGCAGCACGGGGTGGCCCTGGTCGGCGGCGACACCACCCGCGGTCCGCTGTCGGTATGCGTGACCGCGCATGGCCTGGTGCAACACGGCGGCGGCCTGCGGCGCGACGCCGCGCGCGAAGGCGACGACATCTGGGTCACCGGCACGCTGGGCGATGCAGCAGCAGCACTGGCCCAGCTGCAGGCCGGCGGCGTTGCCGACCCGGCGCTGCGCGCGCGCCTGGACCTGCCCGAACCGCGCGTGGCCTTCGGCGTAGCGCTGGCGCCGCTCGCGCACGCCTGCATCGACGTCTCCGACGGCCTGCTCCAGGACCTGGGCCATGTGTGTCGCGCCAGCGGCGTCGGCGCCGAAGTCGATGTCGACCGCCTGCCCGCATCGCCCGCCCTGGCGGCGCGCAGCAGCGGCGATACCCTGCGCGGCGAACAGGCCTGCGGCGGCGACGACTACGAGCTGTGCTTCACCGCTCCGCCCGATGCGGCCGGGGCCATTGCCGCCGCGGCGAAAGCGACTGGGACTGCAGCGACCCGGATCGGACGGATCGTCGACACGCCGGGCGTCGCCGCCGTCCGCGCGGACGGCGGCACGTGGACGCCGCCACGCAGCGGCTACGCCCACTTCGCCTGATCGATCCACGCTGGCCGAATCGCGCGTAGGTTGCCGTTGCTGCTGGGAGCGGCATCCGCGCCGTGCGCGGGGGCCCGATGCTCGCCGAACCGAAATCCGCGTTGCTGTCGACGGCGCTCGTGGTCGGAGTCACCGGCCATCGCAGCCTGCGCCCTTCCGACATTCCGATCCTCGAACATCAGGTCCGCGATGTGTTGCGCGACTTGCAAAAGCGTTATCCGCGACTGCCGCTGGTGGTGGTCTCGCCGCTGGCGGCGGGCAGCGATCAGCTGGTGGCGCGGATCGCCCTGGAGATGCGGATCCGGGTGATCGCGCCGCTGCCGATGCCGGTGGCGCTGTATCGCGACGACTTTCCTTCCGAGGATGCTCGCGCCGAGTTCGAGCGCCAGTGCGACCAAGTGGAGGCGCACGTGCTGCCGCTCAGCCGCGGCAACAGCGTCGCCAGCATCTCGACCCCAGGATCGGCACGCGACAAGCAATACGCGGACGCCGGCACGTTCACCTCGAACCACTGCCACTTCCTGCTGGCGCTGTGGGACGGCGAACCCTCCGAGCAACTGGGGGGCACCGCGCAGATCGTGCGCTTCCACCTGCATGGGGACGTGCCTGGCCAGATCGAGCGCAGGCACGAGGGCTCCAGCCTGCTTGGGCTGGTGGACGATACCCTGGTGTGCCACATCCGCGCGCCGCGGGCGGGAAGCCACAACGCACCAGGCGCTGTTCCGACCTGGCTGACCAGCGTCGCCGATCCGGGCAGTCCCCACCTGCCGGAATCGTTCGACGACGCATGGCGCAAGCAGTCTGAATTCAACGCCGATATCGCTCGCCATCTTGCCGATGCCGCAACTTCGACGGGCGCGTCGCGGCCCGTCGGTCTTGGTGGTATATGGCCGCTGTTCGAGGCTGCGGACGGGCTTGCACGGCTGTACCAGCGGCGGGTCAACCGGGTCTTGCGGGCGACCTATCTGCTTGCGGGCCTGATGGGCGCCGCATTCTTCTCCTACACCCACGTCGCCAGCGAGGATCTGGTGATTTACGGATTCCTCGCCGTATTCCTCACCGGCATGGCGGTCACTTGGGTGGCCCGCCGCGGCGACTGGCAGCGCAAGTACCTCGATTACCGCGCGCTCGCGGAAGGCCTGCGGGTGCAAGCGTACTGGCAGTGGGCGGGGTTGACGGACGGGCCCGGCGCGACATTCGCGCATGACAACTTCCTGCAGAAGCAAGACGCCGGTTTGGAATGGATCCGCAATGTGATGCGCGGAGCCGGACTGGAGGCCGCACTGGGGTCCGCGCCGGAGCCCGAGTCGCGGATCGATGTCGTGATCGCGGATTGGATCGGGGCACCGGGGAAGGCGGGGCAGCTCCACTACTACGTCAGGGCGATAGAGCGTCGTGCGCGCCTGCACCATCGGGCCGAATTGTTCGGCCTGTGCTGCATTGTTTTAGGCGTCGGCGTCGGCGTTCTGCTTGCGCTGTTCGCACGATGGTTCGATGGCGAGCTCAAGCACAACCTGGTGGCGGTGATGGGCATCCTCTCGGTCGCCGCTGCGGTCCACGAAGCCTACATGCACAAGAAGGCCGACAAGGAGCTGATCAAGCAGTACGCGTTCATGCAGCGGATCTTCTCGGCAGCCCGGCGTCGCGTCGATGAAAGTCGCAACGTGCAGGAGAAGCGGCGGGTGCTGCGCGCGCTGGGCGAGGCGGCGCTGAGCGAGCATGCCGCGTGGACCCTGATGCACCGTGAGCGGCCGGTGCAACACTCCCGGATCTGAGTCGCCGACCGGCGTCGACCGTTCGTCGGAAGTACTGCCGTTGGCGCCGCGGCGCTGTCCCATTGCCCGGCATGCCCCCGTTACCCGTGCATACGCTCCCCCGGCGTGCCCATGCAATTCCGCGCCTTCATCAGCTACAGCCACGCCGACGCGGCCACGGCCGGTTGGCTGTTGCGCCGGCTTGAAACCTATCGGGTGCCTTCGCGACTGGTCGGAACGCCCTCGGCTCCTGCGCCCATCGAACGGCGCCTGGGAAAGTTCTTCCTCGACCGCGACGAGCTGCCGAGCTCGGGCGACCTGGGCGCGACCATCCACGCGGCGCTGGCCGATGCGCAAGCGCTGATCGTGGTCTGTTCACCGGCGGCCGCCGCGTCGCGCTGGGTGAATGCCGAAATCGAGGCGTTTCGCGCCTCAGGCCGCAGCGATCGGATCTACAGTTTCGTCGTGGCGGGTGACCCCGGCAGCCGTGATGCCGCGCTTTCATGTTTCCCACCGGCCCTGCTCACCGATGCCGCGGGCGCGGTGCGCGAACCACTGGCAGCCGATGCGCGCGCAGAAGGCGACGGACGCGAACGCGCGTTCCTGAAACTGGTTGCCGGGCTGCTCGGCATTGGCTATGACGCGCTGGCGCGGCGCGAGTCGCAGCGGCGCAATCGCAAGCTGGCGATCGTCGCGGCGGCATCGCTGGCGGGCATGGCGGTCACCTCGGGCCTGGCGGCATCGGCCTATCTCGCGCGCAACGATGCCCAGCGCCGGCAGGCGCAGGCCGAAGACATCCTGGGTTTCATGCTTGGCGACCTGCGCAAGAAGCTGACCACGGTCGGCCGCCTGGACCTGATGCGCGCCGTGGACGACAAGGCCACCGGCTATTTCGCCACGCTCGACCCGCGCGACATGAGCGACCGGGCACTGGAGGAGCAGGCGCGCTCGCTGACCGGGATCGGCCAGGTACGGCTGGACGAAGGCAACCACGACGCCGCCATGTCCGCGTTCCGCGAAGCGCATGCACGCAGCACCGCGTTGTACCAGCGCGCTCCGGAGAACGGACAGCGCCTGTTCGATCTGGCGCAGGCCGAGTACTGGATCGGCTTCGTGGCCCTGCAACAGGGCAGGCACGACGAAACCGGCGTGTGGTTCCGCAAGTATCGCGACAGCGCGATCAAGTTGGCGGCGATGGATCCGAACAATTTCGATTGGCAAAAAGAGATGGCCTATGGGCATCACAACCTGGCCGTACTCGATGAAAGCCGCGGGCGCTACGCCGAGGCCGAACGCGCGATGCGCAGGAAAATGGTGCTTCACCGAACCTGGTTACGGCAACGCCCACAGGATCTCCAGCTGCGGTTTGAGGCCGCTGATACCGCTTCTTGGCTTGGCAGCCTCGCATTGCGGCAAGGGCGATTGGCCGATGCCGAAAAGTTTTTCGTAGAAGCCGATCGGGACATTGCCCGTAACCAGGCCTCCGAGCCGGAGAACGCCACTTGGAAGGAATATCGGATCGACTCCTCGACCTTGCTCGCGGAGGCGCAGGCGCTTCGCGGGCGTCTGCTCGAAGCACGCACAAGCATAGAGGCTGCGCTTCCGCTCGCGATTGCGTTGGTGCGCCACGATCCGCGCAACGCCGAATGGCAGGTGGGCTTGGGGGTGTGCCGCTGGTGGCAAGCGGTGTTATCTGCCAGTCCCTCCACGAACGACGATCAGTTGCGGATGGCCGAAGCGATCTTCGCGACCGCGCTCGCCGCCGAGCCCAAGAGCGATCGTGCGCTGCGTTGGCTCGGCAAGGCCCGCAACCTGCAGGCGCAAGCGGCGCTGGCGCGCGGCGACGTTGAGGCGGGCCGCGATCGGCTGGCGCAAGCGCATGCGGTGCTCACTCCCGCATGGCAGGTTCGTCAGACCGAGCCACTGCGTATCGTCCTGGCCCATACCCTGATATTGGACGGGGAAGCGGCGCAGCTTGCGGGCAACAACGCGACTGCGCGAGCAGCCTGGACCGATGCCGAGCGACTGCTGCGGGCCAATGCCGATGGCCCAATACCGTTTGAGCGCCTGAACACGCTGATCCGCGCGATGTATTTCCTCGGCCGCACCACCGAGGCCGCGAGGCACCGGCAACGCCTCGACACCGCCGGCTATGTCCCGCTGCAGCCTTTTCCAACGGTCACCCGGGTCGCCACGCAATGAACGGCCTCACCGCACTTTGAATCGCCGGGCCGTTGGCCCGTGTCCCGGCCGCAAGGCCATTCCCCAGCAGGAGACGACCATGCCCAGCACGCCCAACATCAACCTCGACATCCGCATCGGCGGTTCCAGCGATCCCGGCTGGCACAACGTCCTGGCGTCCGACAACCAAACCACCTACGGCTATTGCTACACCGGTGGCGACGACAGCGCCGGTGGCCTGATCCAGACGGTCAACCAAGGCCGGGATACCGCACCGATCCAGCTGATCGCCGACCCGCGTTACCAGATCAGCGGCCACACGTTCAAAGACGACCCCCAGAACCAGCTCAGCTGGAGCGGCAATGGCAATCGCGCCGGCGCGATCATCGACGCCAACAACGCGGTCGAAAACGCGGAGTACAGCATCCAGGTGACCGATACCGGTAACGGCAACTGCACCATCCCATGCGACCCGCAAGTCACCAACAAGCCGCAATAAGCGTGTACAGACCGGCGCGCTGCTGATCATCGACCCGCCGGCTATCAACAAACAGCCGGCGGAGCGGATGAAGGTGATACTTGTGCGATAGGTGTCACTGTGGGAAGGGCCCGTCTCCCGGCGCTGCGCGTCACTACCGCTCACAGAAGGAGAGGGGATTGTACGCAAGGACCAGGAGAGGGCCTGACACCTGCTGGCAGGTGACGCATGCGACATGCGTCTAGCTCAGAGATCGTCAGCCCGGAACGCGTCGCGGATCCAGTGCAGCCGCGGCGCGTCGGGATCGCCATCGGCCTCGACCACGTCGAAACGGCAGGGGGTGTTGGCGTAGCGCGGATGGCCGAGCAGGAACTGCTGCGCGGCGCGCACCAGCTTGCGCCGCTTGTTCGCGTCCACCGACATGGCGCCGCCGCCGAATCCGGAATGGCGGCGGTAACGCACTTCCACGAACACCAGGGTGTCCCGATCGAACATCACCAGATCGAGTTCGCCCAGGCGGAAGTTCGCGTTCGCCGCGATCTCGCGCAAACCTGCGCGCAGCAGGTGCGCGCGGGCGGCGGCTTCGACCTGTGCGCCGCGCAGGCGGCGTTCGCTCAACCGCCGGCGCCCGTCAGTGGAATCACGGCCCCGTTGCTGAAGGTGGACCAGGCCGGGGCGCGCACGACGTTGCCGTCCGCGCCGATCCGCAGCACGCCGGTGGCGCCCTCCACGCGCGCCTCGTCGCTCAACGCGAGGTGTTCGAGATAGGCGGTCAGCAGCCACGCGTCGTAGCCGAATGCGAACAGCCTGGCGGCGGATCCGCGTGCGGTGGGCAGGGAGGCGCCGGTCACCGTGGCGCTGGGCAGGCCGCGCGTGCCGGTGACGCTCCAGGCATCGGTGGGGAAGGCGATACCGTCGAGCGCGCGGTCGTCTTCAGGCTTGCCGCTGCCGGACACCAGCTGCGAAGTCGCCACCCGCGGCTTGGCGGTCAACCCCGCCGCGGCAAGCTGCGGCGCGATCGCCCGGGCCTGCGCGCGACGCAGCGCCAGGAACACCGCATCCACGCCGCCCGCGGCCTGGGCAGCGGCCTGCAACGCCGGGGTCATGTCGGCCGGCTTGTCGCCATACACCGGCAAGGTCTGCAGCACCGTGCCTTCCTTTTCCTGCAGGCGCTTGCCGAAGGCGGCCACGCTGCGGCGGGCGTAGTCGCCGTCGCCGGCGAGGACCAGCACGCGTTTGGCGTTGCGTGCGACCAGATAGTCGGCGGCGCCGATGCCATCGTCTTCCGGCGCCAGCGAAAAGCTTGCGCTGTTGGGCGGGGGATTGGAGGGGCCACGATTGAGCGCGATCACCGGCGCGCTGGCCTGCACGCCGCGGTACACCGCATCGATCTCTTCGCGTCCCAGCGGCCCCAGCACCTGATCCGCGCCCTCGGCGACCGCACGGGCGTAGGCGGCACCCGCGCCCGCGGCCGTGCCGCTGGTGTCGTAGAACACGAGCTCCGGGCGGCGCCGATGTTCACCGTAGTAACCCGCCAGCAGCCCGTCGCGCACCGGTGCGGCGGCCGTGGCCAGGCCGCCCGACAGCGGCAGCAGCACCGCGAGTTTGATCGGCGGACGATAGCCGTCGCTTTCGGCAGGAGGGCGGGCACCCGCATCGAACTGCCAGCGTGCCGCACGCTGCTGACCCTCGGCCGGCGTGTCCTCGACCGGCCCCGTCGGCTGGCTCACGCGGACCGTGGCGCAACCGCTCACCAGCGCCAGCAACAGCGCGAGCGGAAGCAGCCGCGTCGGGAGCGTCGAACGATTCAATCTGCGCATGGCATCCGGCCGGTTTGCGGGAACGGCTAGGATTCTACCCGCGCACGACCGGAGACGAGGCATGCCCGCGGCCCCCGCAACATCGCGATACCCCGTGGGAAAGCAGGCTGCGGGAAGCCCGGCTCCGGGTGCGCCAGCTCCTGGAACACCGGCTCCTGGAACACTGTTCGTGGTGGCAACGCCGATCGGCAACCTGGCCGATCTGTCGCCGCGCGCGCTGGACACATTGAAGGGCGCCGCGGCGATCTGCGCCGAAGACACGCGCCACACGCGCCAGCTGCTTGCGCATTTCGGACTCGAGCGTCCGCTGCTGGCGCTGCACGAGCACAACGAAGCCGAAGTGTCCGAACGCCTGGTCGCGCGCCTGCTGGCCGGCGATTCGCTGGCGCTGGTGTCCGATGCCGGCACGCCATTGGTCAGCGACCCCGGATTCCGGCTGGTGCGTGCCGCGCGGGAGGCCGGCATCCGGGTCAGTCCGGTGCCCGGCGCCAGTGCCCTGGTGGCGGCGCTGTCTGTGGCCGGACTGCCCAGCGACCGCTTCGTGTTCGAGGGCTTCCTGCCGGTCAAGGCGTCCGCGCGGCGCGAGCGCCTGGCCCAGCTCGCGTCGGAAACCCGCACCCTGATCTTCTACGAGTCCGCGCACCGAATCGCGCAGACGCTTGCCGACGCGGTCGATGCGTTCGGTACGCAACGCCCGGCAGTGATCGCGCGTGAGTTGACCAAGCTGTTCGAAACCATACTGGACGGCCCGCTCGCCGGCCTCCGGGAGCAGGTCGAAGCCGACGCGAACCAGCGCAGGGGCGAATTCGTCCTGCTGGTGCAGGGAGTAGGGGACGAGGCCGAGGCGAAGTTGATCGAGGGCCGGCGTCTGTATTCGAAACTGTGCGAACACCTGCCGCCTTCCGCGGCCGCCAAGCTCGCGGCCGACCTCAGCGGTGCGCCGAGGAAGGCCCTGTACGGGCATGGCGGCTGACGCGATCGATCCGATGCGATATCTGGCGAGAAATGTGAATCCGTTCGCGCATCCGTCCGCGCCGGGCCGTGACGCAGCCGCCCAAGGCGCAGTTCGAAACGCCGGCGCTACACGCATTGCCTTCGCCGGCGCGGCTGCGCCCGGCCACGAATCTTTCACGCAATGGTAGCGACTGAATTGGTACGACTAGCCGTTGGGCGAAACGTAATTCGCACTCGGGCCGGCATGTCGTGCGCCAACAGGCAATGCGGTTGCTGTCGTTTCGTTTTGCGACGCCAACCAGACCGGTCATTGCAGGGTTTCTCGTCGAATGCGCCGGTCCTGGGCCGGGAAAGGATAGGGCGGACATGCAGGAACACGACGGTTTCAGGATGACCCGGCGCGAGGTGCTTCTTGCCGGCGCCACCACCGTCGCTGCGGGAGTCGCGCCAAGCGCGTCCGCCGCCGCGAGCAAAGCCTCTACCGTTCCGGACGCCAAGGCCCCCGTCAGGGCCAAGGTGGCCTTCACCGTCAACGGCAAGGCGCAGGCGCTCGAACTCGACACACGCACGACCCTGCTCGACGCGCTGCGCGAGCACCTGCAGCTGACCGGAACCAAGAAGGGTTGCGACCACGGCCAGTGCGGCGCCTGCACAGTCATCGCCGGTGGCCGCCGCATCAACGCCTGCCTGAGTCTGGCGGTGATGCACGAAGGCGACACGATCACCACCATCGAGGGACTGGGCACGCCGGACGATCTGCATCCGATGCAGCGCGCCTTCGTCAAGCACGACGGCTACCAGTGCGGCTACTGCACGCCCGGACAGATCTGTTCGGCGGTGGCGGTGCTGGACGAGATCAAGGCCGGCATTCCCAGCCACGCCAGCGCCAACCTGCGTGCGCGGCCGCGCGTCACGGACGAGGAGATCCGCGAGCGGATGAGCGGCAACATCTGCCGCTGCGGCGCGTACTCCAACATTGTCGATGCGATCGCCGAGGTCGCCGGGAGGCGCGGATGAAGGCCTTCAGCTACGAGCGCGTGCGCACGCCGGCCGAGGCGGTCGCGGCCGCGACGCGCACGCCCGGCGCGCGCTTCATCGCCGGCGGCACCAACCTGCTCGACCTGATGAAGCTGGAAATCGAGACGCCGGCGCACCTGGTCGACGTCAATGGCCTCGGGCTCGACCGGATCGAAGCCACCGATGCCGGTGGCCTGCGCATCGGTGCGCTGGTGCGCAACACCGACCTGGCCGCGGACCGGCGCGTGCGTCGCGACTATGCCGTGCTGTCGCGGGCGTTGCTGGCGGGCGCTTCGGGCCAGCTGCGCAACAAGGCCACCACCGCCGGCAATCTGCTGCAGCGCACCCGCTGCCCGTACTTCTATGACACCAACCAGCCCTGCAACAAACGCCTGCCCGGCAGTGGCTGCGCGGCGCTCGAAGGTTTCAGCCGCCAGCACGCCGTGATGGGTACCAGCGACGCCTGCATCGCGACCCATCCCAGCGACATGGCGGTGGCCATGCGCGTGCTTGATGCGACGGTGGAAACCGTTGCGTCGAACGGCGCCACGCGCAGGATTCCCATCGCCGATTTCCATCGCCTGCCGGGATCGACGCCGCAGGTCGAGACCGACCTGCAACCGGGCGAACTGATCACGGCCGTCACCCTGCCCAAGCCGCTCGGCGGCAAGCACGTTTACCGCAAGGTGCGCGACCGTGCCTCGTATGCCTTCGCGCTGGTTTCGGTCGCGGCCGTGGTCCAGCGCGACGGCAGCGGACGCGTGGCTGTTGGCGGCATTGCGCACAAGCCATGGCGCGTCGAGGCGGCCGAGGCGGAGCTTCCGCGCGGGTCCAAGGCTGTCGCCGCGCGCCTGCTCGAAGGCGCCAGAACGACGCCCCAGAACGCCTTCAAGCTGCCGCTGGTCGAGCGCACCATCGCCGCGGTGTTGATGGATGCGCAGACATGAAGTTCGATACCCCCGCCACCACCAATCCCATCGACCAGCTCAAGGTCGTCGGCAAGCCGACCGACCGGATCGACGGTCCATTGAAGACCACCGGCGCCGCGCCGTATGCCTACGAGCGGCATGACGTGGTTCCGAACCAGGCCTACGGTTATGTCGTGGGCGCGGCGATCGCCAAGGGCCGGATCTCTTCGCTCGACGACAGCGCCGCGCGCGCCGCGCCGGGCGTCCTGGCCGTGGTCACCGCCAGGAATGCGGGCAAACTCACCAAGGGCAATTTCAACACCGCCAGGCTGCTCGGCGGACCCGATATCGAGCATTACCACCAGGCGATTGCCCTGGTCGTGGCCGAGACCTTCGAGCAGGCACGCGCGGCCGCGCAGCTGTTGCGCGTCGACTACGCGCGAAGCAAGGGGAAGTACGACCTGGCAAAGGCCAAAGGTTCTGCGGTTGAGCCCAAGAGCGACCCGGACAGCAAGGCCGGCGATTTCGCCGCAGCATTTGCATCGGCTCCCGTGCAATTCGACCAGACCTACACCACGCCAGACCAGTCGCACGCGATGATGGAGCCGCACGCTTCGATCGCGGCCTGGGAAGGCGACAAGCTGACCGTCTGGACCGCCAACCAGATGATCAACTGGGGCGTGCAGGACATGGCACGGACGCTGGGAATCCCGAAGGAAAACGTGCGCCTGGTGTCGCCCTACATCGGCGGCGGGTTCGGCGGCAAGCTCTTCCTGCGCGCGGACGCGGTGCTGGCCGCGCTGGGCGCCAGGGCGGCGAAGAGGCCGGTCAAGGTGGCGCTGACGCGCCCGCTCATGTTCAACAACACGACGCATCGCCCGGCCACGATCCAGCGCATCCGCATTGGCACCCAGCCCGACGGCACGATCACCGCGATCGGCCACGAGAGCTGGTCGGGAGACCTGCCCGGCGGCGGCCCAGAAGCCGCCACGCAACAGACCAAGCTGCTGTATGCCGGCGCCAATCGCATGACCGCGCTGCGGCTGGCCGCGCTCGATCTGCCCGAGGGCAATGCGATGCGCGCACCGGGCGAGGCGCCTGGCCTGATGGCGCTGGAAGTGGCGATGGACGAAGTGGCGGAGAAGCTGGGCATCGATCCGGTGGAATTCCGGATCCGCAACGACACCCAGGTGGACCCGGAGAAGCCCGAGCGTCCGTTCTCGCAGCGCCAGCTGGTGGAATGCCTGCGCACCGGTGCCGATCGCTTTGGCTGGGCCAAGCGTCCGGCAACACCTGGACAGACTCGCGACGGACGCTGGCTTGTGGGCATGGGTGTCGCCTCGGCCTTCCGCAACAATCTCGTCATGAAGTCGGGCGCACGCGTGCGCCTGGATCCGCGCGGCACGGTCACGGTGGAAACCGACATGACCGACATCGGCACCGGCACCTACACCATCATCGGCCAGACCGCGGCGGAAATGCTCGGCGTGCCACTGGAGAACGTGGTCGTGCGCCTGGGCGATTCTTCGTTTCCCGTGTCGGCCGGTTCCGGCGGCCAGTGGGGTGCCAACAGTTCCACCGCCGGCGTGTATGCCGCGTGCGTCAAGCTGCGCGAAGCGGTCGCGCAGAAGCTGGGCCTGGATCCGGCCGCGGCGCAATTCGCCGATGGCACGGTCAGTGCCGGCGGCCGCAGCATGCCTCTGGGTCAGGCGGCCAAGGACGGCGAAATCGTGGCGGAGGACACGATCGAGTTCGGCGATCTTGCAAGGAAGTTCCAGCAATCCACGTTCGGCGCGCATTTCGTCGAAGTCGGCGTGGACCGCGCCACGGCCGAGATCCGCATCCGCCGCATGCTGGCCGTCTGCGCCGCGGGCCGCATCCTCAACCCGAAGTCCGCTCGCAGCCAGGTGATCGGCGCGATGACCATGGGCGCGGGTGCGGCGTTGATGGAGGAACTGGCGATCGACAAGCGCCTGGGCTTCTTCGTCAATCACGACCTCGCCGGTTACGAGGTTCCCGTGCATGCCGACATCCCGCATCAGGAGGTCGTGTTCCTTGACGAAACCGATCCGATGTCTTCGCCGATGAAAGCCAAGGGCGTAGGCGAACTGGGGATCTGTGGCGTGGCCGCGGCCATCGCCAATGCCGTCTACAACGCGACCGGAGTACGCGTGCGCGAGTATCCGGTGACGCTCGACAAGCTGATCGACAAATTGCCCGCGGTCGCGTGAGCGTCATCCGGATGGCTTGCATGGAACAGGATCTACCTGCGGCATGTGAACCGGCCGCGACACTGGCAGGGCACGCGGTGACAGATATCGGCGCTCGCGGGTTCCAGGGCGGCTCGGCCGCTGCCTTCCTCGCCGCCGGCAACCCACGTGCGGTGCTGCAGGCGGCGGCAATGCTCGCACGCCAGGACGCCCCCGCAGCGCTCGCTCTGGTCCTGGAGACCGAAGGCTCGACCTATGTCCGCGCCGGTGCGATGGCATTGTTCGCCCAGACCGTGCAGGTCGGATGGTTGAGCGGCGGCTGCCTCGAACCGGAACTGGCGCGTCGCGCAATGCAGGCCGATGCAGGCGAGTGCATCGAGTGGATCGACGTCGACACGCGCGAAGACGAGGCGTTGTTTTCCGGGTCGGCCATGGGATGCAGGGGACGGTTGCGCATCGCGCTGCTGCCCGTGCGCGCACTGCGCGGGGTCGAGGCGTTATTCGAGGCATGGATCGACGGCGGAACGACGCTCCAGCGCTCGCTGGCGTCGAACGGCTTGGTGCAGATGGAAGCGAACGGCATCAGCCGCGCATGGCAGGTCCCGGCGGGCAGCCCAGGCTGGGCACGTGGTACGCAGCACTGGCAGCTGCCACTGCCGAGGCCGCCGGAAGTGCTCATGCTGGGTGCCGGGCCAGAAACGCATGCGTTGCTGGGACTGCTGCACGACCTGGGCTGGCGGACCAGCCTGGTGGAGCATCGGCCTCGCTGGCTTGCCTGCGGCGATCGCGCGGACGCACGGTTCGACACGCTGTCGGACGACGTGCTGCGTGCGGGCCGCACATTCGATGCGGCGTTGGTGATGCACCACAGTTTCGAGCTGGATCGGGACGCGCTGGAGGCCCTGGCGGCCACCTCCATTTCTTTCGTGGGCCTGCTCGGCCCGCCGCGCCGGCGCGACGACCTGTTCAAGCTGCTGACGCCCGCGCAGCGCGACGCGTTGTCCGCACGCCTGCGCTCGCCGGTCGGACTCGACCTGGGAGGAGAAGGGGCCGAAGCGATCGCGCTGAGCATCGCCGCGCAGTTGCAGGACTGGCGCGCCAACGCCGGCAGAACGTGAAGCCCACGCACCTGGCCATCGTGCTGGCGGCGGGCGGCAGCACGCGCCTCGGCCGGCCCAAGCAATTGCTCACGCGCGCAGGCGAAACCCTGGTGCATCGCGCTGCCCGGCTCGCCTCGGAAACGTCACCGGAGCGGTTGCTGGTCGTGGTCGGCGCCGAACGCGATGGGATAGAGCGTTCGCTGCACAATATTCCCTGCGAGTTCATCGACAACCCGCAGTGGCGCGAAGGGCTTGGCACCAGTCTGCATGCCGCAGGGCAGGCAATCGTGGCCCGTCTTGAAGCGCCGGTGCTCATCCTGGGATGCGACCAACCGGCACTCGAGCTGCGGCATCTGCAGGCGCTGCTGGTCGGTGCGCAGACCGCGCCCTCGCGCTGCGCCGCCACCGTGCATGGCGAGCGTTTTGGGGTTCCGGCCGTTGTGCCGTTCGACTGGTTCGCACATCCGGACGAGCTGACCGGCGACCGCGGCTTCGGCGCTCGACTGAGCCTGCTCGGACCCGAGGCCATCTGCGCCCTGCAGGCCCCCGAGCTCGGGCTGGATATCGATACGGTGGACGACCTGCGCGAAGCGGCTTCCAGGCAGTGGCTAGATCCATTGCCCGGATAACTGCGCCATGTCCGGCGGCGCCGGCTTTCGGACCTTCATCAGGTTGAACGGGCGCTCCCGCCGAAATCCGCCCTGCGCATGCGTGCGAGGCCTGCATGCGACAATACGTGCGGCGGAGCCGGCCAGACAGTCGCGTCATCGGCCCACTACGGTGGGTGCGGATGCCGAGGAAAGTCCGGGCTCCACAGGGCACGGTGCCAGGTAACGCCTGGGCGGCGCGAGCCGACGGAAAGTGCAACAGAAAGATACCGCCAGCGGTCCTTCGGGATGCGGGCAAGGGTGAAATGGTGCGGTAAGAGCGCACCGCGAGCCTGGCAACAGGCCGGCACGGCAAACCCCACCGGGAGCAAGACCAAATAGGGACCTCATGACGTTGCCCGCGTCGGGTCCGGGTAGGTTGCTCGAGCGTAGCGGTGACGCTGCGCCTAGAGGAATGACTGTCCACGACAGAACCCGGCTTATCGGCCGGCTCCGCCACCCCGCTTCATTGCGCGATGCGCAATGAAGCCCCAAGGTTTGCTGCGCAAACCTTGGGCCCCGGGCGATCGCTTCCGATCCCCGCGGCTTCGCCGCGCCCCCTTACCAAGGGGGCTTGGTTCAGACGGGCGCTCTTGCAGCTCGCCGCAGCTTCGCCTCACGTCCCCGAGCTGTATCCAGGAACCCCAAAGTTCGCTGTGCGAACGTGGGGCGCCGCTGCGCCCCCAATCCCCGCGGCTTCGCCGCCCCCTACCCAAGGGGCTTGGCTTCGTGGGGCAGTTTTGCGGGTCACGCGCTCTGGCAGCTTGCCGCTTACGGCGGAAAGTTTTTGATGGGACGCCGGGCCTGTCGGCAGTGGACGCTCGATCGGAGCAGATTGCGCGCAATCATAGTCCAGACCTTGGATTTGTTGCTTCAACGCAACAATAGAGAGAGTGCTGCGCCGCAACACCGTTCCGCGGGGCTCGATCGCGACTGTCTCACTCATTGTGAGAATAAGCCGAATCTCAAAATTTGAGACGAATCAGAAGGTTGTGGATAAAGCTTGAACAGTTCTCTCAAGTTCTTCGCAAGTCATTGACCTGCCTAGTGAATTCCGTCACTGAAACTTGTTGACAACCCCTCTGGCCACTCCTAAGGTGGCAACTCGTGGGGAAACCGGGGAAACCGTGGTTTTCCGAGGCACAGAAGCCCGCCGGGAAGAGGGGCGCCGAGGGCAGGATGTTCCAGGGCGAGACCGCCATCACTATCGACGACAAGGGCCGGCTGGCCATCCCGACCAGCTACCGGGACCTTGTCGCGCGCGAGTGCGGCAACCGCCTCGTCATCACCTACAACCCGTTCGAGGCTGGATGCCTGTACCTGTACCCCGAGCACGAATGGCAGCGGGTCCGGGATGACGTCAACAAGCTGTCAACCACCGTGCGCGCCCACCGCCAGTTGCAGTTCAAGCTGGTCGGCGCCGCGCAGCCGGTGGAACTGGACAGCAGCGCGCGCATCGGCATACCCGCCAGCCATCGCAGTGCCATCGGCATCGACAAGAAAGCCGTGCTGCTGGGCATGGGCAGGCGGTTCGAGCTGTGGAGCGAGCAGGCGCATCACGCCCAGATCGGACAGGTGCTGTCCGACGAGGACCTGAGCGCGCCGATGCTCGAGTTGCGGTTGTGACGGGCGGTGGCGCGGATGCCGTATCCGCCCACCTGCCGGTCCTGCACTTGCCAGTGATGTTTGCGCAGGTCATGGAAGGGCTGCGGATCAAGGCGGATGGAACGTACCTGGATGGCACGTTCGGGCGCGGTGGGCATGCGCGCGGCGTGCTGTCGCGATTAGGCCCCGGAGGCCGGTTGCTGCTGATGGACAAGGATCCCGAAGCGATCGTCGAGGCCGAGCGCCAGTTCGGCGGCGATGGGCGGGTTGCGATCCGTCGCGGCAGCTTTGCCGACCTGTCGTACTGGGATGAAGCGCGCGCCGGGCTGGATGGCGTGCTGTTCGACCTTGGTGTCTCCTCGCCACAGCTGGATGTCGCCGAGCGTGGTTTCTCGTTCGGCAAGGATGGCCCGCTGGACATGCGCATGGATCCGGACAGCGGCGAAAGCGCGGCCGAATGGCTGGCGCGCGCATCCGAATCCGAGATCGCCGACGTGCTCTACACCTACGGCGAGGAGCGGCAGTCGCGCCGGATCGCGCGCGCGATCGTCGCGCGCCGGGCGCAGCAGCCGATCACGCGCACCGCGGAGCTGGCGGAACTGATCGCTTCGGTGATGCCGCGCGGAGCGGAGAAAATCCACCCCGCCACCCGCTCGTTCCAGGCGATCCGCATCCACGTCAACCGCGAACTGGCCGACCTGGAAAGCGGCCTCGACGCGGCGTTGTCCGCGCTGAAGCCGGCCGGGCGCCTGGCGGTGATCAGCTTCCATTCGCTGGAGGATCGCATCGTCAAGCGCTTCATCGCGCGCCATGCCAAGGCACCCGCGGCCAACCGCAGGCTGCCCGAAGCGCAGCCCTTCGTGCCCACGCTTGCGGCGATCGGCGATGCGCAGAAGGCCGGCGCGGACGAGACCGCCGCCAATCCGCGCGCGCGCAGCGCCGTGCTGCGGGTGGCGGAGAAACTGGGGGGCGTGGCATGACCCTGCGCGTGCTCGTCATCCTGCTGGCCATGGCCAACGTCATCAGCGCGATCGGCGTGGTCCATGCGCGCCACCGCCACCGCCAGCTGTTTGTCGATCTGACCAAGCTGGAGAAGGCGCGCGACGAACTGAACATCGAATTCGGCCGCCTGCAGCTGGAGCAGGCGACCTGGGCCGAGAGCAACCGCATCGACCAGATCGCGCGCAGCCGGCTGGGAATGAAATTCCCGGAAACCGGCGACATCGTGGTGGTGCGTCCATGAAGCGCCCGCCCCCGGACAAAGGCATGTTCGAAAAGCGCGCGCAGCGCCCGGGCAACAAGCCGCGCCATCGCGCGCAGTTCAACCTGCGCGGTCGCCTGTTCATGGTCACCGGCGCGCTGGGTCTGTGCTCGCTGGCGCTGGTCGGGCGGGCGGTAGACCTGCAGCTGATCGACAACGATTTCTACCGCAAGCAGGGCGACGAGCGCTTCCTGCGCGAGATCGAGATCCCGACCGTGCGCGGCATGATCACCGACCGCAACGGCGAGCCGCTGGCGGTGTCTTCGCCGGTGGAATCGGTCTGGGCCAACCCGCAGGAACTGTCCAGGCACCCGCAGCGCATCCCGGTGCTGGCCAAGGCGCTCGGCGTGCCGGCGGATTATCTGCAGCGCAAGGTCTCGCAGCGCGCGGGCAAGGAATTCATGTGGCTCAAGCGCCGCATCAATCCCTCGGTGGCGCGCGCGATCATGGCCCACGACATTCCCGGTGTGTATTCGCAGCGCGAATACCGGCGCTTTTATCCGCAGGGCGAGGCGGTCGCGCACATCCTGGGCTTCACCAACATCGACGATTACGGCCAGGAAGGCGTCGAGCTGGCCTTCGACGACTGGTTGCGCGGCAAGCCCGGCGTGAAGCGGGTGATCCGCGACCGCCGCGGGCGCATCGTCGAGAACGTGGACCTGGTGCGCGCGGCGCAGCCGGGCAAGGACCTCACCCTCAGCATCGATCGGCGCATCCAGTTCCTGACCTACCGCGAGCTCAAGCACCAGCTGCTCGAATCCGGCGCCACCAGCGGATCGGCAGTGGTGCTGGACATCGCCACCGGCGAGGTCCTGGCCATGGCCAACCTGCCGTCGTTCAACCCGAACAAGGTCGATGGCGGCAACCGCGACGCGCATCGCAACCGCGCGGTGACCGACCTGATCGAACCTGGTTCGACGATGAAACCGCTGACCGTCGCCGCCGCGCTCGAGGCCGGCGCGATCACGCCGCAGACCCTGTTCAACACCAACCCGGGCTGGATGCCGAACGGCCGCTACCGCACCACCGATACCCACAACTACGGCGTGCTCGACACCACCGGCGTGATTCGGAAAAGCTCCAACGTCGGTGCCGCGAAGATCGCGCACATGCTGTCCAACCAGCAGTTCTACGACTTCCTGCGCAAGTTCGGCTACGGGCGCAGCACGGGCAGCGGGTTCCCGGGAGAGGCTTCCGGGCTGTTTCCGGCTCCAGGGCAGTGGAGCGGTACCAGCAAGCAGACGATGTCCTACGGCTACGGCCTTGCGGCCACGCCGCTGCAGATCGCGCATGCCTACGCCACGCTGGCCAACCAGGGGCGCGCGATGCGGCCGACCTTCGTCAAGGGCGAGCGCAACGATCCCGAACAGATCCTCGACCCGCAGATCGCGGGCGAGGTGATGAAGATGATGCAGACCGTCACCGAACCCGGCGGCACCGCCACCCAGGCCGCGATCCTGGGTTACCACGTCGCCGGCAAGACCGGCACCGCGCGTATCGCCAGCAACGGCGGATATTCGCGCAAGTACGTGGCGTTCTTCGCCGGCGTGGTGCCGGTGGACAACCCCCGCTTCGCCATGGCGGTGGTGATCAACGAACCCAGCCAGGGTTCCTACTACGGCGGACTGGTGTCGGGGCCGGTGTTCCATAACGTCATGGAAGGCGCGCTGCGCCTGATGGACGTGCCGCCCGACGACATCGAAACCTGGCTCGCGGCACAGGCGAAGGCCGAAGCCAAGCTCGCCGCGAAGCAACCCGCACCGCCATCGGACCAGCGCGCCGGGGCAACCCCGCCAGTCGTCACCGTGCCTGCGCGCGCAACCGAATCGCCACGCCGACCGCATCCGATGGCCGAGGACGGCGCTCCGCGGCCCATCGATCTGAGTGCCGACCAGAGCGGAGCGGTGCGATGAACCGCGCGATGCTGCTGGCCGAACTGCTGCCGGATGTCGCGGCCGTGCCCCCCGACCTGCTGGTCACCGGACTGGTGCAGGACAGCCGCATGGTGCGTGCAGGCGATGCCTTCGTCGCGATCGGCCCGTACGTGAACAGCCCGCTGAGCGTGCATGGCCTGGGCTTCGTCGCGCAGGCGAAGGCGAGCGGCGCGAGCGCGATCCTGTTCGAGCCGCCGGCGCCCGCGGAACTTGCGCCGCCCGAGGATGCGATCGCGGTTCCCGGACTGCGCGCGCGCATGGGCGAAATGGCCGATCGCTTCCATGGCCGGCCGTCGCATGCGATGACCATGGTGGGCGTCACCGGCACCAGCGGCAAGACATCCACGGTGCAGCTCATCGCGCAGGCGTTGCAGCTGCTCGGTCGCCGTAGCGGCACCGTCGGCACGCTCGGCGCCGGGCTGTACGGCCAGGCGCGCGCCACGGGCTTCACCACACCGCTGGTGCTGCAGACGCACGCGCTGCTGGCCGAGCTGCGCGACGCCGGTGCCGAAGCGGTCGCGATGGAGGTCAGCTCGCATGCCCTCGACCAGGGGCGGGTGGATGCGGTGCATTACGACGTGGCGGTGTTCACCAATCTCACCCGCGATCACCTCGACTACCACGGCGACATGGCCAGCTATGGCGCGGCAAAAGCCCGGCTGTTCGCCCGGCCGGGCCTGCATGCGGCGGTGGTGAATCTGGACGACGAGTTCGGCGTGACGCTGCTGGCGGAACTGCCGCCGACGTTGCGCGGCATCGGCACCAGCGCGCAAGGCCATGCACAGGCCATGGTGCGCGCTGAGAACGTGGCGCTGGATGCGGCCGGCATCGCCTTCGACATGGTCCTGGGCGATTCGCGACATGCAATCCGTTCGCCGCTGCTGGGACGGTTCAACATCGGCAACCTGCTGGCGGTCGCCGGCGTGCTGCATGCGCTGGGCTTTGATGATGCGGCCATCGCCAGCGTGCTGCCGCAGCTCGAACCAATTCCCGGGCGCATGAACCGGATCGGGGGCAGCGACGGCCAGCCGCTGGTGGTGGTGGATTACTCGCACAAGCCCGACCCCTTGCAGCAGGCGCTCGAATCGCTGCGCGGCCACCTGCACGGACAGCTCGTCTGCGTGTTCGGCTGCGGCGGCGAACGCGACCGTGGCAAGCGGCCGCAGATGGCGCGCATCGCCGAAGACCTGGCCGACGTGGTGATCGTCACCGACGACAATCCCCGCGGCGAAAACGGCGATGCGATCGTGGCCGAGATCGTGGCCGGCTTCGCCCGCCCGCAGGATGCGATCGTCGAACGCGATCGCCGGCGCGCGATCGCCCGCGCCATCGGCGATGCCGGACCCGACGACATCGTGCTGATCGCGGGCAAGGGTCACGAAACCTACCAGGAAGTCGCCGGCGTGAAGCACGCCTTCGACGACACCGAAGTGGCGCGCGATGCGTTGGCGCGCCGGGCAGGTGGCTCATGAAGCCGCTGCGCCTGTCCGAGATCGCGCGCATGGCCGGCGGCCACCTGAACGGCGAAGACGTCATGGTCGATGCCATCGCCAGCGATACCCGCGCCATGCCCGAGGGTGGCCGCGCGCTGTTCGTGGCGCTGAAGGGTGAGCGCTTCGACGGCCATGATCATGTCGCCGACGCAGCGCTGCACGGCGCGCGCGCCGCGCTGGTTTCGCATGCCGTCGTGTCGGAGATTCCGCAGGTTAGCGTCGCCGACACCGAACGCGCGCTGGCCGCCATCGCCGCGGCGCTGCAGTCCGGACGCTCCGGCAAGGTCGTCGCGATCACCGGCAGCAATGGCAAGACCAGCGTCAAGACTATGCTGCTGTCGACCCTGCAGAGTGCTGGGCGGGCCTATGCCAATCCCGGCAACCGCAACAACGAGATCGGGTTGCCGCTGGCCGTGATCGATGCGCCGGACGACGCCGACTTCGCCATCTACGAGATGGGCGCCGGCAAGCCGGGCGACATCGCCTACCTGACCACGGTGGTGCGCCCGGACGTGTCGCTGGTGAACAACATCGCGCCCGCGCACCTGGAGCGCATGGGCAGCCTGCTCGGCGTGGCCGACACCAAGGCCGCGATCTACGACGCATTGCCCGCCGATGGCGTGGCGGTGATCAACGCCGACGACGCGTTCGCTCCGTATTTCGCCGAGCGCGCGCACGGGCGGCGGCTGATCCGCTTCGGCATCGAGGCTTCCGCGGACATCCGCGCACGCGACATCCGCGGCGATGCCGGCGGCATGCGTTTTGTCCTGATCGCACCCGAAGGCGAGGCGGAGGTGACATTGGCGCTGCCTGGCCGTCACAACGTGCGCAACGCGCTGGCAGCCGCTGCGTTGGCGCTGGGAGCCGGTGCGTCCTTCGATGCGGTGGTGACTGGCCTCGAGGCCGCGCGTCCGGTCGCCGGCCGCCTGGTCCGGCACGTGCTGGGCAACGGCGCGACCCTGATCGACGACAGCTACAACGCCAATCCTGGCTCGCTCAATGCCGCCATCGACCTGCTCTCGACAAGCGCGCAGGCCGAAGGGCAGGGCGATGCCTGGCTGGTGCTGGGCGATATGCGCGAACTCGGCGCCGATGCCCAGGCATTGCATGCCGAGGCCGGTCGCCGCGCAAAGGCCGCGGGCATCGCGCGGATGTACGCGCTGGGCGAGCTGAGCGCGCATGCCGCGCAGGCCTTCGGCGAAGGCGCACGCACCTTTGATTCGCATGCGGCACTGGCCGAAGCGTTGCAGCGCGACCTCGCCGCGGGGACTACGGCTCCCACGATCCTGGTGAAGGGATCGCGCGGCAGTGCGATGGATCGCGTTGTCCGGCAGTTGCTGGAACAGGAGGGCGCGCATGCTGCTTGAACTGACCCGCTGGCTGCAGCAGCTCGAAGGCCTGTTCGGCCTGTTCGGCTACCTGACCTTCCGCGGCATTCTTGCGGCGCTGACCGCGCTTGCGCTGTCGCTGTGGTGGGGCCCGGCGATGATCCGCAAGCTGGCCGAGTTCAAGGGCCAGCCGATCCGCAGCGACGGTCCCCAGACCCACTTCACCAAGGCCGGTACGCCGACCATGGGTGGCGCGCTGATCCTGCTGACGGTACTGGCTTCGGTGCTGCTATGGGGCGACCTCCGCAACAAGTACGTGTGGGTGGTCCTGGTGGTGATGATCGGCTTCGGCGCGATCGGCTGGTACGACGATTGGCTGAAGATCGTCAAGCGCGATCCCAACGGAATGAAGTCGCGCTGGAAGTATCTGTGCCAGTCGATCCTGGGCCTGGCGGCCGGCTACTACCTGTATGCCTACGCCGATGTGCCGGCCGCCACCACCTTCTACCTGCCATTGTTCAAGTCGGTGGCGCTGCCGCTGGCGGGGATCGGCTTCGTCGCCATCGCCTATTTCTGGATCGTCGGGTTCTCCAACGCAGTCAATTTGACCGATGGCCTGGATGGCCTGGCGATCATGCCTTCGGTGCTGGTCGCGTGCGCGCTGGGCATCTTCGCCTACGCCTCGGGCCATGCCGAGTTCTCCAAATACCTGCAGATCCCGGCGGTGCCAGGTGCGGGCGAGCTGGTGATCATCTGCGCTGCGATCGCCGGTGCGGGCCTGGGCTTCCTCTGGTTCAACACCTACCCGGCGATGGTGTTCATGGGCGACATCGGCGCGCTGGCACTGGGCGCGGTGCTCGGTACGGTCGCGGTGATCGTGCGCCAGGAACTGGTGCTGGTGATCATGGGCGGGATCTTCGTCATCGAGACGCTCTCGGTGATGATCCAGGTCGCCTCGTTCAAGCTCACCGGAAAGCGCGTGTTCCGGATGGCGCCGATCCACCATCACTTCGAACTCAAGGGCTGGCCAGAGCCCCGCGTGATCGTGCGCTTCTGGATCATCTCGGTGATCCTGGTGCTGGTCGGGCTGGCCACGTTGAAGGTGCGCTGATGACCCGGCCCTTCGACCAGATGCGTTACGAACCCGGCAGCGGCGAAACCGTCCGCCAGGCGACCCGGCTCGATGCGATCCAGGGCCGCTTCGACCCGTGGCTGCTGATCTCGTTCTTCGCGCTCGCGGGGCTGGGCGTGGTGATGGTCGCCTCGAGTTCGATCGCCATTGGCGAGAACCACGAGGTCGGCCCGTTCTATTTCCTGGTCCGCCACCTGCTGTTCCTGGCTTGCGGCATGGGCCTGGCGTTCGTGGCGATGCGGGTCGAACTCAAGACCCTGGACCAGAACAGCCAGCTGATGCTGCTGCTGTGTTTCGTGCTGCTGCTGCTGGTGTTCGTGCCGGGCATCGGCAGCAGCGTCAACGGTGCCAGGCGCTGGCTGCAGCTGGTGGTGGTGAAGTTCCAGGCGGTGGAGGCGGTCAAGCTGCTTTTCATCCTCTGGCTTGCCAGCTACCTGGTGCGTTTCCGCGACCAGGTCAATGCGACCTGGCCGGCCATGCTCAAGCCGCTCGGCGTATCGGTGGCGCTGGTCGCCTTGATCCTGATGCAGCCGGATTTCGGTTCGTCCTCGCTGCTGCTGGCGATCACCGCCGGCATGCTGGTGCTGGGCGGCGTGAACATGCCGCGCATGTTCGGCCCGGTCCTGGTCGGTCTGCCGGTGCTGGCCATGATCGCGATCGCCGAGCCGTATCGCATGCGCCGCTTCACCTCGTTCGTGGACCCATGGGCGGATCCGTTCGGCAGCGGCTACCAGCTGACCAATGCGCTGATGGCGGTCGGACGCGGCGAGTGGTTCGGCGTCGGCCTGGGCGGCTCGGTGCAGAAGCTGGCTTACCTGCCCGAGGCGCATACCGACTTCATCATGGCGGTGATCGCCGAGGAGCTCGGCTTCGCTGGGGTCTGCCTGGTGATCGGCCTGTATGCGCTGCTCGTCGGCCGGGCGTTCTGGGTGGGCCTGAAGTGCGTGGAGATGCGGCGTCATTTCGCCGGCTACTGCGCGTTCGGGATCGCGCTGTGGATCGCCCTGCAGAGCCTGGTATCGATCGGGGTGAATCTCGGTCTGCTCCCGACCAAGGGACTGACCCTGCCGCTGATTTCCTCGGGCGGTTCCAGTGTGCTGATGACCTGCGCCGCGATTGGCGTGCTGTTGCGGGTCTCGTACGAGCTCGATCGCGCCGAGCGTCAGGTCGCACGCCTGCGCGGCGAAGCGGCACAACCGTCCACGGGTTCGCCGGCGATGAGCCAGCCGATCCCGGCCGACGTGGCGGCCGAGCGCGGCACCAGCCGTCTGCGCCAGCGTGTCGAGCCCGGGCTCGGCAAGAGCGGGCTTGGTAAAAGCGGACCCGGCAGAAGCGTGCCCGGCAACAACGTGCTCGGCCTGAGGAAGACGACATGATGGCCCGCCTGCACGAACGCCGGCTGCAGACCACCGGTGACCTGGCACAGGCGCACCGACGCGTGCATTTCGTCGGCATCGGCGGCGCGGGCATGAGCGGCATCGCCGAAGTGCTGTGCACCCTTGGCTACGAAGTGTCCGGTTCCGACCAGGCCGACAGCGCCACCACCCAGCGCCTGGCCAAGCTCGGCGCGACGATCCACAAGGGCCATACGGCGGCCAACGTGCTCGGCGCGGATTGCATCGTGGTGTCGAGTGCGATCAAGCCGGACAACCCGGAGTTGCTCGAAGCGCGCGCGCAGCGGATCCCGATCGTGCCGCGCGCCGAGATGCTGGCCGAACTGATGCGCTTCCGTCGCGGCATCGCGGTGGCCGGCACACACGGCAAGACCACCACCACCTCGCTTACCGCCAGCGTGCTGGCCGAGGGCGGGCTGGATCCGACCTTCGTCATCGGCGGGCAGCTGCTGGCCGCCGGCGCCAACGCGCGCCTGGGCAGTGGGCAGTGGCTGGTGGCCGAAGCCGACGAGAGCGACGGCAGCTTCCTGCGCCTGGATCCGCTGATCGCGGTGGTCACCAACATCGACGCCGATCACCTCGAGAACTATGGCGGCGATTTCGCAAGGGTCCAGGCCGCGTTCTCCGAGTTCCTGCACAGGCTGCCGTTCTATGGCCTGGCGATCCTGTGCATCGACGATCCGGAAGTGGCGAAGCTCGCCGCCGACATGCCGCGCCACGTGATGACCTACGGCCTCGACGAACACGCCGACGTGCGCGCCGAGCGCCTGCTGCAGGCGGGCGGGCGGATGAACTTCGACCTGTGCCTGCCGGATGGGTCGTGCACGCAGGTGTCGCTGGCCATGCCCGGCCGCCACAACGTGCAGAACGCGCTGGCTGCCGCTGCGGTCGGCTGGCAGCTGGGCGTGGCGGCCGATGCCATCGCGCGCGCGCTGCAGACCTTCGCCGGCGTGGGACGCCGCTTCAACGAGCTGGCGACCCTGCCGCTGCGCGGCGGTGGCCAGGTCGTGCTGGTCGACGACTACGGCCACCATCCTCGCGAACTGGCCGCGGTGTTCGAGGCGGCGCGCGGCGGCTGGCCGGAGCGACGGCTGGTGGTGGCGTTCCAGCCGCACCGCTATACCCGCACCCGCGACCTGTTCGACGACTTCGCCAGCGTACTCTCCCAGGCCGACACCGTGGTCCTGACCGAGGTGTATCCGGCGGGCGAAGCGCCGATCGCCGGTGCCGACGCGAAATCGCTGGCGCGCGCGATCCGCGCGCGCGGGCGCATCGATCCGGTCGTGGTGGCATCGGCCGGCGAGCTCGCCGACGTGCTGCCCGACATCCTCGCCGATGGCGACCTGTTGCTGATGATGGGCGCGGGCGATATCGGCCATGCCGCGCAGCAGATCGCGGCGCAGGGCCTGGGAGGCGATCGATGATGTCCGCCCCGCAGCTGCCGCCGTTGCGCGTGGACGATGCCGCCGTGTTCGGGCGCGTTGCCGTATTGATGGGCGGCGACAGTTCCGAGCGCGAGGTGTCGCTCGATTCGGGCCGCAACGTGCTCGAAGCCCTGCGCGCGCGCGGGGTCAAGGCCGACAGCGTCGACGGCGTGCCCAACCTGATCCGCGAACTGCAGGACCACTCCGATAGAAGCCGGCATTTCGACCGGGTGTTCAACATCCTGCACGGCGGTGTGGGCGAGAACGGCGTGCTGCAGGGCCTGCTCGAAGCCTTGCGGGTGCCGTACACCGGGCCTGGTGTGCTCGGTTCGGCCCTGACCATGGACAAGATCCGCACCAAGCAGGTGTGGCTGGCAGAAGGGCTGCCGACCGCGCGCTTCGTGCGTCTGCCGCCGGGTGCGGATATTGCGGCAGCCGTGCGCGAACTGGGCCTGCCCGTGTTCATCAAGCCATCGGCGGAGGGTTCCAGCGTCGGCGTATTCCGCGTCACCAGCGACGCCGAACTGGCGCCTGCGATCGAATTCGCGCGCGGATACGACGGCGAACTGTTGGCCGAGCAGCTGGTCGCCGGCGGCGAATACACGGTCGGCATCCTCGGCGACGTGGCGCTGCCTTCGATCCGCATCGTGCCGGCCGGCGACTGGTACGACTACCACGCCAAGTACGTCTCCGACGACACGCAATACCTCTGTCCCGGCCTGGAAGGCGATGCAGAAGAAGAGATCCGGCGCCTGTCGCTGGCCGCATTCCGTGCCGCCGGATGCAGCGGATGGGGGCGCGTGGACGTGATGCGCCACGCCGACGGCCGCTTCGCGCTGATGGAAGTGAACACCGCGCCCGGCATGACCAGCCATTCGCTGGTGCCCAAGGGCGCGCGCCAGCTCGGCGTGGAATTCGACGAGCTGTGCTGGCGGATCCTGGAACAGACCCTGGAGCCGCGGCCGTGAGCGCGCTGCTGCGCATCCTGGCGTGGACGCTGGCGCTGGCGCTGGTGGCGCTGCCGGTCGTGGCCGTGGTCAACGGCTGGATCGGTGCCGACCGCTGGCCGCTGCGCACGCTGCGCCTGCAGGGCGAGCTCAAGCGGGTCGATGCGCAGCGCGTGCGCGCCGCTGTGCTTCCATTCGCGCGCCAGGGGTTCTTCGCCGTACGCCTGGACGATGCCCAGGCGGCGGTCGCGCAGCTGCCCTGGGTCGAGCGCGCCGAAGTGCACAAGCGCTGGCCGGACGTGCTGGAAGTGCGGATCGCCGAACACCGCCCATTCGCGCTCTGGGGCAAGGATCGTCTGCTCTCCGAGCATGGACGCATCTTCCCGCGCGGCAACCTGGTGCCGCCCAAGGGCTTGCCGCAGCTCCAGGGCCCCGACGCGCGCGTTGCCGACGTGGTCGCGCTCTACAACGAATCGCGCGCGCTGTTCGCGCCCAACAATTTGAAGGTCGAAACGCTCACGCTCGACGCGCGCGGCAGCTGGTCGCTGGCGCTGTCGGACGGCAGCCAGGTCGTGGTGGGCAGCAGCGAGGCGCGCCTGCGCCTGCAGCGCTTCGCGCGCCTGCTGCCGCAACTTCTGGCGCAGAAGCGGCAGCCGCTGCAGCGCGCCGACCTGCGCTACACGAATGGTTTCGCGTTGGTCTGGGCGGGCAGCCGCGAGCAAGCGGACGCCGTCGAGTCGTCTGCTGCGGCCGGCGAGCGCCCGGCCATCGATGACCAGACCGGCACGCCCGCCATGACCCACCGGAAAACGATGCAGGTTCTGCAGCAGGAAAGATCATGAATCGCAAAGGCGACAAGACGTTGATCGTGGGCCTCGACATCGGCACGTCGAAGGTGGTTGCGCTGGTGGGCGAATACTCGCCCGGCAACCCGATCGAGGTGATCGGGATCGGCACCCACGAATCGCGCGGGCTCAAGCGCGGCGTCGTCGTCGATATCGAATCCACGGTGCAATCCATCCAGCGCGCGGTCGAGGAAGCCGAGCTGATGGCCGGCTGCGAGATCCGCAGCGTGTACGCGTCGATCTCCGGCAACCACGTGCAGTGCAAGAACTCGCCGGGGATCGTGCCGATCCGCGATGGCGAGGTGACCTACGCTGATCTCGACCGGGTGCTCGACGCGGCCAAGGCGGTCGCGATCCCCGCCGACCAGAAGATCCTGCACGCGATCCCGCGCGAATACGTGCTCGACGATTCGCAGGAAGGCATCCGCAACCCGGTCGGCATGACCGGCGTGCGCCTGGAGGTGCATGCGCACCTGGTCGTATGCGCGCAGTCGGCCGCGGCCAACATCAGCAAGTGCGTGCAGCGCTGCGGGCTGCAGGTGGACGACCTGATCCTGGCGCCGCTGGCCTCGGCCACCGCAGTGCTGACCGGCGACGAGCGCGAGCTTGGCGTGGTGCTGGTCGACATCGGCGCGGGCACCACGGATCTCGCCGTGTTCGTGCAGGGCGCGATCTGCCACACCGCGTCGCTGCCGATCGCCGGCGACCACGTCACCAACGACATCGCGCACATGCTGCGCACGCCCACGCCCGAGGCCGAGCAGATCAAGGTGCGCTACGCCTGCGCCCTGGCGCAACTGGCCACGGCCGAGGAAAGCATCCAGGTGCCGAGCGTGGGCGACCGTCCGCCGCGTCGCCTGCCGCGCCACGCGCTGGCGCAGGCGGTGCAGGGACGGTACGAGGAAATCTTCGAGATGGTGCAGGCCGAACTGCGCCGCAGCGGATTCGAGGAACTAGTGCGCGCCGGCATGGTGCTCACCGGCGGCGCCTCGAAGATGGAAGGCGTGATCGAGCTGGCCGAGGAAATGCTGCAGATGCCGGTGCGCGTGGGCATCCCGCAGCACGTTACCGGCCTGGGCGAAGTGGTCGGCAATCCGGTGCATGCCACCGGCGTCGGCCTGCTGCTGATGGGCAGCCAGATCGAACATCCGCGCCGGCCGATGATCCCGACCGGTCGCGCAGGCAGTTTCTTCAACAAGTTGAAGGACTGGTACCGGGGTGAATTCTGATGTGCAGGAACGGTCGCGGCAGCACGCAGATGCGGCGGCCATGCAGGCGGGCAGGGCGACGACGATGAAGTACTTGGCTATCCGAACCACGAACACAGCTACACATAACTAAATCAAGAGGACACGGTCATGGCGCATTTCGAACTGGTAGAGAAGATGGCTCCCAACGCCACCATCAAAGTCATTGGCGTAGGCGGCGGCGGTGGCAACGCGGTCGCCCACATGGTCAACAACAGCGTCGACGGCGTTGAATTCATCACCGCCAACACCGACGCACAGGCGATCAAGAACTGCGGCGCGAAGCTGCAGCTGCAACTGGGCACCAACGTCACCAAGGGACTGGGCGCGGGTGCGAACCCCGAGGTCGGCCGCCAGGCCGCGCTCGAGGACCGCGAGCGCATCATGGAAGCCCTGGACGGCTCGGACATGGTCTTCATCACCGCCGGCATGGGTGGCGGCACCGGCACGGGTGCGGCGCCGGTGGTGGCGCAGCTGGCCAAGGAGATGGGCATCCTGACCGTGGCGGTGGTGACCAAGCCGTTCCCGTTCGAGGGCCGCCGCCGCATGCAGGTGGCGCTCAAGGGCATCGAGGACCTGTCGCAGCACTGCGATTCGCTGATCACGATTCCCAACGAGAAGCTGATTACGGTACTCGGCAGGAACGCGACCATGATCCAGGCCTTCCGCGCCGCCAACGATGTGCTGCTCGGCGCGGTCCAGGGCATCGCCGACCTGATCGTGCGCCCGGGCCTGATCAACGTCGACTTCGCCGACGTGCGCACCGTGATGAGCGAGATGGGCCTGGCGATGATGGGCACGGGCAACGCCCGCGGCGATGATCGGGCGCAGGCCGCGGCCGAAGCGGCGATCCAGAATCCGCTGCTCGACGACGTCAACCTGTCCGGTGCCAACGGCATCCTGGTCAACATCACCGCCGGTCCGGACTTCACCATGGCCGAATTCGACGAGGTCGGCCGCACGATCGAGAACTTCGCCTCGGAAGACGCGACCGTTGTCATCGGCACCGTGCTCGACCCGGACATGCAGGACGACGTGCGGGTCACCGTGGTCGCCACCGGCCTCAACCGGGCGGCCGCCCGCCAGTCGGGCCGGGTGCCCGAGCGCGAGGCGCTGCGTACCCCGATCAAGCTGGTGCGCAATGCCACCACCGGCCAGCCGGAGTTCGGCCACGACGACTTCGCGCCGGTGGCCGCGCCGGCGCCGGGCTTCGCCTCGGCCCTGCGCGGTGGCCGCAGTGAGCCGTCTGCATCGCCCGCGGTGGCCGATTTCGGCAACGACAGCAGCTATCTGGATATTCCGGCGTTCCTGCGTCGGCAGGCGGACTAAAGACCTGGTCCGTCGTCCTCTTGCCCCGGGGCCTGCGCCGGCCCCGCGGGCACAGCTTCGGTCGGCCTCCGCGCGAGGCCGGCCCGTTTCGTCGACCTCGTCCGAGATGTCATGGGCCCTTGTGGGAGCGGCCTCGGCCGCGATTGCGTTTGATCTCGACTGTTCCGGGTTTCAGGGAAGGGCGTTCGCGAGCAAGCTCGCTCCCACAGAAGTCGCTCAGGCTGGCCCCATCCCTTCCATTCAGGTTCAGCTGGCCGCGTGCTAATCTTCGCGGTCGTATAACGTCAGATTTGCGTTAAAGCGCAGTCCCCCGCCGCGCATCCCGATTCGATCCCCTCCTGATGCCCCAGCAGCGCACCCTGAAGAACACCATCCGCGCCACCGGCGTCGGGCTGCATAGCGGGCAGAAGGTCTACATGACATTGCGGCCGGCCGGGATCGACGCCGGCATCGTGTTCCGCCGCACGGATCTGGATCCGGTGGTCGAGTTGCCCGCGCGCGCCGATCTGGTCACTGAGACAATGTTGTGCACCGGCCTGTCGCAGGGCGCTGGCAAGGTGATGACGGTCGAGCACCTATTGTCCGCCCTGGCCGGACTGGGCATCGACAATTGCATCGTCGACCTGTCGGCGCCTGAAGTGCCGATCATGGACGGCTCGGCCGGCCCGTTCGTGTTCCTGCTGCAGTCGGCGGGCATCCAGGAACAGGCCGCACCCAAGCGTTTCATCCGAATCCGCCAGCCGGTCGAGGTGCGCGAAGGCGACAAGGTTGCGCGCTTCGAGCCCTACGACGGGTTCAAGCTCGGCTTCACCGTGCAGTTCGACCATCCGGCGATCCCGGCGGCGCAGTCCCGCGCCGAGGTCGACTTCTCCACCACCACCTATGTCAAGGAAGTCAGCCGCGCACGCACCTTCGGCTTCATGCGCGACCTGGAGTTCATGCGCGAGCGAAACCTCGGCCTGGGCGGCTCGATGGACAATGCGATCGTGCTCGACGAGTTCCGCGTGCTGAACGAGGACGGGCTGCGCTACGCGGACGAATTCGTGCGCCACAAGATCCTGGACGCGGTCGGCGATCTGTACCTGGCCGGCCACCCGATCATCGGCGCCTTCGAGGGCTTCAAGTCCGGCCATGCCCTCAACAACAAGCTGGTCCGCGCCTTGCTGGCCAGCGCCGAGGCCTGGGAAGAGGTGACCTTCCCGCAAGGCGCGCCCGTGCCTGTCGCCTACACCGCGGGCCTGCAGACGGCCTGAACGCAAACCGCCGGGCGATGGTGTAAATAACGAAATTCTAACATTTCGTTAGCGAAATATAAGCGATCTATTAACCCTTCACGCACCCTTGACCGGTAGCATGCCGCGTCCGCTGTCGGATGGCCGCGTCCAAACGGAACTTTGGGGAGGTTGCGGCCAGTCAGTCGGAATCGCGTCCGGTCGGTGATGTGCGCCCGTGCTGCGAGTCGTCCAGGCTCGCGAGCGCCGCATCAAGCGCCTGGCGCGCCGACGCCGACATCGGTTCGGCCCGTTGCCGTGCAGGTCCTGTGGCCTGCGCGGGTGGACGTCCCACCCGGACGACCAAGGTGGTCACCTGCAGCCCGAGGGAGCGGGCAGCGTCGAGCAGTTGCGGTCCGGCCATGCGCAGTTTCGCGTGCCAGACCGGGGCGTCGACGATGAAAACGAGCCGGTCGCGATCCACGTTCGCCAGCTGCGCATGCGCGGCCAGCGGCGGCGACAGGCAGGTACGCAATCGCTGGTCCAGAGCGTCGAGCCAAAGCGCACGCCGCACGGGATCACCGGCGGCACCCAGCAGCAGCGCGTCGAGCGCCTGCTGCGGCTGCCCCGGGCTTTTCGGCCCAGACCCGGCGCCAGATGAATCGGATGACGATATCGCGATGAGAAAACTCCACCAGGCCTTGCAGAACTTCGGTCACAGGTTCACCCGCCTGGGCCAGCATGTCTACGGTTCGGCCTTCTGCAACCCTGCGGTCGCCAGCGTGCTACTGGTCGCGGTGGGCATTGCCGCCGGCGCCGGGCTGCGCGATACGGTCGGCTTCGCCGAGCATGCGCGCCTCGCGGCCCGCGCCGCGCAGCAGGCCGGGCAGATCGATGCCGCCCAGCGCGAGGTCAACGCCCTGGCCGCGCGCCTGGGAGAGCTGCAGGCCCAGGCCAACCGCCTCAACGCACTCGGCGAGCGCCTGACCCAGGCAGGCCAGCTGGGCGACGGGGAATTCGATTTCGACAAGCCGGTGGCGATCGGCGGCGATGGCCCGGTGCGCGACATGGCGCCGGGCGAACTGCGCGCCGGCATGGCCGCACTGCAAACCCAGTTCAGCGCGTCGGGCCGGCAGCTGTCGGTGCTCGAGTCGCTGCTGTTCAACCGCAAGCTCGAAGCCGACGCGACGCCCTCGCGGGCGCCGGTGGCGCACAGCTACATCACCTCCGGCTTCGGCGGCCGTGCCGATCCGTTCGGCGGCGGCAGCCAGTACCACAAGGGCATCGACTTCGACGCCAACACCGGCGATGCGGTGGTGGCGGTCGCCGACGGCGTGGTCAGCTATTCGGGCCGGCGCAGCGGCTACGGCAACGTGGTCGAAGTCGACCACGGCAATGGCTACGTCACCCGCTACGCGCACAACTCACGGCTACTGGTCCAGGTCGGGCAGCTCGTGCGGGTCGGGCAGGAGCTGGCGAAGGCCGGCTCCACCGGGCGTTCCACCGGCGCGCACGTGCATTTCGAGGTCTGGGAGAACGGGCGCGTGGTCAATCCGCGCAAGTTCCTCGGTCAGCAGGGCTTCAAGCGCGCGTAGAGCCTGCCCCGGACCAGATCCGGGGTCGGGGCTACGTTCCCGACGCGCGGGATATCCGGCATTGCCCGGGCGGCCCGGTCGCAGCCGCCTTGATACCCTGCGCAGGCGTCTCCAAGTACAATCGCGCGTTGCCAAAGAAGGGCGCCCAGCGCCCTTTTTTATTTGTCGCGGAGACCGCGCCGTGCCGCGTCCCGCCCTCTCCAGGATCCGCCGCCTCCATGCTCAACCGCCTGCTCACTTCCGTCTTCGGTAGCCGCAACGAACGCCTGATCAAACGCCTGGAAGGCATCGTCGCCAAGGTCAACGCGTTCGAGCCACAGATGCAGGCGCTCAGCGACGCGGAACTGCAGGCCAAGACCCCGGAACTGAAGGCGCGGGTGGAGGCAGGCGAATCGCTGGACAAGCTGCTGCCGGAGGCCTTCGCCGTCTGCCGCGAGGCCAGCGTGCGGGTGCTGGGCATGCGTCATTACGACGTGCAGCTGATCGGCGGCATGATCCTGCACATGGGCAAGATCGCCGAGATGCGCACCGGCGAGGGCAAGACCCTGGTCGCGACGCTGCCGGTCTACCTCAATGCCCTGGCCAGCAAGGGCGTGCACGTGGTGACGGTCAACGATTACCTGGCCCGGCGCGACGCGGCCTGGATGGGCCGGCTCTACAACTGGCTGGGCCTGAGCGTGGGCGTGGTGTACCCGGGCATGCCGCACTCGGACAAGCACGCCGCCTACGCAAGCGATATCACCTACGGCACCAACAACGAATTCGGCTTCGATTACCTGCGCGACAACATGGCGCTGGCCAAGGAAGACCGGTTCCAGCGCGGGCTGCACTACGCGATCGTGGACGAAGTCGACTCGATCCTGATCGACGAGGCGCGCACCCCGCTGATCATTTCCGGGCCGGCCGACGAATCGCCGGAGCTGTACCTCAAGGTCAACCGGATCGTGCCCTCGCTCACCCGGCAGAAGGAAGAGGAAGGCGAGGGCGACTACTGGGTGGACGAGAAGGGCAAGCAGGTGCACATGTCCGAAGCCGGGCAGGAGCACGCCGAGGAACTGCTGCGCCGTGCCGGGATCCTGGAAGGCGACGACAGCCTGTACGCCGCGCACAACATCCATGTGGTCCATCATCTCAACGCGGCGATGCGCGCCCACGCCATTTATCAGCGCGATGTCGACTACATCGTGCGCGACGGCGAAGTGGTGATCGTCGACGAATTCACCGGCCGTACCCTGCCGGGCCGGCGCTGGTCCGACGGCCTGCACCAGGCGGTCGAAGCCAAGGAAGGCGTGCCGGTGCAGCGCGAGAACCAGACCCTCGCCAGCATCACCTTCCAGAACCTGTTCCGCATGTACGGCAAGCTCGCCGGCATGACCGGCACCGCCGATACCGAGGCCTACGAGTTCCAGAGCATTTACGGGCTCGAGGTGGTGGTGATCCCGACCCACCGGCCGATGGTGCGCAAGGACCATTCCGATCAGGTCTTCCTCAACCGCGCGGGCAAGTACCGCGCCGTGGTCAACGAGATCAAGGAGTGCGCAGCGCGCAACCAGCCGGTGCTGGTGGGCACGACCTCGATCGAGGTCTCGGAACTGCTCAGCGAACAGTTGCGCGAAGCCGGCATCGCCCACGAGGTGCTCAACGCCAAGCAGCACGAGCGCGAAGCGCATATCGTCGCCAACGCCGGCATGCCTGGCGCGGTCACCATCGCCACCAACATGGCCGGCCGCGGTACCGATATCGTGCTCGGCGGTTCGCTCGAAGCGGCGCTGGTGGAGCTGCCCGAGGACGCGGGCGAAGCCGAGCGCGAACGCGTCAAGGCCGAATGGCAGCAACGCCACGACGCGGTCAAGGCCGCCGGCGGCCTGCACATCGTGGGCACCGAACGCCACGAGTCGCGGCGCATCGACAACCAGCTGCGTGGCCGCTCCGGCCGCCAGGGCGATCCGGGTTCGTCCCGCTTCTACCTGTCGCTGGAAGACAACCTGATGCGCATCTTCGCCGCCGACTGGGTGCAGCGGGTCATGGCGCGCATGGGCCTGAAGGAAGACGACATCATCGAGTCGCCATTGGTGACCAAGCAGATCGCCAACGCGCAGCGCAAGGTCGAGGCCCACAACTTCGACATCCGCAAGAACCTGCTCGACTTCGACGACGTCAACAACGACCAGCGCAAGGTGATCTACGGCCAGCGCGACGAGCTGCTGGAAGCCGAGAGCGTGCAGGAGAACGTCGATGGCATCCGCGCCGACGTCGTCGCCGACCTGGTCGAGCGGCACGTCCCGGCCAACTCGATCGACGACCAGTGGGACCTGCCGGGCCTGGAAGCCGCGCTGCGCGAGGAGTACGGCGTGCAGATGCCGCTGGTCCAGGAGGCCGCGGCCCGTACCGAGCTGGACGCCGAAACGATCATGCGCGAAGTGCAGGACACCGTGGCCAAGGTGTTCACCGACAAGGAAGCGCAGATCGGCGCCGAGAACATGCGCATGCTCGAGAAGCACATCATGCTCAACGTGCTCGACGAGAACTGGAAGCAGCACCTGGCGCGCATGGACTACCTGCGCCAGGGCATCCACCTGCGCGGCTATGCGCAGAAGCAGCCCAAGCAGGAATACAAGAAGGAAGCCTTCGAGCTGTTCAGCGAGATGCTGGACAAGGTCAAGCGCGAGGTGATCACCCTGCTGGCGCGGGTGCGCATCCGCACCGAGGAAGAAATCGTGCAGGCCGAAGCCGCCGAGCGCGCACGCGCCGAGGCGATGGCGCGGCAGATGCAGTTCCAGCACGCCGAAGCCGGCGGCCTGGGCGCCGACGAGGAAGCGGCCGAATTCGCGGCCGGGCAGGGCGCGGCAGCCGCGGCGCCGGCGACCATCGTGCGCGAGGGCGCCAAGGTCGGTCGCAACGATCCGTGCCCCTGCGGCAGCGGGAAGAAGTACAAGCACTGCCATGGACAGCTCGCGTAAGAGCCGGGAATCGGGATCCGGGATTCGTGAAAGTCAAAAGCAGTCGATCCGAGCGTGGCGAGCATTCTGATTCGTCGAGCAGCCCGGCGACGAAGCAGCAGACGCGCCCTGACGAATCCTCAATCCCGAATCCCCAATCCCATCGCCTGATCCACGTCGTCGCCGGTGTCATCACCGATCCGCGCGGGCGGATCCTGCTGGCCCGGCGTACGCGCGGACGCGATCTGGCGGGGCTGTGGGAGTTCCCCGGTGGCAAGGTCGATCCCGGCGAGACGCCCGAACAGGCGCTGACGCGCGAACTGCGCGAGGAGCTCGGCATCGAGGTCCGGATCGGCACGCCGGTGATCGCGGTGCCGCACCGCTATCCGCACAAGCGCCTGCGGCTGGACGTGCGCCAGATCGCCGGCTATCGCGGTACGCCCAAGGGTCTGGACGGACAGGCGCTGGCCTGGGTGCCGCCGCCCAAGCTCAGCAGCTATCCGATGCCGGCGGCCGACCGCCCCGTGGTCGCGGCGCTGCAGCAGCCGGATCGCTATCTGGTGACGCCGTCCCCGGGCGATGACGATGCGGCCTGGCTCGACCGCCTGCAGCGCGCACTGCACAGCGGCGTCGGCCGCGTCCAGCTGCGCCATGCCGGCACCGATGCGCCGCGCTGGGCCGCGCTGTGCGCGCGCGCCGTCGGGCTGTGCCGCACCGCCGGGGTCGAGGTCCTGATCAACGCCGACATCGCCCTGGCCTCGGCGCTGGGCACGGGCGTGCATCTGCGCGCCGCGCAGCTGGCTGCACTGCCGCAGCGCCCGCTGCCTGCCGGCCAGCTGGTGGCGGCCTCCTGCCACGACCTGGACGAACTACGCCACGCCGAGCGCCTGGGCTGCGACTTCGCCGTGGTCGGCCCCTTGCGCGAAACGGCTTCGCATCCCGGCATCGCCGGCATCGGCTGGCCCGCCTTCGCCGCCCTGCGCGAACACGCCTCGCTCCCGCTCTATGCGATCGGCGGCCTCACCCCCGCAGACCTGGCCGAAGCCCGAGCGCACGGCGCCCAGGGCATCGCCGCCATTCGCGGCTTGTGGGGGTAATTCGGGCCACGCCCGACGTCGCGACCATCGTCTGATCGACGCAGGTCGGGCCTACGCGCCCGACGTTGCGGCCATCCAGCTTCTCGACGTAGGTCGGGCCTACGCGCCCGACGTTGCGGCCATCCAGCTTCTCGATGTAGGTCGGGCCGATGCGCCCGACGTTGTGGCCTTCCGGCTTCTCGACGTAGGTCGGGCCTATGTGCCCGACGTCGGACCGCCACGCCACGGCATGTGGTCCCAATCCTCTGGCGGGATCGCACCCCAATCACATCGGTAAACGCCACGTGCCACCCACTGCGACAGGCTCGACCACGGCCAGTCGCCGGCATGCGTCACCAGTCCGTGCTTGACTGGGTTGAAATGCAGGTAATCAAGATGACGCCGAAAATCGTCGGCATCGCGAATCACATGGTCGAAATATCGGCGTTGCCAGAGACGTTCGCCAGGATGCAGTGGCCGCCATCGCGAAAGCACCGCGCGCTTGAAGCTTCCCACTAGCATCGGTACTCGTGTTGCCCCGCAAGGGCACAGGAGCAGATGCAGATGGTCCTCCAGCACAACATGACCGTAGTGCCGAAACGGATGCCAGGACCTTACGGATTGCAGCGCGTCTAGGACTTGCCCACACACTTCGGGTGGCCGAAACCAAGGGGTGCGGTCATTGCACGCCAAAGTGAGGAATACGATCTGTCCGGCGGAGAAATAGCGACGATAGCGAGGCATGTCGCAAGCGTCCGCTACTGATCGGCCTCGCGCGATCGGGAAATGTCTAGAAATCTCTCGGAAGAATCCCGAATCGGGCGTCGGGGGCATAGCCCCGACCTACGCATGGAGGCGCGCCACGCGCGGTTACGGCATGGGGACGAGGGTAGGTCGGGCCTACGTGCCCGACGGGGTCGTGCGATTGACAATATCCGCTTCGGGCGACGGAGCCTGGGCCCAGCAGCGATTGCTACCGGCCGTGCATCTCGCGCGAGCATCGGGGGCATAGCCCCGACCCGCGCATCGCTACACACGGTTCTCAGGAGGCAGCCATCGCCGCGAAGGCCAGATACCGCCGGTGCAGGGCTTCGACGTGGGCATCGAGGTCGTCGAGCACGCCGTCGTTGACGATGATGTCGTCGGCGATGGCCAGGCGTTGGGCGCGCGTGGCTTGCGCGGCGATCATCTTGCGAGCCAGGTCGGCATCGACCCGGTCGCGGGCCATGACCCGTTCGGCCTGCACGGCTTCGGGCACGTCCACCAGCAGGATCCGGTCGAGCCACGGGTATGCGTTCCGCCCGCCGCCCTCGGTGAGCAGCGGAATCGCGGCAATCGCATAGGCGCCGGGCGCGGTCGCGCATTGCCCCTGCAGCTGGGCGCGCACCCGCGGATGCACGATCGCCTCCAGGCGTTTGCGCGCATCGACATCGTCGAACACCAGTCGCCGCATCGCGCCACGGTCCAGTGCCCCGTCGGCCAGCAGTACCTGTGGGCCGAACGTGGCGACCACTTCGGCAAGGCCCTCACTGCCGGGCTCGACGGCTGCGCGCGCCGCCACGTCCGCGTCGGCGACGGTGACGCCCAGCGCCGCGAATCGAAGCGCTACCTCGCTCTTGCCCGAGGCGACGCCGCCGGTGAGGCCGATGATGTAATCGCTCATCCCGAGATTATGTAGGAGCGCCGCTTCGGCGCGACCGGGGATTCCGGTTGGCAGGAACGTCCGGTTGATCCGGTCGCGCCTGAGAGGCGCTCCTACAAGGGCCCTGACGGCGCCGCAGTGTTCGAAGTGGCGACGTTCCTGTAGGAGCGCCGCTTCGGCGCGACCAAGGTTTCCGGTTGGCAGGAACGTCCGGTTGATCCGGTCGCGCCTGAGAGGCGCTCTTACAAGGGCCCTGACGGCGCCGCAGTGTTCGAAGTGGCGACGTTCCTGTAGGAGCGCCGCTTCGGCGCGGCCAAGGTTTCCGGTTGGCACGAACACCCGGTTGATCCGGTCGCGCCTGGGAGGCGCTCCTACAACGGGCGTCAGGCATGTGGGTGTCCGTTCGGCCCCGGATCGAGTCCGCGGCAGGCTCTACCGCAACCCGGCGAAGCGCAGATAGACGTCGATCATCTGCCCGCCCCACATGAAGACGATCCAGCCGGCCACGGCCAGATACGGCCCGAACGGAATCGGTGTGGCGCGGTCGCGGCCCTTCATCGCCAGCCAGATCGAGCCGATGATCGCGCCCACCAGCGAGGACATCAGGATCGTCGGCAGGATCCCCTGCAGCCCGGTCCAGGCGCCCAGCGCGGCCAGCAATTTGAAGTCGCCGTGCCCCATGCCTTCCTTGCCGGTGATCTGCTTGAACAGCCACCACACCGACCACAGGCTCACGTACCCGGCGATCACGCCCAGCAGGGCCGGCTTCACCGGCATGTACAGACTGTCGCTGGCCGCGATCAGGCCCAGCCACAGCAGCGGCAGGGTCAGCTGGTCGGGTAGCAGCTGGGTGCGCAGGTCGATCCCAGCCAGCGCAATGAGAAAGCAGGTCAGCACGATCGCACCGAACCCCTGCCAGCCGAAGCCGAAGCGCCACACGCAGGCCACCACCAGCAGCATTGTCAGCAGTTCCACCAGCGGGTACTGCACGGACACGGGCGCGCCGCAGTGCCGGCACTTGCCGCGCTGGATCAGCCAGCTGAGCAGCGGGATGTTCTCGTACCAGGACAGCTGCGCCTTGCAATGGGGGCAGTGCGAGCGCTCCACCACGATGCCCGGCGGCGGCGGATCGTACAGCTCCGGCTCGCCCAGCATCTCGCGGCTGTCGCGCTTCCATTGCCATTCCAGCCGGCGCGGCATGCGCAGAATCACCACGTTGAGGAAGCTGCCCAGCGCCGCGCCGAACACGGCCGCGGCGGGGTACCCCAGTGCGGGGTTCTGATCAAGAAACGCCATCTAGTTCTCCCTTCCTCGCGCGCGGGGAAGGGCCGGGGTGGGGGCGGGCACCCGCCTCAACCGACCGTCGCCGCCAGCTTGAAGATCGGCAGGTACATCGCGATCACGATCGCGCCCACCAGGGTGCCGATGATCACCATCACCATCGGCTCGATCAGGCTGCTCAGCGCGTCGACCGCGTTGTTGACTTCCTGCTCGTAGAACTCGGCCACCTTGAACAGCATGGCATCGAGCGCGCCGGCCTCCTCGCCGATCGACGTCATCTGCACCACCATGTGCGGGAACAGGTTGACCTGCTTCATCGCAACGTTAACCGGGTAGCCCACGGCGATGTCGTCGCGCATGCGCAGCACCGCCTGCTCGTAGACGCGGTTGCCGCAGGCGCCGGCGACGCTGTCCATGGCTTCCACCAGCGGCACGCCGGCCTTGAAGCTCACCGCCAGCGTGCGCGAGAAGCGCGCGATCGACGAGTGGTGCAGCACCTGTCCGATGATCGGCAACTTCAGCAGCAGGCGATCGATGGTGTAACGCATCTTCGGCGAGCGCTTGTAGAAGTAAATGAAGACGGCGAACGCGCCGATCGCAGCGAACAGCACCAGCCACCAGAACTTCACGAACAGCTCGGAAATGCCGAATACGAGGCTGGTAAATGCAGGCAGATCGGCGCCGTAATCGGAAAAAGCGTCCTTGAAGGTCGGCACCACGAAGATCATCAGGATCGCGCAGACGATGATCGCCACCGCAATGATCGTGGTCGGATAGAACAGCGCCTTCTTGATCTTGCCCTTGATGGTCTCGATGTTTTCCTTGTAGGTGGCAATGGTCTCCAGGATCGTTTCCAGCACGCCTGCGGACTCGCCCGCGCGCACCAGGTTGCGATACAGGTCGTCGAACTGGATGGGATGTTTGCTCAACGCCTCGTAGATCGAGGAGCCGCCCTCGATCTCCAGCCGCAGGCTGTCCACCATCGCCTTCATCTTGGGATTCTTCTGGCCATTGCCGATGATCTCCAGCGACTGGATCAGCGGCACGCCGGATTTCATCATCGTCGCCAGCTGGCGGCTGAAGACCGCGATGTCCTTAGCCGAGATCTTCTTGCCGGCACCGCCGAACAGCGGCTTGGGCTTGGTCTTGACCACCGTGGGGTTGATGCCCTGGCGGCGCAGCTCGGCCCGCACCAGATTGGCGCTCTTGGCCTGCTGCTCGCCCTTCATCTTGACACCGCGCTTGTCGGTGCCCTCCCAGACGTACATGTCCAGGGTCACCCCGGCGCGCGCCGTGCCGACGGCGGCCTTGGTGGTCTTCTTGGCGACGGTGCGGCTCACGGCCATGATCGATCTCCCGCGGCGGCTCCCCAGCCGGCGCTCATGTCCCGCATCCTAGTGCGTTTGCGGGCAAAAGTGAAAATTGCGTTCGTGACGCCCCGCTCATTCCCGTAGGAGCGCCTCTCGGGCGCGACCCACAATCCGGGGGTGGTCCTGTAGGAGTGCCTCTCAGGCGCGACCCATGATCCGATACGCCAAACACCATCCGGTCGCGCCGAAGCGGCGCTCCTACACCGGCAGCCCGTAGGCTGATCTGCGCCCCGACGCGCTCCCGCCGCTAATCCTTGGTGACGCGATTGATCTCGGCCAGGCTGGTCATGCCCTTCTTCACCTTGAGCAGGGCCGACTGGCGCAGATCGTTGATCCCGTTGCGCCGGGCGGCCTCGGCGATCTGCATCGCACTGCCTCCTTCCAACACGATGTTCTGGATCTCCTCGGTCATCGGCATCACCTGGTAAATGCCGGTGCGGCCCTTGTAGCCCTCGGTGCATTCGCTGCAGCCCACCGCCTCGTAGATCTCCAGGCCGGCATGGATCTCGTCGGCGGTGAAGCCCTCGGCCAGCAGCGCGTGCTCGGGCAGCTCCACCTTGCGCTTGCACTCATGCAGGCGCCGGGCCAGGCGCTGGGCGATCACCAGGGTCACCGAGCTGGTGATGTTGTACGGCGCCACGCCCATGTTCATCAGACGTGCAATGGTCTGCGGGGCGTCGTTGGTATGCAGGGTGGACAGCACCATGTGGCCGGTCTGGGCCGCCTTGATCGCGATCTCTGCGGTTTCCAGGTCGCGGATTTCGCCCACCATGATCACGTCCGGGTCCTGGCGCAAAAAGCTGCGCAGCGCGGCGGCAAAGGTCATGCCGCGCTTCACGTTCATCTGCACCTGGTTGACGCCCGACATGCGGATTTCCACCGGGTCCTCGACCGTGGAGATATTGCGGCCTTCCTCGTTGAGGATGTTCAGCGCGGTATACAACGAGACGGTCTTGCCCGAGCCGGTGGGGCCGGTCACCAGGACCATGCCGTAGGGCTTCTGCACCGCGTCAACGAACAGCTTCTTCTGGTTTTCCTCGTAGCCCAGCTTATCGATCCCCATGCGCGCGGCACTGCTGTCCAGGATGCGCAGCACCACCTTCTCGCCGAACAGGGTGGGCAGGGTGCTGGTGCGGAAGTCGATCTGCTTGCTCTTGCTCAGGTTGAGCTTGATCCGGCCGTCCTGCGGCACCCGCTTCTCGGCGATGTCCAGCTGCGCCATCACCTTCAGGCGGGCGGCGATGCGCTGGTGCAGCTTCACCGGCACCGTGGCGATCTGCTTGAGCAGGCCGTCGATGCGCAAGCGCACCCGGTACTGGGTTTCGTAGGGTTCGAAGTGGATATCCGAGGCGCCGCGGCGGATCGCGTCCACCAGCACCTTGTTCACGAACTTCACCACCGGAGTGTCGTCGCCCTTGGCGTCAACACCCGCGTCGGCGGCGTTAGCCAGGTCGTCGTCGCCGCCAGAGACCTCCAGGCCTTCCATGCCCTCGCCATCCCCGAGCGCGTCGTCCAGGCTGTCGCTGGCGTTCTGCCATTGCTCCATGACGCGGGCGATCTGGTCCGCGCCCAGCAGGATCGGCTCCACCACCAAGTTGGTGTGGAATTTGATCTCGTCCAGGGCGTGGGTATTGGTCGGGTCGCTGACGCCCACGAACAGGCGCCCGCCGCGCTTGAACAGCGGCAGCACGGCATGCTTCTGCAGCAACTCCTCCTTGACCAGGCGCACCGCGCTCTGGACCGGGTCCATGGCGAATGGATCGAACAGGGGCATGCCGAACTCGATCGAGTTCGCGGCCGACAGGGCGCCCGGCGACACCAGGCGCTTGTCCAGCAGCCAGGTCGCCAGGGGTTTCTTGGCCTTGGTCGCCGCGTCCATGGCCTCGCGTGCCGCGCCCTCGTCCAGGGCGCCGTCCAGGACCAGGCGGCGGGCGATGCCGGTGATCCCGACCAGGTTGGCTGTAGGTACTGCGCTCATGCGTCCTCCGAGAAAGTCCGAGTCTACGCCCGCAAACCGCGTGCCATGACAGGGCCACATCGGCAACCGCCGGCGTTACAGGCTAATCTTGCCGCGAAAAGGGGAAGTTATGCGCGTTACCGTGATCATGCCCGCAAAAAACGAGGCCGAGGGCCTGCGGCAAACCCTGCCGCGGCTGCACGCGCAGCTGCCCGAGGCGGAGCTGATCGTGGTCGACGACGGCTCCAGCGACGGCACCGCCCTGGTTGCCAGCGAAGCCGGCAGTCGCGCACTGACCTCGCCGTATTCCATGGGCAACGGCGCGGCGATCAAGCGCGGCGCGCGCGCCGCCAGCGGCGAGGTCCTGGTGTTCATGGACGCGGACGGCCAGCACGACCCGGCGCATATCCCCCTGCTGCTGGCCAAGCTGGACGAGGGCTACGACATGGTGGTGGGCGCGCGCGACGGCAGCGGCCAGGCCAGCGCCGGCCGCAGCGCCGCCAATGCGTTCTACAACAAGTTGGCCAGCTGGATGACCGGCAAGCCCATCGCCGACCTGACCTCCGGCTTTCGCGCGGTGCGCGCTGACAAGTTCCGCGAGTTCCTGCATTTGCTGCCCAACGGCTTTTCCTATCCCACCACCATCACAATGGCGTTCTTCCGCAGCGCCTACCCGGTGGCCTACGTGCCGATCCCGGTGGCCAAGCGCATCGGCAGGAGCCATATCCGACCGATCCGCGATGGGCTGCGCTTTCTGTTGATCATTTTCAAGATCGCCACGCTGTATTCGCCGCTCAAGCTTTTCGCCCCCACTGGCGCGGCCTTCTTCCTGCTGGGTCTGGGCTATTACGGCTATACCTATACGACCCAGGGCCGTTTCACCAATATGAGTGCGCTGCTTTTCAGCGCGGCCGTGATCATCTTCCTGATCGGGTTGATTTCAGAGCAGATCACGTCATTGACATACAAGCAGGAGCGCACCTGAGTGAAGCGCGCGCTTATCACCGGCGTTACGGGTCAGGACGGGGCGTATCTGGCCGAGCTGCTGCTGGACAAGGGTTACGAGGTGCACGGCATCAAGCGGCGTGCCTCGTCGTTCAATACCAAGCGCATCGACCATCTGTATCGCGATCCGCACGAAAAGGGTGTGCGGTTCTTCCTGCACCACGGTGACGTTACCGACTCGTCGAGCCTGATCCGCATCATGCAGCAGACCCAGCCGGACGAGGTCTATAACCTCGCGGCGCAGAGTCACGTCGCGGTGTCGTTCGAACAGCCAGAATACACGGCCGACACCAACGCGCTCGGCACACTGCGCCTTCTGGAGGCGATCCGTATCTTGGACATGCAGAAGCGCACGCGCTTTTACCAGGCTTCCACCTCAGAGATGTACGGCATGGTGCGGGAAACGCCGCAGCGCGAGACCACGCCGTTCTACCCGCGATCGCCGTACGCCGCCGCCAAGCTCTATGCCTACTGGATCACGGTGAACTACCGCGAGGCGCACGGTATCCACGCAAGCAACGGCATCCTGTTCAACCACGAGTCGCCGGTGCGCGGCGAGAACTTCGTCACGCGCAAGATCACGCGTGGACTTGCGCGGATCAAGCTCGGGCTGCAGACGTGCCTGTACCTGGGCAACCTGGATGCCAAGCGCGACTGGGGTCACGCACGCGACTATGTCGTCGCGCAGTGGCTGGTTCTGCAGCAGGATGATCCGGGTGACTACGTCATCGCGTCCGGTCACCAGCACAGCGTGCGGGACTTCGTCGCTGCGGCCGCGCGCGAGATGGAGATTGACCTCACATGGCGCGGCAGCGGCCTGGACGAGCAGGGGGTGGACGGGCATGGCCAGGTGATCGTGGCCATCGACCCGCGCTACTTTCGCCCGGCCGAAGTCGACACGCTGCTCGGCGATGCATCGAAGGCGAAGCGCGAACTCGGCTGGGAGCCGTCGATCGGCTTCGACGAACTCGTGCGAGAGATGGCGCAGGCCGACCTGCGCGCCGCGCAGCGCGATTCTCTGATCACGCAGCACGGCTACCGCGCCGACGACTTCAACGAGTAGCGCCCATGCGCCTGGCGCGGAACATGGCGGCAGCGATGGCCAACTCGGTCATCGTCGTCCTGATCAACCTGGTGGCGCTGCCATTCTACCTGCGCCTGCTCGGCATGGAGGCCTACGGCCTCATTGGCTTCTACGCGACGCTGCAGGCGGTGCTACAAGTTCTCGACCTCGGTCTTGCCCCCACCGTTAGTCGCGAGATCGCGCATGGCGCGGAAACGGGACACCAGCGGCGTTCGGCCTCGCTGCTGCGAACACTGGGCACCGTGTACATCGGCGTCGCGATCATCATCGCCATGCTCGTCGCGCTCGCCGCGCCGTGGATCGCCGCGCACTGGCTGCAGGCGAAGTCGCTGCCTGAGGCTACAGTCGCGCAGGCTGTCGCATTGATGGGCGTGACCCTCGCGTGCCGCTGGCCCATCAGTCTCTACCACGGCGCACTGGTCGGTGCGCACCGCCTGGCACGTTCAGCGGCGACGAGCGTGACGATGAACATCGCCGCGGCCATTACCACCATCGCGGTGCTGGTGTGGGGCGTTCGCAGCGTCGAAGCGTTCTTCGTCGTGCAGGCGGCCTTCGGCCTGGTGCACGCGATCGCACTGCGCGGGCTGGCGCAGCGCGCCGTGGGCGAGCGCGATGCGCCGTACGACTTCGCGGACCTGCGGCGGGTGTGGCGCTTTTCGGCGTGGATGTCGGGCGTGACGATCGTGGGGACCCTGGTGTCTCAGCTCGACAAGATCGTGCTGAGCCGTATGATTGGGTTAGGAGAATTCGGTCATTATGTCCTCGCTGCATTGATCGTAAGCGGACTGCAGGTGTTGACCACGCCGGCGTTCGCATCGCTGTATCCCAAGTTCTCTGCGCTGATCGCGCGTGGCGACGAGGCTTCGCTCGAACACCTCTACGGGGTCGCGGGACGCCTGTTCGCGATCGCGTTGTTCACCATCGCATTCGGGGTGGTCTTCCACACAGAGCCGTTGCTACTAGTCTGGGTGAGGAATGGCAGCGTGGCGGCAAGCGTAGCGCCAATCGCAGCACTGCTCGTAATCGGCTCGGCATGCAACGGCCTCATGTACTTCGCGCACGCACTGCAGTTGGCTGCAGGGCGGCCGAGGTTCGCGTTCCTGATCGCGTTTGGGTTACTGGTCGTGATGGTCCCGCTGGTGATCGTGCTCGCGAATCGTTTCGGGGCATTGGGAGGCGCTGCCGCCTGGCTGATCGTGAACGCGCTCTATCTTGCGGTGGGTGCTTGGCTCACTGGCCGCTATGTGATGCGGTTCGCAGGGTTGCATTGGCTCACGGCTAACGTCGCTGTTCCTTTGCTAGCGACTCTCATGCCTGCATTGCTTGGCGCGTGGATATGCCGCACTCTGGCGGTCGGGCCATGGGTCGCCTTGGGGATCGGCGGATTCGCCGCGCTGGCAGGCATCGGGCTTGGGATCGTCGGCAGCTTCAAGCCGCGCGAATTTCGCCAGGTCATTGGCATGGCGCTGGGCCGCGCGATATGACGGAGTGAGCGCATGCTAGATCGAGCCATGAATTACTTGATCGACTTCAAGGATCGGCAACGCATAGCCATCGCGCTGGCAAAGGGCGGCGCGGCTATGCTGGCGCGCGAGATCGACGCGCATGATCCACGCACGTGGGAATTCTCCGGCTTCAGTCAAAACGGCGAGGACGGAATCCTGGACGTGCTGCGCCGTCGTCTCGGTTGGTCGAATCGCTACTTGGTCGAGATTGGTGCTGCCGACGGCACGGAGAACAACAGCAGCTGGCTGCTCCTGACCGAGCGATACGAAGGTCTGATGGTTGAGGGCGACCCGCGCCAATCAGCGCGCGCGCGCCGCAACGTCGCGCGCTACAGCATTGGCAGTGAGTGTCTGTCAATGTTCGTCACACTAGACACCGTTGACCGTATCCTCGAGCGGGTCCTCCATCTCGACCCCGACGTGTTCTCGCTAGACATCGATGGAAATGACTACCACATCGCCAACGCGCTGTTCGATCGCGGCTTCCGTCCGAAGATCGTCTCCGTAGAATACAACTCTGCGTTCGGCCCGGAGCGCAGCGTGACGTCGGCTTACAAGGACGACTTCCGTCGTACGGCCGCGCACCCGTCGCACCTGTACTACGGCGTATCGGTCACCGCGTGGAAGACGTTCTTCGCCAAACATGGCTATCGCTTCGTGACGGTGGATTCGAACGGAGTCAATGCGTTCTTCGTCGATCCCTCGCTGTTCGACAAGTCGTTCCTCGACGCAGTCGAGGGGCTTGGTTTCGCGGAGAACCGCTACCAACTACGCGCGCACGGTCGTGACCATGCTGGTCAGTTCGCGCGGATCGCAGACCAGCCGCTCGTGACGGTGTGAGGGCGCGGTGGATCAAGACCGCCCCCGTCTGTCGATCTGCATCGCGACGCTGAACCGCAGCGCGTTCATCGGCGAGACGCTCGACACGATCGCGCCGCAGTTGCGCGACGACGTGGAGTTGGTGATCGCCGACGGCGCTTCGAAGGACGATACGGCGGATGTCGTCGGCCGCTACGCCGCGCGGGACCCGCGCGTGCGCTACGTTCGCCTGCCGGCCGCCTCCGGTGTGGATCAGGATTACGACATCGCGGTATCGCACGCTCGCGGCGACTACTGCTGGCTAATGACGGACGACGACCTGCTCAAGCCCGGCGCTGTCGAGCGCGTGCTGCGCGAACTTCACGGCGACGTAGAGTTAGTCATCGTCAATGCGGAAGTGCGCACTGCCGATTTCGGCGGCACGCTGCGTGGCGCCCTCGTGGCCAAGGACTCCGATGCGGAGTACGCGCTCGAGGACGCCGACGGCCTGCTCGCCGACACAGCGCATGCGCTGAGTTTCATTGGCTGCGTGGTCATCTCGCGCACGTTCTGGTTCGCGCGCGACCGCGCGGCGTACTACGGCTCACTGTTCATCCACGTGGGCGTGATCTTCCAAGGGCTCACGCCGCGCACGCACGTCATCGCCAAGCCCCTGATCACGATCCGCTATGGCAACGCGATGTGGACGCCGCGTGGGTTCGAGATCTGGATGTTCAAGTGGCCATCGCTCGTGTGGTCGTTCCCGGGCGTCTCCGCACAGGCCAAGTCGCGCATCAGCGCACGCGAGCCGTGGCGACAGATGCGAAAGCTCTGGCTCTATCGCAGCATTGGCGGTTACGCGCCGCGCGAGTACGACCGTTTCCTCTCCGGGCGTCCAATGAGCCCGATAGCGCGCCTGTTGGCGCGCACCATCGCGGTAGTGCCCTCGCGTCTCGCCAATGCAATGGCGAGCCTGTACTGCGGCCTGTTCGCACGCCACGCCCGCATGAACATCTACGACCTGTCGCGTAGCCCGCATGCGTCGTTCGTCTCGCGCGCGGTCGCGCGATCGGCGGGATATTGAGATGGCGACGATCCTGATCAGCGGCATCGGCGGGCAGGATGGCAGCTATCTGGCCGAACAGTCGCTCGCGGCGGGGCATCGTGTCGTCGGCCTGCTCCGCACCGGGCGCGCGTCGCGGGCGCCCGAGAACGTGGAGTGTGTCGAATGGGACTTCGTCAGTAAAGAAGGTCTGCGCGCGGTCTTGAGAGACGTTCGCCCCGCACACTTCTACAACCTGGCCGCCTTCTCGACCGGGGCCGGCATGTATGACGACGCCGTTGCCATCGGCGAGCTCAACGGCGTCGCTGTCGCACGCATGCTCCAGGCGATCGTGGATGTTGATCCGGAGATCCGCTTCTGCCAGGCATCGAGTAGCGAAATGTTTGGTGACCCGATCGTCGTGCCGCAAACCGAAGCCACGCCGTTCCGTCCGCTGAGTCCGTACGCAGCGGCGAAGCTGTTCGCTCATACGGTGGTAAATTCCTTTCGCATGCACCGCTGCGTGTTCGCGTGTTCGGCTATCCTCTATAACCACGAGAGTCCTCGTCGCGGGCCGGCCTTCGTCACGCGCAAGATCGTCGATGCCGTCGCGCGAGTTCGCGCGGGTGATACGGGCAAGCTGCTGCTGGGTGATCTGGATGCGCAACGAGATTGGGGCTATGCCCCGGATTACGTGCGCGCCATGCGGCTGATGCTGGCGCACGACCGACCTTGCGACTACGTGGTGGCTACCGGCGAGCTGCACTCGGTTCGCGAGTTCTGTGAGCTCGCGTTCTCCCATGCAGGGCTCGACTGGCGCGAGTGGGTTGAGGGCGGTGCGGCAGACGTCCGCCAGGATCGTCGCGGCCCCCGAGTCGGCGATGCGACCAAGCTGCGTAACACCTTGGGGTGGCGGCCGGAGACCGACTTCGGCACGCTCGTACGCATTATGGTCGATGCTGCGATCGCTTCGACCGATGCCCGGATGACGACATGATGCAAGCCATCACCCGATGCCGCATCTGTGCCGGCACCGACCTGGTCCAGATACTCGACCTGGGCGAGCAGATGCTCACGGGCGTGTTCCCGCGTTCGCGCGAGATGCCTGTGACCACCGGGCCGCTGCGGCTGGTGAAGTGCATGGCAGCCGAGGGATGTGGCTTGGTGCAGCTCGCGCACTCGTATGACCTCGGCGAGATGTACGGCGACAACTACGGCTACCGCTCTGGCCTCAACGCCAGCATGGTGCGTCACCTGCACGCGAAGGTCGATCGCGTGCTGTCGTTGGTGGACGTGCGCGTGGGCGACCTGATCGTGGACGTCGGCGCCAACGACGGCACCACGCTCGGCGCGTATCCCGAAGCGCTGGGCGCCGACCTGCTGGGCATCGATCCCACCGGAGACAAGTTTCGCCAGTACTACAAGGCTCACGTGGACCTGTGCGCGGACTTCTTCAGCGGCGACACCCTGCGCCGCGTGCGGCCGGGCAAGCACGTGCGTGTGCTCACCTCGTTCTCGATGTACTACGACCTGGAAGCGCCTATGGCGTTCATGCAGGACGTGCACGACGTTCTGGCCGATGACGGCGTGTGGGTGTTCGAGCAGAGCTACATGCCCGCGATGCTGGCCGCGCTGTCGTACGATACCGTGTGCCACGAGCATCTGGAGTACTACGCGCTGCGGCAGATCAAGTGGATGGCCGACCGCGTGGGCTTCACGCTGGTGGACATCGAGTTCAACGACGTCAACGGTGGCAGCTTCTCGGTGACCGCGGCCAAGTCGACCTCGGGCGTGGCGGAAAGCCCGGACGTGGCGCGTATCCTCGCGCAGGAGCGCGAAGCCGGCCTGGACACGCTCGCGCCGTTCGAGGACTTCGCGCGCCGCGCCGCGGAGTCGCGCGACGACCTGCGTGCGTTCATCGAACTCGCGAAGGCCGAAGGAAAAACCATCGCCGCGCTCGGCGCATCCACCAAGGGCAACGTGCTGCTGCAGTACTGCGGTATCACCACAGACGACATCATAGAAGTCGGCGAGGTGAACCCCGACAAGTTCGGCGCGATGACGCCCGGCTCGTACCTGCCGATCCGTCCGGAGAGCGAGGTGCTCGCGCACGGCCACGACTACTACCTCGTGCTGCCGTGGCATTTCCGTCGCCACTTCCTGGCTAACCCGGCGTATGCGGGGCGCACGCTGCTGTTCCCGTTGCCGGAGTTGCAGGCGATCGATGTCGGGAACGTGATCGCGTGACGACGCGCGCGCCACCACCTTCACCTGCGCAGGGAGCGCCGCGCGCCCGCGCGATCGCGTTCTACCTGCCGCAGTACCATCCGATCCCGGAGAACGACGCGTGGTGGGGCAAGGGCTTTACCGAGTGGACGAATGTCGTCACCGGGCGGCCGCGTTTCGCGGGGCACTACCAGCCACACCTCCCCGCGGACCTCGGTTTCTACGACCTGCGTGTGCCGGAAACGCGGCAGGCGCAAGCGGACCTGGCGCGTGCCGCGGGCATCGAAGGCTTCTGCTATTACCACTACTGGTTCCAGGGTAAGCGCCTGCTGGGTGGGCCGATCGATGCGGTGCTGGCCTTGGGCGAACCCGACTTTCCGTTCTGCCTTTGCTGGGCAAACGAAAGCTGGTCGCGCGCGTGGAGTGGCCGCGACTACGACGTGCTGATGAAGCAGGGGTACGACGATGCCGACGACGCGGCCCACATCGATTGGTTGTGCGAGGTGTTCGCCGATCCGCGCTACCTGCGTGTCGACGGCCGCCCACTCTTCCTGTTCTACAAGCCGGAGGGGTTGCCGGACGCGACACAGCTGCTGGCCAAGTGGCGGGCGCGGGTAATGGAGAAGGGCCTGCCGGCACCGTATTTTTGTGGCGTGCGTACAGGGTTCTCCACCCGTGATCCGGACGGCCTGCGTGCGCTCGGCTTCGATGGCGTGGTGGAGTTTGAGCCAAACCGCGAGCACTTCCCGGCGGCAAGGAATGCGGCGGGCCAAGTTGTCTCGCTCCTCCAGCGTCTGCTGCCTGAGCGGTGGTACGACGCGCTGCGCAACAGCGCGTTCCTGGCCAAGCGCAACATCAACACTATCGTTGACTATTCCGCCTACGTTAACAGGCGCGTTGCGCGGCGACCTCTGGCCGAGACGACCTATCCCGTTGTGTTCCCCAGTTGGGACAACGCGGTTCGCCGCACGTCGGCGACGATCATCGAGAACCACGACCCGGCACAGTACAGGCGTTGGCTGGACGATGCGATCTCACGCGTTTCATTGCGTCCGGCAGATCAGCGTTTGGTGTTCATCAACGCCTGGAATGAATGGGCCGAGGGCTGCCATCTCGAGCCCGATCAGCGGCACGGGCACGCCTTCCTCGATGCTACGGCGCAGGCGCTCCATGCGCGGGTCACCGCACCGTAGGCACGCCGTAACGCGCCAACATCCACACCTTGCGCAGCTGCCAGCGCACGGCCGAGAACCACCGCACGACCGAAATCGTTCGCGTTGCCTGCACATCGTCGCGGCGGACGCGCAGCACGTTCCATTCGCGGAAGGGCGTGGCGATCGCAGGCAGGTAGACCTCGCGCAGCAGGGTGGCGTCGCGTCGCAACGCGGACAGCGCGATCCCTTCGGACAGCAGTGCCGCCAGGTGCAGCGCGAGCAGCGGCCACACCAGCCACGTTGGCGTGAGGATGATCAATGCGCGCGTCTTGTTGCGCTCGCTCAGTCGGCGGCGCTTGATCGAGGTCCGTAGCCCCGCGCCGTCATCAGCGCGATTGCCTCCGAATGTCGCGCCCTGGCGGTGCCGGTAGCCGCTGCCACGCAGCGCGTGTATGGACAGCCCGCGCAGGCGCGCGAGGCCGCACAGGTACAGGTCTTCGGCCACCGATTCCATCCACTCGGGCAGGCCGCCGAGCGCGTGCCACGTCCCGCGCGGGCACCACAGGCAGGCGCCGATGACGTAGGCCACATCGTCGCGCGCGGGGTCCAGGTTGGGAATCGGATTGCAGAATGGGTCGAGCAGGCAACCGCGGTCGACCAGGGCGCCGCTCTCCCAGTCGTATTGCGGGAGCGTGAGGATCGCAGGCGTTCCCAGAGATTCGGCCGCGTCCAGCAAGGTACGCACGGCGTCGGGTGCGAGCGTCGCATCGTTGTTCAGCAGCAGCACGAATTCGCCACGCGCCTGTACAACCATATGGTTGTTGCCGATGCAGAAGCCGACGTTATCGGCGGATGCGATCACCTGGACCTGCGGGTAGCGTTCGCGCAACAACGCGATAGACCTGTCGCGCGACGCGTCGTCGTGGACGAGGATCTCGACCACTTCGTTGGTATCCTGCGCGAGCACCGAGTCGATGCACGCCGGTAGCAGCGCCTCGCCGTCGTAATTGGCGATGCACACCGACACGCGCGGACGCGTCGGTGCGTTCAAGGCTGGGTGGAAAACCACTGCCATGTGCGGCGCAGGCCTTCGTCGAGCGAGATGGTGGGTGTCCAGCTGAAGGTCGCGCGCGCGGCGGCGGTATCGGCGGTGATGCTATGCACGTCGACCCGGCGGAAGGGCTCGTAGACGCGTTTGAGTAGACGGTCGGTGACGGCGTCGACGCGGTCGAGCAAGGAGTTAAGCGAGATCGCGGTGCCGCTCGCCGCGTTGAAAGCGTGCGCCCCGACATCGAGTGGCGCGTCGAGTGTCGCGGCGCACAGCGCAAGCAGATCCTCGACGTAGAGATAATCGCGGATGGTCGAGCCGTCGCCCCACACGGTGAGCGGTGTGCCATGTAGCGCGCAGTCGAAAGCCGCAGGGATGATGCCGAATCCACTCCGCGCCGGTTGCCCGGGCCCGTACACGTTCGACGGACGCAGCAGCACGGCGGTGCCACCATATTGCGTCGCCCACGCGTGCAGGAAATGTTCGGCTGCAGCCTTGCCGGCGCCGTGGTACGAGCGCGGGCGCAGTGGATCGTCCTCGCGTGCGGGCATGTCGCGGTCGCCGTAAAGCGTGCCGCCAGACGACAGGAACAGCAGCCGCGTGCGGGGCGTGTCCTGCAGTGCTTCGATCATCGCCAGCGTCGTGCGCAGGTTGCCGTCCAGTTGCGGCTGCGCGGCACTGCTGCCAGGCGTGCTGGAAGAGGCGGCATGCACGACCGCCGTGCACTCCGGGATCCAGCGCGCGAAGTCCGCAACGTCGTCGTACGGTGCCACGACATTGCGGATGTTCGCATGGTCGTACCCGACCGGCTTTCGCGTGGCGGCAAGAACCAGCCAGCCATCACGCGCGAAATGTTCGGCCAGATGGCGGCCGATGAAGCCACCGGCGCCCAGGAGCAGGAGCGTGCCGCTCATCGCGCAGAGCTCTCCAGAAGTCCACGGTAATGGATCGCGTAACGCGCGGCGCAGTCGTTCCAGTCGCCGATCCTGTTTCTCGCCCAGTCATGTGCATGGCGGCCGATGTCCACGTTGCGTATCGGGTCCTCGATCACGGCGATTCCTTCGGCAAACCCGGCAGGATCGTGGCACAGCCAGCCGGTAACCGCATGCTCGATGATGTCGGCGTGCGCGGGGAGCTGCGAAGCCAGGATGGGCAGCCCGGCGGCCATGGCTTCGAGCATCACCTGTGGCCGGCCCTCGGCGTGCCTGCTGAGTGTGACCAGGCCGTAGGCTCGCGGAAACCAGTCGCGGCACAGCTGCTCCGGCGTGGCGCTGCCGTGATAGTGGATCCAGTCGGGGACCGCGATGGATTCCTGCATGGGTCCGAACAAATGCAGTTCCCGCCCGGCGTTCTTGAAATGCGGGGCGCTCCACTCGAACAGCGTCCCGAGCTTGCTGGAAGTGAGTCGGGTGACGGCGATCCAGCGTCTCGGTTGGTTGTCGGGTCTGCGTTCCACGGTATACCAGGACGTGTCGATGCCGAACGGCGCGACCCGTATCGAGGCCACGTCGCCGAATGCCTGGGCGAGGGGCGCTTCCATCCAGTCTGCATTGGGGCACAGGATCACGTGGCGATTGCGCATTGCCCGGCGAAGCAGGACGCGCATGCCCGGGAGCTTCAACAGTTGCAGGTCGCTGCCGAGTACGGAAATCAGGGCGGGTTTGCCGTCGTCCGGCAATACCAGCGCGTTCTGGAGCCAGTTGATGTGATAGAGGTGGCAATCGCTCCGGCGATAGGCGCGGCGCAGGCGATACAGCAGTTGGCACGCCGTCGCGAGTCCATGGAGCTTCCTGTTCCGCAGCAGGTGGGCGACACCGCCATCGTCCATCAACCGCTGCAACCAGATGGCGTCGTCCGCGGTAGCTGCATACGCAGAACCGTCAGGCCGTCGGCCGGGCGGCAGCCATAGCTGCAGATCCACGTTTGGTCGCTGCGCCAGCGCCTCGACCAGACGCTGGATGAACAGACCTTTCCAGTCCTGCTCAGAGGACGGATACGACGTGGCGGCAAACAGGAGACGCATACCGTTGCCTGAACATGGTGCCGGTGCGGTATTCACTGGTTACCCGTACCATCCTTCGACGCCTTTGCAGCTTCGATCTGTGCACGGACCCTGCGGATTCCAGCAGCGTCGGCGTGATTCGATGGATCGATACGCGCGTTGGCATCGGTGAAGGTACGCTCCGCGGCGACGATGTCGCCGGTCTTTAACTGGGCCCGCACGAGCAATTCGGCAGCCGCCGGATCGGTACCGGCTTGCCAGGCAAGCTGTGCTTGTTCACGCGTCCTTTGCCAGTCACCACTACGTGCGTAGAAGCGGGCAGCGATGTTGCGCAGCCGCCATTTCGTCCATTCTCCGTCGGCTTGGGCGGTGGCGCGATCCAGCACCGTGTCCAATGCATCGCCAAGCATCCGGTCTGTTATCGGACCGCAACCCTGCTTGGTGTTGTCCAGCAACAGGCCGAAGAACTCGGGATCGGCATAAGTCACCCGCGGCGGTATCGACGCCAATGCGCGTCGAAGGTCTTCGGGGTTGCCGCTACGATCGAGCGCGCATCCAAGGTAAAGACGGTTGAAATATCCCATCGCCCGAGTGCGGGGATTCTCGGCGGCGATCATGCGCAGTAATGCCTGGTCGACGACCTCACGGTTATCGTGTCGAAGTGCCACCTGCACCAGAGACATGTTGGCGCGAACGGACTCCGGATGGCTCGTGACGGCGCTCAGGGCAAGGGTTTCTTGTGTGCTCCAAATGCGTGCGCGCCCATGCACGCCGAACACCAACAGCGCGAAGAGAGCTACCGCCGCTACCGCACCAATGCGGCCCGGACGCAATCCCGACGCGCGCAACCTGCCTGCGACGGTGACCACCAACCCGGCCAGCGCGTACAGCACTCCCACCATCGGCAGGTAGTTGCGATGCTCGAAATACAGCTCCAGTGGCAGCACACTGGATTCCATCGCATGCCCGACCAAGAAGATGCCCCACCCGATGAACAGCGAAGGCAATACCTTGCGTAGCCGCCACGCTGCAAAGGTGATCGCCAGCAGCACCAGAATCGCGAGCAATGTCGTAGGCGGTGCGAGCAGTCCGGTCGATGCGGCGTAGTCGTCTGTATATACGCCCATGGCCGGAGGGTTTGGCGCCACGATCTTCCACAAGTAGTCGCACAACACGCGCGCCTGAGTCAGCAATCGTTGTTGCCAGTCGAAGTCGCGGACCAGGTAGCCATCGGCGATGCGCGCCGGGTTGCTTGCCAGCAGTACCAAACCCAGCAGGAAAGGCAGGAACAGGTAGGCGCCAAAGAAGGCTTTCACCGCGAGAGGCCGCGGCGTGTTTCTGTAGCAGCCGAGTTCAAGGACCGCGCACAACGCCGGTAGCAGCAACGCGTTCTCCTTCGACAGAAAACCGGCTATCAGAAGAAGCGGAATGCCGATGATCAGAGAGGCGATGGCGTTGCGGTCGTCGTTGCGCTCCATGATGCGGTCGCGCATGGCCATGTACAGCCACATGCCAGCGAGCACGCACAACACGGAGATCTGCGCCATGCGTTGCACTGCATACAACACGGTGCTCGCATTGAGGGGATGCAACAGCCAAATTGCGGCGACGGCAACTGCTACCCGCTCGGCGACCCCGATCAGGCGTGGGTCGCGCATGGCGATCCTCCGCGTCAGCCCGAACACGATCCCGCCGGTCAGCAAGTGCACAAGCAAGTTGCCAAACTTGAAAGAGAAGGGCTGATAACCCCCGAGCCAGGCGCTAAGGGCCAGACTGGTCATCGCTAGTGGACGCCCGAATAGGCCCGAACGACCCTCGAATGCCACTTCGCGCAACGTCGCGTCTCCCTGCAGCCAGCGTTGCAGCACCTCAAGGTTGTAATGGTCGTCTAGGAGTAGCGGGCCTGTTAGGCCGGTCCAGTACGCGGCGGCCGCGAAGACAATGGCAATCGCCAGCCAGGAGAAGGGGCTACGCATCAAAGTGTGCACGTGGAATCTCGGTGGTCAGGCTTCAGAGCAAGGTAAACCGGAAAGAGGCGGGATCACATGGCGACCGCCCGCCGAAAAGACAAAGCCCCGGATGTACCGGGGCTTTGCAAGACGCGAAGAACTCTTGGATCTGCAGATTACGGCGCCGGGCAGTCGGCCGGGGTGTTGGTGGAGGTGAAAGTGATGCCGTCAGAGTCGGTCGGTTCGCATTCCCAGACAATGCGGCCGGCAGGGCCGGACGGGAAGGACGGAGTCAGGGTGACTTCGACCCAGTTGTCCGCAGCTTCGACACCGTCGCTCATATTGCGGCCAGCGAGCACGCCTTCGCCGGTGCATTGGGCAACACCGGTGCAAACGTCCGCCAAGGCGACGCCTGACCCGTAGTTCTCGCCGACCTTGATCTTCTCGCCGGCCAGGCCACCAATGGCATTGGTGATCTTGGCCTTGACGGTGTAGTCACGGTACGCCGGCAGCGCGATGGCCGCCAGGATGGCGATGATCGCGACCACGATCATCAGTTCGATCAGGGTGAAGCCCTGCTGCATCTTCTTCATGGTGTTTCCCCTAGGAGTTGTTGAACTTCACGTGCCCGGTCACCGGTATTGCCGGTCCGTCGGGTAGCCGTGCGACGCCGCACGTGCAGAGAGATGAACGCAGAACGCGTGCCAAATACATAGAGCGGGCGCAGGTCCCGCGCAATCCGTGAGATAGATCACGCTTCGATCCTGAACGGGGCTGAACGCTCGCTCCAAAGCGTCGCTTTGTGACGTGGCGTGACACGGCTGGGTCAGGTGCGGACGTTGGGATCCGACGCCGGTTGATGTTTATAGGAGCGCCGCTTCGGCGCGACCGGGGGTTCCGTTCGCCAGTCGACACCCGGTTGATGCGGTCGCGCCTGAGAGGCGCTCTACAAGAGCATTCGCGGCCTAGGCCGCCCACGGGTCAGTCGATACCGAGCTTCTTCAGCTTGTAGCGCAGCGCGCGGAAGGTGATGCCCAGGGCGCTGGCGGTCTTGGTCTTGTTGTAGCGATTGTCCTGCAGGGCCTGTTCGATCGCCTTGCGTTCGAGCAGTTCCATGTATTCAGGCAGGCGGCTGCTGGCGGTGTCGTAGGGGCTGAGAGTGCGCGGGTCGGAGGCGGCGGCCGGCTGCGGTTGCGGCGCAGCGGGGCCGGCCGCCGGCTGGGTCTGGCTGCCGGGCACGGGCGCGGCCAGGGGCAGGCGCAGGTCGCTGGCGCCGATGCGGGCATCGTCGGCCATGGCCAGGGCGCGCTCGAGGATGTTCTCCAGCTCGCGCACGTTGCCGGGGAAGGGATACCTGCGCAGCGCTTCCAGCGCGTCTTCGCCCAGGGTCGGCGCGGGCTGGCCCGGCCGCGAGAGGCGCAGCAGGATCTCGTCGGCGAGCGGCTTGAGATCCTCGCCGCGCTCGCGCAGCGGCGGCACGCGCATCTCGATCACGTTGATGCGGTAGTACAGGTCGTGGCGGAAACGGCCGTCGGCGACCAGCGCGGAGAGGTCCTTGTGGGTGGCCGAGAGCAGGCGCACGTCCACCGGCACCTCGGCCTGCGCGCCGACCGGGCGCACCGATTTTTCCTGGATCGCGCGCAGCAGCTTGACCTGCATCGGCAGCGGCAGCTCGGCGATCTCGTCCAGGAACAGGGTGCCGCCATTGGCGGCCTGAAACAGGCCGGTCTTGTCGACGTGGGCGCCGGTGAAGCTGCCTTTCTTGTGGCCGAAGAACTCGCTCTCCATCAGTTCGGCCGGGATCGCGCCGCAGTTGACCGGCACGAACGGGCCGCTGGCGCGGCCGCCTTCGTTGTGGATGGTGCGCGCCACCAGCTCCTTGCCCACGCCCGACTCGCCGCTGATGTGCACCGGCGCCTGGCTGCGTGAGACCTTGGCCACGGTGTCGCGCAGCTGCTGCATGGCCGGGGAGTTGCCGGTGAGCCGGCCCACGCGCGCGATGCCGTTGCCGGTCGGCACCTTCAGGCCCAGGTCCAGCGCGCGCTGCACCAGGTCGCGCAGCACGTTCAGGTCCACGGGCTTGCTGAGGAAGTCGAAGGCGCCGGCCTTCAGCGCTTCCACCGCGGCTTCGACGTTGCCGAAGGCGGTGATCATGGCCACCGGCAGCTGCGGGTGCTGGCTGGAGATCTCGGCGATCAGGTCCAGCCCGCTGCCATCGGGCAGGCGCATGTCGGTCAGGCACAGGTCGTAGTTGCCGCTGGCCAGCTGGGCGCGGGCCTCGGCCAGGGTGGCGGCGGTGTCGGTGCGCAGCCCCATGCGTCCCAGGGTGAGCACCAGCAGTTCTCGGATATCGCGTTCGTCGTCGACGATCAGGACGCTGCGGGGTGCAGTCATGGACGCGACCTTCGCCTTGGGGGATGGGGCAAAGTGTGACGCTTTGCGTCATCAATGCGCAATCACCCCGTCAGCAGGCCCTGCGGTGCCGACAACGTGACCCGGAAACAGCCGCCCCCGCCGGCCGCGCCCACGTAGTCCAGGCTGGCCTGGTTGGCGTGGCACAGCTCGCGGGCGATGTACAGGCCCAGCCCGGTGCCCGTTTCGGAGGTGGTGAAGAAAGGGCGGAACAGCTGCGTCAGCACGCCGGCCGGGATGCCTGGGCCACGGTCGAGCACGTCGATGACCGGAGCGCCGTCCAGCACGTGCACGTTCACCGATACCCGCGGCGCCTGGCCGGGCAGGTAGCCGTGGGTCAGCGCGTTCTGCACCAGCACGGTCAGCACCTGCTGCAGGTGGCGCGGGTCGACCATGGCCGGCACGGGTTTGCTGGGCCCGGTGGCCTTGAGGCTGCCGTTATCCTCGGGCAGCACCTGGCGGTAGTCCTCCACGAAGCGGCGCACGAACTGCGCCAGGTCGACGTGCTCGGGGTTGGCGCGTTCGCGCCGGGCCAGGCTGAGCACGCTCTCGACGATGCCGTTGGTGCGCTGGCACTGCTGGTGCACGATCTGCAGCAGGCGGCGATCGGCGTCGCCGATCTCGCGCGATTCCTCGAGTAGCTGGGTGGCGTAACTGATCGCGGCCAGCGGGTTGCGGATCTCGTGCGCCAGGCTGGCCGAGAAGCGGCCCATGGCGGCCAGGGTGAGCGATTCGGCGCGACGCGAGAGCACCGAGGCATCGTCCAGGAATACCAGCGTGCTCTGGCTGGACGCCATGAGCTGCACGAACCGCGGCAGCACCTCGATCTGGTCGTCGCCCAGCGCCAGCGGCGGGTGGTCGGGATCGTGGTCGCGGCGCCAGGCAGCCAGGCGCTCGGCCAGCGGCGGCGACACCTGCGCCAGGTCGCTGCCGCTCATGTCCCGGCCCGACTGGCCGAGCAGCAGCAGCGCGGCTTCGTTGACCATGCGGATCTGGCGGTTGGCGTCCACCAGCAGTACGCCGGTGCGCATGCGGCGGATGATCAGCTCGTTGAGCGCGGCCATGTCGGCCACTTCGGCGCCGCGCCGCGCCGCCAGCGCCTGCTGCGTGCGCATCTGCCGTCCGAGCAGCCAGGTCAGCCCCGCGAACGCGCCGTAGCTCACCGCGAACATCAGCCGCTCGGCGAACGGCTGTGCGGCGCCTGGATCCATGACGCGGTTCCAGATGTACTCGCCCAGCAGCGCCGCCGCCGCCAGCATCGCCGCGGACATGCCGTAACGCAGCGGCAGCAGCAGCGAGGCCGAGCCGACGTTGAACAGCAGCATCATCGCGATGCCCGATGCCGCCGCCGGGTGCGCGTGCGCGGCCAGGGTGGCGACGCCGATGTCCACGGCGGTGCCGACCAGCACGTACCAGCGCAGCGCGCGGCCCTGGTGTGCCCATAACATCAATGCCAGCGATGCCGGCAGGTAGAACAGGGTCACGGCTGCGCCGAGCTGCGGCAGCCGTGGAGTACCGAACAGCGCGCTTTCCGGGCCGAAGAAGATCAGCGCCAGCAGCGCCGCTTCCAGCAGCCGGTACAGGCCGAAGAAGTACACCTCCCGGCGCACGGACTCATCCAGGGGCAGCGCTTCGGCGGTGCGTCGGGCCACGGGGCGATCCGTACGGGGTCGGCGGAGTATAGGCAGGGCGTGGGCGTGGGATTGGCTCGGTCGCCTGCGGGAGCTTTGTGGCAGCGACCTCTGTGGGAGCGACCTTGGTCGCGATTGCTCTTGCTTGGGCCAGGAAAGGCATTGGTCCCCTGGCAAGAAAGGCATTCGCGGCTGAAGCCGCTCCCACGAAGTCGCTCTCATACGGGGCCTGCTGCATGCCCGGCGACAGATTTTGCCGCGCTGCCGCAATCTGGGCGAAAATGCCGGTTCCAACGCGGTACCCCTCCCGCCCGCACCCCGCGCAGGCCTGCCCGGCGCCCGTAGCGCGCGGCGTGCCTTCCTTCCTCTCCCGGTGAGCAATGAATTTCCACGAATATCAGGCGAAACAGCTGTTCGGCGACTACGGCATCGCAGTCCCCGCAGGACGCGTGGCCCGTACCGCCGACGAGGCGGTCGACGCCGCCAAGGCGATCGGCGGCGACTTCTGGGTGGTCAAGGCGCAGATCCACGCCGGCGGCCGCGGCAAGGCCGGTGGGGTGAAACTGGCCAAGACCCTGGACGAGGTGCGCGAATACGCCAAGGGCATGCTCGGCACGAAGATGGCCACCTACCAGACCGCCGGCGTCGAGCTGCCGGTCGACAGCGTGCTGGTGACCCAGGCCACCGACATCGCCAAGGAGCTGTACCTGTCGGTGCTGGTCGACCGCGCGACGCAGTCGGTGACCTTCATTGCCTCCAGCGATGGCGGCGTGGAGATCGAGAAGACCGCGGTGGAGAATCCCGACGCGATCAAGACCCTCAACGTGAACTTCGTGCAGGGGCTGCAGCCCTACCAGACCCGCGAGCTCGGCTTCGCCTTAGGGCTCACCGCCAAGCAGGTGAACCAGCTGAGCAAGATCATGCTGGGCCTGTACAAGCTGTTCAACGAAAAGGACCTGGCGCTGGTGGAACTCAACCCGCTGGCGATCCTGAAGAACGGCGACCTGGCCGTGCTCGACGGCAAGATCAATTCCGACGACAACGCCAGCTTCCGCCATCCGGAACTGGTGGCGATGCGCGACATCCGCCAGGAGGACGAGACCGAGGTCAAGGCCAGCCAGCACGACCTCAACTACGTCACCATGGACGGCGACATCGGCTGCATGGTCAACGGCGCGGGCCTGGCCATGGCCACGATGGACGTGATCAAGCTCGAGGGCGGCACGCCTGCCAACTTCCTCGACGTCGGCGGCGGCGCCAACAAGGAGCGCGTGACCGAGGCGTTCAAGCTGATCCTGTCCGATTCGGGCGTGAAGGCGATCTTCGTCAACATCTTCGGCGGCATCGTCCGTTGCGACATGATCGCCGAGGGCATCATCGCCGCGGTCAAGGAAGTCGACGTCAAGGTGCCGGTGATCGTGCGCCTGGAAGGCACCAACGTGGAGGAAGGCAAGGCCCTGCTGAAGAACAGCGGCCTGGCCATCACCCCGGCCGACGACATCAACGACGGCGCGAAGAAGGCCGTTGCCGCAGCCAAGGCTGCCTGACGCGAACCGATTTTCCAGCCCCCTTGAGTCAAGGGGGCGACCCCGGCGCGCAGCGGCGGGGTGGGGATTGTGGAGGCATGCCCTGACGGACAAGGAGTTTCATTCCTTGTCCGATGCAGCCGAAGCGATCGACATCCGAACACGAAGGAATCCCAAGAAATGTCCGTCCTGATCAACAAGAACACCAAAGTGATCGTGCAGGGCTTCACCGGCCAGCAGGGCACTTTCCACGCCGAACAGATGCTCGAATACGGCACCAAGGTCGTCGGCGGCGTCACCCCGGGCAAGGGCGGCACCGAGCACCTGGGCCTGCCCGTGTTCAACACGGTCGCCGATGCGGTCGCCGAAACCGGCGCCGATGCCTCGGTGATCTACGTACCGCCGCCGTTCGCGGCCGACGCGATCCTGGAGGCGGCCGATGCCGGCATCCGGGTGATCGTGTGCATCACCGAGGGCATCCCTGTGCTGGACATGCTGCGGGTCAAGAACACGCTGAAGGGCTACGACGATGTGGTCCTGATCGGGCCCAACTGCCCCGGCGTGATCACCCCGGGCGAATGCAAGATCGGGATCATGCCCGGCCACATCCACAAGCCCGGCAAGATCGGCATCGTCTCGCGTTCGGGCACGCTCACGTATGAAGCGGTGAAGCAGACCACCGACGTCGGTCTTGGTCAGTCGACCTGCATCGGTATCGGCGGCGACCCGATCAACGGCACCAACTTCATCGATGCGCTCAAGCTGTTCCAGGACGATCCGCAGACCGAGGGCATCATCCTGGTCGGCGAGATCGGCGGCTCGGCCGAAGAGGAAGCCGCGGAGTTCATCGCCGAACACGTGACCAAGCCGGTGGTCGGCTTCATCGCCGGCGCGTCGGCGCCCAAGGGCAAGCGCATGGGCCATGCTGGCGCCATCGCCTCGGGCGGCGCGGGCACCGCGGAAGGTAAGTTCGCCGCGCTGGAGCAGGCCGGCGTCACCACGGTCAAGTCGCCCGGCGACCTGGGCGCGGCGATCGCCAAGCGATTGGCGGGGTAACCGGAAGCTTTGTAGGAGCGCCGCTTCGGCGCGACCCCAGTCGCGGCAAAGTGCCGCTCCTACAAACGGCCTGACGCCACGTCCGGACGGCTTCTTGCCAGGGACGTGTTCTGTTGACATGCGCCAGATTGATGCGCATATTCCATGCGCATACGGGAGGGCCGCCCATGCGCATCCGCGAAGACTACGCAGGCTATGGCAAGCGTGCGACCAACGTCAGCATCAATCAGGGCCTGCTGGAGGCCGCCAAGGCGCTGGACATCAACCTGTCCGCAACGCTGGAACGCGCGCTGGAAGCGGAAGTCCGTGCCCGCAAGCGCGAGCGTTGGCGGGAGGAAAACCGCGGCGCGATCGAGGGCTACAACGCCTGGGTGGCCGAACACGGCGTACTGAGCTCGATGTTCCGCAAGCGGTGATGCGCCAGTTTTGCGTTTACCGGAATCGGAATGCAGCCACGCGCTCTGCGTATCCACTGCTGCTGAATGTGCAGAGCGATCTGATCAGCGAGACCGGCACCCGCATCGTCGTACCGATGGTGCCGGCGTCGGGCGACCGGCACCCACCGCCGATCTCGTCGCTGGCTCCACTCATCGACGTCAACGGCAAGGCCCACGTACTGATGACACCGTTGCTGAGCGCAGTGGAACTGGCCGATCTTGGTGCGCTTGAAGCCGATCTTGGGTCCGAACGCGGCGTCATGTTCGCGGCGCTCGATCTGTTGATCTCGGGAATCTGAGCCGATGTCTACTTCCCTTCGCATCGCCCTGGCCCAGTTCGACTTCCCGGTCGGCGATATCGCCGGCAACGCGCGACGGATCGCGGATTTCATCGTCCAGGCGCGCGATGTGCACGGCGCCGATCTAGTGCTGTTCCCCGAACTGGCGCTGTCGGGCTATCCGCCCGAGGACTTGCTGATTCGCCCTTCGTTCTTGCGCGACTGCGAGGCCGCGCTGCAGGGCATCGCCGCTGGTGTCGCGGGCATCGTGGCGGTGGTCGGCTGGCCGCAGTCCGCCGGCGCGGTGACCTACAACGCCGCCAGCGTGCTGCGCGACGGGGGGATCGCGGCTACCTATCGCAAGCGCGAACTGCCCAATTACGCGGTGTTCGACGAGCGTCGCTACTTCGATGTCGATCCGGATGACGAATCGTGCGTGTTCGATGTCGCCAGCCGCGCTTCTAATGGGGGCGTGACGGTCGGCCTGGTGATCTGCGAAGACCTGTGGTTCGCCGAACCGCTGACGAAAACCGTGGCCGCCGGCGCGCAGCTGGTGCTGGTGCCCAATGCCTCGCCGTTCGAGCGCGACAAACATGCCCAGCGCGACGCGCTGCTGGCGCAGCGGGTGGCCGAGACGAAGGTGGCCATCGCCTACCTCAACGCGGTCGGCGGGCAGGATGCGCTGGTGTTCGACGGCGCCTCGGTGCTGGCCGATGGCGACGGCCTGGTGCATGCCGCCGCGCGCGCGTTCGAGGACCACTGGTTGGTGGCCGACTACGATGCGGCTACGCGCAAGTTCACGCCCGTGGCCTGGCCGGCCGAAAAGGACGAGGGTCGCGAGTCCCTGGCCTGGCGCGCGATCGTGCGCGGCACCCGCGACTATTGCGCCAAGAACGGCTTCGGCAAGGTCTGGCTGGGCCTGTCGGGCGGGATCGACTCGTCGCTGGTGCTGGCGGTCGCCGTCGATGCCCTGGGCGCGGACAACGTCACTGCCGTGCGCATGCCCTCGCGCTATACCGCGGGGATGTCCAACGACCTGGCCCAGGAGCAGTGCGACGCGCTGGGCGTGCGGCTCATGGCATTGCCCATCGAGCGGCCGTTCCAGGGCTTTCTGGACGCGCTCTCACAGACCTTCGAGGGCCATGCGCCGGACACCACCGAGGAAAACCTGCAGTCGCGCACCCGCGGCGCGCTGCTGATGGCGCTGTCCAACAAGTTCGGCGGCCTGCTGCTGACCACCGGCAACAAGAGCGAATACGCGGTCGGCTACGCCACCATCTACGGCGACATGTGCGGCGGTTACGCGCCGATCAAGGACCTGTACAAGACCGAGGTGTTCGCGCTGGCCAGGTGGCGCAATGCGATTGCCGGGTCACCGGTCATTCCCGAGGCGGTGATTTCGCGACCGCCGTCGGCAGAACTGCGCGAGAACCAGACCGACCAGGACTCGCTGCCGCCCTACGATGTGCTCGATGCGATCCTGCTGCGGCACGTGGACCAGGAGCAGTCGCGCGACGACATCGTCGCCGCCGGATTCGACCCAGGCACGGTGGATAAGGTGCTGCGCCTCGTGCGGATCAGCGAGTGGAAACGGCACCAGGCCGCACCGGGACCGAAGGTCTCACGCCGTGCCTTCGGGCGTGAGCGGCGTTACCCCATCACCAACAAGTACCCGGCCTGATCCCTGTAGGAGCGGGGGGGGGGGGGGGGGGGGGGGGGGGGGGGGGGGGGGGGGGGGGGGGGGGGCGGGGGCCGGGGCCCCCCCGCGCCCCCCGCCCGGGGGGGCGGCGCGGGGGGTCGTGGGGGCGCGGCGGCCCCCCCCCCCCCGGCGCTCTACAAACGCGAACGCCGCCCGGAGGCGGCGTTGCGATCGGACGCGTCGAGTTGTTCGGTCAGTTGTTGTCCAACGCCGACTTCTCGCCCGCGAATGGATTGAGCTTGCGGAACTTCGAGGGGTAGTCCGGCCAGTTGCCGCTCAGCCACGGGTGGCTGGGCTCGTTCAGCTGCAGCACGCGGCGCGCGTCGTCGGCCAGGGTCTTGTTGCCGAGCTGGGTATAGGCCTCGCCCATGACGGCGACCGCATCATTCTGGAACTGGGTCTGCGGATAGGTTTCGACCAGATACTTGGCCCGATTCGCGGCGGCGACATAGGCGCCGCGGCGCAGGTAGTAGAGCGAGGCTTCCATCTCGTGGCGCGCGAACATATTCCGCAGCGCCTGCATGCGCTCACGCGCATCGGTCGCATACCGGCTGTTGGGATAGCGCGAGGTGACGATGCTGAAGTCGTTGTGGGCCTGCATCGGCGTGGCCAGGTCGCGACGGCTCGCGTCGAGCTTCCAGACCTTCTGCAGGAACACCGTGTCGCGGCTGGAATTCACCAGTCCGCGCAGGTAGTACATGTAGGCGGTGTTGCGGTGCGTGGGATAGGTGCGGAGGAAACGGTCGATCGACGAGATGGCCTCGTCGTTGCTGCCCATCTTGAACTGGGCATAGGCGGTTTCCACCAGCGCCTGTTCGGTGTAGGAGCCGTAGGGGTACTGCGCCACCAGGCGTTTGTAGGTCTCGACCGCGCGGCTCCAGTTGCCGTCGATCATCGACTCGTGGCCCTTGTTGTAGAGGGTTTCGACGGGCAGGCCCTCGTTCGCGTCCTCGTCCTTGAACATTCCCTTGATCCGCGAGCAGCCGGATACCGCGAAAACGGAAACCAGCACTGCCATCAGCACAAAGCGGGGCAGCAGCTGACGGTCAAAGCGGAAGCGTGGGGTCATGGGCTCGAAGGCGAGGGCGCCGGGGGCACGAAGGCCGGATAATAGCAGTCCCCTTGCGCGGGCCACCTGCCGCGCCCTGAACCGGAAACGATGAGCACACCCGAACTCCCTGCGCAGCCGGCGCGCACCCAGCAGGTCCCGGACAGCGCCGCCGGTCGCCGTTTCGACGCGGTCCTGGCCGAGCTGTTCCCCGAGTATTCGCGCTCGCGGCTGTCGGAATGGATCAAATCCGGCGCGGCCCTGCTCGATGGCCATCAGGCGCGTCCCCGCGATCCGGTGCGCGGCGGCGAGCTGGTCAGCCTGCAGGTGGTGCTCGAAACCCAGAGCCACGACGCGCCCGAGGACATCCCGCTGTCGGTGCTCTACCAGGACGCCGATGTGATCGTGCTCGACAAGCCCGCCGGCCTGGTCGTGCATCCGGGTGCCGGCAACCCCGGCGGCACTCTGGTCAATGCGCTGCTGCACTTCGATCCGGCCCTGGCCGCGCTGCCGCGCGCGGGCATCGTGCACCGCCTGGACAAGGACACCTCCGGCGTGATGGTGGTGGCGCGTACGCTGCCTGCGCACACCTCGCTGGTGGCGCAGCTGTCCGAGCGTGACGTGCACCGCCAGTACCTTGCGATCGTCATGGGTGCGTTGGTTTCCGGCGGCAGCATCAGCGCGCCGATCGACCGCCACCCGCGCGATCGCGTGCGCATGGCGGTGCGCGAGGACGGACGCGATGCGACCACCCACTATCGCCTGCGCGAGCGCTATCGGGCCCACACTGCGCTCGAATGCCGGCTGGAAACCGGCCGCACCCACCAGATCCGGGTGCATATGCAGCACCTGAAGCATCCGATCCTCGGCGATCCGCTGTACGGCGGCGCGCTGAAGCTGCCCAAGGGCGCCTCGGACGAACTGGTCGGCGTACTGCGCGGTTTCCGCCGCCAGGCGTTGCATGCCGAGACCCTGGAGTTCGCGCATCCGGTCAGCGGCACGCCGGTGCGGTGCACTGCGCCGGTGCCCGAAGACATGCAGCAGCTGATGCGGGCCTTGCGCCAGGACGCGGCCGATCACGCGGAGCGGCGGTGAGCGAACGCGGCTCGGGCGTGCTCCAAGCGAACTGGCCGACTCCGCCGGGCGTGCATGCATTCACCACGTTGCGCTCCGGCCCGGGGGTCTCGGCGCCGCCATTCGACCGTTTCAACCTCGGCTCGCGCTGCGGCGACGATCCGCTCACCGTGGAAGCCAACCGCCGCGCCCTGGTCGAAGCCTACGGCCTGCCCGCCGCGCCGCGCTGGCTGCGCCAGGTGCATGGCACCGGTGTGGTGCGGCTGACGACCCTTGCAGGAGCGCCCCATGTAGGAGCGCCCCATGTAGGAGCGCCCCATGTAGGAGCGCCCCATGTAGGAACGACGTCGGTCGCGAGCTCTCCAACCCGAACCACACAAACCTCTGCCGGAGGAGACCTTCCGGAAGATGCCGGCGAAAGCTCGCGACTGACGTCGCTCCTGCCGGGCCTGGAACTGAGCGAGACGGACGCCGAACCCGAGGCCGACGCAGCCGTCACCTCCACGCCGGGCGTGGTGCTGGCGATCCTCACCGCCGACTGCCTGCCGGTGGTGTTCGCCGCCGCCGATGGCAGCGAGATCGCGGCTGCGCACGCGGGCTGGCGCGGGCTTGCGAAGGGCGTGCTGGAAGCCACCGTTGCCGCCATGCATACGCCCCCAGCTGCCGTGACCGCTTGGCTCGGGCCGGCTGCCGGCCCGCAGGCCTATGAAGTCGGGGAAGAGGTCTTCGAGGCGTTCGTCGCGCCTCATCCTGCTGCGGCCCACGCCTTCATCGCAACCCGTCGCGATCACTGGCACGTCGACCTGTATGCGCTGGCCAGACAGCGTCTGCTCGCCGCCGGCGTGCACGACATCCACGGCGGCGGGCTGTGCACGATTTCCGATCGGGCCGCCTTCTATTCGCACCGTCGCGACCAGCGCACTGGACGCATGGCGACCGTGGTCTGGCGCACGTAAGGACATTGCTGAGAGCGTACGCAAACGCCCGCAGGCGCAGCCGGTACAACGCGCCGTGTGCTAGGCAGCGGCGCCCGGTGTCGCAGGGGACGGTTCTGGCGTCGCCGTTTCCTGGCTGCAGCCGCGCACGACGGAGAACGTCAGCACCAGCAGCACCACCAGGCCGAGCGGCCACATCCACCACACTCCGGTGTTCGCGAGCGCGCCGTGATCGTTGGTGGCGGTGGTTTCCGCGGCCGGTGCGGCAAACCAGCGGTCGTAATCGGCAGGCCGCGCCTCGGGAATCGCTCCACCACGCGTGACCAGTCCGACGATCTTGGGCAGCAGCCACGCGCCTGCCAGGTTTACTGCGACGGGCGGCATCCCCAGCCGCGTAGCGATGTTGCGCGCCGGCGATTCTCCGAAGCCGGCGCTGAACTGGTCGGGCTGGAGCACGTTATCGCCGGGCGAAGTGCCGATCCAGGAGGAGAACAGGGCGCCGAGCCCGACGTCGGCAAAGCGGCTGCGCATGCCGGAGAAGCCGCCGCTGCCGCTGTTGAAAACGGCATCCACCAGCATGCGCACGAAACGCGCGCTGTCGTCGCCCAGGTGGAAGCGGCTATCCGCTTCGCGGATCAGCGACTCGAACATGCCCTGCCTCCCTTCGGTGTGCCCAGTGACGGCGATGCACGGGTCCGGACTGCGGAAGGGTGCGATGCATCATCTGCCCTGAGCCCGTGCAACCACCGTGAAACCGTGCGCGAGCGCGATCCGCGGCGCCGATGGCGCCGCAGGCGATGCGCGCGCGATCACGTCGTCGACGGCGATGTGCGGATCGGCAACTGGTATCGCTGGATATAAGGATCGAGCAGGCCCTGCGCCCACACGTACCAGCCCGCGCCGGCGATCAGCGCCAGCAACACGATCAGCCAGAACAGCCAGCCCGCACCGCGGCGATCCTTGCGCGGCGGATGCACGGCCGGCCGCCAGGTGTCCGGCCGGCCACGCGCGTCGAACACGGCGTCCGGATCCGGGGGGTTCGTATGCGCAGGACGACCGAACGCCGCGGCCATGTCGGCCAGGCGCTGTTCGGCAGGATCCAGCGGAGTGCGCGCGGTGCTTTCGTGCTCGCGCCGCACATCCACCGGCGAGCGCACCGCCGGCGATTCCGGCGCGAAGGACGGCTCGCGCCGCAGCGGCTGCGAGGTGACCGCGGACGGGCGGGGGTCGATCTGCGGCGGCTCGAAGCGGGCAGGGCCGTCGAAGGGACGGCGTTCCTCGCCGGGCACGATGTAGCCCGGGTCGTAGGCCGACTCGTTGCCCGAGAGGCCGCCCGCGCCTGCGATCAGGCCATCGGCGCGCGGGCGTGTGCCGACGCCCGACGCATCGTCCTCGCGGGCGACCGCGGCAAGCGGCGTGGCGGCGCCGAACCCGCCGGGGATGCGTCCGCCCGGGGTCAGTTCCGCCACCAGCCGCGGCAACACGCCTGCGATCGCGGCCGCGATCGTGGCCCGGCTCGCGCCCAGGCGCGTGCCCCAGTCGTTGAGCAGGCCCTGTCCGAACACGGTGCCCACGTCGCTGGCGTTCAGGCCGCCGGCTTCGGGGTTGCCCAGCCATGACGACAGCAGTTCGCCATGGCCCTGCTCGCGGAAGCCTTCGATGAAGCCGCCGAAGCCGCCGCGCCGGTCGTTGTGGATATAGGCCACCAGCAGGCCGAACAGGTCGCGTCCTCGGTCGCCCAGGCCGTAGCGTTCCGACAACTCGTTGACCAGCGAATCGAACATGACGGCTCCACGGTGGCTCGGGGGAAGCAGGGATGCTAGCGGCGCCGCGCCGCGAGGGTATGAACGCCGCCCTTGCGGGATCGGGGGCGGGTGTGTGGGAACTGCTGTGGGGGCGGCCTTGGCCGCAATGGCCTTCTGGCAAGGCTGGAGAACGCCAGCCGAAAGCCGCTGCAGACGCCGCTTCTGTATGGCGGCTGGTCATTCGACGGTGGCTGCAGAAAGAAGAGCAATCGCGGCCAAGGCCGCTCCCACGGCCGCTCGCACGGCAACCGCAGCGTTGATTTGACGCGGCATTGCCGCCACTTCCCCGACATTGCCGCGGCAGCGGCCCCCTCCCGGAGCGATTCGCCATGCGAATGGACAAACTCACCTCGCGTTTCCAGCAGGCGCTGGCCGACGCGCAATCGCTGGCCGTGGGCCGCGACCACAACCTGATCGAACCTGCGCACCTGCTGCTGGCCCTGATCGACCAGTCCGGCGGCGGCACCCGTCCGCTGCTCGCCCAGGCCGGGGTCAATGTGCCGGTGCTGCGCGAGCGCCTGACCGAGGCCCTGGACCGGTTGCCGAAAGTCTCCGGCCAGGCCGGCTCGATGTCGGTCGGCAACGATCTCTCCCGCCTGCTCAACGTCACCGACAAGCTGGCGCAGCAAAGGGGCGATGCCTACATCGCCAGTGAACTGTTCCTGCTGGCCGCCCTGGATGACGGCGGGGATGCCGGCAAGGCGCTCAAGGCCGCCGGCGGCGACAAGGCGAAACTCGAAGCGGCGATCGAAAAGCTGCGCGGAGGCGAAAAAGTGCAGGATGCAAACGCGGAAGAGGCGCGCCAGGCGCTGGAGAAATACACCATCGATCTGACCGCGCGCGCCGAGTCCGGCAAGCTCGACCCTGTCGTGGGTCGCGACGAGGAAATCCGCCGCACCATCCAGGTGCTGCAGCGGCGCACCAAGAACAACCCGGTGCTGATCGGCGAACCCGGCGTGGGCAAGACCGCGATCGTCGAGGGCCTGGCCCAGCGCATCGTCAACAACGAGGTGCCCGAAGGCCTGCGCGGCAAACGCGTACTGAGCCTGGACATGGGCGCGCTGATCGCCGGTGCCAAGTTCCGCGGCGAGTTCGAGGAGCGGCTGAAGGCCGTGCTCAACGATCTGTCCAAGAACGAGGGCCAGATCGTCCTGTTCATCGACGAGCTGCACACCATGGTCGGCGCCGGCAAGGCCGAAGGCTCGATGGACGCCGGCAATATGCTCAAGCCGGCGCTGGCGCGCGGCGAGCTGCACTGCATCGGCGCCACCACCCTGGACGAGTACCGCAAGTACGTCGAGAAGGACGCTGCGCTCGAGCGCCGTTTCCAGAAAGTGTTCGTTGGCGAACCCAGCGTCGAGGACACGATCGCGATCCTGCGCGGCCTGAAGGAACGCTACGCCGTACACCATGGCGTCGAGATCACCGATCCGGCGATCGTCGCCGCGGCCACGCTCTCGCACCGTTACATCGCCGACCGCCAGCTGCCGGACAAGGCCATCGACCTGATGGACGAGGCCGCCAGCCGCATCCGCATGGAGATCGATTCCAAGCCCGAGGAGATGGACCGCAAGGAACGCCGCCTGATCCAGCTCAAGATCCAGCGCGAGGCGCTGAAGAAGGAAAAGGACGCCGAATCCAAGCAGCGCCTTGCCAATCTGGAAACCGAGATCGACGCGCTGGGGCGTGAATACAACGATCTGGAAGAAGTCTGGAAGGCCGAGAAGGCGACGCTGCAGGGCGCAACCCGGATCAAGGAGCAGATCGAGGCCGCGCGCCTGGAGCTGGAGGCGGCGCAGCGCAAGCAGGACTACGCGCGCATGAGCGAGATCCAGTACGGCACCTTGCCCGAGCTGGAAAAGCAGCTCAGTGTCGCGCAGGAGGCCGAATCGCGCGGCTTCACCCTGCTGCAGGACAAGGTCACCGCCGAGGAAATCGCCGAGGTTGTGGCGCGCTGGACCGGCATCCCGGTGAGCAAGATGCTCGAAGGCGAGCGCGAGAAGCTGTTGAAGATGGAGGACGCCCTGCACACGCGCGTGGTCGGCCAGGAGGAGGCGATCAAGGTCGTCTCCGACTCCATCCGCCGCTCGCGCGCCGGCCTGTCCGACCCGGGCCGTCCGACCGGATCGTTCCTGTTCCTTGGCCCCACCGGCGTGGGCAAGACCGAGCTGTGCAAGGCGCTGGCGGAGTTCCTGTTCGATTCGCCCGATGCGATGGTGCGCATCGACATGAGCGAGTTCATGGAGAAGCATTCGGTGGCACGCCTGATCGGCGCGCCTCCGGGCTACGTCGGCTACGAGGAAGGCGGCTACCTGACCGAGGCGGTTCGCCGCCGTCCGTACAGCGTGATCCTGCTCGACGAGGTCGAGAAGGCGCATTCGGACGTATTCAACATCCTGCTGCAGGTGCTCGACGACGGCCGCCTCACCGACGGCCAGGGTCGCACGGTGGATTTCCGCAATGCGGTCATCGTGATGACCTCCAACCTGGGCTCGCACCAGATCCAGGAAATGTCCGAACGCGGCAGCCACGCCGACAGCGCCGAGGGCTATACCCAGATGAAGGCCGCGGTGATGGCGGTGGTGCAGGCGCATTTCCGCCCGGAATTCATCAACCGCCTCGACGACATCGTCGTGTTCCATCCGCTCGACAAGGCGCAGATCAAGCAGATCGCGCGGATCCAGCTGCGTGGCCTGGACAAGCGCCTGGCCGAACGTGGCATCCGCATCGAGCTCTCGGACCAGGCGCTCGAGCTGCTGGGCAATGTCGGCTTCGATCCGGTCTACGGCGCACGCCCGCTCAAGCGCGCGATCCAGCAGCAGCTGGAGAACCCGCTGGCGCAGCAGATCCTGTCGGGTGCGTTCGGCAGCGGCGACGTGGTGCGCGTGGAAGGTGAGGGCGGGAAATTGGTGTTCCGGCACGATTGATCGGTTTTGCCCTTACCCAACTCGTAACCCGCTTTTGATCTTGATTCCAGCCTCCCGGCAGCGGCGCCATGGGCAAATCCGGAGGGCGCCGGCCATGGATGGCCGGCGTTTTCGGACCGAGCCAGGATGGCGAGTCCGAAAATTTCCGTGACACTCCACGCGCCATGAGCGGGTTTGACTTCACGAGTAGGTGCTTTCTTTGGTTACTTTCTTTGCACCAGCAAAGAAAGTAACTCGCCTTCAGGCGAAAGCTCTTTTCGCTTTAGCGCGAAAGTTGTTCGCATTGGAGGTGTGAGCGAAAACAAAGTCAGAATCATTCGCCCTAAAGGGCGTAAAGCTTCTCAAAGGGCATAAGGCTTTCGCCTTGCGGCGACCTACTTTCTTTGCTGGTGCAAAGAAAGTAGGCAAAGAAAGCACCTTCTCGTGACGTCCAAAGCGCTCAAGATGCCTGAGGTGCCGTCGCTATTTTCGGACTCGCCATCCATGGCTCGATCCGAAAACGGCGGCCATCCATGGCCGCCGCCCTCCGGGTGTCCGGACCTTTCTTGCGTCTGGGAGTGCGGGTAGGCCAAGGGCACGCAGCTATTCCATCCCGGAAACCGGTCTATACAAGCTCACCAGCAGGCAGTGGGTCGAAACCCCGCTGCCCCAACCTGCTAGACTTCGCGCCGCCTGAGGTGACCCGCGGCCGGCCGGCCAAGGGTTGAAACGGGAATCCGGTGCGCCGGCGCCGTGCTGTCCGCAGCACACCCCCGACCAGCAATTCCGGAGCTGCCCCCGCAACGGTAGGCGAGACAAGGATCGGCAACGGCCACTGTGCATCTGCACGGGAAGGCGCCGATCCGGGAAGCATGGCTTCCGCTCGCGAGCCCGGAGACCGGCCCAAGGCATGTCTTGACATGCGGCGGGCGATGTCATGGGCTGTCTTGCCGCCGTGCGCGTGCAGATTCCCCCAAGCCTCCTTGCCGCCTGTCCTTCCTCACGCTCGACCGCGCGGGCAGGCGCGGTGCAAGGAGTTTCCCAATGAAGTTCCAACGTCGTTCCATCCTGTGCGCATCGGTCGCTGCAGGCATCGCCTCGTGCATCACGTTTGCCGCAGCAGCCGGCGAGGGCCCGCAGGAACTCGATAGCGTCGTGGTCACCGCCACGCGCACTGCGCGCACCCAGGACGAAACCCTGGCCGCGGTTTCGGTGATCGACCGCGCCGACATCGAACGGCTGCAGCCGGCATCGCTGCCGGAGCTGCTGCGCGGTCAGGCCGGGATCACCATGAGCAACAGCGGCGGCGCGGGCAAGCTGACCTCGCTGTTCCTGCGCGGCACCGAATCCGATCACGTGCTGGTGATGGTCGACGGCATCCGGATCGGCTCGGCGACGGCCGGCATCGCTTCGTTCCAGGACATCCCGGTGGAGCAGATCGAGCGCATCGAGATCGTGCGCGGCCCGTTCTCCAGCCTGTACGGATCCGAAGCCCTGGGCGGCGTGGTCCAGATCTTCACCCGGCGGCCCGCGGGCGGGTTCGCGCCGCACGCCAGCCTGGCGGCCGGAAGCTTCGGCACGCTGCGTGCGAGCGCCGGAGTCGGCGGCAAGTCCGGCGCAGGTTGGTATTCGATGACCGCGGCGCACGAGCACACCGATGGCATCGACGTGCTGCGCAACAATCCGGACTCGCCGTTCGACGACGCCGGGCTGGATCCGGACCGCGACGGCTACCGCAACGATTCGCTGACGCTGCAGGGCGGTTACCGCTTCAGCGATGCCTGGGATGCCGACGCGCGCGTGCTGCGCGCGGAAGGACGCAACGAATACGACGGCAGCTTCGCCAATCTGTCCAAGGTGGTGCAGCAGGCGGCCTCCGCCCGCGTGGGCTATGCGCCGACCGACGCGCTCTCGTTCACGGCGAAGATCGGGCAGGCCTACGACCGCAGCGACGACAGCCTGGACGGAGTGCATGCGAGCCGCTTCGAGACCCGCCGCAACCAGGGTTCGCTGCAGGCCGACGTGGTCGCGGGCAAGGCGCAGCTGCTGACCTTCGGCTTCGACTGGTTGCGCGATGCGGTCGACAGCGACACGCCCTACGAGGTGGAGCGTCGCGTCAATCGCGGGCTGTTCGGTCAGTGGCAGGGCAGCTTCGGCGCGCATTCCCTGCAGGCCGGGCTGCGCCGTGACGACGATGACCAGTTCGGCGGCAAGACCACCGGCAGTGCGCTGTGGGGCTGGAACTTCACCCGGGCGCTGCGGCTGACGGCGAGCTACGGCACCGCCTACAAGGCACCGAGCTTCAACGAGCTGTATTACCCCGGTTTCGGCAATGCCGGACTCGATCCTGAAAACTCGCGCAGCTTCGAGCTCGGCCTGCGCGGGAAGCACCGCCGTGGCGGCTGGGCGCTCAATGCGTTCCAGACCCGGGTGGACGACCTGATCGCCTACGATCCGACCCTGGTGGACGCGGCGCATCCGTTCGGCCAGCCCAACAACATCGAGGCTGCCCGGATCCGCGGCCTCGAGGCGACCGGCGATGTGCAGGTCGCCGGGTGGAGCCTGCAGGGCGCGCTGACCTGGCTCGATCCGCGCAACGACAGCCACGACTTCAACCACGGCAACGTGCTGGCGCGCCGCGCACGCCGCAGCGGGCGCATCGACGTGGATCGCGACTTCGGCGCCTTCAGCCTCGGCGCCGGCGTGTACGCCGCGAGCGCGCGCTACGACGATCCGGCCAACAGCGTGCGCATGGGTGGCTATTCCCTGGTCGACCTGCGCGCGGCGTATGCGATCGACCGCGACTGGAGCGTGCAGGCCAGCGTGGCCAACGCCGGCGACCGCGATTACGAAACGGCCGCGTTCTACAGGCAGCCTGGCCGCAGCTACACCCTGACGGTTCGCTATCGCCCCGCCGAGTAACCCAAGGGTCGGCGCTGTCGGGATCTGGCAGCGCCGGCTTCGGACATGGTTGCGATGCTGGCATGTCGCGGCTGCGGCCGCAGCGAAGTCAGCGGTCCAGCCGCGCGAACGAGAACAGATCCGCCAGCGGGTGCCTGCGGCGTTCGATCAGCGCGCGCAGCAGGCCCGCGCCGAGCATCGAATAGGTGATGCCATTGCCGCCGTAGGCCATCGCGAAGTGCACGCGCGGCCCATGTTTGCGGTGCGGGCCGAAGAACGGCAGGCCATCTTCGGTTTCGGCGAAGGTGCCGGCCCAGCTGAAGACCGGTTGCATCGCCACGCCGGGGAGCAGCGCCCGCACCTTCTTCATCAATGCGTCTGTCTTCCTGCCCAGCCGCGCGTCGCGTTTGTCGGGAACGTCGATGGCATCGTCCTCGCCGCCGGCGATGATCCGGCCGTCGCGGGTCGTGCGCAGGTACAGGTAGGGCCGTGCACTTTCCCACAGCATCGTCCGCCGCAGCCGATGCAGGGCGTCGCCCCGGATCGGATCGGTGACGAAGGCGTAGCTGCTGCGGTTGCGTGCCACCCGCTCGCCGAGCAGGCCCTGGCTTTCGTAACCGGCCGCGACCACCAGATGGCGCGCGCGGACCACGCAGCCGTCGGTGGTGTGCAGCGCGACTCCGCGCCTGTCGGCCAGGACACGCGCCACCGTGGTGCGATCGAATACGCGCGTGCCCGCGCGTTCCAGGCGTTGCAGCAGCCGGTAGCAGAAGCGATAGGGATCGACCGTTGCGGCGAGTCCGCTCAGGATCGCGCCCGGCGCGGCGAAGCCGAAACGTTCCGAGACGTCTGCGGCGTCCAGCCACCGCACCGGGAATCCATGACGCCGCCGCAGGGCGTATTCCTCCAGCATCGGCTTGAGGTGCCGCGGCTTGCTGGCGTAGTAGAGGCTGTCGGCCATGGCGAAATCGACCGCTCCCAGCGCCTTCGCCTTGTCGCGCAGCAAACCCACCGCATCCGCACAGGCGCGATAGGCCAGCAGCGCGTCGTCTTCGCCGTAGCGATGGGCAAGATCGAGCATGGGCGTGTCGATCTCGTACTGCAGCAGCGCGGTGCTGGCGGCGGTGCTGCCCCAACCGACATCGCGCTGGTCGATCACGATCACGTCATGGCCGTGACCGGCGAGTTCGTCTGCGATCAAGGCGCCGGTGATGCCGGCGCCGAGCACCGCCACATCGCAGTGCAGGTCTTGATGCAGCGGCGGAAAGGCGTGCAGCAGGCCGTTCCGGATCGCCCACCAGGGGTAGCCGCTTTTCAGGTCCATTGAGCCACGCTAGCCGGCCGTCGCGTGCGGCCCGGTGAACGTCGTCCCCGGTTCGATGCGCGTCGGGCCCGATCACTTCCGATCCATTCCCCGGGAGGCGCGGGCCCGACGGATCGACGATTGATAGAATCTGCGCATGATTTCCTTTCGCAATTTCGCCCTGCGCCGGGGCGAACGCCTGCTGCTGTCCGATGTCGACCTGGCCCTGCATGCCGGCTACCGGGTGGGCGTGGTCGGGCGCAACGGCACCGGCAAGTCCAGTCTGTTCGCGGCGATGATGGGCGAGGTGGAGGCCGACCGCGGCGACATCGACCTGCCCGGAAAGGCGCGCATCGCCTCGGTGGCGCAGGAAACTCCCTCGCTGCCCGACAGCGCGATCGATTTCGTCCTCTCCGGCGACCAGGCGGTGCATGCCGCGATCCAGATGGAAGCCAACGCCTTCGCCAACGAGGACTGGGAAGCGGTCGCCGAGGCGCACCACCGCCTGGAGGAACTCAACGGCTACGACGCGACCGCGCGCGCCGGAAAGCTGCTGCATGGCCTGGGTTTCCCGGCCGAAACCCATGCCAAGCCGGTTTCGGATTTCTCCGGTGGCTGGCGCGTGCGTCTGAACGTGGCGCGCGCACTGATGACGCCCAGTGACCTGCTGCTGCTGGACGAACCCACCAACCACCTCGATCTGGATGCGGTGGTCTGGCTGGAGGACTGGCTGCGCAAATACCCGGGCACCCTGCTGGTGATCTCGCACGATCGCGAGTTTCTGGACAACGTGGTCACCCATACCCTGCATCTGCACGAGGGCAAGGCCCGGCTGTACGTGGGCGGCTACACCGACTTCGAGCGCCAGCGCGCCGAGCAGCTGCGCCAGCAGCAGATCGCCTTCGAGAAAGAACAGACCGAGCGCGCGCACCTGCAGAGCTTCATCGACCGCTTCAAGGCCAAGGCGAGCAAGGCAAAACAGGCGCAGTCGCGGATGAAGCGCCTGGCCAAGCTGGCCGGCACCGAGGCGGTGCGCGCCGAGCGCTCGATCCGGATCGAGTTCCCCGCGCCGCTGAAACTGCCCAACTCGCTGATCCGGCTGAACCATGCCGACTGCGGATATCGCCAGCCCGATGGCAGCGTCGCGGCGATCCTGCACAACGTCGGCTTCGGCCTGGAAGCGGGCGACCGCATCGGCCTGCTCGGTCCCAACGGCGCGGGCAAGTCGACGCTGGTGAAGACATTGGTGGGCGAGTTGCCGCTGCTGGCCGGCGAGCGCAATGCGCATCCAGACCTGCGGATCGGCTACTTCGCCCAGCACACGGTCGAGTCGCTGATGGCGGGGCAGTCGCCGATCGACCACCTGCGCAAACTGTCGCCGAATTCGTCGACCCAGGCGTTCCGCGATTTCCTCGGCAAGTGGCAGTTTCCCGGCGACCGCGCATTCGAGAGCATCGATGGCTTCTCCGGCGGCGAAAAGGCGCGTCTGGCCCTGTCGCTGATCGCGTGGAAACAGCCCAACGTGCTGCTGCTCGACGAGCCCACCAACCACCTCGACCTGGAAATGCGCGAGGCGCTGGCCGAAGCCCTGAGCGATTTCGACGGTGCGATCGTCATGGTCTCGCACGACCGCCACCTGATCGGCTTGGTCAGCGATACCTTCTGGCGCGTGCACGACGGCGTGGTCGAACCGTTCGACGGCGACCTAGACGAATACGCCGCATGGCTGCGTTCGCGCCCGGCGGCGGGCGAGGCGAAAGCGGTGAAAGCCACGCCGCCTGCGTCGACAGCGGTGCAGCCCGCCCCGTCGGCGGCTAAGAAGGGCGGCAAGGCCAATCCGCAGAAGCTGCAGCAGGCGGAACAGCGCGTCGTCGAACTGGAGACGGCACTCGCCGGGATCGAAGCCGAGCTGTCGGATGCGTCGGCCTATGCAGACGGTGGCACGCGCGCCGGTGAACTGGGCAAGCGGCAGGTCGAACTGCGAGGCCAGCTCGAAATCGCCGAGGCGGCCCTGCTGGCGCTCTACGAGGCCGACGCAGCCTGACCTCCACCTGATTTGCAGGAGCGGCGTAAGCCGCGAGCGCAGCTCCTACGGCAACCCCCGACCGATCACTCGCGCGGCAGCGTCGTGCGGAAACATTCCACCGCGCGGCCTTCGATGCGCACGCCTGCCGGGTCGCCGCCTTCGACGCGCACGACCACGTCCATCCAGCCACCGCGCCCCTGCGCTGTGGTCTGGCGCGCGCGATAGCGGCGCTCGCCATCGTCGCCGTCGAGCAGGCCGTGCCTGACCAGATAGGCGCCGAGCGGGCCATTGGCGTTGCCGGTGACCGGATCTTCGGCGATGCCGATGGCCGGTGCGAACATGCGCCCCCAGGTGAACGCGTCGTCGTCCGCGGGCGTGTCCAGGGTAAAGGCGAAATAGCCCAGGCTGCCGACGCGCGGGCCCAGTGCGACCAGATGCGCGGGGTCCGGCGCCAGGGCCTGCAGCGTCGCGCGCTGGCGCAGGCAGACCAGCAGCTTGCCGTGGCCGGTCGACACGAACTGCGGCGGGCAGCGCGGATCCAGCGCGTCCTCGTCCACGCCCAGGGCCGCGGCCAGTTCCGCCACCAGGGCCGGTTCCAGCGTAGCGTGGAAACTCGGCGCGCCCTGTTCGATCGCGATCCGGACTTCGCCATCGTGGTCGAGCGTTTCGATGCGCTGCACGCCGGCGCCGGTGAGCTGGCGTCGCCAGCCCGTCGCTCCACCTTCCAGGGCGAGCACGTAATGCGCGGCGACGGTGGCATGGCCGCAGACCGGCACCTCGACGGTGGGCGTGAAGAAGCGCACATGCACGTCGTGGCTGTCGTCGCGCGGCGGCAGGAGGAAGGCGGTTTCGGAATTGTTGAGTTCGCGCGCAATCAACTGCATCTGCGCGTCGTCCAGCCTCGCGGCATTGGCGACCACGCCGGCGGGATTGCCCTGGTAACGCTGGGTGGTGAAGGCATCGATCTGGTAAACCCGCAGAACGTCCATGCGCTCTTCGCCTTGGGAAAGCTGCCGATTCTAGGCGTTGGCGATCACGGCCGATGCGCACATCGGTCGAATGCAGCGATTCATGCTTGTCGGCGCAATGGGCTGCGGTTAGGGTCGTGCGATGCGCCCGACCTTCGCCGCTTCCGTCCTGTCACTGGTACTCGTTGCGTGCGCATCGGCACCGCCGCCCGATGCTGCAGGCGGCACACCCGCCGATGCGTTCTTCGCGGCGCTGTCGTCCGCCTGCGGCCAGGCCTATGCCGGGCGCGTGGTGGCCAATGTTCCCGCGCCGACGGCGCCGGATCCGTTCGAGGGCAAGCCGCTGGTCATGCACGTGCGCGAGTGCGGCAGCGACGTCCTGCGCATTCCGTTCCACGTCGGCGACGACCGCTCCCGCACATGGGTCGTGAGCCGGACCGGCACGGGCTTGCGGCTGAAGCACGACCATCGCCATCAGGACGGTTCGCCCGACGTGCTGACCCTGTACGGCGGCGATTCGCGCGTACCGGGCAGCGCGTCGCGGCAGGAGTTTCCGGTCGACGCGGAATCGATCGCACTGTTCGAGCACGAAGGCTCGCAGGCCTCCGTCACCAATACCTGGGCGATGGAAATGATCCCGGGCCAGCGTTTCGCCTACGAGCTCAGCCGTCCGGGCGGGCGCCTGTTCCGGGTCGAATTCGACCTGCGCAAGCCCGTGCCCGCGCCGCCTGCGCCCTGGGGGACCCGCTGAGGCGATCGGGGACCGCTTGGGCTTGATCCCTTCGGCGCAGCCCCCAGAATGCGGAACCTGTTGTCCGTCGCCCCGGTTCGACCATGCCGATCTACGCTTTCGCCTGTAACGCCTGTGGCCATCATTTCGACAAACTGCAGAAGCTGTCGGATCCGGATCCGGAGGTTTGCCCGGCTTGCGGCGCGAGCGGCCAGATCAGGCGCCAGCTGACCGCGCCATCGTTCCGGCTCTCCGGCAGCGGCTGGTACGAGACCGATTTCAAGAAGGAAGGCGACAAGAAGCGCAATCTGGCCGGCGAGGGCGGGGAAGGCGCCAAGCCTTCGGCCGAGGCCAAGCCCGCGCCGGCAAAGCCGGACACCGCCGTGGCCACATCCGCTCCGGCCAAGCCCGCGCCGAAATCCACCACCTCCGGGGCCGACTGACCGCCGGCTTTCAGCCGGGGGCCACTTCCACCCGGTTGCGGCCGCGCTGCTTGGCCTCGAGCAGCGCCGTGTCGGCGCGGTGCAGGGTTTCGCCCAGGGCTTCGCCGGGGAGGTGTTCGGCGATGCCGGCGGACATCGACACGGTGAATCCGCCCATTTCGGTCTGGGCCAGGGCCTCGCGCAGGCCATCGGCAAAGCGCGCTGCAGCGGACGCGTCGGCGCGCGGCAGCAGCATCACGAACTCCTCGCCGCCCATGCGCGCCACCAGCGCGTCGGGGGGCCTGCGCGCGAGCATCAGCGCCGCCGTGCGCGACAGCGCGCGATCGCCCGCGGCATGGCCGTGCACGTCGTTGATGATCTTGAAGTGGTCCAGGTCCATGAAGCACAGCGAGAACGGTGCGTCGGATCCGGTCGCTTCGCGATGCGCGGCTTCGCCCAGCTGCAGGAACCGGCGGCGCGACAGCAGCCCGGTCAATGCGTCGTGCTTGGCTTCGTGGTCCAGGTTGACCTGGAACTCGTAGGCGCTGCGCCGCAGCCGGTCGATGGATCGGAAGATGGCCAGGCTGGTGCAGGAAAACAGGGCTGCGTAGCCGGCGAACACCCACAGGCTTCTGGCATCCGGGCCTGCACGCAGCAGCGCCGTCAAGGCGCATGCGTAGCACAACAGGCTGGACACGATCGCGCGGCTGGGCCAGACCCAGAACGGCGCCGCCGCCACCGGAACCACCATCAGGACCGGCAGGATCCAGTACAGGGTGTCCGGGTCGGGCGTGACGATGAACGCCAGCGCCAGCTCCGCGCTGCACAGCAGTGCGATGGTCCACCAGCCGTGGGCATGGATCGTGTCGGCGCGCGACTGGACCGCCATGAGCACCACGAGCACGGCGATGCCGATCGGCAAGGCCAGCGCCCGCACTCCCGACAGCACCGGAGTTCCGGTGAGCCCGGCGTCCACCCAGGCGGCCACGAGCAGGGCCAGCGGCGCCATCCCCTGGATCGGGAGCGTGCGCCGGCGCACGCGCTGGAAATAATCCTGCTGGTAAGCAGTCGCGGTTCCGTTCAAGGTCGTCTGGCCGTCCCTGGGGCGACCATTATCGACCGCCGCCGACCCCGACCGCGAATTCCACGGCGGGGCGACGCTCGCGATGCCGATGGCTGTCCCCTCAGCGATTGCCGAACCGCCCGCGGCAGCCATCGTCCACCCATAGCCCGCGCGCGGCGTCGTAGCCCCAGGTTCGACCCTCGATGCAGGCCGTGCCGGAGAGTTGCTGCAGCAGGCGCGGGCGGCCACGGCTGCGATCCCATGCGCAGGTGGCGTAGCGCCTGTCGTTGCTGGAACACGTCACCTGGTAGTTGTCTGCGATCGGGGGGCGCCCACGTCCGGGCGCGAATTCGCCGCGACAGCCGGCGGTGACATAGACCGATCCTGGTTGCGAGCGCCAGGTGCGACCTTCGATGCAACGGGTGCTGGAGAGCTGGCGAACCAGCCGCGACGGCCCGCTCCAGCGCGTCGGACAGGTGCGGGGGCGGTTATTGGTGCTCTCGCAGCGCACCTGCTGCGGCCCGACGGGCGGAACCGGCGGGCGCGGCCCGCTGCCGGCCAGCGACCGCGCGATGTCCTGCTTGATCCGGCTGAACCCCCAGTTGGAGCGGTTGACCTGATCGATGTAGAAGCGCAGCTGGTCGTCCGGGATCCGCCGGCCATTCGACTGTTCTGCATATTCCAGACTGATCACACGTCTCTGGTCGGCGTAGGAGAGCGTGCGCAGATTCTCCGGCGCGTACGCGCGCGTGCCGGTCTGGGCCGGTGCGGCGAGCGGCATGGTCAGGCACAGCGCAAGCAGAACGAGTGCGAGCAGGCGATTCATGGCGTGATTCCCCGGGTGGCGTGGGCCGCGCGGACTGACCCCTGCCGGCGGCAACCGCGAGTTGGAGCTGCGAGACGTTAAAATGGCGTGGTGATCGGCCGGTGGCCGACCTCCATGCGATCCCGGAGCCCCCATGCGTACCCATTACTGCGGCCTGGTCGATGAGACCCTGGTCGGCCAGACCGTCACCCTTTGCGGCTGGACCGATGTCGCCCGCGACCTCGGCGGCCTGTGCTTCATCGACTTGCGCGACCACGAGGGCATCGTCCAGGTCGTGGCCGAGCCGTCGGACATCGCGGGCAATGCCGAGGTGATCGCGACCGCGGCCAGACTCGGCTACGAGGACTGTCTGCGCGTCACCGGCACCGTGCGCCGCCGGCAATCGGTCAACAACAAGATCCGTACCGGCCAGGTCGAGGTCGTCGCCGCACGCATCGAGGTGCTCAACAAGGCCGAACCGCTGCCGTTCCACGCCCACGAGAATCCGGGCGAGGACATCCGCCTCAAATACCGCTATCTCGACCTGCGCACCCCGCAGATGCAGAAGATGATGCGCACCCGCATCCAGCTGGTGCAGGCGCTGCGGCGCTGGCTGGATGCGCGCGGCTTCCAGGACATCGAGACCCCGATCCTGACCAAGGCCACGCCCGAGGGCGCGCGCGATTTCCTGGTCCCCGCACGCATGCATCCGGGCGAGTTCTACGCGCTGCCGCAGAGCCCGCAGCTGTTCAAGCAGATCCTGATGATGGCCGGCTTCGACCGCTATTATCAAATCGCGCGCTGCTTCCGCGACGAGGCCCTGCGGGCCGATCGCCAGCTCGAGTTCACCCAACTGGACATGGAGTTCGCATGGGTCGACGAGCAGATCGTGCAGGACACGGTCGAAGCCATGATCCGCGACGTGTTCCGCGAGGTGATGCAGGTCGAACTGGCCGATCCGTTCCCGCGGTTGACCTATGCCGAAGCGTTGCGCCGCTACGGCTCGGACAAGCCGGACCTGCGCATCGCGCTGGAACTGGTCGACGTCGACGCGCAGGTGCAGGGCAGCGAATTCAAGGTGTTCACCGACTGGGCCGGCGTCGAAGGCGGCCGCGTCTGCGCGCTGCGTATCCCCGGCGGCGCTGCGCTGTCGCGCAAGCAGATCGACGACTACGCCTCGCACGCGGCCAAGTACGGCGCGAAGGGCCTGGCCTACGTCAAGCTGTCGGACACCGGCGAGGTCAGCTCGCCGATCGCAAAGTTCTTTGCCGAAGACGCGTTCAAGGCATTGCTCGCCCATGTCGGCGCCGGCAACGGCGATGTCGTGTTCTTCGGCGCCGGCAAGTACGCGACCGTCAGCGACTTCATGGGCGCGCTGCGGCTCAAGGCCGGGCGCGAATTCAAGCTGGTGGCCGAGGGCTGGGCGCCGCTGTGGGTCACCGACTTCCCGATGTTCGAGTGGGACGAGGAAGCGGGCCGCTACGTGGCCCTGCACCACCCCTTCACCGCGCCGGCGGTCGACGACGAGGCCGATCTGCGCGCCAACGCGAAGACGGCGGTGTCGCGCGGCTACGACATGGTGCTCAACGGCAACGAGATCGGCGGTGGTTCGATCCGCATCCACCGCTCCTCGATGCAGTCGGCGGTGTTCGAGCTGCTCGGCATCGGCCCGGAGGAGGCGGAGCTGAAGTTCGGCTTCCTGCTCGACGCGCTCAAGTACGGCGCGCCGCCGCACGGCGGCATCGCCTTCGGCATCGACCGCATCGCCGCGCTGATGGCCGGCACCGAGTCGATCCGCGACGTGATCGCCTTCCCCAAGACCACCGGCGCACAGTGCCTGATGACCGGCGCGCCATCGCCGATTCCGGACGCGCAGCTGGCGGAAGTGCACGTGCAGGTGCGGGCAAAGGAAACGAAATGAACCCGTTCGCCCCGAGCGTACGCGCATAGCGTCGAAGTCGAGGGTGCATGCATTGCCTTTCGACTCCGGGCCTTTCGGCCCTGCGCTCAGGCCCAATAAACTCTGGGAACGTGGAATGACGACTGCCATCCGCCGCGCCGTACCCGCCGATGCACCCGCGCTCGCCGAACTCGGTGCGCAGACGTTCTTCGAGACCTTCGGCCATCTGTATGCGCCAGAGGACCTGCGGGCCTTTCTAGACGAAAGCCATTCCGAGCATGCCTATGCGCGGACCCTCGCCGATCCCGCGTACGCGCTGTGGATCGCCGAACGCGACGGTGTCGCGATCGGCTACGCACAGGCCGGCCCCTGCGGCCTGCCGCATCCGGACGTGCAGCCGGGCGATGGCGAGCTCAAGCGCCTGTACCTGCGCGCATCCGAACAGAATGGCGGCGTCGGCGGGCAGCTGTTCGCCGAAGCGTTGCGCTGGCTGGAACGCGATGGCCCGCGCACGCTGTGGATCAGCGTCTGGTCGGAGAACTTCGGCGCACAGCGCTTCTACGCGCGGCATGGTTTCGAGTTCGTGGCCGAATACGAATTCCTGGTCGGCAATCAACGCGATCGCGAGTTCATGTATCGCCGGCCAGCGTAACGTGTGCGATCCACGCGTGGCCTTCTGATCGATTGCCGGCAAACCGCCCGTGGGAGCGGCCTTGGCCGCGAATGCCTTTTCGGCGTTCCTGCATGCAAGCAACAGCATTCGCGGCCAAGGCCGCTCCCACAATGGCAAACGGCCCGGCTTGCGCCGGGCCGCCAGACGGACGGGGTGGGTCGCCTGTCTAGTCTTCCGCGCTCCGGTAGGCCGAATCGAAGCGACCGGCCGCCACCGCGAAGGCCGCACGGGTCACGGTCTTGCCGGGATCGAACCAGGCGTGCAGGGTCGGCTGCAGGTCGAACGGCCCCTGGGTGACGGTGAAGCGCGCGTTGAGCACGCCCTGGTCCAGCGCCTGCTGCACGTAGCCGCGCAGCGCTGGGGCGATCGAACCGGCATCTTCCACCGGGATCCGCTTGCCGTCGTAGAACGCGGTCAGCTCGCCGTCGAAGGCCACGGCCTGGTCCTGCAGGCCCATCGCCTGGACCAGCGAATACGCCAGGCTGACCCGCGTCACGCTGTCCAGCGGCCGGAACTGCCCGTTGAGCAGGCCCATCACGCCGGCGTGGTTCTGGCCCAGGTTACGCAGCGGCGCACCGGCGGCGATGGCGGATTCGGCATACGCATAGGCCGGGCTGGTGGTCGCCAGGTCGGCGAAGCTGGCCTGTCCGCTGAAGGGCAGGGACTGGCGCACGCTGCCACCCATCACCAGATACTGCGCCAGCTCGCTGCGCTTGAGCACCTGGTCGGGACGGAACTTCTTGTCGCTGTAGCCATCGACCAGGCGGTTGGAGACGGCGAATTCGATCGCCTGGCGCGCCGGGTGATTGGCCACGTCGTCCATGCCGGTATAGCCGCCGCTGCGCAGCATGCTGATCTCGCCGCTGACCGTACCGGGCAGACCGTAGCCATTGGTGGCATTGAGCGGGTCGACGTCGGTGCCGGACACCGAGCCGATGCCGCGCGCGCTCACCTTCCACACGCCCGGCTTGCCCGGGGCGCCGGTGGTGACGGTGTCGCCGAGCACCGGCAGCGCGATCGCCGAACCGTAGGTGATCCCATCCGGATCGGTCAGGGTCAGGGCCAGCGTGTTCTCGCCGATTACCGCGCGCACCGCGACCCAGGCGATGTCGCTGCCCACAGTGAAGCTCTGCTCGCCGGTGGCACCGACCGGTGAGAAGTCGAACGAGAACGGCTGGGTGCTGCCGGGCAGCAGGAGCGCGTTGGCGTTGAACTCGCGCAGCGCGTTGACGGTGGCGCCCCAGCCCTTGCGCACGTTGGCCGCTTCGGCCACCGCCGCATAGGCATTGATGTGGCCGGCCCCGGCTTCCCAGCTCAGCCGCGAGGTCATGTTGGTGGCGGTGCGCTCGATGATGTCCTTGACCTGCGCCGGACTCAGGTGCGGGTTGGCTTCCAGCATCAGGGCCACGATGCCGGCCACGTGCGGGGTGGCCATCGAGGTGCCGCTCATGAAGCTGTAGAAGGGCACGTGCTCGAGTGCGATGCCATCCACGTCCTGCTGCAACGCCAGCGCGCCCAGCGAGCCGGTGCTGTCGCGGGCGGAGATGATGTCCACGCCTGCGGCGACGATGGTCGGCTCGTTGAAGTAGGTCCAGCTGCGGCCGTCGGGCATGGTGAAGCTGCCGCTCTCGCCGCGCTTGCCGCGCGAGGAGAAGCTGGTCAGCACGCCGTCCTTTTCGCCGGCGCCGACCGAGATCACCCAGGGCGCCTGCGCGTACGGGTTGTGGGTGTCCTCGCCCGGGCCGTCGTTGCCGGCGGCGAACACGCTCACGATGCCGCGCTTGTACAGCTCGTAGGTGGCGATGTTGACCGGGTTGAGCGGATCGAACTTGCCGCTGCTGCCCCAGGAATTGCTGGTGACGCGGATCGGGCTGTCGTAGGTGAACTGGTGGGTGGCCGCGTAATCCAGCCCGCCGACCGCGTCGAGCACCAGGATCACCGCGCCGGAGCCGTAGCCGACCAGGTCCGCGCCCGGCGCCACGCCGCGATACAGACCGTTGGAGCGCTCGCCGGTGCCGCCGATGGTGCCGGCGCAATGGGTGCCGTGACCGGAGCCCAGGTCGGTATTGGGAATGCCCTCGGCGTAGGTCACCGGCACGATCCCCGGTGCGAATTCCGCAGCCAGCTCGGCCAGGATGTTCTGCGCACCCAGCACGTTCTGCACCAGGTTCTCGCCGAACTTCAGGTCCTCGTGGGTACCGTCCACGCCGGAGTCGTTGACCAGCACGGTGATGCCGCGGCCGCTATAGGGAATCGCCTGGCCGAAATCGCCGGGGTTCTGCACGGTGCGGGCGGCGCCGGAGATCTCACGCGCCTCCTTGTTCATGTAGCGCAGCGGCGCGTTCCAGTAGATCGAGGCCACATCATCGCGCTGCGCCAGGGCGCGGATCTCGGCCGGGGTGGCCAGGGCGCCGGCGATCGGCAGGGTGCGCATGGTCACGCCCTTCTCGATGCCCAGCGACCTGAGCACGTTGACCTGCGATGCCGACACCGGCACCGACTGTTCGTAGCTGACCACGATCTGCAGTTCGTCGGTGGGCAGCGCGGCGGCCATCTTCGAGACCAGCTGGGGGTCGAGCTGGGCGTCGGCCAGGGCCACGCCGCTGGCCAGCAGGCCGGCGGCGAGGGCGGAAATTCGGATCGTGCGGCGCGAGGCCATGGAAGTACCGGCAACGGACATTGCGCATCTCTCCAGTGTGAAAACCCGCAGGCAGCGGGGACCCGGGCATGTTCGACACATGGCCTGGCGGGCACATCGGGGATGACCATCAGGCGGGTCGCGGGAAACCCCCCCGCGACATCCCCCGGGGCGGGCGGCGCCGCTCCGTGGCGCCGCCGCCCGGGCGCGCGTTCCCTGGCGCCCGCGGGAGGGGGTCCCGCGGCAAGGGCTTCCAGGCCCCTGCGCCCCGCCGCCGGCTGGGCCGGCCCCGGAGCGCAGGACCATCGTCGGTGCCCGTCCCCGAGGCCGGTATCCGGGGAAGCCTTCACGCCGGCTGGGCAATTTCCCCTACAGACTGCCCGCGTTAAATGAGATAGCGTTCACGTCATGCCGCCCCGCTGCACGGGTCGGCCCCGGTGCCGTTGCTTCGGCCCCGGCGTTATTCGACTTCCCTCGCACGGCGCAGGACGGCGTCCGCGGCGCGGGCAGGAAGGGGGTCCCATGCACAAGTTCCGCATGCTCACGGGCGCGTTGGCGTTGCTGTTCGCGCTATGCCCGCTGTTCGCAGCTGCGCAGACCCTGCCGGTGCAGGTCAGCGTGTCCGGCGATGTGGCGACGGCGGTGGTGGGCAATCCGGCCAATCCGTTGGCGGATGTCACCCTGAGCTTCGACGAAGTGGCCGGCCTGAGCGCGGCGAGCCTGGGGCTCGAGGCGAAGCTGGTGAGCCTGAACGACGCCGCCTTGCTTGCGCGCCTGCCGGACCTGCAGCTCAATCAGATCGACCCGGCGTTTCCACTCCTGCTGACCATCGAGCCGCCGGCGGCAGGTGGATTGCGCTTCCGCACCGTGCGCGTGGAGGTGCATACGCATGCGCTGGCCTACGGCGTGGGCAGTTCGTACCGCCTGTTCAAGGCGCCGCTGGCCGGCGCATTCCAGGACATCACCGACGAGATCGCGCCCGGCAGCGTCCGCGCCCGTGGCACGACCGGCGGATTCTCGCAGTTCCTGGTGCTGACCGACCTGCGCGAGACCGGGGCGATCGTCGCCGACAAGATCGCCGCGTTGCGCACCCGCGTCGCGACCCTGCCGACCACGGAACAACAGCCGTTCATTGCGCGGATCAACGACGCCGAATCAGCGATCGCGGTAGGCGACTTCGCCGCTGCGATCGCGGCGGTCGATCAGGTCTCCAGCCGGGCGCTCGCCCGCGCGGGCAACCAGCTGGCCGACGAATGGCGTGCCACCCGCGATGCCGACAACCAGGCCGGCGACCTGGTCGCCGGCGCTGCCACGCTGAAGTTCTCGATCGCCTACCTGCGCGATTTCGGCGACTGAGAGGCGCCGCTTTCCGCGCGGCTCATGTAGCCGAAGCCCGGTTCGTTCCGAACACCCGGGCGCATTGCGGTGGCGCAGCCCCGCACGACCGCCGGGGCGGCCCTAAGATGCGCCGATGCACGCCTGCCTGACGATCCACCTGCCCGACCGCGCCGCGATCGTGCGCATGCTCGCGCCTGGCGAGACCCTGCGCATCGGGCGGGGCGTGGACTGTGGCCTGCGGATCGATCACCCCTCGATCTCGCGCGCCCACGCGCAGCTGCAGTACCGCGACGGCGCCTGGGAGCTGAGCGAACTGGGCAGCAAGAATGGCAGCTTCGTCGGCGGTCACCGGATTGCGGCGGGTGCGGATCACCTGCTTTCGCATGCGGGCTGGATCCGCCTGGGCGATGTGTACTGCGAGTTCGCGCCGCTTGACGATGCCAGCGCGGCCCGCGCCGAAGCCGGTCGCGCCGCGCGTCGTGCGGCGGCCACGGCGCATACGGCGCGCCTGGACGGCGTGCATGGGCTCGACGAGCTGCTCGACGCCAGCTTGCGGGGCGTGCTTGAGCTGGCCCAGTGCGAGCGCGGCTTCGTGCTGCTGCAGGCGGGTGAGGGCTTTGCCGTGCGCGCCAGCCTGGCGCTGGATACGCAGCGGCTGGCCTCGCCGGAATTCTCCGGCAGCGTCGGCGCGGTCCGGCGTGCGCTCGCCACCGGTACCAGCGTGATCGCCAACGATATCGAGGGCGAGGCCTGGCTGTCCTCGCGCGCCTCCGTGGCGGCGGCCGGGCTCAGCGCACTGGTCTGCATTCCGCTGTTCGACGGCGCGCAGCCGCTTGGCGCCATCTACGCCGATCGCATCCGCCCGGGCCCGCCCGTCACCACGCTGGACCAGGAACTGCTCGAAGCCTTCGCGGAGCGCGCCGCCCTGTGGATCGCCGCACGCCGCACCAGCGATCTGCTCGCCGCGCACGTGCCGCCGCCCGGCGCGGCGGCCGACTGGAACAGCATCGTCGCTGCGCACGACGCCGGGGCGCGATGAGCGAGCACGACGCGACTGCGACCGGTGTGCACCTCGCGTCGGACTTCCCGCAAGGGACTGTGCTGGGTGGCCGTTACCGGATCGAATCGATCCTGGGCATCGGCGGCATGGGCGTGGTGTACCGCGCGTTCGATCTTTCGCTGAACGTGCCGGTGGCGCTGAAGCTGCTGCGTCCAGAACTCGCGCACCGCGGAGACGTGCTCGAGCGGTTCCGGCAGGAGCTGTTGCTGGCGCGCCAGGTGTCCAGTCCGCGCGTGGTGCGCATCCACGATCTCGCGCAGCACGACGGCCGCTGGCTGCTCAGCATGGACTTCGTGGAAGGCGAGTCGCTGGACCGGCGCCTCGACCGCGAGGCACCGCTGGAGGTCGAGGCCGCGTTGAAGCTCGCGCGCCAGATCGCAGAAGGCCTGGCGGCGGCGCATGCGAAGGGCGTCGTGCATCGCGACCTCAAGCCCGCCAACATCCTGCTCGACGCGCAGGGCGATGCCTACATCAGCGACTTCGGCGTGGCGCGCTCGCTCGCGACCAGCGGTGCATCGCGCGGCGGCATGACTCAGGGCGGCGCGGTGGTCGGTACCCCCGACTACCTGTCACCCGAGCAGGCGCGCGGCGACGCCGCCGATGCGCGCAGCGACCTGTACGCGCTCGGCCTGATCCTCTACGAGATGCTCACCGGCAAGCTGCCGTTCGAGGGCGGCACCGTGGCCGAAGTGCTGGCGCAGCGCATGCTGCGTGCACCTGCTTCCATCGATACCGCACGCCCGGGGCTGCCGCGCTGGCTGTCGCGCCTGGTCGATCGTCTGCTGCGTCCGCAGCCCGCGCATCGGCTGCAGAGCGCGACCGAGGTCGTGACGGCGATCGACCGGCGCGAACTCGCACGCGATTTCCATCCGGGCAGGCGCGGCTGGATCGCGCTGGCGGCGGTGCTGGTGCTTGCAGCGGGTGCGATCGGATGGTGGCAGTGGCGGGTGCATGTGCCGTCTGCAGCGAGCGTGGTCGCGGCGCGGCCGCTCGAGCGCCTGCTCGTCCTGCCGCTGGACGGCAGCGGCGATCCTGCGCGCGACGCCGCGCTGGGCGCGCACCTGCGCGACGCCCTGGCCGCGCTGCCGGGGATGGCTGTGGTCGATGGCGAACGCAGTCTGCAGGCGGTGCGCCAGCTCGATCCGTCGGGCAATGCCGCGCCGGACTTCGCTGCACTGCGCCGCGCCGCCGCCGCGCAGCGAGTGCTGCAGCCGCGCCTCGTACGTCAGGATGGGCGCTGGATGCTCCAGGCGCGTTTGGTCGGCGATCAGGGCGCAACCACGCAACTCGATGGGCCGCCTGCGAACGCGCCGGAGGCCGCGCTGCGTGCCTGGGCCGCGGCGCCTGCAACCGCGACGGCGCTGGGCCTGAAAGGCAGGCGGATCGCACTGGCTGTGCCGGCACGGTCCCCGGCGCTCGACGCCTATGGGGCGGGCCTGCTTGCGCTGGAGTCGGGACGCCTCGACAGCGCGCTGGATGCGTTCGAATCGGCCACGGCGGCAGATCCGTCGTACGCCCTGGCGTGGCTGGCGCAGTCGCAGACGGCATTGCAGGCCGGTGAACAGGACCGCGCCGCCGACGCGGCGATCCGCGGCCAGAACGCGGCCGCCAACGCGCCGCAGAGCCTGCAGCGCAGGCTGGCGGCGCAGCGCGCGCTGGTCGAAGGCGACGCGCCGGCAGCTGCCGCGCAGTGGCGCACGTTGCTGCAGGCCACGCCCAACGACACCGAGGCCGAGCTCCAGCTCGCGCGGGCACTCGGCAACGGCGGCGATTTCGACGGCGCGGTCCAGGCCTTGCACGCACTCACCCGCCGCGACCCCGAGGATCCGCGCGCCTGGTTCGAACTGGGCAAGCTTTCGATCCTGCAGGGCAACGCGCGCGTTGCTGTGGACGACCATCTCACCCGCGCCCTGGTCGGATTCAAGCGCAGCCGCAACCTGTTCGGCGAAGCGGAAACCGTCAACGCGCTCGGGGTCGGCTATGGCCGGCTCGGCCAGACCGCCGACGCCGCCGAGCAGTACCGCAAGGCGATCGAACTGCGGCGCAGGCTTGGCAACCGTCGCGGGGTGGCGACCAGCCTGCGCAACCTGGCCAACACGCTGTCGCTCACCGGCGATTTCGCGGGCGCAGACCAGGCGCTGCAGGAAGCCCGCACCCTCAACATCGCGCTCGGCGATCGCGAAGGCCATGCCGCGGTGGACAACGAACTGGGCCTGCTCGCCGAGGAGCGCGGCGATTACCCCAGCGCGCTGGCCGCCTTCCGTCGCGCGTTGCAGACCTGGCATCAGGTGGGCGATGCGCACGGCGCCGCCGAGGCGCTGAACAACATCGGCTTCGCCCACTACCAGCTGGGCGACTACGGCGATGCGCAGGTGTACTGGCAGCAGGCCGCCGATGCCTACGCCGCCCTGGGCGAGCAGACCGGGCGGGTACGTACCATGCAGAACCTGGGCCTGCTCGCCACCGCGCGCGGGCGCTGGACCGAGGCCCGGCAGTTGCTGCAGCAGTCGCTGTCCCTCTCGGAACGCCAGCAGATGCTCGAGGAAGCCGCGGTCAGCCGCCGCAACCTGGCCGAACTGGAGCTGTACCAGGGGCACCTGCAGGCGGCGGTCGAACAGGCCGGCAAGGCGGAAGCCAGCTTCCGCCAGCGCGGGGATGTGCGCGGCAGCAGCGATGCCGGCCTGCTGCACGCCGAAGCGCTGCTGGCCGCGCACGCCCACGCGCAGGCGCGTACGGTGCTGGCCGCGCTGGCGGACGACATCGAGGCCGCCTCGGGCGAGCAGAAAGCGATCGCGCAATGGCTGGCGGCGCGGATCGCGATCGATCGCGGCGAACGCGACCAGGCCGAACGCAGCCTGCGCGAAGCGCGGCGCCTGGCCAGCGCCTCGGGCGTGCGCCAATTGCAGCTGCGCATCGCGCTGGCGGACGCGCGCGAAGACCGGGCGAAGCTGGCGGCGCTCGACCGCCCCACGTCCGAGCTTGGACACGCCGGCCTGCGTCTGGAATGGCTGCGCCTGCGCATGCGTCAGACACTGGCGGACAAGGATGCGCGTGGCGCGACGACCGCGTACAACGAAGCCGCCGCCTTGCTGCGCGCCGGCGATGCACAGCCCGCGTATGCCCTGCACACGCTCGGCGCCAGCGCCCGCGCCACTAGCGGCGATGCCGCCGGCGCGGCGGCGGCGAACGCGCGGGCGCAGGAAGCGCTTGCGCGATTCCAGGCGCAGCTTCCGCAGTCGCTGCGTGCCGGCTTCGATCAGGCGATCGCCGCGAACCCCGCGCCGACGGAGCCTTCGCGATGAGCGGTTCGCCCCGATCCGAGGAATTGCCACTGGATGCACTGCGCGCGCAGTATCAGCGTCTGCTGCAACGGCTGGAAGCCAACGAACGCGAGTTCCGGCGCCTGGGGCGCGCCGTCTGGAACGTGCAGGAGGATGAGCGCCGGCGCCTGGCCCGCGAGTTGCACGACGGGCTCGGCCAGAATCTCACCGCGCTCAAGCATCGCCTCGCGCAGTTGCTTGCCGACCTGCCGGCCGAGGCCGCACCGCTGCGCGAACGCCTGGGCGCTGCGGTCGATCTGTGTGGCGATGCGCTCGAGGACACCCGCCAGCTCTCGCGCCTGCTGCGCCCGCCGATCCTCGACGACCTGGGCCTGGCGGCGGCGCTGCAATGGCTGGCGCGCAGCATCGATGCGAGCGGTCCGATGCGGGTGGTGACCGAGCTCGAGCCGCTGCCGCCGCTCGACGGCGAGTTGCAGACGCTGCTGTTCCGCGTCGCCCAGGAAGCGCTGAACAATGCAAGCAAGCATGCCCGGGCCCAGAGCGTGCTGCTGCGCCTGGTCGCGCGCGGCGGCGAGCTGCAGCTGCAGGTGATCGACGATGGAATCGGCTGCGATGTCGAACAGGCGCTGCGCGCGGGCGGCAGCGGACTGCCGGGCATGCGCGAACGCCTGCGCCTGTACGGCGGGCGGCTGGAACTGCGTTCGGCGGCCGGGCAGGGCACACGCCTGCGCGCCGTCGTGCCCTTGCCTGCAGGCGACGCCGTGGCTTGACGCCCTGTCGCACGGCGCGCAACGTGTCGCGCATGAAGGGGATCGTGCGCGTGTTGATTGCCGACGACCACACCATGGTGCGCGAGAGCCTGGTCAGCGTGCTGCAGGCCGATGGCGACGTCCAGGTGGTGGCGCAGGCTGCCGACGGCATCGAGGCGATCGAGAAAGCCGAACTCACCCGCCCCGACGTGGTGGTGGCCGATCTGTCCATGCCGCGGCTTGGCGGCGTCGAGGTCGTGCGGCGCCTGCGCGAGAAACTGCCCGGTACCCGCGTGCTGGTGCTGACCATGCACCAGGAAGACGAGTACGTCCTGCAGGCGGTCCGCGCTGGTGCGTCGGGATATCTGGTCAAGGACAGTGCGGCCGCCGAGCTGCTGGCGGCGGTGCGCAGCCTGCACGCTGGTCGCAGCCACTTCGGCCCACAGGCATCCCGGGCCCTGGCCGAACAGGTGCAGCATCCCGAGCGCGGCGGAGCCGATCCCTATGGCAGCCTGACCGCGCGCGAGCGCGAGGTGCTGCACCTGATCGCCGAAGGCCTGACCACCAAGGAAATCGCGCGCAAGCTCGACATCAGCGTCAAGACCGCCGAGAACCACCGCGGCCGCGTGCTCGACAAGCTCGACGTGCGCAACACGGCCGAACTGGTCCGCTACGCGCTGCGCAAGGGGCTGCTGGACTGATGCACCCGCGTTTGCGTAGGAGCGACGTCAGTCGCGAGCTTTTCTGTCGAGAGCCTGTGTCTTGCGTGCGTTCCGTGTCTTGCCGCACGGAGCACGTGACTGACGTCGCTCCTACAGGCGCTTGTGCAGTCGCTTCTACGCCCGATCCTGCAAAGGCAGTGACGTGACCCGTCGCGTCGTCCTGCTGCATGGCCTGTGGATGCCGGGCGTGGCGATGCTGTGGCTGGCCGCGCGGCTGAAGGCGCACGGTTTCGCCGCGCAGACCTGCGGTTATCACAGCATCGTCGGCGGACCGGACGCCGCCGCGCCGCGGCTGGCCGCGTTCCTGCGCCGCGCTCCGTGCGATGTGGTCGCGCATAGCCTGGGCGGGCTGGTCGCGCTGGAGACGCTGATCCGCCATCCCGATTTGCCGGTACGACGCCTGGTGTGCCTGGGCACGCCGCTGGCCGGCAGCGGCGCCGCCAGCGGGCTGGCCCGCTGGCCGCTGGCGTCCCTGTGGATGGGTCGTAGTGCCGAGCTGCTGCGCCGCGGCTGCGCGACCTGGCCCGGGACGCTGGAGGTGGGAATGGTCGCCGGGCGCATCCCGCGCGGCCTCGGCGCGCTGGTGGCAGGGTTCGACGAGATCCACGACGGCACCGTTTCGGTCAGCGAGACCCGCGTGCCGGGGCTGGCCGATCATGTCGTGGTGGGTGCCAGCCACAGCGGACTGATGTTTTCCGACGAGGCGGCCGAGCAGGTCGCCGAATTCCTCGAGCACGGCCGGTTCGTCCGGCGGTAGACCGCCTGGAATCCTGTGGGAGCGCGCTCGCGCGCGATCACTTTCGACTTTGGGCCTCGTCTAATGCGGTCGCCAAAGGCAATCGCGTGCAAGCGCGCTCCCACGACCCGGCTACCCCGCCCCCATGCGGAATGCACCCTATAATCCGCCGCTTCGCAGGCACCAGCAGCAGGATTCATGGGACGCGGTCCATCCATCGAGGCGCGCAAGAACGCCGTCGACGCCCAGCGCGGCAAGATCTTCACCAAGGTGATCCGGGAAATCTCGGTCGCGGCCCGCGCCGGCGGCGGCGATCCGGCCGGCAATCCGCGCCTGCGCAGCGCCATCGACAAGGGCCTGGCGGTGAACATGTCCAAGGACGTGATCGAACGCGCGATCAAGAAGGCCACCGGCGAGCTGGAAGGCGTCGAGTACGAGGAGATCCGCTACGAAGGCTATGCGCCCGGCGGCGTGGCCGTGATCGTCGACTGTCTCACCGACAACCGGGTACGCACCGTCGCCGACGTGCGCCACGCCTTCGGCAAGTTCGGCGGCAACCTGGGCACCGAAGGTTCGGTCGCCTTCATGTTCAGGAAGCTGGGCGTGCTGTCGTTCGCGCCCGGCGCGAATGAAGACAAGGTCACCGAAGCCGCGATCGAAGCCGGTGCCGACGACGTGGTGGTGTATCCCGAAGATGGCGCGATCGACGTCGTCACCGCGCCGGAGGCCTTCCAGGACGTGAAGGCGGTGATGGAAGCCGCCGGGCTCAAGCCCGATCTGGCCGAGGTCACCCTGCGCGCCGACAACGACATCGCCGTGGAAGGCGAGACCGCGCAGCAGGTCGTCAGGCTGCTGCGCTGGCTGGAAGACATGGACGACGTGCAGAACGTCTACAGCAATGCCGAGCTTCCCGAAGGCGCTTACGCGTAAGCTGGCCGGGTGCAGCACCTCCGCCGCCTCCTTCGATTACCCGCCACCTACGTCCCGCGCACGGCGGGCGACGAGGTCTTCCGCCGTTGACCCGCATCCTCGGAATCGACCCGGGTTCGCAATGCACGGGCGTGGGCATCATCGATGTGGATACCGCGGGCCGGTCGAGTCACGTCTTCCACGCGCCCTTGGTGCTGTTGGGCGAAGGCGACTTCGCTGCCCGGCTCAAGCGGCTGCTGCAGGGGCTGACCGAAATCATCGAGGCGCATCGGCCCGACGAGGTCGCGATCGAGCGCGTGTTCCTGGCGCGCAACGCCGATTCGGCGCTCAAACTCGGGCATGCTCGCGGCGCGGCGATCTGTGCGGTGGTGCTGCGCGACTTGCCGGTGCACGAGTACGCGGCCAAGGAGATCAAGCTGGCCGTGGTCGGAACCGGCGCCGCCGACAAGCAGCAGATCCAGCACATGGTCGGCCTGATGCTGGGCCTCAAGGGCAAGCTGCAGGCCGATGCCGCCGATGCGCTGGCCGTGGCCATCACCCACGCCCATGTGCGCGCCAGCGCGGCCCGGCTCGGCGTCGACGTGCGCCAGGCGTGGAGCAGGAAGCGATGAGAACGATGAATCCGCAGCCGCTCGCCGCTAGCCGCTTCCAAACCGGGGCAAGGCGTCCATGATCGGCACCCTCAAGGGCATCCTCACCCACAAACAGCCGCCGTGGCTGGTGGTGGACGTGCACGGCGTCGGCTACGAGCTGGAGGCGCCGATGAGCACGTTCTATGACCTGCCGGAGGTCGGGCGCGAAGTCCTGCTACACACCCATTATGCGCAGCGGGAGGACAGCGTGGCCCTGTACGGCTTCCTCACCCTGCCCGAGCGCCGCCTGTTCCGCGACGTGCAGAAGGTCAGCGGCATCGGCGCGAAGATCGCGCTCGCGGTGTTGTCCGGCGTCAGCGTCGACGCGTTCGCGCAGCTGGTGCAGGCCGGAGACGTGACCGCGCTCACCCGCATTCCCGGCATCGGCAAGAAGACCGCCGAGCGGATGGTGGTGGAGCTGCGCGATCGTGCGGTTGACCTGGTCGGGACCGCCCCCACATCGGGGCCAGGCGAGCGCAGCTACGATCCGCTGTCCGAAGCCACCATCGCCCTGCAGCAGCTCGGCTACAAGCCGGCCGAGGCGCAGCGCATGGCCAAGTTCGCCTTCATCGACGGCGACACCGCCGAAACCATCATCCGAAAGGCGCTACAGTCCGCGCTCCGCTGAGGCGGGCCCGAAGCACCAATGCCATCTCCCTCATCCAAATACGCGAAGGCCCAGCACGGGCACGGCAAGACCGGGTTGCGCGGCCTCGTAATGGGCGCGATCGGCGTCGTCTTTGGCGACATCGGCACCAGCCCTCTGTACACCCTGAAAGAGGCGTTCTCGCCGCATTTCGGGCTTACCGGGGACCACGACACGGTGTTGGGCATCCTGTCGCTGGTGTTCTGGGCATTGATGATCGTGGTCACGCTCAAGTACGTCACGATCATCATGCGTGCCGACAACGAGGGCGAGGGCGGCATCATGGCGCTCATGGCGCTGGCGCAGCGTACGCTCGCCAAGGGTGGGCGGTCGGCCTATGTGGTGGGTATCCTCGGTATCTTCGGCGCTTCGCTGTTCTTCGGCGATGGGGTCATCACCCCGGCAATTTCGGTACTGGGCGCGGTCGAAGGGCTGGAGGTCGCTGCGCCGCGACTGCATGCCTACATCGTACCCATCACGGTCGCGATTCTGGTCGCGGTGTTTGTCGCGCAGCGCTACGGAACCGAGAAGGTCGGCCGCGTGTTCGGTCCGATCACGCTGCTGTGGTTCCTCTCGATCGCCGCCGTGGGCGTCTACAACGTGGTGGATGCTCCCGAGGTGCTCGCGGCCTTCAATCCGTGGTGGGGCGCAAAATTCTTCATCACCCACGGCTGGCATTCGCTTTTCATCCTGGGGGCCGTGGTGCTGGCGGTGACCGGCGGCGAGGCGTTGTACGCGGACATGGGTCATTTCGGCCCGAAGCCGATCCGGATCGCGTGGGGCACGGTAGTCCTGCCCAGCCTGATGCTGAACTATCTCGGCCAGGGCGCGCTGGTGCTCGAGCACCCGGACGCCGTAAGCAACCCGTTCTACGAGTCGGTGCCGACCTGGGCGCTGTATCCGATGATCGTCCTGGCCACCATGGCGGCGATCATCGCTTCCCAGGCGGTGATCACCGGTGCGTTCTCCGTGGCGCGTCAGGCCATGCAGCTGGGCTACATCCCGCGCATGCAGATCAAGCACACCTCGCGCGACACGATTGGCCAGATATACATCCCCTACATCAACTGGCTGCTGATGCTGCTGGTCATCGGGGTGGTGCTGGCATTCCGCAGCTCCACGGCGCTCGCCACGGCGTACGGCATCTCGGTGTCGGCGACGATGCTGATCGATACCTTGCTGCTGGCGTTGGTGGCGTGGTCTCTGTGGCCGCGCTGGCGCAAGTGGGTGCTGCCGCTGTGCGTCGTGTTCTTCATCGTCGATCTGGGCTTTGTGGTGGCCAACGGTGCCAAGTTCTTCCACGGCGCCTGGTTCCCGATCGCGCTGGGCTTGGTGGTCTTCACCATCCTGCGCACCTGGCGCCGTGGGCGCGAGCTGTTGCACGACGAAGTGCGCAAGGAAGGCATCCAGCTCGACACCTTCCTGCCCGGGCTGATGCTCGCGCCGCCAGCGCGGGTACCCGGCACGGCGATCTTCCTCACCGCCGACAAGGGCGTGGTGCCGCACGCGTTGCTGCACAACCTCAAGCACAACAAGGTTCTGCACGAGCGCAATGTATTCCTGACCGTCGAGACGCTGAACGTCCCCTACGCGCCGGCGGACAAGCGGCTCAAGATGGAGGGGATCGGCGACGACTTCTACCGGGTGCTGGTGCGCTACGGCTTCATGGAAACCCCGGATATCCCGCTGGCGTTGATGCGCAGCTGCGACAAGGGCGGCATGTACTTCGACCCGATGGACACCACTTACTTCGCCAGCCGCGAAACCATCGTCGCCGGCGCGCACCGCGGGATGCCGGTATGGCGCGACAGGCTGTTCGCGATCATGCACCGCAATGCCGCACCGGCCACGGGCTTCTTCCGGATTCCCGGAAACAGGCTGGTGGAACTGGGCGCGCAGGTGGAGATCTGACGAAAGATCGTGGGGCGTCCTTCCGTCGTGAGAACATTGCGCGCATGACCGAAGACCGCATCATCGCCGCCGCACCCACCCGCGAGGACGAGGCGGTCGAGGCCAGCATCCGGCCCAGGACCCTGGACGAATATCTCGGCCAGCTGCCCGTGCGCGAGCAGCTGGGCATCTACATCGAAGCCGCCAGGCGGCGTGGCGAGGCGCTCGACCATGTGCTGATCTTCGGGCCGCCCGGTCTGGGCAAGACCACGCTCAGCCATGTGATCGCCAACGAGCTGGGCGTCAACCTGCGGGTCACCTCCGGCCCGGTGATCGAGAAGGCCGGCGACCTGGCAGCGCTGCTGACCAACCTGCAGCCGCACGACGTGCTGTTCGTGGACGAGATCCATCGCCTTTCGCCGGTGGTCGAGGAAGTGCTGTATCCGGCGATGGAGGACTACCAGATCGACATCATGATCGGCGAGGGCCCCGCCGCCCGGTCGATCAAGCTCGATCTGCCCCCGTTTACCCTGATCGGCGCCACCACCCGCGCCGGACTGCTGACCGCGCCGCTGCGCGACCGGTTCGGTATCGTGCAGCGCCTGGAGTTCTATTCGCCCGGCGAGCTCACCAGCATCGTGCGCCGCTCGGCGCGGATCCTGGGCATCGACTGCGATGCCGAAGGCGCCGACGAGATCGCCAAGCGCTCGCGCGGCACCCCGCGTATCGCCAACCGCCTGCTGCGGCGCGCGCGCGATTTCGCCCAGGTGCGCGCCGCCGGGCACATCGATCGCGAGGTCGCGTCGGCCGCCATGCAGATGCTGGCGGTCGACCCTGTCGGCTTCGACGATCTCGATCGGCGCCTGCTGCGGCTGATCATCGACAACTTCGACGGCGGGCCGGTCGGGGTGGAATCGCTGGCCGCCGCGCTCAGCGAGGAGCGCGGCACACTCGAGGACGTGATCGAACCGTATCTGATCCAGCAGGGCTACCTGGTGCGCTCGGCTCGTGGGCGCATGGCGTCGGCCAAGGCCTACCGCCATCTGGGTTTGCCGGTCAAGCCGCGTCCCAACGACATGTTCGCGGAGGATGCAAGTGGCGGTTGAGCCGCGGTTCAGTTGGCCGACACGGGTGTATTGGGAGGATACCGACGCTGGCGGCGTGGTCTACCACGCGCAGTATCTGGCGTTTATGGAACGCGCCCGCACCGAGTGGATGCGCGCATGCGGACATGGCCAGGAACTGCTGCGCGATGCGCATGGTCTGGTGTTCGCCGTGCGCGCGATGCGGATCGACTTCCGCCTGCCGGCGCGGCTGGACGACGAGCTGCAGGTCAGCGTGGCGCTGGTGGAATGCCGCAAGGCGAGTCTGGTGGTGGCGCAGCAAGTGCTGCGCGGCGAAACGTTGTTGCTGGAAGCAGAAGTGCGTGTGGCAGCGCTCGATCCGGCCGGCTTCAAACCCCGGGCGATCCCCGATGCGTTGTACCTGCAACTGAAATCCCTCGAATCGTGAATCCTTTTTGAAAGCGACGGAGTAAACCCGGATGATCCCAATGCCGATGCTGCTGCAGGCCGCGGTCGAACCCCTGCCGGAAGAGGCCGCGGCTGCCACCGATGCGGTCGCGCAGGGCGCCGACGCGGCCACCCATCCCGCGGTCGCCGAGGGCAGTCTCGACCTGCTGCAGCTGTTGCTGCACGCGTCGATCCCGGTGCAGCTGGTGATGCTGCTGCTGCTGTTCGCCTCGGTCGCTTCCTGGGTGATCATCTTCCGCAAGAAGAAGATCCTCGATCGCGCCGAGCGCGAAGCGATCGGCTTCGAGGAGCGTTTCTGGTCGGGGGCGGAGCTGTCCAAGCTGTATGCCGGCGCCACCGAGCGCAACCGGGACGTCGGCGGCATGGAGGCGATCTTCGAGGGCGGCTTCCGCGAGTTCAACCGGATCCGCCAGCGCCGTGGCGTGGATTCGCGGGTCCAGCTCGAAGGCGCGCAGCGCGCGATGCGGGCGACCGCCTCGCGCGAGCTCGACGATCTTGAACACAATCTCGAGTTTCTCGCCAACGTCGGTTCGATCAGTCCCTACGTGGGTCTGTTCGGCACGGTCTGGGGCATCATGATTTCCTTCCAGGGCCTGGCCAACGTCAAGGAGGCGACCATTGCCACCGTGGCGCCGGGCATCTCCGAGGCGCTGATCGCGACCGCGATGGGCCTGTTCGCGGCGATTCCCGCGGTGTGGGCCTACAACCGCTTCGCCACCAAGGTCGACCGCATCGCGACACGCTATGACGCGTTCAGCGAGGAGTTTTCCTCGATCCTGCAGCGGCAAGCGCACATCGACGATTAGGCGAGGAGCAACTCCATGGCACACACCGCCAGCGGTCGTCGCATCCGCAAGCGCAGGCTCAAGGCCGACATCAATGTCGTGCCGTACATCGACGTGATGCTGGTGCTGCTGATCATCTTCATGGTCACCGCGCCGTTGCTCAACCTGGGCGTGGACATCGAACTGCCGCAGTCCAACGCCAAGTCGATCACCGAGAAGAAGGATCCGGTGATCGTCAGCGTGGATGCCGACGGCAACTTCTTCCTGACCCTGCAGGGTGCGAAGAACGAGGCCCTGGCCGCCGACGCGCTGGCTGCCAAGGTCGGCGCCTTCGTACGCAACAACAAGGACGTGCCGGTATTCGTCGCCGGCGATGCCAAGGCCAACTACGAAACCGTATACGGCGCGATGGTGTTGCTGCAGAACGCCGGCGTGCAGAAGGTCGGCCTGATGAGCCAGCCGAACGAGGCGCCCGCGCAGTGAGGGAAACCCGCGCCGACACCACCCAGGCCTTCGTCTACGCGATCGCACTGCACGTGCTGCTGTTCGCGCTGATGTTCCTGGGCCTGTGGTGGACGCGCACCACGGCGCCGCAGTCCGCGGCCGGCTCGCCGATCGAAGCCGAGCTGATCGATCCGGACGCCCTTTCGGCGCGCATGAAGCGCGCGCTGGCTCAGCGGCCCGAGCCGGTCGCGCCGCAGCCCGAACCCGAACCCGAGCCGGTCGCGGAGGACAGCGTCCCGCCGCCGCAGCCGATCCCGGAGCCGCTGCCCGACGAATCGTTGGTGGAGCGGCAGGTCCAGGCCCAGGAACGCGTGCCCGAGCCGGATACCGAGCAGCAGGAGGAAGTGCGCCGTGACGCGATCTCCGCCGAAACCCGGGAGCGTGAGCAGGAAGAAAAGCGCCGCGAGGAGCAGATCGACCTGACCGAACGCGAGCGCCAGCGTGAGGCCGAGGAGCGGCAGCGCCTGGCCCGCCAGCAGGAGCGCGAAGAGAAGCTCAGGCAGATCCGCGCCGAGCGCGCGAAGTTGCAGCGGCAGACCCAGATGGCGGAACAGAAGCTCAAGCAGATCGCCGATCGCCAGGCGATGGCCGCCTCGGAGGCGGCCGCACAGTCCGACGCCGAAGCCAGCGCCACCCCGCCACCGGGCAACAACGGCGTGGACGAAGGCCTGCTGCGGCAGTACATGGCGGCCATCCAGTCCGCGGTCACCAGCAAGTGGACCCGCCCGGACAACATGCCCGGCCTGCCGTGCAAGATGCGCATCGTGCAGCTGCCCGGCGGCGAGGTCATGAGCGTGCAATTCGATGCCAGCTGTCCCTACGATGAGGCCGGCAAGCGTTCGGTCGAGGCGGCGGTCCTCAAGGCCCAGCCGCTGCCCTATGCCGGGTTCGAATCGGTGTTCAACCGGCGGCTCAATTTCACCTTCCGGCCCAATTGAACCCTCCCAGCCTCAGCCAAAGGGGTTCGTTCATCTTTCAGGCCGGCTTAACGGCCAAGCTTTAACACTTCACCGGGCTTAACAGGCCTGGTTCCGATAATCCCGCGTCCACCAATTCCGTTCCGTTTCGAGGATCGCCGATGACCCGACCCCTGCGCTGGCTGACCGCGTTCGTGTTCCTGCTGCTGCCTCTGGCGGCCGTGGCCCAGGAACAGGGGCTGGAGATCGACATCATCGGCGGCAACGCCTCGGCCACCCCGATCGCGGTCGTGCCCTTCGCCGGCAGCGCCGGGGAAACCGACGTCGCTGCGGTGATCCGTGCCGACCTGGACCGCTCCGGCCAGTTCCGCAGCCTGCCCGAGCGGGACATCGTCGAGCGCCCGACCCGCGGCAGCGAGGTCAATTACCCCACCTGGCGCACGCTCAATCAGGATTACCTGTTAGTGGGACGCATCGTCGACGGCGGCGGCGGAAGTTTCCGCACCGAGTACGAACTGTTCGACGTCGCCAAGCAGGAACGCCTGCTCGGTTTCGCCCTGACCGCGCGCAGCAGCGCCATGCGCGACGTGGCCCACCAGATCGCCGACGCGGTGTACGAAAAGATCACCGGCGTGCGCGGTGCGTTCTGGACCCGGGTCGCCTATGTGACTGCCAGCGGCGTGGGCAAGGGATCGCGCTATGCCCTGATGGTGGCCGACGCGGACGGCTGGAATCCGCAGACCGTGGTGCGCTCGAACGAGCCGCTGCTCTCGCCTTCATGGAGCCCGGATGGGCGCAAGCTGGCCTACGTCAGTTTCGAACGCGGCAATTCGTCGATCTTCATCCAGGACATTTCCACCGGTGCACGCGAACTGGTGGCCAGTTTCAGGGGCATCAACGGCGCGCCGAGCTTCTCGCCCGACGGTAGCCGGCTTGCGCTCACGCTCTCGCGCAGCGGCAACCCGGAGATCTACGTGATGAACCTGGGCAGCAAGGCCCTGACCCAGGTCACCAACCAGATGGGCATCGACACCGAGCCCACCTGGAGCGCCGACGGCGGCACGATTTATTTCACCTCCGACCGCGGCGGACGCCCGCAGATCTACCAGGTCTCGGCCGGTGGCGGGGGTGCGACCCGGGTCACCTTCCAGGGCAGTTACAACGCCACCCCGACAGTGTCCTTCGACGGCAAGAAAATCGCCGTCGCCCAGGGCAGCGGCAATACCTACCGGATCGCCATGCTCGACCGCAGCCTTGGATCGCCGCGCTGGAGCACGCTCTCGCCCGGCTCCCTGGACGAATCGCCCAGCTTCGCGCCGAACGCTGCGATGCTGCTGTATGCCGCGCGCGAGGGCGGGCGGGGCGTGCTGTACTCGGTCTCGGCCGACGCCCGCGTGCGCCAGCGCCTGGTCCTGGCCAATGGCGATGTGCGCGAACCGTCCTGGGGTCCGTTTCGCAGCCCCCGCTAGCGGTCGTCACGGCCTCCTGTTAAGTTTCACCCCCCGTAGCGCAGTTCCCTACGCTTACGTGCCATCGACGAGGACACAATGAACAAGACTACCCGCGTGCTGATCGCCGCCCTGCTGTGTACCGCAGCGGTCGCGTGTTCCAAGAAGGTCAAGGAAGTGCCTCCCGCCGACACCGGCGCCGGCACCGGTACCGTGACCGATACCGGCCCCACGACTCCGGGCGCCTATGGCCCCGAGGACCTGGACACCGATGCCTGCCTGCGCCAGCGCGTGGTGTACTTCGATCTTGACCAGGACGCGCTGCGTCCGGAATTCCAGGCCGCGATGGCCTGCCACGCCAAGTACCTGCGCGATCGTCCTTCCTCGCGCATGACCCTGGAAGGCAACGCCGACGAGCGCGGCAGCCGCGAGTACAACCTGGGCCTGGGCGAGCGCCGCGGCAACGCCGTGTCCTCCGCGCTGCAGGCCAATGGCGGTTCGGCCGGCCAGATCACCGTGGTCAGCTATGGCGAAGAGCGCCCGACCTGCACCACGTCCGGTGAAGATTGCTGGGCCAAGAACCGCCGCGTCGAGATCGTCTATACGGCCAAGTAAGGCCGGCGATCAGCGCCTGCGAACGACCGCGCCCTGCCGCGGTCTGAATATCGGCGGTGGCTGGCGGGTTTCCGCCGGCGCCGCCGATCTTCTTTGAGCCATCCGTATCACCCCAGGAGTGCCACCCATGAGTTCCGGCATGAACCCTATCCGGGCCTTCGCCCTGGCCGCCGCGATCGCGTCCGCGCTCGCGGTAAGCGCCCCGGCGGCTGCACAACGCGCGAGCCTGGCCGATCGCGTGGTCGCGCTGGAACAGCGCGCCGCGAACAATCAGGGCAACGTGGACCTGCTCAACCAGGTCACCCAGCTCAAGGCCGAGGTCTCGAGCCTGCGCTCGCAGATCGAGGAGCTGCAGCAGGCAAACGAGCAGGCGCAGTCCACCGCGCGTGCCCAGTACCTGGATCTGGATGGGCGGCTGAACCGGCTGGAAGGCGCCGGAGCGCCGGTTTCCCCCGGGGCCGGCTTGCCCGCTGTGCCTGACACCGCGCCGCCATCCGCGACGCCTGGAGCCGTCGCCGCCGCGCCTTCAACCTCCGGCGCAGCGACGCCCGTCGTGGCGGCGGTCGGCGCGGACGAGCGTGCGTCCTACGAAGCCGCCTTCGACGTGCTCAAGGCCGGCCGTTACGACGAATCCGCGCGCCTGTTCCAGCAGTTCCTGCAGCAGCATCCCGACGGCGCCTACGCGCCCAACGCGCGTTATTGGCTCGGCGAAAGCTATTACGTCACCCAGAACTACGAACTGGCACTGGAACAGTTCAAGGCCCTGTACGAGCGCTATCCCACCCACGACAAGGCGCCGGGCGCACTGCTGAAGGTCGGGCTGTCGCAGTACGGGCTGAAGCAGATGGATGCAGCGCGCGAGACGCTGACCCAGGTCACGCAGAAGTATCCGGGCAGCGATGCCGCACGCACCGCGGACGATCGCCTGCGTTCGATCGAGCTCGGCGCACGCTGATCGGGTAAGCAACACGGCCGGCAGGCGGGGCGAGCGCCACCGCGAACCTGACCGGTCTTCCCCGTAGAATTCACCCATGAACGCAGTCGCCTCGCGGGCCGGTGCGGTCGAGGCGACCTCGACCGATCGCCTGCGCATCACCGAGATCTTCCTTTCGCTGCAGGGCGAAGCGCGCGATGCCGGCTGGCCGACCGTGTTCGTGCGCCTGACCGGATGCCCGCTGCGCTGCCAGTATTGCGATACCGCGTATGCCTTCCATGGTGGTGAATGGCGCGGGATCGAGGCGATTCTCGCCGAGGTCGAAGGCCATGGTGTGCGTCATGTCTGCGTCACCGGCGGCGAACCGTTGTCTCAGAAGCGCTGCCTGGCGCTGCTGTCGCGGCTGTGCGATGCCGGTTACGCGGTGTCGCTGGAAACCTCGGGCGCGATCGACATCGGTGACGTCGATCCGCGCGTCTCCCGGGTGGTGGACATCAAGACGCCCGGCTCGGGAGAGGCCGCACGCAACCGCTGGGAAAACCTGGCGCTGCTGACGCCGCGCGATCAGGTCAAGTTCGTCATCTGCAGTCGCACCGATTTCGAATGGGCGCGCGACACCGTCGCCGAACATCAGCTGGACCGGTGCTGCGAAGTGCTTTTTTCCCCCAGCCATGCCCAGGTGTCCGCGCGCGAGCTGGCCGACTGGATCGTGGCTGAGAAGTTGCCGGTGCGCTTCCAGATGCAGCTGCACAAGCAGCTGTGGGGCGAGGAGCCGGGGCGATGACGGCGGCGGCGCGACCCGCGGTGGTGCTCGTGTCCGGCGGCATGGATTCGGCGGTGGTGCTGGCGATCGCGCGCGAACAGGGCTTCGCCGCGCACGCGCTGAGCGTACGTTACGGACAGCGCCACACGTCCGAGCTGGATGCCGCCGCGCGCGTGGCGCGGGCGCTCGGCGCGGCGGCGCACAAGACCGTGCATGTCGACCTCGGCAGCATCGGCGGTTCGGCCCTGACCGACGACGCCATCGATGTGCCGCTGGACCGTCCCGCCGATGCCGCCGGCATTCCCGCTACCTACGTGCCCGCGCGCAATACCATCATGCTGTCGATCGCCCTGGGCTGGGCCGAGGTGCTCGGCGCGACCGACATCTTCTGCGGCGTCAACGCGGTCGACTATTCCGGCTACCCCGATTGCCGACCTGAGTTCATCGACGCATTCCAGCGCCTGGCCAACCTCGCCACCAAGGCCGGCGTGGAAGGCGCGGTCATCCGCGTGCGCGCGCCGCTGTTGCACATGTCCAAGGCCGATATCGTCGCGCGCGGCCTCGAACTGGGGGTGGACTTCGCGCAGACCGTGTCCTGTTACCGCGCCGACGCCGACGGCCGCGCCTGCGGACACTGCGATGCCTGCCGGCTGCGCGCGGAGGGTTTCGACGCCGCCGGGGTACCTGATCCAACTCGCTACGCGGTTTGAACCACGTGCTGTTGGCGCTGCGCCGCCTGAACTGAACGGGCGGCCGACATCGATTCATTCAGCAGCGTCGCCATGCGCTGGTTCCAATTTGCGTGCATGCGCGCAAATTTCGCGTTGCCTGAATAACGCGCGTGAATTCATATAAATGAATGTGCATGAGGCCGCAAAACCGCGCACAGGCATTTGGAACCCTGGTTTATCCATGTAAAGGTAGCGTGAAGGCGTCGGTTCCATAACAAGAACGCCCTGGGGCTCTGCTCACAAAGCGAACTGCCGCATTCCGGCGGTTTTGTCTTGATTGCGGGCCCGCATTCCCACCAGGCACGAGACCAAAATAGAGATGAACAAAGACATTGTCGCGCGCGACGAGCATGACGCCCGGATGCCGCGCCGGGACTTCCTCCGCAAATCGCTGCTGCTGGCCCTGCCCGCGACGTTCGGAGGAATGGCGACCTCGGCGCTCGCGGCGACCATGAGTTCCCCGCTTCCGGCTTCGCTGTCGACGACCGCGCTGTTCAACCCGCCGAGCCGGACCCGCGGCAGCACCGAGATCAGCGTCCGCACCTTCGGCGCGTACGGCGACGCCGTCCATGACGATACCGCCGCATTCCAGAGAGCCATCGACGCGCTTCCGTCCGGCGGCGGCACGGTGGCAGTGCCTGCGGGCACCTACGTGATCGACCCGACGGTCATGGTGCGCCTGCGCAGCAGCATGCACCTGCGCCTTGCCGATGGCGCCGTGCTGAAAGCCAAGGCCAACGCCGCCGACCGCGCCTATGTACTGATGCTGCACAAGGTCAGCGACGTGGAAATCTCGGGCGGCGAAATCGAAGGCGACCGCGACCGGCATCTCGCCACCACCGGTCAGTGGGGCCACGGCATCATGGTGCGCGGGGCATCGCGGGTCACGATTCGCGACATGCTCATCCGCAAGTGCTGGGGCGACGGCATTTCCATCGCCGCCACGACGGACGTACCCAAGGTCATCAGCGTCGACATCGTCGTTTCCAACGTGGCCTGCGTCCAGAATCGGCGCCAGGGCATGTCCATCGGTCAGGCGCGCGGCGTCAAGGTGTACGACTCCGAGTTCAGCTATACATCGGGTATCACCCCCGGCTGCGGTATCGACATCGAATCGGATTACGAGAATCCCGGTGCAGCGAATACGCATATCGAGAATTGCCTCATCCGCTACAACCAGGGCAACGGGATCCAGGTCTATCGGCGAACCAACGGCACGACGATCAAGCGCAACGTGATCGAGTTCAACCAGGGCTATGGCGTACTGACGATCGGCGCCGTGACCGGTTACATCGGTTACAACGAGATCCGTAACAATGACCTGATCGGCGTCGGGATCCGCGCCAGCAGCTCCGATTATGCGGTCGGGCAGAACTACCTCTACAACAATGCCCGGCGCTACCGTACCTACGACATGCCCAAGCTTTCGCCAGCGGTGGCGCGCACCGGGAACGTCCTGCCCAGGCATACCGAAGTGGCCAATAGCACCAACATCAGGATCAATACCAACTACTATTACGACAAGTGAACAACGTCACCCCCGCGATCGGGGGTGGTTCACCCACGATGAATCGCTCGTATACAACCCCGCCGAAAGGCGGGGTTTTTGTTGCTGCCACCGGAGTGCGGGCGCACCATAGCAGCTGACGCGGGCCCGATATCAGGATTCATGGTGGTCCGCCGCTTTCGCGCCACGAACACTTCGTCGTGTCTAGTGTTTGCGGGTTCCGCCACATGGCGCGCGCCGAAACAGCGCCGGCACCGCAGGAAAAGTGCTCGATGAAGTTCGTGTTTTTCGCGAATACCGACTGGTATCTGTACAACTTCAGGCTGTCGACCGCGCTGCAGCTCAAATCGCGCGGCGACGATGTGGTGATGCTGTCGCCCCCGGGCGAATTTGGAGCGCGCTTCGCCGCACATGGCATCCGCTGGATCACGCTGCCGATGGATCGCGCCAGCCTGAATCCCGTCCGCGAGGCATTCACGCTCGGCGCACTTGTGCGCGTGCTCAGGGCCGAACGTCCGGACCTGCTGCACAACTTCACGGTCAAGTGCGCCATCTATGGCGCGCTCGCCGCCAGGGTCGCCGGCGTGCCGGCCGTGGTCAACGCGGTTGCGGGCATGGGTTACGTGTTCACCAGCGACCGGTTCAAGGCGCGGGCGCTGCGTCCGATCGTGAGAACGTTGATGCGCGGAACGCTCGGCAGTGGGCACACGCGGCTAATCCTGCAGAACCCCGACGATGCCGAAGCATTCATGTCGTCGCGGCTGGTTCCGTCGCAGATGATCCGCGTGATCCGCAGCTCCGGCGTGGATACCCGCCGGTTCCGCCCGGCTGCGAATGCAGCCGATCGCCGCCCACTGCGCGTACTGCTCGCCGCGCGGCTCGTATGGGAGAAAGGCATCCGCGAGTTTGTCGACGCGGCAGCCCTGCTCAAGGCGCAGGGGCGACAGATCGAATTCCTGCTCGCCGGCATGCCGGATCCGGGCAACCCGCACTCGGTCGGACGCGAGGACGTGGAACGATGGCAGGAGCGGGGCCTGATCCGCTGGCTGGGTCACGTCGAGGATATGCCGGCGCTGCTGCCGACCGTCGACGTGATGGCATTGCCCAGCTATTACCGCGAAGGCGTTCCACGGAGCCTGATCGAGGCCGCCGCCTGTGGCCTCGCGCTCGTCACCACCGATCTTCCGGGCTGCCGTGAAGTCGTTACCCGACACGGTGTCGACGGGCTGCACGCCGAGCCCCGCGACGCAGCGTCGTTGGCGGGATTGCTGACGCAACTGGACGATGATCGCGAGCTGCTACGCAGGCTCGGCGACAATGCGCGACAGAAGGCGCTGGCGCACTTCGATGAGCGCCTGGTCATCGGGAAGACCATCCAGGTCTATGCCGAGTTGCTGGGCGCGTCCTCCAGCGGGCGCGCGCTGGCGCAGTGACGCCCGCCGGGAGTGCGCTGTGCGTCGCGGGAAGGACGCCTGCGAGACCGTGAACCTGTGCAGGCGCGGAACGAACGCAGCCCGGCGCGAGAATCGTCATCCATGCAGCACCCGCCTTCCGCTCGTTCGGTGGCGGCAGAACGAACACTCCTGCGTGGACGCTCTGCCGCCATCCCGCCTGCGCAGCGCGCCGTGGAACAGCGATCGCGTTATCGACGTTGCGAGAGGGTTCTAGTTCCGCAAGCTCGGCGGCAGATAGCCAAATTTCTCGACGATGAGCCTGTCCCGGTCGCCCACCAGCTTTTCGGTTTCAGCATCGTAGTAGTAGCGGGGGCCGTGCTTCTTCGAAGAGGTATTGGTTTTGGGTCGGGACTTCATCCCGGCAGCGACCGCCGGCGGGACCTCGAACTTGGTGAACTCCAGGGCCCCGAGCAGGTCGGACTCCAGATTCTCATTCCTGATGAAGTAGTCGATGAAACAATTGTTTTTTTCGTACTCCATCAACTGCTCGGGGGTCGAAACGGCGCGCAGTCTGCCGAGTTCGCCTTTCTTGCTGGAAAAAATCTTCATGTAGCGGTACGTCAGCAATCCTGCGAAGCGGCTCAATCCACTGCGCCAGTAGCCCTCGCCGACGTCGGGCCAGTATGTTTCGTCGTGCAGCATGTGCAGCCAATGCCTGAACGCTCCGGCGTCGTTGACGTCGCGGAACGTGCGCTTCCATTCTTCGGAATGCCTGTTGGGACGGCATTCCAGGTATTCGATCAATGTCGAGTAAGGATGCAGTTTCCAGCCGCGGTCCCGGATGCGGACGCCCTTCGTGGTCACGTTGCTGTAGAAATCGCCCCTGCCATCGCAGCCGTAGGCCCAGAGCGAAACGTGCCAGTTCCACGGATCCCGGACTGATCCGAGGAAGGATCTTCCGTTCGTGAACAGGCTCGGATCGGCCTGGATATGTCTTTCGACGAATTTCCCGCCCACGATTTCCTTGAGCAGATTGCGGATGTGCGTGCATCCGGTTTTCTGCAGTTCCATGAAGACGATCTTGTCGGAAACGAACATAGCAACTCCGTCTTTTTTCAGCTTTGGTCTGTGGGTCGTAAGCGCATGGCGGTCGACTCAGGCGTCGCGAGCGCGCATGGGCATGAATCCTGCGATGCGCTTCGACAGCAACGTCACCGCATCCGTCAGCACGGCGCGACGCAGGGAGATAAAGGTCCAGATGCCAAGATGCCTGCGGGCTGCGGCCAGGCCGAGCACGTTGCCAGTAAGCGAGCCGACGCAGGAGCCCAGGGCCACGCCGACGACGCCGGCGACGTAGCCGCCGATGGTGCAGGCCAAAATCTGCACGGCTCCCGCCCACATGGTGACGTGCAGCGTCTGGCGACGCAGCCCGGTCATCGGCAGCACCACCTGCCAGGATCCGGTCACGATATTCGCGATCTGGCCGACGGACAGGATCACCAGGATTGGATACGCGGCTTCGTAGTGGGCGCCGAAGAGCGTGCCGAGCACCGGGCGCCCGATCAGCACGATCAACAGGAGTATGACGATACACGGCAGGCTGGCCAGGCCGCCGACGGCCTGGACGATGCGCTCCATGCGCTTGTTTTCCCCGCGTGCGTACAGTTCGGCCACGACCGGGGGCAGAAGCATGTTGACGATGGTCAGTGGCGCCGTCATCAGTAGGACGAAGCGATCCGCGATGGCGAACAGCGCGACGTTCTCGGAGCTGTCGAAGCCGGCCGCGAACCAGCCGTTGACCTGCAAGCGCAGCACGCCGAGCAGGCTCGCCAGCCAGAGCGGCCAACCTTCATGCAGCACCCTGCCCGTTGTCCAGTTTCCGGAGGAGGGGGCGGCCGGCAGCGGTTGGACGGCCGTGCGCAGGCGCCGCTGCAACGTCCATGCCGCCACAATCACCACCAGCAACGAGGAGCACACTGTCGTTGCAAAGGCTGCGGCCAGCGTCATCGCACCCGACGCCCACAGGATCAGCAGGGTGCCGCAGGTGATCAGGCTGATCAGGATGCCGTTGTTGCGAAAGCCACCGAACAGGGTCGCTCCGCGGATATCGTTCAGTCCGCGAAAGGTTTCGGCCAGCTGGCGCTGCACGGTCGAGACGAACAGCAACAGGACCATCAGACCACTGAGTCCGATCGCCGCAGGCATCTTCACCACGTAGGTGAAGAACCATGGGGTCAGAAAGTAGAAGATCAGGCACAGGAGGGCGGTTGCCGCGATCACGGTCACCAGGCAGCGCTTGACCACCGCGCGCACGCCAGTCCAATCACCCACGCCTTTGTACGCAGCCACAAACCGGACCACGATCCGGTCCATGCCGAGTGTGGCGACCGTGGCAAGGATGATCATGGTGCTCATGACGACGAAATAGACGCCGTAATCGCCAGGCGTCAGGCTCCGTGCCAGCACCAGGTTCAGCACGAAGGCGGCAACGATGGCGACGAGCCTGCCGCCCGCTGCCCACATCCCGCCGGAGATCATGTTCTGCTTGAGTTCGTGGCTCATGCGGCGCTCATGGGATCCGGTTTCGCATGAAACCTCTGACGTTCGCGCTTGTCATCTTCAATCTTGTCCGCGCGCAGTCTGGAAGTTCGCGACGACTGCCCGGGTCCGGGAGATGATCGTTTCGGCGTTGCATAACGGGCCAGCAGCATACATAGGTGACCTGATACAAAGCTATGACGTGGACGGGGAAACATCTTCTTTGTGGCGGCCTTCTTGGTTTCTGTATGGTCGACGTTCAGGGGCGCATCGCGAAAGCCCGCGCGTTTCATGGCGATGCGGCTCGGAATCGGCGTGAAGCCTGCGCATTGGCGGCCTTCATTTGGAAAACACGATGACAGAGCGTCCTTCGTGCGAGGTTCCGAGCACGCTGTGGTTCGGGAAGCCGGCACGGGAGAAGCGTTCGATCTCGACTGCGTTCTGATCATGACCTTCGAACACGACGAGGCGGAACCTTGCCAGGAAGTCCATAAGACGTTGCTTGTCCCGGACCATGTCGAGCACGCCAAGCGCAAAGATCACGTCAAAGTCCGCTGGCTCGAAGCGCTCTTCCCACGGATACGCCGCATCCAGGTCCACCTTCTCGAAGGAGGCGCCTACCGAGAACGCTTCGGCGATTTGCTTGGCGGAGGCAAGAATCAATGGGTTGGAATCGATGCCCACGGCCGAGAGCGCCTGTCCTTCCTTCAGTAGCCAGATGCACAGCAGGCCCATATGGCAGCCCAGGTCGAGCGCGCGCAAGCCACTGAAATCCGCTGCATTGCGCAGCAAGTCCCAGCGCTGCTCCCATGGCTGCTTCCCGGGGAGCTTCATGTCTCCGACGATAAGGGAGTAATCGGCGACAGGTTCGCCTCGTGCTTTCATGGCTGCGCGCTGCGCGATCTTCCAGGCGCTGCACAGCTTCCTCTGCATCAGGGGAGCATCGGATCGAAGGGTCGGCATGCTGGCGGCCCTGCGGCGGGGCAGGAACTGGAATGCAAGGCGAGCGGCGACCAACAGCCAGCTCCCGTAGATCAATGGATCACTCGTTCCTATGCCAAGGACGTTCCGGAGCAGTGCGTCGGTACGGCTGGTGAGGTGGGCTTGATCGAAATCGACCAGATAAGGCCGGTTGGCGCGACCCACCACGATGTTTCTGGGAACGATATCGTTGTGTGCGACTCCACGCCACGAGATTCCGATGCTGGTGTGCAGCAGGCGCACGATGATTCGCCACGCCTGAGCGATCGTCAGGTCGCCCAGGACATCCTGCAACGCGGTGCCTTCGAGCCGGTCCATCGACAGTACGCAAGCGTTCGTGTTTTCACGAAAGTCGTGCACCGTGGGCACGCCGGGAATGCCATTGCAGTGCCCGAGCAGGGCGGCTTCGAATGCACCCGGGGAAAGTTTGGGGTAAAGATCGGGGAGATCCGTCTTTAGCGTGATCTTGTGCGCGGAATCTCCCTGGAGGTAGGTCCTGATCGTCGGATCGTAAACGCTCTTGTGAAAGCTCCCTGATGGGTCTATCGAGAATGAGGACAGCACGAGTTCCCAGGCCGCCTCGGACCGCCAAGGCGCGGATTGGGCGTCAGTCATCCTGCCACTCGCACAATGTCATGGCTGCCAAGGGCGTGTTCTCAGCGAAGGTGCTCGCGCCGCAACGGCTCTCGTTGCCTGCGCTGGGACGTCGGTGGTGGCGCGCTGTTCCGGTGCGGCCGTTTGCGGTTTCGAATTGTCGATGTCGCCGCGCAACGTATCGTGAAGGGTTCGCTGCACGGGAGCGTCGAATCGTGCTAAGGCGGCAACGGGCGAAATCTCCGTGGCGTACACCACCACGTCCTGGATGGAGCTTCAGGCTCGGTCCGTAACGTTCAAATTCCGTAAGGCAACGGCGGATCTTCGACGCCCGCCGTTCGCGCTGCTTCTTCAGTCGAGCGTCAACAACCGATTCAGGTTTCGCATGCGAAGCTTAATAACTTCCTGCGCGTCGCTGCGGGACCCGAATCGGCATGAACGATATGAGATGAAGGCCATAGCTGAAGCAGGTTCGGATGATCCTGGCCGAAGTGGTGCCGATGTCCGGCCCGCGCCGGTAAGCGTGGTCGTGCCCTGCTACCGCTGCGCGGCGACCATCGGTGATGCGATCGCTTCGATCGTCGACCAGACGGTGAGGCCCGCCGAAGTCCTGCTGGTCGACGACTGCAGCGGTGACGAGACGCTCGAAACACTGCATCGAATCGCCGCCGCCTACCAGCCTGGTTGGATCAGGGTGATCGCAATGCCAGCGAATGGGGGCCCGTCGCGCGCGCGCAATACGGGCTGGCGGCAGGCGCAGCAACCCTACATTGCCTTTCTCGACGCCGACGACACCTGGGCGCCTCGCAAGTTGGAGCTGCAAATGGCGGTTCTGGAGGCGGACCCGACCATCGCGCTGATCGCGCATCCGATGGTCGTGCGCATGCGCGGCACCGAGCTGCCCGGATTGCGGACTCCCGTCCTTACGGAGATCGTGAGCCGACGCAGGCTGCTGCTCCACAACCCATTTCCGACCGCCTCGGTGGTGCTGCGCCGTGATTTGCCGCTGCGCTTCGACGAGAGCTTCCGGCGTTCCGAGGACTTCCTGCTGTGGGCGCAGATCGTGCTTTCCGGCTATCGCTGCGCGCGCCTCAATCAGGTGCTGGCGATCTGGAACAGACGCGCCGACGACGCCACCGGTCTGAGCGACGATTTCGCCGCGATGCGCCGCACCAACCACGAGGCGCGCCGCAAACTGCTGCGGCAGGGCCTGCTCAGTCGGCCGGAATTCGAGTTCACCCGCGTGGTCAGCGTGCTGCGCTGGGCGCGCCGCGACCTGGTGCTGCGTTTGCAACGGCAAGGGCCCTATCGGCCGGGCCGGGCTGAATCCATCTCCGCAAGGTGACCGACGGCGTCTGTCCACCAGGCAGCATCCGGCGGGATCCATGCATTCCATTCACAGATGCTGTCGGCAGCATCCATGCTTGCGTCGGCCGCAGCCGGCGCACTGGTTGACTCCAACGCGCATGCGACATGATCGGGCCCAATCGTGAAAAGTTTCTATCTATCGGGACAGCGTACTTTCGGTAACCGCGGATGCGAGGCGATCGTTCGCAGTACGGTTGGGTTGCTCCGGGCGCAGTTCGGAGACGTCAGGGTGCTGGTGCCCTCGCGTCATATCGAGCGCGATCGCGCGCAGTGGCCGGAGGCGGCGGAGGCGGGGGTCACGTTCGTCAGGGCGTATCTGCCGCGCTACGCGCACTACTGGGTCAATCTCCAGCGCCTGCCGCTGCCGTTTCTGAAGCGCATGGGCTGGCCTTTTCCGATGCCGGGCTGGCTGGAGGAGCAGATCGCCAGCGTGGACGCGGTACTGGCGATAGGCGGGGACAATTACTCGCTCGATTACCGGATTCCCTCGCCGGTCATCGGTCTGGACAAGTTCGCGATGGACCTGGGCAAACCGGTAATCCTGTGGGGCGCGTCGGTGGGGCCGTTCGAGAAGGAACCGCATTTCGTGGGCGCCGTCGCCAGGCATCTCTCGCGCATGGAGTTCATCGCGGTCAGGGAGTCGGTCAGCTACGCCTATCTCACGCAGACGCTCGGCCTGGGCAACGTGGTGCAGATGGCGGATCCTGCATTCACGCTCGGCAAGGAGGCGATCGACCTGGCCGGATTCTGGACAACCGGGGAGAACGGAATCCTGGGCGTGAACGTCAGCGCGCTGATCGAACGTTACAAGCGGCAGGAACAGGATATTCGCACGGAGGTCGCGGAGTTCATTCGCCATGCGGTGCGCGAACATGGCCTGGGCGTGCTGCTGGTTCCCCATGTCAACCCGCTCAAAGGACAGCATGCGGGAGGTGACGCGACCTACATGGCGGGGCTGCAGGAGCAGCTGCGCGATCTCGGTACGTCGGTGACCATGATGCCGCACCAGTTGAACGCGGAGCAGATCAAGTATGTGATCAGCCATCTGCGATTCTTCATGGGCGCACGCACGCACGCGACCATCGCGGCGCTCTCCAGCGGGGTGCCGACGGTGTCGATCGCCTACAGCGTGAAGGCCCGTGGCATCAACCGGGACCTCTTCGGCAACGAGGAAGCGGTGCTGCAGACTCCGGATCTGTCCTTGCAGTCGTTGCGTGGGCGACTGGAATGGCTGCTTCGGGAGGAGCAGGCGCTCAAGGCGACCCTGGCTGCGCGAATCCCACAGCTTCAGCATCAGGGCAGACAGGCGGCGGCGCGGATTTCGGACGTGCTTGCCCGGGACATTGGCAATGATGCCGGATCGGTGCCCGTCCGCTCATCGAACGGGACGATGATCGAGCAGGCGGCGGCGGTGGGCGAGGCGAGGGTGGTCGTTGACGGTCAGGATGCGGCCGATGCCGCGCGGGCGCCGGTGAGCGTGGTCATTCCCTGCTTCCGCTGCCGAAGCACGATTGCCGACGCGATCGCTTCGGTGGCGGCGCAAACCCTGCGGCCCGCCGAGGTGTTGCTGGTGGACGACTGCAGCGGCGACGATACGTTGGAAGCGCTGCACCAGGTCGCGTCGGGATACGAACCCGGCTGGGTCAAGGTGATCGCGCTGGCCGAAAACGGTGGTCCGTCGCGCGCGCGCAATGCGGGATGGGAGCGTGCAGGCCAGCCCTACATCGCGTTCCTCGATGCCGACGACACCTGGCATCCGCGCAAGCTGGAACTGCAGGTGACGGCGCTGCGTGCCGATCCCGCCATCGCGCTGATCGCGCATCGGATGACGGTACGCGATCGGGACTCGGCGGTGCCCGGGGTACGTGCGCCGGTGCGGGTCGGGATCGTAGGCCGACGCAGGTTGCTGCTGAACAATCCATTCCCGACCGCCTCGGTGGTGCTGCGCCGCGACCTGCCGTTCCGCTTCGACGAGAACTTCCGGCGCGTGGAAGACTTTCTGCTGTGGGCGCAGATCGCGTTCTCCGGTTACCGCTGCGCGAAGATCAACCAGGTGCTGGCTTCCTGGCACAAGCCGAACTACGGGGCTGGCGGCCTCACCGAGGATCTCGCCGCGATGCACGCGGCCGGCCGCAAGGTGCGCCTGGAGCTGGTGCGCCAGGGTCTGCTGAGTCCGCCAGAGCATGCGTTCGCCCGGCTGATGAGCGTGGTGCGCAGGACGCGCCGGAACCTGCTGATGCGGGTGCGTCGTCAGGCCGATCGGGCACGTCTGCGCCAGGTCGCGTAGCCATGGCCACCGCCCCGGCCACCGCCCTGCCTGAGCGCCACAACACCCCGGCGACGCATGCGGGGCTGGTCCTGAGCCTGATCCTGCTGATCGCAGCGGCGGGTTTCGGCTGCTGGGTGGTAGGCACGCGCGGCCTGGATATCGGCACCGACACCAGCGTCTATGCCGGCTTTTTCGAAAGCCTGAACCGTCCTTTCATTACCCGGCTGGAGCCCGGTTTCGTCTTCATCAGCTATGTCCTGAACCGGCTCGGCCTTGGTGTCACCGGATACCAGACCGCGCTGTTCGCGCTGCTGCTGCTGATTGCCGCGGTGGCGGCGCGCAGGTATTCGCGCTACCTGGGGGCCACGCACGGGTACCTCACCTTCCTCAGCGCATCGCTGATGCTGCTGTATCTGTCGCCGATGTTCGTCAACGGGTCGATCAACGCCGTGCGGCAGGGGCTGGCCTCGTTGCTGGTGTTCGCCGCGCTGCTTTCGTTCCAGCAGCGCAAATGGTGGCTGTTCGTGCTGTACGGCGCCCTGGCCAGCAGTCTGCATCTGTCGTCGCTGCTGTACCTGGCATTCGCGCCCTTGCTGCTGGTGCGGTCGGGCGTGTTGCATTACGCGGCTGCGCTGGCATTCCTGATGTACTGCACGGGGCTGACGTTGATCCTGGTGCGCACATTGATTCCGCCGCTCTACAACCTGGTGATGACCTACACGGTCAATCCGGAATACCGGGCGGGCGTGCGCATCGACTTCGCCGTATTCTCCATCTTCTGGTATGCGCTGCCGCTGCTGCTGGCGCCGCTGGTGCGGTCCCCCTACCGGGAACGGATCAAGGAGAGCACCGCGGTCTATCTGGTGATGTTGCTGCCGTTCTTCGCGATCGGTTGGGGTTACTACTCCAACCGCTATCTGCTGCCGGCGTGGCTTGCAGTATCGCTGATGATCGCGGCGATCCTGTGCCACAGCCGGATCGCGCTGCTGCGCAATCCGCTGCTGATCCGGATGGGACTCATCGCCGCTTGTCCCGTCTTTTACTACTACGTGACCAACGTGATCGTGATCTGAGCCGCCATGTTTCGGCGAGTCGGGGCGTGATCGGCAGCAGAGGCGCGGACTCCGCCAACACTCGGCCTGCACGCGCTGCGAGCCCTCCATTTTTGTTCCCGGATACCCATGCTTTCAGCCGTACAGGAACTCGCCGTTGCACTCACTTTTCCGCCTACCTTGTCGCTGTGTCTGCTGGGATGTGGAATCCTGGCTTGGCTGTTGCGGCGGCGCAGGATCGGCGGCGGGCTGATGGTCTTCGCGTTCGCGTGGTCTCTGCTGTGGTCGATCCCGTGGTTTTCCGCGCAGCTGCGCGGAAGCCTCGCCCGCAATAATCCCGTCGTTGCCGAGGCAGCGCTGCCCAGGGCGGACGCGATCGTGGTGCTTGGCGGCGGGCGCTATGGCAATTGGATGAGCCGCGACAGCGTCGATCCCGACGAGCTCAAGACCAGCCGGCTGGCGGCCGGTGCGCGCGCGTGGCTGGCCGGGCGGGCACCACTGATCATCCTCTCTGGTGGCAACGGCGGCGGTGGGCGCAGTGAGGCAGAGATCATGGCCGCAGCGATCGCAAAGGCCGGGATTCCGGCATCGGCGCTGCTGTTGGAGGAAGGCAGCGCCAACACCAGCGACAACGCGCGCCTGACCGCGGCGCTGGCACGTAAGCACGGGGTGCGGAAGGTGTTGCTGGTGACCTCGACGGTGCACATGCCGCGCGCGAGCCTGTTGTTCCGCGATGCCGGCATCGACGTGGTGCCTGTGCCGGTGCCGGAGGGCCAACTCGGCAAGAGTTGGCGGGAGCGGTGGCTGCCGAGTCCGTACGCGCTATGGCGCAGCGGACGGGCATTGAAGGAGTACGCAGCCCTGTTCGCCATCCATGCGCAGAATTTTGTGGACGGTCATGCAGAACCCGTGCCGACGGATTCGGAAATGTGAAAGAACCGTTGCGCGACAGATGGTCAGCTGAAAATGAACCGCACTAAAAGAGTGATGAATCGGAGCTCGCGATAGCGATGGGTTTCACGCTTCTGCAATGAGGCCATCGCTAGTCTCCCTGCTCCCCGTTTCGTTCGAGTGAAAAATTTCGCAGCAGGAGCCCTTCCCCCGTGCAACCGTCGACCGCATTCAGTTGCGCCGCAACCCCCCCGCGTGCGCGCTTCCTCATCGGCACGGAACGCCCCTTACTCCCATTCAGCAAGTCCGGCCGCAATCGGGCGCTGACCCGGCTGCGCCTGCTCAGGGGCATCGTCGTGGCGGTCGCCCTGAGTGTGTGCCTGGCAGCACAGGCGCAGTCAGGCAATCTCGGCAACCTGGTCGAGAGCGGTCACGTGAAGTTCGTGAAGATCACGCCGGAACTGGTCTCGCAGATCAGTGCGAAGCAGCAACCCGCCGCACCGCAGGAACTGCTGCAGTATCGTCCCGAGTCCTACCGGATCAGCCCGGGCGACACGATCCTGGTCACCGTCTGGGATCATCCGGAACTGATGGAGGTCAATCAGGGCGGGGGGCAGAACCCGCAGGCGAACGGCCGCCTCGTACATCCGGATGGCACCTTCTATTACCCCTTCGTCGGCACCCTCAAGGTCGCGGGCATGCAGCTCGAAGAGCTGCGTAACGTCATCACCAGCAAACTGTCCACCTATCTGCAGAGTCCGCAGGTGGACGTCAACATGGCTGGATACGGTAGCCGCGTGACGTTGCAGGGCGCCTTCCAGAATACCAGCCCGCAGAACATCACCACCGTTCCGTTGACCCTGTCGCAGGCGATCGGTGCTGCGGTCATCAATACCGACGAGGCCGACCTGTCCGGATTGATCCTCACGCGCGACGGCAAGAACCATCACGTCGACCTCGACGCGCTGAGCCGCAACAGAGGGTCGACGCCCGAAATCTACCTGAAGCCAGGCGACCGCCTGTACCTGCCGTTCAACGACCGCCAGGAGGTCTACGTCCTGGGCGAAGTGCTGCAGCCGCAGGCGCTCACATTCAAGACGTCGGACATGACGCTCACCCAGGCCCTGGGTCGCGCCGGAGGCCTGAATCCGACTACGGCGAAGGAGGAAGCGGTCTACGTCATCCGCGGCATGGACGTGAACGACATGGAGAAGCAACCGTCGACGGTGTACCAGCTTGATGCCAGTTCGCCGGCCGGGTTCGCGTTGGCCGACCGGTTCCCGGTGCGGGCGGGAGACGTCGTGTTCGTCGGCGAGGCAGGCGTAACGCGCTGGAACCGCTTCCTGAGCCAGCTGCTGCCGCTGTCCGGGATCATCCGCAACGCTGCCACGGTGCCTGGTGGCAACTGAGCCCGAGCAGACCATGGCAGACGCGTTCTTGCAGCTGCATCGAGCGACCCCGCCGGACCCGGCGGTATTCGCGCCGCGCATGGTTTCGCCATTGCCGAGGGTTCATGTGCTGATCGTTTGCGCCGGAAACGTGCGCCGTAGTCCGATGGCAGCGGCGTTGTGGCGCCACAGGTTCCGCGAGCAGCCGATGCTGGTGCAGTCCGCTGGGCTGAACGCGCTGAACGGGCTCGGCATCGATCCGCGGGCCGAAGCGGCGCTCGCCGCGCGTGGCCTGAGCGGACGGCCGCACGTCGCCAGGCAAGTGACCGGCGCGCTCGTGGAAGCGGCGGATATGGTGCTGGTGATGGATTGCGCACAGGCCATTGCGGTGCAGGCGCTGTCGCCATGTGCGTCCGGACGCACGTTCACGCTCGGAAAGTGGTCGGGCGGTGCGGAGATTCCGGATCCGCATCCATACACCGCGGATGCGTATGCACGTGTCTGCAGTTTGATCGAACGCGCAGTCGACGATTGGCATGAACAGCTGAATGGCCGTGTCGCCGCGGCCACGATGATGTAGTGCCGCCCGCGTCTGCGGGCAGGGACGCCGGCAGCCAATCCATGTACGTGAGGATTGGCCACAGAGCAAGAAGCGTTTCCCGAGAAAGCAAGTTCGAAACCCACAAGGATGGAGCCAGGTGAGCGTAGTTCACCTACCTGTAAGGATGGCGTGCGTACCTTGTTTTGGTGACGCGCGTTACAGGGGCGCTCCGTCCGCAAGCAATTCCTCGAAGGCCCGCCCCGACACGCCCATGCAAAATGAGAAGTTTGTTGCCGCGAGCGCCATTACAGTAGCGGTTACCCTGGCATCCATATTCTGGCTGCGCCCCTTGGCGCGACGCATCGGCCTGGTCGATACGCCGAGCGAGCGCAAACGCCATCGCGGGAGGGTGCCGCTGATCGGTGGTCTGTGCTTCTTCATCGGCACCATCGCCGGCCTGATCTACTTCCATCATTACGACCCTTTCGTGGTCGCCCTGCTCGTGAGCGGCGCGATCGTCGTTCTTCTCGGCCTGCTGGACGACCTGTACGACCTCAGCCCGCGCACGCGGCTGCTGATCCAGGCCGGTACGGTGGTGTTGGTCATGGCCGCTACCGGCGTCTACGTCGACAGTGCCGGCAATCTGTTCGGTGGTGGCGAGATCCGGCTGTACTGGCTCGGCATTCCATTCACCGTCGTCGCCGTGGTCGGTCTGGTCAACGCATTCAACATGCTCGACGGGATCGACGGTCTTGCCGGCAGCCTGAGCATGATCAGCATCGCCGCGATCCTCGCCTTCAGCGGTGTGCAATGGCCGGTGCCGAGCGTGCTGCTGATGCTCCAGCTGCTGGCAGTGGCGCTGGTGCCGTACCTGCTGGTGAATCTGGGCTGGCCGGATGGGCGCAGGATCTTCATGGGCGATGCCGGCAGCATGTTGCTCGGCTTCGTCCTGGCATGGAGCCTGGTTTCCCTGAGCCAGCGCGGCGGCGGGCTGGCACCGGTGGACGTGTTGTGGTGCGTGGCGTTGCCGGTGATGGACACCATCGCGGTGATGTACCAGCGCGTGCGCAGCGGAAGGTCGCCGTTCCGCGCGGACCGTCGACACCTGCATCACATGCTGCTGGATGCGGGGTTGTCGCCACGCAAGACGCTGGCGCTGGTCGTCGCCAGCGGTGGGCTGATGGCTGCGCTGGGCTATGCGATGCGCGATGTGACCGAAGGCCTGAGCCTGCTCGCATTCCTGAGCGTGCTGGTGGCGTATGTGCTGCGCGGTCCGCGCGCCGTCGCTTGGCTGCGGATGGCGGTGAACGGCCACCACACGGCTTTGCCGGACCGCCTCTCCGGGGCGATCTCCGGCTTGCTGGGCAGTTCCTGGGTGTACTTGTTGTTCGGAAAGCAGGCCAGTGCGCTTTCCATCGCACGAAGCGGGTCGCGGCACACGTCGCCACCCACGATGGCCGTCACGAGCGACGACGGCCGGCTGCAGGTCCCTCTTACGGTGCAGGCACCGGATTCCGATTTCGACCAGCGCGACGAGCCTGTCGCGCAATCCGGCTCCGCACACGACGGGCGGGTCAGGGCGCTGTGCGTGCTCGACGGAACGCCCGGCGACCTGGAAATGGTGCCGATCATGCAGCAGCTGTCGGCGGACGCGCGCTTCGACGCCCGGATCTGCGTCGCCGGACTCCAGGACCAGGAACTGCATGCGGACCGCCGCTCCGCCGACCGTAGCCGCGGCGAACCCGAGCCCGACCCCGGCCTGCCTCAGGATCCCGCGGCGGTGGTCTCGCGGACGATGGATGAGATGGGGCGCATGGTCAGGGCGTTCGACCCGGACGTGGTCCTGATCCATGGCGAGTCGCCGACCGTGCTCGCCACCGCGCTGGTGGCGTACTACCAGGAGATCCCGGTGGCGCGCATGGGAACCGAAGCGTCGCCCGGGGCGGACGCAGTGCAGGCGCATGCCGAGACCAACGACAGGATCATCAACACCCTGGCCTCGCTGCATTTCACCTCGAGCGAGCGCACCAGCGACGAACTGATCGCCGCGGGAATTCCGCAGGACCGGATTACGGTCACCGATCACGCAGGCATCGGGTCGCGGCGCGCGCGCGCGCGTTCCGCCGACGCCTGCGTGCGCATCGCCGAGGCGCTGGCGCACCTGCCGCACGGGGCACCGGCGACGCAATCCGAGGTGCAGGAAGAGGTACCTCCGCCCCGCTTGGCGGCGAACGAATATGCCCGGCAAGGCGCGCAGGCGCCGGCAACGGCAGGAGAGAGCAGATGAAAAAACTCACCGTGGACGGCAGACACACGGACATCATCGCGCGTGACGCGGGGCATCTGCGCGATGACGATATCGACCTGGGCGCGCTCGTGGGGGTGGCGAACGACCACAAGTGGCTGATCCTGATCGGCACCGCGATGTTCTTCCTCGCCGGTGTGATCTACGTCATGGCAGCCAAGCCGACCTATCAGGCCAGCGCCCTGGTGCAGGTGGAGCGCGGCAGCGCCGGCGCTCCCGGACAGTCGCCGCAGACGTCCCTGACCCTGGTCGAACCCGCACGCTCGCAGGCGGTCACCGAGATTCCGCTACTGACCTCGCGCACCTTGTTCAGCGATGCGGTGAACAAGCTGGACCTGGACGTCCGCATCGAGCCGCAGCGGCTGCCGATCCTGGGGGATTTCCTCGCGCACCGCTACGCGCCGAAGCGACCCGGAGACGTCGCACCGCCGCTGTTCGGCCTGTCGCGCTATGGCTGGGGAGGCGAGGAACTGCACATCAAGCAGCTCGATGTGCCTGACAGCCTGTTGAACCAGCCGTTGGTGCTGGTCGCCGAGCCATCGGGCCGTTATCGCCTGCTCGACCAGGACGGGGAGCTGCTGGTGCGCGGGCGCACCGGCACCGTCGCGCGGGCCGGCACCGTGGTCGCCGACGTGGAGACGCTGCGCGCCAATCCCGGCACCCGTTTCAATGTGACCCGGCTGAACCCGCTGGCGGCGATCAGCGCGCTGGCCGACAACATCGAGGCCACCGAGCAGGGGCGGGATTCGGGCATCATCTCCGTCACCTACCGCGACACCGATCCGGCGGTCGCGGCGCAGGTGCTGGACCATATCACCAGCGCCTACGTGCGCAGCAACGTGCAGCGCAACTCCGCGGAAGCCGAGCGCAGCCTGCAGTTCGTCAACGAGCAGCTGCCCAAGGTGCGCAAGGAGCTTTCGCGCGCCCAGGCGGCGCTGAACAAGTTCCAGAGCGAGGTCGGTACCGTCGACATCGAGCTGTCGACACGTGCGCTGCTCGACCAGACCGTCGCCATCAACGCCAGCCTGCAGACGCTGCAGACGCAGCAGCCGGAGATCGCGCGCCGCTTCACGCCCGCGCACCCGGCGTCCAAGGCGCTGCGCCAGCAGATCGGCCAGCTCCAGAGCGAGAAGGGCGCACTGCAGGCGCGCATGAACAAGCTGCCGGACATCCAGCAGGGCCTGTTCCGCCTGACCCGCGACGTCGAGGTTACCAACCGCACCTACACGACGCTGCTCGACCGGGCGCAGCAACTCGACATCGCCCGCGCCAGCGCGATCGGCAGCGTGCGCGTGATCGATCGCCCGTCGGCCGACCTTGCCATGCTGGTGTGGCCGCTGAAGGTTCCGATCGTGCTCGGTGCTACTGCGCTTGGCGCGATGCTGATGATCGCGTTCGTCTACCTGCGGCAGATGTTCAACCGCGGCGTCACCGATCCGGCCGACGTCGAGCGGCTTGGCCTGCCGGTCTACGCGGCCATTCTCGACAGCCCGCAGGAGCGGACGCTGGCGCTGCGCCAGCGGCGCGGGCGTTCCCGTCACTTGCGTCCGCAGCTGTTGGCGCTGAACTCGCCAACCGATGGGGCGATGGAGGCGCTGCGCTTCCTGCGCACCAGCCTGCATTTCGCCCGGATCGAGCCGGAGAACAAGCTGCTGATGATCGCCGGACCGAGCTCGGGCGTCGGCAAGACCTTCGTCTGCTCCAATCTGGCGGTCGCAGTCGCGCAGGCGGGTCAGCGGGTAGTGCTGGTCGACGCCGACATGCGTCGCGGAACCCTGCATCAAGTGCTCGGCGTCCGCGCCACGGAAGGCCTGTCCGAACTGATCTCACGGCAGATCACCCTGGACGCAGCGGTGCGCACCGTCGCAGGCGCCGAGAATCTCTCGTTCATCTCGCGCGGCGCGCCGCCGCCGAATCCGTCGGAACTGCTGATGCATCCCAACTTCGGCAAGTTGCTGGACACGCTCGCCGCCAACTACGACCTGGTGATCATCGACACCCCGCCGGTGCTGGCGGTGACCGACGCCGCGGTGATCGGCCAGCACGTCGGCACCACCCTGCTGGTGGTGCGCTCGGGCCTGAGCCAGGCGCGCGAGATCGCACTGGCCAAGCAGCGACTCGAGCAGAGCGGGGTCGAGATCAAGGGCGCGATCGTCAACGGCTTGAACAAACGGAGCAGCTACCACTATGCCTACGGCGACGATTACCTTGGCGCGCAGCCCGGCTGAGGCGGCGGCGGCGCGATGAGCCAGCACATGTCGTCGTCTATCGTCGCCAGCGAACTCGACTGCGACGCCCTCGCCGCGTCGCAGGCCGCGCGCCCGCCACTGCAACCGCCGTCGATGTCCGAGCCGGCCGACGCCATCACGGCGGACGGCGAAGCGCGGCGTCTGCAGATCGCCATGTCGCCCTACCTCGACGAGCCGGACTTCTCCGCGCTGACCGACGAGTACAAAGCCGGCGCGCCGCTCGATCTGGTGTCGGTCGCCGACCTGCTGCGCAACGCCTTCGTGTACACGCCGCATTCGATCTATCGCGATCTCAAGCTGGCCACGCCGGGCTTCGATCCGCAGCACGACATGCACGGCCAGCCGGAGTTCCGCTATCAGTTCCATGAGAGCGGGCGCAGCCAGCGACACGACGGGACGAACGTCGACTGGGTGGAGAAGTACCACCAGTTGTTGTGCGACGCGTTCGAAGCCTCGTGCCGGGAAATCCGTTCACCATGGTTGCTGCAAAGCGGCGGCAAGGATTCCACGCCGCTCGCGATCGCCGCTGCCGAAGTGCGGCCGGAGACGCATTGCATTACCTATCTGGGCGGCAGCGAGGAGAACGAAATCGCTTCCGCCACGCTGGTTGCGGAAAAGCTCGGCCTGCGTCACGAGACGCTGATCTGCAACCCGGGGCGCGCCTACGACCGCTATCTGGAGCTGCTGCCGCGCATGCCGCTGCCGACCGCGGATTTCGCGCTGCTCTCGTACGTGGACCTGGCGACCACGATCGCCGGCGAAGGCGGAGACGGCATCATCGATGGCATGGGCGCGGACGGGTACTTCGGCGCTTCCGTGCAGCGGCGCGAGCGCATGCTGTCCTGGCTGGCCCGCGGGCTGCGACTGCCGGGTCGGGCCACGGAGCTGCCGCTGCTGGGGCGCAATTTCGAGTTCTGCTATCTGATGTCGACGCTGCAGATGAATCCGCTCGAGCGCGTGTTTCCGGGTTCGAGATTTACCGATGCCGAGGTCGACGAGTTGTTCGGTCTCGAAATCTCCGAACAATCCAGGGCGCGTCTCGCCCCGTTCCTGTCCGAGATCGAATCGGCCGCCAACCTCGACGAGTACTGGGCGATCACCAGTTCGATCTCCGGCATCGCCGGCGGCTTCGCCAAGGGTCTCTACACCGCGCCGGCGCTGTCGTTGCGCATGGCCTACCCGTTCTGCGATCGCGCTTTGCGCGAATGGGTCTACACGCAGCTGCCGTCCGAACAGCGCATCGATCCGGTGACCCGGGCCAACAAGGTGCTGGTGCGCCGGCATATCGCCACGCGCTTCGCGCACCTGCCGTACGTCGCGCGCAAGGGTTGTTTCCGCTTCGACCTGTGCGGCCTGGCGCGGCAGCGCTTCGACCAGGTCCACGACTTCGCCGTGCAGGCGCACGACCTGCTGCCCGGTGCCGTGACCTGGCTGGAGCGCAACCGCAAGCGCATGGACAACAAGTACCACGCCTCCAGGTTCTACCTGTTGGCGGTGGTGCTGCCGTGGCTGGTGCAGCACAGCCAGCGCCGGCCGCAGTCGCAGCAGGCGCGGGTGCAGATCACCATGTCGCCCTACTACGGCAGGCCGGACTTCTCGGCGGTCGACGGCGGCGGCCGCCGTCGCAGCCGGCTGGACGAGGTCTCCATGGCCGACCTGCTGCGCAACGGCTTCGTCTATCCGCCGCACTCGGTCTTCGAGGACGTGAAGCTGGCGACCTTCGGCTTCGATCCGCGCCACGACATGCACGACGAGCCGCAGTTCCACTTCAACTTCCGCGACAGCGGCAAGCGCGCCGAGGGCGACAACGAAGAAGCCACCGTCGCCGAGTACCACCGCCTGCTGTGCGAGGCGTTCGAGCGCTCCTGCGCGAAGATCGGCCAGCCCTGGCTGCTGCAGAGCGGCGGCAAGGATTCGACCACGCTCGCCATCGCGGCGGCCGAGGTGCGCCCGGACACGGTCTGCATCACCTACCTGGGTGGACGCGAGGAGAACGAGATCGCTTCCGCGCATGCCGTGGCCAGCAGGCTGGGGCTGCGCCACGAGGTCCTGACCTGCGATCCGGGCCGCGCCTACGACCGCTATCTGGCCATGCTGCCGCAGATGCCGTTGCTGACCGCGGACTTCGCCCTGCTGTCCTATGCCGACATGGCGACGACGATCGCGGCGCAAAACGGCGATGGCACGGTCGACGGGCTGGGTTCCGATATCTATTTCGGCACGCCGATGCATTCGCAGCATCGGGTGCTGTCCTGGCTGGCGCGCGATCTGCGGCTGCCGCGCTGGTTGACCGAACTGCCGTTGCTCGGCCGCAGCTTCAAGGCCTGCTACCTGCTTTCGACCCTGCAGATGGATCCGAGCGAGCGGCTGTTTCCCGGCTCGCGCTTCACCAACAGCGAGGTCGACGAGATTTTCGGCCGCGAGATCGCCACGCTGTCGAAGGCGCGTCTGGCATCGTTCCGTTCGGAGATCGCGTCGGTACCCAGCAGCGACGACTGGAAGGCGATCACGCTGACCATCTCCGAGGCCGCCGGTGGATTCGCCAAGGGCCTGTACACCGCCAGCGCGCTGGGCCTGCAGGTGGCGTACCCGTTCTGCGACCGGGTCCTGCGCGACTGGGTGTACCGGCAGGTGCCGTCCGATCAGCACGTCGATCCGGTGACCCGTGCCAACAAGGCCCTGGTGCGGCGACACATCGCCACGCGCTTCGAGCGGCTCCCGTACGTGGAGCACAAGGGCTGCTTCCGTTTCGATCTGCGCGGGCTGGCGCAACAGCGCTTCGACCAGGTCCATGCCTTCGCCGCCGAGGCGCGCGACGTGCTGCCCGGCGCTGCCGGCTGGCTGGAACGCAACCGCGGACGCCTCGGCAACAAGTACCACGCCTCCAAGTTCTATCTGCTGGCGGTGGTGTTGCCCTGGATCGCGTGCCACGGCGCGCAGGATGCCGATCAAGGAGGGCGCGGTGACGTCTAGGCTGCGTCGTCGCATCGGATGCGTACCGCGGCAACCCATCGATCTGCTGCGCAGGCGGCTGCTGCTGGCGATGCCGCTCGCGTTCGCCGCCGGGCCGTTGGCTGCGATGGCGCAGCGCACGGCACCCCGGCGCCAGCGCGGCGCGACCCGGATCGACGTGCGCAGCACCGGCGCGCGCGGCGACGGGATGAACGACGATACCGCCGCGTTCCAGCGCGCCATCGATTCCCTGCCGGAGGATGGCGGCACGGTCGCAGTCCCGGCCGGCAGCTACGTGATCGACCCCACGCGCCGGGTGGTCCTGCGCAGCAGGATGCACCTCGACCTCGCCCCCGACGCACGCCTGCTGGCCAAACCCAACGCGGCCGAACGCGCCTATGTGCTGGAAGGCGCCCGCGTCAGTGACGTGGAGATTTCCGGGGGCCGCATCCAGGGAGACCGCGATGGACACCTCGGCGACAGCGGCGAGTGGGGCCACGGCATCGCGCTGTACGGCGCCAGGCGCGTCACCGTGCGCGACATCCATGTGTCGGGTTGCTGGGGCGACGGCATCGCCATCGGCGGCAAGAGGGCGAAGAAGACCGACAAGGTGCCCGAGCCCAGCGAGGACATCGTGCTGGTCAACGTGGTCAGCACCGGCAACCGCCGCCAGGCGCTCACGATCGGCCATTCGCGGGGCGTGCGCGTCTACGACTGCCAGTTCAGCGACACCGCCGGGACGATGCCCCAGTGCGGCATCGACCTGGAAGCCGATCCGCCCTGGAACGTCGAACGCGCCCATATCGAGAACTGCCGCATCCACGGCAATCATGGCAGCGGCATCCAGATCTACCACCGCGTGCGCGGCGTCACCATCCGCGGCTGCACCATCGAGGACAATCGCGGCTATGGCGTGCTTGCCATCGAGGCCGCCGACGGCACCATCGAGGACAACGAGATCCGCGACAACGGCTACACCGGCGTGCTGCTGCGCACGCGCACCCGCGACTTCAGGGTCAGCGGCAACCGCTTCCGCGGCAATTCGTTGCGCCGCCGCGGTGACGCCAAGCGCGCCAAGCTGCCGGTGGGCGCGCACATCCGGCAGGCGGAAGACACATCGGGAATCACCTTGGCCGGCAACCAGTTCCTCGATGATGCGGACCGCTGAACCCGCCCGGTCTCACGTGCGAGGCAATGACCAATCACGGAGAGCCGCCGCGATCCACACCGAAGCAATGATGGCGAATCGATGAGCGACTATCGCGACCTGCCACTCCACATTGCGCGCCGCGCGGCCGAACGCAAGCGCGAGTCGGAACGCTTGCGCGTACGCTGGCGCACGCCCCTGCGCGCGCTCGCCTGGCTGTCGGGCGTGGCCGCCGTCGCGGTACTGACAGTGCTCGCGCAGCCGTTGTGGCAACCCTATGTCGGTGGCCGGCAGGCCGAGGGGCAGCGATTGCAGAACGACGCCCGCCCCCTTGCCGCGCGCCCGCCGGAGCAGGTACCGCCCGCCGCCACGCCGCCGCCACGCGCCACGACCGATACGGCCGATGCGACGGAGCCCGCTCCGCTTCGCGCCCTGTCCGCACCTGCGCAAGCGCCGCCCGCGCGCGAAGCGGCGCCGGTCGAACCGTCCGCCATTGCCGCGGACAACGACGCCACCGACGCACCGAAAGCCGCGGCAACCGAATCCGCGCGAGCGGCCGGGGAAACCGAAGCCCTGCGCAGCCGCGCCGACGAAGACCTGCGTCGCGGGCGCCTGCAGCAGGCGGCCGACGGATACCGCGCGGTGCTCCAACGCTCCAGCAACGACACCGCCGCCGAGGAAGGCCTGGCGAAGATCGTCGCTGCCCATGCTGTGCGCGCGCAACGGCTGGCGGCGGATTTCGACTTCGACGCGGCCGAGCAGGAACTCGCCATGGCCCGCAACCTGGATCCGGATGCCGTCGCAGTGCGCGAGGCCGTCGACGATCTGGCGCGCGCGCGTGCGGCGCGCGCGCGGCTTCCCTCGTCTGTCGATGCCGCGCGGCAAACCCGCGTTCGCAGCCTGCTGGATGAGGCGTCCAACGCCCTGGCGCGTGGCGACCTGATGGACCCGCCCGGGGAAAGCGCCTTCGACAAGATCGCCGCCGCCCGCGCGCTGGCTCCCGATGCAGCCGAAGTCCGCATCGCAGCCTACCGGCTCGAACGCGCGCGGCAGGCGCAAGGCGACCGACCCGCCACACCGAGGTGAGCGCGCGCCGGGGACAGCCCTGTGGGCGCCCGCGTCCGCATACCGTCGCCGCTGCGCTAAAATGCCCGGTCTGGCCCGCGCGCCGGAGCCTCATGTGGGCCGTTAGCTCAGTCGGTAGAGCATCGGACTTTTAATCCGCTGGTCGATGGTTCGAATCCATCACGGCCCACCATCGCAGCGCAACCAACTCCTCGGATCCGGGCGTCTCAAGCCCGTCGTTGCGGTCGCGGGTCGTACCTATCGGGGCTTCGTTCCCGGCAGGTCGTCCAGGAACCGGGCGAGTGCCTCGGAAAAATGCACGGGCTGGTCGACGAAGACCGCGTGCCCCGCGCCCGATATCACGCTCAGCTGCGCGCCTGGTATATCGCGCGCCATCTGCCGCAGCGCCTCGATCTCGCCTGAGTTCTCCGCAGCGACGATCAGCGTGGGCCTGTCGATCTTGCCAACCACGCCGCGCCGGTCGGTGGTGAGCAGGTCGGATACCAGCATCGCAATCCCGGTATCCGTGGGCGTTTTCGCGGACGCACGCACCAGCGAGGATTTCCTGTCCGCGCTCATCGGCTGGGCCAGGCTCGCATCGATCATTCCGGCGAGATATTCGCTGGGATAGTGGGCGTAGAGGGAGATCCGGCGCAGCAGCAGGTTGGTTCCCTCCGGGTCAACAGTGAAACTTGCCGGCCCGGCCGCCAACGCGGAGTCCACCAGTACCAACCCGGCGATGCGCCCGGTGCCATGGCGCTCGATATAGGCGGCGATGTCCTGCACGCCTTGCGACCAGCCCACCAGCACCACAGGCGATTCGCTGAATTTCGGAAGCAGCGCGTGCAGGTCGTCGGCCCTGGCCTCCGGAGTGTTTCCGCTCGGCGCCTGGGAGGATTCGCCCTGCGAACGCGGATCGATGGCCACCACGCGGCGCGAATCGGCCAAGGCTCGCATCTGCTCCGTCCAGATCGATGCCGACCAGGTCCAGCCAGGCACGAATACGACTGTCGGATGCGGGCTTTCCTTGCCACCGTGCAGGTAGTGGATCGTGACGCCCTCGGATGTCTGGGCGAACGCGCTGGCAAATATCCGCTCCGAAGACCGGGTCCCGGTCGCCAATGCGGGCATGGGTGCGAGCAGAATGCATGCCATTGCCGTTCGGAGAATCGCTCGCGCACAAGCGCCGGACTGCAGGTGCAGTGAACGGCACGGAAATCGTTGACGACTGAGCATCGGGCCTGCTCGGGTAGTTGGCTGGAGAAAATTCTCGATTGGCCCTATCAAACGCCTCGAAAGCGATGCTTGGAAGACCCAGCGGTGCGTGTTTCACTGGAGCCAATCCGGGAAAATGCCATACACCCGATACTCAACGGAGTGGTTGACAAGTCACTCGAGCCGAGACCGTTTTCGGGTTCGGCCAGATTGCCGTCACGCTGCCCTCATGAAGAAATCAGTTCCCGCAGACTCGCCCGACGCATACGTCGCTGCGCTCACCGGCTGGCGCAAGGTCCTCGTCGAGAGCCTGCGTCGTTCCGCGCTTGCAGCGGGAAAGCTGGAAGAACGGATCAAGTGGGGGCACCTGGTCTATTCCTTTAATGGCCCCGTGCTGCTGATCCGAGCCGAGGAAACGCGCGTGCTGTTTGGCTTCTGGCGCGGCAAGCAGTTGGCGAACGTTGACAGGCGCCTGAAGCCAAGCGGCAGGTACGAATTGGCCAATATGGTGCTGGTCGAGGGCGATGAAGTGAGTCCTGCGCGGGCCAGGAGCCTGGTCGAGGCGGCAATCGAGCTGAACCAACAGCTCGGCGACCCAAGGGTTGCAGCCAAGGTCCCACAGGGCACGAACTCTTAGCGCCCATCCGGACGTTTGCCTGGTCGCTGGCGAAGCAGCCGGATTCGCTCGACGGCCGAAGCCTTGCAGGTCGCGATGGCCGTTAGCCCACCAGCCGCTTCTCGTAGCGCCACACCTCCAGGCGGAAGATGCCGGCTGGCGTGTCCAGCGGATTGACGACGGTGCCGGTGCGCTGCCAACCGCACTTCTCGTAGAAGCGGGCGGCGCGCTCGTTGCCGATCGCGCAGGCCAGCCAGGCGGTGGCGACGCCTGCTGCGGCCAGGCGCGCCTCGGCATCGGCCACGAGCGCCGCGGCCACGCCGGATCCACGCGCAGCTGCGGTGACGAAGAGCTGATAGAGCTCGTCGCCATGGACCATGCAGAAGCCGACGGCTTCACCTGACAGCTCGGCCACGCGGACCTGGTCGAGCGCGGCCCGCAGCCGCTCGCCGAAGCTCTCGAAGGTACGCAGGCGCGCCAGTTCTGCCGGCAGTATCTGCGCGTGGGCGTCCTGCCAGCCGTCGTACCAGATGCGGGCCAGACGATCGATCTCCGCGGCATGGGCGTTTCTGATGTTCATTCCAACCACCACGATTGCTTGTCCGTTACGTGCGCAAATGGATCAGGCCTCACGCGCGTCGGTGGCGCGCTCGAGCGCCGCCATCAGCTGCGCGCCGTAGCGCGCGAGCTTGGCCGCGCCGATGCCTTCCACCGTCGAAAGCGCGTCCAGATCGCGCGGTGGATCGAGTGCGACCGCACGCAGGGTGCGATCGTGGAACACCACATACGCCGGCAGGTTCTGCTCGCGCGCGACTTCGGCGCGCCAACTGCGCAGCGCCTCGAACCGCTGCGCGGCGTCGACCGGCAGGTCGACGGGTGAGCGGGCCATCGGGCCGGCAGCCCCGTCGCGCCTTCCCCGCCTGCGGGTCGCGGGCGGATCGCTGCGCAGCGCCAGCGTGCGTTCGCCACGCAACACGGCGCCGCTGTCCGCGGTCAGGCGCAGGGCGCCGTAGCCTTCCACGTCCGCCTCGAGCAGACCCGCGGCCACCAGCTGGCGGAACACGCTGCGCCATTGCCTGGCGTCCAGTTCCTGGCCGATGCCGAACGTGCTCAGGTGCTGGTGACCGAACTGCTGCACCTTGGCGCTGTCGGCACCGCGCAGCACGTCGATCAGGTGGGCTGCGCCGAAACGCTGGCCGGTGCGGTAGACGCAGGACAGGGCCTTTTGTGCGGTCACCGTGCCGTCCCAGGTCTGCGACGGCGAGAGGCAGTTGTCGCAGTTGCCGCATCGGCCCGGGTGCGCTTCGCCGAAGTAGGCGAGAAGAGTGCGCCGCCGGCAATCGGTGGATTCGCAGTAGCCGAGCAGTGCATCGAGCTTGCGGCGCTCCAGCAGCTTGCGCTGCTCGGCCGCGTCCGAGGCAGCGATCATCCGCTGCAGCAGGGTCGCATCGCCCAGGCCGTAGGCGAGCCAGGCTTCCGAGGGCTCGCCGTCGCGGCCGGCCCGGCCGGTCTCCTGGTAATAGCCTTCCATCGACTTGGGCAGATCGAGATGGGCGACATAGCGCACATCCGGTTTGTCGATGCCCATGCCGAAGGCAATCGTGGCCACCATCACCACGCCCTCGCCACGCAGGAAGCGGCGCTGGTGATCCGCGCGCACGGCCGCGTCCAGGCCGGCGTGGTAGGGCAGGGCGGTGATGCCGGCGTCGGCCAGCATCTGCGCCGTGGCCTCCACTTTGCGCCGCGACAGGCAGTACACGATGCCGGTCTGTCCGCGGCGTGCATCGATGAAGTCGAGCAGCTGGCGCGGACCGCCATGCTTGGGCACCACGGTATAGCGGATGTTCGGCCGGTCGAACGAACTGACGAACTGGCGCGCGTCCTCCAGCGCCAGGCGCTCGACGATCTCGTTGCGCGTGGGAGTATCGGCGGTGGCGGTCAGGGCGATCCGTGGCACGTTCGGCCAGCGTTCGTGCAGCAGGGTGAGTTCGCGATATTCCGGGCGGAAGTCGTGGCCCCACTGCGAGACGCAGTGGGCCTCGTCGATCGCGAACAGGGCGATGTGCGCGCGTTCGAGCAGCGAGAGGAAGCGTGGGGTGAGCAGGCGCTCGGGCGCCACGTACAGCAGGTCCAGTTCGCCCGCGGCCAGCTGGCGCTCGACCGCGTTCGCCGCCTGCGCGTCCAGGCTGGAATTGAGGAAGGCCGCCCGCACCCCCAGCTGGCGCAGCGCTTCCACCTGGTCCTGCATCAGCGCGATCAGCGGCGAGACCACGATGGCCGTGCCTGCGCGTAGCAGCGCTGGCAGCTGGTAGCACAGCGACTTGCCGCCGCCGGTGGGCATCAGCACCAGCGCATCGCCGCCGGCCATCACATGCGCGACGATCTCGGCCTGCGGCCCGCGGAAGGCGTCGTAGCCGAAGACGTCGCGCAGCCGATCCAGGGCAGCGGGTTGGGCGGGGAGATCAGGGACGGCGGACATCCGGGCAGGTTAGCAACCGTCCGTCTCACCCGGTGTACGGGAACCCCGCTGGATGGGGCAGGAAAACTCCGCTTTCCGCTATCGACCCGCTCGTAGGTCGGGGCTACGGCCCCGACGCTTCGCGATGATGGGTTGCGCGGACGTCGGGGTGTGGCACGCCTTATGGTGGCTGCCCTAGAGGCCGTGCAGTTGTGCGCACGTCGGGCGCGTAGGCCCGACCTACAGCTTCGGCGTTTGTTCGGGCATCAGGGCCCGGAGCCTGACCCCACCTTCCGTGGCCGGCCAATCGTCGGGCGCGGAGGCCCGACCCCGGATCGGGTCCGGGGCAGGCCCTACTGCAACAGCGAGCGCAGCATCCAGGCGTACTTCTCGTGGGTCTGCAGACGCTGGGTCATCAGGTCCACCGTCGGGTCGTCGCCGCCGCCTTCGCCGGTCTTGAGCACCTTGCGCGCGGTGCGGCAGACTGCCTCGTTGCCCACCACCAGCTGGCGCACCATCTCGCGCCAGTCCGGCGCCTGGGTCAGGCCTGGTTCTTCGCCGATCGAGGACAGGCGGATGAACTCGGCATACGAACCGGGGGCGTTGAATCCCAGGGCGCGGATACGTTCGGCCACGTCGTCCAGCGCGTTCCACTGCTCGGTGTACTGTGCCTCGAACATGGTGTGCAGGGCGTTGAACATCGGTCCGGTCACGTTCCAGTGGAAGTTGTGCGTCTTCAGGTAAAGCGTGAACGCATCCGACAGGTAAGTGGACAGGCCTTGTGCGATCTTCTTGCGATCGCCCGCGCCGATCCCGATATCGATCGCCGGTCCCTTGTCGGCCGGACCTGGCGAGGCGGCCGGATTCGGAACCGCGCCGGCCGGGGGGTTCTTCGACTTGTTGGACTTGCCGCTTTTCGACTTGGCCATGGGGGCACTCCTTTCGTGGATGCGCTGACCATACGCCAGGTACGTGCATCGTTGAAATGAAAGTTATCGTTCGTACGAATTCATGCAGCCTATCGAAGCCGAAAACAATCACGCGCCGAACCAGCGGGCATTGAGCCAGGCACGTCGGCGTCTGGACGCCGCCTGCACGCGTGATCGCGGACGGCTGCTCGGCCTATGGTCGAAGTGGAAGGCAAAGCCCGGCGATGCGGGTGCGCGGGCCGGGTTCGAATCCGCACTGCAGGCTTCGGTCGCGACGCGTGCCGCCCGGGCTGCCGCGCTGCCGCAAGCCCCTGTCGTGCCTGATCTACCCATCGCCGGCGAAGCCGAGCGGATCGTCGAACTGATCCGCTCGCATCCGGTGGTGGTGATCGCCGGCGAAACCGGCTCGGGCAAGACCACCCAGCTGCCCAAGCTGTGCCTGGCGGCCGGGCGCGGCGCGGCCGGGTTGATCGGCTGCACCCAGCCGCGTCGGATCGCGGCGCGGGCCGTGGCGCGACGCGTGGCGGAGGAACTGCAGGTGCCGCTGGGCGGCGCGGTCGGCTTCCAGGTGCGCTTCAGCGACAACGTGAGCGAGCAGACCGCGGTCAAGTTCATGACCGACGGCATCCTGCTTGCGGAAATCCAGACCGACCGCTGGCTCTCACGCTACGACACGATCATCGTTGACGAGGCGCACGAACGCAGCCTCAACATCGATTTCCTGCTCGGCTACCTGAAGCAGCTGCTGGAGCGGCGCTCCGACCTGAAGGTGATCGTCACCTCGGCCACGATCGACACCGAGCGCTTCGCCGCGCACTTCGGCAACGCGCCGGTGGTGAACGTGGAGGGACGCGGGTTTCCGGTCGAAGTGCGGTATCGGCCGCTGGAGGGCGAAGGCGACATGGCCGCTGCCGCCGGCGCGCGCGGCGCCTCAGGCGAGGGGCAAGGAGGCGAACGCAGCGTGCTCGACGCGATCGTCGCCGCCTGCGACGAGATTGCGCGGGACCGCTCCATGGGCGACACCCTGATCTTCCTCCCCGGCGAGCGCGAGATCCGCGACGCGCACCGGGCCCTGGAGCAGCGCAAATACCGGCACACCGAAGTGCTGCCGCTGTACGCGCGCCTGTCCGCACGCGACCAGGACCGCGTCTTCCACCCAGGCTCGCAGCGACGGATCGTGCTGGCCACCAACGTGGCCGAGACCTCGCTCACCGTGCCGCGGATCCACTACGTGGTGGACCCGGGCCTGGCCCGGGTCAAGCGCTACAGCCCGCGGCAGAAACTCGACCGCCTGCACATCGAGCCGGTCAGTCAAGCCAGCGCCGACCAGCGCAAGGGGCGCTGCGGCCGCATCGCGCCGGGCATCTGCTACCGGCTGTATGCCGAAGCTGATTTCGCCTCGCGCCCGGCCTATACCGACCCGGAGATCCGGCGCGCTGCGCTCGCCGGGGTGATCCTGCGCATGCTCTCGCTGGGGCTGGGCAGCATCGAATCGTTTCCTTTTCTCGAACCACCCGATGCGCGCGCGATCGCCGACGGCTGGCAGCAGCTGGCCGAGCTGGGCGCGGTCGACGATGAGCGCAAGCTCACCGCGATCGGCCGCAGCATGGCGCGGCTGCCCATCGACGTGAAGCTCGCCCGCATGCTGGTGTCCGCGCAGCGGCATGGTTGCCTGCACCAGATGCTGGTCATCGCCAGCTTCCTCGGTATCCAGGACCCGCGCGAGCGCCCCGCCGATGCGCGCGCGGCGGCAGACAACGCCCATGCGCAATTCGCGGACGCGAAATCCGAATTCGTCGGGATCCTCAAACTCTGGGATGCCTATCGCCAGGCGCACGAGGAGCTGACTCAGTCGCAGCTGCGCAAGTGGGCCGACAAGCACTTCCTGGGTTTCCTGCGTCTGCGCGAATGGCGCGAGCTGCACCGGCAGCTGAAGCTGCAGTGCGAGGAACTGGGATGGGGAATTCGAGAAACGAGTGAAAAGGAACGAGGAACAAGTGTGGGCGAAGCCGATCCATCGGGCATTCGTTCCTCCTTCCTCGTTCCTCGTTCCTATGCACTTTTGCATCGCGCCCTGCTCGCCGGCCTGCCCACCCAGCTCGGGCACCTGGTCGAGCGGGGCCTCTACGATGGTCCGCGCGGGCGCAAGTTCCAGCTGTTTCCTGGTTCGCCGCTCGCGCGCAAGCCACCGCCATGGGTGCTGTCGGCGACCCTGCTCGATACCGAAAAGGTCTGGGCTCTGACCAATGCCGCGATCGAGCCAGACTGGGCGATCGACGAACTGACGCATCTGCTGCAGCGGCGCCACCACGATCCGCGCTGGTCGCGCGCGCAGGGCCGGGTGATCGGCAGCGAGCAGATCAGCCTGTTCGGCCTGGTGCTGGCGCCCAAGCGGCCAGTGCACTACGGCGCGCTGTACCCGGTCGAGGCACGCGCGATTTTCCTGAGCGATGCGCTGGTCGCGGGCGAGATCAACACGCGCGGCGCCTTTCTCGCGCGCAATCTGAAGACGCTGGAATCGGCGCGGGAGGAAGAAGCCAAGCTGCGGCGCACCGGCCTGGTGATCGACGAGGAGGCGCAGGCGCAGTGGTACGACGCGCGCATCCCCGCGCACATCGTCAGTGCCCAGGCGCTCGATGCCTGGTTCGCCAAACTGGCGAAGGACGAGAAAGCGGCGCTCGAATGGGCCCGCGACGACCTGCTGGTCGGCGACGGCAGCGACGCTTCGCGATTCCCGGCGTTCATCGCCTTGGGCGATGCCCGGCTGGCGGTGCGCTACCGGTTCGAGCCCGGCGCGCCGGACGATGGCATGACCGTGGTCGTGCCGCTGCACTTGCTCAATGCGCTCGATCCGGCGCGGCTGTCGTGGCTCGCGCCGGGCTTCGTCCAGGACAAGGCGGCGGCGCTGATCCGGTCGCTGCCCAAGCCGCTGCGGCGCAATTTCGTGCCGGCGCCGGACTTTGCCAAAGCCTTCGCAGAGGCGCATCCGGCGCCTGAGGCCGACAGCATCGAGGGCGCGCTCGCCAGGTTCCTCAAGCGCCTGGCCGGCGTAGAGATTTCCGCGACCGATTTCGAACCGGCGGCGATCGATCCGCATCTGCACGCGAACCTGCGCCTGCTCGACATCGCCGGGGAGCGAGCCAGCGACCGTCGCGTGCTCGCCGAATCGCGCGACCTCGCTGCGCTGCGCGAACGCTTCGGCGCCCGCGCCGCACAGGCATTCGCGTCGCACGCGGCAGCAGGGCTTGCGCAACCGGGGTTGATCGCCTTTCCCGATACACCGATCCCCGAATCGGTGCCCGGTGCGGGCGGCGTGCCAGCCTATCCCTCGCTGCAGGAAGACGGCGACAGCGCTTCGCTCGTGGTGCACGCCGATCGCGCGGTGGCGCACCGCCTGCATCCGCAGGGCGTGCGCCGGCTGCTGGCCATCGCGCTGGCCGACCGGCTCAAGCAGGCGCGCAAGCAATTGCCGGTGCAGGCCAAGACCGGGCTGTTGTATGCAGCGATCGAGTCCGCGGCCCCGCGCCAGCTGCAGGCCACGGCGCAAACGGGCGGATCGAAGGGCGATCGTCTGCGCGAGGATCTGGTCGAAGGCGCGTTCTCGGCGCTCGCCGCCGACGGCTTGGAGCAGGTCCGCGATGCCGGCGCGTTCGCGCAGCGTCGCGATGCGATCGCCACGGCGCTGTTCCCGGAAGCCATGCGCCGGCTGCAGCAGGCCGAAGTCATCCTGGGCCAGGTCGCCGCCGTGCGCGCCAGGCTCGACAGCAGGTTGCTCGGCTGGGCGCGCGGCAACCTCGACGACATGCAGGCCCAGCTCGCGGCGTTGCTGCCTCCTGGCTTCCTCCGTGACGTGCCTGCTGCCGCGCTTGCCGAATATCCGCGCTACCTCAAGGCGCTCGCCCTGCGCGCCGAGCGCGCCTTGCGCGATCCGGCGAAGGATCAGGCGCGCATGCTCGAACTCAAGCCCTTCGCCGACGCGGTGGCCGCTGCCCTGTCCGAACACCCGGGCGACCCGGACTGGCAGGCAGTGCGTTGGGACCTGGAGGAGCTGCGGGTGTCGATGTTCGCGCAGGAGCTGGGCGCGAAGGGCGGCATCTCGCCGAAGAAGCTCGCCGCGCGCCTGGCCCAGCTGCAGCGGTCGGCGTGACCTGCGAATGCGACGTCGATGGTTTTGCCGGCAGGCACGGACACCGCTAGTGTAGGACGCTGATCGCGTTGATGGCTGCCGTGCACCTCCGGAACGAACAATTCGAAAGCCTGCTTGCGCAGCCGCCGCTGTCGGCGCTTCCCGAGGCGTTGCGCGATGCATTGGCGGGGTGCGCACGCCGGGCCGGACCCGCCGAGCCGGGACGGTACGCCGTGCTCGCGGATACGCTGGAACTGCTTTCCGTCCTCAATGCCGATGCCGACACGCTGGCGGCGACATTCGTGCATGCACTCAATGCCGTCCCGGTGGAGGAGATGGCGGCGTTCGAACGCACGCATCCGGAAATCGCCCCGCTGCTCGAGGGCCAGCGCGCTGCAGCGCAGGTATGGAGCCTGCACGCCGGGCAGTCGGCCGGTGGCAATGCCGAAGGCTTGCGCCGGCTGCTGCTGGCGATCGTGCGCGATCTGCGCGTGGTCCCGATCCTGCTGGCCGAGCAGCTGGCGCGGATGCGGCTGTCGCGCGACCTGCCAGAGGACGAGCGCCAGGCGCTTGCCCGCCTCACCCGCGACATCCATGCGCCGCTCGCCAACCGCCTGGGCATCTGGCAGTTGAAATGGGAGCTGGAGGATCTGGCCTTCCGCTACCTCGAACCGGACACCTACAGGCGCATCGCGCGCCTGCTCGACGACAAGCGGACCGGCCGCGAGCATTACATCGAGCAGGTCAAGCGTGAACTGGGCGCCGCCTTGCGCGATCAGCAGATCGTCGCCGACGTCGCCGGGCGGCCGAAGCACATCTACAGCATCTGGAAGAAGATGCAGAAGAAGAATGTGCCGATCGGGGAGCTCTACGACCTGCGCGCGGTGCGGGTGCTGGTCGACGATGTCGCGGCCTGCTACGCGACGCTGGGCGCGGTGCATGCGCTGTGGGCGCCGGTGCCCGGCGAATTCGACGACTACATCGCCCGGCCCAAGAACAACGACTACCGCTCGCTGCACACGGCGGTGATCGGACCCGAAGGCAAGACCCTCGAAGTGCAGATCCGGACCCACGAGATGCATGCGCAGGCCGAACTCGGCGTGGCCGCGCACTGGCGCTACAAGGAACATTCCTATGGGGGCCGCGGCGGCTCGCAGCGGTCCGCTGCGGCCAATGCGGCCAACGACCGCAAGATCGAATGGATGCGTCGCCTGCTGGAAGCCAGCGCCGAAGGGCGCGAGGGCGAGCAGGCGCTGTCCGGCAACTTCGGCACCGAACTGGTCGAAGACCGGATCTACGCGCTCACGCCGCTGGGCAAGGTGATCGACCTGCCCGCGGGCGCCACGCCGCTGGACTTCGCCTACCACGTGCACACCGAGGTCGGCCACCGCTGCCGTGGTGCGAAGGTGGACGGTCGGATCGTGCCGCTCGATTACCGGCTGCACACGGGCGAGCGCGTGGAGATCCTGACGGCCAAGACCGGCGAGCCGCGCCGCGACTGGCTGCTGGCATCCAATGGCTTCCTGGCCAGCGCCCGCTCGCGCGACAAGGTGCGCGCGTGGTTCCACAAGCTCGACCGCGCGCGCAACCTGCAGGCCGGGCGCGAGATGCTCGAGAAGGAACTCCGGCGCCTGGGCCTGCTGCAGGCAGACCCGACTCCGGTGCTGGCGAAGTTCAACGTGGCCAGCTATGAAGACCTGCTGGTGCTGGTGGCACTGGGCGACGTCGGCCCGCACCAGGTCGGGCGCGCCCTGCTCGAGCACGAGCGCGCGGGCGAGGATTCCGGTTCGGCGCAGCCGGCGCCACGCCAACCGCGCAAGCCGTCCGGTGCCGGCACCCCCGGGTTTACCGTCGTCGGCATGGGCAATCTGCTGGTCCAGATTGCGCGCTGTTGCCAGCCGCTGCCGGGCGAGCCCATCGCCGGCTACCTGACCCGTGCCCGGGGCGTGACCGTGCACCGCGCGGACTGCGCGGCATTCCTGCGCCTGTCGGCGACGCAGCCGCAACGGGTGCTGCCGGTGGAGTGGGGACGCAGCGATGGCGGACACGCAACCGGCGTGCTGGTCGAGGCGCTCGACCGCAAGCACCTGCTCAAGGACCTGACCAACCTGATCGCACAGGAAGATGCGCACGTGCTGGACATCCACAGCGAATCCCAGCGCGGCCATCGCGTGCGGTTGCGGTTGCGGGTGCGGGTGCGGGATTTCGGGCAGCTGGCGCGCCTGCTGGGGAAGATCGAGCAGCTCTCGGGCGTGGAGTCGACGCGGCGGGCGTGACGCCGCGCTGCCCGTCATACGCCTATCCTGCGCGCGTGAATCCCAGCCCGCCCATCCACCCCGAGCCGCAGTCCCATCGCGCGCTGCCCGGCCCGCGCCGGCAGGAGCCGGGCTGGGGGCGGGTGGACCAGCTCGATTTCCACGAAGTTGCGCGCGACCGCCGCCCGCTCATGCCGCGCGCGCGCCGCCTGGCATGGATGGTGGTGGTGGCGATGCTGATTCTGGCGGCGGTGCTGCTGCGGCGCCCGTTGGCCGACTGGATATGGCCCGAGACGCGCGCCCAGGCATTACGCGAGCAGGCGGCACTCGCGCTGGAGCGTGGACATCTCACCGCTGGCGATGGTAGCGGCGCACGCGAACTGTACGAGGCCGCGATCGCGATCGATCCGGACCGTAACGAAGCGCGCACCGGTCTTGCGCGTGTAGCGCAGGCCGCGCTTGCCCAGGCCGATGCGGCGTTGCGACGCGACGATTTTGCGCTGGCGCACCGGCAGCTGGCATTGGCGCGTGAGCTCCAGGTGCCGCGTGCCAGCGCCGAGGCCGTCGCCGCGCGCCTGCGCGCCCGGGAAGCCGACGTGGCAGGGATCGAAGGGCTGCTCGCCCAGGCCGAGGTGGCGCGCGAACAGGGGCGGCTGGACGGTGCCGGGGATGCGGCCCTGCCTGTGTATCGGCGCGTGCTGTCGTTGCGTCCGGACAACCTGCGCGCACTGGAAGGCCGGGAAGACGCGCTGTCGGAGCTGCTGCAGCAGGCGCGCAGAGCGCTGCAGTCGGGCCAGGTCGGGCAAGCCGCGACCATGATCGCCGCGGCGCGCGGCTACGACCCCGGACATGTCGACCTTCCGCAGCGTCAGGGCGAACTGACGCGCGCGATCGAGCAGCTGCGCCAGCGTGCCGATCGCGACCGTCGCCGCGGCGAGCTGCAGGCGGCAGCCGGGAAATACCGGCAATTGCTGCAGATCGATGCCGAAGACGCCGTCGCGGCCCGCGGGATGGCCGCGGTGGCAGCAGCCCATGCCATGCGCGCCGAGCGCGCCGCGGCCGACTTCGATTTCCGCGGCGCAGAGGCTGCACTGCGCGAAGCCCGGGCGATCGCACCCGGCTCCGAGGCGGTGGAACGCGCGGCGAATCGGATCGCGGACGCCAGAAGAACCCGCGCACGGTTGCTGCCGCCTGCCGCCAGCCGGCGTCAGGCCTCGCGTGTCGACACCCTGCTGCGCGAAGCGGCGCAGGCCGAGGCGCGCGGCGATCTGCTGACTCCGCCGGGCGACAGCGCCTACGACAAACTGCGCGCCGCGCGCGCGCTGGCCCCCGCCCATCCGGGGGTCGCACGTGCGCAGGCGCGCCTGGTGCCGGCGGCGAAGCAATGCTTCGAACGCGAATTGCCGCGCAACGACCTGGGGCGCGCGCGCATTTGCCTGGACGCATGGATCGCCCTGGAAGGCGAAGGCAGCGTCACCCGGCAGGCCAGGCGCAGGTTGGCGCAGCGATGGCTGGCGGTCGGTGCCGAGCGGCTGGGAGCAGGGGAGGTCGCGTCTGCGGCCGCCGCGCTGCGGTCTGCGGAGTCCATCGATCGCGCGACACCGGGCATCGAGGATTTCCGCGCCCGCCTGCGCGCGGCTTCGGCCTCGCGGGATTGAAGCTCCGCTCAGCGTGCGCCGGTGAGAAACACCCGTCGCACCGTCTCCGCTGCCGCCTCCATCGAAAAATGACGTTGCACGTTCTCCCGGCCATGGGTCGCCAGGCTTTGCCACAGCGATTCGTCGCGGTATAGCCGCAGCACCGCAGCGGCAAAGGCTTCTGCGTCATCGCCGACGAGCACATCGTGACCGTCGCGCAGGTGCATGCCCTCGACCGCGACCGATGTCGCCACCACTGGCTGGCCGTGCGCCATGCTCAGATTGATCTTGCCTTTGACTCCCGCGCCGTAACGCAGCGGCGCCAGTGCGATCCGGCAGCCGCGCATATAGGGCCCGATGTCGGGGACGTGTCCGTGCACCAGCACGCCGTCGTGTGCCGCCAGCGCCTGCACGACCGCCGGAACGTGGCCGCCGATGCAGTGGAACCGCATCCCGGGCTCGCCGGCACGTATCAGTGGGAAGACTTCTTCGACGAACCAGCGCACCGCGTCCACATTGGGCGGATGGCGGAAGCCGCCGACGAACACCAGGTCCTGGCGCTGTGCGTAGGGCGAGCCATCGTCGGCAAGCTGGTGCAGGTTGGATAGCACTTCCACCCGCGCCTGCGGCGCGTCCTGGGCCAGGAGCGCGCGCTCGGCTTCGCTGACCACGAGGGTGAGATCGCTGCGCGCGATAATGTCCAGTTCCAACGCGCGCGTGCGCGCCGCAGCGCGGGCCAGCGCACCGTCCCCGGCGAGCGCCGCGCCACGCTGCTCCCTCAGGTAATGCAGGTCGATCGTGTCGAAGACGACTTGCGCCTGAGGCGCGTGCCGGCGCACGAGCGGAAGGAACTCGCGCGCTACGTAGTGGCGGCAGATCATCACGGTGTCGAAGCGCGGACCATGTTCGCGAAGCCAGGCAGTGGCGCGACCGGCGTAGGGCGCGTACCAGGCCTCCACGCCCAGCTTTTGCAGGGTGTGCGTGTGTTCGTCCGCGTGCGTGCGCTTGGCTGGCAGGAACACTACATGTGCGCCTTGGTGGATGAGCAGGCGCATCAGATTGACCAGGCGCAGCGAGCCAGAATCGTGATCCGGTGTTGGCGTGAGCGCATCGATGATCAGGATCTGCCGTCGCGTGCGGTGCACGCTTGCTGGCGAAGGCGCCACCGACGCGTCGCCGAAAGCAGCCAGCGCCTGTGCATGCCGTTGCGCGAAACGCTCGCGATTGCGCGTCTGGTAGGCCTTGATGCCGCTGGCGACGTCCGTGCCGGACGTTGCGCCTTCCTCGTGCACGACGACCGCGTCCGGTTGATAGAGCACGCGTCTGCCGGATGCTCGCACCCGGAAAGCCAGATCGGTGTCTTCGTAGTACGCGGGGGCGTAGTGCGCGTCGAATCCTCCAAGCGAGCGGAACAACTCGCGCGGGATCGCGATGGCAGCCCCGCTGACGTAATCGGCGTCGCGCAGGGATGCGAAGCGGCAATCGTCCGGGTTTCCGTAGCGCCCGTAATTCCAGGCGTTGCCGTCGGAGAACACCACCCCGCCGGCCTCCTGCAGCCGCCCGTCCGGATACCGCAGCTGCGCACCGACGAGTCCCGCGGCGGGCTGGGAGGCGAAAGGTGCCAGAAGCGCATCCAGCCAGCCCGGTTGCGGGATCGTGTCGTTATTGAGGAACACCAGGTACTCGCCGCGTGCGATTCCGGCCCCGTCGTTGCAGGCAGCGATGAATCCGCCATTCTCTTCGCGGCGGAGGTAACGCAATCCGGCGATGGCAGCGAGCGCCTGCTGCGTGTCATCCGCAGAACCATCGTCGACCACGATCACTTCGCAGCCTGCGTGCGGGGGATGCGCAGCGAGCGCCTGCAGGCATCGCAGGGTATGGGCGAGCTGGCCGAACACCGGAATCACGATGCTCGCGCGCGGTGCGGGATCGGAAAAAATGGCTGCGGGAGCGGTCGGCTCGCCCTCCGGGAACCACAGTGGCTCACGCAGCCTGGGCGGCAGCACGCCCAACTGCGCGATGAGTCGCTCCCAGGTCGTGCGCCAGCCCCGGGTACGCAGGCTCAGCAACCCCCGACGGGACAGGCCGGACGCGCGCTGCAGCAGGAATCGCGCATCGGCCAACGACCACGACATACCAACGGAACTCCGGCTGACTGTAGAAGAGGGGGGCACTCGGGCCGGCCGGGGACGCTGCGCTAGACTCGCCAGCTCCGACAGGTACGCGCGCGGCACCAGCCGCCATTGTCGCATCCCATGGTTCTGCCTTGGCCCGCATCGATTACGACGAAGACGACGATTCCGACCTGGACAGCGAGACGCCGGACTGGCGCCGGCGGCTTCTGACCTGGGGACTTGCGGCGGTCGGCCTCGGTCTTGGCTTCCTCATTCCCTACACCCTGTACCTGAATCATCAGGTCGGCAGCCGGTTCGGGCAGTTGCAATGGCAGCTGCCCACGCGTGTTTACGGGCGCCCGCTGCAGTTGTCGCCCGGTCTGGCGATGGACGCGCAGACGCTCAAGACCGAGCTGGACGCCGCGTCCTACCGCGAAGGCGGCGGCGAGCGGCCGGGCAGCTATCTGCGCGATGGCGGCCGCTGGAAGATCGCCAGCCGCGGCTTCAACGACATCACCGGCCCGGTGGCGCCCAGCCGCATCGAGGTCACGCTGTCGGGCGGTCGCGTGTCGCAGGTGCGCGATCTGGTCGGCAGGCGCACGGTGAAATCGGTGCGCCTGGACCCGGCACGCATCGCCACGCTGTACGGGCAGAAGCAGGAAGAACGGCGCCTGGTGCAGATCGACGAGGTGCCGGAGCTGCTGGTCACCGGCCTGCAGGCGGTGGAGGACCGGGATTTCGCCCGTCACCACGGCATCGACCTGTCGGGCATCGCGCGCGCCATGTTCGTCAACATGCGCTCCGGCGAAGCCAGGCAGGGCGCCAGCACCCTCACCCAGCAGCTCGCACGCAGCGGCCTGCTCGGCATCGGCCGCGAACAGACGCTCAAGCGCAAGTTCAACGAGATCCTGTACGCGATGCTGATCGAGATGCGCTACGACAAGCGCACGATCCTGGAAGCGTACTTCAACCAGGTGTACTGGGGGCAGCGCGGGGCGCAGGCGATCCACGGGGTGGCCGCGGCCTCGGAATTCTGGTTCGGCCGCGACCAGCGCGACCTCAGCACCGAGCAGATCGCGCTGCTGGTGGGCATCGTGCGCGGCCCATCGCTGTACGACCCGCGCCGCCATCCCGAGCGCGCCACCGAACGGCGCAACTTCGCCCTGGCCAAGATGCACGAAGCCGGGCTGATCGATGCCGCCGAGTTCGAACGAGCGAAGCGGGCGCCGTTGGGCGTGACCAAGGAAGCGGGCAGCATCGCCGCCAACCGGTTCCCGGCCTACGTCGACCTGATCCGCCGCCAGCTGGCGGTCGACTATCCCGCCGAAACCCTGCAGGGCGCCGGCCTGAGCGTGATGAGCGGTATGGCGCCCTCGGCGCAGGGTTACGCAGAAGGAGCGGTCACGCGCACGCTCGATGGGTTGGGCAAGCGCAAGGTGCCGCTGCAGGCGGGAATGGTCGTCACCGATGCGCATACCGGCGACGTGGTCGCCGCGGTCGGCAGCCGTTCCTTCGCCGAACACGGGTTCAACCGCGCGATCGAGGCCAAGCGCCCCCTCGGCTCGCTGCTCAAGCCGTTCGTCTACCTGCTGGCGCTCGCCGATCCGGCGCGCTGGACCCTGGCGACCTGGCTGGACGACTCACCGGTGAACATCCGCCTGGACAACGGCAAGCGCTGGAATCCGGGTAATTCCGATGGCCGCAGCCACGGCAGCGTGCGCATGATCGATGCGCTGGCCCAGAGCTACAACCAGGCCACCGTGCGCCTGGGCATGCAGGTGACGCCCGACCGCCTGGCCGACCTGCTGCGCACCCTGGCCGGGTTCGACGCGCCGCGCAATCCGGCCCTGATCCTGGGCTCGGTGGACCAGAGCCCGTATGCCATGGCCCAGGCGTACCAGTTCTTCGCGACCGGCGGCGAGATCCAGACCCTGCGCCTGGTGCGTGGCGTGCTCGATCGCAACGGCAAGCTGCTCAAGCGCTACGACAAGGCGCCGCAGGCGGCGACCGAGCGCGACTCGCTGTCGGCTCGGCTGGTCACGCTGGCGCTCCAGCATGCGGTGACCAGTGGCACCGGACGCCAGTTGATCAGCGACGGCCGCGGCAGGCTCAAGCCGGCGGGCAAGACCGGGACCAGCAACGACAGCCGCGACAGCTGGTTCGCCGGCTGGACCGGCGATCATCTGGCCGTGGTCTGGGTGGGCAATGACGAGAACAAGCCCACCGGCCTGTACGGCGCCACCGGCGGCATGCGGGTGTGGTCGAACCTGTTCGCACGCCTGCCCACGGCACCGCTCGAGGTCGACAACACCGGCATCGAATGGGCCTGGGTTTCGCAGTCCTACTCCACCGACGCCGGTTGCCCGGGCGCGCGACGCTTCCCCTTCGTCAAGGGCTATGTGCCGGCGCATCAGCCCTGCGTTTATGCGGAACCGGTCGACCCGTATGGCGAAGACGCCTACGGGGACGGGGGCGAGGAACGCCGCAGCTGGCGCGACTGGTTCGGCTTCGGCGACCGCGACGAGCCGCAGGAGCAGGATCCCGCGCGCCAGGGCGAGCCGGAGCCCGCACCTGCTCCGGCCCCTCCGCCTCCGCCGCCCCAACCGCAACCGATCCCGGAGCAGTGAGTCATGCAGTTGCCGATCCGCCCCGTCTTTCTGTTTGTGTCGAGTGCTGTAATGGCTCTGCTGTGCGCCTGCGGATCGACGCCGGCGCCACAGCCCACCAAGCCGGCGCAGGCCGATCCCACGCAGATGGTGGCGGCCGTCCGCGCTGCGGCCGGCAACGGCGAAGGCGAACTGGCGGTGCAGCCGCTGCGCGATCCGATGGTCGAGGACTTGCGCCAGCAGGCGGTGACGCTTGAACAGCAGAAGCAGTACGCAGACGCGGCAGCGGCGCTGGACAAGGCGCTGGCGATCACGCCCGACGATCCGGCGGTGCTGCAGGAACGCGCCGAAGCCGCGCTGCTGCTCAAGGATTTCGCTGGCGCTGAGCAGCGCGCGCGCCGCGCCTACGAGATCGGAGCCAAGGTCGGGCCGTTGTGTCGCCGCCATTGGGCGACGGTCCGTGCCGTGCGCTATGCGGCCAATGATGGCGCGGGAGCAGCGGAGGCCAACAAGCAGCTTGCGGCGTGCAAGGTGGCGGCGCTCGAGCGATTCTGAACATGCAGATGCGGATGCGGATGCGCGGTGGGCGCGCGGAAAAGTTCCGCCAAACCTCGCCGAGCGGGTTCCAAAGGCCGCTGCGGCGGCTTGGGTAGGAATGCGCCGGGAAGTTGATCGCGGCGCCCATACAATCCACGGATGTCATCTTCCGATCTCGCAGCCGCCAGCCTTGCCGCCCTGAGCGAAGGCGGGCTGCTCGCCGAACGCATTCCCGCGTTCCGCCCGCGCGCAGCCCAGCAGCGTCTGGCCCAGGCGGTGGTCGCTGCCTTCGAGCAGCGCGAGGTCCTGCTGGCTGAAGCGGGCACCGGCACCGGAAAGACCTACGCATATCTGGTGCCTGCGCTCCTGTCGGGCATGAAGACCATCGTCTCCACCGGTACCCGCGCGCTGCAGGACCAGCTCTACCACCGCGATCTTCCGCGCGTACGCGATGCGCTGGGCACTGGACTGAAGACGGCGCTGCTCAAGGGCCGCGCGAATTACCTGTGCCGTTACCGCACCGAGCAGGCCAAGGGCGAACCTCGGTTTGCTACCCGCGAGCAGATCGCCCAGTTCCAGCGCGTCGTCGCCTGGAGCGGGCGCACGCGCATGGGCGACCTGGCCGAACTCGAGGACCTGCCGGAAGACTCGCCGCTGATCCCGATGGTGACCTCGACGGCGGAAAACTGCCTCGGGGGTGAATGCCCGTTCTACGCCGACTGCTTCGTGGTGCAGGCCAGGCAGCGCGCGCAGGCCGCCGATGTCGTGGTGGTGAATCACCACCTGCTGCTGGCCGACCTGGCGCTCAAGCAGGAAGGCTTCGGCGAGATCCTGCCGGGCGCGCAGGCGTTCATCGTCGACGAAGCGCACCAGTTGCCCGAGCTCGCCGCGCAGTTCTTCGGCGAGGGGATCGGTGCGCGCCCACTGGTGGAACTGGCGCGCGATGCGCTGGCCGAGTGCAAGGACGTGAGCGGCGCCCTGGCCGCCGTGCAGCAGCCTGCACGCGACCTGGAACAGGCCGCCCGGGCGCTGCGCGCGGCGATGGACACGCTGCCCATGCGCGGCACCCTGCAGCGCGCGCTCGAATACAGCGCGGTGCGCGAGGGTTTCGATGCGTTGTCGGCGACGTTGCTGAAACTGCACGAGACGCTCGGCCCGCTGCGCGAGGCATCGCCCGGCTTCGATGCCTGCCATGCGCGCTCCCGGGAATTCATTTCGCGGCTCGCGCGCTGGCTTGTCGAACGCGATCTGGACAGCGAGCTGGAAGCGCCCGACGACGACGTGCGCTGGTACGAACTCACCCCGCGCGGATTCCGCCTGCAGCGCACGCCGCTCGACGTGTCGGGCCCGCTGCGCGCGCATCGCGAACGCTCGCAGGCGGCGTGGGTGTTCACCTCCGCCACGCTGTCGGTGGATGCCAGCTTCGAACACGTTGCCCGCCGCCTGGGCCTGGACGCGCCGCGCACCCTGCTGCAGCCCAGCCCGTTCGACTGGAACACGCAGGCGCTGTGTCTGCTGCCGCCGCGGATGCCCGAACCGGCCTCGCGCAACTACACCCACGCGCTGCTCGATGCGGTGCGGCCGGTGCTCGAAGCCTCGAATGGCCGCGCCTTCCTGCTGTTCGCTTCGCACCGCGCGCTGCGCGAAGCCGCCGAAATCCTGCGCGGTGGCGCCTGGCCGCTGTTCGTGCAGGGCGAGGCGCCGCGGCACCTGCTGTTGCAGCGTTTCCGCGAGTCCGGTCACGGTGTATTGCTGGGCACGGCGAGCTTCCGCGAAGGCGTGGACGTGGTCGGCGCCGCGCTGAGCGTGGTGGTGATCGACAAGCTGCCCTTCGCCGCGCCCGACGATCCGGTGTTCGAGGCGCGGCTCGAGGCGATCCGTCGCGCCGGCGGCAATCCGTTCCGCGACGAGCAGCTGCCGCAGGCGGTGATCGCGCTCAAGCAGGGCGCGGGGCGACTGATCCGCAGCGAAACCGACCGCGGCGTGCTGGTGCTGTGCGATCCGCGTCTGGTCGGCAAGGCGTACGGGCGCATCTTCCTCGACTCGCTGCCGCCGCTGCCGAAGACCCGGGATGTGGCTGACGTGCAGGCGTTCTTCGCGCCTGCGCCCGACGAACCGGTCTCTGCTAGCACAGCCCTGGCCGAGGGTTTTCCCTAGCTGGATTGCGCTGCGGGCATCGCTAGGCTGGCACGGTCGTCAATGCCGCCGGAGTCCAGGATGAGCCCGCCCCCCATTGGCCAGGTCAACGCGCTCGATCTGCCACCGCCCAACGCGTGTCCGGCAGGCGCGCCGCCCAGCGGCGGTTCCGCTGAAGAGAACGCCCAGTGGTGGAGCGGCCTTTCGCAACAGGAACAGTCCAACTACCTGGCGACCTATGGATCGCAGGTCGGTGCACTCGATGGCGTGCCGGCGGAGGTGCGCCACGAGGCCAACCTGGAGGTGCTGCGCCGGGATGCGGCCAGCGGCCATGACCAGGGCAATGCGCAGGCGCTGCTGGAACGGGTCGAGGGCTCGCAGGATCTGCCTCCGGGCGAGCGCATCTATCTGCTCGGCTACACGCCGCCGGGTGCGGACGGAGCTCCGGATGCGCTGGTCATCGCTGCCATCGGCAATCCGGACACCGCCGACCACACCGCGATCTTCGTGCCGGGCACCACCACGAATCTCGGCAGCATGAACGGCTCGCTCGATCGCATGGACGATCTGCGCGCTGCATCCACGGCCGTGCCTGGTGCCGGCGACGTGTCCACCATCGTCTGGCTCGGCTACGACGCGCCCGACAACATCCCTGCGGCGGCCCTGGTGGGCTACGCCGAAGACGCCGCGCCCGATCTGCGCAGCTTCACCGAAGGCCTGCGCAGTTCGCATCTGGGGCCGGAGTCGCATGTCACCGTGATCGGCCATTCCTACGGCTCCACGGTGGTCGGCACCGCGGACGCACTCGGCGGGCAGGGCACCGACGATGGCCTGGAAGCCGACGACATCATCGCCCTGGGCAGCCCCGGCATGGGCATCGAATCGCCGGACCGTCGCGGCTGGTTCGACAGCGCCTACGTCGACGACGTCAGCGACATGCACATCGGCGCCGACCACTTCTGGGCGGGTGCGGCCAGCGACGACATCGTCAGCTACACCGAGATCCACGGCAACAGTCCGGTCGACTGGAGCTTCGGCGGCCAGCGCATCACGACCGATGGCGCGGATGGCCATTCCGAATACTGGGACACCGGCACCGAGGCGCTGCGCAACCAGGCCTATATCGTGACCGGCAACTACGACCAGGTCGCCACGGTCGGCCGTCGCTTCGGCTGAGCGCAAGCCAGGGCGTATGCTCGCTGCGATGCGCTTCCACAACCCGACACTCGGCAGGCACGCCCGGCTCCCGGGCGTGCTTGCCTGCATGCTCATCGCCGGCGCCTGCGCCGGCGCAACCGATACGGACAGCATGGACACCAAGAACACGCAACAGGCCGTCGCCGAATTCCTGCCCCAGGTCGAGAGCGCGCTGGGCGCGCTGGCGGTCGATCGCGAGTCCTTCGAGGTGCGCGCCAATCGCTGCGAAGGCAGGCAAGGCGAGACCCGTGACGATCTGTATTACATCTGGGTCGGCCTGCGCGGTACGGCGCGCGGCAACGACATCGCGAACCAGATCGGGCAGGCGCATGCGCGCTGGCAGGCCGCCGGCTGGGAAATCACCCGGTTTCGCACCCTGGACAACGGCGGCGTGAACCTGACCGCGACCGACCCGGCCACTGGCAACACTTTCACTCTGGACTCGGGCTTCCAGCCGGCGCCCGATGCCTATGTGGTCGGCTTCTTCAACACGCCCTGTTTCCAGTCGCCGGAAGGCAGGGTCGACTTCGGCACCGTCTCGCGACGCGGCGGGTAGGGCGAGCGACGCGCACGCACACTTCGAAAGCCCACCGCGTCGCCGCCGAGGTCCGTGGTCCTTCGACAACCTCTGGATGCGGGGGCTAAGGTGTGGCCCATGAAACTGCTTGCCTTCGAGACCGCCACCGAAGCCTGTTCGGTGGCCCTGTTCGTCGATGGCGCGGTGCGCGAGCGCTTCGAGCTTGCGCCACGCCGCCATGCCGAGCTCGCGCTGCCATGGGCCGAAGAACTGCTCGCGGAGTCCGGCATCGCGCGTTCGCAGCTCGATGCCGTCGCCGCCGGGCGCGGCCCGGGCGCGTTCACCGGCGTACGCCTGGCGATCTCGATCGCGCAGGGCATCGCGCTCGCACTGGACCGGCCGGTGGTGCCCGTGTCCACGTTGGCAACGCTCGCCATGCAGGCCGAAGGCAACGTGATCGCCGCCATCGACGCGCGGATGGGTGAGGTCTACCTGGGTGCGTTCCGACGCGTCGGAGAGGACGTGCAGCCCCTCGTTCCGGAAACGGTCGTGAAGCCGGCCGAAGCCAGCATTCCGGAAGGCGCCGGCTGGCACGGCATCGGGACCGGCTTCGCAGCGGCCGACGGCGCGCTGCGCCACCGGCTGCAGGCGCAGCTGGGTACGGTCGATGCGGCCGCCCTGCCGCACGCCGCCGACGTCGCCAGGCTGGCCGTGTTGGCATATGCGCGCGGCGAGGCGCTGGCGCCCGAACGGGCGGAGCCGGCCTACCTGCGCAACCACGTCGCCCTGACCCTGGCCGAACAGCAGGCGCTGCGCGCCGGGCGCTGAGCGCCGGAACCTTGCCCGCGGTTCGCGGTCAGGAACCAGGCCCTTCCGGAGAGGCATATGCAACCCGCCGCACCGTCTCGCAGCGCCCGCTTCCGCCATTGGTTCCGGACCGAAGCGCGTCCGATCCTGCTCACCCTGGCTTTGCTGATGCTGGCGCGTACGTCGTTCGCCAACCATTACCAGGTCCCGAGCGGCTCGATGGAACCGACGCTGTATCCGGGCGACCGGGTGGCGGTGGACATGAGCGCCTATGGCCTGCGCCTGCCGTACACCGATATCCAGCTGATCCGGCGCGATCGGCCGCAACGCGGCGACGTGGTGGTGTTCAAGTCGCCTGCCGACGGTACACGGCTGATCAAGCGCGTCGCGGCCGTCGCCGGGGACACGGTCGAACTGCGTCAAGGACGCCTTGCAATCAACGGCAGGCCGCTGTCGTCGGAAGGCACGCCGGATGTCGAGGTCTTCGGCCAGCGCCGCATCCGACTCGGCCTGGAGCTGGGCGGTGGACCGGACATCGCGCCGACCGTCCTTCCGACAGGCACGCTGCTGGTCCTGGGCGACCATCGCGGCAACAGCGCCGATGGGCGTTACTTCGGGCTGGTCGATGCCGACAGCGTGTACGCACGTGCGGTCGCGGTGTACTGGCGCAGCGGCGAAGGCTTCCTCTGGCAGCGGCTGTAGGTCGGGGCTACGTCCCCGACGCTGCGCAAGGTTTCGACGCGCGGCCGCGTCAGCCGCGCAGAAACGTCACTTCACCCGATCCTGGCCGACCTCCGCGACATCTCACTCGTCGATCAGTTCACCGCCCGGCAGGAACTGCCAGGTGCGGGTGACATGCAGGATATCGACGTCCTCGGCGGTCTCCGGCAGCGGGGCGAATGGCTCGGATAGTTTGACGATGCGCAGTGCCGCGGCGTCGAGCATGGGAATGCGGCTGGACTGGATTACTTCCGAACGCTCCACGCTGCCGTCGCGTCGGATCGCCACGCTGATCACCAGCAGGCCGCCGATGCGGCGGCGGCGCGCCTCGTCGGGATAGTTGAGGTTGCCCACGCGTTCGACCCGGTCGACCCAGCCGCGCAGGTAGGCGGCGTAGGCATATTCGCGCGTGCTGGCCGAGATGAACTTGCGCTTGGGCCGCTTGGCGTAGCGCTGCGAGCGCAGGTGCACCTCCGCCGCCAGGCGCGCCATGGCGATGTCGTGTTCGATCTTCTGCGCGCCGGGCGGCAGCATGCTCTGCTCGACCCTGGGCCTGGCCCGCGGCACCGGCAGCACGTCGGGGCTGCGCTGGTTGCTGACCACGCGCGCCTGCGGCGGCGGCTGCGGGGCAGGGGATTGCGCGCGCAGCGGCTGCGGAGCGATGCCCTGTTCGGGCTGGGGAATGCGTCCGGCCTGGGCTTCGCGAGGACGCGCGCTGCGGTCGTGCTCGCCGCCGCCCTGGTTGCTGGCCTGGGCCAGGAAGTCGGCCTGCTTGCGGGTCAGCGGACTCTGGGTCTCGGTCAGGATCACGTCCAGGGTCGGCATCACCGGCGCGGCATCCTCCAGCACGAAACCCAGGCCCAGGATCAGCATGCCGTGCACCAGCAGCGACAGCACGAAGGTCGCGCTGAGCCGTTCGGGTTCGCCGATGCGGGGGGCAGGGGGGAGAGCGGCCGTGGTCATGCGTGGGGACGGTCGAAAGCGATCTTGCAAGCGGGAGGCAGCGGGTCGTTCTGTGGAGTCACTTCAACATGGCGGCGCGCATGGCCCGCCCGGGGCTAGGCCGACAATGCGGTGCCGGCTCCGACCACTCCGGCGTCCCGCTCGATCGCGTCGAACAGCATTCCGGCGATGTTGATCCCGAACTGCTTGTCGAGTTCGCGGATGCAGGTGGGGCTGGTCACGTTGACTTCGGTCAGGTAGTCGCCGATCACGTCCAGGCCGACGAAGCGCATGCCGCGGCGCTTCATGTCGGGCCCGACCTGGGCCGCGATCCAGCGGTCGCGATCGGTGAGCGGACGCCCCTCGCCGCGCCCGCCAGCAGCCAGGTTGCCGCGGAACTCGTCGCCCTGCGGGATCCGGGCCAGGCAATAGTCGACCGGTTCGCCGTCGATCAGCAGGATGCGCTTGTCCCCGTCGACGATCTCCGGCAGGTAGCGCTGGGCCATGGCCAGGTGACGGCCGCTGCCGGTCAGGGTCTCGAGGATCACATTGGTATTGGGGTCGCCGGCACGGGCGCGGAAGATCGAGCGCCCGCCCATCCCGTCCAGGGTCTTCAGCACCGCGTCGCCGTGGGTGGCGATGAAGGCCTTGATCTGGCCGGCGTCGCGGCTGACCAGGGTGGGCGGACAGCACTGCGGGAACTCCAGCGCGGTCAGCTTCTCGTTCATGTCCCGCAGCCCCTGCGGGTCGTTGACCACCAGCGCCCCCTGGCGCTGCGCCACGCCGAGCAGGTGGGTGTCGTGCAGGTAGTCGGCATCGACCGGCGGATCCCTGCGCATCAGCACCAGATCGCCTGCGCCCAGCGCACGTTGTGACGGCTGTCCCAGTTCGTACCAACGCTTGGGGTCGTCGAACACGCGCAGCGGCGCGACCGTGGCCTCGGCGCAACCGCCGCGCAGCGTCAGTCCGCCCGGAACCACGTAGTGCAGGCGGTATCCGCGGCGCTGGCCCTCCAACAGCATGGCGAACGTCGAATCCTTGGCGATCCGGATCGACTCGATCGGGTCCATCACCACGATGACATCGACGCTCATGAGAACCATCCGCGGCAGAATGTGACGCATGTTAGCAGGCGCCCGAAGGCGCCCGAACGACGCGCAAGCGCCGCGTTTTTCGTCGATACTCCAGAATGCTTGACACCATCATGGCGTGCTGGAATAAAGCTGTGCTCTGCAGCGGCGCCGGTATGCATGAAGCGCAGCGCATTGGGGGAGAACGCGATGATGCAAGACGACAACCGCACCGGGAGCCTGAACGGTCTCCGGGTGATGGTGATCGACGACTCGAAGACCATCCGCCGCACCGCCGAGACCCTGCTTGCCAAGGAGGGTGCGGAGGTGACCACGGCGGTGGACGGATTCGAGGCGCTGGCGAAGATCGCCGAAACCGCGCCCCAGATCATCTTCGTCGACATCATGATGCCGCGTCTGGACGGGTACCAGACCTGCACGCTGATCAAGAACAACCCGCGTTTCCGCGACACGCCGGTGATCATGCTCTCGTCCAAGGACGGGCTGTTCGACAAGGCGCGCGGGCGCATCGTCGGCTCCGAGCAGTACGTCACCAAACCTTTCACGCGCGAGGAACTCCTCGACGCGGTCCGTAAGCACGTCAACGTCTGATTCGCCTCGGGGGAGAGGCACACCACATGGCACGCATCCTGTTGATCGAGGATTCGCCCACCGATACCGCGGTCCTGACCCAGCTGCTCCAGCGCAACGGGCACCAGGTACTGGCATCGGGCAGCGCCGAGGACGGCATCGAAGTCTGCAAGCGTGAGCTGCCGGACCTGGTGCTGATGGACATCATCCTTCCGGGCATGAACGGCTTCCAGGCTACCCGCGCGCTGTCGCGCGACGAAGCCACCAAGTCGATCCCGGTGCTGATCGTCAGCACCAAGGGCATGGAAACCGACCGTGCCTGGGGCATGCGCCAGGGCGCCAAGGACTACGTGGTCAAGCCGCCGGTGGAGAGCGACCTGATCGGCCGCATCAACGCCCTGCTCAACGCCGCCTGATATGTCGCGCAAGTCCGGCCGCCACGGTTTCACGCAGCCTGCGCCGGCAATGCCGGCCGCGGCGCCGTCGCTGGCCGTGCGCGATCCGTTCGAGGTCCTGCTCGATTACGAACGCAAGAGCCTGGCCCATGTCGTCGGCCTGCCCGAGCAGATCGACGCGCCGGGCCTGTGGCGTGGCGTGGGCTACCGGATCGGTGCGCGGCACCTGGCGTCGGGCTTCGACGAAGTGCTCGAGATCCTGCCGATGCCGCAGGTCACGCCGGTGCCGGGCGCGCAGCCGTGGATGCTGGGCGTGGCCAACGTGCGCGGCAACCTGCTGCCGATCGTCGACCTGAAGCAGTTCCTGGAAGGCGAGCGCACCGTGCTGCACGAGGGCCAGCGCATGCTGATCGTGCGCCAGCCCGGCGGCGACGTGGCGGTGATGGTCGACGAGCTCTACGGCCAGCGCAGCTTCGTCGACGAGCAATCCATCGACGTGGACGGCGCCGAAGCCAAGCCCGAAGTGCCGCTGGCCGACGGGCGCTACGCGCATTTCATCGAACGCGCCTACCGCATCGATGCCAATACCTGGGGCGTGTTCAGCCTGGACCGGCTGTCGCGCACCCCCGAATTCAGACAAGCCGCGGCCTAGCGCCAACGCCCCATAGCACGCACGCAAGAGAGAGCGCAGCATGAGCACGACGATCGACAACATGGCGGGCCGGGCCCGTGGCATCGGCAGCAACGTGTGGATCTGGCTGCTGCTGGCCTCGCTGGTGGTCTTCGCGGCCAACACCTTGTACGCAACCACCAAGGCGGCGCGTTTCGGTGGTGCCAGTACCGCGGCGTCGAGTCTGCAGGTGAACTCGCAGCGCCTGGCCAACCAGGGCCGCGACGCGGTCGAGGGTAATGCCGAGGCGTTCGCCGCGTTCAAGGCCACCAAGCAGCAGATCGACGACGACCTGCGCACGCTCAACGACAACTTCGGCAACAGCGAAGTGGGCGGCCCGATCAAGGCGGTCAACGACCGCTGGGGCACGCTGGGCAGGAACGCCAACCAGCTCATCGCCAGCGAACGCGCGGTGCTCGGCCTGGCCGGCAACGCCGACCGCTTCACCCAGCGCGTGCCGCAGCTGCAGGCGCAGCTGGACGAAGTGGTGCGTGCGATGTCCGCCAGCGGCGCGCCGTCCTCGCAGATCTACATCGCGCTGCGCCAGGTGGTGTTGGCCTCCACCATGGCCCGCCGGGTCGCCGAACTGCGTGCGGGCGGTCCTGCCGCCGCGGGCGCCGGCACCGCGCTGGGCCGCGACATCGGCTTCTTCCAGCAGGTCATGGACGGGCTGCGCCAGGGCGGCACGGGCGAGGCCCAGCGGGTCGGAGGCGCGGCCGTGGCGCCGCTCAACCAGGCCAATACCCTGTGGCTGGAGATGAAGAAGGACGTCGACGCGATCCTCGCCACCTCCACCGACCTGCTCAATGCACAGAGCGCCGCCACCGCGCTGGCCAGCGGCTCCAACCAGCTGCTCGCCGACAGCGAAAACCTGTTCCGCTCGCTGACCGCGTTCGGTTCGCTGCGCGATACCAGCATCGTCGGCGGCGTCTGGGTCAGCATCCTGTCGGGCCTGCTGGTGCTGGTCTCGCTGGTCGGCTTGTACTTCAGCACCCGCCGCGCAGAGCGCGCGCGGTTCCAGTCCACCATGGAACTCAACAACCGCAACCAGGAGGCGATCATGCGCCTGCTGGATGAGATGGGCTCGCTCGCCGAAGGCGACCTCACGGTGAAGGCCACGGTGACCGAGGACATGACCGGCGCCATCGCCGACTCGATCAACTTCGCGGTCGAGCAGCTGCGCAGCCTGGTGCAGACGATCACCGACACCTCGGTGCAGGTCGCATCCAGCGCGCAGGAGACGCAGGCCACCGCCATGCACCTGGCCGAAGCCGCCGAACACCAGGCGCAGGAAATCAATTCGGCTTCCGACCGTATCAGCGAAATCGCGGCGAGCATCGACCAGGTGTCGAAGAACTCCGCCGAGTCCGCCGGCGTGGCCCAGCGCTCGGTGCAGATCGCGACCAAGGGCGCGGGCGTGGTGCGCGAGACGATCGCCGGCATGGACTCGATCCGCGACCAGATCCAGGAAACCTCAAAGCGCATCAAGCGACTGGGCGAAAGCTCGCAGGAAATCGGCTCGATCGTGGAACTGATCAACGACATCTCCGAGCAGACCAACATCCTCGCGTTGAACGCAGCCATCCAGGCCGCCTCGGCGGGCGAGGCGGGCCGCGGCTTCGCGGTGGTGGCGGACGAAGTGCAGCGCCTCGCCGAACGCGCCTCCAACGCCACCAAGCGCATCGAGACGCTGGTGCAGACGATTCAGTCCGACACCAACGAGGCGGTCACCTCGATGGAGCAGACGACCTCGGAAGTGGTCGCCGGTGCGCGCCTGGCCGAGGACGCCGGCACCGCGCTGGGCGAGATCGAAAACGTGTCGACTAACCTCGCCGACCTGATTCAGGGCATTTCCAGCGCCGCCCAGCAGCAGTCCACCGCCGCGTCGAACATCACCTCGGCGATGCACACGATCCAGTCGATCACCGCGCAGACCTCGCAGGGCGCCAACCAGACGGCCGAGTCGATCGGCACGCTGGCGCAGCTCGCCGCCGACCTGCGTCGCTCGGTCGCCGACTTCAAGCTGCCGGCCTGACCGGAACTTTGACGGGATGTCGGGAATGGCTGTCATCGCAGTAGGGTGCGTCGCGTGCACGGTCCGGAGAACGTTCCGATGACCGCGCTGAGCGACGCGATCGATCGCACCGCGCTCGGCTGGGTCAAGCCCGAGCTCGACGCGCTGCTCGCGCAGGCGCGGCGCGAGGTCGAAGCCTTCGCCGATTCCCCGCGCGATGCGGCCGCCATGGCCACCTGCGTGCAGCTGCTGCAGCAGGTGCGCGGCAGCCTGCAGATGCTCGACCTGCAGGCCGGCATCCTGCTGACCGACGAAATGCACCAGCTGGCGCAGGCCCTACAACAGGGTGGCGTGGCCGACGCCGAAGCCGCCAATGCCGCGCTGATGCGCGCCCTGGTGCAGCTGCCCGATTACCTCGAACGCCTGCAGGGCGGTCATCGCGACGTGCCCGTGGTGCTGCTGCCGCTGCTCGACGAGCTGCGCGCCGCGCGCGGCGCCGCCGGCTTCGACGAAGCGCAGCTGGTCGCCATGGCCGGTTCCGAGCCCGCCACTGAATTCGAACTGGCGCACGCGCGCGCCGCCCTGGGCGGACGCAATCGCGCGTTGATGGGCACCGTGTCCGCGGCGGTGAAAGAAGACCTGATGCAGGTCAAGGATGCGCTCGACCTGCATCTGCGTGGCAGCCAGCGCAGCGTCGATACCTTGAAGCCGCATGCCGAAGCGCTCGGCCGTATCGCCGGCACCCTGGCGATGATCGGTCTGGATGGCGCCAGCGCGCGCATCGGTGCGCAGCGCGATGCGCTTGCCGCCATCGCCGACGGCCAGCGTCCGGCCAGCGCGGACGCGCTGCTCGAAATCGCCGGCACCCTGCTGCAGGTGGACGCCTCGCTCGACGAACAGGTCGAGCGCATGGGCAGCCACAACGACGGCGCCGGCAACGAAGCGCTCGCCAGTGAAACGCGTCGGGTCACGGCGGTACTGCTGCAGGAGGCCGCCAACAACATCGCCCGCGTGCGCGAAAGCACGCTCACCGCGATGCTGGACGGCTGGCATCCAGCCGAACTCGCCGAAGTGCCGCGCCTGCTGCACGAGGTCGGCGGCGCCCTGCGCATGCTCGACCAGGCGCATCCGGCGGATCTGGCGACCGGCATCCAGGGCTATGTGCAGTCCGAACTGCTGGGCCGCGAAACCTCGCCCGACGCGAACACGCTCGAGCGCGTCGCCGACGCGGTCAGCAGCCTGGAGATGTATCTCGAAGGCCTGGAAGACGGCGGCCGGCGCGAGGACCTGCTCGACATCACCCGCGCCAGCCTGGCGACGCTGGGCTACTGGCCGCTGCCGAAGTCCGCGGCCGAGGCCACGTTCGGGGAACGTCCCGAGGTCGAAGTGGCGCAGGTCGCCACCGCGCAGACCGTCGCCGCGCAAGACCAGCCCGCCGACACCGCTGCCGCGCCCGCGTCCGAAGCCGCTGCCGTGGTCGAGGAAGTGGTCGCCGCCGCCACGCCGGCCAGCGCCGCTGCCTCCGGTTTCGAACAGACCGGCGATGAGATCGACGACGAGATCCGCGAAGTCTTCCTCGAGGAATTCGAGGAAGAGATCGGCAACCTGGGCCAGCTGCTGCCGGCATGGCGCAGCGAACCGGACAACACCGAACTGCTGCGCCCGATCCGTCGGGTCTTCCACACGCTGAAGGGCAGCGGCCGTCTGGTCGGCGCCAAGCTGCTGGGCGAGTTCAGCTGGAAGATCGAGAACATGCTCAACCGCGTGCTCGACGGCAGCCGGCCGGCTTCGCCGGCGGTCATCGCCCTGGTCGAGCAGGCGCACGCCAGCCTGCCGCAATTGCACGCGGCCCTGCGCGGTGCAGGCGCGGTCAGCGCCGATCTGGATGGCCTGCAGCAGGTGGCAGATCGCGTTGCCAGCGGCGAGGAAGTCCGTTTCGCCACTGCGGCGGCCGCCGCACCGGCGCCGGCGGCCGAGCCAGAGCCAACACCAGAGCCAGAGCTAGAACCAGAACCAGAACAACCCCAAGGTTTCCGGGCCACGGTCGATCCGGTGCTGCTGGAAATCCTCGAAGCCGAAGTCACCGGCCACCTGCAGACGATCGAGCACTGGCTGAGCAAGTCCGCACCGCGCCCTGACGAAACCCTGTTGCGCGCCCTGCACACCAGCAACGGCGCCTTCGCGATGACCGAAGTGCCGGCCATCACCGACACCCTCGGCCAGGCCGAGGCGTACGTGAAGCGCCTGCTCCTGAGCGACCGGCCCGCCCTGCCCGAAGGCGTGGCCGCGCTCGGCGAGGTCGCCGCCACCGTGCGCGAAACCCTGGTCGCGCTGCGCTCGGCCGACCCGCGCGTGTTCGGCACGCCGGAACTGGCCGCGCGGCTGACCGCGCTGCGCGACGCACTGCCCGATCCCACCGCGTTCGACACCCGTGCGCTCGACGCGCTCGGCGCGCAGGACCTGGCCATGCCGGACCTGGTCGAGCCGTTCGAACCCGGTCCGCTGGACGCGCTGCTGCAGGGCCACGCCGGCCTGGCCTCGGATCATGCCGAAGCCGAGCGACTGGCGAGCGAACGTGCCGAAGCGGAACTGCGCGCCACGCAGGCAGCCGAGGCCGCGCTGCTGGAAGCCGAACGCATCGCCTTCGAGCAGGCCGAAGCCGAGCGCCAGGCCGCGGAACAGGCGGAAGCTGCACGCCTCGAAGCCGAACGCCTCGAAGCCCAACGTCTCGAAGCCCAACGTCTCGAAGCAGAACGTCTCGAAGCCGAACGTCTCGAAGCCGAACGTCTCGAAGCCGAACGCCTCGAAGCCGAACGTCTCGAAGCCGAACGTCTCGAAGCCGAACGTCTCGAAGCCGAACGTCTCGAAGCCGAACGTCTCGAAGCCGAACGTCTCGAAGCCGAACGTCTCGAAGCCCAACGTCTCGAAGCCCAACGTCTCGAAGCCCAACGTCTCGAAGCAGAACGTCTCGAAGCCGAACGTCTCGAAGCCGAACGTCTCGAAGCTGCACGCCTGGAAGCCGAACGTGCCGAAGCTGCACGCCTCGAAGCCGAACGCCTCGCGGCGGAGCGGGCCGAGATGGAACGCCTCGAAGCCGAGCGTCTGGCCGCGGCCAGGAACGAAGCCGAGCGCGCGGAAGCGCAGCGGCTGACCGCCGAACGCATCGAAGCAGAGCGCATCGATGCCGAACGTCTCGAAGCCGAGCGCGCCGAAGCGGCACGTCTTGAAGCCGAGCGCCTCGAAGCCGAACGTCTCGAAGCTGAGCGCATTGAAGCAGAACGCCTTGAGGCCGAGCGCGTCGAAGCCGAGCGTCTCGAAGCCGAACGCCTCGAAGCCGAGCGCCTCGAAGCCGAACGCCTCGAAGCCGAACGTGTTGAAGCCGAGCGCATCGAAGCCGAACGCCTTGAAGCGGAGCGCATCGAAGCCGAACGTCTTGAAGCAGAGCGCCTCGAAGCCGAGCGCGTTGAAGCAGAACGTCTCGAAGCCGAACGCGTTGAAGCAGAACGTCTCGAAGCCGAGCGCCTCGAAGCCGAACGCATCGCGGCCGAGCAGGCCGAAGCCCGCCGGATCGAAGCCGAGCGCATCGCCGCCGAACAGGCCGAGGCCCGGCGCATCGCCGCCGAGCAGGCCGAAGCCGAGCGCCAGGCGCGCAGGGAGCAGGCCGAAGCCGCGCGCGTCGCCGAACTGCTGGCCAGCGCCGCCGCGTCGGCGTCCGCTGAGGATCCCGACGAAGCGCTCGACCTCACCGACCTCGACCCCGAGCTGGTCGACCTGTTCGTGGAGGAAGCGCGCGACCTGCTCGACCATTCCGACGGCCTGCTGGCCAAGCTGCGCGACGCGCCCGAAGGGCGCGACACCGTCATCGGTCTGCAGCGCGACCTGCACACCATCAAGGGCGGTGCGCGCATGGCCGGGGTCATGGCCGTGGGCGAGCTGGGCCATGCGATGGAATCGCTGCTCGAGCTGGTCGCCGAGCAGAAGCTGGAGCTGGGTCGCGGCGACATCCCGCTGCTCGAACGCGGATTCGACCGCCTGCACGGCATGGTCACCCGGGTCGGCGCGCGCCGCGCAATCGGCATGCCGGAAGGGCTGATCGCCGAGTTCGCCGCCCGCGTGCGCGGCGAAACCGTCGGCGCGGACGCCGGCGCTGACAAGCCCAAGTTCGAACTCAAGCCGCTGTCGGCACCGATCGGCACCGGCATGGACCTGGAAGACGAGGAAGTCGGGGTACGCGCCCCGCAGGAACAGGTGCGCATCCGCGCCGACCTGCTCGACCGCCTGGTCAACTACGCGGGCGAAGTCGCGATCTACCGCGCGCGCCTGGAACAGCAGCTGGGCGCATTCCGTGCGGCCATGTTCGAAATGGAGCAGACCAACGCGCGCCTGCGCGACCAGCTGCGCCGCCTCGACGCCGAAACCGAAGCCCAGATCATCGCCCGCTTCCAGCGCGAGCAGGACGTGGCCGATCCCACGTTCGACCCGCTTGAGCTCGACCGCTTCTCCACCCTGCAGCAGCTCTCGCGCGGCCTGGCCGAATCGGCCGCCGACATGGCCAGCCTGCAGGGCACGCTCGACGACCTGACCCGCCAGTACGAAACCCTGCTGTTGCAGCAGTCGCGGGTGAGCTCGGACCTGCAGGAAGGCCTGATGCGCACGCGCATGGTGCCGTTCGACGCGCTGGTACCACGCCTGCGCCGGGTGCTGCGCCAGGCCGCCACCGACACCGGCAAGGCCGTGCAGCTCAGGCTCGACAATGCCCAGGGCGAACTCGACCGCAACGTGCTCGAGCGCATGACCGCGCCGCTGGAACACATGCTGCGCAACGCCGTCGCGCACGGCCTGGAATCCCCGGCCGCGCGCAAGCAGGCGAAGAAGGACGAAGAAGGCACGGTGCGCATCGCCGTGCGCCGCGAAGGCTCGGAAGTGGTGCTTGAAGTCGGCGACGACGGCGCCGGCCTGGACCGCGCCGCGATCCGGCGCCGCGCCGAGGAGCGCGGCCTGGTGCGCGCGGACGCGGTGCTGGCCGACAGCGACCTGGACATGCTGATCATGGAACCCGGCTTCTCCACCGCCGGCGAGGTCAGCCGCCTGGCCGGCCGCGGCGTGGGCATGGACGTGGTCGCCAGCGAAGTGCGCCAGCTCGGCGGCACGCTCGACATCCACAGCAAGGCGGGCGAGGGCACCACCTTCACCCTGCGCCTGCCGCAGACCCTCGCGGTCACCCAGGCGGTGTTCGTGCGCATCGGCGAAACCAGCTTCGCCGTGCCGATCGCCTCGGTGCGCGGCGTGGGCCGCATCTCGCGCGAGGACCTCGCCAAGCCCGACGCCAGCTACCGCTACGGCGGCGAGGACTACGCCCTCCACGACCTGGGCACGCTGCTCGGCCAGGCCCCGGCCCGCGCCGAAGGCCAGGTGCAGATGCCGCTGCTGCTGATCCGCTCGGGCGACCTGCGCGCCGCAGTCAGCATCGACCACGTGATCGGCAACCGCGAAATCGTGGTCAAGCCGGTCGGCCCGCAGGTCGCCTCGATCCCGGGCATCTTCGGCGCCACCATCATGGGCGACGGCCGCGTGGTGGTGATCCTGGACGTCGCGCCGCTGGTGCGCCGCAGCGCCGCGCTGCCGCGCGAGGCCGAACCCGCATCGCAACCCGAGCTGCGCCGCGTGCCGCTGGTGATGGTGGTCGACGATTCCATCACCATGCGCAAGGTCACCGGCCGCGTGCTCGAACGCCACAACTACGAGGTGATGACGGCGAAGGACGGCATCGACGCGCTCGAACGCATGGACGAACGCGTGCCCGACCTGATGCTGCTCGACATCGAAATGCCGCGCATGGACGGCTACGAACTGGCCACCCAGATGCGCTCGGACCCGCGCCTGCGCGGCGTGCCGATCATCATGATCACCTCGCGCACCGGCGAAAAGCACCGCCAGCGCGCGCTGGAGATCGGCGTGCAGCGCTACCTGGGCAAGCCCTACCAGGAGCCCGAACTCATGCGCAACGTCTTCGAACTGCTCGGCACCGGACCCGAATACAGCCACGAGCAGTAGGTATGCCGTCATCCCCGCGAAAGCGGGGACCCAGCGACTTTGAACTTCAATGGACTCATTCGTTTTCCGCGCGATCAACACCCAACCCGTCATTCCCGCGAAAGCGGGAACCCAGCGACTTTGACCTGTCCATCAGGCACTGGATCCCCGCCTACGCGGGGATGACGACCAAAACCAAACCGTTCGCCCGAGCCCAGGCGCGCAGCACCAAAGTCGAAGGGCAACACAACAAGCCCGTTCGTCCTGAGCGTAGGCGCACAGCGCCGAAGTCGAAGGACAAGAGCCACCAGGAGCAGCACCCCATGACCACGGACACCACCACCCAGGAAATCCGCGGCGTCCTGATCCAGGTCGAGGGCGCGCACCTGCTGCTGCCCAACGCCACGATCTCGGAAGTGCTGTCCTATTCCACGCCCGAGCCGGTCGACAACGCACCGGACTGGCTGCTCGGCCGCCTGCGCTGGCGCGGCTGGCAGGTGCCGCTGGTCTCGTTCTCGCGTCTGTCCGGCACCGCCGAAGAGCACGGCGGCCTGGGCAGCAAGGTCATCATCCTCAAGGCCCTGGGCGGCAATCCCAAGTTCCCGTACTTCGCGCTATTGACCCAGGGCTTCCCGCGCCTGGTCACCGTTTCCCGCGACCGCCTCGCCTTCGATGCCGAGGAACAATCCGGCCTGCCCGAAGCTGTCCAGGCCAGCGTCACCCTCAACGAAGACCTCGCCTGGCTCCCCGACCTGGCCCGCCTGGAAACCATGATCGGCGAGGCGTTGCGCGCTGCGGCTTAAGCCGTTACGCCCCAACATTGCTGGTGTAATCCGTTACGCCGACATTTCAGGGGTCGAATAGGTAGTTAGGCCTCAATGGACAGCCCACTAGATTTCGAGCAATTCCTGGATGCTACGTGCAACATCCTCGACGAGGATGGTTTCGCCGCGTACCTGCCCACCCTGTTTGTTGATGACGAGATCCTTGTACTAGAGGGCATTCCGGATTCCGTCTCGGACACAGAGGCATTGAATGATGTCGGGACCGAGTACGGGCTTGGGAGCAACGGCACGTTCTTTGCTGTGCTTGCGGCTGCTGAGACAGTTGTAGCCGGCGAGTTCTCCACAACTGGCTGGCGCTTCGTGCAAATCCAGCCTGGCAGTTCCGGACTAGTTGTCTCGCCGGTAGAGCGGCCGTTGTGGTTCCGGCTTTGAGGCCTAACAATTCATTCAAGCCGAAGCCGCTTCGCGGCTCGGCTTAATTCAGGCGTTAGGCCGCACGTAGAACAACCAAGGAGTGGTTTATGCGCGCCATGCCGCCAATCGTTCTCCGGTTCCTGCCTGACTTGGCTCGCTTGTGCGCCCGGCCGTTCTGGCGGCTGCTGGGCATCGGAGCCCTATCGACCCATCCTGCGTTTCTCGCAGCACTCCCGACAGGCGCCCTGTTGTGGTCGGCTGCCGGCCACACGGGGCGGCGGTTGATCACCTCCCAACTGTTCCCGGGCCGCGTTACAGTGCGGCCTAACAGTTCGTTCAAGCCGAGGCCGCTTCGCGGCCCGGCTTAACTCAGGCGTTAGGGCCCATACCGTGAATGAGCCGTGGTTTGGAGTTCTTTTAGTAGTTGCCGGCTTGGCGTTGCTTGTCGCCACGCTGATCAACTTTCGTGCCCTGGTGCATCATTCCGGCCTGCTCAGCCATTGGGCAATGCTTGTACCGCCTACCCGCGTTGGCCTCTCGGCGGTTGCGTTGTTCTTGGTGCTGCTCGGCGTTCAGATCATTCGATATGCTGCAGGGCACACGTCAGGCAGGACGGAGATCGCGTTCCTCATGGCGGCACTCTTAGCCGGTGGGCTTCTTCATGACACGGCGGTCTGGGTGCTAGCGTCTCGTAGGGCGCGCCGCAATGGGCCCTAACAATTCATTTAAGCCGATGCCGCTTCGCGGCACGGCTTAATTCAGGCGTTAGGCGCCTATCCAACTCCATGCGCACAGCCGTCATTCTTCTCTGCATAGCCCTGACCTCATGTGCAGCCCCGCGGGAGCGAGTGTGGGTTTCAAACATGTGCCTTTCCCCACAAGAGGCGAACCAATGGGCACGCCTTTCTGCTCCACCTGCTGATGCCCAAGCCCTGCGCGGACTAGCAAAGTCCGGTTTCGCCAACCCACCTGGCAACCCCAGTGAGGAGTGGTACGTTAACGCCGGGCAGCTGCTCTACTGCCAATATGAGGGGCACTGCATTGCAGAGACCTGGACCTTCACTGGTCCTGAGGGGAGCCGACGCATCGTGGACAAGAACTCGTGGGTCTGCGTTACGGCGCCTAACAATTCATTCAAGCCGAAGCCGCTTCGCGGCTCGGCTTAATTCAGGCGTTAGGCCGCATGAGCAACTACGTGATTCCTTTGTTCTTCTCCATGTTTGCACTAGCGATTGTCTGGCTTGTGCTGGTTCAACTACTGTTTCGCTCGCTTGCGAAGAGCCACCCAGCCATGTACGAGCGCATTGGTAGTCCACGTGGGTTCGAGCCAAAGGCCACTCCCGCCTTGTTTAGCTTCCTATTGACTCGCAAGCCGGAGTCTCTTGGCGATCAGGCCATGCTGGTACGCGCCAATGTCATGCGCGTTCTTTTGGCCGTATATCTGTTTGGCTTTGCGCTGCTGGTCTACATGGTTATGTCGGCGCAAAATGCGGCCTAACAATTCATTCAAGCCGAAGCCGCTTCGCGGCTCGGCTTAATTCAGGCGTTAGGCGCCATAAGCAGCTCCGGATGAATCCAGATCAGTTGCCGCCCCTCTACCGCTATATCCCCGTTTGGACCCGACGTGATGATCGGCTGTTCCTTTATCGCATCGTGGAGATTATTGGAGTCGGGTTCGTAGCCCAAAGTTGTGATTACCTCAGCACTGACTCAGATCCAGAGTACATCCGTCAACTTGAGCGGCAGTTCATAGAGTTGCTGTTCGAGCTTCCCCCTGAGCAGCGCATGCAGCCTCAGTCATCTATCCAGGCGGCTATTGCAGACTTCGATACGCAGTTCCAAGATGGCGCCTAACAATTCATTCAAGCCGACGCCGCTTCGTTCCGGCCACAGGCATGGCAAAGAGAGCTTGCCATGCCCGCAGCCTCCACCCCGCAGCGCGGCTTAATTCAGGCGTTAGGCGTCACATCAAATTCTCTGACTGGCCCAACTTCACCATCGGTAATAGATATGCGGCTCGCAGCGATAATCGCCCTGCTATTTTTCTTGACTCAACCAATATTTTGTTTCGCTGCATCTGGCTCGCCCGAATCCTACCGCGCTACTTTGAAGTCTAAGAAGCCATCTTCTGAGCTAAGAGCCTGTCTTGTGTCCGCGTGGAAGGAAAAATATCCAGATCTAAAGTCCAGACCAAACGCTCATGCGTGGCGAGTGATTGCCTACGACGCACATAACAAGATGCCGGTCGCGGATGCTTCTATCTACGCTGGCGGCAATGGTTCGATTGTCGAATTTCGCGCTTATGGTGAGTCCATAAAGTGGACTCGCAGTCGCCTTGAGGCATGCCAGTGACGCCTAACAATTCGTTCAAGCCGACGCCGCTTCGTTCCGGCACCAGGCTTACAAATGGTGTCACAGACATTTTCCGCGCACGGGGCGACTGCCCTGAGACACTATTCGTCCGGTCGGCTTCCCCCACGCCCAGATCCAGCCCCGCCGACCTGGCGCCGGACACCGCACGCCCGGCACACGGCGTTCAGCGCCACTGAACATCGCCGCCGATACACTTGCCGGTCAGTCCAAACGGCCGTCCCCCGCATGCTTTCCGTACACCTGCCGTGCCGCTCCATGGCGCTTGCAGCGGTCCTGGCCTCGTCGCTGGTCGCCTGTGGCTTCAACCGTGGCAAGGAGCCGCCGCCGCCCCTGGGCGAGACCTTCGGCGCCGAGGACACGTACTCGCGTAGCTACCCGGTTGCGCCGGCCGCCGCCTGCGAGGCGGCGCGGCGTGCGCTGCTGGGGCAGGGCTATGTGATCGGCAAGGCCACCGTGGACACGCTGGAGGCCATCAAGAGCTTCCAGCCCGAGTCCGACGTTCACACCCAGCTCAACGTGCGCGCCACCTGCGTGCCAAAGTCGGGCGGTGGGTCGATCGTGTTCGTCAACGCGGTGCAGGATCTCTACTCGCTCAAGACCACCACCAAGTCGGCCAGCGTCGGCCTGAGCGTGCTCGGCTCGGTCTCGCTCCCGATCGGCACCAGCGGCGCCAACCTGGTGCGCGTGGCCAGCAATACCGTGCAGAACAAGGACTTCTACAGCCGCTTTTTCCAGCGGGTGAAGTTCTACCTGCCCAGCACGGAAGACGTCGGCCAGCCGGTGCTCCCGCCGGAGCCGGAAACGCCACCCGACCCGGTGCCACCAGCCCCCGCGATCATGCCTCCGGCGCACGAGGCCGAACGTGATGCGGACGGCGGCAACTGATCGCAGGCAGGACGGTCCGCCTCCGGCAAACACCCGCATTCGGTTCGAGGAACGCACCATGGCATCGGTCCATCGCGAAAGCATCATCCAGGCGCCGGCCCAGCAGGTATGGGCCGCGCTGGCAGACGTCGGTGCGCTGCACACCCGGCTGGTGCCCGGCTTTGTCGTCGATTGCGTGCTCGATGGCCGCGTGCGAACGGTATCCTTCGGCACGGGGATGACTGCGCGCGAGACGATCCTCGACGTCGATGCCGCGCGGATGCGCATCGCCTGGCTGGCCGAAGCCGAAGGCCTGGAGCATTACAACGCCTCGGCCCAGGTGATCGATGCCGGCGGCGGGGCCTGCCGCGTGGTCTGGATCGCCGACCTGTTGCCCGATGCCGCCGCGCCCGGCATCGCCGGCATCATCGAGCAGGGCCTGGAAACGATGAAGCGCCACCAGGAACAGACCCACGCCGCTGGCTGACTGCAATCGGGGTAGGAGAACTACCGGCTGCAGTCCCGCCCACATCGAGTCGGATATCCAGGATGACATCGACACACTACGAAGATCCGGACGTCGTCCGTCGTTACGCGCAAGGCCCGTCCGCTTTCGTGCCGGCCTACCAGTACATGCAGCGTATGGCCGGCCAGCTACTGCACGAGGGCATAGGAGCGACAGGTGAAGTCCTGGTGCTTGGTGCCGGCGGTGGCCTGGAGCTCGAAGCCTTTGCCACGCGCTCCCCGGGCTGGAGTTTCATGGGGGTCGATCCTGCTGGCGAAATGCTGAAGGCGGCCCGGGAGCGGGTCGCTTCGGTGGGCGCAAGCAATCGGGTGCAGTGGCATCAGGGATACATATTCGATGCCCCACGTGGCCCGTTCGATGCGGCGACGTGCCTTCTGACACTGCATTTCGTTCCGGACGATGGCGAGAAGGAGCGCACCCTTGCTGAAATTCGGCAACGTTTGAAGCCGGGTTCGCCATTCGTGCTTGTCGACTGCTGCATCGACCTGGCCGCACCTGACGCTGCGCGCGGGCTCGCCCGGTACCGGAACTTCGCGCTCGAATCCGGCGCGGAGCCCGAGCAGGTCGACTCGACTTGCGTGCGCCTGACCACGGTACTGAAGATGGTCAGCGCCAGCCGCGAGGAAGAATTGCTTGCAGCGGCCGGCTATTCGGATATCGAACTTTTCTACGCCGGCCTCTCGTGGCGGGGATGGCGGGCGACTGCTTGACCCGAAGGCGGGCTTGAGCCCGCCCTACGCAACTACGGGGATGACTGCGCGCGAGACGATTCTCGACGTCGATGTCGCGCGGATGCGCATCGCCTGGCTGGCGGAAGCCGAAGGCCTGGAACATTACAACGCCTCGGCCCAGGTGATCGATGCCGGCGGCGACGCCTGCCGCGTGGTCTGGATCGCCGACCTGCTGCCCGATGCGGGCGCGCCCGGCATCGCCGGCGTCATCGAGCAGGGCCTGTCAGTGATGAAGCGCCACCAGGAAGAGCTCCGCGCCGCTGGCTGACGCCGGCCACGATCTCCGGTTGCAGGCGCACGCTTTCCGCAAGCGCGCCTCGCTTCATCCGCCGACGCACCCGCAACCTGCCGTCTCCCCCGATGCGCCTTATGGCCGCTTGAACGCCGGAACCTCGTTGCCTGATGGAACAGGTCCGCCTTGCGCGCCCTGTCGAAACCTTCCCGGGCAGCACGCGCCCCGGAAGCCGAAGCATCCCGCCACGGAACTCCGGGAGCAGCCAGAAGTGATGAACTTCAACAGGTACCTGTTCGAATACGTGTTCCTGGCAGCGGTGTTCGTGCTGAGCGTTGCAGGGTTCTGGAACATCTATGCCGGCGAGGATGCCGCTCCCAACGGTTTCCACCACCTCCATGTGGTCACCAACTTCATCTGGCTGTCGTTGTTGCTGTGGCAGCTGAGCCTCATCGGGACCAACCAGCACGCCACGCACAGGAAGGTGGGCCTGTCGGTCCTGTTCTTCGGCCCGCTGCTGGTCGCGAGCGCGGCATTGCTGTCCGTGCACTCCGCGCACAAGGGACTGGTGTCCGGGCGCGGCGATTTCCTGATCGTGCAGAACGTGATGGTGACCCTGGAACTGGGCTTGCTCATCCTGCTGGCATTCGTGCTGAAGAAGTGGCGCAAGCTGCACGGCGCATTTCTCCTGAGCACCGCCATGCTGTTCATGGGCATCGCCCTGTTCTTCGCGCTGATCGGGTTTGTGCCCGCCTTCCGGATCGAAGGGCCGGAGACCTTCTACAGGTTCGAAACCGCCGCAACCACCGGGCGATACGTCTGCCTCGTGGTGGGCGTTCTTTTCCTGGTCAGGGACCCGAGGAACGGATGGCCGCTGCTGCTGGCGAGCTCGTTCTTTTCCGTCAATGAACTGATCCGGTCCTTCCTGGAAGCACGCGAGCTGATCCAGCCGTTGACCGAATTCGTCGGTTCGATGAATCCGCTGCTCGCGTTTTCGGGCAGCTTCGCCGTCGTGCTTGTCCTGCTGGCGGCGACCGGCATCCGCGGTGCAAGGCCAATCGCGTCGCCTCGCCAGGCACCCGCCTGATACCTGGAGGCGAGGGGAGCGCGCGATTTCCCCGGCAAGACGACGCTGCGCCCGGCGCAGTCAGCGCGCCGGGCGCGTGCCCGGTTTCACGGTGACAAACGGCACGCGTGGCGATCGCGTGGGGCGCCATAGGATGCGGCGAGTCCACGGCCCAACGCCCGGGACCTTGGGGAGCCCATGACAGGCCCGACACGAACCCGCGCGCGCTGGACCATCACCACGCTGGTCGCATTGGCCGAGCTCGGCCACCTCGCGTGGGAATACTTCCATGGCGGCGTGGTCAGCCACCACCTGCTGAACCGGGCCGACCTGCCCGCGATCTCGAATGCATGGGGTGCGGTCTTCCTGCCGGCGCTGGCGTGGTTCCTGTCCGGCCCGGTACTCAGGCGGGCGAAAACACGGCGCGCCGCCAAGGGGATCGCTGCAGCATTCCTGGGGTCGCTGCTTGTCGGCGTTGCGTTGTCGGTCGCTTTCACGCATGGCATGGAAGATGTCTCGTCCTGGATCTTCCTCGGCATGCTGCTCGCAGGGCTCTTCCTGCCGGTGTACCGCGCCGAGTACGTGCTCGGCTTCGTCCTGGGCATGACGTTTACCTTCGGCGCCATCCTGCCCACGGCGGCCGCCGCATTCGTTGCCATCGTGTCCGCGATCGCCCACCATCTCCTGCGCCCGGCGCTTGGATGGCTATGGGCGAGGGCGCGCGCCTGACGATTCATTCAAGCCGCCGCCACTTCGCGACGCGATTGAGCGATTGGGCCACGCAATGACACGAGTCGCCCGCTACAGGATCAGCTATTTCGTTCTGCTTGCGCTCCTTGCGGGCGGGACGTACTTCGCTATTCGTGCAGCCGGCAACGCCCGCATTGCGCTTGCTGCGGCGATCGTTCTCCTGCTCATTCCCGGCCGGATTCAGGGCCTGTTGTTGCGGCCGTTGTTTCGCGGCCAACGCGAGCTCGCTCAGGGCAGGGCGGCCGACAGTGTGCGCCAGTTCGAGGCTTTGATCGCGCTACTGGAGCGCCAGGCCTGGCGCAGGTGGGCACTTTGGCTGGGGTGGACGCTGTATACGCCAAGCGCGAAAGCGATGGGCTACAACAATCTCGGGGTGGCTCACGCAGACCTGGGTAATGCGTCATCCGCCAGGCAAGCATGGGAGTGCGCGCTCGCCATTGATCCGCTCTACCCAGTGCCTTATGCCAACCTGGCTGCACTGGCTGCGGCAGATGGGAGCGCCGAGCAAGCGACAAGCCTCCTGGTACGCGCCGAGCAGCTTGGCTATACGGGGGGACCTTTGGATCAGGCGACCCACCGGGTACAGCAACTGCTCGCCGCAGTCGAGTCGCGCGGGCCGTCGGTGTAAAGCCTGCCAATCATTTGAGCCGAAGCGCCGTCTGCGCGCAGCTTGACTTAGGCCTGTCCCGCGGTCGAACCGGCCATGCATCAGTCCTCGTGCCAAACGCGCCGTGAGGTGGATGGTGTCCGAATCCGGCGAGTAGTCGTGGCGTGCGGCGTGTATCACTCGGGCGCCGCCGACAGGCTCACCGGAATGCAGGACCATGAACGAGACGCTTCGACGCAAGCCGCTGCGGAAAGCGTTGGCGGCGCTTGGTTTGGCTTGCATCGCTCCGGCCGTGGCGGCTTCCGGGGCCACGGCGCCCACCTCGCCGGAATGCATCGCCGCGGAATACCGCCAACTGGATTTCTGGATCGGCGATTGGAACACGCTCGAGGCCGATGCCCCCGAGGGGCCATCCATCGCGCGCGCCCGCGTCGAGCCCATCGCCCAGGGCTGCGCCATTCATGAGCTCTATGAGCAGAACGATGGACTGATTGGTGACAGCATCCTGAGCTACGACCCGGTGCGCAAACAGTGGCAGCAGACCTGGGTCACCAATCGCGGCGCGATCATGGTGCTCTGGGGCGGCTTCAAGGACGGCGCGCTGGTGCTCGAAGGCGAGTCGCATCTCAAGGGCGGCAGGTCGGTCATGCAACGCATTACCTGGAAGGCCCAGGATGAAGGCGTGCGCGAGTCGGCGATGCAGTCTAAAGACGGCGGCAAGACCTGGACGCCGGCGTTCGACGTGCTGTTCGTGAAGCGCGCGGGCGGGCAGGAGTGAGCGACGCAGTCCTGACCTGACGTCCGGTTCACGCCGGACCCTCGTCGTGGGGGGTGCTTCCGTGGGAGCACGGGAACGCCTAGGTCCCTATCAGTGGTCCATCACTTGATTCGAGCCGGACGCGCTTCGCGGACCATGGGCATGCGTCAATTGCGAGCGCTTTCGTTCTTGTTGCAGTATTCGTGTGCATCGAGGCACGGGTATCGCGGGAGTCGGGAACATGGCCAAGCACCGCATCTTCAGCACCGCGTTCGCCAAGGTCTATCCGATGTACGTGCAGAAGGCGGAAGGCAAGGGCCGCACCCGGGTCGAGGTCGACCAGGTCATCCGCTGGCTGACTGGGTACACCCAGGCTGGGCTGGAGCAGCAGATCGCGCAGGGCACCGACATCGAGAGCTTCTTCGCGCAGGCGCCCGCCATGCACCCGAATACCGCGTTGGTGAAGGGCGTGGTCTGCGGCGTGCGCGTGGAGGAGGTGGAGGACCCGCTGATGCGCAAGATCCGGATCCTGGACAAGCTCATCGACGAGCTTGCCAAGGGCAAGGCGATGGAGAAGATCCTGCGCTGAGCGCGGGCGCTCAGACGATTCGACCGGTGCCGTGCGTGGTCGTGGCCTGCCGCCGATCTTCGCAATGACTTTCAAGCCGCATGCGGCGGGTCTTGGCCCGCCATCGGCGGTGATCCCATGCCGCCACAGCCTTTGGCTACCCCTGTTCCCCGGGTGGGCCTGCAGAGCGGCCGCCCCGGTGCCGGGCGCCGCCCAATGCGTGCCGCCTGCGGCCGGTCGGGCTCCGGCCGCCAACGACAAGCCCCCGCACGCGGCCGACGGGACTCCAGCGGCCACCCTAAGCAACCAGGCGCAAGCCCCGGAGCCCGGCCTTCCGCCCAAATTGCCTTGCGCGCAAGCTAAATCCGCTCGCGCGCAAGCCAAAACGGCTTGTGGTTGGACCAAATTCGCTTGCGCGCAAGCGAAATCCGGTTGCGTGCAAGCCAAAACGGCTTGCGGTTGATATGCCGGTGCCTTGCGCGCAAGCCAATTCGGCTTGCGATTGATATGCCGGTGCCTCGCGCGCAAGCGAAATCCGCTTGCGCGCAAGCCACGGAGCGCGGCGTTCCGGCCAATCAGGCTTGCGCGCAAGGGTCGGGCCCGGGCTGCGGCGGGTTCCCGGTCGAATCCCGCAAGCCGCGTAAGGCGGGTCAAGACCCGCCGTTGGGGCATGAAGTGCCGCCGTTGGATCGGCGAAGCGAACGTAGGGCGCGTCTCGACCCGCCATCGCGCCATCAATGCTGCAAGCCGTGGTCACCGGTATTCTCCGGTTGGGGCCGCCCGCCAACGATCCATCGAACCGCAGCCGCTCCAACTCTCCACAAGTCGGACAGGTGCGCATGGAGCTGATCGCGATCATTGCAGAGGCGTGGGGCTGGACCGGGCTGGAGCCGGAGGAGATCGTCGGGGAGAACGATTTCGGCAACCTGATGATCAGGGACCAGAGCGGCCGCTACTGGCGCATGTGTCCGGAAGACCTGTACTGCAAGGTTGTCGCCGATTCCCGCGCCGCGCTGGATGCGCTGTCGCAGGATCAGGAGTTCCTGCACGACTGGTACATGACCGAACTGGTGCAGCAGGCGCGCGAACGCCTCGGCCCGCTCGCGCCAGAGTTCAAGTACTGCCTCAAGATCCCCGGCACGCTCGGCGGCGAGTACGGGGGTGATAACCTCGCCACGATCTCGCTCGTTGGGCTCGTGTCGGCTTCGGGCGACATCGCCCGGCAGATCGAAGGTCTCCCCGACGGCGCGCAGGTCAAGCTCAATATCGTCGACTAGCGCACCGCAAGATGCATTCCATCCGCAGTCGCTGCGCGCGACGACTCACTGCGGCGCAGGCGACATCGATCGACCACGGAGGTCGTATGCACACCAAGAACGGTAAGCCGCTGCAGGTTTCCGGAAGCACGCTGTACAGCGCAGCAGGTCAGGTCGTGGGTCGCATGCGGGAAGACAAGCTGTTCGGCCAGAACGGCCGCTATGTCGGCACTGTCGTCGGCGATCGCCTGGTGTACCGGTCATCGGACAGCGCCCGGGTCGCGCCCGGCTTCGCTTCGGCGAGATGCGCGCCCCGATCGTTGCCCAGCCGCCCGAGATCCGCCGTGCGGGGTGATGAGCCGGTGATTCCGGAGTGAGATGGTTCCGCGTGCGTTTGCGGGTTGCTGTCCAACAATTGATTCGTGCCGGATCCGTTTCGCGGGTCGGCTTGGTCCACACGACATACGTCAAAGAAGGGGGAAAAATGGCGACGGAGGGTACGAGAGATTCGTGGTATTGGCCCAAGATCACCAACATCGCCGACGCGGCCCAAGCATCCGATCAGGGCTTTTGGGCTGCCGTGCTCGTTGCGGGCATAACAACCGTCATCGCAACGATCACTGTATTTGCTGGACGCGAGATTGCGGCGATAAATCCCTATGCATACATCGATGCCGCTCTGTTCGCATTAATCGCCTGGCGCATAAGACGCCGCTCAAGGGCGTTTGCAGTTGTTGGTTTGGTTCTCTTTCTGTTTGAAAAGATCCATCAATTTTCAGTCGAACCGCAGGTTGCATCGGTTGGCGCAATCATGGCTATCTTTTTCGTGCTTCTTTTTATCAACGGCATTCGCGGTACCTTTGCGTTTCACCGTCTGGCACAAAAGAGCGTAGGCTCCACGCTGCAGCAGGATGTGTAGCAGTGACGTAGTCCGGGTAAAGCCATAGGCCGCACCCGGGAGCGGTCGGAACGGGCGACCATCCCGGATGCGCTTCGCTTATCAGGGCTACGTTGCTCAAGCCGAGTCCGCTTTGCGGGTCGCCATGGAGATTCCATGACCGGGAACAAGACCAAACCGACCGACGCGAACGTGTCCGCATTCCTGGATGCGATCGAGGACGATCGGCGTCGCGAGGACTGCCAGGCGCTCATGACCATGATGGGCAGGATGACGGGCAAGCCCGCCGTCATGTGGGGCGGCAGCATCGTCGGTTTCGATACCTATCACTACAAGTACGAAAGCGGTCGCGAGGGCGACTGGGCGGTGACCGGATTCTCGCCGCGGAAGGGAGATATCAGTGTCTACCTCACTGCAGCCAGCGCGGATCAGGCCGATCTGCTTGCGCGGCTGGGCCGGCACAAGATGGGTAAGGCCTGCCTGTACATCCGCAGGCTCTCGGACATCGATCCTGCCGTGCTGGAGCAGCTCATCGCGGCATCCGTTGCAGAGGTCAAGCGGAGATACGGCTAGACCGGCTGTCCCACGGATCGGTTCACCCAGGCACGAGGCATTCAATGAGCATTTTCGACAAACTGTTTGGTCGACCCAAGGCCGCCGAGCCGCCACCGGAGCATGCGGTCATCGTGAATTTCGAATACGGGTCCACGGATCTGGATCCGATATTCGCGCTGGAGACCCGGCTCGAAGAGGCGATTTCTGCCGCGGGTGCCGGTGAGTTCGACGGCAACGAGATCGCGACGGACGGCAGCGACGGGTCCTTCTACATGTACGGGCCCGATGCCGACCGGTTGTTCGCGACGGTCCGGCCGGTCCTGGAGTCGACCGGTTTCATGCAGGGGGCGCAGGTCAAGTTGCGTTATGGGAAAGCGCAGAGTGGGGCGCGCGAGCAAGTGATCGTGCTGGGCGCGTGAGGCGTTCAAGGCGGAGCGGTCGCATCCTGTCCGGACGACGTTGCTGAAGCGACCGGCACAGCACGGCGGGGGAGGAAGTGTTGACAACCAACAACGCTGCAAGTCGCAAAGGGACTAGGCCCGATCGGGTGCCTGCGCTGGGGCTGGCAGGCTCCGCCGCGCTGTTCGGCACAGCTGCTCTGCTGCTGTTCCTGACAACGCGGGTTGCCATCCCGGCGTTGGTTTCCGCCACGGGGGCCGAGGCGGTGGTGATGTGGTTCCTGGCGGCGAGCCTCGTGCTCTTTGGCCCGCTGCTGCTTGCGGCTGCTCTGTTGTTACGTCGGGAGAGACGTGCAGGAACGCAGGAGTCGTTGGGAGCGCGGCTGCGGCTGCGTCCGATGAACGGCGGCGACTGGCTGTGGGCGGCTGGAGGGTTGGTGGCCGTCGGCGCGCTGACCGGCGGCATCGGCGCCACGCTGCGGATGCTGCACTACGGGGCCGGCCTGCAACCCTCGTTCATGGCGTTCGAGCCGCTGGGCCCTGGCCGGTACTGGATTCTCGGGGCGTGGCTTCCATTCTTCGTACTGAACATCGTGGGGGAAGAGTTTGTCTGGCGGGGCGTCGTACTGCCGCGGCAAGAGGCTGCCTTCGGTGGAAAGGCCTGGCTGATCAACGGGGTCCTATGGTTGCTGTTCCACGCCGCCTTTCCCTGGCAGGTCCTGTTGACCCTGGTGCCGATCACGGTGTTGCTGCCCTACGTCGTCCAGCGGCGGCGCAACACATGGGTGGGGATCGTGATCCACGCCGGGTTCGGAGCGATGGGCTTCCTGGCCCTGGCATTCGGGCTTGCGTGAGTGACGTAGATTGAGACCAGCCCGCCGATCGGCTATCGCGATGACCCGCAACGTGCTTTTCATCTGCAGCCAGAACCGCCTGCGCAGCCCGACGGCGGAACAGGTGTTTGCCGATTGGCCGGGGATCGAAACCGCATCGGCCGGTCTCAACCATGACGCCGAGAACCCGCTGACGCCCGAGCTGTTGCAGTGGGCGGACATCGTCTTCGTGATGGAACGCATGCATCGCAACAAGCTCTCGGCCCGGTTCAAGCCGCATCTCGGCGACACGCGCGTGGTCTGCCTGGAGATTCCGGACGATTACGCCTACATGGATCCGGACCTGATCGAGCTGCTCAAGGCCAGGGTGCCGCGTCACCTGGCGTGACGCGTTTGCGCGGGCTCGGGTGCGCCGGCGCCGGGACCTGGATGCGCTACGGGAACTCACTTCCCTTGTAGGAGCGCCGCTCCGGCGCGACCGGGATGTGTCCGGAGCACCGGTCGCGCCCGGGCGCCCCGCCGGGAACGGGCGGTGGGGGTGCCGGTGTCATTTGTTGGCGCCCCCCCCGGGCGCGCGGGTTTGGGGCCGGGCCCCCGGGGCGCGCGGCCGCGACGCTCGTGCACGGGCCGGTCGGGTTCCGGTTGTCACTTTTCGCGCCCCTCATTCGTCATGACAGGAAGGGCGCCTGGCCCGGTCGACTGGAGAGACCGTTGCACTACCTGCTCATCATTGCCCACGACGACACGTTCGCACCCACCGAGCGCCTGGTCACGGAGATCCGGGACTGGGTGACGGCCATGGAGGCCCGGGGCGTGCGCGTGCACGGCAATCCGCTGCGGCCGGCGTCCGAGGCCGTCACCGTGCGGGTGCGCGAGGGCGAAGCACGCCGGAAGCATGGACCGTTCTCCCGCTCGCGCGAGCAGATGTGCGCGTACGAGCTGATCCAGTGCGCCGGCTTGGACGTCGCCGCCGAGGTCGCGGCCCGGCATCCGATGGCCGCGGCCGCCACCATCGAGGTCCGGCCGGTGTGGGGCCAGCTGGCAGGCTGAGAGTTGGTGCTGTGGCATGCGGGTACTTCGAACGCACACGGCCCTGTGTTCGCAACGGTTGCGGCGCCCGCCGGGGTTGGCGTCGCGGATGGACGTATGACTTGCCCCGGAACTGCGCCCATGTCTCGCGCAGCGCGGCTTCCCGGGACTTCTGGCCGGTGCGCCGGACGCGGAATCGGGCTGTAATCCGCCGAGCCGAGGCGGACGTATCAGGTGGCTCGATGCAGCGCACCCGTCCACCCGGGAATCGCACAACCACTTGTGAGCAGACTCATCATGCGCAACGTTGTGATCTTGTTGTTCCTGAGCCTCATCGCCCTGACCACCAGTGCCGGCGCCAGCGAACCGGATCGCTTCGTCTGCCACAGCAACGGCAGCAGCCTGCAGCAGCTGCGCATCTACGAAATCAATCGCGCCAACCAGGATGCGTTCCACCAGCGTTTCCAGGATCACGCCCTGCGCATCATGCGCCGGCATGGCTTCAGCGTGATCGACATGTGGGAGAGCGATACCGGCGAGAAGCTGCAGTTCGTCTACGTGCTGTCCTGGCCGGACCGGGCCACGATGGACGCGCGCTGGAAGGCGTTCCTGGCCGACAAGGAGTGGATCGAAATCAAGCGGCGCACCGCCGCGGCAAGCGGCGAGCTGGTCCGCGAAGCTAATGGCCAGCCCCTGGTACGCGTGTCCTACAGCCCGGCTTGCAAGGCAGACTGAGCATTCGCGGCGCGCGCCTGGCGCACTCGCGCGCCTTGCGTGCAGACGATTACGTGGCGGATTCGACCACCACCGCATCGCCGACCGAGACGCGGCCCGGCGCCACGGTGGACCCGTAGACGCCGAGGCATCCCTGGCGCTCGCGCGCCACGGTGCGCAGGATCTCGGGAGTGCGCACGGTCGTGGCCGGGTCGATGGTGATCACCACGCACCGGCCATCGCGCTGGTCGATGCGCATGCGCAGGCCGCCGATCTGCAGCACGCGGCCCACCCAGTCGTCTTCCTGGAACGGCGCTTCGTCCGTGGCTTCCACCAGCAGGTTTGGCCGGAAACGCGAGACGTCGAGCCGGTCGCCGACCATCTCGCCCAGCGCGGACAGGGTCTGGGTCGTGACCAGGGACAGCGGGAAGGTGTCGAAGATGCCGCGGTCCTGCTTGATCGCACGGATGCCGGCGGGGTCGAGTTCGGCCGCCAGCGCCTGATCCGTCACCTCGAGCACGGCGCCCGACGGCGTTCGCACGACGGTCGGCGACTTGTCCGGCCGCTCCGGCTCGACGAACGAAGGACGATAGTGGTTGAGGTCGGCGCGCTGGCGCAGCGTGAACCAGGGAAATCCGCTGCGCGGCGCATCGCCGCGGACGAAGGCCCAGCGGCGATCCCCGGCCAGCCCGTGCCACGACACGTCGACCTCGGCCAGCGCTTCGGCGGCCATCGATTTCACCGGGTAACGCCACAGGCCCACGACGCGGCCGGCCGGACTTTGATTGCGGAAATCGTTCATACGGCATCCTCTTGTCAGAGACGCCCTTGCCATCCGGACCTGCGTCGAGCGTGACGGACCTTCGGTCCGCTGCAGCGCCCCTCGAGGCAGGGTCGGCTGCGGGTGCAGCGCGACGGAGATAACGCGCATAGCTCAACAACATCGGCCGGGGCTGTCAATCCGGATGCGGCGCACAGTGCCTGCAACGCGACGGCATCAGGGCGCGCGCAGCCTGAAAGCCTAGTTCGACTCCGGGATGCGCGGCTTTCCACGCCGTCATCCCCGCGAAGGCGGGAGGCGGTTTTCAGCAGCCGCAGGCCGGTCATCCATGGACTTCAACCCATTGGGACCAACGTCCATGGGTTCCCGCCTTCGCGGGAACGACGAGCAAAAAGCAGGACACTTGCTCTTGAGAAAGGGTCTAGGCGAAATCGCCGTAGCGCGCCTGCAGCGCGGCGATGGCGGCCAGGCCCGCGGTTTCGGTGCGCAGCACGCGCGGGCCCAGGCGCAGGCCGGTGAAGCCGGCGCCGCGCAGCAGGGCGAGGTCGCCGGGCGACCAGCCGCCTTCGGGGCCGATGGCGATCACGACCGTGCATTCCGCACCCAGATCCAGCGACGCCGAGGTGGCATCGGCATCCGGATCCAGGGCCAGCCGGCGCGACTCCGGCGAGAGTTGCGCCAGAGCGCGCGACAGCGGCTGTGGCGCGTCGATCTGCGGAATGCGCGCGCGCCCGCTCTGCTCGCAGGCCGAGATCGCCACGCTGCGCCAGTGCGCCACCCGTTTGTCGGCGCGCTCGCCGTCCAGCTTCACCTCGCCGCGCTCGCTGAGCACCGGCGCGATCCCGGCCACGCCGAGCTCGGTGGCCTTCTGCACGATCCAGTCCATCTTCTCGCCGCGCGCCAGCGCCTGCAGCAGGACGATGCGCAGCGGGGATTCGTTGCCGATCGCGCGCATGGCGACGATTTCCACGGTGGCGTCGCGCTTGCCCGCGGCCACGATCCGCGCGTCATGGTCGCAACCGTCGCCGTTGAACAGCACGCAGGCATCGCCCACGCCCAGGCGCAGCACGCGCAGCAGATGACCGGCCGCGGAGTCGGGCAGGGTGGCGGCGGCGCCGACGGACAGCGGCGCGTCCACGAAGACGCGGGTCAGACGCATGGTGCCCGCTCTGCGGATGCTGTGGGAGCGGCTGTCGTGGGAGCGGCTTTAGCCGCAAGAGCATTCGCGGCCAAGGCCGCTCCCACGGAGGCGGCTGCAACCGAACGCGCTTGCACGAGAATCGGGTTCATGCCGTGGCCTCGTCGATCGCCGCGCGGGTGACTTCGGTGAGCAGCTGCAGCTGGGTCTCATCGATGCAGTAGGGCGGCATCCAGTACAGCACATCGCCGAGCGGCCGCAGCACCACGCCACGCGCCAGCGCGGCGCGGTACGCGCGCAGGCCGACGCGCAGCGACGGGGCGAACGGCGTGCGCCTGTCACCGTCCCGAGCCAGCTCGAAGGCCACGATCATGCCGGTCTGGCGCACGTCGGCCACGTGCGGGTGACTGGCCAACCGCGCGGCCAGCTCGCGCATGCGCGTCGCGGTGACGCGGTTGTGCGCCAGCACGTCGTCTTCCTCGAAGATCCGCAACGAGGCCAGCGCCGCCGCGCAGGCCAGCGGATTGCCGGTGTAGCTGTGCGAATGCAGGAAGGCGCGCTCGCGCGAATCGTCGAGGAAGCCGTCGTAGATCGCCTGCGTGGCGAGCACCGCCGACAGCGGCAGGAAGCCGCCCGTGAGACCCTTCGACAGGCACAGCAGATCCGGCTGGATGCCTGCCTGCTCGCAGGCGAACATGGTGCCGGTGCGGCCGAAGCCAGTAGCGATCTCGTCGGCGATCAGCAGCACGCCGTGCACGTCGCACAGTTCGCGCACGCGCTTGAGGTATACCGGGTCGTACATGCGCATGCTGCCGGCGCACTGCACCAGCGGCTCGAGCACCAGCGCGCAGACTTCGCCCGGATGTTCGTCGAGCACATGCGCCAGCACGTCGGCGGCGTCCTGCGCATGGCCTGCAGCGCTCTGGCCTTCGCGCGCCAGGTAGGCATCGGGGGAAGGGACGAACATCGCCTGCATCAGCAGCGGTGCGTACACGCGCCGGTACAGCGGGATGTCGCCGACCGCCAGCGCGCCGATGGTTTCGCCGTGGTAGCCGTTCTCCAGCGCGATGAACCGGGTGCGCCGGTGTTCGCCCTGGTTGTGGAACCAGTGGAAGGCCATCTTCAGCGCAACTTCGATGCCGGCCGAGCCGTTGTCGGCGTAGAACACCTTGGCCAGCGGCGCGCGCCCGGCCTGCGTCGGTGCAATCCGGAGCAGGGCTTCGGCCAGTTCGATCGCCGGCTCGTGGCTGAAGCCGGCCAGCATCACCTGCTCCAGGCGCATCGCCTGCGCCGCGATGGCGGCCGCGATGCGCGGTTCGGCGTGGCCGAACAGGTTGGTCCACCAGCTCGACACTGCATCCAGATAGCGGTTGCCATCGTGATCGAAGAGCCAGGCGCCTTCGCCGCGTGCGATCGGCACCAGCGGCAATATGTCGGGGTGCTCGCGCATCTGCGTGCACGGATGCCACAGCACCGACAGGTCGCGCGCCTGCCAGCCGGCGGCGTCGTTTAGAATCGTGTTCGAGTGAGCATCGTCCTGCATCCCCCGATTATCCCCTGCCGCATGGCGCGCCGCACCGGCCCCGGGCGCCGCCCGTGAGCTCTCGCCGCCTGCCCACCATCCACGGCGTCACCCGGCGCAGCGAAGGCGAGCGCGTGGTGGAGGAGCTGGACCTGGAGTTCGGCAACGGCGAACGCCGCCGCTACCACCGCGTGCACTCGGGCGGCCATGGCGCGGTCGCGGTGGTGCCGATGCTCGACGCGGACACCGTGCTGCTGGTGCGCGAATACGCCGCCGGCGTGCACCGCTACGAACTGGGCCTGGTCAAGGGTCGCATCGACGCCGGCGAAACGCCCGAACAGGCCGCCGATCGCGAACTGAAGGAAGAAGCCGGCTACGGTGCCAGGCGGATCGAGGTGCTGCGCACGCTGTCGCTCGCGCCGACCTATATGAGTCACCAGACCCATCTGGTGCTGGCCCGTGATCTGTATCCGCAGCGGCTGCCGGGCGATGAGCCCGAGGAACTGGAAGTGGTGCCATGGAAGCTGGACCGGCTGCACGAGCTGATCCTGCGTGAGGAATTTTCCGAAGGCCGCTCGATCGCGGCCCTGTTCATCGTGCGCGAATGGCTCAGGAACCACACATGACCCTCGATACCCAAGTGCGCGACGGCGTGATCGCCCTGGCGCGGGATGCCGCCGCGCGCATCCTCGCCGTCTACGAGACCTGCTTCGACGTGGAGCACAAGTCCGACGCCAGCCCGCTGACCGAGGCGGACCTGGCTTCGCATGCCTGCATCGTCGAAGGCCTGGAGCGGCTGACGCCGGACATCCCGATCCTGTCGGAGGAATCGGCCGAGCAGGTGCCGGCGCTGCTGCGCCGCAGCTGGCCGCGGCTGTGGGTGGTCGATCCGCTCGACGGCACGCGCGAGTTCGTCAAGCGCAACGGCGAGTTCACGGTGAACATCGCCCTGGTCGAGGACGGCGTGGCGGTGTTCGGCGTGATCCAGCAACCGGTCACCGGCGCGCTGTGGCACGGCGCGCCCGGCGCGGGTGCATTCCGGCGCGAAGGGGATACGGACATGGCGATCCACTGCCGCCGACCCGCTGTTGCGCCGCTGCGCGTGGCCGCCAGCCGCTCCCACCGCGACGCGCGCACGCAGGCGTTCATGGACCGCATGGGCGAGACCGAGCCGATGGCGCAGGGTTCGTCGCTGAAGTTCTGCCGCATCGCCGAAGGTGCGATGGACGTGTATCCGCGCTTCGGGCCGACCAGCGAATGGGACACCGCCGCCGGCCAGGCGATCCTGGAAGCTGCTGGTGGCTTGGTGATGGACCCGCGTGGCAGGCCGCTGCGCTACAACCAGCGCGATACGGTGCTCAACGGGGATTTTCTGGCGTTGGGGGATCCATCGTTGCCTTGGCGGGAGTGGTTGTAGCGTCTTGCGCGTGTGGGTGATCGGCCCACAGCTTGACCGTCATCCCCGCGCAGAGGCTGCCCCCGCGAAGGCGGAGGCGGGGATCCAAGGATGTTGCTGCTGTTTTTCCGCAGGTTCCGGACGTATTGGCCTTAAGAGCAGGGCTTTCGCCTGCCGGCGAGTTACTTTCTTTGCTGGTGCAAAGAAAGTAACCAAAGAAAGCACCTCAATGGATCCAGATCGCTCAAGGAATGCGGATGCCGAAGCAATTTTCGGACTCGCCATCCATGGCTCGATCCGAAAACGGCGGCCATCCATGGCCGCCGCCCCTTCGGGGTTTCCG